>OZ242024.1:0-3621138 GCA_965204975.1 Dehalococcoidia bacterium
ACGAATCGGGAGCCGGCCGCCGAGGGCGCGGAGGACTCTTCTGAAGAGGAGCCCACGGCCCGGGAGGCAGACAGCGATGACAATGATCGAGATGACGGCCAAGACAGCCGACGAAGCAATCGAAATCGCCCTAAAGGAGCTAGACGTAGAGCGCCAGGACGTCGAAATCGACGTCGTTAGCCACGGCAAGGCCGGCATTCTCGGCATCGGCGCAGAGCCCGCAAAGGTCCGCGTCACCGTACTCGAAGAGCCCTCCGATGTCGTCACCGTCGCAACCGAGGTCCTCGAGGACATCGTGTCCCTCACCGGCGCTGACGTGACCGTGAACCTCAGGCACGCCTTCCGCGAGGACGTGGGCGGACCCGTCTTCGACGTCGACGGCGACGACGCCGGCCTCCTTATTGGACGCCGCGGCGAGACCCTCCGCTCACTCCAGTTCCTCACCACCTTCATCGCATCCCGCATCATGGAGGAGCGCGTCAGCATCTTCGTCGACGTCGCCGGATACCAGGAGCGCCGCTACGACTCCCTCAGGAGCCTCGCCCAGAAGGTCGCCCGAAGGGTCTCATCCAGCGGCCGCCCCATCACCCTCGAGCCCATGCCCCCCAACGAGCGCCGCATCGTCCACCTCGCCCTCGCCGACAACCCAGACGTAGAAACAGGCAGCACCGGCTCAGGCGAAGGCCGCCGAGTAGTAGTAGAACCCGCCTACGACTAACATCCCGCGCAACCCAGCCCCCTCATCTCGACGGGAGAGGGCTGAGTTGAAGGCTCTTATCCCTTCCCCCATCTGGGGGGAAGGTTAGGATGGGGCTCATCCCAGGCTGGCCCGCTGACACTCCCACGGCAGGAAAAGCATGACCGATAGTCCATTCCCTCCTCCGCGTCCTCCGCGCCCTCTGCGGTGAACACCCCAGACCTCCTCGCCATAGGCCACGTAGCCCGCGACCTCGTGGGCGACCGCGCTGTCCCCGGCGGCGCGGTCACTTACGCCGCCCACACAGCCCGCGCCCTCGGACTCACCGCCGCAATCGTCACCAGCGCCCGCCCCGGCGACCTCGAACCCATGCCCGGCGTCGCCGCCCACGTCGTCCCGTCCGCTGCCACCACCACCTTCCGCAACACCTACCGCGACGGCCGCCGGCTCCAGACCATCGAGGCCGTCGCAGGCCCCATCGGCCCGGACGACGTCCCCGTGGAGTGGCGCGACGCGCCCCACGTCCTCATAGGCCCCCTCGCCAACGAAATCACCCCCGCGGTCGCCCGCCTCTTCCCCGGCTCCGTCGTCATAGCCGCGCTCCAGGGCTGGCTGCGCCGGTGGGACTCCGACGGCATCGTCAGCCCCAGGCCTTGGAACGGCCGCGACGTCCTCCCACACGTCGACGCCGCCGTAGTATCCGCCGAGGACCCCGCCGACCCCGCCGACATCGACCGCTGGGCCGACATCGCCCCCGTCCTCATCGTCACCCTCGGCGACCGCGGCGCGCGACTCCACCTAGACGGCGCATGGCACGAGATCCCCCCGTTCCCGGCCCGCGAGATCGACCCCACCGGCGCGGGCGACGTATTCGCCGCCGCCTACGCCGTCAGCTTCCGCGAGACCCGCGACCCCCTCCGGTCCGCCCGCTTCGCCTCAGCCGCCGCCAGCCTCTCGGTCCGAGGCCACACCACCTCCACAATCCCAACCCGCCCCCAAATCCACCGCCTCCTCGAAGCCTGACTCGTCGTCCCTGCGCAAGCCGGAACCCAGAGGAGCGGGGAGAGTGCGCACTGAATCGTCGTCCCTGCGCAAGCCGGAACCCAGAGGTGCGGGGTGGGGGGCTCCCCTCCTCCCCATAACTCCTCCCCTCTGCGACCTCCGCGCCCTCTGCGGTGAACCTCCTTGAAGGCCCGCCCAACCCGCCGTATAATTGACCACAGCAATACGCCACCTTCCCAAGGAGGTCCCGCAGAATGACCTACATCATCGCAGAGCCGTGCGTCGACGTTAAGGACGCGGCTTGTGTGGATGTGTGCCCCGTCGACTGCATCTACGTCGCCGACGAGGACAGCCCCAACCACCTCGACCCCGAAATCGAAAACGCCCCGCCCATGCTCTACATCCACCCCGAAGAGTGCATCGACTGCGCCGCATGCGAGCCCGTATGCCCCGTCACCGCCATCTTCGCCGAGGACGACACGCCCCCCGAGTGGGACAGCTACATCGACCTCAACTACGAGTACTTCGGCCTCTCCAGGTAGCTCTCGGCTGTTGAGGTGGGTGGGGAGTCTTACCTCTTCCCCCATTTGGGGGGAAGACTGAGATGGGGGCTCTCGCCCTGTCGGACGTAAGCCCTCGTGCCCAGCGGTCGACATGACTCGAACACCACGGCCCGGCGCGGAACAACCCGCCCGGGCCGCTCTCACGTAGGGGCGGGTTTGAAACCCGCCCTCCCCGGCTCCGGCACACACACCACCCTGTACAATACCCCCACGCAAACAAAATGAGGTGCTGAAATGGTCGCCATAGAATCCACCCCCGGCATGGTCGCCCGCGTCTACGCCACCACCGCCAACAACCTCGACGTGGTCCGACGCAGGCTCGGCAGGCCCCTGTCCCTCGCCGACAAGCTCCTCCTCGGACACCTCGACGACCCCGCTAGCCAGGACCTCGCCCAGGGCGAGAGCCAGCTCGCGCTCAGGCCCGACCGCGTCGCGCTCCAGGACGTCCTCGGCCAGACCGTCATGCTCAACTTCATGCAGACCCGCCGCGACTCCGCCGCCGTCCCCACCACCGTCCACTGCGACCACCTCATCCAGGCCCGAGTCGAGGGCGGCATTGACCTCGTCCAGTCCATCGAGGAGAACGACGAGGTCTACTCCTTCCTCCGCTCCGCCGCCGCGAAGTTCGGCGCCGGATTCTGGGGCCCAGGCGCCGGCATAATCCACCAGGTCGTCCTCGAAAACTACGCCTTCCCCGGCGCAATGATCATCGGCACCGACTCCCACACACCCAACGCCGGCGGCCTCGGCTCCTGCGCCGTGGGCGTCGGCGGCGCGGATGCCGTCGAGGTCATGGCCGGCCTGCCCTGGGAGCTCCTGTACCCCCGCTACATCGGCGTCCGGCTCACCGGCGAGATGGGCGGCTGGACCGCCCCCAAGGACGTAATCCTCCGCCTCGCCGGCGAGCTCACCGTATCCGGCGGCACCAACGCCATCATCGAGTACTTCGGCCCCGGCGCAGCCTCCATAAGCTGCACCGGCAAGGCCACCATCACCAACATGGGCGCCGAGCTCGGCGCGACCACCTCCGTGTTCCCATACGACGAGCGCATGGAGCGGTACCTCCGCGCCACCGGCAGGGGCGACCTCGCCGACCTCGCCAACGCCAACAAGGCCCTCGTCACGCCCGACGCCGAGGTCGTCGACGACCCCGCGCCATACTTCGACCGGCTCGTCGAGATCGACCTCTCGACCCTCGAGCCCCACGTCGTCGGCCCCCACTCCCCCGACAGGGCCCGCCCCATTTCCATGCTCGCCGCCGAGGTCGCCGACGACTCCAACGGCTTCATCGACACCATCGACACCGCCCTCATCGGCAGCTGCACCAACTCCTCCTACGAGGACATGAGCCGCGCCGCCGACGTTGCTGACCAGGCCCGCGCCAACGGCGCGTCCGCTGCAACGCCGCTCATGGTCACACCCGGCTCCGAGCAGGTCCGCTCCACCATCGAGCGCGACGGCCAGATGGCCGCCCTCCAGGCCATCGACGCCACCGTCCTCGCCAACGCCTGCGGACCCTGCATCGGCCAGTGGCGCCGCGAGAGGCTCCTTGACGGCACCCCCAACACCATCGTCACCTCCTACAACCGCAACTTCCCGCGCCGCAACGACGGACGGTCCGAGACCATGAACTTCATCGCCAGCCCCGAGATCGTCACCGCCCTCGGCCTCGCGGGCAGCCTCTCGTTCAACCCCCTCACCGACGAGCTCACCGCTGAGGACGGCTCCACGTTCAGGCTTGACCCCCCCAAGGCCGCCCCCGAGGTCCCCTCCACCGGATTCGACCCCGGCGAGTCCCGCTACGTCGCCCCGCCCGACGACGGCAGCGCCGTCGACATCGCCATCGACCCCAACAGCGACCGCCTCGAGCCCCTGCACCCCTGGCCCGCCTGGGACGGCAGCGACTACGAGCGCCTCCCCGTCCTCGCCAAGACGAAGGGCAAGACCACCACCGACCACATATCCCCCGCCGGGCCCTGGCTCAAGTACCGCGGCCACCTCACCAAGTTCAGCGAGAACATGTTCATGGGCGCGGCCAACGCCTTCACCGGCGAGGCCGGCAAGGGCAAGAACGTGCTCACCGGCGAGACCGGCAGCGCATTCTCACAGACTGCCGCCCACTACCGCGACTCCGGACTGCGCTGGGTCGTCATAGGCGACGACAACTACGGCGAGGGCAGCAGCCGAGAGCACGCCGCCCTCAGCCCCAGGCTCCTCGGAGGCGCTGCCGTCATAGCCCGCAGCTTCGCCCGCATCCACGAGTCCAACCTCAAGAAGCAGGGCCTCCTCCCCCTCACCTTCCAGGACCCCGCCCACTACGACCTCATCCAGGAGGACGACCGCATCAGCCTCACAGACCTCGCCAACCTCGCCCCCAACAAGCCCGTCCAGTGCACCATCCACCACACCGACGGCACCACCGAGACCATCCACCTCGACCACTCCATGGCCACCAACCAAATCCCCTGGTTCCAAGCCGGCTCAGCCCTAAACATGCTCAGCAGCTAGCGAGGTGTAGGAGGTAATTCGGGAGAGCCCAGCGTGGATTCAACCAGGGCTGAGTTAAGGCAGAAGCTAGTAGCCGGACTAGAGGCTTCGGGCTTCAGCTTTGCTGGCGACGAGGTCACGCCACCCAGTTACCCAGACAAGGAGTCCATACGGCAGGCTTACAAAGATGAGCGCATCGAGTTCCTTCGGGAGCGCGGCGACCTTCTGAAACGGCTGGAGCGGCGGGCGCTCCCCTTCTTTGCTAAGGGCGAGGAAGTCTCCCCTGGAGCAATCTATCCCCGGATCGAGCTAGTCGAGACTCCCCTTCAAGCCGATATCTTCAGATATGCGAGCCTGTTATGGAGCATCCCGGTTTCCCAGGGGTATGGGCGGCGAATGCGGTTTCTCGTCTTTGATGATTCCAACAACAGACTGATCGGAATCTTCGGCTTGGCGGATCCTGTGTATTGCTTGGCGGTCCGAGACTCATGGATTGGCTGGACGAATGAGGACAAGCGTAGTCGTCTGTGGCACGTCATGGATGCCAACGTACTGGGTGCCGTTCCCCCTTACAACTATCTATTGGGCGGGAAGCTGGTGGCTCTCCTTGCCACCTCAGATGAAGTCCGCGCCCAGTTTGCAGCAAAATACGAGGGCAGGAAGTCTGGTATTCTCGGACTGGTCCGTGATCCTCACCTAGTGCTACTGACTACCACCTCAGCAATGGGACGCTCCTCAATGTTAAATCGACTTCGGCGAGAGGGTGAACCCATATGGGAGAGCCTTGGTATGACGATAGGATGGGGTCACTTCCATCTGGGCAACGGCTATTTCAAGGACATAGCCGACTTCATGCGCAAGGAGTCGCCTGACGTATTTCGTAGTTACAAGTTTGGCGGAGGTCCTAGTTGGAAGCTGAGAGTAATACGGGCCTGCTTGCGGGAGCTCGAAATACCCTCAACCGCTCTTCGCCATGGCGTAGCCCGTGAGGCGTTCGCCGCTCCTCTCACTGACAATTGGCGAGATTTTCTTCATGGCCGGTGCGAGGATCCGGACTTCCACAAACGACCGTCCTCCGATCTGATGGCGTTCTTTCGCCAGAGGTGGCTACTCCCCCGCGCAAACAGAGATGAACGATACAAGAGAGTGACCTCCGAGGACATACGTCGGCAGGTGCGGGTGGAAGCATGACAGGGGGATAGAAACAGTGGCTCTTGCAGAAACAACCTATGGGGACCTTAAGGACAAAATGGCTGAGGCGGTCGATAAGGAGGTCGCCCAAGTCGAGGAGTTGCGTCGGGAGGTTCGGCAGCTACAGATCAGGAAGCTAGGTCATCGTCCCTGCAGAACGATTGCCCCTCTGGCCACTGACGGCGGAGAGAATCGACTCACATTCGAACCCCTGAATCTAGAGATCATCCGAGTAGTCGATAGCGAAGGCGAGGAGCTCGTGCAAGAGGTCATCGCCATCTCGGAGGACGATTCTGTCTTCCGTGACATGAGTGGCAGTCTTCCCCTAATGCAGCAGTTCCTCGAATCGCTCGGAATTGTCTTTGACGACCTGTCGTACTTGCTAGGTAGCAAGAGAAGCCTGGACGCTGAGCGTGCCACCGACAATCGTGGTCGGGTGCGCGCCTTCCGAGACATTCTCGAATGGGCCGTGCTCCTGAGTCTCGCTTCTAAGGACTGGCCGGTCGAGGTACTTCTGCTGCGCGACGGCCTGCTTCGCACAAAGACTCTCAAGCGCGAGACATTCCCAAAGCTGGACCGCGCATTCCGCAATGCCTTTGGAGGGCAAGCTACTCCTGGCAAGCGTAAGGTGTTTCTCCTAGGCGTTGCCAAGACATCGGCAGTCCTCAGTAAACTGAGCCTAGCTATGATGTTGGAGCGCACCTTTGACAGAGACTATCCTTGTTATGCCGAAGTACCGCAGCAACTAGAGGCCAAGTGCTACAATTTCGATAGAACATGGCTAGAGACGGCTTCCGACGAATCAGAAGATGGCGAGCAGCGCTATCAGAGCTTTGGGCGACTTCACCTTCTGAAACTGGGTTCATCTCCCGACGCCCCTGTACTGCCGGTGGATGTGCCGGTCTGGTTGCCGCTCAACCGCAAACAGGAAGTACTCGAGTATCTCGCCAACGACGCCGCCGAAACATTTCCCATACTTGGCTATCCCAGCGCCTTGCAGCGGGCTCATGAACACGCCGTGTTGACCGGGCTGGAGATGACTGTATTGGGCGACATGATGACAGACTCGCTGCAAGATCATGTGGACAAGTCCTTGCGGGAACGCATTGCCAGGCACGTTCACTTGGGAAGGGGCCTTATTAAGGGAGGAGCGCGAAGAGTTGGATAGACTGTTTCACCCAGAAAGACTGGTTGGCATGTTCAAGGGGTTTACCGAAGAGAGCCTGGAATTCCGGGCCGAGATCGTATCCCCCTACCAGACGAACGAAGACTTGACGCCGCGTATAGGCCAGTTCCTGCTCGTGGAGCTTGGATCGCCCGACGAAGCGGCCTTGGGACGGATCACCCGCTTCTTCCCCGTTGGGGTCCTCGCCGGTCACGAAGGGGACGAGTACCTCGCCGAGATGCAGCGGTCAAACACAGAGGTTCCAGCCGAGCTCAAGGAGCGCAGGCTACGGTATAACGTAAAGGTTCGGTTGCTCGGTGGACTCCGTGTGGACCAGGGGAGTGAAGGACGGCGCGGCCGATTCGTGCCTACTGTAAGGAAGTTGCCCCACCTAGGAGCAAGAGTTGGACTCCCCAGCGACGAAGTCATGGAATTCCTGTGTAACTTGGGAGCCCAGAGCGAAACCTCCCAGGCAATCGGGTTCTTCAACCTCGGAGAGATCATCTACAACGGCGGAGTCCCAGGTGGCGAAGACTTTCTACTCCCACAGCACCCGGCTCTTCCTGTCAAGTTCGACGTTAACAGCCTGATCTCAAGGCGGTCCTTCGTCTTTGCCCGGGCGGGCTATGGCAAATCGAACATGCTGAAGCTTCTAATCTCGCAACTCTATGCAGATCAAGGGCCGAATGACCATAGTGGCCGCCCGGTAGGTATGCTCATTCTGGATCCTGAGGGCGAGTACTTTTGGCCAGACGAGGATGGCCGCCCCGGCCTGTGCAACGTTCCACATCTCAGGGACAAGATCGCCGTCTTCACTGACCGCCCGGAGCCAAATCCCTACTACGGTTCTTGGAAGGTAGGTAGCATCAAGCTGGATGTGCGCGAGCTCAGGCCTTCAGACGTCGTGTCCCTGTGTATTCCAGAAGACAGACAGGGCCAGCAGAACGTAGCTAAGTTAAGGGGTCTCCGAAAGGATCAATGGCGTCAACTCATAGATTTTGTGGCGCAACACGGACACAACGCCGACGAAAGACAGATTCAGACCATAGCACGCTTCAATGAATCGGAAGCAGTCGAGGCTAGGGCAATGCGGAGCAATCTGGTAACGATTGTGAATCACCTGCATGACCCAGACGGCACCCTGCAAGCCCATGTGAAAAACCTCCTAGCAGAGGGAATGATCGTAGTCGTAGACCTCTCGCTGGTAACCGGAGCCGTTGGGCTTCAGATATCTGGCCTGTTACTGAGGGCCATCTTCGACCACAACCAGTACAGTTTCACGTCCGCAGATGGAGGGCAGGGGATA
Source organism: Dehalococcoidia bacterium (assembly GCA_965204975.1). Lineage (GTDB taxonomy): Bacteria > Chloroflexota > Dehalococcoidia > Lucifugimonadales > CAJWER01. The sequence goes on from OZ242024.1 coordinate 8,412, forward strand.
ATCCCAACTATCGCAGTGCTTGAAGAGGCCCAGAGCGTTCTTGGACGGTCAGCAAAAGACGAGAGCCCCTTTGTACAGTGGGCCAAAGAGGGCCGCAAGTATGGACTCGGTGCCATCATGGTAACCCAGCAGCCCGGATCGATGGCTCCTGCACTGTTGAGCCAAGGCGATAACTTCTTCACATTCCACCTCCTCTCGGCCAACGATCTGAAGACACTACAGCAGCACAATGCCCACTTCTCCGACGACATACTCGCAAGTGTGCTAAACGAACCCATCAAGGGCAATTGCTTCTTCTGGTCGGCCCCGGACCAGCCCTTCGTCCTTCCGGCCCGGATACTCGACTTCACCGAGGTTGGAACCAGATTCGCCAGTAGTACGTCCAATTCCCAAGAGGTCAGAGCGCGCCAGTTCGAGAGCGAGTCCCGCAAGGCCGAGGATGAGTTGGCACAAGCTGTTCGAGAGACGATCACCACTACCGACCGACAAAAAGGTGTGGAGTTCTATGATCTTCCAGACGATCATCCCGATAAGTCAGTTATGATCGCTTGTTACAAACCACGGTTGGCCGCTCAGGTAGCGGTCAAGCTAGACGAGGATGCACGTAGTAGGTTCTGCTCAGGCACACCCTATGTCGACGATCTGTACTTGGATAGAGCCCTGACAAGTTCAAGGTTGATAGAGGCTGTTCGGAGAGTGCATGCCGAGCGAACTGACGGCAAGAGTCCCGGGGAGTTTTATCTCATTCGTCGACCGGGACCGGACAGGGAGGTCAAGTTTAGTGGAGAACTCCGATTCGTATGACATGCCCCTCACTCGTGATTTCAAAGAAACCGTTCAGGCTCGCGCTCGACGCGACCCTGCCTTCCGGGAGGGTCTGCTGAGAGAAGGCGTCGAATGCCTGCTAGCCGGAGACACCGACACCGGCAAGATCCTGTTGCGCGACTACATCGACGCCACGATCGGATTCGAGGAGCTCGCCGCCCTCGCCGGCAAGCAACCCAAAAACCTCATGCGCATGTTTGGTCCGGCGGGCAACCCCCAGGCCCGCAACCTTTTCGAGATCATCAGCCACATCCAGAAGCACGAAGGCATACGCCTCGAAGTCAAAACAGTCCGCTAAGCCCCGCCTACAACAGCGGCGCGCTCCAGCCTCCCCTCCCAATCCTGGGCATCCCCTAATCCTGAGAATCCTGATTCAGACAATCCCCATCCTTCCCAAACCTCCCCTAAAAGCCCTCCGCGCCCTCTGCGGTGAATCTTCCCCTTGCCGCAGAACCCCCTCAGCAATTCCTGAGCCAAGGCGTGGGCCGTTTGACCACATTGGGTCTGATGTGTACCATTCATACACATACTCAAATGCGAAAGGTGAGTCCCAGTGGCCAGGGTCCAGCTGATAATCCCTGATGAAGACCGTGACCGGTTCGTTCACCAGGCCCGCAGGGAGGGCCTCACCTTCAGCGCTTGGCTGAGGGCCGCAGCCCGTGAGCGGCTGGAGGCGCGGCAGCGCCCGGAGCGGTTCGAGTCCTCTGAGGATCTGAAACGGTTCTTTGAAGGATGCGCCGAGCGTGAGGGGCCCGGCGTGGAGCCGGACTGGGAAGAACACCTCCGGACACTCCACGAATCGATGACCGGCGGCCTCCCGAGCGTATGATCTTTGTAGACGCCAACGTCTTCATGTACGCGGTTGGGCGGTCACACCCGCTGCAACCCCGCGCCCAACAGTTCTTCGACGACTCGCTGCGCAGCCACAGGGCGTTATTCACCTCGGCAGAGGTAATCCAGGAGTTGATGCACGTCTACCTGCGGACGAACAGAGCACACACCCTGGACTCGGCGTTGGATCTGGTGGACAGGGCCGGTGTCCAAATCTGGCCGCTGGAGATGGCAGACGTCACCCTCGCCCGCCAGCTCCATCACCGGCATCCCACCCTCGGCGCAAGGGACCTCTGCCATCTCGCAAGCTGCCGAAGGCGCGGCGTGAAGGAAATTATGACCTTCGATCAAGCCTTGTCCGCCGCCGTGAAGCTCCCCCAATCCGGCAAGTCCTGATTCAGAGGAGTCTGGGGCGCCGTGATACACACCTCCTCCCCGCAATCTCCCCCTGCGATTCATCGTCCCTCCCAATCCTGACAATCCCCAAATCCCGAGAATCCAGATTCAGACACTTCCCCGCTCTTCTCCCTCAGTCCTCTCTTCCTCTGCGCCCTCAGCGTCCTCTGCGGTGAATCTTCCCCTTGCCGCCCCCTGCCGCCTAACCTAAACTGGAGGAAGCCGCACACCCGAAAGGCCAACCCCATGTTGAAGCTCACGCCCGCCGAACAGGCATGGCTCGACGAATACCGGCAGACCCTCGCGAAGGACTACCCGGGTCTGGTTGAGGACATCATCATCTATGGCCCCCACGCAAGGGGGGTGACCGACCCTGACTTAGAGCTGCGCGTCCTCGTGCTCATCAAGGACGGCAGCCGCGAGACCAAGGGTGCCATCAGCTACCTGGGACATTTCCAGGCGGTGATGACGATGGCCGCTCCCCTGGTTTTTGTCTATACCACGGCTGAATGGGCAGAGCACAAGCGCTTGGGCGCGCAGATGGCCCGTGATGGTGTGAGTGTCGCGTGAGTGTCCGTCTCGCGGCAGCCGAATGGAGACGCGGACAGGAGAGCTTGGGTGCAGCCCGGCTATGCCTGGGCGGCGCCTTCTACGCCGACGCGGTTTCACTGTCCTACTACTCGGTGCTGCACGCCGCTAAGGCCGCGCTGCGGTTGCATGGCATTGAGACCAATAGCCACGCGGCCATGAAGACCATGTTCGGTCTGCACTTGGTAAGAACCAAACTCGTCGAGCCGAGATGGGGCGCCGTGATTGGACAGCTGGGCGCTCTACGTGATGTCGCAGACTACCAGGTGACAGCCAAGCTCGACGAAGACGACGCCCGCGAAGCCAGCGACCGCGCCGCAGCATTCCTCGACCGCATCCACCCCCTCCTGACCCGCTCCATCCCACCCGAAGACCTGGAATAGCCTACCCCTCCCCTCAATCTCACCTCTGCGGTTCATCCTCCCTACCAATCCTGCCCATCCCCCCAATCCCGAGAATCCAGATTCAGACACTCCCCCCTCCCAATCATCCAATCCCACTAATCACACGAATCACAGTTCAGACAATCCCCCACCAGATCTTCCCCCTCCGTGCTCTCTGTGCCCTCTGTGGTGAAACTCCCCCAACTCGAAACTCGAAACCTCCCCCTCCCAATCATCCCAATCCCATTAATCACACGAATCACAGTTCAGACAATCCCCTCCCCCAACTGGAAACTTCCCCCAGTCTGTGTGACCATAACGCCGACCACAGGAGGAGCGCGTCATGGCAGAGTTCACCACCAGGCCCGTAGTCATGGGCACCAGGGGCGTCGTCACCGCCGGCCACTACCTGGCCGCCGCGGCCGGTTTCCGCATCATGGAGCAGGGGGGCAACGCCGTCGACGCGGCGGCGGCCATGTGCGTCTGCCTGAACCTCCTCGAGCCCCAGAGCTGCGGCATCGGCGGCGAGGTACCCACCCTCGTCTACTCCGCCAAGGACCGGAAGACCTACGCCGTCAGCGGCATGGGCTGGTCGCCCCAGGCCTTCTCCATCGACTGGTGCCGCGAGAACGGCATCGACCTCATCCCCGGCGACGGCTACCTGCCCATCACCGTGCCCGCCGTGGTCGACACATGGGCCCTGGCCCTCGCCCGCTTCGGCACCATGAGCTACTCCCAGGTCCTCCAGCCCGCAATCAGCATCGCCGAGGACGGCTTCCCCGTCTACGAGGGACTGCACAACTCCCTCGCCTCAGGCCAGGCCAAGTACACCGACCTATACCCGACTACCGGCGAGGTCTACTACGCCGGCGGCCGCGTGCCCGAGGTCGGCGATATCCTCCGCAACCCCGACTTCGCCGAGATGCTGAGGACCATGTGCCGCGCCGAGGAATCCGCCGCCGGCAAGGGCCGCATCGCCGGAATCGAGGCCGCCAGGGACGCCTTCTACAAGGGCCCCATCGCCGAGAGGATCGTCGCCTTCATCCGAGACACACCGGTCGAGGACGCCACCGGCGCAGCCCACACAGGCCTGCTCTCATACGAGGACATGGCCGAATGGCGCGCCGAGCTCGACGAGCCCGTCACCTACAACTACCGCGGCCTCGACGTCTCCAAGTGCCCCACGTGGACCCAGGGCCCAGTCTTCCTGCAACAGCTCGCCATCCTGCAGGGCTACGACCTCCCCGCGTTAGGCCACAACTCCCCCGACTATCTCCACACCGTCGCCGAGTCCGCCAAACTCGCCTTCGCCGACCGGGAAGCCTACTACGGCGATCCCAGGTTCGACCACGTCCCCATGGACGTGCTCCTGTCCGACTCCTACTCGGCCGCCCGCCGCGACCTGATCGGCGACACGGCGTCGACCGACATGCGCCCCGGAGACGCCGGCATGGGAGTACCCGAGTACGCGACCGTCCCGGTAGCTGACGACAACCGCCGCGCCCTGGGAGTCGACGCCCGCGAGGTCCGCGACCTCGGACTGGGCCACGCCCACATGGGCGACACAACTCACCTGGACGCCGTCGACAGCGAGGGCAACATGGTCGCGGCCACCCCCAGCGGCGGCTGGATCGGCACCTCGCCCGTCGTGAAAGGCCTCGGCTTCCCCATGGGCACCCGTGGCCAGATGTTCTACCTCAACCCCGGCCGCCCAAACGCCCTAGCCCCCAGGAAACGCCCCCGCGCCACCCTCACCCCGTCCCTCGCAACCCGCAACGGCGAGCCCTTCATGGTCTTCGGCACCCCCGGCGGCGACGGCCAGGACCAGTGGACACTCCAGTTCCTCGTAAACTACGTCGACTTCGGCATGAATCTCCAGGAGGCGCTGGACGCCCCGACCGTACACAGCGTCCACTTCCCCTCGTCCTTCTACCCCCGCGAGTCCTTCCCAGGCGGACTCGTCGCCGAAAGCCGCATCCCCCGCGAAGTCCTCTCTGCCCTCGAACACCGCGGCCACAACGTGAAGCTCACCGGCCCCTGGTCCAACGGCAAGGTCCTCGCCATCCGCACCGACCCCGCCCGCGGCCTAATCTCCGGCGCAGCCTCCCCCAAGGGCAACATAGGCTACACAATCGCCCGGTAACTCCCCCTCTTCCCCCATTTTGGGGGGAAGAATTGAGATGGGGGCTCCCCCTCACGGTAGGGGCGGCGGCTCTTCATCCTCTCCCTTGACGGGAGCGTGCCGGGCTTGTCGAATAGGTGAGGGCGGAACCTCTTACCCCCTCTCCCTTGACGGGAGCGTGCCGGGCCTGTCGAATGGGTGAGGGTGGAAACCTCTTACCCCCTCTCCCTTGACGGGAGAGGGCTGGGGTGAGGGTGACTCCCCGGCGGCGTAGCCGGCTCCCCCTTCCCCTTCACAATTCACAATTCCTCCCCGGCCCCCGCTCCACATCCCACCATCCCCGTTCCACATCCGTCCATCGCCGCCCCACATCCGTCCATAGCCGCCCCACATCCGTCCATAGCCGCCCCACATCCGTCCATAGCCGCCCCACATCCGTCCATAGCCGCCCCACATCCGTCCATAGCCGCCCCACATCCGTCCATAGCCGCCCCACATCCGTCCATAGCCGCCCCACATCCGTCCATAGCCGCCCCACATCCGTCCATAGCCGCCCCACATCCGTCCATCCCCGTTCCACATCCCACCATCCCGTTCCACATCCGTCCATCCCCGTTCCACATCCGTCCATCGCCGCTCCACATCCGTCCATCGCCGCTCCACATCCGTCCATCGCCGCTCCACATCCGTCCATCGCCGCTCCACATCCGTCCATCGCCGCTCCACATCCGTCCATCGCCGCCCCACATCCGTCCATCGCCGCCCCACATCCGTCCATCGCCGCCCCACATCCGTCCATCGCCGCCCCACATCCGTCCATAGCCGCCCCACATCCGTCCACCCCTGCTCCACATCCGTCCATCCCCTCCCACTCCGTCGTCCCTGCGCAGGCAGAGCCTGCCCCGTACTCGATACGGGGGACCCAGAGGGGCGGACGGGCGGGGGGCTCCCCCTCCCCATCATCCCCATCATCCCCATCACAAAAATCACAGTTCAGACCGTCCCCATTCCCGCTCCCTCTGCACCATTCCCCATTCACAATTCCTCCCCGGCCCCCGCTCCACATCCCCTTCCCCCATCATCCCCCTCTCCCCTCGGTGACCTCTGTGCCCTCTGTGGTTAAATCCCCCTCTTCCCTCCGCGCCCTCCGCGCCCTCTGCGGTTAAGTTCCCCCCGGCTCGGCAGCCAAGACAATGAGGTCATGCGGCCATTTGACAGCCACAGAACAACAGTGCTATTATACCTGCATGGAAGGCTCCAGCACCAACAGCCCCAGGAACGGCAAAGATAGCAGTGGAACGACATGAAACAATTTGGAACAGAATTCGGCGAAAGCTCTCCCAGGGGCAGATCACGCACCCCCTCGACTCATCCGACAGGGGTCAAGGGCTGGGGTGAGAATGGAACCTCTTACCCCCTCTCCCTCGACGGAAGGGGGTCGGGGTGAGGGTGGAACCTCTTACCCCCTCTCCCTTGACGGAAGGGGGTCGGGGTGAGGGTGGAACGTCTTACCCCCTCTCCCTTGACGGAAGGGGGTCGGGGTGAGGGTGGAACGTCTTACCCCCTCTCCCTTGACGGGAGAGGGTTGGGGTGAGGGTGGAACAGAGGCTGCCGCTACTCCACACCCAGCGCGTCGACCACCGTCCCCATATCCTTGTCGCCCCGGCCGCTCAGACCCACCAGCACGATCTGCTCCGGGTCCAGCGTCGGCGCCAGCTTCGACACCTGGTAGATCGCGTGCGACGGCTCCAGCGCAGGGATGATGCCCTCAGTACGGCACAGCAGCTTGAACCCCTCAAGCGCCTCCGCGTCCGTCACGTTGAAGTACTGGGCCCGCTCGATGTCCTTCAGGTAGCTGTGCTCCGGCCCGACCCCCGGGTAGTCCAGCCCCGCCGAGATGCTGTGCGCCTCGCGGATCTGCCCGTCGTCGTCCTGCAGCAGGTACGACATGCTCCCGTGCAGCACACCCACCTCACCAGAGGTCAGCGTCGCCGCCGTCCGGTCCGTCTCCGCCCCGTCTCCGCCCGCCTCGACGCCCACAAGCCTCACGCTCTCGTCGCCCACGAACTCGTGGAACAGCCCGATGGCGTTGCTGCCGCCGCCCACGCACGCCACCGCATAGTCCGGAAGCCTGCCCGTCTCCAACAGTAGCTGCTCCCGTGCCTCACGCCCGATCATCGACTGGAAGTCCCGCACTATCTTCGGGTACGGGTGCGGCCCCACCACGCTGCCGATTATGTAGTGGGTCGTCTCCACGTTCGTCACCCAGTCACGGATCGTCTCGTTGATCGCGTCCTTCAGCGTCCGGCTCCCCGACGTCACCGTCTCGACCCGTGCACCCAGCAGCTTCATTCTGAACACGTTGAGCGCCTGCCGCCTGATGTCCTCCTCGCCCATGTAGACGATGCACTCCAGGCCCAGCATCGCGCACACGGTCGCCGCGGCCACGCCATGCTGGCCGGCGCCCGTCTCGGCGATGATCCGCCGCTTCCCCATCCGCTTCGCCAGCAGACCCTGCCCAAGCGCGTTGTTGATCTTGTGCGCCCCCGTGTGCGCCAGGTCCTCGCGCTTCAGGTAGATCTGCGCCCCGCCCAGCGCGGCACTCAGGTTCGCCGCGTGGTACAGCGGAGTCGGCCGCCCGACATAGTGCTTGAGCAGCCGCGCGTACTCCTCCTCAAACTCCCGGTCGCCCCGCGCCGACTCGTAGAACACGTCCAGCTCGTCGAGCGCATGCATCAGCGTCTCGGGTACGAAGCGCCCCCCGAACTTGCCGAACCGCCCAGCCGAGTCGGGCAGCTGTACCGTGTCCGCCCTCATGCTTCCACGTCCCACTCGAGCAGTATCGCCCCCGAGTCGTCCGGCGAGTTGATGAGCATGTCGTATATCTTCGGCCCCTCCGTGTACGGCACCTTGTGGGTAACGATTTCGCCCACCGGCAGCTTCCCCTCGGATATGAGCTTGACCCCGTCCAGGAACAGCCGCGGGTCGCGGTTGTAGCCAACGCCCGCTCCCAGCAGGTCCTTGCCGCTGAAGTTCCTCGGCAGGATGGTCAGGTTGTCCGAGTGGTGGCCTATCAGCACCGCACGCCCGCCCTGCCGCGTCACCTCCTGCGTCGTCTCGAAGGCCTTGCCCCCCATACCGCCGACGCAGTGCAGCGTCACGTCCGCGCCCCCGTCGGTAAGCTCGTTCACCGCCTCGATCACGTCCACCTCTCCCGGGTCCAGCACGGTGTCGGCCCCGACCCGCCCTGCCAGCCCGCGCCGCCGCTCGAACAGGTCGACGGCGATGATCTGGCGCGGGTTCGACAGCCTCGACCACATGATCATCAGCAGCCCGACCAGCCCGCAGCCGACGACAACCACGCTCTCGTGGTGCCGGATCGCCGCGCGGTTCACCCAGTTGATGCACGACCGGCTCCACAGCGTGAACGGGGCGATGTCCCAGTCCATGTCGTCGGGCAGGGGAGTGGCGGGCTCCGGCAGCACCAGCGGCCCGTTGGCCAGCACGAACTGCTGGTGGTGCCCGCTGGTCATCACCCGGTCGCCAGACTCCATCCCAACGACCTGCGACCCTACCTCCTCCACTACGCCGGTCATAGCGTAACCGAGATCGTAGTTCGGCCAGCGGTCCGCCCCCTTGGAGTCCCAGGGCCGCACCCGCTTGAGCTCCGAGCCCGGGCTCAGCAGCGAGCGTACGCCTCTTACCAGCACCTGGTCGTCCGCGGGTCTCGGTATCTCCACCTCGACCACCTCGACCCTGTCAGGCTCCACAGCCACCAGCTTCTTCAATGTCCAGCTCCTTCAGCCCAGTCCGTCATTCCGGCCTTGAGCCGGAATCCATCCCAAAGGCCATGATACAACGCCGCCCTCGAGCCGCGCCAACAGCACCACCCCCCATGCTAGAATCACGTGGCCGCACGTCCCCTGCACAGGAGAGCAATCGTGAAAGTCACCGATGTCAGACTGGAGTCATACCGCTGGCCCAGGGCCAAGCCCATCCGCAACGGGCGCTACGTCTACCCGACAGCCGGCCTCGACGTGATCAAGATCGACACCGACGAGGGGGTGACCGGGCTGGGCCTCGCAGGAGGGGTGGACCGGTCCGTCGGCATAGGACGCGAGCTGGTCGACCACCTCAAGCAGTACGTCATCGGACAGGACCCCTTCGACACCGAGCGCATCTGGGACGAGATGTGGCAGCCGAAGCTGGTGGGCCGCAGGGGCCTCACCACCCGTGTCATCAGCGGCATCGACATAGCCCTGTGGGACCTCAAGGGCAAGGCGACGGGCCAGCCCGTCTACAAGCTCCTCGGCGGGTACGTCGACAGCATTCCCGTCTACATCGCGGGCGGTTACTACGAGGAGGGCAAGACCCTCGAGGATCTCGCCCAGGAGATGCTCGTCGCCCTGGAGACGGGCGCAACCGCCGTCAAGATGAAGATCGGCGGCGTGCCCATCAAGGAGGATGTCGAGAGGGTCCGGGTGGTTCGCGACGCCATCGGGCCCGACGCGAAGCTCATGGTCGACGCCAACTGCGCGTACAGGTACTACGAGGCCATAGACATCGCGCGGAAGATGGAGCCCTACGACATTTTCTGGTTCGAGGAGCCCGTCAACCCGGACGACTACAGGGGCCACAAGCTGATCACCGAGGCCACCACCATCCCGATCGCCACCGGCGAAAACGAGTACACGCGATACGGTTTCCGCGACCTGATCGAGAGCCGCAGCGCCGCGATCCTCCAGCCGGATGCCCTCATCATGGGCGGCGTGACGGAATTCATGAAGGTCGCGGCGATGGCCCAGTCACACGATCTGCCGCTCGCCTCCCACGGCACCCAGGACGTCCACATCCACCTGATGACGGCGATACCGAACGGGCTCATCCTGGAGTACTACAGCACGTCGACCGATCCCCTCAGGACCGAGATGCTGGTCGACAATCTGCAGGTCGAGGACGGCTACGTCAGCCCGCCCGACAAGCCTGGACTCGGCATAGAGCCCAACGAAGAGATACTAGGCCGCTACCGGGTAGGCTAATCCCGTCGTTCCTGCGTAAGCAGAGCCTGCCCCGTACTCGATACGGGGAACTCAGAGGGGCGGTTGGGCAGAGTTCCCTTCCCCCGGCTTGGTGGGAGCGGCTATTTGAAAGCCCGCCGAACGTTCGGCCTGAGCCTGTCGAAGGCCAGTGCTCCGCGGAGGCAGGTAGCCGCGCGCCTGAGGGCTACTCCTCGGACTCCGAAGACTCCTCGCCGCCCTCGCCTTCTTCGCCCTCGCCCTCTTCGCCCTCGACACCTTCCTCCAGCTCGTCGACGGCCTCTTCTTCCTCTTCCTCGATCCTCGGCGCGGCAACCCTGGCGAGCACCTCTTCGTCGTCGCGAAGTATGGTGACACCCTCGGCGGCCGGTATGTCGCCGATCCTCATGGCCGCTTCGAAGTCCTCCAGCCCGGTCACGTCAATGTGGAAGGCTGCAGGCATATTGAGGGGCAGCGCCTCCACCTCCAGGCTGTTGAATGCCTGGAGCAGAACACCGCCGAGATTCCGTACCGCAGGAGCTTCGCCATCGAGGATGACCGGTACCTCCGCCCGCACCGGCCGGTCGACGTCTACGCGGTAGAAGTCGACGTGGAGCAGATCCTCCGAGACAGGGTGCCGCTGGGCATCGCGGATGAAGCAGATCTCCTCGCCGTCGTGCCCGTCTATGCTCACCTTCACAGGCACGTTAGCGCCCGCTGCGGTGATCACCTTGCGGAGAGTCGAGGCTTCGACCTGCAGCGACATTGAGTCCACGCCGCGTCCATAGAAGTGGACGGGGACTGTGCCCTCGCGGCGCAGGAACCGGACCTTCTTGCCCGTCACCATGCGGGGAGAGAGTGTAACTGTTGGAGTTTCCATGACGAGCCTCGCAGAATCCAGATGCGTCTTACGCGAAAACGGCCCCGACGTATCGGGGGCGTTCCATTGATTCTACCACATCGGCCCAAACCGCATCTGAAGCTTTACAGGCTGACCGGCTGCTCACTTCTGGTCTGCCACTCAACCAGCCGTGGGCTTGAGACGGTCCCGCCCGGAGCTATGCAATGCGGTGCCGACAGGCTATCCTATGCGCGCCAGACCGATACCGATGGAGGACGACATGAGCGGAAGCGAAGTTCTGAAGATAGCCATAGTGGGTATGCGCCACGGGCACGTCGGAAAGCCCGGAGAGGGCACCGGCTACCTGGAGACGTTGAAGCACGTGCGGGGCGCGAAGGTCGTCGCATACTGCGAGGACTCGGACGCAGACCTGCTGGCGCAGGCAGGGAAGCACGATCCCGATGCCGCGCTCTACGACAACGTCGACGACCTGATCGCGAACGAGAACTTCGACGTGGGCTGGATAGTCCTGCCAGCCGCCGAGGTCCCCGGCGCCGGCATCAAGCTGGCCGAAGCGGGCAAGCACTTCTACATGGAAAAGCAGTTCGCGCGCACGTCCGCTGACCTCCTGGAGATGGTGCGGGCCGTAGACCGCAACGGCGTCAAGGTACTGCCCGGCTACCCCCATAGGTTCAACCCCGTGGCCCAGGACCTGAAGCGGATGATCGATGCAGGAGTCTTCGGGCGTCCCCTCGACGTCGAGATGCGCATGGTGACCGGCCAGGTCAGGCCCGGCCTCCGCGAGCCCTCCAGCTTCCTGTACACCAACGCCGACGAGGGCGGCGGGATCCTCCACATGCTTGGCGGTCACTACTTGGAGGTGATGCGCTTCCTCATGGGGTGCGACGTCAAGTCTGTGCAGGCCATGACGGGCCGCCCGGTCGGCGAGATCGACGAGCCCCTGGAGGACGTGGCCATAGCCGCCTTTGAGTACGAGAACGGCGCCTTTGGCTCCATGCATGCTGGATACCTCCAGAGTGCGAAGGGCGTCTACGACACAGCCCTGGTGTACCGTGGTCTCGAGGGCGAGGCCCACTGGACTCCCACGGGAGGAAACCAGCTCACAGTCAAGAGCTCCTCGGCGGACTGGGCTCATGCCCCGGAGAGGACCATCGACTACGACTTCTCGCCCAGCCCTCCGGGATACACCGGCTCAGGTCTGTGGATGTTCAACTGGGTCCAGGGCTTCCTCGACGACATCAGGGCCGGACGCGAACCGGCGCTCACCGCCGCCGCCGCCCTGAAGGTGCTCCAGACCATCGACGCGGCCTACGAGTCCGCTCGCACGGGCCGCCGCGTCGACGTCGAGTACGTCACCTAGGGAACGCAGAACGGCGAGTTGGAGTTGACAAAGGCATTTGGGCGGTGTAATGTGATATTATCTTGATAAATACTAAATATTTAGAGGTATAAAACTATGAAGATACGCGACTTGCAGAGAGACATAGAGGAGAGCCTTGCCAGCCTGCCCACTATGGCCCTGCCAAACGAGTTGTCGGGGTTGAGGCACCTGCCTGTAGGTGACCGCAATCCCCAAGTGAGCATCCGCAACGTGCTGTCCAATAGGAAGATACGGGAAGACGCGTCCGCCAGCTACTTCGATCCCGACAGTTGTGAGTTGGTTATCAGCTTCGTCCCAATCGAAGACCCTGAGGATGAGACGCTCATGCGGGAAACCAGCGTGGCCTATCTGGAGGGATCTTCCCACGATGTTGACTTGGAGGAGTCGACGAGCCAACTCATCAACGAGCTCACGGATGCCGAGAGGACGCGTCCGTTCGTGGGGCTGAAGTGGTTCCGCGATCAGTTCCTTCCCAGGTGCGGTCGCGGTTGGGCTATGGATCCTAGGACGAGCGGGGCAATGCTGCGCCACGCCACGGAGCAGCGCCTGATTCTGACCAGCCGGGTCCCCAACCCGAATCAGCCCCTCTATCCAGTCACTGCGATAAGGGTCAATCGCAGGCATCCGCGATTCCAGCCTAGTACCCCGGCGCGCACCACCCGGTTCAGGCCAGTACCCATACGTGGAGGTCCAATCGCCGAGACTGTCATCAACGATAGGCGCTGACCGCTCCGATGGAGAGCTTCTACTTCGATACGAGTGCGCTGATCAAGCTCTACATAGAGGAGGAGGGGTCTGAACGGGTCATCAATCTCGTCGAACGTCTTGAAGAAGGCAAGGTGTTCATACTTGACGTCACCCTTTTGGAGTCTCGTTCAGCAGTTCGCAGACGGGAGAGAGAAGGTGACGTCTCCGGTATGGACGCCAATCGGATTCTCAAGCAGATTGAGGAAGACGGGTCCTCGTTGTATCTGGTACAGCCAGTGAATCCGGCTGTAATCGAAGAAGCAGCCCGGCTCATTGACGCGTATCCGCTCAGAACCTATGATGCCCTTCAGCTGGCGGGTTGTCTCATAGTGTTCCCCAGCGCACCTGGGCCTGTGACATTCGCCTGCGCGGACACTCGACTCTGCGAGGCGGCCAGGCTGGAAGGGCTTAGCACTCTGAATCCAATCGATCCAGAAGGAGCCTAAGCCACTATCCTAACCCGTCCTGTGCAGTCGAGTTAGACTTCCGAGAAGCCATAGATGACCGAGGCCATCTACAAGCTGAATCTGCCGCCGGACGAGGACTTCGTGCGCGTCCAGCGCGGCGACATGCAGGTGTTCGTGACGTCGGTGGCCCGGGCAGCAGGACTTGTTTTGGATAAGGCCGACCTCCTCGCTGAGCTGCTCACCGGCAGCGACCTCCGGGGTGTATTCAGCCACGGCACCCGGCAGATAGCCCGGTACGCGCGGACGATGCGCGACGGCAACCTGAACGTGAGCCCCGACGTGAAGGTCATCCAGGAGGGCCCGACGAGCGTCGTGATGGACGGCGACGGCGGCCTCGGTTACTTCCCGATGTACGAGGGCACCCTGCGTGCCATCGACAAGGCCAGGGAGCTGGGCGTGGCCGTCGTGCAGACGAAGAACCACGGCCACATCGGCGCCGCCGGTATATACGCGCGCATGCCCCTGGAGCACATGATGGGCGCATTCGTCACGGCGGGCGGCGAGCGCAATCTGGAGCCCGGCCAGCCCGTCTACACGCCCGCCATCGGCTCACCCGTATCGATCAGCGCCCCGGCGGGCAACGAGCCGCCCATCGTCGTCGACTTCGCCCCTGTGTACGACCTGCGAATCTCGCCGCGCTGGCCTGAGCTCGCCGAGTGGATACCGGGCACCATATTCCGGTGCATCGGCCTCGGCATGATCGCACAGACTTGGGGCGGCGTCATGGCGGGCGCGTCATACCCACCGGGGCCCAAGCGTTACCGATCGACCGGCCAGCGCGGGTTCGCCTTCATGTTCCAGGTGGGCCTTTTCATCGACCCCGACGAGTACGCGCGCGAGATGGACTCCCTCGCCGCTCAGCTGAGGGAGCTGGCCCCCCTGGAGGGCTTCGAGAAGGCGAGCTACGCCGGTGGTATAGAAGGCGAGCGCGAGATCGAGTTCCGTGAGCACGGGATCCCGGTCGGGCCCGTGCACAGGAGCGACCTGGAGGGCATCGCGGCGGAGCTCGGCGTCGATGTGCCATGGTGAGCCCATGAGAGCCGCGATACTCGAACGGCCGGGGAGCCGGATCCCCATCAGGGACCTGGAAGTCCAGGAGCCGCGCCAGGGCGAGGTTCTGCTGGACGTGGTCGCCGCGGGAGTCTGCCATAGCGACTACCACCTGATGGACGGGCACATGCAGCCCCTGGGACTGCCCTGGGTGCTCGGCCACGAGGGGGCGGGCGTCGTCCGGGAAATTGCCCCTGGAGTAGCGGGCCTCTCCCCTGGCGACAAGGTCATCCTCTCCCTCGACGCGATGTGCGGGTACTGCCGCAACTGCTCCCTCGGAAGTCCTGCCCTGTGCGAGACGTACCCGGGAGAGGTCTTCACCCGCATGACCTTGGACGGCAAGCCGACCTACCACTTTCGGCCTACATATGCCGAGCAGACGATCGCGCTGGCCGACGCCTGCGTCAAGGTGCCCGACGACACCAACCTGCACGTGGGCTGCCTCGTAAGCTGCGGCGTCATCACCGGAATCGGGGCGGTGGTGAATCGAGCGAAGGTCGAGCCCGGCGCGACCATGGCCGTCTTCGGATGCGGCGGTGTCGGGCTGAACGTGGTGCAGGGAGGCGTCCTAGCGTCTGCTAGCAAGATCATCGCCGTCGACAGGGTCCCCTACAAGCTGGAGCTTGCCGAGCAGATGGGCGCGACCCACTTCATCAACGCGGCGACTGAGGACCCGGTCGAGCGGATTATGGAAATCACGGGAGGAGGCGCAGACTACGCCTTCGAGGTCGTTGGGTTCCCCGCCCTCGTCCGACAGGCCCTCGATTCGGTGCGGCCTACCGGCACCGCCGTCGTCGTAGGCGTGCAGCCCAGCGACGAGGAAATCTCCGTCGACGGCTGGCACCTCCTGCTGGACCGCGCGCTCATCGGCGCATTCCACGGCTCCGCCCGGGCCCGCGTCGACTTCCTGTGGATACTCGACCTCTACAGCCAGGGCAGGCTCAAGCTCGACGAGTTGGTATCCCGGTCGCGTCCTCTCGACGAGATCAACGAGGCCTTCGACGACATGAACGCCGGCACAGTAGCGCGTACCGTACTCACATTCGACTAGGAGTGATCAATGACTGAATTGAAGGTCGGCCAGATCGGTTACCGGGGGCGCGGGCGCAAGCTAGCGCCAATGTGGCAGGACGTCGACGGGGCGAGGCTCGTCGCCATGGCGGACATGGTGCCCGAGCACCTGGAGGACGCGCGGACCGAGTCCCCGGACATCGCAATCTATCCCAAGCACGACGAGATGCTGGACGTCGAGGACCTCGACGTCGTCGTGGTCGCGACGTCCGCGCCCTTCCGGGCGCCGATCGTAGAGGATCTGGCCGCGAGCGGCGTGCGCGGCATATACATGGAAAAGCCCATGGCCAACTCGCTGCCCGAGGCCGACGCGATGATCGAGCAGTGCCGGGCGGGTAACACCGTGCTGGCCATCGGCCACCAGCGCCGATGGACCCCGCGATTCCACGCGGTGAAGGATGCCATCAGGGACGGCGCAATCGGGCGGCCGACCCACGGCCTGTCCTACTGGACCGCCGGGCGCATCGGCTCCAACGGCACCCACTTCTTCGACGCGATCAACTTCGTCATCGACAGCCCGGCCGTCGAGGTATCTGGCACCGTCCACTACGGCACCGACCGCGAGAACACCGACTACAACGAGTCCCTGGAGTCGTGGATGGCCAGGGACCCCGGCGCTATGGGGTACATCCGGTATGCCAACGGCTACCGGCACATGATCAACTGCATGCCCGACGTGCTGCTCACCCACACGCACATGTTCTGCGGCTCCCGCGGCAGGATCGACGTGTTCGAGGGCGACGGGGGCGACGTGCTGTACCGGGCGCGGGACGTGGACACCCGCGACATGCGCAGCGGCCTCGCCACGACTCCCCGCGATCTGAGCGCGCCTCCGGTCATCGAGGACCAGGGCGAGAAGAACGGCTACCGTGAGCTGATGAAGTGCATGGAGAGTGGCGGAACGCCCACCTCGTCGGGCGAACATGGGATGAAGGCACTGGAGATCGTGGTGGCCTTCCACCTCTCTTCGGAAAGAGGCGGGAGCCCGGTGTCTCTGCCCATCACGGGCCCCGACCGCGACCTCAAGCTGGACCTCCACTGATCGGGAGAGCCCAGCCGGGCGATTGGAGCGGACATTGGCTTTCGACACCCTGATCCGCGGCGGGACGGTGGTGGACGGTTCGGGACGGCCTCGGTTCCCGGCCGATGTCGGACTGTCGAACGGCAGGATCGAGGCCGTCGCGAGGCTCGACCGCGCCGAGGCCGCCCGGTTGATCGACGCCTCGGGGCTGGTGGTCGCTCCGGGCTTCATCGATATGCACTCCCACTCGGACGTGACGCTGCTCGACGACCCTGGTGGCGAGAGCAAGGCCCACCAGGGAGTGACCACGGAGGTCACCGGCAACTGCAGCTACTCACCATTCCCTTCGGGCGCCGCCGCGCCTGGAGACCTACAGGAGATCATGGGCTTCACGATGGTCTCGGAGACCGAGTGGGACTGGACGACCATGGACGAGTGGGCATCCAGGATGGAAGCCAACGGCGTCGGCATCAACGTGGTGGCACAGCTCGGCCAGAGCGCCCTCCGCATCGCGGTAGGGGCCATTGACGACCGGCCCGCAACTCCGGACGAGCTTCGCGCCATGAAGCGGCTCGCCGAGGAGTCGATAGAGCAGGGCGCGTTCAGCATCACGACCGGGCTGACCATCACCCCGTCCTGCTATGCTCCGACGGAGGAGTTGGTCGAGATTTGCAGGTCGGTCGCGCGCTACGACGGCGCGTTCTACGCCACCCACGCCAGGAGCGGGCCGGGCCTCCACCTGGCGATGATCGAGGAGGCCGCAGACATTGGACGGCTCGCTGACATGCCCGTGCAGTTCTCCCATCTCGCTATCACCGAGAGCTACCTGTACGGGAGGGGCCACGAGCTGATCCGCGTGTTCGAAAGGGCGCGGTCGGAGGGCGTGGACATAGTGTTCGACATGTACCCTTACACGGCGGCCGGCATCGACCTCCACCAGGTCGCGCCCGTGTGGGTCAGGGAGGGCGGGACCGAGCAGACCATGGCCCGGCTGGCAGACCCGTCGACGAGGGACAGGGCGCGCCGCGAGACCGCCGAAGGGGCGGACGGCAGGGAGCCGCCCAACTGGGACTCCATAGTCATCAGCTCGGTACTCACGGATAGGAACGTCGGCGCCGTGGGCCTGTCAATCCGGCAGATATCAGACGATACGGGGGAGGACCCGGCCGAGACGGTGCTTAGGCTGATGCACGAGGAGCGCGACGTGGTATCCGCGGTCATCCACAACCGTGTGGAGGGCGACGTGCGCTACTTCCTCTCCCAGCCGATGGGGATGATCGGCTCGGACGGCAACGCCATCTCCCCCAACGGCAGGCTGGCCTCCACGGTCCCCCATCCGCGCTTCTACGGCACCTACCCGCGCGTGCTGGGACGCTACGTCCGCGAGCAGCCTGCCGTGATGACCCTTGAGGAGGCCGTATACAAGTGTGCGGGCTTCCCGGCGCAGCGCTTGGGCCTGAGGGACCGGGGCCTCGTGAAGGAGGGGCTGGTCGCCGACCTCGTGGTGTTCGACCCGGACACCGTCATCGACAGGGCCACGTTCGAACAGCCGCAACAGTACCCCGAGGGCATCCCATACGTCATCGTCAATGGCACGCCCGTCGTGTGGGAAGGCAAGAACACCGGCGTCCGCCCGGGCCGGGTCCTGCGCCGGGGAGAGTAGGTCGAGGTCGCGGCATTCCTCTTGATGGGCGCCAGCGGGCCAGTGAGGAGGATGGCTGAGTGGACAGGGATCGACTCATACGCTGGCTCAGATGGACGGGCATCCTGGCCTTCATCCTCGTCATGGGCATCCAGTGGTACATCATACGAGACTGGCTTGGCGCGGAGACCGGCAACACGCAGTACGGCTGGTGGTTTCGCGCGGGATGGGTAAGCAACACCCTCCTGCTCTACGGCTGGACGGCATTCTGGACGATACGCATCCTCAAGACCCAGCGGCGATGGTTGAAGTGGCTGGCTTGGGCCCTGATTGGTATCGCACTTCTCGTATTCGTCGAAGCGGTATACAGCGACGTTGACCAGGTCTACCGCGAACAGCAACTCAGGAGGGAATTGGCCTTAGAGCAGGAGCGCACGGCGGAAGAGGTGCAGGAGAGAGTCGCAGAGAGGCACAGGGAGCTGCGCGAGCGGTGGAACAGAATCAGGGAGGAGAGAGGGCAGGACGAGCTTCCTACTCCTGTGACTCGTTAGGGACTGGAGAGCACCACCATGCCCTTGACGTCTGACTGACTGCCCCTTAACATTGTTGATTGTGAAAAGTGTAACTAGCGCATTGGCCTGCAAGTGTCTGTGTATATGCAACTGGGGGGCCGGGCTGCGTCCCGGGTTCCCTGCGCGTGGAGGCGTGCAGGTATAGGCGACTAGAGAACTAGGCAACCAAGACCCCTCGAGTGCGACGAACCTTGAGGGGTCTTTTTTTGTGGGCGAGACCTGGCGTAGGAACGAAACGCAGTGCGGATACTGGAGCAGCCAACATGGTAGTGCAGGACAGAGTCGACACACGGTTCATAGAGCTTCAGGCTACCCTCGAGACCGCGACCGCGCGGGACGTGATCGAGGCGGCCGTCGAGGCCTTCGGGGATCGTGTGGCGTTGTGTACCAGTTTCCAGGCCGAGGGCATGGTCATCCTGGACATCGCCTCGAGGCTCCCGGCACAGCCGCGCGTGTTCACGATCGACACCGGCAGGCTGCCCCAGGAGACGTACGACCTAGTCGACGACGTGCGCGATCGGTACGGCGTGGAGGTCGAGGTACATCACCCCGATCACGAGGACCTCACGCAGTTCGTAGGCCGGGAGGGTGTCAACTCCTTCTACCGCAGCGTCGAGCTTCGCCTCCGCTGCTGCGAGATCCGCAAGGTCGGCCCCCTGAACCGGGCGCTTGCGGGGTACGACGCCTGGATCGCCGGTCTGCGGCGCACGCAGAACGCGACCCGGGCCAGCGTGGCGAAGGTCGAGTTGGACGCCGCCCACGGCGGCATGATCAAGCTCAATCCGCTTGCGGACTGGGACTACGAGAGGGTGTGGCAGTACATCCGGGACAACGGCGTTCCCTACAACAGGCTGTACGACCAGGGGTATACCAGCATCGGGTGCGCGCCATGCACTCGCCCCATCGAGCCGGGCGAAGACCTCAGGGCCGGCCGCTGGTGGTGGGAAAGCGGGGTCCCCAGCGAGTGCGGCATCCACACCGGCCCCGTCGCTGAGTCGAACGGGCACGGCAGCTACGGCAGATAGAACTCAAACGCGCGGCTCATGGGCCGCAAGCAAGTCTGGAGGACGCGAAAGTGACAACGTCAATCGAGAGGCCCACACTAATTTCCCCATACGGCGGCGAGCTGGTCGACCTGGTGGTCCCCCCGGAGCAGGCCGACGACCTCAAGGCCCGCGCCAGCGGCCTTCCCAGCATACAGCTGTCCGACCGGGCGACCTGCGACCTGGAACTCCTGGCAACCGGGGCTTTCTCGCCGCTGGACCGGTTCATGGGCGAGCGGGACTACAGGCGAACGGTCGGCGAGATGCGGCTTGGCGACGGCACGGTCTTCCCCATACCGGTGACCCTGCCCGTCGACGACCCGTCGTCGATAACGCTGGACACCGACATCGCGCTGCGCGACTCCCGGAACGAGCTTCTGGCCGTCATGACGGTGCAGGAGGGGTATGAGTGGGACCTCGATGAGGCGGCGGCGCAGGTGTTCGGCACCCAGGACGTGCGTCATCCCCTGGTGTCGGAGATGCACCGCTGGGGCAGTACCAACATCTCGGGTCCGCTGCAGGTGCTGAGTCTCCCGCCGCACCACGACTTCACAGGACTGAGGAACACGCCCTCCGAAACCCGCGCCAGCCTGGCCGAGTTCGGGCACGCGAACGTCGTAGCCTTCCAGACCCGCAACCCCCTTCACAGGGCGCACGAGGAGCTGACCAAGAGGGCGGCCGCCAGCGTCGACGGCGTCCTCCTGCTTCACCCGGTTGTAGGACTCACCAAGCCCGGTGACGTGGACCACTACACGCGCGTGCGCACCTACAGGGCGCTCACCCAGAACTACTACGAGCGGGACAGGATCCTCCTGTCGCTGCTGCCGCTGGCGATGCGGCTAGCAGGACCGAGGGAGGCTCTGTGGCATGCGATCATACGGCGCAACTACGGCGCAAACCACCTGATCGTGGGCAGGGACCACGCCAGCCCCGGGGTGGACTCGGCGGGCAACCCGTTCTACGGGCCGTACGACGCCCAGGAGATCGTCGACCGGTACAGCGATGAGACCGGCGTGAAGACGGTGACGTTCCACGAAATGGTGTACGTTCCCGACGACGACCGGTACGAGGAGGTCACGGCCCTGCCAGAGGGCGCGCAGACGGCCTCCATCTCGGGGACCCAGGTGCGCGAGGAGTACCTGGGCGAGGGACGGGCGCTGCCGGGCTGGTTCACCAGGCCGGAGGTCGCCGACATCCTGTCCGAGAGCTATCCGCCGAAGCACCGGCAGGGCGTGTGCATCTGGTTCACCGGCCTCAGCGGGTCCGGCAAGTCCACCACGGCCGAGGTGCTCACCGACCTGCTCATGGAGCACGGGCGGCAGGTGACGGTCCTGGACGGGGACGTGGTGCGGACTCACCTTTCCAAGGGCCTCGGCTTCTCCAGGGAGGATAGGGACACCAACATCCTGCGTATAGGCTTCGTCGCCGCCGAGATAGTCCGTCACGGCGGGGTGGCGATATGCGCTGCCGTGAGCCCGTACAGCGCGGCACGGAACGAGGTGCGCGCCATGGTGGGCGCGGAGCACTTCATAGAGGTGTTCGTGGACACGCCCCTGGCCGTCTGCGAAGAGCGCGACTCCAAGGGCATGTATGCGATGGCCCGCCGCGGCGAGATCACCGGCTTCACGGGAATCGACGATCCGTACGAGGCCCCCGAGAACCCGGAGATTACGCTGGACACGGTCCGAAAGCCCGTGCGGGAAAACGCGGGGCTGGTCTTGGACTACCTGGCCGAAAAGCGCTTCGTGCGACCCACGGCCGACGAGCCGGCGCCGATCAACGGCTCCGCCGCTCACTAGCGGCTCTCCTTGGGCCTGTAGCGGACGAGCTGCCTGCCGGGCTCGCCCGGAAGTTGACACCGGGCGGTCGTATGGGTAGATTGCGCCCTGAGGCAAAGGGGGTAACGCTATGAAATTCGCCAGGTTCGAGGCCGACGGGGAGATCGCCTACGGGATAGTCGAGGGGGACGCCGTCAACCAGATCAGCGCGGCGCCGTTCGGGGAGTACGAGACAGTGGGCCCGGTGCGCGCCATCTCGGACGTGAGGCTGCTGGCTCCGGTCACGCCGTCGATCATCTTCTTCATGGGCGGCAACTACATGGACCACCTCGCCGGCGGGGAGCCGCCCGCGTACCCGCAGGTCTACACCAAGACTCCCAACTCGATCATAGGGCCGGACGAGACGATAGTGGTGCCGGGCCGGGCTGGGAGCGTGCAGGAGGAGGCCGAGCTGGTGGCGATCATCGGCAAGCCCTGCCGCTACGTTTCGGAGGCCGACGCTCTCGACTACGTGCTCGGGTACACGTGCGGCAACGACGTGAGCGCCCGTGACTGGCAGGCCAGCGATCCCACCTTCTGGCGGGCGAAGGCGTCCGACACCTTTTCGCCGATAGGCCCCTACATCGTCACCGATCTGGACCCGAACGAGCTGGAGATATTCGCCAGGGTGAACGGCAAGCAGGTGCAGCACTGCCTCACGTCGAACATGGTGCACGACACTGCTGCCTGCATCAGTTACATCAGCCAGTCGGTCACACTGGGGCCGGGTGACATCATCTACACGGGTACCGGCGGTACCCAGGTCGATCTGGCTGAGGGCGACGTGGTGGATGTCGAGATCCCCGAGATCGGGGTGCTCACCAACCCTGTGGTCGTGGAGTAGCGCTGAACGGGGAGTCACCCTCACCTCAATCCTCTCCCGTCAAGGGAGAGGAAGGGGATAAGGGACACGAGGGAGGATATGCTATGGCACCGGACTATCTCGTCTTCGTGGGAACGTACACCCGCAGGGACAGCGAGGGAATCTACGTCTACTCGATGGACGGGAAGACGGGCGAGCTGACGTATTCCAGCAAGATGACTGGGATCGAGGACCCTTCGTTCCTGACGGTCGACCCGGGTCAGCGCTACCTGTACGTCGTCTCCGAGATAAGCGAGTACGAGGGCGAGGCTACCGGCATCGTTGCGGCCTACTCGATAGCGCGTCCAACAGGCGAGCTCAGCCTGATAGGCATCCGGCGTACCGGCGGGACGATCCCGTGCCACGTCCAGGTCGACAATGCTGCCCGCTTCCTGGTGCTGGCGAACTACGGGTCGGGCAGCGTCACCTCCTTCCCGATACAGGACGGCGGCGGCCTGGGCGAGCCGGTCAGCTTTACCCAGCACCAGGGCTCCAGCGTCAACCCGCAGCGGCAGCAGGGCCCCCACGCCCACTCGATCAATCTCGACGCGGCGAACCGGTTCGCCTTCGCCCCCGACCTCGGCACCGACTACGTCGCGGCCTACAGGTTCGAGGCTGACAGCGGGCGGCTCGTGCCCAACGACGCGGCCTCGGTGGTCGCGGCCCCGGGCGCGGGCCCGCGCCATTTCGACTTCCACCCGAACGGCAAGTTCGCGTACGCTATCAACGAGCTCGATTCTACCGTGACGGCCTACGGCTACGATGGGGACGCTGGCACACTTGCTCCGATTCACACGGTGACCACGCTGCCGGACGACTTCGACGGCGAGACGACGTGCGCCGACGTCCACGTGTCGCCGGACGGGCGGTTCCTGTACGGCTCGAACCGGGGCCACGACAGCATCGCCCGCTTCGCCGTAGACCAGGAGACGGGGCGCCTCACCGCGACCGGACACACCTCCACCCAGGGCAACACGCCGCGGAACTTCGGGATAGACTCGACGGGCGAATTCCTGCTCGCCGCCAACCAGGACAGCGACACGATCGTCACGTTCCGGGTCGATCCCGGCTCGGGCGACCTGGAGCAGGCGTGCCCCGCGGCCCAGGTCCCAATGCCGACATGCGTCAAGTTCGTGAATTTCGCATAATGAATCATGAACCTGGAGCAGGGTAGGGATGCCCTAAGCCGCATCTTCACCCGCCGCAACTTCAGGATCGCGCTCCTATTCGTCCTATTCGCTTGGCTCACGCCTGATGTCTTCGCCCCGTCGCCCGGCGCGGAGGCCGGGTTGGGTTACCGATTCTCGGTCTTCAGATGGGAGGTGTCGAACCTCCCGGCCAAGTGGCTGAACCTCGCCCACGGCTTTACGAGGGTCCGCCGCCTCGATCGCGCGCAGAAGCTGGAAGTCGTGGACGAGTACCTGGAGGCGACACGGCTGGCCTGGCGCCAGGAGAGGAGACTCGAGGGCATACAGGCCAGTGTTGGCAGCGCGGACGCAGGCGGCGGGCGCGAGCGGGTGGAAGCGGCCCGCGCCCACCTCAGGGAGCATACCGCGAGCCGCGACAGCCTCAGGCCCCTGGCCGAGGAGATCGTCGAGGCGGAGATTGACGCAGTGCTGACCGGCGTAGGGCTCGGCTCTAGGTTCGGGCTCCTGTTCCCCCCTGTGGACCTGAGCTTCGAGGAGCCGCCGACCATCCTCAACACGTCCCGCCGCGACCACATCGAGGTGGTCGAGCAGGTCCTGCTCGTACCCGATCTGCCGCCCCTGGAGCGCGACAGGATGGAGCGCGAAATCCTCGACAAGCACGACCTCTCTGCGCTGGTGGACAATCTCGCCGGTCTCTCCACCTATCCCACCATCGTCACCGACCAGACGACGCTGCGGTCCGCGCTGAGGACGTCGGTGCACGAGTGGCTCCACGCTTACCTGTTCTTCAGGCCGCTGGGCTGGAACTGGAACAGGTCTCCCGAGATGTTCAGCCTGAACGAGACCGTGGCTGAGCTGGCCGGCAACGAGCTCGGCGACGAGGTGTTCGCGCGGATGGGCGGCGATCTCACTATCGGGCAGAGCCGGTACCTGCCGCGCCACGAGCGCAACCCCTTCTTCACGCAGGAGATGCGCGAGACCCGGCGCACCGTGGACGCGATGCTCGAGGAGGGCAGGGTTGCGGAGGCCGAGGAGTACATGAAACAGCGGTGGTGGCGCCTCCGCCTGGGCGGATACGGGCTGCGAAAGCTCAACCAGGCCTACCTTGCGTTCAGGGGGCGGTACGCGGAGGGGCCCGTATCGGTCAGCCCCATAGGGCCTCAAGTCCGGGCGCTGAGGGCGGCCCACGCGGACACGGCATCGTTCATCAAGACGGTCGAGGGGGTGTCGAGCTACCGGGAGTTTCTCGATCTGCTGACCCGCATGGGGATAGACCCGGACGTCGAATAGCCGCGCCGCCCGGTGGCAGCTTCCCGGCACGACCCAAATCCACCACCTAACAGCAGCGTTGTCCCTAGGGCAAGGGGAGGGCGGGTTTCAAACCCGCCCCTACCGGGTGACGCCTGATAGATGTGGCTCCCAGTGGGTGGTGCATCTGGGTACAACTCGGCACGTTGACACCACAGGCTATCCCGGATAATCTCCCAGTCGTCATGGACGCTTCCAGCATCACGAAGATCGGAATTGTCGGCGCGGGCCTGATGGGCCACGGCATTGCGTTGCAGTTCGCACTACGCGGCCTCGAAGTCATGCTGAACGACCTGGATGAGGGGACACTCGACGACGCCCTGGCCAACATGAAGATCAACCTCGGCGTCCTGCGGAGTCTGGGGCTGGCGAGCGAGGAGGACGAGCAGGCCGTGCCCGCTAGGATTCACACGAGCACGTCCCTGGAAGAGAGCATGTCAGAGGTCGATTTCGTCGTCGAAGCCGTGTTCGAGGACATGCCGCTGAAGCTGAGCGTGTTCGAGGCCCTCGACAGGGCCTGCCCCGAGCACACGGTCCTGACCAGCAACACGTCCTCATTCATGACGAGCCAGCTCGCCCCGGCGACCAGGCGCCCGGACAAGGTACTGGTCGCGAACTGGTGGAATCCGCCCTATCTCCTGCCGCTTATCGAGGTGGTGAGGGGACCCGAGACCTCCCACGAGGCGCTGGCCATCACAACGGGAATCTTCGAGAGAATCGGCAAGCGTCCTGTCGTCCTCCAGAAGGAGTCGCTGGGGTTCATCGGCAACCGGCTGCAGTTCGCCCTGCTTCGAGAGGCGCTGTCCATAGTCGCAGCGGGAATCGCCAGCCCCGAGGACGTGGACACTGTGGTGACCAGCAGCTTCGGGCGAAGGCTCGCTGTTGCCGGGCCGCTGGAGGTGTTCGACCTTGCGGGCTGGGACACCATATCGCACATAATTGACCAGCTATTCCCCGTGATAGAGTCGTCGGGCGATTCGCCGGCGATCATCGAGGGGATGGTCGAGCGCGGCGAATTCGGGGTGAAGTCCGGCAGGGGCTTCTACGAGTGGGATGAGAAGGCCGTGGAGGCCCTCCGCCAGCGGGTTGGAACGACGCTCGCGGCCATCGACCGCCTGTCCGGGGGAGACTGACTTGTCATGATCAGGAGATGCGAATGATTGAGCGGCTGCACCATACCGGCTTTGTCGTGCGCGACCTCGACAAGGCCGTGGAGTTCTACAGCGGCGTTATTGGGCTGGAGGTCCAGCGCCGGTATGAGCGCACGGGCGCCGGTATCGACCAGGTCGTCGGCTACGACGGCGCACACCTCCGGATAGCGCTGCTCGGGGCCCCTGGCGGCGAGCACACATTCGAGCTCATCCAGTACCTGAACCCGCCGCCCGGCGAGCGGCCCACCGAGGAGCGCAGCGTCCTGGGCGGGAGCCACCTGTGCTTTCTCGTGGACGACATCGGGGCCGCCTTCGACAGGGTGTCGGCGAGCGACGCCCGGATCATGAACCCGCCCACAGACGTGGCCCCTGGCCGGACTGCCTGCTACCTGCAGGACCCGGACGGCAACTGGATCGAGCTGATACAGATACAGGAAGAATGATCCGCCTGGCCCTCATAGGATGTTCAAACGCGGCTTCCTACGCCGCCGTCTCCTCGCGCCTGAGCGGCGCGGCCATCACCGCAGTCGCGGACGCCGATCCGGTTGCCGCGATAGCTGCCCAGGTCGCGCTTGGGGCTTCGGCATCGGGACCGTCGCTGGAGGGGCTGCTGGCAGATCATGGGGACCCGTTCGACGCGGTCGTGGTGGACGAGCCTGCACAGTGCCGCGCACAGCTTGCGACAAAGGCGGCGGAGGCTGGCAAGCACGTGCTCGTCGAGACGCCCATTGCCATGACTACGAACGAGGCCGATGGCGTCGTGGGAGCCGCCTCGAAGTCCGGCGCACGCCTGATGGCGGGGAACCTGGCACGCTTTGCCGCAGCGGGCGCGACGGTGAAAGAGGCGCTGGACTCGGGCGAGCTCGGAGAACCGGGTCTGCTCCGCATTCACCGCTGGGAGCCCCTCGACAACGGAAGCTGGCCCGCCCTCGGCCAGGAGCAGGGAAGCGTCGCCGTCCGCAACCTCTCAGCCGAAATCGATCTGGCTGTCTGGCTCTTCGGCGGTCCGCCCACGGAGGTCTACGCCACCGGGCGGAAGGTCTCCCATGGGGGGATCGACCAACCTGACTACGTCCAGTTGCACCTGGGTTTCGACGGGGACGGAATGTCGGTCATCGACTACTCTGCGAGCCTTCCGGATGCACCGGGGTACCGCTTCCTGTCGATGATCGGCTCTAAGGGCGCCGCCTACGCGGACGACCACCATAACGTCAACTTGGTCTACGGGGGCGGCGGCACGAGGGCCCTCGGCCCCGGGCATGGGGTCGGGTACGTCCTGGCCCAGCTCCAGGAGTTCGCCGACGCGATCTCCGAAGACCGCGACCCTGCGCTGACCGGCGCAGATGGGCGGAGCGCCGTTCTTGTGGCCGAAGCTGCCGCGGAGTCGATGTGCAGCGGCAGGACCGCGAGGCTTGCTGGAGGCCAGTATGGGCTCGACTGACGGCGCTGTGTTCCGGTTCGCGGCCCTCAGTGCCGTCAAGCACGAGTACGTGCCCCTAGGCGTCGCCGCGCACCCGCGATTTGAGCCCGTGGTCGTCGCCGAGGACGCCGACCAGGGCGAGTGGGCCCACGAGCGCAACGCACAGCTTGCCAAAGACCTGGGCGTGCCGTATATCCGCGACGTCGGGAAGGCGATCGGCGACTACGGCGCGCAGGTGGCGGTCATCAGTTCGCAGGCCGAGCGGCACTGCGACCTGGCCGTGCGGGCTGCGGACGCGGGTCTCCACGTCATCCAGGACAAGCCCATGTCCACGAGCGTGGCGGAGTGCGACCGGGCCGTAGAGGCCGTGGAGCGCAACGGCGTGAAGTTCATGATGTGGAGCCGCAACTTCATGCCGTCGCTCGTCCAGACGCGAGAGGCCATCGAGAGCGGCGAGATCGGGCTGCCTCACGCCATCCACGTCGACTTCTACTTCGCCTCGGACGCGGGCCCGCCGAAGGGTTCGCGGAAGCCGGGTGAACAGCCCATCGACTGGTACGAGTACCAGAAGCAGGCCCATGCGACAGGCCGCGACGGGGGTGTGGGGTCGGAGCCGATGGGCGAGCTGAAGATTGAGGGCATATACCCGCTGGCGTACATTCGAATGCTGATCGGGGCGGAGGTCGAGCGGGTGTTCGCCCGGACCGCGTCCCACTTTCACCAGGTCAACGTCGACAACGGCGTGGAGGACCTGGCGTCGGTGACGCTGGAGATGGAGCGGGGCATCGTCGGGTCGCTGACGATCGGCCGGATCGGGAGCGGCGGACATACCGACGGCGCGATGATCAAGATTTCGGTGCTCGGCTCGAAGGGCGCTCTGGTCGTGAACGAGTCGCGCCCGGAGGTCGCCGTATATCACCGCGAGCAGGTGAAGGGCCCATACAACCGTCGGGTCGCCAACGAGGGCGACTTCCTGATGGTGGAGAGCTTCGCTCGCGCGATCGACACGGACGGCCCGACTCCCCTGGACGCGCGGGCCGGGCGTGCCATCGCGGCCACGGTCGAGGCTGCTATCGAGTCCGGCCGCACCGGCAACCCCGTCGCAGTCAGGTAGGGCCTACGAATTCCGTTACCCCACTGGGGTGATGGTATAATCGGGCTATGGTTGCACAAGCGGCAAGCCCCGATCCCCAGTCCCTGGTAGCACGAATCATAGAGGAGCTTCAGGCGAACCCTGAGGCCCAGACCCTTTTGCTCCGTGCGCTGCTCACCAACGAGTTCCTAGGCATGCCCGCACGCTTGGATCGGCTGGAAGCCGATATTGCAGAGATGAAGATAGACATCGCCGCACTCAAGGCTGACGTCTCGGAATTGAAGGCCGACGTCTCGGAATTGAAGGCTGATGTGGCTGGATTGAAAGACGACGTGGCGGTTCTGAAGGGAGACGGCCTAGAGGCGAAGGCGTATCGGCAGGTCCGGTCCCTCATAAGCCAGAAATTCGATCTGCGCAGGTCGCAGGTAATGCACAGTACCCTGCAGGAGACCAGTCGCCACCTCTTTGAACCGGTGGAGAGCGCGCTCGAGAGCGGCTCTATCTCTGATGAACAGGAATCCAGAATCCAAGCAACCGATATCATCTTTCATGCCCAGCGGAAGTTGGGCCGATCTCCTTTATGGGTGGCGATAGAGGTGTCCAACGACATCAGCCAAAACGACATAGAGCGTGCGCGCGAGTCGGCCGAGGCGTTGAGAGTAGTATTCCAGCAGGACGTGATGGGCGTCGTCGCTGGCTACGGTATTCGTCCCGAGGACGAAGAGCGAGCTGATGAAGCCAACGTCCACGTCCTGCTAGTCTGAGGAAGCAGCTAGGAGATCCTGAATGATCAACCGAGATCGACTGGTCAGCACGTTCATCGATCTGGCCAAGATAGACAGCCCGTCGCACCACGAGGACGAGATCGCCGAGGACCTGGTCAAGCGGCTCAAGGAGCTCAGGCTCGACGTGGAGACGGACAGCTACGGCAATATCATTGCTGGAGACGGCGGAGAGAACCCACTGCTGCTGTCCGCGCACATGGACACGGTCGAACCCGGCCGGGGAGTCAAGCCATCAATCGTTGGAGACCGCATCGTGTCGGATGGCACGACCATTCTGGGCGGCGACTGCAAGGCCGGCGTCTCGGCAATACTAGAAGGACTGGCGTCGATACGTGAAGACGGAGCCGATCACGCTCCCATAGAGCTATGCTTTACGAGGGCCGAGGAGCCTGGTCTCTTGGGCGCACGCAACCTGGACTACTCGAAGATTACGGCGAAGGACTCCATCGTCTTCGACGGCGAGGGGCCGCCCAGCCGGATCACCAACGCGGCGCCGACGTACATAGGGTTCAGGTTCGCCATCGAGGGCCGCGCGGCCCACGCTGGGGTGGAGCCGGAAAAGGGACTTTCGGCGATCCGCATTGCGTCGGAGATGATAACGCGGCTGCCCCAGGGCCGGCTGGACAGCGACACGACCTTCAACGTGGGCACAATCGAGGGCGGCTCCGTCAGGAACGCGGTGCCCGCCAGCGCGACGGTGGTCGGCGAGTTCCGGAGCCTTAACATCGAGGCCATCGACGACATCCACCAGCAGATAGACGGGGTGCTCGACAAGGTGAGGGGCATGTTCCCCGAGGCCGCTATCGACCCGGACTACGTTACGGAGTTCGAGCGGTACAGGATTACCGACGACAACCCGCTGATGGTCCGGATACAGGGCGCCATCAGGGGCCTGGGCATGGAGCCGACCATGAAGCCGACCGGCGGCGGCTCCGACGGCAATATCTTCAATCAGAACGGGATCAATGCCGTCGTGGTAGGCATGGCCGACCACAACATGCACACGGTGGACGAGTACGTGACGATCCCCGACCTCGTGGACGCGGCCCACCTCTGTGAGGCCATGTTGAGGAAGTCCTAAGCTCCCGGGACGCCGCCAGCCATGAGCCATTCGCAGCAGGGCCGGGTCCGGCTGGCCATCGTTGGGTGCGGGACCATCTCCCAGCTCAATGCGCCCGGCTACCTCACGTACGAGAAGTGCGACGTCGTTGCTCTCTGCGACCCGGTGCGCGAGCGCGCCGAGGGCAGGGCGGCCGAGTGGGGGATTTCTCCCAGGATGTACACGAGCTTCGAGCAGGTTCTGGAAGACCCGGACATCGATGCCGTCGAGCTGCTGACGCCGACGCACCTGCACGCCGACCAGTCTATCGCCGCGCTGGAGGCAGGAAAGCACGTCTCCTGCCAGAAGCCGGTCGCGGCGACTGTCGAAGAGGCCGACCTGATCGCCGAGGCCGCGGCCCGCGCTGACACGATTTTCAGGGTGACGGAGAACTTCCTCTACTATCCGCCCCTCGTAAAGGCCAAGGAGCTCTTGGACAGCGGGGCCATCGGCGAACCCTCGATAGTGCGGATGCGCGTCGTGCTGACGGACTTCGAGTCCGATTCAGGGTCGTTCAGGATCGAACACGACGCTCTCTCCTGGCGGAGGGACGCCGCGCTCAACCCTGGCGGCCTGCTATACGACGAGGGTGTGCACAAGTACGCGACCGCCATGTGGTGGGTCGGGGAACCCGAGAGAGTGTCGGCGATGGTCACGAGGACCGACGACTTCATGATCGAGGCTCCGAGCGTGATCACCTGGAAATTCAAGGACGCCGATTGCCTCGGCGTGTTCGAGTCCGCTGCCGCTCCAGCCATGACCATCAGGGCCCCGTACTATCCCATAGACGACTTCTTCGAGATCCAGGGCTCTGCCGGCACGATCTGGGTGACCCGGTGCAGCGGCGAGATGCTGGACCTGCCTCCAGTGATGCTTCACAAGGGCTCCGAGTCGGTCAGCTACCAAGTGCCAATGGACTGGCTGACCGGGTTCGAAGGGGCCGCCCGCGACTTCATCGACGGCATCATCGAGGGGCGGCAGCCGATGATGGACGCAAGTATGGCCAGGAAGGTGCTGCAGGCCGCGCTCGCCGCCTACCGGTCGTCAGACATTGAGCGGCCAGTCGATCCGAGCACGATCGCCTGAGCCATGCGAGTAGAGCTGGCATACGGGCGCACCGGGCTAACGGTCGAAGTCCCCGACGATCAGACGACCGTGGTCGAGCCGGCCTACATGCCGGGACTGCCCGATGTCGAAGCGGCCCTCGTCAATGCCCTGCGCAACCCCGTGGGGTCCGACAGTCTCCGCAAGATGGTCGAGCCGGGCCACACCGTGGCCATCTCGGTGTGCGACATCACCCGCCCGATGCCTTCGGCCACAGTCCTGCCGGTCCTGCTGAAGGAGCTGGGCCACGTCCCCCGTGACCAGGTAACGATACTGATCGCAACCGGCACCCACCGGGCGAACTCGCGGGAGGAGCTGGAGGAGATGCTGGGCGCGGACGTGGTACGCGACTACCGCGTAGTGAACCACTCGGCCTTCGACGGCGAGGGACTGACGCACCTGGGTAGCACTTCGGGCGGCTTCCCCATATGGCTGAACTCGCACTGGGTTGACGCCGACATCCGCATTACGACGGGGTTCGTGGAGCCGCACTTCTTCGCGGGATTCAGCGGCGGCCCCAAGATGGTCGCGCCCGGGCTGGCCGGTTTCGACACCATCATGGCCCTGCACAGCGCTCCACTCATCGCCCACCCGAGGGCTACCTGGGCGGTGACCGAGGGGAACCCCATCCACGATTCCATACGCGAGATAGCAGCTCTCACCGGAGTCCACTTCAGCCTCGACGTGACCATCAACCGCGACCACGAGATCACGAGCGCGTATGCGGGAGAGCTGTTTGCGGTACACCGAGCAGCTTGCGATGGTGCGCGGCGAAACGCCATGCGCCCGGTTCCGCAACCCTACGACGTGGTCATTACGACGAACAGCGGCTACCCGCTGGACCTGAACCTCTACCAGGCCGTGAAGGGGATGTCGGCCGCTGCGCTGGTTGCGCGAGAGGGCGGCACGATCATCTGCGCCGCGGAGTGCATGGACGGGCTGCCGGAGCATGGCGAGTACGGCAGGATGCTGACGTCTCGGGACTCGCCCGAAGAGCTGCTGAAGATGATCGACTCCTGGGAGGAGGGCCACCACGACCAGTGGCAGGTGCAGATCCAGTCGCAGCTTCTCATGCGGCACGAGATCTACCTGAAGTCCGGCTACCTGTCGCCGGAACAGGTCCGGGCCGCACACCTAAGGCCGTCCGAGGACATCCAGGCAACCATCGAGGAGTCAATGATCCGCCACGGCGGGACCGAGGCCAGGGTCTGCGTTCTTCCCCAGGGCCCTCAGACGATCCCGTATGTCAGATGCTGACGTGGGACTAGACCGGGTCAGCAGTACACTCCGTCGCCGTAGTTCAGTCGTTCCTTTATCCCTTGTAGTCACCGCGTCCCGTCCGCCGACCAGATGGTGAAGTCCTCGAACCTGGTGGACTTGCCGGCGATTCCGTCGCCCGTGAAGTAGGAGCCCACGGCGGACACTCTACCCGCTTCGAGATGGCCGCTCAGGTCGAGCTTGTCCACGTAGTTCCCGTTGATGAACAGCCAGCCTTCACCGCCAAGGGCGATGATGCGGATGTGGTTGCTGCCCGACGGGCTGGTGGATATGTGGCTGGAACTGTTCTCCGCCAAATGCTGTGTAGAATCGACGTCGCCTGTCCGCAGGCGGTGGGCCCACCAGCCGTCCTCATTGACAATGATGGCATGAAACACATTATAGGCGTTGCTTCGGAACAGAAAACCGTTGCTCCAATTCCCCTCTGTGCGCGAGTACGGATTGAAGAAGCGGGTCTCGATGATTCCGTCGGCCAGCGAGGTTGATGTCCGATGGACGTCTATGGAGCCGTCGTCGGGGTCGTGGTCTATGGAGCCGTCCCGGGGTTCGTACACTCTCCGTAAGGCGCGGACAGTGAAGTCAGAGTAACGGGTGAAGTGTCCTGGGTGTTCGTCTCCCTCGAACCATGCTCCTATCAGGTTCGAGGACCCGGATTGTATCAGCCCACTCAGATCCAACTCGGCCTCGTAGTGCCCGTTGATGAACAGCCAGCCGACGTTGCCGGAGGCTATCACGCGGACGTGATTTTCGACATTCTGTCCCGTCCGTATATTGGTGGAGATGCCATCTTGTACCAGTTGATCATCCTCGGGGTCCCCCTTGCGTAGGTAGTGTGCCCACCACAACCCAGAATCTGAGATAACGATGACGTGGAACTTCTGTGAGTTTGCTCGTATTAGGAAGCCGTTGCTCCAAGCTCTTCCCGATGCCGAATGGGTATCTGTGAAGGTCGCCTCGACAACAGAGTCGACGACGTCAGTTCTACTGTCTATCTCAGGTATAAACTTGTCGTCGTCGTGATCAAGCGAGCCGCTCATCGGGCCGAAGGCGTACTGAGGCGCAGTGGCCGTCGGTGTTGGGGTCCGGGTCGGCGTGGGGAGAGCGGACGATGCGCCCGATATCATTGCGGCGAGGTGGCTGGTGAGCACGTCGTGCATGATGGCGAACCCGATCCCTTGGGCGGCGTAGTCCCTGTCTTGTATCTCTCTGCGCACGGACGTATTCATGCCGACGATCTCGCCCCTGAGATTTAGGAGCGGTCCGCCGCTGTTGCCCGGGTTGGTGGCCGCGTCGGTCTGGATGTAGGCCACACCGCCGAAAGTGCGGAAGGCGGAGACTATGCCCCGCGTCACAGTCATCCTGTCATCCAAGTCTAGGGGATAGCCGAGGGCGATCACCTCGTCGCCCTCTCGTACCTCTGTGGCGAAGCGCAGCGCAGTCAACCGGCTGGTGGACTCGACCTTCAGCAGGGCGATGTCCCGCGCTGCGTCGGAGGCAACGACACTCGGAATCAACCTCGTGCCGTCGTCGAACACGACGGTCAGCCTCCCGGCCCCATCTATGACGTGCTCGTTGGTCAGGATGTAGCCTGCCGAATCGACTACGAATCCCGATCCGGAGCCGGATGTCCCCGCGATACGCACGACGCCAGCCCTTGTCCGTTCCACAACATCGGCGATGGACTGGGCAGCACCCGGCGTGGGAGTGACCGTAGGGCCAGGTCTGGGACTGCTCGTGGGAGTGGG
The DNA here is from genome assembly GCA_965204975.1 of Dehalococcoidia bacterium. Taxonomy (GTDB): domain Bacteria; phylum Chloroflexota; class Dehalococcoidia; order Lucifugimonadales; family CAJWER01. The sequence goes on from OZ242024.1 coordinate 43,238, forward strand.
AACCGGTGTGTTGGTAGGCGTTGGGATTTGCGTGTTGGTGGGAGTGGGGACCGGCGTATTGGTGGGAGTGGGAGTTGGTGTATTGGTTCGTACGGCAGTCGGTGTAGGCTCAAGGACCGTGATCTGGATGAGATCGAGCTCCGTTCTACGATCTTCCGTGACGAGCCTGATTGTAGCCGTGCCGTGTCTGCATGCCTTGAATTCGACGGGTACACTTACCCGTGCTTCCATACCCCAGACCCACCCTGAGTCATAGCTTGAGCACACTGAACCTGCTTGAAGGTTAGAAGTGTAGTTGAGATGAACCTTGAGCCCCGGCGGTGACAGCCTATTCACCGTGACTGTCGTTACCTCTCCCCAGTTCAACACTTTGTCGGTCGCCGTCAACTCGCCCAGGGGGATGGGCGTCGGCGTCCTCGTAGGCCAAGGTGTTGGGGTCGGTGTAGGCTCAAGGACCGTGATCTGGATGAGATCGAGCTCCGTTCTACGATCTTCCGTGACGAGCCTGACTGTAGCCGTGCCGTGTCTGCATGCCTTGAATTCGACGGGCACACTTACCCGTGCTTTTATACCCCAGACCCACCCTGTGTCATAGCTTGAGCACACTGAACCTGCTTGAAGGTTAGAAGTGTAGTTGAGATGAACCTTGAGCCCCGGCGGTGACAGCGTATTCACCGTTACGGTCGTTATCTCTCCCCAATTCAATACTGCGTCGGTGGCTGTCAACTCGCCTAGGGGGATGGGCGTAGGCGTCCTCGTTGGCCAAGGCGTCGGGGTAGGTGTGGGCTTGGGAGTTGGGGTGAATGTCGGTGGCGGGACAGGGGTATGAGTTGGAGTGGGAGCTTCCGGTATGGCTGTCGCCGTTGGCATAGCTTCCATCGTAGCCTGGACTCTGGCTTCGACGGTCGCCTCGACGTCGGGAGCGGGGGTCGGTGTTGCGGTCGGCATCGCCTTGGCGATGGCCGCCTGCACGGTCGCTTCTACGTTGGGAGTGGGCTCCGGCGCGGGCGGCTGGGCGCAGGCCGCCACCCAGAAGAGCAGCGACGCAACCAGGGCTAAAATCCGTAAGGCGTCTCTATGCTTCACCCTAGAATCGGGCCAGCCGCTCCGCGTCATGTATATGGCATCTCAAACGGCCCTCTCCTTGCAGGTATACGAGGGCCGGGGACTGGATTCCGGCTCTGGGGCCGGAATGACGGATCGAGATGGACTGCGCCTAGTAGAAGGAGTGCTCGGGCACCCGGGACGACGGGATACTCCGCCTCTACTGGACCTCGACGGTGGCGCCGGCTTCCTCGAGGGCCTTTTTGGCCTCTTCGGCCTCGTCCTTGCCGATGCCCTCCTTGATGGTCGCGGGAGCGCCCTCGACCGCGTCCTTGGCCTCCTTGAGGCCCAGGGTCGTGATGGACCGGACAGCCTTGATGACGTTGATCTTGTTGGCGCCGAAGTCCTTGAGGACGATGTTGAACTCGGTCTGCTCCTCTTCCTCCTGGACCGCTTCCTCGGCCGCTGCCGGGGCCGCCGCCACTGCAACCGGGGCAGCCGCACTGACGCCGAAGGCGTCCTCGAGCTCCTTCACGAGCTCGGCGAGCTCGAGAACCGACATCTCCTTGATCGCGTCCAGTACCTCTTCCTTCGTGGTCATTTCGCTACTCCTTCAGTTAGTGTGTCGTCTTGCGGTGGAAGGGGGCGGGTTTGAAACCCGCCCCTACGTTCACCATCCAGGCTTGGCTACGCTGCGTCCTCCTGGTTAGCGGCCGTATCGATCTTGCGCTGGAGCACCCTGGCCAGGGAGGCGACGGGCGCATCCAGCACGTAAGCCAGGCTGGTGACGGGGGCCATGAGCTGGCCCATCAGGCGGGCAATCAGCTCGTCCTTGGACGGAACGTCGGCAAGCCTGTCGACCTCGGCGGCTGACAGGACCTGCTCGCCGAGGAGCCCTCCCCTTATGGTCATCTGGGAGCGGCTGCTGCGGATGAACTCCCGCAGGGCCTTGGCCGGGGCGACGGGATCGTCGGTGCTGAATGCTATGCCTGTGGGGCCCTCTACGATCTCCTTCATACCGGGCTTGCCGGCTGCGTCGGCCGCGAGGTGCGTCAGCGTGTTCTTGACGACGCGGAAGCCCACGCCATTGCCGCGCAGCGCCCGCCGGAGATCGGTCATTGACTGCACGGACAGGCCCGTGTAGTCGGTGCTGACGACAGCGGTGGAGCTCTCCAGGAGCTCGCGTATCGACTCGACCTGTGCTCTCTTTGCTTCTGTTGGCACTTCCATCTCCGCAAAAAAAATCCCCGAGTCCGCAGACCCAGGGAACAGCGAGGGCGGGGACGCCCTTCACAAACCTGTTGCCTCGGCGGGCTGGAGTCTTCGTCCGTCTTTCGACGGAGCCCACTGTCTGCGGCGCGAAGCGGGTTTTGAGACCCGCACCGAATCTATTCTACTTTGAGTGCGCTCGTGCTGGCAACATTGAGCTTCACACTGGGCCCCATGGTGCTGGTGAGATAGGCAGAGCGAATGAGCTGCCCCTTCACTCCACCTGGCCTTGCGCGGACGATGCTGTTGACGAGCGTTGCCATGTTCTCGACAAGCATCGACTCCTCGAAGCTGGCGCGGCCAATTGGGAGGTGCATAAGGGCGGTCCTGTCCAGGCGGTATTCAACCCGTCCCTTCTTGGCCTCGTCTATTGCCCTGGGCACGTCCTCGGCCGGCACTACGGTCCCCGTCCTGGGGTTGGGCATCAGTCCCCTGCGGCCAAGGATGCGGCCAAGCCGGCCAACCTTGCCCATCATGTCGGGCGTGGCGATCGAGACGTCGAAGTCGACCCAGCCGCCCTGTATCTGGGCGATCAGGTCGTCGTTGCCCGCGAAGTCTGCGCCCGCCTCCAGCGCGGCCGATGCCGTCTCGCCCTGGGCGAACACGAGCACTCTCACGGGCTTGCCGACGCCGTGAGGAAGCACCGCGATTCCCCGGATCTGCTGGTCGGCATGCCTGGGATCGGCGCCCGTCCGCAGGTGCAACTCCACGGTCTCGTCGAACGACGCCGTGGCCGTCTGCTTAACCAGCGACACGGCCTCCTCGGGCTCGTATTCGCGGCCCTCTTCCAGCAGGGCCATCGCCTGTTCGTACCTCTTGCCTCGTGCCATTGAATCAGTCCTCGGAGGGGGCTATGCGCCGCGGTCCACGGTGAGGCCCATGCTCCTGGCCGTGCCTTCGACTATGCGCATGGCGGCCTCGATGTCCATGGCGTTCAGGTCCTTCATCTTCTGCTCGGCGATCTCCTTCACCTTGGACTCAGGGACCGAGCCGACTTTGTCGGCGTGCGGCTCGCTGCTGCCCTTCTCTATTCCCGCGGCCTTCTTCAGCAGCGCCCCTGCCGGAGGCGTCTTCAGCTCGAAGGAGAACGACCGGTCTTCGTATATCGTCAGCGCCACGGGCACGATGTCGCCCGCCTGGGACGACGTACGCTCGTTGTATTCCTTGACGAAGCCCATTATGTTGACCCCGTGGGGTCCGAGGGCCGTGCCTACGGGAGGGGCCGGTGTCGCCTTGCCGGCCTCGATCTGTAGCTTGATGACTGTCCTGACTTTCTTGGCCAACTAGCCCTCCTTCTCTACCTGCAGGAAGTCGAGCTCGACTGGCGTCTCTCTTCCGAAGAACGACACGAGTATCTTCACCTTTGCGCGGTCGGGATAGACCTCGTCGACCACGCCCATGAAGTCCACGAAGGGTCCGTCGGTAATCCTCACGGACTGTCCCTTCTCCAGCCCCACGCTCACCCTGGGCTGCGGCGAGGACATAAGGCGCAATATCCTGTCCACCTCTTCGTCCTCGAGGGGGACGGGCTTGGGCCTCTGGTCGTTCTCGTCCTCAGCGGATACGAACCCGGTGACGCCGGGGGTGTTGCGTACGACGTACCAGCTCTCGTCGTCCATCTTCATGTTGACCAGGATGTAGCCCGGGAAGACCCTGTTCCGTCTGGGCTTCTTGCGACCGTCCTTGATCTCGACCTCTTCCTCCGTAGGAACCACCACGTCGAAGATCTTGTCCTTGACCTCCATCGTCTCGATGCGGAGGTCCAGGTTCTTCTTGACGCGCTCTTCCTGGCTGGAGTACGTGTGGACGATGTACCAGCGGGACTCTATGTCTGCTACAGATGTCATGATTAGCGCAGGGCTATCTCGAAGAGACGGGTGAAGCCGAGGTCCACCAGTCCCAGGAATGCGCCCACGGCTCCGGCCACGACGATCACCATGATCGACAGCCGGACGGTCTCCTCGCGGCTCGGCCAGGTCACACGCCGCAGCTCGGCGATAGTCTCGCCAATGAAGCGGGCGCTGAATACACGCCGGCTGGCCTCGGCAGTAGCGCGCGAGGTTACGCTCGTATTCCTGGCCACCGGGTCCTACCGGACCTCTCTGTAGAGCTTGTGAGTCCTGCAGCGTGGGCAGTACTTCCTGAGCTCCAGGCGGTTGGGGTCGTTTCGCCTGTTCTTGGACGTGTGGTAAGTCCTGTCGCGGCATTCAGTGCAGCCGAGATTGATGAGGACCCTGCTGTCGCCCTTTCTGGCCATGGATAGTCCGCCCGGACCTCTAGGAGACCACTTCAGTGATGACGCCGGACCCGACGGTCCGTCCGCCTTCTCGCACGGCGAACCTGAGCTGCTCGTCCAGCGCCACGGGCATGATCAGCTTGATGTCCATCTCTATGTTGTCGCCCGGCATCACCATCTCGACACCGTCGGGGAGCTTGATCTCCCCGGTGACGTCGGTTGTCCTGATGTAGAACTGCGGCTTGTAGCCGGTGAAGAATGGCGTGTGCCGTCCTCCCTCTTCCTTGGTCAGGACGTACACCTGTGCCTTGGCGTCGGTGTGAGGGGTGATACTGCCCGGAGCCGCAAGGACCTGGCCGCGCTCGATCCCGTCGCGCTCGATGCCGCGCAGCAGTACGCCGACAGCGTCGCCCGGCTCGCCCTCGTCCAGGGTCTTGTGGAACATCTCCACGCCCGTGACCACAGTCTGGTGGGTGTCCTTGATACCCACGATCTCGATCTGGTCGCCGACGTGGACGATGCCCTTCTCGACCCTGCCCGTAACCACGGTGCCGCGGCCCTTGATGCCGAACACGTCCTCGACAGGCATGAGGAAGGGCTGGTCGCGCGGGCGCTCGGGCACCGGAATGTACTCGTCGACGGCGTCCATCAACTCCCAGATGCCCTTGCCCCACTCGGAATCGCGGGACGAGTCCTCGGCCTCCAGCGCATTGAGTGCGCTGACGCGGACGATGGGAATGTCGTCGCCTGGGAACCCATACTCCGTCAGGAGCTCGCGGAGCTCGAGCTCGACGAGCTCCAGAAGCTCCTCGTCGTCCATGGCGTCGACCTTGTTCAGGGCAACCACCATGGCGGGCACCTCCACCTGGCGAGCCAGCAGGATGTGCTCCCGCGTCTGAGGCATAGGGCCGTCAGGGGCGCTTACCACGAGGATGGCGCCGTCCATCTGGGCGGCTCCGGTGATCATGTTCTTGATGTAGTCCGCGTGGCCGGGGCAGTCGACGTGAGCGTAGTGGCGTCCCTCGGTCTGGTACTCCACGTGCTGGATTGCGATCGTGACGCCGCGCTCCTTCTCCTCCGGCGCATTGTCGATGCTGTCGAAGGGGCGGAAGTCGGCCATGCCAGCCGACGCCAGGGTCTTGGTGATCGCAGCAGTCAGGGTGGTCTTGCCATGGTCTACGTGACCGATGGTGCCGACGTTTACATGGGGCTTATCTCGTACGAACTTCTCCTTCGCCATTCTCGCTCCTCAGATATTTAGTTTTCCTTGCGAAAGCCCTCAAGCAGACTCGAACTGCTGACCTCGTTCTTACCAAGAACGCGCTCTACCGCCTGAGCTATGAGGGCATTTCAAGCCGTGCTTCGGACCTTTTTCCCATGGTGGAGGGAGTAGGATTCGAACCTACGTAGCCCTTCCGGGCGCCAGATTTACAGTCTGGTGGATTTAACCACTCTCCCATCCCTCCTCGTACCAACAATTCAGTGTAGCACAAGCCCTTTCGCCATTCCAAGCCGCGCGCCCCCCTTGTCCCTGTCGTTCCTGTGGGGGTTGGGTACCAGCCCCGAGAGTGCGAAAGCCCCAGAGGGGACTCGAACCCACTAACCTGCCGATTACAAATCGGCTGCGCTGCCGTTGCGCCACTGGGGCCCGAAGGCTCGTCAAACACAAAGGCGGCTACTCGCTGGAGATCCAACAGTAGCCACCGGCAAAGTATAGCCGAGCCGGAGCTTCCAGGTCAATCCATTTCACGGGTGTGGGTTCCGGCTCGGGGGCCGGAACGACGGATTGGTACCCGAATTTGCCGAGTTTTGTTCCAAACTGTTCCAGAGTGTTCTACGTCGCAGCCAGGGGACCATGTACCGGGTCTTGTGTGGAGTTCTTCATGGGGAGATAATAGCACGGGCGTTCGTGCTGGTCAAATGGCGGGGGATTTAACCGCAGAGGTCGCGGAGGGAAGAGGGGGATGATGGGGATGATTGGGAGGGGGAGCCCCCGCGCCGCCCCTGGGTGGGGGACGGTTCCTGGGGCAGGAATCCGGCTCGGGGGCCGGAACGACGATTGGGAGGGGATGTGGAGCTGGGGTGGTGGGATGTGGAGCGGGGATGGACGGATGTGGAGCGGTGATGGACGGATGTGGAGCGTGGATGGACGGATGTGGAGCGTGGATGGACGGATGTGGAGCGTGGATGGACGGATGTGGAGCGGTGATGGTGGGATGTGGAGCGTGGATGGACGGATGTGGAGCGTGGATGGACGGATGTGGAGCGTGGATGGACGGATGTGGAGCGTGGATGGACGGATGTGGAGCGGCGAAGGACGGATGTGGAGCGGGGGCCGGGGAGCCGGAGCCGGCTACGCCGCCGGGGAGTCACCCTCACCTCAGTCCTCTCCCGTCGAGGGAGAGGAGGGGGAGCCCCGCTCAGCCCCAAGGGCGAGTCGTACCAAAGTCACGAAGACTGAACAGTTACCGGGGGGTCGGAGTGGCCGGGTCAGGCAGACGTGGCGTAGCCGATAAGCTTGTAGGCCAGCTTTGCCGCCGTGAAGGCGCACGCCTCGGGGCCCTCGCGCGGACTCAGCTCCATGACGTCGAACCCGACGATTCGCTTGCGCTCGGCGACGTACCTCAGAAGCGTGGTAGCCGCGTGCCAGGACATGCCTCCGGGCTCCGGCGTCCCCACGGCCGCCATGATGGACGGGTCCAGGACGTCCAGATCGATGCTGACGTAGACCGTGTCGGAGAGCCGGTCCGCGACCTCATCCAGGATGTCGTCGACTTCCGTGGTCTCGTCCTGCCAGAAGTAGACAGGCAGGCCCTTTTGGTCGATGAAGCGTCGCTCGGGCTCGCTCAGGCTGCGAACGCCTACCTCGACCAGGGGGCACATCTCCAGGACCCTGCGCGCTACACAGGCGTGGCTCCAGGGGCTGCCCTGGTACTCGTCCCTCATGTCGGCGTGCGCGTCGATGTAGAGCACCGACAGGTCCGGGTGGAGGCGCGCGAAGGCCCGCACGGCCCCCACCGTGATGCTGTGGTCGCCGCCCAGCATCCCGACTATGGAGCCGTCTGCCAGCGTCCCGGACACGGCCCGGTCGACCCTGTCGATCATGCCCTCGGGGCCCCCTGCGAAGGGTTCGAGCTCGGGCGCCGTGCGTATGCCGACACTGGAAATGTCCGTGTCCAGCTCCAGGTCGTAGTCCTCCAGCTCGCGTGAGGCCCTTATGATGGCGCGTGGGCCGTCCCTGGAGCCGGTGCGATAAGACGTCGTAGCGTCGTACGGGACTGGGATGAGAGTGACTGCGGGGTTGCCCGGTTCATCGGGAGGTGCGCCCAGGAAGGTGTCCCAGGCTCGGGGGACGCCCGCTGATGCAGGGCGGCTGTCAGCCATTGCGGTGCATCGTGGAGGAGATCGTCACCCGCTCCCTTACCATCTCGCGATGCGCCTCGCGCGGCGACGAGTACTCGACGCCCCGCTCCATCGTCCAGGACTTCGCCTCGTCGATCTGGAAGAATCGCTTCACGTCGGCCAGCGCCGCGCCGGCGTCGAAGTCCTTGCAGGAGAAGACATCGATGTTGACGTAGCCCCTGTCGGGAAAGGTGTGGATGCTGACGTGGCTCTCGGCGATGATGACGAACCCCGACACGCCCCAGTCCTCCGGCACCTTGCCCCTGTAGGTGTAGACCTGGGGGGGCGAGATCTTGGTCATGCCGATGGCGTCGGGGTACTCGTCCAGGAACCGGCGGACGAGGCCAGTGTCCTCCAGGACTTTGGGGTCGGCCCCATAGCCGTCAATAGCTAAGTGCAACGTATACCTCGTCTGCGTTTGGCGGGAAGTTGCCGATGCGTCCCGGCGGACTGTCCAGGCCGGGCATCCAGTCAACAGATTATCACGGCACAGCCATGCGCGACACAGCATCAGTCAAGCTGCACATGAATATGGCCAAGCGCTGGAAACGATCGAAAAGCTCGTCGGCGGGCGGGGATGCCCTTTGACCGCAGGGGGATGGAGTATTAGAATCGATAGCACCCCGATGCAGGAGCGTAGCTCAGCTGGTAGAGCAGCGGTCTCCAAAACCGCAGGTCGCGGGTTCGAATCCTGCCGCTCCTGCCAAACTTTCACCTAAGGACCACGTCCCATGCTGATCATTGACGGCGACTACCCGATGGCCGTTGGCGCGCTTCACTGGGACAGGGACCACACCTGGGAGTTGAGCCGGATCCGCACCGCCGAGGAAGGCACGGTGAAGAACGGGGAATGGCCCGACGCCTACACCATGGCCAGCATTCCGGAGATGCGGAAGGCCCGGATGGCAGCGGCCCTGGTCAAGGTCTGCGCATGCGTCAAGAGGCCGGGGCACCCCCACGGGGAGTACCGGACCCAGAATCTCGCGTATGCGGCGGGAATGGGGCAGCTTGCCTACTACCAGCTGCTGGAGTCCCTGGGCGACGCGTCCATACTCGCCACGAGAGAGGTGTTCAGCTCGCTGATGGAGACGTGGGAGTCCGCCGAGTCCTTCGATGACCTGCGGGTCGGAATGGTGATAGGCATGGAGGGCGCCGACGCCGTCGTGTGGCCGGAGCAGATCCATGAGTGGTGGGACAACGGCCTGCGGGTCGTGAGCCTGTCTCACTACGGCGTCAGCGCGTACTCCCACGGCACGGCGACGGGGACGGACGGCGGCCTGCTGCCGCCCGCAAGGCCGCTCCTGAAGGAGATGGACAGCCTGGGCATGATCCTGGACGTGACACACACCTCGGACGCCTCGGTGCGTGAGGAGCTGGAGATCTTCGAGGGTCCGGTGCTGGCCAGCCACCAGAACTGCCGCGCCGTCACACCCGGCGAGCGGCAGCAGCCCGACGACATCCTGATGGCGGTGATAGAGCGCGGCGGAGTCATCGGCGCGTCCATGGACACGTGGATGATATACAAGGGCGGTCTCAACTGGAGCGGGCACATCCCGAGCCCGTGGGAGGTCTTTCCACGCGAGTCGGTGACGCTCGAGGACTACGTCGACCACATCGACTACGTCTGCCAGCTTGCCGGCAACTCCCGCCACGCGGCCATCGGCGGCGACACGGACGGGCAGGGCGGCGTGCCGGAAGCGCCCTACGAGATCGACACGGTGGTCGACTACCTGAAGGTGGCGGACGTGCTGGAGCGGCGGGGCTACGGCACAGAGGACGTCGAGAACGTCATGTACCGCAACTGGCAGCGCTTCTTCGAGACATGGCTGCCATCGGAGCAGGACCTCTAAGGGCGGTCTGCCTCCTCCCTCTGGCACGTACTTGGGCACGGTCGTTGGGAGGGCGGGTTTCAAACCCGCCCCTACGTCCGCGCGGCGTAGTTTGAGTGCCCTTATGTGCGCGTTCAGGGGCTCTCGTTTGCCCACTGCTCGTAGAGGTCTTCGAGCAGGGTTGACGTACGCTCCATCTGCCTGCCGAGACGTCGGCCCCGGCGGTGCTCGCCGCGGTTGAAGGCGTCGGTCGCCTGGCGCTCCAGGTCCAGCTTCTCGGCCTCCGCCTCCTGGATGCGGCGCTCCAGCGAGGCGACCAAGTCCCTCTGCTGGGCGCGCTCGACCCTGGCCCGCACCCTGCTCCTCTCGCGGGACTTGACCCGTCCGCGCACGGGGCTCTCCAGCGCCTGCCTCGCGTGCCAGAATTCGCTGAAGTTGCCGTCGAACGAGACGAGCTTGCCGTCCCGCAACTCGACGACCCGGTCGACCACCTTGTCCAGGAAATAGCGGTCGTGGGACACGACCAAGACCGTGCCGGCGTAGTCCTCAAGAGCCTCCTCGACCGCCTCGCGCGTGGGTATGTCGAGGTGGTTGGTCGGCTCGTCGAGCACGAGGAGGCTCGGCCTGACAGCCATGAGGCGCGCCAGCTGGAGCCGGTTGCGCTCACCGCCCGACAGGTCAGCGACCTTCTTGTCCAGCTCTTCCCATCCGAACAGGAACCTCCTGAGCAGCCCGAACGCTTCGTTGCCGCTGATGGCCGCGCCTGCCCCGACCTCTTCCAGGATGGTGCGCTCGGGCCGGAGCACCTCCTGCTCCTGGGCGGCGTACCCGAGGCGGATGCTGGGGCCTATGCGGATGGTGCGGCTGTCCCAGTCGCCCTCCTGGACGATGTCCCTGAGCAGGGTGGTCTTGCCTGCTCCGTTGGGACCCACGAGGGCCACGCGCTCGCCGCTGGAAATGTGCAGGTCCGCGCTGTCGTAGAGCCGGCGGTCGCCGAAGGCCTTGCTGTAGCCGCGCACCTGCAGAGCGATGTCTGATCGGGTCGCCTCGGTCTTGAAGTCGGCGTTAATGGCCCTCGTGCTCAGCACGGGCTTTTCGACGGCCTGCCTCTTCTCTCGCTCCAGCTGGGACTTGCGCGCCCGGAGCCTCTTGCCCCAGGCGGGATCGGCCTTCGACCTGGCTATCTGCTCGAAACGCTTCACAAGCGCCTCGAGCTGGGCGAGGCGTTTCTGGTTAACGACGTAGTCGCGCTGCTGGGAGATCAACCGGCGCAACTTCTCCCCGCGGTAGTCGGAGTACCCGCCGCTGTACGCCTGGATACGGCCGCCTTCGAGCTCCAGAATCCCTCCGACGACACGGTCAAGCAGGTACCGGTTGTGGGAGACGATGAGGACGGTCCCGCCGAACTTGGCAAGGAAGTCCTCGAGCCACGCGACACCCAGGTAGTCGAGGTGGTTGGCGGGCTCGTCGAGGAGGAGCAGGTCGGGCTCGGACAGCAAGGCGTGGGCCAGCGAGAGGATGTTCTTCTCGCCGCCCGACAGGGAGGTCACCCGCTGCCGCTCCTTGCCGCCGAGACCGAATGCGTCGAGCAGCGCCTGTGCGCGCCGCGGCCAGGAATCGCCGTCCATGCGGTCGTAGGCGTCGCGGGCCCGCTGGTAGGCGCGAAGCGCCCTGTCCACGTCGTCGCCGGACGCGCGGGCGAGGGCTTCCTCCTGGGCGTGCAGGGCTTCGGCGATGGGACTGTACTCGCCGAGGAGCCAGTCCATGACCGTCGCGTCGGTGTCGTGCTCGAAGTGCTGGGGCACGTAGCCGACCCTTGCGCCGGGGTCGAGGTAGACCGAGCCGCCGGTCACCGGCTCCCGGCCGGTGAGGACTTTCAGGATGGTCGTCTTGCCCGAGCCGTTTGGGCCGATGAGGCCGAGCTTCTGGCCGGGGTTGATTTCGAATGATGCGCCCGTTAGGACCGGCTGGGCACCGTAGTGGGTCGAGACGTTGTGCAGGCTGGCTATCGGCATTTTGGGAACTCCTGTATCTGCCAGGGCTTGTTCCCATCCCGGACCGCCAACGCCTAGGAGTCGAAGCGGAGAGCTACGTTAGGGTGCAGCTCAGGGTCGTATCAGTCGTCGAGGGAGCCGGGGAGGGAACACTTGTTCGTGTTCACAGGACGCACCTGTACAGGGCGAGCGCCGTCAGCTTGCTACGCGCATCATCCAGACCAGGCGTCCTATGTCCCTGACTGCTATCAAGAGTCACCTGGGGCAGTGGGCAGGTGTGGATTGTACCACAGAGGCGTCGCCGGGCATTGAGGGGCGATGGGGAGGGCGGGTTTCAAACCCGCCCCTACGGCCCGGCAACCGGAGGCACTGTGGGACGGATGTCAGTTGGCGGAGAGGAAGGCGAGGAGCTCGGCGGTTACATCGTCGGGGGCCTCTTCGGGGAGGAAGTGACCGCAGTCGATTGCCCGGCCCTGGACGCTCTCGGCCCTCTGCCGCCATACGTCGAGCATCTGGAGGCTTGCGCCCGTCTGCCAGCCGCGCCGCTTGGCCATGTTTCCGGCCCACAGGACGAGCATGGGGCATGTGAGCTTGCGGCCCCTGTCGGCCTCGTCATGCACCAGGTCCAGCTCCACCGACCGGTAGTCCATGCAGGTGGCGCGTACCGTCTCAGGGTTTGCGAAGCAGCGCAGGTACTCGGCGTATGCCTCCGGGGTGATCGCGCCGTCCACGGCTGCCCATCGCTCCAGCAGGAAGTCCAGGTACAGCTTCGCGTTGCTGCCGATCATGGTCTCCGGAAGAGGCGAAGGCTGGCGCATCAGGTGCCAGTGGAACCAGGCGAAGGACAGGTCCGCGTCCATGTTCTCGAAAGCGGCCTGCGAGGGTACGACGTCGAGCGACGTGAAGGTCCGGACGCGCTCGGGGTGGTCGAGGGCCATGCGATGCCCGACCCGCGCGCCCCTGTCGTGGCCGACGACGTGGTACGAGTCGAAGCCGAGCGCGGTCATCACCTCGACCTGGTCCTGGGCCGTCGTACGCTTGCAGTAGACTTCCAGGCCCCCGTCCGAGGGCGGCTTGCCGCTGTCTCCGTAGCCCCTTAGGTCGGGGACGACCACGGAGAACCGCTCGGCCAGCCGCGGCGCGACCTTGTGCCACATGACGTGGTTCTGCGGGTAGCCGTGCAGCAGCAGCACGGGGTCGCCGCTGCCGCCGTGGACCAGGTTGATGGTGGTGCCTGAGGTCTCGATCTCTGTCCTGGTAAAGCCGTCGAACATGTTAGTCTCCCCCAAATACTCTATGTGGTCTCTGCCGCCGTAGCGTCCAGGTCGATTTCGCCCGAAGCGACCCGCCGCAGGGTGTCGACGTACAGGCTGTGCTCGACCGCGAGGACTCGCGCAGCCAGCGTTTCGGCGGTGTCGTCCGCTTCCACGGCGACACTGCGCTGGGCCAGCACAGCCCCGTGGTCGAGCTGCTCGTCGACGAGGTGTATCGTCGCGCCGGTGACACTGTCGCCGGATGCCAGGACGGCCTCGTGGACGGCTATGCCATAGAAGCCGCGCCCGCCGAACTTGGGCAGAAGGGCCGGATGGACGTTGACGATGCGGTTGCGATAGCGGGCGATGGTCTCCGGGCCAAGCTCCTTCATGTATCCGCCGAGCACGACGAGGCCGACGCCATGCCGCTCCAATATCTCTACGATGGCCCGGTCGCGGGCATCATCGTCGGGATGGGTCACCGTGCTCACGTGGTAGTGGGGAATGCCCGCCTCGACGGCCCTGCGAAGGGCCTGGGAGCGCGAGTTGTTGCTGATGACCACCCGCGGCTCGGCGTTGAGCCGGCCTTTCCGGCAGGCGTCGACGACCGCCTGCATGTTGCTCCCCCCGTGCGAGGCGAGGAAGCCAAGGCCCAGCCGCCGGTCCGGGGACCTATTCAACCATCTTCCCCGTGGCGATCAAACCAGCCCGGCTATGACTTCGCCCATCCGGGTGGTGCCCACCACGTCGCCGCCGTCCGCGGCTATGTCCGGGGTGCGGTAGCCCTCTGCAAGGACGCCGTCGACGGCGCGCTCGACCGCGCCGGCCTCCTCGTCCAGCCCGAGGGAGTAGCGCAGCATCATCGCCGTGCTCAGCACCATGCCGATGGGGTTGGCGATGCCCTGCCCGGCGATGTCAGGCGCGCTCCCGTGGATGGGCTCGTATAGCGATACGACCCGCCTGCGCCTGCCGCCGCCGGCTGGGAGCGACGCGAGGCTGGCCGAAGGAAGCATGCCCAGCGAACCGGCCAGCACCGCGGCCTCGTCGGAGATGATGTCGCCGAAGGTGTTCTCGCCCACTATCACGTCGAACTGCCCGGGGGCCCTGATGATCTGCATCGCCAGGTTGTCGCAGTACATGTGGTCAAGCTCGACGTCGGGGTACTCGGACCCCAGCTCGGTGGCGATCTCCCGCCACAGGCGCGACGTAGCCATGACGTTGGCCTTGTCGGTCGAGGTGAGCTTTCCCCGCCTTCCCCGGGCCAGCTCGAAGCCGACGCGCAGGATCCGCTCGATCTCCCCCTCTGTGTACTTCAGCGTGTCGACGGCCCGGCGTCCGCGCGAGGTGTCCCATCGCTTCTTCGGCTTGCCGAAATAGAGCCCGCCCGTCAGCTCCCGCACCACCATGATGTCTACGCCCTCCAGGAGGTGGGGCTTGATGGGGCTGGAGTTGATGATCGCGGGAAAGACCTTGACGGGCCTGAGGTTCGCGAAGAGGTTCAGGCCCTTTCGGATGGCGAGGATGCCGTCCTCGGGCCTGGTCGCGGCGTTCGGGTCGTCCCACTTGGGGCCGCCCACCGCGCCGAAGAGCACGCCGTCGACGCCGTCGCAGACCTCCAGCGTCTCGTCCGGCAGCGGCGTGCCGAAGTCGTCGATGGCGTTGCCGCCGATCCTCCCGTAGCGCAGGTCGAAGTCGTGCCCGAACCTCGAACCCACCGCGTCGAGGACCTTGATGGCCTCGGCCGTAACCTCGGGGCCTATCCCGTCTCCAGGCAGTACCGCAATCGTCGAGTTCATCTCGCCCTCGCCAGTATGTCCAGCATCTGTTTCATTTCGTCGATGTTGTGTCCGATAAGCTCATCGGGCATCGCATCCTCGTAGTAGTTCTGATGCAGGCTGTGAGCAACCGACACCAGCGTGTTCAGTCTCGGTTCTCTCATCTCCCTCGCCAGGCGTCCAACGCCCCGGTTGACGTCGGCGTGCGACCGGTAGCGCCACCCCCGCCGCTCCGCAATGGCTTTGAGTCGATGCGCCACTGCTCCCCATGCTTTCTCGGAAGCCTGGAGTCTATCGCCCTTGCGCAGCTGCTCCTCGGCGTGCTCCAGCAGCCTTCTGCTATGGGTTTCGTGGCTCTCAATCGGAGTATGCGCGATTGTCATCCAATCACTCCTGGCGGCTCTACTCTTCGGACGTTCAGTAGTATAGCCCATCCGCTGGGGTGCGCATCGCTGGGGTCGGCAGCCCGTCGCTCAGGGGAGACGGGCGCCGAGAATCCACCACAGGGGTATGTAGTGGGCGGGGGAGCCCTGGCCGTACTTGCGGCCGCTCTCGATGTCCCTGCACTCGAAGTAGCTGCCGCCGGGAGAGCACATCCCGTCGATCCACTCGGACAGGTACTCGTAGAGCGGCGTGGAGGTGTAGACCTGCTCGCCCGCCGCGAGGTCGTAGTGCTTCATCATGATGGCCACGGCAATGTTGGCCCGGCAGTTCACGTGGTTGGACGTGGATGCATTGTGCCGGAAGTCGTTTCTATTGTGCTCGTACCTGCGTGAGGGCTCGGCGAGCAGGGCGTCGATGCCGGGCCCGATGGTCGATTCCAGGTGCTCCGTGCCCGTGGCCGCGAGCAGCAGGGTCATCCTGACCGCGCTCATGAAGGGGAAGTCGTGGGGCGCCTCCTCGACGAACCTGTCGACGACCCAGGCGATGATAGGGTCCTTCTTCGAGGCGAACTCCGGGAGCGCGTCCTCCCATGCCCACGCCGCCAGGGCCGCGTGCTCGGCGGTCATGTGATTAAACTCGCCCGCCATGTAGTCCCACCTGTCGAACATGGCGGCCATGCTCTCCCTGGCGGGTCCGACGACGGCATCGTCGCCCGTCACGCGGTAGTAGAGGCCGAGGTCGAACAGGTTCGTGGGCGCCTCGTAGCCCTCGTCTACGGTGGCGTTCTGGCGTTCCCAGTCGGCTGGCGGCTGCACGGCTATCGGGTGGTCCCACCACCAGTCCATGCCCCACAGCTTGCCCAGCCGCACGTCCAGCATCCTGTACAGGATGCGCCGGGCAGCCTCGATGCAGCGGTCGTCGCCAAGCAGTCCGCCGGCGACCGCCAGTGTGCCGCCAAGCTGCGCCCGGTATACGCCGCTCTCCGCCCAGAGCGACTCCTCAGGGCGGAAGAGCCCGCTGTCGTCGACCCTGGGAAGGACGTACTCGATGACGGCCCGCGCCGCGTCGATCCGGCTGGTGTCTATGCGCTCGATCATGGCGGCGGGAGTGTATTTGGGGTTGCCGGGGCTGTCAACGGAGAATAGCATTGGCGGGCGGCACCAGGGATTAGGAGGCGGGACATGAGTCACGTGCGAAATATAGGTTCGAGACTTGAGCTTTTCGTGGACGATTGGCTTATCGAGGAGATGGACGGGGCGGTGCTTCGTCTGCATCACCCCATACCTCGCGAGGTTGCACTGGCGTTCGACAGGCCCTGGGAGTCCCCGGTCAGCGCCTGCTCGACGGTGATGGTGGACGAGGGACGGTACAGGATGTGGTACAGGGCGGGGGCCGACGCCGTCCAGCGAGTCGCCTACGCCGAGAGCGAGGACGGCATTAGCTGGGAGCGGGTGGCGGCGGGACTGGTCGAGTTCGAAGGTTCGACCGACAACAACATCCTGCTGGACGGCTCGGTCGCCAAGCAGATGGCTGTGTTCAAGGACAGCAACCCGGCCGCTACGGACGATCAGCGGTACAAGGCCATCTCGCGGATCCGACACATCGACGGCGAGCGGGACGCGATACGCGGGCACTACTCCGCCGACGGCATCGCCTGGGAGACCTTCGACCGGGACCCGATGCTGGTCGCGCCCGACGACGGCACCCGGCCCATATTCGACTCGCACAACGTGGCGCTCTGGGACGGGTTGGCGGGCCAGTACGTGATGTATTTGCGTAGCTGGATACCGGACCCCGACTCGTTCCGTGGCGGCGGGTTCCGGTCGATTCGCCGCAGCACGTCGGAGGACTTCCTGCACTGGACCACACCTAAGCAGATCGACCTGGGCGACTCGACGCGGGAGCACCTGTACACGAATGCATGCGTCCAGTACTACCGCGCCCCGCACATATTCATGATGTTTCCACGGCGCTTCGTCCCGGAGAGGCAGTTCCACGACGAGCCCATTCCGAACGGCGCTTCCGACGGCGTCTTCATGACGAGCCGCGACGGCATCCGGTGGGACCGGCGGTTCATGGAGCCGTTCCTGCCCCCCGGCCCGGACCCGGACAACTGGACGGACAGGAGCATGACGATGGGGGTGGGCGTGGTGCCCACCGGGCCCGCCGAGATTTCGCTCTACTACAAGGAGCACAACCTGCGCCCGACGGCCAGGTTCAGGAGGGGATCGCTGCGCACGGACGGGTTCGTCTCGGCCTATGCGCCGTTCGGCGGCGGGGAGGTGATCACTAAACCGCTGACGTTTGCCGGAAGCGAGCTTGTTCTGAACTACTCGACGTCGGCCGCAGGGAGCCTGAGGGTGGAGGTGCAGGACGCGGAGGGCAGGCCGATCGAGGGCCGGGCGCTGTCCGACAGCGCCGAGATATTCGGCGACGAGATCGAGCGCGTCGTGAGCTGGTCGGGCGGCAGCGACGTGTCCGACCTGGCCGGGCAGCCCGTGCGGCTGCGGCTTGCGCTCGAGGAGGCGCATGTCTACTCGCTTCGATTCAGGGGTGAGGGACGTTAGCTTGATGCGTTGCGTATCAAGTTAACTTGACCATAAGCACTCAGACTGGTATACTCGACCATGTCACATAAGGAACATTGGAGAGACAGACATGGTCATGAGGTCGGAGGACTTTACCGAGCAGGCCCGGGAGATTATCGGCCGGTCCCACGAGGCCGTCCGGCGCCACCGGCATAGCCAGTGGGACGTGGAACACGTGCTCAGCGCCATCCTGGAGGATGAGGAGGGCGTGACGGCGGAGGTCTTCAGGCAACTTGGCGCGCCCCAGGAGGAGATGCGCCAGAAGCTGGAAGCGCTGCTCGCCCAGGCCCCTAAGGTGGCATACGACTCCTCGCAGATATTCGTTACACCGCGCGTGAAGGACCTGCTCGGCAGGGCGAAGGCAGAGGCGCAGCGGCTCAACGACGACTACATCAGCGCAGAGCACCTGCTAGTCGCGGTCGTCCAGGAAGAGCAGGGCGACGCCGCGAAGGTGCTGTCGGAGTCCGGCGTCGACCTGGAGAAGGTTTACCAGGCGCTCGCCGGCATCCGCGGCTCGCACAGGGTCACGGACTCGCGGGCGGAGTCCCGCTACCAGTCGCTGGAGCGGTTCAGCGTCGACCTGACGCAGCTCGCACGCGACGGCAAGCTGGACCCTGTGGTGGGCAGGGACGTCGAGATAGCTCGCGCCATGCAGACCCTGATCAGACGCACCAAGAACAACCCCGTGCTCATCGGCGGGGCCGGCGTCGGCAAGACGGCCATCGCCGAGGGCCTCGCGCAGCGCATAGCTTCCGGGGACGTGCCCGAGGAGCTGAAGGGGCGGAGCCTCGTTGCCCTCGACATCGCTGGAATGGTCGCCGGGAGCAAGTTCCGCGGGGAGTTCGAGGAGCGGCTCAAGGCCGTTCTCGACGAGATCACGCAGTCGGACGGCGAGATCATCCCATTCATCGACGAGCTCCACACGGTCGTTGGCGCTGGCGCTGCGGAGGGCGCCATCGACGCGGGCAACATGATGAAGCCGGCCCTCGCCCGCGGCGAGATCCAGGTCCTGGGCGCGACCACCGAGAGAGAGTACCGCAGGTACATCGAAAGAGATGCGGCCCTCGAGCGCCGCTTCCAGCCCGTGCTGGTCGAGGAGCCGGACGTGGAGACGGCCGTCGAGATGCTGAAGGCCCTTCGACCCAGGTACGAGGCCCACCACAAGATTCGCGTAACCGACGGCGCTCTGGAAGCGGCGGTGCGTCTTGGAAGGCGCTACGTTACCGACAGGCTCCTGCCGGACAAGGCCGTGGACCTGATAGACGAGGCGGCAAGCAAGCTGCGAATCGACGGCCAGGTCATGCCGGATGCCCTCAAGGACCTAGAGCGGCGCATCCGCGAGGCGGGGGACCAGGAGGAGGCGTACGCCCGGCGCGACGAGTACGAGCAGGCCGCTGAGCTTCGCGCGGAGCGGCTTCGGCTTATCGAGGAGTACGAGAAGGCTGCATCCGGCGCGCCGGAAGGCGTGGAGGAGCCCGGCGTGGTCGATGCAGAGCACGTCGCCGGGCTGATCTCCCTGTGGACGGGCATCCCGGTCCACAGGCTGCTCGAGGATGAGGCGGAGAAGCTCATCCACATGGAGGAGCGCCTGCACGAGCGGATCATCGGCCAGGAGCAGGCCGTCAAGGCGGTGTCGGACGCAGTCAGGCGGGCGCGGGCCGGAATAGGCGACCCGAGGCGGCCGCTGGGCAGCTTCATCTTCCTGGGTCCGACGGGCGTGGGCAAGACGGAGCTTGCCCGGGCGCTGGCGCGGTACCTGTTCGACGACGAGCAGAACATGATCCTCGTGGACATGTCCGAGTACCAGGAGAGGCACGCCGTGTCCAGGCTGGTCGGGGCCCCGCCGGGCTACGTCGGGTTCGAGGAGGGAGGACAGCTCACCGAGGCGGTGCGCCGCAGGCCCTTCAGGGTGGTGCTGTTCGACGAGATCGAGAAGGCGCACCCAGACGTGTTCAACGCGCTGCTCCAGGTGCTGGACGATGGCCGCCTGACCGACGGACACGGACGGACCGTCGACTTCACCAACACGATCATCATCATGACCAGCAACGTGGGGACCGGGATGACGGCCAAGGGCGCAGTGGGATTCACGGTCGGCGCGGACGAGTCGGCAGCTGCGCGGGCTCCGGTCGAGAATGCGCTCAAGGAGACATTCAGGCCGGAGTTCCTGAACCGCATCGACGAGATAGTGGTGTTCGATGCCCTGACCCGGGACCAGGTCCGCAGCGTTGTCGACCTACTGATAGCCGAGGTCGAGGAGAGGCTGAGCGAGCGGAGCATAGGGATCACGCTGACGACGTCGGCGAAGGACTGGCTGGCCGAGAAGGGGTACGACCCCGTCTATGGCGCGAGGCCCATGCGGAGAGCGGTGCAGCGGTACATCGAGAACCCGCTGTCGACCAGGATCCTGTCCGGCGAGCTTGTCGAGGGCGACACGGCGCAGGTGGACCTGGAGTCGGACGAGCTCACGTTCAGCAAGGCGGGTGAGCCCGTTTTGGTCGCTGTCTAGGCGGCCGGGCGAGGGACCCCGCCCCAGGTCCCTCGTCGGGGACTCCTCGGGACGACAGGTCTACTGTGGCGTACCGGTCGTTGGTTGACTGGGCGCGGGTCTAGGCGCCGCGCGGCCAGGGGGGCTGGGGGCGCTTCATCTCACCCACGTAGCGGCGGGCCGCCGCCAGGGCTATGAAGTGCTCGAAGAAGGCTACGGAGTCCTCCTCGGGCGGGACCAGCGCCTTCAGATAGATGGCCGCGCCGTCCGGGAATACGAAGGTAGGCGTCCCGAATACGCCATGCTCGTCCACGGCCTCCGTGTGGTCGCGGCCAATGGCCTCGGCCGTCGCGGGGTCGGCCATGTCCTCGCGGAGCCTGCCCGCGTCCAGGCCGACTTCGGCAGCCAGCGCAAGTATGGGGGTGGGGTCGTTCAGCCGGATGCGCCCCTTGCCGCCGTGCCGAGCCTCCATGAGGGCCACGTGGAACCGCTCGAAGAGCTCCGCGCCCTGCCTCTTGGCCGCCTCCGAGGCCACCTGCGCCACCAGCGCCTGGCCCTTGGTAATGTCCGGCATCTCCCACACCTTCGGTGCGCCCTCAGGTGAGTTGACCTGCTCCAGCGAGAAGTGTCTCCAGGTGATGTCCAGCCTGTCGCCGTAGACCTTCTTGACCCTGTGCAGCCACACCGCCGCACTGTGGGCGAAGGGTCAGTTGTAGTCGGAGAATACGTCAGCCTTGACTCGGTCCATAACAGCCTCCAGGACGGCTTTCCCTGTGTCCAGGAGTAAGCTATCAGAAACGCGCCGTATATGCAGGGGAAGCCGTGTAACACATTTGTAACAGATAAGAAACAGTGGCGAAACATGAGCGCCTTAGAATTCCTCCTTAGCCCAAGCGGTCGGCAAAGGCCGGCGGCGGAATGCAGGGATTTGCGCTAAATCGGGCCACGGGCCCACATGGAGGAAGAGATGGGCGTTTACAAGGCAGAATACATCTGGATAGACGGATCGGAGCCTGTGTCGAAGCTCCGTTCCAAGGGCAAGATTGTGCCAAAAGGGGAGGAGCCACCGATCTGGGGGTTCGACGGGTCGAGCACGAACCAGGCCCCGGGAGAGAATTCCGACTGCGTCCTGAGGCCGGTGTTCACGTGCCCGGACCCGATTCGCGGGGGAGACAACATCCTGGCGATGTGCGAGGTCCTGCTGACGGACCTTTCCCCTCACCCGTCGAACACCAGAGCGGCCTGTGCAGAGGCGGCTGAGAAGTACGCCGACTTCGACATGTGGTTTGGGATCGAGCAGGAGTACACGTTCTTCGACGGCATCAAGCCGCTGGGATGGCCGGACAACGGATTCCCGGCGCCCCAGGGCGGGTACTACTGCGGGGTGGGCTCGGACGAGGTCTTCGGTCGGCCCATCGTCGAGGCCCACATGGACGCCTGCATTGAGGCCGGGCTGGACATATCGGGCATCAATGCGGAGGTCATGCCGGCCCAGTGGGAGTTCCAGATAGGACCCGTCGGCGCGCCGGCAGTGGCCGACCAGATCTGGATTGCTCGCTGGCTCCTGTACCGTATTGGGGAGGACGTTCACATTGCCGACGGCCCCAACAAGGGCGTGAGCGCAACGCTGGACCCGAAGCCGATGCAGGGCGACTGGAACGGCGCGGGCGCCCACACCAACTTCTCGACCAGGCAGATGCGCGAGAGCTACGCCCCCAACATAGCGGCGGCCGAGGCCCTCAAAGCCAACCACGAGGCACACATCGCCGAGTACGGTCACAGGATCGAGGAGAGGCTGACCGGTCTCCACGAGACCTGCTCGTACAGGGAGTTCCGGTATGGCGTGTCGGACCGCGGCGCTTCCGTCCGCATCCCCTGGCAGGTTGAGCGGGACGGCAAGGGCTACATCGAGGACAGGCGGCCCAACGCCAACTGCGACCCGTACAGGGTGACCCGCCTGATACTGAACACGGTGTGCGGAGCGGCGTCCTAACAAAGCAACGGCAAGCAGAAGAGGGCCTGTGTCTCAATTGGCGCAGGCCCTCTTGCTTTACACCGGCCGCAAGACGGCTGGAGGACTCGGACCATAGCCCAGCATGATCCACAGAGACTCTGAAGCAATAGATTTCGTCCTGCACGAGGCCAGGGACAACGACGTCAAGTTCATACGTCTCTGGTTCACGGACATACTCGGCGGGCTGAAGGGCGTCTCGGTCACGGTGGAGGAGCTGGAGAGCGCGCTGACGCGCGGCATGGGCTTCGACGGCTCGGCGATCGAGGGCTTCGTTCGCTCCGAAGAGAGCGACATGTACGCCCTTCCGGACCCCACCACCTTTACGATTCTTCCGTGGCGGCCCCGCACCAACGCGGTCGCCAGGATGTTCTGCGACATAGTAACGCCCGACGGCAAGCCCTTCCAGGGCGACTCCCGGTTCGTGCTCCGAAGGAACCTTGAGAGGGCTGCCCGGCTCGGCCTGACATACTACGTCGGCCCGGAGATCGAGTACTTCTACTTCAAGAGCTCGGAGGACACCGAGCCGCTGGACGACGGCGGGTACTTCGACCAGGTCCCGCAGGACATGGCAACGGACCTGCGCCGCGAAACCGTCCTCACCCTGGAGGAGCTGGGCATACCGGTAGAGTTCAGCCATCACGAGGTCGCCCCGGGACAGCAGGAGATAGACCTGCGCCACACAGACGCGCTGACGATGGCGGACACGATGATGACGTACCGCCTGGTGGTCAAGGAGATAGCCACCAGGCACGGCTGCTACGCGACCTTCATGCCGAAGCCCATATACGGCATAAACGGCAGCGGGATGCACACGCACCAGTCCCTGTTCGAGGGGGGGCGCAACGCCTTCTACGATGGCGACGACCCCTACAAGCTGTCCCCCATAGCCAGGGGCTTCATAGCAGGACTGCTCCGCCACGCCCGCGAGATTACCTCGGTGACGAACCAGTGGGTCAACTCCTACAAGCGGCTGGTGCAGAGCCCCGTGGACGAACCGCTCGGCTATGAGGCGCCCGTGTACACGTCGTGGGCCATGGTAAACCGCGCCGACCTGGTCCGCGTGCCGTCCTACCGGTCTGGACGAGAGGAGTCACGGCGGATCGAGTACAGGGCGCCGGACCCGGCCTGCAACCCGTACCTGGCGTTCAGCGTGATGCTGGCCGCTGGGCTGAACGGCATAGAGAACGGGTACGAGCTGCCACCGCCGGCCGAGTTCAACCTTCGCACGAGCACCGAGGAGGAGCGCCGGGAGCTGGGCATCGAGATGCTCCCGGACAGCCTGGGAGAAGCCCTGCGGCTAACGGAGGAGAGCGACCTGGTGCGCGAAGCATTAGGCGAGCATGTATTCCAGAGCTTCATACGGAACAAGCGGCTGGAGTGGGACCGGTACAGGACCCAGGTAACGGACTACGAGATCGAACGTTACCTCACCATGCTGTGAGGGGAGGGCATAGCTTTGCGGACAGCTTCGAAACGCCTTGTCACCATATGGCAGCTATGCTATGCTTCCTCGCTAGTAATCGTAGCGGTAGTCCTGTGAACGCCGACTACTCGAACACGCCAGAACTGAGCCGCGAGAGTCGAGCGGTTGGGCCTTCCTTCATCGCGACTTCCACCGGGCAAGCACCCCGGCTGGAATGGACCGGAAGAGAAGGCTCGCTTTGTATCATCGGTCCGGGACTTGGAGCCTGAGTCTAGCGCCAACGTGGGCAACAGCTACCACATTCGAGATCTGCCTGCGCCGGAGAAGCAGGGGTTGTACGACCCCCGTTTCGAGCACGACGCCTGTGGCGTTGGGCTCGTCGCCCACACCAGGGGACTGAAGTCCCACGACATCGTCACCAAGGGCCTTGAAGCCCTGATCAACCTGGGCCACAGGGGCGCGTCCGGCGCCGATGCGGAGACCGGCGACGGCGCCGGAATCCTGGTCCAGATGCCCCACGAGTTCTTTGCCCGGCAGGCCGGGCGCGAGGGCATAGCGCTGCCGGCGCAGGGTGACTACGGCGTTGGGGTCGCCTTCCTGCCCCGGGAACACACCCAGAGACGCTCGTGCGAAGAGTCAATCGAGAGTATCGTCGCCGAGGAGGGCCAGCGCTTCCTTGGATGGCGGGACGTGCCCGTCAGGCCCGAGCACATCGGCACCCTGGCCGCCAAGGTGCAGCCCCACATACGGCACTTCTTCGTGGGCCGGGGGGCGCTGCCCGATGCGTACCCCTTCGAAAGCAAGCTGTTCGTAATCAGGCGGCGGATAGAGAAGGCCGTAGCGGCGATGGGACTGGCTGAGGGCGCGGGCTTCTACATCCCCAGCCTGTCGTCGAACCGCGTCGTCTACAAGGGCCTGGTCCTGGCCCACCAGCTCGAACCCTTCTACCCGGACCTCTCCGACGAGTCGATGATTACGTCGTTCGCGATGGTCCACTCGCGCTTCAGCACGAACACCCTCGGCTCGTGGAAGCTCGCGCATCCGTACCGCCACGCGATTCATAACGGCGAGATCAACACGCTGCAGGGCAACGAGAACTGGATGGCTGCCCGGGAGTCCATGCTCTCCTCCGATGCCCTGGGTGACGACGTCAAGAAGCTGCTGCCCCTGATCACGCCCGGGCAGAGCGACACCGCGACGCTCGACAACGCCATCGAGCTCCTGCTGGCCTCAGGGCGATCGCTCCCCCACGTGATGGCGATGCTGATTCCCGAGGCGTGGGGCGCTCACATACCGATGGAGCAGTCCAAGAAGGACTTCTACGAGTACCATTCGTGTCTCATGGAGCCGTGGGACGGCCCCGCGCTGGTGATCGCCACGGACGGGACAAAGGTATGCGCGATCCTGGACCGGAACGGCCTCAGGCCCTGCCGCTACCTCATTACGACCGACGACCTCCTGGTCATGGCCTCGGAGACAGGGGTGCTCGACGTACCGCCTGAGAACGTCCGGTTCAAGTGGAGGATCCAGCCAGGCCGCATGTTCATGCTGGACACGGAGGAGGGGCGAATCGTCGAGGACTCTGAGATCAAGGAGTCCCTGGCGGGGCGACGGCCATACGGGCAGTGGCTCGCGGAGAACAAGATCGAGCTGGACGACCTCCCGGAGCCGGCCCGCGTTCACAGCCCGGATCTGGACACCCTGGTAGAGCGACAGGCGGCCTTCGGGTATACCCGGGAAGAGCTGAACATGATCATCGAGCCCATGGGCGCCAGCGGCAGCGAGGCCGAGGGATCGATGGGCAACGATACGCCGCTGGCCGTGCTGTCCGACCAGGGGCCGCTGCTCTTCTCCTACTTCAAGCAGCGCTTTGCGCAGGTCAGCAACCCTCCCCTGGACGCCATCCGCGAGGAGCTGGTCACGTCCACCGAGACCTTCGTCGGGCCGGAAGGCAACCTGCTCGACGAGTCCCCGGACCACTGCATCCAGCTCAAGCTGCACGAGCCCGTGCTCACGAACCTGCAGCTGGAGAAGTGCCGTAATGTCGACTCGGGGAAGCTCCGGGGCGCCACGCTGTCGACGCTCTTCGAGCCGGGAACAGGTTCGCTGGAGTCGGCTGTGGGCGCGTTGTGCGAGGAAGCTTCGCGCCTCGTGGCCCAGGGCTACACGGTCCTCGTGCTCTCCGACCGGGGCGTCGATGCGAGGCACGCGCCCATACCCAGTCTGCTTGCCACAGGGGCGGTACACCACCACCTCATCAGGCAAGGACTCAGGGCGGGCGTCGGGATAATCGTCGAGTCGGGAGAGCCGCGCGAGGTGGCCCACTGTGCCCTGCTGCTGGGGTACGGGGCGGCTGCCGTCAATCCGTACCTGGCATTCGAGACGCTGTACGAGATGGCCTCAGGCGATGCCAGCATCGAGATCACGGACTACGCCAAGGCCGAGAAGAACTTCATCAAGGCCGTGCACAAGGGCGTCATCAAGGTCATGTCGAAGATGGGTATCTCGACGCTCCAGAGCTACCGGGGCGCCCAGATCTTCGAGGCGGTCGGACTCAGAGAGAGCCTCGTGGACCGGTACTTCACCTGGACTCCCTCCCGCATCGGCGGCATAGGCCTCGAGGAGATAGAGGCCGAGTCTGCGAGACGGCACGCGTCCGCGTACCCGGAGCACGACGTTGCGGGAGCATCGGCCCTCCAGGTTGGCGGGCAGTACCAGTGGCGCCACAACGGCGAATACCACATGTGGAACCCCGAGTCGATCGCCAAGGTGCAGAAGGCCACGCGCCTCAACGACCCCAGGACGTTCACCGAGTTCACGAGCCACGTGGACTCCGAGAGCCGCCGCCTGTGCACGATCCGGGGCCTGCTCGAGTTCAAGTACGAAGGGCAGGGGATATCCCTGGACGAGGTGGAGCCGGCATCGGAGATCGTGAAGCGCTTCGCGACCGGCGCGGTATCCCTTGGGTCCATCAGCCGCGAGGCCCACGAGACGATGGCTATCGCGATGAACAGGATCCAGGCCCGCAGCAACACCGGCGAGGGCGGCGAGGACCCGGCCCGGTACGGCGAGTCCCACAACAGCGCCATGAAACAGGTCGCCTCCGGCAGGTTCGGCGTAACGAGCGGATACCTTGCCAGCGCCAGCGACCTCCAGATCAAGATGGCACAGGGCTCCAAGCCCGGTGAGGGCGGCCGCCTGCCCGGACACAAGGTCGACGAGTACATCGGGATGATCCGCAACTCGACGCCGGGGGTGGAGCTGATTTCGCCTCCACCGCACCACGACATCTACTCCATCGAGGACCTGGCGCAGCTCATCCACGACCTGAAGAACTCCAACCCGTCCGCGCGCGTCCACGTGAAGCTCGTGGCCGAGGCGGGCGTGGGCACGATCGCTGCCGGCGTCTCGAAGGGGCACGGCGACGTAGTGCTAATAAGCGGCGACAGCGGGGGCACGGGCGCGTCTCCAGAGTCCTCGATCAAGTATGCGGGGAGTCCCTGGGAGCTTGGCATAGCCGAGACCCAGCAGGTCCTGGTGATGAACGACCTGCGGGGCCGAATCGTCGTGCAGGCGGACGGCCAGCTCAAGACGGGGCGCGACGTGGCGGTCGCCTGCCTGCTGGGCGCGGAGGAGTTTGGGTTCGCGACGGCGCCGCTCATAGTCATGGGCTGCATCATGCTGCGCAAGTGCCACCTGAATACCTGCTCGGTCGGCATCGCGACGCAGAACCCCGAGCTGCGCAAGAAGTTCGCCGGAGAGCCGGAGCACGTCATCAACTACTTCTTCTTCGTGGCCGAGGAGCTGCGGGAGATCATGGCCCGGCTCGGCTTCAGGACCGTCAACGAAATGGTCGGCAGGGTGGACAAACTGGCGCCGCCCGATGATGTCGACCACTGGAAGGCCCAGGGGTTGGACTTCTCAGCGCTGCTCCATCGCCCGGACGTGCCCGAGTCGGTGGCGACCTACCGCTGCGAGGACCAGGACCACGGCATCGAGCGGGCCCTGGACAACAGGTTGATCGAGATGGGCCGGCGCTCGATAGAGTCGGGTCTTCCGACCCTCATCGACCTGCCGATCAGCAACTCCAATCGCACGGTTGGGGCGATGCTGAGCTACGAGGTGACTAAGAGCGCGGGCAAGGAAGGGCTTCCCGACGGCACGATCCAGATAAACCTGAGGGGATCGGCCGGCCAGAGCTTTGCGGCCTTCATGAACGCGGGCATATCCATGTTCGTGGAGGGCGATGCGAACGACTACTTCTGCAAGGGGCTGTCGGGCGGGCGCGTCGTGCTCGTCCCCCCGTCCGGCGCCACGTTCGTCCCAGAGGAGAACATCATCGTCGGCAACGTTGCGCTGTACGGTGCGACCGGCGGCTCCGCGTTCATCCGCGGTATAGCAGGGGAGAGGTTCGCCGTGAGGAACAGCGGAGCCGAGACGGTCGTCGAAGGAGTCGGCGACCACGGCTGCGAGTACATGACGCGGGGCAGGGTCGTCGTGCTCGGCCAGACCGGGCGGAACTTCGCCGCAGGAATGAGCGGTGGAGAGGCTTACGTGCTGGACGAGCATGGCGGGTTCGAGAGCCTCTGCAATCCCGACATGGTGGACCTGGAACCCGTAGAGGCCGGAGAGGACATCGAGGCGCTGAGGCGGCTCGTCGAGGCCCATCATCACCACACCGGAAGCGCAAACGCGCGGCGCGTGCTCGACGACTGGGACGAGATGCTGCCGAAGTTCGTAAAGGTGATGCCGCGCGACTATAAGCGCGTCCTGGCGGAGCGGGCAGAGGCGGCAGAACGCCCGGCGGAGCTCGTGGAGGTGGGCGGCGATGGGTAAGCCCACGGGGTTCATCGAGCTCATGCGCATGCCTCCCCCCAAGCGCCCTGCCGTTCACAGGGTGCAGGACTACGCCGAGTTCTACGAAGACTGGACCGAGCAGGAGGCCAGGGGCCAGGGCGCAAGGTGCATGAACTGCTCCGTGCCCTTCTGCCACCAGGGATGCCCGCTGGGCAACCTGATCCCTGAGTGGAACGACCTCGTCTATAGGGGCCAGTGGAAGGCGGCGCTCGATGCGCTGCACTCGACGAACAACTTCCCCGAGTTCACAGGGAGAATCTGCCCCGCGCCCTGCGAGGCCTCGTGCGTCCTGAACATCAACCAGGACCCGGTGACCATCGAGTACATCGAGAAGGCCATCTCCGACCGGGGCTGGGACGAGGGGTGGATCGTCCCGCAGCCTCCCAGCCACCGCACGGGCAAGAGCGTGGCGGTCATAGGCTCGGGCCCCGCGGGACTCGCCGCGGCCCAGCAGCTCAACCGGTGCGGCCACTCGGTCACAGTGTACGAGCGGGCCGACTACATAGGCGGCCTGCTCCGCCTGGGCATCCCCGAGTTCAAGCTGGAGAAGCGGATCGTCCAGCGCCGGGTGGACCAGATGGCGCAGGAGGGCGTCGCATTCAGGACGGGCGTGCACGTCGGGGTGGACCACCCGGCCTCGGGCCTGGTCGAGCAGTTCGACGCGATCGTGCTGACCGGGGGCTCCACCCACGCACGCGACCTGCCCGTTCCGGGCCGGGAGCTCGACGGCATCCACTTCGCCATGGAGTACCTGCCGCAGCAGAACAGGCTCCTGGAGGGCGAGACCATAGACCCGGCGGAACGCATCACCGCGGAAGGGAAGCGCGTCGTGATCCTCGGCGGAGGCGACACGGGCGCCGACTGTCTCGGAACGGCGCACAGGCAGGGGGCCGAGGTCGTGTACCAGCTGGAGCTATTGCCGGAGCCGCCCGACGTGCGACGGCCGGGCAATCCCTGGCCGGAGTGGCCGCTGGTGCTCCGGACGTCCGCGGCCCACGAAGAGGGCGGCATCAGGGACTACAACATCCTGACCAAGCGTTTCTCCGGGTCCAACGGCAGGGTCGAGAGCCTACACGGCGTCTACGTAGACTGGGGGCCGCCTGACGAGACGGGCCGGCCCGCCATGATTGAGCTGGAGGACAGCGAGTTCGAGTTGAAGACGGACCTCGTCCTCCTCGCAATGGGGTTCCTCCACCCCGAGCAGGACGGCATGCTGGCTGAGCTAGGCGTGGAGCTGGATGGGCGGGGCAACGTGAGCGCCGACGAGAACAGGATGACCAGCAAGCCCGGCATATTCGCCGCGGGCGACATGGCCCGGGGCCAGTCCCTGGTCGTCTGGGCGCTTGCTGAGGGCAGGGAAGCCGCCCGGGGCGTCGACGAGTACCTCATGGGATCGTCAGACCTGCCCCGCGTTCTTACATCCGCCCGCTAGTTTCACCGCCTTACACTGAGGAATAGAATGTCCAAGCAGACCATCGCGTTCATCTCCCCGTCCGAGCCGAGCACAGATCTCATCGAGCAGCAGCTCTCAGGCCTGGACTACGACCTCAATGTCCACGTGTGCGGCAGCAGCGGCGAGGCCATCGAGGCGATGAAGGGCGCGGACGTCGTGATCAACACCGGCGTGAGGCTGCCCCGCGAGGTGGTCCAGGAGATCGACACGGCGCGAGCGATCGTGAGCATGGGTCACGGCTTCGACCACATCGATCACGTGGCCGCCGCCGAGCACGGGGTCATGGTCGTCAACACAGCGGGATTCGTGACCGAGCAGGTGGCGAACCACACCATCATGATGCTGCTCGCCTGCGCAAAGAAGCTGACCGTGCTCCACAACCACATAACTGCGGGCAAGTGGGGCGTCGATCCGATACCTGACGCGGCCACCTATCCGACCATCGACGGGCAGGTGTTCGGCATCGTGGGCCTTGGAAACATAGCCCGGGCGACGGCGAGGCGGGCCTCGGCCTTCAACATGGACGTGATCTCCCACGACCCGTTCGTCGCGCCCTGGCACGCCAGGGAGTACAGGGTCGAGCTGGTCGACAGCCTCGAGGAGCTCGCCAGCCGCTCGGACTTCGTGTCGGTGCTGGTGCCCCTCAACGACGCCACCCGGAAGCTCATCGGCGAGAGCTTCTTCAAGGCGATGAAGCCCACGGCGTACTTCATCAACACGTGCCGCGGTCCCGTGGTGGACGAGGCGGCGCTGATCAGGGCCCTGCAGGACGGAGAGATCGCCGGCGCGGGGCTCGACGTGTTCGAGCAGGAGCCCACGCCCGCCGACAACCCCCTGCTGAAGATGGACAACGTGATCGTTACGCCGCACTCGGCCGGAACGTCTGCCGTGTCGGCCAGCGACGCCCACGTACAGATAGGGCAGGAGGTCGCGCGGGTGCTGCGCGGCGCATGGCCCATGTCGCTCGTGAACCCCGAGGTAGTGGGCAGGATCGCGGAGCGCCGCAGCGCCACGAACTAGGCGGCAGATGGGCCGTATTTCGCTTTGACAGGCAGGGTGCCCTGTGCTAGATTCAGGCGTACTTAATCGCGCGATGGAGGTTGTGTGATGGAAGGCAAGCTGAACGTCGAGATTGTCTACTGCGTACCCTGAGGCTACCACGCTGAGGCGGCCTGGATGGCCAACGAGTTCTTTGCCGAAGGTGGGACCGACATAGCGACAACGATGACCCCCGGCGACGCCGGCGTCCTGCAGGTGATCGTGGACGGCGATATGATCTTCGACAAGGCGGAAGAGGGCGGCCACCCCAACCTCGACCGCGTCAAGATCATGAGGACCGCCATCAGGGAGAAGCTGGACGCTGAAGCGGGCTAGCTCCCGAGAAATCAGCTAAGTCGACAGGGCCCCGGCATCGCCGGGGCCCTGTTGGTTTTTCAGATAGATGCGTGTATTGGGATGGGTCAGGGCGCTTGGCCCTGCTCCTTCATCTCCAGCCACTGGCCCACGTTGAAGCCCGGCAGCCCGGCTTCCGCCTCGGCCTTCTGCAGGTCCCGCCACACCTCGAAGTCGGCCACCTCGACCGCGGGCTGGCGGGCATACGCCGCGTCAGGCTGTCTCATCCAGTCGAAGTAAGACGAGACGTTCAACACGACGATCGCCAGGAGCGCAACGATTGCCGCCCCTCGGAACCACCACCGCTTGCCAAACCGCAGTCCGAACAACCAGTGCAGGCCCATTGCGACGAACAGGTAGAAGAGCGGAGCGGTCCCGATTGCCCTGGCCCCGTCGGGCGTGGCGTTGGACAGGATCTGGGTCGGGAAGAGCAGCACGATGAAGAAGACCCACCACAGCAGCGTCTGTCTCCATCTGACGGCGGCCACGACCATCCCTATCCAGACCAACACGCCCGTGGACCTGTCCAGGAACCCGCGGCCTCCGGGGATATACCGTGCGTTGACGCCTGCGTAGGACGCGCCAGGGTCCAGCAGGATGAAGCCCTTGACGTTGTTCCACGTCTGCTCGGCGATGATCCGCGCGGTGCTCTTGTCCCCGAACTGGGCCCGGTTCTGCTCGTTGAGCACGTACGTCGCGGCAACGCGCGTGTTGTAACCGCTCCAGTCGTCCGACACCTCGTTGAGGTGGGGGAGGAACAGGACGACCGCAATCGACAGCATGATGGCGTACCCGACGAGCAGCCGCTTTCGATTCTCCCCGTGCAGTAGCATTGCGAAGGGTAGATACGCAATCAGGGCCACGAGGATGGCGCGGCCGCTTGCATGACCGTACAGGCCCAGCGCCGCCACCAACCCGGCCGCGGCGTACAGCCGGAGACTGCCCCGCCTGATCGCGGCGGTGGCGACCAGGACCGCGAGGACCCCGTACAGGGCTACGTTGACGTTGTACCAGCCGTTCCGGGAGAAGTGCAGGTACCAGAGACAGGTCGCCAGGAGCAGCGTAGCGGAAAGAGCGGCCGCCTTGTCGAGATCGTACTGGCGGGCGACGAAATAGAAGACCGGCAGCGATAGCGTGGTCAGCACGACGCTCGCCATTCGAAATCCGACCAGGGACTCGCCGAAGACCCTCATGAACCAGCTGTCCAGGTAGAGGTTGAAGGCGGGCGCCTGGGTCCAGTCGATCCCGAAGAAGCCGGGGCCGTTGTCGGCCATTATCTGCAGGATGACCTGCAGGTTGTCAGCCTCGTCGGCTGACATATTGGGCGGAATGCTCGTAAGCGACACCAGGCGCAGGGCGAGCGCGAAGAGGATGATGGCGGCGAGCGCAGCCGTTTCCCAGTTGTAGAGTCCCGCTCTCTCCAAGCGTGCACCGGCGGGCGCGAGGACACCTGCGGCGACGCCCTTCAGCTGGGGTCTGGAACGACCTGGAGCCGAAACTGGCGCTTGAACCGCCGTGTCACTGGGCTCTCCACATGCGTCGCAGAACCTGTGGCCGGCTGGATTGGGAGTAGAGCACGAGGCGCATACTACTTCGAGCCGGAGGCCCTGCCCGCAGTTTCCGCAAAACCTCGCCTTGGGCTGGTTCTCGTAGCTGCACCACGGGCACGTCATTGGATCGGCAGATCCAGCTGAGGAGCGGCAAGGGAGCTCGCCGCAGCCATCAGGACTGGCCCGGGAGACTCCCTTCCAGGTAGGTGGTCCGGTCGAAGGGGTTGGGCACCGGGAAGAAGATCAACAGCTCGGCTTCTCCGCTTCCCACGACGCTGAAGCCATGCTCGACGTTCGGCGGGATTGCCAGGGTGTGGTCGGGTCCCACGACCCGCGTCTCATCCCCGAGCCGCACCTCCAGCTCGCCCTTGAGAATGACGATCAGCTCGTCGTCCTCGTGGAGATGGAGGGGCGCACCGGTGCCGACCTGCGCTACGGAGTACGACAGGTTTGTGCTCATGCCGGTCTCCGGCCCCACGATGTCCCACTTCCGGTAGTTCGGCCTCCAGGGCACCTCTGGCACTGACTTGTGGTCGATGATCGGCATCCAGGTTCTCCGTAATAGTAGCCGCGTCGGCTGATAGTATAGAAGCGGCTTGCAGCCGGTTCAACTTCGCGATTCGCCGCAGGTGTCTGCCGTTTGCTTTGACGTGTTGGAGGGCGCAGGGCTTGAGGATAGTCTTTATGGGCACACCCGGCTTTGCTGTGCCGGTGCTGGAGGCGCTGGTCTCTGCCGGGCATGAGATTGCCGCGGCATACAGCAGGCCCGACAGGCCGTCGGGCAGGGGGAAGAGGACCTCGCCGACCCCCGTCAAGTCAGCGGCGTCTTCGATGGGCATTCCGGTCGTACAGCCGCCGTCGCTCAAGGCGCACGAAGTCCAGCGGGATCTGGCCGCGCTGGCGCCTGACGTGATAGTGGTTGCGGCCTACGGGCTCTTCCTGCCCAGGGAGGTGCTCGAACTGCCGCGGCTCTCGTGTCTGAACATACACCCGTCGCTGCTGCCGAAGCTGCGCGGGCCGTCCCCCGTTTCGACGGCTATCGTCGACGGGGAGACCACCACGGGCGCGACGGTCATGGTGATGGACGAGGGCGTCGACACGGGACCCGTACTGGCCCAGCGTCAGACCCCCATCGGGGACCGGGACACTGCCGAGGCGCTGACGGTGAGGCTGTTCGAGCTGGGGGCACGGCTCCTGGTGGAGGTCCTGCCGGACTGGGCGGAGGGACGCATCCAGGCGCGCTCTCAGGACGAGTCGCAGGCCACGAACACCAGCCTGCTCACCAGGGAGGATGGGCGGATCGACTGGGAGATGAGCGCCGCACAGATCGCCAGGAGGGTCCGAGGGTACGCACCCTGGCCGGGCACGTACACCTACTGGGACGGGAAGATGCTCAAGATCATCGAGGCATCGCCCCATGACGCCAGGTTAGGCGACCGCCCCGGCACCGTTATCGGCCCAGGTTCCGGAGGTTGGATCGACATCTCGACCTGCGACGGCACACTTCGCGTGAGCCGCCTCCAGCTGGAGGGTCGACGAGCGGCGAGCGCCCGGGACTTCCTCCAGGGCAACGGATCGATCGTCGGCGCCCAGCTAGGCTCCTGAGGGAGCCCGCCGGTGTAGCCTTCCCTGCAGTCCTGCGGTTCGGAGCGCTAGCCTCTCGGCAGCGGCAGCTCGACCCTCGTGTTGCCCCGGTCCTGTGACAGCAGCGCCGCCAGCATTATCTCCAGGGTGTCGCGGGCCCGCTGCGGCGGCGAGCTGCTCACGGCATCGCCGTTCACCATGGCGGCCAGCTCCCGCACTGCCGGCACCAGCGCGTCGCCGAAGAACTCCGGATACCCGGGATAGTCGAAGGTGGGATCTGGGGTGAGCTCTCCCTCCACCTCCTCGGACAGCCAGCGTTCCGACGACGAATCGGTGAGCCTGATCCTGCCCTTGGGTCCCTGCAGGTCGATCTCGCCGAAGGCCGGGGTCATCTTGGCGGAGTTGAGGATCGCCCTCACGCCGTTTTCGTACTCGATTATCAGGGTGGATCCTGGGTCCAGGGCGGGGTCCTTGCCGCCCTCGCCCTTGTACACGATCCCGTAGTCCTCGAAGCCGCGCTCGTGCGCCGCAATGACCCACACCGGCCGGGCATCTGCGAAGAAGCTGATCAGGTCGACGATGTGCGTGCCGTTCCTGAAGAGCATGGAGCGGTGACCGCCCATGTGCGCCACGATCCGGGTGAGGCCGCCGAGATCGCCGTTTCGGACGGACTCCCTGGCCGCCTGGTAGTTCGGCACGAAGCTCCGCGTGTGGTCCACTGACATCTTCGTCCCGTTGCGCTCCACCGTCTCCACGATCCGGTCGCCGTCCTCCAGGCTGACGGTGAGGGGCTTCTCGCAGAATATCCCCTTGACGCCGGCATTCGAGGCGTCACAGACGGGATCGGCGTGGATGTGGTCGGGCACTGTCACGCTCACGACATCCAGGTCCTCGGCTTCCAGCATCTCCTGGTAGTGGCCGTAGGTCGCCACCGAGCCCCGCTCCAGCTTGGCCCGGTCCCACATCTCGTCGATGGTCTGCGGCATAAGGTCGCACACCCCGGCCAGCTCGTATTCCGGCGAGCTCGCGTATGCGTATGCGTGGCTTGCACCCAGCCGCGCCCCGATGACTCCTGCCTTCAGCTTGCTGCCCATTATTGACCTCTTTCTTAGACTGTGTGCGGGAACTATACTCCGTGTGGGAAGCCAGCACAATCTCTCTCTGCCGTGCCGGTACACCATCTCTAAATATTCGCGAGAAAGTCGCGCCGGTTAGCTGTGGCACCGTGCAAAACGTACCGTTATAATGGCCTCAAGAGCACTGACGGAGGCACACTCGTTGAGCGGCTCCCTCCTCTTGGCCACGCTGGTGGCCGTCGTCATAGGCTACTTCCTCGGGTCATTCCCCATAGCGGCACTCCTCAGCCGCAGGGCGGGGGTCGACATCTTCGAGGTCGGAACGGGGTTGCCCGGCGCATCCAACGTAATGCGCAACGTGGGCCGCGCCCCGGCCGTACTGGTGCTGCTGGGCGACATGGCGAAGGGCGCCCTCGCGGTGGTCATCGGCAAGTACCTCGGGGTGGAGGCGCCTCTGCTGGTCTTGCCCGCGGGAGCGGCGGTGCTGGGCCACTGGCGGTCCATATTCTCGCGGTTCCGGGGCGGCGACGGCCTCGCGACCCTGGGCGGGGCGATAGTTGCGCTCTTCCCCATATTCGGGGTAATCGCGGTAGCCGTTGCCATGGTCGTGTCACTGGGAGGGCAGAAACTCCCGTACACTTCCCTGCTCGGCATAGTCTTCGGCTACGGCACACTGGCCCTCTTGAACGTGGCCTTCGATGGCCGGTCCGTGGACTTCATGGGCATAGTCGACGAGGGCAATATGGTGACGGCGCTGGGCATAGGCGGCGTATCCGCACTGGTCCTCGCCCACGCCATCAACGGACATCGGCGCAGGCGCAGCACCGTGGAGGCCGAGAGCCTCGACGAGATGCGGGCGCCCGACAACAGGGGCCCCCGGCCGAGCTAGCCGGCCATGCATGCGCACGTCGTGGTGCGCGTAACCCCCTGCATCGAGTGAATCTGTAGCTCCACTATGTCCACGACGGACTCCACGCTGTCTGCCTGGACTTCCGCTATGACATCGTAGGGACCCGTGACCCGGGCGACGCCCTGCACTCCGTCTAGCGCCGACAACACACCTACAAGTTCCTGCGATCGGCCTGCCGACACTTCGATCAACACGTACGCACGTACCACGAATCACCTCTTGGGCTCTGGTCTGGGCCTCATTATATATTGCCGGCCGCGCCTTGACACGCCCGGATTTCTGCCTTCCCGCGCCGCGCAGTGAAATGGGGCGGGAACCCCGGTCAGGGTGATAGAATAGCCCCGGACGGACAGCCCATTCCTCAGAGCGAAATAGGTCTCGAACATGGCAAGAATGACAGGCAAGCGGGCGATGATGGAGATGCTCAAGGCCGAGGGTGTCGAGTACGTCTTCGGTAACCCGGGCACGAGCGAATCGGCCATCATGGACGAGCTCGAGGCGCACCCCGAGCTCGACTACAAGCTCGTGCTCCAGGAGGGCGTCGCGATGGGCATGGCCGACGGCTACGCCCGGGCCTCCGGGAAGCCCGTCTTCATCAACCTGCACATCGAGACTGGCCTGGCCAACGGCATCAGCCTCCTGCACAACGCCAGGGAGGGCGGTACCCCGCTGGTGCTCAGCGCCGGTAACCTGGACATACGCGACCTTGCGCGCGGGCGTACCGACCTGGCCGGGATGGTGCGCCTGTTCACCAAGTTCACAGCCGAGGCGACCCACCCTGAGCAGGTTCCCTCCCTGATGCGGAGGGCCTTCCAGGAGGCCAAGACGCCGCCTACCGGCCCGACCTTCGTCGCGTTCTCTGCCAACTCCCTGGACGACGAGGGCGAGATGGACATCTACCCCTCGCCCACGGGCTACTTCAGGACGGCCCCGGATGCCCAGGCGGTGGAGGACGCGGCGCGGATACTCGCAGGGGCGAACAATCCCGTGATCGTGGTGGGGGACCGCATCGCACAGTCCGGCGCGAGCGCCGAGGCAGTGCGGGTCGCGGAGCTCACAGGCGCGCCGGTCTACTCGGCGTCCTACTCGGAGATGAACTTCCCCACGTCCCACCCTCAGTACCTGGGCGGCGTTAAGCTCGGCTTCCCGGAGGCGGCGGACACCGTGGGCAGGGCGGACGTCGTTCTCGCGGTGGGCAGGATGATGTCCGCGTACTACATGTTCTCCGAGCCCGCCATGCGCTTCTTCCATCCCAACTCGAAGCTGGTGCACATGGATGTCGACGCCGCCGGCGTGGGCACGTCCCTGCCGACGGACGTGGGAATTCTCGCAGACCCCAGGACCGGTCTCGACGCCCTGGCGGAGGCGCTCGACGCCACGCTGTCGGGGTCGGAGAGAGAGGCCGCGAAGGTCCGGGCGGTGGGGGTGGCCGAACGGAAGAGCGCGTCTACCGACAGGGCGATGCAGAGGCGGAAGGCCAGGTGGGACGCGAGCCCCATGTCGGCAGAGCGGCTGATGGCCGAGGTCGCGGCCGTCGCTCCCGACGATTCCATAATCATCAACGATGCCGTCACCTCCGGCGCGGCGCTCCTCGACTCTTTCGACTTCGACGAGCCGGGCAGCGTCTTCGGCGGGCGCGGAGGCGCACTTGGGTGGGGTATGGGCGGAGCCCTCGGTGTGAAGCTGGCCAACCCCGACCGGCCTGTCATAGCAATGGACGGCGATGGAAGCGCGATGATGACCGTCCAGGGTCTCTGGACGGCGGCCAACGAGAATCTGCCCGTCGTCTACATCGTCTGCAACAACTCGACCTACCGCGTCCTCAAGCTCAACATGAACCTGTACAAGACCCACATCATGAAGGAGGAGATTCCGGAGAGCCGGTACATGGGCATGGACTTCCCGCTCAGGCCGGACTTCTCGGAGATTGCCGCCGGCATGGGAGTGCACGCCCGCAGGATCGAGGACCCCGCTGAAGTGGGGCCGGCCGTCGATGAGGCGCTCGGCCTGGGCAAGCCGGCGCTCCTGGATGTGGTTATCGATGGGTCGGTCTGATGTGTTGCCGCGGGAAGTGACCCCAGGAGAGTAGTGGAGAATGGCTAAGGACTCACCCCTTGCAGAATACCTGGCGTCGACTCCTCCCGGTGGAGTCGACGCCTCATTCGTCGCCTACCTGGCCTCGCTCCAGAGCATAAGCGAGGTCGACCCCGGGGTAGCCCGGAGCATCGTGTCCGAGATTGCAGACCAGCGCGGCAATCTCAAGATGATCGCAAGCGAGAACTACTCGTCGCTGGCGGTTCAGCTCGCCCAGGGGAATCTCTTCACCGACAAATATGCCGAGGGTTACCCGTTCCACCGCTTCTACGCGGGCTGCGACAACGTCGATGCCGTCGAGAGCCTGGCGGCGGAGCTGGCTGTCGG
This sequence comes from Dehalococcoidia bacterium, assembly GCA_965204975.1. Taxonomy (GTDB): domain Bacteria; phylum Chloroflexota; class Dehalococcoidia; order Lucifugimonadales; family CAJWER01. The sequence continues at coordinate 82,180 of OZ242024.1, forward strand.
AATCTTCGGCGCCGACCATGCCTACATGCAGCCCCATTCAGGGGCGGATGCGAACCTTGTGGCCTACTCGGCCGTGCTGTCGGCCCGCGTCCAGGACCCCTTTGTCGAGGACCTGCAGGCCAGGGATGTCACCGCACTGTCCGACTCGGATTGGGCCGACCTGCGGTCCGCCCTGGGCAACCAGCGGCTCCTCGGCATGGACCTCTACTCAGGCGGGCACCTGACTCACGGATACCGCCACAACATCTCATCCCGGCTCTTCGAGGCGTCGTCCTACAACGTCGATCGCGAGACCGGGCTGATCGACTACGACCAGGTCCGAAAGCGCGCCAGGGAGGTGCGGCCCCTGATTCTGCTGGCCGGGTACAGCGCCTACCCCAGGAGGATCGACTTCCGGACCTTCAGGGAGATCGCCGACGAGGTGGGCGCGGTCTTCATGGTCGACATGGCCCACTTCTCGGGCCTGGTGGCGGGCAAGGTCTTCGAGGGTGACTACGACCCCATCGCGCACGCGGACATCGTCACGTCCACCACGCACAAGACCCTCAGAGGTCCCCGGGGCGGGATGGTGCTCTGCACCGACGAGTTCTCCGAGTACGTCGACAAGGGCTGTCCGCTCGTGCTCGGCGGTCCTTTGCCCCACGCGCTCGCCGCCAAAGCCGTCGCGTTCAGGGAGGCGAGCACCCCGGAGTTCCGCGACTACGCGCACAGGATCGTCGACAATGCGGCGTCGCTGGCGTCATCCTTCATGGCAGAGGGCCTGGACGTGCTCACCGGTGGCACCGACAACCACCTGATGCTCATCGACGTTACCCAGTTCGGGCTAACGGGGCGCCAGGCCGAGTCGATACTGCGGGACGCCGGAATTACACTGAACCGCAATCCGCTCCCCTTCGACGCGAACGGCCCCTGGTACACGAGCGGGCTCAGGATCGGCACGCCGGCCCTCACCACCCTGGGCATGGCCGAGACCGAGATGGCCGAGATAGCGTCGGTGTTCAAGCTGCTGCTGTCGGGCAGCCGCCCGACCAGGATCACGAAGGGCCGGAGCGCGGGCACCCTCAGCAAGGCGCGCTACAGGACGGACGGGTCGGCCCTGAGCGAAGCAAGCTCGCGCGTGGCGGACCTCCTAGGGCGGTTCCCGGTGTATCCGGAGCTGGACCTCGAGTTCCTGCAGAGGTCGTTCGCCTAGCCGGTTACGTGCCTTCCAGGGCCTCCAGGGCCTGGGCAGCGGCCTCGCGTTCGGCGTCGGCCTTGCTCGATCCCGTACCCCGGCCCAGCACCCTTCCCCGGACTTCGACAGCGGCGGCGAATACGGGCTCATGTTCCGTGCCGCCTGACCTCTCCGTGTGGTATGAGGGCGCGGCCCTGCCCCGTCCCTGCAGCACCTCCTGGAGGGCCGACTTGGCGTTCTGCGGTACCGCCTCCCCGGCGGCCAGGCCGCCTCTTGCCGGGATTAGTCTCGTCACAAGGTCGCGCGCGGGGCCATACCCCTGGTCCAGGAACACGCCGCCCACCACCGCCTCCAGGGCGGCTGCCAGGCAGCTGCCCCTGTCACGGGTGCCGACCCCTTCGGCTCCCTTTCCCATGTAGAGCTCGCGGCCCAGGTCCAGGCCGCGGGCCACCTCCGCTAGGGTCTTGCCGCTCACCAGGGTCGATCGGACGTGGGTGAGCTCTCCCTCGGACCAGCCCGGGTTGTGGCGAAACAGCTCCTCGGCTACCGCAACGCCTATCACCGCGTCGCCCAGGAACTCCAGCCGCTGGTTCGACTCTTCGAATGCGCCGGGGTTCTCGTAGAAGTAGGAGCTGTGCACCAGTGCCAGGCGCAGCAGCTCCTTGTCCCGGAGGGTCACGCCCAGGCGGCCCTCCAGCCCGCCCAGGTCACGTCTTCGGTCCATATCCCGCCCCTGCGGCTAGACCTCCCGGTACTCGCCCTCGACAGTGCCGCCGCCGTCGCCGTCAGCCTCGGGTGGATCGGTGGGAGCGGAGCCGCCGCCCTGGCCGCCCTGCTGGCTATAGACGAGCTCGCCCACCTTCTGCACGGACGCCTGGAGCGCGGCGACGGCTGCCGTTATGGCCGCCATGTCCTCGCCCTTCAGCGCGTCGCGGACCGCCTGGACATTGGCGTTCACCTCTTCCTTGAGCTCGTCGGGGACCTTGTCCTCGTTGTCCTTGAGCAGCTTCTCGGCCGCGTAGGTCGAGCTGTCGGCGGCGTTGCGGGTCTCGATCTCCTCCCGCTTCTTCCTGTCCTCCTCAGCGTGGGTCTCGGCGTCCTTGACCATCTGGTCGATCTCGTCCTCGCTCAGCCCGGAGCTTGCGGTGATCGTGATCCTCTGCTCCTTGCCCGTGCCCTTGTCCTTGGCCGATACCTCCAGGATCCCGTCGGCGTTGATGTCGAAGGTCACCTCGATCTGGGGCATGCCCCGCGGGGCGGGAAGGATGCCGTCGAGCATGAACCGGCCGATGGTCTTGTTCTCAGCGGCCATCGAGCGCTCGCCCTGCAGCACGTGCACCTCGACGCTCGGCTGGCTGTCGGCGGCGGTGGTGAACGTCTCCGTCTTGGCTGTTGGGATGGTGGTGTTCCGTTCGATCAACGGGGTGGAGACGCCCCCCAGCGTCTCGATTCCGAGCGTCAGCGGGGTGACGTCGAGGAGCAGGAGGTCCTGTACCTCGCCCTGGAGCACGCCCGCCTGTATGGCCGCGCCCACGGCGACGACTTCATCGGGGTTCACTCCCTGGTGGGGCTCCTTGCCGAACAGGTCGACGACGGCCTTCTGCACGGCCGGCATCCGGGTCATGCCGCCGACCAGGATGATCTCGCTGATGTCGCCGGCCGCGGTGCCCGCGTCCTCGAGAGCCTGCCTGCAGGGACCGATGGACCTCTGCACCAGCTCGTCGACGAGCTGTTCAAGCTTGGAGCGCGACAGCGTCATCACCAGGTGCTTGGGACCCGATGCGTCGGCCGTGATGAAGGGCAGGTTGATCTCGGTCTCGGTGAGCGTCGTCAGCTCGACCTTGGCGCGCTCCGCGGCCTCCCGCAGCCTCTGGAGGGCCATCCGGTCCTGCTTCAGGTCGATGCCCTGTTCTCGCAGGAACTCGGCGACGATCCAGTCCATGATGCGCTGGTCGAAGTCGTCGCCCCCGAGATGTGTGTCGCCGTTCGTAGCGAGCACCTCGAAGACGCCGTCGCCGATCTGCAGGATCGTGATGTCGAACGTGCCGCCGCCCAGGTCGTACACGGCGATCTTCTCGTCGGTCTTCTTGTCCAACCCGTAGGCTAGGGAGGCGGCCGTCGGCTCGTTGATGATCCGGAGCACCTCCAGGCCGGCTATCAGGCCCGCGTCCTTCGTGGCGTTCCGCTGGCTGTCGTTGAAGTAGGCCGGGACGGTGACCACTGCCTGGGTCACCGGCTCGCCCAGCTTGGCCTCGGCGTCGGCCTTCATCTTCTGCAGGATCATCGCCGCCACTTCGGGCGGCGCGTACCCCTTGCCGCCCATGTTCACGTGGGCGTCCCCGTTCGAGTGCTTTTCGACCTCAAAGGGCACCAGCTTGATGTCCCTCTGCACGTTCTCCTCGTCGTAGCGGCGCCCCATGAAGCGCTTGACGGAGAAGACCGTGTTGTCCGGGTTCGTGACCGCCTGCCGCTTCGCCGTCATGCCAACGTACCGCTCGCCCGACTTGTCGTTCACCGCCACGACCGATGGGGTCGTGCGCGCCCCTTCCGCGTTCTCAAGAACACGGGGGTCGCCGGCCTCGATGACGGCCATGCAGGAGTTTGTTGTTCCCAGGTCTATTCCCAGAACCTTCGGCATTACTGTGTCACCTCGCTTTCCTCGTTATGTTCTTCCACTCGCTTCGCAACGATGACCTGGGCCGGCCTCAGCACCCGATCCCGTTGCCTGTATCCCTCTCGTATTACGCTGATCACCTCGCCGTCCGGCGCGGATGTCGACTCCTGGTACAGGATGGCCTCGGACTCGTGCGGGTCGAACGCGTTGCCGGCCGCCTCGATCCTGCTCACTCCCTCGGACTCCAGCAGCGTGGACATGCCCTTGTGTACGAGCTGCAGGCCTTCCAGCCAGCCCGGCGCGACCGCGTCGTCCGGCACGAGCGCCATGGCCCGCTCGAAGTCGTCCATCACGGACAGGATCCTGAGCAGGATGGCGGTGTTCGCGCTCCGCCTGGCCTCCTCCCGCTCTTCGCTCGCCCGCTTCCTGTAGTTGTCCAGGTCTGCCTGGGCCCTCAGCGCCATCGACCGGAACTGGTCCTTTTCCCTGAGTGCCTCGGCCAGTTGGTCCTCCAGGGAAGGAGAGTCCTCCACCTGGGCATCGTCTTCGATAGGTCCCTGTTCGGCCTCTTCGCCCTTGTTCATGCCTTGTTCCGTCTCCCGTGTCTCCAGCCTGTCATCGTACCTGTACGTGCAGGGCCTCGAACAGCTCGTCGAGTACCTCGTCGACGTACTTCCGGAGCCTGGCGTCGTCGACATCCGCCACGCCGGCCCTTGCCTCCAGCAGCCTGTTGAACAGGCCGAGCACGAGCTGCACGCCCGCCACGTTCAGCCCAAGGTCCCCCACCAGGTACTTGATGAGGCGCAGGCGGGCAATGTCCTCCTCCGAGTAGAGCCGCAGCATGCCCCCGGTGCGGGACGGCCGCACCAGCCCGGCCCTCTCGTACTTGCGGAGGGTCTGGGGGTGCATCTCCAGGATTCGGGCCGCGACGCTGATGATGTAGACCCCCTCGATCTGGCCCTGGGAACCCTCTTCTATGAACCTGCGATTTCGCTGCATCTGTCTGTCCTAACCTCCCGCTGTCCTTATCCGTTATAGGTATCAACAAGCAAGTCAGAGTGGTGGCACAGCTGCGAATTCTCGATTCAAATACAAGTGTACATCTTGATACACGGCGTGTCAAGTTGGGTAACACAACCGACCAAGCCACGGACGGCTGGCCCTACTGGACCAGGGGTGTTGGTCCAACGCCGAAGACAGATTTCAACAGCGGGCTAAGGACCCGCGAGGGAGGGATGTGATGGTGATGTTCAAGGCTTGCCCGAGGTGCAGGGGAGACATGCACGTCAACAAGGACTTCTACGGCGACTACAGGGAGTGCCTGCAGTGCGGGCTCATGGAAGACATCATGAGTCCGCAGCGGGCGCGGCTGCTCGAAGAGGTGGGTGTGAAGAAGAGCGGAATCAAAGCCGCCTGACGGCTGGCAGCCAACCCTGGCGTTTCAGAGGGGCCCCCGCAAGGGAGCCCCTCTTCTTGTTTAACTGAGGTTGTCCCAGAAGCGCTGCTCCTTCCAGGGGTCGCCCTCCATGTGGTATCCCCTCTGCTCCCAGAAGCCCGGCGCGTCATCGGCCATGAACTCCATCCCGTTCACCCACTTCGCGCTCTTCCACCCGTACCGCTTAGGCACCACCAGGCGCATGGGTCCGCCGTGGTCGGGGGGCAGCGGCCCGCCGTCGTGCCGGTACGCGAACAGCACGTCCGAGTCCTGCAGCACGTCCAGCGCGACGTTGGTCGTGTAGCCCCCGTAGCAGTGCACCATCACGTGCGTCGCCTCGGGCTTTGGGGTGATGAGAGCCATCACGTCCTCGAATAACACGCCTTCCCAGGTGTTCTGGAGGCGGCTCCACTGGGTCACGCAGTGGAACTCGGCGTCGACCGTGGTCTTCTCGAGGCCGGTGAACTGCTCCCAGTCCAGCACTATCTCCTTGTCGACGAGGCCGAAGATCCTGAACCGCCAGTCGTCCAGGCTGATTCGCGGGGTCGGCCCGAAAGTCAGGACAGGGAACTTCTCCGTAACGTACTGTCCGGGAGGCGCGTCCACGCCGTCCGGGTTCGGCTTCACCCTGGTAAGTCTGCCAAGCTTCTTCAGCACAGGTCACACCTCGATTCTGGGATTCGCGCAGGGATGGCGAGGCTGTGGCGAATTGCGGGTCCTGGGACTCGCTGGTGGCCCGCGCAAGCGTGCCACCCTGCCACGGCCCTATTGAAATGCTAGCACAGGAGGCCCGGCCGGGGTCGGGCAGGGCTGTAGACCCGGTGCACAGCGCGGTCGCGGAGCACTGCCCCTTCGGCAAGCTCAGGGCAGGCTCTTCGACAAGCTCAGGACGAACGACTCTCTATGGTCCAGGTCACAGGTCCTCGGGCCGGTACACGAGCGAGCCGCCGTACACGCCCAGCCTCGTGTTCCCCAGGATGTCCCACGCGTAGAAGACCGTGACGATGCGCCCGTCGTCCATCTGGACGGAGCTTGGGTAGCCGCAGTCCGCGTCGCCCACGTCGCCCACGAGCATCAGCCTGCTGTCCGTGTCCCACGTCCTGCCGTCGTCGCTGCTCAGCATCCCCTGCACGCCGTAGGGCGGCAGGCGGCGTCCGTAGGTCAGCAGCAGGCGGCCGTCCTGGAGCCGGATCACGTCGCCGGGATGCTCGTTGTTCCCGGTGACCCGCACGGGCTCGGTCCAAGTGCGCCCGTTGTCGTCGGAGTCGATCTGCCACAGGCCGGTTGCGTCCTGCTGGGTGCCCCTGAGCATGACCATCAGCCGGCCGCCGCCCAGGTCGCACAGGGCCGGCTCGCCGTAACCCTCGCCAAGGGTGATGCAGTCCGACCAGGTGCGTCCGTGGTCGCTGGACCTTACGAGGAAAGTAGCTCCGCCCTTGCGCGGCCTTTCGGTCGTGCTGATCGCGTATCCCATCAGCATCTCGCCGCTCTCCAGGGTCAGCATCTTGTTGAACGCGGACGCGTACCGGTGGTCGTCCTCCGGCCCGGTCTTGCCCGCATAGCTCCACTCCTCGTTGCCTTGGCCCTGGACGAGCGCCGCCTCGCTCCACGTAGCGCCGCAGTCCGTGGACCGGGACATCCACATGGCCGTGTACCCGCCCCTGTCCTTCTCGGGAGTCCAGTTGCCTGCGACGTACCTGTCGGCCCTGATGAAGCAGGCGAGCAGCGTACCGTCCGCCGCCACGCCGAAGGCAGGGTTGCGGTCGTCCGGGCCTACGTCCGAGATGACGGACGCGTGACTCCACGACTCGCCCCCGTCGGGCGAGGTGACGAAGACGAGCCGCCCCCGCGCGCCTATGTGGAAGTCGCCGTCCCGCGTCACGACCCCCAGGTGCCCGTTCGGCAGCTTCTGAAGGGCGGGCCAGAACCCGCCCATCGTGGTCATCACGTACCGCTTCACCGGCAGGGGCCGATACACCGAGCTGGATACGGGTATCTCTCTCTTGAAGTACATAGCCGCTCCTTTCTTAGTGGAGGCTCCATCGCGTGGCCATCATGCACGTCTTCTCGCCCTCGTTCTCGACCTGGTAGTAGATCGTCAACAGCTCGCCCGGCTCCATCTCGACGGTTGCCGGATAGCCCAGGTCCCCGTTCGGAGCGTCGTCGCGCAGCACTATCTCGTTCTCGATGTCCCAGGTTACTCCGCCGTCGCGGCTGAGGCACGCCCGCTCCCCGAACGGCTCCTTCCTGATGCCGTAGGTGACCAGCACGTCGCCGCTCGCGAGCCTGATGAGGTGCGGCGGCCAGCCCCAGATCGGCGTCGGATGAGCGGATGTCCAAGTCCTGCCGCCGTCCAGGCTCTCGGACTGGTGCATGTACCACTCGTCGTACCGCTCCTTCATCGGCTCGTAGCGGATCATCGTCACGATCCGGCCGTCAGGCAGCTCGACCAGGTGGGGCTCGTTGAAGTGCCGGGCGTCCGCCAGCTTCTCCTCCGGTATGGGTATGATGCCCGCAAGCTGCCACGAGCGGCCCTCGTCACGCGACTCCACGGCCGCGACCGTAGGCCTGCCGTCTATCCTCTCGTTGCCGACCATCATGAGCCGGCCGTCCTGGAGCTGTATCGGCCCGTGGGGCGCGGTCACGATGGTGCTGACCTGGGGCTCCCAGGTCCTCCCGCCGTCGGTCGAGCGCCTCGACCAGTGCCCGTGGTACCTGTCCCTGTCGGCCTGCGGGATCTTCCGCCAGTGCCTCACCCAGGACATATGCTCGTCCGGGTACTGCTCCCTGTACCGGGCCGGGTCGGAGTACGACGTGCCGGTGAACCACGTGATTACCAGGGCGCCGGTGCGGGTGACCAGCAGGCCCGTGTCGCGATCGTCGAGGGGCGAGCTGTTTATGGTCTCGGGCTCGATCCACGTTTCACCGCCGTCGCTGCTTCTGATGAGCTGGTTCACGCCGTAGGGGCAGACGTGCGTCTCCCGCTCGCCCGAGAACACGACAAGCAGCTCTCCGTCATCGGTGCGCCCGATAGTCGGCCAGCCCAGGTAGTTCTCTGGCTGTTTGCATATCACCTTGCTCCAATGCACCGTCGCTCCCTTGCCGGACATCGTCATCCTCCATGTCGAGATCGACGATACGGTAGCACGCTGTCCCGTCATGTCAATCGGAGGCGCAGCCTCAGGGCGGTAGCAAAAGGGCGACGGAAGTACGGGGCATCGTGCTACAATACGCTCGCCCCTGAAGAGTTTGGGGGCACGTTTGTGTAATGGGCAAATCGCCCGGATCCCTTGAGCTGGAGGCGCCCCAAAATGGCCCGCACGTTCGTTTCGCGCGAGATATTCCCGGAGTACATAGAGCAGATCAGGAGCCAGACTGACGCGGAGATATGGGAGGACGAAATGCCGCCTCCCCGAGACGTCTTGCTGGAGAAAGTCCGTGGGATCGACGGGCTGCTGTGCCTGCTTACAGATGGAGTCGACGCGGAGCTGATGGACGCGGCCGGGCCGCAGCTCAAGGTCATCAGCCAGATCGCCGTCGGATACAACAACATCGACATCGCCGAGGCAACAAGCCGGGGCATCCCGGTCGGATACACGCCTGAGGTGCTGACGCAGACCACTGCAGACGCCACCCTGGCACTAATGCTGGCGGCGGGTCGGCGCATCACCGAGGGGGAGCGGGCCGTCCGCGCCGGCCAGTGGCGGACGTGGCACCCGCTCCACTTCCTGGGCCAGGACCTCTATGGGGCGACGCTGGGGATCATAGGTATGGGCCGGATCGGGCTGGAGGTGGCGCGGCGCTGCCTGGGTTTCGACATGAAGATTCTGTACTACGATCTGAAGCAGCGGGAGGACCTCGAGGCCGAGTATCCCATGACGTACGTGGACCTCGACACCCTGCTGCGAGAGTCGGACTTCGTCTCGCTGCACACCGTGCTCAACGACTCGACTCACCACCTGATCAGCGACGACGCCCTGGCCAAGATGAAGTCGAACGCCGTGCTGGTCAACGCCGCCAGGGGGCCCATCGTCGATCCGGCGGCCCTCTACCGGGCGCTGGTTGACGGCCAGATCGCCGCCGCCGGGCTCGATGTGACGGACCCTGAGCCCATCCCGAGCGACGACCCGCTGCTGACCCTGGACAACTGCGTGATAGTGCCCCACCTGGCGAGCGCCAGCGTGGCCACACGCCGAGAGATGTCGCGGATTTCGGCCACAAACCTGCTGAACGGGATCAGGGGCGAGAGACTGCTCACCTGCGTCAACCCACAGGTGTACGACAGCTAGCCGGCGCTAGGTCACCCAGGGGATGAACTCGCGCCACTCGTCCAGTATCGGGCGGTGGCGGAACAGGGCGTATGGCTCGGGCTTCGGCACGGAAGGCCTCCTGCGAAGACGCATGCGCGCTTCAGAGGGCATCAGCCCCGCCTTCTTGTGGTTGCACTGTACGCAGGCGCTGACCACGTTGTCCCACTCGTGGCCCCCGCCGCGGGAGCGCGGGACGATGTGGTCCAGCGTCAGCGTCTTGCCCTTCGCGCCGCAGTACTGGCACGTAAAGCTGTCCCTGTAGAAGATCGCGCGCCGGGAGAGCCGGCGGCGGATTATGGGCTGCTTCACCATGTAGACCAGCCGTATGACCGAGGGGACGGCGAACCTAGCTGAGACCGTCCGGATGTCGCCGCGCCCGTTGGCCATCAGCTCCGCCTTGCCCAGCCCCACCAGGACCATCGCCCGGCGGACGTTGCATATGTTCAGGGGCTGGTAGTTCTGGTTCAGTACCAGTACCGGCGCGTGGATCATGGTTGTCATGGCTGCTGGGTCTTATCTATCTCCGACTGAAGACTTGAAACGGCCTGTGCGAAACTGGGCGGCACATATCCCAGGGCGTTGCCGGGCAGCCTGTCGAACACTTCCAAGTGTACCGAAACCAGCTGGGAGCCGACCAGTGTTCCCTCGAGGCTCTCGACCACTCCTTCAACCTGCTCGAGCGATGCGCCTGTCACGGCGTCCCCGTAGTCCGTCCCGTAGGTGAGCGCGGCCAGTCCGAGAACCAGGGCGCTGGTGAGCGCAACTCCAATCAGGAATCCGAGCAGCAGCCCTCCTCCCCGGTCGACAACGCCGGAAAGCCCCATCGTCGCCAGCTTCAACACGAAACCCAGCTTGGCCAGCATCCGCGCGATCAGCAGGAAGGCGCAGATGATGATGGCGTAGGTGAGTACGGTCAGTATCGTCTCGTTCTGTATCGTCCTGTTCAGCAGGTCTCCGAAGTCGCCTTCAATCGAGACAAGGCCGCTCAGGAAATCGCCTACGGTCCCGCTCACGCGGCCGGCAACCAGCCCGCCTACGTATACCGCAGCGGCTACAAGGACAGCTTTGATCAGGCCCAGCTTGAGACCGATGGCGGCGCAGACCGCCAGCGTGCCGAGCAGAACGATATCGAGCCAGTTCATAGCCGTATCCGCGGCCGACGTCCGGAGGTGAAGTCGGGCGCAAGCGTTCGTCCGGTGAGCCCTCTCGGGCGCGCCTGCCGAACGGCTCCGCCGCGCCTGAGTTTAACACAGGCCTACCGGCCACTGGAGGGACAACGTGCGTTCGTCTGGCGTTGGATGGCAGAGGGCCAGAAGCTACTGCAGGCCGGTCTTGGGACGCTCCTTGGTCGGGTCGACGAACGGCACCCGCACCACCTCGGCGTCGACGATTCCGTCCTTGGGCAGCTGTACCTTGACGCGGGTGCCTCGCTTCCAGTGACTCCGAGGCATGACGGCCAGCGCTATGTTCGATCCCTGCGTCGGCGACCAGAATGCGCTGGTGACGTATCCCACGTCGTCGCCTGAGCTGCCGTCCTTGACCAGATAGAAGCTCTCGTTGTACCAGACGATGGGATCGCCGCCGACCCTCAGGCCGACAAGGCGCTGCTGGACTCCCTCTTCCTTGATCCTACCGAGGGCCGCCTTGCCTATGAAGTCGCCCTTGTCCAGGTCCACCTGCCAGCCGAGCCGCACTTCGTAGGGATTGTTCTCGATGTCCAGGTCCTGGCCGTAGGACAGGATTCCCGCCTCGAGCCGGCGGATGTGGCTGGGGGCGATTACGCCAAGGTTGAACTCCTCGCCCTGCTCCAGGATGTGAGGCCAGATGAAGTCAGACTTCAGCATCGCGTCATGCAGGTAGATCTCGAACCCGATCTCGGCGGAGAAGCCGGTGCGGGAGATCGTAACGGCATGGCCGTTGAGGGTCTCGTGGACCAGGCCGTAGTACGGGATCTCCCTGATGTGGGTACCGAACATCTTCTCCATCAGCAGCACCGATTTGGGGCCCTGTATCTGGACGGGAGACACGTCGATCTCGTGGATGTCGACGTTGAACTTGCCGGAGGAGTTGACCCCCTGCGCCCACAGCAGGAGGTCTGAGTCCGAGATGCTAAACCAGAACTCGTCGTCGGCCACGCGAAGGAGCACGGGGTCGTTGATGACGCCGCCGTACTGATTGCAGAGTATCACGTAACGGGCCTGCATCGTGGGGATAAGGGAATGGACGTCGCGCGTGATCAGCAGATTCACGAAGTCCGCCGCGTCCGGGCCCTTGACCTGGATCTGGCGCTCGACCGCCACGTCCCACATGCTGACGTGCTTGGTCAGGTACTCGTACTCCGCCATCAGGCCGCCGTCCTCGGGCTTGATGTACGCCCTGGGGTGGTACATGTGGTTGTAAGTCGTGTACGCCCAGCAGCCGGCAGCCTTCGACAGGTGCCACCAGGGGGACTTCCTGACACGGGTCGAGATCAGGATCCTGGCGTCGCTGTTGCCGCTCTGCCTGAGGTTGATCGGCAGGCGACGCCGCTTGAGTCCGTCCATCACCAGGGTTTGAGTCACTTGGGGGTCTCCTTTAGCCTTGCTGAGCTGCACAGTAATTCCGGGGACACGGGTGGGTTCCTGTTGTCATTGGCACGCACCGCCGATCACGAACATCGTCCCCGTCTCTCTTGCCAGGTCTGGTTACGAAGTGGCTTGTGGAATTGGCCATCCGACCCTCTGCGGCGCGGTGTTTTCGCGGAGTATACCCCCGATTCGATGGCCTGACAACGAGTTCTCCGTGGACTTGATGGACGTTGACGAGTCTCGCGCGCCTTGACACTTTTTCGTACGCGTTGCTAGCATGGCTGAGGAACACAGACGGGTTCCACTCACTAATGACAATGGACAGACAGGCTGCCGTTATCCTGGCCGCCGGACGCGGCAACCGGATGAAGTCCGGGCTGCCCAAGCCCCTGCACCGTGTTTGCGGCAAGGAAATGGTCGCCCTCGTGGCGGACACGGCCCGAGCTGCAGGACTGCACCGCGTGGTCGTCGTAGTCGCACCAGAGGCAGATGCCCTTAAGGGTTTGCTCGGCGATAGCGTCACTTATGTGGAGCAGACCGAGCCTCTGGGCACGGGGCACGCCCTCCTCCAAGCGCGGGACAGCCTCGACGGCGTCGAAGCCCTAACCGTGATGACTGCCGACTCGCCCCTCCTCCGCCCGGAGTCGCTCGAACGAGTGGCGAGCGAACATCGCGAGACCAGTGCTTCCCTAACGCTTCTCACCGCCAAGGTGGACGACCCGGGCGACCTGGGGCGGATCGTGAGGAACGGCAGCGGGGTCCGGGCCATCGTCGAGCACGGGACCGCCGACTCGGATACACTGGCGATTCGCGAGGTGAACAGTGGCATATACCGGATGCAGGCGTCCTGGCTATGGCCCGCCCTGGAGGAGATCGCGCCTTCCGAGAACGGCGAGGTGCTCCTGACCGACCTGGTGGCCTCGGCGGTCGAGTCCGGGGTCCGCGTCGCGGCTGTGGTGGGGGAGTCCACGGAGGTGATGGGGGTCAACAACCGCGTGCAGCTCGCCCAGGCCGAGGCTGTCATGCGTCAGCGTTTGCGGGAGCGGTGGATGATGCGCGGCGTCTCGATGCCGCATCCGGAGTCAGTCTACATCGACGCCGGTGTCGAGATTGGCGAGGACACGGTCATCATGCCCAACACTCACGTCACCGGCCGTTCGAGCATCGGACGCAGGTGCAGAATAGGCCCCAACAGCACAGTTACGGACTCGACGATCGGGGACGACTGCGAGGTCCAGTCCTCGGTAGTGGTCGGCGCGGTTCTCGGCAACCAGGTGGAGGTCGGTCCTTTCAGCAACCTGCGGGAGGGCACCCGCGTCGAGGCTCGCGCCAGGGTGGGCACCTCGGTTGAGGTCAAGGGGAGTCGCATAGGCAGCGAAACACGGGTCCATCACTTCAGCTATATTGGGGACGCCGACCTGGGCTCCCGGGTCAACGTGGGAGCAGGCACGGTTACGTGCAATTTCGATGGGACTGAGAAGCACAGGACGCGAATCGGCGATGGGGCGTTCATCGGCTCGGGCACGATGCTGGTTGCCCCGGTCGTGGTGGGAGCGAACGCTCGGACGGGGGCAGGCGCGGTGATAACAAGAGACGTGCCGGAAGGGACGCTCGTCATGGGCGTGCCGGCCCGCACTCGCAGAGTGAAGAGACTCTAAATTGGAGAGCGACAGTACGTTACCCTGGGTGGCCCTGGCCATCTCGGGGATAGGCTTCTTCCTGGCATCCTTTGCCAAGTCCAGCATCGCCTCGATCAGGCGCGAGCGCGTCCAGTGGCTCGTCGTACACGAAGTGCCCGGGGCCGTCGCGCTCGAGGCTCTCCGCTCGACCCCCCTTGGGCCCTCGGGCTCGGTGGCGGTACTGAAGTACGTGATGCTTGGGGCCGCCATCGTTTCCGCCGTAGCCGTGGCCATAGCGATTGGCGGCACTCACTGGACGCTTGCATACCTTGCCGGGGCGGGAGCCCTTGCCGTGGTCGGCATCGTGCATGTCGCTGCCGCCGGTCTGGCCAGGCTCTACGGAGAGCGCGCCGCCCTCAGGCTTGCGAGGCCTGTGAGGGAGCTGGCCCGGCTGCTGGGCCCGCTGCTCACTCTTGAAGAGAGGGCTGCGCAGAGCCTGACGAACCCCCTGGGCGAGGAGATCGCGCCGGCAGCCAACGGACCCGCAGAGGGCCTTGGGATCGACGAAGACGAGGAGACCCTCGACGAGCACGAAGCCCGCATGATCCGTGGTGTCGTCGACCTCGATCGCACGATCGCCAGGGAGGTCATGGTACCTAGGGTGGACATGGTTACTGTGCATCTGGGAGCTCCGATGTCCGAGGTCGTGCGGACGATGACGGAATCAGGGCACAGCCGGATACCGGTAACCCGCGGTGACGTGGACCACATCGAGGGCATAGTCCACTCCAGGGAGATTCTCGGCCTGCTGGGCGATGGGAACGGGACGCAGAGCACCCTGACCATGGACATTGTGCGGCAGGCCCTCTTCATTCCGGAATACAAGACCCTTGAGGAGCTTCTGACCGAGTTCCAGGACACCCAGCGCCATATCGCCATCGTGGTCGACGAGTACGGAGGCGTGTCCGGGCTGGTCACGATCGAGGACCTGCTCGAGGAGATAGTTGGAGAGATCACCGACGAGTTCGACGTGGAAGAGCCTGGGGTCGAACAGGTGGGGGACGGCGAGTTCGTACTCGACGCTCGCATCGGCATCGACGACGCAGGCGAGGTGCTCTCGACCGAGCTCGTCGGCGATGGCTTCGATACTCTCGGCGGGTTCGTGTACCAGCGCCTCGGCAGGATAGCCAGGACCGGCGACTTCGTCGTCCACGACGGGTTGCGGTTCGAGGTACTCTCGACCGCTGGCCGGCGTGTCAAGCGCCTGCGGGTCACCAGGGTCCGGGAACCGGGCGAGTCTTTAATATAGCTTCGGGGCGCATTGTTCGGGGCCTGGCCAGAGGTTCGCCGCGCACCGGCTGGGGCTCCAAACAGGGTTCCGTTAGAATCGGCCTATGCACCGCCTGAGCGCTCTCGCCTTCGCAGCCTCGGTTCTATTCGCCGTCTCGTGTTCCGAGGGCCCCGCACCCCCTCCCGCGGCAACACCCAAGCCGGTAAGGGTTGGCAGTGAAGTCGATGCAGCCACGCTGTACGGGAAGGTCCTGTTCGAGTACAGGGGCTACTTTGGCTGCCCCGGCGACGAGTCCGGGTCGAACGGCTGGTCCGGCTGGGCCGAGGGCGCTTCCGACTCGATAGACTCGGTCGCTGTCTCATACCTGCCGGACGTGTCGGAGCTGTCTGCCGGCGAGCCCTGCGGGACGGATATGGGACTGCTGGACGGGGGCACAGTCAGGCTGTACTCCAACGCTAACCGCCGCACCGTCGAACGTCATTTCGAGTGGATGGCGTCCCACGGCCTCGACGGCGTCTTCCTGCGCCGCGCTGTCGGGCAGGCAGAGGATGGCGGCAATGCCGGCTTTGGTGAACGCGTGGCCGGGAACGTCATGGCAGGCGCGGAGGCCCACGGCCGCGTCTTCGCGATAATCTACCCCTTGGACCAGGCCGCCCCGGGAGACATCGCCGGCGACTGGGCTAGTGTCGTGGACGAGCTCCGGCTGACGAACAGCGATAGATACGTCCATCACAACGGCCGGCCGGTGCTCGCCATCGACGCGTCAGGGCTTGCCCGGGAGCCTGCCGGGCCTGAGAGGCTGCTCGAAGCGGTAATGAGCGTCCTCACGGCGCAAGGCGAGGCCCGGGAAGCGGCGCTGTTCGTGGTGGCGCCCATCCTCTGGCGGTCGCAGGATGAAGGATGGTGGGCCGACCTGCTGGAAGCCGTCGACTACATCAGCCCCTGGACCGAAGGCAAGGTCGGCAGCGAGGGCGAAGTCACTGGGTGGGGCGCAGACATCCTCGCCCTCGGCGCCGCGGAAGCCGCGGAGGCCGGGGTGGGCTATGCCCCGGTGGTGTGGCCCGGCCGCGCAGGCAGTGGCGATGCCCCCCTCAACGCGGTCCCGCGCGAAGGCGGGCGCTTCTTCTGGAGCCTGGTGCACGAGGCAGTGTCGGCGGGTGCGGATGCACTCTACGTCGTGTCTTTCGACGGGCTGGATGACGGGACCGCTATGTTCAAGCTCGTTCCACACATCGGTGGTCTGCCGGTTGGCGGCAGCCTCCTGTCGCTGGACGTGGACGGCTATGACCTGCCCAGCGACTGGTTCCTGCGGCTGGGCGGCGAGTCCGGCAGTCTTCTGCGGCGCGAGATACCCTTGTCGTCATCACTGCCCATCATCCCCGCAGAGCTCCCCGACGCCGCCCGGAACCGTGTCGAGATGACATTCAGCACCACGTCGGACAGGGCATCGCTCGAAATCTCGACCCTGGGCAACATCCTGACCGTGGAGCTGGCCGGTACGTCGGGCGAGCCGACGGAGTCCCGCGCGTCGGTCGACGGCATGGTCCTCGGCCAGGCGCGGGGAGATGCGGAGGGCGGACGCAGGGTGAGCATGACGGTCGAGTACACGGTCGACGAGGCAGCCCTTCGCGGGCCGATGGAGCTAAGGCTGGAGAAGGGGCCCCTGGGCAGCAGCGGGCTGAGGGTGGTGCGCCTGACTCCACGCGGGGCGTGGGTGCTCAGACAGGTCAGCCACAGCGACACTCCGAATCTGCCGCCCGGCGAGCCGCTGACGGTGGTGATCCCGTGGGTGGGCGAATAGGCTCTCAGCCGGCCTTTCGCACTTCCTCGGCGAATCGGCGTATCTTGGCGGCGTCCTTGACCCCGTCGGTTTCGACTCCACTCGACACGTCGACGCACCACGGCCCCACCTCCGAGACCGCGCGGGCGACGTTGCCCGGCGTCAGGCCTCCCGCCAGCACCAGTTCGTATCGCCCGGCTAGCTCCCTGGCGACGCGCCAGTCGAATGTGCGGCCCGTTCCCCCAAGATGGCCCCGCTCGAATTTGTCCAGCATGGGCGTGCAACCCAAGCCGATGACATCCTCGATCTGCCGCGCGGCCGCCTCGACTGCCGCGTCCATCGGTACGTCGTCGCGTACCTTGATCTGCCGTATGACAGGTACCCCGACCTGTTCCCAGTATTCCCTCGGCTCGTCGCCGCAGAGCTGTGCCAGGTCTAGGCTGCACCGGCCCACGATGTCGTTGACCTCGTCGAGCGGCTGGTTGGCGAACAGGCCCACGAGCGGCGGTACCCGCTCCAGCTCAGCGCGCAGGCGCTCGACGATCGCCCCTGCCTGTTCCGTGGTTATCCGGCGCCGCACTCCCGGCACGAAGTTCAGACCCAGGAAGTCGGCGCCCGCGTGTGCGGCGGCCAGCGCGTTGTCCGCGTCGCGCAGGCCGCATATCTTGAACTTGGTCACGCCAGCTCCCTCAGCCGCGCGCCGGGATCGTCCGACGTGACCAGCGCCTCTCCCACGAGAATCGCGTGGGCGCCCGACCTCGCCACTCTCGACACGTCGTCCCTGGAGCTTATCCCGCTCTCGCTTACGACGATCCGGTCAGGGGGGACCTTCGGAGCGAGACGCTCGGTGACCTCGAGGTCTGTGACGAACGTGTGCAGGTCCCGGTTGTTGATTCCCACTATCTCCGCGCCTGAGCTGAGGGCCGTTTCCAGCTCCCCCTCGGTGTGTACCTCCACCAGGCACTGCATCCAGAGCTTCCTGGCGGCGTCCATGAGCTCGGACATCTGGACCGGAGAGAGCATCGCAACGATTAGCAGCACTGCGTCCGCGCCGCGCGCCCGGGCCTCCAATAACTGGTAGGGGTCGAACATGAAGTCCTTCCGCAGTACGGGGACCTGCCGCGGCCTGACGGCACCGTGAACCGACTCCATGTCTTCGAGGCTGCCCTGGAAGAAGGGCCCGTTCGTCAGGACGGATATCGCCGCGGCGCCGTTTTTGGCGTATGTCGAGGCCAGCGCGGCTGCGTCGATGTCCTCGCGAAGGACGCCCTTGGAGGGCGTCGCTCGCTTCACCTCGGCGATGACCCTCGTCTCGATGCCCATGAGCGAGCCGGCAAGATTGAGAGGAGGCGGGTGTGCGGCGTCTTTGACTCGACGCTCGAGGTCGCTCAGCGGGGCCCCAGCCCTGCGGCGCTCCAGGTCCTCACGCTCCACCTCGACGATCTTCTTCAGTATGTCGGGCGTGTCGGTTGTCACTGGCCTTCTGGGTCAATCCGAGTGTGAGAGTGTGTGTCGTCCACGTTGGAGTCGCAGACGCTCGACCCTAGTTCAGCGAATCTGTCGATGCTGGACACCGCCGAAGCGCTACAAGGGATATGGTAGCGCCGGTGTTCGCTCCGATTCAACGCCGGGGCCGGTCATGCTGCTGCAGAGCGAGCTGAGCTGCACGTGGAACTCGAGCCGCCTAGAGGGAGTCCACCACTCGAGGAACTTGTCATGCGAGTAGCCGCCCAGCCACCGCTCGAAGGCTGCCAGGTGCGCGAATACCTCCCTCGTCCCCTCATCCTTCGACCTGTCGCGCCAGCGCAACATCAGCGAACAGGCGGCCTGGTGATCGTTGATCTCCCCCAGCCGCCCCTGCAGGTCCGCAAGCACCGGCATCACGTCGGCCAGGGGCGAGTCGGGTGCGCCTCCGACCACCTCCAGGGAGTATCGGACTCGCTTCTCGGCGACTCTCATCCTGTGCAGTGTCCTGGTGTCGGTCAGGTCGTCGAATGAGCGGTCGACGAACCGCTGGAGAGCCGGGAGCAGCGCGGTGGCGGCCCAGTCGCCGAGCCGCGGTTCGGGCCCGCCCCCACGCCACCTGATCCTGTCCCCAAGCAGCAGGATCCCATCGTCGAGCCATCCCCGCTTCTTCGCCCTCCGGTAGGACCGCCTGATGGGCCTCTGGGCCCTTGCGCGATGGCGTCGAACGCGCTCGATAGCCGAGGCGAGTTGGGACGTAGTGCCCCCGGCCGCGGCCAGGCGGGACAGGCGCTCCTCGATGACGTCCAGGTCTCGCGCCGGCCCTGCGGCCCTGCGGATCTTGTCCAGGCGCGACCTCATCTTCCCGGAGGCGGTCGGAGGCAGCCAGGGTTCGAAGAGCCGCAGGGTTGCCGCGGCCCGGCGGGTGGCCACCCGGAGGTCATGCACATACTCCATGTCCCTCTCAGGGTGCCTGGCGGCCCGAGGCAGTAGCTTGGCGACCCTCTTCAACCGCCGGTCGACTGCGCGGGCGGCCAGATGGCCGACGGTCTGGCCCCAGCCCACTCCGCGTTCGGACTGCGCTCCCCCGGTCATGCCAGGTTCACCATCTGCTTTGGTGTCATCGACCACTCGATCCATCCGCATCGACCGTACCTGGGCGCTGGGAGGCGCAGCTTGCACAGCGCCCCCTTCCTGAGCCGCACGACGGGTTCCGGGTCCCCCGTTGTCAGCACCGAGATCAGGCTGCTGAGGGAAGGCTCGTGGCCAACGACCATCACGTCGTCGGTCGACGAGTACCCCATCGCAAGTTGCTTGACGAGCTGCGACTGGCTTCCGCCCGGGGCCAGGGCGTTCGAGGTCACCAGCCGGTTGGTCATCCGTAACCCCTCGTGGACGATCTCGGCCGTCTGGACCGCCCTGACAAGGGGGCTGGTCACCACCACGTCGATAGAGACACCAAGCGAGCGAAGCCCCCGGACCTGGCGTATCATCCTGCGAGTCCCCTTGTCGGTGAGCGGCCGTTCCCCGTCACTTGGGTACCCGGCACTGCTTCGGTCCTCCGCCAAGCCGTGTCTGAGCACGTACAGGTCCATATGGTCTCGACTCCTTGCCCGGCCGGACTTGGCGGGAAGTCTATTTCGGGACGATTCGGGCTGTCAACGAAGGACAAAGGGGGTGCTTGTGCACCGTCTCGGACAAGTCAAAAATATGGTATAATCGTATGTGCATTATAGGTTACGCCCGCAGCCGGTCTGACCTCTAACGGGAGGCTACATGGTAACCAAAACCGAATACGGTTTCATCATGCCCAAGAGACTCGAGGAGGAGATGCGCTCGTCCTACATGGACTACGCGATGAGCGTCATCGTCGCTCGGGCGCTGCCGGATGTCCGTGACGGACTGAAGCCCGTTCAGCGTCGCATTCTCTACGCAATGCAGGAGCTGGGCATGAGGCCCAACTCCTCCTACAAGAAGAGCGCCAGGCTCGTCGGAGAGGTCTTGGGCAAGTACCACCCCCACGGGGAGGGAGCCGTATACGATGCGATGGTCCGCATGGCCCAGGACTTCTCGATGCGGGTGCCCCTGGTGGACGGTCAGGGGAACTTTGGCAGCATCGACAACGACCCGCCGGCAGCAATGCGGTACACCGAGGCCCGGTTGAGCTCCCCCGCAGAGGAGATGCTGGCAAACCTCGACGAGGAGACGGTCGACTTCATCGACAATTTCGACGCGAGCCTGCAAGAGCCCGTGCTCCTGCCCTCCAGGCTCCCGAACCTGCTGCTCAACGGCGCTTCCGGCATTGCGGTGGGCATGGCCACGAACATCCCCCCTCACAACCTCTCCGAGCTTTGCGACGCAATATACCTCCTGCTCAGGAACCCCGATCCCTCGACGGCGGAATTGATGCGGCGTGTTCACGGGCCGGACTTCCCGACCGGCGCGACTATCATGGGCTCTGAAGGCATCCGGGAGGCGTACGAGACCGGGCGGGGCCAGATAGTCGTGCGGGCAACCGCGACCATCGAGCCCATGAAGCGCTCGGGCAGGATGCAGATCGTCGTTTCTGAACTGCCCTACCAGGTCAACAAGGCCACCCTGATCGAGAAGATCGCCGGTCTCGTCAAGAGCAAGAGGCTCGAGGGCATCTCCGAGATCCGGGACGAGTCGGACCGCAAGGGCATGCGAATAGTGATGGAACTGAGGTCCGGCGCCCAGGGCCTGGTGATACTGAACAAGCTCTTCAAGCTCACGGCCATGCAGAACGCCTTCTCGGCAAACATGGTGGCGCTGGTCGACGGCACCCCACGGGTGATCACGCTTAAGGACGCACTGCTCGAGTACATAGAGTTCCGGCGCGTGGTGATCAGGCGCAGGGCCAAGTTCCAGCTGCGCAAGGCGAAGGAGCGTTCCCACATCCTGGAGGGCCTGAGGATCGCCCTGTTGAATCTCGACGCCGTCATTGCGCTGATCCGCAACGCGGCCGACGCCGAGACGGCCAAGACCCAGCTCATGGAGTGGTACGACCTATCGGACCTCCAGGCACAGGCGATCCTGGACATGCAGCTCAGGCGAATCGCCGCCCTCGAGCGAGAAAAGATCGAGAGCGAGTACAGGGAGCTCCAGGCGACGATTCGCGGCCTCGAGGAGCTGCTGGACGACCCGGGTAAGGTCGACGCCGAGATCAAGAAGGAGACGATGGCGCTCAAGAAGAAGCACGGCAGCGAGCGCCGCACGGTCATCGGCGACGATGTCCGGGACTTCAGGCGCGAGGACCTGGAGCCGCACGAACAGATCGTGATCACGCTAAGCCAGGGTGGCTACGTCAAGCGCATCCCTGCCAGCACCTATCGCAACCAGCACAGGGGAGGCAAGGGCGTCGTCAGCATGACGACCCGGGAAGACGACCC
Source organism: Dehalococcoidia bacterium (assembly GCA_965204975.1). Taxonomy (GTDB): domain Bacteria; phylum Chloroflexota; class Dehalococcoidia; order Lucifugimonadales; family CAJWER01. The sequence continues at coordinate 103,844 of OZ242024.1, forward strand.
CGTGGAGCACATCATCGTCGGCGACACGCACGATACGCTGCTCTTCTTCACCAACACCGGCCGGGTGCTCCCCCTGAAGTCATACGAGCTCAGGCCCGACACGTCGAGGAACTCACGCGGCGTGCCGGTGGTCAACGTCATACCGCTCACCGACACCGAGCACGTCAACGCCGTCGTGGCGGTCCCCGACCTCGGCGTGGAGGGGCGCTTCCTGGTCCTCGCCACGAGGCGGGGGCTAGTCAAGCGGGTCACTGTCGACCAGATCGCCAATGTCCGCCGCGCGGGCCTGATCATCATGAATCTCAGGGACAACGACGAACTGGTAACGGCCCGCCTGGCCACAGACGAAGATGACGTGATGATGGTCACCCGGCAGGGACAGTCCATACGATTTGCCCTATCGGAGATCACCCCGCGCCTCAGGGCAGCCGGGGGAGTGAAGGGCATGGAGCTGCGAACAAGGGACGTAGTCATCGCGATGGATGTCGTAGTCCCAAACAGCAAGCTGCTCGTGATAAGCAAGAAGGGGTTCGGAAAGCTGACCGACCTCAACCGGTATCGTGCCCAGGGACGAGGGGGACAGGGTGTCAAGACGCTGAAGGTCACTAGGAAGACCGGCCAGGTAGCCGCCGCCCAGGTGATCACGGACAGCGACGAGCTCTACGTCGTCTCCTCAAAGGCCAAGGTGCTTCGAACGAACCTCTCCGAGATACGCAGCACAGGCAGGTCCGCCCAGGGCGTAACGATCTTCAAGCTCGACCCCGGCGACTCCGTGGCCTCGATCGCGTGTGTGGGCGAGCTGGAGATACCCGCGTCCGCTACGGGCGAGGTGAAGGTCGCCGCCAACGGGAAGCGCAACGGCAGCATCCCACCCAAGGGTTGATACAAGCCCCGCAGCCGGGCCCACGACCGGGCTTGCGCTGCGCCCCGGGTGACCGCGCTAGATGGCCTCGTCGGTTGCCGTCGTCAGGGCCTTCTGAACGGCGCCGGGAGACATGGGCAGGCTGTACATCCTGACGCCGGTGGCGTTGTGGATCGCGTTGGCCAGGGCCGCCGGGGGAGGGACTATGTTGGCCTCGCCCACGCCCCTGACCCCGAACGGGTGAAGCGCGCTGGGCACCTCCACCAACACCGTCTCGATCATGGGGAGGTCGTACGACGTCGGCATGCGGTAGTCGAGCAGGGAGGCGTTCAGCATCCGCCCGTCATCGCTCATGAAGTACTCTTCGTTGAGCGCCCAGCCGACGCCCTGCGCAGTGCCGCCCTGGATCTGGCCTTCCACGTAGCTTGGATGGATGGCCTTCCCAACGTCCTGCAGCGCGGTGTAGCGGAGGATGTCCACCTTGCCGGTCTCCGGGTCCACGTCCACGTCGACTATGTTTGCGGCATAGGACCCGTGGAGTCCGCCGGGGTTGATGTTGGCCCGCCCCACTACGGGGCCGCCAGTATCAGGCAGCAACGCGGCTATCTCCTTGAACCCCATCTTGAGCTCGGGGTCGGACCTGTGCTGCAGTGCGCCGTCGACATACTCGATATCCTCCGGCGACGCCTCCCATAGCAGCGCGGCCCGTTCGACGAGCTGGCGCTTGATGTCATTGGCCGCGTCGTGCGCTGCCCACCCCGACTTGTAGGCCACACCGCTTCCGCCTGTGTTCGACGTATAGCCGATGGTGTCCGTGTCGGCCACCTGGGGAATGACGTCTTCGACCGACAGGCCCAGCACCTCCGCGAGCTGCTGGGCGACCGCCGTCCGGCTGCCTCCGACATCCACGGAACCCTCTACGAGGCTCACTCTCCCGTCGTCCAGGACGTTCGCTACCACGCAGGCCATGCCGGTGTTGTTCCGGCAGAAGCCCATGGCGGTACCGCGCCCCCTCAGCCTCCCGTCTGCAGGAGTGCCCAGCGGCGTGGAGTAGTGCGGGTGCTCGCGCACGGCCTGCATCACCTCCTCCGCCCCGATGCGGACGTTCATCACGCCGTCCGCCCGCCTGGTGCCCTCTGCGGCGGCGTTGAGCAGGCGCAGCTCCACTGCGTCGAATCCCAGCCGCTCGGCCAACTCGTCGATCGCCGTCTCCACCGCGAAGACCGCGACCGTCGCGCCAGGAGCCCTGTAGGCCGAGGTCTTGGGCTTGTTGTCGACCACGTCATAGCCGTCGATCTGCACGTTCTCCAGGTCGTAGGGGGCGAACACTGCGGCCGCGGCTGCTGCCACCGGTGCGCCCGGGTATGCCCCGGCCTCGTACGCGTAGTGGGCGTGAGCAGCGGTTATGCGGCCCTCGCGCGTCGCTCCCATCTTGACGCGGACGTAGCTTCCAGCCGCCGGGCCCGTCGCCTCCAGGACCTCGGCCCTGGTCATCCACATCTTCACGGGCTTGCCGCTCTTCCTGGACAGGATGGCGGCTACCGGTTCCAGGTAGGCGTTGAGTTTGCCGCCGAACCCTCCGCCTATCTCCATGGGGATGACCTTCACGGCGGACTCGGGCAGGCCCAGGATCCTGGCCACGTTGTCGCGGATGCCGAAGTGGCCCTGGCTGCTGCACCAGACGGTCAGCCGACCGTCGGGCGACCAGGAGGCCGTCGCGTTCTGGGGCTCGATGTATCCCTGGTGGACGGTCTGTGTCCGGTATTCCCGCTCCACGACCACGTCGGCGGACGCAAATCCGCTCTCCAGGTCGCCGAACTTGTGCTGCTCATGGCCGGCCACATTCGGGGTTTCCGATCCGTCGGACGCCCAGTCTTCGTGCAGCCAGGGCGCGCCGGGCTTCATTGCGTCTTCGACGTTGGTTACCGCCGGGAGCGGCTGGTACTGCACGTCGATGAGCGAGAGCGCCTCCTCGGCTGCGTGCAGGCTGGGCGCGGCAACGGCCGCAACGGCGTGCCCTTTGTAGAGCACCTTGCTGCTCGCCAGCACGTTGTCCGTCTGCGTCGCCCCCAGAACAACCTCCTTGCCGATGCTGCCCACAGACGCACCCAGGTCCGCCGCCGTGGCCACTGCGCGCACGTCAGGGTGCGCCTCCGCACGGCTGGTGTCGATAGACCTGATGACGGCGTGAGCGTGGGGACTCCTGAGCACCTTGGCATACAGCATCCCCGGGAGGCGCACGTCCGACCCGTACTGGGCCTCACCTGTGACCTTGGGAACGCCGTCGTGCCTGACGGGGCGGGTCCCGATCACCTTGTATGCTCTTGTACTATCGGCGGTTGTCGTCATGTTCTCTCCTGCCTCCGCTACTTGGGGACTGCGGCCCATGTTTCGGGAACGCCGATGGACTGCCAGCGGTCTAGGGGCCAGAAGCTGACCCACGCCCTGCCGATTATCCTGCTTTCGGACACGGGTCCCCAGTCACGCGAATCGTTGCTTGCGCGGCGATTGTCACCCAGGACGAAGTACGACCCCTCCGGTACGGTCGTCCTGGGATAGCTTCCTGTGCTCTGGTGGGTAATGTAGGGCTCGTCCAGGGGAATGTCGTTGACGATGACCTGCCCACGCTTGATCTCGACGGTGTCCCCCGGAAGTCCGATGACCCTCTTGACGAAGTCCCTCTCCATGTCACGGGGAAACTCGAAGATTATCACCTCGCCCCGCCGGGGCGAGCGAAAGAGATACGGGTCCTGCGGCTCCCCAACGAATGGAATCAAGTCCACGGGCGGGCGCGCGTAGACGAGCTTGTTGACGATGACGTACTCGCCCTCTTCCAGGTTCGGCGCCATGCTCGAGCCTTCCACGCGGTAGTTCCCAACGCTCAGGTGGAAGCCCAGGAAGATGAGGAGGGCAAGGATTACGGTCTCGAACAGCTCTCGGATGACGGGTCTCATGGTTCCACCGCCACGGGCAAAGGTCTGGCGCCCCTGAGCCCTGGAAGGCGCATCGCGACGAGCGAGGCCGGCTTGGACCGCAGAGCTACTGTACCGTGATGATTGCCCACATCTGGACGGGATGGATCAGGCAGGCGTATCGGTACTCACCCGCCTCGTTAAACTGGAAGACGAAAGAGTCTTTGGCCTGGAGGTGCGTATCGAAGATCTTGGACACGCCACCCACGGTCGGCGTGTGCGAAACCGTGTGCGCGAGGTTCGAGTTGTTCGTCCACCTCACAAAATCGCCCACGCCGATGGTGGCGTCCGTGTGGGACATGGGCGAACTCTCGATGGCGAGATCCGTCACGTTTGCTCCCGCCGGTATCGGAACCTCTGTCGGGCTGGGAGTCGGCGTGGGCTTTTCAGCGGTGAAGCCGCAGGCCAACGTGAAGAGCGCCAACAGCGCCACGACGACTACGAAAACTCTGGACATCTAGGTCTCCCTCGGCGCACCTGCGCTCGGTAGCTCGCGCCGGGTTACTGCGTCGGGTTCCGGGCGCGACTGGAAGTTTAACACCGGCCCCTATAAGGGTCAATGAGAACCCGGCCGGGGAAGGCGGCAGGCGACCGCCTCAAGACCCTCCCCAGCCGGCCAATCGCTTGAGACCCGGCCCCATCAGCAATGCCGGCCCACGGCTGGTAGACTCTCTTGGCGCACTTCCAGAAAGACCCGGAGGCGAAGAATGCACCTGGCACGATTCATGTGGCGAGACCGCGTACATTGGGGCGCGATAGAAGGCGAGGATGTGAGAAGGATCGAAGGCGACCTGTACGGGGACGCTCGCCCCGGGCCCTACCTGGGACCGCTCGCGGAAGCCCGGCTGCTCGCGCCGCTGGAGCGGACCAACAAGGTCATCGGCATAGCCGCCAACTACGGCGAGAAGGACGACCGGGACGGCCCGGGCATATTCATGAAGCAGCCTGGCACAAACATCGCCCATCTCGACCCCATCGTCTACCCACGGACATGCCGGTCGGTCATTCACGAAGCCGAGGTTGGGATCGTCATCGGCACGACCGCCAGGCACGCCGGCGTCGAGAATGCCCTGGACCACGTCCTCGGGTACACCTGTGCGAACGACGTCAGCGCCTCCGAGATGACGGTGAGCGACATAGGGCGCGGCGGCACGATGCGATGGAAGCAGTTCGACACGTTCTGTCCGCTGGGTCCCGTCATCGCCACGGAACTTGACGGCGACAACCTCGGCATAGTGTGCAGGGTCAACGACCGCACGGACGTGGACGACAACAGCAGCGGAATGATCTTCGGGGTGGCGGAGCTTGTCAGCTGGGTGTCCGAGATAATGACCCTCTACCCTGGCGACATAATCTGCAGCGGCTGTCCGTCTACGGGTGAGATCCGCGTCGGCGACACCGTGGAGGTCGAGATCGAAGGAATTGGCACCCTCCGGAACCCGGTCGAGGCCGACTGGTGACGCGGCGCACCCCTGAGGATGTCGCCCCTATGACAGCCGGCGCGAGATCATCCTGAGCCTGTCCGCCGCGGTGAAGTAGGGCTCCATCTTACGTACGAACTCGGCCAACGTGCTCTCGACCGTCGCGCTGCTGGTATCCAGGGTGATCTTGTTGGCGATCTGGGACGCATCGTACTCCTGTTCGAACCTGCGGATGATGTACCCCTCGTCCCCCTTGCGCAGAACTCCGTTCCTATGCGGGTCCTCCTGCATGCGGCGGGCGATCACATCGGGAGATGCCTTCACCAGCACCAGGACCGTCTCCGGCTCGAAGGTGACGATCAGGTGCTCGATCTTCCTCGATACGTCTCTCCGGTCGAACTGCTCGCCCTGACCCCCATAGCCGAAGTAGTGCGGGCCGTATATGGCATCGTCCACATGCATGCCTATCACCATCTTGTCCGCGGAGTCTCCCGAGGAGCCCTGACGCGGCGCATGGTAGTAGAGGTTGTGCCTCTGCACGTTGTCTTTCAGCCACGGGCTGAGGGCCAGGAACTGCTGCTCCTCCTCCTCCGAAATGTTCGCAGGGTGCCCTACGGTGTACGGGATCTTCCAGTGGTCGTGGATCAGCCGCATCCTGCTGCCCATCGACTCGGCCATCCAATCGTCGATGGCGTGGGCCAGGGTCGTCGTCCCGGCATACTCGCAGCCTACGATAAGCAGCTTCATGCGATGCACCCCCAATGCCGCCGGTCCTTCATGCAGCCGGCAGTCCAGTCGCCTGTCCCGGCAGGCGAGAGGCAACAGCCTACCACAGTCCATGTTCGCGGAGTCGGGACGGGATGCCCCAGGTTGGCTGTGTCCGCATTGCCCGGGCTGCCTTGCCGTGCGGCGGTGCTGCAATCACAGCCGGTGTATGGCGCGCGGGCGCGGGGTTGGACTACCATGAATGTGCTCATGGACTGGCAAATGCACCCGTGAAGATACTAGGCATCGAGACCTCGTGTGACGAAACCGCCGCCTCCGTGGTGGAGGACGGCCGGAGCATCGTCTCCAATGTCGTCGCTTCCCAGGCGGCGCTCCACGCGCAATTCGGCGGCATAGTCCCCGAGGTGGCGTCCCGGCAGCACCTCGTGACCCTGGTCCCAGTCGTGCGCCAGGCTCTCGACGATGCGGGTTTGGCGCTGGGCCAGCTCGACGGCATCGCCGTCACCAACGGCCCGGGCCTCGCTGGGTCGTTGCTGGTAGGCGTCAACGCCGCGAAGGGGCTGGCCCTGGCCGAGGAGCTTCCCCTGGTAGGGATCAATCACCTTGAGGGACACGTCTATGCCGCTTGGCTCGACGGTGCCGATCCCGAGACCGAACCCGGCTTCCCGCTCCTGTGCCTGATCGCATCCGGAGGCCACACCGACTTGGTCCTGATGCGCGGCCACGGCCGGTACACGCTGGTAGGCCGTACGCGCGACGATGCCGCGGGCGAGGCCTTCGACAAGGCGGCCCGCGTGCTGCGGCTGGGATTTCCGGGCGGCCCTGCCATCCAGAAGGCTGCCGAGTCGAGCGTCGGCACGGAGCCGAAGCTGCCCAGGCCGCGCGTCAGGGACTCGCTGGACTTCAGCTTCAGCGGGCTCAAGACGGCTTTGGTCAGGCGGGCGGAGGAGAGGGGCTGGTACCCGCCCGCTGAGGGCTCGGAGCTGGACGAAGGAGAAGTGGCCGAGATGGCGGCGGCGTTTCAGGATGCCGTTGTCGACTCCATCGTGGCCCGCGTCGTCGAGGCCGTCCGCAAGTACCGGGTCCGGGGCGTTGTCCTGGGCGGCGGCGTAGCGGCCAACACCGCTCTTAGGCGTGAGCTGCTGGCGGCATCCCCGGTCCCCGGGATCATCCCGGCTCCGGCGCTCTGCACCGATAACGGGGCGATGATTGGCGCGGCGGGCTGGTTCCACCTGAGGGGCGGCTCAGAGTACCAGTGGGGCATGGACGTGGAGCCCCGGCTGCGGCTGGGCTGAGGAACGCCCGCATGCACCTCAGCGCGGGGCGAACTTCCGCGCGCTGAGCCCAGCCTCGTCCTTCATCTCGAAGAGCCGGGTCGCCAGGGTGTGGAGCTGGGTGCTGGTCTCGCCTCCGGCGTCCTCGATGGAGATGACGATCTGCTCCTGGGCCGACCGAAAGGTGCCTAGGACGCTGTCGTACCCCAGCAATCTGTCGACGGCCAGGTATATTCCCATGCCCGCAAGGATCGCGCCTGCAATGGGAGAGAAAATCGCGTGGTCCAGGATAGGCCATACGGCAGCCGCGACCAGCAGCGCGGCGGCGGCCCAGGCAATCCCCACAAGGCTTCGTCGCCTTGTATTCGTCACCTCGATCGAGATGACATCGGAGATGGATACGAAGGAAGTGGTGCGGTTCCGGCCGGCGGCGCCGATGTGAATCAGGCGCCTGTCCGTCAGTACGAGGGTAGCGGAGCGGTCCTTTCCGCGCAGGCCGTCCAGGCTGACGGTAGAGTCCACCCGCTCCCCCTCGATTAGGGATATGCCGCCGGCGGGATGTGCGTCCTGTGCCGCTGCGCCGAGTATTCCGAGCCCTCTGCTAACCTGCATCTTGTCTCTGGATGGTAACACGCGGTCGGGCGCAGGCCAAACACCGGGCAGCCCTGAGTCCTCCCATTTGCGCAGGACGCTGCTGCGATGGACTGGCCCGAATCCAGTGTGCTATTCTCTAGCCCGCCCTGCGCCTGTGAGAACGGCTGACAGGGCGTGAACTCCCTCGGAGCAGCAACTTCATGGAACGACCTATATTCAAGCCCATTGGAACGCCGGAAGTGGAGCTCGACACACCGGCATTTGTAGTCGACGTCGAGAAGCTGGACCGGAACATAGAGACTGCAGCTTCGTTCTTTCGCGATAGCGACGCAAGCCTTCGCCCACACGTCAGCGGTCATGGCAGTCCAACAGTAGCCCACAAGCAGCTGGCGGCCGGCGGCACTGTCGGGGGCCTGGCAACCGCGACTGTGGGCCAGGCGGAGGTGTTCGCCAGGTACGGGTTTGGCGACTTCTTCGTCGCGAACGTGGTTGCGACCCCCCTGAAGGCCAGGCGCTTGGCCGCCCTGGCCCGGGCCGTGAAGGTCACCGTCGGAGCGGACAGCGCCTCGGGAATCGGCGTCCTGTCGGAGGCTGCTTCGGCTGCCTCTGTCACGCTGAACGTGGCCGTCTACGTCAGCACCGGCCGGAACGGCATGGGAGTGGGCCCCGGAGACGCCGTCGAGCTGGCGCGGGCGGTGGACGGGGCGGACGGGCTCGCCTTCGCCGGCCTGATGACCTACGAAGGCGCGATGCTCGACAGCAGCAGGGACGAGCTCGAGGCTGAGTCCCTCAAGTGGGCCGGCGTCATGGTCGACACCAGGGAGGCCGTCGAGGCCGCAGGCTTGAGCGTGGACGTACTGAGTATTGGCGGCACCCACAACTACGAGATCGTGGGAGCCGTCGACGGCGTAACCGAGGTGCCGGCGGGTTCCTATGCCCTGATGGACGAGAAGTACAGGGCGCACCGTCCCCAGTTCGAGAGCGCCGGCAGGGTGATGACCTGCGTCACCAGCATGCCGGAACCGGGCAACATCATCACTGACGGCGGCCGCAAGGCCATTGGCGGCGACGCGGGCAACCCAGGCGTGGAGGGCGTCGAGGGCGCGGTGTGCCGCGGTCTCAGCGCCGAGCACGGCGGCATACAGGTGCCCGAGGATCTCGACCATGGGCTTCAGCTAGGCGACCGCATCTGGTGTGTGCCGATGGACGTCGCGGGCTCCGTGAACGTTCACGACTACATGTTCGCCATACGGGACGGCGCGCTCGAGGCCGTCTGGGACCTGCCCGCGCGAGGCCACTACCGCTAAACAGGGGGCGCACGGATGAAGTCTTACGGGATGGCCCTGGACCTGAAGGACGACCCGGCCGTCATCGAGGAGTACCTCGAGTACCACCGCAATGTATGGCCCGACGTGATCGAGGGGCTCAGGGGCCTCGGAATCACGAAGATGAAGATCTTCATCAGCGGCAACCGGCTCTTCATGTACCTGGAGACTCCCGACGACTTTGAGCCCGTCCGCGACTTCGCCAAGTACATGGAGACGGGCAGGGCGAAAGAGTGGGACGACCTGATGCGGACCTTCCAGCAGAGGGCGCCGGCCGCCAGGCCGGGCGAGTGGTGGACCTCCATGGAGGAAGCCTTCGACGTCGACTGGTTCGACGGGGACTAGCCGCATGTCCCAGGTAACCGTAGACAGCCACCACCACTTGTGGGACCTCGAGAAGCTCCACTACGCCTGGATGCCGCCGGGCGACAACGTCCTGAAGCGGAGCTACCTGCCCGACGATATGCGTCCTCTGCTCGCGCGGAACGGCATAGACAGGACGGTCATAGTGCAGGCCCACGAGTCCCTGGACGAGGCGAGGTGGCTGCTGGACCTGACCGTGACTGAGGACTTCATAGCAGGCGCGGTCGTATGGGTTGACCTTGTCGACCCGGGAGTCGGCCGTGTCCTGGACCAGCTTATGCGGCACCCAGGGCTCGTCGGCGTTCGACACGGGGTAGAGCACGACCCCGACCAGGAGTGGCTCACTCGTCCGGCCTCCATCCGCGGCCTCAGGGAGCTTGCGGAGCGCGGCATCGCGTACGACGTGCTGACCAGGCCCCACCAGCTCTCGCAGGTGCCTCCCATCGCCGACAAGGTCCCGGACCTGAAGATGGTGATCGACCACATCTCGAAGCCTCCCATAGCGAGCGGCGGCATGGAGCCTTGGGCTGCCGACATAGCCAGGGTGGCCGAGATACCGGGTGTTTACTGCAAGGTCTCGGGCATGGTCACCGAAGCGGACCACGACAACTGGAAATACGACGACCTGGAGCCCTACGTCCGCCACATAGTCGACATATTCGGCTTCGACCGGCTCATGTTCGGCAGCGATTGGCCGGTGTGTCTGCTCGCCTCGAGCTACGACGACGTGGTGAACTCCGCCCTGGAGGCCGTCGGCGACATTGGGCCTGCGGACCGCGCCAAACTCATGGGCGGCAACGCCATAGACTTCTACGGCCTCGACGTATAGCTCCCAAGGCTCCGCGCGGGACCTGCGAGACCGTTGCGTCTTCACTCCCTGCAACGCAGGATGGCATGACCAAGACCATCTACCTGGCAAATCCCTACGGCTTCTCGACCCAGCAGAAGGAGGTCCTACTGCCCCCAATCATTGAGGCGCTGGAGGGCCTCGGGCTCGAAGTATGGGAGCCGTTCGCACGGAACAACCAGGTCGACTTTTCGGAGGCGGGCTGGGCGTACAGGGTGGGCCAGAGCGACTTCAGAGACGTGGAGGCCGCCGACGCCACCTTCGCCATCGTCAACGGCGTGCCCCCGGACGAGGGCGTGATGGTAGAGCTTGGCATGGCCATCGCACTGGGCAAGCCCACCTTCCTGTTCCGCGATGACTTCCGCCGGGCCACGGACAGTGAAGTGTACCCTCTGAACCTGATGCTGTTCACCGGGCTCCCCCAGGACGGCTGGGAGGACTACTACTACACCTCTGTGGGAGACATCGCCTCTCCCGACAAGGCGCTGGCGAAGTGGGCGAGAAGTCCTTAGGCTGAGGCCGTAGCCCCGCCTGTCGACGGTTTGCCCTGTGCGCTTGGCGTGGCCCTAGGCCCTGGCCGCTGCTTCCTGGGCGCCGGTGCGTGACGCAGCCTCGGGGAAGAAGACGCTCAGCACTTGGTCGACGATGCCCTGGGCGTCCAGCTGCAGCTGTCGCCGCTGTGCGGCCGCCGTGCCATGCTCGATGAAAGAGTCGGGCATGCCTATGCGATGTACCGCCACGTTCTCCAGGCCCGCCTCCGAGACGGCCTCGAGCACTGCCGAACCGAACCCTCCGGCCAGCACGTTTTCCTCCACCGTCACTATGCGTCCGACAGTCCGAGCCGCGTCGAGCAGCAGGTCCCTGTCCATGGGCTTAACGAAAATAGGGTTCACCACCCGGCACGAAACGCCGTGCTCGGCAAGTATCTCCGCCGCCTCGACCGATGCGCTGGCCGGCTTGCCTAGGGCGAAGATGGCCACGTCGCTCCCCTCCCGGACGACCCGGCCCTTCCCTATGGGCAGCTCCCGCAGCTCGCTGTCGAGTGGTGCGCCGACTGCGGCTCCCCTCGCGATGCGTATGGCGAAGGGGCCCTTGTGCCTGTACGCGGTGTAGACGAGGTGCTGCAGCTCGTTCTCGTCCATTGGAGCCGCAACAACCGCGTTTGGAAGGCACCGCAGGTAGGAGATGTCGAACGCCCCGTGGTGTGTCTTGCCGTCCTCACCGACGATGCCGGCGCGGTCCGCTATGAGCGTGGCAGGCAGGTTCTGCAGGCATATGTCGTGGACAACCTGGTCGAAAGCCCGCTGCAGGAACGTGGAGTAGATCGAAACGAAGGGGTTGAGCCCGTTCGAGGCCATGCCCGCCGCCATGCTCACGGCATGCTGCTCCGCTATGCCCACGTCGAACACCCTGTCGGGGAAGTCGCGTTGCACCTCGGCGAGACCGGTGCCCTCGAGCATCGCCGCGCTGATGCCTACGACCGAGTCGTCGCGTCGCATCAGCTCCGTTATCGTCTGGGCGAAGACCTTGGAGTAGGTCGGAGCGCCAGAGGCGTCCCCCAGCGGCGAGCTTGGCTGGTGGAACTTGACGGGGTCGTCTTCGGCGGGCTCGTACCCGCGCCCCTTGTGGGTAACCACGTGGATCAGCGGCACCGAGCCTGATGGCTTCCTGGCCTGGCGGAGCGTCTCCTCCAGCTGCTTGAAGTCGTGGCCGTCGACGGGGCCAAGGTAGTGGAACCCCATCTCCGTCCAGAATGTCGTGGGAACGATGAGACCGTCGAGCCCGGTGTTGACCCTCTTGGCCAGCCTGTACATCAGCTCACCGGTTGGCACCTTCTTAGAGAGGGCCTTCATCCGCCCAACCATGGCGGTGTATTCGGGGTGGGTGATGAGACGCTTGCGCCAGTTGGTCAGGAAGCCGATGTTCTCGGAGATTGACATCCCGTTGTCGTTGAGTACGACAATGAGCTTCTCCGGGTTCAGGTGGACGATGTTGTTCAGCGCCTCGAAGCTGGAGCCGGAGGTCATCGCGCCGTCCCCGACGACTGCGATGGTCCACGAGTCGGCCTTGCGGTTCTCCGCGGCTTCGGCGATGCCGAGAGCGATCGAGAGTCCCGTGCCCGCGTGGCCCGCGCAGAGCGCGTCGTGGGGGCTCTCCATCGGCTCCCCGAAACCGGAGAGGCCGCCCTCCAGCCGTATGTTCTGGAAGTCGTCGCGCCGCCCGGTCACCAGCTTGTGAGTGTACGTCTGATTCGTCGTGTCCCAGACGATGCTGTCACTGGGGCTGTCGAAGATGCGGTGAAGCGCGAGGGTGAGTTCTACGACGCCCAGGTTCGATGCCAGGTGGCCGCCCCTCTCCGTGATCACGGAGATGATCGTGTCTCGCGCCTCCTGGGCGACCTGCTCGAGCTCTTCGAGCGTGAGTTCTTTCAGACCGCTCGGTTCGTCTATGCGGTCCAGGATACGTGGCGCCATCAGTTGCCTCCCTCCAAAGTGGGAATAACCTTGTCGATGACGGCATTCCTGCACGTAGCGTAAGTTACGCCCTACGGGCCGTCAAGGCCGCCAGCCTGTCCGTTCTCCCTATTCTCCCTCAAGTGAGTCGTTCTACAGTGATTCGGCTGGGAGAATCGACAACCGTCAGGTGCTTCCGAGGATTTACAATTACAAGATAAGAGACTATCATAGTCACGGACATATGCTATCATGGCGGTGGCAAAGCGCCGGGGTGGAGGTATGCCATGAGGGAACGCCTGTACAAGAGTACGTCCGACAGGATGCTGTCCGGTGTGTCGGGTGGGCTTGGCGAGTACCTCGACGTAGACTCGACACTGGTCCGCATCGCGTGGGTCATAGTCACCATCATGTCGGCCGGACTGGGGCTCCTGGCATACATCGCCCTGGCGATAATCGTGCCTACCCGGACGGGCAGCCCTGCTCGACAGGAAGTGGAAGCCGAAGGCGAGGAGCGGGCCTATACGCCCGCGGCCGATGGCGCACGCCGGCGCCGGGGCGGCATGGTCGGCGGGTCTGCGCTCATCGTGATCGGGGTGCTCTTCCTGCTGTGGACCCTGGGCCTTGTCGACTGGTTCCACTGGGGAGAGTTCTGGCCGGTGGTACTGATAATCCTGGGCGTGCTGCTGGTAGCCCGGACAGTCGCCAGGCGGGGCGGCGATGGCTAGTAACGGCAGGCCGGCCCTCTCCCTGTTTGCCCTGCTCCTCATGGCAGTCGGCGTGGTCCTGCTGCTTCAGAATCTGGGAGCCCTCAGCTGGGAGCTGTGGCTCGAAATCTGGCGGTTCTGGCCCGTTCTGCTGATCGCAATCGGGGTGGGACTGGTCCTGGGGCAGCGTCTCCGGTGGCTGTCGATGGGCATCGTCGCCGCCATGCTCGCGGGCTCGATAGCCGGGGCCGCCCTGCTCGCGGAGTCCACCGGCGGTATAGACGTGGACCACTTCACGGTGCCCCTTGACGATACCGGGAGCCTGGACCTGTGGGTGGCCTTCGGCCTCGGAAGCCTGACGATAGACTCGCTGCCGGACGGCTCTCCCAACCTGGTCGAGGGGACGTTCGAGTCGCGCTGCGCAGCTCCGGAGATGAGGGTGCGGCGAGACGGGAATGTGGTGAGCCTGGACATCGAGCGGGAGGATCTGGACGCGGAGATGGATCCGGGCAGGCTCGCACTATGCTTCCGGGACGCCGACTGGCGGCTGTCCCTCTCCCGCGTCCCGGAGGTCGCTATCGACCTCGGCCTTGGCGCGGCCTCCATCGACCTCGACCTGACGGACCTCAAGACAAGGAGTTTGTACTTGGACGCGGGTGCGGCAAGCGTCGACATCAGGATGCCCGCCAATGCCGGAGACGTGGATGCGGAGATAAACGCCGGCGCTGCCAGCATCGACGTCCGGATACCCCAGGGTGTGGAGGCTCACATCGTGAACGCCACAGACTTGTCGTCCTTCGACGTCAGAAGCCGGTTCCCCAGCATCTCTAACCGGGCTTTCCAGTCTCCCGGCTATCCTGAGGCCGTCAACCGGATATACCTGGAGATCATCGGCGGCGTGTCCAGTGTGAGCGTCCGGTAGGCTGTCTGCTGAAGGGGCAACTGTTCAGTCTGAACAATCACCTGAAGGGGCGGCGGGTTGACAAACAGGCCCCGTCTCTGTGCTAGAATCTGTGGCCGCTATGAAGCCCGATGAGCTGAAGTACTGGCTGGCCTTCAACAAGATCCCCCGCATCGGCAGGGTACGTACCCGGTTGCTGGAGGAGCACTTCGGCACCCTGGAGCAGGCTTGGAGAGCGGGCCTCGCCGAGTTGAAGGTGGCCGGCCTTGATAGCAGGACCGCCACCTCGGTCGCTACTCAGAAGCTCCGCATCGACCCCGATGCCGAGCTGGACCGGGTCGCAAAGGCCGGAATCACGGCCCTGACATGGCACGACGACGAGTACCCGGCTCGCCTCAAGGAGATCTACGACGTGCCGCCGGTCCTGTACATTCGAGGCGAGTTGTCTCCGGACGACGAGCGCTCGATCGCCGTGGTGGGCACGAGAAAACCCTCGGCATATGGCAGGGAAGCCGCATACAATCTTGCGCAGGACGTGGCGAAGTCCGGTGTGACGGTCGTAAGCGGACTCGCGCTGGGGATAGATGGCGTTGCGCACCAGGCGGCCTTGGACGCGGGGTGCCGGACCCTCGCCGTAATGGGGAGCGGCGTCGACGTAATCTATCCCTGGAGTCACGACAGGCTTGCCCGGCAGATTGTTGAAAATGGAGCGCTCATATCGGAGCATCCTCCCGGCACGAGGCCCAGCGCACAGCACTTCCCACGCAGGAACCGGATAATGAGCGGCATGACCTTGGGCACAGTCGTAATCGAGGCAGGAGAGAAGAGCGGCGCTCTGCTTACTGCCCATCACGCGCTCGAGCAGAACAGGGAGGTGTTCGCGGTCCCCGGCAACGTCTTTTCCCCCACCAGCCGGGGTGCTAACAGGCTCATAAGGGACTCTGCGGCCAAGCTGGTGATAGACTACAAGGACGTACTGGAAGAGCTTAACCTGTCTTACGTGGGCGAACAGGGCGAACAGATCGAGATGGCCGCCCACTTCCCCGAGGATGAGAACGAGGCGGCTTTGCTTGGGTTCGTCACGTATGACCCCGTGCACATCGACGAGGTTGTCCGCACCAGCGGCATGGATATCTCCCTCGTTAGCGGGGCCCTCGCGATGATGGAGCTGAAGGGCGTTGTCCGGCAGGTGGGCGGCATGAACTACATCAGGATCAAGGAGAGGCCTGCACAATACCAGGCCGTTTGAACACGAAATGGCAAAAGACCTAGTAATAGTTGAGTCTCCTGCGAAAGCCCGTACCGTCGGGCGCTTCCTGGGGGGACAGTACACCGCGATGGCTTCGATGGGGCACGTTCGCGACCTGCCGAAGCGGGAGGTCGGGGTTGCGGTCGAGGACGGTTTCGAGCCCAAGTACTCAGTGCTGCCCGACAAGCGGAAGGTGGTGGCTGAGGTGAAGAAGGCCTCGGCGGCGGCCGACACCGTATACCTCGCGACCGACCCTGACAGGGAAGGGGAGGCAATCGCGTGGCACCTGATCGAAGCCGCGAAGATCGCCAAGTCGAAGGTGCGCCGCGTGGTCTTCCACGAGATCACCGCGCCCGCAGTTAGGGACGCCTTCGAACACCCCCGGACAATCGACGATCGGCTGATAGACGCCCAGCAGGCCAGGAGAGTCCTCGATCGCCTGGTCGGCTATGACCTTAGCCCGGTGCTCTGGAAGAAGGTGCGCCGAGGCCTGTCGGCGGGACGGGTGCAGTCGGTCGCCCTGAGGCTGATAGTCGACCGTGAACACGAGATTCGCGCGTTCGTGTCCGAAGAATACTGGACCATCGAGGCGCTGCTGGCAAAGGCCGACGACGGCAAGGAATCTGTGGCCTTCAAGGCGAACCTCCGCGCGGTCAAGGGAAAGCGCGGCCGTATCTCCATACCGAACGGCGAGGAGGCTGCCGGTATCACCTCCGACCTGGAGCCTGCCGGATTCAGCGTCGCAAAGGTCGCGACGAGGGAGAGGAAGAGCCGGCCGGCCCCGCCCTTCATAACCAGCACCCTGCAGCAGGAGGCGTTCAGGAAGCTGAGGTTCACTACCCGCCGCACCATGGCGGTCGCGCAGCAGCTCTACGAGGGCGTCGACATCGGCGGCGAGGGGTCGGTTGGGCTCATCACATACATGCGCACCGACTCGACGAACGTCGCGATGAGTGCCGTTAACGAGACGAGGGACTTCATACGCGAGAAGTTCGGGCCCGGCTATGCGCCGGAGCGGCCGCGCTTCTACACCAAGAGGGTCAAGGGCGCGCAGGAGGCCCACGAGGCGATCCGCCCCACGTCAGTGCTGCGCGAGCCGGAGTCCGTGGGCCGTTACCTGACGCCCGAGCAGCGCCGGCTCTACGAGTTGATATGGCAGCGCATGGTGGCCAGCCAGATGTCCGACGCGCTCCTCGACGGCACGACCGTGGACATCGAAGCCTCCGGCACACGCTCAGGCGCAGTTTACGACTTCCGCGCCACAGGCTCGGTCATCAAGTTCCCAGGCTTCCGCCGCCTGTACCTGGAGGGCCGCGACGACGCGGCGAAGGACAAGGACGCCGACGCTCCCCTCCCGGTGCTGCAGAAGGAAGATGTCCTGGACTCTCGCGGCATTACCCCGACTCAGCACTTCACCCAGCCCCCGCCGCGGTACACGGAGGCCAGCCTGGTTCGTGCCCTGGAGGAGCAGGGAATCGGGCGCCCGAGCACCTACGCCCCCACCATCGCGACCGTGCTCGCGCGCGACTATGCCCGCAAGGATCGGAACAGGCTCACGCCTACCAAGCTGGGCATTGCGGTCAGCGGCCTGCTCACCCAGCACTTTCCGGACATCATGGACGTCGGCTTTACGGCGCGCGTGGAGGAGGAGCTGGACGACATCGCCACCGGAGAGAGGGAGTGGACGCCTGTGTTGAAGGAGTTCTACGGACCCTTCAACGATTCCGTCAAGCGCGCCCTCGAGAAGGCGGAGCGGGTGCCCCGCGACCAGATAGACGAGGAGTCCGACGAGGTGTGTGACGATTGCGAGCGCCCCATGGTCATCAAGTCCGGGCGATTTGGGCGCTTCCTGTCTTGCAGCGGCTTCCCCGACTGCCGGAGCTCCAAGCCGCTGATGCAGCGCACCGGCGTCGACTGTCCCGAGGACGGCGGCGAGCTGGTCGAGCGCCAGGGCAGGGGCGGAAGAGGCCGCGGGCCCAAGAAGTTCTACGGCTGCACCAACTATCCAGAGTGCACCTTCACGACGAACCAGAGGCCGCTCCCCCAGCCTTGTCCCGACTGCGGCAAGCTGCTGGTCGCCTCGGGCAGGCAGAACGCCCGCTGCGGCGCGTGTGGCTTCAGGGGCCCCGTGCCCGAGGAAGAGGTCGTCGAGCTGGCGTCCTAGAGGATCCGGGTTTCCCGACAAGGCGCCGTGCGCTCTCCGGCATTCGGGCTAAAGTGGCCCAGGTTACCCTTTCAACTATGGACGGGCCCGGTGTACAAATTCCCCACTATGGACGCTGCGGAACGAGCTTCGCTGCTCGACCGGTTCACGACCCACCTCGACGCCGAGAAGGGGCTTGCCCCGCTGACGGTCAGGAACTACAGGACCGACCTCAAGCCCCTGTTCGACTACATGGATGGGCGTGGGATCTCGGACCTGAGGGCCCTCGACAGGTACGCCTTGCGCGCCTACCTGGCCTGGCTTGTGGAGCTTGGTTATGAGCGGTCGAGCGTCGTGCGGAAGCTGAGCGCCCTGCGGTCGCTCCTCCGCTGGCTGCTAGCCGAAAAGCTGATCGACAAGGACCCGCTGCCCCGGCGCGGCGTCATGAAGCGAGACAAGCGGCTGCCGCGCTTTCTCTCCCAGGACGAAGCCGAGCTCCTCGTATCTTCGCCGGACACCAGTGAGGAGCTGGGAGTGCGGGACCGCGCTCTGCTGGAGTTGGTGTATGCCGCCGGACTCCGCGTCAGCGAGGTGCACGACCTGGACGTGCATCACCTAGACCTGCAAAGCAGGGAGCTGCGCGTCGTGGGCAAGGGTGGCAAGGAGCGGGCCGTCCTCATCGGGTCGGAGGCGCACGACGCCATAGCACTCTACCTGCGCGACGTGCGGCCGAAGCTGTCGCAGCCGGGAAGCGGCTCGGCCCTCTTCCTCAATCGCTTCGGCACGCGACTCAGCCGGCGCAGCATCCAGGAGAAGGTCCGGCGGTACGCGGCCAGGGCGGGCCTGGCGTCCGGAGTGCATACCCACACGCTTCGCCACTCTTTCGCCACCCACCTGCTGGACGGCGGCGCGGACCTTCGGGTAGTGCAGGAGCTCCTGGGCCACTCGAGCCCGGCGACCACCCAGATATATACTCATGTGACACAATCGAAGGCCCGAGAGGTGTACCTGTCGACGCACCCGAGGGCCAGGGCTGCCGCGGAGGTGGATCCGGAGTCATGAAGATACTCGTCATAAACGGTCCGAACCTGAACATGCTGGGCAGACGCGATCCCGGCCGATACGGCACCGTCTCGCTCGCGGAGATCGAGGGCCGAATCAGGGAAGCCGCGGAGGCGCTCGATGTGGAGGTCGAGCTGTTCCAGAGCAACCACGAGGGCGCTATCGTGGACTTCCTCCAGCAGTCGGCGCGCGGGGCATCCGGTATACTGATCAACGCTGGCGCCTTGACTCATTACGGACTGTCCATGCGCGATGCCCTGGCTGACGCGGACTTGCCGGTAGTCGAGGTACACATTTCGAACATACACGCCCGGGAGAGATTCCGGCATCGCTCGGTCATAGCCCCGCTGGCAGTCGGCCAAATAGCCGGGCTCGGCTGGCGCGGGTACATATACGGGCTCCGGTTCCTGGTAGAACACACGGCGGAGGCGGAATAATCTGGATGAACACGACTGCGAGGGTTGACAGGCTGCGGGCGGCGCTCGGCGAGAACGAAATTGACGCGATGCTGGTCTCCAGCCCGGAGAACCGGCGATACCTGTCGGGCTTTACGGGCTCGGCCGGCTATCTGTTGATCAGTGAAGAAGGCCAGGTCCTCGTCACCGACTTCCGGTATACGGAACAGGCCGAGAAGCAGGCGCCCGGCTACCGGGTCGAGCGAATGACGGCCGGCCAGGGATGGAAGTGGCTGCCGGAGCTGGCGCACGAAGCTGGCCTGGAGCGGGTAGGCTTCGAGGCGAGCGACGTCTCGGTGGCGACCCACTCGGCCTTCAGAAAAGCAATCTGTGAACATGAAGAGTCGACCGGCTTGGACCTCGTCGAGACGAGCGAGCTGGTCGACAAGATGAGGGCTGTGAAAGACCGCGACGAGCTCGACATCCTGACGAAGGCGGTCGAGGTCACCGACGTTGCGCTCGAGACGGTCGCGGCCAGGGTCGAGCCCGGAATCACCGAGGGCGAGGTCGCGTGGGAGCTGGAGAAGTCGATGAGGGAGCAGGGCGCTGAAGGGCTCGCCTTCGAGACCATCGTCGCGGCCGGCCCCAACGGCGCGCTGCCTCACCACCTCGCGGACGAGACTCCGCTCGAGGAGGGCCAGGCCGTCGTCATCGACATGGGCGCAAAGTACGATGGCTACTGCGCCGACCTGACACGCACGATAGTCGTGGGGGAGCCCGACGAGAAGTTCGCCGGGGTCTACAACAAGGTCCTGGAGGCGCAGATAGAGGCCGAGGAGCAGGTCAGGCCCGGGATGACGGGCCAGGAGGTCGACGCCATCTCCCGCGACATCATCGCCGACGCGGGCTACGGCGACAACTTCGGCCACAGCCTCGGACACGGCGTCGGACTCGCCGTCCACGAATACCCGCGCGTGGGCCCCACGGGCGAAGATGCCATAGAGGACGGCATGGTGTTCACCATCGAGCCCGGCATATACCTGTCAGGCTGGGGCGGCGTGCGAATCGAGGACATCGTCGTCATGGAGAACGGCCGCGCCCGCGTGCTAAGCCGCGCCACGAAGTTAGCGGTGTAGGGCAGGGGCCTCGACGAGACGGAGGAACCGTCCCTGCCTTGCTGTCATTCCAATGAGAGTAGCGCACGGTTGCCCCGTCATGTCGTCCCGAGCCCCGAGGGACCTGGGGTGGGGTCGGCCTCAACCATGCCAAGACACGACGCCATTTTCATCCCCTTATGTGGCCTTCACAAGGCCATAGTGATTCAGAGGCGCGCAGCGACGAATCACCTAGTCCTTGCACTCCCAGGATCGTCCCCTGCGACATCCGTAGATTCCTCACTGCGTTCGGGATGACATTCGTGGAGCTTCGGAACGGATGCGAGGAGCCGCCGTCCGCGCTACAATAGATACTTAGCCCGCTATCAAGCCCCTGTAGCTCAGGCGGATAGAGCAACGGTTTCCTAAACCGTGTGCCCCGGTTCGAGTCCGGGCAGGGGTACCAGACCTTACTTAAGCCATTACCCCGCCCGCCGCAGTGTAAGGTGGTAACAGGCGGCTCGAGCCGCATTTCCCCAAGAGGCATACGCATGGAGCAAAAGGGAATCACCGTATACGGAACGGACTGGTGCGGCGACTGCAAGCGCTCGAAGCTGTTCTTCGACACCCATGGCATCGGCTACGACTGGATCGACATCGAGCAGGATGCCGAAGCGTCCCTCAAGGTAATGGAGCTCAACGGAGGGTACAGGAGCGTCCCGACCATCGTGTTCGATGACGGCTCCGTCATGGTCGAGCCCAGCAACGCCGAGCTGGCCCGGAAGCTCGGCGTCCGCTAGCTCCTTCGACCTCGGGCCGGCCCCGGCGGGGCAAGTCGAGCCCTCCTGGCGCGGGTGTCCCCCTCAGGCAGCCTTCATCTGCTAAGAAACTCCATCAGCGCGTTTGCGATGACCACGTGCCCCGTGTGATTGGGGTGCACCGGCTCGGGGCAGAACGTGCTGGGCGGCCGGTACTCCAGGTGCCGCTGAAAGACCTCGTGCAGGTCCAGGAGCAGTGTGTCGTACTTGGCGCTCATCTCTCCTACGATGTCGATGTACTCGGGAATCAGGGGGAGGACAGTACCCTCGAAACTGTCCTCCAGGTTCGTCGAGATGTAGAACGGGGTGATGAGAAGAACTGGAATGTCGCCGAGCGTGCGGCGCGTCCGGGCCATCAACTCGTCGAAGACTACCCGGTACCGATCGGGAGGCACCCCGTCGGGGTCGCCGCGCAGGTAGCTGTGCAGATCGTTGATGCCGATCTTGATCGAGAGGCGGTCAGGCGACTGTTCGATGACATCTGGCTCCCACCGCTCCCTCAGATGGGTGGTCCTGTTGCCGCTGATGCCCATGTTTAGCCACTCTACGTCCCTCTCCGGGTACCTTGCCGAGGCCAGCTCCGAGAAAATGCTCACGTAGCCGTCTCCCAGGGGTATGGCGCGGTCTCGCCGTCCGCAGTCGGTGATGCTGTCCCCTATGAACAACATCCTCTCGCCGCCCTGGATCCAGAAGTCGCCCATCGCTTCCTCCTGCAATCGGTGCGTGGCGCATCGTATCACTGTAGTGGGCAATCGGCACCGAAGTTCCCCCGCTTCGATCGAGCCCAAGACCATGCCATCAGCCCACTTTAGCCAAACTGGAGCAGCCGCACGAATCGGCCCGAGTGACCGGGGCAAGATATGCACTAGCGGAGGTGCCAGATTGACACTCCATTACCCAGTCGCTAGCCTTGCCGCTGCACACCCGGGGAGGCTTGTGGACATGAAGGCCGCGTCGAACAGAGCGCTGTCGGTATCGCTGCTCGCTGCAATTGTGCTTGCCGTCGCCGTCGCATGCGGCTCTGAAGACTCCACCGAGGACGTCGCAAGGGAAGTGCGGGCACAGCTAGGCCCCCAGCTCACTGCCGCCGACGTCCAGGACATCGTCGATGCAGCCACGAGCGAAATGCTGACGGTCGAGGACGTCCAGGAGATCGTCGACGCGGCCACTGCGGACCAGCTCACCGCAGCGGACGTAAAGGACATTGTCGATGAGGCTACCGGTGGCCTGCTGTCGGCGGCAGACGTCCAGGAGATCATCGACGCGGCTACGAGCGACATGCTGACGGCGCCGGATGTTCAGATCATCGTAGATGAGGCTACCAGGGACCTGCTCACGGTCGCAGACGTTCAGGGCATCGTCGACGAGGCTACGGGTGACTTTCTGACGGCCGAGGATGTGCGGAAGCTCGTCTTCACGGGCGAGGAGTTGACGCCGGACGACGTGCAGAAGATCGTAGACGCTTCCATCGCCGGCCAACTCACCATCGAGGATGTTCAGAAGATCATCAGCGAGTCACAGATTACGCTCGCAGACCTCAAGGGTAATACCGACGCGGCCATGATGGGCCAAGTGGAATCCTCCTCAAGCAACTGAGTCGCACCACCGCTCAGATGAGGATCTTGGCGCCTGGCTCAAGATGACGTAGGGGCGGGTTTGAAACCCGCCCTCCCCGGCTATTCACCGGGATCACCCCCAATCCTACGGCGCGATCGCCGGGACCTCCAGCTCCTCCAGGACCGACTTGAAGCCCTCCAGGTCGCCGTCCATGATCTCGTTCAGCCGCGTCAGCCGCGCGTCGATCTCCCTCGTTAGCAGCGCCTGCACCTCGCGGCACTGCCTGGGAGGCGCCGCATACGAAATGGCCACGGTATCGATCAGGTCGGCCAGGCGGCCGTTCAGCCTCTTCGGGAACAGGGTGCCCCTGTTCCTCCTCTCGACCCACTGGATGTCCGGCCGGCTCACAAGCTCGTCCTCGACTGCCAGCAGCTTGTCCTTCAGATCGGACGCCGCCTCCTTCACGCGTTCCTCTGCGGCGTGCCCATCGGCCCGCCTCACCCACTGGTCCACCTGCTCGCGCACGGCCCTGGCCCTGAGCACGTCCCGCTGCGACTCCGTGAGCTTGTCCCGCAGCGTAATGAGCATCGAAAACTGCGCGTGCAGGTCGGCGTCCGTCGCGCTCACCCGCGGGTCCGGCAGGATGCGGAACGTCTGCGTCTGCGACTCGCCCCCCACCTCGATCCGCACCTGGTACTCGCCCGGCGGTGCCAACGGCCCCTTGAACGGCCGCTCCTCGATCCTGTCGTCGGGCAGCCGCAGCCCGCGCGGGTAGCGCATGTCCCATACGTAGCGGTTCGCGCCCTGCCGCGTCGACAGCCGCACTTCACCCTTGTCCTCCGGCTCGCTCGACGCCGTCGCGATCTCGTCTCCCCGGTCGTCCAGGAAGACCAGCCTGACCTCGCCCTCGGCCTGCTCCCGCAGGTAGTAGGTCACCACCACGCCGTCCGGCGGGTTCGCCCCGGCGTCCAGGTAGCGCCGCACGTGCTCGCCCTCCGGCGTTGCGTCCGTGTAGAAGGTCGCCGGCATCCCCAGCGAGAGCCAGTAGAACTTGTCGGGCCCGGGCTCAGGCGTCGCGTACGGGTTCGGCTCGATCAGGAAGCGGTGCGTATCCCTCGGCTTGAACAGGTAGGCGCTGGAGTCCCCCACGCTGCTGGACAGCTCGTGAAGGGGCGTCACGTCGTCCAGTATCCAGAACGCCCGCCCGTGCGTTCCCACCACCAGGTCGTCGTCCTTCACCACCATGTCGTGGATCGGCACCGGCGGCAGGTTGGTCTGCAGGCGGCTCCACGACTCCCCGTCGTCCACCGACACGTAGACGCCGCCCTCCGTGCCGGCGTACAGCAGCCCCTGCCGCGCCGGGTCCTCCCGCATGACCCGGGTGAAGTCGATGTCCAAGATGCCGCCGGTGATCAGGCGCCAACTCTCGCCGTAGTCGTGCGTCCTGTACAGGTACGGCCGGTAGTCGCCGTGCTGGTACCTCGTCGTTGCCACGTAGGCCGTGCCCGCGTCGTGGTGCGAGGCGTCGACGCTGCTCACCATCGACCACTCAGGGAAGTCGTCCGGCGTCACGTTCGTCCACGACTCGCCGCCGTCCTTCGACAGATGAATGAGCCCGTCGTCGGAGCCCGCCCAGAATACCCCCGGCGTCACCGGCGACTCGGCAAACCTCGATATGGTGCACCGCTCGAACGTTGCGATGTCAGACAGCGGGTCGAAGTCGCCCGGCTCATCCAGCTCGTTGCGCGTCAGGTCGGGGCTGATCACCTCCCAGCTCGCGCCGTCGTTTTCGGTGCGGAAGACCACGTTCGCCGCGCCATAGAGCACGCCCGGGTCGTGGGGCGAGATGACGAGCGGGTTGTCCCACGCGAAACGGTACTTGCGGTCCCTGAACGTGAAGGACATGGCGTCCGGCCAAGCCGAGATGCTGCGCACCTCCCCGGAGCTGTGGTCGTACAGCAGCGTCACCGGCCCGGCGCCCCGGTTGCTGCCGTACGCCCCCGCGTAGACGATGTTCGGGTTGTCCGGCCGCACTGCGATATGCCCGCTCTCGGACGAGCCCACGTTGTAGCACTCCCACCACTGGATCGCACCCCGGTTCGACCTCGACGGTGCGGACACGGCCGAGTTGTCCTGCTGGGTGCCGTAGACCCTGTACGGGAACCGGGTGTCGGTCGTGATGTGATAGAACTCGCCCGTCGGCTGGTTGTAGATGCTCGACCACGACTCGCCGCCGTTGAACGACACGGAGGCCCCGCCGTCGTTGCCGTTGATCATCCGCTTCGGGTTACGTGGGTCGATCCACAGCTCGTGGTGGTCGGCGTGCGTCCCCGTAACGTCATGGAAGGTGCGTCCGCCGTCCAGCGAGCGGTGCACCTTTGAGTTCAGGATGTACATGGTCTCCGAGTCCACCGGATCGGCGAACAGGTGGTTGTAGTAGTGGGGCCTGTTGGTCAGCTCAGGGTTGTCGGACAGCAGCTCCCACGACTCGCCCCAGTCGTCCGACCCGTACAGCCCGCTCTTCTCGGCCTCGATCAGCGCCAGCACCCTGCCCGGGCGTGGCGACGCCGCCACCGCGATGCGCCCCATCGTGCCCTCCGGCAGGCCGCGGTTCCCGGTCAGCTCGGTCCACGTGTCGCCGCCGTCGTCGCTCCTGTATATCCCAGTCCCTGGGCCGCCGCTGTGGCTCCACCAGAAGCTGCGCCGCACGTCCCACGTCGACGCGTACAGCACCCGCGGGTTGGCGAGGTCGATTGACAGGTCGATTGCTCCGGCCCGGTCCGACACGTGCAGCACCCGCTCCCACGTAGCCCCGCCGTCTTTGGACCGGTAGACGCCGCGCTCGTCGTAGGGCTGCTCCAGGTGGCCGAGCACGGCCGCATACACCAGGTCCGGGTCCTCGGGATGAATGCGGAGGCGGGCAATGTGCTGCGTATCCTGGAGGCCGACGTTCGTCCACGTGCGCCCGCCGTCGGTCGACTTGTACACGCCGTCCGCCTGCGCCGTCCACTGGAGCCTCGGCACAGCAACGTTGCACTCGCCCATCCCCACGTAGATGACGTTGGGGTCGGAGTCGGACACCCCGATTGCGCCCACCGCCGAGGTCTTGAAGTACCCGTCCGAGATGTTCTCCCAGTAGGTGCCGCCGTCCTCCGTCTTCCAGACGCCGCCCACACAGCCCATGTAGAAGACCATCGGCTCCGTCGGGTGGCCGTTTACAGCTACGCAGCGACCGCCCTTGAACGGCCCGATGTTGCGCCACCTGAAGCTCTGCAGAAGGTCCTGGGTAAGTTCCATGGGCTTGCGCCCTCCTTTGCTGTTGACCGTATGTGTTTAGAGTCGAGGTGAGGCGGCGCGGCCCCTTCCCCGAGGAGACCCTGGCGCAACCCCGTAGGGACGGGTTTCAAACCCGCCCTCCCTGGCAATCAGGCCCGCGCCGCCCTCACCGAGTCTTCCAGCGCCTCCAGGAAGAGTGCCGCGTGCTCGAGGTCGCGGTGCGGGTGGACCGACAGGCGTATGTACTCGATGCCGCTCACCGTGCCGTACGTGTGCCCGAAGCCTCGCTCGACCATCCCCTCGTGCACCTTGCTCAGGTTGCCGTCGTCCGACGTGAAGCTCACCAGCGTGATCGACGGCGGCACGACCAGCCGCAGCCCGTCGATGCGCTCGATGCCCTTAGCGATGAAGTCCACTACCTCCAGCACGTGCCGGGTCGACTCCAGGTACCCCTTGCGTCCGAGGTGCCGCAGCACGGCCCACGCTGACGCAGCCCGCTCGCCGTGCTTGGTCGCCGTGACGGTGTGGATCACGGTCCGCTCCGTCGGGATCGCCTGCAGCATCTCCTCGTCCCGGACCATGAAGAAGCTCGTCGCGACCGGCATCATCCCCAGCTTGTGCCCGTCGGTCATCATCGTGCTCACGCTCGGCAGGCTGAAGTCGAACTGCGGCACGTCGTACCCCAGCTCCCGCATGAACGGCAGTATGAACCCGCCGAACGCCGCATCGACGTGCAGGAACAGGCCCTTGCGCCGCGCCAGGTCCGCGAACTCCTCCACCGGATCGGTCACCATGAACGCCCCGCCAGGAGCGGAGCACACCAGGCCGATCGTGTTCTCGTTGATCAGGCTCTCGACGTAGTCCATGTCTGGCAGGATGTCTGGCCCCAGCGGTGCCTCCCGCAGCGTGATCCCAAGCATCTCCGCGCCGATGTGGAAGCTGTAGTGGCCCGACTCCGGCATGACCACCTCGGGCGCGGACACCGACGGGGAGAGGTTGCGCGCCAGCCGCAGCGCCGAGATGTTCGACTCCGTGCCGCCGCTCGTGATGAACCCGACGGCGTCCGGCTTCCCGAGCAGCGAGGCCACCATCCGCACCGCCTGCTTCTCCAGCTCGTACGGGCCCGGCTGCAACTCGCGCGCCCACTCGACGAAGAACGTGCCCAGCGTCAGCTCATACACCTTCCGGGTGATTGGGTGCGGCGGTCCCACGTAGCTCACGCCAAAGTTGTTCTCGATGTCGTATGGGATCGAGCCGAGTATCTCCCTGACACCGTCCAGCACCTCATCCTCGGACGCCCCTGCATCGGGGAAGTCCATCGGCGGCGGCATGTAGAACTCCGGGCGCGACTCTGCCTTCTCGAACTCCGAGACCATATGCCTGCTCCTCCGAGCCCTCTCCGGCCCGCGGTCAGCCTCAAGATACCACAAAGGACCGCCCGGCCATTCCCGCGTCTTGGTGCAGTATCCCCCTGCAGCGTTCTTGTCGTCATACCGGCGAAAGCCGGTATCCAGTGGGGTGGGGGAGTTGAATGCACAGCTTAGATGGCAGGTTCCAGCTAAGCGCCGGCGACCTGGTCAACCACTTCGTTGGAGCCGTCTGATCGGCCGGGCTAGTCCGGCGTTGGTAGGGATTCCTGCGAAAGGGGCATCCAGAAATCTACGGGTGTGTCGAATGGCTGGATGGGGTTGGGTTCCTGGGCGTATAGATTGCACCAGCCCGGCAGCTTGCGGACCATCGCCCAGGCTGCAACCGCAGAGAGAGTGGCATCCCGTTCATGCTCGTCTAGCCCCGTCGTCAGGTCGGTTACCCTCAACGCCATATCGGACTGGCCCGGTAGCGACAGCAAGTGCAGTAGTGCCTTGGGGTGAGTCTCCGTAATTGGCAGGTCCCACTTCTCGTGGAGATACTTGCCCAGGAGCATGCCCTGTGCCAGGCACGCACCCCGCAAGCTGTTCACTTGCTGGACCGTACCACCTGGAGTTGGAAACTGGGTGTCCCTCAATGCACTGCGGAGAATCCCGTCAATCTCCCTGTTTCCCTTCGTACCCCAGAACATGGGAGCATCGATGCCAGCTGCTAAGACACTTGGATTCCCCTGGAGGCCGCACGACTCCATAGCGTTCTCGACGTCGTGAAGTGCTCCCACTGCGTCATCAGCCAATCCGGTTTGGAGCCGCACCAACGCCCCGGAGGTGGCGTTGCAGACGCTCCAGCCGAATCGGCCTACGCCACCCGGGTCGAATCCAAGAATCAAGCCTGCTGACCTGGGCATCTCTAGTATCACCTACCATGGGTGTGTAGGGAACATTGTCCGCGATTGCGCTGTGAGTGTAGCACTGCGAGAGCACGTATCGGGTGCTTCCGACAAGTGAGAAGCTGCAGTCCATTCACGCCGACGACCGTTCCTCGCCCCTGGCCCTCCGAGCTTGGTGTAGTATCCCCCTGCAGTCTCTTTGTCGTCATACCGGTGACGCCGGTATCCAGGGGGGTGGGGGAGCTGAATGCACACCATAGACGGTAAGTTCCAGTTGAGCGCCGGCGACTTGGTCAACCACCTCGCCTGCCGCCACCTTACTGAGCTCAACTTGGAGGTGGCCGTCGGGGAGCGGGCCGCGCCCAGCCGCTGGGACCCGATGCTGGAGCTGCTGCGCGAGCGGGGGCTGGCCCACGAACGGGACTACATCGCCTACCTGCAGAACGCCGGCCACCGTGTGACGTCGATCGAGGGCGTGGGCATCGACGATGCGAAGGTCGCCTCCACGGTCGAGGCGATGCGCTCCGGGGACGACGTAATCGTACAGGGCGCGCTCGCAGGCGGGCGATGGAGCGGCCGCACCGACATCCTCAGGCGCGTGGAGATCCCCAGCGACCTGGGCGGCTGGTCGTACGAGGTCATCGACACCAAGCTGGCCCGGGAGACCCGGAGCGGCACCATCCTCCAGCTCTCCCTCTACTCCGACTTGGTGCGCTCGGTACAGGGCGTGCTGCCGGAGCACATGTACGTGGTTGCGCCCTGGACGGAGTTCGAGCCGCAGGTCTACCGCACCGGCGACTATGCCGCGTACTACCGGCTGGTGAAGTCCCGGCTGGAGTCGTCCCTCGAGGACCGCGTCCGGGAGCCGGCCTACCCCGACCCGAAGGAGCACTGCCTCGTGTGCCGCTGGAGCCGCCAGTGCGACTCCCGCAGGCGCAGAGACGACCATCCCTGCCTGGTGGCGGGCATATCGGGTCGCCACGTCGACGAGCTGAAGGGCAGGGGAGTCGCGACCACGTCGGCCCTCGCCGCAATGCCGGTGCCACTGCAATGGAAGCCCGATCGCGGCGCGGCGGCCAGCTACGAGAGGGTCCGCGAGCAGGCCCGCGTGCAGGTGGAGGGCTGCGAGTCCGGCAAGCCCGTGTACGAGACGCTGGAACCCGAGCCCGAGGTGGGATTTGCGCTGCTCCCCGAGCCGTCGCCCGGCGACATCTTCTTCGACTTCGAGGGCGACCCGTTCGTGGGGCCAGGCGGCCTCGAATACCTTTTCGGGTACGTCTCAGTTAACGACGACAGACAGGAGCAATACGCCGGGCTCTGGGCCCTCACATACGAGGAGAAAAGCGCGCCTTCGAGCAGTTCGTCGACTGGGTGATGGCTCGCTGGAAGGCCCACCCGGATATGCATATCTACCACTTCGCTCCCTACGAGCCCAGCGCGATGAAGCGGATGATGGGCCGTCACGCCACCCGCGAAGATGAGGTAGACCGCATGCTCCGGGCCGGCCTGTTCGTCGACCTGCACAGGGTCGTGCGGGGCGGGCTGCGCGCCAGCGTCGAAAGCTACTCCATCAAGGAGCTGGAGAAGTTCTTCGGTTACACCCGCGATGTGTCGCTGAGCGATGCCAACTCCGCGCTGTACGGAGTCTCCGCGCCCCTGGAGCTGGGAGACCCTGGCTCCATCCGCGAGGAGCACAGGCAGGTTGTCGAGGGGTACAACCGCGACGACTGCGTATCCACCCTCCGTCTGCGCGACTGGCTGGAGGGAATCCGCCGGGACCTTGTCGAGGGCGGCGCGGTCATCGAGCGGCCCCAGCCGGAGGACGGGCAGGCGGAGGAGGAGCTCAGTGAGCGGCAGGAGATGGTCAGGGCGCTGGCCGAACGTCTTGCCGGGGATGTCCCGGCGCTGGAGGACGAACGGAGTTCTGAACAGCATGCCAAGTGGCTGCTGGCAAACATGCTCGAGTGGCACCGCCGGGAAGAGAAGGCCGTCTGGTGGGAGTACTATCGGCTCAGCGAGAGCTCTGTCGAGGACCTGCTCGACGAGCGCAAGGCCGTTGCCGAGCTCAGGTTTACGGGCGAGGTGGAAGGCCCGGGCAGACTCCCCACACACCGATACAGCTTCCCCGTCCAGGAGACCACGCTCCGGGGCGGTGAGACTCTGCACATGCCCGGGGGCGACCCGTTGGGCACGCTGGTGTCCATAGACGTCCGGAATCGCACGGTCGACGTGAAGAAGCGGGGTAGCTCTGTCGACACTCACCCCGGGGCGGCATTCGCCCACGACCTCATACGGAGCGGTGTCTTGAGTGATGCCCTGGTCCGGATCGGCGAGCACGTCGCCGGCAATGGCGTCGCCGGAGACGGGGCCTACGGCGCGGCCCGCTCCCTGTTGCTGCGGGAGCCGCCCCGCCTCGGGGGCGACCCGGTCCGTAAGCCCGGCGAGACGCCGCTGGACGCCGCCCTGCGCATTGCCTCAACCGGATCGTTCGGCGTCCTGCCCATACAGGGCCCGCCGGGCGCGGGCAAGACATACACCGCCGCAAGGATGATCTGCGAGCTCGTCCGAAGGGGCAGGCGCGTCGGCATTACCGCCAACAGCCACAAGGTGATCACCAATCTCCTCGACGCGGCGCTGGAAGCCGCTGAGGAAGGTGGTCTCGACATCAGGGCCGTACGAAAGATCAGCGGCGATCCGCCGGACGACTCCGGCGACGACCGGGTGGTCCTCGAACCCAGCAATGCCGCAGTCTTCGCGGAGCTTGCCGGTGACTGCCAGGTGGGGGCGGGCACCGCCTGGCTATGGGCCCGCGAGGAGGCCCTCGATACCGTCGACGTGCTGTTCGTCGACGAGGCCGCCCAGATGTCGCTGGCCAACGTCCTGGCAATCTCCCACGCCGGCCCCAACCTCGTCTTGCTGGGCGACCCGCAGCAGCTCGACCAGCCCACCCAGGGCACACACCCGGACGGCACAGGCGTGTCGGCCCTGGCCCACCTGCTCGGAGACCGCCAGACTATCGAGGGGCACCAGGGCTTGTTCCTCGAGGAGACATGGCGGCTCCACCCGGACATCTGCGCCTTCACGTCGGAGGCGTTCTACGAGGGCAAGCTCGACTCGCGCTCCGGCCTGGAAGACCAGGGAGTCGTCTGGTCTGGGCCCCTGTCGGGAACGGGGCTCCGGTTCCTACCGGTGCCGCACGAGGGCAACCAGAGCTACTCGGACGAGGAGGCCGACCGGGTCGCCGACCTGGTGAGCAGCCTGGTCTATGGAGACGCATCATGGGTCGACCAGCATGGGAGCGAAAGGCCGATCACCCCGGAAGACGTCCTGGTGATCGCGCCGTATAACGCCCAAGTGTTCAAGATACAGGAGCGGCTGCCCGGCGCCAGGGTGGGCACGGTGGACAAGTTCCAGGGCCAGGAGGCCCCGGTCGTGGTCTACTCGATGGCCACGTCGACGCCCGAAGAGGCGCCGCATGGCATGGAGTTCCTCTACAGCCTAAACCGCCTCAACGTGGCCACGTCCAGGGCGCGCTGCGTCTGCGTCCTCGTGGGCTCGCCTGACCTGTTCGCTCCCGAGTGCCGCACACCCAGGCAGATGCAGCTCGCCAATGCCTTCTGCCGCTACCGCGAGCTGGCAACCGAGATCGCCTTCTAGACCTTGGAGGTGGAGGTCGGATTGCCCGTTTGCGATGGTAGTATGGGCCCGGTATGAAGGCTGCACTGCTCCGCGAGTTGAACGCGCCTCTCTCCGTCGAGGAGGTCGACCTCGAAGGGCCCAGGTCGGGCGAGATCCGGGTCAAAGTTGCCGGCGCGGGCGCATGCCACAGCGACTATCACACCGTCGTGGGCCGCAACCCCCCGGATGCGCTCCCGACGATACTGGGCCACGAGGGCGCAGGGGTTGTTACCGACGTGGGGCCCAGTGTGGCTGACTTCGCCCCGGGGGACCACGTCGTGTTCTCCCTCACGGCCCAGTGCGGACGGTGCCGCAGCTGCACGGTCGGCCGCACCCACCTCTGCGAGGACGTGTGGGCGACCCCGTACATGCGCGACGGCACCAACAGGTTCAGCCAGGACGGGGTGCCGATAGCTCACCGCTACGCCGCCTTCTCTGAGGCGACCACGATTCCGGCCGAGTTCGCGGTGAGGATACGCAAGGACATGCCCCTGGACAGGGCCGCGATTCTCGGATGTGCCGTCACAACGGGCGTCGGTGCGGTGGTGAACAGAGCCGGCGTCGAGGCGGGCAGCATGGTCGCGGTCTTCGGCTGTGGGGGCGTGGGACTCAACGTCGTCCAGGGCGCAGCCCTCGCCGCCGCGTCGGTGATCGTCGCCGTGGACACCGTGCCCATGAAGCTCGACATGGCCCGGTCGCTGGGTGCGACGCACGCGGTCGATGCCGCCAGAGCCGACCCCGTCGCCCAGGTCGAGGAGATCACCCGCGGGGGCGCGGACTACGCCTTCGAGGTGATCGGCTCGCCTCCCGTCATCCGGCAGGCCTTCCGGTCCCTCCGGCCGGGCGGAGTGGTCGTCGCGGTTGGCGTCCCGCCCAAGGACGCGGAGATAACCGTGCCCGCAATGGAGCTCTTCAAGGACAGGGGCCTGCTCGGCTCCTTTTACGGCTCCGGCAGACCACGTGTCGACTTCCACTGGCTGATCGACCTCTACCTGGACGGCCGCCTGAAGCTGGACGAGCTGATCACCAGGTACCGGCCCCTGGAGGAGGTCAACGAGGCCTTCGACGACATGAACAGCGGCGTCGCAGCCCGGACGGTCCTGCTCCCTAACTGAGCCCGGGTGCTGGACCCGGTCTCGCACCTATCTGAACGGGATCATCGACTCCCCGGTCGTGCTAAGATTCCACGCGCCGTCGCCGCATCTACTGGAGGTCTCGCATGTCCAACTACACCATCGCGATCATTGGAACGGGCAGGGTGGGGGCGCAGTTCGACTTCGTCCCCGAGCACCCCGACAACCACGCCGACGCAATCGTGGCGAACGACTCGTTCACCCTGGTCGCCGGGGTGAACCGCGGCCGCGAGAAGCTGGACCTGTTCGGAGAGCGCTACGGCATCGACGCCCTCTACCACGACTACCGGCAGATGCTGGACGAGGTCGGCCCGGATGTCTGCATCATCGCGACGCACCCCGAGCTGCACGCGGAGATGGTCGAGGGATGCGCCGCCGCGTCCACGACGAAGGCGATCATCTGCGAGAAACCCATGGCCCTGTCGCTGGGGGAGTGCGACGCCATGATCGACGCCTGCAAACGAGCCGGCGTGCTGCTGCAGATCAACCACAACCGCCGCTGGGAGGGCAACTGGCTCCGCGTCAAGGAGCTGCTCGACGAGGGCGCGATCGGCGACCTGAACCACGTCTACTGCTACATGGACGGCGGCAAGCCCGCGCCCTGGTGGCGTGCCGAGAACGAGGGCCCGCTGCTGCACGACTTCACCCACTACTTCGACCTGCTCGACATGTACCTGGGCGACGTGGACTGGCTGTGCGGCATGGCCGAGCAGCGGATGCGTCCCTGGGCGGTGGAGGACTTCTCCGCGGCCTTCATCAAGTTCAAGAACGGCGTCACATGCCTGGCATCGGGGGCGGAGCTCACCGAGTACGACGACAGCGGCATGGAGTTCAGGGGCACGACCGGCGTCATACGCTACGGCAGGGCGGGGTTCGAGCTGTTCCAGACCGAGCTGGACGTGTACGAGCCCGACAGCGGCTTCCAGTGGAGCACCCTGCAGCCGCGCGACATGGGCCTGCCGCCTCCTGGCTCGACGTACGTCTCGGCCCTCGAAGAGCTGGCCGGCGCACTCGACGGCAGGAACTCCCTACGCAGCGACGGTGAGGTCGGCCGCAAGTCCCTCGAGATCGTCATGGGCATATACCAGTCCCAGATCGAGGGCTGCGTCCCCGTCCGCTTCCCCGTCTCGCTCAAGACCTCCGGCGTCCAGGTCCTCCGCGACTCCGGCCACTTCGTCGAACGCCCGGAATAAGCTGTCGTCCTGAGCTGTGCGAGGGACCTGGGGAGGGTCCCTCGCCTTGCCATAAACGGCGCGGGCGTCCCTGTGCTTCGTGTATAGTCAGGGTAGGGGAGACGAGAGACCCGGCGCGCCGATGCGCCGGGTCATTTGAGTCTCATACCGCTACAGGGCCGGTAGCTCAGCCTGGTCAGAGCATCGGACTTTTAATCCGAGTGTCCTGGGTTCGAATCCCAGCCGGCCCACCAGTCATCGATCGGGAGGAAAGCGCATGAAGCAGACTGCTGACATTGCCGTGTATTCACCGGATGACCGGTTGAAACTCATCGTCGAGGTCAAGAACTACAGGAACGCAACCGACGAATGGGCCGCCGAGCTGCGGAGGAACCTATTGGTCGATGGGTTCATCCCACCCTCAGAATTCTTCCTGCTGGTCTTGCCGGAGTACTCTTACCTCTGGCACAGATGCGAATCACCCGATGCGGTCCCGGCAGATTACAAGTTTCCCACAAAAGACGTGCTGCAGCTTCGTGGAGACACAGCCAACCCGGACAAGCTGAGCTCCGTCGGATTGGAACTGTTGACCAGCTCCTGGCTAAACGCACTGGCCGTTTCCCAGGTATCCAGGGGGGAGGTGCCGGGACTGGATTGGGCCTTTGACTCGGGTCTGTATGACAGCATCAAGGACGGCTCGGTCATGGTTGAATCGAGACTGTGATCGTCTACGTTGAATCCAACTTCGTGCTGGAGCTGGCTCTCCTCCAGGAGGAACATCGGAGCTGCGAAGCCATCGTTAGCCTTGCGGAATCTTCAACAATTGACCTGGCGGTTCCGGCCTTCAGCCTGTTCGAGCCGTACGAGGTGTGGCGGCGTCGTACCGTGGAGCGGGCCGAATTACATGAACGCCTCATTCAGGAGATGCGCCAGTTGGAACGCACCGAGTCATATGCCAAGACCGTTGAGGGCTTGAGGGATCCGGCATCGATTCTGGAGCGGAGCGGGAGTGAGGACAAGCGCAGGTTGGATGAGACCCTGGGCAGGATTCTCGACTGCGCCGTAGTGATCCCTCCTGAAAGAGAAACTCTCAGAGACGCCATCGAGTTCCAGAGCTCCCTGGATCTTTCCCCTCAGGACTCGTTTGTGTACGCCTCGGTGATGGCCCATCTTTCGGCTGCTCCGCCCGGTCCCAAGTGTTTCTTGAACAGGGACAGTAGAGACTTCTCAATACCGGATATCAGGGAGGGGCTAGGGCAATATGACTGCCGGCTAATCACCAGTTTTGCCGACGGCCTCAGCCACATAGACGCCCAGCACTGAATCCCAGCCGGCCCACTCACATCCCGTAGGACATGGGACGGCCGGGCCGTTTTGGCCCGGCCGTCCTTGTGATCAGGCGTCCTTGTGATCAGGGCTGTTGTGGTTGTTCTAGTTTGGGCAGGTTGGGAGGTTGAGGTCCTCCGCGTCGCTGGTGCGGCCCGGGCCGTCCAGCAGTCCTGCCGGTATGCACCCGCTGAAATTGTTGCCGCTGATCCGCACCCTCTCCAGGTTGGTCAGTGTCGTGCCCAGCGCCGTGGGAATCTGCCCGCTAAGCTGGTTGTCCCTCAGCCACAGGTTCGTCAGGCTGATCATGCCGGCAAGGTCGCCCGGCACCGTGCCGGCTAGCTGGTTCCCGTGCAGGTACAGCCGCTCCAGGTTGGACAGGCTGCCCAGCTCGCTCGGAATCTGGCCGGTGAAGCTGTTGTCGTACAGCCCGAGCCACACCAGGTTGCTCAGCAGGCGCAGGTCGGCCGGAATCGGGCCGCTCAGGCTGTTCCGGTGCACCACCAGGTACTCGAGCCTTGTCAGCCTGCTGAACGACGACGGTATGCTGCCCGTCAGGCCGCCGTTGGTGGCCCTCCAGCCCGCCTGCTGGTGCAGGTACAGCCGCCGCAGGCTCGACAGGTCGCCGAGCTGGCTCGGTATCGGGCCGTTCAGGTTGTTATTGTCCAGCCGCAGCCAGTCCATCCTCGGGAAGTCGCCCAGGTTGGTGGGTATCGTGCCGCCGATGTTGTTGCGATGGGCAAAGAACCGCCTGAGCTGGGACATGCCCGGCCCGATCTGGCTCGAAATGCCCGTCAGGTCGTTGTCGTACAGGTACAGCCGCTCCAGCTTCGACAGGTTGTTCAGCTCGCCCGGAATCTCACCCGTCAGGTTGTTGCGGTGCAGGTAGAGCCACTTCAGCTCGCTCAGCTCGCCAAGCTCCGGCGCTATCGTCCCGCTCAGGCCCCTGCCGTGCAGCCAGAGTTCGGTCACCCGCTTGGGGGTGCCCGTCAGCGCGCCGGTGCGGCCGCGAATGCCGTCCCACTCTTCGATGGGCCTGAAGACCGACCAGTTCAGGATCCTCGCCCCGTTCTCCAGCCTCTCCGTGGCCTTCAGCAGCGCCTCGCAGTCGGCCACCAGGCCGGTGTTCGAAGCGTCCGCCACCGCGCCGCGGGTCCCGCAGCCCAGCGTCGTGGGCGCCGCCGTGACGTTGATCGTCACCGCGATCGTGGCGGTCCCGCCCTGGCTGTCCGTCGCCCGCACCGTTACCGAATACGTCGACTTCGTGCTCGCGTCCAGCGGGGCCTGCGTCCGTATCTGGCCGCTGGTGGATACGATGGTGAACGACGCCGCGTCCGTACCCTCCAGGGCGTAGGTCAGCGTGTCGCCCGTGTCGGCGTCCGTCGCCCTGACCGGGCCTCCGATGCTCGCGCCCGCCACCGTGCCCTCGCGTATGCTCCGCGTGGTGCTTGCGCCTTCAGTGAATACCGGCGGGTTGTTCGGCGGAGCGGCGGTGGCCTCGATGGAGACCGTGATCCTGGTGATGTCCTTCGTGTCGTCGGCTGCCACCGTCACCGTGTACGTGGTCCCAACGATCAGCGTGATGCCGGACTTCGTGCGAAGCTGGCCGTTCGTCTCGCCGATGTCGAACGACGGCGCGTCCCGCCCTTCCAGGCTGTAGGTGATCGTGTCGCCCGCATCGGCGTCCGTCGCCGCGACGGGTTCGCCGATGTTCGTGCCCGAAGGCGAGGTCGCGCTGACGCTCCGCGTGGCGCTGGTTCCCTCGGTGAATACGGGCGGGTTGTTGGCGCCGGGCGCGTTCGTCGCCCCGTTGCCCGGGTTCGACCAGCCGCTCGAGCCCTCGGCGTTCTTCGCCAGTACCTCCACGTCATAGGATGTGCTCGGCGTCAGCTCTTCGACCGTTACCGTCGTTCCCGAGATCGTCGTATTCGTGACCTCGGTCCACTCGGTGTCCGTGGTCGACATATAGCGGTAGTCGTAGTCGGTGATGGGGGGCCCGGTGTTGGCCGGCGCGTCCCAGCGCACCTGCAGGCTCGTGCTCGATACCGCCGTCACCGCCGGCGCGAACGGCGTGTCCGGGGCCTCGTTGTCGACGTCCGTAACTCTAATCGTCACGTTGACCGCGTCTGTGCCGCCCCTTCCGTCCCGAGCCCTCACCGCCACCGAGTAGCTCGCCTTCTCCTCGTGGTTCAGCGCCGCTTTCGTCTGTATCTGCCCTGCGCCGTTGGTGGCTATGATGTCGAACGAGTCGGCGTCCACCCCTTCCAGGGAATAGGTCAGCGTGTCGCCGTCGGGGTCGAGGGCCGCGACGAGGTCGCCTACGTCGGCGCCCGGCGGCGTGTTCTCGTCTACGTTGAACGTGTGTGAGCGGCTGGAAAAGGCCGGGTTCCTGTTCTCCACGTCGGGGTTCGGCGACCCGGTGCCCGAGCGCGACCAGTCGCTGTGGCCCTCGGGGCTCTCCGCCCGCACCTGGACCTCGTAGCGGGTGCCGGAAGTCAGCCCCGTTATGATCACGCTCCTGTCCACGCTGCCGGTGGGGACCTCCACCCTCCGAAAGCCGTCGCGGCTTCCGCTAACGGCAAGCTGCACGCTGTAGTGGGTGATGGGAGGCCCCTGGTTCGCGGGCTCATCCCACGTGACGCGTACGCTGTCCGTCGAGCCGGGTATCCCGCTCACCATCGGCGCCCTGGGCGCGGTCGGAATTTCTGGGCGGTTGATTACGACGATGGTCACCGACTTGGCGGCGATGCTGTTGGACTTCCTTTGCCTGTCATCCACCTTAACTGTAACCGAGTAGCTGCTCTTCTCCTCGTAGTTGAGGGCAGCCCTCGTCCGTATCTGCCCGTCGCTGGTGATAGTAAAGGAGTCCTTGCCGGGTCCTTCGAGGGCGTAGGCCAGCCTGTCCTTGTCCGGGTCGGTGGCCTCGACCGCGCTGCCGATATTCTGCCCAGACCGCGTGTTCTCGTCCACTTGCAGGGTGATGAGGGACGCTGTAGAGGCGAACGTCGGCCTCCTGTTGCTCGCGCCTGTCGTTCCGCGTCCCGATGCCGACCAGTTGGCGGCTTCTGTGAAGGTCGAGTCTCCCTCTCCGTTCAGCGCCCGCACCTGCACCTCATACTGGGTGCGAGGCTCCAGGTGCTCATCGGAATTAGTATCGGTCGGGTCGGACAGTATCGTCGTAATCTTGGCGCTCCTGCCCGTCCCGGTGTGGGGCCATTGTTGCCATGTAGCAGCGCTGTCCCCGGTCTTGCGGTACCGAATTTCGTAGCCGGTGATGGGGGGCCCGTCGTTGCGCGGGGCGTTCCAGGCCACTTCGAGGCTCCAGCCCGAGCCCGAGGTGGCCGTCACCCTCGGCGTGGGCGGCGCGGCAGGCGGCTCGACCGCGTTCGTGACATTGATCGTCAAGGAGTGAGAGACGCTGCCTCCATTGGGGTCGGAAGCCTTCACCCTCACGCTGTAGGTGCATGTTGGTGTAGCTGCCGTATAGCCGCACGCCGGATCCTCGCGATTCAGCTTGGTTGTCGTTCGTATCTGCCCGTTTCTGTCGATGTCGAACCGACCCGCGCCTGGGCCATCAAGCCGGTAGGTAAGTGTGTCGTTGTCAGAGTCGGTCGCCTGCACAGTGACTACGTTCCCAATAGCACTATTCTCCCTTAACGGCTCTCGAGCCGAAGGAGCGTTCTCTGCCACATACAGTTCAGCAGGTTGGCCAGTGAATACAGGCACGTTATTGCCTTCTTTGCTGGTCGACTGCGTGACGTAAGCCGACCACGCGCCCTGGCCCTCGTTGTTGTCCGCTCGCACACGCACTCGGTAGGAATTGAGCCGAGTGAGGTCACTCGGAGTCAAGTCCATCGTGTACGTCTGCGTAGCTAAAGTCAGATCCGTAATATCGGTTTCAGTGGGCTGAGGGCACGGGTTGGTGGTCGTAATTCCGTCGCCGGTACACTCCACCACGTAGCCGGTAAGAGCGGGGCCCGCGTTTTCGGGCCTGTCCCAGGTCACCGTTAGCGTTGCCTCTGTCGCTGTGTCCGCAACCACAGGCGAGGTCACCGTCACGGTTGGCGCGGCCGGCTTCTCGTCCACGTCGCTCACTGTGATATTGACCGTGATCTCGTCGTCGATGATGGCGGTATCGTCGGTGGCGTCCGCGTTGTCGAGACTGGAGAGGTTCTGCTCGTTTCTGTGCTCGTCCCGGCCGTCCCAGACCTGTACCATCACTGTGTAGGTGCAAGTGGTAGTGTTAGGGCCCATATCGTCACCTGCGACATAGCCGCAGGCTGTATCCTCGTGATTCAAGGGGGCCTTGGTCAGGATCTGCCCGGTGGACGTGTTGATGTCGAAATTGTTTACATGTGTAGGACTCGCGGTTACAGCGACCAGCCTGTACGTGCGCGTGTCGCCGTTTCCGTCCACGGCCCTGACCGCTCTTCCAACGGACTGACCCGCCCGGGTGTTCTCTGCCACGGTCCGTGTAGTGGTGGCGTCTACCAGTCTGCCGTCTGCGCCCCTGTTCAGGTTCGGTCTGTCATCGAATGTAGGCTCGCTGTTGCCGATGCTCGTCCTGCCAGTGCCCGCCGCCGACCACTGGCTGGGGATTTCGCCGTTCTTGGCCCGCACGTTCACCTCGTAGGAGGCGCCGGGCGTGAGCCGTTCATCTACGTCGTTGGTTTGGTCATCATCATCAGGCGCAATAGTGGCCTTGGTGCTTGTGGGCGCGGGGTCAAGGAGTGTGAAACTGCCGCTGTTGCCTTTGCGGTACCGTACATCGTAGCTCGTGATGGCGGGCCCCATGTTCTCGGGCTCGGTCCAGGTTACGTCGAGGCTCCTGCTCGATTTCGGCGTCGCGCGAACAGTCGGCCGCGCCGGTGCCTCTGGCGCTTCAGGCACGTTCCCGACGGTGATCGTCACGGCTCTCGCGTCGGTTCCTCCCTGCCCGTCGGACACGGTCACAGTCACATTGAGTGTGGGCTTCGTCTCGTGGTCGTAGACCACCCCCCTCTTTGTCCTTATCTGCCCGGTCGACGCCTGCAGGTCGAACGAATCAGCGTCCGGACCACGGAGCTGGTAGGCCAGCGGTATTACGTTATCGTTGTCCGTAGCGCTCACCGGGGAGCCGACGCCCAGCCCAGGATCCGCATCCTCTAACACGGTCCGTGCGACAGTATCTTCAGTAAACGTGGGCAGGGCGTTGTCCTTCTTGTTGGTCGAGCCCACGCCCGAGAGCGACCAGGGACCATTTTCCGCGCCGGAGGTGTCGCCTGTGGCCCGCACCCGCACCTGGTAGGACGTGTCGACCTCCAGCCCCGTGATATTTACGGTGGTGCCGCTAATTGTGCCCACTCCGGTAGTGCCGAAGGAGGTTTCGGTGGTCTTCTTATACTGAACGTCGTAGCCTGTAACGCCGTCCCCCGGGTCGTCGGGCGCATACCAGATGACCTTCAACTCGTAGGTCGTGAGATTGGTGTCCGTATCCGTCGACACCACTGTCGGCGCGGCGAGCGCGCCCGGAGCCTCGGGAACGTCCGTGACCGTGATAGCCACGGTCTGCGTGACGGGTGTTGCGCGGGTCTCGCCGTCATCCACCGTCACCGTCACGGAATATGAGTCCTTACCACCTTGGTCCACGTCCGCGTTCAACGGGGCCTTGGTGAGGAGCTGCCCGGTCGAAGAGTCGATGTCGAACGATGCCGCGTCCGTGCCCCCGAGTTTGTAGGTCAGCGTGTTGCCAAACTCGATAGCGTCGTCGCCGGTCTCGTCAAGGTCAGAGGCCGAGATGGGGTCGCCGATGTTGACGCCCGGCGGAGTGTTCTCAGGTATCGACCGCGCTCCGCCACCGGCGTCGAACGTAGGAGGCTCCGCGTGGACAGGGTTGCCCATAGGCAGCAGGCCTCCCGCGAGGGCCGCGAGGGCCAGCACTCCCACCAGGGCCATAGTTATGACGGTGTTGTTCAGTTTCATCGAATCCCCCATAGGACCCCCGATTGAGAAACTTCCGGCATCCGGCGCGAATCGCCGGAGCCGTGAAAGGCAGGGGGGCCCTTGTCGATTTAGCCTACTCCCCACCCCCAGCATTATGTCAATTGAAATGAGTGGCATGAAATGACCAATAACGGGCTCGCCCCGCCGTTCCCTCGGGGGCGGGAGCGACCCTTCGGCAGGCTCAGGGCAGGCTCCCCCTGAGTTTGCCGAATTTTGTTCCAAACTGTTCCAGGGTGTTCTAAGTCGTAGCCAGGGGGACCTTGCCGGGGCTGGATGCCGGAGGTCGAGGTGGTCTTGTGTGAAGGTGTTCATGGGGGGATAATAGCACAGGCGTTCGTGGGGGTCAAATGGGGGGGTTAACCGCAGAGGTCGCGGAGGTCGCGGAGGGGAGAGGGGGATTTAACCACAGAGGGCACAGAGGTCACGGAGGGGAGAGGGGGATGATGGGGGATGGGGAGTGTCTGAACTGTGATTTTTGTGATGGGAATGATTGGGATGATGGGGAGGGGGCCGGGGAGGAATTGTGAATGGGGAATGGGGAAGGGTGAAGGGGGCTGGGGAGCGGGACGGGGCCGAGGGAGGGGGAGCTGGGGGCCGGGGAAGGTCCTCACGTCGGGGACTCCTCAGGACGACGAGGGGGAGGGGGACGGAACGACGAGGGGGAGGACGAGGAGAGGGGGACGGTGATGGTGGGGTGTGGGGCGTTGATGGACGGATGTGGAGCGGCGATGGACGGATGTGGAGCGTTGATGGACGGATGTGGAGCGTTGATGGACGGATGTGGAACGGGGGACGGGAGGAATTGTGAATGGGGGACATTCACCGCAGAGGGCGCTGAGGGCGCGGAGGGGAGAGAGGGATTGTGGGGGAGGGATTGGGAAGGGTGAGGGGGAGATGGGGGACATTCACCGCAGAGGGCGCAGAGGGCGCAGAGGGAGGAGGGGATTGTTGGGGAGGGATTGGGAAGGGTGAGGGGGAGATGGGGGACATTCACCGCAGAGGGCGCTGAGGGCGCAGAGGTAAGAGAGGGATTGTGGGGGAGGGATTGGGAAGGGTGAGGGGGAGATGGGGGATGTCTGAACTGTGATTTTTGTGATGGGGGTGATGGGGATGATTGGGAGGGGACTGGGAGGGCGCGGAGGGGAGAGAGGGATTGTGGGGGATTGTCTGAACTGTGATTTTTGTGATGGGAGTGATGGGGATGATTGGGGAGGGGGCCGGGGCCGAGGGAGGGGGAGCTGGGTTCCGGCTCGGGGGCCGGAACGACGATTGGGAGGGAGGGCGTAGAGGGGGAGGGGATTGGGAGGGGGGTTGGGCTGCTCTCGCGCTGCCGAAGGGTAAGCTGCTGATGTCTCATCGACTCTGAATAGTTACCCTCGTTCGTCGCGTGTTGACGGCAAACCAGGCAGGTCGCCTGTATACCTGGAGGACATCCTGTGCTCGGTGAAGGCAGTCCAGGGTTGTCTGCGCGCTACATCCGACATGTCAGTCTATCTGCAGCTCGTCGATGTGCTGCTCGGGTGCGTGCAGTTTGACTGGAAGGACGCCAACGGCTACTACAGCGCGGCTTCGCGGCGGGCGGACGAGAAGCGTACTCTGGTCAACCTAGTGAAGAGCCGGTTAGGGCTGCGTCCCGAGGAATCGCTGCTGTCGGATCAGGGGTCCCGGAAGTGGGACACGCCATCTCTGTTCACTGTGTGGCGAGGCAGCTGGTGAAGCGGACTGTCAACCGCAAAGGGAAAGCGCGGCTATGTCCGGCGTCCATCCCTGTAGCGGGACAACGTTCCCCGAACACTCCACGCTAACAATAGCAACTTACCAAACTGCCTCTCCGTGCGTCAATAGTGAGATCGGTGATCCCTCGCTAAGCGAGGAGGTCGCGGATGGGGACGTCGAGCGCCTGGGCGATTCTCAGGACTGCGCCGACGGACAGGTTCTGCCTGCCGTGCTCGACGGGACCCCCCACCCCCCTGGATGGGGGACGGTTCCTGGTGCAGGAATCCGGCCTGCGCCGGAATGACGATTGAAGAGCCGCGCCGGCCCCGCCCCTGGATTCCGGCCTGCGCCGGAATGACGGAATGCGGACACGGCCGGCGGCCCGATGCCTGGGGGGTGCACGTCCAGGTGCTCAGACTATCTGCGTGTACAGGTCGACCCAGTCGTAGTTTGACTCCTCTATCAACCTGATCTTCCAGCTCCTGTGCCAACCCTTCAGCTGCTTTTCCCGCTCTATCGCGCTCTCCATGGTCGGGTGCGTCTCATACCAGACGAGACGGTGGACTCCATACCGGCGCGTGAACCCTTCGGCGAGATCGTTCCGGTGTTGCCACACGCGCTTTGCAAGGTCCGAAGTTACACCGATGTACAGCGTGCCGTTTCTCTCACTCGCCAGGATGTAGACGCAGGGAACCTTCTCCTGGTTGCGCAAAGAGTATGTCATACTGCCGATGCTGCCTCGTATGCGTTCAACGTAGCCTTGCCCCGCCCCTGGGTCCCGGCCTTCGCCGGAACGACGGATCAAGACCCTTATGCGCCGTCTATGCCCCCTCCGCCCCCCTGGGTTCCGGCCTGCGCCGGAATGACGATTGAAGAGCCGCGCCGGCCCCGCCCCTGGGTCCCGGCCTGCGCCGGAACGACGGATCAAGACCCTCCGCCCCTGGGTGGGGGACGGTTCCTGGGGCAGGAATCCGGCCTTCGCCGGAACGACGGAGCAAGACCCTTATGCGCCGTCTATGCCCCCTCCGCCCCCCTGGGTTCCGGCCTGCGCCGGAATGACGATTGAAGAGCCGCGCCGGCCCCGCCCCTGGGTCCCGGCCTTCGTCGGAACGACGGATCAAGACCCACCGCCCCTGGGTGGGGGACGGTTCCTGGGGCAGGAATCCGGCCTGCGCCGGAACGACGGAGCAAGACTCTCCGCCCCTGGGTCCCGGCCTTCGCCGGAACGACGGAGCAGGACTCTCAGGGCGGTCTATGCCCCCCCTCCGCCCCTGGGTTCCGGCCTTCGCCGGAACGACGATTGAGGAGCCGGAACGATGGAGTGGGGTCCGGGCTTAGCCTACGAATCTGGCGGCGGCCATGGTTACTACGGCGATGGTTACTAGGACGGCGGTCATGCGGGCGAGGGTTGTGGCGCGGTCGGAGAGGCGGGTTGCCTGGGCGTCGTCGGCGGCGCCGCGCAGCTTTTTCAGCGTGGACAGCGCGAACACGCCCGTCGTGTGGGCGATGACCGAGGTGACGAGGCCGATGGTGATGGCCCAGCCCCAGT
Organism: Dehalococcoidia bacterium; assembly: GCA_965204975.1. GTDB lineage: Bacteria > Chloroflexota > Dehalococcoidia > Lucifugimonadales > CAJWER01. The sequence goes on from OZ242024.1 coordinate 148,696, forward strand.
TGGTGTCGAGCAGGTCGTCGATTCGCTGGAGCCTGAATACGAGGACTATGCCGACGAGGATCGTGATTGCGCCGCCGCCCTCCAGCACGAATCGCAGAGGCAGGTAGAGCGCCTCGGTGACTTTCCGGTGCACGTCCGGGCCGAGGGCCCTCAGCCGCGGGTCCAGCACGGCGGCCAGGAAGATGGCCGAGCCCGTCCATATGACGCCGACAAGTATGTGCACGACCCGAATAGTGACCAGTTCGAAGTCCATTTCTTTTTCCTCTCAGTCAGGCCAGCGTCCGGGCGTTCAGCCATCGTGCCCGGCAGCCAGGCCGGTTATGTCCTTCCACGTATAGGATACCTCTACGAGGTCTGTGCCACCAACCTGTATGGTCTTGCGGCGGACCTGCTGGCCGCCCAGCGACTCCGCCGTCAACCGGCTAGTCCCCCTCATCCCTTCGGCAAGCTCAGGGCAGGCTCTAACCTTCTCCCTCGGGAGACCTTTGCATAACGTGTCTCAACTTGTCATTCCGACCGCAGGGAGGAATCTAAGATGTTTGCGGTCGCTCCAAGGTGTCGGCTCAGCTACGAGACCGTACTCGATGGCAAGGTTTCTAGATTCCTCACTTCGCTCCGCTGCGTTCGGAATGACAGACGGCAGGGTTCCGCAAAGGTCTCCTCGGGGGGAAGGAACTTTAGTCCGCTGTTGCGGGCTCGGGGCCGTCGACTTGTGCGCCCCGCTCGAGGGCGGCGCCGATGAGGTCGATGAGACGGCGGGCCGACTCGCGCGTGAGCTCGACGGCCACCCGGTCGCCGAGCGTCCCTGACCGGTCGACGAAGTCGATGTTCAGGGTGTGCTCTATGGTCATGTGGGCCGGGTGGTCGTACGAGACGTTTACCCGGTCGACGTTGATCCAGCCGGGCGTGCCCTTGCCGCTGCCCGTTATGCCAGCCTGTTCGGTGATCATCGTGCACATTTCGGTACTCCTTGGAGTAGTCACCCTCACCCCGGCCCTTAGCTGAGGTGCTTGGCCAGGAATGCGAAGACCTTTTGCCATCCGTCGACGGCCTGCTCCTGGCAGTAGACGGCGCGGTCGTAGTAGAAGAAGCCGTGGCCGGCGCCGGGGTACATGTGGAACTCGTACTCCTTGCCGTGGCGTTTCAGGGCCTCCTCGTGGAGGGCGACCTGCTCGGGCGACGGGGCCGAGTCCTCCTCGCCGAACAGGCCGAGCACCGGGCACGACAGGCCGGCGGTGTAGTCGATGGGCGCGACCGGCGTCTTCGGCGTGATCTCGGCGTCGGACATCACGACGCGGCCGCCCCAGCAGTCGACCACGGCGTCAAACCCCGTGACGCGCGAGGCGGCCAGCAGGACGTGGCGCCCTCCCGAGCAGGTGCCGAACGCGCCGATCTTGCCGCTGGAGCTGGGGAGCGAGCGCAGGTAGTCCATCGACGCTGCCAGGTCGCCCACGACCTCGGCGTCGTCCGCGCCGCCCTCGGAGCGCGCCCTTGCTGCGACGTCGTCGGGCGCGCCGTGGCCGACGCGGTGGTAGAGGTCGGGGGATATGGTGGCGTAGCCGTGGTGGGCGAACTTGCGGGCGGTCTCGCGGTACCACTCGTCCCACCCGGGCATGTGGTGGGCGAGCACCATGCCGGGGTGCGGCCCGGGCCCGAGGGGCCTGGCGAGGTATGCGTTTATCACGTCGCCGCCGTGGCCGCGGATGGTGATGGTCTCGGCAATCATGCCCTCGTACATGTCGGTCGTGTACATCGGAGCGCCTCCGTAGATTTCGCAGGGATGGCCTAGAGCGTGCCGCCCGAGCGATGGGATGTCAAGGGCGGGAGCGGGCCGGGGTTGTTCGGAATGACAGTTATCGGCGGAAGTTGCGGCTTAGCTCCGAGACGTAGCGGCGGCCCAGTGCCTCGCCGTTGGCGTCGAGCCAATCGCTCAGGCTCGTCGTGCCGGTGGCGGGGCCGTCCGAGGTCAGCAGGCCGGCGGTCAGGCCGTCGATCTCGTCGCGGGTGAGCACGACGTCGCGGATGAGCAGCCCCACGAGGCCGGTCAGCGCCAGGCTCACCGACGGGGACGTGTGGACGAAACGGCAGCCGGAGCCCACCGCCGCGGCCAGCAGGTGCAGCAGGGCCTCGAAGGTCAGGGTCTCGGGCCCGACGGCGTCCGTGACGGTGTCGCCGGTCCGGGAGGCTTCCGCCACCGCCAGGGCGGCGAGGTCGTCGACGTAGATGGGCCGGACGAGGTAGTCGCCGCTGCCGACGATGGGGAAGAAGGGGAAGCGCCGGATGGCCCACGCCATGTTGTTCAGCAGCACGTCCTCGGCGCCGAAGACCAGCGCCGGCCTGACGATGGCATGCGGGACGCCCAGCGCCTTCAGCGCATCCTCGACGCGCGCCTTGCCGCTGAAGTACGGGAGGTGCGACCCGGAATCGGCGTTGGTGATGGAGACGTGGACGATCCGACCCACGCCGGCGTCCCTGGCGGCCTCGAATAGCGCCGTGGAGTTCTCGACGGCGCGCTCGAAGGTCGTGTCGCCCCGCGCGAACCTCACCCAGTAGGTGTTGTACAGCACGGCGCCGCCCTGCATCGACCTGCGCAGGCCGTCCGCGTCGGTGAAGTCCAGGGGCGCGACCTCGACCGCGCCGCCGAAGGGGTCCTCGCGGCCGGGGTGCCCGGTCAGGGTCTTCACACGCACGCCGTCGTCGAGCAGGCGCCGGGCGATGTACTTGCCGGTGTAGCTGAACGCGCCTGTGACGACGGCCGATTCGGGGTGCGTCATCGCGGCGGTCAGACCCCGTCTGCGTAGGCGGAGTGGAAGGTGTCGACGCCGGCGCGGAAGCCCGAGCTTTCGTCGCGGACTATGGCGACGGGGCTGGCGAACCCGGCGAAGCCTCCCTGCACGTGGTCGGCGCCGATGACGTAGATCTCGTGGCCGCGCCGTTCGAGGTCCGCGACCACGCCGGTGGGCATTCGCGGGTCGACGCTCGTGACGGCCAGCGAGCAGTCGACGCGGGGCGAGTCGATGGCCTCCTGCGGGCCCATGCCGAAGTCGACGACCTTGGAAATGAGCTGGGTGACGCAGTTGGTTATGCGCCGTCCGCCCGACGCGCCGACGGCCATTCGCACGCCGTCGCGACCCAACACCAGCGCAGGCGTCATGTTGTTGAGCGGGTACTTGCCGGGCATGATCGAGTTGACGCGGCCCGGCACCGGGTCGAACCACATCATGCCGTTGTTCATCACGACGCCGGTGCCCTTCGGCACGAACCCGGAACCGAACCCGGCCATCAGCGTATTGGTGAGAGAGACGGCGTTGCCCTCGGAGTCCATCGCGCAGAGATGCGTCGTGCCGGAGTCGAGGGCCGGAACGCTGCCCGGCAGCTTCTCGCCAGGCGCGCCGGGGTCGAAGGCCCACGGGTCGCCCGGCTCGATGCGGCCCAGGCGTTGTGGGTCGATTAGCCCGCGCCGCAGGTCGGAGTAGCCGTCCGAGACCAACCCCGACCAGGGCACGTCGACGAAGGCCGGGTCAGCCATGTACTCGAACCGGTCGGCGTAGGCCATGCGGGCGGCCCAGATGTAGGCGTGGAGGGCGGCGGCGGAGTTGTGGCCCATCGACCTGACGTCGAAGTCGTCGAGCACTCGCAGGGTCATCGCCGACGTCGTGCCCGCGCACGCGAACGGCGGCACGCGCACGGTATGCCCGGAGTAGGCGAACTCGAGGCCCGACTCCCACACGAACGGGCGGTACCCGGCGAGGTCCCGCTCGGAGACTATGCCGCCGTTCGCCGCGATGTCGGACGTGATCGCGCGGGCGATGTCGCCTGAGTAGAAGGCAGCGGGGCCGTCGCGGCCGACCGCCTCCAGCACGCCGGCAAGCTCCGGCTGGCGGAGCAGGGCTGGGCTGGTGAGGTCGCCGGCCGGGAACTTTCCGTCCGGCATGAATATGCTGCGCAGCTCGGCGAACTCGAACAGCCGCGGGGCCATCAGGCCGAGGGAGTACATGCTGTGCCACCCCGGCGAGTGGCCGTTCCGCGCCAGCGACACGGCCGGGGCGACCACGTCTTCGAGGGGGAGCCTGCCCAGGAGCCTGTGCGCCTCGCAGAGTCCCGCGACGGCGCCGGGCACTGCGATCGACCGCGGGCCGTCGAGGTTCTCGTCGCCGACCACTCCCTCCCAGCCGAAGTTGCCGACCGAGGTCTCGCCGGACAGCTCGTACATGTCGGGCCGGGCGGCCAGGGGGCCCTTCATGGGGAAGCCGACCACGCCTCCACGCTCGCCGACCTGGTAGACCAGGTACCCGCCGCCTCCTATGCCGCTCGACGCGGGCTCGACGACGCCCACCGCGAAGCAGGCGGCGACGGCGGCGTCGACCGCGTTGCCGCCCAACTCCAGCATCTGCAGGCCCGCTCTAGTCGCGTGGACGTCCTTTGTGGCGACCATGCCGTTCGCGGCGCGCGCTTCGGTCTTCGTGAGGGTGGTGCGGGTGGGTACGGGGTTCATTTCATCGCTCCGTTATCGATGCGGCACGGACATGGGTTAGAATGGGACGCATAGCACCGAGGGAGACACAACTACTGTGGGGACATTCAATTGGCCGCTGAGGATTTCCAGCATGGACGGCCAAAACGCCCTGGACGTAGAAGCTACGGTGGATACCGGCGCCGCCTACACTACGCTGCCCGCCCGACTGCTCCATGAATTGGGGATCACGCCAATGGGGAAGCGTAGATTCCTGCTCGCTGATGGGCGACGGACATACATGGACTACGGGGAGGCGCGGGCAAGCGTCAACGGCGAGAATGTCACTACTCTCGTGGTCTTCGGAGAAGATGATGCTCCTGCGCTCCTTGGGGCCTATACCCTGGAGGGGCTGGCCCTGGCGGTGGATCCGGTAGAACAGCGCCTGGTCCCAACCCACCTCATCATGTATTAGGGGCAATATAGCCGATTACGCTTCCGAAGTGTGCGGCTTCCGGCAGGTCTGGCTGCGACCTACCGCCTGTTCTCGTAAAGCACCGTGTCGAGCTCTTCGATGCGCTCGTCGGATGTGAAGCGCCACGTCCCGATGTGACCTCGGAGGAGGTCGCCGTTCTCGTCCCAGTCCAGCGTATTGGCAGCGCCGTCGAAGTCGATCTCCTGGCCTTCGGCAAGCAGGGCCAGGCCGTCGGCGATTCCCGCAGGCGTGCCCGGAACCGTCCGTCCGGGCGGTCCTGCCACTTGCCGCAGACGATCGCGGATCGCAGCTCCGTCGACACTGCCCGCAGCCTGGGCGGCGAGTGCCACGGCCACGGTCGCATCGTAGGTCTCCTTTACGTAGGCTAGAACGGGCAGCTCCCCGTACTCGGCGATGAAGGCGGCCTCCCAGCCGGCTGTAGCGGGGTTGTCGGGAGCGGACGCTCCCGCGGTCCCGTACATGCCGCCCAGCATCGCTCCGCCAATCTCCTTGACAAGGCTTATTCGCTTGGAAGCATCGCCGAAGACAAACCGGCTGTAGACTCCCTCATCGATGGCCTCGCGCACTATGGACAGGGCCTGGCCCTCGAAAGCTATCAGAACCAGTGCCTGGGCTCCCGCGCTCGCGCTACGTTCCAGCTCCCCAGTATGGCTCGTCTGGGACGTGTCGACGGAGACAACTCGCAGCGTCCCGTTCCAGGACTCCTCGAAGGCAGTGGCCAGCCCCCTGCCATAGGCATCGTCCTGGTAGATCAGGCCGACGTTATCAAAGCCGAGGTCCCGCGTCACACGCGCAAGGACGGGGCCCTGGGCCGCATCGGAGAGCGCCGTGCGGAAGAAGTAGTCATCGTCCTCGACACCGGTCAACTGCGGAGAGGTGGCGGATGGGCTGATTGTGGGGATGTCAAGAACCCCGGACACGCTTTGTGCAACCGGTAGTGCCGCGGCGCTGGCGTTGGGTCCCACTATAGCATGGACACCCTCGACCTCCACAAGATGCCGGGCCGCCTCGACGGCTGTGGAAGGGTCTCGGGTGGCGTCCGCCACGGCGCTGCCGACAGGCATCCCCAGCACGCCTCCGCCGTCATTGACGTGCCGGATCGCCAGGTCGAAGGCCCTCTTTCTATCCGCGGACGCCTCCGGCGACCCCGTGAAGTCCAGCAGCAGGCCGATCTTCAGTGGGGTCGTCTCGGGCTGCTCCCTCGAAATGACACCACAGCCGGAAGCAATGATGATCAGAGCGGCAACCGCCGCCAGCACGGCTGTGCACGACCTGGTCGAGGAACTCTTGATCCTAGGGCCTCGAGGCGGGTCCAATTACCTTGTACTTCCGGTCCACCGTCCGCTCGGCTGCCGGCAGCACCTCGACGACCACCCTGGACAGGCCCACGACCTCGCCGTCGGAGTCGAAGCTGTAGTCGTCGCCGATCGCGCCGCTCCAGGTGATCTCATACATGCAGTCGCGGAAGCCGTCCGCGTCCTGGTCGTCTTTCGTCTTCTTCAGGCACTCGGCGGTTATGTACACGTCGTCGTATGCGGAGCCCAGGTGCCACGGCAGCGTGACGTAGTTGTAGCGCTCCCTGAAGTTCCCCAGGACCTCCTGCGCCTTCTCGTTGTCCGGGTCGAGGTCTGCAGTGATCGCCTTCATGCCGGTCGCCGCGTCGCCCGCGATCTCCAGGGCGGTCGTTCCGACGGAGATCGTCTCGGCGTATATGGGGCCTTCGTAGCCCAGCTCGCGGGCCTGCTTGATGATCGTGCCGGCCGAGAACTCCGACTGCGGCGCAAGGTGCAGCGCGTCGGGGCTCGCCGCGAACAGCTTCGTGAGCAGCGACCGGAAGTCGGTAACCTCCGGCTGGTACCGCTCCGCGGCCACGACCTGGCCGCCGCGCTCCTCGAACTGGGCGACCGACGTGCGCCTGACGCCCTCCGCGTAGTCGGTCGTTTCGGTGATGGTTGCCAGCGTGCGGACCCCGTCGGCCCACAGGGAGTTGCCGGTGTCTATGCCGACCTGGATGTCGCTGATCTGGGTGCGGAAGATGTAGTCGCCGGCCTTGGCGATGTCGGGGTTGCTCGCCAGCCCCGAGAACAGGATTGTCCCGTCGGCCTCCGCAAGCGGGGCGGCCCCCAGCATCGCGCCGCTGCACGAGGTCCCCAGGATGATCTTTATTCCTTCGACCTCGGTCAGCTTCTTGTAGGCGGCGATGGCGTCCTGGGCGCCGCACTTCGAGTCCTCGACGACCAGCTCGATCATGCGGCCATCGACCCCGCCAGCGGCGTTTATCTCGTCAACGGCCATCTGCTTGGCCTGGCTCGCCACCGTGCCGTAGGTCTCGCCCGGTCCCGTCAGTGACTCCATTACGCCGATCCTGTACGGGGTTTCCTCTTCGCCGCCCGAACAGGCCAGGGCCGCCAGCATCAGGACCGCTGCCAGCCCAAGAGCGAGGGTGCATATTCTCACGAAGCTGTCCTCCTAGCTGTCCTCTATGCGCTGTTCCAGTCTGCGCAGCGCGTCCCGCGTGGTGCGGATCTCGCGGAGAAGCTCCTCGCGCGAGACCGGCTGCTCGAGGTCCTTGAGGCGCTCGAGCTTCTCCTCGTCGAGGTTGTTGATGATGATCGCGATGAACAGGTTGATCACGACGAACGTGCCGATAATCACGAAGGTGACGAAGTACACCCAGGCCATCGGGTTAATCTTCATCGCGGTCGCCATGATCACCGTCCACCCCTCGAGCGTGAGGATATTGAACAGGGTGAGGACCGAGATCCCCAGTGTCCGCCAGTTCTCCGGGTCTTGCTCGCTGAACAGGTGGTAGCCGATGATCGCGTAGATGTAGACGATGATGCTCATCAGCATGAGGACGTGCCCCACGCTGGGAATAGAGCGCACCAGCGCAGCGACGATCAGGCGCAGGTCCTTGATGGCCGAGACCAGCCGCAACACGCGCAGCAGACGTGCGAGCCGGGCGACCATGGCGAGCTCGCCGGTCGCCGGGATCAGTGCGAACACGATGACCAGGAAGTCGAAGATGTTCCAGCCGTCACGGAAGTACCCAACTACGCGAGGCGACGACGCGATCATCTTCAGCAGCGCCTCGGCGATGAATATCCCCAGCGCCACGTGGTTCCCCATGGCGATCCAGTAGCCGTACTGCCGGTCCAGCGTCTCGGAAGTCGCAAGCCCGAGCAGCACGCCGTTGATGATGATGATGGCGATTATCGTGGACTCGAAGGCCGGAGCCTCGGTCAGCCGTCTCGCCATGTCCGTCAACCTTGTCACTGCCGTGCGCATTGTCTCTTTTTCAGTATGGCCTAGTGCGCCTACCCGCAGTCAAGCCGGCGGGATTGGAGCCGCACATACATTACCGCAACCTGGTCGAAACGGCTAGAGCTTGAGCAGCCGCGCGGCGTTGCCGCCCAGCACCAGCCGCTGCTCGTCCTCCGTCAGGTCGCTGTCCAGGACGAACCCCCACCTGTGGGCGAAGTCGTCCAGGGGCGCGTCGGTGCCCCACAGGACTCTCTTTGGGCCGAGCGCCGCGATGGCCTCAGCCAGGTACCAGCGGGTGTTCTGCGTCGAAGCCGTCTCGATGTGGAAGTTGGGGTAGTGGGCCATCGCGCGAAAGGTCCCGGGGCTGCTACTGCCGTGCGCCATCATGAACGGCACGCGGGGGAACCTGGCGATGACCTCCTCCGATACTACGCCGTGCCAGAGCACGGGAAGCTCGTGCTCGTTCAGGTATGCCCAGACCTTCGTCCACTCGTCGTCGAGCGGGTCGATCGGGAAGGGCGTGTAGCCGGGCGCGGACACCATCTGGTGGACCTTCAGCCCCCTCATTCCGAGCTCCTCGATGCACCGCTTCAGCTCGTCGATCATCGGCCTGGGCTGGTACGGGTTCAGGGCCGCGATCCCGATCAGGTCGTCCGGGTGCCGTCGCACCGCCGCGGCCACCTGGTCGTTGCCCTGCGCCACGTCGGGGTTGAGTATGCCGTTGATGCAGGCCCTGGAGACTCCCGTCCGTCTCATCGCAGCGACTATCCCCTCTTCCGCGGCAGGAAGGTGCATCGTCAGCCACTTCCCCCAGTGCACGTGCACGTCGATGATCAGGACGTCCTCGAGCAGGTCCCCGGCCAGCGCTCGTTGCAGTATTCCGCTCTGTGTGTTCACAGCGTCACGTCCTTCAGCAGCGACCTCATGTTGCCGCCCGCGATCTTCCGCTTCGCATCCTCGTCGATCCCTGCGTAGATGATCTGCAGCATGCTCTGGAGCGGTGTGAAGTATGGGTATCGAGAGCCGTAGACGACCCTCTCAGGGCCGAACCGCTCGACGATCTTCTCCAGCGTCCCCATTGTCTGGTTGCCCGCCAGCTCGAGGAAAAAGCCGTCGAAGCGCTCCCACAGCGCGTAGAAGTACCGCTCGTGGTACTCCAGCTTGGGCAGAACCAGCACTACCTTGATGCCGGGCCACCCTTCGAGGATGTCCACTATCCAGTCGAACTGCACCTGGTGGATCTCCGCGTAGTCGAGAATGAGCACCGGGCGATGCTCCGCCACCCTGTCGAAGATCGGGCCCATCAGGAACGGGTCGGGACCGGGCACGAAGGGCTGGACGCCAAAGAACATCTTGAGGATGCGCGCGTCGTTCCGGCGCATGAGCTCGACCAGCTCGTCCGGCGAGTGGGCCTCGCCCGTATGGTGCGGGCCGATCATCAGCACAGGGTGAAGCCTGTCGTGCTCGGCGACCTCGTCGAGCAGCACGGCGTTGCCCTCTCGGAAGTCGTACTGCTGCGCCTTGAAGTGGTACGCGGCGGCCTCGGCAATGCCGACCTCGTCCATCTTGTCTAGCAGCGCGAGTGCGCTGGGATCGTAGCCCGGCGGTGGGTTGTAGTACTGGCCGAAGCCGCAGTTGGCGTCGAAGAACCGGAGCGGGTGTGTTGGCAAGTTCGTCCTCCGGGTCAGGAATTGTCGCTCTGCTGCGACTCCGCAAGCTCGGTCAGCCGCGGTCCATTGGCGGCCACTTTCGAGAAGGCCTCGGCGACCTGCCGGACCCATTCTGGGCTCGGGTCGACCGGCGTCGTCAGCCAGAAGCGCGTCTGGTGGATGCGCTCGCTCACGGGGAGCGACCCCGGTCCCATGGGCCGACGCGTGTCCTGCGGCAGGTCCGCCCAGGGCCCGCCAACGCCGTCGAAGTCGAAGTCGTCGAACAGCGGCTCCAGGTGCATCGCCCCGTAGCCGTAGGGCGTGATCTCCGGCGTGGTGGGAACGCCCTCTGCGACCAGGGCCTTGAGGACCATGGACACCGGGGCGCCGATCACGTCCGCGTCGATGGTGCCGGCGTAGAGCAGGAGGCCGCCCCGGGTGGCCTTGGGATACGTCGCCTGGGAGTGGATGCCGGGAATCTCGTAGAGGGCGTCGTCGAGCTGCCGGAACCACCTCTGCCTTGCCTCGTTCAGACCCGGAAGCCTGGTCATCTGGGCTCTCGCCATGGCCATGGCGAGCGGGTTCGCCCGGTACTTCACGCCGAGCCCCATGTTGTGCAGGTCGTCGAACTCGCCTGTCTGGGCCAGCTTCTCGACCCGGCCGTACTGCCCCAAGGCGAGCATCCTATCGTACAGGGCCGGATCGTCGGTGGTGGCGACGCCCGCCTCGATGCCCGAGACCGCCTTGCTGGCCTGCAGGCTGAAGCACCCGATGTCGCCAATTGAGCCGACCTGCCTGCCGTCCCAGGTCGCGCCGTGGGCGTGGGACGCGTCCTCGATCAGCTTGATGTCGGTCCCGTCCACGATGTCGAGAAAGCCGTCCATGTCGGCGGGGTTGCCGTAGGTGTGAGTGACGACGATGGCGCACGTCTCCGGCGTGATCTTCGACCGGACGTCTGCCGGGTCGGCGCAGTAGGTGTCGGGGTCCACGTCGCAAAAGACCGGTGTCGCGCCGCAGTGGAGGATGGGCGAGATGCTCGCATGCCAGGTGACGGAGGGCACGATGACCTCACGGCCCTGCTTCGCCCCGGCCGCGAAGACTGCCGAGTGGATGGTAGCCGTCCCATTGCACATGGCCACCGCGTACCTGGTGCCGACAGACTCGCGGAACTCCTGCTCGAATGTGTCGATCTCGTCGTACGCGCTTTCGATGTTGTCCACCACGCGGTTGACGTACTCTTTTTCTAGCGGGCCGACCCTCGGCCACGAGTCCCCTACGGGCGCGGTCACGGCCTTCGGGCCGCCGTCTATGGCTAGTGTTGGATTGATCATTGGCTCATCTCTCCCCGGCAGCAGCGAGCTGTCGCGCGCCTGTCCACCTGTTTACGAATGGCAGCGCCGCCTCGAAATGGAACTCATGGGCGCCCGAGAACTCGTCGTATTCCAAGGCGTCTGGGCCGGCGCCGCTCAGCGAGTAGACGCGCCGGAGCATCGCGTGGGTCTCACGTGCGAGGTCCAGCGGGATGTAGTCGACGTCGCCGAACTGCAGCTGTATGGGCCTGGGCGCTATGAGCGCGGTGATGTCAGGCCAGTCCATCTCATTGAATATGCCTGGCGAGAAGAGGCACGCGCACCAGGAGATGTGCTTTGCGTCGGGGATGATGGCGCGCGGCCCGCAGCTCAGCACGGCCGCTCGGACTCGCTCGTCGAGCGCGGCGACGTACATCGCGTGCTCGCACCCCATCGACAGGCCCGCGCACGCGATGCGGTCCGGCTGCACGTCCGACCTGCCGCCGAGGTAGTCGAGGGCGCGGAGGATCTCCCACACCCGTATGCCCTGCAGCGACATCCCCAGCGAGAGGGCGTTGACGGACAGGTGCTGGCAGTTGTTGCCCGCCTGGGCGAGTGACGCCTCCTCGACCCGTTCGCCGAACCCCGCCGCGTCAGGGGCAATCGTCAGGTACCCGGCCCTGGCGAACCTGGCCGCGAAGTCTCCGCGCAGCAGCTCCATCCGCTCGCGCTCCGCCTCGTCTCGAGGCGCACCCGCCAGTATGTCCTTGCTCATCCCGTGGCCGTGGAGGCAGAGCACGGCGGGGTGTGGCGGGGGCGCGTTCGGCACGAGCACCAGGCATGGCATCCACACGCCGCGCAGCGTTGGAAGCAGCACCCGCTCGGTCCTGAAGTCGGACCCCTCCGCCTGTGTCGATACCTGGGCGGGCGGCGCGTCCGGCCAGCGATGCTCCTCCACCGTGTCCAGGGCGAGCAGGTCCCGCAGCTTGCTGCCCGCCTCGAAACGCCAGGCTCGCCACTCACCGGGTGTTTCTGACTGGAAGCTGTACCTGGGAAGCTGCCGGTCGTAGACGTCGTTCAGGAACGGCAGGAGGTGTACGTTCGCCATCACGCAGCCGCCGGGCAGCCTGCCGAGCCTTCCAAGCCCATCAGCCGACCACCTCCCTGAACATGCGGACGTAGTTCTGGCCCAGTATCTTGCGGAGCTCCTCCTCGTTGAAGCCGCGCTCGACGAGCTTCAACGTGATGTTGGGCCAGTCGGTGAACTGGTCGAACCCGTCTATCCTGTGGTCGTCTCTGAGCCTGTGCTCGGGACGGAAGCCCGACCAGGAGAAGTCGCCCTTGGTGCTCCTGGGGTCGGGGTCTGCCTTGTACAGGAACGACGTGTCGAACGGCCCCAACTCGTCCGGGAACTCTATATTCGACTCGGTGCCCGGGCCCGGGCCGCACTTGTCGCACCCGATCCCCACGTGGTCGATGCCCATGACGTCGACCAGATGCTCGACGTGGTCGACGAAGTGGTCGAGCGTCGCGTCGGTGCTTTCCCGAATGAACCCGCCGATGGCCGCGACGCCGAAGAAGCCGCCGCGCTGCGCTATCGCCCTCGCCAGGTCGTCGTCCTTGCCCCTGTCGTGGTAGCAGATGGCGTTGCTGGTCGAGTGGGTGACGATGATGGGGCTGGTCGAAACGTCGAGCGCGTCCCAGCCGACCTTCTGGCTGCAGTGGCTTACGTCGACCAGCATGTCCAGTTCATTGAGCTTCTCGACGACCTGTTGGCCGAAGTAGCTCAGGCCCGTCTTGTAACGCTCCGTGCAGCCGTCACCGACGAGGTTGCGCAGGTTGTAGGTGAGCTGGACGACGCGCAGGCCCAGGTTGTGGAACAGGTCGATGCGCCCCAGGTCGCTCCCGAATGGCGTCGTGTCCTGGAAGTCGAATATCACGCCCCGGACGCCGTCCCGGTAGGCCTCCTCGATGTCGTCGGCCTTCAGGACGAGCCGGAGCTGGCCGTCGAGGGCATCGATCATCGCCCGGGCTTGCGATATGGCGTTGAGGGAGGTCTCGAAGGCGGTCTCGGGGGCCTCCGGCCCGGCGTATGTCCCGCTGGCCACGTCGACGCCCGACGTCTCCCACAGGCCCATGTACTCGCGGCGGGCCTCCGCGGATGTCTGCACCTCGCGCGCCGCCAGAGCGGGCATGAGCTTGCGAATCTCGCCCCGCGTCTTGCCCTGGGCAACATACTCGCCGAGGGCCTCGCGCATCACGTCGTTGAACAGCAGGCCAGACGTCACCCCAGGCTGCTGGCTGTCCACGACGAGGACTTCCTCGTGGAACTGCCGCGCTTCGCTGGGCGTCATCACCGGGCGCCGCCTGGGACCGGCCATCGTATCGCTCCATTCGCGGGATCGGGGGTGATGTTATCCCGGCGTGGTCGGAGATTCAATCACCGCAAGGCGAATGATGCAGCGTTCGCCGCGTTACTGGTCGGTGCGATACAGGTAGCGGGAGTCCCAGAGGGCGTACAACGTGGGCGTGAGATTGCCGAAGACGTTTCGGACGGCGCCGAGTCGCTCCGAGAGGGTCGTGTAGATGACGGGCACGTTCTCGGCGGCTATCTCCTGGGCGCGGTGGTAGTACTCCACGCGCCTGTCGTGGTCCAACTCCTGGCTGCCCTTGATGTATAGCTCGTCTATCTCGGCCTCCCATTCCGTCGCGGGCTCCTGTTGATTCGGGTGCCACAGGTGAAGGCCTTCGCCGCTGTGCCAGAATGTGATACCGCCGTAAGGGTCCGTGCCTCCCGTGAGGCCTATGATCATGGCCTCCCAGTCGTAGGTCTGGGTAAGCTGGGAGACGAGATCGCCAAACTCGATCAGCTCGTAGTCTACCTTGAGGCCGATCTCCGTCATGCCCTGGTGCACTATGGTCCCGACCCTGGCCCGCACGTTGTTGCCGGTGTTGGTCACGAGCGAGAACGCGATCTCATTACCCGCGCCGTCTTCCCTGAAGCCGTCCCCGTTCGTGTCGACCCAGCCCAGGCTGTCCAGGATCTCGTTCGCCCTGGCGATGTCGTACTCATACTTCCTGACGTCCGGGTTGTGGAAGTCGCCGGTGGCCGGGCTGATGGAGGACCACTGCGGGTAGCCGATACCGTGCTGGACATCGTCGATGATCGCGTCCTTGTCGATGACGTGCGCTACAGCCTGCCGGAACTGCTTGTTCCTGAACCACTCCAGCTTCTCCGGGGAGACATAGGGCTCGCCGGTGTCCTGGCTCTGGCCGGGGTTCATGTTGAATCCCAGGAACGTCGTGCCGAAGCCGGGGCCTCGCCGGTGTATCGTGAAATTCCCCTCCTGCTGGAGCGGTTCGAGCCGCGCGAGCTCCTCGCCGAGCACCCCGTGGTAGTCCGACTCGCCCGCCAGGAAGTAGTCGAGCTCGACTTGCAGGTCAGGGACGATGACGTGAACGATCTCGTCGAGGTACGGCAGGCTGTTGCCGGCGTCGTCCTCGAGCCAGTAGCTCTCGTTGCGCCGCATGACGACGCGCTCACCTGGGACGTAGCTCGCGATGGTGAACGGCCCGGTTCCGATGATCTCCGACGGGTCGGTCTCGATGTCCCACGTCGAGTTGAACGTGCCGTCCTCGACGTGCTTCTCTAGGATGTGTTTCGGGTATATCGCAGTCCCCATCGAGCGGAGAAAAGGCGCGAAGGGAAGAGGGAGGACGCATTCGACCGTGTAGTTGTCCACCGCCGTGACCGTCATGGGCGCCTCTTCCCACATGCCGGTCGACTCGTCGAGGAAACGGAATAGGAACGCAGGTCGGCTGCTGGCGGGGATGTCGTCGTTGTAGATGATGCTGTTGAATGTGAAGTCCACGTCGTGCGCGGTAAGGGGTTCGCCGTCATGCCATCTCACGTCCTTGCGGAGATGGAAGGTCCACGTCAGGCCGTCCTCGGAACGCTCCCACGACTCTGCCAGCCTGGGTTCGACTTCGTCCGTGAGCCACGATGTCTCGGTCAGTCCCTCGAACAGGTAACCCAGGACGTCTGACGAGGAGGCATCTTTGGAGATAGCGAGGTTGAATGTGAGCGGCTCTGAAATGGTCGCAAACGTGAGTGTCCCGCCCCGCTTTCCGATGGAGTACTCGAACTCCCCGGCGTTCCTCCTGAGCTGCTCGACTGTTGCGGTCCGGTCGACGGTTGCAGGGCGAGCGACGGGCGTGGGCTGAGCCGTGGGTGCAGGCTGAATAGTAGGCGCGGGTCGAGCAGTAGGTGGGGGAGAAGGGACGGGCGTCGGCTGGACGGTGGGCGCGGGCAATGCGGTCGACACCGGCTGGGCGGCAACCGCAGGCTCAGCAGGCGGTGTGGGGTCAGCACCATCCGAGCAGGCCGCCACCACCAGGATGGATGAGACCAGGAGCGCGTGCAGCCCTATGGAGGTGAAGCCCATTTTGGGGAAGCGGACATATCTCCAGAGAGTATGAGACATAGTATCACTCGGCCTTCCAGGCAACGGAATCAGCTACACAGCGGTCTTGGGAACTAATCGAAACCGGAGGCGGCGCGGCCAGTGATCTCCCCGGCCACGCCGCCTTGAGAAGCTATGCGCGGAGCTGCTAGCCCCAGGAGCAGGAGACGATCTTGCCCTCCAGTCCCTTGACGATCTCCTCCACGATCTCCGAGACGTCGTTCTTGTTCACCGAGTTGGCCATGATGTACTCGAGGTCCTTCTCGATTGCCGAGATCCTGTTGTCGAGCCTGCTGAGCCGCTCGTCGGCGCTGGCCAGGTTCTTCCCGGCGCCCTGTACCGTCTGTCCGAGGTGCATCAGCCCTTCGTCTACCCGCTCGAGCCGGCCCTCAAACGCTCTAACCCTGTCTATGGTCGCAGTTGTCATATCACCACTCCTCGATCAGTTTGGCCTTGGTGCTGCCGTCGCCGCACACTGACTTACGTCGGCAGATGACAGCCTTGGGCGACTATAGCACCTACTCTAGTTCTATACAATTTCTTATACTGGTACAAATTCAGCAATTTTCGCCGGTCCGCCCAGACGAGACCGTTGCACAGATACTGAGCATGTCATCCCGAACGTAACGGAGCGAGGTGAGGATTCTGAGGTGCTTGTTCTGGACAATTGGCCTCGGCGCTACCACAACCAACTTAGATTCCTCACTGCGTTCGGAATGACATGCGTGGCTGCGCTCCGCGGCGTTTGGAATGACAGGTTGAGGCGCGTTACTCGAGGGTCCCCCAGAGACTCCCGCCAACCGTCATCGTCGATGGAGGCCTCGGACTTGAGAAATCTCTTGATTGTCTCGCGGGATTCCCTGAGAATCTTCGAGCGCCGATTTAGGAGCCAGGATGGGTATTGAGCATCAAGACGGTCCCAGGGCGGGCGTCTCGCGTGATGGCGGGCCCGGACGTCCCGAGATCGCGGTCGTGGTTCCCACCTACAACGAGGCGGGAAACCTGCCGCTGCTTGCGAGCCGTCTATTCGACCTGGACATCCCCGGCTGCATCCTGATCGTCGTGGACGACGGCTCGCCTGACGGCACGGGAGACGTGGCCCGCCGGCTGGGCGAGAAGTACGCCGGCCGCGTCGAGCTGATACAGCGCGGCAGCAAGCAGGGGCTCGGCACGGCCTATGTCGACGGACTGGCCCGCGCCCTCGAAACGGGCGCTGACCACATAGTCCACATGGACGCCGACCTCTCTCACGCGCCGGAGTACATCCCCGGATTCCTGCAGGACCTGCGCGAGGCGGACGTGGTGGTTGGCTCGCGCTACGTGGAAGGCGGCGGTTCCGAGGAGGAGTGGGGACTGCGCCGCCGCATACTCAGCATGATCGGCAATGCGGGCATACGCGCCGTCACCGGTATCAGGACCAGGGACGTCACGTCGGGATTCAAGGGCTTCCGCCGGGAGGTCCTTGAGTCGCTGGACATGGCCGGGTTCAGGTGCCGCGGCTTCGCATTTCTGCCGGAGGAGACCAGCGCCTGCCAGCGGCGGGGCTACCGAGTCGTCGAGCATCCCATCGTGTTCGCCCAGAGGGTGAGCGGCGAGTCGAAGCTCAGCGCCGCCATCATACTGGAGGCGATGTGGAAGCTGCTTCCCCTCAGGTTCTCCAGGCCGCCTAGTGGGGGTAGCCGCGGACCGTCACCCAGAGAGAGGCCGCCAGCAGCTTGAGGTCCAGCAACGGGCCCATCTTCTCGATGTAGAGGCAGTCGTACCGCAGCTTGTCGCGAGGCGGCGTCGAGTACCTGCCCCTTACCTGGGCCAGCCCAGCCAGGCCGGGCCTGACCCGGAGCCTGCGTCCGAAGCCCGGCGTCGTCCGCTCGAACCCGGCGTGCAGCTCGGGCCGCTCGGGCCTTGGGCCGACGAGGCTCATCTCGCCCCGGAGCATGTTTATGACCTGTGGGACCTCGTCGATCCTGTAGCGCCGCAGTATCCTGCCGACCCCGGTCTGCCGCTCGTCCTGTTCGCTGGCCCACACTGCACCGGGCCCGGACTCTGCCTCCACGACCATTGTCCGGAACTTCAACATCGTAAAGGGGCACCCGTCCTTGCCGAGCCGGGTCTGGCCGTAGAGCACATTGCCCCTGTCCCCGAGCCAGATGGCAAGGGGGACTACCGTCCACAGGAGGAGCCAGATGGGGAGCAGCAGGATGTGTGCGGCGATTAGCACCGCGAGATCGAAAGGCCGTTGGTAACCGTCGTTGGGAGGTCTGTCACTCATGTGACCGCCCTAGGACGTACCGGTCAGGAGCCGGCCAGCGGCCTCGGACTCCGCTATGCGGTACACGTCGAGGATGGGCAGTCCCGTCTCCAGCGCAACCCGGCGGCAG
This sequence comes from Dehalococcoidia bacterium, assembly GCA_965204975.1. GTDB lineage: Bacteria > Chloroflexota > Dehalococcoidia > Lucifugimonadales > CAJWER01. The sequence goes on from OZ242024.1 coordinate 166,688, forward strand.
TCCTCGTATTCCGGCGAGAGGGAGACGCTCCGGCCGCCCAGTCGCTTCACTTTCACCGATAGCTCACCGATGCTCGTCTTGACGGTGACGGACTCGCGCTCTGCCTCGTAGCGGGTTACGGGACTGACCCGGACGCCCAGCGTAGTCGTCTCCCGCAGCACCAGCTCCACCGCCTGCTGTTCGATCTCGGGATCGACGAGTGCGCTGAGCTTCACGCCCGCGCGCCCCTTCTTCATGTTGATGGGGGTGAGCCAGACGTCGCGCGCGCCGAGCTCGAAGAGGCGCTCGGACACGTAGGGGAAGGCCTCGGGGTTCATGTCGTCTATGTTGGTCTCTACCAGGCTCAGAGCGGCGGGACCGGATGTCTCAGCAAGCTCGCCAACACGCAGCGCGACCACGTTGGGATAAGCGCCGGGATCCCTGGAGCCGAGCCCGTAGCCGGCCTGCGTCACGGTCATGGGGGGCTGCCCGAACTCGGCGAGCGTCGTGACGATGGCGGCTCCGGTTGGCGTCACCATTTCGCCGGCGCCGGCGGCTCCGCCCGGGGGCGGGATGGTGGGTGCACCGGCCATGGCGAGCATGGCGGTCGTAGCCGGAGACGGGGCGGGCAGTGGGCCGTGATCGCTCCTGAACACGCCCGAGCCCGTCGGCAGCGGCGATGAGTAGAGCCGGTCTATCTCCAGCATCTCGAACCCAAGCACCGCTCCCACCACGTCGATGAGCGTGTCCGCGCTTCCGAGCTCGTGCAGGTGGGCTTGTTCGTCGCCGTGGACGGCTGCCTCGGCAGCTCCCAGCCGCTCCAGCACCTGCCGTGCGCGGGCTGCAACCGGCTGATCGAGGTCGGCCGAGTCCAACGCGTCCAGTAGGTCCGGGACGGTATCGAATCGCGGGGCCGAACCCGGTTCAACGGACACCAGGGTCCCCTCGACGCCGCCCCTACGGTCCCTCCGCGCCGATATGGTGAAGCCGCTGAATTCCAGGCCCTCCAGCCGGGCGCGCAAGTCGTCGATCGAGACACCCGTGTCGACGATGGCTCCTAGCAGCATGTCGCCGCTCACTCCTCCGACGCACTGCAGGTAGCCGACCCTCAAATCCAGGTCTCCATGTCTATCCCCGGGGCACGCCCATCCCGACTTCGGGGGCTGTCCGGCGCGACGAGCGGGGAATGGCGTATGCCAGGGCTTCGCCCAGCGTTCCCGCCGGCTGCCCTGCGCCATTTGCTGATGGGTGAGCGGATACTTGCCGGGTGAGCCCGAGCCGCTCGGCCTCCGCGATCCGGCGGTCGGCCTGGGGTACCGAGCGTATTTCGCCCGCAAGCCCAATCTCGCCGAATGCTACGAGTCCCGATGGTATGGGGGTGTTGCGCATGCTGGATGCGACGGCCAGCGCTATGCCCAGGTCCGCGGCAGGCTCGCTGACCCGCAGCCCGCCCGTAACGCTGACCACGACGTCCTGGGCGGCGAGGGAGATGCCCGTGCGCCGGGTGAGCACCGCGCACACGAGCAGGAGCCTGTTGAAGTCCACGCCGGTTGCGACCCTACGGGGTGCCGGCAGCAGCGAGGGGTTGGTGAGGGCCTGCACCTCGACCAGCAGCGGCCGGGTGCCCTCCATAGTCGCTACGACGACCGAACCTACAGAGTCCTTCCTGCGCTCTCCGAGGAAGACGTGCGATGGGTCGGGCACGTCGACCAGGCCCTCGCTTCGCATCTCGAATACTCCGAGCTCGTTGGTCGAACCGAACCGGTTCTTCGCGGACCGCAGCAGGCGCCAGGAGCTGATCGGGTCGCCCTCCATGTACAGGACGACGTCCACCATGTGCTCCAGCACGCGGGGGCCGGCGATGTCGCCTCCCTTGGTGACGTGTCCGGTGATGACGACCGGCACGCCCGCGCCCTTGGCCCACTCCAGCAGGGAGCGGGTGCACTCCCTGATCTGCGTGGCGCTGCCTGGGCTCGAGGATGACCCATCGTCCGACAGCGTCTGTATGGAGTCGACGACGACGAGGGGAGGCCTGCGCTGCTCCAGCTCGGCCCTGATCTCCCCCAGATCGGTGGCCTGGAGGATGTAGAGCCCCCTGCCGGTCAGGCCGAGCCGGTCTGCCCTCATCCTGATCTGCGATGCTGACTCCTCGCCGGTCACATAGAGGCACCGCCCGAGCGCTCCAGCGGCGTCCGACGCCAACCTGAGCAGCAGGGTGGACTTGCCTATGCCGGGGTCGCCCGCCACCAGGGTCACCGAGCCCGGCACTATGCCACCGCCGAGAACGCGGTTGAGCTCCTGGGAGCCGACCTGGATCCGCGGCACGTCGTCGGCCCGTACGTCGGACAGCTCTACAGCGGGGGCCGACGTGCCCGTCCAGTGGCGGCTGTCCCGGGAGTCCTGCCTGAACTCCGCCAGCGTGTTCCACTCGCCGCACGAACGGCATCGCCCCTCCCACTTGGGGCTCTCCCCACCGCAGCTATCGCACACGTAGACCGTCTTGGGTTTCGGCAAAGGGCTCCTCGCGGTATGCGTGGTGCAGAAGGACCTATGCGCCATGCAAGTTTAGCAGGAATGGGGCCGGCGGCCACCATGCTCATGGGGACCGGCAACCGCGTGACGAAACGAAGCCCGGGGTGGTCGTGCCCCGGGCTTCGTGCTCTCAGTCGTGAAGTGTTCGAGAGGTCAGACGGTGGCCGCCGGCAGGGGCGACCTGATTTCCACGGCGATCTGGCCGCCGTCGTCGATGTCCACCACGGCCGTGTCGCCGGGGCTCAGATCGCCAGCCAGGATGACGTCGGACAGCTTGTCCTCTATGCTCTCCTGGATAAACCTGCGGATTGGCCGGGCGCCGAAGACGGGGTCGTAGCCCTTCTCCGCCAGCCAGTTCTTGGCCTTGTCGGTGACCTCGAGGCTGATGCCTCTCTCCTTGAAGAGAACGGCGTTCACCTCGTCCAGCTGGAGGTCCACTATCTGGGTAACGTGCTCCTTGCTCAGGGCATGGAAGACGATCGAGCCGTCGATCCTGTTCAGGAACTCGGGCTTGAAGAAGCGCTTGATCTCCTCCAGCACGTTGTCCTTCATCCTCTCGTAGTCGGCAGCCTTGTCCTCGCTGGTGCTCTTGGCGAACCCAAGGCTCCTGTCCTGCTGGATCAGGTTGGAGCCGATGTTGCTTGTCATGAATATGAAGGAGTTGCGGAAGTCAACCCTGCGGCCCTTGGCGTCGGTCAGCGTCCCCTCGTCGAAGATCTGGAGGAGGACGTTGAAGACTTCGGGATGCGCCTTCTCTATCTCGTCGAGGAGGATGACGCTGTACGGCCTGCGGCGCACCGCCTCCGTCAACTGGCCGCCCTGCTCGTAGCCGATATACCCGGGAGGCGCGCCCACCAGTCTTGCGACCATGTGCTGCTCCTTGAACTCGGACATATCGAGCTTGATCATCGCGTCCTGGCTGCCGAACATGAACTCGGCGAGCTTCTGGACCAGGTATGTCTTGCCCACACCGGTCGGTCCGGAGAAGATGTAGGCGCCAACCGGACGCCTCGAGTTCTTCAGCCCCGCACGGGTCCTGCGCACTGCTTTCGCCACCAGCTTGACGGCTTCGTCCTGGCCCACCACGACCTCGTGGAGCAGCTCTTCCATCTTGACCAGCCGCTCGGTGTCGGTCTCCGAGAGGCTCTTGAGGGGAATGCCGGTCCACATGCCGACCACTTCGCGAATGTCCTCGGCAGTGACCCTGGGCTTCTCGGAGCCCATCTCCTCCTGCCAGTCCTTCTCAAGCTCTTCGAGCTTTTCCGAGAGCTTCGACTCCCTGTCCCGCAGCTCCGCTGCATACTCGTACTGGCGGCTGGATATCGCCTCGTCCTTCTCCTGCCGCACGCTGTCCAGCATCCGTGACGTCTCGCTGACGGACAGCGGTGCGGTGCTGAAGTTGATCCGCACCCTGGACCCGGCCTCGTCGATCAGGTCGATGGCCTTGTCGGGCAGGAACCTGTCAGGGATGTAGACCGAGGCCAGATTCGCAGCGACCTCTATCGCCTCGTCGGCTATGTCCAGGCCGTGGTGCTCTTCGTAGCGTCCCTTCACGCCCCGGAGGATGTCTATGGTCTCCTCGGTGGTGGGCTCGTTAACGTCGACCGGCTGGAACCGCCGCTCGAGGGCAGGGTCGCGCTCGACGTACTTCCGGTAGTCGTCGTGGGTCGTGGACCCGATGCACTGGAGCTCGCCGCGGGCGAGGGCTGGCTTCAGGATGTTGGCGGCGTCCACAGCCCCCTCCGCCGCACCGGCGCCCACCATGGTGTGGACCTCGTCGATGAAGAGGATGCAGTTGCCGCTACCGCGTATCTCGTCCACGACCTTCTTCAGCCTCTCCTCGAATTCGCCGCGATACTTGGTGCCGGCCACGAGCGCCCCCATGTCGAGGGTTACCAGGCGCTTGCCCTGCAGCGTGGTCGCGGCCTCACTCCTGGCTATTCGCTGGGCGAGGGCCTCGACGATGGCCGTCTTGCCGACGCCCGGCTCACCCACAAGCACGGGGTTGTTTTTCCTGCGCCGGCTCAGTATCTGAGTTACGCGTTGAATCTCCTGCTCGCGTCCCACGGTAGGGTCAAGCTTGCCCGCACGCGCGGACGCCGTCAGGTCGATTCCAAGCTGGTCGAGCGTGGGCGTCTTGGTCTGCTGGCTCCTTCCGCCGGCGCCGGCCTGGCCCTGGCTGGGGTTTTGGCTGAGTATGCGCCCGGTCTCGGCGCGCACCTTGTCGAGGGTCACTTGGAGGCTCTCCAGGACCCCGGCGGCGACGCCCTCGCCCTCGCGCAGGAGGCCTATCAGCAGGTGCTCCGTGCCGATGTAGTGGTGGTTCAGTCTTCTTGCCTCGTCGACGGCGAGCTCGACGACCTTCTTCGTCCTGGGGGTAAGGCCCTTCTCACCCGTGGCCGCACGCTCGCCCCGGCCGATGATGAATTCCACGGCAGACCGGACTTTGGTCAACTCCACGCCGAGGTTGGTCAGTACCTTGGCAGCAACCCCGTCCGTTTCGCGGACAAGACCAAGCAGAATGTGCTCGGTGCTGATATAGCTGTGATTGAAGCGCTGGGCTTCTTCGTTCGCCAGCGAGAGCACTCTCCGCGCCCTCTCCGAGAACTTCTCAAATCTGCTGCTGCTGGTCATGTGAGTCTCCTGGGCGACTAAGCCGCCTAGTAGTAACCTTCCTGTTCGGCCTGCACGAGGCTCAGCCCCAATCTGCGCCGGTCGGGCTCGATGCGCAGCACCTTGAGGCGGACCTCGTCGCCCTCCCGGACGACCTCCCTCGGGTGCTGAATCATCCTGGGAGCCAGCTCGGAGATGTGTATCAGTCCTTCGACCGAACCCTCGACCCTGGCAAATGCACCGAAGTCCGCCAGCTTGGTGATCGTGGCGTCCACAATGTCGCCGACGTTCAGGCGTTCGTGGATCGTCTCCCAGGGTTCGGGCTGCAGCCTCTTGATGCTCAGCGCGATCCTGTTGTTGACGGAGTCGATACTGAGGACCTGTACGTCGACCTCCTGGCCCACCTTGACCACGTCCTCGGGCGACCGGACGGGCGTCCATGACAACTCTGAGATGTGCACCAGGCCGTCTGCGCCTCCGAGGTCCACGAAAGCGCCGAAGCTGCTGATGCCGGATACCGTGCCGTGCCGGCGCTCTCCGATGTTCAGCTCCGAGATGAGCCTCGCCTTGCGAGCTTCCCGCTGTCCCTGGACAGCCTGCCTCTCGGACATGATCGCCCTGTTGCGGCTGCGGTTCAATTCCAGGACTTTGACCTCGATCTCCTTGCCTATGTGGCGCTTCTCCGGAGGCTCGGGCGCGTCCTGAGGCTCCTGGGCCTCGGCGGCCTGGGTCTCTTCACCCTGCTCCCCAGCGGCCTGCTCGGCAGTAGGCTGGGTCTCCTGGTCGCCCTCGCGCGCTTCGCGAATTCTGCGGAGGTCGTTGCGCGAGACGCTCATTAGCTGGGACATGGGAACGAAGGCCTGGATGTTGACCACGTCTACAATGCAACCCCCACGGTTGAAGTCGACGATCGTGCCCTTCAGGTTCTCGCCGCTTTCGAGGGCCTTCTGCAGGGTCATCCAACCCTGCTCACCTATGGCTTTGTCCAACGAGAGGATGGCCGCTCCCTCGGCACTCTCCCCTCTAATGACGTAGGCGACGATTTCGTCGCCTACGTTGGGCATATTGGCGTCGTCGCGGCTGAGCGACCGCATTTCGCCTGGAGGGATGATTCCTTCGGCCTTGTGGCCCACGTTGATGAGGATTCCCTCGGGGTCGGCTCGCATCACGACGCCCTCGACCACATCGCCTCTAACCAAGGGCTTCATCGGCTCGATAGAGTCGAGGAGCTCTTCCATATCCTGCGGAGCGGCGGGATCCGGCTGTTCGGTGGTCAAGCTATTGCCTTCCGTGATTCACGAGTTTCAATTCACGACTCTGGACACTCTCGTGCCATTCTAGCACATAGTATGTTCGATTTCGGATAGCGGCCGGCACCCTCTGAAAATGCAGAAAGCCCCCTGGCGGTGACCTATTTTCCCACACCCTTGCGAGTGCAGTATCGTCAGCGCTGAGACGTTTCACTTCCGTGTTCGGGATGGGAACGGGTGGGTCCGTCTCGCTAGAACCACCAAGGGGCCTCTGTTGCTCGTTCTGCGACAAGGCTGGATCAAACCTGCCTTGTTTTGTACAAGTATACAGTCACGCTTCCAGCTAGTCAACGGGGATCGGCCGCCCAAATCCACCATCTAACAGCAACACTGGCCGTAGGCAAGGCGAGGGCGGGTTTCAAACCCGCCCCTACAGGACGTACACAGCTATGGCCAGCTAGGGCTTGCCCAGCGACAACGAACGGTCCACGAGCGGCAGGTCCATCCTGCTTCCGCGCTGCCTGTGGGACTCCCTTAGAGCGATGGCGATCTCCAGGGCCTCGCGTCCAAACTCGCCCGGGCATACTTCCTCGCGCCCGGCCTCGATGGCTCGCGCGACCCCCTCAATCGCGTCCACCATGGAGCTGCGCGGCCTCCACGGGTAGGGGAAGAGCTGGCGCGACTCGTACTTGAGGCTGGTGTCGCCGACGGTCCTTCCCCTCGTCCAGAGCTCGAACTCCGCGTGGTGCTGGCGGGAGACGATGCGTCCCTCCTCGCAAAGGAACTCGACCGACCAGGAACCCGCCGGCGCCCGCGAGTTCAGAATGGCCGTGACGCCGTTCTCGTATGAGACGTAGCCTGAGCCGGAGAGGTCGCGGTCTCCCGCCGCCGCTTCGTCGTCGTCCATGTGGCCGAAGACCCAGCTCGCCGGAGCGCCCGCGAACAGCCTGATCAGCGCCAGCGAGTGGCTGCCGATGTTGGACAGGGTCATGGGGGTGTTGCAGACGATGGAGCGCAGGGGGCCGATGTTGCCTCGGCGTATGAGCTCCAGGGCGGCCCTGTAGGGCGCGTACCAGTTGAGGTGGCATGCGATCGACAGGATGGTGCCCGTGCGCCTGCACACGTCGATCATCGCGTCGGCGTCGGCCAGGGACCTGCACAGCGGCTTGGTCGCGAAGATAGCCCTGACGCCGCTCTCGGCAAGCGCCACGACCACCTCTGGGCGCTCTTTGGGGCGGGTGGTGACGCTGACGATGTCGGGGCGCTCCCGCTCGACCATCTCGCGGATGTCCGTGTACAGGGCGCTCACTTCCCAGCGCCGGCCGAAGTCCTCGAGCTTCGCCCTGTCGACGTCGACCCCGGCCACCAGCTCGATGCCGGACGCCTCGATCATCGCGGGGGCGTGCGCCCAGGGCCAGGGGTAGTGGGGCATGCCGACGTGCTCGTCGTCGATGGTGCTGCCCATCCGCCCGCAGCCCACCACCGCTCCGCGGTAGCTGCCGCGGGGCCGCGAGTCCTGGACGACCTGGTATGCGGGGCTGTCAGGCATGCCGCGTCAGCGCCTAGTCGTAGTTGCTCGGCGTGTGGTCGCCGAGAAGCCGCCGCTGCCTCGGCGTGCACCTGGCGAGGATGTCCGGGTCGAACTTGAACTCGTTCAGGTAGGGGGGGAACTTCTGGGTGATCATCCGCTTGGCGTAGTGTACCTGCAGGAGGTAGCGGTCCTCGTCGCTGCGATTGGAGGTGCCCCGGTGCCAGACCTCGCAGCGGAACATCACCGCATCGCCGGCCCTGCACAGCACGCTCTTCTCGGCGACGCCGTTCCACTCGGTGTCGCCCATGGGACGGCGGCCCGACTTGTGGCTGCCGGGCACGAACTTTGTGGGGCCGAGCTCCTCGTACATGTCGTTGAGGTAGTAGTGGGCAGTCGTGATGAAGACGGGCATCTTGACGCGGGGGTCGGCGAGCACGTCCTCCGGAAGCTCGACCGGGAGCCAGTCGCAGTGCAGGTGCTGGTCCGGACGCCCGGGTCCGGTGACCCAGGCCGTCATGCCAATGATGTGGCAGTCGTCGCCGTGTATGGCCTCGGCAAGGTCGATCACTCCGGCCTTGTCCATGTACTGCAGGAAGACCGGGTCCCGGTTGAAGGCGTTGTTGATGTGCTTGTTGAGGAAGCCGCCGTTGTCCGGCGTCGTGTACCGGTTGAAGCTGGCCTCGATGGGCGTGAGGTGCTTCATGACCTCCTTCAGCTCGGCGACCTGGTCGGCGTCCATCGCCCCGGGAAAGTAGGCGTAGCCGTCCTCCTCGATACCTTTCACACGGCTTTCAAGGTCGGGCTGCGGCTTCAGTTCGAGAGCTTCAACCATCATGGCCCTCCGGCGCGAGACTCCCACGTTGCGGGTACGCGGATAGTAGGCTTGTCACCCGGCACTGTCAACCGGAACGGCAGGCCCGCATCCGGCCGGGCGCGAGGGCGTATAATGCCCACGATTTCCTGGAACAGGTAGCACATTGACCAGAATGACCGGAGGCCAGGCCCTCGTGCGGTCGTTGCAGCGCGAGGGCATCCGCACCGTGTTCGGGATACCGGGCGCGGGGCAGTACGAGATCGTGGACGCGCTGTGGGAGGCGGACGACATCAACTACGTCTCGGTGCGCCACGAGCAGGCGACGACCTACATGGCCGACGGCTACTTCCGGGCGACGGGCGATCCCGCGGGAGTGGTCGTCGTGCAGGGTCCGGGCTTCTTCAACGCGACTGCGGGGCTCGCGACGGCCTACGACGTATCGTCGCCGATGCTCGTGGTGACGGGGACCGACCTGTACAGCCACGATGCGGACGCCGTCGATTCGGACTGGCTCATGCCCCTGACCAAGTGGCAAGGGCAGGCCGAGTGGCCGGCAGAGCTGCCCGGGCTGGTGAACGAAGCGATGACTCAGATGCGCAGCGGGCGGCCGCGCCCGGCGCTGCTTCAGGTCGGGCAGGGGGCACTGGCACTACAGCAGGACGTGGACCTCGTCGAGCCCGAGGAGCACGAACCGACAACTGCCGAACGGGTGGAGATAGAGCGCGCGGTCCGGGTGCTTGCCGGTTCGCGGGCTCCGGTGGTCTGGGCCGGCGGCGGAGTGCACATCTCAGGGGCCTCCGAGAGCCTGACGCGGCTTGCGGAGTACCTGCAGGCGCCGGTCGTGACGACAGCAGGCGGCAAGGGGGCCCTCTCCGACCGCCACCCGCTGTCGATGGGCTTCGCCGAGACGCGGTACCCGCCGCTGGCAAAGTGGCTGGAGGACCGGGACGTCGTGCTGGCAGTGGGCACCCGCACTCCCTTCCCCGACGTGGAGGGAAGGAAGGTGATACGCGTCGACGTGGACGCTGCCGAGACGTCGCGCCAGGGTCACCACACCCTGGGATTGACGGGCGACGCCAGCGCGACTCTCGACGCGCTGCTGGAGGAGCTGGCGGGGTCGATAGAGCCGCGGGATGACAGGGAGCAGGCGGGCATCGCTGCACTGTTGCACGAGAGGTTTGCGCCGCACAACCAGCTTGAGCCGCAAGGGTCGCTGCTGGACGCGGTCCGGCGCGCCCTTCCGGACGATGGAATCGTAGTGCAGGGGATGAACCAGCTTGGGTACTACAGCCGGAACTATCTGCCCGTGTATGAGGGCGGCCGCTTCCTGTCGGCGTCCCATCACGGCACGCTCGGCCACGCTTTCCCGGTGGGGGTTGGCGCGAAGCTTGGGGCGCCCGACCGGGCGGTCGTGGTGATATCCGGCGACGGGGGATTCCTGTACAACTCGCAGGAGCTGGCCACCGCGGTGCAGTACGGGATCGGCATCGTCGTCATCGTGTTCAACGACAACGCGTACGGCAACGTGCTGCGGGCGCAGCAGGAGCAATTCCAGGGCCACATCCTGGGTACAAGGCTTCACAATCCTGACTTCGTGAGCCTGGGGCTCGCGTATGGGGCCAGGGCAGTGCGGGCGAACGGGGCCGAGGAGCTGCACGTGGCCCTGGAAGGGGCGCTGGAGATCGGGCGGCCAACGTTGATCGAGGCGCCCGTCGGCGAGATGGAGCGGGTCTACTGACGGAGGGCCGGTTGCCGGACAGGTACTTCACACTCGACGAGGCGCGCGAGCACGTCCCGTGGCTGGCGCAGCTCTTCGCCGACCTGAAGCCGCTCAGGGCGAGGGCGCAGGAGCTCGGGGGCGAGACGAGGGCCCTGGAGCAGCGCATCGGGAGCAACGGCGGGAGCACGACACGCGACAGGCTGGAGCAACAGCGCACGCTCCTCGACGAGGTGGCGGCCCAGATCAATGAGAAGGCAGACGCGATCTCCGAGAAGGGAATCCTGGTGAAGGGGGTCGAGCCGGGCCTGGTCGACTTCCCGTCACTCCGGGAAGGCCGCGAAGTCTATCTTTGCTGGCGCGAGGGCGAGACGCAGATCGACTTCTGGCACGAGGTGAACACGGGGTTCGCCGGGCGTCAGCCGCTGTAGTCAATCAGGCCGCTAGCGGGACGCGTTCCGGACCATCCTCACGCCTGTCCGATGACTATCCTGACCTTGTGGTGGCCGGTCTTGCCGTCAGGGTAGACACTCTTCTCGACAGGCGTCTGCACGACACCCTGGCCGTCGACGGCGCGGACACTGAGCACCACCGGTCCCTCCCGGGCCGGTTCGACAACCGCATCCCAGTTTACCCAGGTGAAGGGCGACAGCGGCTCGCTGAGCCTGTCGACTGAGGACCAGGTGCGCTCGCCGTCGATACTCAGCTCGACAGTTGCGATTCCCCTGTCGCCGGAGAAGGCCACTCCGGAGACAGCAAGTTGCCCAAGCGGGTGGCTGGACTCGTGCATGGGCGTGACTATCTTGGACATCGTCTTGATGATGGGGTTGTCGGTGCGGCCGCGGGTCTCCCAGTATCCCAGGAAGTCGTGACCGACGGGCTCGATCCTGGTCAGCCACTTGACGCTCTTGTAGCCGTAGAACCCCGGCACCACTATGCGCGCCGGGAAGCCGTGTTCGGGTGGCAGCGGCTGTCCGTTCATCTCATAGACGACGAGCACGTCGCCGCTCATCGCCCTGCCCCGGGATACGGCGTTGGTGAAGCCGTCGGCGGCCTCGAATGCGATGTCGACCACGTCGGGCCGGAGCCGCGCCTCCTCGAGCAACGCGCTGAGGCGCACGCCCTTCCACTTCGCGTTGCCTATCAGGTCGCCGCCCACGACGTTGCCGATGCACTCCAGGGTCACGTACTCCTCCACGGGCAGCGCATCTCTGAGGTCGTCGTAGGTCAGGGTCATGGGATTGTCGACGAGGCCGGTGATTTCCAGCGACCAGCTAGCGGCGTCGACTAGAGGGTCGACTTCGTTCTTGGAGACCACGTAGAAGAGCGCGTTGGGCGTGATCTCGGTTTCGAGGTCAGCCGAGGGAGGGCGGGCAAGTGAGGACGCTTCCCGGGGCTGGGGACGATCAAACAGGAATCGCAGGCCGACCGCTCCGGCAAGGGCAAGGATGCTCCAGCCGGCGAACCGGAGGAGGAAGGTACGCCGCTCCATCCTAGATGAAGGCGGGACTGTTGTCGGCGCGGATGGGGTTGCCCCTGCGCCACGTGATGGCCGGGTAGCGGTCCAGGGCGTCCTCGTTCACGTCCAGTCCCCAGCCGGGCGCTTCGGGTATCGCGAGGTGGCCGTCCACCGGCACCCAGGGGTCCTTGACCAGCTCGCGCCAGCGGCCCTTGTCGTGCGCCCTGTACTCCAGGACGAGGAAGTTCGTCGTCGAGGCGGCGAAGTGCAGGTTGATGGCCCCGGCCAGTGGCCCCATTGGGTTGTGGGGCGCTACGACCACGTCGTGGCCCTCGGCAATGGCGGCGATCTTCTTCATCTCCATGAGCCCGCCGCAGACGCAGACGTCGGGCTGGATGATGTCGGCGGCCTGCTGGCGCACCAGGTCGTTGAACTGGAACTTGGCGTAGAGGGCCTCGCCTGTGGCGATGGGTATCGGCGACCTGCGCCTCAGCCAGGCCATCTCACGGATGCCCTCCGGGCGAATTGGCTCCTCGAAGAAGAAGGGGTTGTACGGCTCGACGGCCCTCGCCAGCTCCAGCGCCCTCATGGGCTCCAGGACCTTGGCGTGGACGTCGAGGCCGATGTCCACATCGTCGCCGACGGCCTCGCGCACGGCGGCCATGTGCCTGGGACCCTCGCGCAGGACCTCGTTCCACGGCCTGAGGTGGTCGTCGGGCGGGAAGGGGCTCATCTTGAAGGCGGTGTAGCCGTAATCCTCGACGAGGGCGAGGGCATTCTCGGCCGCCGCCTCGGGGGTCGGGCCGGTGCAGCTCTGGTAGACGCGGACCCGGTCGCGCACCCGCCCGCCGAGCAGCCGGTACACGGGCAGGCCCAAGGCCTTGGCGGATATGTCCCACAGGGTGTGCTCAATGCCGCTGATGGCAGCCAAGCCCACCGAGCCCGGCGGAAAGCGGAGCCCCTGGTACATGGTGGCCCACAGGCGCTCGATGTCGCGCGGGTCGTCGCCGAGAATCCAGCCCTTCAGGTGGTCGATGGTGGCTGCGACGGCCAGGTCCGGGCCGACGCTGAACGCCTCGCCCCATCCGACGATGCCGGCGTCAGTTTCGGTCCTGACCAGGACGATGTTCCTGCCGCCGCCGTCGACGATGTGGCACGTTATGCCGGTGATCTTCATGTTAGATGAACCCCGGGCTGCCGTCGGCGTATTCGGGGAAGCCGCGATTCCACGAGACGGGCGGGCTGCTCTCGATGGCCTCGATGTTCAGGTCCATGCCAAGGCCGGGCCGGGTCGGCAGGGGCATCCAGCCGTCGACCGGCTTCCAGGGGTCGTCGACGAACTTGGCCTTTTCGGGCTTCGCGTGGTCGCCGTGGTACTCGAGGATTACGAAGTTCGGGGTGCTGGCGGCGAAGTGGGTGCAGATCGCCGTCGAGAGCAGGCCCAGCGGGTTGTGGGGCGCGATGGTGACGTAGGCGGCCTCGGCGACGGCGGCTATCTTCCTTGCTTCGAGCAGGCCGCCGCCCGAGCAGAGGTCGGGCTGGATTATGTCGACACCCCCGGCGTCTATGAGCGACACGAAGTGGCCGAGGCCGTAGAGGTTCTCGCCGGTGGCGAGCGGGACGTCGATCGTCTCACGCAGCCTGGCGAACGAGGGGAAGTGCTCCGGCCTGGCCGGCTCCTCGACGAACATGGGCCGGTAGGGGGCCATGGCGGCCACGAGCTGCTCGGCGCGCATCGGCTCGACCAGGGTTGCGTGGACGTCGACGCCAATGTCCACGTCTGGGCCCACGGCGTCTCGCAGCGCCTCTAGCCTTGCGGCCGCGCCGCGTACGACGGCGTTCCAGGGTTTGGCGCGCCAGTCTCCTGAGTAGGGCGAGGTCTTGAGGGCGGTGTAGCCATCGTCGATCAGCGCCCGGGCGTTGTCGGCGAGCTCCTCCAGGGTGTCGCCGCTGACGCCGTGGTAGACACGGACCTTGTCGCGGTGCTTCCCTCCCAGGAGCATGTAGACAGGCAGCCCGGCGGCCTTGCCCGCGATGTCCCAAAGGGCGTGGTCGATTCCCGACAGGGCCGACCAGCCGACGGGGCCGATGGGGAAGCGCATGTTGTTGCGGGCGCGTCTCAGCAGCCACTCGATCCGCGAAGGGTCCTGGCCGATGAACCAGGGCTTGATGGACTCGACCAGGGCGATCACGCCCTCGTCCGGGCCGACGGTGTAGGGCTCGCCCACGCCGGCGATGCCCTCGTCGGTCAGTATCTGCAGGAAGATGGCGTTTCTAGCGCCATCCGAGCAGTGGAAGGTGCGGATGTCGGTGATCTTCAAGGGCCAGTGGGGTAGTCGCCCGGCTCCATTGTCTTGTAGAGGTCGCTGGGAAGCTGAGTCAGGTAGTTGTTGTTGCCGGCGGGGGCTTGGCCTGGCGCTGAGAACGTGAAGCCGTGCTCGCCCTTGATCTTCTTGTCGTTCGGGCGGCACAGGACGACGCCCGCGGCCATCCTCGCGTTGAGGGCGACGTTCATCTTCCAGATGAGATCGAGGGACTCGACGGGCAGGTCGACTGTGTTGAAGACGACCTCGTGGTACTTGAGCCGGCGCTTGATGACGACGGAGGTGGCCTCCCATGTGTCGGAACCGGCGACCGGTTCGTCGAACTTGACGCTCACGGCGCCGGCATCCCTGTCGAAGAGGAGGGATGCCCCGTGGACGCCCTTGTCCCCCGGCAGCGTCACCGTGCCGCTGAGCTGTACCAGGCTGTCATTCGACGCGTCAGTCATGGGCCGCGACCTCCCCGTTTCTTGTTCGTGCTAAGGTACTCGCCGTGCGCCCTCTTCGCAAGGGGCTACGCCCTCTCCACCGAGCCGTCCGGACCGATGCGGCTCACAGGCTCGGCACCGGTGTAGGCCACTGCGGCATACGATGCCTCGACGCGGCCTCCGGCTTCGATGGTCAGTGCGGTGCCGTTGTCGATGGCCTGGGCGAGGCCCATGTTGGTGTAGCTGGTGAACGGCTCCAGGCCGATATTGTAGGTCCGTCCGTACCAGGGGTAGCCGAAGCCGCCGCCGTAGGACTGCCAGAACCAGAGGAACTCGAACAGGTCCTTGGGGAATGACACGCCGAAGCCCACGCCGCGCTTCGTGTCGCGGACGGCGTACCAGCCCTCGGGCATGCCGGTCACGTAGGCCATGTCGTACGACCGGTAGTCCTTGGGCGGGATGATGCTCGCGTCGATGCGGCTGCCGTCCTCGCCCTCGACCCACGGCCAGGGGCCCCGGAAACCGGGCTTGAGCTTGCTGTTCGGGTGGAGCTTGTCCGGGTGTGTGAGGATGGTGCCGCCGGGCAGGTCGATGACGCAGTTTTCGTTCATGAAGGGCTCGCCGATGGCGATGTGCTCGCCCCAGACCGCGTGGGCCGTCTCCTCGCCCTCGTTGACCAGCAGCTCGTCGGTCTTGAGGACGGCCGAGCCGGACTCCAGGGTCAGCGTCTTCTCGAAGTAGAAGGGGGTGCGGGCCGTCCTGACCGAGCACTTCAGCGCCACCCGCTCGGGCGAGTCCTCGACGACTGTGGCGTCCCAGGGCACAGTGTTGACCTCGGCGTGGAGGCCCAGGTGCGTGTCGCCGTACTGGGACGGGAAGCCGCCGCCGGGAAGCACGGTCTGCCAGCCACCCTCGTACTGGTCGAGCCAGAGCTCGGCGTGGGACCCGGTAGTCGGGACGAACCTGGACGGGTCGCGCACGCCCCAGGGGGAGCGCCACACGAAGTCGGTGTCGGACGGCTTGTGCAGGAACTCGTAGACGTCAGCGCCCTTGTCGATGAGAACGATGACCCTTAGCAGCTCGTTTTCGAGGACTGCGGTCCGGAGCCCTCTGTAGATCCAGGAGTCGCTGATGCGGCAGCCGTGGTTCCGCTCGTTTCGGTAGTGCATTCGAATCCTCCCTGAGTCCGGTTCGCGTCTTTGCCGGTGGACGCAGCCTAATCGATGTCGCTCGCTTCGCGTCGCGGATTCGGAAACCCGCTCCTCAAACCGTCAATATGCTCAAGGAGATCAGGAGACGCGTTTTGCCACAGGGGATCGAGAATGAACTTGACTCCCTCGCGCCGGGCCAGCTTGGCCGCAGGTACAAAGTCGCTGTCTCCTGAGACAAGGATGATGGTGTCGGCCTGTTTCTTGAGGGTAATGGAGGCTATGTCAAGTCCGATTCTAATGTCGACGCCCTTCTGGTGCAGGTCAGGGGCGAAGTCGGAGTCCTTGAGGTCGGAAATAGCCATATCGCCCTTCAGGAGGCTCCTTTGCGGCTTCGGCTTCAGTATCCAAGAACTATCGCCGGGCTTCTCGACTTGCCCGAGTCTCAGGACGAAATTGGGACGCGCGCGGAGGGCATCGAAGAGCTGGTTTCGAAAGAGCGCCACATCGGACTTGGCATAGTCAATGCTGCGCCTACCTATCGGACTGTGTCCCTTCTTGCCGTACGGTAGAGCGTCATAGTAGAAGCATCGGTACAGGAGTTGAAAGGGATTCGAGGCTTGGTAAGTGTCGTTCAACTGCTTCAAATGGCTGCCAACCAACCTGTCGATCGCTCTTACAACGGCTTCCGGACTTGATGTGTCGACATCGCTCTTGACAGACGGGAGGCGTTTCAGGAAGTAGCCACCGTCAATCAGTATCGCCGCCTTGTCAATCACCTAGTCCACCTCTGTTCGTGGACAAAGAAAAGGCCCCGAGGGATTGGCCTCGCTCATGATCTCCAGCCATGCTGGGAGCGCGGCGTACTGCCACGGGGCGGATGTAGGTAAAGAGTAGGACATGGGATTAGCGATGTCAAACGCGCCTAATCGAGCAATTGAGTCTACTCCTCCACTGCGGCTGCGCCGGCGGCTCCGGCCCAGGCGCCGAGGGCCATGTAGCCGCCGTCGACGTTGACGTGCTCGCCGGTCATGAACGAGGCCTTGTCGCTCGCGAGGAACAGCACGACGTTGGCGATGTCTACCCCCTGCCCGATGCGGCCGATGGGATGGCTCTTGCCCCACTCGGCGATGATGTCGTCGGGGTCGCCTTCCTCCAGGGTCGCGGCGGTGCGGACCATCTTGGTGTCGATTGCGCCCGGGCAGACTGCCAGGACGCGGATGTTCTCGGCCGCGTAGTCGAGGGCCATGTTACGGGTCAGCGAGAGTACGCCGCCCTTGCTGGCCGCGTATGCCGGGACGAGGGGCTGGGACTGGAGGCCCTGGACGCTGGCGGTGTTGATGATCGCGCCGCCGCCGCGCTTACGCATCTCGGGGATGGCGTACTTGGCCATCAGGTAGTAGCTCTTCAGATTCACGTCGATGATCCGGTCCCAGAGCTCTTCGGGCGTGTCCTCGACGTTCAGGTACGAGCTGGGCGACTGGATGCCGACGTTGTTGAACAGGACGTCGACCGCGCCGAAGGCGGCGACCGTATCGTCGACGACGCGCCTGCAGGCGTCGGCCTTGGATACGTCCGCCTCGATCAGCAGGCCGCCCGGGCCGGTGCTGTTCAGCTCGGCCTCGAGCTCCCTGCCCGCATCCATGTCGACGTCGGCAATGGCGACTGATGCGCCGTGCCGCGCGAACTCGATTGCGGTAGCGCGCCCGATGCCGTGGGCCGCGCCCGTGATGATGACCACCTTGCCGTCGAAGGTACCCATTGCTGTTCCCCCTTGCGGGCCACGCCGGGGCGGACCCTTTCTGTGGGCGTAGGATAGTGGGGAGCCGGGCGCGAGGCAAGATGTCGTTCCACCGTCATTCCGGCCCCCGAGCCGGAATCCAGAAGCACTGAGGTCAAGAAGGTTTGAGAATACGGAAACAGCCTTGTGTCTACATCTTAGCCAGCCAGCGCAACGCCACCCTATACATCGGGGTGACATCCAACCTCGTCCAGCGAGTATGGCAGCACAAGAACGACCTCGTGGAGGGGTTCACGAAACGCTATGGAGTGCACACTCTGGTGTGGTATGAGAGCCACGAAACGATGGAGAGCGCGATCGCGCGCGAGAAGGTCATCAAGGGATGGCGGCGTGCGTGGAAGCTCGACCTGATCGAAGAGCGTAACCCGAAGTGGAAGGACCTGTATGAGGAGCTGGCTTGAGCCGGAGTGACGGGGTGGCTGCCATTCCTTCGTCGGGGCTGACGCGCCGCTGCGGCCGGGGACTGGACTCCGGCTCGGGGGCCGGAGTGACGGGGTGGCAGGGCTGTTTCATTTCATCATGGCGTATGGCGTTCAAGGCTCCTGGACTCCGGCTCGGGGGCCGGAGTGACGGGGTGGCTACCCAGCGATCCGGTGGATGGCGTACTCCCCAGGCCCGGTGATGACGCGGGTGTGACCGGCCAGGACGGCGTCGAGGGCAGGGTCGCCGGTGTCGACGAGGAGGGGGCGGCCGCGGATGGAGGCGAGCTTGTCGCGGGTGGCGGCTACGATGATGTGGTCAAGGCCGACGGCGCGGACTACACGGGGGCTGATCTGCTGGTTGCCGCGGCCCAGGATGTGGCCCTGGCCGCCGATGGGGGTGACGACGATCCTGGCGTCCGTGCCGTCGACCTGGTCGAGGACCTGGCGCTCGCCCGCGTCGGAGGCGAGGAGCCGGCCGTCTCGCACGACGTCGACGCCCAGAAGGGTGGCTTCCAGGCCTAGCTCGTCCATGACGGCGGCGACGGTGCTGCCCGGGCCCATGACGTATGTGACGCCGGGCGTCATCTTCCCGGCGACGGCGGCGGCGAGGGACCTGACGGCCGTCTCGCCGGACTCGACGTTGCCGTCCTTGGCGACCTGGAGGTGGGCGCTGTCGTCGGGCACCTTGAGGTAGCCGTAGAGGCGGGCGGCAGCGACTCCCCTGCGGAATGCCTCCTCGTCGATATCCATGACCTCGGCCATGCGGGTTGCGCCGGCGCCGTGCCGCAGGAAGGCAAGGGCCGCGCGTCCGGCCTCACGCGGGGTTGCGCCGAAGACGGCCGAGTGGATCTTCACGCCGGCGGGGATGCCGAGCGCAGTGACGGAGTCGGCGACGGCATCGAGGATGTCGCGTGCTGTGCCATCTCCGCCCGCGAAGAGGAGGAGGTCGACGCCGCGCCGGACCATCTCGCGTGCGGCCCGGCGGGTGTCGGCGGCGGTGGTGGGTCCGGCGGGCGCGTCGACGATGACCGTGGGCGACAGGCCGGCGGCGCGCGCCTCGTCCTCGCCCATGTCTGCAGGGCCTGTGAGGACGAGAAGGTCAGTCGCGGCGGCGAGAACCTTCAGGCCCTCGACGGCACGGGCTGGGGCCTCCTGCGGCGCGCGAAGCAGCCGCGCGCGGGCGAGCACGGTCTCGCCGTCGGTGCCCTTCAGCCCGACACGGCCTCCCATGCCGGCGATGGGGTTGACGATCAGGCCGATCTTGTTCATGGAGCGTCCACGCCCGGCAGTGTACCACCCGACTTCGGGACGAAAGTCGTAGACTGCGTTCGCACCTAGCAACGTGAACGAGTGGTTGAGGCCATCGAAGTAGGCCGAAGTTAGGCCGCCATGGGGGTGTCGGCGCGTATTGTTTGACAGAATTCGACGCCCCCTCTATCATTGTCAATTGTGCGTCTGTGGTACGGGGCTGACCTTGACCTGAGTGTCTGCCCGCTCCCGTAGGCGCGTCGGGACAATACAGATTTCCTGTTGGAGGCCGAGTTGACGACAGAGGTTATGTTGTGGGGGCCGCCCGTAGTTCCCAGCGGTCCCCTTGAAGAGTCTTTCCGAGACGACCTGGAGGTATGGATACGCAAATGCGTCGATGCCGGCGTATCCAGGATCATAGGCGGCGACAAGACCCTTGCCCTGACTGAAGTTGCCCGAGAGAACGGCATCGACGTTCATCCGTACGTCAACTACAACTCCTTCCCCCGGCACGGCTGGGCGAGGGTGACCTGGGGCTGGTCGCTGGACTTTCTCCGCCCGCCCGTGGACGCACCGGAGGCGAGGGCGATTCTCGAGGCGCACAGCCCGATCTACGACAACCCCAAGGTCGACACTTCGATGACGGATTTCGCCCGGGCCCACCCTGAGTACAGGAGCTTCACCAGGGACCGGTCTTACACACTTCAGCCCGGGCAGGACCTCTACCTGAGCCTGGCTTTTCCAGAGGTAAGGGCGGAGCAGACCAAGCAGTTCACAGACGCGCTCATCGATACTGACGGGACCGGCGTGCAGGTAGAGTTCGTGCTTGGAAACGAGGACGAAAACGGCGTGGTCACCTACGGCTACGAAGAGGCCGTCGCATCCAGGTTCGAGGAAGCGCACGGTAAGAACCCTCAGGACATCCCCAACGACGACCCGGACTGGGTGCAGTTCCGGGCGGACTACGTGACTCGCTACATGGTCGAGGCGCGGGATGCGGTCAAGGCAGTGAAGCCTGACGCCGTGTTCTCAGCAACCATGATCGCCGGTGAGCCCGGCGACTACGTGAAGCTGCTCCAGGACTGGCCGACATGGGTAGAGGCCGGGGCATTCGACGAGCTCTTCTTCTGGTTCCGCACCAACTCCGACCAGGATGCGCTGGCGAGGCAGATGAAGCATGCGGCAGAGGTCGTCAACGGGCGCTGCCGTGTCATTGCCGAGCTGTCCTGCTACCACCCCGGCAGCTTCCAGAAGCCCGAGCAGATGCTGGAGGCCGGGCGTATCGCGAAGGATAACGGCGCGGACGCCGTGGGCATATACCGGACCCACGGAGTCGAGCAGCTGGACTTCTGGCACGTATTGGAGAAGTTCGGCCGGATGTAGCGAAGCGCGCGCCAGCATCTCTCTGTTCCCACACGCGGACGGCGGAGCGAGCGTGCCACTTTCAGAGCCAATAAAACATTGGAGAAGTCCCGGGTAATCCCCGCAATACTTAGGAGGTAGAGGAGAAACATGGGACACAGTCTATTGAGGTGGAGGTCAGTGGCCATCGTTGCAGCGATTGCGGCGTTGGTCTTCGCAGTTGCGTGCGGCAGTGACGAGCCGGAGCCGGCCCCAGCGGTCGACACGGCCAAGCTGATCCAGGACGCAGTCGCGAGCGCACAGAGCGCCAGCGCCGCAAATATCCAGCAGTCCGTGGAGGCTGCAATAGCCGCACAGCCCCAGGGCGCCACGGCATCCGAGATACAGCAGCTCGTCTCTGACTCGGTCACGGCGGCCATCGCGGCGCAGCCCGCGGGTCTGACGCGCGCGGACGTCGAGTCCATCGTCGGCCAGTCGACGCAGGGCCAGCTCTCCGCAGAGGACGTGAAGGCTATCGTCGACCAGTCCGTCCGGGCACTGCCCGCGCCTGAGATCGACGTAAATCAGCTCAGCAGCCTCGTCAACTCCGCGGTTGCCGATGCTGTTCCTGAAGGCGTCAGCGCTGACGAGATCAGCAGTATCGTCCAGGCGCAGGTGAGCGCCGGACTCGCCGGCTCGCTTACGCGGGGAGACGTCGAAGACCTAGTCGCCAAGGCCGTCGAGGACGCGGTCGGCGACCAGCTCACTGCCGACCAGGTGACGAACATCGTGAACGCGTCCCTCGTCGCCACGAACCAGGCGATCGAGAATGCGGCGTCCGAAGCCGCCCAGGCGGCAGCGGCTGCTTCGGCGGCGCAGACGGCTGCCTCGGCTGCCCAGATGTCCGCCCAGGACGCGGTCATGGTCGCCAAGGACGCCCAGGCAGCAGCGGCTGCAGCGGGCTATCCCGAGTCGATCACCATCGCGGTCGGCGCACTGCCGGCGAACCTTGTCGCGAACGTGATTCCTTCGCTGCAGAGCCGGATCACGTCGCGGTTGATCTACGGCCAGCTGGCGGCCCTGAACGACGCGACGGGCCAGATCGAGCCCGAGCTCGCCGAGTCATACGGCTTCCTGCCGGGCAGCACCGACACCGTCGAGCTGAAGCTCAAACAGAACATGATGTTCCACAACGGTGAGCATCTCGACGCCCACGGGCTGCTGAAGAGCTACGAGCTGATGATGTCCGAGACGGCCGAGGTCGCCTGGTCCTTCCGGGGGCTGGACGACTTCGTGGACCCGGCCGACAGGATCGGGACGCTGCACGACGCGGTTACGGTCGTAGACGACTACACGCTGCACTACAAGCTGAGGGCGCCGGTGGACAGGTGGGCGAACGCCTTTACCTACATGC
Source organism: Dehalococcoidia bacterium (assembly GCA_965204975.1). Taxonomy (GTDB): domain Bacteria; phylum Chloroflexota; class Dehalococcoidia; order Lucifugimonadales; family CAJWER01. Next base: position 188,706 of record OZ242024.1, read on the forward strand.
CGCTTCCCCCGGCCCACCTGGAGGAGATCGGCCCGGCCGGTTACTCGGAGCAGCCGGTCGGAACGGGCCCGTACAAGTTCGTGGAGTGGGAGCGCGACAACTACATCCAGCTGACTCGCTGGGAGGACTATCCCGGTCCCAAGCCGGTGATCAAGGACATCCGCATCAGGCACGTGCCGGAGGCGGCGGTCCGCGTGGCCGGTCTGCGCGCGGGTGAGTTCGACGTGATCACTGCCGCACCGCCCGAAAACGTTCCGGGGCTCATTTCCGAGGGCTTCCAGATCTTTGTGGGCGACAGCACCCAGAGCATGTACATCGGTTTCAACATCTACGGTCGCTTCGAGCCCATGGCGGACGTGCGAGTCCGGCAGGCCCTGCTCTACGCCGTGGACATGGACGCGATGTACGAGACGATCGCAGGCGGTTACGGGACGAGGCTGCAGTGCCAGATCGTTGCGCCGGGCGGATTCGGCTACAACGAGGACCTGGTAGGCAAGTATGACTACGATCCCGAGAAGGCCCGCGAGCTGCTGGCCGAGGCCGGCTACGCAGACGGCCTGACGATTCCGGCTTCGGTGACGAACGCCCGGTACTTCAGGGACAGGCCGCTGATGGACGCCATCGTGTCCCAGTGGGCACAGGTCGGCGTGACTGTGGACCTTGCCTACCTGGAGTCGTCCGAGTGGCTCCAGCAGCTGATCAACCAGACCCTGCCGGACGGCGCGATGAACATCGGCCTGAACTGGTACCTTGCCGACAACACGACGAGCATGTGGGGCAACGGCCTGGCCGACCCCGCGTTCAAGGAGATGGTCGACGCCAAGAGAGTGATGACCGACACGGTCGCACGTGAGGCGGAGGTCAAGAGGATAGCGGCGCACATCTGCGACAACGCGCAGGCGCTGCACGCTTACACGATCCCGTCGGTCCTGGCCTTCGGCCCGAACATGCCGGCGATAACCGCCTCGATCTCCTTCGAGCTGAAGATTCCTTCCGAGTAGGGTCAGAAGCAGGGATAGCTTAGAATTGGGAGGGCGGGACCGCATGGTTCCGCCCTCCCGGCAACTTTACGCCTCTCCGGAAGGCGAGGCCGCGAATTTCCCTTCCCTCTGAGCGCCAAGTTAGGAGCCCCGGTCGTGAATGGTCGAATGAGGCTATACTCCTAGAATGACTGCGTTTATCGTGCGCCGCCTCCTGCAGGCGGCCCTTGTAGTAGTCGGCGTCGTGACCCTGGTCTTCTTCCTGATCCGCGTCTCGGGCGATCCCGCGAGCCTTGGGGTTAGCCTGGAGGAGAACAGGACGCAGGAGGAGATCGAGGCGGAGTACAGGCGCGTTCAGAAGCAGCTGGGTCTGGACAGGCATATCCTGATCCAGTACGTGCTGTTCTGGGGGCGCGCGGCCCGTGGTGACTTCGGGTTCTCGTTCAGGTACAGCATCCCGGCGACGCAGCTGATAATCGACCGCCTGCCGAACAGCCTCAGACTTGGGGCCCTGGCGGCTGTTATCGGCCTTGTTGTCGGGCTTCCTCTCGGCATAGTGGCTGCCCTGAACAGGGGGTCGATAATAGACAACCTGGCAACAGGTGTGTCCGTATTTGGATTCGTGGTGCCCCAGTTCTGGCTTGCGATCGTGCTGATCATCATCTTCTCGGTCCACCTGGGGTGGCTGCCGACGTCCGGCACGGGTTCGTGGAAGCACATAATCCTGCCGGCGTTCACGCTTTCGCTGGGCCTGGTCGCAACGGTGGCCAGGATGAGCCGGTCGGGGATGCTGGAGGCCCTGAGCCAGGACTACGTCCGGACGGCGAGGGCCAAGGGCCTGAGCGAGAGACTGGTGATCTTCAGGCACGCCCTGCGCAACGGGAGCATCTCGGTGATCACGGTGGTCGTTTCGTCCCTGCCTCACCTGCTGGGCACGGTGGTGGTCGTGGAGGTCGTATTCGCCTGGCCTGGGGTGGGCAACCTGATGGCGCAGGCCGTAAACAACCGGGACTACCCGGTCGTGTTCCTGGATGTCCTTCTGTTTGGTACTCTCACGGTCCTCGTCTTCCTGATAATGGACCTGCTATACGCCGCAGTGGATCCGCGGATACGGCACAGGTAGCGTCATGAGCGAACTGGCAGGTACATTCGACACCGTCGCCGAACGGCGCCGTGCGCACGGCATGAGCGTATGGCGGAAGATGTGGGTGCACCGCCTGGGCATCGTAGGCGGCGCCATCATGCTGGCCTTCGTGATCGGGGCGCTCTTCGGCACCTGGCTTGCGCCCAAGGACCCTGTCGCCATCGACCTCCAGCGAGACAAGATCCTGGCGAAGCCGGTTTGGGTCGATCCAGTGGATGGAGTCGGTCTCCTGGGTACCGACAACCTCGGCCGGGATGTACTAAGCAGGATGCTGGTCGGGTCCAAACTGTCGCTGATCGTCGCGTTCTCGGCCGTGGTGATAGGAGTGACCTCAGGAGTATTCCTCGGGCTTCTGACCGGCTACCGGGGAGGGATCGTCGACGACGTGATCATGCGAATCGCCGACACACAGACGGCCATACCGTTCCTCGTGCTGCTGATCGCAGTGATCGCCTTCCTGCGGGACTTCCAGCTGCCGTTCGTCCCAAGCGACCAGAACGAGCTGGCCAAGATGATCGTCTTCCTGGGAATAGGAGGCTGGGTCGGTTTTGCGCGGCTGATACGAGGCGAGGTGCTGAGCCTGCGGGAGAGGGACTACGTGCAGGCGGCCCGATCGCTGGGCGCGACCGACCTGCGAGTGATGCTTCGCCACATCATGCCCAACGCCATCCAGCCTGCCATAGTGGCGGCGAGCCTGTCGTTCGGAGGGGTCATACTCACCGAGGCGGCGCTCAGCTTCCTGGGGCTGGGAGTAAACTCCCTCGTGCCGACGTGGGGCAAGATGATCGCGGACTCCCGGGACTACATGACGGTAGCTTGGCACCTGAGCTTCCCGGCCGTGGCCATCATGGTGGTGGTGCTAGGCGCGAACCTGCTAGGCGACTGGCTGCGCGACATCCTGGACCCGCGCCTGAGGGGCCGCCAGGGCTGACCTGACGAACCCCCTCATCCTAGCCTTCTCCCACAAGGAGACGTTTGCGTAACCTCCCGTGAGGGCCCCAATGCCGCATGGGAGGCATCGCCTTCATAGCTGAGCCCCGCCCCCCTGGGTTCCGGCCTGCGCCGGAACGACGGTTATGCAAGGGTCTCCACAGGGGGAGAAGGAACCGCTGATCCCGCTACCTGTTGTAACCCTCGCGCAGGGAGTCGACCAGGTGCGGTATCTCCTCTTCGGTGTTGAAGCCCGCGACGGAGATTCGCATTCCTGAGTGGCCTATGCGCAGCGGCGCGGACAGCCACTGGGCCTTGACCAAGATGTTCCTTTCCGAGTCGAGCCACGCGACCAGTCCCTGCAGGTCCTCGTCGGAGTAGCCATCGAACGTGAGCGTCGTTACGCCGGCTGACCTGCCGGGCTCCATCGGCGTCAGCACGTTGACGCCGGGCGTGTCGATCATCGCCTCCCGCAGGGTCCTGGACAGCCCGGCGACGTGGTCGCGGATCGTGTCGAGGCCGACGTCCATCAGCGTCCTGACGGCCGTGCCCAGGCCGATTACGAGCGGGTGGTTGTAGGTGCCGAACTCGGCCCTCGCACGGGCTGTCGGCTCCTCAGGAGGTGCGCCCGGCATGCTCCAGGAGCCCACGTCGGGCGTGAAGTAAGGCCTGAAGCCGTTGGTGTGGTCCGGCGCCACCCAGACGTAGCCGCTGCCCATGGGTCCGAGCAGCCACTTGGGCCCCGACCCGATGATGTAGTCGCAGCCCAGGGCCTGTGCGTCGACCGGGAACTGGCCTATGGACTGGGCGGCGTCTACCAGCACGGGCACGCCCCTGTCGTGGGCGATGTCCACCACCTCGCGGACCGGCATGATACGGCCGTTGGGCGAGGCCACGTGGCTGATGAGCAGCAGCTTGGCGCGGTCGGTGACCGCGCCGTCCATCGACTCGAGGAACTCGGCGTCGCTGTCGCCCGCGTCGACGACCTTTGCGACGACCCCGCGCTCCTGCTCGAGGCCGCGGGAGGCGTCGGCAGTGCTGACGTGCTCCAGATTCGTCGTGACGAACTCGTCGCCCTCCTGCCAGTCGACGTTGCGCAGTACCCTCTGCATCGAGCGGGTGGTGTTCGAGCCCAGGCCCAACTCGTCGGGCTGCACGTTCAGGAGCTCGGCAAGGTTCCCCCTGGCGGCCTCCTCCTTCTCCATGATGTGTTGGCGGGTGGCCGGCCTCGCCGGGCCGTGCATCGCCTCGTACTCCATCGACTCCCGGACGGCCTTCACGACCGACGACAGCGCCGGCCCATATGTGCCGGTCTGGAAGTATCCAACCTCGTTCGTTACGGGGACCTGCTCCCTGAGGTCCTTGAGCGACAGACTTGCCATTTAATCGACTCTCCTGTGGGTCAGTATGTTGACGTACCGGCGAACTATACCAGATGGAGGGAGCCAGTTGGCACGTTTCGACTCGCTGCCCACCCGGTCGAGCCTCGCCGGAGTCCGAGGGACTTCCAAGGCGGGTGTGGTACATTACGTGACCGGCACATACAGGAGGCGATTGTAGTGAACGATTCTCAACTCGATTTTGGGCCGCTCAGGTCGAAGACCGCGCCTGAGCCGACCCCGCTCCCGGGAGCCCGCAAGGAGATGCCGAAGTACCCGTTCGTGATGTCCTACCCGGACCCGGCGAACCTGCCCATCATGGAGGCCCACGCCGCCATGGGCGAGGCCTTGGCCGAGGTCGGTTCCACGGACTCGGTCTACCCCGATACGCAGGGCTATCCGCCCCTACGGGAGTTCATCGCGCAGCGGCTTGGCGAGCGGCGCGATTACTCGGTGGACCCGGACGACATCCTGCTCACGGAGGGTTCGGGGCAGGCCATCCACTTCGTAACCGAGGCGCTGGTCGACCCCGGCGACGTGGTCATAGTCGACGACTTCGTATACGGCGGGACCCTCTGGTCGCTGAGACGGTTCGGCGCGGACATCCGGGGCGTGGTCAGCGACGACGACGGGATGCTGCCCGCCGCCCTGGAGGAGACCATCGACCAGGCGGTGGCCGACGGCAAGCAGCCGAAGATGATCTACCTGATCCCGACGTTCCAGAACCCCCAGACGTGGACGATGCCGATCGAGCGCCGCCGCGAGATCGTGGAGGTAGCCGCGCGGAAGGGCGTACCGATACTGGAGGACGACGGCATAGCCGAGTTCCGCTTCGAGGGCGAGCACGTGCCGGCGATGGTATCCGTTGACGACTCCGGCGTCGTGATCCATACGGGCACATTCAGCAAGATAGTGGTGCCGGGAATGCGTATAGGCTATCTGATAGCCCAGCGGTCTTTCCTGGAGACGGTCATGCCGATCAAGGGCTCGCGAGGCGTGACCCAGTACGGCGCACTGGCCGTCCACCGTTTCGCGACGACGAGGCTGGACGATCACCTGGAGAGGATCAACGGGGTGCTAAGGTCGAGGCGTGACGCGATGTTTGCATCGCTGGCCGAGAACTTCGGCACGACCGCGACCTGGGGTACTCCGGAGGGCGGGCTGTACACGTGGCTCATGATGCCCGACGACGTGGACCTGGTCGACGCTGCAGAGGCGGCTGCCGAGCGCGGCGTCACCTATGACCTGGGAACGAATTTTGCGACGGGCGACGATCCCGGCCGCAATAAGGCCCGTCTGTGTTTCAGCTTCAACAGCGAGGAGGAGATACGGGAGGGCATAGCGCTCCTAGCCGACGCCGTCAGCGAAGTGGGATGAACACGAGGGCTGCAGCCCGGGAGCGGACGAATGGGCCTTGAAACGATAGCATTGCTGAGCCCCGGCGACATGGGGCATGGCGTCGGGAAGGCGCTCGTGGAGCATGGGTACCGGGTAATCACCTGCCTGGCCGGACGGAGCCAGCGCACCAGGGACCTTGCGGCGACGGCGGGCATAGCAGACGTGCAGCCTCTGGAGGAGATGACCCTGCAGGCCGACCTCATCATGTCCATCCTCGTTCCAGCGCAGGCCGTGGGGGTCGCCAGGGATGTTGCGGACGCGATGCGGGCTGCCGGAGTGTCACGGCCGTTTGCGGACTGCAACGCGGTGTCGCCCAGGTCGGCAGCGGAGATGGCGTCGATCATCGGCTCGGCTGGCGGGGACTACATCGACGGCGGGATCATAGGCGGCTCGCCGGCAAGAGGCGCGGTACCGCGAATCTACACGTCCGGGCCTCGCGCGGGGCTGATGGACGAGCTAGACGGGAAGGGCATCGCCATCAGGAACCTGGGCCCCGCCATCGACAGGGCATCCGGGATGAAGATGTGCTACGCGTCGATGACCAAAGGGACGAACACGCTGCGGGTAGCGATGCTTACGGCCGCGTACTCGCTGGGGCTGTACGACGAGCTGATCGAGGAACTCGCGTTCAGCCAGGATGACGCGCTCTCGGCCATGGAGTCGGGGATACCAGGACTGCCCGCCAATTCAGGGCGGTGGATCGGCGAGATGGAGGAGATCGCGGAGACGTTCTCGTCGGCCGGGGTGACACCCGGGTTCCACGAAGGCGCGGCGGAGATGTTCAGATTGCTGGCGTCGACGCCGTTTGCGGACGAGAGCCCGGAGGACATCGACCGCGGCAGGACGCTGAAGGAGACGATCGAGGCAGCGGCCGAGCTGCTGCCGGAGCGGGCGGGAGCCGCGGACTGAGGGCGATCCGTCCACCTGCCCCATGCGCCGACAGGACAGATGTCGAAGCTAGCGCTGATAATACGCCACGCCGAGCCGGAGACGCTGGCGGAGAACTACACGTCGACCCTGGTCGACCGTGGCTTCGAGCTTCGCCCCCTCAACGTGTTCAAGGGTGCTCCGGACTTCGAGGCGTTCGACCCGCCTGCGCTGGAGGACATCGATCTCATCATCGCGCTGGGCGGACCGCAGTCGGCGAACGACTCTTACCCGGCGCTGCGTGCCGAGCGGAGGTTCTTCGTCGACGCGATGGAGTCGGGCGTGCCGGTGTTCGGGGTATGCCTGGGCGCGCAGCTGATGTCCCGCGCGCTGGGAGGGGAGGTGAGCCCGACCGGCGGGTACGAGTTCGGACTCCGCAAGATGTGGGTCACGGAAGAGGGCAGCAAGGACCCCGTATTCGGCAAGCTGCGGGTGCCGCTGGTCCCGACCCTGCACGGCGAGTGCTTTTCCGTGCCGCCCGGCGCGGTCGAGCTGGCGTTCGGCTACATGCTGTGCCGCGACGGCACCTTCAGGAGACAAAGCCTGGCATTTCGGTCGGGCAATTCGTACGGGTTCCAGTTCGAGCCGCAGCTTACGCTGGACGAGCTGAAGGTATGGAACCGGGAGCTGGCGGGCGACTACGAGTTAATGGGGCCGCTGTTCGATCCCGAGTTCGAGGCCGACGCTAACCTGCGGGAGTTCGCGGGCTACGCGCCGACATACGAGGCCCAGTCCCGGGAAATGCTGCTCGCCTTCTGTGAGAACGCGGGGCTTGGTTGAGAGGAGGGCGGCACTACCGGGGTTTCGCTAGCCGAGGAAGTGGCGGAGGTGTGCGGCCTCCTCTATGAAGTGGCCGATCTGGATGTTTGTGTTGTCGTTACCAAGGCTTGCCCAGATTGCGCTGGTCAGCCCCTCGTGGACCCGGTCGAGCTCGTCTGTGAACTGGCCCACCAGATCCAGGTAGGGCTCGCCGAGCAGATCCTTGACGTTGCGCTCGTTGGCGAAGCGCAGCGCCGCCCGCAGGTCCCCGTCGAGGCTCGGGTACACCTCGCGCACATAGGCGAGGTCGTCCTGGTCCAGCGAGGCCATGCCCAGGAGCTCGGGCGGCACCCCGATGGAGTAGAGGGAGGCCGTGAAGCTGATGGCGCGGGGTAGGGTCACTCCGCCGACCCCGCCGAGAGTGCGACCGTAGCCGAAGAGGCCGACGTGGAGGTTGCGCTCGCGGCGCCTGGGCACGTGGGTCGACACGGCCCTTATGGCGTCGACGAGACGGCGGACGTTCGCCTGGTACTCCTCGGTCGTCTTGTCGACAATCTTGCCGGCGCGGTCCTGGTCGATGGGCGCCGGCTCGCCCCTCTCTCGGGCGCGGATCTGCGCGATGCCTGAGCGCACCTGTTCATCCTCATAGTCGTACTTGAATGCCGACTGGACGGTGAGGGTCTGGGCGCTGGGGTACTCGACGCTGGCGCGCTCGATGTTGATCGGTGTCAGGTGGCCGCGGAAGGGCACGGACCCCGCGCCGATGACGGGGTATAGGGGCAGGCCCAGCTTGCGCTCGAGGTTGTGCAGCAGCATCAGAGCCTCTTTCAGGACCAGCTCCGCGCCGACTATGCCGTAGTTGAGGGCCGGGTCGCTCCGGGCGAAGAAGACCCGCTGGTGGGGCAAGTCCCTGTCCCTGACGTACTCCTCCACGATCCGGTCGCAGCGGAGCAGGTTCTCCCTGTCCTCGATGAGCGGGATCATCCGGACGCGCTTCGGAAGGAACTCGCCCACCCAGTCCTTGACCGACTGCCCGTCGAGCAGGGTCTGGTCCTCCTGGCCAACGACCACCTTCCGGTAGTAGGCCTCGACCAGGGCGACCTCCTCGGCGGAGGTCGTGAAGGGAAGGATGACCTCCTGGATGGGAGCGGTATCGTCATCACCGTAGAAGCTCCGCGCCATGTCCATGGCGGAGGGCACGCTCTGGAGGGCCTCGACGAGGGACTTTCGCATGCCGCGCTCGATGCTCGGATTCGGCACGCGCAGGGTGAGGGCGATGTCCCGGCCGAGCTGGTGTTCCTGCCGGAAGAAGTCGGGGTAGCCGGTGAGGAGCTTGCGTACGACCTGGGTGTCGGCCTCCTTGCCCTCCGAGTCCCACATCTGCTCGTCGCAGCCCATGTCGAACACGCTGACGGCCTCGTCCACCTCGCCCTGCCCCCGCACGACCCCCCTATCGTCGGCAAACGGCGCCGGCGTGGCGTTGTCCGGATGCTGGGTACTCATGACTTTGGGCACTAAGTACATAGCACGACTCCTATGTAGAGTACGCCGGGCTGGGCGCGTTCACGTACCCTGGGGCAATCTCTGCGAAACGCCTTGAGCGGTGGGGACATACGAGATCGAAACCAACGGATTCCAAGCTACCCCCTGCCCCCTGGATTCCGGCTTCCGCCGGAATGACGATAACGTGGATTCTAGCAGGATGGCGGCTATCGCCAAACCCCTGCCGCCCGGCCCGGTGCTATACGGGCGAGGGGACGATGCCGACGGCGTCGAGGCGGCGCTTTGCCTCGGCGTACAGGTCGGCGGGCAGGGGGCCGCGGATGATGGCGTCGACATTCTCGTTCAGATGGGCGGGGCTGGTCGTGCCGACCAAGTTGCAGTGGGCATCCGGGTGGGTTGCCACGAAGCGCACCAGGAAGGCGGTGCGGCTCTCGCCATCCTCGCGGAGGTCGTCGAGTCCTGCTTCCTCGAACGCGCTCCACTGGGAGGGGCTTCCCTTGCCCACGCCAGGCTCGCCGAGGGCCACGCCCCCTCGGATGAGCACACCCGCGCCGGACTCGGCAGCCTTCGTGATCCAGTCCTCGTGGCTGCGGTCGAGGGCGGAGTAGGGGAGCTGGAAGATGTCGAACACGCCCCATTCAATGAACGCTGGCAGGTCGGGCAGGTTGGTCGACGCGCCGATCCAGGACACAAGGCCCTGCTCCCGCATATCCAGCAGCGCCTCGACCGTCCCGTTCCGCTCGCAGTCGCGCACGGTCGCGCCGTGGAGCTGCATGATGTCTATGCGCTCCGTCCGCAAGCGTGCCAGGCTCTCGTGGAGACCTCGGAACAGGTCCTCGCGCGTCCAGGCGTGTCCAGCGGCGGAGCAGCCGCACTTGGTGGCTACGGTGACGGCCGCGTACCTGTCCGAGATGGCGAGGCCGATCATCTCCTCGCTGTTGCCGTAGTCGTTGGCGGTGTCGATGAGGGTGATCCCGGAGTCGACGACGCGGCGCACCATTGCCTGGTTCTGGCGCTCGGTCATAGGCTTGCGGTGTCCGGCGCCGTAGCCGAGGCGCGTGACCTCGATGCCGGTCCGTCCGAGCACAGCGGTGGGCAGCTTTGTCATGAGGCTTCTCCAGGGGAGCCGAAGGCCATCTGCGCCAGGGCGAACGCACCCGCGATGCCGGAGTCGTCGCCGAGCGCAGGGGGGACTATGTACTCGTCGATGGCGTCCATTATCCCGTCAGGGACTCCGTAGCCGCTCAGGATGTCGACCACGCGGCTGCGGAGCCTTGGGAAGAGGTGGCGTTGCTTCATCACGCCTCCGCCCATGACGATGCGCTCGGGCGACAGGGTTACGGTGATGTTCGCAACCCCGTAGGCCAGGTACTCCGCCTCCAGGTCCCAGGCCGGATGGTCCGCCGGCAGCGAGCCGGCGGGCACACCCCATCGGGCCTCCATAGCGGGCCCGGACGCCAGCCCTTCGAGGCAGTCCCCGTGGTAAGGGCACGACCCTTCGAAGGGGTCTGCGGCGCGGTCGTGGGGGATTCGGACGTGTCCCATCTCGGGGTGCCCCGCGCCGTGGAGCGGCCGGCCCTCGATGACCGCGCCGCCTCCGATGCCGGTGCCGACGGTGACGTACACGAGGCTGCCGGCTGGGCCGCCGTTCCCCCAGCGATGCTCCCCAAGGGCGGCCGCGTTGACGTCGGTGTCGAACCCGACCGGGAGCTTCAGCCCGCTGGAAGTGGGGCCCACTACATCTGCGTACCGCCAGCCAGGCTTGGGCGTGGAGGTGATGTAGCCGTAGGTGGGCGAACCGGTGCGCAGATCGATCGGGCCGAAGGAGCCGATTCCCACAGCCGCCAGAGGTGTCTCGCGATGATGGCGCAGGAGGAAGGCATTGATCCCGGCCAGGGTCTCGGCTGGCGTGGTCGTGGGAATGCGGATGCGTTCGCGGACTCCGTCCGGCCAGGCGCCGACCGCACAGTCGACCTTCGTGCCGCCCGTCTCTATCGCGCCGAAAGTCACTTGAATGAGTAACGCATGCTTGGTGTTGGGAGCTGATTCCTGTGGCGGTTACCGACGGCCATCGGCTTCCCACATGCTCTGCCTTTGCTAGGCATCCAGGTACTCCGCGAGCCAGGCCGCGACCCACTCGAAGTACTCGGCGAGGTACACGTGCGTATTCACCGGCTGGTAGACCTTGAACCGCTCGGGGTGCCCCGCGGCTTCGTAGGCCCGGCTGACGATTGGCTTAAGGTCTTCGACCCCGGAGAGCGGCATGTCCTCGTCCATGGTCGGTGCGACCATCATGAAGGGCCGCGGGGCGATGCAGTCCGCAACGATCTGCGGGTGATCGAAGAAGCGCAGCATGTGCGGGATGTAGAAGTAGGCGCTTGCGCGGTGAGCGTCCCCTTCGTGGATGGCCCTGGCCATGCTCCCCACTCCGCCCATGACGGGTACCGCTGCCGCGATCCACGGCGCACATGCCGCCCCATACCAGGTCGCGCTGCCGCCCAGCGACCACCCTGTGAGGCCGATTCGCTCTGAGTCAACGCCGTTGAGCGTGGCCAGGACCCGGGCCGCCATCAGGGTCTCCTCGACGAGAATGCCCATCTGCTGGCGGCCATATGGGTTTAGAAGTTTGTTCTCGGTCGCCCAATCCTCAATGCTCGCACGTCGACTCACCGTACCCTTGACCGTAATCGACAGCGTGGCGAAGCCGCGTCGAGCCAGCTCCCGTCCCCACCCGTGAAGCGCTCCCGTCGACGGCTCTTCGTGGAAGTGGGGGGCGGCAACTGTCTCGGCGCTCTTGGAGGTGCCCGGGACGCACACTACTCCCGGGAGCCTGTCTTTTTTCTCCTGAGGGACGCACAGGATCCCGGGGACCGTCTCGCCCAACGAGTTGGCAAGCCGGACGCTGCTGACGTGCAGACCACCCTCTTCGCGTGGCGGCTCGATCGTGCAGTCGACATCGTTTGGCAGGTCGTCCAGCCCGAGCAGCTCGAGGAGTTTAGGGCGGACGGCTTCTCCAACGACCGGCTGCGGGAAGGCAGGTTCGATATCGACAGGAATATAAGGCATGGTCTTGCCACTCCCTCCGGATCGGTTCAATCTATCGCGAGTCGCGTCTGTGTGGGGGATTCTACACCCGACCTGGCGGCGATGGGGCCAACGACATTGAAGTACCTCCAGCCCTGCTTGGGGTAGCGGTGACATACCCGCGGGGCGGGGGAGCAGGTCCTCAGGTCGAGTCGGCGGGACGATCACCCTGCAGGGTCTTGGCATACCGGCCCAGTGCCCAGAGCGGGAAGTAGTTGCGGTACAGGTGGTACTTGATCATGAAGGCCGCGCCCAGCTCGGGGCCCTGCGAGTTGGCGCCGTCGAGCGGCTCGTAGTTGTCCGGCCTTTCACCTGGTCCGTAGCCGGGGAAGCCGCATCCCGTGAACTGCGGCTCATCCCATGTGCCCTCCTCGTGCTGGCGTTCAAGAAGAAACTCGACGCCTCGCCTGACCGACTCGTGTCGCGCTTCACCTGCTGCCATCAGCGCGATGAGAGCCCAGGAGGTCTGGGACGGGGTGCTCTCGCCCTGTCCCCGCAGTGTGGGGTCGGCATAGCTGACGCAGGTCTCGCCCCATCCTCCATCCTGGTTCTGGTGCGCCAGGAGCCAATCGACTGCCCGGCGCACCCTGGGTTGCGACATGTCCACACCCAGGGCTTCGAGCGCCGGCAGCACAGCGCCCGTCCCGTAGATGTAGTTGACACCCCAGCGTCCGAACCAGGGGCCGTCGTGCTCCTGCTGCTCCCATATGTAGGCGAGACCCCGGCGAACCGGTGGGTGTTCAACCGAGTAACCCAGCTTCGCGTACATCTCCAGAACATGCGCGGTCACGTCGACGCTTGGAGGGTCGAGGAGCTCGCCAAAATCGGCGAACGGGATCTTGGCGAGCTCGTGGGAGTCGTTGTTCCAATCAAAGGCGGCCCACCCGCCGTTCGAGGACTGCATCCCGGTCAGCCAGTTGACGGCACGGTCGATGGCCTCCGTCCGGGCCCGCTCTCCGTCCTCGTCGTCCATCCTGGTCGAGGCAAGGTCCGCTACGATAATGGCCGAGTCGTCGATGTCCGGGTAGTGGACGTTATCGAACTCGAATGCCCAGCCGCTGGACTCGATATGAGGTCTGTATACGGCCCAGTCTCCCTTGACGCGGATCTCCTCCTGGATGAGCCAGGCTGCGGCCCGCTGCATGGCAGGGTGGTCGGACGGAGCGCCGGAGTCCAGGAGGCCGCGCATCGCCAGGCACGTATCCCACACAGGCGAGAGGCACGCCTGCACCCTGAGCGCGTCGCCGTCGTTCGATGGGAGGCTCCAGTTTTGCCTGAATCCTTCCAGCCCCTTTGAGACGACGGGGTGGTCGAGCGGGTAGCCGAGAGCGCTCAATGCTATGAGCGAGTACACCCAGGGCGGCTGTATTCCCGCCCACGAACCGTCTGCTTCCTGGTGGCTGACGATCCAGTCGACGGCCGCCTTGATTGCCTTCTCCCTACCGGGAATGAAGGGCAGGTTGCGATAGATGCGTATCAGCTTGTCCAGCACCAGGAACCCGCCTTTCAGCGAAAAGGGCTTTGCCTTCCAGCGGGACAGGGTGAACGTGACCGGGCCCTCCGGGTAGAGCTCCATTATCCAGGCGCTCTCGCGCGGGGGCCGTGTGGGATGGAGCGTGAGGATTATGGTCATGGGCACGATGGTTGCCCGCGCCCAGCTTGCGAAGCGGTAGATGTTGAAGGGCGCCCACTTCGGCAGCAGCATCATGTCGGGAGGCATGGCGGGCGTTCCCTTCCAGTCCCACTGGCCGAATAGGGCGAGCCATATCTTGGTGAATACGCGCGCCCTGGGCACTCCTCCACGTTCAAGGATGAAGTCCCGCGCCTTCACCATGTGAGGCTCTTCGGGAGAGTCGCCGGCGAGCTTGAGTGCGAAGTAGCACTCGATCGACGTGCTCAGGTCCCCCGGTGCGCCGTAATACATCCTCCACGAGCCGTCCGGAGATTGCCTGCGGCGGATGTCCTCCGCGATGCGTGGAATGCGGTCTCCCTCGTCCGATCCCATGAAGTGCGTGAGCATGATGTACTCCGCTTCCATGGTTGGATTGGACTCCAGCTCCCCCCACCAGTAGCCGTCTTCATGCTGCGTGCGGAAGAAGTACTGCTGAGTCCTTTCCAGCGCCTCCCGGAGGCGGCCCTCGATGTCCCGCTCAACCGGCTTCGAGCCCTCGGCCGGCCGGCCGGCAGACCTTGCCACCGTCCCTGTCATAGTTGACGGGAGATTGCCGGCAGGATGCACTCCACGGCCATCTGCAGGGCGCGTGACGCTCTACGCGATTTCAGCGCAAGCGGCAGGAAGCTCCTGACAGCCGAGGGGCGTGATACCGCTCGGAGAGCATGTGCCCACTCACGACGGCCCCCGTCGGCGATGATGGTTGCGATGAACGAAGGGAGGGGGTAGTAGGCTTCGTCCAGCACCGCACGGATCCCGATGAGCGGGATGTCCCTCAATGCTGCGACGTCGGCGATCCAGCGCCCCTCCATGTCCACGACCAGTGCGCCGCTTCCGTTATGTGCGCGGCGCTTGGCTCGCGGTGTAAGGAGCGGTTCGTCCACTGTCAGGACCGCTCCTTCCAGCACCGACAGGCCCGACTCGCGCAGCAGCATTGCCGCTCGGGTGGTATGCGGGGCTCCGGGGACCGCGGCGCTCGCGCCGTGCATGTAGGAGTTCCCCACGACTAGCTCACCTGGGTGAAGATGAGGGTCGAGCGCTCCCGCGTATCCCAGGGAGACGAGCAGCCGGCAGGGGGCGGCGTCCAGGAGGCCCGCGAGCTGCTCGCCCGCACTGCGCCCTATGCCGACGACGCTGGCGCGGGTGCGCTCGTTGCCGTGGCCCAGCCCTCCCAGCTCGCGCTGGGTAGGGGCAATCGTAAGGAGCGGAGCGGCAATCGTCCCAGCGCTCATGTCATTCCCGTCGCTCGCGCGGGCCGGCATGCGACGCTCCTTCCTTCCTGTCCTGGAAGGCCTCGAAACGCTGGACCGATGCGGCCGCTGCATCGCGCCCCGTGAAGAGCACCTGGGCGATAGTCCTGTAAGGGATGGAGACCTCGCGTCCGGTCTGGGTCTCGAACAGCTGGGCAAACGGTTCGCTCGCTCGCGCGTTGCGATTGAAGAGGTAGCCGGTCAAGGCGCTGCCGTCATCCGTATGGATGGTAACGTCGCCGCGGTAGTGAAAGGCCTGCTCGACGAGCTCTCCCACGTCGTTGCCGGCACCCTGGAGTGCGTCGCCAGTCGGCGCCCGCTGTTCGTTCATCGCTTACAGCTTGCCGGTAAGCGTAGCGACCGTGGAGTCCCGGAGGCCGCGCCACGTGGTGAACGTCGCGTCGACGGCGGAGGGCTCGTATCCGCAGTGGACCATGCAGTCCTGGCACTGGTGATTGCCGCTCGCCCGGCCGTACTCCTCCCAGGCTGTCTCTTCCATCAACTCCCGGAAGGTGGCAGCGTAGCCGTCTTGCAGCAGATAACAGGGGCGTTGCCATCCGAATATCGTGTACAGCGGATTGCCCCACGGTGTGCATTCGTAGTCGCGCTTGCCCATGAGGAACTGGAGGAACAGGGGCGACTGGTTGAACCGCCAGCGCTTCTTCTTGCCGGCAAGGATGCTGGAGAAGAGCTCCTGCGTGCGCTCCCGTGCCAGGAAGGAGTCCTGGTCAGGCGCCTTGTCGTAGTTGAACCCTGGGGACACCATCATGCCCTCTACGTCCAGGTCCATCATGGCATCGAAGAATTCGCGCACTCGCATCGGCTCGGCCGTGTTGAACAGCGTGGTGTTGGTGGTGACGCGAAAGCCGCGCCGGACTGCTTCCTGTATCGCCTCTACTGCGATGTCGTAGACGCCGCTCCGGCACACCGATGCGTCGTGCTCCTCACGCAGGCCGTCCATGTGAACGCTGAAGTTGAGTCGCTTGGAAGGGGTAAAGACACCCTCCTCCAACTTCTGCTTGAGCAGCAGCGCGTTGGTGCAGAGGTAGACGTACTTACCGCGGCGCGTGAGCTCTTCCACCAGCTCGCCGATGTGGGGGTAGAGCAGGGGCTCTCCGCCCGGGATGCTGACGATGGGTGCGCCGCACTCCTCGACCGCTGCGATGCACTGCTCGACCGTGAGCGCGCGCTTTAGCACGTGGGGCGGGTACTGGATCTTGCCGCAGCCGGCACAGGCGAGGTTGCAGCGCAGCAGCGGCTCCAGCATCAGCACGAGCGGGTAGCGCTCGCGCCGCGCCAACCTGTGCTTCAGCACGTGGAAGGCTACCGTAAACGCCTGCGATACAGGCACTCCCATGCGTCGCACCCCCACTATGACCCTGGATGTGAGGGAGTATAGCAGAAGGGTAATCAGGCGGGCACAGCCGGGTTGATCAGCGGGCAATCGCAGGAATGGCGTGCCGGTGTGGGGGAGGGGAAAGGTTGGCACGCCCGGCAGGATTCGAACCCGCGACACTCGGTTCCGAAGACCGATGCTCTGTCCCCTGAGCTACGGGCGCGCGCTTCCCGGTCTGACGGGCGCCGGTCACCGTCCAGGCGAGAACCGGCTCCGTTGGGACGGCGGATTGGTGGGGTGAGCGAAGGGATTCGAACCCTCGATCTCCAGGGCCACAACCTGGCGCCTTAACCAAACTTGGCCACGCTCACCGCAGTATATCGATTCTAGCACCCGGCCAAATGGGCGGTCAACGAGAAACGGGGGCAGGAAGCAAGCGGCAGAGGGGGCGAACCGCTACGAGGGTGTGACTAGGCGGACCCGGATTCGTCGGTCCGGCGGGAGGTCAGGGCGTGCAGCAGGTCCTCAACGAGCACGTCCTGCTTGGTGTGGTGGCGGAGGGGTTGGGCCGGGTCTACGCTGTACAGGTTCCGGCGGCCGCTCTTCCGTCGCATGATGTAGCCGCCGGCTTCGAGGTCCGAGATGATCTTGTGCGTCGTGCGCTCGGTGATGCCAACGTGGTTCGCTATCTCACGCGCGGTGTGGCTGGGATTGTGGAAGATGTAGCTCAACACCAGCCCGTGATTGGTGATGAATGTCCATTTGGGCGTTCTTTCAATCAACGGCGAACCTGGCTGCTGGATTGGACAGATTCTATCACATGGTCTGAGTTTCGTACAGCGACCCGCGTGGCGAAAAACTTCACAACTCGCCCGCGACGCGTACGCGGGCCCGTCGCAGGATCTCGGACGGCGACGCCGTTCGGCTAGGAGCTTGCCAGCCTGACCGCCAGGTTCACGAGCGTGCGGACGGGGACTCCGGTCGCTCCCTTGGGCTTGTAGCCGGTCGACGACTCCCCATACGCCACGCCGGCGATGTCCAGGTGGACCCATGCCGCGCCGTCTGCGAACTCACCGATAATCTGGGCACCCGTAATCGATCCGGCGTCGCGCCCACCAGTGTTCTTGATGTCCGCCACGTCGCTGCTGTACTGCTTCTTATAGTCGTCGTCCATCGGGAACTGCCAGGCTCGCTCGCCCGCCTCGTCGGCAGCCGCCAGCACGTGGTCGACGAGCCCCTGGTCGTTGCCGAACACGCCCATGCGGACCTTGCCCAGCGCCGTAAGGATGGCGCCGGTCAGCGTTGCGGTGTCGACGATGCGCTCGATGCCGAGCGACCTCGCGTACGCCAGGGCGTCAGCGAGCACGAGGCGGCCCTCGGCGTCGGTGTTGTCGATCTCTATGGTCTTGCCGCTCATGGTGCGCACGATGTCACCGGGCTTCTGAGCATTCGCTCCAGGCATGTTCTCGGTTGCGGCCACGATGCCGGTGACGTTGATCTTCGGGCCGAGCTTTGCGATTGCGCCCATCGCCGCGATCACGGCGGCGCCTCCGGACATGTCGCGCTTCATCTGCCGCATCCCCGCCGAGGGCTTGAGGTCCAGGCCGCCCGAGTCGAAGGTGATGCCCTTGCCCAGCAACCCGAGGGAGTTGGAATCTTCGCCGGGGTCGCCGTTGTAGCGTATGACCATGAGCTTGGGAGGCACGTCCGAGCCCTGTGCGACTCCCAGCAGGGCGCCCATGCCGAGCTCTTCCATGTCGCTCCTGTCGAGCACCTCCATCTTCAGGCCGCTCGCCAGGGCGACCTCCAGCGCACACTCAGCCATCTGGGCAGGCGTCATCTCGTTGGCCGGCTCGTTCACCATGTCCCTGCAGCTGTTGACTGCCGCTGCCAGCATCGCCCCGGTTTCGACGCCCGCCTCGATGTCAGGGACCCTGGCGGCGTCGAACTCCACGACACGCAGCGTTTCCAGGTCGCTCTTGTCGTCCCCACCGGACTTGTACTTGTCGAACCGATAGAGGCCCAGCAGCGCGCCCTCGGCCATTGCCTGGGCGGCGCTTCCCGGGTCCAGCCCGCCCACGCCCGCGCCGTGGACTATGGTTGCCGCGTCCTTGACGCCGATCCTTCGCAGGCGGGTGCAGGCGGTCCCGGAGACGCGTCTCACTCGGTCAAGGTCGAGGTCCTTCGACTTCCCCAGCCCCACCACGACTACCCGCGCCGCGGGCATCCTTCCGAGGGTGTGGATGACGGTGGTCTCGGCCAGCTTGCCCTTGATCTCTCCGTCGGCTATCAGCGCCGTGATGGCGCCGCCGAGGGCCTTGTCGACCGCGCCCGTCGCACCGCCCGGTTGAGTCACGCCCTCGAACAGGTTTACGATGATTGCGCCAGCCTCCAGACCGGCGATGTCATTAGATTCGACCTTTAGCTCCATCTATGTCCTCCGAAGTCCGAACAGGAAGTGCTCAGTTTACGTAGTCGCTCCGCCGTTCAATGATATAGCAGTGCTGCCCGCCCATGCATCCGGCAGCGCCCCGCGGTAACCGTTCAGTCCCCATAAGTCGAGAGGACCTCCACAAGTGTCATTCCGAACGCAGTGAGGAATCTATGAATCTAACCCGGGGACAGCTCTGCGTGTGCATGCACGAGGCCGGGGAGGGATTCCCGCCCTCGCGGGAACGACGGAGATGGGGGGATTTCGGCTGTCGTTCGCGGGTTGGCCTGCGGGCGCATCCCATGTACTCTATACGCCTAGCCTTGCCCACCTGGAGGACGAGATGACTCGGAGCAACGTCGGCGACCGGGAGCAGCAGATACTTGACATGGCCGGAGAGCTTCTTCCCGGGGGAAGCAACGGCAACACGGTCACGATGGACACCATCATTGGCGGTGGGCAGGGCCCGCGCGTATGGGACCTGAGCGGGAACGAGTACGTGGACTATGCGCTCGGCTCGGGCCCGATGCTGATAGGTCACGCCCATCCGGAAGTCGTAGCCGCCGTGGAGGAGCAGGTGACGAAGGGCACCACCTTCTTTGCGCTCAACGAGAACATGGTGCTCCTAGCCGAGGAGGTCGTTCGGGCTGTGCCGTGCGCCGAGAAGGTCCGGTTCGCCAGCACAGGGACCGAGGCTACCTTCTTTGCCATGAGGGCGGCCAGGGCGTATCGCGGCAGGGACAAGATAATGAAGTTCGAGGGCGGCTTCCACGGCATGAACGACTATGGCCTGATGAGCATGTCGCCCGCAGAGCCGCCTGCCTTCCCGGCTCCCGCGCCGGACGCGATGGGCATACCTGCCTCGATCGAGGGCGATGTGCTGATCGCCCCATTCAACGACATCGAAACGGCGTCCGCGATCATCGAGCGGCACCATGACGAGCTTGCCGGAGTGATCGTCGAGCCCCTGCAGCGGATCATTCCGCCCAAGGCGGGCTTCCTGGAGGGGCTGCGCGACGCTACGAGCCAGTACGGGATTCCCCTGATCTTCGACGAGGTGGTGACGGGTTTCAGGTTCGCGTACGGCGGGGCACAGGAGTACTACGGCGTGGTGCCGGACCTGTGCGCCCTCGGCAAGGCCGTTGCGGGCGGTTTCCCGCTGTCGGCAATCGCGGGGCGGGCGGAGATCATGGACTACTTCGCGCCCGGGGCCCACGGTGACAGGTTCGTGATGCAGGAGGGAACGTTGAACGGGAACCCCGTCGCGGCAGCGGCAGGGCTTGCGACCCTCCGGGTGCTCCGACAGGAGGGGACCTACGAGCGGCTCTTTGCCACGGGGACCCGGCTCATGGAGTCGCTCAGGGAGGCACTCTACCAGGCCGAGATACCGGCCCAGGTCCTGGGCGAACCGGCCATGTTCGACATAGTCTTCGCCGACCACGAAATAGGCAACTACAGGGACACGCTGGACCGCGACCAAGCCAAGCTCATGAGATTCAATGAGCTGCTGCGGGGCAGGGGCATCTTCAAGAACCACTACAAGTACTACGTCTCCACGGTGCACGGGGACGACGAAGTCGATCAGACAGTGTCAGCCTGGCGGTCGGCGCTGGGAGAGCTGTAGCCGGCACCTACGCTCGGCGTGGTTCTTGCCTGGCCCTCCCAGGCCATCGCTGTAGTCCTCGGGCCTTCGACCCAAGCGGCACTGCCCCTCTTGCGACCACCTCGCGGCCCCTGATTTGAAAAAATATAAGAAAAGACATTGAAGTTTGGCTTGACAACTTTTCGGTACCAGCCCAGTATCGTTGCTAACGCTGATATAGGGTCACCAGGTGAAGTTCGGCAGCACATCAGTAAACGTCATCAGCGACGGCACGATCCTCCAGGACGGCGGCGCTGTCTTCGGCCCCGTGCCCAAGGTCCAGTGGGAGCAGCGGCTTAAGCCCGATCGCAAGAACCGGATTCGCATGGGCCTGAACTGCATGCTGGTGCAGTCTCCCGAAAGGAACGTCCTGATAGACACGGGTGCAGGCGCCAAGCGGGTCGACCGTATGCGAGAGGCCCACGGACTCAACGGCAACAAGCTGCTGAAGGAGCTGAGGAAGCTGGGTCTCACGGCCCGCGAGATCGATACCGTCATCCTGACGCACCTCCAGTTCGAGAGTGCGGGGGGCAGCACCAAGCTCGACAGGTCCGGCCGTGCCGTGCCGACGTTCCCTAATGCGGAGTACGTCGTCCAGAAGAGTAGCTGGGAAGAGGCAAGGGACCCTAGCGAACGCAGCCAGTCATCCTATTATTCGCAGGACTTCGTTCCGCTCGAAGAGGCCGGGGTGCTCCGGCTCATCGAGGGCGACAGCGAGGTGGCCCCGGGCATCCGCACGCAGGTCACCAACGCCCATACCAAGGGCCACCAGATCGTATTCGTAGAGACGGGAAGCGAGCGAATCGCCTTCGCGGGCGACCTCATTCCCACCCCGTATCATCTACCCCTGGTCAGCATCTCCGCCTACGACCATTCGCCCGGGGATACGCTCGAGGCCAAGCGGGAGCTGCTGAACATGGCGATGGAGGAGGGGTTGCTGCTCGTGTTCGGGCACTCCCAGGAGCCGAAGTCCGGCTATCTCCAGCAGCGCAACGGCAAGTCCCACTTCTCGGTCAGGGAGCTTTAGCCCTCCTCGGGTTCTACCGGCTCACTTTTCGACGCTGCCCTTGTCTGCGTCAGTCTCGCAAGCGGTGATGCTCCCGTACACCGTTTCGCCGTCCACGGACTCTAGCCGCACGGGTGTGATCTGGCCCCGGAGCGCCTGCCCGCTGTGGGCAGCCACCCGCACGTAGTTGTCGGTGAGGCCGTGCCAGACCCGGCCGTCTGCCCCGTTCGTGTCCTCCTCCCAAAGCACCGGGCGCGTCGAACCTAGCATGGTATTCCTGAAATCGGCCGCCTGACGCCTGGCGAGCTCCAGGAGCCGCTCCATCCGGGCGGACTTCACCGACGGGCCGACCTGGCTGTCGAAATGGGCCGCGCTCGTCCCGGGTCGTACCGAATATGGGAAGACGTGCATGGTGGCGAATTGTGCCTGCTCGCATACGGAGTACGTCGCTTCGAAGTCCTCGTCCGTCTCGCCCGGAAAGCCTGCTATGACATCGGCGGTCACCGACGCGCCGGGCACTGCCGACCTGATCTTCTCGACTGCTTCAAGATAGCGCTGCGCCGTGTAGCGCCTTCTCATCCGGCCAAGGACGGCGTCGCTGCCGCTTTGAAGGGGCAGGTGGAAGTGAGGGCACAGGCGCGAGTCGGACCAGAGGTCGAGCAGCCCCGGGCCAATCTCCTGGGGCTGCAGGGACGAGACGCGAAGCCTCGAGATGCCGGTCTCGGACAGCACCCTCGCTATGAGGCCCTCCAGATCGATGCCTTCGAGGTCGAACCCGTATGATCCCAGCTGCGTGCCTGTGAGCACAGCTTCCCTGTGCCCTGTCGAAGAGTGCTCCTCGATGCGAGCTACGATGGAGTCAGGCGGTATGCTCCGCTCACGCCCCCTTACCTTTGGCACGATGCAGTAGGCGCAGACCTGGTCGCACCCCTCCTGGATCTTGACCATGAGGCGGGTACGCAAGGACCCTGCGGACGCAGTGCCTTCGTCCGCACCCTCGGAACATGGAATGGCATGCGCGCGCCTCCAGCGGACCACTTCCCGGACCAGGTCCAGCTTTCCCCGGTTGCCTATCACGAGGTCGACCTCGGCCAGGGCCTCCAGTGCGTTGGGGTCGCGCTCGGCATAGCATCCCGTAGCAACAACGGTTGCCTTCGGGTTGCGCCGCCGGGCTGATCGCAGGGCCTGCCGCGCCTTGCGGTCGGCGACGTGGGTGACCGTGCAGGTGTTTACGACATAGACGTCGGCAGGCTCGCCCGGAGCGACCACCTGGAACCCTTGGCTGAGCAGGTCAGCCGCCAGCACGGACGAGTCCGACTGGTTCAGCTTGCAGCCGTGGGTCTCGATTGCGGCTGTAGGAGCGTCGAGTTGCACCGGTTCCACGGGCGATCTACCTCGCTGTAAGTACGTCCGCCGCATTATATTGGATACCGGCGGGCCAGGCCGCCATCTCTCGTCGCCGGCACTCAAAAGCAAGGCCCTCCTGAAGAAACTCCCCAGGAGGGCCTTACTATGGTCTGCGCGGGCGTGGGATTGTCCGCCCAGCCAGTCCTAGTTGCGGATGTTGTCTATGCCGTTCGTGAAGTAGTAGAGCTCGCCGTACCAGCCGACTACGTCGGCCACGTGGGTCTCGGGCGCGTTCCGGAAGTTGTTCCGGTTGATGATCGTGCCGCGCCAGAACCCGGAGTGGGCGATGAGGATGTTGTAGTACTTCTCCACGGCGTGCAGGCGGAAGACTTCCTTGCCTATCTCGACACGCTCAGGAGAGAGCCGCGCGAAGCCCTTGCCCTTGTGCCAGCTCTGGTTAAGCCAATCGATGGTGCCCGTTGGGTCGGCCGGGTAGGTGTGGTCCGGCGCGGTGGGCTTCCAGTCCGGGCTCTGCTCGCAGTCGCAGCGCGGCTGGTAACCGCCCTCCATGGGCACGGCGCCGTTGGGGCCTCGCTTCATGCTGCGGGGCAGGTCGCCGATGTCGGGCACGAACGCCGGGCCGCCGCCGGTTGCGCAGCACCGTGTCCAGCTGGAGAACCAGGGGTTCGCGCCGTAGTTGCCGACCACCCGCAGCGTCGATATGGCTTCCTTGCCGGGATAGGTCAGGGTCCATGGGGCGTTCATCGGCTTGGCGGGCATATCGATGCCCACGGCTGCGAAGTAGTCGACGAGGAGCTCGGCCGCCTTGTCACCGTTGTTCAGCTCCGCCAGGTTGAGGAAGCTGAGCCTCTCGCCGGAGCCGTCGCTCCTGAGCCTGAAGCCCTCGGCGTCCCTCGCGGTCAGTCCCAGGCCGTCCAGGATCTCGTTCGCCTTGTCCGGGTCATACCCCGTGTTGTTGAAGGCAGCGTCGTCGCCGGGATAGTAGGGCGTGCTGGGATGCGGCACCCAGTTCTTCTCGACGCCGAGGCCCAGGAACACGGTGTCGTTGATGGCGTTGCGGTCCATTGCCAGGGACAGGGCATTGCGGAAATCTATGCTCCTCATCCACTTGCCGGTCTCGGGGTCCTGGTTGCACGTCTGGCAGATGATCATGCCCATGTCGCCGGGGCCTGGTAGCGGCCACAGCTTGATGTTGAAGTCGCCGCGTCCCATGTTGCTCCGGTAGAGCGGCAGCTCCTCGAGCCGGAAGTCGCGCCCGTGCAGGTCGGTCTCGCCCGCCATACTGCGGAACACACCAACCTCACGGCTCTCGACCCTCAGGGAGTCGACGCCGTCCAGGTAGGGGAGCTGGTTGCCTTCGGGGTCTACCTCGAAGAAGAAGGGGTTGGAGCGCCAGGTGGACAGGGTGTCCGACTGGGACGTGAGGACGAAGGGCCCCATCACCGGCATCTCGACGTGTGTGCCGTGATTGTTCACCACGCCCCATAGCCTGAGCCAGTCTCCGGCTTCAGCCTCCTCGATCTTCTTCTTCAGCTGGTCCGGGTCCGCGTGATCCTGGTGGAACTGCTTCATGAAATGCGCCGGAGCGTAGAAGCAGAAGTAGAACGAAGTGCAGCGCGAACCCGGCCTCACCTCGCCCTCCATCAACGTGAAGTCGGGCGTGTCCCACGTGAGCGTCCACTTCTCGTCGTCGATGATGGCGAACTTGATGATTTCGCCCGTCACCGAGTCGATCCACTGGGTCTGGGGAGTCTCGTGCAGGGTCTTGTTCAGGTTCACGTCCTCCCAGGCGAACCGGATGTCCTCCATCGTCATGGGAGTGCCGTCGGACCAGTTCAGGCCCTTCCGGTTGCGGAACGTGTAGACCCGGCCGTCGTCGCTGATCTCGTAGAAGCCAACGTGGGGAAGATGCTCGATCTCGTTGGCATTCTTCTTGTCCCAGTACATCCGGTTGCTGGGTCCGCCGCCGGTGGACGTGATGCGCTGGCGGCCGCCGTATACGCCGATGCCGTCAGGCCCCTGGACGACCTTGACCTCTTCAGGCAGACGCTCCTCGACAGGAGGAAGCTGTCCTGCTCGCACCATCTCGGCGAAGAGGGGGTTCTCGTTGAACTCAGTGGGCCTTGGGCCCCTGTACACGAAGTCCCAGTAGACGCCTGGCTGCTGCGGCGGGGCCACGTACTTGAACGCCTCTTCAGGCTTTTCCATCACGACGGGCTGCGACGGAGTCTTTACTTCGACGGTCGGCTGGGCCACGGCGGCCTGGCCCGCCATGTTGTCCGGCGCCTTCGTCGGCTCCGCCATAGCAGCCGGCGCGGCCGTGGGCGCCGGCGCCACGGACGTGGACGGAGCGGTGGTCGTCGTCTCAGCGGTGTCCGAGGTGGTCTCTTCGTCGGCGCCTCCGCACGCCAGCACGGTCGTCATTGCCGCCAGGATTACGAGAAGGAGCATTGTTCGGGTTGCGGATTTCGTAATAGACATCTCTCCCCTCCCGGTACTGCGGTCTGCGCCGCAAGATGCGGTTCTTGTAGCATAATGCGGCAATCAAGTCAAACCAATCGTACGGATAGAGTTGGTCGGCAGGCCACAGATTTGACACCGAAAATGGCCTCGCCTAGAATCCCGGCAACCTTTCCTCGGACGCCCAGATTTGCTCTTCCCACACTTGGCATGACGTCAAACGGCGATCCGACTGGGGCGCCGGTCGGACCGGGTCGGCCGTGGCAGCCCAGGCCCGGTGACAAGGTGGTCCGCCATCCTCGCGCGGGGCAGATCATGCCCGTCAGGATTGCGGTCCCGAGACTGAGGTCACCCTCACAGGCGCTGGTCTCGCCCCTGATGCTCACCTACGTGTTCTCGGGCCTGGTGGGCGTGTCCACGTTACTCCTGCTGCTCCCGTTCATGCATCGCGGTCCAGGTTCGGCCTCCCTCATGGACGCTTTTTTCACCGCGGTATCCGCCCTGACGCTCACTGGACTGTCGATACACGACACGGCTTCTTACTGGACCCGCGCAGGCCAGGTCTCCATTCTCGGCATGGTGTTCGTCGGTGGACTGAGCTTCATGATCCTGGTGGCGTTCCTGTCGGTCGCGGCAGGTCAGCGCCTCACATTGCCCAGCAGGATACTTGACAGGGGAAGGCTGCAGATAGACCGCCTTGAGGGACTTACCAGGCTGGCGGGGAGGCTGTCGGCGGTAGTCATCGGCATACAGCTGGCCGGCTTCCTGGCGTTGTTGGCGCGGCTGCTCGGCACTCTGCCCCCGGGTGAGGCGGTCATGCAGGCCGCCTTTCACTCAGTCTCCAGTTTCAACAACGCAGGGTTCGCAGTAGTCGAGGTAGGCAGCAGTCTCTCGGCATACCAGGAGGACGTAGCGGTGCTGGGCGTGTCCGCCGTCCTCATTGTCCTTGGCGCGATCAGCTACTGGGTGATGGCGGACGTCGCCCTGAGGCGCCGGTTTTCCAGGCTGATGCTGAACTCGAAGCTGGTCATCGTGTTCACACTGTTCCTGATCGTGGGCGGGGCAATCGCGTTCCTGGTCTCGGAGCAGGGGAACCAGGCAACGTTAGGCGGGCTCGGGGTTGGCGGTAAGATACTGGTCTCCGTCTTCGAGTCCATTAGCGGACGGACGGCCGGATTCACGACTGTCGGCTGGGGAGCCGGAGCGGTCGAGCAGCATACGAAGTACCTGTTTGCCGGGCTGATGCTGGTCGGCGGCGCCTCCGGGTCCGTCGCCGGGGGAATGAAGGTCAACGCCTTCGCCATCGGGACCGTTGCGGTATTCTCGACCCTGAGGGGCTACCGGGAGGCCACGGCGTTTGGCCGCCGTATCGGGCATCACCAGGTCCAGCGGGCGATGACGATTGGCGCGACCGCGATTGTGACTGTGCTCGTCGTCGCTCTCTCGCTAGTGCTGACCGAAGGAGAAGCCACGTTCATAGACATTCTCTTCGAGTCGGTCTCCGCCCTGGGGACTGCCGGTCTCAGCTCTGGGCTGACAGGGGCAGTGTCCACCTGGGGGAGCCTGATCCTCGTTGCCGCAATGTTCCTTGGCAGGGTGGGGCCGTTCACCCTCGACATCTACATGTTCAGGCGAGGCGAGGGGTCGCTCTACAACTACGCCATGGAGCGCGTCACGATAGGCTAGGCCCCCGCCGCCCGCACCCGGCGGGGGAGCGGTAGAAGTCCGTCGCGGGTTTCTTGTATAATCCAAGGTGGAAGATATGGCCAAGAAACAGGTCGTAGTGATCGGTCTGGGCAGGTTCGGGGCGGGTGTGGCGAGGTCGCTCTACAACCTCGGGCACGACGTCCTCGCCATAGACTCGAACACCGACAGAATCCAGGGCATGATGGGACAGGTCACGTACCCGGTAGCCGGCAACGCCACCAACGATGCCGTGCTGCGAGAGCTTGGCGTGCCTGACTACGATGCAGCTGTCGTCGCCATCGGCTCCGACATCCCGGCCAGCATCATGGCCTGCGTCCTGCTGAAGACCATGGGAATCACCTATATAGTTGCCCGGGCGAACAACGATCTCCACGGCATAACGCTGGAGCGCATCGGTGTGGACAAGGTGATCCAGCCGGAGTCCGAAGGCGGGACAAGGCTTGCACACAACCTATTCAACCCGAATCTGCAGGAATACCTCGAGATGGCCCCCAATTTCGGACTGAGCCGGATGAGTGTACCGGACGAGTTCGTCGACAAGACGCTCAATGAGCTGGGCTTCTCCGGCCCGCGGGACAAGTATGGCCTTGCGGTCCTGGCCGTCAGGCGCGGCCGCGAGGTCACATTGAACCCCGATACCGAGGAGACGCTCAGGCGGGACGACGTCTTGATTCTCGCCGGGCGGGACGAGCTTCTCGAAGAGCTGCCATCGTAGGGAACGGTCTAGTTGGCGTCGCGTAAGCTAAAGAACGGAAAATTCTCTTCAGTACTGGTGCCCGTCGAGGGAGGATCGTCGGACCAGGCCGCAGTGGAGCTGGCCTGCAACCTCGCATCCGTCTGGAAGGGCACCGTCTACGTTATGCACGTCATCGAGGTGGACCGCAGCCTGCCTCTGGACGCGGAGGTCTCCGAGGCGACGCAGCGGGCTGAGGAGGTGCTCACGGCTATGGAGGACGTGGCGAAGCCTCACAAGTGCAAAGTCCAGGCTGAGATGCTACAGTCCCGCAGGGCGGGCCCCGCCATCGTTCAGGCCAGCGCGGAGAGAGAGGTGGACGCCATCGTCGTGGGCGCCGACTACGCAACCAACTACGGTTCGTTCTCCCTCGGGCCGACCGTGCCGTACATCCTGGAGAACGCGCCCTGCAAGGTGATCCTCTGGCGGAACGGAACGGCGCCATCGGGGGGTGTCGCATAGGGCCGTGCGGCACTAACGCACGCCTCTGGCCGGTCCCATGCTTCAGCACACGCGAGTCGGGCCCAAGCGAGTCGTGATCGCCGGATGCACCACTATGGGCGCATCGGTGGCCGTTGCCCTCTCGAACAAAGGGCACTCGGTCCACGTTCTGGACGAGGCCCTGGAGTCCTTCGAGAGGATACCGGACTCGAAGAGAGAGTCGGGGGCCATTGTGCCCGTCAAGGGCGACTGGGTCCTGCAGAGGAACCTGCTGAAGGTGTCCATCAGGGACGCGGATGTGTTCATGGCCCTGTCTTCGTCGGATACGAGGAACGCCCTCGCCTGCGAGATCGCGCATAACATCTTCCAGGTGCCAACCGTGGTCAGCAGGATAGAAGACCCCTCCATCCAGGCCACCTATAATGAGATCGGCATCACCGCGATCGGGTCCGCCCAGATCATCGCGGACATGGCCGTCGAAGCCGTGATCGGGTAGTCGTTCATGCACGCAGTGATCGTTGGAGCCGGAACCGTTGGATCCAGGCTTGCATGGCTCCTGCTATCGAATGGACACGAGATCGCCGTGGTCGAGCGCGACCGGGAGCGCTGCAAGAGGTTGGAAGAGACCCTGGGCAGCGTTGCGGTGCCCGGAAACGGGACGAGCGCAGTTGTACTGACCGAGGCTGGGATAACCAGGGCGGACCTGGTGGTTGCTACGACAAGCAACGATGATGTCAACCTGGTCATCTGCCGCCTGGCCAAGATCAGGTTCAATGTTCCCCGGGCTACTTCGCTTGTCAACGACCCGGACCTGTGCGACCTGTTTGGCCTCGCGGGCGTGGACACGGTGGTTGACGCAACGGACCTCCTGGTGGAAGACCTTCACAAGAGCGCCTTGCCGCAGGGATTCGTACGGCTTCTGCCGGTGCCAGGGCCGGAGGCCCGCTCCCTCCTGAAGTTCACTGTCCCCGCCAACTCTCCGGCCGCCGAGAAGCGTCTGCGGGAGCTTGCTGTGCCCAGCAGCGTTGTCGTGTCGCTGGTCGTCTCGCTGGACGGCGAAGCAGTCGTCCCCACAGGAGATACGACGATCCGGGCCGGGGACGAGGTGATCGCCGTGGCCACCGACGAGGACAGGGAGGCCCTGAGCCGCCTCCTTCTCAGGGTAGACGAGTGACGCAGCCCAGGCGCCTCGGTTACCTGGGACCGGCCGGCACCAACACTGAGCTGGCCTGCATCGCCTACGACGGTGCGGCTGCCCGCATCCCCTATCCCTCGATTCCTGAGGTGGGGGGCGCGGTGGAATCGAGGAGCGTGGACGAGGGCGTCGTCCCAATCGAGAACAGCGTCGGAGGATCGGTGAGCATTACGCTCGACCTGCTGATCCACGGGTCCGGGCTGTCAATTCGCAACGAGCTCGTCTCACCTATCACCCACTCCCTACTCGGACGGGCTGGGACCAGGCGAGCCGACATACGAGTCATATACTCCCATCCCCAGGCCTTGGAGCAGTGCAGGGCGTATATCTCCGCGCACCTTCCGGACGCGGAGATGGTGGCCTCCCTGAGCACTTCGGCGGCAGTCGAGGAGATGCTTGTGGCGGACCTGCCCTCGGCGGCCATTGCCACCGAGCACGCCGGCGAGCTCTATGGGGCGAGTGTCCTGGAACGGGGCATAGAGGACTTCCCCAACAACATGACCCGGTTCGTGGTGCTGGCGACCGCCGACCACCAGCAGACCGGGGACGACAAGACCTCGATCTGTTTCGCATTCGACGATGACGCGCCGGGAATTCTTTACTCGGTGATTGGCGAATTCGCCACGAGGGGAATCAACCTGGCCAAGATAGAGTCTCGGCCGACACGAGAAGCCTTGGGAAGATACATCTTCCTGGTTGATCTGGAAGGCCACCGCCATGACGCCATCGTCAGGGAGGCCTTGCAGGAGATCGAGAGCCAGACCTCGAACCTGAAGGTCTTCGGCTCGTACCCCCGGTACGAGATGCCGACTCCCCAGGGCTAGGAAGCTCAAAGAGTGAGAGGAGAGGCCCTCATGGCGCCTCTCCTCTCAGACTCTACAGGGTTGCCCTCTTTCCGAGGGGCGCCCTTGCCGGCTTGCGACTTAGGCCTTCTCTCCCGAGTTGACTGCTGCATCGGCGCCGTCGACAGAGTCAGCCTTCCGGCCGGGAACGTGGGCCGCTACCGCCTCGGTGACCGGCGCGACACGCTCTCGCACGGTGTCGACGGCGGGTCCGACTCGCTCCCTGACGCTGTCCACTGCGGGATCCACATGTTCGCGGACCGACTCAAGCGTCGGCCCCACGTTCTCCCGCATCCTGGCTGCCATCTCTTCGGCCCTTTCGCGCAGGGCCTCACTCTGGTCCAGCAGCTGGGCCCTCGTCTCGGAACCGGCCCGCGGCGCAACCAGGATGCCCACGACTGCCCCGACGATTCCACCCAGCAAGAACCCCGTTACAAACGATCCTCCATTATCACCCTTAGCCATTAGTCATCCTCCTTCCGTGTCTTGGATTTCCTCCCTGCAAAATAAGCCATGGCCTTGCCGAGGCCGTAGGCCACTCCGGAGCCCGCGGTTGCGGGTCCAACGATCCTCTCCGCGACCGTTTCGACGATCTCATCCACGCTGGCGGCGGTACGCTTCGCCGACTCCAGCACCGCCGACAGCTTCCGGTACATGCCCACGAGCAGGAAGAGGGACACAAGGAAGATCAGTATTAGAAGAACGTCCCTGATTATGCCCGTTACGTCGGCGAATTCTCCGAGAGTCAATGCGGTGTTTTGCGTCCTTTCGCAAACCTACTATAGGTTCATGCTAGCATAGGCAAAATAGGCAAGGCAATTGTAATTCCCTCATCAATGGAGGACTTTGAGAGCGGCGGTCTGCAGCCGCTCACTCCGCCCGCACCGGAATGGCGGGCCGGGCGCCTGAGCCCCTGATTGCCCTGTGCCCGGGCGCTACTCTTCCACCACGAAGTGGAAGGCGAACGCACAGGCGACAAGGAAGACTGCGTCGTAGGCAGCGAGCAGTGGAAGCCACCGGAGCACCTCGCTGGAATCCCCGCCCAGGGCGGCCGCGGACGCCTCGACGGCTGCGATGACGACCGGCACGACGGCGGGCAGGAAGAGCAGCGGCAGCATGACCTCCCGCGCCCTGGTGTTGACGGCCATCGCCGCGAATAGGGTGCCTACCGCAGCTATGCCGAGTGTTGCCAGCACCGCGACCAGTATCAGCTCCGCTCGGAACAGGGGAAGGTCGAAGAGCACTCCGAACGCGGGATATACCAGGACCTCGACCACCAGCATGAAGATGAGCGAGGCCAGCATCTTTCCCATGTAGATGGCGTCCCGCGGCACCGGCGCGAGGAGCATTCCGCGCAGGTTGCCCCCGTCCCGCTCCAGCGCGAAGGACCTCGTGAGCCCTAGGACCCCGCCGAAGATGAAGGCCGTCCACAGCACTCCCGGCGCCACGCGCTCCACCAACTGAGGCGACGGCTCGATGGCGAAGCTGAATATCAGGATGACGAGGAGGGAGAAGACAAAGACCGAGACGACGAAGTCCTTTGTCCTCAGCTCGAGCATCACGTCCTTGCGGACTATCGCCCAGATTGCGCCGAAGTACGACCTCAAGGCGGCCCCTCGACGTGATCGCCGTAGGCTTCCCTGGCCGCGGCCCGGTCTCCGCCCGCGAGGACGTGTGAGATACGGCCCGCCCCCACGACCGCAATCCGGTCGGCGCGGTCGGCTGCCCAGTCGAGATCATGGGTCGTGAAGAGCAGCGCCCCACCCGTCGATGTTCGGTCTGCCAGCACGTCCTCCAGAATGGCCGTAGCCCGCCCGTCGAGGCCGCTCTCGGGCTCATCCATCAGGAGCACCCGCGGTTCGTGGAGCAAGGCCCTGGCTATAGAGAAACGCTTGCGGAGCCCGTGGGACAGGGAGCCGGCGCGCTGGTGGAGACGGGATTGGACGCCCAGCCGCTCGGCCATCGCTTCGATGCGCTCTCCGACCCTGTCCACCTGGAACATGCGGCCCGCGAATTCCAGGTTCTCCCAGCCCGTAAGGTCGTCGTAGAGCATGGGCTCGTGGGTAATCACGCCCAGGGTGCGGCGCACTCTGTCGGCGGACCGGGCGGGGTCGAGCCCGGCCACGCGGACGTGCCCCGAGTCGGGCCTGGACAGCCCCGCGAGGAGCCTGATCAGGGTTGACTTGCCCGAGCCGTTGGGTCCCAGTACAGCGACTGCCTCACCCCAGTCGAGGGCCAGGTCGAGGCTGCGAAGGACTTCGTTCCTGCCAAAGGACTTCGCAACTCCAGCCGTCTCCACGGCATGGTGGTCGGGGTGCTGGCGGCCGGGGCCGCGCTCGGCAGGGTCAGAGTTGGGGTCATAGCTTCTCATTGGCGGTCTGCCACTGTAGTATAGATGGGCAAGCAGGGGCAATTGGAGCAGGCGTGAGATGGCGAAGATCGAGGCGCTGCAGACGCAGTACGAGCAGATGGACCGCCGGATGGAGACGCGGCCTGAAGCGAGCATCGACGCCGCTTGCCTGCTGGCGTTCGACTATGAGTACGAGGGGAGCGACGCGGAGGTCGTGATCGATAGCGGCGAGTTCACGGCGGTCTGCCCCTGGACTGGCCTGCCGGACTTCGGCACGCTGACCATCAGCTACGTGCCGGGCCGCACCTGCCTCGAGCTGAAGTCGCTGAAGTACTACCTGCTCTCATACACCGGTGTGGGAATCGTGCAGGAGCACGCGGCCAACCGGATACTCGAAGACCTGGTGGCGGCCTGCTCTCCGAAGCGCATGACCGTGACGCTGGACTACAACGTGCGGGGCGGCCTGCACACGACCGTGACCGCTGGCTACGGCGAGAGCGAAGCCGCCGGATAGAGCGCGTGTCCGGTAAGGGCTAGAAGAACTCCTCGATCCTTAGTGCGAGTAGCTCGCTCCCAGTGCCGAAGGCCCAGTAGTAGACCAGGTAGATACCGGCCCCGACCATCGCCAGGTTGCCTATGGGCTCGATGTAAGGGAAGACGGCCCTGAGTCCCCGCTGCACCAGATCCTTGAAGAGGACCACTCCCAGGGTCGCGCCGACGAGTATCGCTCCCATTCCCAGCCCGTAGCTGATGGACCCGATGATCGGCTCGATTATGGCTCCGGCGCTTAGCGACTGGCCCGCAACGAAGCCGATGGCCGCAAGGAATATGGGGAGCGCGCAGCTCAGCGAGGCTATCGCGTATGCGATGCCGAACAGGAAGACCTGGCGGAGGCCCTTGCCCTGGCCCAGGTTGACGCGGCTGGCCGCCATGATCCCGATCTTGCGCTTCGACAAGAGCAGGTAGAGCCCGGCCCCGGCGATGATGATCCCAACTCCCAGCCCTGCGAACGGTAGGAACTTGCCTACAACCCTCCCCCCCGCAGCGAGTATCAGCCCGACGGAACCGAAGACCACCACGAAGCCCGCGGTTGCCGCCAGCCCCAGGAGTATGCCGCGCGCGCTGGACGCGAGCGTGTTCTGCTCCTCGTCCTTGAAGGTGTCCAGCTGGTAGCCGACGTATGCCGGGAACATCGCGGCCCCGCATGGGTTGAAGGCTGCCGCCATTCCGGCCACGAAAGCGAAGGCCAACGGTACGTCTATCTCGAACATCTTTCCACCCCTGGACCAGTCTCTTGAGGGATTGGAGCGCCGGGCTGTTCCTGGCGAGTGTCCCTGTTACTCATTAGATGCCAGGCGTCCCGATTCCGTTGCGGTGAAATTGCAGGGCCGCATTGCTGCCCGGAGGCCTACTCGGGAATCGTGGGCGGCGGGACTGGGGCGTAGCCCCCCGACGTGTCTGCCTGCAGCCTGCCTCCGGGCTCGTCCTTGTAGAAGGAGCCCCCCGAACCGGCCAGGTCCTTTACCCAGCCGGGGACGCGCAGGCCGTCCTCGTCCATGCGCGGCAGGGAGCCGGAGAGCCCGATGGCATCCCAGGTCTCGAACGGGCCCAGCTCCCATGCGTACCCCCAGCGCATCGCCCGGTCTATTGAGATGATGTCGTCGGCAACGTCGCCCACTTTGGTAGCCGAGTACACCATCATCTGCGACAGGATCCGCCATACGAAACGCCCCGCGTCGCTGTCCGAGGTTGCGAGCGCGGCCAGCCGGACCCGAGGATCGTCTCCAGACTCTCCGACATCGGCCTGCGGGGCCTTGTGGCCCGACCGCGGGCCGTACTCCAGGGTTTCGGGGTCTAGCACGAGTATCTCGCGCCCGTTCTCGGTCTGGACCCGGCGATAGAAGCCCTGTCCGGCCTTCTGTCCCGTCCAGCCCCGGGCGACCATCTCGCGCATGTACCCGGGTACGGCGAGCACCCGGCGCTCTTCGTCGTCCTCGGCGGCGGCGAGGGAGTTGTCGGCTACCGCCATGAAGACGTCGATGCCCACGACGTCCAGGGTGCGGAAGGTCGCGCTCACCGGCCTGCCCATAGCGGGTCCAGTGATGGCGTCCACCTCGTCGAACGCGAGGCCAAACTCGTTGGCGGCGTGGACAATGGCCATGAGCGCATAGACGCCGATGGTGTTGGCGATGAAGTTGGGGACGTCGTGCGCCGGAACGACGCCGCGCTGGAGCACGTTGGCCGATATGTCGTACACGGTCGACGCCACGGCCGGGTCGGTGTCCGGCGTCGAGATCAGCTCCAGCAGGGGCAGGTAGCGCGGAGGGTTGCAGAAGTGGGCGCCCAGGAATCGCGGGCGGAGGTCTTTCGGCAGGGCCTCGGCGATGGACGACACGGGAATGCCGGAGGTATTCGTGCTGATGACCGCGTCGGATCTGACGTGCTGCGCCGCGCGGGACCATATCGCCCGCTTGATCTCCAGATCCTCGGAGACGGCCTCGATCACCAGGTCCGCGCCGGACAGGCGGTCGAGGTGGTCGTCGAAGTTTCCGGGCGTGATCAGCGCCAGAACGCTCGGGTCGCTGACGGGCGCGGGCCTCAGCGTCCTGAGCCGGTCGATGGCCGCCCGCGCCAGCTTGTCAGGCTCGTCGCTGCTCCTGAGGTCGAGAAGGTCGCACGGGATGCCCCTGTCGGCCAGCAGCCCCGCGATCTGGGAGCCCATGGTCCCGGCGCCCAGGACGGCAACCCTGTCGACCATCTAGTCGTGCCAGTGTTCGGGGAGTATGGGCGCGTCGAAGCCGAGCTGGTCGGAGACCCAGTGCTCGACGAACATGCCGTCCTTGTAGTTCGACTGCTGCGACTCGTAGACATCCGGCTGGTCCGGGAACGCGCCCAGCAGGGAAGACAGGCCGTCTCTGTCGAGGAAGCCGCCGGGCGGGGCCGTCTGTACCAGCGTCCGGGTCGTCACGCTTGGCGCGAACCAGCGCGGGTCGAAGTACGACAGGGTCTCAGCGACCGCTGCCTCGGAGCCGGGATCCTGTCTGAGGTGGTCGGCGATCTCACTGTCCGTCCCCTTCGCCCCATCCAGGGCCCTGTAGAAGGTTCCCGGGGTGCATACGAGGTGGGTCGCGCCCTCGCCAAGGGCAGCGGCAAAGAGCGCCAGGTCGCCGCCATGTACCACGACGCGGCTCGCGTCGACCTCGGGCCGCGAGAGCAGTACCTGCAGCCCCCGCACGCAGTCCGCGGCGATGCCCCTGAACCTGTACGCGCCGGGGTCCTCAATGCCGTCGGTGAGGAGGCCGGGAAATGCCGCCGCGTAGGGCTTGTCGGCGTTGCGGTAGCCCCGGGCCGCGAGCGAGAAGGCGACGAACCGGCTCCGCAACTGGCTCGCCGAGCCCTGTGGTATCGGCGAGATGACGCTGCCCTGGCCGGGCACCCAGTAGATGGCGGGGAAGGGCCCGTCCCCAAAGGGGATGCTCAGGTAGGCGAAGAGCCTGTAGGAATCCGAGCTGGTGAAACGGAGCCCGTACATGGTCGCGGACTCATTCTTGCGAATCGGGATGGTCTCGGCCTCGACCCGCGGAGGGTAGAGGGCGAGCTCTTCCAGCACGTCCTGCCAGTAACGGTCGAACCCGGCCGGCTTGTTGTCATTCATGCGGCTATGCCTTCAGGTGCTTCTCGAAGAACGCGTCCAGCTCTTCCTGGATCTTGTGCTTGCCGGCGTCGTGACCGTGACCGTCGGCCGCGTACAGCTTCTTGTCCTCGCTAGCGACGGCGTCGAACAACACGTACCCGGTCTCCGGCGGGCAGACGTTGTCCTGCAGCCCGACGTAGACCACGAAGGGGCAGGTGATCTTGTCGGCGAAGTTGATGCCGTCGAAATACGCGAGTGTCTCGACGACCTCCTCCCGGCTGCCGGGGTGGAGCCGGAGGTAGTCGTTAATCTCCTCGTAGGGATACGTGCGGGTCAGCTCGATGGAGTCGACGTAGCCGCACAGGTAGGGCGCGCCGGCTATCGCCGCCCTGACCTCACTGCGCATGGCCGAGGTGGTGATGGTGAGCCCACCTCCCTGGCTGCCGCCGGTGGCCCCGATCCTGCCGGCGTCGACCTCATCGCGGGTCAGCAGATAGTCGATGCCCCTCCAGGCGTCGACGTAGAAGCCCCTGTAGGAGTAGGTGTTGCGGTCGGTGATGTTGTGGGTCAGTAGGCCCGGGTAGCCGGGGTTGAACTGGCTGTTGCTGCGCAGCTTGCCCCTGGGGGCGACGGACAACGCCGCGTAACCCTTGCGCGCCCACTCCCTGGGTACCGGCGGCTCCCCCTGGTAGCCGGGCAGCGAGAGGATCGCCGGGAGCTTCCCCTTGCTTCCCCTGGGCACGCAGTACCACCCGGCGATGCGCACGTCGTCGACGCTGTCGTAGAAGGTCTCGTATACCTCGACGTCGTCATCGCTGCGGAGGTCCGAGTAGTTGGTCTCGGGGTTCAGCGGAACCCTGGCCGTCTGGGCCAGCACGCCGTCCCAGAATTCGTCGAAGTCCGCGGGTTTCTCGACCTTGGTGACGTACTCTTCGGGCGGAGGTCTCACGGCGCAGTCCTTCCTCGCGAGAATCGGGCGAATTGTATGGTCCGGCGTATGGCGTGTCAATCCTGGCCGGGCTGGGATATGATGCGTCGACGTTAAGAGAGAGGTGACTCGAATGGCGGACGCGGGGACATGGCGGAAGATCACGCCCGATGGGCTCTTCAGGTGCGGTGAGACGGAGGAGTGGGACAGGGACCCGTCTGCGCCGCACATCATCCGAATCGGTGACACTCTCAGGATGTACTACCACGGGCGGCTGGACGACAGGATACGTATCGGGTTCGCGGAGGCTTCGGTCGACGATCCCCTGACATGGACGAAGCACGAGGGCAACCCGGTCCTCGACTTGGCAGGCCCGGGGGAGCCGGACTCGGAGTGGTGCGCCTACCCCTGGGTGGTGCCTGTTACCGAGACGCGGTGGCACATGTACTACGCCGGTTTCGGGGGCGAGTTCTGGCGACCGGGAGATAAGATCTGGTACACGATGCTGGCCGTCAGCGACGACGCCGGGTTAACGTGGCGGCGCAGCGGGCTGGGGCCAATCATCGACGTAGGCGAGGACAGCGCGCCCCACGAGGCCGCCAGCGGCTCCTGCGCGGTGGTGCAGGTCGGCGACGAGTACTGGATGTACTATACGGCGCTCAGGGAGGGCCTGGGCTACCCTCGCGGCCTGTACATCAGCCTCGCCCTGGCGACGTCGCCCGACGGGTGGACCTTCGCGCCCCACGAGGCGGGCGCGCTGCTCGAGCCCGACCTGGAGAACCCCATCGAGGACTTCTGCTGCTCGAAGCCCGCGATCTACGACAAGGGCGACCACTACGAGCTCTGGTACAACACGGCCGGGCTCAAATACCGGCTGCGGTATGCGGAGAGCCGCGACGGCCTCAACTTCGACGTTGACCCGAAGGTGGTCGTCGACCCGTCGGAGTCGGGATGGGACGCCGTGATGACGGAGTACCCGTGCATCGTGGAGCTTCCGGACCGGGACCTGCTGTACTACTGCGGCGACACGTTCGCGGGGATAGGGGTGGCCGAGCGGCGGAAGTAGGTTCGCGCGACGCGAGTAGTCGGACGTCGGGGCTACTCGAACCGGGCAGGGCTGAAGGGCGCGGGGTCCACCAGCGGGACCTCGCCCGTGATTAGCTGGGACACCAGCTTGCCGGTCACGGGGCCCAGGGTCATTCCCGTCATCGAGTGGCCCGTCGCGACCACGACGTTGGGGAGCCGGTCGACCGAGCCGATCACCGGAAGGCCGTCCGGGCTGAGCGGTCTCAGCCCGCTCCACACGACCCCCTCGGCGGGGTCGATCTCAGTCGTGAAGTACTCGCCGACGGCGTTCACGATCGCGTCGACCCTCCGCTGGCGGATCCTGTCGTTGATGCCCGACAACTCCAGGGTCCCGGCGATGCGCATGTACTGTCCCATCGGGGTGAGCCCGCACCTTGCGCCAAACATCATCACGGGCCGCGTCGGCGAGTCGTCCGGGCGGTCGAACGTGACGCTGTACCCCTTCGCCGCCTGCACGGGGACGTTGATGCCTAGCTGCCTCGCCAGGCCGGGCGTCCACGAGCCTGCCGCGAGCACGACGTGATCGGCCTCGAACCTACCTTGCGAAGTCCCGACCGAGCAGGAGTCGCCGCGCATCTCGAAGGTCGTCACCTCGGCGTGGGTCTGCACTATGCCGCCCAGCCTTTCGACCGCGGACGCCAGGCCAAGCACGAACTCATCGGGTTTCAGGTTGGCGTCCTGCTCGAAGTGCACGCCGCCGAGATTGTCCGGCCTGACGACCGGCTCCAGCTCCAGTACCTCGTCCGGGGTCAGCATGCGCGAAGGTATGCCGTGCTCGTTGAGCAGGCGGGCCTCCTGCTCTCCTGTCTGGCG
This sequence comes from Dehalococcoidia bacterium, assembly GCA_965204975.1. Classification (GTDB taxonomy): domain Bacteria; phylum Chloroflexota; class Dehalococcoidia; order Lucifugimonadales; family CAJWER01. Next base: position 227,704 of record OZ242024.1, read on the forward strand.
GGCCTCGCGGCTCCGAAATACGCCCAGGATTCCCCGACGCTGGTACTTGCAGTCGATGGACTCGGCGTCGATGAGCTCGTCGTACAGCGCCAGGCTGGCGTTTCCGAGCTCCGCGATTATCGGTATCGAGTTGTGGAACGACCTCGCGTTCGCCGCGCTCCTGAACCACCAGAGCCATCTGAACAGATCCAGGTCCAGGCGGGGCCTGATATAGAAGGGGCTGTCGGGCTTGAACATCCACCGCAGCCCCTGCATGACGGCGCCCGGGGCCGCCAGTGGGAAGCTGTGACTCGGGACGACCCAGCCGGCATTGCCGTACGAGCTGCCGTTGCACAGCTCGCCGCGTTCGATCAGGGTGACCGAGCGGCCTGCCTTCGCCAGATAGTAGGCGGCGCATACGCCGATAACGCCACCGCCGATGACCAGGACGTCCCGCTGTTCACTCATGCCGCAAGCTCCATCGCCAGTAACCGTAGCACATCCGGCCCCCCGCACCTGCGTGTTCCGCGGGCGGTCGTGGACAGCCAAGTGCCACGCTTTACGCCAGGTCGTTTCGCTCCCATAGCGGGTTGCTGTATGATCCCTGCGTCGTCTTCGCAAGCTACGCGTCCCCTCGGCGCCAACCCAACTCAGGAGGACTATCGTGAGATTCATCAGGACGACGAAGGGCTTTCCCTTCAGCTCCGCCGTGATACACAGCGGCAGTGTGCTGGAAACAGTGCTTACCGGGATTCCCGATGGCGCCGACGAGCCCGTGGAGGGCGGCGCCGGGGCAGAGATACGAGAGATCTTCCGTCAGCTGGACGAGATCCTCGCCGAGGCGGGGCTCGACAGGACGAGCATCTGCTCGGCGCGACTATACCTGCAGCACGTGAACCGTGACGTGGGCGAGATCAACGAGGCCTGGGTTTCGTACTTCGGGGACCATCCCCCCAACCGCCGTTGCTACGGTGTCGATCTGCAGCGCGGCATGCTGGTGGAGGCCGGCTTCGTCGCGGAGCTCCCCGAGTAGCGGCTCACCACGGAGAGCCTGGTGGCGAGCGGTGTCCACTGGGCTTCTGGACCTGGGAGGGCGGGTTTCAAACCCGCCCCTACCTACGGGGATACCCGGCGGTTCCTGGCCGCCCGCTATCCGAGGGCGGCGTAGAGGTCGTCGGTCTTGGCCGCCATGATGAAGTCGTTGCGGTGGAGGCCCCTGATCTTGTGGGTCCACCACGCGACGTTCACCCGGCCCCACTCGACGGTCAGCCGGGGATGATGGCCCTCGTCCTCGGCGGCGTCTCCCACCGAGTCCGCGAAGACCATGGCCTGGATGAAATCCGCAAACTTGAAGGTGCGGTCGAGCCGCTTTATACCGCCGTCCTCGGTGAGCTCCCAGTCGGGCACGACCGGGTGCAGCTCGGCGATCTCCTCGTCGGTCACCCGCGGCGAGTCGCGCCGGCAGGCCACGCACTTCTCTCTTGCCAGCGTCATTTCCAACCTCCGGCTCCATCCCCTCGCGGGGGTGTGGGTATTCGTGCCGCTATCGTAACATGTAGCCTCGGACTCACGCCGTGAACGCCACGACAGGAGGACACCTGTGATCGACTTCGCAAATTCGTACATGACCTGGTTTGGCGCGGCGGGCGGGAGCATCTCGAGGATAGACATCGAGGCCGCCTGCACGCTGGTCGACGAATCGGGGGCCGAGGACTCCTTCTACCTGATAGCGCCGTGCAGGGCGGAGCACACACACTCCGACGGCCAGCTCATCGTCATGCCCAACTACGATTTCCGCGGCATATTCGGGCGGAGCGAGTACCGGATCATCCGCACCCACTGGGTGAGCGAGCCGGACTACCTCGGCGATCGCGGACTCGACACGACGGGGGGCCGCGTACTCGACGAGCCGGGCCTGCACGCCGGCAAGTGGGACGAGGTGAGGCTGGACGTACCACGCTTCGAGGACTTCACCGAGCTGGAGGGCAACCAAGCCGTGGTGGACGCGACTCTCGCGAACAGGCCACTCGTCTCCAGGACCGAGCTGGCGGACGAGGCGTCGGGGACGCGCGCGTTGCTCGAATACCCGGTGAAGACGATGAATGTGCTGAGGGACCAGGTCCGGTTCCAGATCGACACGGGGCCGATCATCGTGCCGGACTTCGCGTCTACGGCCGAGCTGGCGGTCGCGCGGTTCGATCTCGCCCACGTCGTCTACAACCTGCTCGACCGGGGCGAGCTCATCCTGCGCAAGCCGGTTGGAGTGGGAGAGGGCGACGCCCGGATCGACGTCACCGATTACTCCGAGAGGGTCGAGTACACGGGCAGGAACACGGTGCTCGCGGCGTAAAGCCCCGATTCCAAGGGTGACGTGGATACGGGCGGGTTTCAAACCCGCCCTACGGCGGTGGGCGCAAGAGTGCAGGGGAAAGCGGTGGTCGGGGTGACTGGACTTGAACCAGCGACCTCGTCGTCCCAAACGACGCGCGCTTCCAACTGCGCCACACCCCGGCACTATTCAATGATACGGGGTGGCCTGCCGGTTCACAACCTGATGACGAACCGATATCGACCACGTACGGTGGCGTCGCCGCCCTGACTCGCGGGGAGGGGGGGTCTCAAACCCGCCCCCGTACCGAGCACGGGGCAGGCTCTACAGGCCGGTGCCCTAAAGGAGTTGGCCCGGTGGAAATCTGGGCCGTCGACTCGCCCCTGGGACTGGGAAACTCTGTCCAAAGTTTAAGACTTCAGCTATTGACAGGCCACTATATCTAGTATTATCCTCCCTTGGCCCCACGATAAATTGTGCTTTGAGCCCTTTCGTTGGGTGGTCGTATGTTCTGTCCGCACTGCAGTCACGACGACTCGAAGGTCATCGACTCCCGCGACGCGGGAGACGGCATAAGGCGTCGCAGGGAGTGTCTCGGATGCGACGGCAGGTTCACGACCTACGAGCAGGTGCAGGTGCGGGAGTTGATGGTGGTGAAGAGAGACGGGCGACGTGAGGACCTGGACAGGGAGAAGCTGATAGCGGGCATAACCAAGGCCTGCGCGAAGAGGCCTCTCCCGACGGGTAGCATTGACAAGCTGGTGCAGGAGATCGAGATGGCGGTCGCAGATTCGGGCCGCCGCGAGGTCTCGTCGGAGGCTATAGGACTGCTGGTGATGGAGAAGCTGAAGGAGATGGACCGCGTCGCATACATCAGGTACGCGAGCATCTACAGGGACTTCAAGGACGTGGAGACCTTCAGGGAGGAGATCGACTCTCTCCTGGATCCCCCCGCGGAGTCTGCCGAGGCGAGCAGCCAGCTGACCTACCTGGAAGAGGAGATCGTCCAGAGGCCACGACGCCGGGGAAGGCCCCAAAAGCTCACCGAAGCCGGGAGGCCGGCCGGGGTCTGAGCCTCCCGACCGGCCTAGACCTAATGTTCGCTTTACGCTATTATTGCTTGTGTCATTCCAAAACAGAAACGAGACTGGAGCGAGAATATGCTGATCCAAGAGAGACCCAGCCCTGCCGCCGTGACAAGCCCCGCCGCTGCATCGGAGCAGACTGTCGACCTGAGCGACAACGCGCTCGTCGTACTGGAGAAGCGATACCTGAGAAAGGACACTGACGGCAACATAGTCGAGACGCCGGAGCAGATGCTCCGGCGGGTTGCCCGCGCCATTGCCCAGGCCGAGACGATATACGGCACGAAGTCGGACGCGGCTCACTGGGAGGACGAGTTCTACGACGTGATGGCGACGCTGGACTTCGTGCCCAACTCGCCGACGCTTATGAACGCCGGGATAGGGCTTCAGGACGGGACGGGCACCGGCACGCTCTCCGCCTGCTTCGTCATGGGTCTCGAGGACACGATGGACGGAATAATGACCACGGCCAAGGAGATGGCCATGGTCCAGAAATTCGGCGGCGGCACCGGGTTTGCCCTGTCGCCTATCAGGCCGAAGGGCTCCGGGATTTCGACGACCCACGGTCAGGCATGCGGCCCCATTTCGGTGCTGCGGCACCTGTCGTCGGTGTCGAAGCTGGTGACCCAGGGCGGGAAGCGCGACGGCGCGAACATGGCCGTCATGGACGTGCACCATCCCGACATCCTGGAGTTCATCGACAGCAAGGAGGTCGAGGGGGAGATCCACAACTTCAACATCTCGGTCGGCGCGTCCCATGAGTTCATGGAGGCGGTGAGGGACGGGACCGATTACGCGCTGCGGGCCCCGGACAACCCGAGCGACCCCGACTCCCCCGTAGTGGAGAAGGGCAGGCTCGACGCGCGCGAGGTGTTCGCCAAGATTATCCACGGCGCGTGGCGCAACGGCGAGCCGGGGATGATCTTCCTCGACTGGGTGAACCACAAGAACCCGACGCCCCACATAGGCCGCATGACGGCGACGAACCCGTGCGGGGAGCAGCCGCTCCTGCCGTACGAGTCGTGCAATCTGGGCTCGATCAACCTCGCCAACTTCGTGGTCGACGGCCGGGACGGTTCCGAGGTCGACTACGAGCGGCTGAGGGGGGTCGTCCACACGACGACGAGGTTCCTGGACAACGTGATCGACGCGAACTCGTACTCGGTCGACAAGATCGAGGATATGACGAGGACGACCCGCAAGATCGGCCTGGGAGTGATGGGCTTCGCCGACATGCTGATCAAGATGCGGGTGGCCTACGACTCCGAGGAGGGCCTGGAGCTTGGCCGGGACGTGATGCGGTTCATCCGCGACGAGGCCGACGTGATGTCCGAGCGGCTGACGGAGAGCCGGGGAGTCTTCCCCGGGTTCAAGGGCAGCATCTACGACGCGCCGGGCCAGCCGAGGATGCGCAATGCCTGCAGGCTGACGGTCGCGCCCACGGGCACGATTTCGATGATCGCCGGGTGCTCCAGCGGAATCGAGCCGCTGTTCGCGCTCAGCTACCACAAGCACAACATCCTGGGCGGCGAGAGCCTGATCTACGTCGACGAGCAGTTCGAGGAGGCGGCCCGGGAGGGCGGCTTCTACAGCGACGACCTGATGGAGTTCCTGGCGTCTGGCGGATCCCTGCAGGAGCGCGACGACGTGCCCGGCTGGGCCAAGCAGCTCTTCGTGACGGCCTCCGACATCTCGCCCGAGATGCACGTGAGGATGCAGGCGGTATTCCAGGAGAGCGTCGACGCGGCCATCTCCAAGACGATCAACTTCCCGAACAGCGCCACCGAGGACGACGTGGAGCGCGCCTACATGCTGGCGTGGGAGCTGGGCTGCAAGGGCATCACCGTGTACCGTGCGGGCAGCCGTGAGGCGGAGGTGCTGACGGCCGGCCAGGAGCAGGACGCCGACGAGACCGAGGCCGAACAGCCCGACGCCGGACGTGCCGTGTTGGTCGAGCGTGAGCGGCCTTCAGTCATAAGGGGCGTCACGGAGCGCGTGCGGACCGGACACGGCAACATGTTCGTGACCATCAACTACGACGAGCACGAAAAGCCCTTCGAGGTGTTCATCGCCGTCGGCAAGGCGGGCGGTTGCGACTCGGCCCAGCTGGAGGGCATATCCAGACTGGTGACGCTGGCCCTGCGGGCAGGCATCGACCCCGCGCAGGTCATCGAGCACCTGCAGGGCATCACCTGCTGCCCGGCGTGGGACGGCGGCACGCTTGTCAGGTCGGCGCCCGACGGTCTTGCCCTGGTCCTGAAGCGCAATCTGAAGCTGGACGAAGAAGTCCTGCCCGCTGTCGAGGAGGCGCGCTCCACCCAGCCTGGCATGGTCCTCACCGTCGAGAAGCCGGCTAACGGCCATGTGTCCACGAACCGCAACGGGTGCCCGGAATGCTCGGCCGGAACGCTGGTGTACCAGGAGGGCTGCATTAGCTGCCTCGAGTGCGGCTACAACAAGTGCGAGTAGCCGAGCACTTACCGCAGAGGTCGCGGAGGGCGCGGAGATTTGGGATTGCGAGGGCGCTTCGTGCGATGGGAGCTCAGCGTCGGGAAAGATCTAGTAGATGAGCGATAGGCCGCTCGTTGCCATAACGATGGGCGACCCTGCGGGGATCGGGGTCGAGGTGACAGTGAAGGCCCTGCGCGAGTCCGGCGTGTACGACAAGTGCAGGCCGTTCGTGGTCGGCAATGCCGCCGCCATGCGGGCCGCCAGCGACCTGACCGGGTCCGGTATGGACACGAGGGTCTGCCACTCGGTCGACGAGGTCAGCGGTGATGCGGGCGGCGTCGACGTGCTGGACCTCGAGAACCTGGACTACGACAGCATCGAGACGGGCAGGGTATCGGAAGCCGCGGGCCGGGCCGCTATCGAGTGGGTGTTGGAGGCGGGCAGCCTGGCGAAGGACGGCCGCATCAGCGCCATAGTCACGGCCCCCATCAACAAGGAGGCGGCGAGCCTGGCGGGCTACAAGGACGTGGGGCACATGGAGGTCTTCCAGAGCCAGACCGGGGCCAAAGAGGTCGCCACGATGCTGATGGCCGACCGGCTCAGGGTCGTGCACCTCACGACACACCGGTCACTCCGTGTCGCGTGCGACTACGTGACGAAGGACAACGTGCTCGCCAAGACGATGCTGACGCACGAGCACTTCGCGCGGTGGGGATTCCCGGCCCCCCGGATCGGCATCGCGGCGCTGAACCCGCACGCGAGCGACGGGGGCCTTATCGGGGACGAGGAGGCACAGCACATCGAACCCGCCGTAGAGGCGGCCCGGTCCCAGGGCGTCGACGCAACCGGCCCGGTGCCGCCCGACACGGTGTTCAATCAGGCGATAGACGGCAAGTTCGACGTGGTGCTCGCCATGTACCACGACCAGGGCCACATCGCCATCAAGGTCCACAACTGGGCTAAGAGCGTGAGCGTAAACCTGGGACTGCCGTTCATCAGGACGTCGGTCGACCACGGCACGGCCTTCGACATAGCGGGCAAGGGCGTGGCCGACCATGAGAGCATGATGGAGGCGATCGGGGTAGCGGTGGACCTGGCGAACGAGAGCAGGCTCAGATAGCAGGGTCGAGGCAGGGACAAGGATGAAGATCTCATTTGTCGGCGGCGGAGCGATGGCCGAGGCCATCCTTGGGGGCATACTCGAAGCCGAGATCGCGGCCCCTCAGGACATCAGGGTCGGCGAGCCCGTGGAGCCGCGCCGCGAATACCTCGAAGGGAAGTACGGCGTTGCCTGCCATGCCGAAAACCATCGTGTTCTCCATGGCACCCGCCTGCTGATCCTGTCCGTCAAGCCTCAGAATCTTCCTGAAGTGATGTCGGAATTGGGAGGGGGGCTGGATGGGCTGACGATCGCCTCGATCATTGCGGGTGCGCGGCTGGAGACGCTAATGGATGGCCTGAAGCACGACTCGGTCATCAGGATCATGCCCAACACGCCGTCCCAGATTGGGGCGGGAATGTCGGTCTGGACCGCGTCACCCAGCGTGCCAGAGATGGTGATTGAGGCCACGCGGCGTATTCTCGAGCCGCTGGGGGAGGAGCTGTACGTCGACGACGAGAAGTACATCGACATGGCGACGGCCCTGAGTGCGAGCGGCCCCGCCTACGTGTTCCTCTTCATCGAGGCGCTGATAGACGCGGGAGTCTACCTGGGGATGCCTCGCGACATGGCCTCGCAGCTTGCCCTGCAGACGGTGGCGGGCAGCACGCAGCTCGTCCGCGAGTCGGGCCTTCACCCGGCGGAGCTGGCGAACATGGTGACCTCGCCCGGCGGCACGACGGCTGAGGCGCTGCTGGCGCTGGAGCAGGGCGCGTTCAAGGGCCTGGTCATCGAAGCGGTCAACGCTGCCTACGAGAAGTCGAAGGCGCTGGGCGGGTAGCCGGGGTGGAGCTCTTTCGCACGTTCGTCTACCTCCTCACGTGGGCCCTGACGATTGCCGTGGTGGGCCGGGCGCTCATGTCCTTCATATCGCCGCGCGGCGAGGATCCTGTGTCGATGGTGCTGATCCAGATCACCGAGCCGATACTCGCGCCCATACGCCAGTTCCTGCCGCAGGGGCCCCTCGACTTCTCGCCCATCATCGCCATCATCGTGCTGCAGCTGATAGGCAGGGTCCTCCTCAGCATCGGCTGACGGCTACTCCACCGGGCCGTTGCCGAAGTATGTGTCCAGGTTCATATATGCGATTAGGACGAGGAGCAGGACCGCGAAGCCGTAGACGGCGCGGCGCGAGAGCCTGCCCTCCATCCAGGTCAGCGTCCAATGGAGCCCAAAGCCTGCGGCCGCGAGGGCGGCGGGCACGGCCACGACCAGCCTTCCGTAGACGCCCTGCTCGACCGTCAACCCCGCCAGCACGACGCCGACGACGAAGAGTGTCAGCAGGAGCATATGGCCTCGCTCCCGCCACCGGACGGCGCTTACCAGCAGCCCTACCAAGGCCAGGATGCCGGTGATGGCGTCCAGCAGCCGGGTAGGCTCTCCGCCGAATGCGCCGAAAAATACGCGGCCGGCCATGCTCACGACGCTGGCCGCAAGGTGCCTGGTCTGCTCGGGGATGCCCTGGAGGGCCTGGTACTCCTGGCTGGCGGTGATCGCGTAGCCGGTGAGCGGCTCGAGGGCGGCTCCTGGATCCGAGGCGACGATGAAGAGGTAGGGCAGGGCGACTAGAGCCGCCGCGATCCACAGGGTGGCTGCGACCTCTCCGGCGTACTCCTTTTCCAGTGCGACCTGCGCGAGGCAGAAGAGGGCGACCGCCGTGAGCAGTATGGGGAAGCTGCTGTCGACGTATGGAGTCAGGCCGACGACGAGCCCGGCAGCAATTGCGAGAGTCCTGCGGCGCGAATCGCTGCGCTTTTCGCCGAGGGCCGCGACCAGGAGGTTGGCACTCGCCAGCACGGCGGCGAGCGTCAGCGTCGTGGGGAGTATGAGTCGGCTGAACTGGAGGTGCCAGAGCGACAGGGCGAGAATGGCCGACGCGAACAGCGCCGGGCGTATCCCCAGCAGATGGCGCGTGAGCAGGTAGAAGAGGGCTACGCTTGCGACGCCCAGGGCCACCGAAAAGAGGCGGAGGGCCAGGGTCGAGTCCCCGGCCAGCAGCGACCATGCGCCGAGCAGGTATGCGAACCCAGCAGGCTCGCCCGCGACGGCGTCGGGGCCGAGTCCAATCCAGCCTTCGCGGGATACGCGGGAAGCGGCTGACGCGAACAACCCCTCGATGGCCGAGACCTGGCCCGGGAGGGAGTCGAGTTGGAGGCACCTGGGGATCGCGGCGGCGGCCGCGAGGAAGACTGTGGCATACAGGTCGGTGCTCCGCGGAGTGGCAAAGCGCTGCTGGGTGAGCGAAAGGCCGGCGGGGTCCGACAGCGCGACAGGGGCTGCGGCAGTGGGATGGGTGACGCCCGGACGGGCGGGCGCCGGTCGACCGGCGTGAGCGGACATAGCTGCGCCGCACATCTCGCAGTAGCGGTGGCGCCTGGGATTCGGCGCACCGCACGCCTGGCAAGGCCGTTCTCCCGGAAGCTCTGCCCCGCAGCTTCCGCAATAGGAGGCCGCGAGGCGGTTGAGGTGGTCGCATAGCGGGCAGACCGCGTTGGGCGAGCCGGCCCCGGCGTCCCCCATCAGGCGTGGGCCATCGCGCCGCCGTCGATATACACGGTCTGGCCGGTCATGAAGTCGCTGGCGTCCGATGCCAGGTAGACCAGCAGCCCGGCGAGGTCGGTCGGGTGGCCCTTGCGGCGCGAAGGGATGTAGCGTTCGAGCAGCTCTGGCTCTGCGCCCTCGCGGGGCTCCGTGGTCAGCCAGCCTGCGCCGATGCCGTTGACGCGCACGCCGCTTCTCGCCCATTCGAGACCTAGGGCGGCAGTGAGCTGCTTTATTGCTCCCTGGCTGGCGCACGCGGCGGCGGAGTTCCACAGCCCGCGCTCGGACAGTCCCGTGCCGACGTTCACGATGCGCCCGCCTCCCTGGGCGAGCATCAGCCTGCCCACGGCGCGGCAGCACAGGAACATCGACCTGAGGTTGAAGGCGATGACGGCGTCCCACTCCTCGTCGGTAACGTCGACGAAGGGCTTGGCGAACTCGACCCTGGCGTTGTTGACCAGGATGTCTATGCGGCCAAACTCGTCCCGCGCCGAGTCGACCATCGCGGCGACGTCGTCTGCACCGGTGAGGTCGGTCTCCAGCTCGATGGCGCGGCGTCCTGCGGCGCGCACGGCAGCGGCAGCGTCGGGCATGTCCGACGTTGGAGAGCCGGCGATTGCGACATCAGCGCCGGCCTCGGCGAGGGCGGCGGCGAGGTAGGGCGTCCAGCCACGCCTGTCGCTGGTGATGATGGCCGTCTTGCCGGCTAGGCTCCACTCGGAGGGAATCGGCATGGCGCTACTCCAGCGGTATGACGGGGGCGTGCCCGGTGGGTGCGTATCCTCCCGCAAGTCCGCCGCCGTCGATAACGAACATCTCGCCGTTCATGTAGTCGGACGCGCGGGAGGCCAGGAAGACCGCGACGGGTCCGACCTCTCGGGGGTCGCCCACGCGGCCCATGGGAACGAACTTGGCTGTGGGGAGGCTCTCGCGCGACGCCTCGGTGCCCTCGGTGGGGAAGAAGCCGGGCACAATGCAGTTGCTGGTGACGCCGTAGCGTCCGAGGCTGGTGGCCAGGGCGCGGGTGAGCTGGATGACGCCACCCTTGGTGCATGCGTACATGTAGTTGTCGCGTCCCCCGCGGAGGCCGAACCCGGACGAGACGTTGATTATCTTGCCGCTGCCGCGCTCGACCATGTGGCGGGCAACGGCCCTGGCGCAGTAGAAGGCGCCGGAGAGATTGGCGTCCAGCACCGTGCGCCACTCCTCGTCGGTTATGTCCCAGATGGGCTTGCCGCCTTGGCCGCCGACCATGCCCGCGTTGTTCACGAGCACGTCCACGCCCCCGAGCTCGCGCACCGCAGTCTCGATGAGCCGGTCCACCTGGGCCGAATCGGTGACGTCGGTCGGATGGGCGAGCGCCCTGGGGCCGATGGCCGCGATCTCGCCGGCGACGCGTTCGAGCGGCTCCGGCCGGCGGCCCGCCAGGACGACGTCGCCGCCGGCGCGGGCTATTGCCAGGGACATCTCCCTACCAAGGCCGGAGCCGCCGCCGGTGATGATGGAGACGGCGCCTTCGAGGTCGAGGGACTGCAGAACAGGCTCGAACATGCAGGGATGATAATGCCTGGGGGAGGAGATGCGGTAGTCCCCAGGATGCTACACTTCATCCGCCCTGCCCTGGGGACGTGTGATGTGCTTCACGGGCTGATCTCCGGTACGAGGGTGCGGCTATCGCTCTCGCGACTTCGCCACGGCAATTCGTGCTTCGTGGTCTTGCGCAGCCTCGATGCCAGGGTCTGTGCGTTCTCCCACTTCGACATCGAGGACAAAGCGTCGGATGTGCAGCTTGAATATCCGCGCTAGTATCACCACAACGAATACGATTGCCAGGGCCTCGATGAACGGGGCGATGAAGATGGCAAAAAGGCTCTGCAGTGCAAGAACATGGATTCCCGCTTCCACGGTTCCTGCCAGAGTTAAGAATACGTAGGCTACCCCCAGGGCAGCTGTTACTACCAAGAGGATAATGAACAGCGCCACAGGGTCGGCGAAGATGTGCTTCATCATTGGGTCTCCTTGTGCATGCAAAGTTGGCGGTTGCCGATGTGGAGCAGGCAGTTGCCTGCGACCGGTGCTTCTATTATCCATACCGTGTACTCTGTGACGGTAGGCCATACCCATTGGATCAGTGTCATATTAACAGCAATGCCGCCGTACTGATGACTGCGACCTTCATTCCGTCGTGCTGTGCGGCGTGCGCCGGCTGTGGTAGTGATCGTCCCTACGCTTGAAAGGTTACCTCGCCGCCCACTACGGTGATCGTGGAGCCGTCGGGGCGTTCGAGTACGAGGTTGCCCTGGTCGTCGACCGCGCGGGCCACGCCGGTCAATAGCTCGCTGCCCCGCCGCACATTTACTTCGAGGTCCAGGGTGTCGAGTCTGGACGACCACTCGTCAGTGAGGGACGCGCCGCCCTGAACGCGGGCGTAGAGGTGGTCGTATTGGCGGAGCAGGTCGGTCAGCACGCGGGTGCGCTCCACGGGGGCTGTCGCGCCCTCTGCGAGGCTGGTTGCCGTGGCTGCGATCTCCGGGTGGCCGCCGGTGTCGACGCTGATGTTGAGGCCGATACCGACGACGGCACTGGCGAGCCTGCCCGCCTGCGAGTCGGCCTCTATGAGGATGCCCGCCACCTTGCGGCCGTCTATGCGTACGTCGTTGGGCCACTTGATGGTGACGCGCCTGCCGGCGTGCCGGTCGACGGTCCTGGTGACGGCGAGGGTCGCGGCCATGTTGGCCTGGGGTAGCTGCTCGGGGGTGGGCCTGAGGACGATCGAGAGGAGCAGGCTCTCGCCGGGGCCGGATATCCACGAGCGGGAGAACCGCCCACGGCCGGCGGTCTGCTCTTCCGCGACGACGACGAGGCCTTCGGGGCATCCGCTGGCAGCCAGCCGGGCCGCCTCGTTCATGGTGGAGTCCAGGGACGGGTAGTGGAGGATGCGGCAGCCGATGGTCCTGCTCGCGAGGGCGCGGCGCACTGCTTCGATGTCGAGATCGTGCAACGTCACCTCGATAGCCCAATGCGGCACGGGAGCACTTCGCCGGCCATTCTAGCCGAAGTCGGCCCATGCCCGAGCTGGGGCAGACATTGCCGACGTGTGCCCGCGCGGGTGTTACACTTGGCCCACTTGCGAGGAGGGCGATATGAAGGTGCTGGTCGGAACGGGCGGTGATGGGTTGATGCAGGAGCTGAGGGCGGAGTTCGCGGACGTGGAGTTCGTGCCTGCGGGCTCGGCCGCGGAGATGGCGGAGCGCATCGGCGACGCGGACGCCTACTTTGGGCCGCCTCCTTCGAGCGAGGCGTTCGCGGCCGCCAAGCGCCTGCGCTGGATGCAGCACATCGGCACGGGCGTGGACTGGCTGCTCGACCTGCCGGAGCTTGTCGAGAGCGACGTGGTGCTGACCAACTGCAGGGGGCCGCACGCCGACCCGATGGCCGACCACGTCATCGGCATGATGGTGAGCCTGGCCCACAGGTTGTGGGAGATGCGCGACGACCAGCGGGCGCGCCAGTGGCTGCCCAAGAAGTACGACGGCACGTTCGTTGAGATGGCCCGCACCACGATGGGCATCCTGGGGTTCGGCGACATCGGCATGGCGGTTGCCCGGCGGGCGCTTGGATTCGAGATGAAGGTCTACGCCGTGGACAAGCACCCGAGTACGCCGCCGCCCGGGGTCGAGGAGGTGTGGGGTCTGGACAGGCTGGACGAGGCGCTTTCGATCTCGGACTGGTTCGTAGTGACTGCCCCGTTCACGGCTGAGACCGAGGGTATGATCGACGCCGGAAGGCTGGCCGCCTTGAAGAAGGGCGCGTACCTCGTGGCAATCTCGAGGGGCGGTATCATCGACGAGGCCGCCCTGATCGACGCGCTGAGGTCGGGCCACGTGGCGGGCGCGGGGCTGGACGTGACGGCGGTGGAGCCGCTGCCAGACGAGAGCCCGCTGTGGGGCATGGAGAACGTGGTGATCTCGCCTCACGCTTCGGCGCTCACGCCGGAGATGTGGCAGGGGCGGCGGGAGATATTCAAGGAGAACCTGCGGCGGTTCCTGGCGGACGAGCCGTTCCTGTACGTGTGCGACAAGCGGGCGGGGTTCTAGGTTCAGGGCTTGTTCCACCCTCACCCCAGCCCTCTCCCGTCGAGGGAGAGGGGTAAGGCTAGGCGGTGAGCTTGATGCGGGGGTCTACTACGGCCAGGAGCAGGTCGGAGATCAGCGTGCCGATGACGGTCAGCATGCCCAGCATGAGAATGATGAAGCCGGCGACGTTCGTGTCCTCGCGCTGTATGGCGGTGAGGAGCACCGGGCCGAGGGTGGGCAGACTGAGCACGACTGACACGATGACGCTGCCGCTGACGAGCGATGGCAGCAGGTAGCCGACGGTGCTGATCAGCGGGTTGATGGCGACTCGCACGGGGTACTTGAAGATCAGCCTGGCGGACTTCACTCCCTTTGCGCGAGCCGTGATCACGTAGGGCTTGCCCAGCTCGTCCAGCAGGTTGTTCCGCATGACACGGATTAGACCGGCCGTGCCGGAGGTCCCGAGCACGATGGCGGGTATCCAGAGGTGCTCGATCAGGTCCAGGACCTTACCCACACTCCAGTCGGCGTTCGCATAATCGGCGGAGAATAGGCCGCCCACACTCTGGTCGAAATATGCGTAGGCCAGGTACATCAGCACGAGGCCGAGCAGGAAGTCGGGCACCGCCAGCCCGGTGAATCCGAGAAGGGTGAAGGTGTAGTCTCCGATAGAGTGCTGGCGGACAGCGGAGTAGATCCCGACGGGGATGGCGAAGGTCCATGTGACGACGATGGTGAAGCTAGTCAGGGCGACGGTCAGCCAGAGGCGGTCGCCGATGATCTTCTTTATGGTGCCCTGGTACCCGGAGGCTTCTCCGGCGGTGGCCGCAAACCCAAGGTCGCCCTGTAGCATGCGCCAAATCCACTTCGCGTAGCGTATGTACTGGGGCTTGTCCAGGTCCAGGTAGTTGCGCAGGTGGTCGACGAGCTCGGCATTGCCGACGTGTCCGTGCACCCCGCCTCCCTGCATGAGGTCGCTGACTATCCGGTCGGCTGCGTCGCCTTCCGGGAGCTCGATGATGAAGAAGGTGAGGACGGAGATTACCCAGATGGTGAACAGGGCGAGGATCAGGCGGCGGGCTATGTATGCAACCATATGCGCCTCCTACGATGCTCCCAGCCTGATCCTGGGGTCGACGATTGCGAGCGCGATGTCGGAGAGCAGCGTGCCCACTACGGTGAGGACGCCCAGAACGAACACGATGAATCCGGCGACGTATATGTCCTCGATCTGTATGGCGGTCAGCAGCACCGGGCCTATGGTGGGCAGGCTGAGTACGACGGAGACTATGACGCTGCCGCTCACGAGGCTGGGCAGGAGATAGCCGACGGTACTGACGAGGGGGTTGACGGCGACCCTGACGGGGTACTTCAGGATGAGCCTGAAGGGGGAGAGGCCCTTTGCCCGTGCCGTTACGACGTAGGGCTTGCCGAGCTCGTCCAGCAGGTTGTTGCGCATGATGCGAATGAGGCTGGCCGTTCCGGAGGTGCCGAGTACGAGGGCCGGAATCCAGAGGTGCTTGATGAGGTCCCAGACCTTGTCCATGGTCCAGGGCGCGTTGGAGTAGTCCGCGGAGAAGAGGCCCCCGACGCTCTGGCCGAGGTATGCGTAGGCCAGGTACATCAGCACGAGACCCAGCAGGAAGTCGGGCACGGCAAGACCGCTGAACCCGACGAATGTCGCGATGTAGTCGCCGACCGAGTGCTGCCTGACGGCGGAGTAGATGCCCACCGGTATGGACAGGGTCCAGGTGAACATCACGGTGAAGCCGGTCAACACGACGGTAAGCCAGAGGCGGTCGCCTATGACTTCCTTGGTGGACGTGAGGGTGTCCCAGGAGACGAATGAGATGCCGAGGTCGCCCTGGAGCATGTTCCACATCCACTTGCCGTAGCGGACGTAGGCGGGCTGGTCCATGCCGAACTCGGACGAAAGGGCGAGGATCTGGTCGCGGTCGAAGGTCTGGCCCCAGGTGGTCTGGTAGTCGAACCACTTCTCCAGCTTGTCGCCGGGGGGTATCTCGATAACGACGAAGGCGAAGACGGAGATCACCCAGATGGTGAAAAGGCCGAGCAGCACACGCCTTACGAGGAAGCCTAGCACAGCCCTCTCCCATCCGCGTTTCAGCTAGACGGTGTGGAGGCGCAGCCCTGACAGGTGCTCCGCTTCACCCGTCCGCGCCGCGATTATGGACGCCGAGCGGTGACAGTGTCAACCGCGATGGGCTGTGCGAAGATCGCCGTGTGCCTGGCGGCGCTGCCTTATGGCGAGGCGAGGGCGGGTTTCAAACCCGCCCCTACAAGCGGGAGGCTAGTTGTCGCTGGCGAGGGCTCGGATGGCGTTGAGGACTACGGCGACGGTCTCGCCCATGCGGTTCGGGTTCACGAACTCGATGTTGTCGCGGGGCGAGTTGATGCGCGACAGGTCGTCGGCGAGGATGAACATGACGGGCACGCCCCTCTCCCGGAATGGCGCGTGGTCGCTGCTTGCGCCGTCGAGGCCCTGCTCTCTCCGGATGAGGATGCCAAGCTCCCTGCCGTAGCGGACAGCCTCGGCCGTCAGGGAGGTGTCGCCGATGACTTCGAGGGAGTGGCCGCTGCCGGGCACGTCGAGGTTTATCATGGCGACGATGGAGTCGATCTCGTCCTGGTCGAGAGTGGAGACGTAGTGGTTGCTGCCGAACAGTCCGACCTCCTCCGCGCCGAAGAGTAGGAAGCGCAGCTTGAAGGGCAGGGGCGGGCCGTCCGCCATCTCGCGGGCGATGGACATGAGGGCGGCGACGCCGGACCCGTTGTCGTTTGCGCCCTGGGTATTCGGGGTGGTGTCGTAGTGGGCCCCAACGACGAGCACCCGGTCTTTGCCGGAGTCGCCAGGGAGCTCCGCGACCAGGTTGCGGGAGGTGTATGTCGTCGCTTCCAGGGAGAGGGTGACTTCGAGGTCGCCCGCGTCCAACATCTCCACCAGGCGCTCGCCGTCTTCCCGTGACAGGGATATGGCTGGTATGTCTGCCTGGTTTTCGAGCACGCCCGCGAAGAGCCTGGGGGCGTTGTTGTAGATCACCGCGCCGACCGCGCCGGCGCCGGCGACCCTGGAGACCTTCTCCTCGAAGAGTATCTCGCCCCGCCGGATGAGGGCTACCCGTCCGGCGAGGCCCCCGGCGGGGATGTCCTCCGCCCTTGCGAGGTCGACGTGCACGAGGGGCCCGGAGACCGTCCCCAGACCGGACATACGGAGGGGGATTCCGAACAGCGTCTCTCCGTCGGGCAGCCGGAGCGACCTCTCGGACGCCATACGCTCGAACGTGAACGGCAGGGTCTGCACCTCGTAGCCGAGGGACTCGAGCTCCTTTGCCAGGTATTCGGCCGCAGCCTCCTCCTCGGCGGTTGCGCTCTCGCGGGGGCTCATCTCCTCGGTGAACCTTTCGAGGAATGCCCAGGTCTCGTCCGCGAACCGGGATACGTCCGGATCGACTTCGGTAGCGTTGGAAGCAGCTGTGGGCGACGGGGCGGGACCCTGGCTGGGAGTGGGCTCGACCGGCGGCTCGGGAGTTGGAGCTGGGGTGGGCGGCGTTTCGGTGGGAGCCGGGGCTGGGGTTGGCGGGGCCGTTGCTTCGGCCTGTGGGGCCGTCGCAGGGGATGACGTGGGAGCGTCCGAGCCGCAGGCGACGGCCAAGAGGGCCGCCAGGGCCAGCAGCAGGTAGAAGGCTCTATTCAGGTGGAGTCCCACGTACAGTACAACGACGGTGTGGGCGAATCGGTTGGCATGGTCCGAATTGTCGATGGCTGGGTTCCCAGGCCCGGGATGTGATTAGGGACGCAGGGACGAGAGGAGGGGAAGCGAGAGCTGGACGACGGCGGCGGTCAATCCAGCTCGATGCCCAACGATGCGGCTGTCTCGACGAGGGAATCCCAGACGTCGTCGAGCAGAGGGATGCCGTTGGCCCGCCTGTCGGCGCGGGCCCGCGCCTCGAGATCGCCCGGCACGACGACCTCGTCGAAGCCGTCGGCGGGCGGGATGTCCCGGACCTCCTGCTGAAAGGCGGTCATTGCCCCGGTGAAGCCGGCGATGGGCTGGAAGAGGTCGGCGCGGAACAGCATGAATGTGACGCCCTGGTACCTCATGGCGTCGCCGCCCCGGACGGGTTCCGCGTGTGCGTCCGATCCGCTCAGCAGGCGGCCTAGGACCTCGCACGCGAGCATGAGGGCCGAACCCTTGTGACCGCCGAAAGGCAGGAGGAGCGCCTGGCCGTCGAACAGGGTCTGTGGCCTGGTCTCGGGGTTGCCCTCGAGGTCTACGATCAGCCCCGGCGCGAGGTCCTTGCCCTCCCGGACAGCGATCATGGCCTTGGACTGGGCGATGCTGGTCGTGGCGTAGTCCAGCACCATCGGCGGGCCGTCGCCGGCGGGCGCACCGATGGCGATGGGGTTGGTGGACAGCAGGGGCTTGCTGCCGCCGTAGGGGATCGCCACGGGCCTGAGCTTGCCGTAGCCGGACGCCCAGGTGATGGAGATCATGTCGTTCTCGGCGGCCAGCTCGGCGTACTCGCCCAGGCGGCCGATGTGGTTGGCCTGCACCACGCAGACGGTGGACATGCCGTGGGAGCGCGCCTTCTCGATGGCCAGGTCCAGGGCGTATTTCGCAGCGACGAACCCGAATGTCCAATTGCCGGAGACTAGGGCCGAGGCGCCGGTCTCGGAGAGCAACGAGGGCTTCTCGGCTGGCAGGACCTCGCCCTCCTGGATCGACCGGACATACCCGGCCACGTGCTGGACGCCGTGGGTGGCGACGCCGCTGAGGTCGGAGAGGACGAGGGCATGGGCCACCCTCTGGGCGTTTTCGGTGTCCGCGCCCGCCGCCATGAGGATGTTCTCGACGGCGCGGGTCAGCCTGTCGGCGGTTATGAGGGGCAAGGTGGTGCTCCTGATGACTGGACTTGGGACGCCGCTAGTCTACCAGCTTTGGTCTGCGCCTGAGAGGACTGGCTTGAGAGATGTATTAGCTTTGTTCGGATGCTAGAATGAGGGAGTCCACAGCCCCATCTTGGAGGCCCGATTGCCGCTGGAGAACATCGTCGTCCAGGGCGCACGCGAGCACAACCTCAAGAACATCGACGTAACGATACCGCGCAATAAGCTGGTGGTCGTGACGGGGGTGTCGGGGTCGGGTAAGAGCTCGCTGGCGTTCGACACGATCTACGCGGAGGGGCAGCGCCGCTACGTGGAGTCGCTGTCGGCGTACGCGCGGCAATTCCTGGGCCGGATGGAGAAGCCCGACGTCGACTACATTGAGGGGCTGTCGCCTGCCATCTCCATCGACCAGAAGGGCGTATCGCGCAACCCCCGCTCGACCGTCGGCACGGTCACCGAGGTCTACGACTACCTGCGCCTGCTCTTCGCCAGGGCCGGGAGGCCCCATTGCTACAAGTGCGGGCGGCGCGTCGAGATGCAGACGGTGCAGCAGATCGTGGACGCCGTGCTGTCGATGGATGAGGGCAGCCGGATCCAGATCATGGCGCCGATGGTGCGGCGCCGCAAGGGCGAGCACAAGGAGGTGTTCGAGGACGCGCGCAGGGCGGGTTACGTCCGCGTGCGCGTGAACGGCGATGTGCGCGACCTCTCCGAGACCATCGAGCTGGACAAGCAGAAGTGGCACACGATCGAGGTCGTCGTAGACCGGCTGGTGGTCGGCGCGAGCGCAGACGCGACGAGGGTGGCCGACTCCGTCGAGAGCGCGTTGAGGATGGCCGAAGGCACGGTGCTCGTTGCCGACACGAAGGGCGAAGAGACGCTGTTCTCGGAACAGTTCGCCTGCGTTCACTGCAACATCAGCCTCGGAGAGCTTGAGCCGCGCACCTTCAGCTTCAACAACCCGCACGGGGCCTGTGCGGACTGCACGGGCATCGGCTTCAGGCAGGTGGTCGATCCCGATCTCGTGGTGCCGGACAAGAGCCTGTCGATAGCCCAGGGCGCGATCCAGCCGTGGGTGCGCACCAGCTTCTCTCCGTGGTGGGAGAGCCAGATGAACGCCCTGTCGAAGGCCTACGGCATCTCCGTCGACACGCCGTTCAAGGACCTGGACGAGAAGCACGTCGACGTAATCCTCCACGGCACCCGGGGCAAACGGGTGAGGGTGAAGCACCGCACGAACCGGGGGAATGTCTACCAGTGGGCGACGGAGTTCGAGGGCGTAGTCAACAACCTTGCGCGGCGCTACCGGGACAGCGAATCGGAGAACGTGCGGGCGGACATCGAGGCGAAGTACATGGCGTCCAGGCCGTGCGACTCATGCGACGGCCTGCGCCTGAAGCCGGAAGCGCTGGCGGTGACCGTCGGCGGGCTGAGCATCACCGAGGTGACGTCCAAGTCCATCTCCGAGGCGCAGGCCTGGATGGCCGCTGTGGCCGGCAACGACGCGAGCCGGAGCACGAACGGGGCGGGCAGTGCGGCCTCCCTGGCGTCCCTGGAAGGCGTTGCCGAGACGGGAGGCAACGGGGCGCGGCCGCAGTTCGTGGACACGGCCGAGCAGCTCAACGAGCGAGAGAAGACGATCGCGAGCCAGATCATCAAGGAGATCGAGGGCCGGCTGCGTTTCCTCATCGACATCGGGCTCGACTACCTGACGCTGGACCGGACCGCCGGCACGCTGAGCGGCGGCGAGGCGCAGCGCATCAGGCTGGCGACGCAGATAGGATCGGGCCTGATGGGTGTGCTCTATGTCTGTGACGAGCCGTCCGTGGGGCTGCACCCCGCCGACGACGCCAGGCTCATCTCGACGCTCTCGCGCCTGCGCGACATCGGCAACACGGTGCTCGTGGTTGAGCACGACGAGGCCATCATGCGGGCGGCCGACTACATAGTTGACCTGGGGCCCGGCGCGGGGGAGAACGGCGGCAGGGTGGTGGCGACGGGCAAGATCGACGGGATCATCGAGACGCCGGAGTCGATCACGGGCCAGTACCTGGGCCACAGCCGGGTGATCCCCACACCGTCGGAGAGGCGGGCCGGCAACGGCAGGTCGATAGTCGTACGCGGGGCGCGCGCGAACAACCTGAAGGACATCGACGTTGAAATACCCCTCGGTAGGCTGGTGTGCGTGACGGGGGTGTCCGGCTCCGGCAAGAGCACGCTGATCAACGAGGTGCTGTACAAGAAGCTGGCGCAGGAGTTCTACCGGGCGAAGGACAGGCCGGGCGAGAGCGACACCATCGAGGGAATCAAGCACATCGACAAGGTGGTGGACATCGACCAGTCGCCCATCGGGCGGACGCCGCGAAGCAACCCGGCGACGTACACGGGGACGTTCACGCCGATGCGGGAGCTGTTCGCCACGGTGCCTGAGGCGAGGGCGCGCGGCTACAAGCCCGGGCGGTTCTCGTTCAACGTGAAGGGCGGGCGCTGCGAGGCGTGCTCGGGCGACGGCCACATAAGCATCGAGATGCAGTTCCTGCCGGACGTGACGGTGCCGTGCGAGGTCTGCAAGGGGGCCAGGTACAACCGCGAGGCGCTGGAGATCACGTTCAAGGGCAAGAACATCGCCGAGGTGCTCGACATGACGGTGACGGAGGCGCTGGAGCACTTCGCAAACATCCCGCGGATCCGGAACAGGCTGCAGACGATGTACGACGTGGGCCTGGGCTACATTCGCCTGGGCCAGCCCGCTACGCACCTGAGCGGGGGCGAGGCACAGCGGGTGAAGCTGAGCACGGAGCTGTCGAAGCGGGCGACGGGCAGCACGCTGTACATCCTGGACGAGCCGACGACGGGCCTGTCGTTTGAGGACTGCGCGTACCTGCTGAGGGTGCTGCACCGGCTGGCGGACGCAGGCAACAGCGTCATACTCATCGAGCACCACCTGGACCTGATCAAGAGCGCCGACTGGATCGTCGACCTGGGGCCGGGCGCGGGCGAAGCCGGAGGACACGTCATCGCGGAGGGCACGCCCGAGGAGCTGGCAAAGATGGACCACTCGCACACGGGCAGGTACCTCAAGGCGCACCTTTCGCCGGCGACTGCGGGCTCCGTTTGACAGGGGGCGGCGCGCAACCCCGCCGCACCTCAGACTCGGCCTTCACGGCCACTGAACGGGAAGGGCTGATTGCGGAGGCCGGGTGCGTCTGCTATATTCAAGTGCCGCAGGCTTCCTCTCGCCTGTCCGTGTGCATGGGGCTGTAGCTCATCTGGGAGAGCGCTTCAATGGCATTGAAGAGGTAGGGGGTTCGAGTCCCCCCAGCTCCACCAACCGGCACGGTAGATAGCACCGAGCCATTCAGAGCCATATCCTCGGCGCTCATGCCGGGGGCGAGGCTATCCTCCGGCATGGGCACCGTGTAGCGCATCAGGGCGTTGTCGGGCGTGACGACGATCTCCTTGACGAAGGACTCGATGAAGGTCCTGCGCTCGGTCAGCCCGCTCTTCTTCAGGAACCTGCTCATGTCCTGGGCGTAGGCTGCGATGGTCTCCACCTGTTCCAGGACCTTCCTGCGCTGGCCTAGGCCCGCTCTCGCCTCCGCCTCTGCCGCCTCAAGTCGCTCTTGCCTGTCCCTGTGGTCGCGGATGCGGGGCCTGAAGTCGTTGATGTCCATGTCGGTGGTCTCAACGAGGTCGTAGAGGCGGTCGAGCCTGCGTCGCACGTCGGCGAGCTCCGTCTGGATGGTCTCCAGCCTCTTGCGCTGCTCACTCGCCACACCGTCCATCTGCTCGTCCACGATCTTCACCAGGGCGCGGATGTTGGAGTCGGTGAGGACGTTGGAGCGAATCTTCCGAACCACCATCTCCTCGAAACGCCGGGCGGCGAGCCTTGGGGTATTGCAGGCTTCCTTTCCCCGCCTCATAAGGGACTGGCAGACGTAGTAGGGGAACTTGCCGCTCTTGGAATACCCGCCGGTGAGCGCCCCTTTGCACGTCTTGCACTTGACCATTCCGCTGAGCAGGAAGGAGCTTCCGACTCTTCGGGGGTGCCTGACCTTGGGGGCGCGTCGGCGCAGTTGCCTTCCGACGCTCTGGAACTGGGTCTTGGAGACGATGGCGGGGAACGCCTTGTCCACGCGCACCGGGTCGCCCCCGTCCTTGGCGTTCACGCCCCACAGGAGAGTCCCCGTGTAAGCCTCGTTGATGAGGACCTTGTGAACGCCGGTCTTGCCCCAGAGCTTCCCCCCGGGGCTGGCGATGCCGTCGTCGTTCAGGGCGCGGGTGATGTCCACCATCCCGCTGCCGGCCTGGGACATGTCGAAGATGCGCTTGACGACGGGGGCCGTATCCGGGTTGAGCTCCAGTGTGGGGCGCTTCTTGGCCCCGTCCTGCACCATGAGCTTGCTGTAGCCGTAGGGCACCTTGCTGCCCACCCAGAAGCCGCGAGAGGCGGCCTCTCTCATGCCCCGCAGGACCTCCTGGGCCAAATTCTCGCTGTAGAACTCGTCCACGCTCTCGATGATGCCCTCCAAGAGCCTGCCGGT
Organism: Dehalococcoidia bacterium; assembly: GCA_965204975.1. Lineage (GTDB taxonomy): Bacteria > Chloroflexota > Dehalococcoidia > Lucifugimonadales > CAJWER01. Next base: position 250,776 of record OZ242024.1, read on the forward strand.
GGCCGTGTCCTCGGCCTGCTCGGTGATGGACACCACGCGGATGCCCTTGCGTCTGAGCATGGACTTGAAGGCGACGGCGTGTTCGCGCTTGCGGGTGAAGCGGCTGAACTTCCAGACGAGGATTTCCTTGAAGGGGGCCTTGGGCTTGGCGGCCTCATCCAGCATCTTGCGAAACTCGGGGCGGTCGGCGACGCGACCGCTCTCGGCCTCGTCCACGTACTCCCCGACTACCATGTAGCCGTTCTTCTCGGCATAGTTCCTGAGCGCCCTCAGCTGTGCGGCCACGGAGTTGTCCACGTCCTGCCGGTCGCTGGACACCCTGGCGTAGAGGGCCACCGGCGTGAAGTCATGTTGTTCAATCATCTGTTCCTCCTTGTCTCTTCCTCTTGTGTTTGGCGTGAGCGCCGCATCTGCGTCCTGTTCTGTCTGCGCCACTCCCTATCTTCGAGATAGAGGCGAAACCCCTCGCGCAGAAGCTCGCTCACGGTGCGGCCGTCCTCCTCGGCCACCTGCCTCAGTTGCTTTTCCATAGCGGGCGGCAGGGAGAGGGTGACGGTCTTTCGCTTGTCCGGCATGTTTTTTTTGCCTCTCGGTGTAACACAATGTCTTACACGTATCATGAACGAACTGGCCTCCGGTGTCAAGGGGTGCAGCCCTATTGCGGACGCTCAAAGTGGGGTGGAAGGGGATTGCGGGGCGGAGGCTTTCCTATGGGGCTTTCCATCGGCCGTTGCGCTTGTCCGGCCAACGGGGGCGGGAGATCGAGGCGACGGCGGACAACCGCGCGTCGTCAACCATCGCGGTCCGCGGAGAGGATGGGGCTCCTGCGCCTTGGGGTCTGTGCGCTCACGCCCCACAACTCTCCCCTTCGCCGTCGTCCTCAGCCTGGGACCCTGCCTCCTCCTCCATGTAGGAGCGGATGGCGACGCGGGCCAGGATGCGCAGGCCCTTCAGAACCTTCTCCCTCTGCTTGGGGGTGTAGGAGGACAACAGAGCGTCCAGCGAGTCGTCGTGGCCGTCCTCGCCGGGCGTCTCCGGTCTCCTCTTGTCTTCGTTGTCTCTCATGGGTCACAGTCGCAGCGGCTTTCGTCTCGGGGCCGCTGGCCTCTCGTTTCGGGTGTGGGGTCTGGCCGCCGGTGCGGACGGGACGGGGCGAGCACCGGCGGCGCTATGGGGTCAGTCTCTGAGGAAGCTCATCTGGTAGCCCTCCCCCATGAGGATCACCAGCCCTCCGTTCAGCCGACCGGCGAACTTGTAGAGCCGGTCCATCGCCGCGCCGCTGGGCTCGACGCCGTGCTTGCGCCACTTGTACATCTGGCGGTAGTCGACGCCGATGGCCCTGGCGAACCCGGCCCAGGTGAGGCCGGAGAGCTCCTTGAGCCGCGTCAGGCGTTCGGGGAAGTCCTTCGGCAGCCCGATTCCGTAGGGCATGGATTCCATGTCCGTGATGTGTTCCGTTCCCCCGCCTCGACGGGGTGTTCCGTTAGGTTGTGTCATCTCTATCCTCCAGTTCGAAAAGGTCTTCAAAGCTGTCCACTTCAAGGGCCTTTTGCATCCGCGCGCGGATGCGACCGGAGGGCGCTCGCCCCGTGTTGACCAGCATTGAGAGGTATCCGTGGCTGATGCCGACCTCTCGGGCGAGCCAGCTCTGGGAGCGATTCAGCAGTGCCAACCGCTGCCAGAGCGCCGCCGCGTTGAGCCGGACAACGGCCCGTCCTCCACGCCTCCGGTGTCCCTTCGCTTCGTTGGCGTCCTGCGAGCTCATGGCTTTTCGGTCTCCTATGTGAGATGTATGAGGGAGCGGCCGTGGGGCTCACGCTCCCGCCGTCGTGTTGGTGTTCATTGGGGCGTCGGGGACTGGGGCGACCCCCACTCGCCCGGTGTGCGCCATGCGCGTCCCAGTGGCCCCAGCGCGTCTATCGCGTCCCTGTGGGACACCCACAGGGGGACCGACGCGCCCTCGGCCCGCATCTCCTCCCGCGCCACGCGCAGGAAGTGGGTCTGTGCGATCTCGTCCTCGAAGACGACCAGGACGGCGGGCCTGGTGCCGTGGTCGTCGGTGGGGCGGTGGGACGAGTAGTAGCGCAGATAGGGGGCGAGTCGCTGGGACATGGTTGAGGGGCGCACAGCCCTCCGCTCCCACTCAAGGAAGAAGGCCCAGGTCGTCTCGCCCCTCTTCAGGACGCCGAAGGCGTCGGGGTTGACCGAGCGCATCCCGCCCTCGTGCCTGAAGTACCTCGACGCCCTCCTGGGCGGGTCGAGCTGGACGACCTCCCATCCCAGCAGGGGGGCCTGCGCCGTCAGAGCGCCCATGAAGGCGTGGACGGCGGCGGTGTGCTCCATGTTCCTGAGAAGCTGGCGGCTCCTGCTGCCGGTGACGTTGCGCCACTCCATTGGGGCATCGGCGTCTTCGAGGGAGACGCTCCACCGCTTCCTGGCCAGGCCGACGGAGGTGCGGTCCCTGCGTGCGAGCAGGGCCAGCCCCCGGTCGGCTACCACGAGGCGTCCGCCCGCGTCCTTGGGCCGCGCCGCAAGGTCGAGTCCCTCCAGGGGGTTGACCATCTGCGAGGCCCTCTGGGGCGATACCCCCAGCAGCCCGGCCAGGTCCGAGAGGGCGATCCAGGGCCAGTCGGAGATGGCGTCGAGGGCGCGCTTCTCGGCGGCCTTGAGCATGAAGGGCAGCATGGGGTCGGAGATGTCCCACCCCGGCCCCTCGATTTCGACGTCGGCGGGGAAGTCGGCCCGCTGCGGCTCCGGCTCTACCGGAAGCTCTCCGCCCGGACTCAGCCGGTCTAGGACGTAGCGCAGGTCGAGGGACGCGCTGACGGCGGAGGGACTCCATATCCGGTCTGCGGGCTTGGACAGGACCGCCTCGCGCTCGACGGCAAACAGGGCCGGTATCGTGGTGGTGGAGAGCAGCCTTCTTGCGTGCCTGAGCCGCACGTCGTCGGCCATGAGCATGAGCACCACGCCGGGCATCGGCTCGTCGCGCATCCGCCAGATGCGCTTGGCGAATCCCGACCTGTCGGCGGTGAGTCCCTGCCTGACGACGCCGACGGTCCTGCCGTCCGGGAGGGTCATGGCGGCGTCCAGGGGCGCGGACCGGTACCAGCGGAACTGGACGGGGTAGCTGACGTTGGAGATCACGGACGCGACGTGATAAACGGAGGCCAGGGCGTCCATGCGCTCCATGAGATTGCGCCGCCACTGGTAGGAGACGGGGCGGGAGCGCGCCAGCTCCGTGGGAGATACGTCCTCCTCGTCCGCGAGCCTGCGCAGCCCTGCGGCGGTGAGGTGGAACCTCCGCGCCGGGGGGAGTATGTCGGTGGCATGGAGGGCCGATGCGCAGAAGCCTTCCGACTCCAGCTTCGCGGCGGCCTCGTAGACCGGCCCCCTCGACCAGCCGGTGACGGCGACCATCTCCAGTCGGTCGAGGAAGGGCATGGCTGCCATGGCGCGGAGAATCTCCGCCTCGCATCCTTCGGGTCTCATAGCTCAGCCTCCTCTCCCTCGTCTTCGTCGTCTTCGCCGGTGGGACCGTCGTCGGGGTCATCCTCGCTCACCTCGTCCGCCGCCCCCCGGTCTCGCTTGCTCTTCTGCGTTCTGCGGTCCGCCTCCTCCTCGGCCTGGGGCTCTCCCGTCCCTCCCTGTTCGAGGTCTTCGAGGCCCTCGCGGAAGTCGTCCACCTTCTTGTGGCCGTCCACGTCGGCGTAGACGCCATCGGGGTCGGAGACGGTGTAGGCGGTGGTCGCCTCGCGGATGCGGTCGGCGGCGTCCGGGTTCCCCTCCTCGGGCTTTCTGACCATCATCGAGAAGGCGGGCATCCGCTCGGCGCCCACGGTGGCGCGGACGTAGCAGTGGTGGACGGGGAGCGACGTGATGTCGTCCTCGGTCACTCGCTCCTTGCCCAGCTCCCACACCAGGGTCCGGGCGTCCGAGCCCGCCACCTGGAAGACGGCGAGGCAGCCCACGTTGGCGAGGAGGGTGTCCCGCATGGTGCGGGAGAGGTCGTCCAGCTTGGCGAGGCTCTGGGTCGCCAGCACGAAACTCGCCCCGAACTTGCCCAGTTCCGACAACATGCTCTCGTAGTCCACGCCGGGCATGGACTGCATCTCGTCGACCACCACCAGCGCCCCCCTGCGTCTGCTCAGTGGCAGCCGTCCCTGCTCCCGTATCACGGCGTCCACGAGGTTGAGGAGGGACGCGCCCACCAGGGCGGCCACGTCCCTGCCGACGGTGCCCTGGGACGTGGAGACCAGCAGGATGCCGCCGTCGTGGATGGTGCGGCGCAGGTCTATGGTGGAGCGGCGCTGGCCGAGGATGGCCCTCGCCCGCTTGGATGATGCGTAGTAGGAGAGGCGGGTCTGGACTGGGGCCAGGGAGTCGGCCTTGTAGTCGCGGCTCCAGCCGGCGAAGGTGTTGGCCCACCACTCCAGCAGGTAGGGGTCGGAGACCTTCTTGAGCACCTCGTTGTTTCGGAAGGGCTCGTTGGACAGGAGCTTGAGGCCGTCGAGGATGGTGTACTGCCGCTCCGCCTCCATCTGCTCGTTGGCCTCGTGGAGGGTCTTGACGGTCTGTTCGAGGATGGACTGCATCCTCGGCCCCCACTGGTCCCAGAGGCCCTTGGCGACGCGCACCACCGAGTCGGCGGTGCGGTCCCGGTCTGAGAAGATGCGGGTGTCCAGCAGGTTGATGCCGGGGGCGCGGGTCTCGTCGGACAGGTCGATGAGCTTCACCCGGTCCGCAAGGGAGCCGGGGACGTGTTCGAGGATGCCGGCCACCAGGTCGGTGTGGGGGTCGATGACCACGATGGCGTCGCCGTCCCTGTCCGCCGCCTTCTCCCGCATTTTGTGGGTGACGACGTGGTGCATCAGCGTGCTCTTGCCCATGCGGGTGCGGGCGACGTAGAGGTGGTGGCGTCGGAGCAGGTCTTCGGGGAAGCGGATCTCCTTCCTCGCCCCCGCCGTGGTGTCTCCCACCAGCGCCCCGCCCTTCACGCCCTTGGCCAGCGGGCTGAGCGCCCTCGCGCCGGAGCGCTCCACCAGGGGCGTCTCGTCGCCCGCTCCGGGCGGGTGCCACAGGGAGGCGATCTCGCGGACTCCCAGGACGCTGCGCCCTCCGAACAGGCCGGGTCCCGGCGGGTGCAGGGTGCCGGGGTCGGGGACGACAGGCCGCACCCTGCCGATCTTGAAGCGCGCCCCCGCGGGGTTGTCGTAGTGGCGGTAGGCGGCGACTATGGGGCCGAGAAGCTCCCCTGCCCGCTGCGGCTGCGTGCGGGAGGGCACTATCGCCGTGACCTGGAGCTCGGCGTCGAAGGCGATGCGGCTGACCTTCTCCTGAATCAGGATGGGGTCCTCGACCCGGCTCCTGGCCCGCTTCCAGCGCCACCACGCCCACGCGCCCGCCGCCAGCCCCAGGGCCGTTCCCGCTCCCAGTAGCGCCGCCTTCCATATCTCCCCGTCCTGCACCCACAGATAGCTCTTCAGCGCGGCCAGTGCGCCGATGCCCAGGACGGCCATCGTGATGCCGTCCATCTGCAGGGGCTTAGTCTGGAAGGTGTAGGCGGGTTCCCTCGGCTCGTAGCCCGGCCTCTTGTGGGCCTTCTCCATGTGGTGCTGGGACCAGTCGGGGCCGAGGGAGCGCAGCATCAGCCGGGCCACCACCCGCTCCCCTTCGTTGAGGGAGGACAGCGCGCCCATCAGGGCTATCAGGGGGTCGGAGCCGGGGTCGAGCAGGTCGTCGTCCCTGAAGGTGCGCAGCGGGACGTACTCGGGGGCATCGGCCCGGAGCGTCATCGACCACGCCTGCTCCTTCTCGCCCACGCGGAGGGGGTCGTCCACGGCCTCAACCGTCTGGATGCGGGCCTGGGGGTAGTGGGCGGAGAGCTGGCCCAGCACCACCCGGTCGTCCAGGCAGCGGGCCATCAGCGTCACGCCGTCCATGTCCCCGGCCAGCTCCAAGGAGAAGGGTTCGGGGACGGCGATGGACTGGAGGAAATTCTCGACGCCCAGCAGGGTGCGCTCCCCCGCCCTGGGCGGCGTCACCGCAAAGAGCACGGGGGCCTTATCGTCGTTTCCGAAAAGCAGGTTTTTCGTGTTCAGCTTCATCGGCGTTGTTCCTTTCTCTAATGGCGTCCATCGACGGCTCTAGCGGTGTCCGGGCCTCCACTCGATCACCTCCGTCTCCTCCGGCGTGGCCTCGATGCGGACGGGGAATCGGTTGCCCCTGGCGAGTAGCAGGCCGTCTCCACGCGGGCATGACAGCAGCCAGCGTTGGAGGTCTTCGGGGAGGTCGAAGGCGTCGCCCACCGTGCTGATGGCGGCGGCGTCCTGCTGGAGCAGGAGCTTGAAGGCCGCGTTCTGGAGAAGCGCCCTTCCCGAATGGCCGGTGATGGTGCGGGAGGAGTCCTCGGAGAGGAGGTCCTGCACGTCCTGGGTGATGAACTGCAACCCCAGCCGGTGCTTCCTGGCCCGCTTCGCCATCGAGACCATGAAGGCAGCCCCTTCGGGGTGCTGCATGATGCTCCACACCTCGTCCACCACCAGCAGCCTCGGCTTGGGGTCCTGGGCGGCGGCGGCCCACACGGTTTCCGTGCAGACCATTGCGGCGGCGGGGCGCAGTTCCGGTTCGAGCAGCCGCAGGTCGAAGACCGTGACCAGGGCCTCGTTGCCGAGCAGGTCGTCGCCCTCGTCGGAAAGAAGATGCCGGAGGCTGCCGGTGGCGAAGGGCCTGAGCAGCCTTGCGAGATCGGGGTCTCCCGCCTCGCTCTCTTGCAGATATGCGTAGAAATCCCTGAAGCCGGTGCGCTCCCTGGGCCGGGCGTAGTAGCCCGCAAGGGCGTGGTCGAGGGATGCCCGGCGCTCCGCGCCGAGGCTCTCCCCCACCATGACTTCAATCAGGCGTCTCAGGCTGCCGATACGCTGGAGCATCTCCTCGGAGTCGCCCCGCTCGATGACAAAGGGGTTCATGCCCTCGCCCGGGACGCCGGGAGACAAGACGCGGCCTCCGGCGGCGCGAGCCATGTCCGCGTACTCCCCCTCCGGGTCGATGACGTAGGCGGTAATGCCTCGCGTCAAACCCCTGAGCACGCCGAGCTTGGTGGCGAAGCTCTTGCCTGAGCCGGAGCGTGCCAGCACGGCGGTGTTGGCGTTGAGATGCGTCCCGTCCCAAGGGTCGTAGACCACCGGTGAGCAGGCCCGCATGTCGATGCCGTAGAGGGTCCCTGAGCGGGTGTCCAGGTCCGGCGGCGAGAAGGGGAAGAGACGGGCGATGCTGGAGGTGTCCGGGCTGCGCCACTCGGCCACGGCGTTCAGGGCCAGGGGCAGCGTCGAGAGCAGCCCCTCTCTCTGTCTGAACGCAAGGTTGTCGAGCTTGCCGAGGGTGGCGGCGAAGTGGGCCTTCGCCCGCTGGGTCATCTCCTTGAGGGCGTCGGCGTCCTTCGCATGAAGAGTCACGGACAGGGACGTGTGAAACAGCCTCTCCCTGCCCCGCTGCACCTCGTCCCTGAGCCGGGTGATGTCCTCCAGGGCGATCTCCGCCTCGGGCGACATCGTTCTGCCCCGCTTGAACGACAACGATTGCGCCGACTCGAACCTCACCTTCTGCCACTCCAGCGTCCTCGCCGCCTGCTCTGCGGGTATGGGGCCGACGTGGACGGACAGGTCCATCGGCGCTCCTGCCGCCATCAGCCCTTGCAGGAAGCCGGGTGCCAGCGACCGGGGCCACTTGCCCAGGTGCAGGGAGCGGACGAGCCGGTCTCCGACGCGCATCTCCCGGCGTCTGACCTCAACCTCGACCGTCGCTTCCCCGTCGAACTCGGCGGGCGAGCCGCCGAGGGCGGCGGAGACGAGGAACATGCGAAGCTGTCGTCCTCTCAGGGGGTGAACGGACAGCCCGGCCCTCGCCAGCAGGCCCCGCAGGTCGTCCACGCGGGCGTGCTCGCAGACGGCGTAGAAGCGCCGGTCGAGGATGCCGTCGCGGTTCTCAAGGTCGGTCAGCAGGCGTCCGAGGGACTCGGCGGCTGCTCTGGTCTGTGGGGGCAGGTCGTCGGGCTGGGCCTGCTGGAGCTTCTCTTTGAGATTGCCCAGGCGCGGCGGGTGCTGCCTTATGAGCAGCTGCGCCGGGAAGTCCAGGGCGTTCAGCGCCCCGGCGAAGGCCCCCAGCTTCGGCTCGTCGATCTCAAGGCCCATCACCTCGCACACGCCCAGCTTCACCCCGTCCAGGCGGACGGGGCCGTCCTCTTCGAGATGCGAGAGCATGAAGAAGAGGGGCAGCTCGGGCGGGACTTTCGGGACCGGGACCTGTTCCCCGGCGACGGGTTCGGGGCCGGTTGCGGGTGCGCCCTCCGGCGTCTCCGTTCTTCGCTTCGTGATTCGTTCAAGCAGATTCTTCAACTTGGTAGATTCCTTATCTCTATGGGGTTGGGATGGATGGGAGGAGTCCGTGCTTCAGCAGGGCGGCGACGCCCTTGGCCGACAGCACCAGGACCAGGCCGACCACCGCCAGGACAACGGCTGACTTGGCCCTGCCGCCGCGCTCCTCGCTGCCCTCGGCCATCAGGACGAAGCCCGCCCAGACGATGGCGAAGACGGCGAGGCCGGCGGCGGCGTATGCCATCGCCGTGAGCACCTTGTCGAAGGCGTCGAGCATGGCCTGCTCCTCGTCCGGGGCCGCGCCGGTGAAGACCAGCGCAGCCCCGGCCAGGAGGATTGCCGCCAGGAAGCGCCTCACCAGGGCCACTCCCAACCGAGGCGCTCGAACCACTCGCGCAGCCCGTTCGCGGGCTCCTGCTCGGCGGGCGGGTCTTCGGGTTCCGGCTCCGGCAGGGCCAGGGCGACGAATGGGTCGTCGGACCCCACGCCGGACGGCGCTAGGGCCATGCTCTCCTCGCGGGTGCGGGTGAGCGGCTCCCGCTCAACCGTCTCGGCCCTGACGTGCTCCTTGTGCAGCACGTCCACCGTCACCTCCCTGGTGATGGTGGCGCTGGGGACGTGGGCGTAGGCCGTGGCGGTGACGGTCTCCGTCGTGCCGTCCTCGCAGGCGGCCGTCGCCGTCTGGGTGTCGGAGTCGCTGTCCCCTGGGCGGTGGATCTGCACGGTCTTGCTGACCTGCTCCGTCCGCTCCGGGTGGTGGGTGAGCACGGTCAGCGGCGGAATGGGGATGCTCAGGGTTGCCTCAAGGCTGGCGTCCAGCGTTACGTCGTGAATCGCCTCGCCGGTGGGAACGCTGAGCCGGAAGCCCGTCTCACCGTCGGGGACGAAGGGGACGCTCACCTGCGATGCTCCGATGGTTGCGGCCACCGTCCCCGTGATGGCCGTCACCCCGGCGTCCATGATGGTCGTCTGGGTGACGCTCTCGTGCCCGGCCACCGTCTGAAGCTCCACCGGATGCTCGATGGTCGTGACGCACTCGGACTCGATGACTCCGTTGACCGCGCCGGGCTTCCAGCCTAGGGAGGTCATGCGGAGGTCGCACAGCTCGCCCTCCACGATTGGCAAGGGGAAGGGAATCTGGTCGTGCTCGACGGTGACGGCTCCCGCCTGCCCAAGGGTGTCCTCCCAGGACACGGTGAAGGACGGCAGGGGACCGTGGAGGGGGAGCGAGTAGTCGATGCGCTCCCCCTCGGCAAGGGACGCCGAGCCCCAGAAGCGCAGGGCCGTTCCCTGGCTTCCGCCGAAGGCGCGGACGCGAATGTCGATGGCGGTGGCTGCTCTCAGCGTGACAGCGGCGCGTTCGCCGGAGACGGTGACCCCCTCGACGAATATCCGCCGTCCCTCCACCGGCTCGGTCAGCTCGAAGTCGATCTCGTCGCGCCAGCGTTCTCCATCCTCGTGGCCGTCGGCAAGGACTACCTGCGGCACGGTGACGAAAGCCGCCGCGAGAAGGGCGACGACGGCCAGGGACAGGAACCCCTTGCGGGACCTCCTGCGGGCGCTCTCCAGGGTCTCGGTTCGGTGGTCGCGGCCCTTGCCGTTGCCTCCGTCCTTCCCCCTGCGCTTGCCGAACCAGCGCATCCGCCCGTTGCGGCGCTCCCTGTGTTTGCGATTCCTCTTGCGCAGTTTTCCGAGTGCTCGCCCAGCACGCTTAGCCATCAGGCTCAGGGGGCCGGGTCCGGTCCTGTCGGCGGGTTGCGGGGGAGCCGGGGCCTCGCTCCTCACCAGCCGGGACACGGGGCCTGAGTAGACCCGTGCCCCCAGCCGGTACTTCAACAGGTCGGCGGCCACCAGGGGTAGCCGCCGACCGCCTATCTTCCCCACCACCATCACTATCCCGACCAGACCGAAGACGACGGCAATCGCCATGCGGACCTCGGACGGGCCGACCGGGGCGTAGCGGTAGGCGCCGTAGGACAGGGCGCACACCGCTACGACGGCCACGATCTGGGTGAACGTGAACCCCAGCAGCACCCGGTCCTCGGCCTGGACGTGTGTCGGTACCTCGTGTTCTCTCATGTCTTCCTCCTCTTCCTACCCGCCGCCGTCGCTGGTATCGCCGTTCGGCGCGGGTGTCGGCTCCGGCAGGTCGACGTCGACCACCGGGTCCACGACGGCGTTCATCACCAGCTCCACGACGCCGTAGGCGACCAGGGCCAGCACGACGCCGGCGAGGGCGGTCATCATTGCGCTCTTGCCCCGCTCCATCTGGTGGGGCGCTCCGCTGGCGGTCAGGTACAGGTACGCGCCGTAGATGAAGAAGCCGACGCCCACGGCCCCGACGACGCCCAACCCGATTCCCACCAGGTTCGAAATGGTCTGCGTCAGTTGTTCCATTCCTCTCTCTCCTCTCTGATTTCGAGCCTTCCGCTCGTCTCTATCGGTCGTTGCTTCGTGAGTTCCTCTAGCTGCACATCGCTGCGCCTCCGTCGTCGTATTGGCGGGCGCGGTGTCTCGTTCGCGCCCGTGTGTTGTCGTTTGAGTAGGGCTACTCGCCGCTGCTCCTGGGCGCTCCTCCGCCGTTTCCTCCGCCCGCCGATGGGGTCGCCATCGAAGCCGCCGAGCTGATGCCGCCCGCTGCCGCCGAAAGGCCGGCGCTTGCGGCCATCGCGCCCACGGCAGCGCCGCCCGGCCCTCCCGCCGCGCCGCCCGCCATCAGGCCCAGGACCCTGGCCGAGCGCACCATCGACGCGGGCAGGTTCATCCCGAAATAGAGCATCGACAGCCAGCTATCGAAGGTCCCGGCGTTGCCCAGGAGGCTCGGCACCCTGGTCGCCATGTAGATGAAGGCAAGCGACATGAGCAGCTTCCAGATCAGGTCCTGCACAGGCTCGAAGGCGGCGATGGCGGCCACCTCGTTCAGGAAGGCGAACCCCATCGCAAGCGCGATGAGCTGGATGGCCTGCTGGAAGGTGGTCGTCATGAAGAGGCGCAGCCAGTGCCTTCCCCAGCCCGACGTGTGCGGAAGAATCCACAGCCCCAATGCAATCGGGGCCAGGGCCAAGAGCACGTCTATGAGGGCCAGCCTCAGCACCATCTGCACGATGACGTAGAGGACGAAGAATCCGTAGACGAGATAGAGGACGGCCAGCAGGAGGGCCATGCCCACGCTCCCGGCGTTGACGGCGGTGAGCAGGGTCTTCAGGGTCGAGCGGAGCATGTCGCCCGCTGTGACGTTCAATGAGGCGGCGACGAAGCCGGACACGGCGTCGGCCACGTCGAGGACCAGGGCGCACCACCAGAGGGAGGACGCGGCGGCGACCAGTCCCAGGACGAGCCGGGGAACCATCTCCCGCCATCCCGCCTGCTGGCGGCCCAGGTGCTCGGACATGACCAGCGTGAGGCCCATCCAGCCGAGGATGACAACGAGGGCTCCCGATGTGACGGCCCAGACGACCATCCACGCCTGGCGCACGATGTCGTGGGCGTAGGTCAGGTCGGGCGGGGTGCCGGTGAGGATGTCGCTCATCGGCTATCCCTCATCCCGGCAGTTGTCGGCGTCCTCGCCGCTGGCCCGCTCGACCACACCGCAGAGGGTCCCGTGGGTTCCCTCGACGACCCAGCCGGCGAAGGCCCTCGCCCAGCGTCCGGGGTTGAGGGCGGAGAGAATCTTGTCCCAGATGCGTCCCGGCTGGTGGATGGGGATGACGGCGTAGAACTCGCCCCGCTTGCCGTCCTCGGCGACAGCCAGCATGACCAGCAGGTACGCCCTGTCCTTGTCGAGGTCCGGCTGCTCGTCCAGCTTGGGGTACTCCCAGCTGTATTCCCACCCGTCGCTGCGCTTCTTCTCACCGCCCCGGATGCTGTACATGGCGGTGATCCAGTCCCCCGTGTCCGCGTCGCGGACGCCGTAATGGAGGGTCGTTATCTCCCGGTCGAAGATGGGGCGGGCGACGAACTGGCCCTTGCCCTTTCGCTCCACGAACTCCCGGTCGGCGTTGACCAGGGTCAGTTCATCGCCGGGCGGGGCCTGGGCGAGGGCGGTGTTGCTCGCGGGTATCGCAAGCAGCGCCGCTAAAAGCAGCGCGGATGCCAGGGGCAAAAGGCGTCTGAAGGACCGGGCTTTCGATCTGAGGGCCAACTCGTTCACCTCTCTCCGGTTTCGTGCGGCCCGTCGTTTCGGGGCCGCCGCAGGAGAGTGTGAACAAGCGAAAAACGGATAGAAACTACCCGTAAAGTGCATCATTCGTGATGCACCTTACGAGGTCATTGGCAGACGCCTCCATCTATGCAGTAATGGGCCTGTACAGGAAATCGAGTTTCGGAGGAAAACGAAAAGTGGGTCTTGGCAAAGCTGAATTGGCCGTAAATCACCCCCTACAGGACGTGAACGGCAACGAGTTTGTTGAAAGAGTGCGTTCAGGTAAACCGGCGCAAAACCTGCTCGACGTGGGGGGGCACGAAACGCAGGAAAACGGCGTCAGCGAAGAGAATCGGGCGCAAAAGTCGGGCGACGTGGGGGTGCGTTACGTCCGCTGACCCCCGGACCCGGCGATGGGCCAAGGCTGGGCCGTAGCTGGGGCGAAGTCGAAACGAGTTTCTGAGAAGGAGGAAATTGCCATGAAATCGACTGAACACGGCATCTCGGAGAGCAAGGCGGTGGAGAACATGTACCACATGCGGCTCATGGCGCTGCTGCAAGAGCTGGTGCGAAAGCGGGGTCCCAAGGGCGCGGCGAGGGTGCTGGAGGTCGACCCCAAGACCGTGGGCGAAAGCATCAGGACGGGACGGCTTTCACGCCGGACGCGGGACGCCCTGGAGCGTGCGTTGCAGGAGGGCGTGGGCTCGGCTGCTGAGCGCCAGCGGGAGCGCAACGAGAAGCTGGAGGCCCGTGTCGATGCGCTGGAGCAGGGCCAGGACGAGATGGGCAAGGAGCTGCGCAGGCGGATGGCCTCCGTCGAGGGCGGGCTGGCGTCACTGCAAGGGGACGGCCCCCAGGGGACCGGGGCCGGTCATACCGGCGCCGGTCCCTCCCCCCAGGACGCAGCCGATGAGAAGGACGGCTCGCCTGGACGGGACAAGAAGCCGCCGACGAGACCCACGATGCGACGGGAGTACCCCGACCTTGCGACCCTGGAGTCCGCCGATGACGACGAGGAGATATTCGGCGCGGCCTGGCCCCTCATCGTCCGGTGGCGGGAGCTGCTGGACGACCATCCCGAACAGGGCGAGGGCGTCGAGTGGCTGACCACCCAGGAGAAGCTCCTGGAGGTCGAGCTGGCCCTCCTAGAACAGCACGGGATGACCCTGCCGCCTGAGAAGCGACCGCTGCGTGACTTCGACCGGAGCGGGCAGATCACCTGGCGCAGGACCGCGCTCTCCGACACGCGGAGAGAGCGGAAGAAGGCCGAGTTCTTGAACCGGGTTACGTTCGGGCTCTTGCGCAAGTGATGGGCCGCATAACTACGCCGGAGCGACGCACGGGAGTCGTGTGAACTTTTGTGGATGTTTTGGTGACGTATATGTGCACTGGATAAACGGGTTTGCTCCGTATCGCTTCCAGTGCATATTCAGCGACGAAAGGGTCGGGCAATAATAGTGGCACTGTTTGGCTTTCACCACGGTTTCCGACCCTAGATAACCGGGGTGCATGATCCCTGTTGCACGGGTTGACCTTAGCGTCACCCAAGAGGGAACGCTGCCGATGCGGAGTTTGACGTTGGTCCTCCGCAAGCAGCACGGGCCGAATCGACGAGGTTTGACATAGGTCTCTCGTCCTCGGTCCAGTCCGGCGGTTGATGTTGACGTTGGTCCTTCTCCCGCTGGACACCCGTCCGGCGAGTGGAGTTGATCGCTTCGCACACCGGGCATCGGTCTGGCGGTTGGGGTTGATCGCTCCTTCCGTCGGACCCAGGGACGAAGCCTTGAGCTTCATCCTCAAGCCATCGGTCGAAGTGCGCCTTGCGCTTCGACCGATTCATCACGTCTGCGGCACGGCTGCCTGACAGCGAGGGCCGCAGCTTCGACACGCGCCGGTCTGCGGTAGTAGCAGGCTGGCCGCTTCACGTCTCGCAGCTCTTTCCCCCAGCTTGGACTTTGTTCACCCTGGGCGAGCTGCGTCTTCGGCAATCGGACACGGAATCAAGCATAAGGAGGTATCGCACATGGACGAATCACGGACACGGACGGAGAGGTACACGGGACCGAGCGCGCAGCGGATCGCAGACCTGCTGCCGCACCGGGTCAGCTTCGAGCGGGGCTGGTTCTGGACGACCACGGCGGTCTGTCACGGCGGCAAGTCGGACGGGCTGGCGTTCCGGCAGCGGCCCGACGGCAACGGCATCGACGTGCGGTGTCACACCCGTGGTTGCGGTAAGGGCGTGATAGTCACCGAGCTGGAAGAGCTCATCGGGCTGCCCATCTGGACGGCCTACGAGCCGGTGAGCGACGCGGCGGCCAAGGCCCCTGAGAAGCGGCCCTGGTGGAAGCGCAAGAAGGTCGTGGTGGCCGGGGTCATCGCCCTGGTCGTTGCGGCGCCGCTGCTGACGCTCGACCTGGAGCTCTTCTTCCTGAACCTGTTCGGGTTGGGCGTCGGCTGGCTGCTGCTCAGGCGGTTCATGCCCCGGCGTCCTCCGGTAGGGAGGTCCAGGCGCTGACCGAGGGGGCTCCGGTCCTCTCACAACCCATTCCAAAGCACAAGGGGTCGTCTCTTCGGAGGCGGCCCCTCTTTCTTTGCCCGCAGGTCGGGCGCGGATGACGGCAACACACAAGCTGAAGCACTAAGGAGGTGCGTAATGACGACGGCGACACTGGTAGCAGGCAATCGGACGATGGACATGGTGGAGACTCCCCGGCGCAGCCTGGAGGAGCTGGTCGACCAGCTCTTCGCCGCGATGGGGTTCGGGGGCGAGCCGGAGACGGCGGAGCCGCAGAGCGCGACGCGCTCGATCCACGAGGCCCGGCGGCTCAGGCAGGAGGGGGACGTGGACACCGCCCTGGCGGTGCTCGGCAGCATCGACACGGCGAGGGCTGAGCCGAAGCAGGTTCGCTGGGCCTTTTCCGAGTGGAAGGGGCTGGTCAGGCGGCGGTTCGGAGACCGGGGCACGGTGCTCTACAGCCAGGGCGCGGGCCGGGCCTCGGCGCTGGTGCCCCAGGGCGACGGGACGCTGGAGGTCGCGGCGGTCCTGGGGATGCGCTGGCGGCCCGGCAAGGTCGTCTCGGAGCGCAGCCTCCGGGGGCTCAGGCCCCTCGCCGGAGGTGCGTGATGGTCACGGCCAACGTGGACATCCCGGCGCTGAAGGCCCGTCACCCACTGGGCGACACGGTGGAGGCTTCGGGCGTCCGTCTCAGGGGAAGGGGCAGGGTCCGCCAGGGCGTCTGCCCCTTCCACGACGAGGCGGAGGGGTCCTTCACGGTCTACGCCGACAGCGAGAAGTTCTACTGCTTCGGCTGCGGCGAGGGCGGAGACGTCCTCGACTTCGTGCAGAAAGCCGAGGGCCTGACGCTGCCCGAAGCCATCGCGCGGCTGGACGGCAGCCCAGGGCTTGCCCCCCGGTCTGCGCCCCGTCCAGCCCGAACGCGGCGTCCTGCCTCCGCCGCGCTTGCTCCCCGCGACCCCGCCTTGCTCACAGCGGCGGCGCGCTTCTACGCCGGTCGGCTCCGGCGTTCGACAGAAGCGCGGGAGTACCTGGCCTCACGGGGCGTCGGCCCGGTCGCCGCAGCCCGCCTCTCTCTCGGCTATGCGCCGGGCGTCGGGCTGCGGCCTGCTCTTGAGTCCCTCGGCTTCTCGGAGAAGCGTATCGGGGACTCCGGGCTGTTCACCGAGCGGGGTTCGGAGCGGTTCGCCGGCATGGTGGTCGTCCCCGACCCCGCATCAAGTACGGGGCAGGCTGGCGGCCTCGTCCGCTGGCTGAAGGGCCGGGCTGTAAGCGAGAGCGTGAAGCCTCGCTTCCAAGCGTTGCCCGGCCCCAAGCCGGTGCTCGGACTCCGCAGGCTCGGCCCCGCTCCTCCGTGGGCGGTCGTCACCGAAGGGCTCTTCGACTGGCTCCTCCTTACCGGATGGGGCCTCCCATCCTGCGCCGCCCTGGGCACCCAGGGCATGGAGCGCATCGCCTCGGCCCTGCGGGGCTGCCCCCGCGTCTTCCTCGCATTCGACAACGACGACGCGGGCCGTGAGGCGACGGACGGGCTTCTGACCCTGCTGGGTCGCAGGGCCGCCGCCGTCGCCCTTCCCGAAAGCGTCGGCGACGTGGGCGAGCTCGCCGCACTACCCCACGGACGGGGCGTCTTCCTCCGTCTGCTCTCGCAGGCGGCCCGCTCCGCCCGGTAGCGGCTCCCCGCCGCTCTCCTGCGGGCATCCCCGCCCGCTCTTCACTCCCCCCACCCTTGCCTTTCAACGGAGCTTCCGTCGCTCCGCTCCCCGCATCACTCACCCCACTATCACCGCCCAGGAGGACCTATGCCCATTTCACGCCGGGCCTTGCCCGCACACGGACTCCCATAGGGATTCCGCATCGCTCACCCGCTACAGGAACAACCCATCAGGAAGGAGACACACAATGTCTAACGGCAACAACAACGGACACCACCCCAACGGGACCGGCAACGGCCTCGTCCACGTCAACGGCAACGGGCACAAGCCCGACGCCGCCGTCATCACCGAGCACGACCTGCTGTGGGACGGGCTCTCGCCCGCCGTCACGCAGGCCCTCGGACAGCCCCTCGACGCCAACCTCGTATCGCAGCGCAGGGGGCGCGGCGGGCGCACCTTCTCCTACATCGAGGGGCACACCGCCATCTCCGAGGCCAACGAGGTCTTCGGCTTCGGCGGCTGGGGCTTCGAGCTGGTGGAGAACGTCACCCTGCGCCGGATCGAGACGGTCGATACGCAGACCGGCGAGGTGAAGGTGGTAAACGCCTACACCGCCCCGGTGCGGGTCACCGTCCCCGGCGCGCCCCCGCGCACCGACATCGGCTTCCACGCCGTTGCCGAGGACAACGCCGACGGTCACGAGACCGCCGTCAAAGGGGCGGTGACGGACGGGCTCAAGCGGGCGCTCCGCAGCTTCGGGGACCGCTTCGGCAACGGCCTCTACGGCGACCAGGCCCCGGCGGTCAATCCGCCGCAGCCGCAGCGTGCGCCCGCCCAGGCCAGCGGCCCCGTTCGGCAGGTCCAGGGCCAAACGCAGCCCAAGGGCCGCGACGACTCCCAGGCGGAGACCCTGCGCAAACGGCTCATGGAGCTGTGCGTCAAGCAGGGCTTCGACGAAGCCCAGGTGCGGGCCGCCGTCCAGAGGGAGACGGGCAAGGGCGTCGACGACCTGACGGCCGACGAGCTCGGGAAGCTGATCGAGGCCGCCGCAAACAAGCTCAACCAGATGCGGCAGGCGCAGGCCGCCTAGTCCGCTGGCGGCGTGGGATACGGAATCGAGCGGGGTTGTCTCCGGTGCGGGGCAGCCCCGCTCTCTCATCTACAGGACAAGGAGGTAACGACCATGACCACGACGACCGCAACCTACACCCCCTGGGGCTGGACAAAGGACATCGAGGAGCTTGCCGAGGGCATCGTGCGCGTGACCACTCCGGGCCACGGCGGGCTGAAGCTCAGCAGGGAGCGGTGGAACCAGCTTCCCGCCGCCGTCCGCGACACGATGCTCACGCCCACCTTCGCCGAGGAGGACTGCGAGGAGCCCATCGTCCGCACGCTGCTGGGCGTCGGCGACGACCGGGACCGGGAGATGGCCCTGAAGGTGGCCGGATACTTCGAGCGGTACGCCCCCGCTCTCCCGTACCTGCGGGACCGCTCCCCTCACTACCACGTCGTCGCCCACCTGGGCGGCTGCGCCACGGACCCCATCGGGCGGTTCGACACCACGGAGGAGGCCGAGGCGTTCGCCGACACCGGGCGGTGGGTGACCGTCTCCTGCGAGGGCGCGCTCCCGCTCTGCCTAGGGAAGGGGGCAAGGCCATGACTGCCACGACGCGGCCCAGGCCCCGCAGCCTTCCCAGCACGACGACCAAGTTGCAAACCGAGTTCGGCAACCTCTACGTCACCGTCTCGACCGACGAGGACGGCGAGCCCTTCGAGGTGTTCGGCTGGCTCGGAAAGGGCGGCAGCTTCCAGCACGGCGTCACCGAGCTGGCCTGCCGGTTGATCTCCCTCCACCTCCGGCGCGGCACCCCGGTCGAGGAGATCGTCGACCAGTGCCAGGGCATCGCCGAGATGCAGCCCTTCTACAACGTCCTGCCGGACGGCAGGAGCGTCCCGGTCCTCGGACTCGGCGACGGCATCGCCCACATCCTCAAGGCCCACCTGAAGGTGCAGCAGGAGAGGGAGGCGGCGGGCGTGGAAGAGGTGGAGGCGAAGGCGGCCGCGTGAGCGGCTTGCACAACGGGGCTGTCTCAACGGACGACCCCGCTCTCACTTACAGGACACCCAGGAGGTGCGAAATGACGACAGAGACCATCGACAGGGCGGAGGTCTTCTCCCGTCCTGCGGCGCAATTCGACAGCGACGGCAACATCGAGGTGCGGGCATCGGCGGCCCTGGGCTGCCGCCGCGCCCTCTGGTACGCCGCGACCGGATACACCCCCACGAATCCCCCCAGCGAGGAGTCGCTGACGGCGATGGAGGCGGGAAACGCCCTGGAGCCGGTGGTGGTGCGGGCGATGGAGCGGGCTGGCTGGAAGGTGGACGCCGCCGACCCCCAGGACCCGGCGACGGTGGCCGTGAGAGTCAGCTCCAACATGCTGGTCACCGGACACCCGGACGGGACGGTGCGGCTGCCGCTTTCGGAAGACGAGGCCCCGCCGCAGATGTTCCTCTTCGACGACGAGCCTGCGGCTCCCGCCTACGGCGACCCGGTGGTCGTCGAGATCAAGACGCGGGGGCCGGACGCCTTCAAGCGCTGGCGGACGCTGGGGGCCGAGCGCAGCCACCCGGCGTCGGTGGCCCAGGCCGCCTTCTACAGCCTCGGCGAGTTCGGCGACCTTCGGGACGCCGTGATCGCCACGATGGACACGGGCAACCGCACCTGGGACTGGGAGCGGATTCCCGCCGACCGGCTGGAGAAGGCCCTCCAGGACGCCTGCGCCTGGCTCGGAGAGCTGGGAGCGCACCACGTCCAGAACGGGCCTGACCCCGACGCCCTGCCCGACCGGGACTTCTCCGCCGAGAGCTGGCAGTGCCGAAGCTGCCCGTTCCTGGCGGTCTGCCTGCCGGGAATGGCGGAAGCGACCGAAGAAACGGAGACCGAAGGAGAGGAGGTGAGCGACGAGGAGGCGCGGGACGCGGTGGCGGCCTACGCAGAGGCTCAGGACGCCATCAAGGAACCTGAGAAGGCCAAGCGCGACGCCCTGGACACCCTGAAGGCGTGGATGCGCCGCCAGGACGACACGAAGGCGACCGTCAACGGAAGGAAGGTCAGCCTCGTGCGAACGACGCGGTACTCCGTGAACCACCGGAGGCTCAACGAGGTCCTCGACCCTGAGACCAGGGCCGGGATTGTCACCGAGGGCGAGTCGGAGTACGTGCGGGTCAGCTAGGACGCTCCCCCCAGCGGGAGCGCGGGACGGGGCCGTTCTTCCCTTCCTACTGGGAGACGGCCCCGCTTTCGTCTCAAACGGGCGCGGCACAGTCCGCGCCACACCATCCACACAGGAGGAAATCGAAATGTCGAGAACCATCAACAAGGTAACGCTGTTGGGCCGGGTCGGGACCGATCCCGAGATGCAGTACACGCAGGGCGGCACGGCCCTCACGAAGCTGAGGCTCGCCACGGACCGCCACCGCTCCAACGGGGACTCGGAGACCGACTGGCACTCGGTGGTCTGCTGGGACAAGCTGGCCGAGGCCGTCAACAACTACGTCGGCAAGGGCCAGCGCATCTACGTCGAGGGCCGCCTCGTCCAGAACTCGTGGGAGACCGACGACGGGGAGCGCCGCCACCGCACCGAGGTCCACGCCTCGGAGGTCGTGTTCCTCGACGGCGGGAATGGCAACGGCGCCCAGAAGGAGGACGAGTCCCCCTTCAAGTAGGCCCGCCAACCCACAACGGTACAGCGACGCCCGCCTCGAACGGGCGCACCCACACACGGGGCCGCTTCCACCTACGGAAGGCGGCCCCGCTTTCTGTTCTAACCGATAAGCAAGGAGACCGACATGCCCAGGAAGAAGAAGCAGGCCAAGACCCTGGCGCTCACCTTCGACCCCGCCTCTCCGCCCAGCGCGGAGGGACAGGCGTTGCTGGACGCCCTGCGGAGCAACCTGAGCCTGCTGGGCGAGATAGCCATGCGCTACGAGATCAGCAACATGCCGGAGCGCCCGGAGGACGCGCCGTCCATCACCACGCCCGGGGACATCCACAACCTGCTGGGGCCGGAGATGTCCGCCTTGGCCCAGGAGCAGTTGCGGGTGGTCCTGCTCGACACCAAGTACCACGTCATCGGACAGCGGGTCGTCTACCAGGGGAACGTGAGCTCGGCGATAGTCCGCGCCTCGGAGGTGTTCCGGCCCGCCGTTGTCGAGGCCGTGCCCGCCATCGCGATAGCTCACAACCACCCCTCTGGGTCGGCCGACCCCAGCCCCGAGGACGTGGCAATCACGCGGAAGCTGAAGCAGGCGGCTGACCTGCTGGACATCGAGCTGGTCGACCACGTGGTCATCGGCCGGGGGCGGTTCGTCAGCCTCAAGGAGAAGGGCCTCATGCCCGCCTAGAGGCCCCTCGAAGACCGGCGGCCAGGCCGTCCGGCCCCCACGCGGGGCGACGCCCCGCGCACCGATTCCAAAACACACGCGACAAGGAGGTTCGCAATGCTCGCAACCCACACCATAGACCCAGAGGACCTGTTCACGATAAGCGCCGGGGGCTTCTCGGCCACGGTGGACGCCTTCGCCAGGGACGACCAGACGGAGGGCCTCTGGTTCGTCTCGATGGTCGGCTCCCAGACCGCGCTCAAGGCGATCTGGGCGTCGCTGCTGAAGCAGCCGCCGGACACCGCCCACATCATCAGGGGCGCGGACGGGATGGCGCTCCACGGCGGCTACCAGCGCTGCATCATCCCCTACGAGACCATAGGAAGCTGGACGACCAAGATCGCCCGTCTGCACGCCACCGGCGGCTGGCACGCATTGGTGTACACGAAACAGGCGGAGTTCGGGTTCGAGAAGGACTCGTTCCTCCTGCTGGCGCAGTCGGCGGAGGAGGCCCCGACCCTCCACCACCGCTTCCTCGACAAGCGCAGCCCGCTGCCGCTCCACGACTCCTGGGCCGGTTGGCTCTGGGAGCGGGGCATCGAGGAGGAGGAGATAGTGCCCCTCCAGTCCGTCGGCGTCTTCGGCTACCGGTGCTCCCCCAAGGCCGACAAGCTCCGGGAGGACCTGTCCGACGCCGTTGCTTCGGGCAGGCTCACGCTGCCCAGGGAGGAGGCCGCGGCGGTAGGGGCGACGTCATGATCGGCTACCGCTACGACGACGGCGGGCGGGCACACGCCGGATACCGGGGCAAGACGGGGGACTGCGTGGTCCGCGCCATCGCCATCTGCGCCCCCGAGGACTACCGCGCAGTCTACGTCACGATGGCCGAACACATGAAGAGCAACGGCTACGCCGCCAGCGGCAACGCCTATGCCACACGGGAGCGCAACCGCAAAGCGCCCCGCCGCAGGGGTCAGCTCACCGCCCGGCGCGTCCAGGACCGCGTCCTCGAAGCCTACGGCTTCAGGAAGGTGCGCCTGCCGGCGGGAGCGCGGCCCACGTTCACGGAGGCGCACCGCCTGTTCGGCGATTGCATCGTCGGCACCACCAAGCACATGGCGGCCATCGTGGACGGCGCCCTCCGTGACATTTTCGACGGACGCACCTACGAGTGGGACTTGGAGACGCGCGAGCGCAAGGCACAGTCCGTCTGGGTGCGCTGATAGGAGACACAAGAGTAAGCAAGAAAGGAGATACGACATGAGACTGGCTGCACAGGCAAAGGGCGGCTTCTATCCGACTCCCGACCGGGTGGTGGACCTGATCGCCGACCTGATTCGCGTCCCCAACGGCTACTATCACCGGAACACGGAGACGGTGCGCATCCTCGACCCCTGCTGCGGGGCCGGGGAGGCGCTCTACCGGCTTGCCGAGGGCCTCAACCGGCCAAACTCGATGACCATCGAGACCTACGGCGTGGAGCTGCACCGGGACAGGGCGGAGGAGGCCGAGAAGGCGCTCAACCGCACGCTGGCCTCCGACCTGTTCCAGACCTCGATAGCGAACGGGGCCTTCGGGATGCTGCTCCTGAACCCACCGTACGATTACGACTCGGAGGACAAGCGCACCGAGCACGCCTTCCTGACCCAGACGACGCGCTACCTGGCCGACGACGGCCTGCTGGTCTTCATCGTCCCCAGGCCGCGGCTGGGGGTCTCTGCCCGCTACCTGTCCACCCACTATGGGCGGATGCAGTGCTGGGCGTTCCCGGACCCGGAGCGGGAGGTCTTCGACCAGGTAGTGCTCTTTGGCTACCGGAAGACGGATCCCGTTCCCGACGCCTACGCCGAGGGGATGGTGACGGAGTGGTCGCTGGGACAGCCGGAGCCGCTGCGACCGGCCCGCTACACGGAGTTCACCCCGGCCACCACGCCCAGCGGCGACATCCTGTTCACCACCCGCACCGTCGATCCCGTCGCCGCGGCGACCGAGGCTCGCCGGTCGGGGCTGTGGACGAACACGGAGATAACCGACACCCTCTGGCCCGCCGGGGACAGCCGCACCCGCCCGCTGATGCCCCTCAGAAGGGGGCACATAGCCATGCTGGTGGCGGCGGGATTCCTCAACAACCTGGTCCTCGAAGCCGACGGCCGGCGCATCCTGGTCAAGGGGCGCACCGGCAAGGAGATGGAGCTGGTGGAGGACTCCCCGCAGAAGGAGGTCCACCGGGAGCGGCTCGTCACCACCGTCGTCGCCCTCGACCTGGACGGCGGGCACATCGAGGACATCGCCGCCTAGACGGTCCCGCACGGGCCGCATACCACGAGGCTCCACCTTTCTCTACAGGAAGGGCGGGGCCTCGCGTCGTCTCGGACACAACCCCATACAAGGAAGGAGAAGAAGATGCAGACGCAGACCTTCATGGTGCTCGAACCCTGCTCGCGCTGCGGGCAGCCCATCGCCCCCGGCGAACCGGCCATGCAGACGGCCTCGGTTGACCTGGACGACTACGGCAGGGCCGTCTCCTCGCCGGTCAAGGCGTACCACCTCAGCGGACGCTGCTACGAAGACCACAGGGCCGCAGAGAAGGCCCGCAGGGAGACCCTGAAAGCAGCATAGACGGCCCGCACGGGGCCGCAAACGAGGCCCGCTCCAGTCCTGCTGGGAGCTGCGAACCCCGACCTAGTGGAGCGGCTCCTGCGCCGCTGCCGTACTCGCCGAATCACCAATCGCATCAACGGAAGGAGTTGAACCATGCCACGACCAACGAAGTGGGACCGTGAGGTAGCCGACGCCGTGTGGGCCAAGCTCCAGGAGCTGGGCGACGCCAACGGCCAGACATCGCCACGTGCATTCGTGGCAGCCGTCCGGAAGGACGCCACCGCCCTCGTTGAGGCACTCATCGAGGACGCCATCAAGCACCACGAAGCGAGCGCCGACGACGAACCCTGGGACGACGACGCTGTGCTGCCGCCGGAAGTCGAGCAGCAGATCGCCGAAGCCAACCGGAACGACGACCTGGCGCTCCGCGACAGCGGGTACTAGCCATGCTCATCAAGCGATGGCTCCTGTCCGCACACGCCGACCACGAGGACGACGATACCACGGAAGGGATCGACGACCTCGCATCGCAGCTCGAGGAGCTCTGCTCCCACTACGCAGCTGAGTACGGCCTGCGCATCTACTACGAGGACCTCGGCGAGACGTCAACGGCAGGCCCTGGAAGGTCTGCTCCACCCAAGGCTGCGACACAGTCTACGCCATCGAATCGGAGCACCTGCGCCTCGCTCCGTTCGGACACAACACATCCCAAGTGGGAAGGAGACACGACATGAACCTCGGAGGATTCATAGACACGTTCAAGGACGCCATCGCCCGGCGGGTGGTGGAGTTCTACCCGCCGCTCTACCGGCCCTCGGAGAACGGCGGCACGCTCCCCCGGCTGCTCCGAAAGCCCCTGGGGGCGCAGGCCGACGCCATCAAGGGCGCGGCCCTCTCCCTCAAGGCCCACCGGGGCACGACGGTCGTGGGGGAAATGGGGACCGGAAAGACCTTCATCGGGGCCGCCGCCGCGCACATGGCGGGCTTCCGGCGGGTGCTCATCATCTGCCCGCCGCACCTGGTGCGGAAGTGGAAGCGGGAGGTGGAGATGACGGTGCCCGGCGCACGGGCCGCCATCGTCACCTCCATCACCGACCTGGAGCGGCTGCGCCTCTCCGTCGGCTCGGGCCCCCTGTTCGCGGTGATGAGCCGGGAGCGGGCCAAGCTGTCCTACCGCTGGAAGTCCGCCGTCATCTACCGGTGGGCCACGTCGAGCGGGAGGCTCATCAGGCTGAAGGAGACGGGGGAGCCCTTCCGGGTCCCCTGCTGCCCCGACTGCACGGCGCAGATCGAGGACAAGGACGGGGTGCCCCTGACGGACGCCGACCTCAACCGCCGCAAGCACACCTGCGAGGCGTGCGGCTCACCCCTGTGGCAGGCGGACAAGTCCGGCCCGGCCCGCTACCCGCTCAGCGACTACGTGAAGCACCAGATGCCGGGCTTCTTCGACCTGCTCATCGGGGACGAAGTGCATGAGTTCAAAGCGCGTGGCTCGGCCCAGGGCATCGCCGCCGGAGTCCTCGCCGACGCCTGCGGCAAGTCCCTCAGCCTGACCGGGACCCTTCTCGGCGGGTACGCCTCGACCATCTTCCACCTGCTCTACAGGTTCTCGCCCGAAATCAGGACCGAGTTCGGACGCTCGGACGAGGGTCGGTGGATCAAGCGGTACGGCTTCGAGGAGCACTCCATCGGCAAGGACGACGACGACGCCCTGGAGGACGGGCGCAACAGCCGCCGCCGCAAGTTCCGCAAGGTGGTCAGGGAGAGGCCGGGGCTGGTGCCCGGCGCTCTCTTCCACATCATCCCCAACACGGTATTCCTGCGCCTCTCCGACGTGGCATCGGGCCTGCCGGACTACGACGAGCAGATACTCCTGTCCTCGCTGGACTCGGAGGAGGACGCCCTCACGGGCTACTCCCAGCGCAGCGCCTACAACCGGGTGTTCAACAACCTCAAGGAGGCCCTCTCCAAGGCTCTGAAGTCCGGCTCCAAGCGGCTGCTCGCCACATACCTGCAGACGCTTCTGGCCTACCCAGACGGCTGCACGAAGGGCGAGACGGTCTTCGACCCCAGGAGCGGCGAGATCATCGTCTCGGTCCCGCCCCTGTCGGAGGAGCGGGTCTACCCCAAGGAGCAGGCCCTCATCGACCTGGTGGCCGCCGAGCGTCTGGCGGGACGCAGGGTGCTGGTCTACGTCACCCACACGGGGACGCGGGACATCACCGGGCGGATGGACGACATCCTCACCCGGCACGGCTTCCGGGTGGCGGTGATGAAGGCAGAGGCGGTTGCCCCCGACCGCAGGGAGGCTTGGGTGGCCGACCGGGTGGAGA
The DNA here is from genome assembly GCA_965204975.1 of Dehalococcoidia bacterium. Lineage (GTDB taxonomy): Bacteria > Chloroflexota > Dehalococcoidia > Lucifugimonadales > CAJWER01. The sequence continues at coordinate 276,776 of OZ242024.1, forward strand.
AGGGGTTGGACGTGCTCATCTGCCACCCCCGATTGGTGCAGACGGGTCTGGACTTGGTGGACTTCCCCAGCATCGTCTGGTTCGAGACCGATTACTCGGTCTACGTCATGCGGCAGGCTTCTCGCCGGTCGTGGCGCATCGGGCAGACCCGCCCGGTCAAGGTGGTGTTCATGTCCTACCGGAACACCCTCCAGGCCGACGCCCTGAAGCTGGTGGCGAAGAAGCTGCAAAGCTCCCTGGCCGTCGAGGGCGAGCTGCCGGAGGACGGCCTGGCCGCCTATGGCGACGACGGGGACGACCTGATGATGGCCCTGGCCCGCAGGGTCGTGAGCGGCGACGAGGAGGACGCCGACGACGAGACGGTGGAGGAGGTCTTCGCCCAGGCCAGGGACGCCGAGGCCGCCGCAGAGGAATTCCTCGTGGACGACGGCTGGAAGGCCGTCGAGGTCGAGCCGGAGACCATCGCGGTCAACGGCAACGGGACCAACGGACACCACGCCAACGGCCATGACGACCTGTTCGGGCCGACGGTCGAGCTTGTCCCGGCCAGCGGCCACACCCCTAACGGGAACGGGGCCAACGGCCACCACGACGAAGCGGAGGAGCCGCAGCAGTCGCTGTTCTCGTGGGCCGAGTTCATGGCCGAGGAGCCGGTGAAGCCGAAGCGCAGCAACGGGAAGCCCCAGCCCGCCACCATGTCCATGTTCGAGTGGGCAATGGAGCTGGAGCGCGAGAAGGAGACGGTCGGCGCGGGGCGCTAGACCGCAGAGGAACGGGAGGGGCCGTCGCCAACGGAGTGGCGGCCTCCCCGCACGTTTCAGAACACCAAGCACCGAAAGGAGACAGACCAATGGCAAGAATCTTCGTGTACGACGACAGAGAGTTCCCGGACCCCGACCCCCAGATGACCGTCGAGCAGGTGAAGGGAACGCTCGCCGATTTCTACGGCGAGATAGCCAACGCCTCGGTCAAGGAGACCAAGCGCGGCGACGACACCATCTACGAGTTCCAGCGGCGGGTGGGCACCAAGGGGGCCTTCACCCGGTAAGGAGGCGCCCGATGGACACCCGCACCTTCGCAGGTCTGCTGGCGGCCTCGCCGCCGGTGGACCTGAAGATCATCGAGCTCACGGCGGAGCTCACACGGCCCGACGGCTCCCTCGACCTGGAAGCCGCGGCCGCACGGCAGAAGGACATCGAAATGGCCTGCGCACAGGCGCAGGACTACGCCTCGGCCACGGGGCGGCTCAGGGAGGCGCTGCGGTGGCGACTGCGGCCCCGGCGCTCCTGAGCGGCCTCCCCCAGTTGCTCCTGCGGCGTCCGCCGTCGCTGCGGGAGCTGGTGACCATCGTCGGATACGCAGAAGACTACGCATGGTTCGCGGAGCTGGTGCGCCGCCTCTTTCCCATCGAGGCGGAGGCGGCGCTCTCGGCCCCCGACGTGCGCAGCAGGGTGGAGCGGTTCGCCCGGCTCTTTGCCGAGCGCCACTTCCCCCTCTACGCCCCCTACTTCGAGTTCTTCCTCGAAGACGGGGACGAACCCTCATGGACCTGGCTGCGGAGGGGCATCCCCTTCGACCTGATGGGCTTCGGCTACGACGGTCTGCACGAGATGTGGGACGGCTACCGCGAGGGCATCTCCTCCCTGGCCCTGCTGGTCAAGACCTCCGACGCCTTCTACGACGGCCCCGACGGGCTGCGGACGGCCTGGCTGGAGTCGGCCTCCGGGCGGATACCGAGGGAGACGCTCATCCGAATCCCCGAAGGCGGCATACCCCTCGACAACCTCAAGGAGGCGCTCAAGGGGACGCGGTTCGAGGGAGCGGCCCTGGCCTGCTCGTGGGTGCTCGCCGAGACCGGCAACTTCTTCCTCGACCACAACTACGAGGACGGGGCCTTCGACGGCTTCGCCGACCCCTGGGAGGACGAGATCATCGCCGAGGGCACGGAAGAGTGGCGAAAGGCCAGCGCCCTGATGGACTCGGTGTGCAAGCTCGGCGACTGGCTGGAGGACGACCTCCCCGGCCGCTTCGCTGAGATGCTGGACTTCGTCCTGGCGCGAGTGCCCGAACAAGAACAACAAGGAAAGGAGGACGACGACCATGACGACGGAAGTGGAGAAGACCGAGTGGTCCCTACCGGGGCCGGATGAGATGCCCAGGGACAACCTCCAGCTACAGCTGGAGGTGTACGCCGAGACGCTCCTGCTGCGGGGCTTCGAGGGCGAGTCGGTGTGGGTCAGGACCGTCTCGGCGGACGAGATCGCCAACGTCTTCACCCAGCACCTGGGGTTCTCCTCGGGGCTGCTGCCCCAGGACGCCCTCTGGTGGAACCAGGGCGAGACCGGGCAGGTGGTGGCCCTCTGGAGGCCGCCCCAGGTCTGGCCCGTGGCCCTGCAACGGGAGGCGTTCAAGCCCCCCGCCCGGCTCCGGCTCCCCATGCCGGGGCTGGTCTTCGTCTGCTCGCCGGGCCGAGCCCCCTGGGTCTACGCGGCCCAGGAGCGGCCGGTGCACCCCGATGAGCAGCTCTACCGGATGCCCGCCTTCAACGTCTTCAGCGACGGGCGGGTCTGCCCCGGAAGCCACCGCTTCCCCGAGGAGACGGCACTGATACCGGAGTCCTTCTTCCAGTCCTACTTCTCGGGAACCGGGGACTCCCGCAACCGCTCGAAGAAGCACCCCGACAACCTGCACGCGCTATGGGAGGAATTGGATGGAAAGACTGAGTACCCGGTTGAGGACCTTGTTCCCCAGTGCACGGTGGCCCAGGCCATCGCGGCCACCCAGGGGAGACGGGGCTATGGCTACCGCTAGCACCGGGTCCGCCGCGACCGATAGGCGGGCGCCGGTCGGCTACCTCGTCAATCACAAGGACGGGCTGAGCGGAGCGAACGGCATCGGCTACGACTATGTTCTCGGAGCGGGCGGCCTCTACGTCCAGTCCGAGGGCGCCCACCTGACGGCGCGGGTCTTGGTCGCACCCTGCGAGGTGCGGGGGCTGGCTCCCGTCGCCGAGAAGGTGGAGCTTGCCCACGGCCCCATCCCATCGGGACTGTTCGCCGTTGGCCTGCGCTGGTTCCTGGACACACCGGACACCGAGCGGTTCTTCGCCGTTCGCTGGGACGGGCGCTCCTACCGGCCGGTGGTCCCCGAACAGGAGGGGACGGCCACGCGCCTCAAGTACCGACCCCCCGCAGGGGTGGTCGCCGAGTTCCACTCCCACGGACGCTCCCGCGCCTTCTTCTCGAAGACCGACGACGGCGACGAGCAGGGGTTTCGCATCTACGGCGTCGTGGGACGCCTCGACACCGACCGGCCCGAGCTGAGCCTCCGGGTCGGCGTCTACGGTCACTTTGCACCGCTGGACTGGTCGCAGGTCTTCGACGGGCCGGAGCCGTGCGTCCGGTTCATCGACGAAGACATCGATCTCATGGACAAGGAGGTGATCGAATGCCCCACTACCTGGACAACGCTTTTCTGCTCGACAACCCCTGGATAACGGTGGTCGGCTGCGGCGGGACCGGCGGCTTCGTCGCCGAGGGCCTGTGCCGCCTTTTCCAGGGGCGGGAGGCCAACATCGTCCTGGTCGACCACGACCGGGTGGAACCCCACAACCTGCTGCGCCAGAACTTCTACGCGGGGGACGTGGGAAGGTTCAAGAGCGAGGCCCTGGCCGACCGGCTGACCAAAGCCTACCGGCGTCCCATCGGCTACTCGGTGTACCCATTCCGAGAGTACGACGACGACTCCCGCACCAACAGGCACGGCTACCCCGGTCTCATCGACTTCGGAGAGAGCCTCATCATCGGCTGCGCCGACAACGCCCTCGCACGGAAGGCGATGGCCGAGTGCCTGCCGGGACACCCCGCCCGCTGGCTCATTGACGCCGGCAACGACACCAACTGGGGACAGGTGCTCGTCGGAAACGTCTCCGGCAGGGTCGACTGGGACGAGCCGCCCTTCGAGGGCGAGACCTGCTACCTGGCCCCCGCGCCCACGCTCCAGCGGCCCGACCTCCTGACGGCAGTGTCGACCAGGCCGCCGGACGTGGACTGCGCGGCGGCACTGGACCTCACCGACCAGGACCCCACCATCAACCAGATGATGGCGTCGCTGGTCTTACAGGTGGTTCGCCGCATGGTGGCGGGCACCTGCCCCTTCATGGCCCTGTACCTGGACATGGACCTGGGAACGGTCACACCCACCTACGTCACGCCGGAGGCGGTGGAGCGGACGGTGGGGTCATACGTCGAGTGATCGGCGCAAGCGAACGCAATCAGAGAACGAACAAGAGAGGAGAAACCGATGGCTGACAAGAACGGAACCACAGGGACGATCTGGCAGGACCCCAACAGCGGTCTGCGCAGGCACAAGCTGATGACGAAGGAGCTGGGGGACACCATCCCCGCGCTCTACGCCAACGAGAACGTGGAGGACTACGACTCGGTCCTCGCGCCCGCCAAGCTGTTTTCCCCCTACACCGGCTGGCGCTGGTTCATCACCGAGTGGCAGGCCGAGACCGGGCTGTGCTTCGGCCTCGTGGAGGGATTCGAGACCGAGCTCGGCTACTTCGACTTGACTGAGCTGGCGGAGGCGAAGGTCTTCGGTCAGGTTCCCGCCGTGGAGCGCGACCTCTACTGGAAGCCGACGACACTCGGCGAGATAAAGAGGCAGGCGTCGGGGGTAGCAGCCTAGCCAACTGCGCCCGCAAGCGCAGCCCGGAATCCAACAAGGAAAGGAGAAGACCATGCCCGACGAAGTTGTAACGGAAGCGACCCGCTCGGACGCGCCGAGCGTGGACGACAGTCTCTTCGGCGATGCGCCGACGGCGGACGACAAGCCCGCCGCTGCCGTCGAGGAGGAGGACTCCACGGATCAGACCGAACAGGACGAACAGGGTTCGGACGACGCCGGGGAGCAGGACGCCAAGACGGAGGCCGCAGAGGACGAGAAGGCTGCCGATGACGCCGGGGAGGAGACCGATTCCTCGGACGACCTGAAGATCGTCGTCTCCATCAAGGGAAGCAGGGCCGTCATCGGGGTTCAGAAACCCTCGGCGGACCCGCACATCGAGACCTTCGACGACCACGACCTGACCGCGCTGGCCCAGGAGGTGCCGGTGGTGACCGAGAGGGCCAGGGCCAGGTGGGAGGAGACGCCCAAGCACCCGGCCTACGAGAGGCCCGCTCCCCCGCCCAAACGTCGCAACCGGCGTCAGCAGGGGACGGCACAGGCTGCGGACGCCGAGGGCGAGACGACGCAGGAGGAGCAGCAGCAGCAGACGCTGAGGCTGTTCTAGGAGCCGGTCGGCGCGGGACGCGCGTCGCAAGATTACGGGAGAGGCCGCCGCATTTGCAGCGGCGGCCTCTCCCGCCCCAATCCATGTATGGGGCGTTTTTGCGTTTCAGGCATATGTGCGCCCTTTCTTCATTTCAGAAAGGATACAGGCCAATGAGAACCCGAGACGAAGACACCTTGAATCCGACGCCAGATTCCGAAAGGAGATACGAAGTGATGGAGATGCACCTGTCCGATACCGATGCGGTCGAGGCGAAGGCCCTCTGTGGAGCCGACACCTCGTACGACCTGAGAGACCTGAAGGGCTACTTGGAAGACCGATTGAATGGCGCTTGGGTCGGCGCTGTCTGCCAGGAATGCAAGGCTCTGGCGATGCCGCTTGCCGAAGCCATCCTCGAAGATATGGCCCAGGACCTGGAGGACGAGGGCCGGTTGGGTGACGCTGAGGACTGCCGCCTACTTGCCGAAAGGTTGGCACAGGAGACGGGCCAGGATGACAGCCGGGGCTAGGACGGGTGCCCGCTCGTCCATGTATGGGCCTTCTATGCGTTTCGGGAGCGCCGCTTCCTCACACACCTCCATGTGTGCGGCCTTCATTGCGTTGAGGGGATGGCCTTCGCCGGGTATCACGTATACGAGGCTTGCCTACGTTGGAGTGGGCTTCGCCGAGCGGCGTGTTTGCTGCCCATCTTTCGTTTCAGGCCAAGGAGCAGCCAGGGCAGGGTCTCCAGAGCTTCGTCCGTCATCTGGTCCTCCCTCGTAGCGTCGATTCTCAGGATCCATCGTCGGCCGCTCCCGGAATCACCGTTATCACCGCTGGGTCATCCTCGTCGGTGACGTTGATGGTCACCTCTATGCTGTCCGTCGCGCCAAACGGGTCGGTGGCGGTGACCGCCACCGTGTAGCTGTTCTTCTCCTCGTAGTTCAGGGAGGCTCTCGTCCTTAGTTGGCCGTCGTTCCTCGATATGCCGAAGGACCGGGCGTCGGTGCCGCTTAGGGTGTAGATCAGCAGGTCGCCATCTGCGTCGATGGCGCTGACCGGATCTCCTATGTTCTGCCCGGCCCTCGTGTTCTCGGGCACCGTCCGGCTCGTCCTGTCCGACTGATCGCCCTCGGTGAGGAAGTCCTGGTCTGGGAACACGGGTGCGGCATTGACAAAACCGCCGTCGTCTTCAGGGTCCGGTATCGGAGCATGACTGGGACCCCTGACGGTAACCTCCAACACAGCCTTTGCCCGCTGATCGGCGTCATCCAGCTCGTCCGTGTAGACCGCCGTCACCCGCAGGCACCTTCCCACGTCGGCCGGCTGCGGAGCGTAGACTGCGGACGAGGCTCTTTCTATGGGAGTCCAGCCTCCCGTGTAGCTACGGCACGCGGCTGGCGGTGTCTCGTCGGACCGTTCCCACACCCACCTGGTGAGATTCACGCCCCCGTCCGGGTCGCTGAGCGTGGCCAATATCTCGATGCCCACCTGAGGCTGGCGCTGGGACAGGGACACCGTCCCGGCATCTTCCGTGTCCACCACCTCGATTGTCACGTCAAGGGTGGAATTCATGTCACGGGCGCCCTGGCCGGAGCGGGCCACGATGGTTATCGAGTATGAGCTCTTGGTCTCGAAGTCGGGCTTCCAGGCTGCCCTGAAGCTCAGAACGCCATCGCTGTTGAAGGCAAATGCAGGGCTGTCGGAACCCGACACCGAGTAGGTGTAGGAGGTGTCGTCGTAGCCATCTGACCCGGTAACGCTGCCGTCCTCGTCAATCACGGCATAGGTGTCCACACCCACGGGCGTCTCGCCGTCCTCCAGTGTGATGACCGGCGGGACGACGTTCTCCCTGACCCGCAGCGCAGTGGGCGCGTCCTCATCGAATAGAGGGGGTTCGTTCACTTCGACGACCCTGACTATCACGTTCACCGTGTCCGAGGCGGTCGAGGGGTCGCTCACCCTCACCCGCAGGACGTACTCGCTGTTGTCGGCCTCGTCCGCGTCCTCGCCCTCGGGCAGCAAAGGGCGGCCGGACAGACTCGTCGAGTCCTCGTCCTCACGCTGGCCGGCGTCTGCCCCAAGCTCCTCGGCGACCCTTATCTGACCGGCGGTACTGTCGATGGTGAACCGCGCGCGGCCGTCCTCATCCTCCAGGTCGGGGGTGTCCAGCAGCTCGTAGTACAGCACGTCTTCGTCCGCGTCCGTCGCCGACACCGGCTCACCTATGGGTATTCCGGCTGCCGTGTTCTCGGCGACGGTCCGGACGACGTTGATGTAGGGGGTGTCTTCATTCTCGCCTTGGTCGGCGAAGGAGGGTGCGGCATTAGCCAGCGTCATGGGCTCCACCGGGTATGCGGTCTCCACCGAGACGGTCTTGCCGGCGCCGAACCGGTCGGAGTAGGTGACCGTCGCGCGCAGGTACATGCCCACGTCCTCCGGCGTCGGGCTCCGCCTCGGCGACGTCGCTCCCTCGATGTCCGTCCAGGCCGTCCCGTCCACTGACCTGGCCCACTGCCAACTCAGAGCCGTCACCCCCTCGTCCTCGTCCCACAGGCTGGCCAAGAAGGGCCGGGCGACCTGCGGCTGCAACCCGCTGAGGCTCACCGCGCCTTCCTCGTCCAGGTCCTTGACCGTCACGGTCACGTCGTGCGCTCCGCCGGAGGCTTCGATGGTGACCCTGTACAGGTTCCTCTCCGCCAGGGATACGCCCTCCACGGCGGACCGGGGGAACTCGTAGTCCGGGGGGTCCCTGAAGTCCAGTACGCCGCCAGCCATGGTGAACAGGTCTTCATCGCGCCCGCCCAGGGACCACCTGACGAGACCCCCGTCCTGGTCATCGGCGCTGAAGGTCGCGACTGGGGATAGTCCGTTCTCTGCGTAGGTTATGGAGCGGGTGCCAGCTATCACCGCGGGCTCGTCGACGCCCCTGACGTGGATGGTGACCTGCGTGGCGCTGGCGGCCCCCGACGGGTCCGTGGCGGTCACCACCACCGTGTGACTGCGCCTGGCCTCATAGTCCAGGGGGGCCTTCGTCTTCAGCTGGCCGTTGTTCCTGGATATGTCGAAGGAGGCGGCGTCCGGGCCTCCCAGGGTGTAGATCAGCAGGTCGCCGTCTTCGTCATGGGCGCTTACCGGCTTTCCGATGTCGTGACCGGCCTCCGTATTCTCGGTTACCCTGCGGCTCGTCCCATCCGTTCCGTCGAGAAAGTGCGGAGCGGCGTTCACGGGTCTTCTACCCTGCACGGGGGCTTCCGTCACCACCGTCAGCCGCTCGTCACCCGCCCCGGCCGGGTTCTCCACGTTGTCCGTGTAGACCGCCGTCGCCCGCAGGCACCTGCCCACGTCGGTCGCCTGCGCCGTGTAGACCGCCGACGAGGCCCCATCTATCGGAGTCCAGCCGCCAACTGCGTCGATGCCGGTTCCGGGGTCGTCCCGGCACTCGGCCGATGGCGTTCCTCCGTCATCGACGGTGATCTCATCAGACCGGTCCCACACCCACCCCTTTATCCTCACGCCGCCGTCGGGGTCGCTTACCCTAGCCTGAACCTCCCTTTCCACCTGGGGTTCCCTCAGGGACAGTGACACCTTCCCTGGGTCTTCCCCGTCCGCCACCTCGATGGTCACGTCGAGGGTTGCGGTAAGCCTGCGGAGACCCACGCCGGAGCGGGCCACGACGGTTATCGAGTAGGAGGCCTGCTCTTCATAGTCGATCTTATGCTCCGGCCTGAAACTCAGAACGCCGTCGCTGTCGAAGGCAAGGACATCGTTGTCGGGGCCCGACACCGAGTAAGAGTATGACCTGTCGTCGTAGGGGTGAGGGCCTGTCTCGTCAACGTCCAGGTCGAACGCGGCGTAGGTCCCGGCGACAACCGGCGTGTCGCCATCCCCGAACGTGATGATCGGAGGGTCGGCATTCTCCCTGACCCTCAGCAGCGTTGGTGGGTCCTCGCCGAAGATGGGAGGTTCGTTCACGTCGGAGACGGTAACGATGACGTTCACCGTCGCCGAGGCGGTCGAGGGGTCGGAAACCTTCACCCGCAGGACGTACTTGCTGTTGCGGGGGTCGGCGGCATCTTCACCGTCAGGCAGGGGGGGGCTGCCGGCCAGGCCCGTCGAGTCCTCGTCCTCACGCTCACCATCGTCGGCCCCCAGGACCTTCCCGACCCTGATCTGGCCGGTGGCGCTGTCGATGGTGAACCGTGCGGCTCCAACGGCATCCCTCAGATCGGGCGTGTCCAGCAGCTCGTAGAACAGCACGTCCCCGTCGGCGTCGGTGGCCGACACCGTCCCTATGGCCGTGCCCAAGGCCGCGTTCTCCTCCACGGACAGGGCGATGTCTATGTAGGGGGTCGTATCGTCGCCGTCCTGGTCGGCAAAGGAGGGGGCGGCGTTGGACAGGGTCCTGGCCTCCACGCGATTGGCGCTCACCGCCGAGGCGGTCTTGCCTGTGCCGAACTTGTCGGAGTAGGTGACCGTGGCGCGCAGGTACATGTCCACGTCGTCCGGGGTCGGGCTCCGCGTCGACGGCGACGCCCCCTCTATGTCCGTCCAGGTCGTCCCGTCCACTGACCTGGCCCATTGCCAGCTCTGTTCCGCCACCCCATCGTCCTCGTCGGACAGGCTGGCCGACAGCGGCCGGTCGACCTGCGGCTGCGGTCTGCTGATGCTCACCACACCGGCTTCGTCCACATCGGTGACGGTGACTGCCACGTCGTAAGTGCCGCCCGACGCCTCGACGGTCACTCTGTAGAGGTTCCCGCTCGCCGCACCTGACCGTCGCTCCTCGTAGTTGGGGGGCTCCCTGAAGGCCAGCACGCCGCCGTCTATCGTGAACAGGCTGCGGTCGACGCCGCTCAGAGACCACTCTATGGCGTCTCCGTCCTGGTCATGGGCGGTGAAGACGGCGACCGGGGCCGTGCCGTTCTCCGCGTACTCGATGGAGGACTCTGCCGCCTGCGCATGTGCCCGACCACTCGTGGGACCGGCTGGGGCCGCATTCGCAAGCATTAGAGCGAAGAATGCTATGACCAACGCCATAACCCCGGGTCCCCCGCATGGGAAAATCCCCAGGCTCGGATTGAATCCCAGGCGGGATCGTTGCGCCATGGTCGGGTACTTCGGAGCCGGTATTTCCGGCACGGGTGATCAAATCCTCACTAAAGCCCTCCCGCTTCGATGGTGAGCGTGAGTGGGGGGCCGGTGATGCCGGGGGTAAGGCTGGCCGGGGTGAGGACGATGGTCTCGCCCACGGCGGCGCTGTCGGATGCGGAGATGGAGAATGTTCCGGGCTCGCTGGCGTTGCCGGGGTTCGTCGCGTCCTTGGGGAAGCTGAATTGGGCCGTCTTGCCGTGCGGAGCGGACAGCTCATAGTCCACCGTGCCCGAGGGCGTGATCACCACCTGCAGGTCTCGCGGCGCCGGCGACCGCAGCGAGACGGTCACCTCTCGCTCGCCGCCCCTGGGCAGGGTGGCAGGGGATGCGCTGAGGAGGATCGAGTCATCGACGCCGGGGGGCGTCGTCAGACTCAGCCGGACCCTGCTGCCGTTCGACCAGTCCAGCCCGGTGTTGCTCCACTTCGCAGTCCTGTTGCCATTGGAGAAGGCGGCGCCCGAAAGGGAGAACTGACTGCTGTCGACGTGCAGCGTTCCCGACGTGCGGATGTCCTGCGGGAAAGCCTTGTCCAGGGTAACTTCGAGAGTATCTGCTGGTTCATCTAAGGTGATCCTCGTGATGCTATGGCTCGTACCGCCACGGGAAAAGTCATCGTCCGTGAGCGAGGCCGTTCTGGTGCATCGCCAATGAATGAACGAGCTCCCGTTCCAACAACCAAAGACATTGGTCATGATAGTCCCCGCCCTCAGGGTGGCGGACCAGACCGTGGTGGTCTGCTGCGCCTCGGCGGGCCGGGAATCGTGGACGAAGAAGACCGCCAGGACAATGATTGCGGCGATCAGCGGGAGGAGTCGTGAGAAGCGAAGGACTGGAGCGGTTTGTTCGGTGACATTTGAGCGACTCACAGCCCCTACGAGTCTTGGACGTTGCACGCGGGTGCTGACCGTCTTAGCGAGCGGCCCGACCTCGCCGCTCAGCCGCCCGAACACCTCCGGCTCTAGCCGGAACCGAACACGCAACCGTCGTACCCTGCCGGTCATGTCGCCGCTCTCTCCCTACAAGGCCGCCCGCTTTCGATACGACCAGCGGAGCAGGCGCTGGCCTCCCTTCTTGACATTAGAGACAGTTCTCTTTGCGTCTTTGGACGTCTCATTCCGTGAATAGGTGTCCGAGGGCCATGCTGTCGGCCAACTCGAACAGCGCCTTCCTGTGCTGCTTGTTGGGCCGGGCAAGACCCTCCTTCCAACGCCATACGATGTTGCGATACGTTTCGAGGCGTCGGGCGATCTCAGACCACGACATCTGGGACTGATCCTTGAACCGCTTCAGCCGCTCCGGGAAGTCGTCGGGGAGTTCATGTATTTCTCTGCTGTGGGGTATTCGCTGTCTCGGCATCGAGTCGGTCCGTTGCCAGGATTCATCGTTGGCTGCCCACGTCCGGTGCGTTGCGGCGGCCGCGCCCGGACATCCATGTATGCAGCCCTTGTTGCGTTTCAATAAAAGGGCGACGCGACCTTCGGGTCCCCGCGCCAGGTGGCGTCCAGCACGTCGGGGATGTGTGCGTTGGTCAGCTCGCCTTTCCAGTAGGCGGCGCGCTCGGCCTTGGCGAGGCTGGCCCCCTGAACCTTCCATCCGGGGTTGGACTCCCAGATCGCACGGGCGATGTCCGCGAGCGTCGCGCCCCGCGTGCAGAAGTCGTCGACGACGATTACCAGGCCGGGCTCGCCCCCGATGGCGGAAGCCAGGTACACCCCGTCCACGGCGGCGTCCCGCTTGCCCGCGGAGGCGATGCGAGTGAGGCTGGGATGCCGGTCCTTGGTGACGTGGTGGGGAAGCCACTCCCAGCCGCGGGACCCTGCAAGCGCGTACGCCAGTGTCGACGCCGGCGTGTCGGATTGCACAATGTTCTGCCCTGAAGAGACCGAGGAGACGACGGCGACGCGCGGGTTCCCGGCGGGGAGGAAGTCCTCGAACGCCGCACAGAAGGTGCGGGTGGCCGCCCTGGCGGCGGTAGGTTCGCCGTACTTGAACTGGTTGAAGCGCCGGGTCCACTTCTCGTAGGGCCGGTCCGTGATGCGGAAACCGACCGTGAGCAGCCCCAGATCGCCGACCGGGAGTCGCTTGATCTCCATCAACCGGCCCATTACGCCGTAGTTGCCAGCGGCCTCCTCGCCGAACATGCGCGCCGCGTAGCTGGACGGCGTTTCCGTTGCCGGTCTCGTTACCCCGGCCTCATCGACGAACAGGAGCGAAGCGATGCGGGCAGCCTCGTCGCCCGCTGCGTTGGCGGACGGCGCTTCCGTTGCCGGTCTCGTTTTCTTGTCCATGCGTGCTCCTCCCGTACGGTTCTCGTATACGACCCCATTTGCAATGCGGTCAGCGGTCCCCCGCCGTCCATGTGTGCGGCCTTTATGCGTTTCCGGCCCTCGCGCCGCCTCAGCCGGTGAAGATGTGGGCTAGGCCCAACCCTTCGGTCAGGTCGAGCAGGGCCATCATGTGCTCCGTGTTGGGACGACCCCTGTCGTCTTTCCAACGCCAGACGGTCCAGCACCTGGGCCTGTGCCGGTTCGAGAGTGGGCGAGGGTTGGACGTGTTCCCCCACTTTGGTTTCTCCACTCAGGATGAACCGAATCGTATTCGGACCATCTGTGGCGTTGTTCGTCACCGTCACTGCGAAGCCGCATCTCGCAACAGCTCGGCAACAGCGGAGGTACCGGACCTTTCTGCACGATCCAGGGGTGTACTAAGAAAACCATCCTTCGCGTTTGGGTCAGCCCCGGCGTCAAGCAGTACCTGAATCACCGCAGGGTTTTCGTTCCCAGCCGCCGCCTTATGCAGGGGCGTTGCACCATCGTCATCCTTGGCGTTGGGGTCGGACCCAGCGTCAATCAGCACCTGAATCACGGCAGGGTTTCCGTTCTTAGCCGCCGCAGCATGCAGGGGCGTCCCGCCACGGTCGATTGCATTGGGATCGGCCCCGGCATCGAGCAGCACCTGAATCACCGCCGGGTTTCCGTTCCTAGCCGCCGCCTCATGCAGGGGCGTCCATAATAAGCCCGGACTCTTGGCATTGGGGTCGGCCCCCGCGTCCAACAGGGCCTGAATCACCGCCGGGTTTTCGCTATTTCCTGCCGCAGCATACAGGGGCGGCCATAAGCCCGGACTCTTGGCATTCGGGTCGGCCTCGGCGTCCAGTAGGGCCTGAATCACCGGCAGGTTGTCGTTGCGGTTTTCCGTTGCAACGTGCAGGGGTGTCTGGCCGTCAATGTTCTTGGCCTCGGTGTCGGCTCCAGCGTTCAGCAGGGCCTGAATCAGCACTAGGTTTTCGCTATCTACCGCATGATGCAGGGGAGTCTGGTCATTGAGGAATTTCGCCTCAGTGTCGGCCCCGGCGTCCAACAGGGCCTTATTCACCTCCGGGCTTTTGTTCCGACCCACCGCAATTTGCAGGGACGTCCAGCCGCTGTTGTCTCTAGCCTCGGTGTCGGCCCCGGCGGCCAGCAGAACCTTGATCACCTCCGGGTTTTCGTTGTGCCATATAGCTTTATGCAGAGGCGTCTCGCCATCGCCGTCCGCATTGACGTCGGCTCCGCCGTTCAGCAGTGCCTGAATCACCGCCGGGTTGTCGTTCGAAGCCGCCGCATCATGCAAGGGCGTCCTGCCGCTGTCGTCTTTCGCCTCGGTGTCGGCCCCGGCGGCCACCAGTGCCTGAATCACCGCCGGGTTTTCGTTCCAAGCCGCCGCCATATGCAGGGGCGTCTTGCCGCTGTCGTCTTTCGCCTCGGTGTCGGCCCCGGCGGCCACCAGTGCCTGAATCACCGTAGGCATTTCCTCGCGTACCGCAATGAACAGGGGCGTCTTACCGTAGTCGTCCTTCGCATTGACATCGAACCCGTGAACCATCAGCGCTTGAACCAGAATACTGCCACGGCCGCTTTCGTAATCCCGCGTAACATTGTCCAGCGGCGTCTCACCGAAATCGTCCTTCGCGTTGACGTCGGCCCCAGCGTCCAGCAGGGCCAAGGCTACCGCTGCCTGACCGTTATCGCCAAAGCCAACCGCTTTATGCAAGGGCGTTTCGTCGAGAATGTCCCGGGCTTCGAGGTCGGCCCCGGCTTCCAGCAGCGCCTTGACTACCTCCGGGTCTTGGTTGCTCCACGCCGCAATGTGCAGTGGAGTCTGGCCGCCATCGTCCTTGGCGTTGACATCGGCGCCCCGGTCCAGCGCTGCTTCAACATCGGCTGGGCTGCCTTCCGCCACTATATCGTGAAGCGTCATTCCGTCGGTGGGGGTCTGACCCTCGGTAGGAGGTGTCGGCGTAGCGCCATCGTCCTTCGCCCCAGTATCGGCCGCTTGTGTGTCTGCTCCGGCCTGGGCCGCAGAGGTGGTCGCCCCGGCCGACGGGTTGTCGGGGCTGGCGGGTTCGTTAGAACATGCTGCGAGCAACAGGGCCAGCAGAGCCAGCAGCCCGTAGGTCAGGCTTGACCGGAGCAGTTTCAGCGCAGCGCGATGAGGCGATGTTCCACCAGGACCGACAATTCCTCTCATCGTTTCTTCCTCCTTCGGTGCGATGCCATTGGGTGCTCCATTCAGGCGCCGCAGTTCCTTACTCAGTGAAGATGTGGGCTAGGCCCAACCCTTCGGCCAGGTCGAGCAGGGCCATCATGTGCTCCGTGTTGGGACGGCCCCGGCCCTTCTTCCAGCGCCCGACGGTGTGGCGGTAGGTGCCGAGGCGCCGGGCGATCTCCGACCATGACAGGCCGGACTCCCTCTGGAACCGCTTCAGCCGTTCCGGGAAGTCGTCGGGTAACTCATAGGTCTGTATGTTGTAGTCAATTCGCTGTCTCGGCATCGAGCCGGTCCGTTGTCAGGATTCATCGGTGGCTACTCCCCAACCCGCTCGAAGACCAGCGCCTGCCCGCCTTCGCTATGAAGGGTGAGCCGTTCGCCCGAGACCTCGAACCGCTCCACCGTCGCCAACGAGTCCTGCATCCGTTGTTCCTGCCGGAACAACGCCTGGGATGGGCAGCCCGCTTCCGTCCACGTCAGGTCGTCAAGGCGCAGCTCCGAATCCCGCGCCCTGTATCTCGCCGAGTAGGAGTTGCAGCCCGTCCACCCCTTCATATCCCCAGCGGCAGTGAACTCGGCGGTTGGGTCGCCCCCCACCACCTCGGCGGGAGCGTCGGCATTGCCCAGCGCGACCAGCCGCCACTCCGTATCGGCCAACGGATTCCCTTCGCTGCCACAGGCCACCAGGAGAAACACGAAGCCAAGTAGAAGCCAGCGCATCATTCTTCTCCTTTCAGGGGGTGGCCTTCCGCGAGCGCCGATGTGTGCGCCTCCCGGCCAGGCCGGGTGTCAGTGTGAACTATCCTGGGGGCGCTTCCGGCAGGGTGACGATGGCTTTCACCCGTGGCCCCTTGCCCGCCTGGTTCTTCGCCCGCACGAATATCCTGTAGGTCTCACCGGCCTCCAGGCCGCGGAAGGTCACGGAGGTCTTTTTTGCCTTGGGCGTTTTGAGCTCACCCTTGCCTCCGCCCACCGGCGCGATGTGCACGATGTAGCGCGTCGGAGGATCGCCGGTCTCCGGGGCGTTCCATCTGACCGTCAGGCTGTCCGAAGTCGCCGCAAGCTGTACCTCCAGCACGGGGCCGGGCAGCTTCTGCACCCCTTCCGGTTCCGGGGTCTCCTGCGGCTCGCCGGACGGCTCCTGGGCCGATTGCTGCTGGGCGGGCACCGAGACGGCCACCTGTTGCAGGACCAACGGCGTGCCCGTGTACTCCGGGTCCGTGCCGGAGACCGTGTGCGTGATGGTGACGTCGCCCGCCGACACTCCGGTAACGTAGATGGTCTTCGGCTCGTAGTCGTCCGCGGTGAAGGTCACCGACGCCGGGCTTACCGTCACTTTGTCCGTGTCGCTGCTGGCGGCCGCGATGGTCACGGTGTGAGAGCTCGAGTAGTCGTAGCAGTCGGCGGGGTTCTCTCCGTAGACCGGGCTGGGGTCCGCGCTCAGATAGACGCGGTACTGGACGGTCTCTCCAGCAGCCGGTGTGAGAGAGGACTTCTCCACCATCAGGGCCGGCGTGTGCTTGTCGTCCACGCTGACCGTCACGGAGGGCACGGTCACGGTGCGGTACTCGGCGGACGCGCTCGCCGCCTCTACCCGGTGGCTGATCACCACCTCCTCGTCGACGGCGTCGAAGTCGTGCTCGGCGCGCAGGCGCACGGTCTGGGGCTGATCCCAGTTGTGGCGGCTGAACTCGACGAACCCGCGGATCACGCCGACCTTGCACGCGAAGGCGCTTTCGGGATAGACGCGCACCCAGTCGGCGGGCTGGGAGTCCAGCCTGATGGTGTAGGTTGCGTCGGCCTCCTCGTTCCCGGTGGTGTCCTCTTTCATGCTCACCGTTTCCGTGCTCACGATGACGCCCGCCTCGTCGTTGTCCTCGATGGTGACGACGGCCTGGGAGTTGTCTCCCAGCACGTAGGGCGAACCGACGTAGACGAAGTCCAGGGTGAAGGTCTCGCTTCCCTCGACCCGATGGTCGTCCACGGTCCG
Source organism: Dehalococcoidia bacterium (assembly GCA_965204975.1). Classification (GTDB taxonomy): domain Bacteria; phylum Chloroflexota; class Dehalococcoidia; order Lucifugimonadales; family CAJWER01. The sequence continues at coordinate 293,725 of OZ242024.1, forward strand.
GATGCCGTAGTCGTAGGTGGTGTCTCCCGCCGGAATCGTCACGTCCAGAACTCCGATGCCGAAGTCGCAGGAGGTCTCACCGGGAAGGCAGTCACCGAAGCTGAAGTCGGGTTCGTGGCTGGCGTCGCTCCGTGGATCTGCGCGCACCCAGACCCTGAACGGGGCGGGCTGGGCTTCGGCCAGGCGCAGCCGGATGGTGATGGTGTCGCCTTCGGTCCCGCTGTAAGTGGCGGAGCTGAACTGGATCACCGGATCGGAGGACGCCTCCCTGGTAACCGTGATCGTGTAAGTCTGCTGCGCCATGCCGTCCTCGGCGGTCACCTCCACCTGGACGGAGTTGGCTCCCGGCGCCAGGCTGATGTCCCCGCTGGGCGTCCCGCTGGTGATGGCCGACAGCGATCCGGCCAGTCCCGCCTTCAGCGTGGCCCTGCCATGACTGGCCGTGGCGGTCACGGTCGTGCTGGACACGTCATGGCCCACATTCAGTGTGTAGGTGTAGGTGGTGGCGGAGAAGGACGGGGAGATGCTCCCGGCGGAGAGCGACAGGGCGCTGAGGCCGGCTTCGGCCGACCTGACGACCTCCACGTCGAAGGCATCGCTGACCTGGTTGCCGTCGCTGTCCTGGGCGGTCACCGTGATGGTGGCAGTGCCCGCTGTTACGCCGGCAACCGTCAGGCTTGAGTAGTCGGCCGCCACCAGCGCCCTGGCCCTGACGTTGCTGGAGGACCGGGCGGTTATCGTCAGGCTGTCGCCGTCGGCATCGGTGAACACCCCGGACAGGGAGATGTCCCGCGCGGACTCGGTGGCCAGCCCGCTCACGTCGGACAGGGCCGAGGACACCACCGGCGCGGCCTTCACCGTGACGGTGAAGGAGTCCTGCCCCGTGCCGCCGTTGCCGTCATCTGCGGTCACGGTGATGGTGACCGTGCCCCGGGCCCTGGCCGTCACCGTCAGCTTGGAGAAGTCGGTGGCAACCGACACCGCGGCCTTGCTGTCGGCCGACGACACGGCGGTAATCGTCAGGCTGTCGTTGTCGGCGTCGGTGAACACGCCGGACAGGGAGACGTCCCGCGTTCCGCTCTCTTTGAGGAAGGTGACGTCCTCGATGGCATTGGCAACCGTGGGGGCCTGGTTGGAGCTCCCTGCATTCCCTGTTCCGGATTGCGACCAGGCCCCGCCTCCGGCGGCGCCGTTCACCGCCCGCACCTGCACCCGGTACTCCACGCCGTCGTCCAGGCCGGTGATGGTCTCGGTCAGACCGGCAACCGTGTCCGCGACGTCGGTCCAGTTTGTTCCGTCCGTGGAGTAGCGGAGCCTGTACCCCGTCACCGGGTCGCCGCCGTCGTCCGTGGGGGCCGTCCAAGTCACGACCAGCTCCCCGACGGCGCTGCCCGGGACCACCGTGAGCCCGGCCGGACTGCCTGGATGGTACACCGGCGTCACCTTCAGAATCTTGTCCTTGTTCTCTCCATTGGACGTGGTGATGTAGAGCGCGCCGTCGGGCCCGATCACGGGTGAGCGAAGACGGCCATGGGTCTCTCTCAGTGCGGGAACGGAGATACGGTTCTGGAAATGGCCGGCTTCGTCGAAGGCGAAGAGGTGAAGCTGGCTGTCCTTCAGGGTGGCCACGGCTAGCCGCCCTTCCCAGTCGCCCCAGCGTTCGCCCTCCAGGAAGATGCCGCCGCTGGTCGCCAGGGTTGATTCGCCCGACGACCATTGGGCTTCGACGGCGCTTGGATACTTTTCGAGGTCGGTCATGGGGACTTGTAGTTCGCTATAGACGGTCTCTCCCTCATTGTTCAGGTGCGCAGGATCCCAGCCGTAGTTCTTCCCGGCGGCCAGCAAGTTGATCTCGTCATCCACGATAGAGCCGTGCTCCACCGCCCACATTTGGCGCGTGTCCGGCCGGAGCGCCAGGCCCTGGATGTTGCGGTGTCCGTAGGTGTACACGCGTGGAGAAGATCGAAAGGGGTTGCCCGGGGCCCCGTTTCCGGTGGATGCGACCACCCGCAGCACCTTCCCGCCCAGCGATGACAGGCTCTGAGGGTTGGTCGGCCCCACCGCGTCGCCCGTAGCGATCCACAGGTAACCGTCCGGGCCAAACCGCAGCCGGCATCCGTTGTGTTGGCCAAAGGTCCCCCCCGGTATGCCGCCTACCAGGGGATTGGCGGCGCGGGTCGCCGTCGTGTAGTCGGCGTTGACGGTCCAGACGATGACCTCCACCGAGTACGGAGAGGAGGGACTCTCGTAGTTCGGAGGCTGGGCGTTGTTGTTCGTCTGGCAGGTGTAAAAGCGGCGGTTCGTGCTGAACCCGGGGTCGACTAGGATGGACATCAAGCCACCCTCGGAGGTGGTCTTCGTATTTTGCACCCTCGCGAGGCTCCGCACCGTTCCGTCGGTCAGGCGGGCGCTGAGCCGCCCCGCGCGTTGCGTGAACAGCATCGTCCCGTCCGGTGTGAAGTCGAGGTCCCAAGGTACTTGGAGGCCGGTGACCAGCTCCTCGACCTTGAGAAAGGGCGTGCCGGTTGCGGGGGCGCCGTGATGGCCCACCGACCAGTGGCCGTCCTTGATGCCGTTGTGGGCCCGCACTCGCACCAGGTAGTTCTGGCCGTTCTCCAGGTCCGTTATGGTGACGGAATTGCCGGCGATCCGGGTGCTGCCGCCCACCGTCCAGTCCTCGTAGGTGTATGTGTTGCCGTCGAAGCGGGCGTATTGAACGTTGTAGTGTGAGAGGCTAAGACTGCCAAGGTATTCCACGTCCCACGACAACGTCAGCGACGCGTTGCGTGGGATTATGGTCACGTCGGGAGGGTCGGCCTGTGAGCTGAGGCCAAGGGAATTGCGCTTGTCATCTGGGTCGTCGGTCCACGGACCTGCACCGTTGGAGGTGACGGCGCGGACGCGCACCTGGTATTCGATATCTCGGCCCAGACTCTTAATCGTAGCCTTGCGGGCCGTGCCGACCTGCGGGCCGTCTTCCCAGATTTCCCACCGGGGGCGCTTGTATTGGACTTCGTACCTGATGATGGGCGAGCCGCCATCGGAGGCGGGGGCATTCCAGTGTACTCGCAGACCGTTGTACATCCGGTCCCAGTTGCTGATCGAGGGCTTCCCCGGCAGGTCGTGAGAGGAGCCGTGTACGGGACCTGGCGAGGGCATCAGGAGCCCCACCGCCAGCGCCAGCAGGACGGCGGCAAGCAGCAGGCGGGACGTGCGGTTCAAGGCGCGAGGTCTAGCCACGGCTCACCCGCCAAGGTGTCGGGATGGATGTTCCCGGTAGTCATGCTCATGGCGAGGTCTCCCGTCCTCAAGGCCTTGCGTTTGGGGGATGTGAGCCGCGCGACGGTCCGTTGACCTCGTATCTGGTACGGGGCAGGCTGTTCGCGATACTCGTCGCGGCTCCAGCCGGAGCCCTACAGCCGGAGCAATGCGTCTCATACCGACGGTCATTGCCTAGAGACCCCCTACGTTCCTCTGCACGCTCAGGGTGTATGTCCTCTGCACACCCTCCGAGTCGTTGAACTGCAACCCGATGATGGTGTTGACGCGGTCCGCCTTGCGCTCGTCCTCGCTGATCGAACCGTCGCCGTCGTAGTCCTGACCGTCGTCGAGCTTGATGGGGCCGCTCTGCTCGCCGCTGGTCACCGAATGACTGTTGCCGGAAACGAAGCCGGTGATGTTGCCGTTGCTGTCGAGGGTCACCGTGCCCACCCGCACAGTCGCGCCCGCCAGCAGCGTCGGCGTCACCTTCACGTAGATGGCCGGGCTGTCGGCGTCGCCGTCGGCCGCGCTGCCGATCAGTATCCGGTAGCCATAGGAGGCGCGATTGGCGGGGCCGCAGTCGGATTCGGGGAAGTCCCCATTCGCATCATCGTCCCAGCACACCTTGACGGGGGTCGTGGAGGGCGTGGAGGGCGTCGGGGTGGGCGTCGTTGTCGTGTCGTCGTCCCGGATGGTGATCTGCACCGAGGAGGGGGTGCCCGCCGTGATGCCCGACGGCAGCGACCCCAGGGACACGGTGAAGGTCTCGTCGCTCTCGTCGTCCGTGTCCTGGGTCGTGGAGATGGTCCCCGTGCCGGTGGCCGAGTTGGCGCTGATGGTGATGGACGCCAGCGTCCCGTGGTCGCCGGAATCCGTCGTGTTGTCGGTGATGGTCAGGGGGATGGTCACGGCGCTGGTCTGGGCCGCCGACAGGGTGGCCGTGATGGTGACCGAGCTTCCCTCGTCCACCGTGCTGGGGGAGGCGGAGAGGGACACGGTGGCCGTCGCCGCCTGTCCCTGCCGCGTGATGACGACGAGGTAGTTCTTGACGGTAGCGTCGTCCTCGGCGTTCACCACTGCAAAGATGTTGTTGCTCCCCACCTCCACCGCCTGGGCGGCGCTGGCCGTGCCGCTGGTCACGGGGTCCCCTCCCACCGTTACCGAGGCGCCGGAGTCCGCCACCGTGGGGGTCAGCTTGACGTGGGTGATGCTGTTGGCCACCGTGGCGCTGTAGCTGGTGGTGCCGGCGTCGAAGGCCGGAGTCAGGTCGAAGGCGGTGAAGGTGCCCCCGGCGCTGGTGCCGCCGCTGGCCGTCAGGCTGCTCAAGTTGGCGTTGGAGGAGAGGGTTGCCTGGGCCTCCCGGGTGATGGTGACGGTGTAGTCCTTCTGGGTGGTGCCGTCCTCGGCGGTGACCCGCGCGATGATGGCGTTGTCGCCCACGTCCAGGGCGATGGCGGCGCTGGCGGTGCCGCTGGTAACCGGCGAGCCTCCCACCCTCACCGTGGCGCCGCTGTCCGCCAACGTGGGCGTCAGCTTGACGTGGGTGATGTCGTTGCCCACCGTGGCGCTGTAGCTGGTGGTGCCGGCGTCGAAGGCCGGGCTCAGGATGAGGGCGGTGAAGGCGCCGCCGGCGCTGGTGCTGCTGCTGGCGGTCAGGTTGCTCAGGTTGGCGTTGGTGGACTGGGTCGCCTGGGCGCAGGAGGTCCCGATGCTCAGGGAGACCGTGTCGCCGGCGGACCAGGAAAGCGTGGGATTGAGGTTGGAAATCTGCAATCTGGGCAAGGAGCCACTAGACATACCCGAAAGGGAGAACTCCCTGCTCCCAACGCAGAGGTTCAGCGCCTTCAGAGCAGCGGTGGCCGTGCCCTGTAGTTCAAATAAGATCAAACTGCCCGAAGCATTAGTCGCTATCCAACGTGCGTCGAAATCATCTGCGCTGACGGTGAATGCATCCTCCGTCAGAACCGAAGTCTCTCTGCAACGATCACTTGCCTGTGCACTATCGTTGTAACAGCCCAACCCCACCCCACTTCCCATGTCCTGCACCGTCAGCGTCGCCCACCACTCGGAGCCGGTGGGCACCCGCCGCACGGTGACGGTGTAGTCCTGGGTGGAGCTGTCGGCGGCGGTGACCTCCACGGTGATGGCGTTGTCGCCCACCACCAGGGCGATGGGGTCGCTGGCCGTGCCGCTGGTCACCGGCGAAAGGGTGGTCCCCGCCTTGCCCACCTTCACCGAGGATGTGGCGTCCGCCAGGGTGGGCGTGAGGCGCACGTGGGTCACGTCGCTGCCCACCGTGGCCCGGTAGCCGGTGGTGTCGGCGTCGAAGGCCGGGGCCAGCGCCTCGGCCCCGGTCATGGCGCTGAAGGCGCTGCCGTCGGTGCTGCTCTCCGCCGTGAGGGCGCTCAGGTCCAGGGGGGCGGCGGCCTGGCCCGCGAAGCCGTTGACGCGGATGTTGTGCGCCGCTCCGCCGCCGATCGGGCCCCACGTCGTGAAAGCGTTGAAGTGGGCGACATCCCCGATGCTCCAGCCCGCCGCTCCGCCGCTGTCCTCGGAGTTGGACGTCGTCGTCACCAGTTCCAGATCTCCGATGTCGGCAGCGGCTGGCGACTTGAAGAAGTACGCAAAGTATGTCGTGTCTGCCGCGAGCGTGGTGTTCGCCGGCGCCGTGAAGGCGACGTCGCCGGACGCGACGGTCGACGGGGCCGTCAGGCTGACGATACTCGCGTCCGGCAGTCCGGCCGTGGTGGCCGACCACAACTCCACCCTGAGCCTTGCAATCTGGGCGGCGGTCAAGGGGCTGTCCAAGTTGATTTTCCACTCGATGCTCGTCAGGGTATAGCCTGCGGCGTGGCTTCCGGTCGTGAACCCCTGAGCGCGCAGAAGGGTTGTTGGCCACTCGTCATCCGCGCCCGCCGTCTGCTCGATGTTGCTCACCAGCACGGTGGGCGTGTTCTGGGCCTGGGCGGCCGGGGGCGCGCCGTCGGCCAGGACGAAGACCGCCAGGGCCACCAGCAAGGCGGCCAGCAGCAGGAGGGGGGAGCGACGGAGGAGGGAGGCCATCATGACCGACCCCAAAATCGGGGGGGGGGGGGGGGGGGTAGAAGGCATGGCCGTCCTCAGCAGGCGGCGCGGGGTTGCCAAGGCCTCTGTCAGTTTCATCGAATCACCTCCTGTGCGATGTTTGGCGGGTCCCGGTAGGGCCAGCCGTATTGAGAGTCCATTGCGCATGGCGGGGTCTCCCGTCCTCAATGTCCTACACCCCCCCTGCGTGGTTGACGGTCGCCTGCTTGACTTCAGACCAGGCGATGGGTTCGATCCCGTTGTCGGAGGCCACCTGCACGTCGTAGGCGCCGTCCTCGGCGAGGGTGGAGGTCCGTCGGCTGGTCCCGGGGAACGACCCTCCGGGACCGTAGCTCCACTCCGCCTCCGGGGTCTGGTCCGCCTTCCGCCAGCGCAGGCGGTACCACACCCGGCCCGCGTCCTCGACTGCGTTCCAGCGCGCCGCGATGGTGCGGGACAAGCCCTGTCCGGGCGGCGCAGGGGTCAGCGTCAGTCCCGTCGGTGCGGGCGCGGGACCCAGCGTGGTCACCTGCGCCTCGTCGCCGGAGTGGCTGATGACGGTGAAGTCGGGTTCCGTGATGGACCCGCTGAGCTCTACCATGTGCGCCCGCACCTCGTAGTCCGTGCCCTTGGCCAGCCCGGTGACCGTGATGTTCTTGAACGTCCGCGTGTATGCGCTGCCGTTCGCGCCGGCGGGCAGCAGGTTGCTCTCCGCGGCGTCCGGCCACGGGTCGGTTGTCGACTCCCGCACCTGCACCCGCATCTCCTGGGTGGTCGGGGGCTGATCCGTCAGTGTAACCGTGATGGTCGGGCCGCCGTCACGCGCCCCCCTGGTCACCGAGAACGCGGGCGCGGGCAGCAGCCCGCGGGTCACCGTTACGGTGTAGGTCGAGGTCTTGTCGTACTGCGTCCTCCTCACCTCGATGACGTTCTCGCCGTCCGAGAGGGTGATCGGCTCGCTCAGCGCATTGCCGTACCGAATGACGTTGGGCTGCTCCAGCGAGCCCCGCAAGCCAATCTTGATGCTGCCCCTGTCCACTCCGCCGGTAACGAACAGCGTTACATCCTGTATGGCCGGATTCGCCTGGGCCTCGAATTCGTACGTGAGGCCATCGAAACTCGGGGTCAGGCGCAACTTCGGGAGCCGGCCGAAGTCGGCATCCGCCTCGATGTCGGAGCCGATCAAGACATGTATGCCGGTCAGGACGGGAACGTCGTCATCGGTCAGGGTGATGGTGACGCCCTTGACGGCGACGCCCTCCACGTTGACGGTGGCGTTCAGGACGATGGGCTTGTCCGGCTCTACCGCCGGGTTGTCGAGGATGGTGACGTCCGCCGTCCCCACGGTGTCGCTCTCGGCGATGGTGAAGGCCGACGGCAGGGAGAAATCGTAGCCAACCCGGGCACGGGAGCTGAGGGGCCGCGAGGTCAGCGTCACCCGCACTCCGCCTGCGGGGGCAGGCTGGTCCAGGGTGGCGGTCACGGTGACCGTGCCCACGTCCTCGCTCACCGTGTCATTGGCCACCGTCAGCGTCAGGGTGGTGGGGGACTGCGCCGCGGCGGACGGGATTGAGAGCAGACCGAGCACCACGGCAATGGTCGCGATGGCCGCGACCATGACGAACCGTCCCTTGCGGCTGACGGCTCGGCAATAGTCCATATCGAAGAAGTTGTTCGGCATATCTACCCACCGGCCCTACTCGTCGCGGCTCCAGCCGGAGCCGAAGACGTAGCCGTCGTAACCGGCCACAAACACGCGCAGCGACTCGGACTCCACCCAGACGCCATTGGCAGTGGCCTGGAAGGTCTGTCCGTCGAGCAGGTCCTGCACGTCCCCGCCGATCAGCGAGATGTCGGAGTGACCCACGATCTTCCCGTCCGGGCCTCCAATGAAGGCGAACCACCTGCCGTCCACCGTCTCGGCGGCGTTGTAGTAGTCGATGGCCGCTTCCAGCCCCGCCAGGGCGCTCCCAGGACTGGCGAAGTAGGTCATGGTTCCCGCCAGCCCAACTTCGCGGTACTTGTCCACCGCCACGGAGACCAGCATCCTGGTGAACTCGTCGGCGTCTATGTACCAGCCCGAGCCGAACAGGAGCCCGTCGCGCTTCATCACCCAGGCGTTTTTCAGCTCGAAGTCGCCGGTCCCTATGCCCCCGCTCGCCGGGTTGCGGTAGACGTAGGACACCCACTTGCCCTCCTCGGTGGCGGAGAGCATGTCAGGCCCGAACTCGTAGCCGTTGGCGTCGGTACCCACCCAGCCCTTCATGTCCAGGCCCAGGCGCTCCGGGTCGGGGTGCCCAATAACGAGATCGTTCTCGTCGATGATGAAGACGTACCACTGCCCGTCCACGCTCTGGGGGCTGTTGTAGTGGGCGAGGGTGGCGTCCAGACCCTGGGCGTCGTACCTGGCGATGGCGTTCGCGACGAAGTGCCGGGTGTAGTCGGCGGGGGCCGACTTGGAAGGGAGGGAGGCGATGGCGGCCCGTACTATCTCCTCAACCTCGGCGCGGGTCAGGCCCGGCTCCGGCGGGGCCATCTTCTCGATGGCGTCGTTGACTATCCCCTCCACCTCGGCGGAGTCCATAGCGGGGGAGGAGTCGGCCTGCGACTGCTCGGCCATCTCCTCCTGGACTATCTCCTCGACGTCGGCACGGGTCAGCCCCGCGTCGCCGTCTCCGCAGGCGGAGAGGGCAAGGGCGATTGCGGCAACAATGGCGATCAGCGCTGTCGGTACGGCCTTACTCTGGTACATCATATCCTTGGCAACCCTCATTTCATTCTCGAAGAGGTGAGGCGGACGGGACCGCCTAGACGCCTCCTATCTGCACGGTGAAGCTGGCCTCTTCCGACCAGGGACCCACGCCGTCCGCATTCTTGCCGGCAACGCGAACCCTGTAGTCGCCCTCACCGATTGCGATGATGACGACCCAATGCAAGGAGCCATCCGTCGCAATCGACAGCGCGACGCCGTCGGGAGCGGAGTTGGTCGGCTTGTCCGGGAAGCTGCCGGCAGCTTCAATGACCTGGACCACGTAGCCGGTCGCTCCCGTCACGGCGTCCCAGCTCGCCGTGACTCTCGCTCCGTTGGGTCCCGAGGTCTCCTGCGTCGCCTCCAGGGAGCCCGGCGCAGACGATGGCGCGTTCGGGCCGTTGGCGACGTTGATGGTGAAGGTCCGGCTGTCGCTCACGCCGTTGGAGTCCGTCGCCGTGTACGTCATCTCGGTGCTGCCCGGCACCAGGGGCGTGCCCGCGATGGTGAGGTACCCGGCGACCGAGAGGCCGTCGACATCCGGCGACAACTTGTAGTCCATGGAGGGCTCCAGCTTGTACTGCAAGCGGAGCTGCTCCCGCAGAGAGCCGCCCGATGCCTCCGGCAGCTCGAAGGAGGCGGCGACGCCCACGGTGAGGTCCTTGTCATCTATCTCCGGCAGCGATGGCGCCTCCCACACGGCGATGATGGTGGGGGCAGTGGCCCTGGCCCCGTTCTCGTCCTCGGCCCAGTAGTCCACGCTGTACCACGCCTTCTCGGAGGGCGCGCTCGCGCCGGTGTCGCTGGTGAGGACGCGGGTGTTGGTATCGAAGGAGAAGCCCGGAGCGTCGGCGTCGATGGTCTTGTCCACCCAGCCGGACTCCTCTTTCACCCGGTAGGTCAGGTGATAGGTCAGGTCGCCGTGGCCGCCCGCAGCCTCCGGCAGCGTCTCGCTGATCCTTCCCGCCTGGCCGATGGTGTACTCGAAGTAGGTCTTATTGAAGGCCGCAAGCTGGGCCGCGTCGAACTCCACGGGCGGGGCGACCGTCACGTCGAAGGTGAGGGAGGCCGAACTGCCTATGTCGCCGGTGCCCGTGTAGGTGACGGTGACCGGGGCGATGGTAGCGGCAGTGGGGGTGCCGACGATGGTCCGGTGAACACTCGAAAGGGAGAGTCCTGCGGGCAGGCCGGTGGCCGTGTACGTAACCAGGTAGTCATCGCTGCCTGACGGGAGCGGGCCGTGCCGCACCTCGACGCCCTGCGTGAACGTCAGGTCGGGGATGGTGGTCTCCCCGAAGCTGACGGGAGGGTGCTGGTAGACACGTAGCCTGTAGGTCGCGGTGTTGGTGCTGTCGTTCACCGCAGTCAGCGTCAGGTAGATTTCGTGGGGGACGCCGGGGTCTGCATTCGGGGGGATGTCGATGGCGGAGCTGAGCCCGAGGTGGCGCACAGTCTGCGGCGTCCCGCTCTCCCCCAGCTTCACTGCGATGTTGACTTCGAAATACGACGTGGAGCTAGGTTTGACCCGTATGCTGGTGACCTCCTGAAGCATCGAGGCGACGTAGAGGCGATCTCCGAAGGGAAATAGCCAGTCCACCGACGCGTCGCTGCCGGTCGTGGCGTTCACCAGCTCCAGGCCGGAGAGGGTGACATCCGTGGCCAGGGGCGAACCCTCCGCGGAACTGGACCACTCATGGTAGTGGAAACTCTCCACCAAGTTGGGGGCGAAACGACCATAGGCCGACACCTGGACCTCGTAGGTCGTGCCGGGGACCAGGAGAGCCGTGGGGAGTTTGCCGGGATTCGAGCGCCAGTAGGAGTCGGCGCGGATAAAGCTATTGGACAGAGTAAACGAGCAATCCGTGTCCTCAGTGCAGCCAGTTTTTCCATGTGCGATGCTATAGCGGCCGTCATCTCGGTCGCCGAACCACTCGCTCTGCGGGTCTTTGACTCTCCAGCGCACGGCGTAGCGATGCGGAGAGCTGTTATCTTGGGACTCGTCGGCGACCCTGTTCCACGATACCTTCAGCGCGCCGGGCAGCGACGTCACCGTGACGTTGGTCGGCGTGCCGAGTTCGTGAGCTTGCGCTTCATCCGGCAGGGGCGCGAAGAATACGACGGCGATAACCGCCGCGGCCGCAAGCATGGCGAGGATCGCGCCGCGCCGGAGGGGCACCCTGCCGCAGTTCGTGGGACCCTTCGACAAGCTCAGGGCGAACGTATGGTGTTCTGGACACCCCCTACGCCTACGCCGCATCAGCACTCGTCCGAGCGCGCCCTTGCTCATCTACTCATCGTCTCCTTGGCACGGCCTAGATGCCTCCCACCGACACGGTGAAGCTCACCTCTGCCGACCACGGCCCCACGCCGTCCGCGTTCCTGGCGGCGACGCGCACCTTGTAGTCGCCTGGGTCGAGACCATTGATGCCGACCCCGCCGGTGATGAACTTGAGATGGACGCCGGCGGGCGCGGAGTTGACCGCCCTGTCCAGGTAGCTGCCGCCGTCTGCTATGACTTGCACCACGTAGCCGGTCGCTCCCGTCACGGCGTCCCAGGCCGCCGCGGCGTCCACCCCCGTTATCTGGGACGCTGCCAGGGACGTGGGCGCGGTGGTCGGGGCATTGGGCCCGTTGACCACGGTGACGGTGAAGGTCTTCGTGGCGCTGACGCCGTTGCCGTCCGTTGCCGTGTAGGTCATCGCCGTGACGCCCGCAACCGTGGGCGTACCGGAGAGGGTGGGGTTGCTCCCCCCGGAAAAGACCAGGCCATCGACCTGCGGCGTGAGCTCATAGCTCAACGGGGCCACCATCTTCCACCACGGCCCGCTGGCCGCCCCCAGTGTGAGGGAGACAGCCGTGCCCGCGGTGTAGGACTGGTCGGCTATGTTCGACAGGGTCGGAGGTCCGATCACGGAGATGCTGCTGCTGGCCGCGGCCGTCGCCCCGTTTTCGTCCCTCGCCCGGTAGCTGATGGCGTAGCCCGTGTCCCGCAGAGCGATCCGGTTGTCATTCGAGTTTCCGTCGATGGTCAGGACCCGGGTGGAGGGGTCCAGGTGTACGCCCGCGCCGGGGACGGACGGCGCCACCGTCGCGTCGGTGCGGAATACCAGCTCGTAGGTCAGCGTCCCCGTGCCTCCCGTGGCCTCCGGCAGCGTGACGGTGAGGGGCTCCGCCTGGCCAGCGGTGTAGGTGATGACCCTCCCGTAGTAGGTGTTGAGGTCTTCCGCGTCAAAAGTCACCGGCGGGTTGACCGTCACGTGGAAGGTGAGGGAAGCCGAGGCTCCGGTATCGTCAGTGGCCGTGTAGTCGACCTCGGCCGGGATCGTGGTGGCGGTCGTGGGGGCGCCTCGGATGATCCTGTCCTGGCCCATGGTCAGCCCTTCGGGCAGCCCCGTGGCCGTGTAGGTGACGTTATAGAAGCCGCCGGTGGCCTTGGGCAGCCTGAGAGCGTCCTTCTCATCCTCGCTGAGACCCAGGAGTGAGATCTCGCCGCCCGCGGTGTAGGTCTTGTCCGCGATGGTGGCGCCGTCGAAGCCCAGCGAAGCCGAGGCGCGCTGCAGGGTGAAGAAGTGCCACATGTCATTGGTGCCACGGGTCTGCGCGTCGTGGACCTGAAGTATGAGAAAGTCCCGGGTGGAGCTATTCGTCAGAGTCGTTCCCGAAACAGTGACTTGGCCAATTCTCCTGGCGCCAAGTGTGTTCCTTATGCTGTCGGCTCTGTCGTACAGCTCTACCCTTTCAACCGCGTCAACAGTCCAAGTGGGAGTGAAGGTGATGCCTTGAAGGTCGGAGGGAACCCGGATGGTGTAGCTCCCGCTCTGCGGGTCGAACCACGGGTTGGCGATGAGTGGGAAGGTATAGGTTTCGCCGCCGCGTGTTACCGTGCCGGTGATGGACAGCCCGCTCAGGTGAGCGCGGCCGCCGTGGTCCGCCTGGACCGGCTGCGAGTCGTGTACGACGAGGAAGACCGCCAGCAGCGCCGCGGCCGCAAGCACGGCGAGGGTCGTGACGCGCCCAAGGGATCCGGCCTGAAGGCCAAGTCTACGCAGCATCAGCACTCGTCCGAGCGCGCCCTTGCTCATCTACTCATCGTCTCCTTGGCACGGCCTAGATGCCTCCCACCGACACGGTGAAGCTCACCTCTGTTGACCAGGGGCCCACGCCGTCGTCGTTCCTGGCGGCGACGCGCACCTTGTAGTCGCCGGAGTCGATGCCATTGATGCCGACGCCGCTGGGGATGAACTTGAGACCGACGCCGTCGGGCGCGGAGTTGACCGGCCTGTCCGGGTAGCTGCCGTCCGATGCAATGACCTGGACCACGTAGGCAGTCGCGCCCGTCACGGCTTCCCAGAACGCCGCGGCGTCCCGCCCCGTTACCTGAGCTGCTGCCAGGGACGTGGGCGCGGCGGTCGGGACATCGGGGCCGTTGACCACGGTGACGGTGAATTCCCGGCTGGCGCTGACGCCGTTGCCGTCCGTTGCCGTGTAGGTCATCGCCGTGACGCCCGCAATCGTGGGCGTACCCGAGAGGGTGGGGTTGCTCCCCCCGGAGAAGGCCAGGCCATCGACCTGACCCGTGAGCTCATAGCTCAACGGGGCCACCATCTTCCACCACGGCCCGCTGGCCGCCCCCAGTGTGAGGGAGACGGCCCTGCCCGCCGTGTAGGACTGGTCTTCTATGTTCGACAGGGTCGGAGGTCCGATCACGGAGATGCTGCTGCTGGCCGCCGCCGTCGCCCCGTTTTCGTCCCGCGCCCGGTAGCTGATGGCGTAGCCCGTGTCCCGGAGAGCGATCCGGTTGTCATTCGAGTTTCCGTCGATGGTCAGGACCCGGGTGGAGGAATCCAGGTGTACGCCCGCGCCGGGGACAGACGGCCCCACCGTCGCGTCGGTGCGGAACACCAGCTCGTAGGTCAGCGTCCCCGTGCCTCCCGTGGCCTCCGGCAGCGTGACGGTGAGGGGCTCCGCCTGGCCCGCGGTGTAGGTGATGACACTCCCGTAGTAGGTGTTGAGGTCTTCCGCGTCAAAGGTCACCGGCGGGTTGACCGTCACCTGGAAGGTGAGGGAAGCCGTGGCGCCGGAGCCGTCGGTGGCGGTGTAGGTGACGGTGGCCGCGCCGCTGGTGGCGCTCTCCGGGACGCCCCGGATCACCCGGTCGTTCCCCAGGGAGAGTCCTGCGGGCAGGTCTGCGACCGAGTAGGTCGTGGTATGGGGATAGAAACCGCCTGTGGCCTTGGGCAGCCTGAGGGCGTCCTTCTCAGCCTCGCTGAGGCCCAGTAAGGAGATATCGTGGCCCGCCGTATAAGTCCTGGCGTCCACGGTTGCGCCGCCGAAGGTCGGCAGGTCCGTCACGAACTCCAGGTCGAACCAGTAGAACTGCTGAGCGTCATTCTTGTCGCGGACGCGAATAGCAGGGTGCGGGTTCTCGGAAGTTGGGCTGGCCGTAAGAGCGTCGCCTGAATCGGTGATCGCGCGGACCATCGTGGTGTCCTCCACGCTCTTGTCGGTGTCTTCCCTCATGAACAGCACGACGTCTCGCATCACATCACCGGTCCAGGTGGGCGTGAAGGTGATGCTCTGAAGCTCGTAGGGAACACGGATGGTGTAGTCCGCCGTGTTGACGTCGAACACGACCGGGTTCGGGATGAGCTGGAAGGTATACGACGTCCCGTCGGCGCGCATGACCGTGCCGGTGATGCCCAGTCCCGTCAGATGATTGCCGCCATGCTCCGCCTGCGCAGGCTGCGCGCCGGGCGCAAAGAAGACCGCCAGGGCCATGAGCGCGACGGCCAGCAGGAGGAGCGGGGAACGGCGGACGAAGGCCCGCATCGTGCCGGTCATTGCCTAGAGACCCCCCACGTTCCTCTGCACGCTCAGGGTGTATGTCCTCTGCACACCCTCCGAGTCGTTGAACTGCAACCCGATGATGGTGTTGACGCGGTCCGCCTTGCGCTCGTCCTCGCTGATCGAACCGTTGCCGTCGTAGTCCTGACCGTTGTCGAGCTTGATGGGGCCGCTCTGGGAGCCGCTGGTCACCGAATGACTGTTGCCGGAAACGAAGCCGGTGATGTTGCCGTTGCTGTCGAGGGTCACCGTGCCCACCCGCACAGTTGCGCCCTCCCGCAGCGTCGGCGTCACCTTCACGTAGATGGCCGGGCTGCCGGCGTCGCCGTCGGCCGCGCTGCCGATCAGTATCCGGTAGCCATAGGTGGCGCGATTGGCGGGACCGCAGTCGGATTCGGGGAAGTCCCCATTCGCATCATCGTCCCAGCACACCTTGACGGGGGTCGTGGAAGGCGTCGGGGTGGTCGTGGAAGACGCCGTCAGGCTCAGCGACACCGTGTCGCCGACGGACCAGCTCAGGCCGTGGCTCTGCCATTCAACCCGCTTGTTAGCGTTTAAAGGAGCGCCACTCGCTACGGAAAACGCTGTTCCGTCGACATTCAGCGACAGATCAGTTGGGATTGCCTTGTCCAAGATCAAGACGAATTGTCCGGAGACGAGGGTCCCGAGTGCGACCACCTCGTAATCCACGCCGTTGTACGTGAAGTCGTCGTCCGTGAGCACACTCGTCGAACTACACTTGTCAGAGACAGCCGCGGAAGAGGTGGAGCAACCCAAGTTCCCGCCCCCGGCAATATCCTGCACGGTCAGCGTGGCGGACCAGACGGTGGTGGTCTGGGCCTGGGCGGGCTGTCCGCCGGGCGCAAAGAGGACCGCCAGCGCAACGAGCGCGGCGGCGAGGAGAAGGAACGGGGAGAGACGGAAGACGGAGGCCCGCATCATAGTGGGCCTCCCGTGGTTGTCAGCGGCTGAAAATCGGGGGGGGGGGGGGGGTAGAAGGCATGGCCGCCCTCAGCAGGCGGCGCACCCTACGGCTGTTGCTCCCTGTGTCGAACATGGCTATCGTGCCTCCTTATCAGCGACGGTCTGCTTCATCGGTCGGGATGACTCGCCAACCCCGGCGGCGGAGCGGTTGCTTCCAACCTCTCCAGTCGAGACAGGCGGCGGTATGCGCCGTCCCCTCGCAACGGGGACGCACAGACCCAGCAGAAACTATACGCGACGACCTATCGTCTCCACGTAGTTTTCATTGCTTCTTTTATAGGATTAGCTATATGATTCTGTGAAGACCCCCAGTGCGTCCGGGGCCGGAAACGGCTCCATCATGCCAACCCAGGAGGTGAGATTCGGTGCGTGCAGACCAGCGGGACCGGGAGATAGAGGCGCTGCGGGAGCGCCTGTCAAGCCTGAGCGAGGCCAGCCTGCGCGTAAACGAGAGCCTGGACGTGGATACGGCGCTGCAGGCCGTGATGGACAGCGCCCGCTCCCTGACTCACGCGCCCTTCGCCTCCATCATCACCCTGGACGATTCCGGGCAGGTGGAGGACCATCTGGTGCTGGGCTTCGAACCCGGCTACTTGGAGCGGTTGTGGCAGGCCCCACAGGGGCAGACGTTCTTCGAGTACCTGAACGCCCTGCCGGGACCGCTGAGGGTGGGACCGCTGGAGGAGTTCACCAAGTCGATCGGTCTTGAGGAGTTCCGCTCGCCCGTACCTCTCACCGCTTTCATGGCTGCCCCGATACTCCACCAGGGAATGCGCTCGGGCCACCTCTACGTGGGGAGCGACGAGCCGGGCCGGGAGTTCACCCGGGAAGATGAGGAGACCCTGGTGATGTTCGCCTCACAGGCGGCGCTGGTCATCGCCAACGCCCGCGCCTACCGGGAGGAGCGGCAGACCAGGGCCGACCTGGAGACCCTGGTGAACACCTCGCCCGTGGGAGTCGTCGTACTCGACGCCCGGACGGGAGCGCCGGTGTCCTTCAACCGGGAGGCCGCGCGCCTGGTGGAGGGCCTGCTGGACGAGGGCCAGAGGCCGGAGGACATCCTCGACGAGGTGACCTGCGTGCGCTCCGACGGCAGGGAGGTCTCCCTGCGGGAGTTCCCCCTAGCCGAGGTGCTCAGCTCGGGGGACACGGTGCGGGCCGAGGAGATCGCGCTCAGGGTCGCCGACGGGCGCAGCGTCAGCCTCCTGCTCAACGCCTCCCCCATCCACTCGGAGGATGGCCGGGTGGCGTCCTTCGTCATCACCCTGCAGGACATGGCCCCCCTGGAGGAGCAGGAGCGGCTGCGGGCCGAGTTCCTTGCAATGGTGAGCCATGAGCTGCGCACGCCCCTGGCCACGGTCAAAGGCTCTACCACCTCCCTGCTCAGCGGCTCCGACATGGACCCCGCCGTGGCCGCCCAATTCCACCGCATCATGGACCAGCAGGTCGACCACATGCAGTACCTCATCGGCGACCTGCTGGACGTGGCCCGCATCCAGACGGGCGCTCTGCCGGTGGACCCCGAGCCCGCCGACCTTCGGGCGCTGGTGGAGGAGGCCGGGGGGCTGTTCCAGAGCGCAGACGCGAGGAACCCCCTGGACGTGGAGCTGGCGGCGGACCTGCCGATGGTGATGGCCGACAGGCGGCGCATCGTCCAGGTGCTGGGCAACCTGCTCTCCAACGCCGCCGGGTACTCCGCCGAGGGTTCGCCCATCACGGTGACCGCCGTGCGGGACGGGGTACACGTCGCGGTCTCGGTCGCCGACCGGGGCCGGGGCATACCGGCGGAGCTTCTGCCGGAGCTGTTCCGCAAGTTCTCGCGGGCGTCCGGCGAGGTTACGACATCGGGCGTCGACGGGTCGGGTTTGGGACTCGCCATCTGCAAGGGCATCGTGGAGGCCCACGGGGGCCGCATCTGGGCCGAGAGCGACGGGCCGGGCCTGGGGGCGCGGTTCACCTTCACGCTGCCGGTAGTCGAGCGGTCCGCGATTCCGGTTCCCGATTCCGCCTCTACCGGCTCAAGACGCACGCCCCGTGTCCGCGTCCTGGCCGTGGACGACAACCCCCAGGACCTGCGGTACGTCCGCGACGTGCTCACCAGGGCGGGCTATGCGCCCATCGCGACCGGCGACCCCGCCGACGTGCCCCGGCTCATGGATGAGGAGAAACCCCACCTCGTCCTGCTGGACCTGGTGCTGCCGGGGAGCGACGGCATCGCGCTGATGAACGACATCCGCAAGACGGCGGACGTGCCGGTCATCTTCCTGTCGGTGTACGGCCAGGACGAGACCGTCGCTCGTGCCCTCGACATGGGGGCGGTCGACTACGTGGTCAAGCCCTTCTCGCCGACGGAGCTTGCGGCGCGGATACGGGCGGCGCTCAGGAAGCGGCTGGAGCCCTTCCAGGCCGAGCCGTCGTCGCCGTACGACGCCGGGGGCCTGGCCGTCGACTATGCCCTGCGCCGGGTGACGGTGGACGGGGAGCCGGTGGATCTGACGGCCCTGGAATACGCGGTGCTCTACGAGCTGGCGGTCCACGCTCCCAGGGTGCTGAGCCACGCCGTCCTCCTCCAGCGGGTCTGGGGTCCGGAGAAGGTCGGCGAGCCCTGGCTGGTCAGGGACGTGGTGAGCAGGCTCCGCGGCAAGCTGGGCGACGATGCGGACAGCCCCAGGTACATCTTCACCGAACCCCGCGTCGGCTACCGGATGGCGACGGGGGAGGGGGCGGAATCGTAGGAAAGTCTAGTGTGGGTGTGCTGAAGTACTTCAACGGAGGAATAGTAGATGCCCAATAGAAAAGTAACCCAGACACTCGACTTCGTTAGGGGTCTTCTGGAGTCAGCGGACGAAATCGACAGGGCGCTAAGTGGAGAACTTGAACCGCGTAAGGTACTGGCTCAACAACACACCAACATTGCCTATCTCGACCCCGGACAGATACAAGAACTGGGTATGTATCAAGGCCGCGTCGTCTTGGTTGCGTTGGCGGCAGAGTTGGCCCTCAAATACCTTTGGGAGACGGAGAACGCAGGTGGGGCACCCGTTGGCCATGACTTGCTGAAGTGCTTCAACCGCCTAATGGATCGCCATAAGGACGAGATTAGAAGGAACTATGAGAAGCGCGTCACCGACCCGTTAGAAGAAGAGTGGAGAACCGTTGATCAGCTGTTCGATATTTGCCGTGATGCCTTTGTGGATTGGCGGTACGTCGTGGAGGAAGGGAACTATCCGAACTACATCATGCGAGCGACATATCTAAAGGAAGCAACGTTGAGTGTCATCGATGTCGCCCAGACGTGAGACCCCGACTCTCGTCAATTTGGGTAGTTCCAAACTTCTGGAGAACGAACGTCTCACAGTCTCGGCCACAAGGTCACCGCGCAAAGGTTCGTTGTGCTTGAAACAGGTATGAGTAAGCGGCCACGTTGCTTGAACCAGAGCCTTTCAAGCCCAAGACACCCGAGACTAGCCCCAACGCTGCCAAAACCAATCCCAATGGATCACCCGTTGTAGCCGACCAAGCGCCCCCAGCAAGCCCGAAGGACCACGAGGGTAGGTTCCTACCCAGCGCCGTGCGAGTAGAGCGTTGGAGTTCATGGGCCGCATCAGCGATCTCCTGGCGGCGCTGTAGCAGAAGGGTCTCACGTTCCTCTGGAAGACCAACGTCGGCCAGCTCAGCCATGAATCCTCGCAGGTCTCGCATGTAGGCTCGGTGCTCAGCCTGATGCTCAGCCCGGAATTGTAAGAGTTCATCGAGAGGCACCGATTCCATGTCGAAGCTGACGGGTTCGAGGTCGAAGGCGATTACCCGGTCGCGCGACGGCATTCCCTCTCTCGAAAGGGTCTCGACGAGGTCCCGAAGGGCGGTTCCGTCATTGGTCGTTGGGTGCACGGATAGATTCTGTTTGCTGCCTGCCGAACGGGCAAGCTGAGCAAGGATGACAAGTATGGTCGTCCGCACGGTCGGTTGCAGCGGTATGGACTCGCCATCCTCGCTGGGTTTCGCAAGTCCCTTGGCTCGGAGCTCCGACACCAGCGAATCGGCCAGCTTGACGTCGGCCCCATAGCCCAGGCGGGACTGAGACAATTCATGGAAGCGGACCTCTTTGGACAGATCGTCGAACACGCCGCTCGCAAGCAGGCCACTGATGCCTTCTGCCAGCTTCTTCGCCATGTCCTGGTCTATCCACGTCGTAGGTTCCAGTACCTCTAGCAAGCCCTGGTCTTCGAGTGGCTCGGCCAACACGGGGTCGGCGAAGTGATGTCGCCCGTACATATAGCCCGGCAGCAGAATCGAAACCCTATCGAAGAACAGAAGCAATGACTTTACCCAGCCGCCTTCATTCATGCCCCAGTAGGGTGCAGGATAGTAGTAGGCGACATCCAGACGTTCGCTCATCGCGTCCACCGTGGGAAGTTCATTCCTATTCTTTCGCCTGTATGACGACGTGCCCGCCGTCCTCTACGTCGATGTTCAAGTTGTGCCTGTCGAGCAACAACATGCCCACCAGCGGAGTGGTGTCCGCTTCGTCGATCAGTACAACTCTCGGGTCGCCTTCCCAGAGCACCGTGGCGTCGTAGGCGTCAAACGAGACTCCGCTTCCGTCTGCCAGAGTCCCCTCGCTGGTGCCCTTGAATACCAGTCCCAACTCCGCCACGAGCGAAGGCGGCAGCGTCAGGAATCCGGTGAAGCCGGTATCTATCACGGCCTCAACCTGCTGCGTCTGACCCGCCGGGCCTTGCAGAGAGAGCGGTATGACGGCTTCGTAGGCGGAGTTCACCACTCCCTCGATCACTCTGCTCTCCGCCAGGGCCTGCCCCCAAAGTGATGCAACGCCCTGTACCCGACCCGAAGGAGATAGACGTCCACTGCGTCGGGGCGCAGCGTCCGCAGACGCTCCGCTGCGGCGAGAACGTCATCGGACATGGCCCATCCCCCGGTCTCGATGTCGATGGCGACGTACTCTCCATGGTGGTCGGCTTCCACCTGCGCCTTGATGTCCCGCTCGTATATCTCCCTGCCGAGCCGGGTGGTTTCCTCCTTGGGCCTGCGCTGGCGGGCCGGAGTTTCTGCGTTGGTCATCCTTCCCCCCAAAGGGAGCTTCTACAGGGCCATTTTACGACAACCGGCGATTTCAGGACAATGGCGACGGCCCCGCACGCGGGGCCGCAATCAGAACGTTGAGAGGACCGCAGGCCGGGGATTCCCGGTGGTGCTTCGGGCTAGACCGACTCCCCGGCTTGCGTCCCTCGGCCCTGTTGAGCCATACTACCTGAGACCGAGGGCCTGCTAGGCTGCCAGCTTCCCCAGCCACATCTCGAAGACGGTGCCATCTACCGTCCCCTCAGGCCCACCAGCGTATAGCTAAGACTATGGTATCCTCACGCTGCGCGGGACGGAGGTGGAATCGTAATGCAGACGATGATCGGGAACCGCGGTTTCGCTCTGACAGTGGCAGTTGCGCTGGTGCTTGTGACCGTGGCGTGCAGCAACGACGGCAGAACCTGGGGTGATGCGCGCTACACAGCCGAGATGCGGAACGCCGAGGGCGACTCCATAGGCACTGTAGTCATGCAGCAAGGCTCAGGCGGATTCCTGGTCACCGTCATGGTGGAAGGCATTGAACCCGGCCCGCACGGCATCCACATCCACTCAGTCGGTACGTGCATGCCGGATTTTGGGGCGTCAGGCGGACACATCAACGTGGACAACCGCCAGCACGGGCTGCTCAACCCTGACGGCCCGGACAACGGCGACCTGCCCAATATCTACGCCGCCGACGATGGTACCGTGCAGGCCGAACTATTCACGACCCTGGTTGATCCAGACCTGCTGATGGACGACGACGGGTCAGCCATCGTGATCCATGAGAACCACGATGACCATAACACCCAGCCCATCGGAGGAGCCGGAGGACGCATCGCCTGCGGCGTGCTGAACTAGGCGCGGTACTCTAGTCCTGAGACAGGCACGGCCTGTCAGTATCCGCCCAATTGAGAAGGCTCGGACAGCTCACTCAGGCCGTCCTGGGCCTCCCAGCCAAAGCTCCAGGATAGTGCTGGCTACCGCACACGTCAGCCCACCACCCTCCGGCCGGGGCGCACTGCACTGCGAACCTTCTCGCGCCGACGCGCCAGCCCTGACCCGGTCCCGCCGACAGAGGGTCGAGGAGTCAGTCCTTCTCTACCTGCGCTCCACGCCTTGTGCCTCGTGGAGAGCGCCGGTACGTGTTTCTTGACCACCACGACTGCAGGCTGACTTGGGCGTTACCTTGATAGCTGGCTCTGTGCTTCAGGAGACTAGGTATCAGCTTTTGCCGGTATAACTGACGTGGTGGATTCGGGCCAGAGCAGGAGTATTGACATAAGGTATCAATACTGCCATACTGGGCGGTTGGTCAGCAAGATTTCGGGAGGTAGGGTCGCATGAGCAAGAAGAGCACACTACGGCAGCGGGACCAGGCCCCGGAACGGTCGCGCCTCCACGAGGTCGCGATCGTGGGAGCGGGGCCGGCCGGGCTTGGATGCGCGATTGCCCTCAAGGAGTTCGGCGTCGATGACATCATAGTCCTCGATCGCCACGAGATCGGGGCCTCGTTCCAGCGGTGGCCGCAAGAGATGCGCCTCATCACGCCGTCGTTCACTTCGAACGCGTTCGGGTTGCTCGACCTCAACTCGATCGTCTCCGGCACATCGCCCGCCTACACGCTCGACAGCGAACACCCGAGTGGAATCGCCTATGCGAAGTACCTCGAAGCCGTCGCTCAGCACTTTGAGATCCCCGTGGAGCCTGGCATCGATGTCTGCTCCCTCACGGCCGAGGACAACGGAACGTTCACGCTCACGACGAACGGCCGGCCGGTGCGGGCGCAACATGTCATATGGGCGGCCGGAGAGTTCCAGTACCCGGAGACCCATCCGTTCACGGGCGCCGAATGCTGTTGCCACTCCTCCGAGGTCCGCACATGGCAGGAGCTCGAGGGCGACCGCTTCACGGTGATCGGCGGCTACGAGAGCGCTGCCGACGCGGCCGTCTCGCTCGTGCAGCTGGAGAAGACAGTGACCGTGCTGGCGCGGACGGCATCATGGAGGAGTGAAGACCCGGACCCGAGCATCTCCCTCTCCCCGTTTTCTCGCGAACGTCTCGAATGGGCCGACTCCACCGGCTCACTGGATCTCATCGAGAGTGTCGACATCACGTCGGTGCGCGAGGACGGTGACAAGTGGGTCGTCCAGGCCTCGGACGGCCGCGAGTGGCCGAGCGAGACGCGCCCGATCCTCGCCACCGGCTTCAAGAGCTCGCTCGGCTACCTTGACGGCCTAATCGAGTGGAACGAGACCGGCGCTCCCGTCGTCACGGAAGAGGCGGACGAGTCCACGCTTGTGCCTGGTCTGTTCATCGCCGGTCCCATACTTGAGCACCGTGGCGTGAACTTCTGCTTCATCTACAAGTTCCGGCAGCGCTTCGCGATCGTGGCCGACGCGATCGCACAGCGCCTCGGAAAGGACACCACGGAAGCCGTTGAGGCCCGTCGAGCGGCGGGGATGTACCTGGACGACCTCTCTTGCTGCGTGGAATCTTGTGCGTGCTAAGCGACGTGACATCGACGTCGCGGCGCCTCCAACCACATTGCTCCTCGGACGCGCGAGTGTTGGCAAGTCCGCGCTGATCCGTGCCCTGACGGGCCGGCCTGCCCGGAGCGTGAACTTCCGCGGCGCCACCGTGTCCTGCGGCGCATATCGCCGGCGACAGGACTACCATTCGTGGTGCTCGGCGCGCGCTGTCCCGATGCCGCGGCGCTCAAGGAGCTGCAGGCCGCAGTTATGGCGCCCGGTGCAGTCCGCCATGAGCGGACGCCGGTGAGGGCTGGGTGGCGGATCGAGTCGCAGCGCGGACTCCTCGACCACGCGATCGCCGGTCCCGCGAGCGCGGTCGCCCTCCTTGTCCTGCCGGCTCTGCTCGCCGTGCTCGGCGCAAACCAGGTTGCCGCTTGGCTTGAGCCACTGACCCTGGCGATCACGACACCTCTGGCGGGTAGGATAGAGGGCTGGCCGGGACCGCTCGAGGCTGTGCTCGCCGGTGACTACGGACTGCTCACGATGGGGCCGTTGCTCTTCGTGTGGGCGGTCCCCACGGTGCTGGTCTACTCGGTGCTGATCGGTGTCTACAAGGCGAGCGGCCTCGCCGACCGTATTGGGACGGCGCTTCACCCACTGTTGCGGCCGGTCGGACTGCACGGGCGCGACGTGACGCGAGTGCTGATGGGCTTCGGTTGCAATGTCCCTGCGATCGTCTCGACACGCTCCTGCTCTGCCTGCACCCGGCCGACGACGGTCGGCGCGATCTCCTTCGGGTCCGCCTGCTCGTACCAGCTCGGCGCGACGCTCGCGGTCTTTGCCGCCGCTGACAGGGGCAGTCTCGTCGTGCCGTACCTGGCTCTGCTCGTCGCAGCGACGCTCGTCTACACGCGCCTCATCAGCCACCCTGACGCGCGGTCGACGCTCAACACACTCGTCATCGAACCGCGTACCTTCCTCACCCGGCCGTCCTTCGCGGCGGTCGGGGCGGAGGCACGAGGGACGGTCTGGGCATTCTTCCGCACGGCGCTTCCGACCTTCTTCGCGATCGCGATGGTAGCGTCGCTCCTCGACTGGTCGGGCGTGCTCGATGCAGCGGGGCGCCTGCTGGCGCCGGCGATGGCCGTGTTCGCACTGCCGGTGGACGCGGCACTGCCGACCGTGCTCGCCGCCGTTCGCAAGGACGGCATCCTGCTCCTGGCCGAGGGCGGCACCGTGGCCTCGTTGAGCGCGACCCAGTTGCTGGTGGCCACCTTCCTCGCGGGAACGGTGCTGCCATGCCTGGTCACCGCGATCACGATTGGGCGCGAGCTCGGGCTACGGTTCACGGGCAGGCTTGTCGTGCAACAGGCCGCCTTCGCTGTCGCGGTGGCCGCCGCCGTCGGCTGGACCTCGGTCGCGTTCGGTGGGTGACGGTCCACGCCCAGGCTGGGGGAAACTGCATCGCGAGAATTGCCGGATGGCGGGCTCTTGGGTCATGCCCAAGTGCAAACGCCTGCGTCCATGTGACAGAATCTCAGGGAATTGCGCGTGAAGGGAGATGACGCATGGAAGGCGATGCGATGAACGCTGGGAATCGACCGGGCCTTGGC
Organism: Dehalococcoidia bacterium; assembly: GCA_965204975.1. Classification (GTDB taxonomy): domain Bacteria; phylum Chloroflexota; class Dehalococcoidia; order Lucifugimonadales; family CAJWER01. Next base: position 318,795 of record OZ242024.1, read on the forward strand.
GGGGGCATCCTGCAGGCCCAGGCAATCTCCCTGGACAAGGCGGCGGAGATTGCCGGCGAGGTCCAGGAGCTGATCAGGGCGGGGAGAGCGAACTCCGCCTGGGAATTGATCCGATACCTGCACCCGGCCGATATGGGAAGCATCGTCGCGGGGCTGCCCCGGACGAGCAGGGACGCCATGCTGCACGTGATGTCCCCCGCGACCGTGGCATGGATGCTGGGGCAGATGAACCCCGTCGTGGCCGGTCGAGTGGGCACTCGCCTGGGCTCCCGGATGATCGGTTTCGTGCTCGGCCAGATTCACCCGAACCAGGCGCTGGCGACGCTGCGACGGATCCCGATCCTGCGTTCGCGGGAGGTTGCGGAGTCGCTGGACCAGCCCCTGGCAACGGAGGAGTTGCTTGCCCATGAGCCGGACACCGCCTGGTCTCTCATGGTCACGCAGTTTGCAACCGTCGGTATCGACGCGGAGGCCGGTGCGGCGAGGGAGAGCCTCAGGGATTCAGGAGAGGCCCGGAATAAGCTCACCCACGTCTACGTAACCGGTGACGGCGGGGCTCTGCTGGGCCAGGTCGGCATGGTGGACCTGGCCCTGGCGGATAATGAGACTCCCGTCAGGGATATAGCTGCCCCAATCGTGGCCACGGTTACGTCGGACACGCCCGCCGAGGAGTGCGCCCGGCTCGAGCGGCACTACAATCTGACGCAGATCCCCGTAGTCGACGGGGAGCGGCTGACGGGCGTCATCCTGGCGGAGTCGCTGCTGAGCGCCACCGTCGAGCAGGATACCCTCCAGATGCAGCAGGTGGCGAACGTCGCCGGTGAGACGGTGGACGGTCCGCTGGCGAGCTCGATTCGCACGCGCCTGCCCTGGCTTACCGTCAACCTGGGCACGACCTTCGTCGCAGCCGCGACGGTCGCGCTCTTCGAATCGACACTGGCCCAGATAGTTGTGCTAGCCGCGTTCCTTCCAGTCGTCGCCGGGCAGGGAGGCATCGGCGGGACCCAGACGCTGACCCTGATAGTACGGGCGATTGCGCTCGGCGAGCTCGTGGGCGTCACGGCCCAGCGTCTGTTGATCCGGGAAGCCCTCCTCGGCCTGGTGCACGGGGTCTGGCTGGGCATACTCGTCGCCATCATAGCCATCCTGTGGAAACAGAACGTGGGCCTGGGGCTTGTTCTTGGGGTCTCGATGCTGGGCAACATGGTTATTGCCGGCTCTGTGGGAGCGGCTGTCCCGCTGTTTCTGCGGCAGATCGGAATGGACCCGGCGGTCGCCTCCGCAGTGGTCGTAACTACCGTAACGGACGTGTTCGGCTTCCTGCTGTTCCTGGGAATCGCGAGCGCTGCGATCAGCATGATCGCCTAGGGGCGCGCTGAGCATCGCAGTGCAGTACACTTAGGCTCACTACTCACGGCCTGCGGCACATGGACAGAGACCTTAAGGCTGCGTACGAACACTGCAAGCGGGTGACGAGGGCTGAGGCCAAGAACTTCTACTACGCCTTCAGGACCCTGCCCGCGACGAAGCGGCGTGCTATCTACGCCGCATACGCCTTCTGCCGTCTCTGCGACGACATAGCCGACGGCGACCTACAGCTCGAGGAAAAGAGTCGCCTGCTCGATGAGACGAGGGCCCGCCTGAGCTCCGGCACCGACGTTGACCGTAGTCCTGTCTTCCTGGCGCTGCGCGACACCATCGACTCGTTCGACATACCAGTGCGGTACTTCCATGAGGTGATCGACGGCGTCGAGATGGACCTCACGAGGACGCGGTACGGCACCTTCGAGGAGCTGGAGGTCTACTGCTATCGTGTAGCCTCGGCCGTGGGGCTGGTCTGCATCGAGATCTTCGGATACACGGATGAGAGAGCGAAGGAGTACGCCGTCGACATGGGCTTGGCGATGCAGCTCACGAACATCGTCCGCGACGTCAGGGAGGACTCGCTGAGGGGGCGCATCTACGTACCGCTGGACGAGCTCGAGAGGTTCGGGTACACGGAACCGGACCTGGAGCGCGGCGTCATGAACGAGCCCTTTCGACAGCTCATGGGATACCAGACGGCCCGGGCGCGAGAGCACTTCGAGCGCGGGAGCAGGATCGTACCGCTGCTGTCAGCGGACTCGAGGGCGTGCCTGACACTGCTTCACGGCGTCTACAGCCGGATATTGGACCGCATAGAGGCGGCGGGATTCGATGTGTACAGCGGAAGGGTCGGCCTTCCGACCCATGTGAAGTTGCTGCTGATGGCCAGGCTGTGGGGATCGAGCTTCATCCCTTCATTGCTGGCGCAGGCCCGGCGAGGGCGCCCGTAGGTGCCGTGAGGGACAGGGCGGAATCGGTCAGCCGGCCCAGGGCCCGCATCCTTGCCCCGTTTTCGGAAGCTGGGCTTGAGCGGCTGGCGGACCGGGTGGAAGTCCACTACGAGTGCTGGATGGACTCCGGGCGGATCCACGACCCGGAGGAGCTCGCGGCGAAGCTGAACGAGCGGTCCGAGTCGATACTGGTGATGGAGCTGGACTTCGTTTTCGAAGAGGTGTTCGAGGCCGCCCCGGGTCTCGAGTTCGTGGGGGTCTGCCGTTCCGCCACAAACCACGTCGACGTAGAGTCCGCCACCGCCCACGGAGTGGTCGTTGTGAACACGCCCGGCAGGAACGCCCAGGCCGTTGCCGAGCACGCCCTCGGCCTGATGCTCGCCCTCGCCAGGCGTATTCCTGAGGGCCATAGCTATGTCACGGGCGGGCGGTGGGAGAACCCGGTCGGTCCGTACGTCGACCTGCGCGGCGTGGAGCTTGCGGGGAAGACTTTGGGCGTTGTGGGACTCGGCGCCATCGGCCCCAGGCTAGCGAAGATGGCCGGCGCCATGGGCATGAAGTGTATCGCGCACGATCCATACGTCGAAAGTCCCCCGGCGGGGACTCGCCTAGTAGACCTGGATGAGCTGATGGTCTGCTCCGACTTCATTTCAGTCCATGCGCCCGTGACTGCAAAGACAGGCGGGCTGATAGACTCTCGAAGGCTCGCGCTGATGAAGCCCACTGCGTACATAGTGAACCTTTCCGGCGCGGGAATCGTGGACCGGGACGGACTGGCGACCGCGCTCGAGTCCAGGACCATTGCCGGAGCCGCGTTGGACGTATTCGAGACCCATCCCATCGCTCCCGACCACCCTCTGCTAGCGCTCGATAACGTGGTCCTGACGCCACACGTGGGAGGAGCCACGGACGAGACGATAGGCCGCCACTCGACCATGATGGCTTCCGACATCCTGCGATTCCTGGATGGGGAGAGGCCCGTGAACCTGGTGAACCCTGAGGTCTGGGGGAAGCGGTGAACGGGAACATCGTGGTCGTGGATGCGGGCTCGACGCGGATTCGTTGCTTCGTGTTCGACGGAGAGGGCCGGGCGGTCGTTCGCCGCTCCGCACCGTGGAGCTACCTCGATTCGGGTAGCATTTCCCCCTATGCCCGGGAGTTGGACTCGGAGGGTGTATGGAAGTCGACCGCCGGACTCATTGCTGAGTGCTTGGGCGACCGGCGTGTCGAGGGCGGCGTCGCGGCTGTCACGGTCACGAGCCAGCGGCAGGGAGCGGTCTTCTTCGACAAGGACAGACGTGTGCTGTATGCGGGCCCGAACATAGACCTGAGGGCCGTGTTCGAGGGGGCGGCCATTGACGACGAGATGGGGGAGCGAGTCTTCAGGACGACGGGACGGCTGCCGTCGTTCCTCTTCGCGCCCGCCAAGCTCCGCTGGTTCATGCAGCACGAGCCCGAGGTCTACGACAGTATCGACGGGGTTGCCACGCTCGCCGACTGGCTGCGGTGGCGGCTGTCCGGAGAGCTGGTCAGCGAGGCAACGCTGGCAGCCGAGGCGGGGCTCCTCGACGTGGGCGAGCGCCTGTGGTGCACCCCCCTGCTCGAGGACCTCGGCATCCGGCCCAGCAACGGCATCCCCGTGGAGAGCGCCGGTACCATTGTGGGCGGGGTTCGTCGGGAGGCCGCGGGTCCGACCGGCCTCCAGGAGGGTGTCCCAGTGGTCGTGTCGCCCGCCGATTCGCAGTGCGGTCTCCTGGGCCTGGGGGTCGGGCGCCCCGGGCAGGTGGGGGTCGTCGCAGGGTGGAGTATTCCGCTGCTCATGCTCACAGGCGAGCCCACCTTTGACGACGTGCGGCGCACCTGGACAGGCTGTTACGTGGAGGACGGACTCTGGAGCCTTGAGAGCACGTGCGGCGACGCGGGCAACGCATATGGCTGGCTCGCCGACACGATGTGGGGCGGCGATGCGCGGCCTTTCGAACTCATGAACAGGGCCGCTCGCGAGGTGCCCGCGGGCTCCGAGGGCGTGTTGGCCCTGCTCGGACCCCCACGGATGGACATGAGCAGAGTCGGCCTGCGGTCGGGCGGGTTCGTCTTTCCCGTGCCCATGACCTTCGGCGGAATCGGGCGGGAGCATATGGCCAGGGCGGCCCTCGAGTCGATGGCCTTTTCGGTCCGGGCGAATCTGGACCAGCTGGAGTCCGTGAGCGGCATGACCGCCGGGTCGGTAGCTCTTGGGGGTGGCATGACCGCTGCGTCCACGTGGGTGGAGATGCTGCCGGACGTACTTGGCCGACCGGTCCAGGTTGCTCCGAAGCCCGACGTCACGGCGGCTGGTGCGCGCGTCACGGCGGCGGCGGCCCTGCAAGGCGTCGATTCCCTTGTGGGTTATGCCGAGTCCGAGGCCGCGTCGCGTACAATCGAGCCGAGGTCCGTCGAGTCGGCGGAGTATGAGTACCACTACATGCGCTGGACGGAAATGGCCCGCCACCTCGAATCGGCGGGCGCATAGCGGAGCGGATATGAGTTCAGATACAGCCAGGCGGGAAGTCGCGGAGGTCGCCAGGAGGATGGCGGCAGCGGGCCTGGTCTCGGGGACCAGCGGCAACGTGAGCGCCCGGCTGCCAGGCGGGTTGATGGCGGTCACGCCGATGGGAGGGAGATGCGAGCAGGTCTCGCCGGAGGAGATCGTGGTAGTCGATCGCGACCTGGCGACCGTCGAGGGGGACCTCGTGCCGTCGTCCGAGTCCCTGCTGCACGCCGCGGTGTATGAGACGCGCCCGGACGTCGGGGGCATCGTACACACCCACGCTGTGTATTCGAGCGCCGCTGCCGTTGCCGGACTGGAGATCCCGCCCATAGTTGACGAGATGGTAGTGGCGCTTGGAGGTGCGGTGAGGGTGTCGGAGTATGCGCCGCCAGCGTCGGATGAGGTGGCCAGGAGTGTGTGCGCTGCCCTGGGGACCCGCGACGCAGCACTCATACGGAACCACGGGGCTATCGCGGTGGGCGCGGGCCCCGACTCCGCGCTGGAGACGGCCACTCTGGTCGAGAGGGCCGCCAGGATATTCGTGCTGTCTTCCATCCTGGGAGAGGCTGCTACCCTGCCGGATGAGGTCGTGGAGGCGGAATCGGCGATATTCGAGATGAGGAGACAGTCCCGCATCAGGCGAAATGCGCTAGACTCGTAGGGACGACTCCACACCACTCGAGGGACTCTTACATGGTCTCCGTACCTGGATTCCTGCTTCGCCGCCTGTACGTGAAGGGCAGTCTGAAGAACGCCGAGGTTGGCTTCGAGTTCCAGCTCATGAACAGCCTGGGCTCCGGATACTCGACCAAGGTCTGGCCGCTAAAGGTGGACGGGGAAGACATCCCCGCAGACCGGTGCTACTTCATAGTCGATGACAGGGAGACGCCCTTCAGCGAGGTATCTCCGGACAACACGTTTGCGCTGGAAGTGAACAAGGCAATCACCGTTTGGGCCGACTCCGCGCCCTTGGAGCCGGGGGTACGCCAGATTGAGATGGCGTTCGACGTCCCTGGCCTTGGCAGCCTGAGGTTCGACTTCTCCGACGAAGTTGCGGATGGGTGAGTCGCCCCGCCGGATTGCCGTAACGGGCGCTTCCGGGTACATCGGTTCACTGCTCATCCGGCGACTGGCGGGGTGTGAGGGCGTTGGCGGCATCCTCGCCCTGGATGTGCGGGACCCCGGTCCAGCATCCGGCGACTGTGTATCGTTCGTTCGGCAGGACGTGTCGCAGCCCTTTCCCGGGCTGTTCGCCGAGCACTCGATCGACACTGTAGTGCACCTGGCGTACGAGCTTCGACAGGGTAGGGACCGCGAGGCCAACCGCCGCGTGAACGTGGATGGCACGGTGCACACGCTCGAGGCCTGCCGGCGCGCCGGTGTCCGGCGGATGGTGTACCTGAGCAGCACCAGCGTCTACGGCGCTCATCCCGACAACCCGGAAGCCCTGAGCGAGGAGATGCCGGCGCGACCCATATCCGGATTCCAGTACAGCGAGGACAAGCTGCGGTCTGAGAAGCTCATCGCCCGGTTCGCCGCGGAGACGCCCGGAGTCACCGCGTGCATCCTGCGGTGCTGCCCGGTGATGGGAGCGAACGCCGACAACTTCATTGCACGTGCATTCGACAAGCCGTTCCTGGTTGCCGTGTCGGGCGCGAACCCTCCCATGCAGTTGATACACGAGGACGACTTGGCGCGATGCCTGGAGGAGGTCGTGCTGGGAGACACGGAAGGCCTCTACAACGTGGCCGGAACAGGGTCCATCAGCTGGGGAGAGATGGCGTCTGCCCGCGGCCGCCGGGTATTGTCTATGCCGGCGTGGCTTCTCTACCCCGCCACCCAGGTGACCTGGGCTCTCAGGTTGCAGTCCGACTCTCCGGCGCTCGGCCTCGACATGGTCCGCCACCGCTGGGTCGCGGACACTGGCAAGCTGGAGCGCGAAGTGGGTTTCAGGCCCCGGTTCTCGTCCAGGGATGCCTGGGACGCTCATCTCAGGGACGGAGGCAAGCTGTGAAACCTGTGCTGATCGACTGCGACCCTGGTTCCGACGACGCCCTGGCCATCCTGGCGGCCCTGAATTCACCCGACCTGGATGTTGTGGGCCTTACAACGGTGGGAGGCAACGCGAACATCGACGACACTACGAGAAACGCGCTGGCGGTCCTCGAGATGGCCGGAAGGTCCGACGTTCCCGTCTGGAGGGGCGCTGGCGGTCCGCTCGTGGGCGAGTTCCGCTACGGTTACGACTACCACGGCGAAGCGGGGCTTGGCATCCGGATCGAGGTCCCTGAGACCAAAGAGCAGCCGGAGCCTGCCGTTGAGGCGATTGCCCGGGCCGTGCTCGACCGGCCCGGCGAGCTGACGCTGATCGCGGTGGGGCCCCTGACCAACGTGGCGCTGGCCCTCCGCCTGGAGCCCAGGCTTGCCGGGCAGGTCGCCGAGATCATCGTGATGGGCGGCGCGGTGGAGTCGCCCGGCAATGTCACCGAACACGCCGAGTTCAACATCTACAACGATCCGGCGGCGGCGAACGTCGTATTCGACAGCGGCGCGCCGGTCACCCTCGTGGGGCTCGACGTGACGGAGCAGGTGGCCGTGTCGCGGGATGACCAACCCTGGTTCGAGGGCGGCTCGGCGAGCGCCGCACTGGGAAATCGACTCCTTGCAGCATGGTTTGAGCTTCATCCTGGCCGCGGGCCATACGGCCTCCACGACCCGCTGGCGGTTGCCGCGGCCATTGACCCGACGCTCCTGTCGTGCCGGCGGGGCACGATTGCCACCGAGACTCAGCCGGGCGAGAGGCTGGGCCAGACCACGGCGTCGTACGGGCCTGGACCCGTTGGGGTAGCGCTTGGGGTCGATGTCGAGAGGGCGGTGTGCATGATCACCGGTCTCGTCCGCGGTTAGCCACGGTACGATGCGTGCCCTTATACCCGCATGGGGAAGGTGAAAATTCGTTGACGGCGGGGCTTGGCCGGGCATAGAATAGATTGTTGACCACTTTAATCAACAATAGATGGAGAACCAGTGACTACTCCTAAGGTCGTGTCCAGAACGTCGAAGGACCTCGACAGCGAATACAAGTGGGGTTTCACGACGGACATCGAGTCCGACATCGCCCCCAAGGGGTTGAGCGAGGACGTGGTCCGGATGATCTCGGCCAAGAAGGGTGAACCCGAGTTCCTGCTGGACTGGCGGCTCAAGGCCTACGAGTACTGGAAGACCCTCGACAACCAGGAGCCGAGGTGGGCGATGGTGGACTTCCCTCCAATCGACTACCAGGACATCCACTACTACGCGTCGCCCTTCGTGGACGAGAAGCCGGAGAGCCTCGAAGACGTGGACCCCGAGCTGATAGAGGCTTTCGACAAGCTGGGCATCCCCATCGAAGAGCAGAAGCGCATGACCGGCGTGGCGGTCGACGCGATCTTCGACAGTAGCTCGGTGGCGACGACGTACCAGGAGACTCTCGCCAAGTCGGGTGTCATCTTTTGCTCGGTCAGCGAGGCCGTGAGGGAGCATCCCGAGCTCATCGAGAAGTATCTGGGCTCGGTCGTGCCGTACACCGACAACTTCTATGCGGCACTGAACTCAGCCGTCTTCAGCGATGGGTCGTTCGTATACGTGCCGCCTGGGGTGAGGTGCCCGCTGGAGCTGATGACCTACTTCCGGATCAACGCGGAGGAGAGCGGGCAGTTCGAGCGGACGTTGATTATCGCGGACGAGGGCTCGTACGTGAGCTACCTGGAGGGGTGCACCGCGCCGATGCGCCGGACCCACCAGCTTCACGCCGCCGTGGTCGAGCTGGTCGCCCTGGAAGACGCCGAGATCAAGTACTCGACACTGCAGAACTGGTACCCGGGCGACAAGGATGGCAAGGGCGGCGTATACAACTTCGTGACCAAGCGGGGCAAGTGCGCGGGCCGGAGCTCGAAGATCTCCTGGACGCAGGTAGAGACCGGCTCGGCAATCACGTGGAAGTATCCCAGCGTCATCCTGCAGGGGGACGACTCGACGGGCGAGTTCTACTCGGTCGCGCTGGTGAACAACCACCAGCAGGCCGACACGGGCACGAAGATGATCCACGTCGGCAAGAACACCAAGAGCACCATAGTGGCCAAGGGCATATCGGCCGGGCAGGGGCAGAGCACCTACCGCGGCCTGGTGCAGATCATGCCGTCGGCCGCCAACGCCACGAACTTCACCCAGTGCGACTCGCTGCTGGTCGGCGACCGGTGCGGCGCGCACACGGTGCCGTACATCGACGTGCGCAACGCCACGGCGCGGATGGAGCACGAGGCTTCGACATCGCGCGTGAGCGACGACAAGCTCTTCTACTGCATGCAGCGGGGCATCTCCGAGGAGGAGGCCCACTACATGATCATCAACGGCTTCTGCCGGGGGATCTTCCAGGAGCTGCCGTTCGAGTTCGCCATGGAAGCCCAGCAGCTGCTGCGGGTCAGCCTGGAAGGGGCGGTGGGCTGACCCTTTCCATGCAGAGGTAAGAGTGACACAAGCTGAGATAGCGAACCATACGGAAACGAGCGAGCGGTTCCTTCGGCACGCCGAGGAGCAATTCGAGGAGGGAGACCTGCCCCAGGCTTCGGAAAAGGCGTGGGGAGCCGTGGCCCATCACATCAAGTCAATTGCCAAACAGCGCGGTTGGAGGAACAGGTCGCACAAGGACCTGTCGGACATAGTCGTAGACCTGGCACAAGAGACAGACGATCCAGCGGCTATCAGGAGGCTTTATGGGTCAATGAACGGGCTGCATGTGAACTTCTATGAAGACTGGTATACGGACCAAATGGTCGCCCAGGGCATTGACGACGCTCGCGAGTTGATCTTCCGATTGGAGAACCGGACGAGGGGCCCGTGGAGCCTCGGTCTTCCCAGGCGCGAAGGCGAGGGAGATAGCGGGTTGGTAACAACTGAACGACATCAGGAGATCAGCAGCCGCTTCCTTGAGCAAGCCACCGAGGAATTCGAGAAGGGGGACCTGCTCCAGGCTTCAGAAAAGGCATGGGGAGCAGTTGCCCACCACGTGAAGTCCGTTGCCAAGGCAAAGGGATGGCCGGACGGGTCGCACCGGGACATAGCGGTCAACGCCAGGAAGTTGCTAGACCTCACCCCCGACCCGGGCGCCAACAGGGACAAGTTTGGTCTCATCAACCTGCTTCACGTCAATTTCTACGAAGAGGCCCTGGACCCGGAGGACGTGAAGCGCGGCATCAGCCACGCCCGTGTGCTCATCGACGCAATGCGAGAAGCGGAGTTGAGGCTGGACTATGGCGGTGGGATAGGGAATGCAAACAGCTGAGCACATACAGACGGCACAGGACTTCCTCGAAGCAGCCGACCGAGAGTTCGAGTCAGGCGACGAATTGCAGGCCTCGGAGAAGATGTGGGGGGCTGCTGCCCATGCCGTGATGACGGTTGCCAGGGACCGGGGTTGGCCTCACGGGAGCCATCGTCATCTCAAAGCCGCCGCTGACAGGATTATGAACGACATCGACGACCACGCTCTCAGAGGCGACTTCATGGCTGCCCAGCAGTTCCACGCCAACTTCTACCACGGTTTCATGGAGGACGACGACATAGCGCGGGGACGACCACTGGTGCGGCGCTTCGTCAACCGGGTGCTGGAGTACGCCGGAGCCTGATATGCACAGCGCGTCCTTCTCACCCGACCGCCGGTACCGCTACTGGCTCGAATCGAAGCTGGGCGACGGCAGCGGCGTCTGCATGTTCCTGATGCTAAATCCAAGCACCGCGGACGAGGTCAGGTCCGACCCCACGGTGACCCGTTGCAAGGGTTTCGCCCGAAGTTGGGGCTACGGCTCACTGTGGGTCTGTAACATCTTCGCCCTGCGCTCCACGAGGCCCGAGGTACTCCTCGCCAGTCCCGACCCATCGGGGCCGGAGAACGACCGCCAGATCCTGGGGCACGCCCGCAAAGCGGACAAGATAGTGTGCGCGTGGGGGAACCACGGACTGCATCGCGACAGGGGTGAGCGCGTCCTGAGGATGCTCGAGTACGACGGCCTGTCTGGCAGGATGTGCCATCTCGGCATGACCAAGAGGGCCCAGCCCAGGCATCCGCTATATCTGAAGGCAAACACTAGGCCCGTACGCTTCAACAGCGGGGCGCCAGTGCCTGCAAACAGAACCTGAATACAACATGGACGAGGACGAATAGGCCAATGCTCCTGGAAATTCGAGACCTGCACGTATCGGTGGACGATAACGACATCCTGAAGGGCGTCAACCTCACCGTCGACGCGGGCGAGGTGCACGCAATCATGGGCCCGAACGGAAGCGGCAAGAGCACGCTGGCGAACGTCATGGCCGGCCGGCCCGGCTACGACGTGACCGGCGGGGACATCCTCTACGAAGGGGAGAGCCTGTTGGAGATGACCCCCGACAGCCGTGCGCTGGCGGGGATATTCCTTGCGTTCCAGTATCCCGTAGAGCTGCCGGGTGTGCGCAACCGCCAGTTCCTCAAGTCCGCGATGGACGCACTGCGCGAACACAGAGGGGAAGAGGCCCTGAGCGCCCGCGACTTCGACAAGATCTATCGGGCCGCAGTCAGCTCCGTGGACATCGGTGCGGAGCTGATGAAGCGGGGTGTGAACGAGGGGTTCTCCGGCGGCGAGAAGAAGCGGAGCGAGATGCTCCAGCTCACCCTGCTTGACCCGAGGCTGGCGCTCTTGGACGAGACCGACTCGGGGCTGGACATCGACGCGCTGAAGCTGGTGGCGGGCATCGTCAACCAGCGCCGCCGCCCCGACAACTCGACGGTCCTGGTTACCCACTACCAGCGCATACTCAGCTACATCACGCCCGACTACGTTCACGTACTGTTGGACGGCAGGATCGCCCAGTCCGGCGGTCGCGAGCTTGCCCTGGATCTGGAGGAGAAGGGCTACGAGTGGGTGCGGAAGTCCGCGCTCGAGAAGGCCGCGTTCTGAGCCATGGCAGCCGGCAACGACAGCTACGAACGGTATCTCTCGGATTTCGAGGCGGCGTCACTGGGCGGCGATGGCCCCGGGTGGCTTGGAGGCCTGAGACGCCAGGCCATCGAGTCGTTCGGCCGCGTGGGATTCCCGACCCAGACACGCGGCAACGAGAGGTGGAAGTACACAAACGTCGGGCCTCTCTCGCGCTCGACGTTCTCGTATTCGCTGGACGTCGACACTAAGAGCGTGTCCCTCGAACAGGTGAGAGCTCTGGCTCCGTGGGACGACGGCTGGACGACGCTGGTGTTCGTGGACGGTGTCTACGTACCCACGCTTTCTCGCGGCGAAGGTGTGGCCGCTCGCAGCATGGCTCGCACGGTAGCCTCCGACGGCGCAGTGGTCGGCGAACACCTGGGGCGCTACGCCTCGATCCAGGACGGGTTCATTGCGGTAAACACTGCCTTCACGCACGACGGGGCAGTGGTAGAGGTCCCCGACGGCGCAGACATTGAACGGCCCGTGCACCTGGTGTTCGTTTCCAGCGGTGCGTCCCCCGACAGGGTGTCCTACCCGCGGGTACTCGTGCTTGCCGGGCGGAACAGTCGGCTCGCGCTGGTTGACAGCTACGTGGGCACTCCGGACGGGCGCTATTTCACCAACGCCGTCGTGGAGATCGCCGCGTCCGAAGGCGCCGAGGTCGAGCACTATCGCTACATCGGCGAGAGTCCCAGGGCCTTCCACATAGGTGCGACGAGGACGAGTTTGGACACCGGCGCATCCTACACCTGCACGAGCGTTGCTACGGGCGCACGCATCGCGCGCAACGACCTGAGCGTGCTCATGGACGCTCCGGGCGCGTCGTGCGTTCTACGGGGGCTCTACTCCACGTCCGGCAGCCAGCACATCGACAACCACATCGACATCGACCACGCCAAGCCGAGCTGCAAGAGCGACCAGTACTTCAAAGGCATACTCGACGGCAGGTCGCGGGCCGTCTTCAGCGGGCGCGTGCTGGTCAGGAAGGACGCGCAGAAGTCCGAGGCCCACCAGTCGGACAAGAACCTGATCCTGTCGGAGGGCGCGAGGATCAACACGAAGCCGAGCCTCGAAATATACGCCGACGACATCCAGGCCACGCACGGTGCGACGGCGGGGGCCGTCGCAGATGACGCGCTGTTCTACATGCGCAGCCGGGGGATCGACGAGGACACGGCCCGAAGGCTTCTCGTTTCGGGATTCGCGGCGGAGATCCTCGACACGATACCGCTCGACGCACTCCGGGAGCACGCGGCCTCCGTATTCTCCGGCCAATCGACAGATAGACCAGGGTAGGGGACAGAGACAATGATGTCGGACCTCGACGAGCTGTACCAAGAGCTGATCATGGACCACAACCGGAGGCCGAGGAACTTCCGGCGCGTCGACGACCACAACAGGGAGGCGAACGGCTACAACCCCTTCTGCGGGGACACCGTCACGCTGTACCTGAAGATGGACGGCGCCGAGGTTGCGGAAGTCGGCTTCCAGGGCGCGGGATGTGCTATTTCCAGGGCTTCCGCCTCGATGATGACGGAGGCGGTGATGGGAAAGAGCGGCGAGGACGCCCGCCGGGTCTTCGACGCCTTCCACGAGATGCTCACCCGCGCGACGGAGGGTGACGAGGAGCCGCCTGAAGAGCTCGGCGACCTGGCCGTGCTGTCCGGCGTTTCGGAGTTTCCCACCAGGGTGAAGTGCGCCACGCTCGCGTGGCACACGTTGAAGGCGGCTCTCGAAGGCCGCGGCGAGACCGTCAAGACCGAGTAGGCGGTCCGGGAGGCGACGCCATGCACGTGCCAATGCAGGTCGATTACGGAGTAAGGGCGCTGGTGGAGCTGGCAACCCGCCGGGAGCAGGGACTCGTGCGCGCGGCTGAGATCGCCGAGAGGCAGGGCATCCCGGAGTCGTATCTCGCCCACGTCCTCCACTCGCTCCAGAGGCACGGGCTGACCGTGGCCCAGCGCGGCCCCCAGGGAGGCCACGGCCTCGCGGTAGAGCCGGGCGCGATCACGATGGGCATGGTAATGAGATACCTCGATGGGCCGCAGTCGCTAATGGGCTGCCTGGACGACGCGGGATGCTGCGACCGCTCGCCCGGATGCGGACAGCGCAGCGTGTGGCTCGACGTCGAGGAGGCCATGTGGCGCGTTCTCGACTCCACGACGATTGCCGACCTTGTGCAAAGGGGGGCGGTCGCCGGCCGCGGGACAGTGACGAGGAAAGGAGACGCAATTGGCGTTCGTTAGCGTAGGGAAGGCGTCGGAAGTGCCCGAGGGCGCGGTCCAGATCACCGGCGTGGAGGACAGGGAGATCGCTCTCTGCAGGGCAAACGGAGAGCTGTACGCATTCGAAAACCTGTGCACCCACGACGACGGCCCCCTGGACCAGGGAGAGCTCGACGGCTTCGAAATCGTATGCCCGCGGCACCTGGCCCGCTTCGACGTCCGCACTGGCGAAGTGAGGAGGGGTCCTGCATTCCTGCCGGTGGAGACATTCCCCGTCAGGCAGAACGGCAGCGACATAGAAGTTGACCTGTGAGCGCCACAACAATGAATACCATCGACACCGAAAAGATCAGGCAGGACTTCCCTGTCCTGCACCGCACTGTATACGGGAAGCCCCTCGTCTACCTCGACAACGCCGCCACTTCCCACAAGCCGACCAGCGTCATACAGGCTCTCGTCGACTACTACGAGGGGTACAACTCGAACGTCCACAGGGGCGTGCACGCCTTGAGCATGGAGGCGACGGACCGATTCGAGGAGGCCAGGGCCAAGGTCGCCCGCTTCATCAACGCCGAGTCGCCGGACGAGATCATCTGGACCCGCAACGCGACCGAGGCCATCAACCTTGTGGCCCACTCGTGGCCCCCTGGCAACCTGGGACCGGGAGACGAGATCGTCGTCACCGAGATGGAGCACCACAGCAACCTGGTGCCCTGGCAGAAGGTCGCTGCCGGCAGCGGCGCAAAGCTGCGATACCTGCCGATCGGAGACGACGGCGCTCTTGACCTCAGCGACGTGGACTCGATCATCAACGAGCGGACGAAGCTGCTCTCGGTCGTGCACAGCTCCAACTCCCTTGGCGCAATCAACCCCGTGAAGGACCTGGCGGCAAGGGCGAGAGCCGTCGGGGCGACCGTGATGGTCGATGGGGCGCAGAGCGTGCCCCACATGCCTGTGGATGTCCGCGACATCGACTGCGACTTCCTCGCCCTGTCGGGGCACAAGATGCTCGGCCCGACAGGGATCGGCGCCCTGTATGCCAGGAGGGAAGTGCTGGAGGGCATGGAGCCGTTCCTGCGGGGCGGCGAGATGGTCCTCGCGGTGACCATGGAGGACGCGACCTGGAACGAGCTGCCCATGAAGTTCGAAGCGGGCACGCCGAACATTGCCGATGCGATCGGGCTGGGAGCGGCCATCGACTACCTGGAGTCCATAGGCATGGACAGGGTCCGGGAGCATGAGGTGCAGTTGACCAGCTACGCCCTCGACCGCTTCAGGGAGCTTGAGGAGATCGACATATTCGGCCCCAAAGACCTGAATGAGCGGGGTGGCGTAGTCTCGTTCCACTGCTCGGACCTGCATCCGCACGACCTGGGCACGTTCCTGGACCGGCAGGGCATCGCCGTTCGGACCGGCCATCACTGCACCATGCCGGTGATGAGCCGGCTGGGTGTGCCCGCGACAGCGCGCGCCAGCTTCTACATCTACAACACCGAAGACGAGGTCGACCACCTGGTCGACTCACTCAAGGAGGCGCTGCGCTACTTCGGTCATGGGCCCTAGCGACCTCGACGAACTGTACGACGCACGAATCCTCGATCACGCGCGGACCCCGCGTCACGCAGACAGGATCGAAGCGCCCGACGCCGAGGCAAGCGCCGTCAATCCATTCTGCGGCGACGAGGCCCACATCCAGCTCTCGCTAGACGAGGGCGTGGTAGCGGGCATAGGAGTCCAGTCGGTGGGCTGCTCCATCAACCGGGCATCGGCCTCGATGCTGTCGGAGGCGATACTGGGGAGGTCCCGCGAAGAAACAGCTGAGGTGGACAGGCGCTTCCGCCGTCTCATGGACGGCGCCGCGCTTTCCGCCGACGAGTGTGAATCTCTGGTGGACCTCGCAGCACTCGATGCGGTCAGGGCATTCCCCGTGCGCATCAAGTGCGCGCTCTTGTCCTGGACGGCCCTGGAAGAGGCCTTGGAGGAGCGAGCCCGTTGAGGCTGCATAGCTGGCCGATAGTCGGCGGTCTGTTGTCAGGGCGTGACGAAGGAGCGACTGGCCGCAGGGTCGTGATCGGCCTGGGCAATCCCGGCAAGGAGTACGCCGCGACCCGTCACAACGTGGGCCACTGGTGCATTGACCGGCTGGCGGAGCTTCACTCCGCTGGCCGCTTCAGGCGCTCACGCCTGGTGGAAGTCGCCGAGGCGACCGTCGGGGGCCGGCGTGTCGTGCTGGCGAAGCCCAGGACTTATGTCAACGAGAGCGGCCGGGCCGTCACGTCGCTGATGACGAAGTACAGGGCGGCGCCCGGCGACCTGCTGATCGTCTACGACGAGATGGACCTCCCGGCGGGGAGCATCAGGCTTCGTGCCCGGGGAGGCTCCGGCGGCCACAACGGGATGAAGTCGATCATCGACGCCACTGGGACGCAGGAGTTCCCCCGTCTCCGGATAGGCGTGGGGCGTCCTGCCCGAAGTGGCGGCGAGGTGGAGCACGTTCTGGGCTCCATGCCGAGCGCGGAGAAGGCCAGCGTCGACGATGCTGTTTCGAGGGCAGCCGAGGCCATAGAAACAGTATTGCGAGACGGTGTGGTGGAAGCCATGAACCGCTTCAACGTCAACCCGTCCCAGTCCTGATACCATTCGCCTTTAAGAGGCCTCTATCCGTCATTCCTCTGAAAATAGCGCCCAGGCCACCCCCGCTCCACATCCGTCCATAGCCGCACCACATCCGTCCATCGCCGCACCACATCCGTCCATCGCCGCACCACATCCGTCCATCGCCGCACCACATCCGTCCATAGCCGCACCACATCCGTCCATAGCCGCACCACATCCGTCCATAGCCGCACCACATCCGTCCATAGCCGCACCACATTCGTCCATAGCCGCCCCACATCCGTCCATCCCGTTCCACATCCCCATTCCCCATCCCCCATCATCCCCCTCTCCCCTCTGTGCCCTCTGTGCCCTCTGTGGTTAAATCCCCCTCTTCCCTCCGCGCCCTCTGCGGTTAAATCCCCCCGGCTCGGTAGCCAAGACAATGAGGTCATGCGTCCGCCGTGCGACCTCAAAATTAGTGGTTACCGGGCGAGGGAATTGACCTCATAATTGCGGTTACCAGCGGTGTTCCAGGATAGCGGCTCGCCCTGCCTCCACGCCAGGCCTAGCAGCTTGTCGGTCTCGGCATCGATCTGTCGGCTCAGCCAGAGTGGGTTCAGTGACAGGTACAACTTCTGCAGCAACATCTGCCGAGTCCGTGAGACCGCTCCGCTGTTGAGCATCCTCTCGTACGGGGTCGCGCCCTGGTCGTGGTGTCGCACGACCCTGGACCCGTCTCGACTCTTCGCAGTGAGCCTTCGGACCGGCTGGAAGAAGTTCACGTGAAGCCTGGCCAGTGAGTAGATCGAGGTGAGCTGTTTGAAGGCCGCGGACGAGGAGTATCGTGCGTGTCCGGTCAGCCGTCTCACCACCGCGCCGTTCTTCTGCTCGACGTGGGCGCTGTCGTTCTTGCGGTAGGGCCTGCTCCTGGTGAAGGTGATCCCGTTGTCCTCGCAGTAGGAGTAGAGCCCTTTGTTTATGAACTCAGACCCATTGTCGCTGTCCAACCCCAGCAGAGGGACGGGCAGCCTGCGATGTATCCTGCGTATCGCAGCTCCCACACGCTCCTGGGTCTTGCCCCAGACCACATCCATCTCCACCCACCCAGTGGCCACATCGACCGCCGTGACCGTCCACAGGTGGAACCCCTCGACCGTCGGCCCGCAGTGTGCCACCGTGTCCACCTCGACGAAGCCCGGACTCGCATCGTCCCAGTCCCTGAAGGTACGCACGGCGATGCGGCTCCGGAGCAGGGTACCGGGCTTGGTCAGGCTTTGCGGCCTTCTAACGGGGACTTGGGTCGCGACCAGAAGCCGCTCCAGCGTCGCCGCACTGGCGCGCGTGAGCAGTTCCTCCGTGGCGGGTTCGATCTCCAGCTCTCCGAAAGCGGCCAGCCGTGATGCCATCTCTCCCACGAACGGGTGAAGCCTCCTGGCTCCGATGCCGCCGGCAGCCTCGTGTACCACCCTGACGGCGGCAGCCACCTCTGGACCGTACTCGATCGGCCTACCCACTCGACCGCCTCTTCCCTTTCGAGTTCGACCGGATAGAAGTCGGACGGCCGACTTCCGATGGTAGCCGGTGACTGCTACCACCTCGTCCAGGATCCTTCCCTTCTCGGCCCTGTCGGCCTCGTGGTATCTATCCTGTTGTCGTTCGCAGTACTCTCGAATGCTCACTCGGTTCACGGTTACCTCCCCGTGTTGGGTAACCGCAATTTTGAGGTGCATTCCCCGGCTCGGTAACCAAAATAATGAGGTCATGCGATCGCTTGACCCCACAGAACACTAGTGCTATTATACCTGCATGGAAGGCTCCTAGACCAACAGCCCCAGGAACAACAAGGTGGAAGTGGAACGACATGAAACAATTTGGAACAGAATTCGGCGAAAACCTCTCCCAGGGGCAGATCACGCACCCCCTCGACTCATCCGACAGCGCCCCTTACGGTGTGTAGATCTCCGAGGTTGCCAGGATGGCGGTGTTGCGCCCCTCGCCGCCGTTTATCAGGACCGTGCCATCGGCCAGGAGTGTCGCAGTGTGGCCTCTTCGTCCCGCAGCGAGCTTGCCCGCCGGGGACCAGCTGAGGGCAGCCGGGTCGAACAGCAGCGTGCTGGAGGTGCGGCCGCCCACAAGGAGCGCACTGCCGGTGGGCAGGAGGGTAGCGGTGGGCCCGATCCTCTTGCGCCGCAGCTGCTGTGCCATGGTCCACGCGCCTGACGCCGGGTCGTAGACCTCGACAGAGTTCAACCCGCCCTGGGGTCCGAAGCCTCCGGCGACCAGCACCCGCCCGTCTGCCAGGACCGTGGTCGCGGCCTGGGTTACTCGCGTAGAAAGGCTTCCTGTGGCCGCCCACGCTCCCGAGGCAGGGTCGTAGATCTCGACCGTGCCTCCGGCCCCTCCCATTACGAGCACGCCGCCGCCCTGCATCGAGAAGGCCACCGGGAAGGACCGCTCGTTGGCCATGGGCTGCCCAGCTTCCCACGTGTCGGTAGCAGGGTCGTATATCTCCGTCGATGCGAGTGCGCCGCCGCTGTCGCCACCTGCCACGATGACCCGCCCGTCGGGCAGAAGCACTCCGGCGTGCCGCTGTCTCGGAGATGTCATGTCGGCTGCCGGGCTCCAGCTTCCCGTGCCGGGGTCGAATATCTCGGTCGAGGAGAGTACTTCGATGCTCCTCTTCCCGTCGTCGCCGGGGCTACCCAGGAGCTGCCCGCCTGACGCGAGCACTCGACCGTCGGAGAGCCGGACGGCAAAGTGGTCTCCCCTGGGATGGGACATTGCTCCCGTTTGGCCCCAACGTCCGCCCGCGGGATCGAATATCTCTGCGGAGTCCAGGAACACCGTCTCGCCGGCGCCGGACTCTTCGTCTCCCGCGACCTTAGTGCGGCCTCCGGCGACGAGCACACGGCCGTCTTCGAGGAGGGTCGCCGAATGCGTCGTCCGGCTCTGGTTCAGGTCGGCTGCCTTTGCCCACGAACCGGACGAGCCCTGGACCAGCCATCTGCCACCGGCGGAGTCGTACATCTCGACCCATCTCAGGACCCCATCGTGTCCGCCGCCGCCGGCTATCATGATGCGGCCGTCGGCGAGCCGTGTGGCGGAGTGAAGCCTGCGTGCCAGGTTCAGGTCTCCGGCGGGTGAGAATTCTCCCGTCCGGGGATCGAATACCTCCGCCGTCTCGGTCGGGAAGTCGTCGGAATCTCCCCCGCCTACGACAACCACCCTGCCGTCCGGCAGCAGGGACGCGGAGTGTTGCCTGCGGGCCGTCTCCATCTCTCCGACGGTGGTCCACGAGTTTGAGGCGGGGTCGTATATCTCGGCAGTCGGAACGAGCTGGTGGCCGCCTGTGACGAGGACCCTGCCGTCTGTCAGCAGTGTGGCCTCGTGGAATGCCCGCCCCGTCTCCATGTCCCCGGCGCTCGACCACTCTCCCGTAGTTGGATCGTATATCTCGGCGGCCGTCATCTCCGGGTCGCCGGATAGCATGTCGCCGCCGGCGATCAGTATCCTGCCGTCGTTCAGCACGGTCGCCGTGTGGAACGCGTGGGCCTTGGAGGTCGAGCCCGTGGCGGTCCATGTTTCGTCGGCAGGGTCGTATATCTCGGCCGTCTTGACCGCCGATGCGGCAATGCCCCCCACCAGCAGTATTCGTCCATCGCCCAATGGGGTAGCGGTGTGACCGCCCCTCAGCGACTGGAGGTCCGGTCCGTCCGTCCAGGAGCCGGATGCGGGCTCGAGTATCTCAACCCTCTTCATCCGGCCCGAGCTGTCCTCACCTCCCGCAACGAGCACCCGCCCGTCGTCGAGCAGGGTAGCGGTGTGCAGCGTCCTCGCGTGGCGCATGGCCCTCAAGGGCGACCACGAGTCCGACGCTGGATCGTATATCTCCCCGTGAGGCGATGCGCCGAACTCGTCCGAGCCGCCCAGCACTAGCAGTCGACCGTCGGAGAGCGTCGTCGCCGTGTGCCCCTGGCGGCTCGAGTTCATGTGCCTTGCCGACGTCTCGACCTCGGCCGTCGGTGCGGGAGTTGGGGGTGCAGGTCTGGCGGCAGTAGGAGTCTCGTCTGGCGTAGCTTCTTCAGGCGTGCACGCGGCGAGGGTGGCAGCCGCGAGGCAGAGTGCGGCAAGGGCGCACACCAGCCTTCGCATGTCGACCGTGGGTGAGGAGGGCTTTCCGTTGAATTGCGGGCCCGTCGCGGCGAAGACTCTTGTATTCAAATGCACTCTACACGGCACCGCCGACTGCTATTGGGCGCTGGACGCCCATGTCCCAGAGATGGGATTGAAGACTTCCACAGCGTCAACTCCGCCGCCGACTATGAGCACCCGGCCGTCCTGCAGGAGGGTTGCAGTGTGGACGGCCCTCCTGGCAACCATCGTGCCGGCGAGGGTCCACAGGCCGGTCGAGGGATCGTACACCTCGGTAGTGGCCATGTTGCCTGCCTCGTTGGAGCCACCCACCACCAGGACCCGGCCGTCAGGCAGCACGGTGGACGTGTGGAGGGAGCGCCCGTCGTTCATGCCGCTCTCCATCTTCGACCAGGTGTCCTCGGTGGGATCGTACATCTCGACGGAGTAGGGTCCCTGGCCGGCGCCGAATCCCCCTATGAGAAGGACCGTGCCGTCGTTCATCAGGGTGGATGAGTGGGAAAAAGTGCGCCGCCTGAGCCTGCCCGTATAGGTCCACTCTTCTGTGTCGGGGTGGTACACCTCCGCTCGGGCCAGTGCCGAGCCCTGTTTCAGGCCTCCGACCACGATCACTCGGCCGTCGGGCAGCACGAGTGCCGTATGGTCGCTATGAGGCTCCAGCATGTTGTTGGTCAGCCACCCGCTGTCGTCGCTTGGGTCGTATATCTCGGCAAGGGCCAGCGGCCCCGACTGCCCTACTCCCCCCAGGATCAGGACACGGCCGTCGTTCAACTCGGTGGAAGTGTGTCCCCGCCGCCGGGCGGCCATGCTCAGGTAAGGAGACCAGAGCTCAGTCTCCGGGTCCCACACTTCCGCTGACGCAAGGGGCTTGAGCTCCGCCCCGAGGCCGCCCGTGACAAGGACTCTGCCGTCTCCCAGCAGGGTTGCGGCGTGGAATGCCCGCGGCGTAGACATGCTGGCGCCCGCACTCCACACTCCGGTCTTGGGGTCGAATACTTCGACGGTGCCACGCGGCCAAACGTCGTCGTCGAAGCCGCCCGTAACTAGGACCCTGCCGTCCTGCAGCAGGGTTGCAGTGTGGGCGTCGCGAGCCTGCAACGACGGCCTGATGTCGACCTGGGCCGGGGGCTCCTGCACGTCGGAGGTTTCCTCGGAGGACTCGAGAAGCCCGCATCCGGTGACAGCCAGCGCAATAGCCGCAAGCACGGACAGCAACGCCGCTATCCGTACCCATGAGCCGGCCTTCGTGCCCTGATGCCCTGCCACGACCACCCGCAATGCGTTTTCTCGTTTCATCCTGTCCAGCCTAACGGATTCCCAGACGCTCTACAAGGACGACGGCGCTCAGGTTGGGAGCGAGCAATCGCCTCTGCTAGAATTAACCCCGCGGCTCGCAGCGGAGGCTACTCTTGAGGATCACGACGGAAGAAGTCCGGCATATGTCGACCCTGGCGCGGGTTGGGATGACCGATGAGGAGGTCGAGCGGATGCGCGACCAGATGTCGAATATCCTCGAGCAGTTCGATGTCCTGGAGCAAGTCGACACTAAGGACGTCGAGCCCACGGGCCACTCAGCCGGTCTCCGAACGGTCATGCGCGGCGACAGCGTTGAGCCTTCGGCTGACAGGGACGACATACTGTCCAACGCGCCTCGCCGCCAGGAAGACCTCATTCGCGTAAGGGCGGTCCTTGAGTAGTCCGACTTCCTCCGCCGAGCTGGCTCGCCTGACCATACATGAAGCGGCTGATCTGCTCGCGAGCGGCCGCGCCTCGTCCGTAGAGCTCACCCAGGCTGTGCTCGACCGCATCGAGGCGGTGGACGACCGGACCGCGGCATTCGTGACCGTGACGAACGAGAGGGCGCTGGAGCAAGCCAGGGCAGCCGACGAGAGCATAGCCGCAGGCAACGCGACGCTCCTGACGGGCGTGCCCATGCAGTTGAAGGACAACATGTGCACGAGGGGAGTGCGTACCACCTGCTCGTCGCGGATGCTTGAGGACTTCGTGCCCACGTACGATGCAACGGTCGCCGGCCGCCTTTACGACGAGGGTGCGGTGCTCGTAGGGAAGGGGAACCTCGACGAGTTCGCGATGGGTTCTTCGACCGAGAATTCGGCTTTCTTTCCGACACGCAACCCCTGGGACATCGACAGGGTGCCTGGAGGCAGCAGCGGTGGCCCTGCCGCTGCCGTGGCCGCTGACGAGTGCCTCTACTCCCTCGGCTCGGACACGGGCGGCAGCATCCGGCAGCCCGCCGCGCTGTGCGGTGTCGTCGGGCTCAAGCCGACGTATGGTCTCGTGAGCCGGTACGGCCTCATTGCCTTCGCCAGCTCGCTGGACCAGATAGGCCCCATCACCAAGGACGTCCGCGATGCGGCCATCGTGCTCAACGCCATAGCGGGACACGATCCCCGCGACTCCACCTCCATCGACATGAAGGCGCCCGACTATACGAAAGCCCTGACCGGCGACGTGAAGGGACTGCGGGTGGGAGTACCCAGCGAGTACTTCGTGGAGGGGATGGAGCCGGGCGTCGAGGAGGCGGTGCGTGACGCCATCAGGGTCTTCGAGGACCTGGGCGCCGTGGTGAAGGAAGTAACGCTCCCCCACACGCCGTACGCCCTGGCCGTCTACTACATCATTGCCCCGTCCGAGGCATCAGCCAATCTTGCGCGCTACGACGGCGTCAAGTACGGCTTCTCGTCCCAGGACGCCGAGAGCATGTGGGACGCACTGGAAGAGACGCGTCAGCACGGCTTCGGGCCGGAAGTGAAGCGCCGGATCATGCTGGGGACCTACGCGCTGTCCGCGGGCTACTACGACGCGTACTACCTGAAGGCCCAGCAGGTGCGTACACTGATCCGGCAGGAGCTGGACGAGGCCTTCAGGGACCTCGATGTGATCGTCGCGCCCACGTCGCCGTCGGTGGCCTTCCGGCATGGCGAAAAGATGGACGACCCTGTCCAGATGTACCTCAACGACGTGTTCACCCAGCCCGCCAATATCGCCGGGATCCCGGCCATTTCGGTGCCGGGCGGCATGTTGGAGGGCCTGCCGGTGGGTCTGCAGCTCATGGCCCCCTACCTGGGGGAGCCCACCCTGCTGCGCGCGGCCCACGCCTACGAACAGGCCACGGACTGGCACACCCTGCGGCCCGGGCTCTAGCATTCGATCCGTCGGAGCCGAGAAACAAGCCGTCCTAGAAGGCGTCGGGGGCTGCGGCGATCTCGTGAAGCTGCTCGTGGGTGTATGAGCCCAGGCTCCTGAAGTCCAGCTCGGTGTAGTTCTTCACCCACCGCAGGGCGATCTTGTAGGCCTTGTGGTAGCGCTCCGTTGCAGCGGCCAGGGCCTTCTGCCCGGACTCGTCGAGGTCGCCCGCCTCCTCGGTCATGAGCCGGACGATGTCGTCGCGCTCCTCCTGGAGGATCCGCTTGACCAGCGGGTAGTCGTGCATCTCGCCGGTCTCCGAGTCCCTGGCGCTGTGTATGAGCCGCTGGGCGATCTGCGCGACGGACATCCTGCCGGTGGCCAGGTCTTCCATCAGGGGGCCGTGCGTTCCCGGCTGGCCTGCCAGGCTGTCAATGCCCTTTGCGCCCCGCCCATTGAGCCAACCTTCCAGGTACTCGATGACCATCCGAGCGTTGCGGCGGGTCCCACCCACCGTGATGGGGCCTTCGGGGACCTCGATCCGGATGGGGTAGTTGTCGGGGTCGGCCATCTCCGCGGTCGGCTCCCAGCCCGTCGCCTGGAGCTCCTTGAAGGGGTCCGCGGCCGTCTTCATGTGGAAGATGTGGGCGACCCATCCCCTGAAGAAGCCCTGCTGCGCCTCCCACTCCTTGTCCGCGGTGATGGAGGCCGCGGCCGCCTCGTTCACCGCTGGGTCCCCGCTTGGAAGCGCTGTAGCCATGCCGCCTATTGGGGCCGCGCCGTGCTTGAGGCATGTTGCGACGAGCCGCCTGAATATGTTGGCGATGAAGTCGGTCGTCTTGATGTCCACGCCGAACCGGTCGGGCCACACCGAGTCGGGGTCGGCCATGACGTACTCGAAGATGCTGGCCTTGAAGTCCCACCGGGCTGCGTTCAGCCCGCCGGCGTAGGGCCCAAGAGCGTACAGGGTCTCCTCCATCTGGTAGGCGATGGGCAGCGACTCCACGAGGGGAATCGCCCTGATCACGGCGTCGTCAGGCAGGTCGAGGTGCTCGACCGAGAAGTCGAAGAAGTCGCGCCACAGGGCGGCTTCCTCGGCAGACTCCATCTTCGGGAGATAGAAGTACAGGCCCTGGCCGCGCTCGATCTGGGCCCTGCCGGCGTGGTACATGGTCAGGCCCATGCCCAGGATTGCCGCGGGCACAGGGGCGCCGTCAATTGTGACCGACTGCTCGTCGAGATGGAGCCCCCGCTCCCTGTGCATGAAGAAGGGGATCTCGCCGTCCTTGATCGAATAGTGGCGCCCGGTCGCCCTGTTGTTGAATTCAAGGGTGCGCTCGACTGCCGCAAGACGGTTCCTCGCCGCCGTCACGGTGTCCACGAAGCGGTGCCCTGCCGCGTCTTCGTCGTCGTCCAGGTCGCCCTCCGCCCGCGTGCCGTCCGGCCCGGGATTGAGGGCATTGATGAACATGCTGGTCACGTGAGCCGGGCCGGTTATCTCGATGCCGCGCCGCTTCAGGTCTTCGGGAAGCGGTGGCGTCTGCCAGTCGAGGGTCGTCGCGTCGGAGGGCGGCAGATGCCCCGGGAGCACGCCCTCTTTCAGCGCCCGGGTCAGCACCAAGGCCCGCTTTGCCCGCAGCTCGTGCACACGCGCGGTGAACCTGTCGTGCAGGGCCAGGAGGTACTCCTGGAACCCCGGCGTGAACAGCTCGTCCACGCCCTCGACTTCTGCGACGCTCAACCGCTCCGTGACGACCATTACCCAACCTCCCTAGTGTCGATAGTAGGCACCCATACTACCACGCCAGGGGTTCGAGCACTGCCATTCGCAGACCTATGGACGACCCGTCCTGTGCTATACTCGCTGACGGCCTTTCGCGGGCCGATTTTCCCGATAGGAGCGACTTGGGATGCCTGTGTGCGCGGTGCTGGGCGGCCAGTGGGGTGACGAGGGTAAGGGCAAGATCGTAGACGTCCTTGCCGAGAAGGCCCACGTAACCGCACGATTCTCGGGCGGAAACAATGCCGGGCACACCGTCATGAACCCCGGGGGGACCTTCAAGCTACACCTAGTGCCCTCAGGGATCTTCTGGCCCGACGGAATGGCGGTCGTCGGCAACGGAGTCGTTGTCGACCCCGACGCACTGCTCGAGGAGATCGATGGGCTGCGGCAGAGAGGCATCGAGCTCGAAGGGCGTCTCCTGGTCAGCGACCGGTGCCATCTGGTCATGCCCTACCACATCAAGCTCGACGAGCTGGCCGAGGCCGCACGGGGCGACCAGGCGATAGGCACGACAGGCAAGGGCATCGGTCCGGCTTACACCGACAAAGCAGCCCGCATCGGGATCAGGGCGGCCGACCTGTTCGACCTGGAGGCGCTGTACCCCAGGCTGGAGCGGGTGATGGGCCACCACAACGCCATCATCGAGAAGGTCTACGAGGCTGAGCCCCTGTCTCTCGCGGAGGTCTTCGAGGGGTGCAAGCACTGGGCTCGCGAGATGCGGCCCTTCGTCGGCGCGGTCGAGCACGTGGTGTACGACGCGGTCAACGCCGGCCAGACGGTGCTCCTCGAAGGCGCACAGGGGGCTATGCTCGACCTGGATCACGGGACATACCCGTATGTCACGTCTTCCCACCCGACGATAGGGGGAGCATCGACCGGTCTGGGCCTCCTGCCCAGGGACTTCAACTCGATCCTGGGCGTCTTCAAGGCCTACAGCACGCGCGTCGGCAGCGGGCCGTTCCTGACGGAGCTGCTGGACGAGACGGGCGACTTTATCAGGAACCTCGCAGGGGAATTCGGTACCACGACGGGCCGACCCCGCCGCGTGGGGTGGTTCGACTCGGTCGTCGCCAGGTACAGCGCACGCGTCAACGGTTACACGTCGCTCGTACTCACCAGGCTGGACGTCCTGGACAACCTCGACAACATCGGGATATGCGTGGCCTACGAGCTGGACGGCAAGCGCGTCGAGGACTTCCCGGGCAGTGCGGCGATACTAGAGCGCTGCACGCCCATCTATGAGGACTTCCCGGGCTGGGACGGCGTCACCTCTGGCGCGACGAACATCGACGAACTGCCGGACGGCGCGCTCAGGTACGTACGGAGGCTCGAAGAGCTGACCGGCCTTCCCTTCGATATCATCTCGACCGGCCCCTACCGCCACGAGACCATCCCGGTGCGCCCGGTCATCTAGATCACTCGACCCGCAGTCGGTGCTGGCGGTCGCGATGTCCCTTGCTCCTTCTTGAGCTGCCGCATCCGGTTGCTTGCTTGGCGGTGCAGCATCGGGCAGTCGGCTGGGCTGATGGAGGAGCGCAATGGCGCGGGTGCGCCTGATACATTGGAACGAGGCGGAGGCGGCCGAGCGCGGCGAGCGCCTGCGGACGGCGGGATACGAGGTGGAGCACGAGGTGCCGTCGCCGTCGAGCCTCAGGGACCTGTTCAGCGACCTCCCCGACGCCTTCCTGATCGACCTGGCCCGGATGCCAGCCCAGGGCCGGGACATCGCCGTGCTACTGCGCAAGCGGGAGGCGACCCGCCCGGTGCCCATCGTATTCGTGGGCGGCGAGTCCGAGAAGGTCGAGCGAACGCGACAAGTCATCCCAGATGCGGTCTACACCTCGTGGGACGAGATCGAGGGAGACTTGGCGTCGGCCATCACGTCGCCCCCTGCCAGGCCAGTCGTGCCTGACTCGGCCTTCGCGGGGTATTCGGGCACGCCGCTTGTCAAGAAGCTGAGGATCGGGCTGGGCACGTCGGTTGCGCTGGTCCACGCCCCGGACGACTTCGCCGGGACACTGGGCGGGCTGCCTGAGGGCGCGTCGCTGGACTTGGTCGGCCCTGAGGATAGCGACCTGATCATCTGCTTTGCCCGGTCGCTCAGAGACCTGGAAGATGGGGTCGGCTTCGTGGCGAGTGTCCTGCGGCCGGGCGCTTCGGTGTGGATGGCGTGGCCCAAGAAGGCGTCGGGCGTCGCGACGGACGTGACGCAGAACGACGTGAGGGCGCTGGGCCTCGCAGCCGGTCTTGTCGACTACAAGATCTGCTCTATCGACAGGACGTGGTCGGGCCTGCTATTCACACGGCGCAAGAGATAGAGGCACTTCCCGCCCCACGCAGAAGTGCTTTCGACAGGCTCAGCACAAACGGGATGTCCAGTCGCTAGGCCTCGACGGGCAGGTCGATGTCGTACTGGTCCATGACCGGGTCGAACTTGGCCCTGAATTCGTCGTCGGCTTCGACCATGGGCAGACGCGGCTTGCCTGCGTCGAACCCCGCCCGGTTGACCGCGTACTTGATGGGGATCGGATTCGTGACCCAGAACAACGCCTTGAAGATGGGCAACAGCCTGCGGTGCTCGGCCGCGGCGCTCTCGAGGTCGCCCTCAAGGACCATGCCTATTAGGGCCTTCACCTGGTTCCCAATGATGTTGGAGGCGACGCTTACGACACCGAACCCGCCGACGCAGACGATGGAGAAGGTCTCGTCGTCGTTGCCCGACCAGACCCTGAACCCAGGGGGAGCGCCATCCACTATCCTGGTGATCTGGACGGGATCGCTGGACGCTTCCTTGACGCCGACGATGTTGTCGATCTCAGCCAGCCTCAACGTCGTGTCCTCCGTCATGTTGAGGGCGGTGCGCCCTGGGACGTTGTAGAGCAGGCCGGGCAGGGGCACAGCCTCGGCGATGGCCTTGAAGTGCTGGTACAGGCCCTCCTGCGTGGGCTTGTTGTAGGCGGGCACCGTTAGCAGCAGGGCGTCCACTCCCACCTTCTCAGCTTCCCTGGACAGCTCGATGGAGTTGCGGTGGTTGTTGTCGGTGGTGCCGGCCACGACCGAAGCGCTGCTGCCGACCTCCTCCTTCACCTCGGCGAAGAGCCGGACCTTCTCGTCGTCGGACATCGACGGCGACTCGCCCGTGGTGCCGCCGATCACCAGGCCGTCAGAGCCTGAATTCACCAGCGCGCGGGCCAGCTTGCGGGCCTGGGAGTAGTCGAGCTCGCCGTCCTCATCGAACGGCGTGACCATAGCTGTCAGGACTCTTCCGATCTCTACCATGGCTGGCTCCTCTCGTTGGTGAGTGTCCTGCTATGCGAGGCTGCGCATAGCGCGTTTGGATACAGGGGGATCGTCGTCCGGTCGATGTCTGGGTGCGAGGAGGCCTCTCTCGATGACCTCCTCGGCTATCTGCACGGCGTTGAGGGCCGCGCCCTTTCGCAGGTTGTCCGAGACGAGCCACATGGCAATCCCGTTGGGGTGGGACACGTCCTGGCGGATTCGCCCGACGTAGACCGGATCGTGCCCCTCACCGTGGATGGGCATAGGGTACACGGCGGCTTCCGGATCGTCGACCACCTCGACGCCCGGGGCCTCCGCGAGTACCTCCCGGACACCGTTGGGGGTCATGGGCCGCTTGAACTCGATGTGAACGGCCTCGCTGTGGGACACCATGACGGGCACCCTGGCACAGGTCGCGGACACGGGAAGATCGGGCCGGTGCATGATCTTCCTCGTCTCCTCCACCATCTTCATCTCTTCCGTAGTGTACCCGTTGTCGAGGAATGTCTCGACCTGGGGGAGCACGTTGAACGCTATCTGGTGCGGGTATTCGGACGGCTGCGCGGAGCCGCCGTCCAGTATGGCCCCCGACTGCATCCGGAGCTCCTCCATGGCGGCTGCGCCCGTGCCGGAGACGGACTGGTAGGTGTCGACGATGGCCCTCGTGACCCTGTTGGCGTCGTCGAGCGGCTTGAGCGCCATCACGAGCTGGGTGGTCGAGCAGTTTGGCGTGGCCACGATGCCCTTGTGGTCCTCGAGGTCAGCGGCGTTGAGCTCCGGTACCACGAGGGGGACCTCCGGGTCCATCCTGAATGCGGAGCTCTTGTCTATCATGAATGCGCCCTGTTCGACGGCCATGGGCGCGACCTCGCGGCTGATCCCGCTTCCGGCCGCTACGAATACGAGGTCGACCTGGGCCAGCAGCTCAGGCGTGACCGGCTCCACGGCGACTCTGCGGCCCTGGAATACCAGGCGCCTGCCCCATGAGCGCTCCGAGGCGCACAGGCGTATCTCCGCGACCGGGAGGCCGCGCTCCTCGATCACGCGCAGGAGAACGCCTCCGACCGCGCCCGTTGCGCCGACCACCGCAATACGCAATCCGTTCAATGCGCCACTCCTAGGGATGAGGATGTGATGATGGCAGCGACATTGTCGACAGTGTCCAGGCCCTGGCTCCTGGTGTGCTGGGACCCGGACTAGAGGCCTAGGAGCTTGTCCAGGCCGACGGTGAGGCCCGGCCGGTTGCCGATCTCCCGGATTGCCAGGAGGACGCCCGGCATGAAGCTCTCCCTGCTGACCGAGTCGTGGCGCAGGGTCAGGGTCTGGCCCAGGGCGCCGAGCACGAGCTCGTGATGGGCCACGCGGCCGGGCATCCTGGCTGAATGGATGGTGACGCCGTCCAGCGTGCCCCCGCGGGTCCCTTCGACGATCTCTTTCTCGGCCTGGGGCGCCTCGAATGAGCCGCCCTTGCCTTCCACGGTCGCCTGGGCGATTGCGATGGCAGTGCCGGAGGGGGCATCGATCTTGTTCTCGTGGTGCATCTCGGTGAGGTCCGCGTAGTCGAAGTAGGGAGCGGCGATCCTGGCGAGGTGGGTCATCACGACCGCGCCCATCGCGAAATTGGGAGCGATTATGATGCCGGTGCCGTGCTCTTCAGCAAGGGCTTTGGCCTCGCGGAGTGCGTCATCCTCGATGCCGGTGGAGCCGACTACGACGTTGACGTCGCGCGGGGCGGCGTCTCTGATGACGCCAGAAGCTCCCTCTGCATTGGTGAAGTCTACTACCACGTCGACGCCGTCCAGTACATCCGGCAGGGAGGACGATAGAGGGACCGACACGGCTCCGTCGGGCGTCGAGACGGTGGCGTCTCTGGCGGTATAGTCCACGCCGGCGACAGCGCGCATGTCGCCCTCGCCGGTAACGGCGGATAGCACCTGCTGGCCCATCCTGCCGAGGACGCCGTTGACTACAACATTGATGGGAGCCATAGCCTACCTCCCTCCGCCTCCGGACCTCCGGTCGGAGAACCTGGGGCCTCCCTGTCCTCCGGGCCTGCGGCCGCCGCGCGGCCTCTGGCCCGGACGGCCCCCGTCGCGGCCGTCACGCCTGGGCCTGCCGTCTCCGCCGAATCCGCGGCCGCCCGGCCTGTCGCCGGAGCGTTCGCGTTCGCGCGGCTGTCCTTCGCCCCCGTCGAGCAACGAGCGGCGTGACAGCGATATGCGCCCGGACGGGTCGACGCCGATTACCTCCACGGTGACCTCGTCGCCCTCCCTGACCACGTCTTCGACGGTGGGGACGTGCTCGTTCGCCAGCTCGCTGATGTGGACCATGCCGTCGACGCCTGGCAGGATCTGCACGAATGCGCCGAAGTTCATGACCCTGACGACCTTGCCTGTGTAGATGTCGCCTACCTTGGCCTCCTTGGTCAGGCCCTCGATGATCTGGATCGCCTTCTTGGTTGCCTCTTCGTCGGGGGAGCCTATCACTACGGTCCCGTCGTCCTGGACGTCGACTGTCGCCTTGGTCTCTTCAACGATGCCGCGGATTGTCTTGCCGCCCGGCCCAATGACCGCGCCGATCTTGTCGACGGGGATCTGAATCTTGATCATGCGCGGCGCGTACGGGCTCATCTCTTCCCGCGGCTTGGCTATCGTCTCGCCGATGTTGTCGAGTATCTCCATGCGCGCCTGGCGGGCCTGCTTCAGTGTGGTCGCGATCACCTCGGGGCTGATGTTCTGGACCTTGATGTCGAGCTGGATGGCCGTTATCCCCTCGGTGGTCCCCGCGACCTTGAAGTCCATGTCGCCGAAGTGGTCTTCCATTCCCTGGATGTCGGTCAGTGTGGCGAACTCGCCGTCGCCGCCCGTAACCAGGCCAATCGAGATGCCGGCCACCGGCCTCTTGATCGGCACTCCCGCGTCCATCAGGGCCAGGGTCGCCGCACACGCGCTTCCCATGGAGGTGCTGCCGTTGGAGCCGAGGACCTCGGCAACGATCCTGATGGCGTAGGGGAACTCCTCCTCGTCCGGCAGCACGGGCATGAGGGCGCGTTCTGCGAGGGCTCCGTGGCCGATCTCGCGACGACCCGTAAAGCCGATGCGGCCCGTCTCGCCCGTGCTGAAGGGAGGGAAGTTGTAGTGGAGCATGAACCGCTTCTTGTCCTGCGGGCTCAGCGTGTCCAGTTTCTGTGAGTCGCTGAGCGCCCCGAGTGTGGTCACGCCCAGTACCTGGGTCTCGCCGCGCCTGAACAGGCCGCTTCCGTGGGTCCTGGGCAGGACACTCGTCTCGCACTCGATCTCCCGGAGCTCCACGGTGCCGCGGCCGTCCGGCCTGGTGCCGGCGCTCAGGATCCTTGCCCTGAACTCAGACTCGAGAAGCGTCTCGAACGCCTCCGCTACGTCGGAAGATTCCCACGAGTCGGTCAGGCTGCTCATCACGTTGGACTTTACGGCGCCGATGCGGGCCGCCTGGTCCGCCTTGCCGTCGCTCTCCTCGAAAGCCCTTCGCAGGTCGTCCCTCGCCGCTCCAGCCACCTGCTCGGAAAGGCCTTCCGGTAGGCTTGCGGCCTCGAAGCCCGTCTTCGTGCGCCCGACGGCCTGTGCCATTTCGAGCTGCAGGGCGATCATCTCCTGGTTGGCCGATTGCCCCAGCTGTATGGCCTCCAGCATGAGGTCGTCCTCGAGTTCGTCTGCACCGGCCTCCATCATGAGCACGCCCTCGCCGGTGCCCGCGACTACGAGATCCAGCGAGCTGCGGTCCAGCTCCTCGTAGGTGGGGTTGATGACGAAATCGCCGTCGACGTAGCCCACCCTGCTGGCACCAATCGGCCCTCCAAACGGGATGTTGGAGATGGTGAGGGCAGCCGATGCGCCGTTGATGACCAGGATGTCGAGGGGGTTCTCCTGGTCCGCGGAAAGGGCCGTCGCAACTATCTGCACGTCATTGCGGAACCCTTTCGGGAAGAGAGGGCGGAGCGGCCTGTCGGTCAGCCGGTTCGTGAGTATCGCTTCGGTGCTCGGCCGGCCCTCTCGCCTCGGGAAGCCGCCGGGAATCCGCCCCCTTGCGTAGAGCCTCTCCTCGAAGTCCACGGTGAGAGGGAAGAAGTCGATGCCCTCCCTTGGCTTGTCCATAGTTGCCGTAACCAGGACCATCGAGTCGCCGCGGCGCACCACGACTGATCCGTTGGCCTGGAGGGCAAGCTTGCCGGTCTCAATGAGTATGTCAGCGTGTCCAATGCGTCGCTGAAAAGAAGAAGTCATAGGGAAATCTGTCTCCTGGAGGGGAAGCAAACAACAAGAAGAAAGTCCCGACTGTGCGGGACTATCTTCGAAGTCCGAGCTTACCGATTAGGGTCCGATATCGACCCACATCTTCGCGGTTGAGGTATTGCAGAAGGCGTCTTCGCCTCCCTACAAGCCGCAGTAGGCCTCGGCGGGTTGACTCATCGTGCTTGTGTGTTCTGAGGTGGTCAGTCAGCCCGTTGATGCGGGTGGTCAGCAGCGCAACCTGTACTTCTGTAGAGCCGGTGTCATCTGCGCCGCGCTGGTATTCCGCCATTATCGGTTCTTTTTCAGTCTTGCTTAGGCCCAATTTCCTGTTTGTTTCTCTCTCTCTTTTTTGTTGGCGGCATTATAGCACACCCCCATATGCCCTACAACGAATCACACCAGTCCTGGGGGGCCCTGGGTGTATGCGAAATTCGGGTGAGGTGGCTCTTCCCTGTAGGCTGAGGCGTGCCAGTGAGACGCGTCAGATCTCCTTGGGCAGGGAGAAGGTTATGTCCTCCTCGATGCTGGTTAGGGTGATGACTTCCTCAGGGGAAAGCGCCTCGATCACGCTCTCAACAAGCCATTCGGGAGTGGAAGCGCCCGAGGTAACTCCGATGTTATCTGTCCTGTCGAGCCAGGCTGTGTCGATCTCGTCCGGGCCGTCGATGAGATGCGCCTCCACACCGTTGGCTTCCGCGACCTCTCGCAGCCTGTTGCAGTTCGAG
Source organism: Dehalococcoidia bacterium (assembly GCA_965204975.1). Classification (GTDB taxonomy): domain Bacteria; phylum Chloroflexota; class Dehalococcoidia; order Lucifugimonadales; family CAJWER01. The sequence goes on from OZ242024.1 coordinate 352,812, forward strand.
CTCTTGCGAGAGCCGATCACCAGGATGAGTTCGACGTGCCGGCACATCTCTTTCACTGAAGCCTGACGGTTCGTCGTCGCGTAGCAGAGGTCGTTGCGCACAACCACGTCGTTGAAGTGGTCCTGTATGCCCTCCACGGCCTTCTGGGTATCGTCGACCGACAGGGTGGTCTGGGAGAGCACGGTCAACGGGGTGTCCTCGTCCCAGTCGGGCAGGTCTATCTTCCCCCTGTCGTCCACGAGATGCATCGGCTCCTGTCCCATCGAGCCGATGACCTCCTGGTGGCCCTTGTGGCCTATCAGCATCAGCTTCCGGCCGTCTCTCGCATACTTGTGGGCCTCGTTGTGGACCTTTGTCACCAGAGGACACGTGGCATCGATGACCTTGAGGCCCCGTTCTTCGGCCCGTCGAAAGTCGTCCGGAGGCGATCCGTGAGCCGAGAAGACCACTGTCGAGCCCTCCGGGACTTCTTCCACGTCGTCCACCGTCATGGCGCCTTTCAAAGCGAGCGCATTGACCACGTGGGAGTTGTGGACTATCTCGTGCTTGACGTAGATGGGAGGGCCGTACTTTTCCAGGGCCACGTCCACCACGTCGATGGCCCTCACCACGCCGGCGCAGTAACCCCTCGGAGCACCCAGGTATACCTTCATTGCGGGATCGGCTACCTCCGTGTGCGAGATTCTCTGACCCTGACTATAGCACAAGGCGGGCTTGGGGCCCGAGGAACTGCCGGCGTCCGCAAGTCCCTCATCAGAGCCCAGCCGGAGATCCTGCCGAGCCCAAGCCCGTTCGCCCTAGCTCAGGCCGAACGTACCCCCAGGTAGCTGCTCGCATTTGCTGGCGGGCATGACCGATGCTCAGCGCGAGCGCTCATGTTCAGGCGGCGGCGGACTTTTGCCGTGGATTCGGCCCGCGCTATACTGTGAGGGACGACAGGAGGTAGTAAGGAATGAAGCTCGCGAAGCGCATGGGCCGCCTCGGAACGGAGACGGCGTTCGAAGTGTTGTTGAAGGCCAGGAGGCTGGAAGCAGAGGGCGCCGACATCATACACCTGGAGATCGGCGAGCCCGATTTCGAGACGCCCAGCAACATCATCGACGCCGGCGTGGACGCGCTCAACAACGGTTTCACCCACTACGGGCCCTCCCCGGGCCTCCAGGACCTGCGAGACCGCATAGCCCAGGAGATCGTCGACACGAGGGGCATCTCGGTGACCGGAGAGAACGTCGTAGTGACGCCCGGCGGCAAGCCGATCATGTTCTTCGCCATCCTAGCCCTTGTGGACGAGGGGGACGAGGTCCTGTACCCGAACCCGGGGTTTCCGATCTACGAGTCGATGATCGACTTCGCGGGGGGAGTCCCCGTTCCGATGAAGCTGCTGGCTGAGCGCGATTTCAGGATCGACCTGGACGAGGTGGCCGGGCAGTTTTCCCCGCGGACCAAGCTGATGATTGTCAACTCTCCCAACAACCCGTGTGGGAGCATCATCGAGAAGGACGACCTGGAGGCGCTGGCTGCCATGGCGCGCGAGCACGACGTCGTCGTCCTGTCGGACGAGATCTACAGCCGCTTCCTGTACGAGGGGGAGCATCACAGCATCACCCAGTTCGAGGGGATGCGCGACCGCACCATCATCCTCGACGGTTTTTCGAAGACATACGCCATGACCGGCTGGCGCATTGGGTTCGGCGTAATGCCGGTGGAGCTGGTGGAGCCGATTTCGCGGCTCGGAACGAACAGCGTGTCGTGCACGGCCTCGTTCACGCAGATGGCGGCCATAGAGGCGATCGAGGGCCCCCAGGACGACGCGTACAAGATCGTCGAGGAGTTCAGGAAGCGGCGGTCGATCATCGTGGACGGGCTGAATGAGATACCCGGCATCAGGTGTCCGATGCCCAAGGGCGCGTTCTATACCTTCCCGAGCGTGGAGGGCACTGGCATGACCAGCCGCGAGTTCGCCGACGGCTTGCTTGAAGAGGGCGGGGTGGCCTGCCTGGCGGGCGAGTCCTTCGGGAAGTACGGGAAGGGCTGCGTCCGGTTTTCCTTTGCCAACTCGGCGGAGAACCTCGAGAGGGCGCTGGAGCGAATCGACAGGTTCGTCAAGAGCAGGCTGTAGCGACATCCGCCCCGGCGGATTCCCATGTTCCGAATGTGCCCCTAGCACGTGTGTTTTCGCACGTTTATGAACTTTGTTTAGACCTTTTGCGAAAAGGCATTGACAACAGTTCTTTGACTAGTATAAGAATACTGCGTGCTTTGGGGGTAAGCTTCATGGCGGTGCACGCCTAGCCTGAGCCTTGGCAGGGTCCAGCAACTGGACCAGGCTGGGCTCCGGGCCCTCCCGAACTAACCCGCGCGGGGGTTGCGCGGGTCGGGTGGGAAGGCGTTCCGTCTCTTTTGCTTTCCCCGGGAGACCTATTCTCGATGTTGGGGGGAGGCAATGGTTACTACGGCGGTGTTCGAGGAAGCGGTAGCGCCGGTAAGGCCGGTGACGGAGGTTCTGCCCTCCAGACCCAGCCAGTGCGTCAGGTGCGGATCGAGAATGTTCATGGGGCGGGACGAGCCGGAGTGTGTGACCTGCGGGTACGCCGACTACACCTACAGCAGGGACATGGCGCCGAGATGGGCCAGGGAGAGTCTCCTCAGCTCGGCAACCCGCAGCGTAGCCAGGTACGTGGGCGTAAGCGAGCGCCTGGCCCACACGGTGGTCCACATGACGCTCGTTCGCAAGGGCAACAGGGCGATCTACGAGGTCACCTGCCCGTTCTGCCAGGAGTCGATGGAGGAGTCGTCGCTCTCAGGCAAGCGGTCAGAGCCCCAGGAGCAGAGGTTCAAGTGCGGCGACGGCCACAGGGTCTCGATAATGCCCGGCAGGAACGGGATGCCGGTCTGGGCCTAGGACAGGCTCCGCTCTGCAAGAGGGGCGGCGCTCCAGGTGTTTCGACACCCGGGATCGGCAATCGGTCGGGAGTGCAACGCTCGAAGGTCGGCCCGATGAGTGGGTCCAGTTACTCTCCGCCGCCTGATCGATGACGAAGATCGTCGACAGGCGGGCGGAGGACGAGAGCGAAATACTGATCGCGTGCGACTTCTCTCCGCCGAGGGGCGGTGAGGGTGAATTGATGGCGCCGGCCTCATGGCTCGGCGCCGATTTCATTTCAGTGGCCTACAACCCAGGCAGGTCGGTCAGGGTATCCTCCGTCCTCGGCGCGCTCTGGGTGAAGCAGGCCGCGCAGACTGATGCCGTGTTCACCCTGGCCACAAGGGACATGAACAAGGTCGCCCTTCAGAGCCTGCTTCTCGGCGCGGCGCTTCACGGCTTGGACAACGTGGTTGTAGTCAAGGGGGACAGATTCACGGAGCGCGAGCTGGCTTCCGTCGACCCCGTCGACGACTTCACGCCGACCGGCCTGATTGCCGCGATAGCGCAGCTCAACACCGGAGTGGACTTCAGGGGACGCAGTCTCCGGACTCCAACCGACCTGTGCATCGGCGCGGCCATCGACCTCGGCCATGACCCGGAACGGGAGCTGAGGCTGACGCGCCGCAAGGTCGAGGCCGGAGCCGAGTACTTCCTTCTGCAGCCGCTGTTCGATCCCGGGCGTGTGACGGACCTGAAGCAGCGGTATGAGCGGACTTTCGGCGAGGAGCTGTCCCAGCCCCTGTTTTGCGGGGTCCAGGTGATGGCGCCGGGTGGCGTGACGTTCGGAGAGGTGCCCGAATGGGTGGCCCGCGACCTCGACAGGGGCAGGCCGGGGGACGACATCGCCGTCGAGGTGTTGCATGGATTCGTGGAGCGCGGATTCAGGTCGATCTACCTGGTCCCGCCAATCCTGCGGGGCGGCCGGCGGGACTACGCGGCAGCCCAGCGCGTCATCGAGACAGTGAAGGGCTGAGGACCGGCGCTGCCGCCGCTGCCGCGTGCTGCTCGTCGGCGTGGTAGGAGCTGCGCACCAACGGCCCCGAGGCCACGTGCCTGAACCCCAGGGCCTCGCCCTCGCGCTTCAGCTCCTCGAACTCCTCAGGGGTGTACCACTTGGCGAGTGCTATGTGCTTCTCTGACGGCCTCAGGTACTGGCCGATGGTGAGCAGGTCGCAGTCGACCGAGCGCAGCTCCCGCATGTTGTCGATGATCTCGCCCCATGTTTCGCCCAGGCCGACCATCATCCCGGACTTTGAGACCGCGCCCGGATCGATGCTCTTGACGCGGGCCAGCAGCTCGAGGGACTGGTCGAAGTCACCCTTGGGGCGTACGCGGTGGAAGATTCGCCGGACCGTCTCTATGTTGTGGTTCAGAGTATCCGGCCTCGCTTCCATCACGGTCTCGAGCGCTCGCCGGTCCCCCTCGAAGTCGGGTATGAGCACCTCGATCTTGCAGTCGGGAAGGCGTTTCCTGACCTGGGTAATGCACTGGGCGAACATGAACGCGCCCCCGTCCGGGAGGTCATCCCGGTTCACGGACGTGATCACTGCGTAACGGAGATTCATGCGCAACGCCGTCTCGGCGAGCCGGACAGGCTCCTCCAAGTCCAGCGTTCCGGGGCGGCCGGTCGTCACGGCGCAATAGGCGCAGGCCCGGGTGCAGATGTCGCCGAGGATCATGAACGTGGCGGTGCCGCGCTCCCAGCAGGAGCCGATGTTCGGGCAGTGGGCCTCTTCGCAGACAGTGTGGAGCTCACTGTCGCGCATCAAGTTCTTCAACTCGATGTATCTCGGCCCCCCAGGCATGCGAACCTTGAGCCAGTCGGGGAGTCTGCGGCGCTGCTTCATCCGGTCTCCTAATGGAATGGTGCTGGGAAGCAATGATAGCAGACCGTGCTATAGTGGGTTCGCCGTTCCTACGTAGGGAAGAGACAGTAAGGCAACGATGTGAACGTGACGAACCAGACGCTCCGCCGCGCTCAGGCCACCGCTCCAGCTATAGGGGTCCCGGCCCGCTCGAGCTCCCACCGGTCCCGGCAGTGACGCAACCCGCAAACGTCCTTGCGGAAGACCTCTCCCGGGATTCCGAGTGGGAGACCGCCCGCCTCACCCTGGGCCGGTTTGGCACGCTCGGCGACACGGTAGCGGAGTTCGAGGGACAGGAGATCAGCGTCTTTGGAGGCATACCCGGCGAAGAAGTCGTCTGCCGCATAGCGCGCTACCGCCGCCGCAGGAAGGCCGTCGTCTCGGCCATCGTGACGGAAGTGATCGAGCCGTCCCCCAATCGTGTAGCCGCGCCATGCCCCTACTTCGGCCCATGCAGCGGGTGCCAGTGGCAGCATATCGGCTACGCGCACCAGCTAGAGCTAAAGCGTGAGGCCGTGCGGAAGGCCCTGGGTGAGTACGACTCGCTCAGCGGGACGGAGGTGGGCGAGACGATTCCATCGGAGGAGGTCTTCGGCTACCGAAACCACGCGCGCTTCACGGTGAGGCGCCAGGGCTCGCTGGGGTTCGTCAACCGCATCACGCGCCGCTTCGTCAAGATCGACGAGTGCATGCTCATGGCACCCGGCGTCAATGAGCTGCTGGCGAGGCTCCAGGGGCGCAGCGGGGCGACGAGCCAGCTGTCGATCCGGTACGGGATCAACAGTGGAGACTGGCTGATTCAGCCCAGGCTGAGCGTCAACGAGATTGGCATGGAGACAGGGCAGCCCCACTATTCCGAGGAGCTCATGGGGAGGAGCTTCCGAATCGGCTCGCCATCTTTCTTCCAGGTGAACTCGGCACAAGCGGAGCGGCTCGTCGGGCTGGTAGAGGAGAGGCTCAGGCTCGATGGCAGCCAGACGGTCGTCGATGCCTACGCCGGCGTGGGCACGTTTGCGGTGCTGCTTGCCGACCATGCGGGCCGTGTCGTCGCCGTGGAGGAGTCCGAAGCGGCGGTCGGCGACGCCAGGGTCAACACTGCCGGTGTCGACAACGTCGAGCTCGTGCTCGGCAAGGTCGAGGACGTGATCGACGAGCTGGACATTGCACCGGACGCGGTAGTGCTGGACCCGCCACGCGCGGGATGCCAGCCGCAGGTGCTGGAGGCCGTGGCGCGCTGGAATGCGCCGAGGACCTGCTACGTGTCGTGCGACCCTTCGTCCCTGGCGCGCGACATGGACATCATGGTCGGGCTGGGCCTCTCTATCGAGTCGATAGTTCCCGTGGACATGTTCCCGCAGACACACCACGTCGAGTGCGTCGCGGCCCTGCGACCGGCGGTCTGAAGGATGACCTGCACGGTAATCGGCACAGGGCTTGTACTGGCGTCCGGGTCACCTCGCAGGCGCGAGATACTGGAGACGGCCGGGCTGGAATTCGAGGTGGTGCTATCCGATGTGACGGAGGGCCCGCCGGCAGATGGTGAGAGTTCGAAGCAGTACGCGACGCGGATGGCCCGGCAGAAAACGGAGGCGGTCGCTGCCGATCTGTGCCGCGGAGTAGTCCTGGGGGCGGATACCGTGGTCGTGCTTGAGGGGGCGATACTGGGTAAGCCCGCATCGGCGAATGAGGCGGTGGAGATGCTGGTCAGCCTGCGGGGCAGGGAGCATGGGGTCACCACAGGCATGGCGGTCGTGGACTCTGAGACGGGGCGAGAGGAGACGGCTGCCGTCACCTCGACGGTGCGCATGCGCCGGTACGGCGACGATGAGATCGCGGCCTATGTGGCGTCCGGCGAGCCCTTCGACAAGGCCGGAGGCTATGCGGTGCAGGACCCGGACTTCAGGCCGGCGGAGGGAGTGGACGGCTGCTACCTCAACGTGGTGGGGCTTCCACTGTGTACGACTGCCGACCTGCTGAGTCGCGCGGGTCTGGTGTGTGTTAAGGAACGACTGGGCGAGCAGGGCGGTCCTTGCGAGGGCTGCGGTCCTGGCGACCGGCAAGGGGTGAGGCGAGAATGACGTTCCTTGGCATGGGGCCGCTGGAGGTGATGATCATCCTGGTCGTGGCTTTCATCGTGCTTGGCCCCCAGCGAATGATCGACGCGGCGAAGCTGCTGGGCAAGGCCACCCAGGAGGTGCGCCGCATGAGCCAGGGGCTCACCGAAGCCCTGGACGAGACGATGGAGGAGCCGCGGGTCCACAAGCCAGGCGGACACCCTACACGGGAGGATAAGGGCAACACCGGGTCTGACGACGCCCCGCCGTCGCCGCCGAGGGAGCCCGGGAGCCCGTCGAACCGGGGCGACGCGGAGGAGCGGCGGGAGTCGTGAACGACGCCCCCAAGCCGGTTAGCCAGCATCTCGTCGAGCTCCGCAGGCGCATAACACTGTCGGTCGCCGCCGTCGCGGTCGGGATGATGGTGGCGTTCGTGTTCCACAGGCCGATCCTGAGGCTGCTCCAGGCCCCGGCCCCTGAGTGCGGCGGCATTCCGACCAACCAGCTCATCTTCACCGAGCCGACCGAGTTCATCAGCATAGCGTTCAAGGTGTCGCTGCTGGCGGGCTTCGTGATTGCGCTGCCGTTCGTGCTGCTGCAGATCGTGCTATTCGTGGCGCCGGGGCTGACGGGCACGGAGCGGAGGTATCTCTTCGCGCTGCTGCCGGTGTCCCTCTTGGCATTTGCCCTGGGCGCGGCCTTCGGGTATTTCGTCCTGTTTCCCCCGGCGTTCAAGTTCCTGTGCACGTTCGGCAGCGACGTGGCGACGCCGTTCATAAGGATCGGCAGCTACACGAACCTGATGCTGACGCTGCTGTTCTGGATGGGAGTAGTTTTCGAGACGCCCGTGGTGCTGTTCTTCCTGTCCAGGATCGGGGTTGTCTCCTACCGCCAGCTGTCGCGGTGGCGGAAATACGCCGTGGTGGTGGCGTTCATCCTGGGAGCGATCATCACGCCGACGCTGGACCCGGTGAACCAGACCTTCGTGGCACTGCCGATCATCGTGCTCTACGAAGTGGGGATATGGCTGGCGCGCCTGGGCGGGAGGGGGAGAGGGAAGGCGGGGTAAGCCGGGGATTAAGGCTACTCGCTGTCAGGCACTGGGATTTTGGGGAAGGACTAGCTCGGGCCAGAAGGACTTCTCAGGACTATCTGCATTGCCTGAGCACTGCCCTTCGACAGGCTCAGGGCGAAAGTGCGGCGCCTCATCACTTAGTTGATCAGGAGCCTTGAGGCAGCTTCCGGGGTTTCAGGCCTTCTTGGTGGTGCTTTCGTCGCCTTCGAGGGCCTTGGTCTCCTCGTCCTTGGAGGTCACCGAGCCTCTGAACTCGCGGATTGCCTTTCCCATGGCCCCGCCTATCTCGGGGAGCTTTCCGGCGCCGAATATGATCAATACGATGACCAGTCCGAGGATTAGCTCGGTCGGGCCCAGGTTGAACGGCATGTCTTCCTCCGTATCGCCGGGTTGTCCCGGCTAAAAGTCCTCGTCGCGCGGCTTGCGCTTCTTCTTCACGATCTCGACCTCGGTGCTGGCGACGATAGGACTGGCCAAGAAGTCCGTAGTCTGCGTCTTCTTCTTGGGCTTCTTCTTCTCTCGCTTTGCGGCGTGTCCTCTGGGCATGATGATCACCTCCCTCGGGCCCGCACGGAACCGACTCTTTTAAGCTAGTCTAGTGAATTGGAGGCCGGGTGTAAAGCTAGGTCGGGCTGACGTCAAGGCTGGTCGGGCGGGCTTCCGTATTGTTGTGCTGGTATGTGGGGGTTGAGTATAATGCGGCGCAATCTTCCGAAGGAGTCCCCAATGCCCGAGGCTCTCGCGTTCTTCCGCGGCAAGGTCGTACCTCTCTCAGAGGCGAACGTGAACATAACCACGCACGCCCTGCACTATGGGACGGCTGTCTTCGAGGGAATCCGCGGCAACTGGAACGAAGAGCAGGGCAAGATGTTCGTCTTCCGAGCGCAGGAGCACTACGAGAGGCTGCTGCAGGGATGCAAGATCATGCTGATGGACATCCCCTACTCGGTGGACGACCTGATGCAGATCACTGTGGACCTGATCGAGCAGTGCGGCTACCGCCAGGACGTCTACATCCGGCCCATCGTCTACAAGAGCGAGGAGCTGGTGGCCAATCTGAAGCTGCACGAGCTGGCCAGCGACTTCGCCCTCATTACCGTACCGTTCGGCTCGTACATCGAGGCCGAGGGGGCCATCCGGTGCACGACGTCGTCGTGGCGCAGGATCGACGACACGATCATCCCCCCGCGGGTGAAGATATCCGGCCACTACGTCAATAGCATTCTCGCCAAGACCGAGGCTGTGCTCGCCGGGTTCGACGAGGCGATATTCGTCAACCAGGACGGCAGCGTTTCTGAGGGGTCAGGCGAAAACCTGTTCATGGTGACGAACGGCACGCTGCATACGCCCCTGGTGAGCGAGAACAACCTCACTGGCATAACGCGTGACTCGGTCTGGCGGCTGGCCGAGGACGAGATGGGGCTGGAAGTGGTCGAGCGGCGGATCAGGCGCAGCGAGATATACCTGGCCGACGAGATCTTCCTGACCGGAACTGCGGCGCACGTCACGCCGGTGGGCGAGCTCGACAACCGTGCTATCGGCAGCGGGGACGTCGGCGAGGTGACGAACGCCCTGCGCGAGTCGTACCTCGGCATCATCCGGGGCGACAACCCCAAGTACTCCCACTGGACGACCGCGATAGTTCCCGGCGGTGGCTAGAGGGAGGGCTGCGGTCTACGCCCTTGCTCTTGCGAGAGCTCGATGAAGGCCTTCTCCATCGACTACTACATACTCGTCACGGTGTCGGCGGTCGGCGTATTCCAGCTGGTGGCCATACACGGGGGTCTGCGCGGACTGCTGGTGCTTCGGCCTTCGCGCATCTCTGCTCTGATATGGGCGGCGCTGCCAATCGCTGCGGTGGCTTGGTTCTTCATCACGAAGGACCGGAAGGTCAGCGATCACATGGGAGGGCTGTCGTCCAACGAGATCGCCCTAGCCTTCTTCGTCGGGGTCGTTACGGCCTGGGTCTTCACCGTTACATTCACTTCGATATTGAATCACAGACGGGGTATGGAGGCGGGGGTTACTGGAACCGGGCTGGAAACGCTCTCACGGACGACTTACTTCAGGGCTGTGCTGCGTAGTGTGCGCTGCTGGTATGGAGAGTGGCGCAGCTAGACCGGGACATAGTGCTGTGGCTGAACTCCGGGGCAGGGAAGTTCGCTGTCCTGGACCGGCTTGCGGAGTGGATGGTGAGCGACTACCTGGTGACTGCGGTACTGGGCCTGAGCCTGGTGGCGATCTGGTTTGGCTCCGCGATGAGCCCAGCCCGCATGGAGAGGCAGCTTGGGGTGCTGACCGGACTGGGGGCAATCGGCCTTGCGAATCTCGTCGTCATCACGATCAACTCCATGTACTTCCGGGACCGGCCGTTTGCGGACCTGGACGTGACGCTGCTCTTCTACCGGCCGACAGACTCGTCGATGCCGTCCAATTCGGCGGCGGCATTCGTAGGGCTGGCAGCGGCCGTCTGGGGATTCGACAGGCGCGTCGGAACGGCGTTGCTGTGCGTGGCCGGCCTGCACGCATTCCTGCGGGTCTACGCCGGTGTGCACTATCCTTCGGACATAGCTGTAGGGGCGGTGATTGGCGTCGCTGCGGCGCTGGGGGCATACGGTCTGCGGCGACTGTTGGGGTCGATTCCGGCGAAAGCGATCAGGATCGCGCGGGTCCTGTGCGTGGCATAGGTCGATTAATCGAGAATGAACAAAGTGAGGAGTGTGGCCTAGTATGAACCCAATGGCCTCCGATGTATTTTAGTCCGCGGTTGTTTGCGATGACGCAGGGCCTTCGCGGGAGGATTGCTCTCGCGGCGGTGGTGGGGCTCTTCGCGCTGGGGGCGAGCATTGCCCGGCTCGCGCTGACCGGATGGATCATAGCCCGCGTATTCGAGGGCGCCCCTGCCTCGGAGTTGGTTGCTCCTCTGGTTGTCCTGGCCGGGCTGATCGCGGCTCGAGCGGGCCTCCAGTACGCCCGGGATGCGGTGAGCTATCGGACGGCGACGGCGACCAAGATCTCGGTGCGCCGCAGGATCTACGAACATGTGCTGGCGCTGGGCCCGGGCTTCGTCGACCAGCGGCGGACGGGCGACATCCTGATGTCGCTCGTGGACGGCGTGGAGAGCCTGGAGACGTTCTTCGGCCAGTACCTGCCGCAGTTCATCGTGGCCCTAGCGGCGCCGGTGCTGATCTTCGCGTTCGTCGCTTTCCTGGATGTGCAGACGGGGCTCATACTCCTGGCGTTCGCCCTCTTCACACTGTTCATTCCGTTCATGCTTCGCAACTGGACCAATACCTCCGGTCGAAGGCGCCGGAAGGCGTTCGGGGAGCTCGGGGCCGAGTTCCTGGACAGCGTGCAGGGTCTGGCCACGCTAAAGGCGTTCGGGCAGAGCAAGGCCCGAGGCCGGCTGCTCGCCGAGAAGGCGCGCCACCTCTACCGGTCGACGATGGGGATCGTGGCAGTAGACGGCGTGTCGAGCGCCACGACGGTGCTGGGCATCTCGGTCGGCGCCACTGCCGCCTTGGTCTGGGGCGGCGTCCGCGTGAGCAACGGCGACCTGGAGCTGAGCACGCTGGTCATAGTCCTGATGCTTGGGGGCGAGGTCTTCCGCCCGGTGCGGGAGCTGGCGTCCCTGTACCACCAGGGCATGGTAGCGATGGCCTCCGCCGAGGGTATCTTCTCTCTGCTGGATACGCCCATAACGGTTAAGGAGCCGACTGAAGACCGGCGCGTCGACGATGCGGACCCGGTGCCCGAGGTTACCTTCGAGTCGGTGGACTTCGCGTACGAGGGCGGCCGGCGTCCCGCGCTGCGCGACATGTCCTTCACGCTGCGGGCCGGGGAGACGCTGGGGCTCGTGGGCGCAAGCGGGGCAGGGAAGACCACCATCGTGTGGCTCCTCCTGCGGTTCTACGACCCCACGGCCGGCAGAATCCTGCTGGGCGGTCACGACCTGCGAGACCTGCCCATCGACCTGTTGCGCAGCAGGATCTCGGTGGTGACCCAGGAGACTTACCTGTTCAACGGTACCGTGGCCGAGAACCTCCGGGTAGGCAAGCCCGGAGCGTCCCAGGGTGAGCTGGAAGAGGCCGCGCGGGCCGCAAATGCCCACGAATTCATCTCGGCACTTCCGAACGGCTTCGAGACGGTCGTGGGAGAGCGCGGCATCAAGCTGTCGGGGGGCGAGCGGCAACGGATCGCCATAGCACGGGCGTTGTTGAAGGCTGCGCCGATACTGGTGTTGGACGAGGCGCTGTCGAGCGTGGACGCTGCGAACGAGGCGGTGATTCAGCAGGCCCTGGACCGGCTCATGCGGGGCCGGACCACGCTGGTTATCGCGCACCGGCTCTCGAGCGTGGTTGGAGCTGACCGGATCCTGGTGATCGAGGACGGGCGGCTCGTGGAGTCGGGCGCCCACACCGAGCTATCGGCAGCCGGCGGCGTATACACGACCCTGATGGCCAACCAGCAAGCGTCGGAGGGCGACGACATCTTCGAGGCTGGGCTCGACTCCGATCCCGCGGACCGAAGCGGGGCTGAGACGGCAGGCCCGGACGTGAGTGAAGGGGAGGCGGACGCGCCGGCGCGGGCGAGGCTCGGCTCGGTGGAGGCGTGGTCCCGGCTGATGCAGGTGGCGGCCCGGTGGAAGCCAAGGCTCGCACTCACACTCATTACGGGCGTGGCGCATCACGCCTCGGTGGTGGCTCTTGGCGCGGCAAGCGCGCTGCTCGTGGCGGTCGTGTTCCGCGAGGACGAATTGCTCCCTTACCTGCTGCTGCTGGCTGTGATGGCGCCGCTAACGGCCCTGTTCCGATGGGGGGAGAACTGGTCGTCGCACGACTTCGCCTACAAGATCCTGGCGGAGATGCGCATTGCCCTATACGACAAGCTGGAGCCCCTCGCGCCGGCGTACCTGGTGCGGCGAAAGTCGGGAGACCTGACGGGGGTCGTCGGGAGTGACGTCGAGACGGTCGAGAACTTCTTCGCCCACGTAATCGCGCCGACTTTTGTGGCAGTGCTTGCGCCGGCAGTGGTGCTGGCGGTGCTCGCGGTGCTGTCGTGGCCGCTGGCGCTTGTCCTGCTGCCGTTCCTCGTCGTCGCGGCCGTCAGCCCATTTCATGCGCAGCGGAGTACCGAGAGTCTCGGCACCGAGATGCGCAATGACCTGGGAGAGCTGAACGCCTACGTGGTCGACGGACTGCAGGGGATCCGGGAGGTCTCGGCATTCGGCTACGGGCCGGTGCGTGTGCGGGAGATGGCCGAGAAGGGAGGCGCCTACGCGGGTCGGCGCATCCGTTTCTTGGACACGCAGGCGCTCCACGCGTCGCTGATCGAGGCGGTGACGGCGCTGGGTGGGCTGGCGGTGCTTAGCGCGGGAGTCTGGCTGGTTGTGGAGGGCCGGATGGACCGGGCCGACCTTCCCCTGGCAACGCTCCTGGCGCTTTCGTCCTTCGCGCCCGTCACTGAGCTGGCCAATACCCTCAAGGCTCTGATGGACACCCTTGGCGCAGTCCGAAGGGTCTTCGACGTCCATGACGAGGAAGTGACGGTAACGGACGGACCGGGCGTCGAGGACGGGCTTACTGATCGGGGGCTACTTGCGACGCCCTCGGTGTCGTTCCGCCGGGTAGGCTTTTCGTACGAGTCCCTGGATCGGAGGGCGATAGACGGGGTGACGTTCGACGTGGAGCCGGGCCAGACCGTCGCCCTCGTGGGGCGTTCGGGCGCGGGCAAGACAACGTCGGCGCACATGCTCCTGAGATTCTGGGACCCGAACGAAGGCTGGATCGAGGCCGGCCTTCACGACCTGCGGCAGTTCGAGCTGGACGGGCTCAGGCAGCAGGCGGCGCTGGTCTCGCAGGACATCTACCTCTTCAATGCGACAATACGCGAGAACCTGCGCATGGCGAAGCCTGGTGCGCCGGACGGGGAGATCGAAGACGCGGCCAGGCTCGCCAACGCTCACGAGTTCATCGAGTCGTTCCCGGACGGATATGAGACGATGGTGGGAGAGCGCGGAATGCAGCTCTCAGGCGGGCAGCGCCAGCGGCTGTCGATAGCGCGGGCAGCGCTGAAGGACGCGCCGATACTGATCCTGGATGAGGCCACGTCGCACCTGGACGCAGTTAACGAACAGCGGGTGCGCGGCGCACTGAAGCAGCTCATGGAGGGCCGGACGACGGTCGTGATAGCCCATCGCTTGTCCACCGTCAGGGACGCGGACCGCATCGTCGTGCTCGACTCTGGCCGGCTGGTGGAGCAGGGGGACCATCGCCAGCTTCTCGCCGGCGGCGGCCTGTATGCCCAGCTGGTGCAGACACAGCTGGTGAGCGCGTCGGGCCGCGGCAGGACGGCGTGATTGGAGTGAGGTTGGGCAGTCGCGTGGCAGCCCATCTGAATGACTGGGAGGCTTGAATGGCCGCAAGCAAGGTGTTGGTTACCGGGGCTGCCGGGTTCATCGCGAGCTACATCATGTCCGGTCTTAGGGGAAGGTACGAACTGACGCTGCTGGACGTGCGTGACGTCGATCGCGAGGGGCGCCGCGTGGAGGGAGTAGTAACGGCCGACCTCACGGACCCTGACCGGTCCGGTTACCAGCACCACTTCGAGGGCATCGATGCAGTCATTCACCTGGGCCACAAGTCGCGGCAGGGAGAGCCTCTCGACGACTTCCACGATGAGATGGACAACATACGCATGGTGTACAACGTCCTGCGCTGCGCCTACGACGAGTCGGTTCGCAGAGTTGCGGTGGGTAGCTCCAACCATGCGGCCGACTGGTACGAGCATTTCCTGATACACGAGCGGAAGATGGAGGTGCTAGACCCGTACGCGCATCCGCTCTCCGACAACTTCTACGGGTGGGCCAAGGCGTCGTACGAGCACCTGGGCTTCCTGTTCGCGTGCGGCTTCCCCGTGTTCCAGGATGCCTCAGGTCGTGAGATTCACGTCTCGCCGAAGCCCGGGCCGCGTCGCCTTGAGGTGGTGAATGTCCGGATAGGCGCGCCTAGGGAGATCGACGCCGGCAACTTCGTTGGGGACCCGGCCGGCTACAAGAGGGACTTGGGCGCGTACGTCAGCCCCAGGGACCTGGCCCAGCTCTTTCGCAGGGCGATCGAGACGCCGGACATCGAAAACGAGCACGGCATCCCCTGGCAGGTCGTCTATGGCATCAGCGGCAACACTCGCGCCTTCTGGTCGCTCTCCAATGCCCGGGCGGTGCTCGGCTACGAGCCCGAGGATGACTCGGAGGTCAGGTTTGCCGGTGACATCCAGGCTTTCCTGGGTAGCGATGGCGCGTCGGGCCGGCTGGGGGCCTGATGAGCGCAATTGGCGACGCCCTGGAGACGGCACTGAAACGCATATCTCAGGAGGTGCTGGAGCAAGCTGGGCAGGGTCAAGGCCGCGAGGTCGTGGGGGCTGTTCCGGGAAGGCCGGAGAGCGAGGACGTGGAGATCGGGATCGACAGCCTGTGCGACGAGATACTGCTCGAGAGCCTGTCTAGTGCGGGAATCGCCGCGCAGGTGTACTCGGAGCATGGCGCGGATGTCGTGGGGAGCGGAGAGCCCGAGTATATCGTAGCGGTCGATCCCTTCGATGGCTCCGGGCTGTACCGCCGGGGCATACCCGCGGAGTGGTGGAGCGTGGCCAGCTACTTCGACGCCGATGGAACTCCACTGGGCGGCGCGGCCGTCGACATCCTGCGGGGTGAGTTGTACGCCGCTCAGGAGGGCGGCGTGACCGTGGGGCCCGTGGAGGGCGGGGCCAGGGAACGGGTTTCGCCGTCTGGCAAGGAGTCCCTCGACAGCGATGTCACGCTTTCGGCCTATCTCATGCAGCCGTCGTATATCACCGAGTGGACTGCCCGCACGCGGGGGATGATGGCGAGGTATCCGGGCCTGAGAGTGTGGCCCAATGGGGGAGCGTGCATCTACCCCTGGCTGGCGCGAGGCAGGGTAGATGCGTACCTGATGTTCGATGAGCCGCGCTCTGAAGTGGACCCAGGCCTGGGATTCGCGGCAAGGTCAGGACTAGCGCTCTTCGAGACCGGCCTCGATGGAAGCCTGGAGGAGTACCGCTTTACCGCGGAGCACAGGGCCGGCCGGTCCGCGCTCTTCATAGCGGCGTGCACCACGGAATTGGCCCGTCAAGTCGTAGCTGAACTGGCTTGACGAGCCGTCAGGGCAGGCCAGCCGCCTTGAGCAAGACTCCTTTGCTGGCGGCGGCTGCCCGGAAGCCTTCAATCAGGCGTTGGTTCTTCGCTGCCGACGCTGCCGCTTTGGTCCGGTAGAGATCCAGAAGTAGATCGCCTGATCCTTGCGCTTGATTACGATCTCCTTGCCCGCAAACTCCGCCGCCTTGCCTATTCGTCTTCGCAGGGCGGTAGGGCTTTCGCTATCGTCGGAGACCTCCAACTTTCCTGCCTCGCCGTCTTTCAACTGGTTCAAGTACCCGAGATACTCGTTCATGATTTCGGCGCGCTTGCCGGTCGCAGAATCCATCTCGGCCTTGGTCTGAGAAATCACCTCGAACTTCGCCATTCGCCGTACCCTCCTGGTCAATGCTTCGCATAAAGATTACAGCACTTGGTCTGTGTAAGCAAACTTATTCGCTCATCTACCAACGGCTGTTTGCCGGGCAGTTTCGGCGGCCAAACCCTTCCGGGAAGTCAACCGGACTCTTTGGAACGAACTCGAACATCCTGCCAGTGCCGGCGTCCTCCGTAGTAGTCCCCGCGACCATGCCTACGATGACTCGCCGAGCCAGTCTCGTGGGTGTATACCAGTGCGTCCATGCGCAGGTCCCCGTCCCTTAGGAGGCCCGGGAGACGGGCGGTCTCCGAGAAACCGGCATGGCGGACGAGCTCCTTCTGACCCTCGTCTACGTCGGCGATACGGACTTGAAGCGTGTCTAATGACAGGCCTCTTGCCCTCTGTAGCGCTTGCTTTAGAAGCTCGTCCGCTTGCGCGTAGTAGGCGGGGCAGACGCGGAAAGAGAGGTTAGCGACGTGCTGTTCGTAGTAGCTGTCCACGCGGTGGAAGGCTGCGACGCCAACTACGCTGTTGGCCGGGGATTCGAGAACGAGAACGGCTCCCCGATCTTCTTCGGAGCCGCGCATCAGCTGGGTGAAGTGGCGCTCGAACCGGGTGTCGCGGAAGCTGTCTGTCAGGTAGTCCTTTATGAGCCAGTCCGGTTCCGGGTTGTTGTACAGCAACGAGGCCCCCGGCAGGTCTCCCCACTCCGCTCCGCGAACGCTGGCAGCTCCGGTATGTGACAGGTATTCGTCCGGAAAGTCAGGAGCGTCGGGTGACACGTACATCATTCCGTCGCCGACGGTGTACCAGAACCCGTGCTTTTCGTAGAGGGAACCTGCAACCGGATTCGTAGTGCAGAGCAGAAGGGCCTGGCCGCCCTCAGACCGGAAGCCGGCAATCAGCCTGCCGAGCAGGAGCGAGGCGATGCCTTTTCTGCGGTGTCGTTCGTCCGTCTCTACGAACTCGACGAGGCCGACGCTGCGTGTATCCCTGGGCGTGTAGCATCCCATGCTTCCGACGACTTCGCCGCCGATTTCAGCAACGAAGTAGCGGACATCGAGGGTATCGGACATCCTGCCTGCCAGCAGCTCGTCCCTAAGGTGGGCCCAGCAGCCTACCTTGTCCGCATATGCTCCCATTGGCGGACTGACGACCCTGACTGCGATGCGCTCTCCGCCGCGCAGCGTCACCTTATCGACGGACAATTGCATGGGGCTCCCGGGACAGGCTTAGAGTACCTGGACGTGCGAAATTAGCTTCGGGCTACCCAAATGAAAGGCGGCTTTAGGCCTAAGCCCTTGCCCGATCACCAGGCAACGAACATCGGCATGACGACGTGGACGTACCTTTCGTCGCCGACCGGCCTGACGACGCCGGGACTGGAAGGACTGGTGACCTCCAGGGCTATGTCGTCGGACTGGAGTACGTCCAGCACGTCGATGACATACTTGCTGTTGAAGGCGATCTTGGCGTCATTGCCTTCGATGGCAGCGTCGACGTCCTCGGTATGCTCGCCAATCTCTTCGGCCTTTGCGGAGATGGTGAGCTTGCTTCGCTCTTCGTCGGAGGTACCATCAACCACAAGCCGCAATATGCCGCTGCCGTCACGGGCGAAAATGGCCGCGGTGCGCGTAGCCCTGGAGAAGAACTCCCGGCTGACGGTCGCCTTGGTATCGAATGACTGGGGAATCAGCTGGGAGTAGTTTGGGAATGCGCCCTGGAGCAGCTGCGTGACGATCTCGGTGTCGGAGAGCCTGAAGAGGGCGGAGTTCTTCGACGCGCTGACGGTGAATTCGACATCCTCGTCACGACCCGTGAGGAGCCTGCTGATCTCCCTCAGGGCCCTGGCCGGAATGATGAACCCGAGGTCTTCGGAGAGAGGCTCGGCGAGCTTGCCCTTGTATACGGCCAGCCTGAAGCCGTCGGCCGCCGCGAAGGTCGCCTCGTCGCCCTCGATCTCGACCTTTATGCCTGTCAGGACGGGGCGGCTGTCTTCCGTGGCGGCGGCGAAGGCTACGAGGGATATGGCCTTTTCGAGGTCCGACGCCGCCATCCTGCCAACTACGCCTTCGTCGGTCGTAGGAATTGGCGGGAAGTCGTCTGCTGCGATTCCGTTTAGATTGGCGTCCACTCGCGCACAACGAAGTGCGAGCCCGGTGGAGCTCTCCCCAATCTCCAGGTCGATACGTTCGGCCGGGAGGGAGTTGACGAAATTGGTGAGCAGCCTAGCCGGGGCGGTGATGCCGCCCTCTTCCTCGACCTGGCAGCCAATCCACGTCGTGATGGCTATCTCGGCGTCGGTGGCGGCAAGCTTCAGCCGTGACCCATCAGTCTGGATGAGGACGTTCTGCATGATGGGGAGAGGGCTCCTTGTGGCCACGGCCCTGCCGACGACGCCAAGCCCCCGGCTCAGGTTCTCCTGCAAACAAGACACCTGCATTCAACTTACCCCCGATTGATTCTCGGCGTAGTATAGATTTGAGAATGGGGATGGGTCAAGTACCACATCCCGTGATTGGTGCTCTGCACACACCCCAGATGTTGTGTATTCGAGGAGGCCGGCTGGGGCCCATTCGTATTCTGCTCCACAACGCGTCATGGCAGGGGAGAAGTCCCTTTCGTGCTACAATATGGAGTGACCTGTGGGGACGCGTGGTTTCGACAGGGGACTGTTTCCGTGGGATTGCAGGCCGGGGCGCCACCCACCTCGTATCAAGGTGGCACCATAGTAACTGGCAACGAAGCATTGCCCGTCGCTGCCTAAATAGGCAGCGCGTTCACCGCACTCCTTACCCCGAGGGAGGCGAGTTGAGCGACGCAATTCGGGGCGCTGTTCCGGCGACGCCGATAACCGGGACCTAAGACACTCGGCTGGTCTTCGCGATGCCCCGCCGGCCAGGGCACGGGAAAGACGAGAATCAAGTGCCGGCTATGCCTGTAGCAGATCTCATCCGGGCGGTCTTCTGGACGGGGAGTTCGACCCTCCCCCGTCTCCACCACCCCGATCAGGCGCTGTCCCGCCCCCTTCCTGCCTTCCGCTTCTTCATGCTGTAAGATTCGCGTCATCGGCCGTTGTTCTGTTCTTCGCCTGGGCGTGCTTGCCTTCCACAGGTGCGAGAGGACGGTGGCCCGGTACGTATCCCTGACGCTCGCGAATGGAGGCTCAAACCATGAAGACTTACAGAGTGGCGATACTCGGTTGCCGGGGCAGGGGAACGGCTGCGGCTCGCGCCTACCATATGCACCCCCGGACGCAGCTAGTCGGCTTGTGCGACCTGGTCCAGGAACGCGTCGATACTCTCGGGGACGAGCTTGGCGTGGCCGCCAGGTACGACGACCTGGACGCAATGATCGTCGAGACGGAGCCGGACATCGTCGCGATTCCTACGGCCACGGAGTTCCACCACGAGCTCTCCATGCGGGTGCTGGAGCACGGAGTCAACATCGAGGTCGAGAAGCCGATCTGCGTCGACCTGGAGCAGGCGGACGAGGTGATGGCGAAGGCCTCCGAGAAGGGCGTTCGGGTGGCCGTTCACCACCAGACCCGCTCGGGCGGGTTCACGCGCGCGGCGGCGCAGGCGGTGGCGGACGGGCGCATCGGCCGGCTGCGACAGGTCAACGCCAGCGGCAAGGGGTACTACGGCGGATACGGGCTGATGAACATCGGGACGCACTCGCTCAACTCGATGATGAAGTTCGCCGGCGGCGTCCGGAGGGTCTTCGCGACCGCGATCACGGACGGGCGCCCGATCACGCCCGGCGGTGTGGTCCCTTCACCCAGCGGAATGGGGACTATCGCCGGGGAGTCGATCACTGCTCACCTGGATTTCGACGGGGGCGTGACTGGCACGCTGCTGCAACACCGGATGCCCGTCGTGGATGCGACGGGGCACGCGCTGGACATATTGGGCAGCGAGGGCCGCATAATCCTGAATGCGACGCGCGGCGCCTGGGTGCTGGAGGGCGCCTGGTTCCTGCCGGACGGCGAGCACGATGCATGGCAGGCTCTCGAAGCCGAGATCCCGGAGGGCTATGAGGTGGGCGGCAGCGCAAACCTGGACGACTACTGGTTCGTCGAGGAGTACGTCAGCGCACTCGACGAGGGGCGCGACCACGAATCGAGCGGCGAGGTGGGCACGCACGTCATGGAGGTCATGATGGGCATATTCGAGTCGGCGGCGTACGGGCGGGCGGTCGAGCTCCCGCAGGCCGAGCGAGACCACCCGCTCATTCGATGGCGGCGCGAGAGTGGACTAGGTGAGCCGGAGCCGATGCCCCGCCCATACTACGAGTGGCTGGAGGCGGAAGACCGCAGGCTGGGCCGTTCGTAGGTCCGCCCGCGGTGGCTATTCCGCCGCCGGACGGGTTCGCGATCAGCCTGCGGTCAGGCTGGATCGGGGTTCCGGGCGGCCGTCAGCATCGTCTGGAGCTGCCGGGTGTGTGCGGCGTAGCGGGTCAGCTCCGCCCGGCGTTGTATCCGGGCGGACTCGAGCTCACGCCGGGCCTTGCGCACGTTCCTGATCTCGGTGACTATGGCCCAGGCCGCGAACACCGGGCCCAGGACGATGCCTACGACCGTGAACGCGCCCAGGGCGAACCGCAGTCCGGTCGAGGCCGCTATCGAACCTCCGGTTCCTCCGAGTGAGGCGAGCCTGGGGAGGAACGTCAGCAGCCTGCCGATCATGGGGCGCATGAAGTTCATGATGGGCGCTCCGAATGTCCTCCAGACAGCACCGGCGGCGAAGCTTCCTCCGTGGCGGCCTATGATGCCGAGCCTGGAGTGGGGCGAGCCGTCGGCCAGCCTACGAGTGCGCCGCTTCAGGAGCCTGCGCCACCGCGGCGCAGGAGGTTCGGCAGCTTCGGGCTGAGCGGATTCCTGGAGGACCGTCGGCAGCTCCGGTTCCGGCAGCCCCAGACGGCGGCAGAGCTGTCTCTGCCGGTCGTAGTGCTCCCGCACCTGCTCCCGGTAGCGTGACTCCAGCTCTTCGAGTTCATCGCGGAGTGCGTTGAGCCGCGCGTGGCTCTTCAGCTTGGCGACGGTCTGTGCGACCGCCGACCCGCCGGCCACGGCCAGTGGTACGAGTATTAGCGGTAGGGGCATATGCTGTTGGCTGTGCTCGAGACTCCGCAGGCGAGACGTGAACTACCCGCCCTCCTAGATTCAAGCTCTAGCCATTCTAGCAACTGGGACAGCAGAGTAAACCCTGCCAGCGTTGTCGCAAGAACGAAATGGCACTCCCGAGTGCCCGGTCGGTGTAGACCGGCGGGAGTGCCATCTGCTCTCCGAGGGAACCCCGGCCCCTGCAGCCTCGGCATCACAAGCATACCTGAGCTGAGGGACGGCGTTTTCTTCGGCTACTCGGTTGGCCAGCCGTCCGGAATCTCGTTGGCATTCAGGGCCGACTTAATGGCTCCTGCCGCCTCTCCGGTAACCCAGCCGCTCCACAGGTTCTCGTTGGTCTTGAGCCACCAGAGGGCGGCGTCGTTCGTGCTGGCATCCGGGTTGGCGCTGCTCCAAGCGGCGACTTCCTTGTAGACATCGATGTTGAAATCCCACTTCCGCAGCATCGCAATGATGTCGGGAGCCCTGGTTGTCAGGTCGGGATGCACGGCGATTAGGATAGTGGCGTCCTCGTAACCGCATGCCTTGGTGGTGAACCAGCACTCGTCGCTGTAGGCGGGCTCTTCGAGCCGGACCAGATCCAGCAGAAGCGCGGGGTCGTTGGTACCCCACTGGTAGCCGAGCCAGGGCTCCTGCTTCTCATATGCGCCGTAGAGGTCGGCGTTCCCCGCCGCCCCGTCTCCTGGGTTGACGACGTGGACGTGGTCCGCGAGCCCGTACCCCTCGATCTGCTTGGCGTTGACTTCCTCGCAGGCCCAGCCGATGACACAGGACACGAGGCGCGCTTTGCCCCCCGTCTCGGCGGTGGCGAACAGTGACTTGTACTGGTCCTCCTTCAGATCATCCACGCTGTCCAGATCAGGATACTGCTCCTGCAAGTAGGCCGGGATCACGAAGGCCGACTGCCAGTCCTTCCCGAGGCTTTCGCCTACGGAAATGACTTCACCGGCCGCCTGAGCTTCCATCCAGGCTTCGTCCTGGTTGGGCAGCCATATCTCCATGGTTACGTGGCTGTCGCCCCGGCGCAGTCCTTGGAACAGGGGCAGCGTGGCGCCAAAGACAACATCGGTTGGATACCCGTAGCCCTTGTCAACGATGTACTGGGCGATGCGATCCTGGACCTGGGCGCTAGACCAGTTCAGGTCGCTGAATATAATGGTTTCCTTCGGCCCTTCAGGGGGCTGCATCGCCATCATGGCGGAGTCTACGATCTGCTTGACGTCCGCGGCGGTCATCTGATCGCCCATCTGATCCGAGATCATCTGGCGTATTTCGTCCGCCGTCGCCCCGGCGTCCATGCCCATCATGGCGGAGTCCACGATCTGCTTGACGTCCGCGGCGGTCATCTGATCGCCCATCTGATCCGAGATCATCTGGCGAATCTCGTTCGCCGTCGCCCCGGAGTCCATGCCCATCATCGCGGCGTCCACTACGCTCTTGACATCCGCGGCGGTCATCTGATCGCCCATCTGGTCCGCGATCATCCTCTGGATTTCGGCCGCGCTCGCCCCGGAGTCCATGCCCATCATGGCCGAGTCGACGACCCTCTTGACGTCCGCGGCGGTCATCTGTGCGCCCATTTCGTCCGCGATCATCCTTCGGATTTCGTCCGCGCTGGGGCCCGTATCGCTAGGCATCGCATCGTTCACGGCGGCTCCCACCATCTGCGCGATCGCCTCCGCCGAGACGGCGGTGGGCGCTGGCGCAGCCGCTGGCTCGTCGGACGCACAGCCCAGCGCCCCTGCGACCAGAATCGCCAAGAGCGCTACCCAGAACACTTTTGCTATCCTCATTGAAGTTATCATCGCCCTGTCCTCCTTCTTTGAGTTTCGAGTGTGGTCAGATGCGGGACTCTGGCGATAGTCCACCCACTCTGCGGCAACCATAACAGCTTTTCCCAATCGGCGCTAACCTACACTCCTCGTGGCTTCCTGCCGGCTGCGGGCCGCCGACTGGGTGAGACGGTCTATGATGATGGCAAGGAACACGATGGCCAGCCCGGCAATTGCCCCGTTGCCGGGCTGGTTCTTCTGCAACGCCCGCAGGACGTTGTCGCCCAGGCCGCCGGCGGCAACCATGCTGGCGATGGTTACCATCGCCAGGGCCATCATCGTAGTCTGGTTTATGCCTGCCATGATCGTCGGCAGCGCCATCGGGATCTGCACCTTGGTAAGGATCTGCGTGGGCGATGCTCCAAAGGAACGGGCGGCCTCAACGATCTCCGGGGACACCTGCCGTATCCCCAGATTGGTCAGCCGTATCACCGGAGGGACGGCGTAGACGATGGTGGCGAAGATCCCTGCCGGCTTCCCAAGGCCGAAGAAGAGGATGCCGGGGAGCAGGTAGACGAAGCTGGGCATGGTCTGCATTCCGTCCAGGATCGGGCGCATGAGGTTGTCCGCCATCCGGCTGCGGGCGCCGACTACACCTAGCGGCAGGCCGATCGATACCGCTATGGCGACGGCCACTATCATCAGGGCGACGGTGTCCATGGTGTTCGCCCACAGGCCCATGAACCCTACGAAGAGCAGGGCAACACAGGTGAAGACCAGTAGTCTCCAGCGCCCCACGGCAAAGGAGAGCAGCGCAAGACCGACCACGACCACCGGCCATGGGACCCACTTCAGCACCTTCTCGATGTTGACGAGTGCGTGCGTTACCCCAGTGCTGAGCCCGTCGAACAGCCAGGCGCCCTCTTTGGTCATCCAGCTCACTGTCTCGTCTATGGCCTCGCTGGTGACGTCGCGGACCGTCCTGTCCAGGGTTACCGCGCCGTCGGTGGAGGTCCTCTGGGACACGGTGGTCGGGAACTCCATCTCTGGGCCCCAGATCAGGAGGCTGGCCACGAGCACCACTCCGAGCGCCGCTATGCCTATCGCCCAGCGGTGGAGGGGAGGGAGGGCTTCCAGGCGCTTGGCCAGGAGTGAATACCCCGTACCGGACTCAGCGTTCTGAACTTGGGCCATGTCCAGCCTCCTAGTCTCTGCTCGAGATTCCGGTGAGCAGGGTGCCTCTCCGGATCTCCCCAAGCAGCTTACCGTCGTCGCTGACCACCGCAATCGGGTGCCTGGAGCGTGCCGCCAGCGGGATAATCTCTTCGATGGGCGTCTCAGGGCCCGCGGTCTGCGCCGGCGTCAAATTCACGCTGGCCAGGGACTTCAGCCCCTGCGACGCGAAAGTCCTTGCCTGTTCTTCCGTCAGTATTCCTCGCAGGGTGGAGTCCCTCGCGACGAGGAATAGCGCTTCATGGCTGCTGTTGTCCATCGTGTGAAGCGCCGCACGAGGCCCCTGCCATTCGTACACCGTTGCGTCGGGCTCCCGCATGATGGCCCCGGCCTGGATGACCTTCGCCCTGGAGACGTCCCGCACGAATTCGGCCACGTAGTCGTCGGTCGGCAGGGTGACGATCTCCTCGGGCGAGCCCTCCTGGATGATCTCGCCGTCCCGCATGATCGCTATCCGGTCGCCCAGCTTCAGGGCCTCGTTCAGGTCGTGCGTGATGAAGACTATGGTCTTGCCGAGTCCCGAGTGCAGGGAGACGAGCTCGTCCTGCATTTCCCGCCGTATGAGAGGGTCCAGTCCGCTGAAGGGCTCGTCCATCAGCAGCACTTCGGGGTCGACGGCCAGCGCCCTTGCTAGGCCCACCCTCTGCTGCATGCCGCCGCTCATCTCCCTGGGGTAGTAGTCTTCCCAGCCCTTCAGCCCCACCGTCTCTATGGTTTCCGCTGCCGCTTTGTACCTGGCGTCCTCTTCCACGCCCCGAATCTCCAGGCCGTACGCGACATTGTCCAGCACCCGGCGGTGGGGTAGCAGGGCGTAGTGCTGGAAGACCATGGCCACCTTGCTGCGCCGGAAGGCCATGAGCTGCTCGGGCGAGTATTCCAGGATGTCCTCGCCGTCGAAATATACCTGTCCAGCAGTGGCCTCTATAAGCCTGATCAGGCACCGCGCCAGCGTGGACTTACCGCTGCCGGAGAGGCCCATGATGACGAAGACCTCTCCACGGTTGACCCGGAAAGATATGTCCCTGAGCGCTACGACCAGGCCCAGGTCCTCTTGGATCTGAGCGCAGCTCATGGAAGCTAGGCTTGGGTCCAAGGCTCTTTCTGGTCCGGAGCCGAACACCTTCCAGATGTCCTTTACTTCTATGTGAGACTCTTCGTCTCCCATATCACACTGTCCTCATCGGCGCTGGCGGGGATGCCCCTACGCTATACGAGGAAACTCGAGCAGGTCAAATTCAGGGCAGATAACCTCAACCTGGCTTGAGGGCCATTCCCTATGGGGGCGCACGCGTAATGGGGGCGCACGCGTACGGCATGCCCGGCCTGTCCTGCTATGATCATCCTGGCGGAGTACGAGCACCGGGAGACACATGATGCAGCAGCCTTCGACGATTCCGGACTGGGTCACCTTCCCAGGCGACGACTGGATCGAGATCTCGCCCGAGGACGCCGGCCTTGATCCGGATGGCTTCCGAGTATTCCTGGATGGGCTGGACGTGCGCGAGGCCGCGTTTGGCGGCGAGGACCACAGCCGCGGCAGATGGGGAGCGGTCCTGACTCGCGGCGGCTACCTGCTCGAGTCATGGGGCGACCGGCACTACCGCACGCAGACGGCCTCGGTCGGCAAGGCGTTCGCGTGGGCCGCATTCGGATTCGCAGTGGAGGACGGGCTCGTCGAGCCGGACGCCCCCATCCACGAGACCTGGACAGGCGAGGGAGAACTGTCGCACCCACACAAGCTGATGAACGCAGGCCATCACGAGAGTCTGACCTGGCGTCACCTGCTGGGCTCGCGAGTGAAGACCGAGCACTACGGAGGCTTCCCGATCGAGCTGGGCATACGATGGAGCGAGAAGCGACACGGACTCGAGGCGGCCGACGCAGTCCCCGGCGTTCCCGACTGGGCGAAGTGGACCGGCGACCCCTTCTACGACTGCTACTCCCACGTCGAGCCGGGCACGCAGGCCATATACAGCAGCGCGGGCTACTGGCGGCTCGGCCAGGCGCTTACTGCGCTGTGGGGCCGCGACCTGAAGGACGTGCTCGACGAGCGGCTCTTCGGCAGGATCGGCGTACAGGCCGACCGCTGGGACTGGCCCGCGGGCGGCTGGATCAAGGACCAGAAGTACCTCTACCCGACGATCCCCGATGCCTACACGTACTTGGACCCTCCGTACGAGATAGGCGGGCACGCCGTCCGCAGCGCGCCGGGCTGGGTGATCATGAGCGCCTCCGACATGGCGCGATTCGGCCACCTGGTCGCGACGGGCGGCATGTGGAAGGGGGAGCGTGTCCTTGGCGCTGAGTGGGTGCGCGGCCACAGCGGCGGGAACAAGAGTGGCGCGAGCGGCGAGGGCAGGCACTACACGGCCATGGGGGTCGTTACGACGCTCGGCCTCGACCATCTGCACGCGACGGCGACCGAGAGCTTCATCCCGGAACGGCTATTCACAGGTACGCCGCGCCTATAGGCAGGGCAGCTTCCCCCTGCCAGCTTGTCGGAGTGTCTTGACAAGCTATATCGCACTGCGATATAGCTATAGTCTGCTCAGCTGTTGCATCGCCTGGCGAAAGGAGACCCTCGACATTGACGAAGCAAGGTTCCCTGGACCTGTTCCCCTTCCCTGGGGCCCAACTGCATATCCTGCCGGCCCTGGTAGATTTGTCCTTTCGTCAGTCATATCACTCGGCGCAGGCAGGCTGTAGATGAAACAGTGGGGCGAAACCCTGCGGGGCGTGTGGGCGCTTGCCGTCTTCTCGTACCGCACGTTCATTGCGCCGTGGCCGCCGTTCACCATCTTCATGGCGGTCTCCGCCTTGATTGCGGTCGTGACTCCCACTGTCATAGTGCAGGCGACCAGCGGGCTGATCGACGCCATTTCGAGGACTGTAGGTCCGAGTCCTGACGAAGCGCCGCTAGGAGAGCTGCTTGGGCCGGTGATTCCCTGGCTGGCCCTTCTGCTTGCGATGCGCGCAATAGAGGGCCTGCTCCAGCTCGACCCCCTCCACCGGTTCCTGGGGCAGAAACTGGGACTGCACAGCATGGCGAGGCTCGAAGACCTCCTGTACACGAAGGCCATGGGCCTCAGGCTGGAGTGGTTCGAGTCCCCGCGCTATTACGATGGACTCCAGCGCGTGACGGAACCCAATGGGCCGATGAACGAGATGGGGCAGAGCTGGCAGCTGCTACAGGTACAGAACGTGCTCGTAACAGTGTTCCAGGCGGCCGGCATATTGCTAGCCCTCGCGGCCGTCCACTGGGGCGTGCCGGTGGCGATGCTGACGGTCAGCGGGGTCCTGCTCCTGTCTCACGGAATCCAGGTCAAGCGATATGTGAACGTGAAACGCTGGCAGACAAATGCACGAAGGCGACAGGAATACTGGCGCAGGCTGTTGACGGAGCGCAGCCCGGCGCCGGAGGTGCGGCTGTTCGGCCTGGCGGACCATATCACAAGATCGTGGCGCTCCACGACGGACGCGATGCTGAGGGAACAGACCGCCCTGCGCGTCAAGAACCTGCCCCTCATCATCCCGTCCGCGCTGGTGACAATCGGCCTGTTCGGGATTGTGCTGTTCTCGCTGGTCTGGGCTGCGAACGCGGGAGTCGTGACGGCCGGGGCGATCGTCGCCTATGTGTACATCACCTGGACGTACATAGGAAGGGTCTCCGATCTCCATTGGCGGATCCGTTCGCTGCAGGAGTTCGCAGTCAAGCTGTCGTACCTTCCGGAGTTTCTCGCTCTCGGGCGGGCCGAGCGGCAGGGAGGCTCGCCGGCGCCGGCAGTCATCCGCGCCGGCGTCGCGCTCCAGGGTGTGTCCTTCACTTATCCCGGTGGGACCGCACCGGTCCTGTCGTCCATCGACATGGAGATTCGCCCGGGCGAGACGGTTGCGCTGGTCGGAGAGAACGGCGCGGGCAAGACCACGCTGACCAAGATCCTGCTGGGGCTGTACCAGCCGACCGGGGGAGCCATGACCGTGGACGGCATTGACCTCAGCGAGATCGACCTCAACTCGTGGAGGGAACGGGCCGGGGCCGTCTTCCAGGACTACATGACGTACGCGTTCACCGCACGAGAGAACATCGGGATGGGCCGGGTGGCGGAGATGGGCAACACCGGGGCGATACGGGATGCCGCGGTGCGGAGCGGTGCCGGCGCCGCCATTGAGGAACTGCCCCAGGGCTACGAGACGCTTCTCGGCAGGGAGTTCGAGGGGGGCCGGGACCTGTCCAGGGGCCAGTGGCAGTCTCTCGCCATAGCGCGCCTGTACCTGAGGGACGCCGAGTTGCTGGTGCTGGACGAGCCGACGTCCGCGCTCGATGCCCTGGCCGAGGTGGAGGTCTACCGCCAGTTCCTCGAGCTTTCCAGCGACAAGGCGGTCCTGCTCATATCCCACAGGCTGGGCTCGGCGCGCCTGGCGGACAGGGTCGTGTTCCTGAAGGACGGGGAGATTGTCGAGCAGGGCACGCACGACGAGCTCATCAAGGCCGGGGGCGCGTACTCCGAGCTGTTCATGATGCAGGCGGAGTGGTACATATGACGGGCATCCCGGCCGGTGGGGCCGCTGATCCAATGGACTCCATCATGGGGCGCTGGCGGTACCTGCCGAAGCTCATCGGTCTACTGTGGAGAGTTGCGCCCTCCGATCTGGTGCTGATCGGCGTCACGTCGACGGTGTCGGGCCTCGTTCCTCTTGCGGCTGTGCTCGCATTGCGCGGACTTGTGGACAGCGCGGTCGACCTGATAGCCGGCGAAGGCGAGCTAGAGGCCGCCATGATTTGGGCTTCGGCCCTCCTGGCCATCTATCTGATCGAGAACGTGCTAGGCGAGGTGAGGGACTGGCTCGCCAACGAGATCGAGGACAGAATGACGGCGCGGATCGAAGAACAGCTCCTGCGACGCGCCGGTTCACTTTCCCTCGCGGCGTTCGAGCGGCCCGACCTGTACGATCAGCTGCACCGGGCTCGCGACGCGCTGGACGGTCGCCTCTACTCCTCCCTGAACGCGCTCTACAGGTCTCCTGCCCTCCTCGTGACGGGGTTTGGCGTGCTGCTGTTCCTCGCTACCGCACACCCGGTCCTCCCGTTGGTGCTCCTTGCGGGGCTCCTGCCGTTTCACTACGTGACGCTCTCCCTCTTCAGGAAGGTGTGGATACTGACGCGCGCCCAGACCCAGTCTGAGCGGGTGCTGGCTTACCTCAGCGACCTGATGACAAAGAGAGAGGCGGCAGCGGAGGTGCGCCTGTTTGGCCTGGGCGACTACCTTCGGAACAGGCGCCGGGAGCTCTCGCACCGCCTGCGCCTGGAACGCTACGAGATTTCCCGGGACCACGCCGGTAGGGGCGTCCTGATGCAGATAACCGACCAGGTAGCCTACGGCGCGGTAATGGGCGGCGTGTGCCTGATGATCCTGCGGGGGAGTCTGACCGTGGGCAGCTTTGCTGCCTACCTGTCGGCGGCGGAGCGGTTCCGCCAGACCATGTCGCTGTTCGGCTTCTACCTGATGACCCTCGACGCCGACTTCAGGTACCTGGCCGACCTGATCGACTACCTCGAGATCGACGACGCAGACCTGCTGGACGCTTCGGCGCGAGGAGCCGCGGTCCCGGCCGGGGCAGGGGAGGCGGAGCAACGGCCGTCTGCGGCACTGCATGGCACGCTCGACATCAGGTTCTCCGGGCTGTCATTCGCATATCCGGGTACCGGCGAGATGGTCCTCGATGATCTGGACCTTGTCATTGCGCCCGGGGAGAGGGTTGCCCTGGTCGGAAGGAACGGCGCGGGCAAGTCCACCCTCGCGCGGCTGCTGCTGGGGCTATATCGCCCGACGGCGGGGAGCGTCAGGGTAGGGGGAGTCGATCTTCGCGACATGGACCCGGCTGATTGGCGGAAGCGCGTCGCCGCAGTCTTCCAGGACTACTTCCGCTTCGAGCTGACCGCGAAGGAGAATATCGGGTTCGGCGATCTGCCGCGCATGGAGGAGCGTCCCGCAGTCGAGTCGGCCGCGGTCAAGAGCGGCGCGGCCGGGTTCGTGGAGGAGCTGCCGAGGAGCTACGACACCATGCTGGGCAGGTCGTTCGACGAGGCCGGACAGGACATCTCGGCGGGCCAGTGGCAAAGGCTGGCCAGCGCCCGGGCCTACTTTCGCGATGCGTCCGTGCTGGTTCTGGACGAGCCTACTGCGGCGCTGGACGCGAAGGCCGAGGTGGAGGTGTACAGGAGGTTCCGCGACATGTCCGAGGGCAAGTCGGTCCTGCTGATCTCCCACCGGCTCGGCTCTGCCCGGCTCGCCGACCGGATCGTGTTCTTGGAGGGCGGCCGGATCGTAGAGCAGGGCACCCACGACGAGCTCATGGAGTTGGACAGCGCCTACGCCAGGCTCTACTCGATCCAGGCCGACTGGTACCGCTAACAGCGCCGGATCGAGGTCAGACGTGCTGGTCAACAAGGACTGGGTTGCCGTCCGGGTCCAAGGCCACGAAGCTGGCCGACCCTGTGCCGTCCTCGTCTGCTTCACTGGTCAGGCGCACGCCTCTCGCCTTCAGCTGCCGTTGCAGGTCGCGCACGTCCGTGAATGTATCGAGAGTGTTTGCCTGGCTGTCCCAGCCCGGATTGAAGGTCAGTATGTTCCTCTCGAACATCCCATGAAACAGGCCGATGGTGCACGCCCCGTTCCTGAGGACCTGCCAGTTCTGTGACGGGTCGCCTCCCACCACCTCGAACCCGAGCTTCTCGTAGAAAGCTCTCGAAGCTGAAATGTCCTCCACGGTCAGGCTGACGGAAAACGCGCCGAGCTCCATGTGCGACTCCTCCTTCGCTTCGTCCAGAGCGGCAATTACACTGTAGCGCCCGGCTATCCGTCAACTTGTAGCCAACCGCCTGGCAGCCTGCGCCTTGGGAGCAGACCGCGGAGGCCTCAGCGGCGTTGTGCTTCCCAGGTCTGCCGCTATAGAATCCGGGCCTCCTGGAGGTGAAGTCGTGAGCGCTACGGGACAGCCATTGAACATTCGCCTGGACGTGAAGGTCCCGATGAGGGACGGGGTGCTCCTGTCCGCCGATATCTACACGCCCCCCGGGGACGGGCCGTTTCCCGTGCTCCTCGTCAGGACAATCTACGACAAGCAGCAGGAGCGGTACGTCGAGTGGACCGAGCGCTTCGTCGATGCCGGGTATGCGTGTGTGATGCAGGATTGCCGCGGCCGCAATGACTCGGACGGCGCGTGGGAGCCGTACATCCACGAGGCGGACGACGGACACGACACCATCGAGTGGATAGGCGAGCAGCCATGGTGCGACGGCAACGTGGGCATGTACGGCATCTCGTACGTCGGCTTCACCCAGCACCAGCCGGCCACGCGGCGAAGCAGGTACCTCAAGGCGATCGCTCCCATAGCGTCGCAGCAGGACAACTTCGGCCACCAGCGGGTCGACGGCGTACTGCAGCAGCACGTTGCGCAGTTCTTCATCAACATGGCCGGACGAACCAACAAGCGATCGTCGACCGCGCTGATGGACTGGGACGAGATCTACCGCCGTCTGCCGCTGGTGTCGGCGGTGGACGACATCGTTGACCTGGAGTTCTACCGCGAGGTCGTCCGCCACCATACGTTCGACGACTTCTGGAAGTCCTATTCGATGCGGGACAAGTACGGCGAGGTCGCCGTGCCCGCCTACCTGATCACCGGCTGGTACGACAACCTGGTACACGAGACGTGCAGGCTATTCCAGGGCTGGACGGCCGGGGCGAGGACCGAGGAGGCCCGGCGCCACACGAAGCTGCTGATCGGACCCTGGAGCCACCGGAACATCGGCTCTAGCGAGCGTTTCGGCAGCATCGACTTCGGCGGAAACGCCTTCGTGGACATTGTGGCCGAGCAGATCAGGTGGAACGACCGCCGCTTGCGAGGCACGGACAACGGCGTGGACGACGAGCCCAGGGTGCGAGTGTTCGTCATGGGCGCGAACAGGTGGCGCACCGGCGATACGTGGCCTCTGGAGGAGGTCGAGCACCGCGATCTATACCTGAGGTCGGCGCGCCGGGCCAACTCCATCTATGGCGATGGCGCGCTGAGCGACGAGCCGCCGGGAGAAGAGCCGCCCGACCACTTCACCTACGATCCCGACGACCCCGTTCCCACGATCGGCGGCCAGTTCATGATGATTGAGATGGGAGGACCGGCCGACCGTCGTCCCGCGCAGCGGCGGGACGACGTGCTGGTCTACGACTATGGGCCGCTTGAGGAGGACCTTGAGGTGGTGGGGCCCGTAACCCTGG
Source organism: Dehalococcoidia bacterium (assembly GCA_965204975.1). Lineage (GTDB taxonomy): Bacteria > Chloroflexota > Dehalococcoidia > Lucifugimonadales > CAJWER01. The sequence goes on from OZ242024.1 coordinate 385,669, forward strand.
TGCTGCACATCTCGTCGAGCGCCCCGGACACGGACTTCACCGGCACTCTGTCGGACGTGTACCCCGACGGCAAGGCGGTGATGCTGACCGAGGGCATCGCCCGGGCGAGGTTCAGGGAGTCAATCGAGGAGCCGGTGCTGATGGAGCCCGGCGAGGTCTACGAGATCACCGTGGACATGTGGGAAACCGGCAATCTCTTCAAGGCGGGGCACACTGTCCGTCTCGAGGTGTCGAGCAGCAACTTCCCGCGCTACGAGCGCAACCAGAATACGGGGTCCCAGCCGGGGCTGGATGCGGACGTGGCCGCTGCCGAGCAGACCATCTACCACGATGGGAGCCGGCCGTCGCGACTTGTCCTGCCGGTCATTCCACAGGGCTGAGTCGGAGGGCGGAGCTCGCTGAAGGGAGTCCCGGTTCCAGTCTGCGTTAGAGCAGACGCAGGGGCTTCGGCTACCTGTTCCTGCGCCGGCGGATGCGGCGAAGGCTCCGGGCCTTGTCGAGGCGAGCCTGCTCGCCCTTGGACCGGAAGAACCGGCGGTTCCGCAACTCCCTCAGCACGCCTGAGCGCTGCATCGACGACTGGAACCTCTTGAGTAGCTGCTCCCCGCCTTCACCTTCGCGCAATGTGACGAACGCCAAATCTCATCCCTCCGTGAACTGCTGCCGTCAAGTATAGCCGGTACTTCGGACTTGGCGCCAGTGCCTGTACGCACCTGTTCGCGTCACCCGGGCGCCGCTCGACGACATTCGATATTCATGACCGGTTGCAGCGGCATCCTGTCTGAACGCCTGGACCCGCCGGTGTACCAGCCCTCTGAGAGAAGGCTGAGTATGCAAATTTCGACAATGAGAGTGTAGAATACATGAAATCTTGTTACAAACGACATGTACATAACTGCACTACTTGGCATCTATTGGAAACGGATGTCAGGGAGCCACATGGGCGGGCAAGGGTTGTCAAGCGGGGGGTCTGCTTTCTACTCACCCTTGCAGGCGCCCCTCATCGTTGGCCTGACTACGTCTCTGCCGCTCCTGGTAGCAGCATGCTCCCTTGCCCTGGCAGGACGTTGCGGCCCCCCAGCCCATGCTCAAACGGCGACGCCGGACGCCCCGGTCATCACCGGCTTCGAGGACGATACGGGTGTTCTGGGCGACGGCATTACCCGCGACAGTCTGCCGACGCTGTTCGGCACGGCGGGAGCCAACCTGACCACCCGGCTCCATAAGGGCAACAGCGTGCTGGGCGAAACGAGCTCGGACGAAGAAGGGTCCTGGCGCCTCACTCTTCAACACCCGCTTGCCGATGGGGTACACAGCCTCACGGCAACCGCGGCCGACGACGAGGGGAACGTCAGCGACCGCTCCGAGCCCCTTGTGCTGACAATCGATACCACCGCCCCCGGCAAGCCCGTCATAGTCCGGTTCGACGAGGACACGGGGTTGCTCAATGACAACACCACGAATGAAACAATGCTGACGATAACGGGCAAGGCGGAAGCCAACAGTGGAATCGAGGCCTGGGCGGGTGACGTGGACCTGGGTTCATCGACCACCGACGGGATGGGTGACTGGAGCCTGGTCACCCCAGAGCTCGAAGACGGGCGCTACAGTGTTGTCGCGACGGCCACGGACGCGGCGGGCAACGTCAGCGGGGTCTCGGATGCTCTCCTCGCCATAGTGGACACCGAGCCGCCTGCGAAGCCCGTTATCGCCGGCTACGAGGATGACAGTGGTCCGCAGACGGCGCTTTCCACGGACGACACCACTCCGACGCTATGGGGTACGACTATTCGCTACGGGGTCGTCACTGTCTTCGTCGGGGGTGCCAGTGCGGGATCCACCGACGCTGACCCGAGGGGTCGCTGGCGCTTCGACGTGCCGGAGCTCTCGCCAGGGGTCTACGAGTTCACCGCCAAAGCCACCGACGACGCGGGCAACCAGGGTCCGGCCTCGGACGTCCTCCGGCTTGCAGTAGGGCCGAACACGCCGCCCTCGTTCGACGAGGGAGAGACTGCCCAGCGTTCTGTTGCAGAGGACGCCGCGGGGGGCGCCCTCGTTGGGCCACCCGTTTCCGCCACGGACCCTGACCCGGGCGACATACTTCTCTATGAGCTCGGGAGCACAGGAGACGCTCCGTTCTCGATAGACTCCGAGACGGGCCAGATCATCTTGGATGCCGGACACGACATCGACCGGCAGTCGACACCGTTCTATGCGGTAACGGTCACCGTCAGCGATCTTCGCTCGGCAACGGATAGTATTGTACTCACAATCGAGGTCACCGGCGGAGCGCCTCCTGAACCCCCGCCCGCGCCCACGAGCGGGTTCTTCTTCGGTGGCGATAGTGACAGCCCTGTAAACACGCTTGCACTCCGCTGGAGCGAACCTGGCCTGCCCGCCGCCGCCCCAGCGATTACCGGCTACGATGTCAGGTACAGGGAGGTGTCGACGCCACCGGTTGACTGGACAGAACTGAAAGATGTGGCGACTGTCGCTAGCTCGGACGATCCGCCGGCCATCAGCACGTCCATCGCCGGCCTGAAATCCAATACGACCTACGAGGCCCAGGTGCGCTCCGTAAGCGGTCCCAGGGTCAGCGATTGGGCGCCGGCAATGCCACTAACGGCCACCACGGCAATGGCGCAGTTGACAGTGGCGTTCAGCGATAGCTCATACGCTGTCGATGAGGGCGCGAGCACGATAGCTGCCGTGCTCGTCACACCCACGGCGGACCGGGACGTGAGTGTCAGCGTAACAGTCTCCGGAACCGGGGCGAGCCTGTCGGGACTCTCCGCAATGGGTGGTCTCTACATTGCTCGCGGCGGAGACAGCGCGACGTTCACCATTTCAGGAACCGAGGACCCCGACTCACGCGACGCGTCAGTCGAGCTCGCACTCAGCCTCGCTACAAGCGGCATGGCGGATATAGGACAGCCGGCTTCCGCAACCGTAACCGTGAGGGACGTATTGAGCGTTCCAGGAGTCCCCAGGAATCTGGCGGTAGATGCGTCCGGCCCGCACAGTATCGAGATTCGATGGGAGGCGCCCGTGTCGGATGGCGGTGCGCCGGTTACCGGCTACCGCATAGAGTGGTCTGAGGATGGCCTTTCCTGGCCGGAGGACAACCGATTCACCGCCACCGCGACCACCTACGGCGACTCTTCGGTAGGGCCTGCTTCGACCCGGTTCTACCGGGTGTCGGCGATCAATCGACTCGGCGCAGGCGAGCCCACACAGCCCGAAAGCGCGACCACCCCCAGGCTCAACGCCGCGCCGGTGTTCGACGAGGGGGAGACGGCCGGGCGCATGGTCCCGGAGAACGCCGTCGGAGGATCGCTGGTCGGAGCCCCCGTGACGGCGACCGACGCCGACCCTGGCGAGACGCTCGTCTACAGCCTCTCCACCACGGGAGGCAGTCCATTCTTCATTGACTCACTGACCGGCCAGATCCATCTCGTGTCCAGCCACGGCCTCGACTATGAGTCCATGCCGGCACATGAGCTCACGGTCACAGTCACGGACTCCCTCTCGGCGACGGATAGTATCGTCGTCACCGTATCCGTGACAGACGTGGATGAGCCTCCGCCTCCGCCCGCCGGCGATTTCTCCTTTGGGACCGATGCCAACGACATGCCCGAGAGCAAGCTCACGTTTCGCTGGCCCAAGACGAGTGTGCCATCTGGTGTCCCGCCCGTTACGGCGTACGAGGCGCGCTACAGGCCGAGAACGGTGCCGGAGTCCAGCTGGGTCGAGGTGGAAGGTGTCGAAACGAGTGTAGCCCCAGGAGTACGGGGACGGCTCCAGACCACCATCGCGAGTCTCAGGTCCAACACCTCCTATGAGGCGCAGATACGCGCGGTGAACGGCGAGGGCAAGAGCGAGTGGGCTCCGGAGACACCGGTCCAGGCCACGACCGCCGTAGCTCAACTGGAGGTGTCCTTCGCCTCGGAAGCATATCGAGTGAGTGAGGGCGCTTCGCTCACGATTACCGTCCTGGTCGCACCCGCCGCGGACCGGGACGATGAGGTGGAGGTGATGGTCTCAGGCGAAGGAGCGACGGTTTCAGGGCTCGATGCCAACGGAGTCCTGGCTATTCCTCGTGGTAGCGACCGCGTTACCTTCACGGTAACAGGGGTCGAAGATGACGATTCGAATGACGCTCTAGTGGAACTAAGACTGCATACAACGAGTCGCAAGATCACGACCCGTGACCCACACGTCGCCTCGGTTACCGTAGTAGACACCCCGCCGGTTTCGACATCCACACCGACGCCAACGGCGACAGCCACGCCAACGCCAACGCCGACAGCCACGTCGACGCCGACGGCGACAGCCACGCCGACACCCACACCGACGCCGCCGACACCCACACCGACGCCGCCGACACCCACACCGACGCCACCGACGCCCACGGCGACAGCCACATCGACGCCAACTCCCACGCCGACGCCGACACCCGCTCCGGCCGAGGGCGGTGGTGAGATAGCGTTTCATCACGGGAGAGGGAACAGCACCGGGACTGTGCCCTTGGACGCACCGGTCGTGTTCTACCTCCACGAGCCCGCCCTAAGCATGTTGAGATCCGGCACGGCAATCTGGGCCGCCGTCCCTGCAGAGGTGCCCGCGAATGAGCGATGGAGTCTCGCGACAGGCGATCCGCATCCATCGGCATTCGCCCTCTACGGCGCCGGCGAATTCGATAGAGACATCCCGGCAAACACGCCTCTGGCGCTGACCCCGCCGCCGATGGCATGGGTCGAAGGGTTCCCACAACTCGTCGGCGATCTGGACCAGGAAGACGGCAGCATCTTCCTGCTCAACGATGTCAATGCGGGAAGCTCGTTGATGGTCACGTTCTCTTTTGATGTCGTGGACACGTACGCGGCGGAGAGCCATCGTGTGAAGGTGACCAGCACGTCCGATCCGGATGGCGAGTGGGTCGGCTTCTCCGAGGTAGGCGGCACGGACGACGCTGCTCCCCACGTAGCTTCGGGCCTGTTTCGGGGCGATGTTGTGCCGAGTACGGACCGGGCCGCCTATGCCTCGGGGGACGGCAGCGTGTGGGTGAAGGGGGGCGACGAGCTCAGGATTGCCTACTATAGAGAGGATGGAGACGAGCTTTACTCGGACGCGATCACTGTCGGGTCTCGCGAGCCGACGAGCACGGCCACACCTACGCCAACGCCGACGCCAACGCCAACGCCGACGCCGACACCAACACCGACGGGTACGGCCACTCCAACACCGACTCCAACACCGACGGGTACGGCCACTCCAACGCCAACCCCAACACCCGCGGGCACGGCTACTCCAATGCCGACGAGCACTCCCACACGAGAGCCTGCCCCGCCCATCGTGATCGTCTTGCCCACGCTTACGCCCACACCCAGGCCAACGAGCACGCCCACCCCGACGGCGACGAGCACGCCCACACCCGGGCCAACGAGCACGCCCACCCCGACGGCGACGAGCACGCCCACCCCGACGGCGACGAGCACGCCAACGCCAACGGCGACCCCCGCACCTACACCAACGGCGACGGCCACTCCAACAACGACCCCAACACCGACGGCTACGGCCACGCCAACGCCCACGAGCATACCCAATCTAGCGAGCATGGCCACGCCGTCGGCGGCGAGCACACCCAGTCCGACGAGTACGGTCATGCCAACGCCGGCGAGCACGCCCACCTCGACGCCGACGAGCACGCCAACACCGGCGAACACACCCAGTCCAGCGAGCATGGCCACGCCGACGCCGACGAGCACACCCAGTCCAACGAGCACGGTCACGCCAACGCCGGCGAGCACGCCCAGTCCCATGAGCATGGTCACGCTAACGCCGACGAGCACACCCAGTCCAGCGAGCACACCCACACCGGTCCCAACGGGTACCCCTTCGTCGACAGCGACCAGCAGGCCCGCTCCCGCACTGATTTCGAGGGCGCGGCCTCCTGTCTCCCCGGTCTCGTCGCAGGCTGCGCCCGACGTCGATACGGGCGGCGAGAAGGTAGACGGCGCCGGTGCAGGGTGGTACGAGAGTTGGGCGCTCGCCGTGGCCGTGTTCGTGGCGGCCTTGCTTGCCGTGGGACTCCTGGGCCGGCCCGGAATGACGGACGAGCAGGCAAGTGGTCTGAAGTCCGAGTGACGGATAGTCGTGGGCTACGAAGGCGGGTCCAACCTCATGCGCCTACAGCCGCCGATGCGTTGACAGCCCATGCCTGCATGAGTGCCCGAGAAGCCCCCAGAGTTGACGTTGGCGCCGGTCCTCTGTCAGGAAGCCGGTTGATTCTACGGCAGTACGGCCTTGCCCTCTGCGCTCCATCTCCCTACAATGGATGTAGTCGGGGTGTGGCGCAGTCGGAAGCGCGCGTCGTTCGGGACGACGAGGTCGCTGGTTCAAGTCCAGTCACCCCGACCACCACCAGTGCAGCACACCCCACCCGGAGTGCGATTCACACCCCCGGTTCGTTGCTAACCGGCCATCCGCCGGGCACCCCCCAGGTCGAAAAATAGCGCAGGCTGCTTCGACGTTGACATATAATGTCAGTAGGCCCCTTCGCCCAGGAGCAGACAGGCGTGACAGGACAGATACAGCTCGGAGCGATATTCCCGCAGACCGAAATCGGCTCCGATCCCTTGGCGGTGAGGGACTACGCCCAGGCTGCCGAGTCCCTCGGGTACGACTACATCCTGGCCTTCGACCACGTGCTGGGCGCCAATCCCGCGAGCCGACCTGGCTGGCGAGGCGTTTACAGCCACGAGGACGCGTTCCACGAGCCGTTCGTGCTGTTCGGCTACCTGGCGGCGGCGACGGAGCGCATCGGCCTGGCGACGGGCATCATAATCCTGCCTCAGCGCCAGACGGTGCTTGTGGCGAAGCAGGCCGCCGAGGTGGACGTGCTGAGCGGCGGGCGGCTGCGGCTCGGTATCGGCATCGGGTGGAACGAGGTGGAGTACGAGGCGCTCGGTGAGGACTTCCGGAACAGGGGAAGGCGCTCCGAGGAGCAGATCGACCTGATGCGCGAACTGTGGAGCAGGGAGCTCGTCACGTTCGAAGGCCGCTGGCACCGGGTCAACGACGCCGGAATCAATCCTCTGCCTGTGCAGCGTCGCATCCCGATCTGGTTCGGGGGCAGCGACGACCGGGTGCTCCGGCGGATAGCCAGGATAGGCGACGGGTGGATATCGAACCTTCGCCAGCCCGACGACACGGCGCGCCGGATAATCGAGAGCCTGCGGACCTACGTGTCGCGGGCCGGCCGCTCAGATGACGAGGTCGGGATCGAGGGCTGGACGTCCATTCGAGGCGGAGACCCGGCGGAGTCGGTGCGGGCCTGGGCAGAGGTTGGGGCCACTCACGTCTCGGTGAACACGATGAGGGCCGGGCTCAGGTCGCCCCAGGACCATATCGACGCCATCCGGCGGTTCATGGAGGCGGCCGGGGAGATTAGAGGTCGATGTCACGTTACGAACGAGAGGCAGGAGTCCTGATGGGCCTGAGACGAACGCCCCTTTATGACGCTCACGTATCCTTTGGCGGGCGCATGGTGCCATTCGCCGGATGGGACATGCCCGTGCAATACACCAGCATCCTGGAGGAGGCGCGCGCCGTCAGGTCCAGGGCCGGTATATTCGACGTCTCTCACATGGGACGCATGCTGATACGCGGGCCGGATGCCAGGGCCCTCCTGAACAGGGTGCTCAGCCCGGACATCCCAAGCCTGAGGATCAGGAGGGCAAGGTACGGCCTCATATGCAACGAGGAGGGGGGCATTATCGACGATGCCATCGTCTACCGCCTCGGCAGGGAGCGGTACATGCTCGTCCCCAATGCCTCCAACGCCGACACGGTCGCGGACTGGGTCGAGCGGTGGCGCAGGCCGGATGATGACGTCGAAATCTCGATCGTCACCGAGGACCTGGCAATGATTGCCCACCAGGGCCCGGCGGCGCAGATGATGCTGATGACCCTGACCGACCACGACGTCTCGGCACTGAGGCTGTTCCGGACGGTCGAGATCGAGGTCGCGGGGGCCAGCGCCATTGTGGCCCGCACCGGCTACACGGGCGAGGACGGCTTCGAGATCATGGTCCCGTCAGCCGACGCTCCCAGGTTGTGGCAGGCCCTGTGCGACGCGGGCGCGACGCCCTGCGGGCTCGGCTCCAGGGACGTGCTGCGGCTCGAGGCCGGGCTCCCGCTTCACGGAAACGACATCGACGTCAGCGTCAATCCCTTCGAGGCCGGGCTCGACAGGTTCGTGCATCTGGACCGCGAGGAGTACATTGCGAGGGACGTCCTGCTGCGGATCCGGGACGAGGGTACGGCCCGGAGGCTGATCGGGTTTAGGATGGTGGGGAGGGGAATCGCCAGGCAGGGACACGACATCTACTCCGGCGGTGAACAGGTCGGCCATGTTACCAGCGGAAGCTTCTCACCTACGCTTGACATGGCTATAGGCATGGGCTATGTTCGAGAGGATTTTTCCGATCTCGGAGCCCCCCTGCAGGTGGACATTCGCGGCCGCATGGTGGATGCTGAAGTGGAGATGCTGCCCTTCTACGCGGAGCGGCAGGTCCCGATACTGGCGCCCGTTGGCTGACGAATACTATTGAATCGCGGCGGGGCCGAGTCTTCGCCAGCACGGAGAACGAACGCATGACGAGCCCTGCCGACCGGAGTTACATCAAGGACCACGACTGGGTCCAGGTTGGAGACGACGGCCTCGCGACTTTCGGCATCACCGACTACGCCCAGGACAGCCTGGGCGACGTTGTATTCGTCGAGCTTCCAGAGCCGGGCTCGGAGGTATCGCAGTCCGAGTCCTTTGGCGAGATCGAATCGGTCAAGGCCGTGTCCGACCTGATAGCTCCCCTGAGCGGGACAGTTGCCGAGCGCAACGACGCCGTGGTCGACGCCCCAGAGCTGGTCAACGACTCGCCCTACGACGATGGATGGCTCCTCAAGGTCCAAATGTCGGACCCGAGCGAGATGGACGACCTGATGTCCGCGGAGGAGTACGACTCGTTCCTGGCATCCGAGTCCTAGCAAGCTCCCCGATGGACGGAAACTCCTTCACCTCCCCATACACACCCAATACCGACGAAGACCGGCGGAGGATGCTGGACGCTATCGGCGTCGACTCCGTAGACGAGCTCTTCCTGGACATCCCGCCCGAGAACCGCAGCCCGGGGCTCGACCTGCCTCCGCCCGCTTCCGAACTGGAGCTGCGCCGGGAGATCGAGGCCATGGCGGAGATGAACCTCACCCCGGGCAGGTACTCTTCCTTTCTGGGCGGAGGCTCGTACCGCCACTTCGTGCCCGCGATCGTTCGCCAGATAGCGGGCCGCAGCGAGTTCATGACGTCGTATACGCCCTACCAGCCTGAGGTTGCCCAGGGCACGCTTCAGGCCCACTACGAGTTCCAGTCCATGGTCTGTCAGCTGACGGGCATGGAGGTGGCGAACGCCGGCATGTACGATGGATCGACGTCGCTGGCGGAAGCCGTGCTGATGGCGACCAGGGTGACGTGGCGAAACAGGGTGGCGATTCTCGATACGGTCTCGCCCCACCTGCAGCGCGTCATCGAGACCTACGTCGAGGCGCCCGGACTGCAGATGGACACCGTGAGCGCCGGATCCGGCGATCTGCAGGACGATGTGGCATGCCTGGTGGTGCAGCAGCCCAACTTCTTCGGCTACGTGGAGGACATGGCGGCCCTTTCCGAGGCCGCGCACTCGAAGGGCGCGCTGCTCGTGGTGACCTGCGACCCTCTCTCCCTGGCCATGTTCAAGCCGCCCTCCGAGTTCGACGCGGACATAGTGGTGGCGGAAGGACAGGCGCTCGGCGTGGCGCCAACGTACGGCGGGCCATACGTCGGCTTCTTTGCGTGCAAGCAGAAGTACATGCGGCAGATGCCCGGGCGCATCGTGGGCAAGACGCAGGACACGAAGGGCAGGACCGGCTACGTCCTGACCATGCAGACCCGCGAGCAGCACATCCGGCGGGAGACCGCGACCTCGAACATCTGCACGTCCGTTGGGCTGATAGCCCTGATGTCCACGGTGTACATGGCGGGGCAGGGCAGGCAGGGGCTCAGGCACGTCGCGGAGCTCTGCTACCACAAGGCCCACTACGCAGCAGCCCTCATCAGGGACATTCCGGGCTACTCCATCCCGCTCGAAGGGACATTCTTCCGCGAGTTCGTGGTCGAGTGCCCGCGCCCCCCTGCTGAGATCAACGAGCGGCTGATCGAGCACGGCATCATCGGCGGTCTGGACGTCAGCGACCAGGTCCCGAACGGCATGCTCCTGTGCTTCACAGAGGTCAATTCGCGCGAGGACATCGAAGGCTTGGCGAAGGCCCTCGCCGAGGTCGGAGGGGCCCGTGAATAGCGAGGTGCTCGGCGACGGACGGCGCAGGCTGCTGATGGACCGCAGCGTGCCGGGCCGCGTCGGGACGACGTTGCCTCCGCTCGACGTGCCGGTCCAGGAATTGCCTTCGAGCGACATGCTTCGCGGCGACCTTGACATGCCGGAGGTCAGCGAAGGGGAGCTTGTCCGCTACTTCTCCCAGATCAGCCAGTTCAACTTCTCCATCGACCACAACTTCTACCCGCTTGGCAGCTGTACGATGAAGTACAACCCCAAGCTGAACGACGAGATGGCCGGGCTACCGGGCATGGCCGAGATCCACCCTCACCAGCCACCGGCTACGGTGCAGGGCGCGCTGAAGCTCATGTACGAGCTGCAGGAGCTCCTGGCCGAGATCACCGGCATGGCCGGCACTAGCCTCACGCCCATGGCGGGCGCGGAGGGCGAGCTGGCCGGCATGCTCATGATCAGGGCATACCACCTTGCCCGGGGCGATATAGGCCGCACCGGCGTCCTCATTCCGGACAGCGCCCATGGCACCAATCCCGCTTCAGCCGCAATGGCGGGCTACGACGTGGTCACGATTCCCACGGACGGGAACGGGAACACCGACCTCGACGCCCTCAGGGCCGCCGCGGGCGAGGACATCGCCGGGCTCATGCTCACCCAGCCCAGCACCCTCGGCCTCTTCGACACCAACATTGCCGAGGTAATCCGCATCGTGCAGGACGCGGGGGGGCTTCTCTACGGCGACGGCGCCAATCTGAACGCGCTCCTGGGGCGGGTCAAGCCGGGCGACCTGGGCTTTGACGTCGTGCACTCGAACCTGCACAAGACCTTCACCCAGCCCCACGGGGGGGGTGGTCCCGGCGCGGGCGCAGTCATGGTAAACGAGCGGCTGCTGCCGTTCAGGCCTGCGCCCGTGGTCGAGCGCAGCGTCGACGAGGACGGGAACGAGACCTACGAGCTTGCTGCGCCCCCGCAGACCATCGGCAAGATGGGCGCGTTCCAGGGCAACTTCGGGGCCCTCGTGAGGGCCTACTCCTACATCAGGACCCTGGGCAAGGAGGGGGTCGAGGCTATCAGCGAGGACGCGGTAATCAATGCGAACTACGTCCTCAGCCAGCTCAGGGACTGCTACGACCTGCCGTACGACCGGACCTGCATGCACGAGGTAGTATTCTCGGCCCGCACCCTAAAGAGGGAACACGGGGTTTCGGCCCTCGACGTGGCAAAGCGCCTCATCGACTACGGCATCCATCCTCCGACCATGTACTTCCCCCTCGTCGTCGAGGAGGCCCTCATGATAGAGCCGACCGAGACGGAGTCGAAGGAGACGCTCGACCACTTCATCGAGGTGATGCGGACCATCGCGCGGGAGGCGAAGGAGGACCCCGAGCTGCTCCACGACGCACCCCACGACACGCCCAACACGCGCCTCGACGAGGCAGGGGCCGCGCGGCGACCCAATCTCCGCTGGCGCCCGTCTGAGTAGCCGCCCACCGGCTGAAGGTCGCACGGACATGACCGCAGCGGGCGAGCCGAACTGGGCCAACCGCACGCTCTGGACGGGCGACAACCTCGACATCATGCGGGGCATGAACTCCGCCAGCGTCGACCTCATCTATCTCGATCCTCCCTTCAATTCGAGCAAGACTTACGCCGCACCAGGTGACTCGGAAGCTGCGGGGGCAAGGTTCGAGGACACCTGGACTCCGAGCGACCTGGAACCGGCCTGGCACGCCGAAATTGCAAGCAGGGAGCCGGCCCTCCGAGCCGTAGTCGATGCTGCTGGGCAGGCGCACGGCGAGTCAATGAAGGCGTACCTCGTCATGATGGCCGTAAGGCTGCTCGAGATGAGGAGGCTGCTGCGTGACACGGGAAGCATCTACCTGCACTGCGACCCCACCGCGAGCCACTATCTTAAGATCGCGATGGACTGCGTATTCGGGCGGGACCAGTACCGGAACGAGATCGTCTGGCACTATGGCAAGATGTCCAACCCCGGCAGGAACTTCCCGCGCAACCATGACACCATCCTGCGCTACACGAAGACCGACAGCTACGTGTTTCGTACGGTGAAGGGCGCCGAGTCGGAGTACCGCACACGGTACGCGAAATACCTGACCGGCAGCCGCGTGCTGTACGGCAGTGTGAAGAGGTCGAGGGACAAGCTGATACTGCGCAGGCTGGACCGGTGCTCCAGGAAGCTTGGCCGCGACCTCCGGGACGATGACGTTCTGTTCGACTTCGACCTGGAGTTCAAGGTCCAGTCGGACGTGATCTACGTCCCAATCATCAAGGGCAACTCGGCGGAGCGGATGGGGTATCCTACGCAGAAGCCGCTGGCGCTGCTCTCAAAGATCATCGAATCGTCCACGAACGATGGCGACATGGTCCTCGACCCTTTCTCGGGGAGCGCGACGACGTGCATCGCTGCGGAGCAGCTTGGCAGGGGGTGGACAGGCATAGACATTTCCCCGCTCGCGGCTGATATGGCGAAGCGGCGCTTTCGGGAAGACCTGGGGTCAGGGAGCTACGTAGAGTGCAGGGAGGACATCCCGAAGAGGACGGACTTGGGTAGTGGAGTAGAGTTTTCGCAGGCAAGCGCGTAAGCTGACCGGACTACAAGGAGGAACGGATGACCGCCGTAGACGACATACTGGCCCAGATGCGAGAGCAGAGAAAGACCACGCAGGAGCGGCTCAAGGATGTCACCGAGGAGCAGATGCTTGCGCCCACCACTTATGGAGAGCGCTCGGTGGACGTGCGTTTCATGTTCTACAGGTTCATTGCCCACGAGGTGGAGCACACCGTCCAGCTCGCCAAGACCCTGCAGATGCTCGGAGCAGCCCAGGGCGAGGCGCAGCTCATACTGAACAGCCTGCAGGCAGCCAGGGGCGAGCTGGAGGGCATGATGGTGGGCATGTCGGACGAGGACCTCGACCGCGAACCTGCCGAGGGTGAGTGGTCGGCCCGCCAGGTCATCGACCATATCCTGCAGGTCGAGGAGGTCTACACCCGGCGCATAGAGCAGGGCATAGAGTCCGCCGGCTAGCGGATGTCACCGAGCCGCCAGGCTAAGCGCCTCCACGACCCAATTGGGCGCATCTGCCGGTCTCCTGTCCCCGAACTATGGTGTCGGGAAACGCGCAATGCGTTCGCAATGCGCCTTGACCAAGTTGCGGCCAAGCCTCTAGCGTTTCTAACTGGTTCAAACTCAAGGAGTAGGCGATGAGGTCTTTCGACTTTCCCGCTGCCAGCCGTCCCGTGGCCATGGGAGCCAACGGGATGGTGTCATCTGCCCATCCACTTGCCTCGCTTGCCGGATTGCGCGTGCTGCAACGTGGTGGCAACGCTTTCGACGCCGTGGTGGCGACGGCCTCCACCCTCAACGTGGTCGAGCCGTACATGTCGGGCGTTGGCGGCATCGGCGTGGCGCTTGCCCACGTCGCCGGCGAGGGCAGGGTGCGCGCCATCGACTTCTCGGGCAGGGCGCCGCTGGCCGCGGAGCCGGAGCGCTTCGAGGAAGAGTCCAAGGACGACGGAATCCTCGCCGCGATGGTGCCGGGGAACCTGTCCGGCTGGCTGACCATGCACGAGGAGTACGGGTCGCTGGACCGCGAGCCGCTCTTCGACCAGGCGATTGACTACGCGACGAACGGTTTCCCCGTTACATACTTCAACAGCGAGGTCTTTGCGTTGTCAGCCGACATGATGCGCAGGTTCCCGTCTGCGAACATCATCCTGGGCAGCAGCGACAGCCCACCGAGGCCGGGTGACCGCCTGACGATGCCCCAGCTTGCAGAATCGCTCCGCACCATCGCGAAAAAGGGCCTGCCGGCATTCTACGGCGGCGACCTTGGGCGACGAATCGTGCGCGGCAACCAGGAGCTGGGCGGCATCTACTCCGACGAGGACCTGGAGACCTACTCGGCCCAATGGCGCGACCCAATCAGCATCGACTACAGGGGCTACCGGGTCTACACGACCCCGCCGAACTGCAGCTCTTTCCAGGTTCTGCAGACCCTCAAGACTCTGGAGGGCTTCGGCCCCGACGAGCGCCGCTTCCAGGAGGCCGGCTCGCAGCACCTGTTCATCGAGTCGGCCAAGCTGGCCATCGCCGACCGCGTCACCTGGGCCGGCGACCCTGATTACGTCACGGCGCCCCTTGCGGGCCTGCTCTCCGACGGCTATGCCGCGAAGCAGCGGAGCCGCATCGATCCGGACTGCGCGGCGGTCGTCCCCGGCGAGCGGTACGCGACCGACAGGCCAATCGGCGCGCTGACTCCCGGGAGCCCACACGAGTTCGACGGCGGGATGACGACCCACTTCGCCGTGGCCGACCGGGATGGCAACGTCGTGTCGGTCACGCAGACCCTGGGCGGCGGCTTCGGCTCCGGCGCGGCCGTCGGAGGCACGGGCATATTCCTGAACAACATGGCCAGTTACTTCGAGCTGGAGGAGAGCAGCCCCAACCGCATCGGCCCGGGCAAGCGCGTCGATTTCGTCGTCGCGCCCACCCAGACGTTCCGCGACGGGAAGTTCTTCGTGAGCATGGGCACCCCTGGAAGCTGGGGCATACTCCAGACCACGCCGCAGTTCCTTACCAACGTGCTGGACCACGGAATGAACGTGCAGCAGGCGATAGATTCGCCGAGATTCCGCGTGTCCACGGAGCGGAACGTCGACATGGAAGAGCGGTTCCCGCTGCACGTTCGTACGGCGCTCGAAGCGAAGGGGCACACCGTCAACGTCCTGCCCGCGTGGTCGCGGTCGGTGGGTGGAGCGCACGGAATCCAGCTGAATGCGGACGCGGGGACTTTCGAGGGCGGCGCCGACCCAAGACGGGACGGCTACGCGCTCGGGTACTAAAGGGACGGTACAGAGATGAACAGGGTGATCTTGTTCGTTTACGACGGTCTGCAAATGTCCCAGGTCACGCCGGACCTGATGCCGAACCTGTCGGCGTTCGCCGCCGCTGGCGTCCGCTACACGAACCACCACTCGGTGTTCCCCACGGTGACGAGGGTCAATGCCGCGAGCATCACCACCGGGTGCTATCCCGGGCGGCACGGCCTTGCCGGCAACGAGTTCGTCGACCGTCAGCTCGACGCCGCGCGAGTCCTTCCAGCCCTCCGGGGCGAGCTCAAGGAGCTTTTTGCCTCCACAGGCAGGTTGCTGTTCGTGCCGAATCTCGCGGCGACGCTGGGGGCTCACGGCGAGCAGTATGTGGCGGTTGCGACCGGGTCCACGGGCAATGGCTTCCTGCACAATCCCCACGCGGCTGAAGTGGGCGGCGCGACCATACACCCTGATTTCTGCGAGCCGGAGGGCCTCCACGAAGAGATCCTCGCCCGTTACGGCGAGTGGCCAGGCAATGCTCCCCTGCCGGCTGAGCCCCGCCTGGCCCGCGGCGTGGACGTCTTCGCCGAGCGTGTTCTCGAGGAAATGGACCCGGCCGTAGCACTATTCTGGAGCCTGGAGCCGGATACAAGCCATCACGAGTCGGGCGTGGGCTCCGAGGGAGGCAATCGCGGGCTCGAGGCGGCGGACCGGCAATTCGCCAGGCTCATAGAGTGGCTGGACCGCAAGGGTCGGCTGGCCCGCACGGACATCCTCGTGGCGACAGACCATGGATACGGCACTGCAACCGAAGTCATCAACGCAGCGAAGCTGGTCCGGGAGGCCGGTTTCCCGCCCAGAGACGAGAAGGGTGGAGTCATGGTGGCCTCGAACGGCGGCTCTGTCCTCTTCTACGTTGCGGGCCACGACCGGGAGACTGCGGACCGGCTCGCCTCCTGGCTGATGGCAAGACGATGGTGCGGCCCGATAGTGGCTTCGGAGGCGTCCGGACAGCCGGAAGGAACTTTGCCGGCTGACCTCGTTGGAGTCGAGGGCGAGCGCGCGCCCGACCTGGCAATGTCGTTTGCCTGGGACTCGAAGCCGAACGTGGACGGCTACGCCGGGCGCATCTTCAATACGTCCAAGAAGCCCGGCCAGGGGAACCACGGGTCGATGAGCCGTTACGAGCAGAGGTGCGCCTTCATCGCACGCGGCCCCAGCTTCAAGTCGGGAGTCAGTGCGGACACACCTTCCGGGAACGTGGACGTGATGCCAACCGTCCTCAGGCTCGTGGGGATAGACCCCCTAGAGCCGGTGGACGGCCGAGTGCTGGAGGAAGGGCTGGACAAGGGTCTGGAGTCGTTGCCCCATAAGACCCAGACCCATTGGGCGGAGCGCCCCCTGGGCGGCAAGGTGTACCGGCAGGCGATTACCGTTTCCACCGTCGGATCGACATTCTACGTCGACGAGGGGTGCGCCCGCCTCGGCCCGCCGTGAGGGATGATGTGAACGCCGCGCCGGCAGACGGGACGGTCGCCGTTTCCAGGGGCTGGCTGGCAAGACTCGTGATCCTTGGAGCCCCCCTGGCCCTCGGGCTCGTAGAGGTATTTCACTTCGAGTCACTGCCGTTCGACTCCGAGGGCGAGCTTGGCCCCTTCACGCGCTACCGGACCATAGCCCCGGTAGCCGAGCAGTGGCTCATCGTCCACCTGCTGCAGGCGCCCCTGATCGGACTCGTGGGCCTGGCCGTGTACCTGATGGTGCGCGACCTCACCGACCTCCCCGCATACGTCGCCCGGGGCTGCATGGCCATCTTCGTGGTCGCCTACACTGTGCTGGACTCGGTGGCCGGGATCGCGGTTGGCGTACTCGTATCCGACGCGCGGGACCTGTCTCCCGCCCAGCTTGCCCCGGTCGAGCAGGCGATAGACCAAATGTGGAACCACCCCATTGCCGGCAACTTCTCCGTCGTCTCCTTTACGGGCGCGGGCGCGTGGTTGGTGGGCGTCATCGCCGCTGCGGTCTCGCTGCGCAGATCGGGAGCGCCCCGTGGCCCCGTGGCCCTCATGGTAATCTCCGCGTTCGTCTTTGGAATGAGCCATGCGAACCCAACCGGGCCCATTGGCATGGCGTGTCTGCTGGCGGCCTTTGTCTGGCTGGAGTTCTTCCCCCAGTCTTCGCTTTCGCTGGGAGAAGAGGAGCCTGCGCCCGTTCCTGAGCCCGAAGGGCCCGCCGAGTCGGAGGTGGATGGAGAGCCGGAGTCAGTCCCGCGGACCAGGCCTCGCAGGCGTCAGCGCAGGAGGCACAGGCGCAGCTAGCCGTAGTTGGGGTTTGCTGCGCAAGAGGGCCTGTAAGCCGAGTTCTGTACCCTCGCATCAACAGGTTTACGTCCGCCTGGGCGGGCTTCGTCCCCATGTACGCGGGAGCGGCAGCCATCTATCTAGCCCCGGCGTTGCCGCCGGGGTCGAGCAGCCAACCCGGGGACCGGTCGGGCGCCTTGTCCCTCTATTTGGCCTTGCACCGGATGGGGTTTGCCCTGCCCCCGATGTTGCCATCGGGGCGGTGAGCTCTTACCTCGCCATTTCACCCTTATCCCGATTGCTCGGGACGGTATGTTTCTGTGGCACTTTCCGTCGGGTCGCCCCGCCCCGCAGTTAGCGGGCATCCTCGCCCGATGGTGCTCGGACTTTCCTCCCTTCCAACGAGTCGGAACGGCGGCTGCCCGGCCCTCTTGCGCCCCTCCATTGTAGTCCGGCTGCGGGGCTTGTGCCAGGCAGGACATTCCCTATTGCAATGCCGCAACCCTTGCGTCAGGATATGTGCCGGGAGGGTCGAACCCATTGGATCCTTCTCATGACATCAGACAAGGGAGGTTCAAACATGGGCACAATATCCGTGAACCGGCTGGCAGGACTGTCCCTCATATTCGGACCGATAATCGCCTTCGTCTTCTTTCTCATAGAGCCGGGAGGACTGCTGATAGACAGCGCCGAGGTGTCAGACGCTGTTGGCTCCATAAAGGCCAAGGGGTCCAACGCCGCCCTGACCAACATAACCAACATTGCGATAATCCTTGGCCTGGCCCTGATCCTCTCGGGCCTCTATGCGCTGATGAGGAACGTAACCCTGCAGGGCAACGGCAAGGCGCTTGTTCAGATGGGCTTCTTCATGATCTTCGTGGGACTGACAGGTTGGATTCTGGCCGGCGGCATGGACTTCATCCTGGCCGATGCCCAGACCAGCGACCAGATCAGCGGAAGCGTTCCCGTCTATTACGCCGGCTCCGGTCTCTTCTACGCCGGTGGGATTACGCTTGGGTTTGGCGGCTTCATCTTCGCGTTGGGCCTCTCCACGAGAGACGACTTCAACCAGATAATCTCCCTGGTGGCTGCCCTTGTCAGCCTGGCTGTGATGGTCTTCTTCATGCTGGCGGTACTCAACAACGACGGCCGCGACACCTTTATCAGCCTGGCCCGGAGCTTCTACGTGCTACTGGTCATCTGGTACGGATACCTGGGCTTCGGACTGATGAAGCGACCCGATCCCGACCTGTGGCAATAGACGGAGTCCCGGCTCCAATCGCTGCAGCTCCGTTGTTTGGGTGTGCAGTGTTGCCGGGTCGCGGCCCTGCCGTGGCGTCAGGAGAAGACCTCTACGCTGTCGTCACTCACGACGATCTTAGAGACATGCTGCTCCACGAGGGCGCGCCGCTCTGAGAAGCCCAGCTCTGCCCACCCGGACAGTGCCTCGCCCGCGTCGGCCTGGGGAGTGGACGCGGCCTCACGGGCCGCGTCCAGCTCCGAGAGGTATTCGCCCAGCATTCGCATCGTAATCTCCTGCCGTGAGGCGCGCCTCACGGCATCCATCAGCCGCCTCTCGGCGTTGGCAACGCCGGATGCCCTGATCCGGTCCACCCTGGGGGTGTGACCCACCGGAGAGCCTCGCTCGACGGCCGTCCGCATCTCGCTCAGTACCGCCTCGTCGAGCTCGGCTTCTCTCCAGGTGTGGTACCCGCACCGGCTCTGGTTGTTCCTGGACTGGCACTGGTAGTAGCGGTAAGTGCCTGACGCTGCCGCACCGTCCTTCCGCTTCCATGACCGGCGCCTGGTTACCCCCATCATGCCCCCGCCGCAGTACCCGCACTGGGCGAGGCCGGACAGCAGAAACGGCGTCGAGCTGTTCACCCGGCCGAAGGGACGACGGGAGCGCGCCGTCTCCTGGGCCGCCCTGAAGGCGTCGGGCGAGACGATGGCCTCGTGGGCGTTGGGGCGGCGCATGCCCAGCCGGGTGTAGGTCCCGATGTAGGCCGGGTTCCTGAGAATGCCCCTGACGCTGGCGACGCTCCAGTTGCCCCCGCTCCTGGTGGTCAGCCCGCGTTGGTTGAGGTCTCTGACGATGTGCCTGAGCCCAAATCCGTAACGGGTGTACATGCGGAAGATCATCCGAACGATCTGCGCTTCGCTCGTGTAGATCTCCAGCCGGCCGTTTGCCCCGATCCTGTAGCCGTATGGCGGCCGGCCCTGGGCGCGTCCCTGCAACGCCCCCACGCTCATGGACTCCCTGACGCGGCTGCTCCGGTCCGCGGACACGCCGTGGAAACCGTATAGCTGGATGGCGTTCTGGAGCGGATTTGGGTACTCGTCGTCCATGCAGGCAACCTCGACTTCCAGCCGGTCGAGAGTGGCAAGGGCTCGGACGACGTCTTCGAGGTCCTGCCCGAGGTCTGACGCCGAGGCTACGACGACCAGGAAGTCCGCCCCGGCGGCTTCGAGGTGGTCGAGAAGCGGCTGGAGGCCCGCGTCGTCCCGGTCCTGCGGCTCGACATCCAGGACGGCAATGGGCTGGTGAAGGTTGAGGTGGCAGTAGTCTTCGAAGCGGGCCCTGAGGACCTCTGGTGTGCGATCCTCGCGCGTCCCAAGCCTGAAGTAGCCTATAGCGCGCAAGAGGAGTGCCTCAGGGAGCGTACAGTATGCGGCCGCAGGAGCTGCACTGGACGATCTGTTGCCCGCTTCTCGCCCGCTGCGTCTCTTGAGTTGTGAGGGACAGGCGGCATCCCTGGCACGTTCCACGTTCCACGAGTGCCATGGCATGTCCGTTCTTGCTCTTCCGCAGCGATTCGTACAGTGGGAGCAGGGTCGCGGGCATGGAGGGCAGCAGGTCCTCCCGTTCGGCGAGGAGCCTCTCGATCGTGGACGCGGCTCCCCGCTCCTCCTCCCGCCACGTGGTCTCGAGCCCCGGACGGTCCTCCTGGAGCCTGGAGGATGTCTCTCGCGCCTCTACCAGGACCGGCTCCAGCTCATCCAGGTCGATCATGGTCTCTAGGAGCTGGTCCTCTGCCTCCTTCTTGCGGGCGGACGTGAAGGCGCGCTCTTCCTGGGCTGCGGTCAGCTGCTGGGGATTGGTTACGCCTCCCCCGTAGAGGCGCTCGTCCAGCCTCTCGAGCGTCCGGTCGACCTCGGCAACAAGTCGCTCGAATGCCCGGCTTCGGGCGGAGAGCTCGGTGTTTCGCTTTTCGAGCCTCTCGAGCCTCCCGGCGGCGGCTATGAGCTCCGATCTGTCGGCGAGCTTGCTCAGGAGAGCCTCCCGGCGGGCCTCCGCTTCCGCCAGCTTCAGGTCGATCTCCTGCAGACCGTAGAGCTGCTTCACACCGGACATGGGGCCTAGTATACCCCAACGTCCTTACACGGTGTCGCAGCAACGGAAGCACAAGGTGGCCCGTACTTAACGACCCGGTGCCGGGGGTGTATTCTAGGTGTGATTCCGGCATAATTGAACTGTCACGGGAACGGAGCAGTCTCATGCGAATCGAGGCCGGAAGGCCCAAGACAAAGATCGTGTGTACTCTGGGCCCGGCAACTTCCTCAGAAGAGACGGTCCGGTCGTTGGCCGAGTCTGGCATGAGCATAGCCCGGCTCAACCTCTCCCACGGCACCATAGGCGAACACACGGAGTCGCTGAGAATCGTCCGCAAGGTGTCCGAGGACATCGATCTTCCCCTTGGGATCATGGTCGACGTGCCTGGGATCAAGTACCGGACCGGCCCCACCGATCCGGGCGTGGTCAACCTGGCGGTTGGCGACCGTTTCACCCTGACCAGCAGGGACGTGGTCGGCAGCGAGCGGCTGGTCTCCATCTTCCCCCCTGGAATACACAGGGACGCGGCGCCGGACAGCCCCGTGCTGCTCGACGACGGGTTGATGGAGTTGAGTGTGGTCGGCATCGACGACGAAGAAGTCGAATGCACCGTTGTGAGGGGAGGACGCCTTACGGAGGGCCGCGGGGTTGCCACGCCTGGGAGGGCTCCCTCCCACGGCTTCCCACACGAAAAGGCGATCGAAGCTCTCGAGTTTGCCGCGCAGCACAAGGTGGACTTCGTCGCTCTGTCCACCATCACCGGGCCTCACGACATCGAAGCAGCCAAGTTGGTGCTGGAGAGACAGGGCCATTCGCCGCTCATCATTTCCAAGATAGAGCGCTCCGACGCGGTCGACGACTTCGAACAGATCCTTGCGGTCAGCGACGCGATAATGGTCGCAAGGGGCGATATGGGTGTGGAGGTCCAGCTCGCAAGCGTCCCCGTGCTCCAGAAGAGGCTGATCGCCCTGTCCAACCACGCGGGCAAGCCTGTCATAACCGCTACCCAGATGCTCGAATCCATGATCCGCTCCTCCGTACCGACGCGGGCTGAGGTTACCGACGTGGCCAATGCGATTTTCGACGGCACGGACGCGATCATGCTCTCAGGCGAGACTTCCATCGGTCGGCATCCAGTGGAGGCCGTCAAGGTGATGGCCGACGTGGCCCTCCAGGCCGAGGCCGCGCTGCCGTACGAGGAGATGCTTGCCGAGAAGCTCGCGCATCTCGTACGACAGACGGACGATGCCATCAGCTACGATGCGTGCCGCACCGCCCGCCAGCTCGACGCCTCCCTCATCATCGCCTTCACCGAGTCCGGCGGCACGGCGGCACGCGTCTCAAAGTACCGGCCGGTCTCACCCATCCTGGCGATGACGCCCAGGGAGGAGGTCCAGCGGCGCCTCACGCTGGCGTGGGGCGTGATCCCGATTGGGGCGCCGACGATCGGCACTGTGGAAGACTTCTTCAGGATGGGTGAAAACGCGGCCGTGAATATCTGCGGGGCCGCCCAGGGCGACCTCGTAGTGCTGGTGGCGGGGCTGCCGATAGGTGTGCCCGGGGGAACCAACCTCCTCAGGGTTCTCACGATATCCGACGGGTCCGTCTCCGGCTGATGCTGCGCGTCTACGACACTCTCAGCAGGGGCCTGTCCCCAATTCAGCCCGTCGAGCCCTCGCGCGTCGGGATGTACACCTGCGGCCCGACCGTTTACAGGGACGCGCACATCGGCAACCTCAGATCGTACCTGATGGCCGACTGGATCCGCCGCGTGCTGGAGGTCCAGGGCATCTCAGTCCGGCACGTCAAGAACATTACCGACGTCGGCCACATGCGCCAGGAGGCCCTGGAGCGGGGAGGGGACAAGGTCATTGTGGAGGCGCTGGCAAGGGGAATGACGCCCCAGGACATAGCCAGCCACTACACCGACCGCTTCCTCGACCAGGAGCGGCGGCTCAACATCCTGCCTGCCGACGTCTACCCCAAAGCAACCGATCACGTCTCCGACATGATCGCCATCATAGAGGCGCTCGTGAGCAACGGGCACGCGTACGCGGTGGATGGGAACGTCTACTACGACGTGTCGAGCTTCGGCGGCTATGGCAAGCTTTCGGGCAACACGGGAGAGCAGGCGCTGCAGGAGGCCGTCCGCATCGACCCCGACCCGCTCAAGCGGGATCCCCGCGACTTCACGCTGTGGAAGCTCGGAGAGCCTGGGCGGGACCTCGTCTGGGACAGCCCATGGGGCAAGGGCTTCCCGGGCTGGCACATCGAGTGTTCGGCCATGTCGATCAAGTACCTGGGCGAGAGGTTCGACATCCACACCGGCGGGGTGGACAACGTCTTTCCCCACCACGAGGGCGAGGTCGCCCAGAGCGAGGGCTTCGTCGGCGAGCGGGTGGTAACCACCTGGGTGCACGGCCAGCACCTGCTGGCGGACGGGGTCAAGATGGCCAAGTCGGCCGGCAATTCGTTCACGCTGTCGGACATCGATGCCCTGGGAATCGATCCCCTTGCGCTTCGTTACCTGTGCATGACTGCCCGATACAACACGAGGCTCAACTTCACGTTCACCTCTCTCAAGGCGGCGCAGCGCGGTCTGCTCAAGCTACAGAACCGGGTCTGGGAGTGGGGTAGGCTGGCCGGGGGCGAGGCTGCCGACGAAGGCGCGCTGCGCGACTGGCGGATGGGTTTCCTGGAACGGGTCAACGACAACCTGGATATGCCGGGCGCCCTTGCCATGACGTGGAGCCTCGCCCACTCGGACTTGGACCAGCGTACGAAGCTCGAGGGAATTCTTGGGTTCGACAGGGTCCTGGGCCTGGGCCTCGCCGGCGTAGCTTCAAGGTACAGGGTGTCGAATGAGATCGTCCAGGCAGTCGAGCATCGTGCAGGTCACCGGCGCCGGTCGGAATATGACGGTGCGGATGTGCACAGGGAGGAGATCGCGGCGCAGGGATTCGAGCTGCGGGACGAAGCGAATGCGACCGCCGCGCGGCCAAAGACTTCCTGGGAGATGCGCGAGGAGACCTGGCGGTCCGTGTCGTCGTCCGCGGAGGTCGCTTCGTGGATCGACGAGCCCGACGAGGTCGACTTCACGGTTGGCATGGTGGCTGGAGACTACGTCGACGACGTGCGGCGCTGTCTCGGCAGTGCCTTTGGCGTGGCGGAGGGTGTTCGGGTGGAGGTCGTGGTTGTCGACAACGGCTCGCCGGACGAGGTCTCCGGGTGGCTTGAGCAGGAGGCGCGGAGAGAGCCGCGCCTGAGAGTGGTGCACACCGACCATGTCCTC
Source organism: Dehalococcoidia bacterium (assembly GCA_965204975.1). Taxonomy (GTDB): domain Bacteria; phylum Chloroflexota; class Dehalococcoidia; order Lucifugimonadales; family CAJWER01. Next base: position 409,813 of record OZ242024.1, read on the forward strand.
GGGGAGGGCGCCGCGCGCAACATAGTGCTCAGGTCGAGCAGGGGACGGGTTGTGGTGCTCCTCGACACCAGCGTAGAGGTGACCGGCGACCTGTTTGGTCCCATCGCCGCGATGCTGGACGATCCCTCGGTGGGAGTCGCCGGCCCTTTCGGCCTGAGGAGCGCGGACCTGCGCCACTTCCACGAGTGGGAGGGGGAAGCCGCCGAGATGGACGCCATGCAGGCGTACTGCTTCGCATTCAGGAGGTCGTGCCTCCGCGACGTGGGACTGATGCGCGAGAGCTTCCGCTTCTACCGCAACCTGGACATCGACTACAGCTTCCACTTCAGGGACAAGGGCTACCGTATAGTGGCCGATCCCAGGCTGCCGGTACGGCTGCATGAACATCGTGCCTGGAGCGCGCTGAGCGAAGAGGAGCGGGAAGAATCGAGCCGCAGGAACTTCACGCGGTTCCTCGACAAGTGGGGCGACAGGCTGGACCTTGTCGTTTCCGGCGCCGGCGAAGCCTGATGCGGAGCCTGGTGCGGCTGCCGCGCCGAAAAGAGCCGTTGGCCGCGGTGTTCATGTGTGCTGTGCTCCTCGCGGCGTGCGGAGGAAGCGGCGAGCCCACGCCCACTCCCGCTCCCAGCGTGAACGTAGGACCGGAGGATGCGGGTCGCGTCCTGGTCCTCGCAATGTCGCCCGAATTCGCCGCCGACCGCACCGTATTCGCGGGTACTGAGCACGCGGGCGTCCTGAAGTCCACAGACGGTGGCCGGACATGGAGGCAGGTCAACGAGGGCATGTACGACGGAAACGTACCCGCCCTCCTGGTATCTCCGGACTTCGCCTCGGACCGCACCGTATTCGCCGGAACGCGCACCCAGGGGCTGTTTCGCTCCACGGACGGCGGAGAGACATGGAGTCAAACGGGCCAGGGCCTCCCTGACGGCAACGTCCCGCATCTGTCCCAGGCCGCCACGTCGGAAGGCCCCTGGCTTCTCACCGGCTCCAACATTGGCGGCGCTCACGTGTCCCGCGACGGCGGCGATAGCTGGACTGGGCTGGGGCTGAACGACAGCAATGTCCTGCTGACGGCGCCCTCCCCGGACTTCGACACCGATCGAACCGTGTTCGCCGGATCCGGCAGGGACGGGGTGTTCAGGTCCACCGACGGCGGTAGCTCCTGGGAGGCCGCTAGCAGCGGACTTGGCGACACCTTCATACTCTCCATCGCGGTGTCGCCGCGCTTCGCGGATGACCGCACGGTTTTCACCGCCACCAAGTGGCAGGGCATCTACCGCTCTGGGGACGAGGGCGATTCCTGGCAGGGCGCCAACAGGGGCGTGCTCAGCAAGAGGACGCTGGCCATGGCGATCTCTCCTGACTTCGCCGACGACTCAACGCTTTTCTCGGGGACCGTGTCGGGCGGCCTCTTCGTGACCAACGACGGCGGCGAGTCCTGGAGGCGGGCGGGTTACCAGGGGTTCAACGCCATCGAAACGATCGCGATTTCGCCGGACTTCGCATCCGACCGCACGGTACTGGCAGGCTCGGCCGACGGCCTGGTCTTACGCACGACCGACGCCGGTGAGACCTGGCAGGAGCTCTCCCTTGCCGGGCGGTGATAAGGGTGCTGATATAATCGCCGCGCCTGTTTTGGACGGATAGGCTGGAGGGCGATGAGACTCGAGGGCAAGGTAGCGATGATCACGGGCGCGGCGAACGGCGTGCGCGGGAAGCTGATGGGCTTCGGCGGGGCAGCGGCGTGGCTGTTCGCGAGCGAAGGAGCCAGGGTCGTTGTCGCCGACATCGACGACGAGGACGGCGAGACGACGGCCCGCCAGATTCGCGACTCCGGCCGGGAGGCAGTGTTCGTCAGGCTCGACGTGACGAGTGAAAGAGAGTGGGAGGACGCAGTCAGGGCCGCGGTGTCCTGCTTCGGCAGGATCGACATCCTGGTCAACAACGCCGGCACGTCGTCGCGCGATACGGTGGAGGGGACGACGGTCGACATGTGGGACGGCCAGATGGAGGTCCACGCCAAGGGCGCATTCCTTGGCACGAGGGCGGTTATCCCCGAGATGAGAAGGGTCGGCGGCGGCTCCATCATCAACGTATCGTCGATCTTCAGCCTGATCGGCAGCCCGTCATCCACGGCCTACCATGCGGCAAAGGGCGCGATTCGCTCCTTCACGAAGGCCGCTGCGGTCCAGTATGCGAGCGAGGGCATCAGGGTCAACGCGGTCCATCCCGGCTACGTCACGACCCCCATGACCCAGAGATACTTCACCGACGCGGAGCTGGTCGCCCGGCGGACCGAGAGCGTCCCCATGAAGCGGTTCGGCACTGTCGAGGAGATCGCCTACGGGATGCTCTACCTGGCATCCGACGAGGCCTCGTACGTAACCGGAGCCGACCTGGTGATCGACGGGGGCACCACGGCGGTCTAGCCGCCCCGGCTAGCTGGGTCGGAGCCTCCGGAAGATGCGGCGGATGTCGCCTTCCTCCCACACCATCAGCACGGGCGTGGCTATGCCCACCGAGCTGTATGTCCCGACGACGACGCCGATCAGCAGCACCCAGATGAAGTTCCGAATCGTCGGGCCGCCGAACAGGAGCAGCGCCAGTAGGGTGAACATCAGCGTCAGGCTGGTGTTGAGAGACCTGCTGAGGCTCTGTGAAACGCTTATGTTGGCGTTGACACTCAGGCTGCGGTTCGGGTAGTTGACGACGTTCTCCCGCAACCGGTCGAAGACGACGATGGTGTCGTTCACGCTATAGCCGATCACCGTCAGCAGCGCGATCAGGAACATCGTGTTGACCTCGACGTCGAGCAGCACGCCGAGAATCGCGAACACGCCCACGACGACTGCCGTGTCGTGCAGCAGCGCGATGATGGCCGCCGCCCCGTACCTGAAGGGGCTCGGCATATTTCGGAATGCCCACCACACGTAGAGGAACACGCCGACTGCCGCGGCAAGTATGGCGTAGAAAGCGTTGACCACCGTTTCGGCTGCCACGACTGGGGACACCAGGTCGAACGACAGTACCGTCACGCCGTCCGGGGACAGCCTGGCCTGCAGGCTATCCACGAGGCTGTCCTTTTCCTCTTCCTGCAGCTCCTTGGTCCGCACGAAGAAGGCGTTGTCGTCCATCCTCTGGACGATGGCGTCCTCGTATCCGAGCGACGTTAGCTCTGACCGTAAGTCCTGCTGCTGGACTTGTTCGTCGAATTGCAGTCCCGTGGTCGAGCCACCCGTGAAGTCGATGCCCGGTTTCAGTCCGCCCCCGATGATCAGGAAGGCGATCCCTGGCGCTATTACCAGCGCCGAAACCAGGAAGAACCATGCCCTTTTGCCTACGAAGTCCAAGTCAATTCACCTGTGTTCCACTCCCCTGCGGGGAGCCAGAGTGTTCGCTCTCCTACTCCGCCTGTGCCGCCTGCTGCCTGGGCAGGTCCGAGGACCCTCCAGGCACGAATATGACCAGCTTGCGTCCGACGGCAGTCGCGGCCATCAGCCTCAGGAAGGTCCGGCTGACTATGATCGCGGTGAACATGCTGATCAGTACGCCGATCGCGAGCGTTATCGCAAAGCCCTGGACGATGGTCGCTCCCAGTGTGTCTGCGAACCAGAAGAGTATCGCGCACGTGATGAGCGTGGAGACGTTGCCGTCCCTGATTGCGGGCCATGCCCGGTTGAAGCCTATGTTGATCGCCGAGAGGAGCGTCCGCCCTGCGCGCAGCTCCTCCTTCATGCGCTCGAATATCAGGATGTTCGCGTCCACCGCCATGCCGATCGAAAGGATGACCGCCGCTACGCCAGACAGCGTGAGGGTGACGGGCAGCAGCTTGAAGACCGACAGCAGCAGGGTCGCGTAGATCACGAGGGCCACCGCGGCTACAAGCCCCGGTATGCGGTAGTAGGTGACCATGAAGGCGAGCACCAGGGCGAGGCCGACCAGCCCCGCCACGACGCTCTTGGCCAGCGAGTCTGCGCCCAGTATCGCGTCGATGTCACGCTCCTGGATCAACAGTATGTCCAGCGGCAGCCGCCCGCCCTCGAGCAGCAGCGCGATCTCGGTCACGCGCTCGAATGTGAAGTCCCGGCCCTCGATGTAGCCGACACCCCTGGTTATGGGCTGGTTCACAAGGGGGGCTATCAGCTCCTCTTCATCGAGGAAGATGGCCAGCAGGTCTCCCGTGCCCGCTATCTCGGTGGTAATCTCGCCGAACTTGCGGGTGCCCTCGGAGTTGAACTCGATGTTCACGATCGGCTGCCCGGTCTGCAGGTGCTGTCCAGCGTAGGCGCGTGCCAGGTCTTCACCCGTGAGACCGATGTCCTCATCGACCGCGCCGTCGAGCACCGTGAACACCAGGGTGGCGTCCTCAGTGAAGCGCTCCATTACGTTTTCGACTGGTACCGCGGCGTTGCCGAGGATGATCACGAACTTGTCTGTGTCCGGCACTTGCAGGATCAGAGGCGCGCCCGGGATCACAAAGAAAGTGCCGTCGGGCAGCGGCGCGAGAGGCTGGCCGGAAACCAGCGCCGGCTGGGCGGTCTCGCCCTCCATCGCAATGCCCAGGAAATCAGGGTAGACCGCCACGCCGCCCGGCGCGCCAATCAAGCTCTCCTGCAGCTGGTTCATCACCGCCAGCAGCTCCTGGGCCGCGTCCGGCTGCAGCTCCAGCAGCATTGCGGGGACAGCCGTGCTCTCGTCTACCTCGGGAGTGGGGGTAGCCTCTGCCTCTGGGGTAGCCTCTGCCTCCGGAGTCGCTTCCGTCTCAGGGGTAGCATCCGCGGCCGGCGTCCCCTCTGTAGTCGGCGTCTCTTCGGCTGAAGGTGTTGCCTCTGCGTCGGGTGTCGCCTCTGCATCCGGGGTTGGCTCAGGCGTTGGTACCAGTGGAAGGATGTCCTTCGAATCGCCTGGCCGGAAGGGCGGGAGCCCCGCCTCATCCAACTCGCCCTCGGGCAGGATGGTCCCTATCTGGAACGATATGACCTCATCGTTCGTCAGCCCGGGAATCGCTCTCTCGACCTCACGTACGCGGTGCTTGAATATCAGGCTTGCGGTCTCGCCGATCAGGGCCTTCGCTCTGCCGGGGTCGCGTATGCCCGGAAGCTGGATCAGCAGCCGGTCCTCGCCCAGGAGCTGGAGAATGGGCTCGCCCAGGCCCGCGCTGTTCACACGGCGTTCGATGATGCTCAGCAGGGCTTCCATCTGCTCGGTTGTCGGCTGCACCGTCTCGCCCGTTATGGGATGGACCGGCAGCTTGGCCTGGTCTACCTGGTAGACGAGATGGCTGCCTCCCTGCAGGTCGAGGCCCAGTGACAGCCCCAGCAGCGTGTCGCCGCCGCGTTCGAAGTTGCCGACACTGATGGTCTGAAAGCCCAGCCCCAGCCCGGCCACGACCGCCAGAATGACTATGAAGATCAGAGTACTGGCGTATCTACGCACCCGTTCCTCCGGACTGGAGCTCGCCGGCCAACAGGCTCAGCGCCTCCTCTCTTGTACTTATGCACCCGCTAGAGTGCGCTTCTCGCACTGTTTCCAGCATCTCTCCTACCCTCGGTCCGGGAGCTATTCCCAGCTCCCTCATGATGTCGTGTCCATCGATCAGCTTCGCGGGCCTCGCAGCCCCTTCCTCTCTGGCGCTGCCCCGCAGGATAATCCTGGCAACGTCGCACCGGTAGTCCCAGTCGCTCTTCTCCAGGTCGGGGCCGCGCGCCGCAAGGTAGTCAGCCAGGTTCAGGTATACGGTGTCGACCGCGGCATCCCCCAGGTCCCTGTGGAAGCGGTAGACGGCTCTGCGCGTGGGAAACTCGCCCTGCGTTGCCATCTGGCCGGGCCTCAGGTGGCTCTCGACCATCTTGCTGACAAGGTCGATGCCTGCCCGGCTGAATCTCAGCCTCCTAAGTATGTTTCCCGCAACTTCAGCGCCTTCCGTATGGTGCCCGAAGAACCGTATTCGCCCGGAGGGCTCGATGGTCTTGGTCGCGGGCTTGGATATGTCATGAAGCAATCCGGACAATTTTAGCAGATTGAGCCTGCTGTGACCGTCGCTCGCGTGCTGGGCGAAGTAGCGGCGGGCGTCCACGGGGATGTCGTCTCCTAGAAAACCCGAGCAATCGCCTGACTGCAGCAGCCTTTCGACCTGGCCCGGCGTCTCTATGCAGTGGTCGAATACGTCCCAGTAGTGCTCCTTGGGTTGATCGACGCCCCTGGCTTCCTCCAGCTCAGGCACGATGCGGCAGAGTAGGCCCAGCTCGTCCATCTCCCTCAGCCATCGGACCGTGTTCCTGCCCCCCAGGAGCCTGAGCAGCTCCTCCCTGGTCCTCTCGGGTGCGACGGATGGGATGAGCCCCGCGTTGGACGCTATCCACGAGCGGGTGAAGGAATCGATGTCGAAGTCGAGCTGGGCGGCGAGCCGGACGGCCCTTAGCAGCCTCCCCGGGTCGTCCGCGAAGACACCCGGCGACAGGGCGCGGATGAGCCTTCTCTCGATGTCCCTTGCGCCACCGTAAGGGTCGATGATGGCCGGGTCGCCCGTGATCGGCATGGCCATGGCGTCGACTGTGAAGTCCCGCTGTGAGAGGTCGTTCTCGATGGGACCGCGGACCGGGCTGAGGTCGACGCCGGGCCCCCCATCTGCAGGGGTAAGCCTGAAGATACGCCGGTCGACGTCCAGTGAGTGTGACGTCCATCCCAGGGCCGCGGCGGCATCTGAAGCTGCGCGTCCGGCATCGCCTTCTACGGCGATGTCAAGGTCGAGACCCTCCTTCCCAAGCAAGGCATCACGGACAGCGCCTCCGACAAGGTAGGCGGTCAGTCCCCTGGACGCGAAGAAGCGTCGCAGTGGTCCCGCGGCGTTGGGTAGAAGGGCCCGGTTGGCGGCTATGGTAGGCGGCTCGGCTTCGGATACCTGGATCATGATCGGCGGTCGTTATCCTCCAACGGCCGCCGGCTCTTCCTCGACGATCTCAGGCGGAGCCTCATTCTTGATCAAAGACTGGTGGGCCTCGAGGTGGTCGAAGTACAGGATGCCGTCCAGGTGATCGATCTCGTGTTCAAGGGCCTGGGCCAGCAGGCCCTCGGCCCTGATTCGGAAGACGTTGGAGTGGCGGTCCAGCCCCCTGGCCTTCACCCAGATGGCGCGGGTTACGAACCCGTGGTACCCCGGGACGCTCAGACAGGCTTCCTCGATCTCCCTCTCACCCTCGCGGTGCACGATCTCCGGGTTGATGTACACCCGGGGCTCCTCTTCCTCTGGGAGGTGGATGACGATCACCCTCTGCAGCACTCCTATCTGGTTGGCGGCCAGCCCAACACCGCCAACGTCGTGCAGGGTGTCGATTAGGTCGTCGGCCAGCTGCTGCACGGACTTGTCGATCCTGCGCACCTTCTTGGCCTTGCGCCTTAGGGCAGGATGTGGGAATTCGAGTATGGCTCTGACGCCCAAGGTCAATGCTCCGGGGGACGCTTTGGCGAAATCTGACTAACTCTACAGCCCTTCAATTATATCTATGGCCGAAGCAGGGTGTAAAGCAGATGTACGGCAGCGTGGCATCGACTCTCAGTCCCCCACGGCGCCCGTCCGCGGCAGAGACGCTACGTAAACTGGGGCCCCGGGCCTGTGTCCTTGAGATAGTCGGAGAGGTGCTTTCGGAGGATGACGCGGGCCCGGTGGAGGCGGGACTTCAGCGCTGAGACGGAGATGTCGAGCGCGCCCGCCGCCTCCGCGTTCGAGAGACCTTCGACGTCGCGCAGCACGACAACGGCTTTCAGGTCCGGCGCGAGGAGGCCAATGCCCTCCCACAGCTTGTCCCTTAGCTCGGAATCCGCCGCGCCGCGCTCCGGAATCTGGGACCAGTCGACGATCTCCACGTCGTCGAGGCCCATCTGCGTCACCTGGCTGCCCTTCTTGTTCTTCCTCAGCCGCATCAACGCTGCGTTCACGGTAATGCGGTAGAGCCAGGTGCTCGGCCTCGCCTCGCCACGGAACCTGTCCCATGCCCTGAACGCGGAAAGGAACGCGTCCTGCACAACGTCCTCGGCGTCGTGGGGATTGCCCATCATCCGGTAGGCTACGTTGTAAACGAAGTCGGTCTGCTCCTCGACCAGGGTGTCGAAGTCGCTGCCCGGCTCGGCCGCTGCCTTCTCTTTGTCGAGAACCATACCCCTTGGCCTTCCTCTATGAATCCAATTGTAGAGAAGAGCATCATAGAACGAAAGGCCGGACTTGCAGGGAGCATGTTCCCTGCGGCGCTCTCGCGGCCTGGCGGAGGGACCCGCAGACTTGAAACTATTCGGACTATTTCGGCGACGCGAGCTGGACTGTGGCGAGGTGCGCGACCTGGCTTCGGACTACCTGGATGACGAGGTCGGCAGGTCCGTTCGTAGCAAGATTGCCGCACACCTTGGGAAGTGCGGCCTCTGCGCGGCCTTCGTCGAGACGCTGAGAGCGACCATCAGCCTTCTCGGTTCATTCGAGCCGGAGAAGGCGCCGCCGTCGTTACAGGGATACGTCCACGACCGCATCCGGCGGGAGACAGGGTCCTAAGATCCTGTAGGGGCGAGTTTGAAACCCGCCCTCCCCGGCCCCTGGCTTACTCCGCAGCTACGTACTTGGACGGACACTTGACTGTCACGAAGTGGCTTTGAAAGAGCCCGTCCTCCCCGTATGTTCCCTCTAGCGTCAGCTCCGAGTGCTCGTTGAAGAACAGGTCCGGTATGGTCCCGTCGTGCTGGGCCGTTATGGTCCGGGCGCCGTCTGTGAGTGAGAACGTCGCCACGGTCGAGCCCTCGGGCCGGTCGAACGACCCCTCGACCAGCTTCCCGTTGACCCGCACCGTTCGGCCGTCCTCGGTTGCGCCCCGTTCTACCAGCTCGCCGACCGTTAGGTAGTAGGCCGTCGCGCTCTGGAATGCCTGGAACCCAAGGTAGCCGAGCGCTGCCGTCAGCACCGCCGCTGCGAGGAGTACCTTGACCCGGTGGGCCGTCAGGACTCCCTCGGCTCCTTCTCCCGGTTCGACCAGGCCGGACGGGGCCTGCGTAGTCTGCTCCATCGCCAGTTAGGACTCCTGCTCTCGCTGTCCCTCTATGATCGCCCTCAGGGTGGCGATCTCCCTCTGCATCTCGCGCTGCCGCCGCGACATCATGAACGCGTAGCCGAAGAAGCCCGCCCACGTCACAATATACACCCCGAACAGGTACCCGAGATTCGGGTCCGGATCGTCGCCAGGCTCAGGGTCGGACTGTGGTGACACCGCCTCGGGGTGGACGGGCAGATTGTCGTGGGATGCCTGAACTCCGGCCTGTCCCCATATAGCCACGGACAGAGCCATGACGGCGACGAGGGCGAGGAGTGCTGCGGTTCGCAAGTGCTAGGCCGTCCGCCGGTACAGCTCGTCTGCCGCCGCTTCGGAGCGCCTGAGAGCATATCTCTCGACAAGCACGTAGACGAACAGGAGCACGAACGCAACCATGGAGACCAGGAGGACCATCGCCATCCTCGAGTCCATGCCCCCGGAGTCCGCCGCCGGGCCGATCACGAGGGTCGGGTGCGTCGTGCGCCACAGTTCGGCGGCATAGTAGACGATGGGCGCGTCGATAGCCCCTATGATTGCGACCACGGCGCCGTAACGGGCGCCCTGAGAACCCTTGGGTCCGTACGTCCGCAGCATCAAATAGCCCACGTATATGAACCACAGGACGAGCGTCAGCGTCAGCTTCGGGTCCCAGGTCCACCAGATGCCCCACGTCGGCTTGGCCCACATCGCGCCTGTCACGATGCCCAGCGTGGTCAGCAGCACCCCTATCTCGGCGGCGGAGTAGGCGAGGCTGTCCCACTCCTCGCGCTTCGTTATGAGATGGGCGGCGCTGGCGACGGCCACGACCACGATGGAGAACAGGCCGAGAATCGCCACAGGCACGTGGTAGTAGAGGATGCGCTGGGAGACGCCCAGGTTCGCGTCGGTTGGAGCGTAGAAGAAGACGAGGTAGAGAGTTATCGCCATCGTCGTGGCGGCTGCCACGAACAGGGCCCCTCGAAGGATGCCGCCAACGCTCGCCCGGCCGGACGGCAGGGCGGCAGCAGCGGAATCTGTGGTCATGAATGAAGTCTCATGGGCGCTCGCTCGTTAGCCAGTATAGCATAGCGCCGCTGACGGACTGCAGATTTACCAGTTTGTGAACGCGCCGTCGTTGCGCCTGAGCACGGGCGGCCATCCGTAGCCGTCATCGGCCCGGGACTCGGCCACTGCCTCGTCCATCTCCACGCCAAGGCCGGGCCTGTCGGGAGCCCACGCATAACCGTCCGCCCAGTCTACCTGCGCGGGGAACAGGTCGGTGTCGACGGTGCCGGGCTGCTTGGGCATCTCGCAAACGCCCACGTTGGTCGAGGCCATGCAGAGCGCCACGCATGCAGCCGCGCTCACTGGGCCTAGGGGGTTGTGCGGGGCGATGTCGATGTAGTGCGTCTCAGCCCAGTGGGTGATCTTCAGCGCCTCGGTCAGCCCGCCCACGTTGCACAGATCGATCCGCGCGTAGCTGATCAGCTCCTCCTCGATCACCTCCCGGAATCGCCACTTGCTCGACCACTGCTCCCCGGCTGCGATGGGCAGCCGCACGTCCCGCGCGAGGGTCCTGTAGCTGCCCGCATTCTCGGACCGCAGCGGGTCCTCGATGAAGAAGGGCTTGAACGGCTCCAGGTCCTTGCACATGGCCGTGACGTGCGCCGTGTCCAGCCGTGTGTGCACGTCGAAGCAAAGCTGGATGTCCGGGCCGACGGCCTCGCGCACACGCCCCATCTGCTCAACCGCCAGCCGCATCGACTCTACCGGCTCCAGGACAGCCTCGCCCTGCGCCTCGAACCTGCCGGATGTCTCGGGCTGTCCCCACCGCACGAACTTCCACCCCTCGTCCACCTTGCTCATGCAGTTCTCGACCAGCGCGTCGATATTCGGCCCCTGGCAGTGCGGGTAGCAGACCACCTTGTCCCTGACCGGCCCGCCCAGCAGCTTGTAGACAGGCATCCCGAGCGCCTTGCCCTTGATGTCCCACAGGGCGATGTCGATGGCGCTGATCGCGCACGAGTAGACGCCGTCGGCAGGGAAGAACCCGCCCCTGAACATGTGCTGCCAGTGCCGCTCCGTCGAAAACGGGTCCTCGCCCACCACCAGCTCCGAGAGGTGCTCCACAGCCTTCGCGATTGATGGGCCCCAGAACCTGATTCCCGACTCTCCCAGCCCGTGAATACCCGCGTCCGTCTCGACCTTCACGATGAAAGACCCGCCCTCGATCTGGAGCGACCTGATACCGGTGACCTTCATGGCAGCCAACCTCGTTCGTATGGTCGCGCTAACATAGGCGACCGGCCGGGCAGGGTCAAGGTTCTGGTACCCTGTTGCCGTCATGACAGCCGGCATCTACCTCGACCACGTGCTCATCGCCGTCCGCAGCCTGTCGTCCGCGGCGGACTCGTACCGCTCGCTCGGGTTCAAGGTCACGCCCGAGGGCCGGCACCCCGGACGCGGCACCCACAACCGCCTCATGGTGTTCGGGCCCGAGTACCTGGAGCTGATAGCGGTCCACGACCCCACGACTACACCGTTCCGCCCCGGCATGTCGTCGTTCCTCGAGTCGCGCGAGGGCCTGTACATGTTCGCACTGGGCACCGGCGACATCGAAGCGGCCGTGGACGCGATGCGTTCGCGCGGCATCAACGCCGGCGCACCGGTTCCGGGCCGCAGGGACGCGGGCGAAACTCCGGGCTACACTTGGCGAAGCGCTAATCTCGGCGGCGCGCTGCCCGGGAGCGAGTGCTTCCTTATCCAGCACGATCACACGGTCGCCCAGCGCTACACGCTGCCGCCGGACCCGAGGATCCACGACAACGGCGTGACCGGCGTCCACCACTTCACGCTGGCGGTCCAGGACGCCGACGCCGCGGCTCGACGCTGGCAGGAAGTTCTCGGCGTTGAATCCGCCAGCCCCGCTCAGATCGAGGGCGGGCTGAGAAGCCGCATCGCCCTCGACAACGCCTGCATCGATCTGGACTCGCCCACCGGCCCCGGCCCGCTGGCCGAGTTCCTGCGTGCCTATGGGGAAGGCCCGTTCGAGCTTGGCCTCAGCACGCCTGACATCGAAGCTACGGCTGCGGCAATACGGCGAGGAGGCACAAGCTGCGGTGACATCGTCGAATTGGACGACGGTCGCTCCGCCCTCGTAGACCCATCCTCAACGGCGGACGTGAGGCTGAGACTGGTGCAGGCGTAGCCGGAACACCGCGGCTACCGGCTCGCCAGTATCATCCGGACGGCCAGCACCGACGGTATTTCCGGGAATCTCGACCACGACAGGGCACGATCGCTATCCGAGCGCATTTCCGCCACTGGTTCCTCCAGCGCGTCCATCACGAAGCCCGCGTCGAAGAACGTCTTGAACAACACGCTCAGGGGACGGTCGAAGTAGTATTGTGGAGCGGGCTGGCCAGGTATCCCGACACCCCGTCCGGCTGTCGGAGTGATGTACTCGGAGATCTTCGCGTAGTAGACCGTCTTGAGCTCCCCGTGGCGGTCCTCCTCCTCGGCGGCCCGCCTGGCTGACGCCATGTTGAAGCACGGGTGAGGCACCGTGAACACGAACCGCCCGCCCGGCTTGAGCAGATGCGACAGCGCGGAGGCCAGGGGCCGTATGTCCGCCATGTCCATCAGCGCCATGCTGCACACCGCCGCGTCGAACCGCCCCTCGCCGAGCGCCATCAGCTCCCCCTCGTCGGTCGCATCGATGCGGCACAGCTCGATGCGATCGGCGTACTCGGCTGTCCGCTCCCTGGCAATGTCGAGGAATGCTTCGGTCGCGTCGAAGGCGACGACGCTGGCTCCCAGCTCCGCCATCCGCCGTGCGAAGATCCCCGCGCCGCAGGCCGCCTCAAGCACGGTTTCGCCCGCCGAGATGGCCAGCAGACGCTCGGTGGGAGGCGCGACCAGCCTGCGATGGGTCCGGTTCCCCTCCTCGCCCATCTGCGAGTCCCACCACGGAGCCACCTGCTCCCAGATGGATATGGCTTCCCGGTTCAGATCAGACAAGTCTTGAGTCATGGTTGCCTCGTGCCCTGCGAGTGTGTCACCGGGCCACCGGCAGCGGCCCACGACCTGGGGTCCTACAGCGCCGCGTCCCTGGCCTCTGCGAGAGCTGCCATGTTGCTCATGGCCTCGTCGGTCCCCGCACCGGACATCGACGCCACCAGGTACTCGGCCCCTGCGTCCCGATAGGCGCGAAGGGCGTCCCGCGTCTCTGAGGCCGCCTCGCTCGGAAGCGACGCGCTGGCGGCCATGACGACGTCGCCGGGTTCGCGCCCGGCCCTCTCGCAGGCCGCATGGAGCCTGGCACGCGCCTGCTCCACGTCGCCGGGCGACATGCCGTTGGGCAGCCACCCGTCACCGGCCCTCGCGGCCCGGCGGACTGCGGCCCTCGACACGCCGCCGATCCAGACGGGCGGGTGCGGCTGCTGTATGGGCTTAGGGTAGAAGACCTTGTCGTCGATCGCGAAGTGCCGGCCCGAATAGCTCGCCGGGTAACCCGTGCACAGCGCCTTGAACATGTCGATATGGTCGTCGGTGACCGTGCCCCTGTCCGCGAACGGCGCGTCCATGCCCTCGAACTCCTCGGGCATCCACCCGACCCCGGCGCCGAATATGACGCGCCCGCCCGACAGCACGTCGAGAGTCGTCACCATCTTCGCGTTCAGCACGGGGTGCCTGAAGGGCAGCACGACTACGCTGAACCCCAGCCGGATCCTCGACGTCACGCCCGCCAGGAAGCTCATGGTCGTGATCGGCTCCAGCACCTGCTGGCTGTCCGGTATCGGCGGCCCTGAGCCGAACCGCGCCGGGTACCTCGTTGCGATGTCGGTCGGGAACACGGTGCGGTCCGGCACCCAGATCGAATCGAACCCCAGCCGCTCGGCTTCCTGTGCAATCCGCACCAGGTGGCCGGCCCTTTCTACTAGGGGGACGTCGGGAATGGCCGCGCTCCTGATCGACAGGCCGATCCTCACGAGCGAAGCGCCTCGGACACGCGTCTCATGGCGTCGCGAGTGCTGCCCCTCAGCGCAAGCGACGGGATCTCGTTGAATACCTTCAGGCACACGAACACGGGCCCTTCCAGCTCCGTGATCCGGGGCAGCTCGCTGACGAGGTCCTCGAGGTCGTCGAACGTGAAGCTGTGCGGGAAACCGGCGCTCTCCGCCATGCCCGCGAGGTCGAACGTGCCTGCCCCTGGCACGGGCTGGCCGCCCGTCGTGTAGTAGACGCCGTCCTCGAACACGAAGTGCACCAGGTTGGCGGGGGCCTGGCCCGCGATCGTGACCAGCGTCCCCAGGTTCATCAGCACCGCGCCGTCGCCGTCGAGGACGATGACCCGCCGGTCGGGCCGCGCCACCGCTATTCCGAGAGCGACGGACGACGCCTTGCCCATCGCCCCGAACACCGGTATGTCCAGCTCCGGCCTTTCGGAGATGCCGCTCCAGTACCTGTTCGGCGTCATTGTCGAGACGACTACTGCGTCGTCCCGTACGTCATTGATGGCCTTGGCCGCATCCAGCCCCGAGAGCATGGGCGCACTCCTGTCAGCGATTTCGAGCGGGCCAATTGTATGTGGCAGGGTTCGCCCCTTCAAGTCCGCGCGGAGTATAATGCGGCTTCCAGCCTCCTCTCCCTCGACGTGAGAGGATTGAGGTGAGGGTGGAACCGTCGCTCCAAGCAGGAGGTCCGAAATGCGAGGCAACCGTGTCGTAGAAAACACCGCCGCAGGACGTAAGTCCTACGGGTTCAACATCACGTTCCCGTCGGCGCCCGTCATGGAGATCATGTCGCGCGCCGGGTTCGAGTTCGTGCAGTTCGACGCCGAGCACGGCCCCTTCACGCCCGAGTCCCTGGACGACCTGTGCAGGGTCGCCGACGGCCTCGGCCTGACGCCGATGGCCCGCGTGCCGGACATCGAGGACTCGACCATCCTGCGCTTCCTCGACCGGGGCATCCTGGGCATCCTTGGGCCCCACGTCAGCACGCGGGAGAAGGCCGAGCGCCTTGTCCGCGCCTGCAAGTTCGCGCCCCAGGGCACGCGCAGCATGGGATCGGGCAGGGGAGCATACCACGGCGACTACCCGTCGACGCTGGAGTACATGGAGCACGCGAACGCCAACGTGCTGGTGATGGCCCAGCTCGAAGACGTTGCCGTGCTGGAGGACATCGACGGCATACTGGCGGTCGACGGCATCGACTACTATAGCTCCGGTCCCCAGGACATAGCCCAGTCCATGGGCCTGCCCGGGCAGCCGACTCACCCCAGGGTGCTGGAGTTCGAGGCGACCGTCAGGGACGCGGTTCACGCCGCCGGGAAGAAGATGGTGGACGACGACATGGTAGCGGCCCGAACCTCCGATATGATCCTCGACGCCTCCAGGGCATTCCTCGCGGCGGAGCGGAAGCTGGATTAGGTTCGTTCGCCCTGAGCCTGCCTGTCCTGAGCCCCGTCGAAGGGTCGAAGGCCAGTGCTCGCCACCACAGCCACAATGTCGAGCAGTTACTTGAAAGCTCGTCGAAAGGGTAGGAGCACGCTCTTGAGACGAGTCTAAGCCCGAAGCTGCAGAAGCTGGATGGTGTTGCCGTCGGGGTCCGTGAATGTGGCGACCCACCCGCCCCAGTGCTCGCGCTCGGGTGGTCTCGTGAACTCCACCCCCCTGGACGCCAGGCGCTCGTGCACCGTGTGAATGTCATAGACGGCGAGATTTACCATGATCCTGTACGGGTCCTTCGTCCTGCCGGCTACCTTCTCATGCGTCCCCAGGCCCAGGCGTACGTCGCCCCACTTGAACGAGACGAAGTGCGGCCTGACCGAGTTCGGCGTCATGCCGAGCGTGTCCCTGTAGAAGCCCAGCATCGTCTCCAGGTCGTCCGTCCAGATTATTACGCCCGCGACTCCGTCGATCATGCGATTCTCCCAGTGCGGCGGCGGAAGCTTCAGAACAGGGCCCGGCTCAACTCGCTGCGGTATCGCCTGGTCAGGTCGTGGTCGTTCCCGAGCAGGTTGAAGATAGCGATGCAGCCCTTCCTCGCCCCGTCGTCGTCGTACCTGCGGTCTCTGCGCACCACGTCGATAAGTCCCTCCAGCGCCGACTCGAAGTTGCCTGACCACGCATTGCGGAACGCCTGCAGATAGGCCTCCTTCACAGGGCTCTCCGGCAGGAGTCCAGCGTCGTCGGCCCTGGCGAACACCGAGCACAGCGCCCTGACCGCCTCCGCTTCGTCGTAGTGGGGCGAGCCTAGCGTCACAGGGCCGACCATCGTGGACGCCTCCTCAGGACTGGTGTGCAGGACGGCCCTGGCAGTCAGCACCAGCGCTTCGTCGTTGTCCGGCTCCTCCGCCACGATGGGCCGCAGTATCTCCAGGGCCGGGACCGCGCCACCGCCGTCCAGCAACCTCCTTGCGTCCGCAAGCTGCGCCCGGTGGGGGCTCGGAATCGCCTTGCTGAGCCACTCCACGACCTGCGGTTCGGGAAGGGCACCGACGAACTCGTCCACGACCTCCCCGTCTACGAACAGCTTCACGTTGGGTATGCTGCGTATCCCGTAACGGGCCGAGATGTGAGGGAAGGCCTCCGTGTCCAGCTTTGCGAGAGCCCACCGGTCCGACTGCTCCCCGGCCAGCTTCTCCAGCACAGGCCCCAGGACTTTGCACGGCCCGCACCACTCCGCCCAGAAGTCGGCCAGCACCGGCAGAGTCCGGCTCCGCTCGATCACGTCTTGTTCGAAGTCGTCGGTGTCGTACGCCACTCTCGCCTCCCAGCGGGCACCCAGGACCGTGGCCGCTCACACCAATTCTAAGCCATTTCGGACGTCGCCGGCCTGGATACCACCGGTGTGCCGCGCGTCCTGTGAGGTCTTGTGGAGCGAGGCGTCCCGGCCATAGAATGGCCGCACTATGACACACACAAGACCGCAATCAGTCGTCGTTATCGGGGCGGGGGTTACCGGCCTCAGCACCGCCTTTCATCTCGTCGAGAAGGGCGTTGAGCGCGTGGTGGTTGTGGACAAGGGCAGCGTTGGCGGCGGCTCCAGCCTCCAGGCGGGCGGCATCATCACCATGCTGATGTCCACCCCGACTGAGGTGCGCGCCCGGGCGATTAGCCTAGACCTGTTCGAGCGGTTCAGCCGGATTCTGGACGGGTACCGTTTCCACCAGGTCGGGTGCCTGAACCTGTACACGCCCGGCGCCTTCGCGGAAGCCGAGCCCAGGCTGGACATGTGGCGGCGGCTTGGCGGGCAGTTCGACGTGCTCCGAGGCGGCGAGATTACCGCGCGGTTCCCCGACCTTGCCGCCCAGCAAACCGACACCGGCGTGCTCGACCTGCGGGCGGGCTACTCGGAGCCCCACCGCTACGTCCCAGCCCTTAGGGCGAAGCTGGAGGACATGGGTGTCGAGATCAGGGAGAACGAGCCGGTCATCGGCTTCGACCGCACCGGCGGTCGCGTGCGCGGCGTCGTCACGGAGAGAGGCGCTATAGAGGCGGATGCGACGGTCTGCGCTGTCAACGCTTGGACCAATCATCTGCTCTCGCTCGTCGGGTACCGCACTCCGCACAAGAACTTCGTGCACCAGCGGTACGTCACCATGCCGTTCCCGGAACCTCCCAGGCTGCCGGCGGTGAACGACCACGTCCTCGACTGCTACGTGCGGCCCACCGACGACAACAGGCTGCTCCTCGGTACGTCGGTCGAGGGCTTGGGGGCCTACGAGATGCGCGGCCCCGACTTCTCCGTATCTGAGCTGGAGCCGCACCCGGACGCGCTCCCGTACATCCAGGAGCAGATGGTCAGGCGGACGCCGATGCTGGAAGGGGCCGAGTGGGACTACCATACGGTGGGCCTGATCAGCTTCGCCTACGACGTGAAGCCGGTCATCGGCCCGGTGCCAGGCGTCGAGGGCCTGGTCGTTGGGGCGCACTTCCACTCAGGCGGCTTCGCTTACAACCCCGTCTCCGGCCTGCTGGTCGCCGAGCACGTCGTCGACGGCGGTACGAGGATCGACACGGAGCTGTACAGCCCCGCCCGGTTCGGCGAAGTCGACACGGACGCCTTCCTGGCCCAGCCCATCACCCACGACGACATGGGCCACGCCCGCCACTGATCGGGTCAGAAGACCGCGAGCCCCTCCTCTTCAGATGGGGAATCATGGTGTATAATCGCGCACAGAAGGCCGGGATGGGTGGAAGAAAGCCTATGGCGGGGCCTTTAGAAAGGAGGTTAGTGCAATTGGATAGTAGTAGTACGAGGAGGTGTTCCCGGTAGGTGTTCACTGGAACATCTCCCGACATGGGGCCTCACTTCGGTGGGGCCCCATCTCTTTTTCGCCTACGACACGGCCTCGAACGCCTGCCGGAACCCGCCTATGGATCCCTCCAACGTCTCCTGGCTCACCGTGTATGAGATGCGGAAGTGCCCGGGCGAACCGAATCCCGTGCCCGGCACGACCAGCACACGGTGCTTTCGCAGCTCGTCCACAAACGCCACGTCGTCCTCGATCGGCGTCTTCGGGAACATGTAGAAGGCGCCCCCAGGCTTGACCACCGAGTACCCTATGTCCGTCAGCGCCCCGTACAGGAAGTCCCTCTTCGCCTGGTAAGGCGCAACCTCGATAGTCACGCCCTGCAGCTCCCTGACCAGGTGCTGCATGAGCGCCGGAGCGTTAACGAATCCCAGTGTGCGGTTGCAGAAAGTCAGCCCGTCCATCACCTCGTCGCCGCCTTCGTAGCTGGGGCTCACCGCCACGAACCCGATCCGCTCCCCCGGCAGCGCCAGGTCCTTCGAGTGGGACGTGGCGACGATGCTGCGCGGGTGGTGGTCGAACACCTGGGGGTACTCGATGCCGTCGAACAGTATCTTGCGATAGGGCTCGTCGCTCACCAGCGAGATCTCCGTGCCGTGCTCCGACTCCTTGCGGCGGATTGTCTCGCCGATGCGGGACAGCACCTCCGCGCCGTAGACCACGCCGGTAGGATTGCTCGGAGAGCTGACCAGCACTATGCGGGTGCGCGTCCCGATCGCGTCCTCCAGTGCATCGAAGTCCGGCAGGAACCCGTCGTCGTGGGGCACGACACGGCATGAGCCGCCGTGGTTGTCGGCGTAGTACGCGTACTCCACGAAGTACGGCGCGAATATCACTACGTCGTCGCCCGGGTCCAGCAGCGTCTTGAACACCACGTTGAGCGCGCCGCCTGCGCCGCAGGTCATGATCACGCTGTTGGCGGTGAAGGGCAGGCCCGTCTCATCCGATAGCTGAGCGGCCACGGCAGCCCTGGTCTCGGGATAGCCCGCATTCGGCATGTACCTGTGCAGCCCGGGCGCCTCGCTGTCCAGCAGCCGACGCAGCGCCCGGTCGAACTCAGGCGGGGGCTCGACCTCCGGATTGCCCAGTGACAGGTCGTAGACGTTGTCCGCCCCGTACTGCGCCTTGAGCGCCACCCCCTCCTCGAACATCCTCCGGATCCAGGAGCCCTGCTCCATGTAGCTGCGAATCTTCTGAGCGACCGCCAT
The DNA here is from genome assembly GCA_965204975.1 of Dehalococcoidia bacterium. Classification (GTDB taxonomy): domain Bacteria; phylum Chloroflexota; class Dehalococcoidia; order Lucifugimonadales; family CAJWER01. The sequence continues at coordinate 429,390 of OZ242024.1, forward strand.
CCTGCACCTGCCCTCGATTTGGTCCCAGCCCGCCGAATGTATCGCCGACCCACAGCCATGTCAACGCGGAATCGCCCCGATTCACCCGTCCCCGTCGTGTTACACTAGGCTTGCGCTGCAGATTTGCCGAGGGCTTCGACCTCGGCCCGCCGCACTAGTCTTAGAGGGCCTGTAGCTCAGTGGTAGAGCGGTCGGCTCATAACCGATTGGTCGCAGGTTCGATCCCTGCCGGGCCCACCAGCATTGCCTCCCCTGTCGGCGCCTATTGCGCTAGTTGTGGCGTGTTGATAGGACGCTGGCGCACAATGTGCTCTATCATTGAGCTCACTAACCGGGGAGGCCCAATCCATGACCAAGCACACTGAACACGCGCGCGCGCTCGATGTCGAGGGCGCATACAACGTCCGGGACCTCGGAGGATACGAGACCCGCGACGGCAGGATGACCCGCTGGGGTAAGTACCTACGGGCGGACACCTTGGCGAATCTCAGCCCCGCGGGCGTAAACACTCTCCTCGAATACGGCATCCAAAACATCATCGACCTGCGCCGCAGCATCGACCTGCAATTCAGGCCGAGCCCCTTCATTGGCAATGAGGCCGTCACCTACTACCATCAGAACATGGTAGGCGACGTGGCCCTCGAGGGCAGGGAGGTGATCGAAGGAGTCGAGGACTCTGCCGAGCGGCGGGGCAGGGTGTACTGCTACATACTCGAACAGAGAAAGCACATCCTCCACCAGATATTCTCGGTTCTTGCCAGTCCGTGCGGTCTCCCCGTCCTCGTCCACTGTAACGCCGGCAAGGACAGGGCCGGAATCTCTGCCGCATTCGTGCTGGATATCTGTGGCGTTCCTCGCGAGACCATCATCGAGGACTACGGCCTCACCGCGCAGTATCTGGTGCGGCGCTACTACAAAGACAATCCTGACGTGAATCCTGACGTATACACTTGGCGGGAATATCAGAACGACGCCTGCCATCCTCACAGCATGCAAATCACCCTCGACCACCTCGACAGGAAATACGGAGGCGTCGAGGGCTACCTGCGGGACACCGGCATCACCGACGACCAGGTCGCCGCCATCAAGGAGGCAATGACTGAATGAGCGCCCCAAATCTCATCGAAGTCACGGCCCACCACGGTTTAGGGTGCTTCATCGACGTGTGGGACACGCCGGGTCTGGGCGTGAGCCTCAACGCCGGCGAGACAAGGAAGCGGCTGGCCGACGAAGACAAGGGGTTCCTCGACTGATCCTGTAGCCGGCTACTCGGCCGGCACCTCCATGTCGGACAGCCACTCGTCGGTGACGTCCCTGCCCAGCAGGAAGTGCTTGCGGTCTGGGTACCAGACGATGCGCTTGCCGTCGAGCTCCGTCAGGCTATCGTACGTCCCCATCTCGGTCCGGTTCTGCACGCCCGCCGAGACGCCGTCGCTGTCGGCGAACAGCTTGGGCTGGCTGAACCATATGGGCTGGCGGGCGTTTGGCCTGTACTCCCCCAGCAGGAAGAACATCGACCTGCGGTTGAACAAGTACGGCCGGCCCCACATCGGCTGAGGGCCCGAGCTGGCGGAGCCGTCGTTGTTGTGCGTCTGCTGTAGGTAGCGCCCGTCCTCCAGGGCGAACAGGGGCGGCGGGCTGCCTGGATTCAGGACGCGCTCGCCGCCGTCCCTGTACCTCATGGGCTCCACCGTCCTCCACGTCGCGCCGTCGTCCTCCGACACCGTGTAGTAGACCGAGCCGACGCTCGTTCTGAGCACCATGAAGAGCCGTCCGTCCGGCAGCAGGGCCGGGCAGGGCTCCATCCCGCCCTTGGGCAGGCCCGCAACTGGCTCGTCAGGCAGCCAGGTGATGTCTATGTCCTTGGGGTCCGGGCCCTCGTCGATGTTGTTGAAGCGCATGAACTCCAGGAACGCTCTGTCCTTGGGGTAGTCGTCGCGGTGGGGGTTCCACCGGCCGAACGCCCAGAGCCACCTGCCCTTCGAGTCCCGGATGGCGTTGACCCAGCCAATCCAGTTGGGCGGCAGCTCGGGATCTGGGTCGTCCCACGGGCGCCGGTTCATCGGTATCACCTCGGGATCCGACCAGGTCAGCCCCTCGTCGTCCGAGTAACGGCACCGTATCAACCCGTGGGAGTTGCTGCCCATGTCGCTGTGCTCCTGGCGCTTGATGTAGAAGATGTAGACGCGCCCGGAGTCGCTGACGATTGGGAAGCCGTAGAATGCGCACTTGTTCCTGGCCTCGTTGGGCCCGTCGATCTCGTAGGGCGCGCTCCAGGTCTCGCCCCCGTCCTCGCTGCGGGCCATCACCACGCAGGAGTTGTCCGCACCCTCGTAGGTGCCCTGGCACCACGTGCCTATCAGGTTGCCCTTCGTCGTGGCAACCACCAGGAAGTGGACGTTGTCCGTGTCGTGTCCAATGAACTCCTGGGGCAGGTAGACCACGTAGTCCGGGCTGCTCCGCTTCCACTCATCCGTGTAGCAGGGCGGCTCGCCCGGCTCCCGCTCGACCGGCGCGCCCATCGTACCGTACGCCAAGTTATACCTTCCCATGAGTCTTCCTCCTTGCACGGGAGAGCGGCGCTGGAGCGAGAGAGTGCGTTATTGCTGGCTCGCCTTCAGCCGGTCGAGCTTGTCCTGAGACTCTCCCGGCTTGACTGCCTCGCTCGCATCCGAGCTCTCTTCCGAAGATCCACCGCAGGCGGACAAGAGCACAGCGGTCAGGACCAGCAGGCTGACTGTGGCCAGACGCCTCATGGCGGGCAGCTCCGCTCCGGGGAATGGATCGAGGGCCAGGGTGTCTACAGGCGCGATTATACGCACGGCTGGGAACGCGCGCAACGCAACGATCATCGACGAACCGGACAGCTATCGACCCGATTCAATGCCCCCTGTGCGGTATCTGCCGGTTGTGAGAAGATAGCCGCCGAATGCCGACTAGAAGGGCCGGTGGACCCCTCGCTCATCACGTCGAAAGGGGGTGGAGCTCATAGCCACCTAGGACTACCCTTGTAAGGTCCTCATGGGGGGCTGGCAACCCCTCAATGGTGACTGTTGCTCCGCCATCGATTCCGCGTTCTTCCAAATGAATCGATGACGTAAGTGAGCGGCACTGCCAGCACGACCACCACCATTCCCAGGAGGAACGGGGCGGTGGTAGAGGCTCCGAGACTGTCTTCGAGCATACCGCTGCTTACTGCTCCTATGACCACACCGAGGGAGTAGACCGCGTAGTACACGCCAAACGCCTTGCCACGCGATCCCTCAGGTGTAGCATCGGCCACCATAGATGCGAGGCAGGGGAAGGTCACCCCGAACCCTGCGCCGAAGATGGCCATGCCTACCAACGGTCCTGCCTCGACCGTCAATGTTCCCAGGGCCCCGAGGCCGAGGGCGATCATCGCAAGGCCGATGGCTAATGAGACCCAACGACGATATTGCCTGCCGAGATCGACCAGAGGGCTGCCCATTACAGCCATTCCAACCGCCGCGAATGTGGCAAACAGAATGCCCACCCAATACTCGGGCGTGTCCTGGGCGAGCACCCACGTGGGCAGGTGCGTGACCAGTGCGCCTTTTCCGATTGTCATCGCGAGCGCTCCCACGTATGCCACCACGAGCGGTGCGTAGGCTGCTCGAAGGGAGTGACCCCCTGTGAGTAGACTGTCGTCTATGGCGTCGTCGTCGTCGATTTGTGCCTCCGAGATCTTTCTTGCGAACACGAAGAACACGAAGAACATGATCAGCATCAGCGACGCGCTCAGCAGGAATACGGCCTTATAGCCGAGGGCGCTGGCTATAAGACCGGCAGAAAGCGGCCCCACTACGGCGGCGAAAGCTATGGAGGTGCTGCTTTTTCCCATCACTCGAAGCCGGCTCTCGGCAACGGAGAGGTCGCCGATCAGCGCGAAAGCTCCGGGGGCGAGAACTGCCGCACTGAGTCCGTGAACCGTTCTGGCGACCATGAGCTCCATTGGGGAGTCGGCCGCCACGTAGCCGAAAAGGGCGAGGGATGTCAATATCAACCCGACTTGCACGGGCACGATTCTTCCCCAGCGGTCCAGGAAGATGCCGGCAGTAAGGTTGCCGCAGAGGTTGAAGAAGGAATAGGCCGCAACGATGAGGCCGGCGAGAGCGGGTGTGGCTCCAAGGTCTCTGGCAAAGGGAGCTATCACCGGAAACTGCATGAATAGGTCCAGGAAGGCCACGGCAACAACTAGGCGGGCTACAAATATGCCACGTGTGGATCTCGGGTTAATCCGGGCCGATGAGTTCACTTCTTCTCCAATATGCCGCTGCGCTGAATGGGGCGCGTCAGCGGATTGGCCAGAATATGGCGGAAGCGAGCTGCTCGTTTGGTCCGATGAATTGGATCGACCGGCCCAGTCAACGGCTTAGTGATCGACTGCAAGAGTCTCAAATGCGCACTTCGTCCACGAGTTAGGGCAGATTCGCGGGCCTATCGAAGACGAAAGCGCGCGTCCATGCTCGCAGGCTTGCCTGACAATGTTGGACAGGGCGATGATGAAAGACTCGCCCGTACTCACTGCCGGTACCCTGACGTAGACGGGGACGCCGTGTTCTTCGGCCAATTCCGCATATTCGATGTCCAGCTCCACGAGGGTCTCGAGATGCTCTGAGACGAATGCGATGGGAACGACAACGAGCGCGCTGCCATCCTCGGCCGCTCGTTCGATCTCGCTTTCGGTCGATGGACCGATCCACTTCAGGGGACCGACCTCGCTCTGGTAGCAGAGTACCGTCTCGAAGGGCGGCAGGTCCATCCGTTGTTCCAACCGGTCGGTGATTGCCGCTGCGGTGACCTCGATTTGCCACTGGTATGGGTCCCCTCCCCTGATGATCCGCTCCGGTAGGCCATGAGCGGAAAGGAGTATGCGAATTGGATGGTCAAGGAACGTAGAACGGGAGAGCGTGTCGGCTATGAGGGTCGTGACGTTGTCGACGAACCCGTCCTCGTGGGGATAGCAGCAGATTGCCCGCGTCGGCACATTCAGCCCCGATTTGCGAGCCGCACTATGCCAGTCCTCAAACGACGATTGTGTGGTGGTAGTGGAATACTGCGGGTATAGGGGTAGCAGCACGATCAGGTCAGGGTCATAGTCGGCAACCTCTCGTACCGTCTCAGCTGCGAAGGGATGCCAATAGCGCATGACAATGAAAGTCCTGGACTCGTCCTCGGGCGGCATTGTCTCCGCCAAAGTGCTCTCCAGCGCCCGCGCCTGCGCCTCCGTATTCTTCAGAAGCGGCGTGCCGCCTCCGAGGAACCCGTACAGCTCCCGCGACGGGGGCGCCCGTCGAATGGAGATGAATTTGGCCAGACACCATCGGGCGAACGATGGCATGGGCACGGAGATGATCGCGGCATCGTTGAATATGTTGAAGAGGTAAGGCTGAACGCTCTCTGGCTTGTCCGGACCACCAAGGTTGAACAGGACAACCGCGGTCTTGCTCATCTAACCCCTCCCTGAGGTGAGCGGACTCATAGCTTCCTAGCAGCCGCGAATCCTTCTTCGTCGTGCCATACCCCTGCCGGGAGGGATAGGCCCATTAGCGCCGACGGCTGCCACGAAAAATCCGAGATGGCCGCACGCAGGCTCGGCGCCAATCTCGGACTGTTAGCTCGAAGTATAGGGAGTCAATGGCGGTCGTGCAATATTAACCAACACCTCCTGGCCGTACGCGAGCTGCGTGCACCCAGGGTGGCGCTCGCCATCCTCAGCGGGGCGGCGCCTGGCCTGGCGGGGGCGATGATGCAGGACGGCCCGAGAAATCCGCTGGCGAGCCCGGAGCTGCTGTGCGTGGCCTCCGGGGCCTCCTTTGTAGTGGCGGTCTTCACCCTCTTCCAGGTCCCGGTGCTCTTGGTGTTGCATCCCTGGGCGGCGCTCGCGGAGCGGATGGTGCAGCCCCGACGTCGTTCGGCATCGGCCCGTCTGAGAAGCGGACGCTCGGCCTCGTGACGGTCCGATTTGCGCCCGCCTCGGATTCTCGGTAGTCTGAGCGGGAACTAGCGGCAGGGAGCAACACAGAGGCATGAACGTCATCCTCCTCGGTGCCGGACGGGGCGAACGCCTTATGCCCCTCACCGCGTCGCAACCGAAGTGCTTCACTGAAGTAGCGGGCGCCAGAATTCTCGATTGGACGCTAAGTGCGTTTCGACAGAATGGTCTGGACCGGTTTGTCTTCGTAGGCGGGTATCTCATGGACGTGGTTCAGGACGCCTACCCAAACTTCTCCTATGTGGAGAATCCCGCTTGGCCCACGACCAACATCCTCGCTTCCCTGGTCTGTGCCCGTGAACACATGGCTCGCGGCTTCTATGCGACATACACCGACACGCTGTACCTCGGCGACGCAGTGAAGGCGCTTCAGGATTCGCCGCACGACATCACCCTCGTCATGGACACTCGTTGGCGTGAAAGGTATGTGTTTCGGAGTATGCACCCGGAGTCCGACGCCGAGAAGATTCTCGTGGACGGCGTCCGCGTGGTGGAGGTCTCACGGACGATCAAGCCGCACGAGGCATCCGGTGAGTATTCGGGCGTGATCAAGATGACGGCCGAGGGCGCTTCTCAGTTCCTGCAATTCTACGACGAGCTCCACGCCGAGCTCGGCGATGAGCAGGTCATCGCCGATGGCAGACCCTTCCGCATGGCGTATGTAATTCATCTACTCGAACGGATGATCAAAGATGGGATTCCGGTACACTGCGTCGCGGTACCCGGTGACTACCATGAGGTCGACACCATCCAGGACTACCATCTAGCCACCGCCGACTGGATGCGGTTCGCGATCTAACCTGTTCCTGAGCCACATCCGACCAAGAGCGGAGAAACCGCACGACATCTTGCCTGAAAGCCAAGACATCTTGCCTGAAAGCCAAATGGAAAGAGACCTGTTCCCAACCACCGTCGTCGGCTCCATGCCGCGACCTCAATATGTGCGAGACCTGATTGAATCACAGGTCGAAGCGGGCGGCTCTTCGAGCGACTTTCGGCGGATGATGGACTCCGCCATACCATACGTCGCGCAGATGCAGGAGCTTGCCGGCATCGACATCATTTCCGACGGGGAATGGCGTAGAAAGTCATATGTCGGCGTGATAGCAGATATCTGCAGCGGGTTTGATCTATCCATCAAGGAAGTCCTCGGACAGCGCCAGACGTGGCACGTCGTCACTTCCAAAATCGAAGTCGCAAACCCCGGCCTGCTAGCGAGGGAGGCAGGGTTCCTCAAACTCCATACGGGACGCGATGTCAAGGTCGCCATACCATCGCCTTACCTGATAGGTGAGCGGATGTGGGACCCCGAACTTTCAATAGCCGCCTATCCCACTCGACGGGACTTCACAGAGGCGCTCGTGCCCGTGCTTCGGCAAGAGCTCGAAGCCCTGCGCGACGAAGGGGTAGCGGTGGCGCAATTTGACGACCCTCACCTGTGCCTGTTCGTGGACCCGAAGGTGCGGGCGGGCTACGACGACCCGCAGGCCGAGATGGCGTACTGCGTCGACTTACTGAACCGCGTCGTCGAGGGAGTAGACGGAGTCCGGTTGGCGGTCCACCTGTGCCGGCGCAATAAGGGTCGCGCAGGATGGGTCGGCGAAGGCGGATACGAGCCGATTCTCCAGGCCTTGGCCGGTCTCAAGGTCGATATTCTCATGTTGGAGTTTGCGATACCGGCGGCGGGCGACTTCGCCGTATTGCGCGACATACCAGAACGCTTCGATATCGGTCTGGGATGCGTCGACTGCCGCAGCAGCCACATAGACACGCCGGACGAGATTGCCGCTCGCGTCAGGCGGGCCGTCCAATACGTCGCGCCCGAGCGGGTACTGCTGCACCCCGACTGCGGTTTCGCGCCGGGAAGCGCTGCCGATATCCCCCTCGACGAGGCGTACTTGAAGCTCAGGAATGAGTCCCTGGCGGCTGAGATGCTCAGGGAGGAATTCCGGTAGCTCTGCACGCTGCCGGAAAGCGCAGTCGACGTTCTGCCCACCAAGTGCCTGACGGACTGGGCTGCGCCCGCGACGCAAATAGGGCAGTCTGGTCGATCGCAGTTACGTCTGCATTATCTGGATCAGGTTGCCGCAGGTGTCGTCGAAGACTGCAATGGTGATGTTGGCCAATTCTGTTGGCTCCATGGTAAAGGCTACGCCCAGCAGCTTCAGCTTCTCATACTCTGCACGGATGTCCACAACGCTAAAGGACGCCGCTGGGATGCCCTGGTCGAATATCCCCTTCTGATACTCTTGTGCTACCGGGTTGTCATTCGGTTCGAGCAGAAGCTCGGTTCCATCTGGGTCATCGGGCGAGACGACGGTGAGCCACTTGAATTCCCCCACCGGCAAGTCATGCTTCTTCACAAAGCCGAGGGTCTCCGTGTAGAACCTCAGCGCTTCGTCCTGGTCGCTTACGAAAACGCTGGTGAGTGTAATGCGCATATCCGGCCTCCCTTTCTTCCCACAGTGTCAGTTGAGCAATCTAGTGGGGCGGAGGGCGCCAACACGCCATCAAAACAGCTTGCGTCCAGGCACCTTCACCCGGGTCCTGTACAGCGATGTGCCGGCGTTGATGTACAGGCTGCAAAGGTCGTCGTCCCCCCACGTGAAGTTGGTCACCCCTTGTGGCACGTATATCGTGCCCAGACAGGTCGCGTCCGACCCGAATACCTGCACGCCGCCGGGGCCGGTCGTGTAAAGATAGCCGCCGGTGTCGACCTTCATGCCATCGGCTAGGCCGTCGCGTTCGCCGGTCACGTTGGCCCACAAGCGACCGTTGGATATCGTCCCGTCGTCGTTTACGTCGAAGACGCGGATGTGCGCGCGCATCGTGTCGTTGATGAACAGCAGGCTCTCATCTAGCGAGAACGTCAGGCCGTTCGGCTGATCGAAGTCGTCGACCAGTAGCGTAAGCTCGCCGCTGTCCGGGAAGAGACGGTACACTCCGCGCCAGTCGAGATCCTGCTCGCGCTCGACGCCGTAGTAGTCCATCCGCCCGAAGCTCGGATCGGTGAAGTAGATCGACCCGTCGCTCTTGACGATTATATCGTTGGGGCTGTTCAGCTCCTTGTCTTCATAGTGCGTGGCGAGAACTGTGATCGACCCGTCGTGCTCCGTCCGAGTCACGCGGCTCGTCGAGTGCTCGCAGGTCAGAAGCCGTCCCTGCAGGTCGTAGTAGTTCCCGTTCGCCATATTGCTCGGCTCACGAAATACCTCGACTCCCCGATCATTCGTCCACTTCCGCATGATGTTGCCCGGCATGTCGCTGAATATCAGGTGACCCTCGACGTGGTTCCACATCGCCCCTTCCGTGAAGTCAAACCCGGTCGCAAGCTCCTCCACCGGCGCGTCATCGCCAACAACGTCCCGAAAGCGCTCGTCTCGAATCTCTACGTTCATGGCTTCTCCTTTGGGATTGTGGGTTCTGGTCGCACTTCTTCTGCGTGTGAAGGGACATCAGAGAGAATTGACCTGTCCCCTGTAGTTGTACCACCCGTCATGCTACACCCACAACCCCACCAGCCATAGCTTAGATCTGACAGGACTCGAACCTTCCCCCTGTGTCATGCGGCTGAGACCCCCTCATCGTCTGGCTCCACTGCTTGGCTTGATGGTGCTAGTTGATGGTGCTAACTGCGAGTTGCAGTGGACACATATATATGATATAAGTATGGCCTAAGCGGGCATATCAGTGTGGACGTACCGCTGGAATCCTAAAGAGCACGACAGCTCAACCAAAAGGAGAGAGACCAAGTGCTTAGTCACATCAGGACGTGGGGATCACTCCGAAGTCAGCGGCATTGGACGGTAGCATTGGCGGTGATCGTGTTGGTTGCAGCAGCCATGGCCTGCGGCCAGGAACAATCATCCGAGCAAGCTCAGGCCGCGGTGGCGCAAGCTCAGGCCGCGGCGGAGCGGGCACAGGCAGCCGCGGAGCAGGCTCATGCTGCGCCGGCGCAAGCGCTAGAGGCGGCTGAGCGCGCACAGGCTGCGGCCGCGCAGGCCCAGGCCGCCGCGCAGGACCAGGATGCGCCAGCACGGGCACAGGCGGCCGCGGCAGAAGCTCAGGCTGCAGCCGCGCAAGCACAGGAGGCGCCGACGAGAGCACAGGCGGCTGCCGAGCAAGCTCAGGCCGCTGCAGCTCAGGCCCAGGCCGCGGCGGCGCAGGCCCAGGAAGCTCCAATGCAAGCACAGGCGGCCGCGGAGCAGGCTCAGGCCGCTGCAGCCCAGGCACAGGAGGCCCCGACACGGGCACAGGCGGCCGCGGAGCAGGCTCAGGCCGCTGCAGCCCAGGCACAGGAAGCGCCGACGCGAGCACAGGCGGCAGCGGCGCAGGCCCAGGAAGCGCCAATGCAGGCACAGGCGGCCGCGGAGCAAGCACAGGCTGCTGCCGCGCAAGCTCAGGCCGCGGTGGAACAGGCGCAGATGGCGGCAGCGGATGCCCTGGCGGCGCTGGCGCTGGCGCGGGAGGCGGCCGAAACGGCGCGCCAGGGTGAGACACGTCCCACCATTACGATAATCGGCGGTGGCGACGGCGGAGGCACGGGCACTGGGACCGGCACTGGCACAGGCACCGGCACCGGGACGGGCACCGGCACCGGTACGGGCACAGGCACGGCAACTGGGCTCGCGATGGCATCGACCGAGTACTACACGCCGGTGAGCAACGTCGAACCCCACGCCAACCTGGCCCTGGATATGCGCGACATTGCCACGCTGCTTAACGCCGCCAAGAGCGGCGAAACCGTGGACTACGCGGCTATCACCAACATCTACGAGAACGGCGTCCACGCCGGAGGCCGTACGCTGGCTGGGTACGCGACCAGCGATTCTGTATTGGCTCAATTCCCGAGTGACATCGACCTGGACGCCATCGTTCAGGTTGGCCTGACGGGCCTGTGGGCAGGCAGACAGGTAGACGACCTGGTGCGCCGGCAGCTGATCAACAAGGCGCTGCAGGCCGTCATCTATGGCAAGGTGCTTCAGGAAATGGCTTCTGCGCGTGCGCAGATCGAAGCCGGAAACCTGGACGACGCCTCCGGCGCTCCGCACAAGGTGGACGAGGGCTGGGCCTTCTACGTTGGCGCTCCTGACGAAGAGGGCAACCGCAGGTACTCCATCGCCAATACGGCCCGCAGCAGGGCCGGCAACTTCCAGCTGGACGGCACAGTCGACCCGCCGATACAGCGGGCGCTGGCCGACGCTCTGGCGGCATCGCGCGCCGGGGACCTGGAGGCCTTCGACAGCGCCGTCGAGAGGGTGCGAGGCGGTCTGAACACCATCTTCCACCTGGCCACGGTGCGCTACACGAGGCTGTCGACCCGGGACACCGAGACAAGCAACCGGGCGCAGCACCTCGCGGAGGCCTGGGCCTTCTACCAGGCCATTTCGCCCAGCGTGCGTGCCGCCTCTCCCGGTGCGGACCAACTGGCCCTCGACCTATTCACCGCTGACCCGTCTGTCTCAGTGCTTCCGGCGGACGCCAACGCGGTACTGGTAGCCCTCAACGCGCCCGAGGTGCGTTCGGCACTGGGCCTCCCCAACCGGGTTGACTTCTACCTCCCGGTCAGCAACGTGGAGCCCCATGCGGCCCTCGCCCTGGACATGCGGGACATAGCTGGACTGCTGGGCGCCGCCACGAGAGGTGAGACCGTGGACTACGCGGCCATCACCAACATATACGAGAATGGCGTGTACGCTGGAGGCCGTACGCTGAAAGGCTACGCCACGGGCGACTCGGTGCTGGCGGAGTTCCCAGGCGACTTCGACCTGGACGCTGTCGTGCAGGCCGGGCTGACGGGCAACTGGGCAGGCAGGCAGGTTAGTGACGTAGTGCGCCGGCAACTGACCAACAAGGCGCTGCAGGCCGTCATATACGGCAAGGTGCAGCAGGAGTTGTCGTCGGCGCGCGCTCAGATCGTGGCCGGCAACCTTGACGACGCCTCAGGCGCACCCCACAAGGTGGATGAGGCGTGGGCCTTCTACGTCGGCACCGCCGACGCCGAGGGCAACCGCCGCTACTCAATCGCACAAACGGCCCGCAGCCGGGAAGGCAACTTCAAGCTTGCGCCCAACGTTTCCGTGCCCCTGGCGCAAGCCCTGTCCGATGCGTTGGAGGCATCGCGTGCCGGCGACCTGACTGCGTACGACGCGGCGGCGGCACAGGCCAGGGCCGGACTCAACACCATCTTCTACCTGGCGACCTTGCGCTACGCCTACGTGTCGTCCACGGACGAGAGCGAGAGCGCTCGGGCGGCGCACCTGGCGGAGGGCTGGGCGTTCTTCCAGTCAATTGCCCCGACGGTAGCGTCAGCATCCCAGTCGATCGCCGACTCGATCAACGCGGTGTTCACCCAGAGCCCATCGGGGACTGTATCGCAGTCTGACGTCGACACGGTCTACAACGGGTTGAACGCCCCGGCGGTCATAGAAGCGCTGGGGATCCCGGCCAATGTCCGGGTGACCTCGCCCGACGTCCTGAAGTAGGAGCCGAAAGCAGGAACGTGAGTACAGACATGACAGGGTCTCAGGTGGTCTGAGGCAAGGCCTGCCTCCATGGGCTTGCCTCAGCCACTCCTGCTGACCCGATGCGACCTCGTGACAAGCTTCGAATCGGACCGGAAGGGCCCCCCCTTGTGGGGGCAGTGGAGACAAGAATGACACAGTTTGGCCGCCTGAGTTTCCCACAGCTCCTGCTTGTGCTGGCAGCACTGTTCCTGGCGTCGACCTTAGGGCTGGCAGGCTGCGGAGGGGACGACGTACAGCCTGCTCCGGCGGCTCCCACGTCAGCTCCGCCGACGGTTGCGCCTGCGACCGTGACCGTACCGCCCACGCAGGTCCCTCCAACCGCCACAAGTGTTGCGGTCGTACCGCCGACGCCTGTACCCCCGACCCCGGCTGCCGTTGCGACCACACCGCCCACTCCGGTCCCTACAACACCCGCCGTCGTTGCGACAGCACCGCCTACGAGTGTCCCGGGGACCGCCACCGCGGCGCCCACGCAGGCCCCGCCGACCGCCACCGCAGTGCCCACGCAGGTCCCGCCGACTGCCACCGCCGTGCCCACTCCGGTCCCGCCGACCGCCACCGCGGTACCCACACCGGTCCCCGTCAGAGCGGAGCCCACTCCGGTAAAGGACAGGACCCTCACCGTCTACTCGGGGCGCTCCCAGTCGCTGGTACACCCGCTGTTGGAAGCGTTCGGCACGTACTTGGGAGTTGACATCCGTGTCAAGTACGGCGGCAGCGCCTCGACCGCCATCCTCCTGATGGAAGAAGGCGACCACACGCCAGCCGACGTGGTGTTCCTCCAGGACCCAGGTTCCCTGGGCAGCCTAGCCGCTGCGGGAATGCTGGCCGATCTGCCACAGGAGACCCTGGATAAGGTCGACCCCAGGTTCCGGGACCCCAATGGACGGTGGATCGCAACCTCCGGCCGGGCCAGGACCGTCATATACAACACCGACGTGATAGACCCCGAAAGAGACCTCCCGCCCTCCATACTCGACTTCACGGCTGAGGAGTGGAGGGGGAGAGTCGGCTGGGCCCCCCTGAACGGGTCCTTCCAGGCATTCGTAACGGCCCTGCGGTTACAATTGGGTGAAGACGTAGCGCGGGCCTGGCTGAAGGGGATGAAAGACAACGACGCCAAAGTCTATCCCAACAATGTCTCTATAGTGTGGGCGGCCGCGCGAGGCGAGGTCGACGTAGGATTCGTCAACCACTACTATCTTGAGCGCTTCCTGGCGGAACATGGCCCCGGTTTCAAAGCACGGAACTACTACATCGGAAACGGGGACCCTGGAGCCCTGGTCCTGGTAGCTGGGGTGGGAATCCTGGAGGCATCGGACAACAAGTCGACCGCCCTGGAGTTCATCGAGTTCCTCCTTTCGGAGCCTGCGCAGACATACTTCACCTCCCAAATCAAGGAGTACCCGGTCTCCGCCGGGGTCGAGCCGCAGGGCGATCTTCCGTCCATAGAGTCCCTGAACCCACCCAATGTCGACCTTGGCGCGATAAGCGACCTGAGAGGCACGCTCAGACTGCTTAGGGACGTGGGCGCCATACCGTGACGGCGGCTGCCGTCCTCCGGTCCACCTCGGATCGGATAAGAGGAAGAGAGATGCTGCTTGGCGCGGTGGCTCTCTTCCTCTTACTGTCGGCAGCATACGCGTTCTCCGCAGATATCCGGGCCACCAGGGGCGCGTCCATAACCGGAGATGAGCCGTACTACCTGCTCACAACTCAGAGCCTGCTTGCAGACCTGGACTTCGATCTCCGCAACCAGTACGCAGCCAAGTCCTACAAGTCCTTCTTCGACCATCCGGACGACCTGTGGCATCAGTCCGTTCCCACGCCGGACGGCAGACTGCTAAGTCCTCACAATCCCGGACTCTCGTTCCTGGTAATCCCGGGCTTCGCATTAGGCGGGCTTGCCGGGACTCAGACGCAGCTGCTCATGCTGGCGGCGGGTACCATCGCGCTCGCCTTCGTGCTGGCCGCCCGTCTCTCCGGTCAATGGCTGGCGAGCTGGGTCGTTGCACTCCTTGTCGGGTTGACGGCGACGGCGTTCATATACTCCACGGAAGTCTACCCGGAGTTCCCGGCCGCGTTTACGCTCGTCATATCAATGCTGCTGGTGACCCGAAAGCAGGTGCTGGGCACTTCCGACGGGTTGCTGCTGGCCGCCGCGCTGACGGCGATGTGCTGGCTGGGAATCAAGTACGCGCCCTTGGCCCTGCTTGTGTCCGGGTACTTCCTGCTAAGGGCCGACCGGACGGGCCGGGTGGCCCTTGTGATTGCCGGAACGGCATCGGCGGGACTGTTCGCCTGGTTCCATCTGCACGTGTTCGGCAGCGTGACTCCCTACAGCGTCAATGTGGTCTATGCGGGATGGAGCACGATGGACATCCTGGGCGGGCACGTTGAGTTCGGAGAGAGGTACTACCGGCTTTGGGGGCTGTTCGTCGACCGGCAGTTCGGGATCGGTCGCTGGGCGCCGCTGCTGCTGGCGACGGTTCCCGGCATGGCCCTCCTGGTCGCAGCCCGCCCGGCCCACCGCCTCGTGCTGGCGCTGATACTCGTCCAGCTCGTGATGGCGACCTTCGTAGCCATTACGATGATGGGGTGGTGGTTTCCCGGCCGCACCCTGCTGGCGGTGTTCCCGCTATTCGTCCTGCCCATCGTTCTGCTGGTCGTCAGAGCGCCCCTTTGGGGCAGGATCGTCATTGCCCTGCTCGGAGTGGCGACATTGGCTACCACCTTCGGGCTTGCGCTTGCGGGTCAGGCCGGCGAAATCACCATTGCCGTCGACCCGTTCGATATGCAGCTCCCACTCTTCCAGGGCCTGGCCGGGCTCTTCCCACTCTATAGCCTGTGGACGGCTGAGACCTCTTGGCTGACCAGATTGTGGCTGGTGATTGCCGCCCTGGTGACCGGAGGGGCTGTATGGCCTACGGTGTCAAGTACGTTGCGCGAGTGGTCTCACAGGAGGGGCCGTCCCGACACCCGGCGTCATCCTGCTTGAGCCGGTAGACGGTCATCACGCGCGCGCTTATGGCGCCGGTGCTGGGCAGATGGACTTCGCCGCACCCTCGAACTCTGCGGCAAGCTCCCTGATCCCTTCCTCCAGGGGCACTGACGGGACCCAGTTGAGCATCGACGCGGCCCGAGAACTGTCGGCCGCCTTGCGCTGCTCCTCGTTCATTCCCCGGGGATTGGGGACAATGTACTCGACCTCCCCGCCGATCATCCGGGCTATTTGGTTGACCGAGATCTCCTCTCGAGCGCCGATGTTGAACACAGTGTTCTTGCTCGATGGCAGGTCGGCGTCTGCGGCGAGAAGGTTGGCTCTCACCACGTCGCTGACGTGACAATAGGAGCGAGTCTGACGACCATCTCCATAAATGGTCAGCGGGCGGTTGCTATTGGAAAGGTGAAGGAACTTCCCGATCAATAGGGCGTAGTCCCCCTGGGACGGCTGCCTCGGGCCGTAGACGTTGAAGTAGCGCAACGAGACGAAGGTCATGGCGTATAGCCGGGCGAAGACATCGGCGAACTGTTCGCCCATTAGCTTCTGAAGGGCATATGGCGATAGGGGATTCGGGGTCATGTCCTCAGACATAAGGTGAGTTGCCTGATCTCCATAGACGCTCGAGGAGGAGGAGTAGACGAGGCGCCCTACCGATGCCTTGCGGGCCGCCTCGAAGACGCTGAGGGTCCCCATGACGTTTACCTTGCTCGTGCCTACCGGGTCTTCGATGGACCGCGATATCCTCGGGAGAGCGGCCAAATGAAACACCCTGTCCGCACCTTCGAAGGCCTGCTCCAGCAAGGCGTCGTCCAGAATAGAGCCCCGCAGGAACCCGGCCGCCGGGTTCAGGTACGCGATGTCTCCTGTTTCCAGGTCATCGATCACGGTCACACGGTCTCCCCGCGCCACCAGTGCATCGACGACGTGTGATCCGATAAAGCCGCAACCACCCGTTACGACGGACTTGATAGCTTCACCCCCTGTCTTCCTTCTGCCGCATGCCTGACTGTTGTTTCGTCAATTCAGGGCAAAGCGCTCGCAGAATCGGCACTCCAGGTCCCGCCTCAGCGACAAGGCGCTGGAGCCTGCGAATCGCCTGCACGAAGGAACCACTTATGTGCTCACTTAATGTTGCAATTAGTGTATACATCCAAGTTGTGATAGTCTGTATTGAGCAGTGTGAAATGTCAACCGTCTAGCCCATATTGGAAACGTACCACCGGCAGTTGGCTGGCCTGCACGGCCAAGCCCATGCCGCATCCGGGACCACCTGGACTAGCGGACGGGCAGCTTCGGGGATTTCGGGATCCCAGGTCAGGAGACAGGAAGAGTGGCCGATAGACACCTTGGCATCACCATCATAGGGCTGGGGTACGTGGGGATAGTGGCTGCGGCCGGGCTGGCGTCAGCCGGGCATCGCGTCCTGGGCGTCGACAACGACCTTTCGCGCATCCTCCCGCTTCAACAGGGCAAGGTGCCGCTGCATGAGCCCGGGCTGCCGCAGCTGGTCCGGGCCGGCGTCGAACGAGGCAACTTGCGATTCGCTCATCCAGACTTCGTGCACGACAATCTGGGCGACGTGGCGATTGTGGCCACGGGCACACCCTCGACCCATAGCGGCGCAGTCGACCTGCGGCAGGTCCGCTCCGCAGTGTCCTGGATAAAGTCGACCGAGCCCGGCCGGCTGGTGCTGGTCATGAAGAGCACGGTCCCGCCGGGTACCGGCCGGAAGATTGTGGAGGACGACCTCAGCGACACGGCCATCTCCTACGCCTCCGTTCCTGAGTTCCTGAGAGAGGGCCTGGCTATACAGGACTGGACGTTCCCCGCACGAGTGGTCGTTGGCTCCCTGCAGGATGATCGGCACTCCCTCGAGATCATCAGGGCGATGCATGCCGGCATCTCGGCCCCGACTATGTTCACCGACATTACCAGCGCGGAGATGATCAAGTACGCAAGCAATGCGTTCCTCGCCACTCGCATATCGTTCATCAACGAGATCGCATCCCTCTGCGACACTGTTGGAGCGTCGGTAGACGCCGTGAGCGAGGGCCTGGCCCTGGACCCCCGCACCGGCGCCAGGATAAACGCCGGCGTTGGATACGGTGGGTCGTGCTTCCCCAAGGACGTTCGCGCCCTGGACCACCTCGCTCTCAATGGCGGCGTCAGTGTCGATCTGCTCAGGTCTGTCATAAACGTCAACAACCGCCAAAGGCTGCTGCCGCTGTACGCGCTGCGCCAGCAGTTCGGTGGCGCCCTGTCGGGAGTTCGAGTGGCCGTACTCGGCTTGGCCTTCAAGCCCGACACAGACGATGTCCGCGAGGCGCCATCCCTGGACTTGATAAGAGCGCTGGCCGCTGACGGAGCCGAGATCAGGGCATACGATCCTCAAGCCAATGATTCGGCGCGAATGCATCTGCCTGCAGGTGTCCGCCTGGTAGACACTCCGGTCGAGGCGGCGGACCAGGCAGAGGCGACGATACTTCTAACCGAGTGGGAGCAGATCGTGCATGCCGAGTGGCCGGCGATAGCTCAACGCATGAAGCCGCCGAAGTTCGTATTCGATGGAAGGAACATGCTTGACCCTGCCAGAGCATCCGAGCTCGGCTTTCATTACATTGGCATAGGAAGAAACACGATGGACCCGGGCCATGGCAATGGCCGGGAACGATACCGCCCAGGCAGCAAGCACCGCCATCTAATTCGCGAGCCCGCGACGTCGCTGCGACGCCTCGACCCTGGCCAGCAGCTCCTGCGGCGAGGAGGGCTTGGCGATGTGGGGGCTGCCCAGCACGGTGGCGGTTGACCCCTTCATGGCCGTCAGCGGGGTTGCACTTCCTGCAGGCACGGCGTGGACGCCCCGCATTCAGGAAGTTGTGGAGGGGCTCGCTTCCACCGTATCCCCCTCGGCGATCCGGTAGCCGACGCGGCGCTCCGCGAAAATGTACTTCGGGCTGGCGGCGTCCTCGCCCAGCTTGCGGCGCAGCCTCATCAGGTGGGTCCGCAGGACCCGCAGGTTCCCCGGCTTTCCCGGGCTCCATACCCGCGTCAGCAGCCGATCATGGGGCACCACCCGTCCGGCCGCAGCGGCCAGCTCCGCGAGCAAATCGAACTCGGTGGGCGTCAGCGGCGCCGGGCTTCCCGAGACCGTCACCCTGCGCTGGGCGTAGTCGATTGTCAGGTCGCCCAGCACG
The DNA here is from genome assembly GCA_965204975.1 of Dehalococcoidia bacterium. Lineage (GTDB taxonomy): Bacteria > Chloroflexota > Dehalococcoidia > Lucifugimonadales > CAJWER01. Next base: position 448,131 of record OZ242024.1, read on the forward strand.
AAGGGTTCCGCCGGCTCGGCGCGCTCCGGATCACCGAACCGGCGCAGGGCGGCCCTCACCCTGGCCACCAGCTCCGTAGGCGAGAAGGGCTTGACGATGTAGTCGGTGGCCCCCTGCTCCAGGACCCTGGCCACCACCTCGTCCCTGCCGTACGCCGACAGGAATATGACCGGTATGCGGGAGACGGCCAGGAGGTCCCCCATCAGCTCCACACCGTCGTGCTCCGGCAGCATCAGGTCCAACAGGGCCGCGCGGGGGCTGTGTTCAGCCATCAGGAGCAGCGCCTCCTCCGGGTCGGCGGTCACCACCGGCCGGAAGCCGGCGGAGGAGAGGGCGTCCCGCACTGACCTGAGCACCAGGGGATCGTCGTCCACCACCAGGATCGTCCCCGCTGTTGTCCCGCGTCTTCGGGAGCGGGCGGGGCGGGGAGCGGCTTCGGCGTCCCGGACCACCGGCAGGGTGAATACGAACCGCGCTCCCAGGCCCGGCCCGTCGCTCTCGGCATGGATGCGGCCGCCGTGGGCCTCCACTATCCCCTTGCAGATGGCCAGTCCCAGGCCGGTGTCGCCCGCCGGGTCGCGGCCCTCCCGGCGGGAGAACTTGCGGAAGAGGAGTGGCAGGTCCTCGGCGGGTATCCCACGTCCTTCGTCGGCGACCGATATTGCAGTGTGGACACCGTCCCTCAGGGCGGCGATCCTGATGACGGACGACTCCGGGGAGTGCCTCGCCGCGTTGGTCAGCAGGTTGACGATGACCTGGACGATGCGCCTGCGGTCCGCCATCACCAGGGGCAGGCCGGGCGCTATGTCGATGGCCAGGTCGCTCCTGCCCCCGGCGCTGGTGAAGGCGTTCCGGGCCCGGTCCACCAGGGCCGCCACCTCCACCGGTTCCGGGTCCACCGGCAGGGCTCCCGTCTCGATGCGGGCCACGTCCAGCAGGTCGCCGATCAGCTCCCGCATGTGTTCGGCCCGGTCGACGATGATCCGGTGGAACTGGCGCATCTCGGCCGGGTCCAGGTCCGCCGCAGAATTCAACAGGGCCGTGGCCGCGCCCATGACTGAGGTCAGGGGCATCCGAAGCTCATGGCTCACCATGGCCAGGAACTCGGCCCGCAGCCGCTCCGCCTGCTCGACGGCCGTCATGTCCTGCATGGTGACCACCACCGACTCCACCTCTCCCTCCCCGGAGTAAATGGGCGTGGCGTTGAGCAGGACGGTCACGGTCCGTCCGTCCGGGACTCCCATCACGATCTCCTCGGCGCGCACCGTCTCGCCGGAGCTTAGGACACGGGTCAGGGGGAATTCCTTCAGGGCGAACTCGCGCCCGTCGGCGCGGCGGACGGTCAACGAATCCAGCAGGTCCTCCGGCGCCTGGCCGGGGCTGCGCAGGACGTCGACGATCCTGCGGGCCTCACGGTTGAAGGACACTGCCTCTCCCGCCTTCACGCCGACCACGACGACACCCACCGGTGAGGTGTCGATGAGGGTCTCCAGCCCCGCCCTGGCCTGCTGCTCGTCCCGGTGCCGGCGGGCGTTGGTGATCACCTGTGCCGCCTGGGAGGCGAACAGCACCAGGGTCTCCTCGTCCTCGCGGGTGAACTCCCGGCCCGCTTCGTCGCTCCCCACGAAGATGTTGCCCGTGCGCATGCCCTGGTGGAGTATCGGAGCGGCCATGAAGGCGGTGAGCGATACGGGCAACCGGAACTCCGTAAGGCCGATCGACGCGGTGAAATCCTCCAGCCCCCCTGCCCTGAGAGGCCCCGGAAGGGCGTTCAGATACTGGAAGAACCTGGGCCCGCCGGGGGCCTGCCACAGCCGCTCCACGTCGACGGAGTCCAGGCCCAGGACCAGGTGGTCCTCCACACGGCCGGAATCATCCAGGGTCGTGATCACGGCGTAGGGCGCCCGCGTCAGCGAGCGCGCGCCCTCCATCACGGCCCGCAACGCCGTGTCAACGTCCAGGCTCTCGTTGATGCGGAGACTGGCCTGGCTGAGGCGGGAGAGGCGGTCTCCCGCAGATTTAGCTTCGTGGAAGGCCCGACCCGCGTTGTCCAACTTCTCACCTCCTGGGGGCGGGAGCTGGTCTTGGGTCAGATTCTAGCTGACTTGGCCAAACGTTACCACTACGTTACCAAAACAGGAGGAACATTTACCCTAAAGTCATTTGCGAATCCTCAGAATAGGGGGTGTGGGTTTGATCACCCACTTGACCCCTGTGCCAACACCCAGCCAAGGAGAGAGCGATGAGAAAGTCAGTCGTGTTCATATTGCTTGGGGCCATAGCCTTCGGGTTGCTCGCCATTTCCTCAGCCTCCACAGCCGAGGCGGAGTCCAATCCCCCGACGCCAAGTGACGTGGCGGCGCCTACTACCCCGGAGGGCGAGACCCTCAGCCAGATGATCCGCCGCGTGCGCCCCAGCGTCGTCGGCGTCTCGGACGGCTTGAACGTGGGGGGGACCGGCTTCATCTTCCGCACAGTGGAAGAAGGCCCCGACAGGGGCGCGGCATACATCATGACCAACTTCCACGTAATAGACGAGATCAGCGACCTGCGGGTGTTGGTGGAAGACACCGCCTATCGCCAGGCCTCTATCGTCTCGACCGACCCCAGGCGCGACCTGGCGATGCTGCGCATCTGCTGCAGCTCCAAGTGGAAGGCGGTGGAATTCAAGGACTCAGACGACATGTACCCGGGAGATGAGGTCATAGCCATCGGGTACGCTCTGCCCAGTGTCCTGGGACCCTACAAGTTCAGGCCGGGCAGGGACATCGTTCACGGCGCGGCCACAGTCACCAGGGGCATCATCTCGGCTTTCCGATACGACCAGCAGAGGGACGCCCAGGTGATCCAGCACGATGCCCCGATCAACCCCGGCAATAGCGGAGGCCCCCTGTTCTCCCGCGACGGCCGAGTGGTCGCTGTCAATACGTACATCCTGAGACAGACGGAGGGAATGGGGTTTGCCGTCCTGGAGACCACCGCTCAGGAGCGGATCAGGCTCTGGGACCTCGGGCCCTCGGCGAGCTTTGGGCCGCTGACAGGAGGTTTGCAGCACGAGATCGATGATTACATTGAGGGCTACACTCCAAGGTTTCAGGCGACCGGGGACGAGTTCGCCCTCGGTGCGACCTTCTTCAATCCATATAACGGTAGTAGCGAAAACCTGTGGAGCTACGGCTTCAGGTTTGGGGATGCTGGAGAGTCCGACGACTCGATCATGTATTTCGTCGTGGACTCCGGAGGTGAGTGGACCGTTGATACCTATCGTGACGGCGAGTTCCACACGATACACCAGGGGCTGGCGCCCCAGCTCCTGATGGGAAAGGGCCAGAAGAACCAGCTGAAGCTCTGGGTCGATGGGCCCTATGCCTGGGTTCTTGTGAACGGCCAGAAGGTCTGGGTAGTCCGGGACGACCTGGAGTTCCCGGTAAGGGCTATCGACCTGGGCCCGGACCCATCCCACGAGGGGAGAGTGTCGGTGATCACGGGGTTTTGGAATGGTTCAGAGCGCAGGGGCGCCGTGACGCGGTACGAGGACTTCGCGGGTCTGACTTACGACCATTCGAGGTAGATGAAGCCTTCTCGTTTGCGCTTGGGACTGCCGGTGCTGGCGGTCGTGCTGGTGCTGGCCGGATGCTACGCGTATATCTCCTTTGCCATGGCCTCGGGTGTGACCACCCCCGACAAGACCCCTTTGGACGGACACCCCCGGGAGTACGGACTCCCCTACGAGGACGTTGCGTTCTCCCCGCGGGGCGGCGAGTCTGGCGGCATAGTCCTTAGGGGCTGGATCATCGGGCATGGAGGAGCTTCCCGCCCGGCGGACGACTTGACGGTAATACTGGTCCACGGGCTGAACAGTAACCGCACCGGGGACGGCGCGCTGGACCTGGCAAGCAGCCTCTTCGACCTTGGCTTCACGGTCCTGCTGTTCGACATGAGAGGCCACGGTGAGTCGGACGGCGACCGGCTGTCCGCCGGATACTTCGAGAGATGGGACGTCCTGGGCGCATTCGATTTCCTGGTGCGGCGGGGCGTGCCGCCTGGGCGCATAGGCGTCCTGGGCTGGAGCATGGGCGCCGCCGCGGCCCTGCTGGCCGTCGCCGGGGAGCCCGCAATCCGGGCCGTTGTTGCGGACAGCTCCTTCGCTCACGTGCAGGACATGATCGCCCAGGAAACGGCCCGCAGCACGGTCTTCCCCAGGTGGGCAGTGCCGGCATTCATTCCGGGCATGAAGGCCGTGTCGAAGGTCCTGTACGGCATCGAAGTGGGCGCGGTGGCGCCGGAGAAGGCCGCCGCAACCCTCGCCTATCCCATCCTGGTGATACACGGGGATGCGGACGGCCGCATTCCCGTCGGGCAAAGCGTCCGCATACATGCCTCGGGCCCGGCGGGCAGCGAGCTTTGGCTGGTCCCGGGTTCCGATCACGCCGAGGCCTTTCTCGATGCCTCGGACGAGTACGTGGAACGGGTCGATGCCTACTTCCGCAACCGGCTCGCCGGAGGCGCATCGGCAGGATGACGAAAGGAGCGGGGAATGTCCCTGGCGGTAGATTGGGAGCAGGCCGCGATCATCGTCGGGCTGCTGGCGCTCATCGTAATGCTCTACCTCTGGATAAAGAAGACATAGGAAATGCTCGCGCGACCGCCGCCACGCTGTAGCCGCAGCCCCTTGGGGCAAGGGTGGGGCCGGCGAGCCGCCTCGACGGACGTGGCACGTCCCCGGCAGGCTCTAGGTCGCGGGCTGTGCGTAGGCCAGCAGATCCTGTGCGCCGGCGGCTGGCCGGACCACCAGGACCGGGCAGCCTGACTCCCTGATCACGGCCTCGGCGATGCTCCCCAGCAGGAGGCGGCTCACTCCCGACCGCCCGTGCGTGGTTATGGCTATCATCCCGTGCTCCGCCCCCTTCGCGTACTCGGTTATCCGCGATGAAGCCTTGCCCTGGAGCATCACCTCGTCCACGTCGAGTCCCGAAGCCCTCAGCCGTCTCGCCACACCCGACAGGTAGTCCCGCGCTCCCGTCGCGGCCTTCTCCTGCATACCGGCCAGTATGTCCACCAGGGAGACGCTGTCGCTGAAGAGCGGGGCATCCTCCGGCGCAACTCTCAGGAGCGTTACCCCCAGGTCCATGCCGCGAGCGAGTGCGGTGGCGTGAGGGAGCACGGTCTCGGCGAACGAGGACCCGTCCAGCGGAACGATGACCTTGCTGATTATCGCCCGGTGCAGGCGGGCGCGCTCCGGGGTGATTGCTAGCACGGGCATCGGCGATTCGTGAACGACCTTGTAGGTCACGCTGCCCAGGAGACCGCTGGTCAGGGTGCTCCTTCCACGAGTGGACATCGCGATAAGGTCGCAGTCGGACTCCTGGGCCATCCTGACAATGGTGTCCGACGCCGGGCCGTATTCGATTGTAGTCTCGGCGTCGACGCCTGCGCGGGCCATGTCCCGGGCAATGTTGTCCAGAGGGGCCTTCAGCTCCTGCTCGATCCTGCTCGCCAGCTCCGTCTGCCAGGGCTCGGCGCCGGCAGATTCCTTCGTGCGGGGCCCCAGGCCCTGCAGGACCCTGCCCATGGACGAGTCGAAACCCTCCTCCCCCATGTGATGGACGTCTATGGCCCTCGCCAGCACGACGGCCATCTTCATGTCGCGCGCCAGCCGGGTGACGAACGGGATGATGCCTTCCGAGACTTCCGTGCCGTCCAGGGGGACCAGTACCTTGGTGAACATCTTGCTTCCCTCGATTCCGGGTCATCATGACGGATGCGTGGTATCCTCCCGAGGAGAATTACCCAAGAGTAACCCATATGGGACAAGGAATGGCAAGACCCGCCGGTTCCGGTCCCGTTCGCGAGTCCGGGCGCATAACCAGCCTCGACCTTGTGCGCGGGGTTGCGGTGCTCGGCATCCTGCTCATGAACGCCGTCCACTTCAGGTTCGGCAGCGGGCCGTACTTCAACCTCGACGCGGGCGGCTCGGAGACGTGGCTCGACTGGGCCGTGGGCATCTTCGGCGAGGTCTTCGTAGACCAGAAATTCATGGGGCTCTTCTCGCTGCTGTTCGGCGCGGGAATGGTCCTCTTCATCGACCGCGCCAGCCGGAAGGGGAGCCGCGCGGTACTGCTGAACCTCTGGCGGAACACGCTGCTCCTGGTGATCGGCATCCTCCACTACCTGCTGTGGACCGGCGACGTGCTGATGGCCTATGCGGTGTCATCTCTCTTCCTGCTCGCCATGCGGAGGCTGCCGAGCTGGGCGCTCATCTCCATTGGCGCGAGCCTGTTCGTGCTGTCCGTCGCCTGTGCGCTCATCGCGCAGAACATCGCGGACACGACGAGCGTGTCGCTCTCCGGCCTCTGGACGCCGGGCGAGGCCTCGGACGAGGAGATCATCGGGGCTACAGTCCTGCTGGGCTTCTTCCTGCGCGCCCTGGGGCTGATCCTCGTCGGCGCGGGCCTATATCGCACCGGCTTCATGGACGGCAGCTTCCCGGCGAGGACGTACCGGCTCACCGCAATGGCCGGGCTTGCCGTCGGCCTGCCCCTTGCCGTCGTCGGCGTGGTCGTCACCGCGGTGAACGACTACTCTCGCGAGGTCGCCTTCATCGGCCAGGTCCCCAACACCCTCGGCACGATTCCCGTATCGCTGGCATACATGAGCCTCATCATTCTCTGGAACAACCGCGCGGACAACTGGCTCAAGCGGCGTCTCCGCGCGGTTGGGAGGATGGCGCTGACCAACTACCTGTCCCAGACGGTGCTGGGGGTGCTTGTCCTGACAACCCTGCTGGCCGACGTCGACTCCGTGAACCGGAGCGCCGTCCTGCTGTTCGTGTTCGCGGTGTGGGCGCTCCAGCTCTGGTGGTCGCAGGCGTGGCTGGGCCGCTTCCTGTTCGGCCCTGCGGAGTGGCTCTGGCGGGTCGCCACGTACCGGAGCGGGCAGCCTCTTAGCCGCCCCAGGGACGCAGCCCATGGCGCTGGGGCTTGAGTGATGACTAGATTCCGGCTTTCGCCGGAATGACGAGGCTCCCCCTCCTCTCCCTCGACGGGAGAGGACTGAGGTGAGGGTGACTCCCCGGCGGCGTAGCCGGCTCCCCTCCCCCTCCCCCTTCACCCTTCACCCTTCACAATTCCTCCCCGGCCCCCGCACCACATCCCACCATCCCTGCTCCACATCCGTCCATAGCCGCCCCACATCCGTCCATAGCCGCCCCACATCCGTCCATAGCCGCCCCACATCCGTCCATAGCCGCCCCACATCCGTCCATAGCCGCTCCACATCCGTCCATAGCCGCCCCACATCCGTCCATAGCCGCCCCACATCCGTCCATCCCTGCTCCACATCCCACCATCCCATCCCACTCCGTCGTCCCTGCGCAGGCAGAGCCTGCCCCGTACTCGATACGGGGGACCCAGAGGGGCGGACGGGCGGGGGGCTCCCCCTCCCCATCATCCCAATCATCCCCATCACAAAAATCACAGTTCAGACCGTCCCCATCCCCGCTCCCCCTTCACCCTTCACCCTTCACCATTCACAATTCCTCCCCGGCCCCCGCTCCACATCCCCAATCATCCCCCTCTCCCCTCCGTGACCTCTGTGACCTCTGTGGTTAAATCCCCTTCTTCCCTCCGCGACCTCCGCGCCCTCTGCGGTTAATCCCCCCTGCCATTTGACTAGCACGAACGCCCGTGCTATTATCTCCCCATGAAGACCTCCACACAAGCCCCGGTACATGGTCCCCCGGCTGCGACGTAGAACACTCTGGAACAGTTTGGAACAAAATTCGGCAAATTCGGGGGCTGTGGTTTCTCCCGTAGGGGCGGGTTTGAAACCCGCCCTCCCCGGAGTGGGACTCGGCGCTCCCCTTCCCTTGGCTGGTCCCTTCTCCCCTCGCGGGAGAAGGTTAGGATGAGGGGGCTCCCCGGAGCGGCGGGGGGCCAGCTTGCCCTGGGTCGTCTCAGATGACCGGCTCCCAACATGGCGAGGTTGACTCACAGAACTTCCGTTCTGTATAATCTCCTGTCCTGATACCCCACGAACCGGACAGGGAGGCTTATGAGGGTCGCCTGTGTGCTCGTCACTCACCTGAGGGCCAAGGTGGAGATGTGCCGCCATCCCCATCTGGAGGACAGCCCCGTCCTGATCGTCGATCGGGACCCCTCCAGGGCGAGGCCCCTGGTCGTCGACCGCTTTCGCTCCGCCCCGGGAGTGGCGGCCGGGATGACCCTGGAGCAGGCCGTGTCCCGCCACGCGAACGCCGTCGTGCTGGATGCCGACCAGCCATACTACCGGCGAGTGTTCGACCAGGTACTCGCGTCGCTGCAGGGGATCAGCGACCGCGTAGAGGGTGACGATCTCGGCACGGCATACGTGCGCATCGACGGCCTCGAAGGGATGTACCGGGGCGAGGCCGGGGTCGTATCCGCCCTGCTGAACGCGGTCCCGGCCTATCTGAACCCCCGGATCGGCGTCGCGGACGCGAAGTTCCCCGCATTCGTCGCGGCCCGGGAGTGCGCCGCTCACGGAGCCTTCAGGGTCCCGGACGACGTGAGAGCATTCCTTGCGCCGCACACCATCGACCTGCTCCCCGTCTCCGTGGCCGTGAAGGGCGAGATGCACCGTTTCGGCCTGCACGTCATGGGAGCCGTCGCCGCGCTGAGCAGGCACACGCTCGCGGACCGGTTCGGGCCTGATGGAGGGCGCGCCTGGGAGCTCTGCAACGGCATCGACGACAGTCCCGTCGTCCCCCTGGCGTTCGAGGAGTCGGTGGTCGAGCACGCCTCGCTGCCGTTCCACTCCTCCTCCGTGGAGGCCCTGTTCGTGGCGGTGGACGCCCTCCTCAGGAGGGCCTATGCCCGGCCGGACATGAGAGGCCGGTACGCCGGAGTTGCCGAGCTTCTCTGTGCGGCGTCCGGCTGGCCGTCCTGGGAGAAGAGCGTCAGGTTCAAGCAGCCGGTCGGCTCGTGGGAGAAGGCCTCGCCGGTCGTCCGGGGCAGGCTGGAAACGGACCGTCCCAGCACCCCGGTCGAGGACGTGACCCTCACCCTGTCCGGCTTCACCGGCGAGTCCGGGATGCAGATGGGCCTGTTGAAGGACGTGCGGGACGACAGGCACAGGCGCCTCGTGGAGGCGGACAGGAAGCTGCAGGCGCTGATGGGCGGCGGCCACGCTCTCCACAGGATCGCCGAGGTCGCCCCCTGGCACCCCGCGCCCGAGATGCGCGTCCTGCAGGTGCCCATCGACCCGTCGGGGCGTGACGACATCAGGCCGCTCCACACGCCGAAGCCCGTGGAGGTGCGGGAAGGGGAGGGGGGCGAGCCGGTTTCGGTACAGGTGGGCAGACGCTGGCAGCGGGTGTCCCGCATAGACGACCGGTGGATCTTCGACCTGTGGTGGCTCCCGGAGCCCGTGACACGGTCCTACTATCGGATCGACCCCGGCGACGGCAGGCGAATCACGCTGTTCCACGACCGGAGGGACGGCCGCTGGTACCGCCAGGGCGCCTGATGACGGACGGCTACGTCGAGCTTCACGCCAAGAGCTTCTACTCCTTCGGGGTGGGGGCGTCCCACGCACACGAGCTCCTTGCCAGGGCAAAAGACTACGGCTACCCGGCGTTGGCCCTGACCGACACGAACCTGTGCGGCGCACTGGAGTTCGCCAGGCTCGCCAACAGCCTCGGCGTCCGGCCCATCACCGGCGGTGAGCTGGCCCTGTCCGACGGCTCCAGGCTCACGCTGCTTGCCCGCACCCGTCGGGGATACTCGAACATCTCGCGCCTCTTCACCATCGCCGGCTCCGTAGACCGCCAGGACCCAAAGCTCGACCCCGCACACCTTCCCCTTCATTCGGACGGCGTCGTCTTGCTGACCGGCGGACGCGACGGTCAGCTCTCTCGCCTGGCGGCGGACGGCCGCGCCAGCGAGGCGCGTGAGCTCCTGGAGCGGTATGTCGACTGGTATGGCCCGGGCTCGGTGTACGTAGAGCTACAGCAGAACCTCCTGCACGGCGACACCGACCGCAACAGGAGGCTGGCCGGGGTCGCGGCGGAGGCCGGCGTCCCGGTAGTTGCCACCAACGACGTCCATTACCACGTGCCGGAGCGATCGCGCCTCCAGGACGCGCTTGTCGCCGCGAGGCTCAATACCACCATCGACCAGGCTTTGCCTCACCTGAGGCCCAATCACCACCTCCACCTGAAGTCCCGTGACGAGATGGCCAGGCTCTTCACAGAGTGGCCCGAGGCAGTCTCCAACACCCTGCGTGTCGCCGAGTCGTGCGAGTTCGATCTCAGCACCGACCTAGGCTACACGCTCCCGGACCCCGCCGTGCCGGACGGCTACACCCCGGAGAGCTACCTGCGCCGTCTCTGCTACGAGGCGGCCGCGAGGCGCTACGGCTCGGTGTCCCGGCGCGTCGAGGAGCGCCTCCGGGAGGAGTTCCGGCTGATCGAGCATCTCAACCTCGCCGGGTTCCTGCTGCTATACAGGGAGATCGCCCTCCTCGCGCAGAGGATCATGGAGGAGCGGGGCCTGGTCGACCCCGAGACGCCGGTGGAGGAGAGGCCGCCCGGACGCGGACGAGGCTCGTCGGTCGCGCTGCTGGTCGGGTACCTCATCGGCATCAGCCACGTCGACCCCATTAAGTGGGACCTCACCCTGGAGCGCTTCATCTCCGAGGACATGACGACGCTGCCGGACATCGACCTCGACTTTCCCAGGGGACTCAGGGACGAGCTGATCGGGCGTGTGCACCGCCACTTCGGGCCCGAGTACGCCGTCCTGACCGGGGCAATCACGACCTACAAGGTGAAGGGCATTATCCAGGACCTCGGCAAGGCCCTGGGGCTCCCGCAGGAGCACCTCTCCCTGCTCTCGAAACATCTTCACTCCCACGACGCCTCCGACCTGCGGGACGAGATGTCGCAGCTCCCTGACTTCAGGGACAGGGTCGACACACCCGGGTGGCGTGACCTGCTCCACCTGGCCCCGCAGATGATGGATGCCCCCAAGGGGTTGAGCCAGCACGTCGGCGGCATGGTGCTCAGCAGCTCCCCCATGCCGGAGATGGTGCCCATGAGGGCCGGGGCTATCGACGGGCGCTACATCATGGACTGGAACAAGGACAGCGTGGCCGACGCCGGGTTCGCCAAGATCGACATCCTGTCCCTGCCGGTACTCGACCAGATCGAAGAGGCCCTCGACCTGGTCGAGAAGCGGGAAGGGAGGCGCATCGACATGAGCAGGATCGACCCGGAGGACGCAGGGGTCTACGACATGGTAAACGCGGGCCTCGCGAAGGGAGTCTTCCTGCTCCAGTCTCCCGCACAGCTCAAGATGGCCCAGCGCCTGAAATCGCGCAACCTCCTCGATCTCGCCTACCAGGTCGCGCTCATCCGTCCCGGCGTGGGTGTGCAGGGCAGCGCCGTCTCCCAGTTCGTCGAGCGCTACCGGCATGGGACGGAGTGGGAGTACGATCACCCGCTGGAGCGCCGTGCCCTGGAGCGCGGCTACGGGATCATAGTCTGGCAGGAGCAGGTCGTGCAGCTCATCGAGGATGTGGCCGGGATGACCGCCGCGGAGGCCGACGAGGTGCGCCGCGCTTTCGCAAGGCCCAACAACGACCACCTGATTGCCATGCACTGGGAGAGATTCGCCGAGGGCGCGAGGCGCAACGGCATCCCGGATGAGACCGCCGTAAAGATATTCTCCAAGATCAACGGCCACTACATGTTCCCCGAGTCCCATTCCCATGCCTTTGCTGTTACCGCGTACCAGGCCGCGTGGCTCAAGCGCTACTACCCGCTGGAGTTCTTCGTCGCGCTCATCGACAACCAACCCATGGGCTTCTACCCGATGGAGACCCTGAAGCAGGACGCGCGGCGCTTCGGCGTGCCCTTCCTGAATCCCTGCGTGAACGGGAGCCAGGTCGCGTGCGCGCCCCAGAGCGGCTCCGTGCGCCTGGGCCTGCAGCTCATCAGGGACGTCGGAACGGAGTCCGCGAGGCTGATCGTGGAGGAGAGGGAGCGTCACGGCCCCTACGTCACCGCGGGTGACCTGGTGCGGCGGACTGGGCTGAAACCGCAGGCCGTGTTGTCACTGACGATGGCCGGCGCCTTCGATGGAATCACGCGGAATCGCCGGGAGGCCCTGTGGGAAGCGGGGCTGCACCCTCGGCCAGGGCGGAGCGGCCAGGCCGCGCTGCCGACCTCCACAGAGGACAGCGTGCCCAGGCTCCAGGACTTCACCGAGCGAGAGAAGATGATGGGCGAGTACAAGGTGATGGGTCTCTACCCCAGGGGGCATCTGATGGAGTTCGTCAGGCCGGGCCTGGGTCCCAACGTGCTCCCCGCCGCCGATGTCGAGAAGCGCGGTGACGACGAATGGGTCACGGTCGCCGGCTGGCCCGTGGCCAGGCAGCACCCGCGCGGTCGGAACAGCACGGTGTTCGTGACCATCGAGGACGAGACTGGCGACGTGCAGGCCATCGTCTGGCGCGACCTGTTCGCCAGGCGCCGCAGGGAGCTCGGCAGCCAGGTCGTGGAGGTCACCGGGCGCGTGTCCAGGTGGGATGGCACGACGAACGTGATTGCGACAGACCTGCGCGCCGTCCGGTCCGGCGTAATCATGCCGCCGTCCCACGACTGGCACTGATGGCAGCCGGGCAGGCGGAAGTCGGGCCTGTACGTTGGCCTGTGCTATAGTTGAAGCACAGGATCCCCTTACGACTCCAGGAGAAACGACACCATGTTGAACGCCCAGCTCCAGAACGCCCTCAACGAACAGATGAACAGCGAGCTGTACTCGGCGCACCTCTACCTGTCCATGGCCGCGTACTTCGAGACCGAGACCCTGCCCGGGTTCGCCCACTGGATGAGGATCCAACACCAGGAGGAGGTCTCCCACGCGCTCCGCATCTTCGACTACATCAACGACCGGGACGGACGCGCGGTCATCAATTCGATGGCCCAGCCGCCGACCGAGTTCGAGTCCGTCCAGTCCGCTATGGAGATGGCCCTCGATCACGAGCGCTCCGTCACCGCCATGATCGAGGACCTCTACAGGGTCGCCCAGGAGCACAAGGACTACGCCACCCACGTGCTGCTCGAGTGGTTCATCGAGGAGCAGGTCGAGGAGGAGAAGTCGGCCCTGGACATCGTCGACTACCTGAAGCGCATCGGCGACGACGGCACGGGCCTTCTCATCCTCGACGCACGGCTGGCGGACCGCACCGCCGAGGAGTAGGCGACACCCGTCCTCCAGCCCGCCCATTCCGTCACACCGGCGAACGCATGCCCCGTACTCCGATACGGGGCCGTTATCCAGTCGCCGACCCGCGCTGGCATGACGTGGTGCAGCCCTATGGCACAGCGGTTGCCCCAAGCGCTGCCACACGTCACAATGTGCATCGGCTCGCGCCGGACAGCCCGCATGTGGGTCTCCTGGGCGCGGCATGAGCGCCAGGAGGTAGCGGCATGGACGATATTCGCGTCGGACTCTTCGGGCTGGGCCACCGGGGGCTCGGTTGGCTGCGGCTCATTCAGACCATCCCCGGCTTCCGCATCACCGCCATAGGCGACCTCATCCCGGCGCTGCACGAGCGCGGGCGCGCTCAGCTCAAGGACGGCACCGGCGTGCCCGCCTACACCGAGTACGAGGACATGCTCGCCGACCCAAACGTCGATGCCATCGCTCTCGTCGTCAGGGCCGAGAGGCAGGGGCTGATGGCAGCACAGGCCCTCGAAGCCGGCAAGCACGTCAGCGCCGAGGTCCCGGCAGCCCACACGATGGAGGACTGCTGGCGGATCGTCGTGGCCGCCGAGCGCACCGGTCTCGTCTACCATCTCGCCGAGCAGAGTCGCTACGCCGGGATGTTCACGGCCTGGAAGGACCTTGTGCACCAGGGCGCCCTGGGCAAGATCACCTACTGCGAAGGCGAGTACGTTGGATACAAGGGCGACCACCGCTACTACCAGGACTGGACGACCGGCGAGCTGCTCACCCCGGAGGAAGGCAAGCTGCGCCCGGATGCCAGGCCGACGTGGATGCTCTGCCCCTCCATCCACTACCTACCGCACGAACTCAGCCCCCTGCTCATGATCCTCGACGACCGCATAGCCCGCGTTACGGGCATGGGCACGAGGGTGCCCAGCTACAACCACCCCGAGGTCCAGAAGGCCGACATACAGGTCGCGCTCATGCAGACGGAGAAGGACACCATACTCCGCCTGATGTGCGGCTACACCATCCCCACGCCGCCCGCGCGCGACCACCACCACTACCAGATCATCGGGACGCGCGGCCATCTCGAGTCGGGCCGCACCAGCCGCGATATGGCCAAGATGTGGCTGGCGGACAGCCATATGCACGACATGGCCGACGTCGACTGGCGATGGCAGCGCACCGACGCCTCTGACGAGATACTCGCCAGCGGCCACCGGGGCACGGACTACTACGTGCACACGGCGTTCAGGGACGCGGTTTGGGGCGACAGGCCGCTCGAGTTCGACGTCTACAAGGCCATCGAGACCGCCGCACCGGCAATCCTGGCGGCCGATTCAATCGACCAGAGCTCGATACCCCTGGACGTGCCTGACTTCAGGCCCAACGAGACGAGGCCCCACGGCCAAATGCCCGGTTAAACCCCCTCTCACATTACGGGAGAGGGCTGGGGTGGAGGTGACTTAAGCCCCCTCTCCCTCGATGGGAGAGGGTTGATGTGAGGGTGACGAGCAGTGAAAGCGAGGGAGTCAGCATGGACGAAATACGCGTAGGCATATTCGGAGTAGGGCACAGGGGCCTGGGATGGATCCGGCTGATGCAGCGCCTGGAGGGCTACCGCATAGTGGCGGTCGGCGACATCTTCGAGCCCCTGAACGAGAGGGCTCTCGCCGAACTGAAGGACCGCCGGGGCGTGGCGACCTACGTGGACTACGAGGATATGCTCGCTGATCCCAACATCGACGCCATCGCCCTGACCGTCCGCTGCAAGGAGCAGGGCGCGATGGCTGCCCAGGCGTTGGAGGCCGGCAAGCACGTTAACTCCGAGGTGCCCGCGGCCTTCACGATGGAGGACTGCTGGCGCATCGTCGTGGCGCAGGAGAGGACTGGCCTCGTATACCTGCACGGGGACCAGGCGCGCCACGCCGGCCACTTCCAGGCCTGGCGCGACATAGTCCAGGCCGGTCAGCTGGGGCGCGTTGTCTACTGCGAGGGCGAGTACATCGGCTATCCCGGCACCCTCAGGTACCACCAGGACTGGACGACGGGTGAGTTCGTGCCGACCGACGAGCTGGCGAACAACCCGAACGCCCGCCCGACGTGGTCGCACCTGATGGATCCGATCTACTACCTGCCCCACGAGCTCAGCCCGTTGCTGATGGTGCTCGACGACCGCGTGACCCGCGTCACCGCCATGAGCACGCAGAAGCCCAGCTACGCCCACCCGGAGATCGACCGCGCCGACATCCAGCTTGCGCTCATGAAGACGGAGAAGGACGCCGTCCTAAGGATGGCATGTGGGTATACCCAGCCCCTGCCGCCGCTGTGGGAGCATCACCACTACCAGATCATGGGAACGGGCGGCATGGTGCAGACGGGCCGCACGAGCAGGGACAAGGCGAAGATGTGGCTGGCCGACAGCCACATGCACGACATGGCCGATGTCGACTGGCGCTACGAGAGGACCGACGCGCCCGAAGAGGCCGTGTCCAGCGGCCACCGTGGCGCGGACTACTACGTCCAGACGACCTTCCGCGATGCCGTCCTCGGCAGGGAGCCCCTGGAGTTCGACGTCTACAAGGCCGTGGACACTGCGGCCCCGGCCATACTCGCCGTCGAGTCTATCAGGAACGGCAACGCGCCGTACGACGTGCCCGACTTCCGCCCAAGCGCATCCCGCCCCGCCGGTACAATGCCCGCCGATTAGCGCGTAGGCGAAACTGTGCGGTCTGCAAAGCCATGCGAAGGGCTACTCACTAGCTAGAGCGGTGGCAAAGGAGGCTGAGATTGGGCTTGCTGTAGTGTTCGGATAATCTCTACTACCATCTCAGGCGAAAGAGAGAATACGTGTGCCGCATTGTTAATGTCGGTCAAATGAAGATGAACCAAGTGGGAGTTTTGTCTAGGAGGGACGAAGGGAACCGGGTACGCCGTAGCTCTGGTGATCACTGGGACTGCCATGCGCTTCTCCTTCGGTCAGTGAATTGACCACAGTGGTCGGCAACATCTACTAGTTGCCCCACTTGACGCGCCACCGGCGCGCCTCGCCCGCCGAGTAGTCCGCCGATAGCAGCACCTGCTCCCGCCCCTCCAGCTGCTGCGGGCAGACATCCACGGACTCGCCGTCCACGGTCGCCGACGCGACCGCGCCGCCCCTGTATATGTACGGCAGCGCCAGCGTAGCCCCCGTCACCGCTGACTCGGCCTCGAGGGTGACGTTCAGCGTCGTCGAGTCCTGGTCGAATTCGTACTCAGCCATTCGCACGGCCCGCTTCGCGTCGTTGAACTCCACCCAGCCGGTGCCGTCGACGAAATGGTGTCCCCGGTCCTTGCAGTGCCCGAGCATCGCCTCCAGCCATCCCTGCACCGACCGGGGCGCCGGACGCGTCGCCAGCGGATGGAAGTACGGGTGGTAGACGCTGTTGAACCGGTCGATGGCGTTGTCCGCCTGCTCCTTCCCGCGCTCGATGCACTCTTCGATGGACAGGGCGGGCGCGAAGCTCTTGCCCGTCGTCCAGCCGTCGTCCGTGGACATCGTCGTCTGCTCGTAGATATCGAGCAGCTCGCCGTTCTCGTCCATGAACTTCACCGGCAGCCCGCTCCCGTTCACGTAGCCGCCCCTCTGGAACCGCGCGCCCGAGAAGTTCGTGTCCAGGCGCACCCCGTTCTCCCTCAGGTACTTGGCCGACTCCGTCCACCCAACCCATATGACCGAGTGGCCCCGGTTCGTAATTGGGTCATGGCCGTAGCGTTGCTTGAACGCCCCCATCTCGGCCCTGAGCCCTTCGCGCATCTCCTCCAGCGTCGGCATGTGGGCTACCCACGGGTGCTCCCCGAAGTCGTGGCCCCGCTCCCGCAGCGCCTTCTCCTCCTCCGGCTCCAGCAGCGGGTGGTGCTCGATCTTCAGGTACGTCGTATACGGGACCCCGTACCGGTCAGCCGTCGCAAGTACGTTGTCGAGGTCGCGCCTCGACATGTTGTCGCTGTCGCCGTTGATGAACGCCCCGGCACGCGCCCCGTTCGGGTAGTGCCACATGCGCGGGATAGGCCTCGTGACCGACGCTATCCACTCCAGTATCCGCACCAGCGCGTCCTGGTGCAGGTCGGCCTGCGGGATGTGGCGCAGCGCCGGGTCCAGGAACCCCACGAACAGATCGTTTGGCTTGAACTGCAGGTCGCCGTCAGGGTCGGGCCGCGTACCGGTGCTCGCCTGCTCGCGCCGTCCCTGGTGGAACAGCACGGTGCTCTCCGCCAGGTCGTATGAGAACATCGCCCAGTGGCCATCGCCCAGCGTCCCGATGGTGATGGCCGGGAAGCTGGTCACGTAGTCGCGTTGCGCCGCGAAGTACGCTACTACGGCGTTCGGCTCGCCGCCCCAGGTGTACTCCTCGCCGCGCCCGTGGAACTGCAGCGGCCCCAGCTCAACCCCCATATTCAATGCGCAGATGGGGCTGGGTGAGATATACCTGTCGACCAGTGACCGCTCCGCGCTTGTCGAACCGAAGCCCAGCTTCACCGCCATCTCCCGCGGCGGGCGCAGGGCCACCAGGTTGCCGCCGCCGCGCACGTACGAGAGCAACAGGTCCTGCACCTCCTCGGCCGGGTCGATGTGCGTCAGGAACACCACGTGGCGTCCTGCGAGCGACTCCGCGTTGAGATCACTGCGCGCAATGTCGTGCACCTCGAACCAGTTGTACCCCTCGATGTGGAGTATCTCAGTGATATACCCCGAGAACCGGTGCGTCGTGTCGCTGTCCCAGACGATCAGTATCGGAGCGCGTCCGTCCATCATCACCCTAACCTCCTGTACCCAAGTCCGTCATACCGGCGAACGCCGGTATCCAGTTCTTCGTCATCGCTGCGAGAATAGCCCAGGCCACCCCGTTATGTCGTCCCGAGCCCCGAGGGATCTGGGGTAGGGTCGGCCTAGACCATGCCAAGGGACGACGTCGTTACCTCCTCCAACACCCCCGGTTACCCACTGTCCCCTTTCGGTCCGTACGACCAAACATCGTTGTACAGCGTCTTCCCGAACCCGCCGATAATCCAGATCCTGTCCTCGAACACCACGGCCCCGGGCTCGTGGCGCACCGACCAGTCTGCCTCCCAGTCGCGCACCCACTCCGCGCCATCGGTCGAATGCCACACGTCGCGGCGGTTCCCGTAGTGGCTGCCCCCCATGACCCATATCCGGTCGTCGTACACGACCGACCTGTGGAAGCGCCTCGGCGTCCAGGCTGCGGTGCCCGTGACCTCCTGCCAGTCCACGCCGTCGGACGAGCACCAGACGTCCCCGAAGTCTATGGCCGAGTTGGCGTAAACGGACTCGTCGTAGACGCCGCCGCCGATAACCCACATCTTGCCGTCGAACACCACCGTCGTCTGCATCGATCGGGCGCACCAGGGCGCGTAGTCGGTCGCAAGGCGCCAGTCTCTCCCGTTGTCCGAGTACCACACGTCGTGGGTCGGGTTCCTGCCGTCGCCCCAGGCCATACCGCCCATGATCCACATCCGGTCGTCGAACACGAC
The DNA here is from genome assembly GCA_965204975.1 of Dehalococcoidia bacterium. GTDB lineage: Bacteria > Chloroflexota > Dehalococcoidia > Lucifugimonadales > CAJWER01. The sequence continues at coordinate 466,877 of OZ242024.1, forward strand.
GGCGGTCGCCGCGCTCCGCGGGCTCCAGGCTGCGTTATCCGTGGCAAGCTCCCAGTCCCTGCCGTCGGTCGAGCTCCACACGTCGTTGTAAGCGATGTGGTCGTTGCCCTTCTTGTTGTCGACGTAGCTGCCGCCTGCCATGACCCACATCTTGTCGTCGAACACGACACAGTTCGGCAGGTTGCGGACAGCCCAGGGCGCCTCGGGAGTCGCTTCAGTCCACGTCTTGCCGTCGCTAGACGACCAAACGTCGTTCACGCGGGTGGGGATGAACCCGCCCATGATCCACATCTTCCCGTCGTACACCACGTGCCCCATCGAGTCGCGCGGCGTCCACGGGGCCGCTGCAGTCTCAAGCCTCCACCCACTGCCCTCTGTCGTGCCCATGTCAGTTCACCTCCGCGATCCGACCTTACTCAACACTCCAGCGAATGCGCCAGTGCTGCGGCCTGCCTGCCTCGTAGTCGGCTGGAAGCAACGCCTGCAGCCGGCCCTCGCGTTGTTGAGGGGCCGTGTCCACCGCCTCGCCGTCCAATGAAGCGCTACTCATAGGGCTGCCCCGGAAAGTGTAGGGGAGAGCGAGCGCAACCCCGCTCACGTCCATCTCCGACTCCAGGCTCAGTTCCAGCGTCAGGGAGTCCTGGTCGAAGGCGTACCCCGTGATGCGAAGCGACCGTCGGCCGTCGTTGAAGGCCAGCCAGCCACGGGCGCTGGCGAAGTGAAAGCCGCGGTCGATGCAGGCCTGGATTGCCGCCTCGTACCACCGCTGGTTAGACTCGGCGCCGGGGCGCGTCCTCAACGGGTGGAAGCACGGATTGTAGACCGAGTGGAACCGCTCAGCCGCGTCGTCCAGCCGCTCTTGGGTGAAGGCGATGCACTCGTCGATGGTCAGCGCCGGGGCGAGTATCTTGACGCCCACGTACCCGTCGTCGCTCAGCGTGGTGCACTGCTCGTAGATGTCGAGCAGCTCGCCATCCTCGTCCATGAGCTTCACCGGCAGGCCGCTGCCGTTCAGGTACGCCGTCCGGTGGAAGCGCCCGGCCGTGAAGTTCGTGTCCAGGCGGACGCCGTTCTCGCGCAGGTACTTGGCCGACTCGGTCCAGCCCACCCAGATGACCGAGTGGTTCCGGTTGGTGACGGGACCGCGTCCGTACCGCTTGCGAAACGCGCCAAGCTCCTCCCTGAGTCCTTCGCGCATCTCCTCCAGGCTGGGTTGCGCGCCGGCGTACGGGTGCTCCCCGAAGTCGTGGCCGCGAGCCTCCAGCGACGCCTGCAACTCGGGCGTCACGTCCGCGTGGTGCTCGATCTTCAGGTACGTGGTGTAGGGGATTCCGAAGCGGTCGGCCGTAGAGATGGTGTTCGCCAAGTCGTCCATGCTCATGCCGTCGCTGTCGCCGGTGAACATGGCGAGGGCAGGGGAGCCGCCTGGGAAGTGCCAGAGCCGAGGCAGGGGGCGGGACAGCGACGCCATCCAGTCCAGTATCCTGACCAGCGCGTCCTGGTGCAGGTCCGCCTGGGGTAGGTGCCCCAGCTCAGGGTCGAGGTAGCCAACGAACAGGTCGTTGGTCTTGTACTGGTGCTCGCCGCCGGGGTCCGGCCGCACTCCCGTGCTCGCCTGCTCCCTGAGACCCTGGTGGAACAGCACCGTGCTCTCGGCGAGGTCGTACGTGAACACCGCCCACTGTCCTTTGCCGTAGCTGTCGATGACTATGGCGGGATTCTCAGTCACGTAGTCCCGGTCGGCAGCCAGGTGCGCCATGACGGCTGAGGGATTGCCGGCCCACGTGTACTGCTCGGCCCGCCCGTGGAACTGCAGCACGTAGGGCTCGACACCGACGTTGACGGCGCAGTTGCCGTTCAGCTCGACGTACCGGTCGACCATCGTCCTCTCGGCAAACGACGACCCGAGTCCCAGCTTCGCGGCCATCTCGCGCGGCGGCCGCAGCGCGACCAGGTTTCCGCCATCCCGGACGTGCTCCAGCAGCACATCCTGCATCTGCGTCGACGGCTCGACGTGGGTGAGAATCGCGATCTGATGGCGGGCCAGGACCTCCGCGGTCAACGGCCCGCTTGCCAGGTCATGGACGACGTGCCAGTTGTACCCCTCGACGTCCAGGACCTCCGTGATGTAGCCGGAGAGCCGGTGCGGTGTGTCGCTGTCCCACACGACGAGTATCGGACATGTGGCTGCGTTGTCCGCCATTGCTAGCGCTTCAACCTGCTCCCCACCGCACCCGCCAGATCCGCGGCTCGCCCGCCCGGTAGTCGGCGCAGAGCGTCACCTGCTCGCGCCCCTCCATCATCGTGGATTCCGTGGCGACCGGCTCGCCGTCTACCGTCGCGCTGCCCATGGCGAGCCCGCAGTACACGTAGGGCAGTGCCAGCGCAACGCCATCTACAGAGTCCTCTGCGGTTACCGTCATCTCGAGCGACATCGAGCCCTCGTCGAAGCTGTAGCTCGTTAGCTGCAGCGACCGCCTGCCGTCGTTGAACTCCACCCAGCCGGTCCCGTTCACGAAGGGGAAACCGCGCTCCTGGCAGTGCTGTATGGCCGCCTCGATCCACCGCTGGATCGATCGCGGCGCAGGCCGGGCGGCGTGAGGATGGAAGTACGGGTGATAGACGGTATGGAAGCGGTCGATGGACGCGTCGATCTGCGTCTTCGAGACCTCGATGCACTCGTCTATGGACAGGGCTCGCTCGAAGCACTTGTCGGTCGTCATGCCGTCGTCGGATGACATCGTGTTCTGCTCGTAGATATCCAGCAGCTCGCCGTTCTCGTCCATGAACTTCACCGGCAGACCGCTGCCGTTCACGTAAGCGGTGCGGTGGTACCTGCCCCCCGCGAAGCTCGTGTCCAGCCTCACCCCGTTCTCCCGGAGGTACTTCGCCTGGTCCGTCCAGCCCACCCAGACCACGGAATGCCCCCTGTTAGTCACTGGATCGTGGCCGTACCTCTCCCGGAACACGCCCATCTCCTCACGCAGCCCGTTCCGCATCTCTTCCTTGGTGGGCATCAGGCTCACGAAGGGGTGCTCGCCAAAGTCGTGGCCCCGCGCCACCAGGGAGCGCTCGACTTCCGGCTCCACGATCTCGTGGTGCTCCGGCTTCAGATACGTTGTGAAGGGGATCCCGTACCTGTCCGCGGTCGCGATGATGTTCCAGAAGTCGCGGGCATCCATGTTGTCGCTGTCGCCGTTGAGGAACGCCACGGATGGAGCGCCGTCCGGGAAGTGCCAGACGCGCGGCAGCGGCCTCGTGACAGACGCGATCCACTCCATCACCCTCACCAGGCCGTCCTGGTGCAGGTCGGCCTGCGGCAGGCGCCGCAGGTCCGGGTCCAGGAAGCCCACGAACAGGTCGTTGGGGATGAACTGCCGGGCTCCGTCCGCATCCGCCCGGGCCCCGTCGCTCGCCTGCTCCCGTCGTCCTTGGTGGAACAGCACCGTGCTCTCCGCCAGGTCGTACGCGAACACGCACCAGTGGCCCTCCCCCAGCTCGCCAATCACTATGGCGGGGTTAGGAGTCACGAAGTCGGTGGTGGCGGCGAAGTACGCGACGACTGCGTTCGGCTCTCCGCCCCACGTGTAGTGCTCGCCGCGTCCGTGGAACTGCAGCGGCCCGTGATCGACGCCGGCGTTGAGCGCGCATATGCTGCTGAACGACACGTAACGGTCGACCATCGACCGCTCCGCTGGCGACGAGTTCAGCCCCAGCTTACCGGCCATCTCCCGCGGCGGGCGCAGCGCGATGAGGTTGCCGCCCCCTCGCACGTAATCGATCAGCAGGTCCTGCACGTCCCCCGGCGGGTCGATATGTGTGAGTATGACGATCTGGTGCCCCGCCAGGGTCTCGGCGGTCAGGGGATCGCTCGCCAGGTCGTGGACGACGCGCCAGTTGTACCCCTCGATGTCCAGTATCTCGGTGATGTAGCCCGAGAACCGGTGCAGTGTGCTACTGTCCCAGACCACCAGGATCGGAGTCGAAAAGCTATCGTTCACGCGTTGGCCTCCTATGGGTGGAACCGCAGCAGGATGCGGCTTATGTGTCCGTCGCGGCCGAAGGTGTTGACCCCCTTGGCCATGATCTCGTTCTTGCCCGGCTTTAGTTTCCAGGTGAAGTCTCGCCCCTTCTCGTTCCAGGGCTCGTGATCGATGCGCACCAGCAGCTTGTCCAGGTTGGGCATGCTGTCCTCGAGGTTCACGCTCAGCACGGCCTCGTGCCTCTCCCACGCCTCCGGGTCCGCCCTCAGGTTGATCTGCACCTGATCGATGCTCGGGTACATGTCGTGCTCGTCGCCCGTCCATGCCTCCCCGTTGGGGTTGTTGGCGGAGATCAGGCGCGGCGGTGTACGCTCGTCGATCCAGTGCAGCATCGGCATCGGCCCAGGTCGCGAGTGGTGCGTGTTGCCGAGGTACACGCTTGCGTTCGCGTAGTAGTCGCCGACGTTGTTGCTCCTGAAGACCCAGCCCGACGCGTCGTGCTCGTCGATCGTGTCGTATACCGACAGCAGGCCTGAGCTCGTCTTCTCCGTCCTCTTGAAGGGCTTTGCGCCCGTTACCATCTTCACCTCGTTCCACCGGCGCTCTACCCACGCCCGGTGGATCTCCAGCACGCTCAGCGGCACCCCGTCCAGCTCGTAGTGTACGTTCATGTCCGCGTCGAGCATGATCCACTTGTGGAAGTCGTGGGAGTAGACCTCGGGGATCGAGTGGCCGATATTGCCCTCGTCCAGGGGCATCCACTCAGACTGGGCCTTGGCAATGCCCGCCCGGCGGGCCACGAAGCCAAGAGCCAGCAGACTCTGCATCATCGTGATCGAGTAGTAGCCGCAGTTGAAGTCACTGCCCGCCGCCGCAGCCTCCAGTACCTCCAGCGCGTTCTTGGCCTCAGGCTCCCTCGACCAGCCGTGGTCCCACCGGTTGCGGACCCACTCCTTGAGCAGCAGCATCTGCTCCCACTCGGTGCGCCCCCCCGCCACCACAGCGTCGAGCTCGTACTTCTCCCGCAGCTCCACGAGCATGTCGTCCTTGGGCTGGTAGTCGTACTCGTACGCGCTCCTGACGATCCACTCGTTCTGCCACTCGACAATGCGCAGCTCCGGCGGTATGCCCTCCTGGCCGGGCTCCGATGCCTGCGTCGCTTGGGAAGTCGTCGTCATCGGGCTCCTCCGTGTTTACACCCTCTCCTTTGACAGGAGAGGGTTGAAGTGAGGGTGGGAAGGGTCGTGCCGGCTAGCTCTCTCCCTTGTTCAGGCCTGCAGAGTCTCCTACGGGTGGAATCGTAGCAGGATCCGGCTGATGTGGCCCTCGCGTCCGAACGCGTTCACTCCCTTGGCCATGATCTCGTTCTTGCCCGGCTTCAGCCTCCAGGTGAAATCTCGCCCCTTCTCGTTCCACGGCTCGTGATCGATGCGGACCAGCAGCTTGTCTAGGTTCGGCATGCTGTCCTCCAGCTCGACACTCAGCACCGCCTCTCCCCGATCCCACGCCTGCGCTTCCGCCCTCAGGTTGATCTGCACCTGGTCGATACTTGGGTACATGTCGTGCTCGTTGCTCGTCCACTGGTCCCTGGTTGGGTTGTTCGAGGCAACCAGTCGGGGAGGGGTGCGCTCGTCCGTCCAGTTCAGCACCGGAATCGGGCCGCCCCTGGAATGGTGCGTGTTGCCCAAATGGACTGCTACGTGCGAGTAGTAGTCGCCCGCGTCGTGTCGGGTGAAGGTCCAGAACGTCGTGTCGGCCTCGTCCAACGTCCCCCATACATCCAGCAGACCCGAGCTCTCCTTCGTGGTCCGGCGAAATGGCGTGGGACCCTCTACCAGGCTGACCTCGTTCCACCGCCGGTCGACCCACGCCCGGTGGATCTCCAGGGCGCTCAGGGGCACGCCGTCGCGTTCGTAGTGCACGTTCATGTCCGCGTCGAGCATGACCCACTTGTGGAACTCATGCGAATAAACCTCGGGGATCGAGTGGCCGATGTTGCCCTCGTCCGGCGACATCCACTCGGTCTGGGCCTTGGATATGCTCGCCCTCCTGGCGACGAAGCCCAGCGACATGAAGCACTGCATCAGCGTCATCGAATAGTAGCCGCACGCGAAGTCGCTGCCCTGTTGGGCCGCCTCCAGCATCTCCAGCGAGCTGTTCGGGTTCGACACCGTGCTCCAGCCGTGGTCCCACCGGTTGCGGACCCACTCCTTGAGCAGCAGCATCTGCTCGAACTCGGTGTGCCCACCAGCGATCACGTCGTCCAGCTCGTACTTCTCGCGAAGCTCCGTGAGGAAGTCGTCGGGCGCCTGGAAGTCGTGCTCGCACGAGCCCTTGACGATCCACTCGTTCTGCCACTCGACGATCCTCAGCTCCGGCGCGATTGTCTCTGCCGGCGCTGTCTGCGGCTCTGCGGCTTTCTCTGTTGTCGTCATTACTTGCTCCAAAGCTCCCTCTCCCTCGACGGGAGAGGGCTGGGGTGAGGGTGAACCGCTACGGATGGTACCGAAGAAGAACGCGGCTGATGTGGCCCTCGCGACCGAAGGCGTTCGTACCCTTCGCCATTATCTCGTTCTTGCCGGGCTTCAACGCCCACTTGAACTGCTGCCCCTTCTCGTTCCAGGGCTCGTGGTCGATCCGCACCAGCAGCTTGTCCAGGTTCGGCATGCTGTGCTTCAGCCCGACATCCAGCACAGCCTGGCCCTGCTCCCACGCCTCCGCATCTACGCGCAGGCCGATCTGGACCTGGTCGATCGTCGGGTACATGTCGTGCTCGTTGCCGGTCCAGATGTTGCGGTTGACCGAGTTACGGTCGATCAGCTTAGGCGGCGTCACGTCGTCGATCCATTGCACCATCGTCGCCGGTTCGGGCTGGGGATGCCTGTTGTCCAGTCTCACGCTCGCGTGCGCGGCGTAGTCCCCGAGATCGTGCCACCTGAAGGTAGTGATCATCGCCTCGTGGTAGTCGTGGTCCCCGAACCTGAGATATCCGGATTCCGGTTTGCGAGTGAACGCGAATGGCTTCTCGCCGCTCACCATGCGCACCTCGTTCCACCATCTGCCTACCCAGGCCCTGTGTATCTCCAGCGCGCTCAGGGGGATGCCGTCGCGTTCGAAGTGGACGTTCAGGTCGGCGTCGAGCATCACCCACTTGTGGAAGTCGTGGGAGTAGACCTCGATGATCGAGTGGCCCACGTTGCCCTCGCCGGGCGCGTCCCACTCAGTGGCCGTCTTCCCTATGCCTGTGCGCCTCGCTACGAACCCCAGGGCCTGGAGACACTGCAGGAACGTGATCGAGTAGTAGACGCAGTGAAAGTCGTTGCCGCGCTCCACCTCTCTCAGGATGTCCAGGGCGTTGGTCGTCTCGGGCAGGACGAGGCTCCAGCCGTGGTCCCACTTGCCGTGTATCCACTCGCGCAGGAGCAGGATCTGCTCCCACTCGGTCCTGCCCGCGCGGACCACTTCGTCGAGCTCATAGCGCTCCCGGAGCTCCGTCAGCAACTCGTTGGGAGCCGGGAAAAGAAACTCGTAGGCGCTCTCGACCACCCGCTCGTTCTGCCACTCGACAATGCGCAGCTCGGGGGGTATCGCCTTGGTCGCGACCAGCGCTGTATCGACCATACTCTCAGTCCCTGCGGCTGTCAGTCGCCTCTCCCGTTGGGGACCTGCCCTACTATACCTAGCCCCTTCCGCCGTAGGGGTCTGCGGCGTCCCGGAGGCCGTCGCCGATGTAGTTGAAGCTCAGGATGATGATGATGACCACGAGGCCCGGCACCAGCACCCACGGCGTGAGCGCTATCGACCTCACGTTCTGCGCAGCCACCAGCATAACCCCGAGGCTGATAGCGGGTTCACGCAGCCCTACGCCCAGGAAGCTCAGCGCCGTCTCGGCGATGATCACCTGCGGTATGGTGAGCGACACGGAAGCGATGATGTGGCTTACGAACAACGGGAGCATGTGCCGGAAGATTATCCGGCCCTCCTTGGCTCCTGCCAGGCGTGCCGCCGTGACGAACTCCTCCTCCCTCAGCGACAGGAAGCGGCCCCGGACCACCCGGGCCATGCCCGTCCAGCCCAGCAGCGAGATGATCGTGGCGATTGCGAAATAGACCTGCACGATGCCCCATGTGCTTGGCACCAGCGCTGCCAGCAAGATCCACAGCGGGAGCTGAGGGATCGCTATGATGAACTCGATCAGGCGCTGGATGAGGATGTCCAGCCAGCCGCCAGCGTAGCCGGATATGCCCCCCAGGAGTATCCCCAGCACCAGGCTGATGAGCATCCCGACCATCCCCACCGACAGCGATATCCTGATGGCGTGTGCGAGACGCGACCAAATGTCGCGCCCCAAGCCGTCGGTGCCCAGCGGATAGAACGGGCGGCCGTCCTCCGTGTCTATTCCCATCAGGTGGATGTCCGTCCTGAACAGCCACAGGAGCTTGTACTCCTGCCCGTGGTGGAAGAAGTTGACCGGGAACTTAGTGTCCTTGTCGGGCGTGTGCTCGAGGGCGAACGTCTCCGTGTTCCTGACCGTCTGCAGGTCGTAGACGTAGGGGTCTAACTTCCACAGGCCGTTGATTCGCTGGGGCCCTACGAGCGAGTCCTTGCCGTGAGTGATCTTAGGGTCGTGAATCGACAGGAAGTTCGGGAAGATGGCGATCAGGAAGAAGATCGAGAGCAGCCCAGAGGCGACGAGTGCGAGCCTATGTCTCTTGAAGCGCCACCAGACCAGCTTCCACTGGGGAGCTAGGTAGACCTCTTCTTCTTCGAGCTGCTGTGGCGGGGCTATTCTCTCTGCTGCCATTCACCCCTCGATCCGTATGCGCGGGTCCGCCCACGCAAGGACTATGTCGGAAACCAGCGTCCCTATCAGCGTCAGGCCGGCCAGGATGAACAGCAGCGAGCCGGCCAGCAGCATGTCCTCATCCAGCGTGGCCTCCAGGAGCAGCGGGCCGATGATCGGCAGCCCCAGCACGACGCCCAGGATGGTCGCGCCTGAGAACAGCGTTGGCAGCGCATAGCCGATGCCGCTGAAGAACGGGTTCAGCGCCGTGCGCATCGGGTACTTGAGTATAACCTTCCACACGGGAAGCCCCTTCGCCAATGCGGTCAGTACGTACGGCTTGTTCAACTCGTCCAGCATGTTGGCGCGGACGATCCTGGTCAGACCCGCCATGCCGTCCGTGCCTAGGATGATCGCCGGGACCCACATGTGCTTTAGCAGGTCCCAGAATTTGCCCCAGCTCCACGGCGCGGTCATGTAATCGGGCGAGAACAGCCCCCCGATGTAGCCTCCCCCGAGGTCCAGCACGACCCACATGATGGCCAGCGCCAGCAGGAAATTCGGAGTACCGACCCCGATGTAGGCTGCGAACGTGGCTACGTAGTCGTATATCGAGTACTGCTTGACGGCGGAGATTACCCCTATCGGTATCGCCAGCGTCCACACGAACAGGATAGTGACCACGGACAGGCTGACCGTCAGCAGCAACCGTTCCTTGACCAGCTCGTTGACCGGGGCCTCCCTGGCCGTGGACAGGCCGAAGTCACCCCGCAGCACCTTGCCCAGCCACTTTATGTACTGCATGTAGATCGGCTGGTCGAGACCGTACTGGCGTCTGAGGACGGCCTCTTCTTCCTTGGTCACCGGGAATCCCTGCTGCATGGATACCCTGGCCATGTACTGGGTGACGTAGTCGCCGGGAGGGGCTTGGAGAATGATGAACGAAGTAGCCGATATGAGAAACAGGAGGGGAATGATGATCAGGAATCGTTTGACGGCAAAGGCCAGCATATGTGGTTCCTTCAGTCAGTCGGTGTGGAGGCCTTGGGTACTGGCACGCCGCTCAGGAAGGTTCGAATTGCCTGCACTCCAGCCGGAGAGCAGCGCCAAGATACGGGACTTTCGGCCGGGCGCCCTCTGTGACTGAGACAGGTCTCGCTCCGGCGACATCGACTAGGCGCTTGCCCGAAGCACCCCCGCAGGGGACCTTTCGGCCCGGACCCGCGGGGGTGCTTCGACTTAGGCTATTTCGGTTACTACCGTGCCCAGTAGAACTGCTCGAGGAACGCGGTGGAAGGCGAGCGCTCTGTCGCGCCACCCATCCAGCTCGAAGGTACGTTCCTGAGGCCGTTCTTGACGGCCGCGTAGCGCGGGACATTGCCCACCAGGCCGATTCCGTACACTTCCTCAGCCCAGAGCCGGAAGATCTCCTTGCCCAGCTCGACCTGCTCGGACTCGGGAACGGTCGTGCCTCGGAGGTGCAGATCGATCAGGTGCTGCATCTCGTCGTTGGGCATCATGCCTGGGTCGTCCTCAGGATGGCAAGCGCAATAGTAGGAGCCGTAGGCGGGGCCGGAGAAGCTCCACCACGCTGTCGGCGAGGTGTACGAGTTCTGCACGAACGGGTGGGCGGCGTTGATCACGTACATCATGAACATGTTCTCGTTCTGCTGCACGCGGTCACGGATGACGGTACCGCCCTGCTCACCACCCAGCGCTCCGCCGTACTCGGTCTTGATGCCGACGGCCTCCCAGTACTGAGGGACCTGCAGCGACGCGCTGTTGTTGATCTGGTTCCATGCGTCCAGCAGAACGACTACGCGCTCGCCGTCCGGGAACGTCCGGAAGCCCTGCGAGTCCTTGTCAGGCAGGATCTCGTCGAGCATCGAGTTCGCCAGGTCGACATCGTACTGCGTCCAGGCCTTCGCGGCGGCATCCCCAGGGTAGAACGGAGAAGCGCTGAGAGGCACAACCTGCCTCGCCTCGCCCAGGCCAAGGTACGAGTTCTGGTTGATCGCATCCCTGTCGATGGCCACCGACAGCGCCCTGCGGAAGTCCACGTTGCGCAGCAGATCGCCTATTGGGCCCTCGAGGGAGAAGTTGATGTACATCCCGTCCCAGATACCCCTGGCGACCGGATGTCCGACCAGGCGGTAGCCGCCCTCCTCCTCACCCTGCTTGAACAGGGGCAGGTCCTCGTTGTTGATGCCGAACGCCTGGAAGTCCATCTCGCCGGCCAGGACCAACAGGTTGAGCCGCTCCTGGTCGCCAGGTATGTGGTGGTGGGTCATCGTGTCGATGTAGGGAAGCTGGTTGCCTTCCGCATCGACGCCGACGTAGTACGGGTTGCGCTTGAAGACCACAACCTCATCCTTGGTCACGGTGCCCGTCGGGTACCAGGCGTTCAGCACCGGCACCTCGGGGTTCTCGTGCGGGAAGTCGTTGGCCGTGTACCACTGGACCCAGGTCTCGAACCCTGCCTCTTTGGCCATCGCCTCGGCGTTCTCGTTGTAGTCCTTGTGGAAATCCTGGAGGTAGTGCGATGGCGCGAAGGTCGAGAAGCTGCATGGGTTAGTCAGCCTCTTGGCCATCGACGTCATCGGCGCGGGATAGACGTACTGCACAGTGTAGTCGTCGACCTTGACCAGGGTGCCGTCGTCTTCCTCGTTGATCCCTCTCAGGTAGCTCGAAATCCTGCCCGGAGTCAGTTCTTTGTTGCCCTGGATGTCGTCAAGCCAGTAGACGAAGTTGTCTACAGTGAACGGCGCGCCGTCCGACCACTTCGTCCCGGGTCGCAGCTTAACGGTGGTTACCAGCCCGTCCGGCGAAATGTCCAGGCTCTGGGCCAGGTTCGGGATGATCGCGCTGGCATCCGTGTTGAAACGGAACAGCGTCGAGCGGGCGTACCGCTCCATGTTGCAGATCGACCTGGACGTGAATCCCGCCCTCAGGTCGCCGCCGTACTTGCCGATCTCGTCGAATACGGGGATTACGAGAGGCACGGAGGGCAGTCGCTCCTCGACGGGCGGGAGCTTGCCGCCCAGCACGAGCTGTGCCAACTCTGGGGCCTCGTTGAATGCCATTGGCGCCGGGGCCGTGACGGCCGCGACGAGCTCCTTCTGGAGCTCCACTCCTGCCAGGGCCTTCTGGGCGTCCATGGCCGCAGCCTCTGCAGCTACGCCTGCCGCCGTTGCGGCGTCGCCTGCCGCCATTGCCGCATCACCGGCTGCCTTTGCGGCCATGCCGGCTGCCTCGGCTGCCGCGGTGGCCTTCTTGGCCTCCTCGACGGCCTCGCTGACCGACTCGCTGATGATCTTCTGCACGTCACCGGTCGTCAGCTGTCCCTCTGCCGAAGCGTCCACGATCTTCTGGACGTCCGCGGCGGTCAGCTGTCCGCCGGTCGAGTCCTGGACGATCCTCTGGACGTCCGCCGCGCTAAGCTGTCCGGTCGTCGAAGCGTCGACGATCCTCTGAACGTCAGTAGCCGTAAGCTGTCCGGCCACCGAGTCCTGGACGATCCTTCGTACGTCGGCAGCAGTCAACTGTCCGCCGGTGGAGGCGTCGACGATCCTCTGCACGTCGGCAGCAGTGAGCTGCGTCCCAGCGGAGTCGTTGACGATCCCCCTGACATCGGAGGCAGTCAGCTGCGTCCCAGCCGAATCGGCTACGATCTGCCTTACGTCAGAGGCTGTGAGCTGGTCGCCTACGGCGGACCTGACGATATTCTCGATCTCTGCCGCGCTTGGGCCGGTATCTGCTGGCTCGTCCGCCTGGCAGGCGACGGCGCCTGTCAGGACGAGGGCAAGCAGTGTCGCCCAGACGAAGAGTTTCCCTACTCGAGTCATCATTCGCTCCTCCTTTGCCTTGCCGCGACTGGTTTCGCAGCCTTCAATGGGTTAACTGTAGGGTATGGAACTACTCCACCCCATTTGTGGCCGCAACTCTACAGTAAGCTTTTAGTAGTGTCAATCCTCGCGTCATCCCGTAACTGTTCAGACTTGGTGTGACATGGCCGGCCTTGCCCTTCGGCAGGGCGAGAGCCCCATCCCCCGTATCGGGGTACGGGGCAGGGTTCCGTGTCGGAGCACGGGACATGCCTTCGTCAAGCTCAGGAGAGCCTCAGGACAGGCTCAATTTTTCTCCTCGGGGGGGAAGAGGGGACCGCCCAGCCCCGCGCCGGGGAGGGCGGGTTTCAAACCCGCCCCTACGGGAGAAACCACAGCCCTCGAATTTGCTGAATTTTGTTCCAAACTGTTCCAGAGTGTTCTACGTCGCAGCCAGGGGACCATGTACCGGGTCTTGTGTGGAGGTCTTCATGGGGAGATAATAGCACGGGCGTTCGTGCTGGTCAAATGGCCGCATGACCTCATTATTTTGGTTACCGAGCCGGGGAATGCACCTCAAAATTGCGGTTACCCAACACGGGGAGGTAACCGTGAACCGAGTGAGCATTCGAGAGTACTGCGAACGACAACAGGATAGATACCACGAGGCCGACAGGGCCGAGAAGGGAAGGATCCTGGACGAGGTGGTAGCAGTCACCGGCTACCATCGGAAGTCGGCCGTCCGACTTCTATCCGGTCGAACTCGAAAGGGAAGAGGCGGTCGAGTGGGTAGGCCGATCGAGTACGGTCCAGAGGTGGCTGCCGCCGTCAGGGTGGTACACGAGGCTGCCGGCGGCATCGGAGCCAGGAGGCTTCACCCGTTCGTGGGAGAGATGGCATCACGGCTGGCCGCTTTCGGAGAGCTGGAGATCGAACCCGCCACGGAGGAACTGCTCACGCGCGCCAGTGCGGCGACGCTGGAGCGGCTTCTGGTCGCGACCCAAGTCCCCGTTAGAAGGCCGCAAAGCCTGACCAAGCCCGGTACCCTGCTCCGGAGCCGCATCGCCGTGCGTACCTTCAGGGACTGGGACGATGCGAGTCCGGGCTTCGTCGAGGTGGACACGGTGGCACACTGCGGGCCGACGGTCGAGGGGTTCCACCTGTGGACGGTCACGGCGGTCGATGTGGCCACTGGGTGGGTGGAGATGGATGTGGTCTGGGGCAAGACCCAGGAGCGTGTGGGAGCTGCGATACGCAGGATACATCGCAGGCTGCCCGTCCCTCTGCTGGGGTTGGACAGCGACAATGGGTCTGAGTTCATAAACAAAGGGCTCTACTCCTACTGCGAGGACAACGGGATCACCTTCACCAGGAGCAGGCCCTACCGCAAGAACGACAGCGCCCACGTCGAGCAGAAGAACGGCGCGGTGGTGAGACGGCTGACCGGACACGCACGATACTCCTCGTCCGCGGCCTTCAAACAGCTCACCTCGATCTACTCACTGGCCAGGCTTCACGTGAACTTCTTCCAGCCGGTCCGAAGGCTCACTGCGAAGAGTCGAGACGGGTCCAGGGTCGTGCGACACCACGACCAGGGCGCGACCCCGTACGAGAGGATGCTCAACAGCGGAGCGGTCTCACGGACTCGGCAGATGTTGCTGCAGAAGTTGTACCTGTCACTGAACCCACTCTGGCTGAGCCGACAGATCGATGCCGAGACCGACAAGCTGCTAGGCCTGGCGTGGAGGCAGGGCGAGCCGCTATCCTGGAACACCGCTGGTAACCGCAATTATGAGGTCAATTCCCTCGCCCGGTAACCACTAATTTTGAGGTCGCACGATGGCGGGGGATTTAACCGCAGAGGGCGCGGAGGTCGCGGAGGGAAGAGAGGGATGATTGGGAGGGGGAGCCCCCGCGCCGCCCCTGGGTGGGGGACGGTTCCTGGGGCAGGAATCCGGCTCGGGGGCCGGAACGACGATTGGGAGGGAGAGAGAGGGGGATGATGTGGAGCGTGGATGGACGGATGTGGAGCGGCGATGGACGGATGTGGGGCGGCGATGGACGGATGTGGGGCGGCGATGGACGGATGTGGAGCGTGGATGGACGGATGTGGAGCGTGGATGGTGGGATGTGGAGCGGGGATGGACGGATGTGGTGCGGGGATGGGAGGCGGAGCCCCCGCGCCGCCCCTGGGTTCCGGCTCGGGGGCCGGAACGACCCTTCGGCAGGCTCAGGGCAGGCTCGGGAGGGTGAGGGGGATGGGGGCCAGAGCCTCGCTCAGTCCCAAGGGCGAGTCGTTGCCAAACTCACGAAGACTGAACACTTACGTCATCCCTCCATTCGGATGCGCGGGTCCGCCCACGCAAGGATGATGTCCGAGATCAGCGTTCCTATGAGAGTCAGGCCAGCCAGGATGAACAGCAGCGACCCGCCCAGCAGCATATCCTCCTCGAGAGTGGCCTCCAGTATCAGCGGGCCGATGATCGGCAGCCCGAGCACGACGCCGAGGATGGTCGCGCCAGAAAAGAGACTTGGCAGCGCGTAGCCGATCCCACTGAAGAATGGATTCAGCGCCGTCCGCATCGGGTACTTCGTAATCACCCGCCACATGGGAAGCCCCTTCGAGATGGCGGTCAGCACGTATGGTTTGTTCAGCTCGTCGAGCATGTTTGCCCGGACGATCCTCGTGAGCCCCGCCATGCCGTCGGTCCCCAGGATGATCGCAGGGACCCATATGTGCTTCAGCACGTCCAGTACGCGGCCCCAGCTCCACGGCGCGTCGATGTACTCCGTCGAAAACAACCCCCCGATATAGCCGCCTCCCATGTCCAGCACAACCCACATGATGGCCAGCGCGAGGAGGAAATTGGGTGTGCCCACCCCGATGTAGGCCGTGAATGTGAAAATGTAGTCGATCAATGAGTACTGCTTGATGGCCGAAATCACTCCTATCGGTATCGCGAGGGTCCACACGAACAGGATCGTGATGACCGACAGGCCTACCGTTAGGAACAACCGCTCCATGATTAGCTCTCTGACTGGCGACTGGCGACCGGAGGAAAGCCCGAGGTCGCCCCGTAATATCTTCCCCAGCCACTTGAAGTACTGGACGTAGATCGGCCGGTCGAGCCCGTACTGGCGTCGCAGGGCAGCCTCTTCCTCCGGGGTCATGGTGAACCCCTGCTGCAAAGACACCCTGGCCACGAAGGTGGACACGTAGTCGCCGGGGGGCGCCTGCAGGATCAGGAACGATGCTGCAGATATGCAAAATAACAGCGGGATTATGATCAGAAAGCGCCGGATCGCGAACTGTATCATTCGGGTACGCTCCCGGAAGCCGCGATGGAGACAAGGCGGATGTTAGCCGACTTCCCGATGCCGGGGCAAGATCGATAGTCGGCCGGGCCATGGTCGCCCTCCGCACGGGCAACGCCCCCGCAGGCTCCGAGGGGCCCACGGGGGCGTGTGGTCGCTCATCCATGACCCTGGGACTACCTTGCCCAGTAGAACTGCTCTGGGAACGCTGTGGAGGGCGAACGCTCGGCTGCCCCGCCCATCCAGCTCGTCGGCACGTTCCGGAGGTCGTACTTGATGGCAGCGTAGCGAGGTACGTTGCCGATCAGGCCGATTCCGTACACGTCCTCGCCAAACAGCCTGAAGATCTCCCGGCCCAGCGCTGCCTGCTCGGACTCGGGGACCGTCGTGCCCCTCAGGTGGAGGTCGAGCAGGTCCTTGAGCTCCTGGTGAGGCTCCAGTCCCTCCCAGCCACTGGGATTGCACTGGCAGTAGTACGATCCGTAGCCCGGAGCCACGAAGCTGCGGTAATGCGTCGGCGCAGTGTACCGGGCCTGCACGAACGGGTGCGCGGCGTTGACGACGTACATCAGGAACTGGAACTCGTTGTCATGCACGCGTTCACGGACGACATTGCCGCCCTGCTCTCCGCCCGTAGAGCCGCTGTACTCGGTCTTGAGCCCGACCGCATCCCAGTACTGCGGGACCTGCAGAGATGCGTTGTGGTTGATCTGGTTCCAGGCATCCAGCCTCAACACGACCCGTTCCCCATCCGGGAACGTCCTGAAGCCCTCCGAGTCCTTGTCCGGCAGGATCTCGTCCAGCATCGTGTTCGCCAGGTCCACGTCATACTGCGTCCAGGCGAACGCGGCCGCGTCCCCAGGGTAGAAGGGCGAGCTCTTAAGCGGGACGATCTGGCGGGGCTCGCCCAGGCCAAGGTACGTGTTCTGGTTGATCGCGTCACGGTCGATTGCCACCGACAGCGCTCGCCGGAAGTCCACGTTGCGCAGCAGGTCTCCGTATTTGCCCTGCAGTGAATGATTGACATACATCCCGTCCCATATGCCCCTGGCAACCGGGTGGCCCAGCAGGCGATAGCCGCCCCTCTCTTCGCCTTCCTTGAAGAGTGGGATGTCGGCGTTGTTAATGCCGAACGCCTGGAAGTCCAGCTCGCCGCCAAGCAGCATCAGGTTTAGACGCTCCTGGTCGCCAGGTACATGGAAGTGGGTCATTGTGTCGATGTAGGGAAGCTGGTTGCCTTCCGCATCGACACCCACGTAGTAGGGGTTCCGCTTGAAGACGACCACGTCATCCTTCAGGATGCTGCCAGTTGGGTACCAGGCATTCAGCACCGGTATCTCGGGGTTCTCGTGAGGGTAGTCCCTGGCCCCGTACAGCTGCACCCATGAGTCGTACCCGGCCGCCTTTGCATCCGCGTCGACGTTCTCGTTGTAGTCCTTGTGGAACTGCTTCATGTGGTGTGACGGTGTGAATGTGTAGTTGCCGCATACGGCCGTCAGCCGCTTGGCCATCGACGTCATCGGCGCGGGGTAGACGTACTGCACTGTGTTGTCGTCGACCTTGACGATGGTCCCGTCGTCGGCTTCCGTCAGGCCGCGCAGAGCGCCGCTGATCCTGCCCGGCCTGAGCTCTTCGTTGTTCTCGTAGTCGTCGAGCCAGAATATGAAGTCGTCCGCCGTGAACGGCGCTCCGTCAGACCACTTCGTCCCGGGTCGCAGCTTAACGGTGGTGACCAGGCCGTCCGGCGATATGTCCAGGCTCTGCGCCAGGTTAGGGATGATCGCGCTTCCGTCCGTGTTGAAACGGAACAGAGCCGAGCGGGCGGACCTCTCCAGGTTGCAGACCGACCGGGACGTCCACGCCGACCTCATGTCGCCGCCGTACTTGCCGATTTCGTCGAACACAGGGATTACGAGGGGTTCGGATGGCAGCCGCTCCTCGACGGGCGGGAGCTTTCCGCCCAGCACGAGCTGTGCCAGCTCGGGCGCCTCGTTGAATGACATGGGAGCCGGGGCCGTGGCGGCCGCGACCAGCTCCCTCTGGAGCTCCACCCCTGCCAGGGCCTTCTGGGCGTCCATCGCCGCAGCCTCTGCTGCTGCGCCTGCCGCCGTTGCGGCGTCGCCTGCCGCCATTGCGGCGTCGCCGGCTGCCTTTGCGGCCATGCCGGCTGCCTCGGCTGCCGCGGTGGCCTTCCTGGCCTCCTCGACGGCCTCGCTGACCGACTCGCTGATGATCTTCTGCACGTCACCGGTCGTCAGCTGGCCCGCTGCCGAAGCGTCGACGATCTTCTGCACGTCGGAAGCCGTCAGCTGTCCGCCGGTCGAGTCCTGGACGATCCTCTGGACGTCCGCCGCGCTAAGCTGACCGGTCGTCGAGGCGTCGACGATCTTGCGTACGTCGGCAGCAGTCAGCTGTCCGGCGACCGAGTCCTGGACGATCCTTCGTACGTCGGCAGCAGTCAACTGTCCGCCGGTGGAGGCGTCGACGATCCTCTGCACGTCGGCAGCAGTGAGCTGCGTCCCGGCGGAGTCGTTGACGATCCCCCTGACATCGGAGGCAGTCAGCTGCGTCCCAGCCGAATCGGCTACGATCTGCCTTACGTCAGAGGCTGTGAGCTGGTCGCCCACGGCGGACCTGACGATATTCTCGATCTCGACCGCGCTTGGGCCGGTATCCGCTGGCTCGTCCGCCTGGCAGGCGACGGCTCCCGTGAGTACCAGGGCAAGCAGAACCGCCCAGATCAATCCGTTCCTTATAGCAGCCATCATCCTCTTCTCCTCTACTCCCTGTGCCTTGGGCTGCGACGAATCTCGTAGCCTTATGCCAAAAGCAAGCCGCATAGAAATGACATGACTTACTTTGGTGACGGCAACCCTATACCAGGCGACCAACAGTGTCAAATCCCGTCAATGGCGCTGTGTCGAGCCGGCGAAATGAGGTAGGTCCCATTCACCATGTTGTTCCCGAACGACCTTGGGTGGCTTTGTGTAATATGGATGCCGGAAGGGACTCTGAAGCGTGTTCGATACTGCACTCGGAAAGAAGAGGCTCGCGGGCGCGGCGCTGTTCGTCGTGATCCTGGCCCTGTTCTTTTCCTTTAATCGCTTCCCGAAGCTGGACGCCGTCGGCACGGACCTCGATGCGGTCAACGCCCCCCAGGTACAGTGCTTCCAGGGCTTCTGTATCGAACGTGAGCCCGGCTCCAGCCTGTTCAAGCGCTGGATGGTCTTCTCGGTTACCTACCTCCGGCTCGTGACCATTGGGATGACCTTCGCTTTCCTCGTTGCGGGCCTTGCCGAGTCCTTCCTCTTTCCCCCGGGCAGCGGCGCAAGGTTCGAGTCCGGCAGCGCATTCAAACGCACTGTAAGGGGGGCCCTGATGGGCCCCGTGATGAATCTATGCTCGGCGTGCATAGTGCCCGTGTCTTCCGCGTTCCACCGCCGCGGGGGCGGCATCGACGGCGCTATCGCGATGGTGCAGGGCTCCGCCACCATGAACATACCCGCCCTCGCCATGGTCTTCTTCGTATTCACGCCGATTATCGGCGCCAGCCGCCTGGTCATGGCCGTAGTCGGGGCCCTGATACTGGGACCGATCGTAGTCTTGACGCTGCGCAAACCCCAGGAGGAACCCGACGTCGACCTTCCGGACATCGGGGTAGATGTCCAGGGTAGCTGGAAGGAGGCCCTGTTCGAAGGCTTCCGCGACTGGGCTCGCATATCCCTAGGCTACCTGGTCCGCCTGGGGCCGCTGATGGTCGCAGCCGGCTTTGCCAGCGGACTGGCGGTCCAGTGGATCAGTCCGGAAACGGTCGCCAGGTATCTCGGGAACGACCTGCAAGGAGTCGCCATAGCGGCAACCCTGGGCATACTCATCAACGTGCCCCTCCTGTTCGAGATTCCCCTCGTGGCCCTGGGCCTGATGCTCGGAATGGGCACGGCCCCCGCCGCCGCTCTCCTATTCACGGCGGCGGCCGGCGGCCCCGTCACCTTCTGGGGCCTGGCGCAGGTGATACCCAAGCGCGCGATAGCATCCTTCGCTACTGCCACATGGCTTCTGGGCGCAGCCGGCGGTCTGGCCGTCCTGGGGATAGGCGTTTTCGTATGGGACTCCACCGCCTCCGCCTCCGTGGGCGCCTCGACGGCGGCTCGTGCCATTGGGGACGCGTCCGCTGTGCTTACCGACCAGGAACAGGTGGACGTTTCCGGAGAGGGGCCTGTGGGCGTGGTGCGCTTCTCCAACGAGGCCCACAAGCTGTTCGGAGGCAAGTCGGACCTGATGAGCCGCTTCCCAGGCGTGGCCATCTTCGACTACGACCGTGACGGCGACCACGACATCTACATTACCCAGGCCGAGTCAGACGCCCCGATCAAGCCCCTCGCGGAGGGCGGGCCCAACCGCCTCTTCCGAAACAACGGCGACGGCACGTTTACCGACGTGGCCGACGAGGCCGGCGTCGCCCTGACTACGAGCAACAGCAGCGCGGTGGCTGCGTGCGACCTCGACAACGACGGCTACCAGGACCTCTACGTCGGGTCGATGGGCAGGCTCGGCGACAACATGGACTACCGCTCCGTGAGCATCTCCTTTGGGCTCAGTGAAATCACGAAGGACAGGCTCTTCAGGAACAACGGCGACGGCACATTCAGTGAGATCACCGAGCCGGCCTTCGGACCCGCCGTGAACATCCGCTCCACCAAGGCCGTGGCGTGCGCGGATGTCGACGGCGACGGTTGGCTCGACATCTACACCGGCAACCACGGCGACATGGAATTCGTCAGGTTCGACCATCCCGCCCACCACGGACACTACAACGACCTGTTCATCAACAACGGCGACATGACCTTCACCGATGTGTCCGAGCAGGCCGGGGTGGCAGGCGGGCCGATCGTGATGCGCAATCCCGGCGGCGAGCCGATAACCTTCGGCAACCCCCAGGGCGGCACGGTGCATGAGGGGTACGACCCCGAGCTGCGGGACGTGAACGGTAATAGGGTGGGGGACCCCAGCGGGCAGACCTGGGGCGTCCTCTTCTACGACTATGACGACGACGGCGACCCGGACCTGTGGGTGGCCGACGACGGCGACCGCCTCAAGGTCTACCGCAACGAGTCCACGCCGGGCAACGTCAAGTTCGTTCCCGTGGCCCGCAGGATGGGGCTCGACAGGTCCGGCGCCTGGATGAGCTTCGCCCTCGCCGACTACGACGGAGACGTCGACCTCGACGTTTTCGTCACCAACGTCGGCTTCCATCCGCTGTTGCGCCTCCCGCCGTACCCCGGCGGCGACTGCGCATACAGCCACCGCTTCGTGTGGGGCACGTGCAGCCACTTCCTGCTGCGCAACGACATGCGGGATGCCAGGGTGGGCGAGCTTGGCTCCTACGTCGACGTGGCCCCTAGCACCCGGGTCACCCCGAGCCGACTCATGCCCCCTGCGTCCCTGAACCCTTCGAACATCCTACTCACCTGGCAGCCTCTGACCGGACTCGCCGCGTACGACCTGGGCTTCGGCGCGACCTTCTTCGACATGGAGAACGATGGCGACCAGGACCTCTACTGGCTCGGCTCGCTCATTGCAAGGGGCGAGGGCCCTCGGGGCGAGTACTACCAGAGCGCCGGGCGCATGCTGAGGGGCGACGGGAAGGGCGGGTTCGAGGACATAACCGTGGAGGCCGGACTCCTCGACATCCAGGACGTCGACTACTCCATCCTCGACCCGTCCGACCCATCCTACGACGCCGAGCGGCAGCGCATACTCCCTAAGTTCCACGAAAACGGCAAAGGGCTCGCCAAGTGCGACATCGACGGTGACGGGTACGTCGACCTGGTCGGCACGAACAGCAGCGGCGAGAAATTCGACAAGACCGGGAGGATTGGGTTCGCCCCGGGCCCGCTCTTCGTTTGGATGAACCAGAACCGGGGCAGCCACTGGATCGCCCTCAGGCTGCAGGGACGCATGGCCGTGGACGGCACCGGCAGCAACGCGGATGGGCTCGGCGCGCGCGTCTACGTGCGCACGACGGGCCCGGACGGCGAGACGCACACCCAGGTCGGCGAGCTAACGGCCAGCGGCACGTTCCTGTCCATGAGCTGCCTCGACCTGCACTTCGGGCTGGGCCAGTCGGAGGTGGTCGACGAGGTCGAGATACGCTGGCCGAGCGGGGTAACCCAGACACTCACCGACATCCCCGCCGACCAGGTCCTCTCCATCACCGAACCCCCACGACCGCAGTGACCTGAAGAGTCCCGGACACCCCAGTACTACGCAACTAGGGAGGAAGTGATGGTAACCGGATTCAACCACTCGGGATTCGTCGTGCATGAT
Source organism: Dehalococcoidia bacterium (assembly GCA_965204975.1). Taxonomy (GTDB): domain Bacteria; phylum Chloroflexota; class Dehalococcoidia; order Lucifugimonadales; family CAJWER01. The sequence goes on from OZ242024.1 coordinate 489,109, forward strand.
CTGGACGTGATGGTCGCCTTCTACTGCGACACCCTGGGCCTCTCGGTAATTCGCGAGGCCGACAGCATTGCGCCTCCCTCTGGCGACCACACCGGATTCCCAGGCGCCCGCAGGAAGCTCGTGTTCGTCGGCAAGCCGGGCGGCGAGCACATGCTGGAGCTGGTGCACTACATCGACCCGCCCAGCCCCAAGGGGCACCTTCAGCGACACCAGCTCGGCGCGGCCCACATATGCTTCAACGTCGAGGACCTTGCGTCCCTGCGCGACCGGCTGACCGAGCGGGGCATCCGCTTCGTCACCCAGCCCATCTTCAGGGAAGCCCCGGACGGCGGCCGCACAGGCATCTGCTACATCCAGGACCCCGAAGGCAACTGGGTCGAGCTAATAGAGCACAGCTAACCCGGCATCTGCCCAGCCGGCCTAGAGTCGTTCGGATGGAAGTCCGGCACGTCGATCGGCTGCGAACCCTGCTCGATCGAGTCCGCCGCCAGGATCGCCGGTGCGGCTGTGTCCATCGCTTGGTACACATCGAACTCCGGCTGCTTACCGCGCAGGATCGCGTTCCGGAACTCCTTGTGCACGAAGTAGTCTACGCTCGGCTCCGAGTACCCCGTCGAACGCTGGCCGGCCACGGTCGCAGGTATGTCCGCCAGCGCTGCCGCCTCCTCGGGAGCGTCGTCCCGCTCGATGCGCCATTCGACCCGCGACACCTCGTGCATCTGGCTCTCCGCCAGGTACATCATCGGAAGCTCGTCCAGCGTGGGCCCCGTCTCCAGCGTGCCGTGGGACGCTATCATCTGGTAGCGGTGGCCCCGGGTCTCGCGGGACCGCCCGATCGTCCACCCGCACGCCATCCGCATGATCGTGTCTTTCTCCGTGTGCAGGAGCGCGACCTGGATGTCGGGCCGCACGATCTCATCGTGGGCGTAGCCGTCCGCCTGGGTGCTCATCGCAGTGACCCTGACCACCCGGTCGTCCAGTATGCTGAGCATCGCGCTCAGGTCGTGGCACAGGTAGTGGATGGGAGGCATGTCGTGCGTCCACGTCTTCTGCGCCCAGGGCACCTTGTGCAGGTCCTTCAGGTCGACGAACTCGCCCGTCTCGAAGTCCCGCCAGTACCTCCGCGTGTCCTTGCGGCTCATGTACTCGCCCTCGACGTATCCCACGTGCCCCAGCTTGCCCGACTGGACCAGGTCGCGCCAGGCCGTGATGAAACCGCTGTGCCGCAACTGCTCCCCCAGCAGGTAGACGAGCCCCGTCCGCTCCTGGGCGGCGACTATGCGCCAGCAGTCCTCCATCGTATGTGAGGCCGGCACCTCCGAGTTCACGTGCTTCCCGGCCTCCAGCGCCATCGCCGCCATCGCGCCCTGTTCCTCGCAGCGAACGCACAGCGCTATGGCGTCCACGTTACCGTCGGCCAGCATCTCCTCGTAGGTGCTGTGAGTCGCCACGCCGCTGCTGTCTCGCAGCTCGGCCAGGGCCCGCTCGTGCAGCTGCGGGAACATGTCGCCCACCGCCGTGATCCGGTAGCCGTCCATACGGTCCAGGATCCTCAGCCAGTGTATGCCGCGGTGTCCTACCCCGTAGATGCCGATGCGAATCTCGTCCATGCTGTTTCGTCCTTCCTTTACTCCGCTCCGCGCTTGCTACGGCATCTGCCCGGCGCGTCTCGATCCGTTCGGCCTGAAGTCAGGCACGTCGATCGGCACAGACCCTGAGTAGATGGAGTCCGCCGCCAGGATCGACGGCGCGGCCGTGTCCATCGCCTTGTATACGTCGAACTCCAGCGGCGCGCCCTCCAGAACCGCGTCGCGGAATGCGATGTGCACGTAGTAGTCGGTGCCCCTGTGGCCGCTGTCGACGGCCTCCGGCGGCGCGTCGGTCCGCTCGTACTTCCAGTCGACCCTTGCCGGGCCGTGCATCTGGTTGTCAGCGATCCACAGGTAGTGGCGGTCGCCGTAGGACCGGCCAGACTCTATCGAGCCCTCCGTGCCCACAACCTGGTAGTGGTGATGGTCCCGCGCGGGGGCCAGCATCTGCGTGCCCCCCTGCATCATCCGAAGTATCGTGTCCTTCTCGGTCTTCATGAGTGCGACCTGGATGTCCGACCGCTTCAGCTCCGGGTGCGCGTAGCTCTGCTTCCGCGTGCCCATCGCGGTCACCGTCGTAACACGGTCGTCCAGCACCATGAGCACGGGACTCAACTCGTGCACCAGGTAGTGGATCGGGTCCATCTCGTGGATCCACGTCGGCCTGGCGTTTGGGTGCTTGTCCAGGTCGTATGGGTAGACGAACTGCCCGGTGTCCCAGTCCTGGTGGTACCTCAGGATGCCCTTGTAGCTGACGTACTCGCCCTCGAAGTAGACGATGCGCCCCAGCCGGCCCTGCTGTACCAGGTCCTTCCAGGCCTGGAAGAACCCCGCGTACCGCGACTGCTCGCCAAGCTGGTACACCAGTCCCGTCTTCTCCTGCGCGACGACGATCCGCCAGCAGTCCTCCATCGTATGGGCGGCGGGTACTTCCGCGTTGACGTGCTTGCCCGCCTCCAACGCCTGCGCGGCCATCGCGCCCTGCTCCTTGCACCGGACCGTCAGGGCGATGGCGTCGACGTTCGGGTCTGCCAGCATGTCCTCGTAGCCGGCATACTTGGCGACGCCTCTCGGATCGTCCAGGTCCGCCACGCCTCGCTCATGGAGCGCCGGAAACATGTCCCCGATGGCGGTGATCCGGTACCCGGGGATTCGCTGGAGCAGCTTCAGCCAGTGCACACCCCTGTGGCCCAGCCCGAACAGACCGATTCGGATGTCGCTCATATTCTGCCTCCCCGCAGCCGCTGGACCGGCTGCACAACGCGCGGATGGTAGCATAGGGCAGCGACGCGCGCAGCCTACCTCATTCCCCCATCAGGCGACCGTTGGCCAACGTCATTCCGGCGAAAGCCGGGGGCAGAGGCGGCAGCTCGTTGCGTGACTGCGAGGTTGTCCCTTCTGTGTCGCCATTCCATCTCGTCCTGAAGCGTGTGCGCCGAGACTGGCGGCTCCTGCTGCCAGCCGCGGTCGGCGTGCTTGCTGCGGTCACCCTCGTTTCGGCGTCCCCCATGTTCCTCGGCGCCATCGAGCGCCTGGGCTACGTCTCCGCCGTGCGCACTGCGCCCGAGCTCATCCTGAACATCGTCGCTTCCGCCGACTTCGTTCCCGCCGCCGAACCCGGCCTCACCCGTGTAGAGGATGACGTGGAGGCAAGGCTCGACGAGCGGCTGGGTGCAGTGTATGCCGGTCACCAGCGGTCGCTCAGGACCGACGACTTCCTCCTGGACCCAATCCCTGTCATCCAGGCACCAAAGCAGGCCTCGGCGCTGGTCCGGGGACGTGACGATGCGGCGCCCGTCCACTTCATCAACGCCGCCGAGCTCGAAAAGCACGTCCACGTACTCGCTGGCCGGATGCCGGGCGACGACATCTCGAGCAACCTCCTCGAGTTTGCTGAGAAAGGCCGCGTCGCAGAGTCTGTCGTGAGCCCATCGACGGCTTCGTCGCTGAACATCCAGGTTGGCGACACCGTAACGCTCTTCACAGGCCTGCCCCGCGACCGCGTCCGTGCCTCTGCCAGCGTGGTGGGCATAGTCGAGCCCTTGTCAGTGCGCGACGAATACTGGCAGGGCAGGGCGGCCGCCTTCTTCGGCTCGCCAGCGCGGGACGGCGCTTCCGTGTCCGCAGCCTTCGTGATCACTCCAGAGGCCGCGTCGAAGCTCCCGGAGCAGCTCGTGGAGCCCGCCGGCTACACCTTTGGTCGCGCCTTCTTCGCTACCGTCTCCGGCCTCGATGACAGGGTAACCCTCGTCGAAGGCCGGGCGGCCGGCGACACCGTCGCCGACGATGGCGGGGGGCCTGTCGTGGAGGCGGTGCTGCCCGTGCCCCGCGCCCTCCCTTTTGGCATCGAGGTCGGGGACGTACTAACCGTGACGCCCTTCCTGGACGAGCCCGTCTGGTTGCGGGCCAGGATAGTCGGCATGGTCGAGCGTACGCATCCCGACGAAATCTACTGGCAGTGGGGTCCCGCCGGCCTGTTCGACCTGCCGGAGATACCCGAGCAGCCGCTCCCACTCATCGTGAGCAGGGAGGCCCTCGCCCAGTCCGTAGGGCGCGCGTATCCCGATTCGCTGATGCGCTCGGTCTGGTATGTCCCGTTCGACCGCACCCAACTGCAGGCATGGTCGCCCGAGGAGGCCGGCGCCCGGCTTCGAGACCTCAAGTCCGCCCTTGCCGATGCCCTGCCGGGCAACACCGCCATATCGGGTCTCTCGTCCCTCCTTGAGACCGTCGAGCGCCAGCGTTTCGCTGCCAGCCTGACCATGATAGCCCTCGCCGCCACGACAGCGCTCACCCTCCTCTTCTTCGTCTCACTGATGATGAGCTACGTCGTGGGCGGCAGGCGGTCTGACGTGGGCAAGCTGAGCGCCCTCGGCGCGGGGCGCTGGCGTATCTTGAACCTCTACGGGGCCGAGGCCCTCGCCGTCGCTCTTGGAGCGGCGGTCTCCGCACCGCTCCTCGCGTTCGCCGCAGTCCTGGCCGCAGTCATGCTCCCCATCTTCGATCCGTACCGCGGCAGCAGCAGCGTTCCCGTCGAGTGGGCGCCCTGGGCTTTCGCCGGAGCGGCCGGTGTCGGCGCTCTCTGTTTCTGCATCCTGTCCCTGCCCCCACTCCTGGGGGCGGGCGCGGGACAGCTGTCACGCAGATTCCGCTGGGTGCGCGCCCCCACGACACTGCTCTTTCAGAAGTACCACGTCGACACGTTCCTGCTCGTGTTGGGGGGCCTCTTCTACTGGGAGATCTACACCAGGGGCGAGCTGGTGGCAGGGGGACTCTTCCGGGACGCCAACGTCAACGAGGTCCTGTTCGCTGCGCCGGTGCTGCTTGCTCTCCTGGTCGGGCTCCTCTTCATCCGGCTCTTCCCCATGGCCCTGCGCTTCGCCGCGGGCGAGACACCGGCCCTGCTCGACGTGGTCGCATTCGCCGCTCTCGCCTTCTCCGCGGCCCTGACCCTGCTCGACTCCCCGGACGACCCCATTTGGTCCTTGATGGCGCTGCTGGGCATAGGAGCCGCCTACTGGGCCGGACGAACGGCGTCCAGGTCGAGCCTGCGGTACGCAGTCCTGGCCGTCCAGGCCCTTCTCGTCGCGGCATTCGTGGCCCTGGCGGAGCCCTTCTCCGCTCCGGGCCCTCGCATCGCCCCTGCAGTCGCTCTCATCGCACTCGTTCCGGCTCAGCTCGGCTTTGCGGCCCTTGAGGCCTACTCCAGGGCCGCGCCCGTGTCCGTCGTCATGGCCGTCCGGCAGATGGCGCGGAGCCCTAACCCCTACATGCTGCTGAGCCTCCTGCTGGTCCTTGTCACCGGCCTCGCCACTTTCGCCGCAACTGTCGGGACGACCCTCGCCAGGCGCGATGTCGACGTCGTCCGGTACGAGGTTGTATCCGACCTGAGAGTCGCGGACATCGGCCGGTACATAGACGTCGCCGCGCTGAAGAAGAGTTACGAGGCCATCCCGGCGGTCGAGAATGTGTCGGCGGCCTATAGGGGCCGCGTGCTGGGGCTGCCGGGGGTAGGCGACGAGTTCGAGCTCCTCGCGGTGGAAGCCGGCAGCTTCCCGGAGACGGCGTGGTACCGCGATGACTTCTCCGACCGTACCCTGGCCGATCTGATGGGGTCGGTTGCCCGGCGCGAGGGGTTCGGGCCTGAACCGCTTCCCGATGGGGCGTCCGGCCTGGGCATCTGGGCGAAGCTCGGCCCCATATCGGCCCCCGTCCTGGTCACTGTCTCTCTCCGTGACCGGACCGGCGCCGCCACCGTTCTCGACCTGGGCACCCTGCGCCGGCGCGAGTGGGAGAGGATCGAGATCGACCTGCCCGAAGGTATGGAGTCCCCCGTAGCTGTCACGTCCATTCGGCTCCTTCCTGTGCCGGGGCTCGTCGGAATCTCGGGCGCCGTGCTGGTCGACAGCCTGTTTGCGGTCCGGGACGGCACCGACATTACCCTGCACGACTTCGCTGAGCCTGGGCGATGGACACCGGTACCGACCTCCATGTCCCTCGCCGACAGTATCCTGGACATAGCCGAGGATGCCCGGACCGGTGGGGGCTCGATGGAGTACCTGTACGGCGAGGGCTCCAGTCGAGCTGCCCCCGGCGTCTACGACAGCCCCAGCGGTGGGCCGCTCCCGGTCATCGTGAGCGTACCGGACGGTTCGGACCCTGCGATAGCCGTGGGCCACACCTTCGTAACCGACATCAGGGGATACCTCGTGCCGTTCGTCGTCGCCGACACCGTCGACTACTTTCCGACCGTCGACACTCGCCGCCGGAGTCTCGCGGTGTGCGACCTGGACGTGCTGCTGGAGCACCTGGACGCTCTGGGTGCGGGCAGCCACCTCGCCCCCAACGAGCTCTTCATCAGCCTTGTGCCGGACGCGGAAAGGGCGGTTGGCGATGGGATAGAGTCACTCGCTCCCCGTCTCAGCCGGGTCCTCGACAGCCGCAATGCGAACGGATTTCGTCCGAGAACGCCGGATGGCGGCCCGCTGGTAACGGCCGGGTGGATGGCCATGAGCCTCGCCGCCCTGGCCGCATCCGCCTTCGCCGCGCTGGTGGGATATGCCGCCCACCTTCTCTCAGCGGCCAGGCGCATCAGTCGCGAAAACGACCTGCTTCAGTCCCTGGGGGCAAGCCGGAGCCAGGGGGCGGCCCGTCTCGCCCTGGAGAATCTAGTGGTGGTCGCCGTTGGGATGGCGCTCGGCGCATGGGCCGGGCTGCTCATGAGCGAGCTGTTCGTCCCGGCCCTGTCGCCGTCCGGCCCCCCGGTTCCCCCGGTCCTGGTAACGACTGACTGGACCGTGCTCGGGGCCATATGGGCTGCCGAGGCCGTGGCGTTCGCCGCGATGCTGTTTCTGCTGGCCCGCCGCCTCTTCCGACCCGGCTCCTCCCTCGATATCGAGGAAGTCCAGTGAAGCGGGGCAGGGCGGAACGGCTCGCTGCGGCGTCCTGGCTGATATTCAAGCGCAGCCTGGCCGACTGGAGGAGCCTCCTGCCGCTGCTGGCCGGACTCGTGCTGGTCTCCGCCATCATGGCAGGCACGACCATCTACTACGACGCTCTCAACAACCTGGCGTTCAGCCGCGCCCTTGCCGAGCATGCCCCCGAGGACCTTGACATACTGGCCGTCCATACTCAGCGCCCAACCTCCTCCGACGTATACGGGAGAATAGCCGGCTCGGTCGAATCACATGTCGAGAGTCGCCTGTCGTGGCTCCTCGACGGGAGCATCCATGCGGCGAAGTCCGAGACCATGGCCCTGGCCGCACCCGGCGCGGAGGCGTCTGCCGGCTCGGACGACCGCCGGGCCTACTTTGCAGTCGCACCGAGCCTATACGACCACGTGACCGTCCTCCGTCCAGGATCGCGCCCGCGCCCTCCACGCCTGATGGGCTACGGCGAGCCTATGGAGATCGACGCAATCGTCCCCGCGGACATTGCCGACGAGCTGGGCATAGAGTTCGGCCAGGTCTTGTCGGTGGCGCCCTACAGCGACGTAGCTGTGCCCTTCGCCCGCGTCACTGTGAGCGGATTCTTCGAGCGCCGGGACCCCAGCGACGACTTCTGGGTCCTCTACGACCGGGTACTCCAGAAGGGCGCTTCCCTGACCGTCGAATCGCTGCCCCTGTTCGTCCACGAGGGCGGCTACTTCACGGTGACAGGCCCGGAGTTCGCGCGCCTCGAGACCACCTACGGATGGCTGCTCGATGTCGATACCGTCCTGATCACCGTGGCCGACAAGGACCGCGCGGCGGCCGACATCGAGCAGGCACAGCAGTGGATCAACTCTGCCGAGCCCGGATTCCGCCTCTCCACTTCGTTGCTGGCCGTCTTCTCCAGCTACGACGAGCGCCTGCTCTTCACCAGGGTTCCGATGCTCGTATTCCTCGTGACCGCCGCAATCGTGGTCCTCTACTACGTTGCCACCATGGCCTCGCTCACCATCGAACGGCGCAGGTCGGACATTGCGCTGCTCAGGTCGCGGGGAGCGGATTCACGCGTCGTCCTCGCCGTCTTCCTCATTGAAGGTGCGGGCATAGCGGCGCTCGCGGTCGCACTCGGACCCATAACGGCCGCCGGTGCGGTGAATGTCCTGGGCCTGACACCGGCGCTTTCCGATGTGAGCGGCGGCGCGGTTCTTGGCGCGAACATCTCTGCCGGTTCGTACCTGCTCAGTGCAATAGGCGGAGCGCTGGGCTTCGGCGCGATCCTGCTCGCATCCCTGCAGGCGTGCAGGACGGACGTGTCGGAGCATCGCCAGCGGCAGGCGAGGCCGCCCGAGATGCCTCTCTTCCAGCGCCGCTACCTCGATGTCATGCTCCTGGTGATCGCCGTGGTGCTCTTCTGGCAGCTCGCCGAGCAGGGCTCGGTTCTGGCGGAGGGCCTGTTCGGCGAGACAGCCGTCAACAGCGTCCTGCTGGCTGCGCCGGGCCTGGCGCTCATCGCGGCGTCGATGGTCCTGCTCCGGCTCTTCCCTCTCATCATGAGGGTCCTGGGCGGCCTGCTGTCGCGATACTCCACCGTGTCCCTCATGCTTGGCGTCTGGCAGATCGCCCGGAACCCCACGCCTTACTCACGTGTCTTCCTACTCCTCGTGCTCATGGCAGGGCTCGGAGTGGCGGCAGCCAGCTTCGTTGCAACCCTCGAGCGCAACTTCGAGGAGCGGGTCCTCTACACAACAGGCGCCGACGTCAGGGTCGAGGGCATCGGCCTCGACCTCGGCATTCCCAGGCGCGACCTCGCCGCGGAGTACGAGAGGGACAGCGGGGTCGTCAGGGCAGCCGCAGCCTATAGGGCCTTGGCACGCGACTCCAACTTCCCGCTGCGCGGCACGCTGACCCTAATCGCAGTGGACATCGACAGCTTCGGAGACGTCGCATGGCTCCCACAGGGATTCCCCGCCGCCGCCGTCGAAGACGCACTCCTGTCGTCGAGAGGGTCGGCGCCCGTCGGCCTTCCTCTCTCAGAGACCGCCGCCACCCTGAATGTTCGCTTCAAGGCCGAGCGACCTGATCCCTCGCTGCGCCTGACGTTCAGGGTCAGGGACGCGAACGACCGGTACCACAGCTACACGGCGGGTCCGCTCGGCAGGAGCGACTTCCTGGGCAACGTCAGGAGACCCGACTGGCTGCTCGGCTCCGCGAGCTTCCACGGCCCAGGGAGGTGGTGGCAGGTTCCCCTGTCTCTGGTTTCGATGGGCGTGCACGCCGAGTTCCACTCCGACCCCCTCCCGCGCGGCTCCATCCTGATCGACCATATATCCGAGGCCCGCTTCGACGCCGTTTCATCCGGTAAGGAGTACAAAGAGCTTCGAGTCGAAACGGAGGTCGTCGATGACTTCGACTCCCCCGGAGATTGGACGGTATTGAGGCTCAGCCCCGAGACCGGCTCGGATGTCCTGAGCGGCGCTCGCAACGTCAGGTTCTCGTGGGGGGGCGGTGGCGCTCTGACGAGCCACGGCATCATGTTTGGCCCTGACCTCCCGCCGATGCCCGTCCTGGGCAGCGATTCCCTCGTGGAGTCCGGCGACTACCGCCTGGGCGACGAAATCTCACTCTCCGTCGCCGGCCGCACCGTCCCCGCCGCCCTCGCCGGCACCGTCGAGCTCTTTCCCACCCTCGACCCCAGGTCCGGGCCGTTCATAGTCGCCGATCTAAAGGCCCTTGTGCGCTATGCAAACCTCGATCCACTCGCCGACGAGCTGCAGCCCAACGAGGCCTGGCTGTCCATCGCCCCGGACACAGAAGGCAACGATCGGCCTTCAGGGCGCTTTTTCGAAAGACCCTTCGAGGCTGAGCTCGTCTATGACCGGGCAAGGCTGCTGGCCGAGTCCAACGTCGATCCCCTGGCGAGGGCCGGGTGGCGCGCCCTCCTGGTGGGGGCGTTCGCGACCGTCCTGCTGCTCGCATCCATCGGCTTCTTCGTGCACGTCTACTCCTCGTTCAGGGAGCGCGAGCAGCAGTTCGCCGTCCTCAGATCGATAGGCCTCTCGACACGCCAGCTTGCGGCCATCATCTGGCTGGAGCAGGCCGTGCAGGTCCTCGGAGGCATGGCCCTCGGCACCTGGATGGGCGTGCGGCTCGTGTCGGCCGTCATGCCCTTCCTGGGCCACGATGAGACGGGAGGCCGCGTCGTCCCGCCCTTCGTCGTGCAGGTGGACTGGCTGTCCCTGTCGCTCGCCTACGCGGTCATCGCCGTCATATTCGGGGCAATCATGGCCGGCGTAGCCTGGGCCGTCCACCGAGTAGCCGCCCACCGCGCCCTCCGCATCGAGGACATGTAGCCCTATCCATAAGTCGCCGAATTGCTCCACATGGTATGATGACCTCACTGCTCACGAGGAGACACAACGCATTGGAGCTCGGCGAATATATCGGAGCGTCGGCGATCGTAGTCTCGATCTTCCTCGCGACGGTCGTCTTCATATGGCAGTCGGGTCGCTCCGACGCCAAGATCGACAGGCTCGACGCCAGGATCGATAGGCTCGACGCCAAGATAGAAGCTCAGGGCGACAGGCTCGACGCCAGGATCGACAAGCTCGGCGCCAAGATAGAGGTCATGGTCCAGACACTTTCCGCTGAGATCAGGGAGCAGGGCAGGCGCGTCTCCGAGGTGGAACTCGAGCAGGCGCGGCTCAACGGCGTCAACAGTGTAATCGTCAACCAGATCCACTCCCACGGGGGACCCGACTAGGCCAGGCCATCATCCCAGCCTGCCGAATCGTGGCAGGTTGGACCGATTCCCTCCGCCGGACCGACCTACCGGCTACCTGTCCCACTCGATAATGATCCCCAGCGCCTCGTTGGGGTTCTCGTACAGGTAGTGGTAAGCCTCAGGTGTCTGCTCCCAGTGGTACCTGTGCGTGACCAACGGCCCCACGACTATGCGCCCGTCCGTCAGCATGTCCCCGGTATCCCGCATGTCCGTCTCGCTGGGCCCGCCGGGCGAATTCCAGTACCCGCCGATCATCTGCTTGTTCATCATCAGCCCGCTGTCCAGCTTCAGGGGCTGACCCTGGTACAGCGCGATCAGGTGCACGACCCCGTCCCGCTTCACCATCTGCATCGTCTGCTCGAATGACTTCACCCCCGCGAATCCGCCGACGCACTCAACCACCACGTCCGCGCCCTTGCCGCCCGTCAGGTCCATCACCGCCTCAACTGAGTCCGTCTCCAGCACGTTCACCGTCTCGTCTGCGCCGCACCGCTTCGAGATGTCCAGCCTGAAGTCGTACGCGTCCGTCGTGATCACCATGCCGGGCTGGCGCTGCCGTACGGCCTGCGAATACAGGTTCCCGACGAGCCCCTGTCCCTGCACGACAACCGTGTCGCCCGGCTCTATCGGCGTAGCCCTCGACCATGCCACGCCTCCCGCCGCCAGCGGTAGGAACGTAGCGGCGTCGTAGTCGATGTCGCTCGGAAGGGCCGAGACCCGCGACCTCTGGACCGCGCCCGCTCCTGCGGCGTACTGCGCGTGAGGGCCCTGGACCATAACACGCTGCCCGATGCTGTAGCCGTCAACGTCCGGGCCCGCGGCCACCACGTCTCCCGCATCCGAATACCCCATCATGCTCGGCGGGAGTTCCTCCTCGGCAACGTACCGCTTGAATAGCTCCGAGCCCCGGCTGATCAGGCTCCGCTTCACCTCCACCACCACGCCGTCCGGATCTGGCTGCGGGATGTCCGCCTCCAGCATCTGCACGTTGCCGAACCCCTCGAGCTTCACCAACTGTTTCATCTTGGTCATTGGGACATCCTCCTCCTGCCGCCATATCATATTCCCATGCCGGGCGCCCGCGCAAAGCCTCCGCCCTGCCCAGATCCCCCACCTCCTCAGTGAACGCCAAACCTACAATAGGAGAAATCTCAGAAACTTCTGAAAAAAAGTCTGTGTCTTCTCTAGACGCTCATGGACGGGCATTGCTAGGCTGGGAGCCCCCCATGAGATCGGAGGTTGCGCCAATGTCAAGCAACAGGGTCGAGATGACTCCCGTTCAGTCCGCATCCGTACATCTGGCCGGGCACAACTCTGGAGACGCGCCGGTCGTTCTGGCACTCTGGGGATCGGAAGGCGACGCCCCACACCTGTTCATGCTGCCCCAGCGATTGGCCCGGGATGTCGCGGACCGGCTGGAATCGCCGCGATGCGGCTACCACAGGGAGGCCACGCCTCTGCCCGCTTAGTCTCCCACTCGCCCACATCCCAGGTTGCCGAGAGGCGGAGAAGGGACAAATCGCCCTTGCGGCATGTATAATTCCGCCACCAACTGGGCGTAGGTGTGGTCGATATGGCGTTCGACGTCGTTATCCGTGGCGGCACGGTCGTAGACGGCTCCGGTGGCCCCGGATACCGTGCTGACATCGGCGTCTCCGGCGACACGATCGAGGCGATAGGGCCCCTTCAGGACGCCGAAACCGCCCGCGTCATCGATGCCACCGGCAAGGTCGTGACCCCCGGCTTCATCGACATGCACACCCACTCGGACGTCAGCCTAGTCGACGACCCGGGCGCCGAGAGCATGGCCTACCAGGGCGTTACCACCCAGGTCACTGGCAACTGCAGCTTCTCGCCCTTCCCCACAGGCGAGGGCGGGCCGGAAGAGTTGCGCCGGCACCTCGGCGGGCTGCTCATCTCCAACGCCGGTTGGACATGGGACACCCTCGACGACTGGGCCGACGACCTCGAATCCAACGGCGTCAGCCTGAACGTCGCCCCGCAGGTAGGGCAGGGCTCTCTGCGGGTCGCCGCGGGCGCGACCGAAGACCGCCCGGCCAACCGGGGCGAGATGCGCGAAATGCAGCGACTGGCGTCCGAGGCCTTCGAGCAGGGTGCATTCGCCCTCTCCACCGGCCTCTCATTCGCGCCCTCGGCCTACGCGTCCACCGACGAGCTCGTGGAGTTGGCGAGCGTCATTCCACGCTACGAAGGAGCCTTCTTCGCGACCCACGCCAGGACAGGCGCCGGCAAGCACATCAGCATGATCGAGGAGGCCGTCGAGATAGGACTGCGGTCGGAAGCGCCCGTCCAGTTCTCCCACATCTCCATCACCGACGGCCGCTTCTACGGCGAGGGGCCGAAGATGCTGGCCCTGCTCAACCAGGCCCGTGCCGACGGCCTCGACATCACCTACGACATCTACCCCTACACGGCGGCAGGCTCCAACCTCGACGAGACCATCCCGATGTGGGCGCAGAAGGGCACGCACCAGGAGTACATGGACAGGATGCGCGACCCTGAGATCCGCGAGCGCCTCCGCGACGAACTCACGCGCGCCGCGGGAGGCCTGCGGCCCCTGTGGGACACCTGGCAGATCGCCAACGTCGGCAGCGATCGCAACAAGTCCATCATCGGCATGACCGTCGAGGATCTCGCCCGGAGTCGCGGCGTCGAGCCGGAGGAGGCCGTGCTGCAGCTCAACGTCGAGGAGGAGCGCGTAGTCTCCGTCGTCGTCCACAACCGGCACGAGAGCGACGTGCGCTACTTCATGTCCCAGCCCATCGCCATGTTCGGGTCCGACGGCCGGTCCGTATCGCCCGACGGCCTCTACGCCACGGCGAAGCCCCATCCCAGGTTCTACGGCACCTACCCGCGCATCCTCGGGCGCTATGTGCGCGACGACGCCGTCATGACCCTGGAGACCGCCGTCCACAAGATGACCGGGTTCCCGGCCCAGCGCCTCGGGCTCAGCGACAGGGGCATTCTGGAGGAAGGCAGGGCCGCCGACATGGTCGTGTTCGACCCGGACACCGTCATCGACAGGGCCACCTTCGAGGACCCGCACCAGTACTCCCTCGGCATCGAGCACGTCCTCGTCAACGGCACGCCCGTTATAGACGACGGCAGGCACTCAGGGTCGCGGCCTGGCCGGGTGTTGAGGCGGGGTTCCAGTTGAGCGGCCCCTCCACGGCGTGGGGCTGGGAGCTCCTGCATCCCCACGCGGATGACCCCGGCGACACCGCGCCCGGGCCCCGCGAACTACCCGGCGGCCTGGTAGGCCACGGCGGCGCACTCTACGCGTTCGGCGGCGGGACAGCCCGGCATGGCACACCCGAGCACTCCGGCGACCTGACCAAGATGGGCGCCCTCAATGACCTCTGGCGCTACGACCCCGCGGATAGCACGTGGACTAGGCTTGAGGACGACGACGGCAGGGCGGGGACCTCATTCAACGACGAGCGTCCCTGCGGACGGATGCTCCCGGCCTTCGAGTCCATCGGCGACAGGCTCTACATGTTCGGCGGCCTGACCGTGCTGGGAGCCGGCTGGCGTCCCCATCTCCTCAACGATCTCTGGTCGTACGACCCTGCCGGCGACGCGTGGGAGCTGCTCGAACCGAACGACTACCGGGGCCTCCGCTCGCCATCGCACGTTGACGACACGCGCCCATCCGTAGTCGGCGCGGCCGGCTACGCCGCAGTGGAAGACAGCCTGTACATTTTCGGCGGCTGGGCCGGCAAGATCCCCGAGCGCGACATGGAGTCAGGCGGCTGGAGCTGGTTCGACATGAGCATCCAGCTCTGGGCGTACGATACCGCCTCGAAGACCTGGGACCATCACGGTCCGGACGCCGACGACTCTCCCCGCTGGCCCGCAAAGCGGTACTGCCCGGCAATGACGAGCTGGAACGGCAAGCTCTACCTCTGGGGCGGACGAGACACGGTCGGCAGGGCCCCCGAGTTCTACAACGACCTCTGGGAGTACGACACCGCCGTTCACGCATGGACCCAACTCCATGACACGGATCCTGCCGACACCGGCAGACCATTGCCCAGGTACGGCCTCGGCCAGGCCCGCATCGGCCAGTACTGGTACCTGTTCGGCGGCTTCGGCTCCCAGGTCGGCGACGGCCCCCAGCTCAACGACCTCTGGCGGTGCGACCTCGAAACCGGCGAATGGGTATGTCTGGCGCCTCACGACGCCTCCAAGGACTACACGGCCGGGGCCGCCCGCCCCGGCGTGAGGCGCGTGATGGGCATGGCCCCGCTCGACGGCTCAATCTACATCTTCGCCGGCATGGACCTCGGCACTGGCCCCAATGACGACGGCCCCCTGCGCGCCTACAACGACTTCTGGCGCGGCACTCCAGCCTAGGAGGTTGACTATGGTCACCCGGCAGACCCGGTTCAGCGACGTTTGCGGCACCATGGACGAGTTCAAGCGGCTCCACGGTGAGGAGTACGAGCGCGTCCTCGACGACCCCGCGACCCTCCTTCCCCCGCTGCTCGAAGACGCCCGCTACATGCTCCTTCGCATGCAGCAGCGCATCGGCGAGTACAACGACTACCGGGCCAGCGTGGCGGCGGCCCTCCAGCGCCTGGACGAGGAGCCCTCGACCGACACCGGGCCTGCCGAGCGCGCCCTAGCGCTCCTCGACGACCTTGCCCAATCCCAGGACGACTACGCCGCCACCGGCGTCCCGGAAATCGCCGACCTGGCCGAGGCGATACGCTCGGTGGCTAGCTCTTTGGAGCACGAGCTGCGTGCCCGTATGGAGCTTGCCCTCGAGCTGCACAGGCTCTTCCTCGAGATCAAGCGCGACCGCCCGTGGGTGCTGGACGACGCCGGTACCGGCTCGTACAAGGAGCGCATGGAGGCGAAGTACCAGTCCTGGCTGCCGTCCGAGCCGGACAGGTCCGTCCTCCTCGAACGCCTCGCCTCCGCCAGGGCCGAGGTCATAGAGTCCGATCAGCCGGGCGCCGAGCCCATGGTCCAGTTCGACGACGGCGGTTCCATGGCCATGAGCCAGGTGCGTTACGATAGTACCGTGCAGAACTTCCACCCGGCCAACCACAAACCCGCCCCGGGCGGCAGGCTCTACCGCAGAGCCATGCCCGACACGGTCGGGAGCCCACGATAGCCTTGCCTAGCCGCCAAGGCTATGAATACAGCGCCCGGACGCCACGTCATGTCGTCCTGAGGACTCCCCTACGAAGAGCCTGCCCTGAGCTTGCCGAAGGGACATGGGGTGGCGTCGCAGTGCCGCCTTCAACCCTTCTCCGCGTGGCGGCCACGGCAATAGCAGTGATCGCGACATTCGCCGGCATCGCGTGCGGCCAGACCGCCGCCGAACCCGAACCGACTCCCGCTCCCGCCCGGGTGGAGCCAACTGCGGCTCCAAGTCCCACGCCCGATCCCATCCCCGCCGTGGTGGACAGCAGCGCGTCGCTGCTCCCCGGCAACCCCCTAATCGCCCAGGTAACCGTCGCGCTTGACAACCCAGCGCGGGTGCTCGTCGAGTACGGCAACCCGGACGCTGGCCGCTTCCGCACCGCGACTACCCACTCCGAGGGCACCGAGCACGTCGTACCCGTCCTCCGCCTCAGGCCGGAGAGCACGTACCGGTACCAGGTGTTCGTCATCGACCGGGACGGCGGGGAGCACCCGGGGTCCCAGGGCGCGTTCACGACCGGCGGCCTACCTGACGCTCTGGCCCGCATGGAGCTCACGGGAAACGGCAGGCCCACGTCAGAGCTCGTCCTCTTCGACTACGAGGACAACCCGGAGAGCTTCTACGTGGCCCTCGACCAGGACATGCACGTCGTCTGGTACTACCCCCACGTGATGACCGTCCCCGAGGAGTTTACCAGCGCCCGCACCGTCCGGCAGAAGCCCGACTTCAATCTCGTGTTCCTCGAGGGCGGCCCGCTTGGGCGCCGCTTCAACTGCTGCATGAAGGAGATCACCCCTCTCGGCGAGCTCGTCGACCGCCTCGTGAACAACGAGATCGACAAGTGGGTGAACCGCGACATCCAAGTCCTCGACAACGAGACCGTCCTCTATCTGGCAAACGAGATCATCGAAATAGACGACACGGCCAACGGCGGCGACCCCGAGACACAGGTGCTCGTCGACTCCATCCGCATCTGGGACCAGACCAACCACACCACCAGGGAGGTCTGGTCTGCCCTCGACACTCTCTCTCTCGACGTCAGGCCCAGGTGGGGGGGTGACCTGAAGAACTGGCTTCGCGCAAACTCCCTCGAGCTAGGCCCCAGGGGAAACTACATCGTGTCCTTGGCCAACAGGAACCAGGTTATCTCCATCTCGCCGGATGGCGAGAGGGTCGAGTGGATGCTTGGCGGCCCCAACGGCGGCTACAAGTTCCTCGACCCGGCCGACAGGTTCTATGGCCAGCACACCGCCTCCGAGATGCCCAACGGCAACATCCTCGTGTTCGACAATGGGCAGGGCAGGCCCGAGGAGGAGGGCGGCGAGTACTCCCGCGCCTTGGAGCTAACCCTGAACACCTACGACCTCACAGCCATCAAGGTCTGGGAGTACAGGCACACCCCCGACCTCTACGCGAGGGGCAGGAGCAGCGCCTTCCGCATGCCCAACGGCAATACCATCATCAATTTCGAGACCAACGAGGTCGATCCTCCCCGCGTCATCGTCGAGGCCGACGGCGACGGCAACGCAGTCTGGACCCTGGAAATTCGCAGTCCTTCTCTCCGCAACAGCTTCCGCGCCTACACCATCGACTCCATCTCCGGCGAGTCCCGGGTGGAATAGTGGGCTGCAGGTGGTTGCCCGGCGTTCCCGGATGCTGCATAGAGAAGATCTTCAACGCCGCGCCCGGCAACGAGATCGAGAGCGGCAAGTTCGACAGTCCCGAGTCGTCGGCTCGGCTAGCGGCAAACGCATTTGGAATTTTCCTGTGCCACCCGGCGTGCTTGCCTCCACTCCCAGGATGCAAGAATGAGACGTGGCCTGCAGTCTCGCTCGATCTCGAAAGGACGGTCAGGTTCCCCTGGAGTGGGGGCAGGCATCCGGTCCTGGATGTGCTTGTAGAGACGCCCTGTGCACTCATCGGCATCGAGTCCAAGCGCTTCGAGCCATTTCGGAATAGACCGAAAGGTTCTTTCTCCAAGGCATTCTGGCGGCCAGTCTGGGGCAACCGGATGAAGGGTTATCAACGTGTCAGGGACAAACTACATAAGAATAGAAACCTCTACACCCATCTGGATGCGGCGCAACTTGTCAAGCATGCCCTGGCCCTCCGCACCCAAGTCCAGCCCAGCGGCAAGTGGGAAGGGCTGACGCCCATCCTCTTCTATGTCTATGCGGAGCCTGATTCATTGCCCAATTCGGGCGAGTCGATTGGCGATGCGGCCAAGCAAAGACATAAGAAGGAAGTCGAGGACTTTGCCGACCACGTAAAGTGCGACGAGGTCAAGTTCGTTCCCTGCACTTACCGCGAGATGCTGGCTTGCTGGAAGCGGCACACAGACCCGGAGATTCGCGCACACGCAGAAGCCGTGACTCGCTGTTTCTATCCTTAAGCCTCCTGCCATGCTCAGACACCTCCCGGCCCTCGCGTACCTGATAGCCATCCTGTCACTAGCCGCCTGCGCAACGGCCCCGGCACCCACACCGACCCCAGAACCCACAGCAACACCCCCACCGGCAGCCCGTCCCATCTCGGCGTCCGCCGCCATCCTCGACGACAACTCCCTCATCGCCCGCATCGAGGGAGAGCTCGACATGCGGGGCCACGTATACCTCGAGTACTGGGCCGACGGAGTGCCGCGCCTCCGCTCCCGCACCGAAGAGTCCGACGGCACGCGTTACACCGCCCACGCCGTCAGGCTCAGGGCCGAAACCGCCTACGAATACCAGGTCTTCGGGACCAACGGCGCCGGCGGCAGGGCCGAAGGCCCCACAGGCAGCTTCACCACCGGCCCGCTCCCCGACGTGCTCGCCGCTGCGAAGTTCGACGTGCTGGTCGGCGCACCGTCCCGTCCCCTCACGTTCCTGGAGTTCCGCCAGAAGGGCTACATGGGGCTCTCGGCCTTCGACGGCAGCGGCCACGTCGTCTGGTACTACGAGGCCAGGGACGAGGAGCAGCCCTACGTCATGGCCCAGCGACCGGACGGCAACATCCTCTACATTGCGGGGCACAAGGGCGGCACCACTGCAAAGGGCATCGTCGAGATCGACCCGCTCGGCGTCGAGAAGGCCCGGCTGGTCGACGAGTGCAGCCCCTTCGGCCCCATACACCACGAGATCGATCTCATGGACGACGGCCGCGTGATGTACCTTTCCCGCCGCGTGCTGAGGCCCGGCTACGGCGACCCGCCAAGGCCCCAGGAGGGCGACACCATCGGCATCTGGGACCCCCGCACCGGCGAGAACGAGATAGTCTGGGACATATTCGATTTCATCTCGCCTGAGGAGCGCACGTTGCCCGACTCCAACCGCACCCTGCCGGGCAATCCCCTGTGGGGAGGCTGCGACCGCGACAGGGCAGTGCAGGACTGGAGCCACGCCGACTCCCTCGACATTGCTGCCGACGGCTCGGTGCTCGTGTCCTTGCGAAACCTCGACCAGGTCGTCCTGCTCGAATCCGACTTCGGATCAATACGATGGCGGCTGGGCGGCCCCGGCGGACAGTTCGACTTCCCTGACCCGGCGGACCGCTTCTACCACGCCCACGACGCAACCCTCGTTTCCGGCGGCAACGTCCTGCTCTTCGACAATGGCAACCACAGGCCTGGCAGCGAGGGAGGCCAGTACTCCCGCGCCCTCGAATTGAAGCTCGACATGGAGTCGATGACCGCGACCAAGGTCTGGGAGTACCGGCTCGATCCCGACATGTTCTCGGTCTGCTGCTCCAGCTCCACCCGGCTGCCGAACGGCAACACCCTCGTCCTGTTCGGCAGCAACTTCGCGCCCGACTGCTGCAGGCCCTTCTTCATCGTCGAGGTCGACTCCTATGGCGACGCAGTCTGGGCCGTCGAGCACACCTCGCCCGACAAGCCCAACCAGTACAGGGTCTACCCCGCCGACTCCATAATGGGCGAGACCGCCGTCCCCGGCGACCGCTAGGCCCGATCTGCGAGACCAGGTTTGCTCACAAGCAATGTCGTCCCGAGCCCCTTCGAGGGATCTGGGGTGGGGTCGCCTCGACCATGCCAGGGAACACCGCCTCCATCACCCGTCCGAGAATGATCGGCCGTTGCCCCGGTTGCGGGCTTGACACGCCTCGCCGCGCGCCAATAGAGTACCCCGCGTCGTCACAGCCAATACCCCTGAGGTGAATTCGCATGCGCCCGAACCCACTGCGAAAACTGCTCGACGAAGGTAAGCCCAGCATCGGGACCCACACGATGGTCTTCTGGCCCGGCATGGTCGAGATCATCGGCCACACCGGCATCATCGACTACGTGGAGTTCGTAGCCGAATACGCGCCGTACGACCTCGAAGGCCTCGAGAACTTCGGCCGCGCGGTCGACCTCTTCGATCACATGACCGCCATGATCAAGCTCGACCAGGAGCCTCGCACCTTCGCCGCCACGCGGGCCATCGGCTCAGGTATCCAGAATGTGCTCTTTGCCGATGTCCACGACGCCGAGGAGACACGCGAGTGCGTCGGCGCGGTCCGCGCGGAAACCCCCCAGACGGGCGGCCACCACGGCTCAGGCGACCGCCGGTTCGCGGGCTACATCCTCGAGTCCGGCTCGCCACAGTACGTCCAGGCCCTCGAGGACAGCGTCATCGCCCTCATGATCGAAAAGAAAGAGGCCGTCGAAAACCTCGACGAGATCCTCAGCGTGCCCGGCATCGACATGGTCGTCTGGGGCGGCAGCGACTACTCAATGAGCATCGGAAAGCCCGGCGCCGCGAGGGACCCCGACGTGCTAGCTACCCGCGACTACGTCCACAAGAAGGCCCTGGAAATGGGCATCCAGCCCCGCGCCGAGATCAGCGACCCCGAGGACGCCAAGCCCTTCCTCGACCAGGGCATACGCCACTTCGCACTAGGCACAGACATCGCCATCCTCTACAAGTGGTGGCAGGAAAACGTCCAGAAGCTAAGCGACATAATGGCCGGAGCCTGACCTCCTCTGAGGTGAGAGTGTGAGTACCGTCTGAAGGCGGCTTTGGCGAGCGACGGTGGGGAATTAACGTTTGCCCTGAGCTTGTCGAAGGGCAGTGCTCCGCAAGTGCTGGGGAGGCTCCAAAGGCCCACTCCCGTGTGCGTTTCACCGCGGCTCAAGCGAACCCCACGCAGAGATGGGCCAGTACCTCACCCACACGCGTCCGACAATCCTCTCTCCCTCGATAGGCCCGAAGTCCCGGCTGTCCGTGCTATGAGCACGGTTGTCGCCCAATACCAGGTACTCACCCGCGCCTAATTCCCACTCCACATCGCCCAGCCCAACCGACGACGGCAGCCCGCCCAGGTAAGGCTCGTTGAACTCCCGGTCGTCGACGTAGAGCACCCCATCCGCCATGACGACCCGCTCCCCCGGCGCCCCAACCACCCTCTTGATATCGTGTCGTCCGTCAGCGCCCGGGCTCGAAAACACTACGATGTCGCCCCGTGCGGGCTTGGGACTACCATAGGCTGAAACGTCCACGAGCACCTGGTCGCCGGGCCGGAGCGAAGGAGTCATGCTCGCGCCCCGTATGACATAGGGCCGGCTGGAGACGAGCCGCTTCATTATGCGCACGATAGATGGCATGGTGCGTAGGCCCTCGGAGTATAATGTGGCGGAGAGCAGAGGGACGGGAGAACAGCGTGGTCGTAGCAAGGTCCGCAGCCAAGCTCACATACGAGGACTACCGGAAGACCCCGGAGGACGAGCGATATGAGCTCCTGGACGGAGATCTGGTCACGGCCGCCGCGCCGAATATAGCCCACCAGAGAATCTCCGGTAGATTGGGAAGATGTCTCGCCGCGTTCGTGGAAGAGAAGGGTTTGGGCGAAGTCTTTCGTGCTCCCACCGACGTGGTGCTGTCGGATACGGACGTGGTGCAGCCGGACATCTTGTTCGTCTCTGGGGATCGGGCCGACATCATTACCGCAGACGACGTCCAGGGGGCGCCTGACCTCGTCGTCGAAGTCCTGTCCCCCGCCACTGCCAGGCGCGATTGGCGGGTCAAGCTCGACCTGTACTCGATGCACGGGGTGCGGGAGTATTGGCTGGCGGATCCGGAGACCGAGATCGTGTGGGTTCTCCTGCCGAAAGAGGGCAATCCCAAGGTCACGGCCATATACGGAAAAGAGGACACGCTGACTTCGCCCATGCTGAAGGGATTCTCCCTGGACTTGGACCAGATATTCCCGGGATAAGGCTCAACCGCCGATTCGGTTCTCCTCGATGTAGTCCCACTCAAACTCCATCCCCAGCCCTGGCTTCTGCGACACCACGATGTTCCCGTCATCATCCATCGGGTCCGGGATGGCCTTGAGGTGGGGCGGGGGAGCGTCATAGTCCTCGCCCGGCCTTAGCACGCCTCGCTCGTAGTACTCGCACGTCGCGCCTGGCGTCGCCCCCAGCACCTGCGCGTGTGCCCAGCCGCCGCCGTGCAGCTCGCATTGCACGCCGAACGAATGGCAGATGTTCGCCAGCTTCCAGCAGGCCGTCAGCCCGCCGTGCGCGTAGTCGATCCGCAGCATGTCCGCCGCTCCCTGGAGCAGCCACTCGGCCCTTGAGAACACTCCGCCGGGCACGTATTCGGGCGAGCATATGGTGATGTCCAGCTCCCTCGTCAGCCGCCGGTACGCCTCCATCCGCGTCTCGATCATCGGGTGCTCGAACCAGTAGAAGTCCAGCTTCTCCAGCTCCCGCCCGACCCAGGTCGCCTCCTCCAGCGTGTACGCGCCGTACGAGTCCAGCATCAGTCTCATGTCGCTGCCTACCGCGTCCCGCACTGCCTTGCAGACCTCCACGTCCTCCCTGGGGAAGCCGGGCTGCTGTGGCGCCGGCTCCCACCTGTGCGGGTCCCAGAATATGTACGCGTGGATCTTGTACGCCTTGTACCCCGCCTCCCTGCAGGCGATGGCGTGCTCGGCATAGACGTCCGGCGGGCCCAGATTGGACGCCGACACTGCGTAGGCTTTCACCCGTTCCCTGGCGCCCCCCAACAGCTTGTGGACGGGCACCCCTGTCATCCTGCCCAGCATGTCCCACAGGGCGCAGTCTACGATACCCATGTCGCGCTCGGTCAGCTTGGCGCGGCTGGTCGTCATCTGGTCCATCCAGCCCCACAGCTTCTCGCGCTCCAGTGGGTCCTCGCCCAGCAGCAGCGGCCTGACCGTGCCCTCGATTACGGCCTTGCTGCCCCCCTCCATGTAGCCGGACACGCCCTCGTCCGTCGAGATCTTCGTGATCGAGGACACCGCGTCGATCTCCTCGCCCCAACGCTCCTTGCCCCACCGCGTGCGGTGCTCCCGTGTGCGAGTCCTGAACTCGATGACCTCGACGTCAGTAATCCTCATTCCAGTCATGCAGACCCCAAGCTCACCATATCCCCCGAATGTGGCCTCGTCAACAATGGCAGTTCTCAGATGGGCGATTGCCTGGGCTTGGGCATTTCCCGATCTCTTCCAGGCACCTAAGAAGGTGGCGCCGACGAATGCTAAGCGCCGTGCCGACTCGTGGGTCGCTGGCACGTGCCCTTGGATATTCCCCTAAGCCTCTTTCGTACCAGCCCTTCCCGGCCGGCGGATGCGGCTCAGCGACATCACGCCCTCCCTTGGCAGGAAGATCGCCGCGATGATCGTCGCCGGCAGGAAGAAGACCGCGTGGCACACCACCGCGAACACGAATGCGTCGTTCTCCCCGAACTTGAAGAATCCGAGCACATAGACGACCGCGAACTCGAACGCTCCTATCGCGCTCGGCGCGGCCGGCACGGCCGTCGCAAAGAAGATCGTCGCCATCACGACCACGGTCGCGACCACCGGGGAGATGGGGTTGCCGTTGACATCACGCAGGTCCACAGCAGTGGCGATCAGCCAGGCGGTCGTGCAGACCAGCAGCCAGTAGCAGATGCTCACCGCCAGGGACAGCACAAGGCGCTTCTTCTGTCTCTCCAGCTCGCCGACGGCATGGGCGAAAGCTGCCAGGAATCGGAACCTCGCGACGAATCCCAGGGACTCGCTCCACGCGAACAGGCGCACGAGCAGAATCGAAACCAGGGTGAACCCGAGCAGTCCGGCGACGAAGAATGAAACAGGCAGGGACCTGCCCGAGACCGTCAGTGAGAAGTCCCTCATCTCGGGCACCAGCACGAAGCAGACCGCGAGTATGCCCGTTGTCGCCACCGCGTCGATGACGCGCTCCATGCCCAGCGTAGCCAGGGCGGTCGCCCCCTTGATGCCGTCCCGCAATGTCAGCACCGCGAGCTGGGTCACCTCGCTCGCAACCCTGAAGGGCATCACGTTGCTGAAGCCCAGGCCCTCGTGCTGGACGATGAAGAGCCTTCTTATGGATATCTGCTCGTGGGTGAAGAGGAGCTTCCAGCGCACAGCCCGAAGCCAGCCCGCCGCCATGAAGACGACCAGGGCGAGAGTGAGCTTCACTGGAGAAACTGCCGCCAGGCTGTCCAGTACATCGCCCCACTCTAGCCCGCGAATCGCCAGCCAGCCGAGCAGACCGCTGACCGACAACCCAAGGGCGAGCTTCGCTCCCTCGGTCACCCAACGCCTCACGGAGATGCGGCGCAAGGGACTCTTGGGGCGAGACTCCTCGCTCGGATTCCCCATGCCGTGTAGTATAGTCCAGCGCCGACCGAAACTGCCACAACGAGGGCGTCCTCAGCAGTGCCGCTTATAGACACCCACACCCACCTCGACTCCTTCTCCGACGAGGATGTCGCCTCCATCCTGGCGCGCGCCCGAAGTGTCGGAGTGGGCGCGGTGATCTCCGCCGGCACGACCGAAAGCTCCTCGCGGCGAGCCGTCGAGCTAACGTCCGTGTTTCCCGATATTTTCGCCGGCGTCGGCGTCCATCCCATGGACCTCCAGGGCCCCATCGACGATACGGCTTACGCCCGGCTGCACGAAATGGCAACGTCGACGGGCAAGGTCGCAGTCATCAGCGAGATCGGCTTGGACTTCATGGAAGGAATGCCTGACAGGGCGGTCCAGTACCAGGCGTTTCGGAGGCAGATCGGGCTGGCGCGCGACCTGCGGCTGCCCATCGTCTTCCACAGCAGGGAGGCCCACGGAGAAACTCTGCGCGTGCTTCGGGAGGAGCGCGCCTACGAGGTTGGCGGCACGATGCACTACTTCCAGGCCGACGAGCGGACCGCGGAGGAAGCGATCGACCTCGGCTTCCTCATATCACTGGCGAGACCGCTTCTGCGGCTGCCCCACCTGCAGGAGGTGGCCGCGTCGCTTCCCCTGGAGCACATCGTGCTCGAGACCGACGCCGCTCCCCAGCCCTTCAAGGCCAAGCGTGAGAACTGGACAGAGCCCCGCCACCTGCGCGACGTGGCCCTGAAGCTGGCAGAGCTTCAAGGACGCGACGTGGAGGAGATCGAAGCTGCTACCACCGGCAACGTGCTCAGGCTATTTGGCGATGGGAGTCCCCTTAGCCGATATGTCGTTTCATCCGACATTGGGGGACAAGATGAAGGTGGGCATGATGACGAAGAAGATGGCCCATCCCAATAGGGTGGTGAGGACGGCCGCAATCCAGTCGGTCTCCTGCACTTCCTTGACGCCGGTAATGGCCGCGACCAGCACCCAAAGCCCAGCGATCGGGGTCGCGACAAGGCCGGCATTGGGCACCTGGACCAGGACCAGCAGCACGCCCGGCCCGTAGCAAAGTCCGATAACCCGCAGCAGCTGGTGGAATACCGCCTTTCCCCCCAGGAACTTGCTGCCCAGCAGGTAGACGATCAGGGCCCACAGCACCCATCCCAGGAGCATCGTGATAAGAACGAGCCAGACTGTGATGAGCCGATCTCCCAGCAGCGACCACGACAGGTCAGGCTGGGTTATCCCTTCCTCCACCACGTTCAGGAGCCCCAGGCTGAGGACGATGGCCGACAGCAGGACCACCCCAAACGACTTCAGGATGAACTCCGGGTCATCGGCCGCCTGTCGGGCTACCTCCCGTCGCAGAAGCGCCGCCCGCACAGCCATGCGCAGCATATTGCCCATGCCGTCTAGGTTATACGCTTCCGTCCCCCAAGGCTAGAGAGTCCAACGTCATACCGGCGGGAGCCGGTATCCACGTGGCGGGGTCTGCACCACGCCGCCTGGCCAACCGGTGTAGTATTGGCGGAACCGGGCCCCAGAACGGAGCTAACTTGGAGGTACTCACAATGAAAGTGCTCGCCAACATCGACCTCGACGACGCCCAGATCAGCCGCATCGAGGCCGTGTCAGACGCCGTCGATGTAATGAAGGCCGATTCCCAGGGCGAGGCCCTCGAGCTCATGCCCGAGATCGACGTCGTCTTCGGAAGGTTCGACCATGAGATGTTCCTGCGCGGCGAGCGCCTCAAATGGGTGCAGGTCACCAGCGCCGGCGTCGACGACATGATGTATCCGGACTTCGTGGAGAGCGATGTCGTCATGACCAGCGCCAAGGGTATCGTGGGCGTGCATCTGGCCGATCATGCCATGGCCCTCCTCCTCGCCTTGACCCGGGGCATCGCGTGGGCCATCCGGCACCCGAGCTGGGACCAGCGCGACGCCACCCGCGAGATGTCCTGGGAGCTGCTGGGCCGCACTATGGGCATCGTCGGTCTTGGCGGGACAGGCCGCGAGGTTGCCGCGCGCGCCCTCGGCTTTGGCATGCGCGTGATCGCGGTGGACCCTATGGACGTGGACGTGCCTGAAGGAGTCGAGTACTGCCGGAAGCTGGACGGCCTACACGACCTCCTCGAGGTCTCGGACGTGGTCGCCATATGCGCCCCACTCACCCCCGAGACCGAGGGCATGTTCGACCGGGACGCGTTCAACCGCATGCAGTCCCACGCCATCCTGGTAAACGTGACCCGCGGCCCCATAATGGACGAGGAGGCCCTCGTCGAGGCCCTTGAGACCGGTTCAATAGGCGGCGCAGGACTGGATGTCGTGCCCGAGGAGCCCATGCCCGACGATCACCCGCTCTGGAGGTTCGATAACGTCGTGATCACCCCTCACTCGGCGGGAGGCTCACCCCACCGCATGGACCGCTCGGTGGACCTCTTCTGCGACAACCTGACGAGACTCCTCGCCGGCGAATCCCTAACCAGCGTCATCGACAAGAGCAAGGGCTACTAAGGACGCTGCGTCGTTCGCACTGAGCCTGCCGAAGGGGCGGTGCTCCGCCGATTCGGGTGGCTTGGGAAGTGCCTAGTCCCCGCGCTCCGGCGACCCATACTGCAGGTGCTCCGGCAGCGCCTCCGAAACCCCCAGCGCCATCAGCACCCGCTCTGCCACGAACTCCACCACGTCGCCGATTCCCTCGGGCTTCAGGTAGAACGCCGGCTGTGGCGGCAGCACAACGGCCCCCAGCCGGGCGAGAGTCGCAAGGTTCTCGAGGTGCACGGCGGTAACGGGAGTCTCCCTCGGCACGACGACCAGCCTGCGTCGCTCCTTCAAAGCCACGTCAGCCGCCCGGCGCATCAGGTTGTCCGACAGCCCGGCGGCCACCGCGGAGGCCGTCCCCATGCTGCACGGTACTATAGCCATTCCCTGCGACGGGAATGTGCCGCTCGCTATGGGCGCCGACAGGTCGCCTATGGGGTAGGCTGTGAACAGCCCCGTGTCTGTCCAGCGCTCTATGGCCTCGCCCAGCGACTCCTCCATCTCCTCTCGCCAGACCATCCGCGCCGCCGGCGAGATCGTCGCGATCACGGGCCAGCCAAGCCCCAGCAGCCGGTCGATGGTCGCTTCGGCCATCACCGACCCGCTTGCCCCCGAAATGCCCACGACGACCGGCCTCCTCGTGCTCATGCGACTGCCAGCGAGAGAACTACCGCAACCAGCACGGTGGTCGAGACATACGCGTTGATTCTCATGAAGGCAGGTCCCATTTGCGAGAGGTCGTCGGGCGAGATCATCCGCCTCCTGTATACGAGCAGGCCGGACACCACGGCGCACCCGATGTAGTACGGGAACGCCAGGCCCATTACCAGCCCAAACGCGACCAGGAACGCGATGGCGATCACGTCCAGTACTGCTGAGACGCTGAACGCGGCAGGCGTACCAAAGCGCTGCGACACCGAGTGCAGCCCGCTACTCACGTAGTATTCCCTGTCCTCCGCGTGGTACAGGATGTCGAAGCTCGCCGCCCAGAACGCAACCGCTGCCGACAACAGCCCCGCCTCCCACTCTATGGTCCCAGTGACGCCGATCCATGCTCCTACAGGCGCAATGGCAAGCGCCCACCCCAGTATGAAGCTCCCGGCCCAGGTCACCCGCTTGGCATATGGATATGCGACCAGGTACGCGGCTGCGACTGGTGCAAGGGCCAGCGCCAGCGGGTTCAACTGCCACGCCGCGACGAAGAACACGAGGGCGGACACCGCGCACAGGGCATACATCTCCCTGGCCGCGAGCAGCCCCTGGGGCAGGTGCCGCATCGCCGTGCGGGGATTGCCTGCGTCGATGTGCCGGTCGATGACCCGGTTGGCTGACATGCCCAGGGTCCGGGCCCCGACCATGGCGACGGTGATCCACACGAAGTCACTGAGGTCAGGAAGCCCGTCGGCTGCGAGGATCATGCCCGAAAACGCGAAGGGCAGCGCGAAGATCGTCTCCTGGAACCTGACCGCGCCGAGAAACAGCGGCCCCTTGGACAGCAACCCGCCCCTGGCGGCCTCCGTGCTCACAGCCCGTACTCTCCCCACCGGGAGTCGACCAGGCTCTTAATCTCGCCGCTCATCGCGATCTCATCGGGCCACTCCCGGCTCACGCCCTCGCCGGCGATCTTCTCCGTGGCGTCGATGCCGATCTTGCTACCGAGCCGGGGCGTGGAAGAAGCATGGTCGAGGTCGTCTGCCGGGCCGTCCACGAACAGGATGTCGCGCTTCGGGTCGATGTTGACGCCCAGTCGCCACGCAACCTCCGACAGATCTTGAATGTCGACGTGCTCGTCGAATACGACAATTCCCTTGACGAGCGCCATCTGGCCGATGCCCCACAGGGCGTACATCACCTTCTGCGCCTGGCCCGGGTACTCCTTCCGAATTGAAACGAGCACGTAGTTGGTGAAGATCCCCTCAGCCGGCATGTTCATGTCGACGACTTCGGGGACCGTAAGCTGTAGCGCGGGCAGCATGATGCGCTCGCTGGCCTTGCCCATGAAGTAGTCCTCGGAGGGCGGCCTCCCCACGACCGTCGTGGGGTATATCGCGTCGCGCCGG
Source organism: Dehalococcoidia bacterium (assembly GCA_965204975.1). Taxonomy (GTDB): domain Bacteria; phylum Chloroflexota; class Dehalococcoidia; order Lucifugimonadales; family CAJWER01. Next base: position 518,291 of record OZ242024.1, read on the forward strand.
TGGGTAACGGCCGTCAGGTGGAACACCGAGTAGTCGTCGGGCAGGGAGTAGTACCCCGTGTGGTCGCCGAAGGGCCCCTCTACCCGGGTCTCTCCCGGAACTACGTAGCCCTCCAGCACGAACTCGGCGTGGGCCGGAACTTCAAGGTCGATGGTCTTGCACCTGACGAGCTCGACCGGCTCCTCGCGAAGCACCCCCGAAACGGCCAGCTCGTCCATCTCCGGCGGCAGGGGCATCGAGCCCGACCACATAGTCGTCGGGTCGCCGCCGAGCGCGACGGCCACGTCGATCCGCTCCGTCCGCATCCTCTCTCCCGTCCGGAAGTGCCGCGCCCCCACCTTGTGGCTCTGCCAGTGCATCCCGGTCGTCCTGTCGTCGTACACCTGCATACGGTACGTGCCGACGTTGCGGCGCCCACTTGCAGGGTCCCTGCTGATGACCAGGGGCAGCGTGATGAAGCGCCCTGCGTCGTTCGGCCAGCACGTCAGGACGGGCAGCCGGTCGAGGCTGGCGTCGTCCCCGGTCAGCACCACTTCCTGACATGGCGCGTTCCGCACCGTCTTGGGCTGGCTCCGCGCGAGCCCGGCGAGGTCCCCCAGCGTGCGCAGCTTGTCTACGAGGCCCTTGGGGGGAGCCTGTGGCAGGCCCGTGAGCTTGCGGATCCGCGCGACGATCTCTTCCACGTCGTCTACCCCCAGCGCCCACGCAACCCTCTGGTGCGTCCCGTAGAGGTTGATGGCCACCGGCGTCTCGAAGCCCTCCACGTTCTCGAACAGGAGCGCGGGACCGCCCGACTTGACCATCCTATCGGTGATCTCCGTGATCTCCAGGTCGCGGCTGACGGGGGCCGAGATGCGCTTGAGCTCGCCCCTCTCCTCCAGGAACGCCAGGAACTCGCGAAGGTCCTTGAACTTCATAGCCTGGAAGCCGCCCCCCTAATCTCGGTGGACGAAACGTCCCGCCTGAACGCCGACTCCGGTATGCCTGTCAGCATGTCCCTGTATCCTGGCGGCACCCCCACGTCGTCCAGCGACCTGAACCTGTCGTCTTCCACACGTCCGGCCACCAGGAACCGGCAGCGAGAATTCCGCAGCTCCACAAGAGCCTCGTCCATGGCTATGGCGCTGCCGGCATAGTATTTGGGATCGAACAGCCTCATCGCCGTGTCGAACCCAATGACGAAGGTCGTCCCGGGCAATACCCTGGCCTTCTCCGCGAAAGTCGCCGCCCTCGTCAGGACAACGCTTCCCCGACTCTCGAACTGCCGCAGTCTCCGGCTCACGTCCGCGTACGTCAGGGGCGGCTTGTCCACGTTGGCGGTCGAAAGCTCGAAGGCCACCTCAGTCCCGAGGATCTCCGAGGCCACGCTTGCCAGCGCCTCGTGGCCGGCGTGGAGCGGGTAGAACGAACCGGGGAGCATCGCCGCAGGGTAGGGGGTTTCTGCCGAGGCCGACCCGTCTCTGTCCGCTACCACGTAGGAGACAGAGCCTTCCAGCAGCTCCCGCAAGGGGTCGCCTGCCGGCTCCTCGAGGATGTTGAGTTGCTCCTGATCGCTCAGCCCCAGCGGCTCTTCGAAGCTCACCCCGCTCTCTTCCGCGAGCAGCCTGACGATCAGCTTGCTTACGATCTCGTCCTCGTCCTTCCTTTCCCGCAGGCCCTTGACCATAGTCAGGCCATATCCACGCCGCCCTTCGGAAGAGCACACCGCGACGAAGCAGCGATGCTCGCCCTTCTTCACACGCTGGGTCCTGATGGTCGCGGTTGCCCCGATTCCGGTTGCGGAGGGATCGTCCGACAGATGCACGGCTCGCTCGAAGGCGAGCTGGGCCATTTCCATCGCTACCTGTTCGGACACTACCTGTTCGGGGCTGCGCCCCAGCAGCTCCGTGAGGGCTGCGTCGGCGTACGGGACCGTGATTTCGAGGACGGTCTGCGAGGCGTTGGGTACTCCCAGCAGCCACGCCACCGCCTGCGCACCGCCCCCGGTAGCTGCGATCACTGCCCTAGTGGGAGATGCGTGGATACCCTCAATCGCCTCTCTCAGCTTCGCGTCCATCGTGTGGACATTATCCCCCGGCCCTTTCCCCCAGGCAACAACACCGGGGCGCCATCATGTCGTTCTGAGGAGTCCTCGACGAAGAACCTGGAGCGGGGTCGGCCTCGACCATGCCAAGAGACAACATCACTTGGGCTTGTCCCCGTGAAGGGAGGCTAGAGCAGGTTAACCAGCCGGGGCCTGAGGGCTATGCGGATGGCGGACAGCACCACCGCCCCTATGAGAATCACTCCCACCGACGACCAGCTCCAGCCGTGTATCACCAGGCCGAGAGCGGCCCCTGCTGCGGGTGGATGCTCCGTGTCTGTGATCACCATCATCACCATGCTCAGACCCAGCGTGAGGGCGGCGACGGCGTTGCGGATCGACGGGGATGACTCGACGATGGCCGAGATGTCTGGGATCCCCAGTATGGCCACGACTATGGAGCCCGCGATGATCCCGGCCACGTGGCCGCCGATGACCTTGCGTGGCGTGGCCGCCACGCTGTCGGGCACCACGAAGATCGTGAAGACTGTGGAGGCCATGGCGACCACGATCGCGATGTTCAGCACCACGTCCTCGACTACGACGATGGCCAGGAGAGACAGGGTCGCCAGGGCGGACTGGAAGGCATAGCTGCGGCTGCGTGCTGCCAGCCGCCGGTCCGCCAGGGGAGGCGCTACGTGCCTGATCCTGACGAACAGCCTGTCCCTGCTCCGGTGCCGCGAAGGTCGTCGCATGCAGTCCTCAGCGCGATGAAGTGGTAAGACCAGTCTATTCCGAACCCCGCGTAGGCTGTACAGGCGAAACGGGTACATTCATTGCCGAATCTAACGTCCCATAGGGCATTTCCCATTGGGCCCAGTGCCTTCTTTACCCTCTTCCCTGAAGCCTTCTGGAGGCCCGTCAGATTCTTGACACGTATTAGAGGTTGTGCTAATTTTCACAAGGTTTGCAGCGGCTGACCGCCAGCTAGATCGCAGAAAGGCTCCATGGACCCAACCCCTCTTACAAGCTCCGAGTGGAGCGAGATAGGGAAAGTGCTGACCAGCATGTGGCTCATGGTCGCCCTAGTTATCTTCTTCTGCACGAACCTGCTGGTGGGTCACATCCTCATCCCTTCGCTGGTGGCCTCTCACCACCTCCCTGATTCGCTTCAGAGGGCACGGATTGGCTTCTACGCGCTGGGGATAGCGGGGTTCGCAGCTACGCTTTTCGTCCTCACGATGGCGATAGACGCTGCCGGTGTGATAGCCGACATCTTCGAGACGTACTGGATCGACGGCGGGGTGGACTGATGCCGTTGTGTGCCGGTATCGGCCTCGGCGCTTAGGGTTCATTAGACTTGCTCCCAGGCGACTTTCGTCTACCCAAACGGAACAAGCGGTCCGCATTTGCCGTTGGCTTCATAGGCCTGACCGGAGTGGTCGGCTTGGTCATTCTCGTGGCCGTGGTCTCCTTTGTGGTTTCGGCCTGGCTGGGGCTGCCGCTTGACGCCTTCGGGCTTAACGAGGGACCCGAACAGCCCATCGCCTTCCCCCACACGGTCCATGTCGAGGACCTCGGCATGGACTGCACCTTCTGCCACCGCAACGTGACGACGGAGGCGGCTGCGTCGGTGCCGGCTGTGGGGCTCTGCATGTCCTGCCACAAGGTGATCGGCGACGGCCTCCCCGAAGTGGAGAAGCTGCGCGACTACCACGAGTCGGGGAGACCGATCGACTGGGTCCGCGTCCACCGTGTGCCGGACCACGTCCACTTCGTCCATGAGTCCCATGTCAAGTACTTTGCTGAGCGCGACGGCATCGCAGCCTCCGAGACGTGCGTGCTCTGCCACCAGGACGTGGGCAGCATGACCAAGGTCAGGCAGGTCCGGTCTCTGAAGATGGGTGATTGCGTCGACTGCCACCGCGAGAACGAAGCTCCGACAGACTGCACCACGTGCCACTACTAGACAGACCAATATGGACCTAACCAGACGCAAGTTCCTGACCCTCGTGGGCGGCTCCGCTGCAGGAGCCGTTCTATTCCAGGCATGCGGAGTGCCCGAGGCCGAGCTAATCGTGGAGGCCCCCGTCGAGATGCCCGAGGACATGGTGACGGGCATCGACAACTGGTACGCGACCCTCTGTCCGAACTGCAATGGCCAGGAGGGCATCGTCGTCCGGGTGATGGAGGGCAGGGCCAAGAAGGTCGAGGGAAACGTCGACTACCCGGTCAACCAGGGCAAGCACGGCGTCCGCTGCGAAGCGGCCGTCCAGGGCCTCTACCACCCCGACCGCATCAGCTCACCTCTCGTCAGGCTGGGCGCCAGGGGTGAAGGGCGCTGGGAGGAGATCAGCTGGACCGATGCCATAGCTCGCCTCGCCCATAGCCTGGGACAGATCGAGGACAGGTCATCCGTCGTTCTGGCGACCGAGCCGGTGGGCGGGCACCTGGGCAAGGTCGTGGAGCGGTTCGCCTCACGCACCGGTGTCAGGCACATGGGGTACGAGACCATCGACGAAACCAACCTGCGGACATCGATAAAGCAGGTGTACGGTCTCGACGACATGCCCGACTTCGACATCGCCAATGCCAGCTACCTGCTGACATTCGGTGCCGACTTCCTGTCCACCTGGGGCTCTCCGGTCCGGTATGCACGGGCCTACGGCAACTTCCGACAGGGAGATCGGGACAGGGGTACCCACGTCCACGTGGAGCCGCGGCTGTCGACAACCGCGGCGGGCGCTGACGAGTGGGTCTACGTCAACCCCGGCTACGAGGGGCACGTGGCTCTCGCGATTGCCAGCGTGATGGTCGAAGAGGGACTGGGAGACTCCGCAGCGACCGCAGCCCTGACGGGCAACGGGTCGTTGGACCTCTCACGGTATGCCCCTGAGCGCATAGCCGACAGAGCGGGCGTGGATGCCGACAGGCTTCGCAAGATAGCGGAGGACTTTGCAGGCCATCCGCCGGCGCTGGCGATAGGCGGCGGCTCGGCCGGCGCGCACTCCAACGGACTGGCTAACCTCAATGCAATTTATGCCCTCAACCACCTTGCGGGCAGCGTGGGCAAGTCGGGCGGAGTCATCCCGAATCCCCCGTCGCCTGTGCGCGACGTGACCGGAAGCCCCGGAGCGTCCCCCTACAGAGAGTGGCGGGGGCTCATCAGCGAGATGAACTCGGGCAACGTGAATGCGCTCCTGGTGCACCGCGCCAACCCCGTCTACGGGATGCCGGACTCGGCTGGATTCACGGAAGCGCTGATCGGGAGGAGCGGCGGCGGCTTCAATGTACCGCTCATTGTCAGCTTCTCCGGGATGATGGACGACACGTCGAGCCTGGCCGACCTGGTGTTGCCGGAGAATCACGGGTTGGAGGACTGGGGAGACAGCGTGCCAAGCCCGGGCCCCGGGTACCACGCGTTCGGGCTCAGGCAGCCCGTTGTACGGCCCTTCTTCGAGGGCAGGGGCGTTCACCTCGGGACGCGGAACTTCGGCGACGCCCTCATGGGTGTGGCCCAGACAATGGAAATCGACCTGGAACTCGAGGGAGAGAGCTTCAAAGAGGTCCTGCAGGCGGGGGTCGAAGGATTGTTCGCCCGCGGCCGCGGCTCTGTCAGGGCCCACGACTTCCAGTCGTTCTGGAACGGCGCATTGCAGCGCGGCGGCTGGTGGGACACGACAGCAGCTTACTCCGGCCCCGCGCCGTCCCCCTCCCGCCTTGAAGTGACGCCGGGCGAGCCTGCGACCGGCTCCGGCCAGTTCGCACTGGTGCCGTACTCCTCCATCGGGATCACGGACGGCAGGGGAGCGCATCTCCCGTGGCTGCAGGCAGTTTCGGACCCTATCACCACGGCTTCCTGGCAGACATGGGTTGAGATCAACCTGAAGCGCGCCGAGGAGATGGGCATCAAGGAGGGCGACGTCCTGAAGCTGACGGCGTCTAACGGACAGTCGATCGAGGCCCTGGCCTACCCTCACCCCGGCATATCGCCCGACGTAGTCGCGGTGCCGATGGGACAGGGACATACGGGGGGCGGGCAGTACGAGACTGGCCGCGGCTCCAACGTCATGTCGGTACTGGACTCATTGGAAGATTCGGAAACGGGCGCTCTCGCCTGGGCGGCGACGCGCGTAAACGTCGCCAAGACCGGCGGGTGGACGCGTGTGCCGAGGTTCGAGAACACGGCACCCGACCTGGCGACTGACGAAGAGCAGCACATCATCAAGCTCACGACGAAGGACTCTTAGGAGTCCAGGGCTATCCGGTAGGAGCGGCATATGGCGGGCGAAAAGTGGGGAATGGTGATCGATGTCGACAAGTGCATCGGGTGCCAGGCGTGCGTGGTCGCGTGCCAGTCTGAGAACAACATCCCCATAAACACGGAGGAGCTGTACAACCAGCGCCGTGCGGTGCAGTGGATTCGCATCGAGCGTTACTGGGAGGGCGAGTTCCCCAACGTGAAGGCGCGCTTCATTCCAGTGCTGTGCCAGCACTGTAGCGACGCGCCCTGCGAGCCGGTCTGCCCTGTGTTCGCGACGTACCACAACTCCGAGGGCCTGAACGTGCAGGTCTACAACCGCTGCATAGGCACGCGGTTCTGCGCGAACAACTGCCCGTACCACGTCCGCTTCTTCAACTTCTGGGAGCCCAGCTGGCCCGAGAGCCTCAAGAACCAGCTAAACCCGGACGTGACGGTCCGAAGCCGCGGAATCATGGAGAAGTGCACCTTCTGCATCCAGCGCATCCGCAGGTCCACGAGGGACGCGAAGCTGGAGGAGCGCGAGCTAGAGGACGGCGCCAGGGAACTCAATCCCGCCTGTGTCAACGCGTGCCCGACCGACACACTGGTGTTCGGCGATCTCCACGATCCCGAGAGCAAAGTCGCCAAGATGAGCGAGAAGGAGTTGGGCGACCACGGCAGGGGCTACCACCTGCTCGAGGAGCTGGGCACGGAGCCGAACGTGCTGTACCTGAAGAAGGTCGACAAGGACGCGAAGGCAGGCCATGCATAACGGCCACTCCGGCAACGGACACGATGCGACGGCGGTGGGCCGCGACCTGGCCGCCCGGCACCGCGCGTCGCGGCCCGGGTTCCGCATTGCGGTCCTGGCTGCGGCCGTGCTGTTCATCGTGGGCGTGGCCGGGTTTGTCCTGAAGCTGGCAGATCAGGGGACTGACGACCCGAGTGCGTGGGGCTACTACGCCGCCCTGGTGGCGTTCCTGCTGACTGCGGGCGCTGGCGCCGTGATGGTCGCCATCGCGACCCGGCTGGCCAAGGCACACTGGCGCAGGCCCATATCCAGGGTCTCGGAGATGTTCACGGTGGTGGTGGTGTACAGCCTCGTGCTGTTCATCCCGCTGCTGTTCGTGCTCCCAGACCTCTCGGACCACCGGCGCAGCCTCTGGTTCTTCGGCGAGCTGCACATGCCCGCGTATATGCCCCACTGGATGGCGCTGATATCGTTCGTATTCCTAGCGGCGGCGGGACTGGCGCTGCTGTGGGTGTCGGCCCTCCCTGACTTTGCCCTGCTGCGGGACTCGTCGGGTGGTGGCGGGATCATCGCACGGCTGGCCAACACGTGGCACGGAACTTCCCGGCAGTGGTTCACGCAGTACCACCGGCTCGGAATCCTGGGCGCTCTCTACTTCATGATGCTCGTGACGACCCACTTCCTGTTCAGCATGGACTTCTCTATGTCCATTGTTCCGGGGTGGATCGACGCCCTCTACCCGGCGACCCACGCCCATAACTCGCTGCACGCAGGCGTTGCCATCGTCCTGCTGACGATGTTCGTGCTTCGCCGGTTCGGCGGGTACGGAGACCACATCGAGCTGGACCAGTTCTGGGGGCTTGGCAAGCTGCTCTTCGCCCTGTCGCTGCTCTGGTTCTGGTTCTGGTTCTCGAGCTTCATCATCTTCTGGTATGGGGCAAAGCCGAACGAGCAGGGCGTGCTGGATCTGCTCATGGTCGGGCCGTACCTGTGGGTCTTCATGGGGGCATTCACGCTGAACTTCCTGGTACCGCTCTTCACGATGATATGGAATCCGCTGCGCAAGAGCATCTGGGGGCCTACGACCATCGCCGTGTGCGTCCTGGTCGGGACGGTCCTGGACCGCATCAGGCTCTACGTGGCATCGTGGTCAGTCGCGGATGCAGAGGACAAGCACCTGCTGCACGAGGTGCCTGCCGCTGTGATGCCGGACGCGGCCGACATAATGATGTGGGTGGGAGGACTCGCCGGAGCCGTGCTGGTCTACCTCCTGGCGACAAGGGTCGTCCCTGTGATCAGCATCTGGGAGCAGAAGGAGCTGCTGCTGTACAAGCTCCACAAGCCCTTCCACAGGCTCGAAGAAGTGCTCGTACTGGGCAAGAAGGACTAGCCCCCAGGGGACGCAATGCAAGAACACGTACAACTAGACCAGAAGCAGATCAACCGAGAGCTGCTCAATGGCGTCCTCCAGATGCCGAAGTGGTGGCCAAGCGCCACGGTGATCGCCTTGATCATCTTCCTCACCGGCATGGCCGCGTTCGGCTACATGCTGAACAAGGGCGTAGGCGTCACCGGGTTGAACCGCCCAGTCTACTGGGGCTTCTTCATGGTCAACTTCGTCTTCTGGATCGGCATCAGTCACGCCGGGATCATGATCTCGGCCATCCTGAGGCTGACTCAGGCCGAGTGGCGCCGTCCCGTGACGAGGGCCGCCGAGGTGCTGACGGTCTTCTCGCTCATGGCCGCGCTAATGGCCGCCCCACTGGTCCACGTGGGCCGGCCGTGGCGCGCCGACCTGTGGGTCTTCCCGTACGACTTCGCGAGGGGCGTCTGGATCAACATCCGCTCGCCCTTCATCTGGGACCCCAGCGCCGTCATGACCTACCTGACCGCCAGCACCCTGTTCGTGCTGGTGGCGCTCCTGCCCGACCTTGCGATCATCCGCGATCGCAGCAAGGGCTTCACCCGGGCTGCTTACTCGGTGCTGTGCCTGGGTTGGCGCGGGACTCCACGGCAGTGGAAGCTCCAGGCCGTGGCGGGGATACTGCTTTCTGCCCTGGTGCTGCCGGTGTTCGTCTCGGTGCACAGCATCGTGTCGTGGGACTTCGCGGTGCAGATAGGGCCTGAAGCGTGGCACTCGACGATCTTCGCGCCGTACTTCATCATCGGCGCGATCCACTCGGGGGTCTCGGCCGTCGCGACCGTGATGGTACTGATGGTCTGGCTGTGGGGCTGGAAGAACTACATCACCCCCGACCACCTGGACGCGATAGGACGACTCCTGATCGTCGTTGCGACGACGTGGTTCTTCTTCTTCTTCCTGGAGTGGGTGTTCGCCATCTACAGCCTGGAAGCCCCCGAGCTGGCGATGCGCGACTTGCAGGTATTCCAGTGGCCATGGAGCGGCCTGTTCGTGCTGTTCCTGCTGACGGCGTTCTTCATCCCGGTGCCGATGTGGCTCTTCAAGAACCTGCGCCGCAGCCTGTGGGCGATGTTCATATCGACGATCCTGGTTAACATTGGGATGTGGCTGGAGAGATTCCTGATTATCATCCCGGGCACCATGCGGCGCGGCCACATGATTTTCGACTGGGGCTCCTACCACCCGAGCATCATCGAGCTTCTCATGGTCGCAATGACGTTTGCCTGGGTGGTACTGGGGATGCTGCTCTTCTCGAAGGTGTTCCCGCTCATCCCGCTATTTGACATCAAGGAAGCGATGGTGGGCAGAGACGAGATCAAAGTCGGGCGCAAGACCGTACCTGCTTCGATCCGCGAGTGAGGTAGAACGATGGCCCAACGAAGCGTAATAGGACTCTTTACAGACGAAGACACGGCTGCCGATGCCCTGGACAAGGTGAAGTCGGCAGGCTTCGAGTCGGGGGACTACGAGGTGCTCACCGGCACACCATACCCCGAAGGGACGTTCGGCGAGGAGGAGCCTGTACATAAGCTGTACAGGTTCCCGCTGATCGGCGCGGCGTGCGGCTTCATAGTCGGTATGCTGCTCACGGCCGGCACGCAGCTTGCGTTCCCGCTCGTTGCGGGGGGCAAGCCGCTCCTCTCGATCCCGCCGATGGCTATCATAATGTACGAGGGCACGATGCTCGGGGCGATCCTGTTCACGGTATTCGGCATCGTATTCGAGTCTAGGCTGCCCAGGCTCTTCATGGGCGCATACGACACTCGAATCACCGAGGGCTACATCGGCGTCACGATCACGACGTCCGAGGACCGGACTGACGACGCGGAGGACGTATTGAAGAAGGCGGGCGCTGAGGAAGTCAAGCGAGGGTGGGAGTCCAGCTAGTGGGTATCTCCCGTCCGGAAACCGGGACCGGCTCGTCGGTGCGCGCGCGAGCAGGCAGGGCAGCCGGCCTCTGGCTGTTGCTGCTCCTGGCATCGGCTGTGCTGCTCGCAGGCTGCTACGACTCGACCACTGGAGACACGACTGTCTACGGCGTCGCGGAGTTCAAGCTGCCCGTGGTGCCGGAGACCGGCTCTCACCGGGTCATGGTGTTCTCGGAGATGCACTACCAGCCGTCCTATCGCTCGCAGGAGACGCCCAGGCTGCTGCCCCATCCGGAAGCCGTGCCCTATGGCGGGCTGGGCTCCCCCGCCGGTACTATCGAGCACGACATGATTACGAAGGAGATCGTTCCCGGGTCGCTGGCCGAGTACGGGGAGTTGACCATCCCGCAGAGGGTGAAAGACTCCTACGATCCCGAGCACGCCCAGGAGTTGTTCCGCGTCAACTGCTCCGTCTGCCACGGCATGGCGATGCAGGGCGACAGCATGATGTCCACCATGATGGAGGACAAGGGTGTGGGTCCCGTCCCTGCGGACCTGATGGCGCCCATAACGGTGGAGGCGTCCGAGGGTGAGCTATTCGCATTCATCTCGCAGGGAGGCCGCCAGGGCTATGCGCTCATCGAGGCCGGACAGGAGTCCCGCTCGCCCATGCCAGAGTTCCTCTACCTGCTTAGCGAGGACGACCGCTGGGCCCTGGTGAAGTACCTCCGGGACCAGATGCCCTGATCCCCCTGGCTCACGCCATCGCAAAGGGCCAGGCGGCGAGTTGACCGTCCAGCCCCTTCCAGACCTCTTGGGCCCGGCTTGGACGTACGGCCCAACGCCTCTAGCCTGACTGGCCCTAGCTCAAGGAACCGGCCACTGCTGCCCCTTTCGTTTTTACGAATGTAAGGGGCGAAAGTGCATAGAGCTTCGAGGCATGATCATGTTAGCGTCACTGCCGGAGGTCCCTTTTTGGCATGTCGACGCATGCTCGGCGTAACCGCTTCATCCTGATAACAGGCGCCACGATTGTAATCGTGTGCTTGTTGTACGTGGCGCGGGGGGCGCTGTTCCCGTTCATCATCGCCGGGTTGCTCGCCTACCTGCTCATACCTTTAGTCCGGCTGCTGGAGAGGATATCTCCTTGGCGGGAGCGCTGGCCCAAAGCCACCCGATTGAGTGCGATATTCTTGATAAACGCGGTGGCGGTCGCGCTCCTGGTGGGCTTCCTGGCAACGGTGATCCCTCTCGCGGTCAGGGAAACGACCCACTTCATAGAGGGAATCCCAGACCTGTACAACAGCGCCCGCGAAACCCTGGAGAGCCTGAACGACGAATACACTCGGCGGGTCCCAGAGAACGTGCGGGCCGAGATCCAGGAAGCGATGGAGGGAGTCAGCGGAGTGGTGGTGAGCGCGGCTCAGGGCGTCCTGCTTCGCACCGCGGCGGGAGTGCAGCACACCCTGTCCTTCATTATCGCGCTCGCCATCATGCCTATATTCCTCTTCTACCTGCTGAAAGACCAGGAAGAGCTGAGCGAGGGGTTCTTCTCTATCCTCCATCCCTCTCTCCGGAGGCATGTCCGGAACGTCCTGGTGATCGCCGACCGAACGGTCGGCGCGTACTTGAGGGGTCAGCTCATACTCGGCGTCTTTGTGGGTGTGCTGGTGTTCGCGGGACTGACGGCGATGGGGATACCGTTCGCGGTCCTGCTCGGGATAATCTCCGGCGTGACAGAGCTGTTTCCGGTGATTGGGCCCATTCTTGGCGCAATACCGGGGCTGCTGGTGACTCTCGCCCACTCGCCGGAGAAGTTCGTCTGGGTCCTGGTCCTGTACGTGGGTGTGCAGCAGGTCGAAAACACCCTGCTGGTGCCTCGCATACAGGGCGAAGCGGTGCATCTCCACCCGGCCGTCGTGATGGTGGTGTTGATAGTGGGCAGCGAGGTGGCCGGCATCTGGGGGATGGTAGTCGCAGTGCCCCTGGCGGGTGTGGCGAGGGACGTGTTCGTCTACTTCCTCAACGAATGGAGGATCGAGGAGGCAGCCCCGCCCGTCGACACAGGGGGCGAGGCTGCGACTGCCTAGGCCGGGCTATTCGCCCCTGACGCCTCCGGGTCTCATCTTCCAGCCGGAGGGATTGACGTCGAGAGCAACGCCTTCGGGGCTCATGAACTTCTTCTCGCCGACCCAGTTGTCGGGAGTGCCCTCCGCGTTGCCGTAGGTCTCGTTCCACTCGGTGAGCTCTATGCCGCCGTTCTCCTCGATCAGATCCTGGGACTGGTCGAGGTCCTCGACCTGGACCCCGAAGTGGTGCAGGCCCGGGTAGCCGCCGCCGTACCGGTCGTACTTGAACTTGAGGATGGTGACGTTGATGTAACCGTCGCTCAGTATCGCCGAGTCGTTGTCGGGCGAGCGCTCGACTTCCGTCAGTCCGAAGGCGTTGATGTAGAAATCGGCGCAAGCGCCCGGGTCGTTGGTCGAGATGCCGATGTGCTTGATCTTGGGCATGTAAATCGATCCTCCATGCAGCTGAGTTGTGATTGGTTGCCAGCGGCCCTGCTGGCGTGTCGAGAAGGTAAGTTATAGGAAGATGCACGGGCCGGTCAAGCTACGGCGAGCGCAGTGCCCCTGTTCGTCGTCCCTGGGAAGGATGAGACGTTATCATAGTCAGCCGTGCAACGGTTATGGAGGAGTGTTCGATGGCTGAACATAAGAACTACGATCTTGTTATACGAGCGGGGCGGGTGTTCTGCGGGGACACGGGGTTGGACGGCCCGGGCGCGGTCGCAGTCAAGGATGGGCGCATCGCAGCTTCAGGATGGGATGTGGACGGCGAGGCGTCGGAGACACTGGAATTCCCGGATGCGGTACTGCTGCCTGGGTTTGTCGATCTCCACGCGCACCCCGCGCCGGCCCACTGGAAGTATGGGATAGACCCCGACGTGCTGATGCTGCCGAGGGGAACGACCACGATTCTCTCCCAGGGCGACGCCGGCGCGAACAACTGGGAGCACTACAGGCGCAGGGTGGTCGAGCCCGCTTCGATGCGCATACGAATGGCCCTCAGCGCGGCGGTCGGCGGCGAGGAGGATCAGGGCGCGGTATTCCGGAACCTGGAGGACGTGGACGTCGAGGCCTGCGTGAGGACCATAGAGAGCGACCCGGAGCTAATCTGGGGCATCGCAATTAACGCTTCGGTAGCCGCGACTGCCGGTCACGATCCCAGGGTTGTGATGGACAGGGTGCTGGAGATGGCGGAGCGGACGGGCAAGCCGCTGCTCTACGGCGTACGCTGGGACCCGTTCGACTGGCCTGTGGATGAGCAACTGGCCCTGCTGAGGCCCGGAGACGTGGTGACCTACTGCTTCCACGTAGGCCCCGGGGGTCTTGCGCCGAACGGCCGGGTCGAGAGCGCAGCATGGGAGGCGCAAGAGCGTGGCGTGAAGTTCGACATCGGCCACGGCATGGCCTCGTTCAACTTCGGAGTGGCCGAGACGGCGGTCAGCGAGGGCTTCCTGCCCGACTCTATATCGACCGACTTCTACGCTCGCCACGCCCATTCGTCCCCCAGGCACGACATGCCCCGCACGATGTCTAAGCTGATGGCGGCAGGCATGGCTGATACAGACGCATTCGAGCGCGCCACGCTGCGCCCGGCTCAGACGTTGGGCCTGGATGGCGAAGCGGGCACACTCAGGCCAGGTTCAACAGCGGACCTCGCGGCGATACGGTGGAACGCGGGGGCGCCGCCGCTGGTGGACGTGGATGGAAACGAGCGGCCGGGCGGCTGCTGGGAGCCGGCAGCGACTGTCCGGGCGGGCAGGGTGATTCAGGCCACCACCCCCGAATAGGACTGCGGCGAGGTTCCAAGACGCATCTTGGAGAGACTAGATGCCTCCTGGGCGCCTCACGATCTTCTATGGGGCTGAGCTGCGGACCCTGTCGCACATGTCCGCGATAGTGGTCCCCAACAGCTTCACACCGTGCTCAGACGCAGACTCTCTCAGCGCGCTAAAGATTGCCTGCAGCTTGACGCTGGATGGGTGTTCCGGGTCTGCGTAGTCCTGGTCCTGGTGGGTGTTGGTTACGTAGGTGGGGTAGGCTGCGCCTTCTTCAATGCTTCGTGCGATCACATTGCGGGCGACGGCGCGGTGGTCGTATATGCGGGACGGGACGTAGGGCCACTCGAGGCCGGGCTCGCGCCGGTCTCCCCGCTCCATTGGCCTCGAGGTGTCGACCGATATGGGGACTTCCACGAAGTCGCTGTCGCCCTCTATTTGGCGGAAGGAGAGATTGGCCCGGTGCGGATACAGCTCCGCGCCCGCCCAGATGGCCATGGCCTCCGGAAGGACTCTGCCAGGACATGAGACACTGCCGCCCTCGAATCCAAGCTCCAGCAGGACCCCGAACGTCGCGTCGTTGGCCGAGAAGACACCGCCCCGAAAGAACCTGGGGTGCTGGCCGAGGGCGTCCGACCACACCTTCGACGCAGCGGATATTAGCTCTGCCTGCTCATTGGCGGTGAAAGAGCCCAGGTCTCGCGGAAACCGTGTGTCGTCGAATTTGTACGGGTGCAGGTGCATCCCCAGACAGGCCCCGGCGGCCTGAAGCTCGAGCAGTAGGCCAGGCTGGGCAGCGGCGACCTCCGGGTGGGCGAAGAGGGTCACCGGGTAGCCCTGCCTGGCCGCCGCTTCCACGTATCCCCTGATCGACCGCTCGCCCTCTTCGTGTGTGGCGGGACCGCTGCCGGAGAGCCTGATGGCCAGCGGCGAGCATTCGAACAGGGCCGGCTCACAGTCCATGGTCAGGATGACGTTGACGGTGTCACTCATCTGAACACTCCCTGGTTTATCGCGTGAGGCATGGGCGACAAAAGAAAAACGCCTGGCATGTTAGCCAGGCGTTCCCCTGCTTCGCTTAAGTTGTCGAGGCAGCTAGCTGGCGCCGTTGGTGGAGCCGCCGTGTGTGGCTATCAGGCCAGGCAGATCAAGCTCTTTGGCTCGCCAGCACGACACCCAGCGCCCGGGCTCGATCTCCTCGAGCATGGGCGTGTCGGTCTTGCACTGGTCCACCGCGTACTCGCAGCGCGGGTGGAAGTAGCAGCCTGAAGGCGGGTTCGCTGGGTTCGCAACCTCACCCCTCAGGATGATCCGCTCTGCCCTCAGCCGCGGGTCGGGGATCGGGACAGAGGAGAGAAGGGCAGAGGTGTACGGGTGCTTGGGCGAGTCGAAGATGTCCTCGGAGTTGCCCAACTCGACGATCTTGCCGACGTACATCACGGCAACCCGGTCGCTGATGTGGCGGACGACGCTCAGGTCGTGGGCGACGAAGAGGTAGGTCAGGTTGAGCTGCTCCTGGAGGTCTTCGAGGAGGTTAATCACCTGGGCCTGCACCGAAACGTCGAGGGCCGAGACGGGCTCGTCCGCCACGACGAGGCGCGGGTTGAGAGCCAGGGCCCGAGCGATGCCGATTCGCTGGCGCTCGCCGCCGCTGAATGCGTGGGGGAAGCGCCGCATGTACTCAGGTCGCAGGCCCACGAGGCGCAGAAGCTCGGCCACCCTGTCGGCTCGTTCGCGGCGGCTGTCCATCCCGTGCACCAGGAGGGGCTCACCGACAATGTCGAGCAGGGTCATCCGGGGATTGAGAGAGCCGAACGGGTCCTGGAAGATCATCTGCATGTCGGACCGCAACTCTCGCAGGGGGCCCCTGGACAGGTCCGTGATGTCTACGACATCGTCGTCCTTCGTCCTGAAGAGGATCTCGCCGCTGGTGGGCTCGATTGCCCTGAGAATGCAGCGGGCTGTCGTGGTCTTGCCGCAGCCGCTCTCGCCCACCAAGCCGAGGGTCTCGCCCTGCTGGACGTGAAAGCTGACGTCATCGACGGCCTTTACCTGCCCGACGGTCCTCTTGAGGAAGCCTTTCTGGATGGGGAAGTGCTTCTTCAGGTTTCGAACATCTAGGAATTCTACATCCTGGCTAGTCGTTGTCATCAGCTAGTCACCTCTGCGGGAGGATGATGCAGGAAGCAGCTCACGGACTGCTCGGAGTCGCCAATCTGCTGGAACTCTGGGACGTGAACGTCGCATACGCCCTCAATGAAGGAAGGGCACCTGGGCCTGAAGGTGCATCCCGACGGCCGATTGAACGGATGGGGAATCGTGCCCACGATCGAGGGCAGCCTCTCCACTCCCTTGGCGTAGATGCTTGGGATGGACCTGAGCAGTCCCTGGGTGTAGGGGTGCTGCGGGTTGTGGAATACGTCGTCGACCGGGCCGGATTCCGCTTCCCTGCCGAGGTACATGACGACAACCTCGTCGGCCATTTCGGCTACCACGCCGAGGTTGTGCGTTATCAGGATTACCGCCATCCCGTTCTGCTCCTGGAGCTCCCTGAGCAGGTCGAGGATCTGCGCCTGGGTCGTCACGTCCAGGGCGGTTGTCGGCTCGTCGGCGATCAGCAGGCTGGGGTCGCAGGACAGCGCCATGGCGATCATCGCGCGCTGTCGCAGGCCTCCGCTGAGCTGGAAGGAGTACTCGTGGATCCTCTGGGCGGGATTCGGTATGCCTACGCGGGTGAGCAGCTCGACGGCCCTCTCCTCGGCCTCCTTCTTGCTGACGTCCATATGCAGCCTGATGGCCTCCATCAACTGGTTGCCGATGGTGTGGACAGGGCTGAACGATGTCATGGGCTCCTGGAAGACGAGAGCAATGTCGCTGCCCCTGATGGACCTCATGAGCCCGCTGTTCGGGGGCTGTTTCGTGACATCGATCTCCTGGACGGCGCCATCCACGTCGCGCCGCCAGATAATCTCGCCTTCCTCCACTCTGCCTGGACGGTCGATGATGCCGAGGATGGACCTCCCGACCGTGCTCTTGCCACATCCGCTTTCGCCCACGATTCCGAGGGTGTTGCCCGCCTTGACGTCGAAGCTGACGCCATCGACGGCCCTGACCAAGCCCTCGTCCGTAGGGAAGTACGTCTTAAGGTTCCTGACCGAAAGCAGCGCCTGGTTCCCGTTTTCAGCCATGTGCCACCTACTTACCGTAAGGATCGGCTGCGTCGCGCAGTCCGTCACCCATGAAGTTGAAGCTCAGGATTACGATGATGACCGGTATTGCCACGAACATCAGCCAGGGGTAGACGGCCACAGTCTGTGGGTTCTGGGCCTCCTTGAGCATAACCCCGTAGCTGACTGCGGGCGGGATCAGTCCCAGTCCCAAGAAGCTCAGCGCCGTCTCCGAGATGATCATGCTTGGAATGGTCAAAGTAATGTGGGCGATGATGTGGCTGTAGAAGGAGGGCAGCATGTGGCGGAACATGATCCGCCCCTCGCCGGAGCCCGCTAGGCGGGCGGCCATCACGAAGTCCTCCTCCCTCATCGACAGGAAACGTCCCCTGACGACACGCCCGAGGGTAGTCCACTGGAAGATGGAGAGTATGACTGTAATGGCGAAGTAGACTCTCAGGACCGGCCACTCACGCGGTATTGCGGCCGACAGGCCCATCCAGAGAGGCAGCGTCGGCACGGCTATCATGATCTCGATTATGCGCTGGATTATGGTGTCGAGGATGCCTCCGTAGTAGCCGGATGCTCCTCCCAAGATGATTCCTATGAACAGGGCGAGCGTCACACCCACCAGCCCGATGGACAGGGATATGCGGGTGGCCAGCATGAGCCGAGACCACTGGTCGCGCCCGACCGAGTCGCTGCCGAGCAGGAAGAGCGACGGGTGGTCTCTCATCTTGTGCTCGGGGTCGGAGAAGCCGATCATGTGCCGGTTGGTCTTGATGAAGCCCAGGAAGCTGTACTCGAATCCCTGGGTGAAGAAGCCGACGGGATATCTCACGTCCTCTACGATCTGGTAGTCGCGCCTGAAAGTCTCGGGGTCACGGAAAGACTCCAAGCCGTTGACGTGCGGTCGGAAGCTGCCGTCGGCGAAGAATCTGAGCGGCTGGGGCCGGAGGAGATGGAACTTCGTGGCCGTCGCCGCCGGGTCACCGAAGCCCAGGAACTCGGCCAGTGGGAAGGTGATGTAGAAGATTCCGATGATGACCGTGGCGGCAATGGCCAGCTTGTGCTTGCGGAAGCGCCACCACATCAGCCTCCACTGGGAGGCTACGAATACCTCTTCTTCCTCTTCCAGTCTGCCTACGGTCTGGGGAAATGCTGCCTCTGCCATATGTTTCCACCTGTGTTGTGGTCTAGTGGCCAGACTGGCCGAGAACGGTCTCTACGTTACGGGACCTTCAGCCGATTGGAGTAGGCCGGAGACTATAGCATGCACTACGTTGTGTCAAGCCGCCCGCCGAACTGGCACCCGACACTCGCCTTCCCAGGGCAAGTTGACCCAGGCCGACCTCCGTTTCGCCGCCCCTATTTAACATAGGCGGCTAGACCCTGTCAAACACGAAGCACGGTCCACGGGCACCCTGGCGAGGGGCGGTTCGGGGTAGGTGGGACGGCCTGTGATATACTCTAGCTAACTGCGTCTGCCGTTACGCCGCCTCTCCCGCGGCGCCGGCAACGTCCGGGAGTGATCTTTAGACAATGCCCCTCTTCGAAGACCTGAAGGTGTTCAGCGGTAATGCCCACAGGGCCCTGGCCAAGGACATTTGCTCCTATCTGGGGGTCGGCCTGGGGGCCTGTGAGGTCTTCAAGTTCAGCAACGACCAGACCTTCGTAAAGATCCTGGAGAACGTCAGGGAGAAGGACGTCTTCCTGGTACAGACGCTGTCGGCGCCCGTCAACGACCACCTGATGGAGCTGCTGATCATGATCGACGCTGCGCGGCGCGCGTCCGCCGGCCGCATCACGGTCGTGATTCCATACTATGCCTACGGGCGCACTGATAAGAAGGACCAGCCTCGCGTCGCCATCACGGCCAGGCTCATCGCCGACTTCATCAGTGCTTCGGGCGCGGACAGGGTCCTCACGATGAACCTTCACGCCGGGCAGATCCAGGGGTTCTTCAACATTCCCCTGGACGAGCTCACGGCCATCCCGATGCTGGCGGCCGACTTCAAAGAGAGGGGCATATCCGCCCCCGTGGTCGTGGCCACGGACGTGGGGGCGGCCAAGAGGGCCCGGGACATGGCAATCCATCTCGACGCGCCCATAGCCATTATCGAGAAGCAGCGGACGGGCAACGACGACTCTGCCGAGGCGGTGAACCTTATTGGCAGCGTGGAGGGCCGGACGACCTTGATAGTCGACGATGAGATCGACACGGGGGGTACGGTGACGGCTGCGGCCCACCTCCTGTCCCGTCATGGGGCGGCCGGCATCTACTGCTCGGTAGTGCACCCGCTGCTATCGGGACAGGCAACCTCCAGGCTGGAGGACAGCCCGCTGAAGGAGCTGGTCGTCACGGACACGCTTCCCATTCCAGACGAAAAGCGTATCGACAGGCTCAAGGTGCTGCCCATCGCATCGTTACTTGGCGAGGCGATTCATCGCATCCACAGCGGACTGTCCATCGGGGCCATGTTCGAGCACTGACCGCTCCCTGAACAGAGAATCGACCAGCGTTACTGGAAGGACGGGGACAGCAAGAGGGAGGCGGCGAACCGGATGTTGAAGTCCATAGCCAAGATGATCGGCGGCTCCTCGGAGAGGTCCGTCAAGAAGCTCCAGCCCTACGTGGACGAGGTGAATGGGCTGGAGCGGGACTTCGAGGAGCTGACCGACAGCGGGCTCCGGGTTACGACGGATGAGTTCCGGGACCGCCTGAATGGGGGCGAGGGCCTGGACGACATCCTGCCGGAGGCCTTCGCTGCGGTCAGGGAGGCGGCGAAGCGCACCCTAGGCCAGCGCCACTTCGACGAGCAGATCATCGGCGGCGTGGTCCTTCACGAGGGCAAGATCGCGGAGATGCGCACGGGAGAGGGCAAGACCCTCGTTGCTACTCTTCCCGCCTATCTGAACGGACTCGCGGGCGAGGGAGTGCACGTCGTCACGGTCAACGACTACCTGGCCCGGCGCGACGCCCAGTGGATGGGCCAGGTGTACGACTTTCTGGGCCTTTCGGTGGGCGTACTGCAGCACGACTCCGCCTACCTGTACGACGCATCCGGCAAGGGCAATAAGGGGATGGAGCGGCTGCGGGAGGTGGAGCGCAAAGAGGCCTATGCGGCGAACATAACCTACGGCACGAACAATGAATTCGGCTTCGACTACCTGCGGGGGAACATGGTCATAGACCCCTCCCGGCGGGTCCAGCGTGCGCTGGCATACGGCATAGTCGACGAGGTCGACAATATCCTCATCGACGAGGCGCGGACGCCGCTCATCATCTCCGGGCCCGCCCAGGAGTCGACAAAGGAGTACTACCGATTCTCCAAGCTGGTGCCCAGCCTCGTCGCCACCGAGGACTACAAGGTCGACGAGAAGTACCGGGCGGTCTCGCTGACCGCCGTGGGCATGAGCAAAGTCGAGAAACTGCTCGGGGTCGATAACCTCTACGACCGTGCCAACTTCAGGTTAGTCCATTTCGTGGAGAATGCCCTGAAGGCGCGGACGCTGTTCGAGCGCGACCGGGAGTACGTCGTGAAGGACGGCGAGGTGGTGATCGTCGACGAGTTCACCGGCAGGCTCACACCCGGCCGACGCTTCTCCGACGGCATACACCAGGCACTCGAGGCCAAGGAGGGGCTTGCGGTCCGGAGAGAGACCATCACCTACGCAACCATCACACTGCAGAACTACTTCAGGATGTACTCGAAACTGTCCGGCATGACCGGCACCGCGGCGACCGAGGCGGAGGAGTTCTGGAAGATCTACAAGCTTGACGTGATGGAGATACCAACCCACAGGCCGATGGTGCGCGACGACCAGCCCGATCTCATCTACAAGAACCAGAAGGCCAAGTACGACGCCGTCGTAAGGGACATCGAAGAGCATCACAGACGGGGCCGCCCGGTACTGGTCGGCACAACGGACATAGACAAGTCGGAGAAGCTCAGCAAACTGCTCAAGAGCAGGGGAGTGCCCCACGAAGTGCTGAACGCCAAGCAGCACGAGCGCGAGGCGTCGATTGTCGCCCAGGCCGGCCGGCCCGGCGCAGTCACCGTCGCCACCAACATGGCTGGGAGAGGCACCGACATCGTTCTTGGCGGGAATCCCGAAGGGATCGAGATCGACACCGAGGAGTGGGCGACCGACCATCAGTCCGTGGTCCAGGAGGGCGGACTGCAGATCATAGGGACCGAGCGCCACGAGGCCCGCCGCATCGACAACCAGCTCAGGGGCCGCTCCGGCCGCCAGGGAGACCCCGGGACCACGCGCTTCTACGTAGCCCTGGACGACGACCTGATGCGCCGCTTCGGCGGCGAGCGCATCCAGTCGGTGATGGACTGGGCCGGGCTCGAGGATGACGCGCCGCTCGAGAACAAGATGATCACCAGGTCCATCGAAGGGGCCCAGGTGAAAGTGGAAGGCCATCACTTCGACATCCGCAAGCACCTGGTGGAATATGACGATGTCATAAACACCCATCGGGCGGTCATCTATGAGGAGAGGGCGAAGGTTCTGAGAGGTTCCGACCTGAAGGCCAACATACAGGAGATGGTCGAGAACGAGGTCAGGGAGATCGCCGGGCGTTACCTCGAGGACGCGCCGCCGGAGGACTGGGACATAGAAGGAATGCTGGGTGAGCTGGGCACGATATTCCCACTCAGGGGGGAGTTTGCCAATCCCGAGGCCGTTGCCCAGATGGGGCAGGAGGAGATCGAGGAGGGTCTCGTTGCTCTCGGAAGAGAGCTCTACGAGGAGCAGGAGTCGGCGCTGGGCGACGAGCTCATGCGAGACCTGGAACGGCAACTGATGCTGCAGGTCATCGACGCGAACTGGGTCCCGCATCTCACGTCCATGGAGCAGCTGAGGCAGGGGATAGGGCTCCAGGCGTACGGCCAGCGGGACCCTCTCGTCATGTACAAGCGGGAAGGCATGGGGAAATTCGAAGAGCTGAAGAGCAACATCCAGTCGGATGTCGTGCACATGGTCTACCTCCCGAAAATCACCAAGCCAACTACGAATGGCAAGGCATCGGGTCCCAGGAACGGCGCAAGGGGCGGTACCGGCAAGAGCGTCATGACAAACGTGATCGGCGACCAGGGCAAGAGGCGAGTTGCCGCGGGTTCTCGCAAGATAGGACGAAACTCCCCGTGCCCGTGCGGGAGCGGGAAGAAGTACAAGCGATGCTGCGGCGCATAGGAGACAGCTTGAAAGAATCCGGCTATCGCTCTCACCACATTCCTCTCGTGTCAAGAGGGAGGGGGTTGCGCGGTGGTCTCAGGAGCGCGAGGGCCACATTACGGCCTCAGAGAGGCTGGGTAGCATGAGTACAGCGGCTCCTCCCATTACATCGGAACGAGCGGTCGACATCCTGGAGTCGTCTATCGCAGACGGCAAGGACTGGCCGACTGCGCTGGTGGAGGCGATGGCGGTCTGGCCGTCGGCGAAGGAGACCCACGAAGGCCTTGAGCGGAACTACTTCATCGCCGGCGAGGCTTTTGACTGGCAGACGCTGGCCGAACGGCTCCTGGACGCTGTCGATGGCGAGGTATCCGATGCGGAGAGAGAGGCCCTGCTGTTCCACGGGCAGTTTCCGCCGTCGTTCGACATGTACCGGTTCAAGGACATCATCGGCCTCGACAAGTACCGCGGGTACCTGAACTACTACTACGGTGTCACGGTAGAGGAGGCGCTCCAGCTCGCCGTCGAACTCGAGGTCATGAAACAGTACGCGAGCAACGGTCTCCACTACAAGGACGAGGCTGCGGAGGTGGCCTTCCGCAGGATCTACAGGCTATCGAGAGACGAGATGCTGGACGCCTTCCGCCAGGAAAAGGGCCTCTCCGTAAGGCGGTCTATCGACATGGCCGAGTCCAGGGAGTTCACGTACTGGCTGTTCAAGTACAGGGTCAAGAACTGCGACAAGGCGCGCATAGCCAGCGACACGCGCAAGGGCCTGGACCAGCTCGAGCGTATGCGCGGAGCTCATGCCTTCAGCTCAGCCGCACCCCCCGACGAGGGCGAGCATTATGCTTCCGGCGAGGGACTCGGCGCCCGATCCAAGTGGGGCTAGGCAGCTAGCCTCCCAGCTTGCCCAGGGTCTCCTCGATCCGGTCACGCCGCTCCTTAGACGCAACCAGACGATCCCGCTCCCTGTCTACCACCTCTTCCGGCGCCCTGGACAGGAAACGTTCGTCGTCTAGACGCTTGGACAGGCGGGCAAGGTTGCGAGCGACGTCTTGCAGCTCCGCGGCCAGCCTCTCCCTCTCGCGGTCCAGGTCCACGAGGCCGCCCAGCGGGACGACCACCGTGCCGCTGGAGAGCACGAGCGATATGCTGTCGTTCGAGTCCCCGCCAGCCTCGGCCCCGTTCAGGACGAGCGGGTCTACCTGGGCGAGGTTCCTGATCGCCGCCGCCTCCGTTTGCAGCGCGCCTGACATTGCAGAGTCTTGGACCATGGCATGGACGGGCTGCGAGGGTTGAATCTTGAACTCGGCCCGCAGGTTCCTGATCGCCCGTACGACCTCTATCACAGCGCCGATCTCGGCCTCGGCCTCATCGTCGTAGGCGTCCGTCTCGGCGGCGGGGTATTCGGCGACCATCAGCGCCGGGCTTCCGGCCTCCCCGTCCATGTACTGGACGAGGTTCTGCCATATCTCCTCCGTGATGAAGGGGAGGAAGGGGTGCAGGAGCCTGAGCACGCGTTCGAGCACGTAGGCGAGGACGGGAATGGGAGACTCGTCGCCCGCTCGCATCCTGACCTTCGACATTTCCAGGTACCAGTCGCAGTACTCGCCCCAGAGGAAGTCGTGGACTTCCCGCTGGGCCTCGCCAAACTGGAACTCGTTCATGTAGGAGTCGACCTGTGCGGCCACCCGGTTGAGGCGGCTGACTATCCACCTGTCCTCGACGTGTGATGTGTCCGGTCTCTCCCAGGAGGGCCTGACGCCTGAGCGTTCGAGATTCGCGACGACGAAGCGTGACGCGTTCCACAGCTTGTTCGCGAAGTTCCGGCTGGAGGTGATCTTGGCGTCGGTCAGGCGCATGTCGTTACCCGGCGACGTGCCGGTCGTCAGGGCGAAGCGGAGGGCGTCCGCGCCGTAGGCGTCGATCAGGTCGAGAGGATCCTTAACGTTGCCTTTGGACTTGCTCATCTTCGCACCCTCGGGGTCCCGGACGAGGCCGTGCAGGTATACGGTCCGGAAGGGGATGTCTCCGGCGTTCTCCATCCCCATCATCATCATCCGGGCTACCCAGAAGAAGAGGATGTCGTGGCCGGTCTCCATGACAGTGGAGGGGTAGAAGTAGTCGAGGTCTTCCGTCCGGTCGGGCCACCCGAGGGTAGAGTGAGGCCACAGGGCGGAGCTGAACCAGGTGTCCAGCACGTCGGGGTCGCGCTCGATGCGCATGGAGCCGCAGCCGGAGCAGGCATCCGGGTCCTCGAGGGCTACGGTGGTATGGTCGCAGGCGTCGCAGTACCAGGCCGGTATCCGGTGGCCCCACCAGAGCTGGCGGCTGATGCACCAGTCGCGGATGTTGTACATCCAGTTGAAGTAGACCTTGGAGAAACGCTCGGGGACCATCCCGACCCGACCGTCCTCCACGGCCTCTATGGCCGGCTTCGCCAATGGCTCCATCTTCATATACCACTGGTTGCTGACCAGCGGCTCGACCACCTCGTTGCAGCGGTCGCAGTGGCCCAGCGAGTGGTGCATGGGCTCGACCTTCTCCAGCAGGCCCTCCCGCTCCAGCTGCGCCACGATGCGGGTGCGGGCGTCGTGACGGTCCATGCCCTCGTATGGCCCCGCGTTCTCGTTCATGGTGCCGTCGAGGTTCATTGCGTTCACGAGGTCGATGTCGTGGCGCTCGCGGATGTCGAAGTCGTTGTGGTCGTGACCGGGCGTCACCTTGAGTGCGCCGGTGCCGAACGAGGGGTCGACGGCTGAGTCCGCGATGATGGGGATGATCCGCCCCAGGACCGGGACCACGGCCGACTTGCCGACGTACTCCGAGTAACGCTCGTCGTCCGGGTTGACTGCTACTGCCGTGTCTCCCAGCAGGGTTTCAGGCCTGGTGGTCGCTATCGTCAGTGCTTCGCTGCCGTCGCTAAGGGCGTATTGGATGTGGTAGAGGCTGGCAGCCTTGTCCTCGTGCTTGACCTCAAGATCGGAGAGCGCGGTAGCGCAGCGGGGACACCAGTTGGCGATGCGCTCGCCGCGGTATATCAGCCCTTTCTCGTAGAGGTTCACGAAGGTCGTGCGGACGGCCTTGCTCGGTCCCTCGTCGAGTGTGAACGCCTGGCGCGACCAGTCGCACGACGCTCCCAGCCGCTTGATCTGCTCGTATATCCTGTCGCCGTACTGGTCGACCCAGCGCCAGACGGTAGCCACGAACTCCTTTCTGCCGAGGTCGTGCCTGGTGAGGTCGTCGTTCGCGAGCATCCTTTCGACCACGACCTGGGTTGCGATGCCCGCGTGGTCCGTTCCCGGCAGGTAGAGCGTCGGGTCGCCCTTCATCCTGTGCCACCGGCACATCAGGTCCTCGACGGCGATGGTGAGGGCGTGCCCGTAGTGCAGCTCACCGGTCACGTTGGGCGGCGGCATGATCACCGTGAAGGGCTCCTTCGAACGGTCGATCTCGGGGGTGAAGTACCCGCCCTCGACCCACGACTCGTAAATGCGGCCCTCGGTCGCGCTGGGGTCGTACGCCTTGGGCATCTCTCGGTTTCGCACTGCCTGTGTCAAAGGACGTCTCCTGTTGTGACCACGTCGCTGCGGTGCCGGACGAATACCCTGGGCTCTCCATCGTCTGCGTAGAGCTGGTTGCCGTCCTCATCGACTATGAGGAATATCCGCTGCACGGTCGTCTTGAGGCGGACCACGCCTCCGTCGAGCAGCTTGTACTCGTTCCACTCCTCGCGGCCAATCTCGAACTGCTGCTCGATGGCGTGCATCTCCTGCTCGCCGATACTGACCTTGACTATCTTGGGCATGGCGACTCTCCCGAGCTCACCCGACGATGGACGCTAGAGTGCGGTCCATTAAGTGTGCGTTTGTCTGTACAGGGCTTTCATTATACCAACGAAGCTGTCACAGACACTGGCATTGCCGGGTGCATGGTTTACACTGTGCGGGACATGGGAAGCATAGAGGATGCAGTAAGGCAGCGTGCAGGCGCCCTGGGGTTCGATCTCGTGGGTTTCGCGTCGGCGGAGCCGTTCCTGAGAGACGAACGGGCAGCCATAGACCGCATCCGCAGCGGGATGATGGATGGGCTGTCCTGGTACACGGAGGAGCGCGTCCGCCGGGCGAACAACCCCGAGCTGCTGCTGGAGGGAGCGCGATCCGTAATCTCGCTGGGCACCAGCTATAACACCGGCCGCCCTGCGCCCGGGAGCCCCGGGCCGGTCGGCAAGATCGCCAGGTATGCCTGGGGCGACGACTACCACGACGTGATCAAGGCGAAGCTGCGGCAGCTCGCGGCCGACCTGTCCGAGATTGCCGGCAGGGAAGTTCGTACGCGGGTTTTCGTGGACGATGGGCCGATGAACGACCGGGCGGCCGCCGAGCGGGCGGGAATCGGCTGGTTCGGCAAGAACACGAACATCCTCACCCAGAGCCATGGCTCCTGGGTATTCCTGAGCCAGGTCGTAACCGACCTGGAGCTGGAACCGGGCGAGCCGCTTGCGAAGAACTGCGGCGAATGCGTGATGTGCATTGACGATTGCCCTACTGGGGCGATCGTCGCGCCGTACGTGATCGACAACCGGCGGTGCATTTCGTTCCTGACGATAGAGCTACGAGGGCCCATACCGAGGGAACTGAGGCCGTTGGTCGGGGACTGGGTGTTCGGCTGCGACATCTGCCAGGACGTCTGCCCCGTCAACCGGAAGGCCACCGGGAGCCTGGAGCCGGCCTTCCGCCAGCGGCACGACTTCGGTGCGCCCGCCCTGATTCCACTATTGGACTTGGACGACGAGGGATTCCGGGAGCGATTTCGCAAGAGCCCTATCAAGCGGGCCAAGCGGGTGGGACTTCAGCGCAACGTCTGCGTGGCGCTCGGCAACATCGGAGATACGAGGGCCGTTGCCCCTCTGATGGGCGCGCTGAAATCGCCTGACGTACTGGTGCGAGAGCACGCAGCCTGGGCGCTGGGTCGGTTGGGGGGACAGGACGCCGGGGCAGCCCTCAGAGCCGCCCTGGATGTCGAGGAGGACCCGGACGTGCGGTCGGAAATCAAGCTCTCGCTCGAGGAGATGGCTTCGCATCCGCGGACCTGACTGGCCGGCGGACCCAGGGCTCTGCACAGCCTTGAGCGGCGACGGCCTGTGTGGGCCTAAGTGTGGCAGCGCGGGCCGTTGACTGGGATTCGGGCAGTCACTATCCTAACTGCCGCCCAAGGAACCTGAGCAGATGGCGCGCGCGATTGGAGTCTGCGAAAGTGGACCCAGGGGACTGACTGGGCCGTGCCGATAGTCGGGAGGTGAGTTGCCGCAGTGGACTTCGACACCTACGATCTGGAGCCGTCGATATACGACGAGATGTTCCTCCCGGAGGGCGCCCCCCGGGACCACTGCGGGACGCTGCACGAGGCGCTAATGGATCTCTCCTCCGAAGATCTAGTCGCCATCCAGGAGCGTGTAACTCGCTCGTTTTCCGATGAGGGCATTACCTTTACGGTCTACGGCGATGAGGAGGCCGACGAGCGGATAATCCCCATCGACTGCATCCCCAGGGTGATGTCGGGTCCTGAGTGGCGGCACCTCGAGGCGGGCCTAACTCAACGCCTGAAGGCCCTGAACCTCTTCCTGGATGACGTGTACGGAAAGTCTCGCGTCAAGGACCTGTACGGCAAGCCACGCATCGTCCACGACGGCGTCATACCCGAGGATGTGATATTCACGTGCCCTCAGTACCGTGAGGAGATGCAGGGGTTCTCGGCTCCCCATGGGACCTGGGTGGCGATATGCGGCACCGACCTCGTCCGGACCAACGACGGGTTCCGCGTGCTCGAGGACAACCTGCGGGTACCCTCGGGCGTGTCCTACATGCTGGCCAATAGGAAGGCGGCCAAGGCAAGCCTTCGCCGTCTCTACCGCAGGTCGCAGGTCAGGGAGGTGGAGAACTACGGGCGGGTGCTGCTGAGGACCCTGATGGAACTGGCCCCGGACGGACGCGAAGAGCCCTGCATCGCCCTGTTGACCCCGGGCGTGTACAACTCGGCCTTCTACGAGCATATGTTCCTGGCGCACGAGTTGGGCGCCGAGCTTGTCGAAGGACGCGACTTGGTGGTCAGAGACGGTTTCGTCTATATGCGAACTACCACGGGCCTGCGCCGCGTCGACGTGGTGTACAGGCGCGTCGACGACGACTTTGTGGACCCGCTGGTCTTTCGACCGGACTCGCTTCTCGGCGTGCCAGGGCTGATAGAGGCTTACAAGCTCGGCAACGTGGGACTGGTGAATGCACCTGGGACGGGCGTTGCGGATGACAAGAGTGTCTACGCATATGTGCCGGAGATGGTCCGCTATTACCTTGGGGCCGACCCAATCCTCGACAACGTCGAGACGTACCTCTGCCGACGGCCGGAGGATCTGGAGTACACGCTCGACAACCTGCAGGACCTCGTAGTAAAGAAAGTAGGAGAATCCGGTGGGTACGGCATGCTGATCGGGCCTCACTCCTCGGCCAGTGAGCGAGAGGAGTATGCTGAGCAGGTGCGCGCCGACCCCGCCGGTTTCATCTCTCAGCCGACGCTGGCTATCTCCCGCTCGCCATGCCTGATCGACGGGCAGATAGAGCCGCGCCACGTGGACCTCAGGCCCTTCGTGCTCCACGGACGAGAGACGCGCATAGTTCCCGGGGCGTTCTGCAGGGTCGCCCTTCGCCGGGGCAGCCTGGTAGTCAACTCCAGCCAGGGCGGCGGCGGCAAGGACTTCTGGGTGCTGGAGGACTAGGGACATGCTCTCTCGAAGCGCACAGGGCCTCTACTGGATGGGCCGCTACCTGGAGCGGACGCGGCACCTCTCACGCCTCCTGGAGCTGCAAACCTCGGCACTGGTCGACCGGCCCGTCAACGAGATTTATTTCGGCTGGCGGCGCCTCTACTCCAGCATGGGCAGAGAGCCGCCCGGCGGCATCCTGGAGATCGACTTCGACGACGACTTCACCCTGGCGGACTCCTATACGCTCGCCGATGACCTAACATTCGAAAGACTGAATCCCAGCTCAGTATGGAACTGCCTCGCGATGGGTCGCGAGAATGCACGGCAGATGCGGCACTGCATCAGCGAGGAGATGTGGACGACCCTCAACCTCACCTACCTGAGGAACCAGGAGCTGGGCCTGCATGACATCTGGAGGACCTCGCCTGAGAGCTTCTATGCGGGAATGGCCGCGGCGATGAACACCTTCACGGGGATCGCCTCGTCCACGATGTACCGCGACGACGGCTGGCGTTTCATGGAGCTGGGGCGCTTCATAGAGCGTGCGCAGCTCTCGTCTGCGCTGCTCCTTGCCCATCTCGCCGCCGGATCGACGTCGGCGGAGGAGTCCGACTATGACTGGACAAGCCTGCTCCGGGCTTACCGGGCCTTCGACGCCTACAATCGCAGATACAGCGTCGAAATCCACATGGTTCGAGTCATGGAGCTCCTCATCACCGATCCGATGCTTCCCAACTCGCTCTGCCAGTCCATCGATGCCGCCACTGCCGAGCTTACCGGACTTGCTCCCGGTCCCGATCTTGGTTCCGGCACGGCTGCAAGGCGCCTGGTCGACCGGATCGGCGCGATGATCCGCGACTACTGGCCCGACCAGGGGGACCACGAGCGGTTCCTGCGGCAGGTCAGCGACTATTGCCGGGACCTTCACAACCTCGTGACGGCCGCTTACTTCGACTACCCTGTGGAGGACGCACCGCCGTCAGAGGTCCCAGGCACGAAGGCCGCTGTCTGAGCTCCGGAAGGCCAGCGCCTAGACGTCTTCGGGTCTCGGCCCTACCACGTAAGCACCCTCCAGCAGCCCCAGTGCATCCTCCAGGCTGTGGGAGCGCTCCGTGAAGTCGGAGGCTGAGATCACGGCGTGCTCAAGAGTTCTTCCGCCGGATACGAAGCTGCCGGCGACCGGCGACACGTCGGTATAGTCGAGGCCCACAGCGAACCTCACGTAGTCCCGGGCCGGGGGCAGGATCATCCCCCGGGTCGGGTCTGCTCCGAGCCATCCGTCATCGGGGTGCAGGAACTCCAGCCAGGAGTGCGTCTCGCCTCTCTGACCGGCGATCAGTCCGCTCACGTAGCGGCAGGGCACACCCATCGAACGAAGCAATCCCATTGCGAGGTGGGTCTTGTCCTGGCACACGCCGACCCCGGTGGACGCGACCTGTTCCGCTGTGGTCTCGACGTGGGTACGGCCCCTGAGGTAGCGGACCTCGCGGTAGACCCAGCTATTCACACGGGTCACGGTTTCGAGCAGTGAATTTGAGTCTCCCGCGAGGTCCAGGGCGAGCCCGGAGACGCTATCCGGGTCGATCAGCTTGGATGGAGCGGTGAGCTCCGTTGCGGCAGGCGGCTCCACGGCCCTGGACAGTGGCACCTCGTTGAATCCCGGTGGTTCGGGCGAGAGGGAGACGAGCCCCGACGTTGCAACTACGAGGCTCGTGTGGTGCTCCGTGACCCGGTAGCTCTGGACGACGTTCCCGAAGCGGTCGCGGGAAGTCTCTCCCGTCCCGGGCGGCAGCACCCAGAGTTGCGACCTCAGGGCGACCTGCCCAGGCTCGTCCCTTGGGAACAGGCGAAGCTGATTGTCGTTTACCGATACTATGCTGGAGTAGTCGTAACGCGCAGCATAGATGTAGGAGACTGTGAGGTCCCCGCCGGTATCCCTTTCACCTGACGCTGGATTGCTGTCCGGTACCATGTACCAACCGCCGGCACCCTAATCGGGGCTCAAAGAGGGTTGCGCCACAGGAGGCCCGGGAAGCGACTGAAGTCGGTGTCGTTGGAGTGGACCTCGGCCTGGTATTCCATCGCAAGGGCGGCGATGTGGGCGTCTGCGACGAGGTTGCCTCCAACACCGGCGGCGACGAGATTCCTTCGAAGGTGGATCAGGTGGTCGGGGCCGGGGTCGAGTGGCGCCACGTGGGGGTATCGGAACCATTCAATCACGTAGTCGACAGCTTCCGGTGGGGCCGCCGGTCGGGCAAGCACCAGGGGGCTGGTGATTAGTCGCACGAAGCCTGTCGATACGACCCATGGAACCCCGACCCGCTCGGCGCCGTTGATCAAGTCTTCCCACCAGCGTCTCGAGGCCAAGTGATGTGTCGAACTGCCGTCGTAGGCGTACAGCAGCAGGTTGATGTCGGGGATGATCACCCCGTGTTCGACCTGATGAAGGCTTCAGTTTCGAGCTGTTCGCTCAACTGGTTTAACTTCATAGGGTCGATGCCCGGTACGAATCCGCTTTGTATCGGCCTGACCTTGAATCTTGGTAGTGACTCCTCCCTTACGGCAGATGAGAGGCCGCGGCGCAGCGTCTCGTTGACTACCTGCTTGAAAGGCAGGTCCAAGAGCCGTGCACGCTCTTTCAGCGTGCGCGCCAGATCATCTTCTATTGTCAGTGTGGTCCTCATGGAGACATCATGATGCTTTTCGTGGCTGATGTCAAGATGTGTCGACGCCCGCACTTTAAGTCAGCCACAGTGTATCTAGGCGCCAAAGTCGCGGGCAATGTCACCAATGAACTGCTTTACTATCTGCTCAACGTTTGCTTCGTGCACATGCCCGAAGGAGTCGACACAGGCGAATCGCTCTCTTTGGATGTCGTAGCCAATCTCAGTATATGTAGGTACGGGCGTCGGCATGTCCCTAAGTGCTTGGTAGTAGAAGCTGCCTGGCGGGTCTTCTCTAGCAATATGGAGAGTCACTGGGGACTTCTCCCTTAGCGCGTGGTTCGCCCAACCAAAAAAGAACAGATACCTGGCACTCTGGGTCTGTCGAACCAGATCAACCCGAAAGAACCATGTTCTCTTTGCTTGTTGGCGTACGCGCAGCGTCAAATACTTGTCGAGGTCCAGTTGGCCGAACTCCTTGAAGTAGACCCTGTATAGTCCTTCTGCCGCCTCATACAACATTGTGGATATCACTCTGAAGTGTTCGCGGAAGAGGTCCATCGCCCTGAACCAGACTTCGTATTCGTTTGTCTGGCGCGTCCTCTCTGGTGCTCCGAGTCGATCTGCTATCGCTTCGATCCACTGGCCTCGTTGGCGTTGCTCTTCAGCAGCCTGCTCATAGACCTCCAGACTTTCCAAGACGCTTTCGTATACAAGATTCACAAATGGCGACAGGTTGGCAACCTGTGACTCCTCAAGCGCGTCGTAGTATCTGGTCCTCTCTTCTTTTGAGATAATTGCAATCGGATACTGGCCCCGCATGAGTAGGAGGTTCATGAGGATCCTGGCCGTTCGACCATTCCCGTCGATGAATGGATGGATTTGAGCAAGCCATGCATGTGCCGCGCAGGCAATGGGAATGGCATTCTCATCGTCTATGGTCTCGGTGGATGACTTAAGCCAATCCGAGAGGCCCATCATCTGGATCGCAACTTCTTCGGGCCGAGGAGGCGAGTAATCCGAACCGCTGATCTTTACCTCAGCAGTTCTGTATTTGCCGGCTTCTTGATCGTCTACACCCGTCAGTACCAGTTTATGGATCTGGCTAACGTCGGTTTGTACGATTGGCCTGTCAAGCTGCGCCAACTCTTCTAGGTAGTCTAGGGCATGGGCCAAGCTTCTTGCCTCAGCCTGATCACGAAGAGACTTACCTGTAATGGTGAGACCTTGCTCCACGACCAAACGCGTCTCTCCGTGGTCAAGCTGGTTTCCTTCGATGGCATTGGAGTGATAGATATTCTTGATGCGGAAGAACTGGAATAGGTTCCGCAATGTTTCCGCAGAAAGCCTGCCAACGCTGCGCATGGCGGCGACACGTTCGTGGACTTCCCTTAGGCGGGCAACGAGTCCTTCATCGTACTCAAAGGGAGTGCCCTTTAATTCTATCACTCGACTCTCACCAATCCCGCTGGGCACCACCCATACGGTAGAAGCAGTTTAGGCCCCTTGCTTTCCTGTCGTCCTATACGCCTCTGAAGTCTACTGGTTGGTCAGCTTGACCCTCGGGTCGACTATCGCGAGCAGGATGTCGGAGATGAGCGTACCCACGACGGTCATGATGCCCAGCAACAGGACGATGAAACCGGCAAGGTAGATGTCCTCGTCCCAGATAGCCGTGAGCAGCACCGGGCCTATGGTAGGCAGGCTGAGGACCACCGAGACGATGACGCTGCCGCTGACGAGAGACGGCAACAGGTATCCGACGGTGCTGACCAGCGGGTTGATTGCGACCCGTGTCGGATACTTGAGTATCAGTTTCCAGGAGCGGACTCCCTTGGCCCTGGCCGTGACTACGTAGGGTTTGCCGAGCTCGTCTAGGAGGTTGTTGCGCATCACGCGGATGAGTCCGGCGGTGCCTGACGTGCCCAGTACGATTGCAGGTATCCAGAGATGGTTGATCAGGTCGAGGACTTTCGCGAAGCTCCACGGGGCGTTCACGTAATCGGCCGAGAATAGCCCTCCGACGTTCATCTCGAAGTAGGCGAAGAAGATGTACATCAGGACGAGGCCGAGCAGGAAATCGGGCACCGCCAGCCCGCTGAACCCTATGAAGGTAAAGAGGTAGTCTCCCACTGAGTGCTGTCTTACGGCCGAGTATATGCCCACGGGTATGGCGAAGGTCCACGTTACGATGATGGTGAACCCGGTGAGGGCTATGGTAGTCCATAATCTCTCACCTACGATCTTCTTAACGGGCTCCTGGTAGGCCAGTCCTCCTCCCTGCGCGCCGAACGCCAAGCCCAAGTCGCCGTAGCGGATCATTCTCCATACCCAGTTTCCGTACCTGTACCAGAGAGGTCTGTCGAGGTTCAGGTATTCTCTGAACTTCTTCATGAGGTCCTGGGCCATCGACTCCGACTCGCCCACGACATGGACGGTTCGGGCGTAGCGCTTGGTGGCGAGGTCACCCTCCGGCAGCTCGATGATGACGAAGGCCAGGATGGATATCATCCAGATGGTGAACGCCGACAGAATCACTCTGCGCGCTATGTAGGCAATCACGACATCACCTCCGCTTCGGCCTTCCGAGAGTCCGGCCCGTTCGATCCGCAGGACTACCCCGGCCTAGTGTCCGGTATTATACGGATTCAGGCCAGACGTTCAACCCGCATGGACTCGCACCGGCATGAAGTCGTGCATAGCCTACGCGACAGTCTTTCTGCTGACCGGCATATCCTGCGCCGGCGAGACCGTTTCGCCGGCAACTCCGGTTGCCGCGGCAACTGGGCCGGCGATCGAGGCGGCGGGCGGACCTTTCTTCGAGGACGTGACCGAGGCTGCCGGCATCGCCTTCCGCCACCATGAGGACCTGACGGAGATGCAGCCGGTCGGCGGCGGCGTCCTGGCGTTCGACTACAACGGCGATGGGCTGGATGACGCCTATGTCACCGACTCGCTGGGGCCGAACGCTCTCTTCCGGAACAATGGGGACGGCACCTTCACCGACGTAGCGGTCCGAACCGGTGTAGCTGACCGGGATGGCCATTCGAACGGAGGATGCGCCGCCGACTACGACAACGACGGCGACCAGGACCTTTACGTTACCAATCACGGTCCCAGCAGGCTCTTCAGAAACGAGGATGACGGGACGTTCGTCGATGCTTCCGCATCGAGCGGCGCGGTCGATCCCGATCCATCGCTCAAGTCGACCGGCTGCGCCTGGGGTGACTACGACCGGGACGGTCTGCTGGACTTGGTCGTAGTGCGCCACTTTCGCGAGCTGACCTCCAGGACGCTGGTGGAGGGCACGTTTCACGAGGAGGTACGCAGCCTTGCCCTCTACCGCAACGCAGGTGATGGGTCATTCACCGACGACACAGAGCTTCTCGGCCACACGCTTCCGCCTTCCCGAAGCCGGTACGGCGAGCCGCTCGGCAATCTCTGGGGGGCGGGATTTCAGCCTGGCTGGCTCGACTACGACGATGACGGCGACCCTGACCTGTACGTAGCCAACGACTGGGGCACCTTCACCAACCCAAACGTCCTGTGGCGGAACGACGGCCCGGCAGATGACGGCGGCTGGCTTTTTACGGACGTTTCCGAGGAGTCGGGCGCGGACGTAGCCATCGAGGCCATGAGCGTCACTGTGGGGGACTACAACGTGGACGGCCGGCTCGACGTGTTCGTGACCAACGTTGGCGCCAGTGTTCTCCTGAGAGGCGACGGCGAGAGGTTCGCGAACGTCTCCGCCGACGCAGGGACGGAGGTGGCGATGATCGGCGTGGAGAAGCGCGTGACCTGGGGTTCGGCGTTCCTCGACTACGATAACGACGGCCTCGAGGACCTGTACATAGTCAGCGGCTTCCTGAAGCCGACCGTCAATCCTCAGAATGCGCCCTCCTATATGAGGCGGCAGCACAACAGGCTGCTGTGGAACAGGGGGGACGCGACTTTCGAGGATGTCTCCGACGGCAGTGGGGCGGATGACGATGGAGTGGGGCGGGGGCTGGCATACCTGGACATGGACGGGGACGGGTGCCTGGACCTGCTAGTGGGAAACCTGGGCGGTAACGCCAAGCTGTTCAGGAACACTTGCAGCAGCGGGAACAACTGGCTCGTGGTCAGCCTGGCCGGGACTCGCAGCAACAGGGACGGCATTGGGGCGAGGATCACACTGGAGACGGATGGGAGGACGCAGATACGGGAGGTGTCGGGAGGGGGCAGCTTCATGGGCCAGCACATGAGGCCGGCCCACTTTGGGCTCGGCCCAGCTCAGATTGTCGACCGGCTGATTGTCAGGTGGCCGAGCGGCACGATCCAAACCCTGACCGACATTCCGGCCAGCCAGCGCATAAGTGTGACGGAGCCATCCGGCTAGGTGGGCTACTCCCGGGCCGTACCACAGAAGCCGAAGGAGTAGAGCTTCGTTGACGTGAGGTAGAACTTGAGCCGCAGTGTTCGGCCTTTGAGGTGGTCGAAGGAGACGTGGTCTTCCCAGGTGACGCGCTGGCGCACCGAGTCGCCGTCGAACATGGCGCAATCGAGGTGCCGCATGCCGTCGACCTGCATGCCGTCGGCATCCAGGACGGTGACTGCCAACGTGCCCCCTCGTGCATCCGCGTTGACTTCCAGAGTGCCGCCCTGGCATTCGAATGGTTCGGTGATCACCCACCCTGTCTCAGTACCCGCATCCAGCGAGACGAAGCCGTCGAGGCGCAGCTTGCTTAGGAAGCCCCGCCCGTTCCTGTGCCTGCTGCCGTGGTCGCCGTCCGACCCGGATCCGTAGAACCAGAGCTCGTCGCCCACCCGGACCGGCTCCTTGGCGCACGCGACCATGCCCTGGTCGAGGCTTCCGCGCGGCCCTATTGGAATGAACGACTGCCGGTCGCCAGCCCGGGACCAGTCGATGCCGTCATGGCTGACCGCGAGCTGGACGTCCATCGTGCCGCCCATCCTGCCGTGTGGCTCCTCGGGGTAAGTGTAGTACCCCCAGGGCAGACCCAGGTACAGGCCCTCGTACCTGAACACCGGCATGTTGTAGAACTCGAGGTCAGGCTCATCCTCGTCCGGCTCCAGGACGACCTCCGGCTCGCTCCAAGTAGTGAAGTCGTCGCTGACCGAGCGCCCTATCAGCCGCCTGTTTATGCCCTTGTCCGCGTTGCGCCCCGGCCTGACGTACGCCACGTACTTGCCGACGTTCTCATCCCAGCCGAGCAGCGAATGGGTGTCGCCGGTGCCGGTCAAAACGGGGTTGCCCTCGAACTCCGTCCAGCGAACGCCGTCCGGCGAGAA
Organism: Dehalococcoidia bacterium; assembly: GCA_965204975.1. Lineage (GTDB taxonomy): Bacteria > Chloroflexota > Dehalococcoidia > Lucifugimonadales > CAJWER01. Next base: position 555,515 of record OZ242024.1, read on the forward strand.
AGCCACGGATACCGACGCGGGCCTCTTCGGTTGTGGACGGGGTATCGAGAAGTCCCAGTAGAGCATCTTGTAGCGCCGGTCCGGGTCTGGGTCCCTGGGATCGTAGATCACGTTGGGGACGCACGCCTCCTCCATGATCCGGTTGTTCGACGTGCTCCCGGCCACCTTGATCAACCCCAGGTCGGGCTTGTGCCAGAAGACGCCGTCCATCGAAGTTGCGTAGCAGGCCGGGTAGCGGTCCTCGTACCAGCCCTGGTACCAGGCCCGGAACGAGCCGTCGTCGTCGCGCATGACCGTGCCTACGAACCCCACGTCCCTCTCCCACGGCATCGACGGCCTGAGGATCGGGTTGCCGGCGTACTTGGCCGGCCGGTTGAGGGTCTTGACGACGCAGCACATCTCGGAGATCGCGCTGTCGTCGATGAAGAGCTGCCTGTTCTGGTATGGGTTGAGTGAGGTCATGTTTTGTGCTACTCCGTATCCATGCGTCTCATGATACACCTTTCAAGTGGATGTATCGGCGGTGAGGATATATGATTCCCGCGGAGGTGACGCGAGATGGCACAAGGAAGTTCTCCAATCGATGTCGGAAGTCGGAAGCAGCTGTTCATAGACGATCGCTTCATCGAGAGGAGCGAGAGCGTCGAGCTGACTATGAACGCGCCGTATATGAGCGAGGAGCCGGTGCTGGTCCCGGACAGGCCGTGGGAGGAGCGCATAGGCGGCTACAACACGGTGATCAGGGAGGGGGACCGGTTCCGTATGTGGTACGACTTCACGCCGCCGGACGGCGACCCGTCCGGGATTACGCGCGGCGTCGCCTATGCGGAATCGTCCGACGGCATTCACTGGGAGAAGCCTGAGATCGGGCACGTCGAGATCTGCGGTACGCTCGCCAACAACGTGGTCATCCCGCGGCTGCCCGACGCTCCGCGGGGCGAGACCGAGGGCGGGACCGTCATGCTGGACACGAACCCGGACTGCCCGGATGAGGAGCGGTACAAGTTCTGGACGAAGGTACGCGACATCCCGGCGGAAGACCAGGCGCGGGGCATGAAGGAGCCGTTCTGGCAGATGTACTCGAGCGACGGCATCTACTGGAACGTCTACTCCGACCAGATCGATGTGCCGCAATGCGATACCCAGAACGTCCCGTTTTGGGACGACCGGCTTGGCAAGTACGTGGGCTATGGGCGGACCCGCAGACCGTACATGGGATTTCGGGTGCGCGGCATCGGTAGGATCGAGTCCACCGACTTCCACGACTGGTCTGAGATGGAGGAGGTGTACAGGGCCGAGGCTTCCGAGTGGCGGTTCAGCCCGCCCGAGGAGTGCGCGGAACGCCTGGGCGGCTATGTGGACGTATACACGAATGCGGCCTGCAAATACCCGTACGCCGAGGACGTGTACCTGATGCTGCCCAGCTTTCTCTACCACTGGGAGTGCGTGGAGGTCGTCCAGGCCGAGGGCGACGAGGCCGGCGACATGCACGTCAACTTCCCCGACACTTCGGACGTGCGCCTGCTCACCAGCCGCGACGGGGTTTCCTGGGACCAGGCTCCCGGCCGGAGGCCGTTCCTGCGGGTCGGACTGAGGGGCGGGTCCAGGTCGCGCCAGCTATACACGGCCCCCGGCTTCGTGAGAGTGGGGGACACACTGTGGAACTACTGCTCCGGCTCGAACCGGAACCACTCGCACCAGTTCGACCAGGACTCCAACGCCATCAAGTACGGCATCTACGTTAACGAGTCGCGGCTGGACGGCTTCATCTCGGCAGACACGCCCTACGAGGGTGGGTGGCTGGTCACGCCTCCCGTCGTGTTCGAGGGTAGCAGGCTGGAGTTGAACGTAGACACCAGCGCGGGCGGCACGGCGTCGGTCGAGATTCAGACGCCCGACGGCTCACCTGTAGACGGCTTCTCGCGGGACGACTGCGACATCATCAACGGAAACTCGGTCCGAATGCCGGTGACGTACCGCGGTAACGCCGACGTGAGCGCGCTAGCGGGCAGGCCGGTCCGCCTCCGGATCGAGACCTACGATTCCAAGCTGTACGCCTTCCAGTTCAAGTAGGGGTCAGCCCCCGGGGATGTAGAGGCTGCGGTCCTCGACAGGCACGGCAACGCGCGCGCCGCCCTGCAGGTGGGAGTGGGCGATGCCGAACTGGGTCTCGACCGCCTGCATCGTGACGTCGATGTTGCCTGTCGTACGCTCGCCGGTCTCCAGCTCGTTGATGATGTTGCGTATGGTCGCGACCGTAGGGCTGTCTCCCGTGGGGATGATCTCCGTCTCCTCGACGGCCGAGGCGCCCTTTCCTGCGCGCCGAATCTTGAAGAACGAGCCGTTTTCCCAGGCATAGGCCTTTCCCTCGGTGCCGTAGACCTCGATGTCAAGGCTGCCGATGGGCAGGTACGTGGCCTCGACGCCTCCGTCATAACCCACGCGGAAGTGGCCTACCATCGGGTCTGCGATCTCTTCGCCGGGCGGAGGGACGAAGCTGTGGCTGGCCTCGTCGTAGTCCGGATAAGAGCGCGGCCGCGTGGCGGACTGCCCGCCCTCCAGCAGGTCGCCCCTCTGTACGAGGGTGCCCTCGACCCAGAGCGGCGCGGGGTCCCCGATCTGCATCTGGACGAGGTCGATGGTGTGCGGGTGGTGTTTGATGATGTCGGTGTACGTGGGCATGACGACGAACCTCGGCTCGCCGATAGCGCCGCCGGCGATGGCCGCTGCCATGCGGACGAACCCGTCGTGGTGGCGCCGCATGGCTCCCCAGTTGAAAGCGACGCCGTTTGACGTGACGGCGTCCCTGACGTTGTCGGCCTCTTCGAGAGAGGCGCACAGGCCCTTCTCGGCGTAGATACCTTTCACTCCGTTCTCGGCGGCGAAGATGATCGGGGCGGCGCGGTGGACCGAGGCCGTCGTGACGCTTACTATGTCGGGCTGCTCCTTTTCGATCATCTCGCGATAGTCGAGGTAGGTGCTGCTCACGCCGAAGCGCTTGCTGAACCGCTGGAGCCGCTCCTCGCCCCTGTTCGCCACGGCTACCACCTCGGTCTCGTCAATGGAGGCGTATGAGCTGAAGTGTCCGTATGGGCTGGAGAAGGCGTTGCTGGGGATTTCGTCCTCGATCAGGCCGCCCATTCGACCCGTACCGATAATCGCGACTTTGTACTTGGCTGCCATGCGCTGGGCTCCTCGTGAGCTGGATTGGGCAGCACTCTAGCAGACGGCTTGGCCGAGGCGCAAACCCGAAGCGTCTAACCCTTTGAAGGGACAATTCATGATGGTATGGTGTATTCAGTCGACGGTGAGTCAGGTAGATCAGAGGTCGGCAGAATCTATTGAGTGAGGACATCCAATGCCGAATCGACGGAAGCCATCCGATGAGGGTACCCGCACCCTCACCGTGGAACACTTGGGATTCATGGGAATTGAACGCTCTGTACAGGGAGCCTTGAGTCCCGTGTCGGAGCGGCACGACGAGGCCCTTGAAGAGGCAATAGCCCTCCGTTCACAGTCATCACAGCCAATACAAGGAGCGAAGGAATGATCTACGAAATTAGGACGTATAACATCAAGCCGGCGATGGTCCCGGACTACCAGGAACGATTTGCCGAGAAGCTGCAGGACAGGCTGACCTACTCACCCCTGGCGGCTCACCTGTATACGGAGATCGGGCCGATCAACCAGGTGGTGGCGATCTGGCCCTATGACAGCATCGAAGAGCGGAGGCGAATCAGGGCCGAGGCCGAGGATGCCGGAGTGTGGCCGCCGGACACAGGCGACCTGGTCGTTTCCATGGTTTCGGACCTATACACTCCCGCGTCCTTCATGCGACCGTTGAGTCCAGGGAGCCTGGGGCCGATCTACGAACTGCGCACATACACATACCCGCCGGAGGACATACCTGAGATCCTGCGCGCCTGGGGCGACAGGATAGAGGCCAGGGAGGGTTTGTCCCCGTTGATCGGTTGCTGGTACCGGGAGTCGGGCGGGACAAACAACTTCGCGCACATATGGGCCTACCGGACGTTTGAAGAGCGGATGCGAGTCCGGCAGGAGGCGCGCGAGAGGGACATCTGGCCGCCGCCCACCACGGCGAGGCTCGTGACGCAGGACTCGAAGATACTGCTTCCGGCATCGTTCTCGCCGTTGCAGTAGGATGCACCGGCCCTTGCCTGTGGACTTCAGCCGGTGTTGAGGTTCGGCAGTCCGATAAGGGTAGCGCCCGGCCTGCAACAGCTCCGAGCGGTCGCGTCGCGAGTTACGGTCGTAACTGCGGGAGAGCGCGCCCTGGTCATCGACGCGGGGGCCAAGGGAAGTACCCCCATCGTGTTATGGGGGCTCGAATCGCTGGGATTCGCGCCCGAGCAGGTGGCGGTCATAGCGATCACGCATCATCACCCCGATCACACAGGGGGACTTCCGCGGCTGCTCCAGGCGACCGGCGCAAGGGTAGCGGCCCACCGGCTGGACGCCGGGGTCGTCGCCGGCACCGAGCCAAGGCCCGACCCCTACCAGAACGAGTTCGTTGCCGGAGTGACGCGGCCCATCGTAAGGGCCCTGTATGGCGACGGGGTAGAGGTGGATGCTCCCCTGGAGGATGGGGACGTGCTGCCGTTCGAGGAGGAGGTGCGCGCGATCCACACTCCCGGGCATACTCCCGGCAGCACCTGCTACTACATACCGTCGATGGGCGCCGTCGTAGTGGGGGATGCCATGCAGCGCCGCTTCGGAAGGCTGGGCCCTCCAGCTGAGAATGTCACTGCCGACAACCGGACGGCCCGCGAATCGCTGGCGAATTTGCTTCCGCTCGACTTCGACACGATATGCTTCAGCCACTATCCGCCGCTCACGGAGAATGCGCACACCGAGCTGGAGCTCCTGGTCGACAGGATGGCCGCCGCCGAGCCTAACCTCCCATAGCGGCGATCCGCCGAACCACCCAAGTGATGTAGGTCTTGCGCGTCATCCCGCGTCGCCGGGCCTCGCTGTCAATGAACTCGGCGACGTCCTCCTCCAGGGTCAGGCCCGCCCGGACGCTCTTTCCCGACGGACGAATTAGTGGTATGGACACCAACTGGTTTCCCGCAGGTGTTTCGATGGACTGGAAGGGACTGGGAGTCGCCAGGTCTTCGCCGTCCCGCTCAGTCTCTATAGCATAGTCGCGAAGCGCATCCTCAGCATTCACAAGGGCCTCGTCCACTGTGTGGCCCATGGCACCAACCCCAGGTATGTCCGGGAAGACCACTCCGTAGGCTCCCTCATCTCCGTCTATCAGTGCCGGATATCGGATCATGGTGTCCTCCTACTCCGTCCACCCCGCCTTCTTAGCGATGGTGCGGGCCATACCTGTGGACAGCACTCGGTGGCGAGGCAAAGTAACGATGCCCCTGATGCTGGGATGTCTGTAGATGTCGTGGCTCGAACCGTGTCGATCAAGATACCAACCATCCCGCTCTAGTCTCCTCTTTACGCTCCCCCTGTTTGTTTCCATCGCGTGTCAATATTAGCACGTAAGCCGTGCATGAGCCCCGCTGCATGTCGATTGCCACCAAGTTCTGCTATCATCCCGCCTGATTCAGCCTCGCGCTGCCGACCGGGAGGAATTGAATGGTGGAGGACGATGCCATAGAGGCGACCCTGGTCGATTTCCTGAAGGGACGCGCAGAACAATTCGGCGCGCGAGACGCGCTGCTCTTCAGGCCGGGCTTCCGGTACCAGCGCTGGTCGTATGCGGACATTTGGGAGGGGGCCGGGCGCATCGCTGCGTTGTTGCAGGCGCGCGGGCTCTCGAAGGGCGACCGGGCCCTGATATGGGGGCCGAACTGCCCGCAGTGGGTGCTGGCCATGTTCGGATGCCTGCGCGCCGGGGTGATCGTAGTGCCGCTCGACCTGCGGAGTCCCCGCGAGTTCGTCGAGAACGTGACGTCCAGGGTGGACGCGAAGCTCTCGTTCGTGTCGCGTGTCACTCCCAGCTATCACAAGGAGCTCGGGGTCCCGGAGATCGACTTCGAGGACTTGGAGCCGATGTCGGAGGGCATGGGAGCGCCAGCTCCTGTCGACGTAGGCCCCGACGACCTTGCCGAGGTGATGTTCACGTCCGGGACGACCGGAGATCCGAAGGGTGTCATGCTCACCCATCGCAACATCACCGCGAACATGGCCTCGGTCGTCCAGGTCGCTCCCGGCAAGAAGTCCGACAGGATGATGTCGATCCTGCCGCTGAGCCACATGCTGGAGCAGATGGGCGGTCTGCTGGTGCCGATGAATGCGGGGGCAAACATCACGTATCCGACCGCCCGCCAGGCCACGGTGCTCTTCAGGACCATGAAGGAACGCCGCGTGACGATGATGGTCCTCGTCCCGCAGCTGCTCGACCTGTTCATGAAAGGCATCGAGCGGGAGGTGAAGAGGCAGGGCAAGGAAGCCCTCTGGGCCAAGCTGATGAAGGTCGCGGCATTCGCGCCATTCCCGGTGCGCCGGGTTATGTTCAGCCAGGTTCACAAGAAGCTCGGGGGCAAGCTCTCATTCATCTTCGCCGGGGGTGCGCCACTCGACCCTGACCTCGGCGCAAAGTGGAACCTGCTCGGCGTCGACGTGGTGCAGGGCTACGGCGCGACCGAGACTTCACCGGTGATCACGTGCCACCACCAGGCCAGGCCACGCTACGACTCGCCGGGACCGCCGGTGCCCGGCGTCGAGGTGAAGATCGCCGACGACGGTGAGGTGCTCGTGCGCGGGGAGAACGTCACGCAGGGCTACTGGAACGCGCCCGAGGCGACCGCGTCTTCCTTCGAGGACGGCTGGTACAAGACGGGCGACCAGGGCGAATTCGACGAAGAGGGCTACCTGCACCTGAAAGGCCGTAAGAAGGACATGATCGTCCTAGGCAGCGGTCTGAACGTATATCCTGAGGATATCGAGGCTACGCTGGTCAGGCACGAGGCGGTGGAAGACGCCGCGGTCGTCGGCCTGCCCCGCCAGTCCGGCCCTGAAATTCATGCCGCATTGATAATGGCGGATGCCGACCCGGCTTCCGATGCGGTGTCATGGGCCAATGGCCGGCTTGCGGAGCACCAGCGGATTCGAGGGTTCACGGTATGGCCGGAGGAGGATTTCCCCCGCACCCACACCCTCAAGGTCAAGAAGGTCCTGCTCGCCGAAATGCTGCTCGGCGAGGATGGAGCGGAGTCCGATGGTGCTGCGCGCCAGCCTGCGGCGCCGGAGGGGCCGTCGCTGGAGGGAGTGATCGCCGAGATCGCGGAGGTGCCCGTCACCCAGGTTGCCGGCGACAAGACTCTCGACGGCGACCTCGACATGGACTCGCTTAAGCGGGTGGAGCTGCTGTCGGCCATCGAGGAGGAGCTTGGCGTTTACCTGGACGAGTCGGCTATGGAGCAGGGTACTACCGTTGCAGCTCTGGCAAGAATGGTCGACGAGGGCTCCCGTACGCCCGAGGAGAAGAAGTTTGTGCGATGGGGGATGAGCTGGTGGTGCAGGCCGCTCCGCGGCGCCATCCAGCGCGTTGTCATATTTCCGGCCCTCAGACTGCTGTACAGCTTCAGGGTGTCGGGAGCCTCGGATATAGAATCCCTGGAGGGCCCGGTGCTGTTCGCGGCGAACCACTGCCTGCGGCTGGACAACGGCCTTCTCATCAGGGCCATGCCACTGCGACATAGGCGTCGGCTTGCCATCGCGGCCTGGGAGGAGTTGTGGGAGAACCCAGCCTACCGCATCACCCACCCGTTGATCGGGAACGGCTTCCCCTTCTCGAAGGAAGGGGCGGTGCGTGCCAGCCTGGAGAACATGGGCCGCATACTCGACGACGGCTGGTCCGTGCTCATTTACCCTGAAGGGGAGCTGACCGTGGGAGGTCCAATGCTGCCCTTCAGGGGAGGCACGGGTCTTGTGGCCCTGGAGTCGGGCATACCCGTCGTGCCCGTCAAGCTGGACATCCTGAAGATCGGCTCGCCCACCGGCTTCCCGATGTTCAGCAGGGGGAACGTGGAGGTGCGCTTCGGCTCCCCCATGAAGTTCGAGCGAGGCACGACCTACGAAGACGCGACCGCCATGCTCGAGCAGGCGGTGAGGGCGCTGTAGAATCACCGTTAGCCGATTGCTGAATCACGGCGGTCTGCTCAAGGGAGGCAATTCGCTATGAACTTGCGTAACACGGTTCACGCCATCATTTCCCGGGGAGACCGCTACTTCGTCGCGGAGTGCATGGAGATTCCCGTTGTGACACAGGGCCTCACTGTCGATGAGACCCTTGCCAATCTCCAGGAGGCAATGGCTCTCCACCTAGAGGACGAGGATCTCGCGGAGCTCGGACTTGTCCCCAGCCCGACACTATCGGTCGCTTCTCGCTGACCCGTTTGGCTTGCTGCGGTACTGGATGCGGCTCTTGACTAGGACTGCGCCTGCTCCGGCCAGGGTGACGATGGCGCCGCCCGGATCGTCGTGGAGCCACCAGCCCAGAGGGGAGGCCAGCAGGAAGAACAGCAGGCCAGAGTAGCCGGCGTTCCTGGAGAACTTCAGGAAGACCAGGGCGATCGGCGCCGTTATCAGGGCGCCAAACGGTATCAGTCCTACGCCCGCGCCCATCGCGACGACCATGCCTGTGCCGCCGCGGAAACCCCAGAACACCGGCAGGAAGTGCCCGGCGAGCACTCCGGCGGTCCCGGCGATGCCGGCCCAGACCGGCAGGTCGAGCAGGAGCGCCGGCAGGGTTGCGGCCAGGCCCTTGGCGAGGTCGAGGGCCATGACTGCGGCCGCGTACTTCGGCCCCATCTCTCGGAATATGTTGGCCACACCGGGGTTGCCGGTGCCCGTGTCCCTTATGGGGAACCCGGCTAGGCGCGCGATGATGTCGCCGAAGGAAACGGAACCCAGCAGGTAGGCCGCGCATCCCCACAGCAGGTACACCACGGGCGTGTCCATCTCTTCTCCTCGCAGCGAACATGCGGGATTGTACCCGATTCCAGGTCGCACATCGGCAGACAGGCCGGGCGCACGATACAATGTCGCGCACGGAGTGGCCACTGCCCGGAGGACTGAGATGAAGATCCAGGCGGTCCTGTTCGACGCGGACGGCGTCCTGCAGCATCAGGAGGTCACGCTGCACTCGTTGCTGACGGAAGTTCTCTCGCTGCCGCCCGAGAAGATAGAAGAGCGGTACCAGGAGGTGTGGGATGCGGAGGCCCCCATGCTGACGGGGCAGGGCGACTTCGTTGAGACGATGTCGGGCCTGCTGGCGAGGTGGGGGAGCCCTGCCAGCGCATATACGTTCGTCCAGGCCTCCAAGGACATACGGACTGACGGGGCCATAGCGAACATCGTCCGGGAGTTGCGCAGCGGCGGGGTCCTGTGCTGCCTGGCCTCGAACCAGATGGGGTACAGGGCGCGGTACATGTCCGAGGACCTCGGGTACGGCAGGCTGTTCGACAGGGAGTTCTACTCGTGCGACCTCGGTCACAAGAAGCCCGGCGCGGCGTACTTCCTCGCGATACTGGCGAATCTCGAGCTTCCGCCTGAGGGGGTACTCTTCATAGACGACAACGAAGCTAACGTGGCCGCCGCTCTCGAACTGGGTATGAACGCCGCAGTCTTCCAGCCCGGGCCAGAGGTCGAGCCGGGCTCGCTGATGCGCTCCATCCTGTCTGAGCACGGCCTGGAGGTGGACAGCTAGCCATGAAGGTACGAGTTGGCATCGTAGGTGTGGGGCACCGCGGCATCCAGATCGCGAGATCGGCGGCCGCGCTGGACGACGTGACCATTGCAGCACTGGCGGACCTGGACGGCGAACGCCTGGAAGCCGCCGCGAGCGAGTTCGGCGTCGTCAGGACGTTCACGCTGCTGAGCCACATGCTGGAGAGCGTCGACCTGGACGCCGTGTTGGTGCTGACGCCGGACCTGGCTCACAGGGACCAGGCCATCGCGGCGCTGGAGGCAGGAAAGCATGTGCTGGTCGAGAAGCCTCCGGCATACACGGTGGAGGACACGCAGGCGATGGCGGATGCGGCGGACCGGGCGGGCAGGCACCTGATGGTCGCCTGGAACCGGACGTTCGGGCTCATCAGGGCGAAGGAGGTCTTCGGAGCCGACGGGCCGGAAGTGGTGATGGCGGACTATGTGCGGCCCGGCCCGGCGTACCTGGCGCTGATCCGTATCCACATCGTCAACCCGCTTCACTTCATGTGTGGCCTCCCGGCCCAGATCGCGGCACAGGGCGAAATGCACGACGAGACCCAGGAGGGCAACCTGCTTGCGAGCATCCGGTTTTCGGGCGGGGCGCTGGGCCAGATGACGGCCAGCCACGGCACCGGGGGGCACAGCGAGCGGTTCACTGCCTATGGGGACGGCTGGTCGGTCTTCATCGATCAGACTGGCAGGGGCAATGGTCGAGTAGTGCGGAATGGGGAGGTCGTCGAGGAGCTGCCGGCAGTGGACACCGTCGCGGCACAGATGCGTCACTTCATCGACTGCGTCAAGACGGACACCCGGCCGCTCAATTCAGGGCAGGACGCCGTCGAAGTCATGAAGATGACCTACGGGATCATGGATGCTGCGGGGTTCGGGGTGCCTCCGCCTCCAGGGGACAGGCGTGGATGGCTACTGTGGTGCGGCTGCGGAGCGAAGGTCGTGCCCGGCGAGGATTCGTGCCTGGACTGCGGCGCGGCATGGGGCGGCTGGTCCCTCACGACTGAGGACGTGATGCAGGTCTGATGGAAGGCCGGGGATGAGCTGGGGGCACCGCATACTGAAATTCGCGCGCCGCGCCCTGATCGGGCTTGCGGCGGTAGTGCTTGTCCTCGCCCTTCTCATCGTGCTGACGCCGCAGGGCAGGGCGGCTTTCCGCGCGGCGCTCTTCATACCCGAGGTGCTCCCCGACCTTGCGGTCAAGCCCCAGTCATGGTTCTCCCGCGAACCGGTGCTGGAAGAGGTCGCGTTCGAGACAGCGGCGGGCCCCGGCGTCGCGGACATCTACAGGCCGGGGGGTGACGGGAAGCACGGCGCGGTGGTCTTCTTCCAGGGCGTCGTTCCCGGAGGGCGCTACGACCCCAGGATCGTCGCCCTCGGCAAGGGTCTGGCGCGCTCGGGCATGGTCGTCATGATCCCCTGGTCGGAGACGCAGGAGACCCACCGCATCGCCGTAGACGACGTCGACGTGTTGGTCCGCGCGTTCCAGCACCTCCAGTCGCTCGATTACGTCGACCCGGACCGCGTTGGCATGGGCGGCATATGCGTGGGGGCATCCTTGGCAATGGTGGCCGCGCAGGACGAACGGATACGCGGCGACGTGAGCTTCGTGAACTCCTTCGCGGGGTACTACGATGCCGAGGACTTCGCGAAGGCGATCGGGAGCAGGAGCCGCTTCGACGAAGGCTATGATTCTCCCTGGGAGCCGGACAAGCTCACCTACGGCGTCTTCCGCGACCACCTGATAGAGGGCGTGGAGTCGGACGATGACCGGAGGCTTCTCACCCGGGTTTACCTCGAAGGCAAGGCGCCGGAGGGCGACCTGGCGCAGATGGCGCCGGACGCGCTGGCGGTCCGCAGGCTGCTGGACGGGGTGTCTCATGAGGAGGTCGATCTGGTCGTCGCTGAGCTCTCTCCAGCCACCGCGGCCTTCTTCCAGGCGATCTCGCCAAGCGCCGGTATCGAGAATCTGGAGGCGCGCGTGCTGATCATGCACGACACCGCTGACAGGCTGGTGCCGTCGGAGGAGTCGAGGAGGCTCGCCAGGGAACTGGACGAGGAGAGCGTGTACCACACCGAGTTCTCGTTCTTCCAGCGGCAGATCCAGGTCCACGTGGGCGATGCGGGCGAGGTGGGGCTCCTGGACTACGTGCGCGAGGCCTCCAAGCTGTACATGCACATGTACAACATCATGCGCATAGTCGATTGACCGCTCGACGAGCCCGTCCCTACACTCGGCGGCGATGACCGTATCCCTAGGCCCATCACGGCGCATAGTCGCGAGCGCCCACTACAAGTGGCTGGCGTACTGCGCCATAGCGATAGGGGTGTTCCTGCCCGTGATGGACCAGTCCGGCGTCAACCTCGCCGTCCCACGCATCGCAGAGCGTTTCGTACTCGACATCCCAACGGCCCAGTGGATCGTGCTCGGGTATGTGCTCAGCACGAGCGCGTTGCTTCTCCCTATGGGAAAGGTCTCGGACATGCTGGGGCGCGAGCGCGTCTTCATGTCGGGGCTAATCGCGTTCATCGTGCTTGGGGCACTGGGCGGCGCTTCCCAGAGCTTCCAGGCCCTCATAGTGGCCAAGGTGCTGCAGGGGATGGCTGCAGCCGCCATCCAGGCAAACGGAATGGCGATGATCATGGACGTCTTCCCGAGGTCGGATCGCGGCCAGGCAATCGGCCTGTACATGACGATCATCGGGACCGGGTCGATATCCGGGCCCATCATTGGAGGGCTACTGGTCAGCGCCTTCGACTGGCGGGCCATATTCTTTGCGGGTGTACCGGTCGGGCTCGGAGCCTTCCTGGCGGCGTCGCTGGTCCTGCGGCGGTCGAGGCCGGCTCGTGATGCGGTGGACTGGCGCGGCTCCTTCGACTGGACGGGCGCCGTCCTCTCGTCGTCGGCGCTGGTCTCTTTCTTGCTGGCCATGACCAACGCCTACAGGCTGGGTTGGTCCTCGCCGCTGGTAGTGTCCGGGCTCGTTCTCGCGGTGGTGATGATAGGCTCATTCGTCTTCTGGGAGCGGAGCGCCCGCAATCCGATGTTCGACCTGGGCCTGTTCCGCAACGCCCTGTTCTCGATCGGCGTCTCGGCGCGGTCGCTGTCGTTCCTGGCGGGCTCCTCGGTCTTCTTCCTCATGCCGTTCTTCCTCATCCAGGTGCTTGACTACTCGGCCAGAGACGCCGGACTGATGATGCTTCCCGGCTCGCTGCTCATGGCGGCAATGGGCCCCATCAGCGGCAGGCTGTCGGACAGCATCGGCACGAGGTGGCTGGCTGCGGCGGGCATGGCTATGTCCGCCTCGGCGATGCTCGTGTTCTCCAGGCTGGGAGTGGACTCGCCCGCCATTCACGTAATGGTTGGGATGGCGCTCTCGGGCGCGGGCATGGGGACGTTCTCGTCGACGAACACGAGCGCGATCACCATCGGGCTGGGGCGCGAGAGGTACGGAATAGTCTCGGCACTCCTCGCTGTCGCTAGAACTGCGTCGAACGTCACCGGGATCGCCATCGCGACGACAATAGTGGCGTTCACCATGGCGTCCATGGGCTATGAGCCGAGCCTCGCGGCGGTGTCGGAAGGCGGCGGACAGGGCCTCCGGGAGGCCTTCGTGGCGGGCTTACACAGGGTGTACCTGGTTGCGGCAGGCCTTGCGGTTACGGCGATGGTGTTGTCCGTGATCAGGGGCGAATCGAAGGGTAGTGGTGGGGATTAGGGCTGGTCCAATATGGGTCACAGGGCCATGACGACGAGTCCTGCCTCGTGGCCGGGGCCGTGGCATTCGTCGTATCTGGTCAGCAGGTGATCCTTGCAGGCCAGAATCATGCCAGCGGCGTTCTCGTGGGCGGCGGTGAATTGCCGGCCGATCTCGCTCTCGAGGCTCCAGTCCGGGTCGATGGCGCACTCGACGCCCGCCTGCCCCGCGGCCGTGACGTATTGCCTTCGAAGCCGTTCGAAGGCCCGGTCGCTCCTGTAGACAATCGGAGCGACCATGAAGCCGTCTGAAATGTACAGGCCCAGCTCGTTGTCGAAGACCTGTACGAGGTCCACGTCCGGTATCCAGCCTTCCATCGCGAAGAATAGGTCTTCAGGTATGTCCTGCGACACCCTGTGGTAGTAGAAGTCCTCCGGGCTCAACGCCATCCTGACGTGCAGGGCCTGCTTGTCCTCGTAGCGAAGTAGCCGCTCTGCCGCCTCGTTCCGCTCGAACACGAAGGGGATGTTCCCGTTGGTGGCGTCGACCAGCGCAGTCTGGCCGTCGATGTCGTATAGCAGGGCGGCGTGCTGCCAGTAGCGCATGTGGCGCCTGGAGAACCTGAAGTCGAACGTCGTGAGCATCTCGCGGAGCTGCGCTTCCGGGACCGGCCCGGGGACTTCAGGCCCGGCTATTAGGTACTCGGACTCGATGCCGTAGTGGTCGGTGACGAACTTCAGTGCCTGCACTTTTTCCGAGCAGATGCCGCCAGCACCCTCGATGATGTTCCGCACAGTCTCGTCGCCCGTCTTGTACACGAGCTTGCGGCCGGTGAACCGGGAGTAGTTCTCGAAGTTGCTCGCCCAGACGCGCCGCGCGACCGCTTCCACGAGCTGTAGCTTGCTACCCGGGGAATCGAGCTGCAACACGGCCTCTGTCCCTGAGGGGCCGTACCGGGCTTCCAGGCAGTCTGATACGAAACCGGCGTAGTCATCTGAGTTACGGTCCCAGCGCCTGCGCTGGAACCCGCGCCAGTTCCTGTCGTAGCCGACGCTCTCGCGGTCTACCTCGATGTCGAGCAGGAGCACATCGCGGCCTTCAGAATTCAGGCTGACCCCGGACGGTACGCTTGCGGGTTCGAGGGTCCGGCCATCCTGCTGGAGCAGCAGTCCCGGGTACGTGTCACCCAAACTGCCGTCGTCAGAGCAGCGGTAGACGTAGTCCTGGATGGCGTGGAGACCCTCGACAGACTCCTCCGTGATGCGCCGCTCGGCAAGCAGGGCCGCGACGTCGGCGTGCTTCACGTACCGATCGAGCATGCCGCCGACCGCGAGCCCGCTCTCCTCGGGTTGTATGCGCACTCCCATGGACCGGCCCGTTACCAGGTCGGTTATGCGGAGCAGGGTGTTCTCGACCGTCACTCCGGCGGAGGGCGGAGTGAAATCCCCGGTCGGGGGGTGGGCTTCTGTCCCGCCCATCTGCTACCTGGCGGGGCCCCGCTCCATTGAATAGGGCTGCCAGCGTCGCAGGTCGGTCTTCTCCAGCACGGTCGGGTTCACACACGCCATCGGCCAGCGTCCCGTAAGCGCGAGTGCAATCTCCTCGGCGACTCGCCGCCTCCTGCGAGGGTCGAACCTCGCGGAAGCCGATGCCACGTGCGGGCTGACCGTGACGTTCTCCATGTGGAGCAGGGGATTCTCGGGGTCGGGCGGCTCCTGCTCCAGCACGTCGAGTCCAGCTGCGTCTATCCAGCCCTCTTCGAGCGCTCTGATCAGTGCGGCCTCGTCGACGGTGGATCCGCGCCCGTTGTTGATGAAGAGCGAGTGCGGCTTCATCAGGCGGAAGTGCTCTTCGCCCAGCATCTTCTCGGTCTGCGGTGTGCCGGGTGCGTGCATGGAAACGATGTCCGAGCGCTGCAGCAGCTCCGTCAGCCCCACTGGCTCCACGCCGTAGCCGGACATGACAAGCTCCTCGACGTAGGGGTCGTACGCGAGTATCTGGAAGCCGAACGGCGCGGCCCTCTTCGCGACTGCCCGTGCCACGTGGCCGAACGAGATCAGCCCCAGGGTCTGGCCGATCAGCCGGGGAAACCTGTACAGGTAGGGCCTGCCTTCCGACCACCGGCCGTCGCGCGACATCTTGTCCATCAGGGTGATGCGCCTGTAAGTTGCCAGCATCAGCGCCAGCGTATGGTCGGCAACCTCCTCGATGAAGGTGTCTGGTACGTTGGTGACCGGGATGCCCTTTCTTGTGGCCGCCTCGACGTCGACGCTGTCCGTGCCGACGCTCCCCACAGCGATAACCTTGCAGGCCTCCAGCGCGGCGATCACGTTGCTCGTGAGGTTCCGGCCTGCGATGACGGCGTCGGCATCCCTGGCCTGGGCGAGGTACTCGTCGTCCGAATTGGCGTCCACGACGACGATCTCCGCGCCGATTGGCCGCAGGGTCTCCATCTCGAGCTCGTAGGACGATGTCCATGCGCTGCCGGGCAACGCGGATGCTACAACCTTGAATTCTGCCAAGACTCTACCCCCTAGAATCGGTAGTCACAGCGCGGCATAGGATATGGGAAGCCGTCTTTGCGTGTCCAGTTTCGGCGCCATGACGTGTTGCGGTGTGGTAGTCTTCGAATGGCAATGCGACATGGAAAGATGACATGACGCGCAGCTTGCAGCGAGTGCCAATAGAAGACGTGCGGGCGGCGCAGGAGCGGATTGCGGACGTGACACTGCGGGCGCCGCTGGTGCGCCTCAACCTGGACGACTCCGAGTCCGGCGGCAACGAGGTGTACCTGAAGCTGGAGAACCTCCAGCCGAGCGGCGCGTTCAAGCTGCGAGGTGCGGTAAACGCCATCAGGCTCGCCGACGAGACCCAGCTCGAGCGAGGCGTCTGGACGGCAAGCTCCGGCAACATGGCCCTGGCGGTCGCGTGGGCCGCGCGGTACTTCGGGCTCAAGTGCGTCTGCGTCGTGGCGGATGTCTCGCCCGACGCCAAGCTCGACGCGATCCGCGACCTGGGCGCGGACATCGTGAAGGTGCCGTGGCTGGAGGTGCTGGAGATATGCCGCGTCCACCGGCGGGATGGGATGGACGGCCTGTTCCTGCACCCGTTCAGCGACCCGAAGGTCATGGCCGGCAATGCTACCGTCGGCCTGGAGATCGTCGAGGAACTGCCCGATGTGGACGCGGTGCTCGTGCCGTACGGAGGCGGAGGCTTTGCGGTGAGCGTCGCTTCGGCGGTCAAGGCGCTGCGACCCGAAGCCAGGGTGTACGCCGCCGAGGTGGAGGCTGGCCCGGCCTTCGCGGCGTCCCTGGCCACGGGCAGGCCGACGGAGATCGAGCACCCAACCTCATTCGTGAGCGGCATCGGCTCGCCGATAGTGTTCGAGGACGTGTGGCCGCTGGCGAGGGAGATACTGGACGGCTCGGTAGTGTCGACGCTGGAGGATACGGCGAGCGCGGTCAGACTCGTGGCGCAGAGGGCCCGGGTCGTGGCCGAGGGCGCTGGGGCGTCTTCGGTAGCGGGCGCACTGTCGGGCGGGGCAGGCGACGGGAAGATCGCCTGCGTCCTGTCGGGCGGCAACATCGACGCCGAGAAGCTCGCCGAGATCCTGCGCGGCGGCGTTCCCGGCCACTAGCCGAGCACGTGACCGCACCAATTCGCTATGAACCCGTAACTCAGGAAGACGCTGGCGCTGCGCTGCGCCGCATTTCTGGCAGGGTAGTTCGCACGCCACTCATCCGGCTCAACCTGGACTCCGCCCCGGCGGAGGTATTCCTGAAACTCGAGAACCTTCAGCCCGTCGGGTCCTTCAAGCTGCGGGGCGTCACTAACGCGGTACTCCAGATTCCCGGGGAGGAGCTTGCTGACGGCGTTTG
Organism: Dehalococcoidia bacterium; assembly: GCA_965204975.1. Lineage (GTDB taxonomy): Bacteria > Chloroflexota > Dehalococcoidia > Lucifugimonadales > CAJWER01. The sequence goes on from OZ242024.1 coordinate 572,793, forward strand.
GACGGTCAGCGCCGGCAACACGGCGCAGGCGCTCGCGTGGACTGCGAGGGACCTGGGAGTTCCGATGACCGCGGTCGTGCCCGAGAACGCCCCTGACACCAAGCTGGCGAACATCGAGCGGCTCGGCGGCAGCTACCTCAAGGCGCCATTCGAGGACTTCGCCCGCGTTTTCGCCACCCGCTCGTACCCCGGCGCCAACGGCCGCTTCATCCACCCGTTCAGCGACCCGGCCGTCATGGCCGGCAACGCCACCATCGGGATGGAGATACTGGAGGACCTGCCCGACGTGGATGCGGTCTTGGCCGCGTATGGGGGAGGGGGCCTGTGCTGCGGCATCGCCTCAGCCATCAAGTCGGCCAAGCGCGACGCAAGGGTCTACGCGGCTGAGGCGGCGACCTCAGCGCCGCTGGCGGCCGCTCTTGATGCGGGCGAGCCGACGAGGATCGAATACTCCCTCAGCTTCGTGGACGCCATCGGCTCGCCGGTGGTGCAGCCGGAGATGTTCTCCCTGGCACGGAAACTGCTCGACGGGTCGCTCGTTGTCGACCTGGCACAGGCTGCGGAGGCCGTGCGCATACTTGCCAGCCGCAACCACGTGATCGCCGAGGGAGGAGGCGCAGTCCCGGTCGCAGCGGCGCTGGCAGGGATGGCAGGCGGCGGCAAGGTGGTATGCGTGGTGTCGGGCGGAAACATCGACCCGGCCAGGATGGCGACGATCCTCGAAGGAGGCGTGCCCTAATGGAGTCCGACCTCGCGCTCAATGGCGGCCTGAGGGTCCGGGAGCGACCCTGGCCTGACCGCCAGCGATTCGGTCCTGACGATAGGGCGGCGGTGGACGCGCTGTTCGACGAGAGCATCTCGACCGGCAATCCGTTCCGCTACGACGGGCCATCCGAGGAAGCCTTCTGCCGCGAGTTCGCTGAATATATGGGCGGGGGATTCGTCGACGGCGTGAGTTCCGGCTCGACCGCTCTCTACGTTGCCCTGAAGGCGCTTGGAGTCGAGCCATTCACGGAGGTCATTGTGGGCTGTCTCACCGATCCAGGCGGGATGATGCCCATACCCCTGCTGAACTGCATCCCAATAGTGGCCGATGTTGCGCCTGGGACACTGTCGCCCGGCCCCGAGCAGATCGAGGCACTGGTGACGCCGTACACGAGCGCAATCGTGGTCGCACACATAGCCGGGTACCCGGCGGACGTGAAGGCCATCTCCGAGGTGGCCAGAAGGCATGGCCTTCCCCTCATCGAGGACTGCGCGCAGTCCCATGGCGCGCAGCTGCATGGCAGTACCGTTGGCACTTTCGGCGACGTGGCGACGGTCTCCACCATGTGGGACAAGCACATGAACACGGGCGGGCAGGGCGGTGTCGTCTTCACCCGGGACGAGGAGCTGTACCGGCGGTCGCGGCGAGCGTCCGACAGGGGCAAGCCGTTCTTTCTCCCTGAAGGATCGACCAACGAGGCCGCGTCCCTCAATGTGAACCTCAACGACCTTGCGGGAGCCATAGGCCGCACCCAGGTCGCCAAGCTGCCGGGGCAGGTGGAACGCCGCAGGCAGGTGGTGGGCGCGCTGGAGGCGGGCATCACGGACCTGGGACTGGAGTCGGTCACAGTGCTGCAGCCCATACCTGGGGCATCGCCGTCGTACTGGTGGCTGCCCGTCAGGGTCAATGCAGAGCGGCTGACGTGCAACAGGGACACCTTTGTGGCTGCCCTGGTGGCTGAGGGTGTCCCTGCAACCGAGATCGGATGGGGACTCATGCCTCACCGCATGGAATGGTTCGAGCACCGGCGTGTGTTCGGGACGAGCCGCTACCCGTGGGCGTCTGCCGACTACCGCGGGGACGGCGACCGCGAGTTCCCATGCCCGAACGCCGATGCCGTGATGAGGGACTACATGAAGCTGCCCGTGCACGACAGCTGGGGCGAGGACGAGATCGGGGACATGGTTACGGCGCTGTCGAAGCTGGAGCGGGAGTTCAGCCGTTGAGCCATTACGATGGATTCGAAGAAGGGGCGGGCGAGGGCCGATTGACCGCCGGTAATTCGGTACTATAACCTCGCCGACGGACTCAACATTCAGGAGTTGGAGATGACGATTACCAAGGCGAACATGGAGCAGTTCGAGCAGGACGGATACTTCGTAGGCGAGGGCATCCTGGACCCTGACGAGGACCTGCAGCCGGTGATCGACGAGTACGACAAGCTGCTCGACGGTCTCGCGCGGGAGTGGCATTCGGACGGCACATTGAGCAGCACCTACGAGGACATGTCATTCGGGGAACGCCTCAGCCATATCGCCCGCGAGACCGAGGGCTCCTACTCCGGCTCGATCGACATCTCGCTGCCGCAGAAGAACATCACCCACGACACTCCTATGCACCACGGCCCCGCCGTGTTCGAGCTTCTCAGGAACCCGAAGCTGCTGGACGCCGTCGAGCGGTTCATCGGCCCCGAGATCTTCTCGAACCCTGTGCAGCACGTCCGCATCAAGCCGCCCGAGAGCTTCCTTCCCGAGTCCGCCAGGATGGGGTCGCTGTCGGGCCGCACCTTCTGGCACCAGGACCTGGGAGTGGTGACCGATGAGGCGGACGATTCAGACATCCTCACGGTCTGGCTGCCGGTAACGGACGCCACCGAGGAGAACGGGTGTCTCGTCGTAGGACGGCGGAGTCATGAGAGCGGCCTGGGGCTGCACTGCTATACAGGCGACCCAAAGAAGCAGGGGATCCCGGAGGACCACCTGGTTGGCGAGCGAGTGCCCGTTCCCATGAAGAAGGGCGACGTGCTCTTCATGGACAGGCTGACCATGCACGCGTCGCTGCCCAACGTCAGCGACGAGATCAGGTGGAGCTTCGACCTGCGCTATAACCCGACCGGAGACGCGACGGGCCGATCATGGTTCCCCGGATTCGTGGCGCGCAGCCGCTCGAACCCGGAGTCGGAGCTGAGGGACGCGGGCGAGTGGGCGGAGTCGTGGCGCGAGGCCCGCGCCAGGCTCGCGGAGTCCGAGAATCCGGGATTCCAGCGCTGGGACCCCAACGACCCCCAGTGCGCGTAGGGTAGGCGGAAGACCGCTAGAGGTTGTACTGGGGCTCGATGTAGTCGTCGAGCTTGTTGTAGATCTGGACGCGGGCGCGCTGGGTGTCGGCCACTATGATCCTGGAGCGGTGCGGGTCGAATTCGAGGCCCACCGGCAGGGCGAAGCGCCACTCGGGCTCCAGCGTGTAGACCCGCCGGCGCGCCTTTATCACGTCCGCGTTGGCGTCGACCATCATCTGCTGCCACATGGCCATACGCTGGGCATCCCCTATGAGGCTCGTCACGAATGCGCCGTCGGGTGCGAATATCTGGACGCGGTTGTTCGCCCAGTCGCACACGTACACGTCGCCGTCCGGATCGACCGCGACGTCCGACGGGCGGTTGAGCTCCCCCCGGCCCGTGCCGTAGCTGCCGAATGACGTGATGTACGCGCCGTCGGGAGCGAACTTCTGGACGCGGTGGTTCTTGTGATCAGCGACGTAGACGTTGCCGTCGTGGTCGACGGTGATTCCCCAGGGGGAGTCGAGCTGTCCTTCGCCGCTGCCGTGCTCACCCCACCCGGTGATGTACGTCCCGTCGGACGTGAACTTCTGGACGCGATGGGAGGCACCGTCGACGACATAGAGGTTGTCGTCGGCGTCGGAAGCTATGCCCGAAGGCCGGTTCAGCCCGCCTGTGCCAGTGCCCGCCTCGCCCCAGTGGCCCTGCAGGTTGCCGTCTGAGTCGTGCACGACCACCCGGTTGAGCCACTCGTCGGTGACGTAGACGTTGGTGTTGCTGTCGAGCGCGATTCCTGTGGGCCAGATGAACTGGCCGTCGCCCTGGCCGTATTTGCCGAACTCCTTTATGAGCTCCTCGGTGCCCCACTCGGGGCCGACCGTGTACTTGCCGATCTTGGAGGGGCTGCCCGTCCGGTCCCACGGGGCGTCCGGGATTATTTCGCTGGAGCGGGTCAGGAGGTACACGATGTCGTCCGTCGAGACGGCCACGCCGATGACCATTGCGAGGTCGCGGCGTCCCGCGGCGTGGGAGAAGTCGTAAACCCTGTTGCCGACTACCTGGGTGAGCATCGCACTTGCACCTTCCTAGCTTGCGGCCAGTACGTCCAGTTTTTCGAAGGTGCCGTTGACTATGGGGACCGGGTCCATGCGCATCCAGTCCTCCAGGATGGTCGTGTAGAGGCCCCGGAAGTCGTAGTTGGGCACCGGGTCGCCCTGCTCCAGGTCTTCGAGCTTGATGGACGGGTACTCGCTGTACTGCCCGCCATTGACCGGCTCGCCGATCAGGAACGCTGCGCCAGCGGCGCCGTGGTCGGTGCCGGAGCCGTTGTCGTGGGTGCGGCGACCGAACTCGGAGAATAGCATCATGAGCACGTTGTCGGCGGCGTTGTGCTGCCTCAGGTCGTCGAAGAAGTCGCGAATGGCTGCGGACAACTCGTCCCACAGGGTGTCGAGCATCCCCTGCTGGTTCGAGTGGCTGTCGAAGCTGCCGTGGTCGGCGTAGAAGATGCGCGTACCCAGCCCGGCCAGGTGAATCTGCGCGATGCCCTTGAGCTTGCGGGCTATGGGCGTGTCGGCGTACTCGACGGAGGACGAGTAGCTCTCGGGCGCCTGCTTCAGTATGTCTGCGCCCTTGAGGGCGTCGAGCCCGGTCTGACCCAGGAAGTCCATCACTGGCCCGCTGCCGATGGCGGGGGAGTAGAGACGCTTGTACCTGTCGACGATGCGCTCTCTCTGTTCCCTGTCCGAGATGCCTGTCATCAGCCCGTAGCTGTCCAGGTCCTCGACGCAGGCCACGGGCACGCCGGGGAGCGAGAGGGCGCGGAACATGCTGGGGCCCATGCTTACGGCGGTGACGACGTTCTCCTTGTCGGGGTCGAGGTCGCGCGTGACGCGGCCCAGCCATCCCTCGGTGCCGAGGGTGTCAGGCTCGCAGGTGTGCCAGATGTCCATCGAGCGGAAGTGGGAGCGTGGCGAGTTGGCGTAGCCGATGCCGTGCACGATGGCGACCATGCCCTCGTTATAGAGGTCGCGGACCGGCGCCATCTTGGGGTGGAAACCGATCTGGTCGTCCAGCGGCAGCACCCGGTCCTCGGAGATCGCCACGGTGGGGCGGTAGTCATGGTAGAGAGGGTTGGCGTAGGGGACGACGGTGTTGAGGTAGTCGTTGCCGCCGGTGAGCTGCACCACGACGAGCACCGGGTCCTTGTGGCCGTTCTTCATGGCTGGGCCTCCTCGTTGTCTGTAGCGGGCGGTCCTGTCTGGGCCGCCGCGATTATACCCCGATCAGTCGTCCGAGAACATTCCGAACAGGTTCAGCAGGATGATGAAGATGTTCAGTGCGTTCAGATACAACCCGATACTGCCCATGACAGACACCTGGTTGGCCGCCAACGTGTCTCCGGAGACTGCGGCCTGCTGGGCGAGCTCCTTCATCTGCTTCGTCTCCCAGACCGTCAGCGCCAGGAACAGGGGCAGCAGTGCCAGGTTTATCAGCAGGAAGAGGCCGCTGGACTGGATCAGCAGCATGTTCACCAGGCTTATGACGATTAGGCCGATGAGCCCTATGAACAGGATCGGCCCCCATCTCGACAGGTCCCTCTTCGTGGTCAGGCCAACCACGCTCATGGCGACGAATACGCCTGCGGTCAACATGAAGGCCATGCCTATGGTCTCGGTCGTGAAGGCCATGAGGATGGGCGAGAGGAACAGCCCTTCCATGCCGGTGAAGGCGAGGTAAAGTACCGTGCCCAGTGCCGTATTGCCTCCAGAGACGACCCTCTGCGCAGCGATCAGTGTGCCGAACAGAACGCCGATGGCAAGGAGATAGCCGATTATGCCGAAGCTGAAGATCGCCTCTCCAACGCCGGCCCTGTCGCCTATCCAGATCGCCGCTCCGGTCGTGATTATCCCGAGCGCGACAAGGCCGTACATGCGCGCCATGGCATCCGTATAGATGGCGCTTACGCTGTCCCGGTCTGGGACGGAATACGCCTGGTATTGCATTCCCATGCTCAGTCTCCTCTCTGCCCTGGACGCCGGGCGACGTTAGCTTACGAGCTCCGCTGTCACGCTGAAGTCGACGTTGCCCTTGAGCGCGCCCGATATCGGGCAGCCGTCCTTGGCGGCCTCGGCCGCCGCAGCGAACGCCTCGGCATCGATGCCTGGGACCTCGCCGCGAACGGTCAGTGCGCTGGACGACACCCTCCATCCGCCTTCGATCTGCTGGAAGGTGACCTCAGCGCTGGCCTCCAGTTTCTTCGGCGGAGTGCCGGCCCTTCCTAGCCCTGCGGACAGCGCCATGCAGAAGCAGGAAGCGTGGGCTGATGCCAGGAGCTCCTCGGGACTGGTGCGCCCTCCCGAGTCCTCTACCCTCGAAGCCCACGAGACCAGCATCTCGCTGAACGCGCCGCTAGATATGGCGCTGACTACCCCTTTGCCGGACATCAGGTCGCCGTCCCAAACCGCTTTCGCCCGTCGAACTGCATCTCCCATGAGTGCTCTCCTAGTTGCGTGTCTTGGCACAATCCTACCATAGCGCGGTCGGTCGGTATGCTACCATCGGATGGTGGACCGAACACACATCCGCAACTTCTGCATCATCGCTCACATCGACCACGGCAAGTCGACGCTTGCCGACCGCCTGCTGGAGATCACAGGCGCCGTCGACGCCCGGCAGATGGTCGAGCAGCACCTTGACTCGATGGAGCTGGAGCGGGAGCGCGGCATTACCATCAAGGCCCAGGCAGTCAGGCTCGACTACGAAGCGCAGTCGGGCGAACGCTACCAGCTGAACCTGATAGACACGCCGGGGCACGTCGACTTCTCCTACGAGGTGTCCCGCAGCCTGGCGGCATGCGAGGGAGCGCTCCTGATCGTGGACGCCACCCAGGGTATCCAGGCCCAGACCCTTGCCAACGTCTACCTGGCCATCGAGCACGACCTCGAAGTCATCCCCGTTATCAACAAGATCGATTTGGACGTGGCCGAGCCTGAGCGGGTTGCGGAAGAGGTGAAGCAGGCGTTTGGATTCAGGGACGACGAGATCCTGATGGCGTCGGCCAAGGACGGCAAGGGCGTCGAAGGGATACTGCAGGCCGTGGTCGAGCGGATACCCCCGCCGGGCGGAGACGACTCCGAACCGCTGCGGGCGCTGATCTTCGACTCCAAGTACGACCCGTACAAGGGCGTCGTGGCGTACGTCCGCGTGTTCGACGGAACGGCTCCGGCCGGGTCGCGAATCAAGATCATGTCGAGCGGCGCGACGAGCGACACCCTGGAGGTTGGCTGCTTCAAGCCGAACCCGACCAGAGTGGATGGACTGAGGGCGGGAGAAGTCGGCTACATCGCCACAGGACTGAAGTCGGTGGGCGACGCGCCTGTGGGGGACACATTGACCCTCGCGGAAGGCGGCGCGGACTCGCCCTTGGACACCTACAGGCCGCTCAAACCGATGGTGTTCGCCGGGCTGTACCCGGCCGACGGGGAAGACTACCTGGAGCTGCGCGACGCCCTCGAGAAGCTGAGGCTGAACGACGCGGCCCTGTCCTTCGACCCCGAAAGCTCGCTGGCGCTCGGTTCAGGCTTCCGCTGCGGCTTCCTGGGGCTGCTTCACATGGAGGTAGTGCAGGAGAGGCTGGAGCGCGAGTACGAGATCAATCTCCTGGCCACTTCACCCAGCGTGGCCTACCAGGTACTGACGACGGATGGCGAGGTGCGCGAGGTCGACAATCCGGCCAAGCTCCCTCCCGCCGACAGGATCGAAGAGGTACAGGAGCCCTGGGTGGACCTGACCGTGCTCACCCCCGCGAACTTCATAGGGACCATGATCGAGCTGGTGACCGACCGACGGGGCGAGCTGAAGAAGACCGAATACGTGCAGTACGGAGCTTCGGCGGAAGACGGGGCGGGGAATGGGCGGAAGCCCGGCGTGTCACAGACGCGAGTCATGCTGGAATTTGCCATGCCGCTGTCCGAGATGCTGGTGGACTTCTACGATCAGCTCAAGTCCAGGACCCAGGGCTACGCCTCGATGGACTATTCCCTCGGCGACTACCGGACCGAAAACCTGGTCAGGCTTGACATACTGGTGAACGGGGAGCCGGTTGACGCTCTTTCCATAATAGTGCACAGGAACATGGTGCATCCCAGGGGCAAGGAGCTGGTAACGCGGCTGAAGGACCTGATACCCCGGCAGCTCTTCGAGGTGCCGATACAGGCGGCGGTCGGCAGCAAGGTGTTCGCCCGCGAAACGGTGCGGGCGCTGCGCAAGAACGTGCTCGCCAAGTGCTACGGCGGCGACGTCACACGCAAGCGCAAGCTGCTGGAGCGCCAGGCCGAGGGCAAGAGGCGCATGAAGCGGGTAGGGCGCGTCGAGATACCGCAAGAGGCCTTCCTGAGCATCCTGAAGGTGGACCACTAGGAGATGATTACGATTCCTAATGCCGAAGCGGTATAGACCCCGAGAGGTGATTCGAGTTCTTAACACCCAGGGCTGGCAAACATTGAGGACCCGAGGTAGTCACGTTAGGCTCTCCAAACCAGATGGCCACAATCCTGTGACGGTACCACTCGTCAATCCCAAGACCTTCGCATCAATCCTTAAGCAGGCTGGCATGTCTCGCAGGCAATTCGAGGCGGTGGCAGAGGAGGTCTTGTAGATGAAGTCTCACAAGGTGACCGTGATTCTCTACCCCGGTGAGGACGGGGCCTATGTGTCCTACGTACCTCTGTTTCCGGAATGTACGACTGAGGGCAGTTCTGTGGAAGAAGCCTTGGTGAATGCGCGAGAGTCTCTGCAACTCCACCTCGAAGACGCGGGCGACGATGACCTGGAGAATATCGAACTCTCGTACGTTCCACATGTGGTCGTAGGGCAGGTGGATGTCGCGGCTCCTGAGCGACCAGACGAGACGGAACACTCCGTGGCGGGCGCGGGCCAAGTGGAGGCCAGAGCGTGAAGAGCAGCGCGGCTACCGTATCCGAGTACCTCGACGAGTTGACACCGGAGCGTCGTGAGGCTGTTTCTGCTGTGAGAGATGTCATCCTCGCCAACCTGCCGCACGGCTACGAGGAGATGATGGACTTCGGCATGATCGCCTACTCGGTGCCGCTGGACAGATACCCCAAGACGTACAACGGTCATCCTCTCAGCTACGCGGCCATAGCGTCCGAGAAGAACTACGTGTCCGTTCACCTGATGAACATCTACAGCGACGCCGAGACCGAGCGATGGTTCGTGGACAGCTACAAAGCCACCGGCAAGAGGCTGGACATGGGCAAGTCCTGCGTTCGCTTCAGGAAGCTCGACGACCTGCCGCTCGATCTCATAGGTGAGGCCGTCGCGCGCACGCCGCTCGACGAGTGGATTCGTATCTACGAGGGCGCGCGCCCTCCGAAGAAGCGGGGCCGGTCGAAGCGGCGATAACCTTCAGGTCGGGCGACCGGCCAAGTTTCGGAAGGGAGGTCCAAGCTTGGTTCTCCTGATGGTAGGGGCGGGGGGCCTGATTGGAGCCTCGCTGCGCTATCTCGTGTCCACCTGGGTCCAGGGCGCCTCAGGCAGCGGCGACTTCCCTTACGGCACCTTGGCGGTCAATGCGGCGGGCTGCCTCGTGATCGGCCTAGTCGCAGGGTATGCCGAGGCCCGGCAGCCCCTGAGCTCCGAGGCACAGGCGTTTCTCGTTGTCGGCGTCCTCGGCGGGTTCACTACGTTCTCGGCCTTCGGCATCGACACCATCAAGCTCATCCGCGACGGCGCCTATCTCGCCGCATCGGCCAACGTGGTGTTGCAGGTAGCGATCGGTCTGGCTGCCGTTGCCATAGGGCTGCGACTGGCCCAGTGGGGCTACGAGAGACTGGCGGCCGGCCAGTAGGCTGGCTCCCGGACCACTGGCTGCCCGGGTCCCGTAAGGCAACGCTCAATGTTCTCAGAAAAGGGACCCTCGACTCTGTCCTTCCAGCGGTTCTATGACCCCGGGGCTGTCGTTGGCCGCTGAGTTTACGAGGTCCGACACTTCGTAGGCCTCCATCGCGTCGCTAGAGTGAGGCGTGAGGGCACTGTAAAGCATGTCGGGATCATTGACGGAAGGGTCGAGCCAGAGCTCCTCCATGTGCCTGGGCAGGACTACCGGCATCCGGTCGTGGACGGATTTCAGAAGGTCGTTGGCCGAAGTTGTGATGATGGTGCATGAAGGGATACGGTTGTCGTCCGGGTCCTTCCACACCGACCAGAGGCCGGCGAACGCGAACGGCTCTCGTGTACGCATGACTACGCGCACCGGCCTCTTCTTGCTTCCTGTCCGTTGCCATTCGTAGAAGCCGTCCGCGAGCACCAGGCACCTGCGCCTCCTAAGCGCGTCCCGGAACGCGGGCCTCTCGGAGGCCGTCTCAGCCCTCGCATTGATCATCCGGCTCCCGATGGACAGGTCCTTCGCCCACCACGGAACCAGACCCCAACGCATGAAGCCGCCGCGCCTGGTTTCGCCGCCCACCACAGTAAGGACTTCCTGGGTGGGAACGATGTTGTACGCCGACTCGAAGGTTAGCAAGTCCCCGTCGAACTCGAATCGCCTGGCAAGCTCTCCCAGGTCGGCTACCAGGCTGTATCTGCCGCACATCTGACACTCACCACTCTGACTTCACGAGGGCAATGGCCTGTGAGTCCGGTCTCAGACCGGCTGCGCCTCGGCTGCGTCCGGTCTGGCGGCACTGCCATCGTTTCGCCGCTCCGCTCTCATTAGGTCCAGCAGGGCACGGACTGCTTCGGGCCGACTTTCGGCCAGATCCGTCGTCTCGTAGGGGTCGGCGTCCATGTCGCAAAGCTCGATGTCCTCGAAGCTGCCCTCCTCCTGCTCCCTGGCGATCAGCTTCATGCCTCCCGAGAGCACCGCCATCTCGTTGGCCCGGAAGCACCAGTAGATGGTCCTGTCCCCCGGGCTCGAGCCGGAGGAGAAGCCGAGCATCGCCCCTGCGTCGATACCGTCCCACTGCGGGTCGTCGGTGGGCTCGCACCCCGCCAGCCGGGTGAGGGTCGGCATCCAGTCTGCGACGTGCATCGGGTCGGTGACCCTGCCTGTCTCCAGGGTGCCGGGCCAGCTTATGACCGAGGGCGTCCGGATTCCGCCCTCATATAGCTGGCCTTTCTTGCCGCGGAGGGGCAGGTTGCTGCCGAGCCTTGGAGACGGCTCCTGGTGTCCAGGGTAGAGCCGGGCCTGCCCGCGCGTATCGCTCTCGAGGGCCCCATTGTCGGAGGTAAAGACTACGAGCGTGTTCGCTACCTGGTCGGTGCGGCGTAAAGACTCGATGAGGCGGCCCACGGCGTGGTCCATGTGGCTGGCGTATGCGGCGTACTCCCGGAAAGACCGGTCCTTGCCCGCGTCGGGATCGTGCTCGCCGGCCCCGTACCGGTCAAGCCAATCCTGGGGCGCCTTCACCGGCACATGGACCGCGGTGAACGGCACGTAGCAGAACCAGGGGCGGTCCCGCGACTCCATCCACTCGATGGCCTCGTCGACTATGAGATCGGTGACGTGGCCCCGCTCGTCGATGGGCTCTCCATTCCGGTGCCAGGTGCGCGAGTAAGGGCCGCTCTTGTAGCGGTGGTTGTAGGGGTCTACCCCGCCCGCTAGGCTGCCGTACGACCAGTCGAAGCCGAACGCGTTTGGCACATGTGGCGGGGCCGAACCGAGGTGCCACTTCCCGAACAGGCCTGTTTCGTAGCCCGCGTTGCGCAGGGTGGACGCGAGGGTCTCGTAGCCGTCCGACATGACGGGGTGGTTGGACGGCACCGTCGCGTGGGGGCCAAACCGGCTCGGGTATCGCCCCGTAAGCAGCGCGGCCCGGGTGGGCGTGCACATCGGCTGGACATAGTGGCGGTCAAGCTCGACTCCCGTTTCCACCAGCCTGTCCACGTTGGGCGTGCGTATGGGCGAGCCGTGGTATCCGACGTCTCCCCACCCGAGGTCGTCCGCAAGGACGAAGAGGACGTTTGGCCCATCTGCGCTCATGGCGAATACACCTCCACAGCGGCGCCACTAGAGCATAGAGATACTGTGGCGGAGGGGCAATTGGGAAGGCTGTGCCCGGAGCCGGCGGGTCCCCCTTGGAGAGGGGATCGGCGCGGCGTCGGAGCAGATTCGCTTGTGCTATGTGAACGGGCCGCGCTACAATGGACGGCAGGGTGAAGCAATGTCAACGTATGCAGTAGTCGAGTCAGGCGGCAAGCAGTACAGGGTGGCCGAGGGCGACACGATCCGCGTGGAGGCCATCGACGAATCGGACGGCGGTCAGGTCGAAATCGGCGACGTGAGGATGATCTCCCGCGACGGCGAGGTGATGCTGGGCTCGCCCACGGTGGAGGGCGCAAGCGTAACCGCCGAAGTTGTGGGCCACGGCAGGGGCAAGAAGGTCGTCGTCTTCAAGTACAAGTCGAAGGTCCGGTACCGCCGCCGCACTGGACACAGGCAGTCGTACACCGAATTGAAGGTGACCGGCATCTCCTACGCCGGTTCCGGGGAGCAGGACAACGATGGCTCATAAGAAGGGCGGCGGAAGCACCAGGAACGGCCGTGACAGCCAGGGGCAGCGCCTCGGAGTGAAACGCTATGCCAACGAGTACGTGACGGCCGGGTCGATCATCGTGCGGCAGCGGGGCACGCGTATCATGCCCGGCACCAACGTCGGGCTGGGCAAGGACCACACGCTATTTGCCCTTGTCGACGGCACGGTCAGCTTCGAGCACCAGACGCGCGACAAGAAGAGGGCGAGCGTCTATCCCTTGGAGGAGGCGCTTAATTGAAGGCAAGCATCCATCCTGTCTACTTCCCGGAAGCCATAGTGAGATGCTCCTGCGGTGCGTCGTACACGACCGGCTCTACGAAGGAAGAGCTGCGAGTCGAGATATGCAACCAGTGCCACCCGTTCTACACGGGCGAGCAGAGGATCGTCGACACTGAGGGCCGGGTAGAGCGACTGAAGCGACGCTTCAACCTGCAGTAGACGGGCACGCCCGTTTAGATTCAGCCAAAGGGGTGAGGACATCTCACCCCTTTTTGCTACCACGAACACGATGGCTTCCAGCACACCTACATACGGGGGACAGGCGGTAATCGAGGGCGTCATGATCCGCGGACAGCGCCATGCGAGCATCGCTGTCCGCAGGCCCGATGGGACGCTTGCCAAGAGGTGCGAGCCCCTCGGCCAGCTATACACCGGGCGGCTGCGCAGGGTTCCGGTGCTGCGGGGAGTCTTGGTTCTTGCCGAGACCCTGACCCTTGGGATGCGGGCCCTGATGTACTCCGCCAACGTCGGCGCCGAGGCCGAAGGCCAGGAGATAGGGAAGGGCCAGATGGCGGCCACCCTCACCTTCTCGATGGTGTTCGCGATTGGCATATTCTTCCTGCTGCCGGTGGTGGCAAGCCGCCTGGTGGAGGGGCCGCTGGGATCCGATCTGCTCAGCAACCTCGTCGAGGGGCTGATACGCCTGGGCTTGTTCGTCGGATACATAGTGCTCATCGGACGGATGGACGAGATCAGGCGGGTCTTCATGTACCACGGCGCCGAGCACATGACGGTTCACGCTCAGGAGAACGGCGACCCGCTTGACACCGAGTCGATCAGGCGGTACCCGACTGCGCACCCCAGGTGCGGCACGGCGTTCCTGCTGACGGTTATGGTCGTTGCCATAGTGATATTCACGTTCGTCGGACGGGACCCGCTGTGGTGGCTGATCCTCTCCCGCATCGTGCTGGTCCCGGTCGTCGCGGCTGTAAGCTACGAGCTTATACGGTTCAGCGGATTCCATTCGTCCAACCCACTGGTGAAGCTCATCACGGTGCCCAACATCGCCCTGCAAGGCCTGACTACGCGCCAGCCGGACGATGATCAGATCGAGGTTGCCGTGGCCGCCATGCAGCAGGCTATCGAAGCAGACCAGGGTAGGGTGGAAGGACCGGCATGACCCTGTCCCGCCCGGTCATGGAGGCCATCCCGTGAACGGAATCGACCTCAGGAGCGACACGGTAACGAAGCCGACGCCCGAAATGAGGCGTGCCATGTACGAGGCTGAGGTCGGAGACGACGGCCTCGAGGGCGACCCCACGACTCAACGGCTCCAGGAGCTTGCGGCCGAACGTCTGGGGATGGAAGCCGGCCTATTCGTATCCAGCGGTTCCATGGGCAATCTCGTGGCAGCGCTCTCCCACGTTAGCCCGGGCGATGCGATGCTGATAGGCCGAAGGTCGCACATGTCATGGAGCGTGGACCAGGCCCACGGGCACCAGACCTACGGGCAGGTTGCAGTCCGCATGGCCGACGAGCAGGATGGGATGCTCCCCCTCGAGGACGTGGAGCTGGCTCTGAAAGACGAGGCTGACTCGGGCGGACGTATGAGCCTTGTGTGCATCGAGAATACCCACAACGCCACCAACGGGATGCCGCTTGAGCTATCCTATTCCCACGCGGTGTCCGAGACCGCCAGGCGCCACGGCGCGGCTCTCCACGTGGACGGGGCAAGGGTATTCAATGCCGCCGTCGCCCTCGGAGTTCCTGCATCGAGGGTAGTGGAGTCCGCAGACTCGGTGTCGTTCTGCCTGTCGAAGGGGCTCGCGTGTCCCATTGGCTCGATACTGTGCGGCAGTGAGGAGTTCATCGCCGAAGCGCGGAAACAGCGCAAGATCGTGGGCGGCGAGATGCGCCAAACTGGAATCATGGCTGCCGCAGGAATCGTGGCGCTCGAGTCGATGATCGACCGGATGAGCGAAGACCACGCCAACGCCCGGCGGCTCGCCGACGGTCTGGAGAATGTTGACGGCATCGATGTCGACGCCGACCTTGTCAGGACCAACATCGTCTTCTTCGACACGGGAAACAGGTCGCCGGACGACGTGGTGGGCGCTCTGGCCGACAGGGGCGTGCATTGCTTCAACATCGACGGCCGCATCCGGATGGTGACTCACTACGAGATTTCGAGCGATGACGTCGACGCCGCCCTGGGCGCGGTGAAGCAGGTGATGGAGAGCTAGCATGGGTGACTCCAGGGCCGTGATACTCGGCAGCGCCAGGACTCCTATCGGCAAGATGAACGGGGCGTTGTCCGGCGTTCCGGCGACCGAGCTGGGAGCAGCCGCGATCCAGGCTGCGGTCGAGAGGGCCTCTCTAGAACCCGGCGACATCGACTACACGATCATGGGCAACGTGCTATCCGCCGGGCTGGGACAGGCGCCCGCGCGGCAGGCGGCGATCGGCGCGGGCATTCCCGATGGCTCGTCGGCTCTCACGGTCAACAAGGTATGCGCGTCGGGCATGATGGCGGTGGTGCTGGCAGGATTGATGGTCCGGTCGGGCGATGCGGACATCGTCGTAGCCGGCGGCATGGAGAACATGAGCCGGGCGCCACACATCCTGGAGGGGAGCAGGTCGGGCCGCCGTCTCGGCGACTGGAAGATGGCGGACTCCATGATTCACGACGGGCTGACGTGCTCGTTCAACGACACGCACATGGGTACGCTGGCTGAGGGTACGGCGACCGAATTCGAGGCGACGCGCGAGGAACAGGACGAGTTCGCGGTCAGGAGTAACCGAAGGGCCGGGGCCGCATCGGCGGATGGCAGCTTTGCCGCGGAGATCACCCCGGTCGCGGCCAACGGGCGGCGGAGCACAACGACCGTCCAGATCGACGAGGGCCCGCGCCCGGAAACGACTATCGAGGGGCTGTCAGAGCTGCCCGCGCCCTTCTACCCGCATACGTCCGTGACATCAGGCAACGCCTCCCAGATATCCGACGGGGCGGCAGCGCTCGTGATTGCAAGTGAAGAGGCGGCCCAGGCGAGGGGCCTGGATCCGGTGGCGGTGATCGAGGACCACAGGTCCGTCGCCAACGAGCCCGCAAGGCTGTTCGAGGCCCCCGCAGAGGCGATTCGACAGATCCTGCAACGAGCGGGCATGAGCATCGACGACATCGACCTGCTTGAGGTGAACGAGGCGTTCTCGGCCCAGGTCGTCGCCAACGGGAAGGCGCTGGACTGGGACTGGGACAAGGTCAACGTCAACGGCGGCGCCGTGGCCCTCGGCCACCCGATTGGCGCGAGCGGCGCGCGCATCCTGGTCACCCTGCTTCACGCGCTGGAGCGGCGCGACCTCGAGTCCGGCGTCGCAGCCGTCTGCCATGGCGGCGGCGGCGCGGTCGGCATGAGGCTCTCGAGGCCGTAGGAGGGTCGCATACACCGTCGGACGGATTGCGTGCTGGCAACGTCTTCCAACGTCTGATATACTGCCGCCCAGCAAGACATAGACCTCTGGGGGAGCTTGGTTTTTCCAGGCTGAGAGGTCCCGAGGAGCGGGACGACCCCTCGACCTGATCTGGGTAATGCCAGCGAAGGGAACGACGCGCACAGGCGCAATCGCAGGCCACCCACAAGACGGGTGGCCTTTTTGTTTTGCGCGATATGCAGGGGGGTGCGGCGATGATAGACAGCGTATTGGCCGTGTTGATTGCTCTCGGTACTGCGGCAGTTTTCGTGGCTGCGGGCGTGCTGTACGTACGTTTCAATGTCGTTGTACAGGTCCGCAGGCGGGCCCTGAACGTCGAGGACTACCTTGTGTCGCGCAACACGGCAGGGCTCGGACTTGCCACCGCCACCCTGGTCGCCTCCGGCATGGGGGCGTGGATCCTCTTCAGCCCCGCCGAGACCGGCACGTGGGCGGGTATGGCGGGGATCGTCGGATACGCGATAGGCGCGGCGGCCCCATTCGTGGCATTCATCCTGCTCGGACCGCGGATGCGGCAGCTCATGCCGGAGGGCCACTCGCTCACGGAGTACGTGTGGCACAGGTTCGGGCCGGTCATGTACGTGTTCATCCTGTGCGTCGTCGTCTTCTACATGCTCGTCTTCCTGTCGGCCGAGCTCACGGGCATATCGCTGGCCTTCGACCTGATTGCGGATACCGACCTCCGCGTGACGGCCCTCATAGTCGGCCTGCTGACGGTGGCCTACACGGCCTACGGGGGCATGAGGGCGTCCCTGTTCACTGACAGGGTCCAGTTCTACGTGATCATTCCGCTGCTGTTCCTCGTACTGGCGGCGGCCGTGTCCGCCCTGGATGGATTTGGAGAAGACTTCAGCGCCGTATCCAAGGACAGCCCTGAGCTC
Source organism: Dehalococcoidia bacterium (assembly GCA_965204975.1). Classification (GTDB taxonomy): domain Bacteria; phylum Chloroflexota; class Dehalococcoidia; order Lucifugimonadales; family CAJWER01. Next base: position 589,983 of record OZ242024.1, read on the forward strand.
CTGTCGGCCTCCTACAGGGGCGGCATCGAGTTCGGCATCACCCTCATCATCGCCGTCCTGGCCGCCAACATGTTTCACCAGGGATACTGGCAGAGGGTGTACGCCGTGCGTGACGCCACCACCCTGCGCCGAAGTTTCCTGATCGCAGGCCTTGTGAGCATCCCGCTGGTGATCGTGACGGGGATCTTCGGGATCCTGGCGGTCGGCAGGGGAGCGTCCGAGGCCCACGACTCGGTGGCCATGTTCTCGCTGATAGTGGACGCGATGCCCGCGTGGTCGGCCATAGTCGTGCTGCTGCTGGCGCTCATGCTGGTGATGAGCAGCATGGACACGCTCCTGAACGGCATAGCCAGCACGATTACGAGCGACCTGGCGCGTTACAGGCCGGATCTGGCAGGCGGCTCTTTGCTACGCTCTTCCAGGGTCATTACGGCCGTGCTGATCATCCCTGCCATAGTCGTCGCATCGCAGGGCTGGAGCGTCCTGTACCTTTTCCTCATAGCCGATCTCGTGTGCGCGGCAGTGCTCTTCCCAGTCTTCTTCGGCATGTACACGCGGACCTTCAGCGCCTCGGATGCGCTCGTCAGCAGCGTCGTAGGTCTTGTCGTGGGTGCGCTGCTCTTCCCGCTGCCAGATTTCAGCGCCTGGAACTCGCTTCCGCTGTCCGGCAGCACTCTCTACAGCTTCGGAGCCGCCCTCGGCGTCTCGACGGTACTCAGCATCGCGCTCAATTTCGTCTCGGCGAGCAGGAAAGTGGGGGAGTACGACTTCAACCGCCTGGCACAGCAGGTCAGGCTTATCTCCGATTGATGTATCATCTACCTTCATAGCGATGGAAGAGACAAAAGGCGAGAGGCGTGAGAGAAAGCGGCGCAAGAAGCGGGAGATGCGAGTCGTCGGCCGCAGCGTTAGGCTGCTGCAGGACATCATCCGCCGGAGAGCCAAAGACGTTGGGGGCGAAGGTGGACAGCGTGCGGCTCGATAGCCGGCAAGTGGCAGATGCGGACTCAGTTCTGAGCGGGCACGTATGAACCCCGTCCCCCGGGCCATGACGATAGCGGGCTCCGACTCCGGCGGCGGAGCAGGGATCCAGGCCGACCTGAAGACCTTCGCTGCAAATGGGGTCTACGGTACCTCGGTCCTTACGGCAATCACAGCCCAGAACACCGAGGGTGTGGTCGATGTGCTGGAGTTGCCGGTGAGCCTCGTGGAGTCCCAGATGAAGGCCGTGATGTCGGACATAGGCACCGACGCCGTCAAGACTGGAATGCTGTCGAGCTCGGCCATCATCGAGGCGGTGGCCGGGAGAGTCAGCGGGGCCGGCATCGGCAATCTCGTAGTCGACCCGGTAATGGTCGCCAAGGGCGGCGACCGGCTGCTCCGCGAGGATGCCGTCGACGCACTCAGGATGCTTCTGGTGCCGCTTGCTACTGTGGTGACGCCGAACGTCCCCGAGGCCGAGGTCCTGACAGGGCGCGTCATAAGGGATGTGGACGGCGCGCGGGAGGCTGCGCGGGACATCATCGCCATGGGCGCTGGTGCGGTCGTCGTGAAGGGCGGACACCTGGACGGCCCAGCATCGGACATCTACTATGACGGGGACGATATGAAGGTGCTCACCGCGCCCCGCATCACGACGACTAGCACCCACGGCACGGGGTGCACGTTTGCGTCGGCCATAGCCGCAGGTCTCGCCAGGGGCGTGGGTGTTCGGGAGGCTGTGACCGACGCCAAGCGGTATGTCACGGAGGCGATCAGGCACGCGGCGCCGATCGGACGAGGTCACGGCCCCCTCAATCATTTCCCCAGCCTGGCGGACTGAACCGGAGCTAGTCGAGTGACGCTATTCCTGACGGAACAGGACGTCGACAGCCTGCTGACGATGGACGCCGCGATAGAGGCCCTCGAAGAGGGGTTCAGACACCAGGCCGCCGGTACCGCTTCAAACAGCCCAAGGCGGCGCATCCGGATGGGCGGCGGCATGCTCCATTTCATGGCTGCCGCCGACAGGTCGACCGGCGTCACGGGGATGAAGTGGTACGGCGGCTTCGGGTCCGGAGGGACGCGATTCCACGTGCAGCTCAGCGACTCCGAAACAGGGGAGTTGCTGGCGGTCATGGAGGCTGGACGGCTGGGCCAGGTACGAACCGGTGCAGCCAGCGGGGTTGCGACGAAGTACATGGCGCGGCCCGACGCGCGAACCGTGGGGGTGATCGGTACCGGCTACCAGGCCGAGACTCAGCTCGAGGCCATATGCCGGGTGCGCCCGGTCGAGCGGGTCAGGGTCTTCAGTAGGACTCCTGAGCGACGCGAGGCCTTCGCAGACAAGTCGGCGGAGAGTCTCGGCATCGAGGCGGCCGCCGTCGACTCGGCCGAGGAATGCGTGGCCGACGCGGATGTAGTGGCCGTTATAACGTCAGCCACGTCGCCGGCACTGAAGGGCGAGTGGCTCGCCGAGGGAGCGCATGTCAATGCCGCGGGAGGCAACCACTGGCTTCGCCGGGAGCTCGACGGCAGGGCGGTTGCCCGTGCGAGCGTCATCGTAGCCGATGACGTGGAGCAGGCCCGAATAGAGTGCGCGGACCTCATGCACCCCGTCGAGCGGGGCGAGTTGACGTGGCAGAGGGTGCGTGAGCTGTGGGAGGTTGTATCGGGTACGGTCCCCGGACGCAATTCTCCTGACGAGATAACCCTGTTCGAGTCCCAGGGCATCGCCCTGGAGGACATAGCGGCGGGCTATCGCGTGTACCTGCTTGCGCGCGAGCGCGGAATCGGGAATGAAGTATAGTGCCGAGCGCGCGTCCCAAGATCGGGGACCGGAGGCAGCTATGACCGGCGACAACGTGGGACTTGTGCAGACGGTGCTGGGAGCCGTGCATCCGGATGAGCTGGGAGTGACGCTGACGCACGAGCACCTGCTGATCGACCTGGCGTTTCATCGAGAGCCGCCCAGCGAGGCCTTCCTGCGGGAGATCTTCTACAGGCCGGTGACGCTGGAGACGGTCGGCTACCTGAAGCACTACGGCTACGCGAACCACGACGACGCTCAGCTCCTGGACATAGCAACGGCCATCGACGAGATCGGCCTGTACAGGCAGCACGGCGGCGGCTCGGTCGTCGACGCAACGAGTATCGGGATCTCACGCGACCCGGTCGGGCTTTCTCGAATAGCCAGGGCCACCGGGCTGAACGTCATCATGGGATCGTCTTACTACGTCGGCTCGAGTCACCCGCCGGACATGTCGGAGCGCACCGAGGACGAGATCTACGAGAAGATCGTGGAGGACGTCACTGTGGGCGTCGACGGCACGGGGATCAGGTCGGGAATCATAGGCGAGGTCGGGTGCAACTTCCCGCTGTCGGACAACGAGCGAAAGGTCGTGCGTGCCTCGGGCAGGGCCCAGGCGGCAACCGGCGCTCCTCTGCTCATACACCCCGGACGTGACGAGACCTCGCCATTCGAGATAATCGAAATCCTGAGTGAGATGGGTGCCGACCTGTCGCATACGATCATGGGGCACATCGACCGGACCGTGTTCGTCCGGGACAACCTGAAGGCCATCGCCGATGCCGGGTGCTACCTGGAGTGGGACCTGTTCGGCAGGGAGCAGTCGCTGTACGTCTACAATCATGCCATCGACATGCCGAGCGATGCAAAGCGGATGGACGACATTGCCTGGATCATCGAACAGGGCCATGGCGACAAGGTGGTCGTCGCCCAGGACGTCTGCGGCAAGAGCCAGTTGATCAAGTACGGCGGCTACGGGTACGCGTATATCCTGGAATCGATCGTACCCAGGATGCGCCGCCGCGGCTTCACCGAGGAGTCGATCCAGCGAATACTGGTCGACAATCCCGCCAGGGTGCTGCCCTTCGCCGAGCCGGCCGCTTGATCGCCTGTAGGGCGGCCCAGATGCGCTCTTCCATCAGCCTACTGCTCGGAGCTGCGTCCACGAATGGCTGAGCGGGAAGCAGCCGGATCGGCCCCTCACTCCTCCGGCCGGGCGACGCCGCGAATTGCGCGGGGGCGTGGGCTGCTGGCCGTGGTGGTGGTTGCCGGGCATGCGATCAAGCACGTCTTCAACTCTGGCATGAGGGCGGTCCTCATGCCAGAAATCAAGATAGGCCTGGGGCTGACGGCGACGCAGTTCGGCGCGCTGCTTACTGCCCAACAGGTCACGTCCTGGGGCACGACAGTCGGTGCGGGCTACCTGGGGGACCGCTTCAGCAACAGGTCCGCCCTCATGCTAGGCATATCGCTGGCGACGACCGGTATCTCGTTCTTCATAGCAGGGCACGCGGCGACCTACGCCGTCATGTTACTTGCCATGCTGCTGGTCGGCATGGGGCCTTCGCTCTACCACCCGCCGGCACTTGGCGAGTTGTCCCGCCAGTTCCCCGACAAGAGGGGATTCGCGATCTCGCTTCACGGCATGGGAGGGAACGCAGGCGAGGTGCTGGGGCCATTGGTCGCCGCGGGAATGCTTGGCCTGGCTTCGTGGCGTGGAGTGCTGCAGATCAGTCTGGTACCGGCGGTGCTCGCAGGGGTGCTGATCTGGGTGGTTATGCGGTCCATTACGAGCCGCAAGCCCCAGTCGGCCTCTACTCGCGCGTACTTCTCATCCATAGGCGAGGTGCTCAGGGATCCCGTGATGGTCTTCCTGGTCGTCATAGCGGCCATCAGGAGCGCCGGCGACGCCCCGGTGACGGGGTTCCTTCCCGTCTACCTGAGGGAAGACCTTGGATTCTCGGAGCTGCGTGTGGCCGTGTACCTGTCCCTTTCCCAGGTGGCCGGTCTGGTCACGCAGCCGGTGTTCGGGCACGCTTCCGATACCTATGGACCCAAGGCGGTGCTGCTGCCAGGGGTGGTGGCCGTGGCTCTGCTCTCATTCGCGTTCGCGGGGGTCGAAGCGGGTCTGGTGCTGATGCTCCTGGTCATCGCGAAGGGCGCATTCAGCTTCCCGCTGCACCACATGTTCATCGCGGCGGGAATGGACGTTGCACGAGGGAACGTGCAGTCGACGGTGGTATCGCTGATATACGGCGCGGGGTTCCTGGGCACTTTTTCGCCGTTGCTCGCGGGATACCTGGCGGACCGCTTTGGGATTCACAGCGCCTTCCTGTATGGAGGCGCAGTGTCGCTATTGTCCGCCGCGATGCTTGTTGTCCTGAGGCTGCCCAAGACCTCGCGACAACTGGACGAGGCGTCCGGCTGAGGCTTTCTCCGGCCTCATGCTGGCGGTACCATTGGAGTGCGCCGTGCCCCTCTCGGCAACCGTGGCGCAAGACGGAATTGTGCCAGCATGACCTCAGCCCTTACGAGACATCAGGCAGTTACGAAGAGTGAGCGTCGCCGCCTACTGAGGGATACGCTCAGGGATGTCTCGCGGTCGTTCTACCTCTCGATCAGGGTTCTGCCATCTGAATTGCGGGAGCCCGTGGGGTTGGCGTACCTGCTGGCGCGGGCGGCAGATACCATCTCGGACACGGCCCTGCTCAGGCCGGATGACCGGCTGCGCCTGCTGCTCCTGTTCCGCGCACAGGTCGAGGGCAGCCCTTCTGCGGAGGCGCTCTCGGAGATCGAGTCGGCTCTCGCCGGGAGAGGGGACGATTGGGCTGACGCGCACCTCAGGCTGCTCGGCAGCCTGCCCCAGGTGTTTGCTCTGCTCGACTCCCTCGCGCCAGAGGACGCTGAGCGGGTGCGCAAGGTTGTCATAACATTGACGAAGGGCATGGAGATGGACCTCACGACGTTCCCGCCGGAGGACTCGGGGAAGCTGGCTGCGCTGGGCACTGTTGGTGACCTGGACCGGTACACCTATCTCGTGGCGGGATGCGTCGGCGAGTTCTGGACGGACATCACGGCGGACCACACGCCTGCCTTGAGAAAGTGGGACCGGGTTCACATGTCCAAACTCGGCGTGCGGTTCGGCAAGGCCTTGCAGATGGTCAACGTGCTGCGCGACGTGCCCAGGGACCTGAGAGCGGGCCGTTGCTACATTCCCCTGGATATGCTCGCCCGGGAGGGCCTGGCGCCAGAGGACCTGCTGTACAGGGCGACCTCCCATGATGCTCGTCCGACATTGACCGCCGGAATCGAAATCGCACTGGGTCACGTAGCCGCCGCGGAGGAGTACCTGCTGGCTATCCCAAGGCGCTGCCTGAGGCTTCGTCTCGCGGCCCTGTGGCCCCTGCTGCTGGCCGTGGGCACCCTATCCGAGCTCGCGCGCAGCGAGACGTGGCTCGACCCGGACGGGGTCACACGGGTGCGCCGCGCGCGCGTATACGCGATGATGGCTGCGTCACTGCTGGTCGGGAGGTCCAACACGGCTGTCAGGGCATGGCTGGCGCGGACTCGCAAAGGGCTGGAGCAGGGTTAATGGACGTTGCGATAGTCGGGCTGCCCGGAAGCGGCAAGAGCACCGTCTTCAACGCGGTGACGCGGGGCACGGCGCAGGTGGCCGGATACGGTGGGCGCGCAGAGCCCAACGTCGGCATCGCCAAGGTGCCCGACGCGAGGCTCGATGCACTGGCGTCTGTGTACCAGCCAAAGAGGGTTGTGCCGTCGGAGGTCTCTTACCTCGACCTGCCGCCGCCGCCGGAAGGGTTCGGAAAGACGCGGGGCATCTCGGGCGAGTACCTGAACCGCGTGCAGGCGGTAGACGTCGTGGTCATAGTGGCCCGCGCATTCGAGGACTCGTCAGTGGTGCACGTCGACGGCTCCGTGGACGCGTTCCGCGACGCTGAGACGATGCTGCTGGAGCTGAGCTTCGCCGATCTTGAGATGATCGACCGCAGGCTGGCCAGGCTTTCAGAGGGAATGAAGGGGGCCAGGGCGCCTGAACGCGACGCGATCCTGAAGGAGCAGGGGCTGTTCGCCCGCCTCAAGGAACGCCTGGAGGCCGGCGAGGGCATGCGCGGCGCGAATCTTGCGGCCGACGAAGAGAGACTCCTCGCCGGGTTCGGGCTGCTCTCCGCCAAGCCTGTCATCGTCCTCGTGAACATCGGGGAGGAGCAGCTTGGCGAGTCGGATGCGGTCTACTCTCGTGCCGCCGCCGTGGTCCAGGGACCGATGGTGGAGACGGCGGTACTGTGCGGCGCGCTGGAGATGGACCTCGCCCAGATGGCGCCCGAGGAAGAAGAGGAGATGCGGGAAGGCCTCGGTGTGGGAGAGTCGGGCCTCGACCGCATGATCGCCCTGACCCATAGGGCCGCAGACATGGCCACCTTCTTCACCGGCAACGACAATGAGGTCCACGCATGGACGGCGCCCCGCGGCACGGGGGCCGCAGCTGCAGCGGGACGCATACACTCGGACTTCGAGCGCGGCTTCATTCGAGCCGAGGTGATATCCGCCTCCGACCTGGAGCAGTGCGGCAGCATCGCGGCGGCGCGCAGTCTGGGCCTCCTGCGCCAGGAGGGCAGGACGTACGAGGTGCAGGAGGGCGACGTGCTGAACATCCTGTTCTCGGTGTGACGGCGGCTGGTTGAGGCACAGAGGCAGCAACCCGACAGGGAGGTAGAGTTACTACCGACACCCTTTTCTCAGATCGCTATCAAGTTCCTCGAACAACTTAATCCTCTTGCCCAATATGTCGTATATCTCATCTAGGCGGCCTTCTCTCTCCGCCAATGCCACTGCGTCGCCCAGCAGTTTGTGCTCCACATCCGTCCATAGCCGCACCACATCCGTCCATCGCCGCCCCACATCCGTCCATCCCTGCTCCACATCCGTCCATCGCCGCTCCACATCCGTCCATCACCGCACCACATCCGTCCATCGCCGCTCCACATCCGTCCATAGCCGCCCCACATCCGTCCATCGCCGCACCACATCCGTCCATCCACGCTCCACATCTGTCCATCCACGCTCCACATCCGTCCATCGCCGCACCACATCCGTCCATAGCCGCACCACATCCGTCCATCCTCGTTCCACATCCCACCATCCCCTCCCACTCCGTCGTCCCTGCGCAGGCAGAGGGACCCAGAGGGGCGGACGGGCGGGGGGCTCCCCCTCCCAATCATCCCCATCATCCCCATCACAAAAATCACAGTTCAGACACTCCCCATCATCCCCCTCTTCCCTCCGCGACCTCCGCGCCCTCTGCGGTTAAATCCCCCCGCCATTTGACCAGCACGAACGCCCGTGCTATTATCTCCCCATGAGGACCTCCACACAAGACCCGGTACATGATCCCCTGGCTGCGGCGTAGAACACTCTGGAACAGTTTGGAACAAACTCGGCAAATTCGGGTACCAATCCGTCGTTCCGGCCCCCGAGCCGGATTCCTGCCCCAGGAACCGTCCCCCACCCAGGGGCGGGGGATGGGGCTCTCGCCCTGCCGAAGGGCAAGGCCGGCTATGTCACACGAAGTCTGAACAGTTACGATCCTGGAGATTCCTTGCGGGCTGCCGTATGGCCGTGTGACCCTTGTTAGGTTGGCGCGCCTGTGGGGGCGCGAATACGCGAATAGGGGCAGTCGCAGAGGAGCGGACTTGAACGGTCACAGTGAGCGCGTAGTCATTCGGGCTGCGGGCATATCCAAGCGATTCGGAGAGGTCACAGCGGTCGACGACGTCTCCTTTGAGGTCCGTGGTGGAGAGACGTACGGCCTCCTCGGGCCGAATGGGGCGGGCAAGACCACGACGATGCGCATGGTCAGCGGGCTGTCGCCACTGTCGGCGGGGGAGCTGACCGTGGCTGACATCGACGTCTCGCGCCAGGGCAGGGAAGTGCGGCACGTGCTGGGAGTGGTGACCCAGCAGGACGGCCTCGACACCGACCTCAGTGCCAGGGACAACCTGATCGTGTACGGCTTCATCGCCGGGCTCTCGCGAGCGGAGGCAGCGCGCAGGGCGGACGCAGTGCTGATGTACTTCGACCTGTCGGACAGGTCGGATGACGAGATCGACAACCTGTCCGGCGGCATGAAGAGGCGCCTGGCGATAGCAAGGGCGTTCATGACCAAGCCGCAGGTGATCGTGCTGGACGAGCCCACGACCGGCCTGGACCCGCAGGGCCGGAACCGCGTGTGGCAGGAGCTGGAGACGATGAAGCAAGCGGGCGTCACGATTCTGATGTCCACCCACTACATGGACGAGGCCTCGGCCCTGTGCGACCGGCTCGCCATCATGCACGACGGCAGGATCCTCGCCGAAGGAGCGCCGGACGAGCTGGTGAGCCGGCACGCCGGGCAGGAGGTGGCCCAGGTCCGGGTGTCGAACGGCGCGCGGGGAGACGTCGTGGACTGGATCGGCAGCGCAGGTCTCGACTACCGGGAGGCCGGGGCAGTGATCACGGTGACGTCACCAAGCGGAGGCCGCCCGGACCTGTCAGGCCTGGAGGGAGTGCGCGTGTCCTACCGGCCCTCGAACCTGGAGGACGTGTTCCTCTCGGTGGCGGGAAGGGAGCTGACGGACGAATGATGGGCGTGGTACAGAGCACGTACGTCGGAGGCATAAGGCCCCGCAGCATCTTCGGGATCTGGTACCGCCATGCCCTAGTGCTGAGGCACACGTGGCTTCCCTCTATTACCTGGTACTTCGTCGAGCCCGTCGTGATCCTTCTCGCCATAGGTGTGGGAATCGGGACACTGGTGGACGACATCGAGGGTCTGCCCTATGCGCGCTTCGTTACCCCCGGCGTAATCGCCGGCTCGGCCATGTTTCATGCCATATTCGAATGCTCCTGGGGGTCCTTCTTCCGCATACAGAAGGGTGTCTACGAGACGACGCTGACGGCTCCCGTGAGCACGCGCGAGCTTGCCATGGGCGACATATCCTGGGCCATGAGCAGGGCGATCATCACGGCGACGTGCATCGGAATCGTCGCGGCGGCCCTTGGGTGGATCGACTCCCTGTCGGGCGCGGGTGTCCTGCTTGCGGCCGCGCTGGTGGGCATCCAGTTCGGCGCGCTGGGCCTGATATTCGCCGCACTGGCGCCGAACATCCACATCCTGTCGCTGAGCTTCACGGTGGTGGCGTCGCCGCTCTACTTCTTCAGCGGGGCGTTCTTCCCCATCTCCGTGCTGCCTGACTGGCTGGAGCCGGTAGCGTGGGCCACGCCGCTCACCCCGTCCGTACACCTGGCGCGGGGGTTCCTGACCGGCAGCCTGGACATGTCGCACCTGCTGTCGGCCCTGTACGTGCTCGGCATGAGCGCCGTGCTGATTCCAGTGGCCTCGATGCTGCTGCACCGCCGGCTGGTCAAGTAGATCGCATACCACGCGCAGGCGGTACGAGCGCAGCTAGGCGAACTGGTAGTCGCGGAGCGAGGCGATTAGCTGCAGCATCTCGGTCACGCGGCTGTCGGAGGAGCCGTTGGTGGCTGCGCCGTTCCACCTGACCGGGCCCTGTGAGGATGCATGCTCGACGAGCTCGGCGCGGGTGGCATCGTCGACCTGGACCGGTCCCATCATGTCGAGGCACAGGTCGACGAGCTGATCCGGCGACAATTCGCCGTGTTGCCTGATCCGGTCGACCATGGCGGCGACGCCGGGGCGGTCCGTGTCGCTCATCGTCTCCACGAGGAAGTTGGTGCGGCGCATGAGCGAGCCGCTGTTGATCCACTCTGCGCCGGTGTGCCACCCCTCGACGGAGGGCGGGTTGAGGAACTCCTGACCCATGTACCCGGCCTGGCGCGAAAGGTTGCCGAACCCGGGACTGGGGAACTCTGAGCCTCCCGCGACCCTGAGGGTGCCGATCACCACCTCGGCGGGGCTCTTCATCTTGCTGAAACGGGCTTCCTTGAAGAAGTCGGAGTTGAACAGGACGCGCAGCGTGTGCCGGATGTCCAGGTCGGACTCCGCCAGGGCCTCGACCAGCGTCTGGATGGCATCCGGGTCGCGCGGCGGCGTGACGGACCATGCGGGGACCTGGGCCTCGTCGGCCACGAAGTAGTTGTAGAGGTGCCGGGCGATGAAGCGCAGGGTGGCCGGCTGCCGGCAGATGATGTCGATCACCTCTTGCCCGTCGAGGTTGCCCGTGTGGCCGAGGAAGGACTTCTCGCCGTTGTCGTGGTCGTCGGGGCGGTACTCGAAGAACCAGTCGAAGCGCCCCATGGGGAAGCGGGGCAGCTTCGGCTCCATGGTCCAGCCCGTGAAGGCGCGCGAGCACTCGCGCACGTCGGTCTCGGTGTAGTTACCGACGCCCATGGAGAAGAGCTCCAACAGCTCGCGTCCCCAGTTCTCGTTGACCCGGTCGTGGTGATTCTCGTTGTTGTCGAGCCAGTAGATCATCGCGGGGCTCTTGGCGATCTCGACGAGGATCTCCCTGAAGGAGCCCATGCCCTTTTCGCGCAGCATGTCGACCATGTCGACGATCTCGTCCCAGTGGTCGACCTTCGAGACGCCGGTCGCGAAGATGCAGTGCCAGAAGAGGGCCATCTTTTCCTGGAGCGGGGCCTCGGTGTTGAGCAGCCGGTAGGTCCAGCTGGCATGGCCCATGCCGAACAGAGTCCCGGGCTTCCACGTCCACGGGTGGTAGCGGTGGAGGTCGTAGATGTCGACCTCGGGCTGATCTTCGGGATGCAGCAGTTCCTCGACCGTGTCGCTGTAGCCGTTGGCGGCCCTTGTCTCAAGCTCGTCGAGGGAAGCACCAAAGCCTGCGCGCCGCATCAGGTGCGCCATGAGGGCAATGTTGGAATCGGCCATAGCGAAGCCTCCTGGGACAGGTATTCCGGCAATCACTATATCCACGCCAAATGCGCCTGTCAAAGCGAACCGCTCCGTCGGATTCGCCAAGCTCGACTGTGCAGCCGGTCGATTGGGCCGTGATGGTATGATTGCGTCAAGGGGTTGCCTAATCTAGGCGCAGCCTCTGCCAGCGATGGAGGGCAATCCGTGAGGCTCATAATTGTGGGATCGGAGTACGCAGGCAAGACCACCCTGGTAGAGAAGATCGTCGACTGGCGCGACGAGGTGATGGGCCCGCCCACGCCCAAGGGAATCGTGCGCTACCACGACCACTTCACCCTTCCGTGGGTGGGACACTGGGACGAGATATCCGAGGAGGACATGGCTAAGTTCATGTCGCTGGGGCCAGAGTTGAAGGAGATGTTCCAGCGCTACCAGTTCCACTACCACCTGATGCCGCAGCTTTACCGCGACTCGGACCACATATTGATCGGCTTCCACATCGAGGAGGCGGTCTACGCGCCCCTGTACTACGGCTACGGGCGTGAGGGGGAGTACGGCGACAGGGAGTCGTTCGCCAGGCACATCGAAACCGACATCATCGAGGCCGCGCCCGACACGGTGCTGGTGCTGCTGAAGGCCACGCCGGAGGCAATTCGCGAGCGGATGAGAACGGCGCCCCACTCCCGCACTGTGTTACGGGACGAGGACGTGGAGCACGTACTCGAAAGGATGGAGTACCACTACGGCCACTCGCTCCTGCGGTACAAGTTCACCCTCGACACAACCGAGGCAACCCCGGACGAGACGCTGAAGGAGTTCATCGAGAACTACGTGCCTCACATGAGCGAGAGAGACGAGCTTCGCGTCCAGACGCGGCTCAACGTGAGATCCGGCGCCCTCGAGGGATAGGTAGCGGTTCAGAGTTGATGAGACCCCTTGTCATGCGTACGGCTGCTGCGCTCCTGTTCCTGCTGTCGCTGGCCGCGGCGGCGTGCTCGAATGACGAGGCTGTTGTCGAGCCCGCGGCGGTCCGCGAGGAGATTCCGGAGCAGGGCGACCTGCTGTCCGCGGCGGAGTACGCAGCACGGGGAGACAGCCGCCTGGAGGATGGGGACTACTCGGCGGCTATTCGAGACTTCGCCGCTGCCCTTGCATTCGACGAAGAGAATGTGGACGCCCTGCGGAAGCGCGCGGCAGCTTACGTCCACATCAGCCTCTTCGACCCGGAGGACGACCGGCCGCAGCTATGCCGGCCCGGCCCCGCCTGCCAATACGCTATCGACGACTACGACAAGCTCGTCAAGCTGCTACCGTCGGACGCCGACGCCCACTTCGGCCGAGGAAAGGCCCTGAGTAACGCGGGCAGGTACCAGAGCGCACTGGCGGCACTCGATAGTGCAATTCAACTCGACCCCTCCAACGCGGAGGCCTACCTCAGGCGCGGCTACGCCTACATGCACCTGAGCGAGGACAAGTCCTACGGGGACTACAGCTCGCTCACCGACAGACCGGAGGATGCGATAGCGGACTTCGACGAGGCGATCCGCCTCAGACCAGGGCAGGGCCTCGTCTTCACTTTCCGGGGCAGGGCGCTCGTGGAACTGGGCCAGCTCGACAGCGCGCTGGCGGACCTCACGAAGGCCGTCGATCTCGTGCCGGACGACCCTCTTGCGTACCTGGACAGGGGACTGGCCCTCACACAGGCAGGGCGACTGGATGAGGCTATCGCGGACTTCGACCGGGCCTTGGAGCTCGACCCGGAAAGGGTCGACGCCCTGGTGGGGCGCGGTGGAGCCAGGACCCAAATGGGCCTCCTAGACGAGGCACTGGAGGACCTGAACCTGGCGGTCAGCCTCGATCCCGAACATGCCGATGCGCACGTGAAGCGGGGCAACGCCCACAGACTGAATGGCGACCTGGACCTGGCCGTGGGGGCCTACGACCGTGTTCTCTTCCTCAGCAGGGAGAACGTGGAGGCGCTCATCGAGCGGGGCTCCGTGTTGTACGAGCTGGGCCAGCGAGAGAAGGCCATCCTGGACTTCAAGTTCGCGGAGGGCCTGACCCGCCAGGACCCGATCACGACCCACACGAGAGCCATCGTGCTGGACCCGTCCAACATTTCGGCGTACCTTGCGCGAGGCCTCGCGCACCTGGAGCGGGGGGATGCGTCGAAGGCGATCAGCGACTTCAACACGGCGCTGACCGCCGAACCGGACAATGTCCGGGCCCTGGTCGCGCGGGGCGACGCCTGGGTCAAGCACTTCAAGCCCGAGAATGCCCTGGACGACTACAGCCGGGCCTTGGAGATCGACGAGCGGTCCGCCGTTGCCTACCGTGGGCGCGGCATCGCCCACTACGAGCTTGGGAGGTCTGCAGCCGACCAAGGCGAATTCGACGCGGCCATCGGCCACCTCTCGGACGCGATAGCCGACCTGGCAACGGCAACGAGCCTCGTGCCCACGGACGCTGAGTCTTATGCGGCATCCGCCAGGGCCTACGGGCGAAGAGCGGCGGCGCACATGGAGCTACAGGCATACGAACCGGCGATCGCCGACTACTCGGAGGCGATTGTGCTGGCGGCCACAGATGCCGAGTCTCATGCCGGCAGAGCATCGGCCTACGCGTACGTGGGGAGGGACGACGAGGCGGACGTGGACGCTGCCAGGGCGGTCGAATTGGGGTTCAACCGGTTCCTGATGGCGGCGATGCTGGCGGAGGCGCGGCGGAGCGGGGAGTGATTACGGGCCGGTGGGCCGTATCGAGGTCAAGGTCGCGGGGAGGGCGGGTTTCAAACCCGCCCCTACATCGTAGCGGGGGCAGGGCGGACACGTGGGGTCGCCCCGGTGTGGTCAGGTGGTGACTGCGCCCCTGGCTGCGGAGGTGACTAGCCTGGCGTACTTGGCCATGACGCCGGTGGTGTGCTTTGGCTCGGGGGCGGTCCACTGCTCGCGCCGCCGCGCCAACTCCTCGTCGGAGACCTCCACCGACAGATCGCGCGTCTCGACGTCCATCTTGATGATGTCGCCGTCGCGGACCAGGGCTATTGGGCCGCCTACCTGTGCTTCGGGTGCGACGTGGCCGATCATCGGGCCGCGGGTTGCGCCTGAGAAGCGTCCGTCGGTGAGCAGGAGCACGCTGTCGCCGAGGCCCTGGCCCATGATGGCTCCCGTGACCGCCAGCATCTCCTGCATGCCGGGTCCGCCCTTGGGGCCTTCGTACCGCAGCACGAGGACGTCGCCTTCCTCGATCTCGCCCCTGGCTACGGCATCGAAGGCGGCGCGCTCGCCGTCGTAGACCTTTGCCGGGCCCCTGTGCTCCAGGTGGGACGTGCCCGCGACCTTCATCACGGCGCCCTCGGGAGCTAGATTGCCCTTCAGGATAGCCAGGCCGCCCGTGGGCTTGCGCGGCGCGGAGACCGGGTGTATGACCTGGCGGTCGGGCTCGGCGTCAAAAGCCTCGAGGTTCTTGGCGATGGTCTCGCCGGTGATCGTAGGCGCGTCGCCGTGCAGGAGGCCCGCGCCCAGAAGCTCCTTCATGACGACCGGCACTCCGCCTACCTTGTCCATGTCCGACATGACGAACCGGCCTCCTGGGCGCAGGTCGGTGATGTAGGGAGTCGTGCGGCTGAGCGTGTCGAAGTCGTCGATCTCCAGGTCGACGTCGGCCTCGTGCGCTATGGCAAGCAGGTGCAGGACGGCGTTCGTCGAGCCGCCCATTGCGAGCACGACCCTGATTGCATTCTCGAACGCCTCGCGGGTCAGGATGTCGCGGGCCTTGATGTCGTTCTCCAGGAGGTAGTAGAGGACCTCGCCGGCCCTGGCCGCCAGGTCCTCGTTCCTGGGATCGACCGCGGGGATGGAAGAAGCGCCGGGTATGGACATGCCGAGGGCCTCGATGGCCGACGCCATCGTGTTTGCGGTGAACATGCCCGCGCACGCCCCCTCGCCGGGGCATGCGACGCGCTCCATTCCGAGAAGGTCCTCCAGGCTCATCTTGCCCTGGGACCAGGAGCCGACGGCCTCGTACATATCCTGGATGTTCACGTCCTCGCCCTTGTAGTTGCCGGGCAGGATTGCGCCGCCGTAGAAGAACATGGAGGGCAGGTTGAGGCGGGCCATGGCCATCATCGCGCCCGGCATGTTCTTGTCGCACGCGGCGACGACGATCAGGCCGTCCATGCTCTCCCCGAACGCCACCGTCTCTATGGAGTCGGCGATGACCTCGCGGCTGACGAGGGACGCCTTCATGCCCTCGGTGCCCATGGAGATGCCGTCGCTGATGGTGATCGTGCCGAACATGAAGGGGACGCTGTCGGCGGCCCAGACGCCCTCCTTGACCTTCTTGGCCAAGCGGTCCAGGTGGACGTTGCAGGGGGTGACGTCGCTGGCGAGGTTGCCGATAGCCACGAAGGGCTTGTCCATGTCCTCGTCGCCGAGGCCGACGGCCCGGAGCATGGAGCGGGCAGGGGCCCGGTCCGGCCCCTCGCTTACGGCCCGGCTGTGGCGCTTGAGGTCAACCTTGGTGTCAACGACCATTTCTGCTTCTCCGTTTAGTGCTTGTTGGTGCTTGCCGCGCGGCGGTAGACGGTCCCCGCCCGTCCCCGCCCCTCTGGGTTCCTGCCTTCGCAGGAACGACGGTTTTATTCGTCGCGGGTTATGCGGCTCTTGATCATTGCGGTCTTGACGCCGTCGGCGAACTGGTGAAGGTCGTCCGTCGTGGGAGTCTCCTCGTTCGCGAGGCGTTTCTTGAACTCCTCGAATAGCCAGTTCTCCCGCCGCCCGTGGGGGAACTCGAAGAAGCCCCTGTCGAAGTGCGGCAGCTCTCCGGGGCCGAAGTAGCCCTTGTCGTGAAGGGTGTAGCCCTCCAGCGCGTCCGTGCCCTTGCCGAGGACCTCGCCGGTCTCGACGTAGTGGGACATCACCGCCGGCATGCCGAACTTCTGGATGGGGCACACCTTCATGCAGACGGCGCAGCCCTCGTACTTGGCCATGACGGGCCGGCAGCGGTCGTAGATCAGCTTGTTCTTCTCCGCGCCGCGCCACCAGACGCGCTCCCGCACGAGAGCCCTGCCGGGGCAGCGGTTCACGCAGACCTGGCACTTCTGGCAGAAGCCGTGTATGCCGTAGTCGATGGGCTCGTCGTAGGTCACGGGGGCGTCCGTGGTGATCATCATCAGCCGTGCCCGTGAGCCGAAGTGGGGCGAGAGGAGCTGGCCGTTCGCCCCTAGCTGGCCCAAGCCCGCGGCCACGAACATGGGGATGACGGCGGCGCTAGGGTCGCGCGGGCTGTGGATCTGCGCGTGGTAGCCGCGGCTGCGTATCGTCTCCGCCAGCGTATCGGCCTTCTCGCTCTCGATCTCGTAGGTGCCGTAGTGGGCGTACTCGGCCTCGAGGCTGGGAAGGCTCTGGGTCTGGTCGTAGTCCTGCTCCAGGGCGAGGCATATGGCGTGGGGGTACTTCACCCAGCGCCGCTTGCTCTCGTAGACGTACCGCCGGTCGAACCTGGTGAAGCCGACCTCGCCGAAGCCGAGCTCACGGGCCGCGAGCCTGATGTCGTCGGTGAGGTCGTGGCCATTCTCCGCAGCTCCGGCAGGCTCGACGTCGCCCGATACGAGGGCGGTCTCGATGAAGGGCTTCATCCGCTCGTCGTGGCCCTTGATGTACTCGGCCACGTCGTCCTCGTACACGGTCCACACCCAGTCCCGGTCTGCGCCCTTCTCGACGTTCTGGCTCTCCAGGGGCTCGATGCGGCTGTAGAAGGACACGTCCACCTGCCGGAGCGGTATGCCCGGGACGGTGGCCAGGTCCTCTGCTACGGGGATCTCTACGTCGGGGTCCCCCATTACCCGTCCGGGCCGTTTGACGCTGTGGCTGACCTGCTTGGACATGCTACCTCCGGGTGTGCACGCTGCGTTCAGTCTGCGGCAGCCGCGAGTGTACGACCTACCGGCGGGGCGGTCAACATGGATTCACCCGTCTCCACAGCCTAATTCAGACACGTGGGAGCTTGGAGTGGGAGAGGTTTTAGCCGAATTCTGTTCCAAATTGTTTCATGTCGTTCCACTTCCATCTTTGCCGTTCATAGGCTGTTGGTACTGGAGCCTTCCATGCAAGCTATAATAGCACTGGTGTTCTGGCGGGTCAAGCGGCCGCATGACCTCATTATTTTGGTTACCGAGCCGGGGAATGCACCTCAAAATTGCGGTTACCCAACACGGGGAGGTAACCGTGAACCGAGTGAGCATTCGAGAGTACTGCGAACGACAACAGGATAGATACCACGAGGCCGACAGGGCCGAGAAGGGAAGGATCCTGGACGAGGTGGTAGCAGTCACCGGCTACCATCGGAAGTCGGCCGTCCGACTTCTATCCGGTCGAACTCGAAAGGGAAGAGGCGGTCGAGTGGGTAGGCCGATCGAGTACGGTCCAGAGGTGGCTGCCGCCGTCAGGGTGGTACACGAGGCTGCCGGCGGCATCGGAGCCAGGAGGCTTCACCCGTTCGTGGGAGAGATGGCATCACGGCTGGCCGCTTTCGGAGAGCTGGAGATCGAACCCGCCACGGAGGAACTGCTCACGCGCGCCAGTGCGGCGACGCTGGAGCGGCTTCTGGTCGCGACCCAAGTCCCCGTTAGAAGGCCGCAAAGCCTGACCAAGCCCGGTACCCTGCTCCGGAGCCGCATCGCCGTGCGTACCTTCAGGGACTGGGACGATGCGAGTCCGGGCTTCGTCGAGGTGGACACGGTGGCACACTGCGGGCCGACGGTCGAGGGGTTCCACCTGTGGACGGTCACGGCGGTCGATGTGGCCACTGGGTGGGTGGAGATGGATGTGGTCTGGGGCAAGACCCAGGAGCGTGTGGGAGCTGCGATACGCAGGATACATCGCAGGCTGCCCGTCCCTCTGCTGGGGTTGGACAGCGACAATGGGTCTGAGTTCATAAACAAAGGGCTCTACTCCTACTGCGAGGACAACGGGATCACCTTCACCAGGAGCAGGCCCTACCGCAAGAACGACAGCGCCCACGTCGAGCAGAAGAACGGCGCGGTGGTGAGACGGCTGACCGGACACGCACGATACTCCTCGTCCGCGGCCTTCAAACAGCTCACCTCGATCTACTCACTGGCCAGGCTTCACGTGAACTTCTTCCAGCCGGTCCGAAGGCTCACTGCGAAGAGTCGAGACGGGTCCAGGGTCGTGCGACACCACGACCAGGGCGCGACCCCGTACGAGAGGATGCTCAACAGCGGAGCGGTCTCACGGACTCGGCAGATGTTGCTGCAGAAGTTGTACCTGTCACTGAACCCACTCTGGCTGAGCCGACAGATCGATGCCGAGACCGACAAGCTGCTAGGCCTGGCGTGGAGGCAGGGCGAGCCGCTATCCTGGAACACCGCTGGTAACCGCAATTATGAGGTCAATTCCCTCGCCCGGTAACCACTAATTTTGAGGTCGCACGGCGGCCGCATGACCTCATTGTTTTGGCTGCCGAGCCGGGGGGGATTTAACCGCAGAGGTCGCGGAGGTCGCGGAGGGAAGAGGGGGATGATGGGGAGTGTCTGAACTGTGATTTTTGTGATGGGGATGATTGGGATGATTGGGAGGGGGATGGTGGGATGTGGAACGGGATGGTGGGATGTGGAGCGGCGATGGACGGATGTGGAGCGGCGATGGACGGATGTGGAGCGGCGATGGACGGATGTGGAGCGGCGATGGACGGATGTGGAGCAGGATGGTGAGGAACGACGGAGTGGGGGTTTCACCCGTCTCGCTTGCGATTTCTGCGTGCCATCGACGACTGCCATAGCAGAAGGGTCAGGCCCCCGATGACCAGGACGCTAAGGTAGGTAATGGTCCGGTCCACGAGGGTGACGGACAGCGCATCGCTCCGTTCGAGACCGAGGACGAGCAGGGCAGTCACCCCGGGCTCGACCGCTCCTACGCCCCCCGGGGTGGGAACCGTGCTTAGTATGGCGTGCGCGAGGGCTACGATGACGACGAGCGGCCAGCCAATGGACAGGTCCAGGGCCTGGACGACCAGGTACAGCCGGGCCGCTTCCAGCAGCCAGCCCCCGACACCCAGGGCCATGACGATGGGGAGGCGCCTCAGGCTGCCCAGCGCAACATCATGGAAGGCGCGGTACCGTGCTTCGAGCGCCATAGGAAGCCGCGACGCCAGCCTGGGGCCGGCCGCCTTCATCACCAGGAGCAGCGTCGTGAGGGCGCCGGCAAGAAGGATGGCCGCCAGCAGCACCCTCACGACCACGCTCGTATCGCCCGACGCCGAGAATCCGGCGACGCCGACCAGGACAAGCGCCAGAATCGCGAACACGTCAGTCGCCCGTTCGGCCAGGATCGAGCCCAGGCTGGGAGCCATGCCGATTCGCGCTTCCCGGGTCAGGGCGTAGGCGCGGTAGGCGTCACCCATCCTCAACACGGCTATCGAGTTGACGAACCAGCCGATGACGATAAGCTGGGCGAACCGGGGCGTTCCTGGAAGGGCGGCTCCACCCTCGGACTCCACACCGGCGTTCTGGACCAGCAGTCGCCATCTCATGCCCCTGAGAAAGAAGCTCAAGTAGTATGCGGCTAGCCCGGCCGCGTAGAGGCCGGGGTTCATCCCGAGTATGTTCGACCACGTCTTGCCCCAGTCGAACTCGAAGCGGGTGGCGAGGAACAGGACGAACAGGCCGGCTATCGCGAGGGAAGTCAGCGTCGGGACGGACAGGAGGCGACGTCTCAGGGTCGTCCCCAGTCCCTCCTGGGCCGCATTGCCCTGTGTTGGACT
The DNA here is from genome assembly GCA_965204975.1 of Dehalococcoidia bacterium. Classification (GTDB taxonomy): domain Bacteria; phylum Chloroflexota; class Dehalococcoidia; order Lucifugimonadales; family CAJWER01. The sequence continues at coordinate 610,406 of OZ242024.1, forward strand.
ACGCAAACTCAAAGCGGCCGCTTCGCCGGGATGCCGGGGCGCCTCGGAAACCTGTCCGGCGTCGCACCGACCTTGCCGGTAACGACGAGGCTACGGGCAGCGTCGCTGCCGGGAGGAGTGAGAATGTGCGTGCGGGAGTCGCCTCCACCAAGGAGGCTGATGGCGCTACCGGCCCGGGCCAACTCGTCGCTGACGTCTGCGCCCTTCTGGGCTACGGCGACGCCTCCGACGCGGCAGAATGGGAGGGTAAGCTCGGCCAGCACGTCCAGCGAGGCCACAGCCCGCGAGACCACCACGTCGAATGCCTCTCTGAGGTCCTCGCGATGGCCTGCTTCTTCTGCGCGGCTTCGGACTACCGTGACGTCGTACAGTCCGAGGGTGCGGACGAGTTCTTCGAGGAACGCCGCCTTCTTGCCGTTGGCCTCGAGCAGAACGACGGCCGTCCCGGGAAACGCGATCTTGAGCGGCACGCCGGGCAGACCGGCTCCGCTTCCCACGTCGATCAGTCTCGTCCGGGCACCCAGCGATCCGGCAGGCAGGCCCGCCACGGTGCTCAACGAGTCGATGAAGTGCCGCGTCTGGACCTCATCGGGGCCGGTGACGCGGGTCAGGTTGGCCCTCCGGTTCCAGGCGAGGATCTCCGCATAGTACCGCCGGAAGCGGTCGATCTGTACGTCGTCGAGGTCTATGCCCAGCTCCCTGGCTCCGGCGACCAGCACTCCCATTGGCGGGGGCTGCGACGGGGCGACGGATAGGGCAGTCGCGCCCGGCGCGTGTATCTCGCTATCGGTGCGGGAATGAGATACCATCGAACCGTCAACGGGGCGTGGCATGGCGTTCGGCTGGACTCGGGTGGCACATACAGGCCAACCAGTATACATCCTTGCCAATGCGGCGTACCCGGCACGTGAGCGGCTGAGTGCAGGGTGAGCCGAATATACGTGCTCCACGGCCCTTCATGGCAGGGGCCGGGGAGGGCGGGTTTCAAACCCGCCCCTACAGGGTGGCCGGGCGCTATTCTCATAGCAATGACGGATTGGAATCGAGGAGGCGGTATCTTGGAGTATGTGAACTTCGGAAGCGCGGGCGTCAAGGTGTCGCCCATCTCCCTGGGTCTTGGATTCAGGGGGCAGAACTCCCGGACGGAGGGGCAGCGGCTCATCGAGCATGCCATCGACTCGGGAATCAACCTGATCGACTGCGCCAACATATACGGACTAGGCGACGACAGGAGGGTGCGCGGCACTTCCGAGCAGGTGCTGGCCCGCGTCCTGAAGAAGAAGCGCAACGACGTGGTCATCACGTCGAAGGTGCACAGCCCGGTGGGCGACGGCCCCAACGACAAGGGCAGCTCCAGGTACCACATCCTGCGCGAGGTCGAGAACTCGCTGCGCAGGCTGGAGACCGACCGCATCGACGTCTACCTGCTCCACGGCTGGGATGACGAGACTCCCATCGAGGAGACGGCGAGGGCGCTGGACGACGTGGTGTCGTCGGGCAAGGTGCGGTACGTCGGCGCGTGTAACTTCGCTGCGTGGCAGGTGTGCAAGATGCTGTGGGTCCAGGACGGGATCGGGGCCGACCCGCTCATAACGCTGCAGAACCAGTACAGCCTCCTCGTGCGCGGCCCGGAGACGGAGCTGTTCGGGATCATCCGCGACCAGGGCCTCGGGGCCATGGCGTTCAGCCCCCTGGCGGTCGGCCTGCTGAGCGGCGCGTACGGCACTGACGGCTCGGCCCCTGCGGGCTCGCTGTGGAGCAGGGAAAACCGCCGGGGGAGCCTCAAGGATGTCCTGACCCCTCAGACGATAGCCGTGATGGACGCGGTGCGGGACATAGCGTCCGAGCGCGGGAAGACGATGGCGCAGGTGGCCGTCAACTGGGTGCTTTCCCAGCCGGAGATCACGGTGGCGATATCGGGCAGCGATACTATCGAGCAGCTCGACGACAATCTGGGGGCGTTGGGCTGGGCGCTGGAGGTGGAGGAGATCGAGCGGCTCGACGAGGTGTCGAGCTCCGGAAGCGGCGTGTCCGTCTTTTGACCGGATTCCGCCGGTATGACGGAGGGGGCGGATTCGGGACTTCTCGTTGACCCTCGAAATTCGATTGTGATAAAATGCACAAACGGTTGACGAAGGCCCATTTCGGGTAGTCGAGATGGGCACCGTGCTGAGGCTGTTGGGGATTGGATGGTTCGTTGCCATCTGCTTGCTGGGTGGCGTGCTTGGCGGCCTCTGGCTCGACGATAGGCTGGAGACGAGCCCCCTGTTGACGATGATCGGACTGGCAGGGGGGCTGGTGATCGCAGGAATAGGGACTTACAGAATGTTGATGGCCGTCGTTACGCAGTCGAGCAAGGACCAGAGCGAGACATAGTGGGCGGTCTGCTAGCCAACCCGAAGGTACTGACCGGCCTGGTCGCGTTGGCCATCCTGTTTCTAATCGGACTCTTCGGGGGCGCGCTGGGCAACGAGTTCGGCGGCGGGTTCCTCGGCTCCCCCCTCACGATAATCGAGCTCAAGGCGGAGCCGCTGACGGCCAAGCCGATCATCGGCGGCTTCTCGATCACCAACACCATGCTCACGGCGTGGATAGCGATCGTCCTGCTCGCCCTGCTGGCTTACTTCGGCACACGCAGGATGTCCGAGGTGCCCGGGCGGCTCCAGGGCCTGCTGGAGACGGTGATCGAGGCGTTCCTGGGCATCGCCGAGAGCGTCGCGGGCCCGGAGAAGGCCCGGCGCTTCTTCCCCCTGTTCATGACGATCTTCCTGTTCGTGCTCACCTCCAACTGGCTGGGGATCCTGCCGGGATTCGGCACGATCGGCCGGTTCGAGCCTGCCAAGGACTTCATCCACCACAAGGAGGATGCGGCCGAGGCGGCAGGGAAAGAAGTCGATCATTCGACGCTGAAGGTGCACGTGTTCGAGGACGGGGGCGGCATCGCGTATCTTCCATTCGGCTCCGTCGACAACGAGATCACCGCCGAGCAGTACGAGCACGACGGCGTCGGGGAAGGGCAGCGAGCGGGCGTGATCATCCCGTTCCTGCGCAGCGCAAACACCGACATCAACACGCCGCTGGCCCTCGCTATCATCGCGATGGTGATGGTCCACTACTGGGGGCTCAGCGCCCTGGGACTGGGGCATGTCGGCAAGTTCCTGAACTTCAAGGAGGGGCCGATCGGGCTGTTCGTCGGCCTGCTGGAGGGCATCAGCGAGCTCTCCAGGGTGATCAGCTTCACCTTCCGGCTATTCGGCAACATATTTGCCGGCGAGGTCCTCCTCATCGCGATGGCGTTCCTGATACCCCTGGTCGGTCTCATACCGTTCCTGGGGCTGGAGCTGTTCGTCGGTTTCATCCAGGCTTTCATCTTCGCCATGCTGACGCTCGTATTCGCTTCGACTGCGACGATCAGCCACGGCGGGGACCATCACTAGGTACGGAAAGCACACAGAGTAGGAAAGAAGGAGTGGGTAACGATGGATAGTATCCAAGGTAACATTCAGGACCTAGCCGCCGGGCTGGCGATTGGCCTCGGGTCGTTTGGGCCCGCCATAGGCATCGGCATGCTTGCGGCGAAGGCGATGGAGTCGCTGGGCCGCAACCCGGAGGCCGCGGGGCCGATCCAGACGAACATGATCCTGGCCATCGCGTTCACGGAGGCCATCGCGATCTACGCGCTGGTCGTCGCGGTCATCATCAAGTTCGTCTAGCACACCGACCCGAAGACACATCCGACCGCCGCTGCGTCGAACGCAGTGGGCGGTAGTCAGGACTTGACTTGATATGGGCGCCTTAGGAATAACGATACCGGGAGTTGTCACGCAGCTTGCCAGCTTCCTCGTCCTGTTCGGCATACTGTACATACTGCTGTACAAGCCGATCCTCAGGATGCTGGACCAACGGTCGGCCAAGATCAGGGAGGGCCTCGAGTCTGCCGAGAGGGCACGCGAGGAGGCGGCTGCATCCCGCGAGGACATGCAGCGTCAGCTCGACGAGGCCCGCACCGAGGGGCAGGCGATGATCGCCCAGGCCCGCGAGGTCGCGGACAGGTTCAGGGAAGAGGAGCTGGCGAAAGCCAGGACCGAGATAGCGGCGGAGCGCGCCCGCGCCGAGGCCGACATCAAGCGGGAGCGTGACTCGGCGGTGCAGGAGCTGCGACAGGAGTTCGCAGGCCTTGCAATCAGCGCCGCCGAGCGCGTTGCGAAGCGGTCGCTGGACGAGTCCGCTCACAAGGACCTGATCGATGAGTTCCTGGAGAGCGCTCCGAGCTCCGGGAACGGCAGGGGTTGAGCCAGGGAGAGGGCGGGTTTCAAACCCGCCCCTACGACGTGGCATGGGCGTAGTCAGGACGAATGACGTGAAGGTCTGATATGGCGAGTACAGCTTCAGCCAAGCGGTACGCCCAGGCAGTCTTCCGGATTGCCCTGGAGCGCGACACCCTCGACGCGTGGAGCGAGGACCTGAGGGTCCTTGCCACGGGCCTGGAGAACCGCGAGCTCGCCGAGCTACTCGATGCGCCGCAGGTGCCGGTAGGCACGAAGGTGAGCATGATCGCCGATGTCCTCGGGGACTCGGTCGACGAGCTTGCACGGAACCTGCTCGCAGTGCTTGCGGGACGGTCCCTGGCCCACCTGCTGCCGGACATTGCGGACGAGTTCGGCAGCCTGGTGGACGAGCACAATGGCATAGCTCGGGGAGAGGTCGTGTCCGCGGTCCCGCTCTCCGAGGAACAGGCGGAGAAAGTCAACGACGTCCTTTCCAACATAGTGGGGAGACCCCTAAGGCTCTCCGTGGCCGTCGATCCGGCAATTGTCGGGGGCGTCGTAGCCCGGGTCGGAGACAGGGTGATCGACGGCAGCGTCCGGACGACGCTCCGGGAGATGCGCAGAGAGCTGGTCGAGCAGATCTAGTAGCTATCTTCGCAGGGAGTGCTTCGACAAGCTCAGCACGAACGGACTGTAGTAGTCGAGGAGAAACAATGGCAGTCAGAGGACAGGACATAGCCTCCGTCATCAAGCGCCAGATCGAGGAATTCGGTCAGGAGTTGACGATGGTGGACGTCGGCACGGTAATCGAGGTCGGGGACGGCATCGCCAGGGTCCACGGCCTGTCCGGGGTCGGCGCGAACGAGCTGCTCGAGTTCGAGGGCGGCATCACCGGCATGGCGCTGAACCTGGAGGAGGACGGCGTGGGCGCCGTGCTCCTGGGGGAGGCTGAGGCGGTGAAGGAAGGCTCCGAGGTGCGAGGCACAGGCCGCGTGATGGAGATCCCCGTAGGGGACGCCATGCTCGGCAGGGTCGTCGACGCGCTGGGCGCGCCCATCGACGCGAAGGGAGCCATAGCCACGGACGAGAACGCGGCGGTGGAGGTCATCGCCCCGGGCGTGGCGGCCCGGCAGGAGGTGAACGTCCCCGTGCTGACCGGGGTGAAGGCCATCGACTCGATGGTGCCGATCGGCAGGGGGCAGCGTGAGCTCATCATCGGCGACCGGGCGACGGGCAAGACGGCCATTTGCCTCGACGCGATCATCAACCAGAAGGGCGGCGACCTGCTCTGCATCTACGTCGCGGTGGGGCAGAAGGCCGGCAAGGTGGCCCAGACTGTTGCCCTGCTCGACAGGCACGGCGCGATGGACCACACGGTCGTCGTCGCCGCAAACGCATCGGACACCGCGCCCATGCAGTACCTGGCGCCGTACACGGGCTGCGCGATCGGCGAGTACTTCATGCGCCAGGGCAAGGACGCGCTGATCATCTACGACGACCTCTCCAAGCACGCCTGGGCGTACAGGCAGATGTCGCTGCTGTTGAGGCGGCCTCCAGGACGCGAGGCCTATCCGGGCGACGTGTTCTACCTGCACAGCCGGCTGCTGGAGCGCGCCGCGAGACTGTCGGAGGACCTGGGCGGCGGGTCGCTCACGGCCCTGCCGATCATCGAGACGCTGGCCGGCGACGTGTCGGCGTATATTCCGACGAACGTCATATCGATCACCGACGGGCAGATCTACCTGGAGCCGGAGCTGTTCAACTCCGGCGTGCGGCCCGCGGTGAACGCGGGGCTGTCGGTATCGCGGGTGGGCGGCACGGCCCAGACGAAGGCCATGAAGTCCGTCGCGGGCAGCCTGCGGCTGGACCTCGCGCAGTACAGGGAGCTAGCGGCCTTCGCCCAGTTCGGCACCGCCGACCTGGACGCGGCCACGCGGGCACAGCTCGAACGTGGGCAGCGCGCCGTGGAGATCCTGAAGCAGAACGAGAGCAGGCCGCTCTCGCTGCCACAGGAGATAAGCATCCTGTTCTCGCTGTCCAAGGGCCATCTCGACGACGTTGAGATAGGCAAGGTGGGCGCATACGAGGAGGCGCTCCACAGCTTCATGGAGGCGAGCCACCCGGAGATTCTCGCCCAGATCGAGGAAGACAAGGACATAACCGACGAGACCGAGGGCAGCCTGAATTCGGCTATCGAGGAGTTCAAGGCGAGCGTTCCCTACTAGCCAGGACACATGCCAAGCGTCAGAGACATACGGCGGCGCATTCGCAGCGTCGAGAATACGGCGAAGATCACGAAGGCGATGTCGATGATCGCCGCGTCGAAGATGCGCCGCGCCCAGGAGATGGCGCTGCGGGGCAGGCCGTACTCGGAGAGGATGCGGAGCCTGCTCGCCGACCTGGCGGCCCAGCCGCACGACGAGGACATGCTGCATCCGCTGCTGCAGCGCCGGGGCCCCGAAAAGACGTCGGTGGTGCTAATCACACCGGACCGGGGGCTCACCGGCGGGCTGCACAGCAAGATCAACCGCGCAGCAGCCCAATTCATGCTCGACCAACCGGGCTCGCCGCGGGTCGTCGCCGTGGGGCGGAAGGGCCGGGACTTCATGGTGCGCTCCGGCCAGGACGTGCAGGCCGAGTTTTCGGACCTGGGCGACCGGCCGACGCTGCTGGACATCACGCCCATCACCAGGATCGTGATCGACGACTACGCTGCTGGGCGCACCGACGCAGTCCACGTCATCTACGCTGATTTCAAGAGCACCACCCTGCAGACGCCCGTAGTCGAGCCGCTGCTGCCGGTTACGCCGGCTGAGCTTCCGGCGGAGCAGGCCGTGGGCTACATCTACGAGCCGGACGCAGCCACGGTGCTGTCGGAGCTGCTGCCGAGGTTCGTAGAGATGCAGCTGTATCACGCGGTGCTGGAGGCGATCGCGAGCGAGCAGTCAGCCCGGATGGTCGCCATGAGAAGCGCCACGGACAACGCGAACGACATGATCGTCGACCTCACGCTAGAGATGAACAAGGCCCGCCAGGAGAACATCACGACAGAGCTCCTGGACATCGTGGGCGGCGCGGCCGCAGTAGGCGCGTGATCGTCCAGGACAGTCCCGGGTAGAACAGGAACCATCGAGGAGACAGGATGGCCAACGGAAAAATAACCCAGGTGATCGGCACAGTAGTCGACGTGGAATTCCCCTCCGAGTCCATGCCGGGCATATTCAATGCGCTGGAGACGGAGATCGACGGCGAGAAGCTCGTGCTAGAGGTGGAGCAGCACGTTGGGAACAACTGGGTCAGGTGCCTGGCGCTTGGGCCCACCGACGGGCTGAAGCGCGGCACCGAGGCCGTCGACACGGGCCGGCCGATTTCCGTGCCCGTGGGAGACCCGACGCTGGGGCGGCTCTTCAATGCCCTAGGCGACACCATCGACAACCAGGAGGAGGTCGAGTCTGACGAGGCGTGGCCGATACACAGGCAGCCGCCCAGCTTCGACCAGCAGGCGACCGAGGTCGAGATGCTGGAGATGGGGATCAAGGTCATGGACCTGATCGCCCCCTTCACCAAGGGCGGCAAGGTCGGCGCATACGGCGGTGCGGGCACGGGCAAGACGGTCATCATCCAGGAGCTCATCCGCAACATCGGAACCGAGCACGAGGGCGTCTCGGTCTTCGCCGGCGTCGGGGAGCGCTCGCGCGAGGGCAACGACCTGTGGCACGAGATGCAGGAGTCGGGCGTGCTGGGCAGCACGGTGCTGGTCTTCGGCCAGATGAACGAGCCGCCGGGCATCCGCGCCCGCGTGGGCATGACGGGCGTGACGATGGCGGAGTACTTCAAGGAGACACGCCAGCAGGACGTCCTGCTCTTCATCGACAACATCTACAGGTACATCCTTGCGGGGATGGAGGTCTCCGCGCTGCTGGGCCGCATGCCCTCGGCGGTGGGATACCAGCCTACTCTTTCGACGGAGATGGGCGACCTGGAGGAGAGGATCACCTCGGCCGGCGCGGGGTCGATCACGTCCTTCCAGGCCATATACGTGCCAGCCGACGACTACACCGACCCAGGCATCGTGACGACGTTCGGGCACCTGGACGCGGTCATATCCCTCGACAGGGCGCTGGTGGAGCAGGGACTCTACCCGGCGGTCGACCCGCTCTCGTCCTCGTCGCGGATACTGGAGCCGTCGGTCGTGGGGCAGGACCACTACGACGCGGCCCGCGGCGTGCAGCAGGTGCTGCAGCGCTACAGGGACCTGCAGGACATCATCGCCATCCTGGGCGTCGAGGAGTTGTCCGACGAGGACCGGCAGACGGTCGCCAGGGCACGGAAGATCCAGCGGTTCCTGACGCAGCCGTTCTTCGTTGCCGAGCAGTTCACGGGGCAGGAGGGCCGCTACGTCTCCGTCAAGGACACGGTGAGGGGATTCCAGGAGATTCTCGCCGGCAAGCACGACGAGCTGCCCGAGCAGGCCTTCTACATGGTGGGGACCATCGAGGAGGCGGTCGAGAAGGCAGCGCGGATGGCCGCGGAGGGCTAGAGGTGGCCAAGCTCCAACTGGACATAGTGACTGCCGAGCGGCTCGTGACCTCGGAGGAGGTCGACGTGCTGGTGGCGCCCGGTGAAGACGGCGAGCTTGCCGTGCTGCCGCATCACGCGCCGCTGCTCACCGTGCTCAAGCCCGGCGAGATCCGCGTCCTGAACGACGGCGAGGAGAGCGACATCGCCGTGAGCGGCGGCTTCATGGAAGTGATGCCCGACAAGGTGACGATCCTGGCAGACACGGCCGAGCGCGCCGACGAGATCGACGAGGAGCGCGCGGAGGCAGCACTGAAGCAGGCCCAGGAGCGAATCGCGTCCGCACCGGCCGACATGGACCTGGAGCGGGCCGTGGCTTCGCTGCGCCGGTCCCAGGCGCGCCTGAAGGTCGCCCGGCGCAGGCGCCGAGGCAGGTCACGCGAGGCCGGCCCGCCCACCACGTGATTCGCCTCTCCTTCGATGTCATTCTGAGGAGCGCAGCGACGAAGAATCTAGAGTCCTTGCATACGCGCTAGTGCTCCAATGGCAGGGTCCTTAGATTCCTCACTGCGTTCGGAATGACAGCGCGGTAGTACGTTGTGTGATGACAGTGCGGCAGCGTGCTGTGTTTGGAACGAGGCTCCCACTGTCCATCGAGACTGAACAGTTACGACTACGCTGAATCGGTGACCGAGCGGGTGCGCCGTTGATATAATGGGGACCCCCATGTACGTCGACCCGCGCGAAGGCCTCAACCCCAAGCAGCTCGAAGCCGTAGAGACCGTAGACGGGGCGTTGCTGATCGTCGCCGGTCCCGGCAGCGGCAAGACCCGAGTCATTACCCACCGGATCGCGCACCTCGTCCAGAACGGCAAGGTCCCGGCGTACAGAATGGGCGCGGTGACCTTCACCAACAGGGCCGCACGGGAGATGCGTGACCGCCTGTTTGGACGGAGCGAGGACGATCCCGCGGCCCCACTCCTGGGCTGGGAGCTGCGCGGCCGCGGGCTCACCGTCAGCACGTTCCACTCGTTCTGCGCACTATTGCTGCGGCAGCAGGCCGAGGCCCTCAAGCTGCGGCGCGACTTCGTGATATACGACGACGCCGACCAGATGTCCGTCGTCAAGACCGCGATGGACGAAGTGAATGTCAACCCGAAGAGTCACAACCCGCGCTCGATCCTGGCGGCCATATCCGATGCCAAGAGCCGGCTCCTTGACGTGGGGGCGTTTGGGTCGGGGAAGGCCAGCTACTGGGACGAGATAGTCCACCGCACCTACGAGCGGTACGAGCAGGTCCTTCACGCGAACTCGGCGCTGGACTTCGACGACCTGCTGGTCAAGGCCCATACGCTGCTCAAAGACGTGCCGGAGGTCGCGAAGGACTACCAGGAGCGCTACGTGCACTTCATGGTGGACGAGTTCCAGGACACGAACGTCGCCCAGTACGCCATAGCCCGGGAGATCAGCAAGCTGCACCGCAACCTGTGCGTAGTGGGTGACCCGGACCAGTCGATCTATTCATGGCGGAGTGCCGACGTCCGGAACCTGCAGAGCTTCGAGGCCGACTTCCCAGAGGCCAAGGTCGTGGTGCTGGAGGAGAACTACCGCTCGACCCAGACTATTCTCGACGCTGCGAGCGGAGTGATCGCGGCCAACGAGGGCAGGGTGGAGAAGAAGCTGTGGACGAAGCAGGCAGGCGGCGCGCCCCTTGTGGTGATGGACGCTTACGACGAGCGCGACGAGGCGCAGCTCGTGCTGAGGGAAGCGGAGCGCCTCGTGCGGCAGGAGGGCCACGACCGGGGCGACATTGCGGTGATGTACCGTGTCAACGCCCAGTCGAGGGCGTTCGAGGACGCGTGCGCGCGCTACGGGGTGCCCTACCAACTTGTCGGGGGGCTGCGCTTCTACCAGCGCCAGGAAGTGAAGGACGTGGTGGCGTACCTGCGGCTGGTTGCGAACCCGGATGACGACGTGAGCTTCGCGCGGGTCGTCAATGTGCCGTCGCGCGGCATCGGCCAGCGGACCATGGCGAAGCTGGCGGACGCGGCTCGGGAGCTGGGGGTCTCGATGTTCGCGGCGATAGACGGCGTCGGCGCCGGCGGTCTCGGAGCGCTGCAGCCGCGCGCCGTCCGGGCTCTCACAGGCTTCCGCGACATGGTCGTTGGCCTCAGGAGTGACCGCGAGGGCCAGGACCTGCCGGCTCTGATCGACGCGGTGCTGGAGCGAACGGGGTACCTGAAGTTCGCCGCACAGGACGAGGAGCGCGGCGAAGAGCGCCTGGAGAACCTGGATGAGCTGAAGGCGACGGCAGGGGAGTTCCTCGACAGCGAGGATGGGACTGCGCTGACAGCCTTCCTCGAACGCATCAGCCTTGTGAGCGATACGGACGACCTGGAGGACGTCAGTGACAGGATCACTCTCATCACGCTTCACCAGGCCAAGGGTTTGGAATACCGAGTCGTGTTCATGGCCGGCATGGAGGAGGGTCTGCTGCCCCACATTCGCGCCATAGAGGACGGCGACCCCAAGGAGATGGAGGAGGAGCGCCGTTTGGCCTACGTGGGGGTGACGAGGGCGAAGGAGCGGCTGTACCTGAGCCACGCGGCGCGGCGGGGATTCAGGGGCGGCTACGGGCCGAACGTGCCGTCGCGCTTCCTCGACGACATCCCAGAGAGGCTGATCGACACGACATCGTCAGCGCCGTCCACGGACTTCGGCATCCGGTGGGGCCTGGTGGACGATGCACCCACGCTCAAGCGGCCTGTTGCGGAGCCTCAGGCGGCAGGAAATGGGTCCCGACAGACGCCACGGGCCAGTCGCCGTGCGCCAGCGACCGCCCGCCCGAAGGCGAGGCCCGCCGAAGAGCAGGATGCCCTGCCTGTTCTTTCCACCGGCGACAAGGTACGCCACGCCAAGTTTGGGGAAGGCATCGTGACCACCACGAAACCCTCGGGCGCAGACGTTGAAGTTACGGTGGCCTTCATCGATGAGGGAGTCAAACGCCTTCTCCAGAGCTTCGCCAAGCTCCAGAAGGTAGAGTAGCCGCGCACGTTGACGTTGCTGGCGACGCAGCGGGAGCGGAACGACCTCGCGGACGCTACCGGCGATGCGCCCGAGACGGCCATCCCGATCCACCTCCTGCGGGTCGGCCTTGCGGATGCCTACGTTGCCGGCGATCTCAGGCGTCCTGACGCGGCCATCGTTCAGTCCCATACGCTGCGATCCGAGCCCTGGTGTCTTGGCAGGGACGCAGCGGCCATGCTGGAGCTTCTCCGCCCGCTGAACGACTGGCAGTCGCAGGGGATGACTCCGAACGTCGACGCCAGTATTGCCGCGGCGCTAGCCGAACTGGCTGGGAAGCACCTGGATGTCGATGTCGAGCTCTACGGCGACGTCTACCACACCCTCACCGGCCCAGTAGCGGAGGTGTCCGTGCCCGAGGTCCGGCAGCTTGGCCTGCACGACGTGCCCCTCCTGGCGGAGTACAGGGGCCGCGCCGCCGGCACAGGATTTGCTTCGTTCGAAGACCTAGTGACGGATGGCGTGGCAGCCGGGGCAGTGGTGGAAGGCAGACTGACGGGGCTCGCTCACACCAACGCCGTGACGGCAAGATATGCAGACATCGGCGTGGCGACGCGAAAGGAGTTTCGCCGCCGGGGATTCGCTTCCGCGGCGGCTTCCATAGTAGCGATGCGAATACAGGAGAGGGGGCTCGTGCCTGTGTGGAGCGCGGGCGAGGACAACGACGCTTCCCTCCGCATCGCCGCCAGGCTTGGATTCGTCGAGGTGTCGCGCCGAGTCTATCTGGACATGCGGCCCCGGAGCTAGCCGGTCCCCGTTGGCGAGTCCGCCCGGTGCTATACTCGTATGTGAGTCAGTCATGGCACGGACAGGGGCGGGATGACACAGGACCGCGACAGCCAGAGCCAGGTTGCAGAGCAGGTTACGCTCAGCATCGGCGGCATGACGTGCGCCGCCTGCGTCCATCACGTCGAGGGTGCGCTGGCCGGGGTGGATGGCGTCAGCGGTGCGACCGTGAACCTGGCGACGGAGCGGGCGACGGTCGAGTACATTCCGAATATCGCCAGCGTGGCTGACTTCCGGGAGGCGGTGACAGACGCCGGGTACTCGCTGCTTGGCATTGCCGCGGACGGCGACAATCCGCCTGCGCCCGCAGACCTGGGCGCGCTGAAGTGGAAGGCCGGGCTCAGTCTCGCGACGGCGGTGGCAATCATGGCGTTCATGGCGGCTGCGCCTCTCAGGGACGTGCTGCCGTTCGACGCGGCATTGCTCTTCATGGCGCTGGCCACGCCGGTCCAGTTCTGGGCGGGCGGCCAGTTCTACGTTGGCGCATGGCGTGCGCTGCGGGGCCGCACGAGCAACATGAACACGCTGATAGCAGTGGGCACGACGGCGGCGTACGGCTTCAGCGTCTACGCGACCCTGTTCGGCGGCCCGGCCGAGTTTGGGGAGGGCGGTGCAGAGACGTACTTCGATACATCGACTGCCATCATTGGGCTCGTGCTACTCGGCCGGCTCCTCGAAGCCCGCGCGAAGGGCAGGGCGTCCGACGCGCTCAGGGCACTGGCCGGGCTTGGGGCGAAGACGGCGCGGGTGGCCAGGAACGGCGTCGAGTCCGACATTCCCATCGAAGACGTGGCGGTGGGTGACCTCGTGCTGGTCCGGCCTGGAGAGAAGGTCGCCACCGACGGGGAAGTGGTCGAGGGCACCTCATGGGTCGACGAGTCGATGCTCACGGGGGAGAGCCTACCCGTCGAGAAATCTGCCGGGGCGAGGGTGTACGGGGCCACGGTGAACGGCAACGGGAGCCTGGTGTTTCGCGCGACGGGCGTGGGCAGGGATACCGTGCTGAGCCACATAATGAGGCTGGTCGAACAGGCGCAGGGCTCGAGAGCGCCGATCCAGCGCCTGGCCGATGTCGTTGCAAGCTACTTCGTGCCCGTGGTCATCGCCGTAGCGGCGCTTGTGTTCGTAGTGTGGCTCATACTGGGGCCGCCGCCGTCGTACGTCTACGCGATCATGACGGCGGTTGCCGTGCTGATCATCGCCTGCCCGTGCGCGCTCGGCCTCGCGACGCCCACGGCCATCATGGTCGGCATAGGCAAGGGCGCCGAGTCCGGCATCCTTGTCAGGGACGGCGAGGCCCTGGAGACGGCACACAAGGTCGACGTCGTCCTGCTCGACAAGACAGGGACCATCACGGAGGGCCGCCCGTCCGTCACCGACGTGGTTTCGCCCCACGTCGGTGCGGATGAGCTGCTGAGACTGGCGGCGTCCGTGGAGAGCGCTTCGGAGCACCCCATCGGACAGGCGATCGTCGGCGAGGCGGATGCGCGAGGTCTCGACCTTGTCGGCGTCGACGGTTTCGAATCGATGCCGGGCTACGGCCTCGCGGCAGAGGTAGGCGGCGCCGGCGTGCTCGTCGGGAATCGAGCTCTCATGGACGAACGGGAGGTCAACCTGGAAGGTCTCGACGGCCCGGCAGACACTCTTGCGCGCGAGGGCAAGAGCATAGCCTTCGTGGCCGTAGAGGGCGCTGCTCGGGGACTCATCGCGGTCTCCGACACGATGAAGCCTGGGGTGACCGCTTCGGTCGAGGCGATCAAGTCGCTGGGCGTGGACGTCGTGATGCTGACGGGCGACAACGAGAGTGCAGCCCGACACATAGCGAGTCAGGCAGGCATAGACGAGGTGACAGCGGGTGTGCTGCCCGGTGAGAAGGCCGGGCACGCGGCGGCCCTTCGCCGGGAGGGCAAGACCGTGGCGGTAGTTGGCGATGGAATCAACGACTCGCCCGCCCTTGCCGAGGCGGATCTCGGGATAGCGGTGGGGACGGGCACGGACGTTGCCATAGAGACCGCAGGCGTTACACTGGTGAGCGGGGACATCCGCGGTGTTGCCCTGGCGATTGCCCTGAGCCGGGCCACGATGCGCACGATACGCCAGAACCTCTTCTGGGCGTTCGCATACAACGTCGCCCTGATCCCGGTCGCAGCCGGAGTGCTCTACCCATTCTTTGCCGGCGGCGTGCCGGACGCGCTGGGCCCTGTCTTCGGCGAATTCGGTTTCCTGAACCCCATCCTGGCCGCCGCCGCGATGGCTGTCAGCTCTGTGACCGTCGTATCGAACTCATTGAGGCTACGCACCTTCGATCCTCGTCGAAGATTCGGGAGGTAACATGAAGATTCGCCTGTTCCGCAAGCGCGGCCCTGTGTCGCCGGACCCTGTGTGCAACATGGATGTCGAGATGGACCGTGCGCCGGGCGGCACGTGGGACCACGAGGGCACGACCTACTACTTCTGCGCCCCCGGGTGCAACCGCGCGTTCCAGAAAGAGCCGTCGTCGTACCTCTCGGGCGAGAAGAAGATAGAGATGTAGGGATCCCTGAGATCTCCTAGCTTGTCTTTGAGAGTGGTATTGAGTAGATCTACTCAATACGATGAGTAATGTAGGTCAACTAGGTAGCATTGGATCAATTGACTTCCTGCTCCCTAACGCCTGAGCTGCAGCAAGCTGGATAAGGCGTGCCGGTCCCACGCTTCCCACCGCTGATGAGCTTCATACTTTCTTGAAGGTTGCTCGGTTAACATAGATACGAGAGACCTGAACAGGAGATGGCGGCGGAATGGGCAGCACTGTCCTGATCGTAGAGGACGACGCGAACACGGCGAACCTGGTCGGGCTCTATCTCAAGAGGGACGGCCACAGGGTAGCCCACGCTACTGACGGGGTAACGGGACTAAAGCTCGCACGCGAGGCCCGCCCCGATCTCGTCGTGCTGGACCTCATGCTGCCGCGCCTGGACGGCATGGAGATCACGCGGGCCCTGAGGGAGGAGTCCTCGGTGCCCATCGTGATGCTTACGGCGCGGGTGGACGAGACGGACCGGCTGGAGGGTCTCGACCTTGGAGCCGACGACTACGTAACCAAGCCGTTCAGCCCCAGGGAGCTTGCCGCAAGGGTTCGAGCGGTCCTCCGGCGCACCAAGCGCGAGGCCCAGGCGAACGGGCCGGTAAGGATGTCTCACGGCGAGGTCGAGCTAGACCTCAGGAGCCGGCGAGTCACCATCGCAGCAGCCCCCATCTCCCTCACGCCGACCGAGTTCAGCCTGCTGGAGCTGTTCATCCGCGAGCCCGGGAGAGTCTTCACCCGGGACCAGATCATCGACCGGGTGTTCGGCTACGACTTCGACGGGTTCGACCGCACAGTCGACGCCCACGTTTCCAACCTGAGGCGCAAGGTCCACCAGGCCAGCCGCGAAGGGCGCAAGTACGTTCACACGGTGTACGGGGTGGGGTACAGGTTCGGCGATGCGTAGACTGCTGTCCAGCCTGCAGGTAAGGCTGATAGTCGGCTTCGTGGCCGCGCTGGCCCTGGCCCTCAGCTCCGTGGGCCTCTATGTGGGGTACGCTGCCGACAGGGAGGTCGCACAGCTTCGAAACAAGTTCACCGAGGCCAGGGAGGCTCGCCTCAAGCTGGCACTCGAAGAGCACTACGCCCGCTACAAGGGCTGGTACGAGGTACAGCCATTCCTGGAGCGGGTCGGACCCGTCTATGGCAAGAGGCTGGTCCTGAAGGACGCGAAAGGGCAGATAGTTGGGGACTCCCGGGGCGACAAGAAGAGCTTTCCTCCCGCCCGTGGGCGTTCTGATCGTGGCATCACCATCCACATGCCAGGGGACGATCCGAAGCTGGCTTCAATCATAGCGGACAAGAAGCGCGAGATCGGCGAACTGACCGTGGCGTCAGACGATCTGCCCGAGTCCCTGGCGGAGCCACCGCTGTCGAGGCTTTCCCAGGCAGTGAACAGGTCCCTGCTATGGGCGGGCCTGGTCGCGGGCGGAGGCGGCCTGCTTCTCGTGACCATGATGTCCAGCAGCGCCCTTGCGCCAGTGCGTACCCTCACCGGGGCCGCCCGGCGGCTGGGGAAAGGCGACCTGTCCCAGCGCGTCTCCGTCCAGAGGGAAGACGAGGTGGGTGAGCTGGCACAGACGTTCAACACGATGGCGGAAGGCATGGAACGCGCCGAGACACAGCGGCGGAATCTCGTCGCCGACGTGGCGCACGAGCTGAGGTCGCCCCTGTCGAACATCCAGGGGACGATCGAGGCAATGCGCGACGGCCTGATGGACAGGGGCGACACCTCGCTCGACATGCTGCACCAGCAGACCCTTCACCTGTCCCATTTGGTCGACGACCTGGGACTGCTGGCCATGGCAGAGGCCGGAGACCTCCGATTGGACATCAAGCCCGACTCGCTCGAGGACGCGGCACGGCGCTCGGTCGAGGCTTTCCGGGCTCGCGCCGAAGCGAAGAGTGTGGGCCTGACCCTCGAATCGGCCGAGGACCTGCCGCTGGTCCTAATGGACCGCCAGCGCACGCAGCAGGTCATCGGCAATCTCCTGGACAATGCCATTCGTCATACGTCTGGGGGAGGCAGGGTGAGCGTGCACGTGGCCAAGGCTGAGGCCCGGGCCGTCAGGGTTGCCGTGCGGGATACCGGCGAGGGAATCACGGAAGATGACCTGCCCCTGATCTTCGAACGGCTCCACCGCGTGGACCCCTCGCGGACGAGGGCCACGGGAGGAGCGGGTTTGGGCCTGACAATTGCGAGGAGGCTGGTCGAGGCACAGGGGGGATCCATTCACGTAGGCAGCGAGATGGGCAGGGGCTCCACATTTGCGATTGAGCTCCCTGTCGCGACCGAAGTCGACGGAGCCCAGTGATGGCTGGTAGGCGTAGCTGTTCAGAGTTGATGAGACAGAGGACTCGGCCCTACCTTGCTGTCATTCTGGGGAGCTCAGCGACGAAGAATCTACGGCCCTTGCATACGTAGATCTGTACCCCGGCTAATTCGTAGATTCCTCACTGCGTTCGGAATGACATTAGTGGCGTTCGGAGTGACATTCGTAGCGTTCGGAATGACATAGTGGCGTTCGGAATGACACTCGTGGAGGACTTCTCAGCTCATGCGGACTGAACCGTTACCGGTAGGGAGGGAGAGTTGACGAGCATACTCGATGCATTGGGAAACATCAGGCTGTGGCAGATCGCGGTCCTCGTGGGGATCGTCGTCATAGCTGCCGTTGGTGGATATTTCGGCTACACGCAGTGGACAGCGGAAGATTCCACGGGCCTGGGAGAAGACCAGCGGCTCGTGGCGGTGCAGCGCGGCGACTTCGTGAACGAGGTCTCGGTCAGCGGCAGCCTGGAGTACAAGGACCGGGACAGCCTGAGCTTTGGGACCGCCGGGACCGTTGCGGAGGTGGCGGTGGAAGCGGGGCAGCGGGTCGCGGCAGGCTTCGTGCTCGCGCGGCTCGACGGCGAGACGATTGCCGAGCTCGAAAGGTCCGCGGTGCAGGCCGAGGGCAACTTGCGAGATGCGGAGGACGCCCTGGCCGAGGCGCGCGACCCCTACTCGGCAGTCGACCTGGCCCGTGCCGAGGCGGACCTGGCCGACGCCCTGGTTGCCCGGAGTGCTGCCGAAGATGCCCTGAACGAGCTGCGGACAACCGATCCACAGGCCATCGCGAGGGCGCGGACCGCAGTCTCGGACGCGCTCATTGCTCAGAAGGCCGCGGACGAAGATCTGGCGGACGTGCTGACGGCCGACCCTCAAGCCCTCGCCAGGGCGCAGACCGCAGTTTCGGATGCGCTCATTGCCAAGAGGGCGGCGGAGGACGGCCTGGCAGAACTGGGTCGTACGGACCTGCAGACGGCCCAGGCGGAGAAGGCAGTTGCCACCGCCCAGGAGGCAGTGCAGAGTGCGGAGGAGTCCCTGAACGAGCTGCTGTCTCCCCCTGCTGACGTGCTCGCGAGGGCCGAACTTGCCGTTACGACAGCCAACCGTACGCTGCAGGACGCTGAGGATGCCCTCGCCGCGATCCTCGAACCCTCCAATAGCAGCGTAGCCGCCGCCGAGGCGGCCGTCACGCGGGCCAAGGAGGAGATGGAGGACGCCACGACCGCGCTGGACGAGCTGCTGGCAGGCCCAGACGGAGAGCAGTTCGCCGATGCACGCTCAGACCTCGATTCGGCCATCGCGTCGCTTAACGAGGCGCGGGTCGACCGGACCCTGGCCGGAAGCGACTGGGACGACCGGCTGGAGACCGCGGCCGACGCCCTCAGCGCGGCGTCGGAGCAGTACGCGACCGTATTCTCCGGGTGGCTCGGCTCCCCGCCGGTCGGGGATGAGCTTGCCATGGAGCCGGACGCCATTCTCGAAGCCTGGGGCGCCGACATCGAGGCGCTGTTCGCACCGGGGGCACGGTCCATCAGGCCGGAGGTGTTCTTCGCCCAGGGCAGCAGCGACGATCCTGAGACGCGCTGGGACGAGGGCGTCGTCTACTTCTGGCTGCACTTCTACCCTCAGAACATCGTGGCGACCTGCGACGACGATGAGCCGGCACGCACCCTCTGCGTCATGCGCGATCTCGATAACGCATGGAGCAGCGTGAAGAGTGCGAGGGACAACCTGACGACCGTGCAGCTAGAGAGCGAGAAGGCCCTTTCCCAGAGGGATACGGCGGTCAGACGGGCCGAAGAGACGGCAGCCGATCTGGAGGAGAAGGTGTCCGACTTGCAGGAGGGCCCTGATCCGCTGGCTGTCGAAGCGGCCCGGAGACGTCTCGACACGGCGACGTATGCCCTCGAAGACGCACAGACAGCGCTGGACGAACTCCTCAATCCTCCAGACCTCAGGGTCGAGGAGCTGAGGAGCAAGGTGGATGTGGCTGCGGCCGCACTGGACGTGGCCGAGGCCGACCTTGCCGATCTGAGGCCGGGCGAGGACGACAGCCGCGTGATTGCGGCGCAGGCCCAGCTTATCGTTGCGAGGGCGAGTTTGCAGGATGCTGAGGCCGACCTTGCCGAGCTCAGGGCGGGCCCCAACGTGATCGATCTCACCGCCGCACAAGCACAGGTCGCGCTGGCTACGGCCAACGTGGAGTCGGCTGAGGCGGACCTGGCGGCGCTTACGTCGCCCGACCCGGCCGATGTCGACGCGGCCCGGGCCAGAGCCGAGCTGGCTGCGGCGAATCTCGAGACTGCCGAGGCGGACCTGGCGGATCTGCTGTCCGGCCCTGACCCCGCTGACCTGGACCAGGGCAGCAAGAAGCTCGCGCTGGCCACTGCGAATGTGGATGACCTACGCGAGAAGCTGGAGGAGGTCCGGTCGGGTGCCGATCCTCTCGCAGTCTCCCTCAGGGAAGGGGACGTGGCGGCGGCCAAATCGGCCCTCGACGCGGTCCACCAGCGGCTGGCCGAGTCGGTCATCACCGCTCCTTGGGACGGCATCGTGACGAATGTCAGGATCGAAGAGGGCGAGGAGGTGTCGCTCGGGGTTCCGGCTATCGGCATGGTGGATCCTGGCGTCGTCCAGGTTGCGGGTACGATAGACGAGATCGACGTCCTCTTCGTGAGAATGGGAGCGCGGGCGAACGTGTCGATGGACGCCTTTCCCGGGCAGGCCCTGTCCGGGACGGTGACGGACATCGGAACGCAGGCGACGAACCAGCAGGGCATCGTGAGCTACCCGATCACGGTCGAGGTCGAAACCCAGGGCCTGGAATTCCCGGAGGGCATGAGCGCGGTCGCTTCCATAGTGATCACGGAAGAGCGCAACGTGCTGCTGGTACCTATAGACGCGCTGTTCGGGAGTTTCGAGCAGCCGGAGCTGCAGGTCATGAGGAACGGGTCGCTGGAATACCGCGAGGTGATGCTGGGCAACACCGACGAATTCTGGGCGGTCGTCGAGTCCGGGGTGAATGAAGGCGAGATGATCGTACTGGAGACCCGCGACACGTCGTTCCAGTCCGGCTTCGGCGCCATATTCAGGGGCGTGGGCAGCGGATTCCGCCGGCCGCCGGGCGGCGGCGGTGGCGGCGGGCAACGGTAATGGGGACATCTGCGGGCACTCTCACGACGCTGCGAGAGGGAGCATGATCGAGCTAAAGGACGTAACGAAGGTCTACAGGATGGGAGAGATCGACGTCGCCGCCCTGAACGGGGTTACGATCCACATCGCGGAGGGCGAGCTCATGTCGATCATGGGCCCGTCAGGGTCGGGCAAGTCGACCCTGATGAATGTACTGGGTTGTCTCGACGCGCCCACGTCCGGCACCTACCACTTCGAGGGGCAGGACGTAGGATCGCTGAACGACAACGGCCTCGCGAACATACGGAACCGCAAGATCGGGTTCGTGTTCCAGACATACAACCTCCTGCCAAGGTTGACTGCCCTCGGCAACGTGGAGCTGCCGATGCTGTACGGCAACAAGAAGAACCGGCGGCGAAGGGCATTGGAGGCACTGGACAGGGTGGGCTTGGGCGACCGCGTCAACCACCGGCCCACCGAACTGTCGGGCGGCCAGCAGCAGCGTGTGGGAATCGCCAGGGCGCTGGCGAAGGAGCCGTCCGTGCTGCTGGCCGACGAGCCCAGCGGCAATCTCGACACCACCTCCAGCCAGGAGATCATGACGATCCTGCAGAAGCTGAACTCGGACGACGGCATGACGGTCGTCATCGTCACACACGACACCGAGGTAGCCAATCACACGAACAGGATAATCTCTGTGCGCGACGGCCTCGTCGTCGATGACAGCGCCGTGCAGGAGCCCACAGGGGATGGCAGGAGCCCCTGGGCAGGAGGCAGAGAGTGAACCCGATCGAGGTCATCACGACGGCGCTCTCGTCCCTGGGGGCGAACAAGCTGCGGACCGTGCTGGCGCTTCTCGGCATCGTGATCGGCGTGGCTGCCGTGATCTCGACGATGTCGGTAGGACGGGGCGCGCAGGCCCAGGTCACGGCTACGATACAGGGGTTGGGAACAAACCTGCTGTTCGTACGTCCCACCGGTGGAGGGCAGGAAGGACCCTCGCTGACCCTGGACGACGCCTACTCCCTCATCGATCCGCAGGCTGCCCCCTCCGTGGCCAGGGTAGCGCCCGAAATATCGTTGGGCGGCACCATCGTGGCAGGACGGGAGGGCACCTTCGTCCAGGTGCTGGGAATCACCCCTGAGTTCCTCTCGGTCCGGAACTACGAAATTGCGTCCGGGCAATTCATCAGTGGAGTGCAGGTCCAGAACAGGTCCGAGGTCGCGGTGCTCGGCCCCGAAATCGCAAAGACGCTGTTCGGATTTCGCGACCCGGTGGGCCAGACCGTCAGGATAGGAGCGGGCATCGGGGAGGCCCGGCACTTCACCGTAATCGGCGTGCTCGAGAGCCGGGGCGGCTCGCCATTTGGGAACTTGGACTCGCATGCGCTCATACCGATAACGACCGCGTACTACAGGCTCGAGTCCCAGAGGACCGTGCAGGGCGAAGTGACGATCGGGTCGATCAACGTCCAGGCCGCCAGCGTCGACCTGATCGACAGTGCGATCACCGAGATCGACACGATCCTTCGCCTCCGCCACCGGGTCACGGACACGCCGGACTTCACGATAGCGAGCCAGCAGGCGACCATCGATACGCTGACGGATACCCAAGAGACGTTCGTGGTGTTCCTGGGTGTGATTGCCGGCATATCGCTGCTGGTGGGCGGCATCGGGATCATGAACATCATGCTGGTGTCGGTGACCGAGCGTATCCGGGAGATCGGCATCAGGAAGGCGATGGGGGCGAAGAAGCGGGACATACTGTCCCAGTTCGTGCTGGAGGCGGTCCTGCTGAGCTTCGGAGGCGGGCTGGTGGGTGCGGTGTGCGGTGTGGGCGTCTCCAGGTTCGTGGACGAAAGGGAGCTTGGCGGCCAGACCTTCCAGACGGTGGTCACCGGCGACATCACCATATTGGCGATCGTGGTGTCGGTGGCAATAGGACTCTTCTTCGGCATATACCCAGCGGTCAGGGCATCGAACCTGCATCCCATCGAAGCATTGAGGTACGAGTAGTAGCGGACAGGAGGGGCAGTTGAGCAACGATACCGTTGAGCAGAAGCCGAACGATAAGGGCAACACGAAGGCGTTCATGGTGCTTGTGGCGCTGACCCTCGTGTTCGTCGGAGTGGTGGGCGGCGCCTTCTTCGGTGGGACCGTCGTCGGAAAGAACCAGGCTGAGGATGAGATGGCGGCAGACACGTCCGCATTGCCCGAAGGCGCTGCGGCGGCATTCGCCCAGTTTCGCCAGCAGGCGCAGTCCGGCCAGACCGACCAGGCTGCCGAGCGGCTGAGACAGCAGATCCGCGGTCAGATTGGGCAGGGCGGAGGGCAGGCAGTTGGCGGAACGGCGCAGGGTGGTGGAACCGCCGCTGCGGCCGGTGCTTCCCAGGCTGCAGCAGGGGCAACAGGCGGTGGGGCTGGAGGCACCGGCGGAGGCGGCGCTGGATTTGGCGGTGGATTCGCGGCTGCGGCAGGATTCGGCGGCGGCGCCTTTGGGACGCTCACTTCGGTGGATGGGTCCGAGCTCAAGATCGAGTCACCGGCCGGGGTGATCACTGTCAAGCTGACCGACGACACGACGCTAAGGGAGATCTCGGACGTGAGTGTCGAGGATCTGGCGACCGGCATTCGCATCACCGTCGCCGGCGCCCGCGACGACAGCGGTACGATCGAGGCCAGTACGATCACCATAATCCCGGAGGGGGTAGACTTCGGACCCGGCCAGGGATTCAGGCCTGGTCAGGGATTCGGCGGTCGCCAGCGAGGGCAGGGCGGCGGCCCCTAGACACACGACTCAAGAGGTCTTGTTCGCACCGACGCGGCCCTTCGCGCCCTCGCCCAGGGCCGCCAGCAGACGCTGAGCTTCGGGGGCGTACTTGACCTCAGAGTCGTCCTCGGGCTCGTAGCCCAGCACGGTCCGCGCACTCTCCAGCGACCAGAAGGCCCGCGTGTTGCCGCTGATCCCGTACACCACCTGCCACGGGATGCCGTGCTCATTCTCGATGTCGGGCGCCTCGATGCCCCGCACGAATAGCTGTGTGATGTCCCGCGGGCTGATGTGAGCGCCCAAGCTCCTCTTGAGCGCCTGGGGGTCTCCCCCGAACCTCTCGAGATCGACCTCCACGGGAGAGCCGATCCTGACCATCACGACCTCCATCTTCCTGCCGAATTTTCCGCACGCGAACAGGAAACCCATGTGCTCGTAGGCGGCCTTGGCCCAGCCGTAGAAGTTGTCGGCCAGGGGAAGGTCGTACGGGTCGACTGTCTCCATCTTGCGGTCGTGCACCAAGTTGTGCTCGTACCAGTCGGCGGCGTGATTCGAGCTCGCGCAGACGAACCGGCGCACGCCCGCCTCGAAAGCGGCCCTCATCACGTTGTAGGCCATGTGGACGTTCTGTACCTCTTCGAAGTAGGACTCGAGGGAGCGCGGGTTCTCCGGGCTGGGCTGCCGGTCGTCCCTGCGCCGGTAACCCAGGTGCACGACGGCGTCGACACCTTCGAAGAGCCCGGCGTACCTGGTGCGGTCGTGGTCGATCAGATCCGCGGTCACGACGCCCGGCATCTCCTCGCCGTCCAGCCTCGTGGTGCTCGACACGTCCGTGAGCACGAGGTCATACCGCTCATGCAACGTGGGGAGCATGAGGCTCGCAATGTAGCCGGTCGCGCCGGTCACCAGCACTCTTTTCTTCATCTCATTTCCTCTCCATGTCTGCGCCCCCGAGGCGCTCCCAGAATCTGACCAGGAACTCCTCGGACCTGCGTATGCCTTCCACCTGCGCGTATTCGTTCGCCGCGTGCTTGTTCCCGGCGTGGCACGGCACCCCTCCAACCCAGGGAAGCCCGACGTCCCGCGTCCACAGAGCTACGGGGATGGCTATCGGATGGACGGGCCACACCTCCGGCTCCGCGCCCATGTCCTGGTGGGCGTCGAGGAAGCACCGCACGAGCGGGTGATCAGGCTCCGTGCCGCCTCCAGCGTACGCGTTTCCGACCTGGAACGCGATGTCGGGGTAGCCGCCCTCGTCGAGCATACGCCGGATGTTCGCGATGCCATCATCGGGCTGCTGTCCCGGCTGGAACCGCATGTTCACGACGGCCTCGGCGTCCGACGGGATGCTGACCTTGACGGACTTGCCGCTCCCCACGAAGCCGGACCGGAGCCCGGTGACGGTGAATTGCGTGCGGAACAGGTGCGCTTCGACCGCCTCTTCGAAGGTATCGTACCGGAAACGGGTCACACCGAGGTCGGCCTTGATTCGGTCGGGATCGAGCCGGCCGGCCAGCTCATGTGCAAGCCGACGTTGGATGTCCGAAGGCTGCCAGCCGCCACCTCGCGCGTACTCGTCCTCCAAGCTGTCCTCCAGGAAAGCGACGGCCTGGCTTAGTCTGACCGCCGGGTTCCCTACCCAGTTGGAGTTGAGCGCGTGCATCTCGTTGCCGACAGGGCCGCCCCAGTCGCCTCCCTTGCAGACCAGCCGCCCCATGAGGTTGCCCTTCACGCCGAGCGGCACGATGGGCGCGCCGTCCGGGTGGGCCAGGGGACAGAGCCAGTGCACGGCGTCGGCGAGCCGCAGGTCCTCGACCCGGGAAGGGACGAACTCGCGTATGCCGCCGCTGCCGAGCTCCGACGCCTCCAGCACGAACACCAGGTTGACCGGCAGTGGAGTATTGGAGGCGCGGTAGGAAGCGAGGACATTCATCGCGGCGGCGATGGGGGTCTTCATGTCCTCGGCGCCGCGGCCCACCACGGCCCGTCCCACGCCGTCGACGTCCCTGACCTGCGGCTCGAATGGCGGGGTCTCCCACGCGGGCTCGTCCGCGGGCGTAACGTCGTAGAGTCCGTGCAGGATGAGGGTTCTGGCAGCCCCATCGTCGATGCGTCCGGATACGACCGGCAGCTCCGCCGTCTCCACGACCTCCGACGTACCCCCAAGCTCTCGGATGTCGTGCGCCAGCATCTCGGCCATGTCGCGGACGCCCATGTCCAGGGCGGATATGCTGGGCTGCGCGAGGTAACGCTTCACCCTGTCCAGGTGATCTGGCTCGAATCTGTTAGCTATGTGCTGCAGGACTGGATGGGTGTTCATATCTTCGGTGCATCTCACGACGCCAAACGATATAGTAGGAATCGCCACTGGGCAAATCACCCGCGCACAGCAGGTCGCCGGCCCATGAACTCAGACACACTCACGATCACCGGCGTAAAGACGGCAGCCATCGAGGCCCCGTGGGGGCAGTGGACGCGCCGCTGGCTGCTAATACGGGTGGAGACGGCCGAGGGACTGGTCGGCTACGGCGACACGTGGGCCAGCCCACAGACCAACGCGGCAGTCATGGAGCTCAGGGACCTGCTGATCGGACGGGACCCGACCAACGTCGAGGCCCTGCACCGCAGCATGGTGCCCACGGCATATGCCGTCTTTGCGGGCTCCCACGTCAACAGCGGCAACGCCGTGCACGCGGTGAGCGGGATCGAGACGGCGCTGTGGGACCTGGCCGGCAAGGCCGCCGGCGTGCCCGTGTACAAGCTGCTCGGCGGCAAGCACCGGGACAGGGTCCGGCTCTACTGCTGCGTCGGCGGGCTCGAGTCGTACCTTGAGCTGGAGGGCGTCTACGCCGAGATGGGCATCTCGATCCTGAAGTTCGACGTCACCCCCAATGCCGTCAAGCACATCCCGGGCGCAGTCATGGACAAGCACCTGACTCGGAAGGGTCTGGGGCGCATCGCCGGGCTGATGGACGAGATACGGGAGAGGGTGGGGGACGACGTCGAAGTGTCGGTTGAGGGCCGCTGCGGCACCCTGGCCAACGCGATGAGGTTCGTGAAGGCGATGGAGCCGTACGACCTCGCTTGGGCCGAGGACCTGTTGCCGCCTACGGACGTCGACGCATGGGCGGCCCTCACGGCCTCGACGCACGTCCCGACGCTGACGGGCGAGGGACTGCACTTGCGGCAGGAGTTCCTGGAGTATTACCGCCGGAACGCGATGCGCGTTGCGGCGCCCGACTTCCAGATATGCGGCGGCCTGTACGAGGGGAAAAAGGTCGCCGAGATGGCCGATATGCAGCAGATGCTTGTCTGCCCACACAATGCGTCCAGCCCCATCGGCATCGCGGGGGCGCTCCACGCATGCGCTGCCATCCCGAACCTGCTGGCGCTCGAGTTCCACGCCATGCCCGGCTGGGACAGGATACTCGGAGACTACCGGCCCTTGATCTCGGACGGCTTCATCGACGTGCCCGATGGACCGGGGCTGGGAGTCGAGCTGGACGAGGACGAAGCGCGCCGGTACCTGATGCCCGGCGAGACGTGGTTCGACTAGTGCTCGTTCCGGTATGCAGTACCGGCTCGATTCGGCGTATAATCGTTGCCACGCAACGCCATCCATGGGAGCTCGACCATCCCGGACACATACGACACCATCATAGTCGGAGCCGGCTCGGCCGGGGCCATCCTTGCCACGCGCCTTTCGGCAGACCCGGACCATTCGGTGCTTCTCATCGAGGCGGGCCCTGACTACCCCGACTTCGACAAGATCCCCGACGAGGTGAAATACGGCTACGGCAACGAGGAGCCAGCGTGGAGGACCCCCGTCAGCGATCACCGCTGGAGCTTCGTAGCGCGGTACACGGACGAGGCTCCACCCGGCATCGTGCCCAGGGGCAAGGTAGTCGGCGGCTCCAGCGCCGTGAACGCCCAGATATTCCTCAGGGGTGTGCCCGAGGACTATGACACGTGGGCGTCGTGGGGCAACGACAGGTGGAGCTTCGAGGAGCTCATGCCCTACTTTCGCATGGTGGAGACGGACACCGACTTTGCGGGAGACTTCCACGGTTCCGAGGGGCCGATCATAGTGAGGCGCTTCCAGCCCGACCAGTGGAACGAAGACCAGCGCGCCTTCTACGAGGCGGCCCTCGACCGCGGCTTCCCCGACTGCCCTGACCACAATGCCCCCGACACGACAGGAGTCGGCCCCACGCCGCTCAACAATCCCGGCCGCATACGCTGGAGCACGGCTATAGGCTATTTGAGGGGGATCCGGGGCAGGTCCAACCTGAGCATTTTGCCGAAGACCCTTGTCCACAAGGTGTTGTTCGACGGGAAGAGAGCCGTGGGCGTGACTGCCGAAACCGGCGGGAAGGTCAAGGACATCGAGGGCCGGGACATCATCCTGGCCGGGGGCGCAATCGGCTCGCCTCATCTCATGCTGCTCTCGGGCGTAGGATCCGCGGAGCACCTGGAGTCGATGAGCGTGCCTCTCGTGCACGATCTGCCGGGCGTAGGAGAGAACCTCCGCGACCATCCACAGGTGTGGGTGACGTGGCGGAAGGCCGATGACTTCGATCAGCCGGAAGGCATACCCGGCATCCAGATGACCCTTCGCTACACCGCCGAGGGCTCGCACCTGCCCAATGACATGCTCAT
This sequence comes from Dehalococcoidia bacterium, assembly GCA_965204975.1. Classification (GTDB taxonomy): domain Bacteria; phylum Chloroflexota; class Dehalococcoidia; order Lucifugimonadales; family CAJWER01. Next base: position 638,521 of record OZ242024.1, read on the forward strand.
ACACCCTGGGTCACGGGGCCTCGTCGGCCGAAGGCCATTCGGCGCCATCTCCGAATACGAGCGCGGCATCCTGATGGTCGTGTGCCTCGACCTTGCGGTGGGGGCGGGGAGCCTGAGGCTCCGCGACAGCGACCCGCACATCCAGCCCTTCCTGGACTACAACTACCTGCAGGAGGAGTTCGACAGGTCGCGGATGCGTGAGGGTGTCCGCATTTGCCTGGAGCTTGCGGACCACGAGGGCTGGGCTTCCCTCGTGAAGGAGCGCGTGGAGCCTACCGACGCCGACCTGGAGTCGGACGATGCACTGGACGAGTGGCTCAAGCGCGGCGTAATGACCAGCCACCACGTGTCGGGTACCTGCAAGATGGGGCCTGACTCCGATCCGATGGCCGTGGTGGACCAGTTCGGCAACGTGCGTGGCATGGAGAACCTGAAGATCGCGGACGCGTCGATCATGCCTGACTGCATCCGCGCCAACACCAACGTCACGTCGCTGGTCATCGGCGAGCGCGTGTCGGCCTTTATAGGGGAGGGGCTATGACCACCCAGTTCACGCTGAGCGCCTTCGGCGACGAGATCGCGGACGACGTCGACGAGCAGCTGCGAGTCCTGAACGAGCTCGACATCGACTACCTGGAGCTGCGAAGGGCCTGGGGTACGAACGTACTGGAGCTGTCGGACGACGAGGTGAGCCGCCTGAAGGCCCGCTGCGAGGCACACTCGATTCGCGTGAGCTGCATCGGAAGCCCCGTCGGCAAGTCGTCCATAGGCCAGCCCATAGACGAGGTGGTCCGCGACCTGGAGCGCATCCTGGACGTCGCGCAGATGCTGGGAACCGACAAGGTCCGCATCTTCTCCTTCTACCCCGAGGCGGATGGGCAGCAGGACGCCTGCGTCGACGAGTCGATATCCAGGCTCGGCGAAATGGCGAAAGCGGCAGAGCAGCGGAACGCGGTCTTGCTGCTGGAGAACGAAGGCGGACTGGTCGGCGATACTCCTGAGCGGTGCAGGGCTATCGTAGAGGGCGTGGGGAGCCCGGGCCTGCGGTTCGTCTGGGACACGGGCAATTTCCCCCACTCGGGCGTGGAGCGCGCCGTTGATCGCGGGTGGCCGCTCCTTGCGAAGTACACGGACTACGTGCAGGTGAAGGACGCCCTGGTGTCGGACCAGACGATCACCGTCGCGGGTGATGGGGACGGGCAGATCCCCGAACTCCTCGCCAATCTCAGGGACGCCGGGTACAGGGGATTCCTGGCCCTCGAGCCTCACCTGAAGGTTGCGGGCAAACGCGGCGGTTTTAGCGGCGCTGAAGGCATGAAGAGGGCAGCTGGGGCGCTACGTGCGCTGATTGCCGACGCGGGAGTAGCGGAGGCGTAGGGCGGCCAACTATGCCGTTCTCAGTGTGCATAGTGGCGTTGTAGTTCTTTACGGTAGCTTCTCTAAGCTAAGGGTCTTGCTGTTCGAGGTCTTGGACGATCTGCGCTTCCAGATCCTCGAACGCGATGCCTTCTCCCGCTTCGATCTCGCGCTCGCCCTGCCGTATCTGCTCGACGAGTTCCGGGTCGCTCAGAATCTCGACAGTGGCCAGGACCTCTTGGGCCTGCTCGTATGCTCTCCATGGCACCATGGCGATGGCGGGTCGGCCATGCTTGGTAACGCGCACCACGCCTTCTCCGTCGGCCAGCTCGTCCACGAGCGCGAGAAAGCGGCGGCGGACGGCAGTTACGCTCATTTCAGTCGGCTCAGTAGTGCTGGTGGTCATAGCTACGCTTCTCCTCTGCTAATGAGTCTTGCCAGAACTCTGTAGACATCATCCCTTGACCCTTCGCGCCGGATGCCCACCGCCAGTATTAGCACGACCCGGCGCAGGCGACGGACAGCATAGATGATACGGTATCGCCCTGCGGCAGGGACTCGGCGTCTTCCTGCGAACTCATCAAGCAAAGCTCTACCCTGATTTTCGGGATCATTCGCCAAACCCTTGTCAGGCGTGTGTCGGAAATAAAGGCGCCTGCGTCTACGGACTCTCGGTCGAGGATTACCTACGGCAGGCGGCGGCCCGCCCTTAGCTCGGCCAGGAGGTTGTCGTACTTCTGGCGGTCAAGCGGGAAGGTCGCCCTTTCGCCGGTGCATCCTGAGTAGATGATCGCGGCGGCGAGCTCCAGGCCCTTCACGCCCTCCTCGCCGGGCGCGGCGGGCTCGCGGTCGTCGATTATGGCCTGGGCGAAGTCGTCGATGGTGTTCATGTGCTCCGCTGAGGACACGCCCGGCTCCAGCGGCGATACCTCGATCTCGGGCTTGGCAAAGGGTACGTCCTTCTCCCGCTCCGAGAACTCGCGGAGGCCGACCTCAGGCCTGTAGAGCGTCACCTCGTCGTCTGTGACGACCACGCCGCACTTCTCGCCCCACAGCTCCAGCCTGGTCTGCGACGGGGCCTGCACGGTGCTGCAGTGGAGGAACCCGTGGGCGCCGTTTTCGTACTCCAGCAGGGCGCTGGCGGAGTCCTCGACCTCGATGTCGTGCATCAGCGCAGAGACACGAGCGGTCAGGGACGTGGGCATCCCGCCGAGCCACTGGAAGTAGTCGATGAAGTGGATGCCCTGGTTCAGCAGGACGCCGCCGCCCTCGCCGTCCCAGGTGCCGCGCCAGCCACCCGAGTCGTAGTAGGCCTGGGAGCGGTAGCTGGCCGCGTCGAGCACGGTCCGGTAGAGCTCGCCGAACTCGCCGCCGTCGATCATCTCCTTGATGCGTATCAGCTCGGGACGAAAGCGGTTCTGGTAGACGACGCCGAGCTTCACCCCGGCCTCGGCAGCGGCGGCCACCATCCGGTCGGCTTCGGACGGCGTCGCAGTGATCGGCTTTTCGGTGAGCACGTGCTTGCCCGCGTCGAACGCCGCCAGCGCCACAGGGAGATGGAACGGGTGCGGCGTCCCGATGGTGATGGCCTCGATGTCCGGGTCGCCCAGCAGGTCGTCGAGCTCCGCGTGGAACCGGACGCCCAACTCCGCAGCCTGCTCGGCTGCGGCTGCTGCATTCAGGTCGTGGACCGCCACGAGCCGGGTGTTCGCAAGCGCCGCGACCTCGGCCGAATGCCTGCGGCCAATAACGCCGGCAGAACCAACTACCCCGATTCCTACCTGGTCCAACTGTGCCTCCTATCCCTTACCCAAGGCCTGCTTCATCTCGGCTATGACCCTGGGGACGCCGATCTTGGGGTCTTCGTCCTCCTCGAACTCCAGGTTGAGGTACCCGCGATACCCGGCCTCCGACAGCACCGAGACGACCTTTTCTATGTCGACCGGGACTTGGCCCTGCGGAGTCCTCATGGAGACCTTGTGATGGGCCGTTACGGAGAGATTCGCGACGCGGCGCATCCCCTCGTATGGGTCAACGTCAGGGTCGAGCCCGTAGTTGCCCGTGTCGAGGTTCACCCGGAGCCACTCCGAGTCGACGGCCTCGATAAGGTGCAGCACCTGTGCCGAGGTGGTGGTTATGCCGCCGTGATTCTCCAGCGCCATTACCACCCCGTTCTCAGCCGCGACGGGAACGCATTCTCTCAGGGCTGCGACCGCCCACTCGAAGGCCTCCTCGTCGGTGTGGCCATCCGGCGTCACGCCGGCAAAGACCCTTAGCTCCGGCGCACCGAGGGTGACCGCGTGGCCCAGCCACTCCTTCACCATCTCGACCTCGGCGGCGCGTTCGCCGGGGTCGGCGAGCGTCAGCTTGCTGCCGACCGCCGCGCCCGACACGTCGACGCCCCTGACGAGGCAGTGGCGCTTCAGCGAGTTCAGGTACGCCCGGTCGGTGGTGGGGAAGTAGTAGGCCGTCAACTCGACGCCCTCGACCCCGAGGTCCGCGGCAGTGTCGACGAATTCCTCCAGGCTCATCTCGCCCGCCAGCAGGTATTGCCGGTAGGAGTACGCGCAGCAGCCAATCTTCATTGCATCACCTCGCTAGCTCCCGGAACAGGGCCTTGTAGTACCGGAGGAACGTGTCCGGCTCCGCGCTCTCATCCGCTATCTCGGCAAGGCAGTAGCCCGAGTAGCCCGATTCACGCAAGAGCGTGAAGAACTCGCGGTACGGGTAGGCTTCGTTCCAGAGGTTGTTGATGTGCACCGACATTAGCCACGGCCGAAGCAGCTCGAAGTGCTGGCGAACGGAGCCGTCCACCACGTCGGCCGGGTTCGAGTTCCAGCAGACGCCGACCTTGGGGTGGTCAGCCACCTCCATGATCCGCGCGATGTGCGGAGGGTGATTGGTGCCGACCCCGTGCACCTCGAGCCAGACGGCCACGCCCGTGCCCTCGGCCGCCTCCCCGCAACGCCGCAGGGCGCGCCCGATCTGCTCCAAGGTGGCATCCTTGGAGACGCCGCGGTCCTCGTGGAAGCCGTTCGGCCTGACCTTCACGCCGATTGCCCCGATATCCTCCGCCAGCTCGATGTACTGCTTGGTCTCCGCGACATTGGCCTCGACCTCGGCGGCATCGGTGGAGTGGTACTCGCAAGTGCTCCCGAGACTCAACTGCCGGACGGGTGAATCCGCGAAGAACTGCCTGACCCTGGCCCGCTCCTCGGAGGAGATGGTCACCTCGACGCCGTGGGCATGGGTCGTACGCAGCTCGACGGCCTCGATGCCGTGGGCGGCGCACCGCTCGGCTATGGTGTCCAGGTCCCAGCTCTTCGCCAGGTTGTATGTGACGATTCCCAGGTCCAGCAATTCGCGCTCCTCCATCCTTGAACGAACCTGCACAAGGCCGCCGGAAATCCTACCACCAAGCCGCAGGGGTGTCTAACCGGTCACGGGAGGGCAACGCCCCGCCGGTTGACTCGCCACGTTCCCGGCACGTACATTCCGCGCAGGAGGAATCCCCATGAACGACTACCAACCCCTCGACATCTCCCAGTGGTGCAACGCGAATGTTGGAATCCTAGGCAGGCCCGGCTCCTACTCCGCTCTCACACCGGTGCCCGATGAGGAGCCGGCCATAGGCCGCGTATCGTTTCGCGGGCTGCCGTTCCTCGTTGGCGAGGATGGGGGGAGCCGGGATGATGACCGCATCGTGGTTCTGGGGGATGGAACGGACTCGTTCGTTGCCCCCGTCGGAGGCACTGCGACGTACCTGGTGGTTGCACACCGCCTCCTCGAGACCGACGTCCCCTCCGGTGGGCCGCTGGGAGTCGAGGTGGCCGACTACGTGCTGAGGTACGCGGACGGCGGCGAGGAGCGGGTGACCATTCGCGAGAGGTTCGAGATAGTCGCGCTGCCGGGCCCCAAGGACATCCCCGGAGTGCCGGGCTCGCCGTTCAGGGCCTTCCCCGACCAGAAGGCGGCACTGATTCCCAGGTACGAGGGTGAATGGGAGGCTACCGGACGGCGCCAGACCGAGGCGTCATCCGTCTCACCAGCCTGGTGGAACCTGTGGGCTTTCAGGAACCCATCGCCAGAGAGGGAGATCGAGGCGTTCGAGGCCGTGACCAAGGGGCCGAAGCTCGCCATCGGCGCGGTTACCGCAAGCCACGTGGACGAGTTCCCCTTCGCGCGCCAGGGGCGCAGGCCAGTCCGCATCACGTTGACGGACCCTGACGAGGCAGCTAAGCCCTTCGACCTCGATGTGAAGGTCGACAGAGGCGACACGACCTACGTCCATTCGCTGCCCGAGAACGACGCCGACGGCTTCCTGGCAGACCCGTACACGGGCCATGGCGAGGAGCAGAACGAGAAGTCGAGCCCGGCCTACGCCGAGGTATCCGCGGTCCCGTCCGCGACCGTCACGGTCGAGATGGGCGACGAGGAGGTCGGATCGGTCAGATGGGGCGACGTGGAGGAGAAGGGGAGCGCCGACACGCCCCGCATGAAGGTGGAACTGGTCGACCCCGGGAGGAACTGGGTCGAGGTCACGGTGGTCGACGACGACACCGGCCGGCCCGTGCCGTGCCGCGTCCACTTCAGGTCGCCCGAGGGCGTGCCGTACCAGCCGCACGGCCACCACAACCAGGTCAACTCGAACCTGGGCACCTGGCACATCGACGTCGGCGGGGACACCCGGCTGGGGCAGATCACCTATGCCTACATCGACGGCAAGTGCCGCGGCTGGCTCCCCCGGGGCGAGGTGCTGGTCGACGTGGCGCGCGGCTTCGAGTACGAGCCGCTCCGCGCGAAGGTCCACATCGAGCCGGGCCAGCGCGAGCTCACCCTGCGACTGAAGCGCTGGACCAACATGAACGGGCAGGGCTGGTACAGCGGCGACTCCCACGTGCATTTTCTGGGGACGCAGGGCGCCCACGCCGAGGCGCAGGGCGAGGACCTGAACGTCGTGAACCTGCTCCAGTCGCAGTGGGGCAGCCTCTTCACGAACACGGAGGACTTCACGGGCGAGCCGAGCGTCTCGCGGGCAGGGGACAGCATCGTCTACACGTCCCAGGAGAACCGCCAGCACTTCATGGGCCACATGATCCTGTGGGGGCTGAAGGAGCCGGTGATGCCGTGGTGCAGCGACGGCCTGGGAGAGGCGGAGATCGGCGGCACCATGGAGACGACGCTCAGCGACTGGGCCGACAGGGCCCACGCCCAGGGCGGCTACGTCATCAACCCGCACTTCCCGAATCCGAACGGCGAGCCTGCCGCTCTGGTCGCGACGGGTCGGCTGGACGGGGTGGAGATGATCAGGCAGAACCCGTTCAACCACAGCGAGTACTACAGGTACCTGAGCGGCGGGTACCGGCTGCCGCTGGTCGGCGGCACGGACAAGATGTCGAGCGACGTGCCCGTAGGCCTGTACCGGACGTACGCGCAGCTAGGCGACGTCGAATTCACTTACGACAACTGGTGCAAGGCCGTCGCCGCCGGCAGGACGTTCCTCAGCGGCGGGCCGATCATCCACCTGTCGGTCGACGGGCGGGAGATCGGGGACACGCTCGAGCTTTCTGGCGCCGGAACCGTGGAGGTCGAGGCGTGGGCCGAGAGCATCCTGCCAATCAATACCCTACAGGTAGTGGTTGACGGCAGGGTGGTGGCGTCCTCCGAGTCGTCCGGAGGCACCAGGCGGCTTGAGATCAGGGAGAAGCTCAGGGTCGACGGCCACACCTGGATAGCGGCGCGGTGCGGCGGGCCCGGTTACGACGAGATGCTGCACCATGACGTATGGCAGCGGGGAGTCTTTGCCCACACGTCGCCTGTGTACGTCGCTGCCGGCGGGGAGTGGGACATGTACGACCCCGCCACCTTCCAGTACATGCTGACGCTGATCGAGGGCGACCTCTCCTACATCCGGGAGACCTCGGCCCAGTACATGAGCGGCAATGTCACCCACCACCACGGGGAGGACGACCACATGGCCTACCTGGAGCGCCCGTTCATCGAGGCCCGGCAGGCCATCCACGAACGCATGCACCGCCTGGGACTCAGCCACTAGCGGGCGTCTCGGTCCCACCCGCGCCTGCACGTCAAGGGCCGGGGATGGGTTCCCCGTATCGAGTACGGGGCAGCCTCTGCCTTCGCAGGAACGACGGGGGGATGCCTGAGTTGGATTCTGCTGCAGGCAGGCCGTACAATCGGGGCGAGGAGGGGACGCGATGAAGTACCGCGCCTGGTTCCAGTGCAGCGAGGGATGCGACGAGGAGTATGACCTGACGGACGTGCTCTACGAATGCCCGCGCTGCGGGGGCCTCCTGGAGGTCGCGCACAGCGTCGAGGCGCTCAGGAACCGCAGCGCCGCGGCGTGGATGTCCCTCTTCGACCAGCGCTATATGACGACCGAGTTTCCCTACGGCAGCGGCGTCTGGGGCAAGAAGGAGTGGATCTACCCCCACATCTCGAGCGAGAACATAGTCTCGATGTACGAGGGTGGCACGAACCTGTTCCGCGCCGAGCGCCTCGGTGAGATCGTCGGGCTCGACGACTTGTGGATCAAGCAGAGCGGCAACAGCCACTCAGGCTCCTTCAAGGACTTGGGCATAACGGTTCTCGTCTCGGCCGTGAAGGAGACTATGAGCCGTGGGAGGGACGTCGCCGCGGTCATATGCGCATCCACGGGCGACACGTCCGCGTCGGTGTCCGCCTACTGCGCCGCGGCCGGGATACCATCGGCGGTACTGCTGCCCAGGGACAGGGTGTCGGTCGCCCAGCTAATCCAGCCGCTGGCGAACGGCGCAATAACCCTCGCGCTAGACACGGACTTCGACGGGTGCATGGCTATCGTCAAGCGGCTGAGCGAGGACCCCAGATTCTACCTGGCGAACTCGGTCAACCCGCTGCGAATCGAGGGGCAGAAGACCGTCAGCATCGAGATCACCCAGCAGGACGACTGGGAGGTGCCAGACTGGGTGATCGTGCCCGGCGGCAATCTCGGCAACATCACCGCCATCGGGCTCGGGTTCCTGATGATGCGCGACCTTGGCATCATCCAGCAGCTTCCACGCCTGGTCTGCGCCCAGTCGGCCTCCGCGAACCCCCTCTACCGCAGCTACCTCACGGGTTTCACAGAGTACGAGCCCGTCCCTGCGTCGTCGACCGCGGCGAGCGCCATACAGATCGGCAACCCCGTCAGCATCGGGCGCGCCATCCCGATTCTGAAGGAGTTCGACGGCATAGTGGAGCAGGCGACAGAGGGCGAGCTGGCCCACGCCGCCGCCCAGGCCGACCGCACCGGACTCTTCAGCTGCCCACAGACCGGGGTCGCGCTGGCGGCGATGTCCAAGCTGGTCGACCGGAAGGAGATCGGACGCGGCGACCGGGTGATCGTCATCTCGACGGCAAACGGGCTCAAGTTCGTCGACTTCAAGGTCGACTACCACAACGACAAACTGGCGGACGTGACCGCACAGCTCGGGAACAAGCCCGTGGAACTGCCCGGCGATTACGAGTCGGTGGTCAGCGCCCTTGCGTCGGAGCTCCCATAGCCGGAAGACAGAGAACAAGCCCAGGAGGTACGGATGGACACGGGACTGGAGAAGGCAACACTCGGAAGCAGCGGGCTCGCAGTCACGAAGCTCGGGTACGGCGCGATGGAGGTGAGGGCCGGAGATCGTGGCAGGCCCATCGATGACGACGAGGCGGGCAGGGTGCTGAACGCCGTGCTCGACGCCGGGATCAATTTCATCGACACGTCCATCGACTACGGGCGGAGCGAGGAGTTCATCGGGAGGTACATCTCCCACCGGCGCGACGAGTTCTTCCTCGCGTCCAAGTGCGGTTGCCCGGTAGGCAGCCTGCCGCCAGGCGACCACGTATTCACCCGGGACAACATCACGGCGGGCGTCGACCAGAGCCTCAAGCGGATGAGGATCGAGTACCTGGACGCGGTCCAGTTCCATTCCTCGCCTGCGAAGAGTGTGATCGAGGAGGAAGGCGCCATCCAGACCCTCGTTGACCTGAAGGAGGCGGGTAAGATCCGCCTCCTCGGCTCCTCGTCGGTCATGCCAAACCTCGCCGACCACATCGACATGGGAGTGTTCGACGTCTTCCAGATCCCATACTCGGCGCTCAACCGCGAGCACGAGAGCTGGATCACCAAGGCAGCGGAGGCCGGCGTCGGCACCATAATTCGCGGTGGCGTTGCCAAGGGAGAGCCGGGCCAGTCAGGCGTCTCCAGGCCCGATGCCTGGGCGAAGTTCGACGAAGCAGGGCTCGACGAGCTCCGGGACGAGGGGGAGAGCCGCACGGGCTTCATGCTGCGCTTCACCCTCACGCACCCCGGTCTCCATACCACCATAGTGGGGACCAAGAACCCCGACCACCTTGCGGACAACACCGTCGCGGCGCGCAAGGGGAATCTGGCCCAGGACACATATGAAGAGGCCAAGCGCCGCCTGGACGCGGTAGGCGTAACGGCCTGATCCGGCTGCACGAAGGGAGAAACCATGGACAAGCTGAAGGTAGGCGTGATCGGATGCGGACGGATGACCAGCACCATAGAGGACGAGGTGCGGGGGCGAAGCCTGGGCGGCATCAGGCTCCCGCACAGCCATGCGGCCGCCTACGTCACGGTCGATGAGGTGGAGCTGGTCGCGGCATGCGACATCATGCCCGAGAAGCTGAAGGAGTTCCAGGAGAGATGGGACGTCCCCCGCGGCTACACGGACTTCAAGGAGATGATCGACACGGAGCAGCTCGACATTCTCAGCATCGGCACTCGCCCCGAGCAGCACGCCGAGCCGATGATCTACGGCGCGGAGCATGGGGTGAAGGGGATGTATGCGGAGAAGCCGCTCTGCTGCACCCTGGAGGAGGCCGACGCCATCAAGGACGCGTTCGAGCGCAACGGCGTCTTCCTGGAGTTCGGGCCGATGCGCCGGAACTGGGCCATCTACAGGCAGGCCCGCGAGATCGCCGACAGCGGAGATCTGGGCGAGGTCGAGTCAGTCGTCGGCTTCGGCGGCAATAGTGTAGGGGGGCACTATCTCGATACGCTCATGTACCTGATCGGCGACCCGGACCCCGTGGCCATCAGGGGCACCTTGGCGGAGCTCCACCCGGCGGAAGGGGACACGTCCGGCATGCACTTCGTGAAGGACACGCCGATCAAGTCGGCCCTGATCGAGTTCGCCGACGGCAAGACCATCTACATAGCGGGCGCCGGCGTCGGCCTCGAGTTCGAGCTGGTCTGCGAGAACGGCGTCATCCGGACCATAAACGACGGCTCGTCGCTCGTTGTACGGAAGGCAATCGAGGGCAGCAGGTTCTATGAGCGGATCGAAGTGCCCGAGGTCGAGCACTGGAGCGGCACCGTCCGCAAGATTCGCGAACTGGCCCAGTCCATCAGGACGGGTGAGCCGGGCGTCAGCAACCTCCGGGCAACTATGATCGGCACCGAGATCGGCTTCGGAATCTACGAGTCCCACCTCAACGGCGGCACAGTAGTGCATCCGCCGGTGCCGAACCGAAGTAGGTTCGTCTCAAGCTGGTAGCTAGGTTCCTATACTTGACGTGTGCGCCTTACTGCAATACCGTTGGAGTAAGGAGATAACAGCTATGATTGTCAAGATCACGTCCAAGAGGCAGGTCACGTTTCCGGCACGGGTGCTGGAAGCCCTAGGCGTGCAGCCCGGCGACCAATTGGAGCTCAGGGAAGGGCCTGATGGATTCACACTGCATCCGCGTCGGATAGACCTGTCCAAACTCGGAATGTTGCGAGACAAGATCGACCCGGACCATGAGCCGTTCGATATTGAGAAGTTCCGCAGTCAGCCCTATGACCCGTCGCTACGGGATTGATACGTCGGTGCTGGTCCGGCTCATAACCGCGCAACCCCCAGATGCGTTTGCCTACTGCCGGGAGGAGTTGAGGAAGCTGGAGGAAAGTGGGGCGGAGGTCTTCGCATCAAACCAGGTCATCGGGGAGGCTTACGTCGCTGTCCAGCACCACTACGGCGTAGCCGGGGAGGACGCTAGGGCGGCGTTGGCGGGAGCGCTGCAAAGCGGACTGGTCGCCCCGTTGGGCGGGCTTCAGGTAATCGCGGCCCTGCAAGAAACCCGAGGCCCGGGGCTCTTCGACCGGCTCATTGCGGACGACTACTCGAGAGCGGGTATGGAGACGCTGACGCTTGACCGCAAGATGGCTGCCCTGCCCGATGTGAGGCGCCTCTGAAAGTGGTTGGCAGGCTGACTTCGCAGCCTGGTTTAGACTCTCTCGTACACTTGCAGGCGGTGGCGCGCCGACTCCGTGACGTAGAGGCGGCCCTCGGCGTCGAAGTTCACCGAGGTCGGTCCCCAGAAGTAGGGCTCGGTCTGCGATGCGACGTGGTAGTGGGACTGGAGGTGGTCGGGCAGGTCCGGCGTTAGGTCCGACATGGCCCGCGTGCTAGCCTCGTCGGGGTTGGCGGCCAGGAAGTCCTCCGCCCACTTCGAGAGGGTAGCCTCGCCCTGTAGCAGCTTCACGAATCCGCCGTCCGCGTCGAAGACCTGTACGCGCTCGTTGCCCCAGTCTGCGACCGCGATATAGCCGTCGTCCGTGACTGCCACGGCGGACGGCCGCTGCAGCTGCCCGGGCTCCTCGCCCGGGTCTCCGAACTGCATTACCGGCTCGCCGCCGGGCGACAGCTTCTGGATGCGGTCGTTGCGCCAGTCGGCCACGTAGATGTTGCCGCATGAGTCGAGGCATATGCCCCAGGGCCGGTTGAACTGGCCCGGGCTGCTGCCGGACTCGCCCCATGCCGCGATCAAGGAGCCGCCTGACGTGAACTTCTGGATGCGGTCGTTGCGCTGGTCGACGACGTAGACGTTGTCGTCGGAGTCGATAGCCAGCCCTGACGGACCGTCGACCTGGCCGGGCTCGGACCCGTGCTCGCCCCACTTCGCCGTGAAGGCTCCCGAAGAGTCGAACACGGTGATCCTGTGGAGGAACTCGTCGGCCGTGTAGACATTGCCCTTGCTGTCGGTGGCAATTGCGCTGGGCATCCTGAACTGGCCGTCGCCCTCGCCGTCTGAGCCGATCTCGCCGAAGTACTCGTCCTCCAGGTCGCATATGGTGACGCGGGAAAAGACGTACTCGCCCCGGTTCGCCACGAGTATGCGCCCATCTTGCGTGAACGCGAGATCGATCGGGTTGGCGAACCCTCTGCCAGTCGGCGAGTTGCTCGTCATTCCGATGGTCTTGACATAGCTCAGTTCCAAGGCGGCAGTGTCGGTCGTCATCTATAGCCTCCCGATTGGTCTGTTGCGTGCTTGCTTACTACCGGCTCGCCTCTGCGCCTTCCTGTTGGGCCTCCCACGAGATGCGGCGCAACCTCGCTGGCTGGACGGGCATTGGCCCAGTCCTCTTCCGTCCACTCGGGGGCGTCCGGGTCTCTTGCGATACCGACATTGATGGCCGTCTCTTCGCCATAGATTGCCTTGATCTCAGTGAACGTAAGTCCATTGGACACGAGGTCATGGAACGCCTCAGTAAAGCCTCCCTCGTACAGAAGGCGTTGGGCACGCTCGGCGAATGGCCGCCTATCCCGTTCGGTATTCACAATCTTCCTTAGGACAGCCCCTGGAGAATCCTGCCGCTAGTTGAGCTGGAACTCCCGGGTGGCGGCGATGACGCTCAGGAGGCCGCCCACGCGGGCCTCGGACTCGTCGCTTTCATCGCGAAGCGACAGGTCGCCGTCGCGTGAAACATGGGCCACGAGGGCCTCGCGAGTCTCGTTCGAAACGTCCAGCGGGCCGATGAGATCGAGGCAGCTGTCCACCAACTCCTCGGGCTCGAAGTGGCCGCCGTCCATGGCCGCAAGCCTCGAAATCACGTCCCTGATGCCGGGCTTGGTCACGTCCCCAAGCTGGTTGGAGACGAAGTTGACGCGCTCCACAAGGGTGCCGCTGTTGATCCACTCGACACCCTCGTGCCAGCCCTCGACGGTCGGGGGCGCGAGCAGGCTCTGGCCCATGAACTCTGAGAGCTGGCCTACCTGAACGATGTCCCGGTTGGGCTCCTGGAAGTCCCCGCTCATCCTTACAGCGCCGATGACCAGCTCGGCCGGGCCCTTGACCCGGGCGTACCGCACGTCCTCGGCCTTGAAGAAGTCCGAGTTGAACATGGCCCGCAGCATGGCCTTGATATCGTGGCCGCTATCGAAGTAGGCGTCGGTCAGCACCTTGATGGCTGCCGGATCGCGCGGGGGAGTGTAGGGCCACTGGGGCACCGGCGGCTCGTCGGCCACGAAGAAGTCATACAGGTGCCGCGCCACGAAGTCTGCGGTCGCGGGGTTGCGGCATATGGCGTCGACGATGTCCTCGCCGTTGAGATTGCCCTCCTCGGAGAGGAAGGACTTGGTGCCCTCGTCGTGATCATCTTCCCGATAACCAAAGTGCCAGGCGATCCGGCCGTAGGGCCATATGGAGTCCTTCGAGGCGCGGACGGCCATGTACTCGGCGTTGCCGAGGGTCCAGCCGGTGAAGGCCCGGGACGCCTCCTTGATGTCGGCCTCAGTGTAGTTGCCGACGCCCATCGAGAATAGCTCGAGGAGCTCCCGGCCGAAGTTCTCGTTGATGGCGCCGTTGTGGTTGTCCTGGTTGTCCAGCCATATGATCATGGAAGGGTCCTTGGACATCTCCAGCAACAGCGTATCGAACTTGCCCGACCCCAGCCTGCGGAACATGTCGATCTGGTTCAGCAGCGCGCGGGCCTGGTTGGTCTTCGTGTAGCCGGTGGCGAATATGCCGTGCCAAAAGAGGGCGATCTTCTCCTCGAGCGGCGCGGTCGTCGAGATCATGCGGTAGATCCAGTTGGCCGCCGCGCTGGGGCCGTACCGCGACTCGTGCAAGTCGACGTGGTACCGGTTGATCAGGTCCTGGGGCATGGTGCGGCGGTCGGTCGGCTCCAGCAGCTCCTCGACCGTCGCCTCGTAGCCTATTGACATGTACTGTTCGAGCTCGGCCCGCGTCGCTCCGAATCCCGCCCGTCGAAGAAGGTGCGCCATCATCTCCAGGTCTTTGTCAGCCATCGTTTGCCCTCCTGCGGTGATTCTTCTGGTTTCCCTAGTGTTTCGTCACGCCGATTATAGCGCCCTCAGACCCCCGGTGTCCCTAGTCATCGTTGCCCCACGGGCGCGAATCTACCCTGATGGTGCGATTCTGAACAGGGAACGGGACTTCAGCCCCTCCTAGCGCCGCCGAGGCGTGGATCGCGAAGCCTATCTCGGTGGCCCGGCGGGTCTCCTCCACGTCGCACGCGGTCCTGCCGCCGTTTCTCACCTTGTCCGCAAGGTCGCGGATTACTGCGGGGCCCCTGTGCCATGGGTCATCGGGCCGGGGCACGTCGAGCTCCACGGGCGCGTCTGTGAACTCGCCGGACTCGTCGTCCGTCTCCCACAGGTACGCGCGCTCGCCCTCCTGCATCACCACCATGCGCCCGGCCGTGCCTGTTACCGTGTACGACCTCCGGCCGCCCTCGGACATGAGGCCCAGGTTTATGCCGTTGTCCAGCGACACCCAGCCCCGGCCGTGGGGATCGCCGCGCCGCCAGTCGTCCCATCGGCTGGGGTCGTCTATCAGGCCGGACGCGGATACGGGCTCGGCGTCTCCCGCCATGCCCAGGGCCACGTCGAAGAAGTGGCATCCGTGGTTGATCAGCTCAGTGACGCCGTGGGACACGACCGACGTCACGTCGCCGATGACACCGTCCTGAAGCTTGCGAAAGACTTCGTTGTATGACTCCGACCAGCGCAGCTCCAGTCCAAAGGCGAAGGGGACCTCGCTCGTCCTTAGCGCCGCCACGATCCTGTCCATCTCCTCCAGGGTGGTGCACAGGGGCTTCTCGCAGACGAGCCCTCGCACACCGGCACTGATGGCTGCCTCGATCTGGTCGGCGTGGTAGGTCTGGCGGGTGGCAATGCAGACGATGTCGGGCCTGACCCTCTCGAGCATCTCGCCGTAGTCCGCGAAGTCATCGACCTCGCCCCACACATCTCGCCAAGTCTCCTGGAACTGCTGCCGTGTTGCCGCGTCTCCGTCGGAGATGGCAACGACGGCAGTCTCAGGCACCTCGGCAAAGGCCGAAGCCCAGTTGTGGCCGCCGGGCGTGGCCTCGACTTGCCGGTGCACGCCCGCGAGTGCAACCCGGAGCGCGTCTCTCGTAGGCATGTTTGCCGCGAACCCTCGCTCGTTGAAGAAGTCGGGATCAGCGATTATCCTACACACCATCAGCGTAACTGGCTAGTGGAGGAACAACTATGTCGAATGCCAAGTATCGGGTCGCAATCATAGGCACAGGTCGGATGGGCGGCCTCATGGAAGACGAAAACCCGTTTACGAACCAGTACTCCAAGCCCTACGGGCACTTCAGCTCCTACAAGGCCATCGAGGAGACCGAGGTCGTCGCCGTCGCCAACAGGGGCAAGGAGCGGCTCGACCGCTTCTGCAAGCGGTTCGACTTCGACAACGGCTACCTGGACTACCGCGAGATGATAGAGAAGGAGAAGCCCGACATCGTCAGCGTCACCACCCCCTCGGTGCGGCGGGCGGAGCCGATAATCTTCGCGGCCGAGAACGGGGTGAAAGGCATCTACGCCGAGAAGGGGTTGTGCGCGTCTCTCGAGGAGGCCGACAGGATCACGGCCGCGGTCAATGGCAACAACGTCGCCTTCAACTGGGGCGCGTCCCGGCGGCAGCACAGCGCCTGGATCCAGGTCGCAGAGGCCATCGCGCGCGGCGACATCGGCGAGCCCCAGTACGCGATCATGTACACCCTGACGGACATCATCAAGCACCATCCCCACACCCTGGACACCGTGTCGATGCTCCTGGGAGACCCTCAGCCCGTCTGGGTGGAGGGGACCCTGGTGCAGAAGGGCGACCCGCTCGACGGCGGCGCTTCGAAGGAGCGCCCCAGGGCATTCCCGGACTACGACGCCGAGGGCCACCGCTTCGTGCCTCCCGAAGGTGAGGAGATAGCCGACCCAATAGTTGGCTTCTACCGGGTGGGCTACGACAGCGGCGCAGAAGGCATCTTCGTGCCCATCACCGGGCGCTGGGAGCTCGACGTGCACGGCACCGAGGGCCGCGCCTGGGGTTGGGAGCAGCAGGGGGTGTGGCGAGTGCGCCGCGGAGGCGGCAAGCCCGTCCGTGGCCGGAGGGGCTCGCCCGTGGAAGAGACGGAATTCCACCCGGAGGGGGATAGCCCGACCGTCTGCACCATCCGCGACATCATCAACGAGATCGAGACGGGCGAGAGGACGCGGGGCAACATCGACGTGACCATGCAGAGCGTCGAGGCGGAGTTCGGCATCGCGTACTCGCACCTGCAGGGCGGCTGCCGGGTCTCGCTGCCAGTCGAGGACCGCTCTCTATACATACCCGGCGGCTAGACGGCGCGCGACCGCCCGGACCCTGAGATGACGCGGCAAAGGCAGGCTTACGTCTACGCGGCAGCCACGATCCTGTTCTGGTCGACGGTCGCCTCGGCGTTCAAGCTCACCCTGGAGCACCTCGACCCGTACCAGATGCTCTTCTACGCCACCGTGGTGTCGGTCGCAGTGCTCTTCGTGATCCTCGCCGTCCAGGGCAAGCTCGGCCTGCTCCGGACCTTCACGGCGAAACAGTGGGCGTGGTCGGTCGGGCTCGGCCTGATCAACCCATGCGTCTACTACATCGTCCTGTTCCAGGCATACTCGCTGCTGCCCGCCCAGGAGGCCCAGCCGCTGAACATGATCTGGCCGCTGGTGGTCGTCCTGCTCTCCGTACCGCTGCTGAAGCAGAAGATAGGCTGGATCAGCATCGCCGCCGTTGGGGTCAGCTTCACGGGGGTGCTGGTCATCTCCACCCACGGGGACATCCTCGCCTTCCAGTTCAGCAGCCCCAGGGGCACACTGCTCGCCACCGGCAGCGCCATCCTGTGGGCGACCTTCTGGATAGCCAACGTGCGGGACAAGAGGGACGAGGTGGCCAAGCTCTTCGCCAGCTTCGCGGCCGGGTTGGTGTTCGTGGCCATCGCGACAGCCGTGTTCTCGGACTTCCGCGTCGAGGCTAACGAGGGACTGCTTGGCGCCGCCTACGTGGGCGTGTTCGAGATGGGCGTGACCTTCGTCACGTGGGCAAAGGCGCTGTCACTGGCGAAGACCACGGCGCACGTCAGCCACCTCATCTACCTGGTGCCGTTCATATCGCTGATATTCATCAGTCTGGTGGTGGGCGAGCAGATACTCACCTCCACCATCGTGGGCCTCGTACTCGTTGTAGGGGGAATACTGGTCCGCGGCCTGGACCGCACCAGGCAGCCGCCGCCTGTGGACTCAGTCAGCGCTGGCGGGTGATTCCCCGACAGAGTCCAGCCGGCGCTTCATCTCCACGTAGGTGTCTGCCGACAACGGCCCGCTCATGATGCCCGCAAGATTCTCCTCCAGGTGCGGGATGCGGCTCGTGCCGACGATGTTCGTATCGGCGTTGGGATGCGTGAGCGTGTAGCGCAAGATCAGCGTCGTGCGGCTCTCACCCTCCTCCCGCAGGTCGTCCAGGCCGGCGCCCTCGAACGTGCTCCACTTCTCGGACCGGCGCCCGCTGACCTCGCCCGAAGGTTCGCCCTGGGCAACGCCGCCGCGGATGACTATCCCGATACCCGCCTCCGCCGACTTCGCAACCCAGTCCTCGTGCTCCCGCTCGAGGGCGGAATAGGGAATCTGGAAGGTGTCGAAGACGCCCGTTTCCAGGTAGTAAGGCAGGTGGGGCAGGGTCGTAGAGATGCCGAGCCAGCGGACCTTTCCCTGGTCCTGCATGTCCTTGAGCACGGCAATAAGGTCGCCGTCCTCAGCCTCGTCGACGGTGGGGTTGTGGTACTGCATGATGTCCACGTAGTCGGTCTTCATCCGCCGCAGGCTCTCCTCCAGGCCGCGCACAGCATTCTCGCGGGTCCAGATGTGGTCCCCGCCGTCCGGTCCGCACCCGCACTTCGTGGCCAGGTAATACTCGGACCGCCTGCCCGAGATGTGCTTGCCGATCTGCTCTTCGGCCGGCGCATCCCATCTCACCCCATAGTCGTTCGCCGTGTCGATGAAGTTGATGCTGGAATCCAGTACGGCGCCCAGGAGTTGGTCCCACTCCGGGTCGGGCATCTTCCTGCTGAGGGCCGTGCCGAAGCCCAGCCTAGTAATCTCCAGGCCTGTGCGTCCCAGTACGGCGGTCGGCAGTGCAGTGTCGCTCATGTCTTAGCCTCCTCTTGCTTACCTCATCTCCCTTGGTGGAGAGGGCTGGAGTGAGGGCGAAGGGTCGCGGGACAGCTCCTGCTGCCGCTATGGCGACTTCGTCAATTCCTCGACCATGCGGCTGGCTACGACGTCCGCCTCGTCGCCCTGGAACGCTACGGGCGCGACCCACAGCCTCCGCTGGTCGGGCAGGACACCGATGTGGATCGACGGCTTGCCCGTCCGCAACGCCTCTTCGACCTGCTCGACCGTGGGGCCCTCCCACGACTCGCACAGCTCGATGGTGGCGGTGGGAGCGGTGGGACCTTCGTAGATGGGGCCTTCATGCACCCACCCCTTCACGCCGTCGAGAGCGTCGGCCGCTTCCGCGATAGTCGTGGACTTCGCGCGCCAGTCCACCCACTCCGACTCGTGGTCGGCCTCGACGAAGAGCTCCAGCGCCCTCACGAGGCCGATGATCTCCTCCTTGGCCACCTTCATGGGCCGGCCGATCCCCGCCTTGTCCTTGCCAAAGAAGAAGGAGTTCTCCCAGGCCGCCCGCATCAGGTCGCCCCGGCCGGCAAGCATGCCGGTGGACTGGGGACCGCGGATGCCCTTGCCGCCGCTGAATGCTACCAGGTCGACGCCCATCTTGATGAACCGGGAGAGGTTCTCGACCGGCGGCAGCTCCGATGCAGCATCCAGGACGACTGGAACATCACGGGCGTGGGCAATCTCGATCACATCCTCCAGCGGAAGGGCGTAGAACCGCATCACCCACACGTATGCGACCGCAGCGGTGTCGTCGTCGATGGCGGCCTCCAGCTCGGCCCGTGTCGCCCCCTGTTCGCCTCCTATCTCCACCAGGGTCGCGCCCGCGATCTGGTAGGAGGTGTCGTAGTGGTTGCGCTGGGACTTCTGGATCAGGACCTTGTTCTTCATGCCTGACGAGTCGGGCAGGCGGGCGATCTTCTCCGCGTCAGTGCCGGTCATGCACGCCGCCGCCTGGAGCACCTGCGCCGCCGAGCAGCCCGCCGTGACGAGTCCCGCGTCCGCGCCTGTGAGCTCCGCGATGTACCCGCCCGCGCTCCTGTGCAGCCCTTCGAGGTCGACGAAATACCCCGCCGACTCCGCCATCGCGTCTATGACCTCCGGCGGCATGACGCTGCCACCGAGGGCCGTCCGCCAGTGGTGGCCGTTGATCAGCCGCTGGACCCCGAGCTTGTCGTATATGTTCGTGTCTGCCATGGTACGCGCTTGCCTCTGGCTACCCCTTCTTTGGGAGGATTTCGTGGTTCATCGCCCATCTTGGATAGAGGTTGTGTGTCTTGGCGCCCGGGTAGGGCGCCCCGAGCGGCTGCGGCGCGAGGTTCATCGCACCCTCAGACCCGTGCATCGACGTCATCACGTGGCGCAGGCCCACCGACCGGAGTGTCCGGGCCGACGGCACGTTGAACTGCGCGGTCGACGCGACCACCAGCCGCCCGTTGTCCAGGATCCACCGGGCCGCGGCGCTGACGACGGCGCGTCCCAGGCCTCGCAGCTTGGAGTCCTGGACCACGTCCATGCCAATCTCCCACACGTCTCCGCCTTCGTCCCAGACGCTCGCAAGCGCGATCAGCCGGTCGCCGTCGTAGATGGCGAAACCGGCCAGGGCCCTGGGGTCGCAGTGCCAGAAGAAGCGGTAGTCGACGTCCTTCAGCTCCTCGGGGCCGAGCATGACGACCCGGTCATCCTTCAAGGGCCTCCAGGTCTGCTCGTCGCCGAACAGGTACCACGACGGGCCCCAGATGCCCACGTCGTCCGGCAGCGTCACTCGGGCCAGCTCATACGCGCCGAACATCGAGAACAGCAGGTCCGGGTCCAGGTCATCGACGATCTCCTGCAGCCTGTCGACCCACTCGCTTCGACAAGCGACTATCGTCTCCTCGCCTATCTTCAGCCCCCTCAGCGGACCGTGCGCGTCCGTACCGATGGGAACGACCGGCGTCGAGTCCCCGCCCATCTGCGACAGGGGTACGCCCAATTGGTTCTCTATCCAAGGCTGGGCCAGCTCCAACAGACGTTCATCCGCCATGAGTTTTCTCCTGTGCCGTCAGAAACGCGCCGATTATAGGTTAGGGCGGCATCCGGTGACTAGTGTGTGTCCGCAGTTCACAGTTGTCCCGACCCACGACGTACGGAATGCTATACTTGCCCACGGAGAGGACTTCATGACGACAATCAATACAGTCCAGGACCTTATGCGCGTCCTGGATGAGAACCCCGAATGGCTGGAAGCGATGCGGTCGCGGCTGCTGTCGCGCGAGCTTCTAGAGCTGCCGGACAGGTTCACGCAACTGTCGGAGAGGGTCGCTCAACTGTCGGACAGGCTCACGCAATTGTCGGAAGAGGTGAGTGCCTTCGCAGTGGAGATGAGGGCCTTCGCTGCCAAGACGGACAGGCGGTTCGACATCATAGACAAGCGGTTTGACAGGATGGACAGACGGTTCGACAGGATGGAGACCAGCATAGGCAGGATGAAGGGCGCGTATGCCGAAGGGAGGGTATCGCGGCAGGCCGACATCATCGCCGAGCAGATGGGCTTCACCTGGGTACGAACCTGGTCATACGAGGACATCAGGGACCTGGTCCAGCGGAGCAATAGATCGGACATCCCCTTCGGCGACATCAGGAGCTTTCGCGATGCCGACATCATCATGGAGTCCACGGACAGGGCGGGCGATACTCACTACATCCCCGTAGAGGTTTCCTTCACTGCGGACGCTAGGGACACGAACAGAGCGCTCCGCAACGCCCGCCTCATGAAGAGATTCACGGCCAGCCCCGCCCATCCTGCGGTCGCAGGCCTGCGCAAGGACGACGACATCCTGGAGCTCTTCGAGTCGGGCACCATACACTGGTACCAGTTGGACGACGAAGATTTCGAAGCCCACTGAAGACCTCCACAGAGAGGGCATTGAAGACAGCCTGGCCGCTCTCGATGCGGACGACGGCCAGCGCATCCCCCACGACGTGGCCGTTGCCATCATGCGGGGCGCCAACCCCGTGGCCGCATTTCGAAGTCACTCCGGCATCACGCTGCACGAACTGTCTGAGATAACCGGAGTCGCCGCGAGCTACCTCTCAGAGATCGAGCGCGGCCTCAAGCCCGGCTCTGCCGCGACCCTGATCAGGATCGCACAGGCCCCCGGCACCACAATCGACGCACTGGTAATGGAGTAAGGGAGAGCAATGGGTAGCAGACTAACAGTCGAGGGCGTAGAGATAGTATACAAAGCCGCCCAGAAGTGGGTCGACAGCGCACTGCGGGCCGACGATTCGCTCTTCACACCGGGTGTGGCTATCTGGTCGAGCCGGTGGCTTGGTGAACTGCGGGAGCGTTTCTTGGACAGGCCAGATGCCTCAGGCTCCAGCTTCGAAGAGAAGCTCCTGGGGCAGTTAGCCGGGAGTCGTGCTGAAGTCTATCAACTGATGGGAGAGGCGCTGTACTTCTACTTCCTCATAGTTTCTACCCAGAACAGCGATGCTGAGGTGGATGTCATTAAGGCTGTGCTTGACGCGTCGCCGTCGCCGGTCGACATTCCTCGTGATTTGATCGCCGCCCTTACTCCTGGCATAGCGGGCCCCGGGCCGGCATTCCACACCCAGCGACACTATCAGATAGGATTCCTCGGAGAATTTGCAGAACAGTGGAAGAAACTTGATTCAAGCACCCAAGACCGGTTACTACGGGAGCCCTGGTCATTCAAGGACTTTTCGAAGAGCATCGACTTCCAAAGCAAATTGATGAGCGGCCTTCCAAGCGATTCACTTCCCCAGCAGTCCGCACTGCTCCATCTCGTCTACCCAGACACGTTTGAGGACATCGTCTCCGTGGATCACAAGAAGCGAATTTCGGAGACCGGAGCCTTTCGGCACTTCATAACTGAGGACTCGCCGGATGTCGACAGAAGGATCTATCAAGTCCGACAGGGTATTGAGGCGGGACTCGGGAAGGACTTCGACTTCTACGACGTTGAAGTTGGCAATCGATGGAACCCATCGGCATCAGAGCCTTGGCACCGATACCTAGAGATCGCATCGGAGTACCTTACCAATGGTGCACCCGCCGATAGCGGCGGCCGTTTCTTCTTGGGCGACGAAATGGCTTACAAGTTTGATATGGGTCGAGAACTAGCGTCGGCACGAGTAGCGGTCATGGCCGACGCCGACGATTGGCAAGACCACCTGAAACACGCGTTGAGGTCAAGACCAGGTCACCCGATTGCCTGGCAACTCCTTAGTGACTTCAACAAATGGTGGGGCGAGGATCCGGAGACAGCACGCACGGCATTGGAGACTCTGTGGACAGAAACCAATCTACCCGATGCTGACCGGATTCGGTCCTTCGCTGACAGATTGCCCATCTCGGCGTTGAGAGGTTCAACGGGCAATAGGGCGAACATCATATCCGTGTTGCTCATGGGACTTGACGTCGAACTATACCCTCCATTCAGAATCGGAAAATTCGATGAAGCCTACGAACGAACAGGCTACGAACCACGACCGACAGACGCGGACGAAGCCGCCTTGTACGGACACGCCCTGGGCTTCTTGGATCAGTTCGTTAAGGAGGCGCGGGCACGTGGCCTACCTGTGCGCCATCGTCTTGATGCACAGTCCTTGGTCTGGGCAATCCCATCCCGTGAATTGGAGGGCGGATCGAAAGTGGCCGTTCCTGCAGGACCTAAGGACGGATGGGCTGAGGATGTAACCCAACTTGCGCAACAGCTCTTTCTTGCTGAGCCCAAAGACTTCCTCAACAAGGTCGAAACTCTGCTCGGCGACAAACAGCAGGTCATCTTTCAGGGGCCGCCGGGCACAGGGAAGACTTATGTCGCACAGGCACTGGCGAACCATCTAGCGGGGTCGGACGAGCGGGTCACGCTAGTGCAATTCCACCCGTCCTATGCTTATGAGGACTTCGTGCAGGGCTTCCGCCCCGCGCTTGTGAAGGGGCAGCCTGGATTCGAACTGCGGGACGGGCCGCTCCTCCGTGCTGCGGAGTTTGCTAGGAAGGAGCCGGACGAGAAGCACTTCCTGATCATCGACGAGATCAATCGCGGTCAGATAGCCAAGGTGTTCGGCGAGCTGTACTTCCTGCTGGAGTACCGCGACGAGAACATTCGCCTCCAGTACTCCGACGAGCCGTTCTCGCTGCCTGACAACCTCTACATCATCGGGACGATGAACACGGCCGACCGCTCCATTGCGCTGGTGGACCTCGCGCTGCGCCGCCGCTTCTACTTCGTCGAGTTCCACCCGGACGACGAGCCGGTGAAAGGGGTGCTTCGGCGCTGGCTGCAATCCAAGGGACTCGACAACGTGGAGTGGGTTGCAGACGTCGTCGAACTGACGAACGAGAAGATGAAGGATGATCGCCACGCGGCCATCGGCCCCAGCTACTTCATGAAGGACAACCTGGACGATGAGGCCGTGGAGCGCATCTGGAAGCACAGCGTGCTGCCGTACATCGAGGAGCGGCGGTACGGAGACGAAGACAGGGCGGGCGAGTTCGACCTGAAAGCCCTGCGCCGGGAGGCCAAAGGTACTAGTGAGGGAGAGGACAGCGGGACTCAGGGGGACGAAGGCGACGGCGAACAGAGTGAGGACGGCGGCGAGTAATGACTCGCCAAATCGACCTTAGAGAGTACGAATTGAGCGGGCCGCACACGCTTTCGGTGCCTGAGCGTGATGCCTTGGGCCAGGCGATTCCATCGATCACCATCGAGCCGGTCCAAGGCGAGGAAGGCGCGTACACCCTCACTCCGAGCTCTACCGTCGGTGCGTTGGAGGTCGGCGGCCTTTCGGTGCGCGTCGAGCCCAAGATCGGAATCCCGAAGCTGCTCTCATTGGCGTGTTACGCAATGGATGCATACAGGCTTCAAGAGGGTCGCCCATTCGACTTCGAGGAGAACACGGCACTCCCCGACGCGCTGGCGTTGGCGCTGGCCTCCCACGCGCGCAGGGCATTCTCGCGAGGCCTGCTCCACGGCTACCGCACCGAGGAGGAAGCCCTGCAAACGGTGCGCGGGCGCATACGGTTCGCCGAGCAGATTAGGCGCAGATTCGGAGTGCCGCTGCCGGTCGAGGTGCGTTACGACGAGTTCACCGACGATGTCCTGGCAAACCGTCTGGTGAAAGCCGCCGCCGTCAGGCTCGGGACTATGCGGCTCCGCTCGCGGCTGGCCCGCAGAGGACTGGGGTGGATTCTGGGGACGCTCGATAACGTGTCGCTCGTATCGTTCCCGCGAAACGCCGTGCCAGAGGTCGAATTCGACAGGCTGAACGAGCACTACCAGGGTGTTGTCGTTCTATCGCGGCTCATCCTGCGCCATGACGCTTTCGAGTCTGGTCGCGGAGCGGTTCGTGCATCCGGGTTCTTGATGGACATGAACGTAGTCTTCCAGGAATTTGTGACTACGGCGCTCAGGGAAGCCCTTGGTGTCTCGGATCGGACCTTCTGTTCCGACAGCCGGCTCACAGGGGATCGCCGAATCTATCTTGACGACGAAGGCCGTGTGAATCTCGAGCCAGACCTCACTTGGTGGCAAGACGGTCAGTGCCTGTTCGTCGGGGACGCCAAGTACAAGGCCATCAAGGACAAGAGCGTCCCCAATGCGGACCTGTACCAGCTGCTAGCCTACATAACTGCGTTAAGGCTCCCATCTGGGATGCTTATCTATGCCAAGGGTGAGGAGGAGCCGGTCATACACAAGGTCACAGACTCTGGCAAGAGACTCGAGATAGAGACGCTCGATCTGTCCGGCACACTTGAAGAGGTCCTGGATCGTTTGCGCCACCTGGCACAAAAGGTGAAGGCACTGCGCGAAGAAGCGCGGGCGATGAGAACGGCGGCCTGAGGCGGGAGATTGCCCTCGGGTCATAGGCCACATATAATCCCCGCGTGACTATTCTCATTGAAAGAGACCGTGGTGTCGGCGTCATCACGCTGAATCGACCCGAAGTGCTCAATGCCATGAACCGGGCGATGAGCAGGGAGATCGACGAGGCCCTCTCCTCTTTCGAGAACGACTCCGAGATCGCCGCGATAGTCATCACCGGGGCCGGCAGGCGCGCCTTCTCCGCCGGCGCAGACATTCACGAAATGGCCAGGCTCGCGGAGCAGGCCGAAGCAGCGGCGCCAGATCCCCGCCGTTCCGAGTACGCCTGGCACATCGCGAGCTGCAGGAAGCCCACCATCGGCGCCATCAACGGCCTGGCGTACGGCGGCGCGGCAGTGCTTGCCGCCAGCCTGGACATCAGGGTAGGCTCCGAGAACGCCAGCTTCCGCTTCCTCGCCGCCTCCTACGGCCGCGTCAACTCGACCTGGAACCTGCCGATGCAGGTCGGCTGGCCCGTCGCCAAGGAGCTGCTCTTCACAGGTCGCGTGGTGCAGGCACAGGAGGCCCACCGCATCGGGCTCCTAAACCATGTTGTCGCAGCCGACCTGTTGCTGCCCAAAGCAGTGGAGATCGGGAGGCAGATCGCCGAGAACGACACCCGCATGGTGCAGGGAATCAAGGAGCTGATGATCGAGGACGTGGGCCGGAGCTGGCACGAGATGCACGAGAACGAGATGGAAGCCCAGGCCGGAAAGCTGGTCCCGACTCCCATCAGGGAGGGCTTCCAAAGCTTCCTGGACCGCAAGGGCAGGAAGTGACGACTCCGCTGGCCGGCATCCGCGTTCTCGACCTGGGCAGGTACCAGGCCGGGCCCCGGTGCGCCCTCATGTTCGCCAGGCTGGGGGCGGAGGTCATCAAGGTCGAATCGCTGAAGGGCGACGAAAGCCGGAGCAACGGCCCCATCGTGAAGGGCCAGAGCGCGTACTGGGTCCAGTACAACAGCGGCAAGAAGAGCCTCGCCATCGATCTTCGCAAGGACGAGGGCAAGGCCGTGCTTCGCGATCTCGTTCGCGTGTCCGACATACTGCTCCAGAACTTCAGGCCCGGCACGATCGAGAAGATGGGCTTCGGATATAACGTGCTTGAGAAGCTGAACCCAGGCATAGTCATGATCAACGTGTCGGCCTACGGTCAGGACGGCCCGTACAGCGACCGTATAGGCTTCGACCCGATAGGCCAGGCCCTGGGCGGTATGATGTCCCTTACGGGTTTTCCGGGGGACCCTCCTACAAAGACCTTCTTTCCTCTTATAGACCGCATCACCGCTCTCCACGCGACCATCGGCGCCCTTGCGGCTCTGCACGAGCGCAGCCTGTCGGGCAGGGGGCAGACTATTGACGTCTCCCTGGCGGACTCCGGATTCACGGCAAACGAGATCCCCATCGCCGCATACCTTGCCGACGGCACGGTAGTGCAGCGAGAGGGCAACGGCAAAGGGCTGACCAACGCCTACCGGACCAAGGACGGATGGGCACTGCTGCACGCTGCGAGCGACGCGATCTGGCCCAGGGTGTGCGAAGCCCTGGAGTGGATGGATTGGGCGGCCGACCGGGACATGGCCTCGAGAAGCGGCAGGGAAGAACGTATCGACGAAATCGCAGCCGCCCTGGAGAGGTGGTTCGCCCAGCACACCACCAAAGAGGCGGTCGACCACCTGTCGGCGTTCAGCGTGCCGGCGGCCCCGGTCAACAGCATTGAACGGGCAGCGGCGGACCCACACGTACATGAGCGGGAGGTCCTCGTCGAAACGCCCGACCCATATGCAGGCTCGATCCACGTGAGCGGCAAGACCATCAAGTTCGGCCGCACACCCATGGAGGTCGGGCCGGCGCCGACCGTTGGAGAGCACACGGAGCACGTACTGCGCGACATCCTCGGCTATTCGGCCGAGCGCCGTGAAGAGCTTGTCGCAGACAACGTGGTCGCAGTAAGCGGACCTGCGCCGGCCTAGGCGCAGCAGCGGGAACGAGGCATGGAGTCCCGGGCCGCAACGGGCCGTCCGTTCGAAGGTCCCACACGATTCCTCTGACCTACCTCCCTGAAGTCCCTCCAAAACGGCGGGCTGGTGTCTCTCCGGGACTGCCCCCAGGTGCTAAAATGGATTTAAGCTCCGAGGTAGGGAATAGTTGAGGATAAGCGTCAGACTGTTCGCCGGTCATCGCGAACGAGCAGGAAGATCCACGGTCGAGGTCGATGTTCCGGAGGGCGCGACTGTCGGCAACGTGGCTGCGGACGTGAACCGGCGTTTTCCCGGCTTGACGGAAGACCCGGACTCGCTTGTCGTGGCCGTGAACCAGGAATACAGGGACCACCTGCATGAACTCCGGGAAGGCGACGAGGTCGCGCTGATTCCCCCTGTCAGCGGAGGTGCTGGGTCCATCGTGATCACACACGAGCCCCTCGACCCGAAGGCCATAACGGCCAATGTGCGAAAGCCGTCGAATGGCGCGGTGATCACGTTTCTTGGAACGACCAGGGCCCAGACAGGCGATCGCTCCGTGCTCCACCTCGAGTACGAAGCGTATGAGCCGATGGCCAGTGACAAGCTGGCTGAGATTGCAGCCGAGATCAGGGACCGGTGGGAGGTGGAGGACGTTGCCATTGCCCACCGCCTCGGCCGGCTGGAGATTGAAGACATCAGCCTGGTGGTTGCGGTGGCTTCTCCTCACAGGAAGGACGCCTTCGAGGCCTGCCAGCACAGCGTCGACCGCATCAAGGAAATCGTGCCCATCTGGAAGAAGGAATACTTCGAAGGGGGGGAGGTATGGATAGAGAGCCCGGAGTCCCTGATTGCCAGGCAATCCGCGAAAAAGTCTTGAATTGTTTCAAAATCCTAGTATGATCAGAAGCAACGACTGTTTGCCATAACGATAACAAGGCTGTAGAATATCACTCGGTTCGGCCAAGTCTGAAATGACTGTGATGGAGGTATGGGATGTCCGAAGGCTTCATTGGAAGGCAGCTCGGCCTGTTGGTTCTGATTGTCGGCGCCGCGCTAATGCTTGCCGCATGTGCCGGCGAAGTGGGCCCGCAGGGCGAGCGAGGCTTGCAGGGCCCTCAAGGACCTGAGGGCCCGATGGGCCTGCAGGGTCAGCCTGGTGAGCGAGGAGCGCAAGGCCTGCAGGGCGACCCCGGGCCTCAGGGACTGCAGGGCCCTCCGGGACCCTCCGGCCCGAGGGGCGCGATCGGCGAGACGGGTCTGCAGGGCGCCAAGGGTGACACCGGCGGCCAGGGTCCGCGTGGCCTGCAAGGTCAGCCGGGGCCGCAGGGCCCGAGGGGTGCAACCGGCGCTACTGGTCCGCAGGGTGAGCAAGGTCCGCAGGGTGAGCAAGGCGATCCCGGAGGCCCGAAGGGCGACAAGGGTGACACCGGCGACACTGGCCCGCGGGGTCCACAGGGTACTCAGGGCCCGAAGGGTGACAAAGGCGACCAGGGTGACAAGGGCGATCCCGGCGGCCCGCCAGGACCCCAGGGAGCCCAGGGCCCCACTGGCCCACAGGGTCCCATCGGAGAGCGCGGTCAGAAGGGCGACACCGGCCCTCAGGGACCGGCAGGAATCAAGGGTGAAGTCGGTCCGCAGGGTCCTCCGGGCGCTCAGGGTCCGCAAGGCCTGATGGGTGACCAGGGTCCGCAGGGCCCACAGGGTCCGCAGGGTCCCAGGGGCCCCGAAGGTCCGCAGGGTCCGTCAGGACCTAGGGGACTGGCAGGACCTCAGGGTGAGCCAGGACCGCACGGCCCGCAGGGCATTCGGGGCCCGGCTGGCGTGAGCGGCGCAGAGATTCTGGTGGTCGAGAGCGTGTCCAACAATGAGGACAAGAGCCTCGTCGCGGAATGCACAGGAGGCAAGGTGGCCATCGGAGGCGGCGCCAGGATCCTCGGTGCGGCTGGCTCGCGGCAGGACGAAATCCCGACTAACGTCGCAATCGTAGCGTCCTATCCGCTCGGTGTATCGGGCGAGAAGTCTCCTCGCTGGGGGGCCATCGCGAAGAACATCGGCGCGGTAGGAGACTCTTGGAGGCTTAGCGTCCACGTAGTGTGCGCAGTCGCAGCCGACTAGGAGCATAGCGGGTAGTCACGGATAGCAGGGGCCGGGTTAACACCCGGCCCCTGCTCCATTTGTCGGCATAGTTCCAAGGCTCGTTGACACTGCCATGGGCGTTGGATAGTATTCGGGCGGCTGCCAGATACGTCCCAGAGGACTGTGGCATGACAACTGCGTTACAGATTGGGGCGGGCCCGTTCACATACACCCCCCTGGAAAACTGGGAACGTCTTCCCACCGGCTACTCCTGGACAGATGCCGCCGCTGTCGCCGTGGATTCCAAGGACAGGGTCTACGTCTTTAACAGGGGCCCGCACCCCATGATCGTCTTCGATCCCGACGGCAACGTCCTGTCTTCCTGGGGTGAGGACCTCTTTCCGCGTGCCCACGGCGTGACCATCGGCCCGGACGACACCCTCTACTGCACTGACGACGACGACCATACCGTCCGGCAGTGCGCCCTCGACGGCGAGGTGCTGATGACGATAGGCACGCCCGGGCGGGCGACGCCCTACCAGAGCGGCGATCCGTTCCACCGGCCGACGGACGTCGCCGTCGACCCCAACACCGGCGACCTCTACATCTCCGACGGCTACGGCAACTCCCGCGTCCACAAGTACACGCCGGACGGTCGGCTGCTATTCTCATGGGGCACGGCGGGCACCGACCCGGGCGAGTTCAACATCGTGCACAACATCGCCACCGACAAGGACGGCTGGGTCTACGTGGCCGACAGGGAGAACCACAGGGTCCAGATATTCGACTCCAACGGGCGCTACGAGACCCAGTGGGTGAACATGCACCGCCCATGCGCCCTCTACATCTCGCCCGATCAGCACGTCTACGTCGGCGAACTGGGCGCCGGGATGAAGGTCAACATTGACCTGCCCAACATCGGCCCGCGCATCAGCGTCTACGACACGAGCGGGAGGCTGCTGGCGCGCATGGGCGCCGGATTCGGCGAGGGACCCGGCCAGTTCATGGCGCCTCACGGCATGTGCCTCGACTCCCGCGGCGACCTTTACCTAGGAGAGGTCGCCTGGACCAACCTGAACAACATCGGCGCGCCGCGCGACGGCGTGCGCAGCTTCCAGAAGCTCGCGAGGGTGGGCGAAGCGTAGCCTCACACACGACTCAAAGGAGGCCTCGGCATGATCTTCTACATAGTTAGGCGGCTGGCCTTGGGCATCCTGACCGTGCTCGCCATCTCGGCGCTGGCCTTCTTCATCATCCAGCTCCCGCCGGGAGACATCGTCCAGAGGTACATGGACCAGACGGCATGCGGCAACCTCGGCGACACATGCCTGCTCTCGGACGAGCAGAAAGAGCACATGAACCACTACTTCGGGGTCGACCAGCCGATGGTCATACGGTACTTCAAATGGTTGGGCAATCTGCTGAAGTTCGATCTGGGAGTGTCCTTCCGGGCTGGCGAGAACATCACGGCCGAGCCCGTCAAGGAGGTCGTGGGCGATCGAATCTACATGACAATCGCGCTTACGGGATTCACGGTCCTCGTCACCTGGACATTCGCGATTCCCGTTGGCATCTACTCCGCTGTGCGTCAGCATTCACTGGGCGACTACTTCTTTACCTTCATCGGTTTCAGCGGCCTCGCCATTCCCGACTTCCTACTTGGCCTCGTGCTCATGTACATCGCCTTTGCCTATTTCGGCGCGAGCGTCGGAGGCCTGATCTCGCCTGACCAGGTCGAGAGGGCCTGGGACCTGGAGAAAGTCCTGGACCTCATCAACCACCTCTGGATTCCAGCGGTGGTGCTGGGCACGTCGGGGACCGCGAGCCTCATTCGCATAATGCGCAACAATCTCCTCGACGAGCTCAACAAGCCCTACGTTGTTACCGCACGGGCCAAGGGTCTCCGCCAATGGCGAATGGTGCTCAAGTACCCCGTCAGGGTCGCCGTCAACCCACTTATCAGCACGATAGGCTATCTGCTTCCGTCACTGGTGAGCGGCAGCATCATCGTGTCGGTCGTGCTCAGCCTGCCGACCCTTGGACCAATACTGCTCTTCGCCCTGCAGATCGAGGACGTCTACACCTCCGGTGTGATCATCTTCATGATGGGCGTTCTCACGGTAGTTGGAACGCTCATGTCCGACATAATGCTGGCGGTCGTCGACCCGCGCATCAGGATCCTTGGCCAGTAGTCGGCGCACTGTTCAGCACAGTGCCAGGTGGGTGAACGCGGGCTCCGCCACGCGTGTTGTCTTGTTGCCGTACTGCGCGACTCATCGGAGAGTGAGCATTGACAGAAATCATCTTTGACTCGGCTGCATCCCTGGCACGGGCCATTCGAGAAAGGCGAATCTCATCCGCTGAGCTTACCCAGGCCTACCTCGACCGGATCGAGCAGGTCAACCCGGCCCTGAACGCCGTCGTAATGCTGGACGAGACCGCCATGGACCAGGCGCGCGCGGCGGACGATGCCCTCGGCAAGGGCGACGAGATCGGGCCGCTCCACGGCGTGCCCATCACCCTCAAGGACTCCCACGACACCGCCGGGGTCGTCACGACCGGCGGCACTCTCGGCCGGGCGGACTTCGTTCCGGAAAGGGACTCGACTGTAACGGCGCGGCTGCGGGCAGCCGGAGTCGTCCTGCTCGGCAAGACCAACACGCCAGAGCTCACCATGGGCATGGAAACGGAGAACCTCGTCTACGGCCGCACCAACAATCCGTACGACACCGAAAGGACCTGTGGCGGAAGCAGCGGGGGCGGCGCGGCCATCGTCGCGTCCGGCGGTTCCGCCTTCGACATCGGCACGGACACTGGGGGGAGCATCCGGTTCCCGGCCCACTGTTGCGGGGTGGCCGGGATCAAGCCCACATCCGGGCGCGTGCCGAGGACAGGCCACATCATCCCGTACGGCATGGGCCTTCGGGACTCCCTCACGCAGGTGGGCCCCATAGCCCGGTACGTAGAGGACCTGGCGCTAGTCCTGCCCATCATATCTGGGCCGGACTGGAGGGACCCCGCGATCGTTCCGATGTCGCTGGGAGACCCCAATGACGTGGATGCGTCACGGCTGCGGGTTGCCTTCTATACCGACAACGGCGTCAAGACGCCCACGCCCGAGACGATCGATGCAGTGACAGACGCTGCTTCGGCGCTGGCGGACGCCGGAGCGACGGTTGTCGAGGACAGGCCGGGCGCCCTCACCGGCTACGAGCTGTCGTGGAAGAGCCTGCCGCACTACGACGGATCCACGCAGCGGCTCCTGGACGCGGCGGGCACCACCGAACCGCATCCCTGGACTCTCAGCGTTCTCGAGTCCTCGCACTCGTCGACGGCGGCGGAGCTCGAGGAGCTGATGGAGCAGGTTGATGCGTTCCGAAGCGACATCCTCGCTTTCATGGAGGACTACGACATCCTGCTGTCGCCCATCATGCCGGTTCCGGCCCAGCCCCACGACGTCATCCGCACCAACCGGCTGGAATACGGCTCCTACACCCGGCCTCACAATCTCACCGGATGGCCCACCGCGGTCGTGCGGGGCGGTACCTCGCCCGAGGGCCTGCCAATCGGCCTGCAGATCGCCTCTCTGTCGTGGCGCGAGGACGTAGCACTCGCCGCAGCCAGGATCATAGAGGCGGCCTCAGGAGGCTGGCGCCCACCGTCGATTTAGTCTCGATAGCACAGGTACGTCGTTCCTGCGCAGGCAGTTGATGGATCCAGCCTATCTGCAACGACTGTGTTCATCGAGGATGCCAGCGCAATCGCCTGTGGCCTTTGACCCCGGCAGGTGCTAGGATTTCCGCGTCCACGACCACACGTCACGGAGGCCCGGCTTGAACGACTACGAACGCTTCTCCTTCGACCTGAACGGCTACCTCGTGATCGAAGACGCCCTGACCCCGGAGGAGGTCGCATCCTGCAACGAGGCCATCGAGCACCAGCGGGAGCGCATCAGGATTCGCCCGCCCGAAGAGTCCCTGGCCAGGGGTGCGACGGCTCTCGAGGGCGCGCAGGGCAGGGGAGACGTGGGCGGGATGCTCACCTGGCCCGAGCCCTGGTCTCAGCCCTTCCGCGACCTGCTCACCCACCCGGTCATCGTGCCTTACCTGAATGAGTTGCTCGGGCCGGGCTTCAGGCTCGACCACCTCTACGGCATCATGATGACGAAGGGCGCCGAGGGGTTCGTGTTGCACGGCGGCGGGGACACCGGCGACCTCACCCACACCTACCAGTACCACAACGGCGTGATGCGCTGCGGCCTGACCGTCGTGACATGGGTGCTGAGCGACCACGGGCCGGGCGACGGCGGGTTTGCGTGCATTCCCGGCAGCCACAAGTCCAACTACGAGCCGCCCATGGACGTGAAGCGCCTTGAGACGGACATCGGGGTCGTGCGCCAGGTCGAGGCGAAGGCGGGCTCGGCCATCATCTTCACCGAGGCCCTGTGCCACGGCACGTTGCCCTGGCAGGCTGACCATGAGCGGCGCACCGTGCTCTACAAGTACTCGCCGGGCTCCATCTCCTACGCCCCCCAGTACCTGCCGGAAGGCGTCGCAGAGGTTCTCGACGAGTTCACCGAGGACCAGAGGGCCGTACTGCAGCCTCCTTACCGCCCGGACCGGCCCCAGATTCCCACAAGCTAAGGACTACACCCCATGCTGGATATCGACTTCCCTGACAGGGAGTACGAGCTTGGCGGCCGTATAGACGTGCGCATCATCCTGACTCCGGAACGGGACCTCAGGATTCGAAATGCGCGCGTCGATCTCGTGTGCAACCAGACCTACACCCACCACTCGGCATGGGAAGGCGGGACCGCCCCGCGCATTGGGTACAGCGGTAGAGGCGTCTACGTCGCGGGAGGCATGGACGTAGACCAGCGCACCGAATCATACGTGCACAGCAGCGCGAGGGCACTAGAGGACGCCTCGCTCAGGGCAGGGGTTGCGGAGACCCACCGGGTCGACTTGCGAGTAGACCCATCGGCTCCGAAGCGATGGGAACAGGCCGTCGAGGACGACCGCAACGCCGCTGCCGGCTGGAGCTTTGCATGGACGCTGTCCGTCTCGCTGGACATTGCGCGCGGCCGCGACGTCAAGGTCGAGCGCGAGGTCAGGATCAAGCTGCCCCCGCTCCCTGCGGGAACATCCATCTCCAAGCCAAGCATGTCCAGACCCAAGCGCCCCACGGGCTGACTGCAGGCGCCTCGTTCTCACGACACCGTCCATAGGTCGCGCTACCCTCGGTCGTTCCCGCAGAGAGTCTGCCCGTACCCTATACGGGGCGGGAAACCGTCCCAGGATGCGTCGAGCCAGGTACTGGACCACTTGCGGCCTCTCCAACAGAGATGATGCGCGTATAATACACGGCGTCGATTCTCTGGGCTAACGACTCGCCGTCGCCCTGCTTCGCGCAATTGGCTGACCGAGAGCACGACTGAACCCACCGAGGAGCGGCGGGCCGTGATCTGGTCACCGGCAGCAGATCCGCGGCCGCACATTCACACTTGGGAGACAAACATGGGATCGAAGATAGGGGAGCAGGTCGAGCGGTGCGTCCAGGAGCTGGGGGCCGGGACGCTGACCGCGTCGAGCTTACGACGGATCGCGGAAATTGACGGCGATTCGACGGTCCAGGACATTCTCTACCTGCAGGCGACGACCACCTCGCCCACGTCCGAGGTGGTCGGCATGAGAATCATCGAGAACGGCGAGATCTCCGACGGCCCGCACGACCCGGACGACTGGCCGTACCAGACAGTCCTGGAGGCCGTGCGCGATGGCTGGCGGATCATAAAATTCCCCGAGCTGGCCCTGATGCTCGACGACTCCCGCACCTACGGCCTGGGCTTCGAATTCATCCTGGAGAGAGAGGGCAGACTATGAGGCAGTACGACTGCGAGCCGACGCTGAACGACACCGAGGTCCTCGAGTTCTGCAAGAACGGCTTCATGATGTTCGAGGGCGTCGTCTCGGACGAGATCAACCGGAGGACCAACGAGTATCTCGAGGAACACGACGGCATGGAGCCGACAGACATTCTTGACGAGGACTGGTTCATGGACGGCGTGATCAAGCACCCCGCGGTCGCCGGCGCCCTCCGCTCGCTCCTCGGCAAGGACTTCGGACTTCCCAACCTCGTGTCCAATCACCGCATCCAGTGCCCCCAGCCCGCCCAGGAGTGGCACTACGACGGCGGCGACATATTCGGCCCCCAGCTCAACTACATCCAGGTCTTCTACTACCCGCAGGACTGCCCGCGTGAGCTGGGCCCGACCGAGCTGCTGCCTGGGTCCCACTTCCTCTACTCGGAGAGGGACATGACCAAGCACCTGGGCAGGATCCGAGGCTCGTATCACGCCGTCTCGCCCGCCGGCTCGATCTTTCTGACCGACTACTCGATCTGGCACCGGCGCTCGGAGTCATGGGGCTCCGGACTGCGCAACAACGTCAAGTACAACTACTGGCGCACCTCGCCGCCGACGAGGGACTGGGTGATCGATCCCGACTTCGACCCCGCAACGGCCGACTACACGTTCAAAGGCCCGACCTTCAGGAAGCAGTTCCAGGACTGCTACGACGCTGCCGAGATGTACTTCTGGCTCAGGGGCGAGCACGACAAGTTCGAGCTTCTAGGCGGCCAGGGCTGGCCCATCCCAGGCAACCGCAACGACGTCCCCTACGGCGTACCCGAGGGCATTTAGGACAAGAGCATTCGGATGCCCTTGGCAACGCTGGCCTTGGAAGGGCCATAACTGTTCACTCGAAGGGGTTGACGACTGGTATGCCGTTGTAGAGCTGGCCCGGGTTCAGGTCCTCGGAGAGTATCCGGCTGCATCCGGCCCGTTCGGCCGCGGCCACGATCAGCGCGTCCCAGTAGGAGATCTGGTATCGCCGGCACGTGCCGATTGCCCGCTGGACCAAGGTCAGGTCCAACTCCACCACCGGCATTGTGGAAAGTAGCCCAATAGCGTGTTCCACAACGCTATCGGAGAGCGGTTCTGGGATGCGTCTGGTTACCGTATTGTAGAACTCACCCAACACCTGGGCCGAAAGTACACCCGTCCCCGTCTTCATGGCCCGTCTCACAACATCGAATGCCAGTCCATGCTTCGCAGGGTCCTGCCGGTCATACATATAGACCAGGATGTTGCTGTCGAAGAAGTCCCTACTGGTAGAAGCGCTTGGGCCGGTCATACAGGTCGTCCCTGGTCCAGGTGCGCGGACCCATGTCGCGGCTGTAGCGGTCGATAGACTCTTTCAGCTTGGCGGCAGCCTCCCGCCTGGCGGCGGCGTCGCTCTCGGCCACCGACGTCAGGTAGTCCCTCACCATCGCCGTCAGGGTCGTGTCCTTGTCTATGGCGATCTTGCGCACCTTCTTGACGACGTCCTCGTCAATGCTCAGCGTGATGTTCACCTCTCGGCCTCCGTATACTCGCCACACATAGTAAGTGCAACCCATAATAAGGGCGCAACCTCTGGGCGGTCAAGCATACCGACAATGGACGGTATGGTTTAATCGACATTGTCATAGGCTCAGGAACGTGCCGTTCGAGCCACTGAACGTACTAGCGCCATAGGCCCATCGGGCAGTTTCACGACCCCGCCAGCATCTCCTCCAGCAGGGCAGTGGTGCCCTCGACGGCCTTGTCGATCAGCACGCGGCCCTTCTCGGCGGTGCCCGCCGCCGTCTCCTCGTCGTGATTGTGCTGGACGGCGTCGGCCCTGACATTACCCGGAATGGCGTGCATCGTGAACGAAGTCTCGAACTCGCCGGCGTGACCCGGGTGGTGCCCCACGTCCAGGACCTCGTTCGCGAACTCGTCCGGGATCAGGTCCCAGTAGCTGTTGAAGCGCAGGTCGAGCCCCGGCTCGTCGCGTTGCAGCAGGGCATTCGTGTAATCACTGTGCGTGTGGATGGCCTCCAGCGAGTCTCCGGGTATAGGCGCCCCGTACACGGAAGTCAGGTGCATCCGCCACTGGTCGATCACGCCTTCGACCGGCTTCACGTTGCCCCCGTGACCGTTGAGGATCAGCACGCGCCCGATGCCGTGCCGGACGAGGCTCTCCACCGCGTCGAACAGCACCGCCAGCCAGCTGCCGGGTTTCGCCGACATGGTGCCGGGAAAGTGCATGTGGTGCTCCGCGATGCCTATGGACAGCGGAACTACCACGGCGACATTTGGGTACAGTGCCTCCGCCGCCTGCTCGGCTACGTAGGTGCTCGAGGCGATGTCCTGCTCGAAGGCCAGGTGCTCCAGGTGCTGCTCGATGCTGCCGGTGGCGATGACGGCCGCCCTGAATGACCCGGCCTGCAGCGCCTCCCGGAACTCGCGCCTCGTGTACGCCTCGATTCGGACCTTCCTGTTCATGCCGTTAGGCGCTCTTGCCCGTGAAAGCCTCGCGCGCCTTCGCCAGCGATTCCTTGCGCAGGGTCGTCAGCTCTTCGCAGCGGTCGACCGCCCAGTCGTACGAGCCCGCCAGGCTCTCCATCGATCCCTGGAACTGGGGCATGACGTACCGGGCCAGCAGCTCGTAGCTGCGGAAGACCTGCTCGCGGGTGCCCCACTCCGTTGCCTGTATCAACAGCCCGCCGAACCCGCCGCTCTCCTCGTCCAGCCTGTGGATGGAATCGACCAGGTCGTCGGGCGTGCCCACGCACCATGCGCCCATGTCCACCATGGCGTCGACGATCTTGTCGGGCGGGCCGTCGAACGGGGCCGGATTCCCGAGAGCGTCCTCGAAGTAGCCGCGCTGGTACTGGCCGGCCTTGATCCGCGCCTGTTCGATGGCCTCCTTGCGCGTCTCCGCCAGGAAGACGTGCAGGACGAGCCGCCAGTCCTCGCGATTCATCGTGTTACCGTGCTCCTCGGCCGTGTCCTCAGCAATCTTCCAGAAGTCCTTGAGCGTCGACCTGATGGCGTCCGACGCCAGGACGCTGAGCGACAGCACTGCCGTCCCATGCTTGCCGGCCAGTATCAGGCCCGACGGAGTCGCGGCGGCGGCGACTGCAATCGGGAAGTATGGCTGGGTGTAGGGGCGCAGGTGGAGCCGCCCCTCTCGCAGCACGAACCAGTCCGACTCGTAGGTGATGGGCTCCGTCTCGGTCAGCAGCCTGATGATGATGCCGAGGGCCTCGTCCATGCGCGGGCGCTGGGTCGAGAAGTCGATGCCCATCATGTAGGCGTCGGTCACAAGGGCGCCGGGGCCCACCCCCATCATCACGCGCCCCCTGGTCATGTGGTCGAGCTGCACCATACGGTTCACAGTCATGAGCGGGTGGTGGTAGGGCAGGCTTATGACGC
Organism: Dehalococcoidia bacterium; assembly: GCA_965204975.1. GTDB lineage: Bacteria > Chloroflexota > Dehalococcoidia > Lucifugimonadales > CAJWER01. Next base: position 677,380 of record OZ242024.1, read on the forward strand.
CAGTGCCGAGCTTGATGTTCCTGGTCCTCTGGGCTGCCGCCGCGATGAACACCTCCGGCGACGAGATGATCTCCCATCCCGCGCTATGGTGCTCGCCGATCCACGCCTCGTCGTATCCGAGGTGGTCCAGCAGCTCGATCAGCTCCAGGTCCCGTTCGAGGGCCAGGGTAGGGTTGTCGCCGACGGGGTGAAACGGCGCCATGAAGATGCCGAATTTCATCCGGGAGGGTAGGGCCATTCGATGACCTCCGCGTAGGGATGCGTACAAGGCCGCATTCTAGCACACGCAACCGTCGTTCCTCTGAAAATAGCGCCCAGGCCACCCCCGCTCCACATCCGTCCATCCCCGCTCCACATCCGTCCATCGCCGCACCACATCCGTCCATCCCCGCTCCACATCCGTCCATCCCCGCTCCACATCCGTCCATCCCCGCTCCACATCCGTCCATCCCCGCTCCACATCCGTCCATCCCGTTCCACATCCCACCATCCCCCTCCCACTCCGTCGTCCCTGCGCAGGCAGGGACCCAGAGGGGCGGACGGGCGGGGTCTCCCCCTCCCAATCATCCCCATCACAAGAATCACAGTTCAGACCATCCCCCTCTTCCCTCCGCGACCTCCGCGCCCTCGGCGGTTAAATCCCCCCCCCGGCTCGGCAGCCTGTAGAGCCTGCCCCGTACTCGATACGGGGGGCGGGTTTGAAACCCACCCTCGCCTTGCCTGGGGTCAGCGCTGACGTTAGGTGGTGGACTTGGGATCATGCGATCGCCGTGCGACCTCAAAATTAGTGGTTACCGGGCGAGGGAATTGACCTCATAATTGCGGTTACCAGCGGTGTTCCAGGATAGCGGCTCGCCCTGCCTCCACGCCAGGCCTAGCAGCTTGTCGGTCTCGGCATCGATCTGTCGGCTCAGCCAGAGTGGGTTCAGTGACAGGTACAACTTCTGCAGCAACATCTGCCGAGTCCGTGAGACCGCTCCGCTGTTGAGCATCCTCTCGTACGGGGTCGCGCCCTGGTCGTGGTGTCGCACGACCCTGGACCCGTCTCGACTCTTCGCAGTGAGCCTTCGGACCGGCTGGAAGAAGTTCACGTGAAGCCTGGCCAGTGAGTAGATCGAGGTGAGCTGTTTGAAGGCCGCGGACGAGGAGTATCGTGCGTGTCCGGTCAGCCGTCTCACCACCGCGCCGTTCTTCTGCTCGACGTGGGCGCTGTCGTTCTTGCGGTAGGGCCTGCTCCTGGTGAAGGTGATCCCGTTGTCCTCGCAGTAGGAGTAGAGCCCTTTGTTTATGAACTCAGACCCATTGTCGCTGTCCAACCCCAGCAGAGGGACGGGCAGCCTGCGATGTATCCTGCGTATCGCAGCTCCCACACGCTCCTGGGTCTTGCCCCAGACCACATCCATCTCCACCCACCCAGTGGCCACATCGACCGCCGTGACCGTCCACAGGTGGAACCCCTCGACCGTCGGCCCGCAGTGTGCCACCGTGTCCACCTCGACGAAGCCCGGACTCGCATCGTCCCAGTCCCTGAAGGTACGCACGGCGATGCGGCTCCGGAGCAGGGTACCGGGCTTGGTCAGGCTTTGCGGCCTTCTAACGGGGACTTGGGTCGCGACCAGAAGCCGCTCCAGCGTCGCCGCACTGGCGCGCGTGAGCAGTTCCTCCGTGGCGGGTTCGATCTCCAGCTCTCCGAAAGCGGCCAGCCGTGATGCCATCTCTCCCACGAACGGGTGAAGCCTCCTGGCTCCGATGCCGCCGGCAGCCTCGTGTACCACCCTGACGGCGGCAGCCACCTCTGGACCGTACTCGATCGGCCTACCCACTCGACCGCCTCTTCCCTTTCGAGTTCGACCGGATAGAAGTCGGACGGCCGACTTCCGATGGTAGCCGGTGACTGCTACCACCTCGTCCAGGATCCTTCCCTTCTCGGCCCTGTCGGCCTCGTGGTATCTATCCTGTTGTCGTTCGCAGTACTCTCGAATGCTCACTCGGTTCACGGTTACCTCCCCGTGTTGGGTAACCGCAATTTTGAGGTGCATTCCCCGGCTCGGTAACCAAAATAATGAGGTCATGCGATCGCTTGACGCGCCAGAACAACAGTGCTATTATACCTGCATGGAAGGCTCCAGTACCAACAGCCTCAGGAACGGCAAAGATGGGAGTGGAACGACATGAAACAATTTGGAACAGATTTCGGTTATCTGGCCTTAGCAAGGCCATGGTGATTCCTGCGAAGGCAGAGCCTGCCCCGTACTCGATACGGGGACCCCATCCCCGATTCCGCAGGATCGACCTTGCCGTCCAGGTAGGCAGTAGGGCTCCGGTTGACCGCTGAAAGGGCCGTCCATATAATGCCCGCGTGATTTCGAAAGCCCCACCGAGTGCGAGTGACGTCGCCAGGCTCATAGTAGATGTTGCGTCCGACAAGCTGGCGTCGGATGTGGTGATGCTCGACATCAGGGGCATAAGCGACTTCGCCGACTACTTCGTGGTGGCCACCGTCGAGTCACCCCGCCAGATGAACAGCCTCGTGGAGGACATTGAGGCGGCCGTCAAGCAAGGGGACGGTAGGCTTCATCACCGCGAGGGCACCGCACAGGGCGGCTGGATGCTTCTCGACTTCAGCGACGTCGTCGTCCATCTCTTCCGGCCCGAGACTAGGGACTTCTATCGCATCGAGGAAGCCTGGCCCGCGGCTGTCGAGACGGTCAGGATTCAGTAATCCAGGGCTCGGTCGCCCTGTCGTATCCCAGCACCTCATCGCTGGAGAAGAACAGGGCCAGTTCCCGCGCCGCGGACTCCTCGGAGTCCGAGCCGTGGGTCAGGTTCAGCCCTATCGACATTCCGTAGTCGCCCCTTATGGTGCCGGGCTCCGCGTCCTGCGGGTTGGTGGCGCCCAGGAGACGGCGCACGACCTCGACGGCGTTCTCGCCCTCCACGGCCATGGCCACGACGGGGCTCGACGTGATGTACTCGACCAGCCCCTCAAAGAAGGGCTTGCCCACGTGCTCCCCGTAGTGCTCCCTCGCAAGGTCTTCGCCGATGAGCATGAGCTTCATGCCGGCTATCTTCAGACCCTTCCGCTCGATTCTCGCTATGATCTCGCCCGCAAGCGCACGCTGCACGGCGTCGGGCTTGAGCAGTACCAGTGTGTGTTGCAAGTCCAGGTTACTCCTTCCTGTTGTTCCTGTTGCGCTGGGCGGCCGCTATCTGCGCCGCCCTCATGTATATGGGCTCCAGAGACTCGGGCGACTGTGCGCCCCCGCTCCGAAGCAGCTCGTATCCAAGTCGTGCCAGGACCGCCGGCCTCCTCGTGGGAGGAGGCGCACCAGCGATTGTCGCCAGGCCGCCCGCCCGCTCCTCGACGAGCGGCTCGACATCCGGCAGGCCCTCCCCGCACAGCAGTACGGCCTCCGTGATCCCCTCGGCAAACTCCTCGTGGGACTGGACTCGGTACCCGGAGGACTCGCCGCCGGCGTACCTGGCAGTGTAGACCCTGGATTTGCCTGCACCTACCACCGCGCAGACCGGCAGTCCCAAGCCCAGGTAGGGCCGAGCCTCCGCGTCCAGGGTGTTCACGCCAACCAGGGGAATGTTGCGTGCCATCGCAAATGCCTTTGCCATGCTGATGCCGACCCGGAGGGCGCTGAACCCGCCCGGCCCCTGCACGACGAACACGGCATCGGCATGGTCCAGCGTCACGGCGGCCTGTTCGGCCACGCGGCGAATCGCCGGGACCAACTCGACCGAGTGGTTCCGGTCCGAACGCCAGGACAATTCGGCCATGATCGTGCCCTCGCGCGATACCGCAACAGAGGCATACCTGGTCGCCGTGTCGAGGACGAGTTCCATGCTATGCGCAGCCTGCCGTTGGGCGGCCCGATAGCAGATCGAGGAAGCGTTCGTATTCTGCCGACGTGGAAGACAGGATCAACCGCCGGGAATCGCCGCCCATCCGCTCGATGTTGACCTGGAGCCTGCCGGCAGGGAACAGCTCGGCCGCCTTCTCGGCCCACTCCACCACGACTACGCCTCCGTCTTCCACCAACTCATCGAGGCCGAGCTCGTCCATCTCTTCGACGCCGTCGATGCGATAGAGGTCCACGTGGTGCAGGGGAATGCTTGCGTCATATTCCGTGGCGAGGACGAAGGTTGGGCTCCGCACGTAGTCGTCCGAGCCCATGCCCCAGAGGATGCCTTGGGTCAGGGTCGTCTTGCCCGCGCCCAAGTCGCCGGTCAGCAGGAAGATGTCGCCGGGACGAGCGTGCTCTCCCAGGATACGGCCAAGCTCGTGGGTGTCTTCCGCGCACGCGGAATCTATCTCTACTGGTGGTGGGGACAATGCAGGGCTCGCCGAATGAGGTGGATGTATTATAGCAGGCGCGTATGAGAGCCCTGATTGTGTCGGACATACACAGCAACCTGGAGGCGCTCGAAAGTGTCATCGACGACGCGAACGGCAGCGGCGGCTTCGACGAGGTGTGGGCGTTGGGCGACGTGGTGGGCTACGGTCCCGACCCCGCGGGCTGTATCGAACTGCTGCGACGGCACGACGCCAAATGCGTTGCGGGGAACCACGACCTTGCCGCCTCGGGCAAGATGGGCGTGGAGCAGTTCAACAGGTACGCCGCGGAAGCGGCGCGATGGACGGCGGGGCAGCTTGGCAGGACAGAGGTAGAGTACCTACGAGGGCTGCCGCTGCGGTTGGAGATGCGCGGCTTCACTGCCGTTCACGGCAGCCCTCGCGACCCCGTGTGGGAGTACGTCGTGAACTCGGCGGCGGCCCTCGCCGCGTTCGAGGACATCGAGACCCGGTTGTGCCTGGTCGGTCACTCCCACGTGCCCTTCGTCTGCCGGCTGGAGAACGGCGCGCCGGCTTTCAGGCTGGCGACGGGCAGGCCTGAGGACCTAAAGGAGGGGCGGGCAATAGTCAACCCCGGCAGCGTCGGCCAGCCCCGGGACGGCGACCCCCGGACCAGCTATGCCGTGTACGACTCGGATAGCGAGGCGATTACCCACTATCGGGTGGAATATGACATCCCTGCGACCCAGCGCAAGATGCACGAGCGCGGTCTCCCAGAGTATCTAGCGGAGCGATTGACGTACGGCCGGTAGAACAGGCCTAGTTGTACCACCGGCCCGTTGGGCGGCTCTGTCCACCGTCAACCGGTATCATCGCTCCGTTGATCCAGCGTGCCCTGGATGAGCAGAGGAACACGATCGCGTCCGCGACCTCCTCGTCGGTGCCCAATCGCCCCCAGGGTAGCTCGTTCTCCATGAACCTCGCGTACCCGGCAGGGTCGTTCGCCCGGTAGTCCTCCCACCCACTGCCGGGAAACATGATCGAGCCCGGGCAGACCGTGTTGACGCGGATCTCGTCGGCCGCCAGGTCCCACGCCAGCGCCGAGGCGAGGAAGATCTCTGCGGCCTTGGCCGCGCCGTACTGGGCCCGCGGGCCCGGCTTCCATCCGGAGATCGACGACACTATCACGATGCTGGCGTCCTGGCGTCCCTTCATGTGGGGCACCGCCGCCCGGATGGTCCTGACGGCGTGGAGCAGGTTCACATCCAGCGTGGCCATCCAGTCCTCGTCGGTCGCGTCCAGCGTCTCGCCACCGCTGAACCCGCCCACATTGCATACCAGAGCGTCTATGCCCCCGAACCGATCTGCCGCCCCACCGACAAACGCCTCCACATCGGCCCTATCAGTGACATCCGCAGTTCGACCCCAAGCATCGCCGGACTCGCCCTGACGGAGCTCCCCGAGCGTGCGCTCCAACTGTTCACTCTCCCGGGCACATATCGCGACACGGCACCCTTCGGCAGCCAGGCCCAGAGCGGTCGCACGCCCTATGCCCCTGCTCCCGCCAGTTACCAGCGCCACCTTCGACGACAATCCAAGGTCCAAGTGTCACCTCGCAACTAAGATTCCACGATAACCGTGCCGTTACGCGTCCGCCGACTCTTCCTCCCGGCGCAGGATGTGCTTCTGTATCTTGCCCACGGACGTGCGCGGGAACTCGTCCCGCACCTCCACGTATTCCGGCACTCTGAACTTGGACAGGCGGGCGGCGCAGTAGTCGATGATCTCGTCCGCCGTGGCCGAAACCCCGTCCCTCAGGATCACAAAGGCCTTGATCGACTCGTCGCGCATCTCGTCCGGGACGCCGATCACGGCTGCGTCGGCCACCTTGGGATGCTCCTTGATCACGGCCTCGACCTCGCCGGCGGCGACGTTCTCGCCCGCCCGCTTGATCATGTCCTTGGTCCTGTCGACGAACCTGAAGTACCCGTCCTCGCCTACCTGCACCACGTCTCCCGTCCAGAGCCAGCCGTCCTGGATGGTGCTGGCGGTCGCCTCCGGGTTCTTGAAGTACCCCTTCATGATCGACCAGCCCGGCATGCCGCTCACCAGCAGCTCGCCCGCCTCGCCCTCAGGCACCTCGGCGCCCGTCGGATCGACCACCTTGCACTCGTAGGGCAGGGTGGGCATCCCGATGGTCATGTTGTCCCTGTCGTAGTCGAGCGGGTTGGTCAGCGGCTGGCCCATCGTCTCGGTCATGCCGTAGATCTGCATGAGATTCGCCCCGAACCGCTCCTCCCACTCGGCGAGCTGGGCTTCCGTGATGTTCTGAGCGAATATGACCAGCCGGAAGCTGTTCTGCCGGTCATGGGGGTCGACAGGCTGGGCCAGGATCATCCGCATGGGCGCGGCGAACAGGCTGGTTATCGTGCACTCGTACCGGATGGCCTGCTTCATGAACCGCGACGCGCTGAACCTGGGCATCAGGGCCACGCTAGCGCCAACCGTGAGCGCCGACATGACGGAGTAGTACTGGGCGTTTGCGTGGAACAGCGGCAGCGTCACGAGCTGGCGGTCGTCGGGGCCCATCCGCATGTTCTTCGCGAGCACCTCGGCCAGCCAGACGTAGTTGGCATGGGTGACGAGCACCCCCTTGGGCAGGCTCGTGGTGCCGGACGTGTACATGATGGCCGCGTCGTCGAGCGGCTCGATGTCCACACCGGCCAGCTCGTCGGACTGCGCGGCGACCAGCTCGTCGAACAGGGTCACGCCCTCCGGCCCGGCATCCGTGCGGGCAAGAACGATAGCACGCAGGTTTGGGCAGCTCTTCCTCGCCTCCTCGACGTGAGGCAGCAGGTCCGGCTGGGTGATGCTGATGACGCTCTCCGAGTGATCGAGCGGGTACGCCAGTTCGGCGGGCGGCGAGAGCGGATTCGTCGGCATCATGACGGCGCCAATCTTCGCCGTGGCAAACCAGAGGAACATGAACTCCGGGCAGTTTGTCAGGTGCAGGTTGACCTTGTCTCCCTTGCGTACTCCAAGCTCCAAGAGGGCGTTCGCCGTCCGGTTGACCATCTGGTCGAACTGCAGATAGCTGTACGTTCGCGCGACCTGATCGGCTTCCTCGAAGAACATGAACGTCCTGTGTGGATCCGCCGCGACCTTCTGCTCGAGCAGCTTGCGGAGGTCCCGCTTTCCGACGGTGTTGTATGGCATTCTCTTCCTCGCTCGAAACCAGTCGAAGGGCTATGCGCTGCTCAGTCCTGGCTGCCCGGAGTAGAGGGCCGGCCGAGCGCCCGCTTCAGGAACGCCGCGTCCTCCGCAGCCCACTCTTCCAGGTTCGGAGGCGTGGAGTCGGCATAGCCCACCTGCCGTATCACGGACTCGTCGAAATCGTACTCGGTGTGGACTGAAATGGGCCCGTCGAACCCCACGCCGCGCAGCGCGCCTACGCACCTGTCCCAGTCGACGCTGCCATCGCCCAGCTTAACGAACTTCGGTGTGTAGCGCGGCAGCGCGCCGGCCTGGCGAGGCGTATGGTGAGCGTCCTTCGCGCCGATGATCGACAGGTACTCCGCGACCATCGAGAACCCCATGTCCCAGTCCTCGCCGTCCAGCGCCATGTGCCCGGTATCCGGGTACGCGCCCACCAGCCGCGCATCGAAGCCCTGTATGAGGTGCATGAGGCCGGCACAGTTGGAGCCGAGATTCGCCCCGCTGTGGACCTGGTAGCAGGTCTGAACTCCCGTCTGCTCGCTGAGCCTCGCGAATGCCTCCAGAGCGCCGCGGGCCCGCGCTACCTCTTCCCAGTAGTCGTCGCCTGCGGTGAATTTCCAGAACCCCAGCTTCAGGCGGGGTACTCCGGCCTCGGCGCAGGCCTCGAATAGCCTGGGCGCATCGGGCGAGTCCGGATCGACCATGTCCGCCGGGGCCGTCGCGAGGGGGCACGACAAGCCAATCTCTTGCCAACGGTCAACGGCCTTCTTGAGCGCGCCCACTGCGTTGTCAGGGTTTACCGGGTGGCCCTCCCTGACATTGACGTCGATGCCGTCGTAGCCAAGCTCGGCCACCTTGCCGCCCAACTCATCGACCGACAACGAGCCAAAGAATTTAGAGTTGAGTGTGATTTCCATGCCGTCAGCGCCCGCCGAACTTGATCCTGGGGTCGACAATCGCCAGCAGGATGTCAGAGACCAGGGTGCCCACCACGGTCATGATGCCGGCCAGCAGCACGACGAACCCTGCCAAATAGACGTCCTCGTCCTGGATCGCCGTCAGCAGGACCGGGCCAATCGTCGGCAGGCTCAGCACGACCGAGACGATCACGCTGCCGCTGATGAGGGCAGGGAGCAGGTAGCCGATGGTGCTGATGAGTGGGTTGATTGCGACGCGCACAGGGTACTTGAGGATCAGCCTCCAAACGGCCACGCCCTTCGCCCTGGCAGTAACGACATAGGGCCTGTTGAGCTCGTCCAGAAGGTTGTTGCGCATTATGCGGATCAGGCTCGCAGTACCCGACGTGCCCAGCACGATGGCGGGTACCCAGAGGTGATCGATCAGGTCCCGGACCTTGGCGATGCTCCAGGGCGCATTCTGGTAGTCCGCCGAGAACAGGCCCCCCACGCTCTGGTCGAAGTAGGCGAACGCGACGTACATCAGCACGAGGCCCAGCAGGAAGTCAGGTATTGCCAGGCCGGTGAATCCGATGAACGTGAACACATAGTCGCCCACGGAATGCTGCCTGACTGCGGAGTAGATCCCGATGGGGACAGCCATCGTCCAGGTCACCATGATGGTGAAGCCGGTGAGGGCCATGGTCATCCAGAGCTTCTCGCCGATGACCTGTTTCACCGAAACGAAGTTGACGAGCCCGCCTCCGGTCGGACCAAAGGACCGTCCCAGGTCGCCGTGGCGCAGCATGTTCCACATCCACACGCCGTACCGGATGTATATCGGCCTGTCCAGACCGAGATAGCTGCGCATCTGGTTCACTATCTCGCGGCTGTGACCGGCATCCCCAACCAGGAAGGTCGTCCTGTCGAAACGATTCTCGGCCAGGTCGCCTTCGGGTAGCTCGATGATGAAGAATGCCAGCATCGAGATCGCCCAGATAGTGAAGATGCCCAGCAGGGCGCGTCTGGCGATGTATTCCAACATAGGCCAGTTCCCAGGCGGCTAAGAGTTGTACTGACCGGCTGATGTGTCGGCAACTCTATTACACGCCACCTATCCGGTCAACATAAGGCCATGACAGAACAGACAGTCCCCGCACCTTCGGCGCTTAGACTCGCTTCCAGTACTTCCGCTTCCAGCCGTCGGACTCCCGGTACCTGGCGAACTCGTAGCCCCACTCTGCGGATGTGAGCCGATCGTGCTGCTCTACTTCGCTCTTGTCGGTGCCGGGGCAATGGATCACATAGCCGCCGGGCATCGCCACGCGCTCGAACTCTCGAAGCTCGTCTTCCAGGCGCCATCCTAGGGCGTGTGAAGTGATTACAACGTCCGCGGAGGCATCGGGCAGGGGAATGCTATGGCAAAAGCCCTCGACAACGCTCACATTGCCTAGCCCGTGCCGGGCAGCTTTTTCCCGGATGAACTTGCGAAGCCGGTCGACCGGCTCGACCGCCACTACTGCATCGGCCATGGTGGCAGCCTCCAGTGCCACACGACCAGTCCCTGAACCAACGTCGACGACCACTTTGCCAGTCAGTGGCGTAATGCTCGTCACTTCGACAAAGTCCCAATCATGGAATTTCAGGCCGTCGTACACTTCAGGGCACTTGTTGTACACAAGCACATCGGCGATGGTCCATACGATCACGTCCTCGGCCTTTGCCAGGTCTCTCTGGCCGGCCGCCGGACCAAACCGTCCCTTCACATCGTCCAGAAAGTTGGAGGCTGCAGGGGCTTGCTCTCTAAGGAATCGTTCGATAGGCGGGTGTGCCCAGAGCACTGCAGCAAACTCTCGTTCAGGTACCCAGCCCTCGAAGTACTCGATCTGAAACGGCTCGAGGAGGTATAGGTCCTCGATTCGCAGGTCAACCCCGCCGAACAGCTTGCGTAGAGACAAGTGGGCGAGTCAGGCCTCGGACTCGGCGAAGCGCGTCGCCTGGTCGACGATGTCGATTCCCACAAGCTCGCTCCAGGCTGCGAGGAGCTGCATGGTGATCGGGCCGGGCACCCCGTCACCGACCGGGCGGCGGTCGACCCGGGTCATCGGCATGATGCACGGGCTGGTAGTCGAGAAGAATGCCTCGTCGGCCGTGTAAAGGTCGTAGGCCTGCAGCTCTTCCTCAGCTACCGGGATGTCAAGCTGGCGGGCCAGGTCGAACACCATGCCGCGCGACACGCCCTGCAGCAGCGCATTGTCCTTGGCGGTGCGCAGGACGCCGTTGGTGACGATGAAGACGTTGCTACCCGTGCCCTCGGTGATGTTCCTGTCGCCGTCCGTCAGGATTGCCAGGGCGCCCGGCTCGACGTCGTTGGCCTCCAGGTCGGCGAGCACGAAGTTCAGCCGGCTCCAGTGCTTGATCTTGGGGTCCACCGAGGCCGCGGGGTAGCTCTGAGTCTTGGTGATGATCCCGTGCACGCCCTCCCGGTATGCCTTAGCGGAGCGGCTGAATCCCACGGGCATGACCCTGACGCACACGGTCGGCTGTCCGCTGCCGTCGATCCCGCCCGCGCCGCGCGTCACGAACTGGGTGTAGGTGAAATCGCCCACTGCGGGCCGGTGCTCCTCGTTGCGGCTGAGCACCTCCTCCGTGATCGCCGTCATCTCGGCATGAGTCACGCCCGGGTCGATCCGCACATAGGTGAGCGATCTGTACAGCCTGTCCATGTGCTCCTTGAGCCTGAACGGAACACCGTTGAAGGTGCGGCCCGTGTCGAACACCACGTCGCCGAGGGAAAACCCGCGGTCGGCTGGGTCGATCTTGACCTGGCTGTAGGGAACATACCCGCCGTTGAAGTACGCAGTGTAGTCGGTCATTTTGCACCCACCCTTTCCAGGGCATACTCTTGAGGCTCACAATCCGCAAAGAGTCCAGCCCAAAGCCCCAGCATAGCACGAGCGGCCGTCGTCTACGTCCAGGATGTCGGCCTGTACTGCAGAGCCTGGGACAGGTGCGAGGCGTCGATCGTCTCCGATCCCGCGAGGTCAGCTATAGTCCTGGCGACCTTCAGTACCCGGTGATAGCCTCTCGCCGACAGGTACGTCTGCTTGACTGCCGTCTGCAGCAGACTCTGGGCGGTCTCGTCCACCTGGCAGTTGTCCCACACCTCGACCGGGCCCATCTCAGCGTTCGTGAAGATGCCCTTGCCCGCCAGGCGCCGATGCTGGACCTCGCGCGCCCTTTCGGTGCGCTTCCTCACCTCGGCGGACTTCTCGGCGCTCTGCGGCGCGGCCAGCTTCTCGTACTCCACGCGCGGGACCTCTACGAACAGGTCGACGCGGTCGAGCAGGGGGCCGCTGATCCGCTTCTTGTACCTCGATATGGTGCTGGGCGAGCACGTGCACTCCTTCGCAGGGTCGCTGGAGAAGCCGCAGGGACACGGGTTCATCGCCGCAACGAGCATGAAATTCGCAGGGAAGGTGACCGAGCCCTGGGCGCGGCTGATCGTCACGACCTTGTCCTCCAGAGGCTGCCTCAGCACCTCCAGGACCGTGTGACCGAACTCCGGCAGCTCGTCGAGGAAGAGCACGCCCCGGTGGCTCAGCGTGATCTCGCCCGGCCTGGGGGAGCGGCCTCCTCCGGCAAGACCGGCGTTCGAGATGGTGTAGTGGGGCGACCGGAACGGCCTCTCATCGATGAGCGGCGACGACGGCGGCAGGAGCCCGCTGACGCTGTATATCTTGGTGACGTCCAGCGCCTCCTCGCGTGTCATGGCCGGCAGCACCGACGGCAGGCAGCGCGCCAGCAGCGTCTTTCCGCTGCCGGGAGGGCCGTTGAACAGTATGTTGTGGCCTCCCGCGGCCGCGACCTCCAGCGCGCGCTTCGCGAACTCCTGGCCACGGATGTCGGCCATGTCCATCCCTGAGGGCTTCGCTCCATTCCTGCCCTGGCGTTTCAGGCCGCTCTTCGCGACCGGCTCGATAGGCCTCGTCCCGGCCAGGTGGCTAACCAGCGCTCCCAGGTCCCGCAGCGGCACCACGTCTATGCCCTCCACGAGCGCCGCTTCCTCGGCGTCCGTCTCGGGCACGAACACAGTGTCGTATCCCTCGTCTCTGGCGACCACCACCATCGGCAGGATGCCCGTCGTGTGCCTCAGCCCGCCGTCCAGCGAGAGCTCGCCCAGGAACACGGAGCGGTCAGGCACGTCCTCCACCTGGCCGGTGCTGTGAAGGAGCGCAAGCGCTATGGGGAGGTCGTAGGCGGGCCCCGCCTTGCGCAGGTCGGCAGGGGCGAGATTGACGGTGATGCGGCGCATCGGGAAATCGCTGCCGGAGTTGCGGATCGCCGCTCGGACCCGCTCCCGCGCCTCCTGCACAGCCGTGTCCGGAAGTCCAACGATCGTGAAGGATGGCAGGCCGGGCGAGATGTCCACCTCGACCTCGACGATGTACCCGTCGAGTCCCACCACGGCACAGGTCTTAGATTTAGCCAGCATAGCATCTCCCGGTCGGCAATCAGGCCTCGACATGCTAAGCAACTAATTTACGGCAGTCAACGCGTTGCGTGTATTTCTCTACATAACTTCATCCCACAATAGCACACATGTGCCCCTGATTACCGGCAATGCAACTGTTCAGAGTTGATGTGACAGAGGAATCGCCCCACACCTTAGCTGTCATTCTGAGGAGCACAGCGACGAAGAACCTACGGTTCTTGCACACGCAGAGCCGTACTCAGGCTAGATTCGTAGACTCCTCATTGCGTTCGGAATGACATTCGTGGAGAACCGTTCATCTCATGGAGACTGAACAGTTAATACTACTGACACGGTGCCCGAAGGCCGCTGGGCCTATGCGGACTACCCGGGCTGCGGGCCGTGAGGCTTCTTCAGCTTGTACACGATGAAATTGGGGGCTCGGAATTCGTCCTCGAACTCCGGGTGTTCGGCCAGCTGGGCTTCGGACGGCGTGGGCTCCAGGATTCCATCGATCGCGAATCCTGCATCGAGGAACGCTGACACGTAGCTGGACAACGTCCTGTGCATGTTTGCGATAACGGTCTCGAGCCATTCGAGCTCCCGAGGCCCCTCGTCCCAGTAGCTATTGAGCGGATAGAACAGCTTCCTGGTGCCCTGCCGGACCCATCCCCCGCTGTCCGCACTCCTCATTGGGTGTATGTTGCACACGACGAGCCTGCCGCCCGGCCTGAGCACCCTGTATGCCGCCTCTATCGCTTTGCGGTAGTCGAGCAGGTCCACTAGCACTATGTACGACACCGCCAGGTCGAAGCCGGCGTCATCCACGCCAACGAGATCGACCGCGTCGCCAACGAGATAGGTCTGTCCCTCCCGGCCGAGCGCGCGGGCCCGGTCTATCAGCGGCCGCGTCAGGTCTACACCCGTGACCTTCGCGCCGCGCGCGGCCAGCAGACGGCAGAACCGGCCCTCGCCGCACCCAATGTCTATCACGGCCTTGCCCGATACATCTCCCAGCGCTTCGAACATCCACGCATCCAGCATATCGCTACGTATGGATTGGTCGGCCTCGATCCAGCTCTGTGCCGCGACCGTCCACTGGGCGCGCAGCCGTTCTTCCAGGTCCATTGTGCTCTACTCCATTGCGCCAGGCGCAAAATTCGCGATAATACGGGCCACTGGAACATTGTATCGCCCGGCCGAGCCCCTGGTCGAAACGGGAACAGAAGGTGTGCTTCCTGCCGGATGACGCATGAGGAGCAGTCCAATAGTGGCCGAGTTCAGCGACCTGCTCAGGGACCGCGCTTCGGGCATCTGGGAGAAGGAACACGCGCACCCGTTCGTAGTCGAGCTTGGGGAAGGCACCCTGCCGCTCGAGAAGTTCCAGTGGTACATGAGGCAGGACTACCTGTTCCTGATCGAGTTCTCGCGGGTCATTGCCCTGGCTGTCGCCAAGGCGCCGTCCCTCGACGACATGGGCTGGTTCGCGAGGCTGCTCCACGAGACGCTGAACACCGAGATGGCCCTCCACGTCAGCTTCTGCCAGGACTTCGGCATATCCGAGGACGAGCTTCTGGCAACCCGCCTCTCGCCCACGACCCTCGCGTACACGAACCACATGCTCTCCAATGCCCACTCGGGCACCATTGGCGAGATTGCCGCGACCCTCTTGCCCTGCTCCTGGGGATACGCGGAGATAGGGCAGGCACTGGAGGCGCGCGGAAAGCCTGCCGACCATCCGCTCTACTGCCGGTGGATTGCGATGTACAGCTCGCCCGAGTTCGGCGAGCTCGCCGAGTGGCTCCGCTCCTTCATGGACCGCACGGCGCTGGGCCTGTCTGAGCAGCAGCGGGAGCGGCTGGCGGAGATATTCGTTTCGAACAGCAAGTACGAGTACCTCTTCTGGGACGCCGCGTACAGGATGGAAGAGTGGCCCGTTTAGGCATGCCTAACGGAGAGTCGATGGGATGACCGACAGGCTCAGGGTTGGGTTCATCGGCGCCGGCCGGATCGCCGACATGCACTACGAGGGTTACAGGGACAACCCGCGTGCAAGCCTGGATGCGGTGTGCGACGTCGACCCGGACCTGGCCCGCCGCCGGGCTGCCGAATGGGGCGCAGGGCAGACCTACGACGACTACAGGCGGCTGCTGGACAACCCCGACATCGACGCGGTGGAGATCATCACGCCGCACCACCTGCACGCCGAGATGAGCATCGCAGCCCTCGAGGCCGGCAAGCACGTCTCCGTGCAGAAGCCGATGGCCATGAACATCGCCGAGGCCGACGCGGTGTTGGCGGCAGCCGACCGCTCGGGCAAGCTCTTCCGCGTCATCGAGAACTACCGCTTCACTCCGCTGTTCGCCAGGACCAAGTCGATGGTGGACGCAGGTGAGATAGGCGAGCCGCTGTCACTCAGGCTGAAGTCCCTGACGGGCAACCTCAAGTACGGCTGGGACGTGCCGCCGAACGCCCAGGACTGGCGCTCCGACTCCGGGCGCTCCGGGGAGGGCTCGGTGAACTTCGATCACGGGCAGCATATCTGGTCGATCGCCAGGTTCCTCATGGGCGACATAGAGCGGGCCTTCGCCTACGTGGGGAGGGAGCGCGCAGAGGCGCACCACGAGCTGCAGCCGGGAGCCCTCCTCGACAACCCCACCATGGCCAGCTGGAAGTATCGCAGCGGCGACAGGTTCGGCTCCTGGGAGTCGGTCTATGCCGATGGCCTGGTCATCCGGTCGCAGTACTACCCCATATACGTGTCGGCCGAGGTGACCGGGACCCGCGGCGTGCTGTGGGCCAACAACTTCATCGGCCAACGGCTGGACAGGGCGCCGCTCGAGATGTACAGGGACGGCGAGATCACGCGGATCGATAACATCGACCCTGACTACGCCACCAGCTTCTCCCTGGCGGTACGCGACTTCGTGGACGCGGCCCTGGACGGGCGGGAGACTGAGATGACCGGGGCGGAGGCGCGCGAGGTGCTGCGCTTCTCGCTGGCAATCCTGCAGTCGGGTAGAGAGGGCAGGGAAGTCGCGATCGACGAGATCACCGGGTAGCATGCCGAATCCTGATCTCCCTCTCTTGCACCAAATACGCATGGCCGTCCCTGGAAGTTACCGCCGACTGACGCTGACCCTGCTGCCCCTGTGGTCCTGCGCGCTGATCGCGGGCCTGTTGCTGGCCTGCAGCCAGGACTCGGAACCCGACGCTCCGGCAGTGACGGCCTCCCCCACCGTCACACCTACTCCTGTGCTCGCAAGTCCAGGTCCCATGCAGCATGCGAGGAAATTCCACACCGCCGAGCTCTTGCAGGACGGCAGGGTCCTAGTCGTAGGTGGGCAGGACCGCAAACTGATGCCGCTGGCGTCGGCTGAGCTCTACGACCCCGAGACAACCAGGTGGAGCTTAACGGGATCCATGAGCGTACCCAGGAGAGAGCACAACACCGTTCTGCTGCGGGACGGAAGGGTCCTGGCGATGGGCGGCCTCGACGAAGACCGCAAGGCCCTCGCGTCCGCGGAGATATACGATCCCCAGACAGGGGAGTGGGCTCCCGTCGCCAACATGGGAGTGGCGCGGCGCGGCCACCGGGCCCTGCTCTTATCGGATGGCAGGGTGCTGGTCTTCGGCGGGCGGCAGATCTCCGTGAGGCTGCTCGAATCGGACTCGCTGCAGATGGTCGAGATCTTCGACCCCGGGTCCGGAGAGTGGACGAACGCCGCCGACATGAAGGTGGGCCACATTGGTCTCGAAGCCGTGGTCCTCCAGGACGGGAGAGTGCTGGTGACGGGTGGAATGACCACAGCCGGCGCGGAGACTGCCAGCGCGGCCCAATCCGACAGCAGCGGTGACGACGCAGGAGCGACCGGGCGCTCCCCGAGGACGAGCGGGCCCGAGATATACGACCCCACGGCAGGGAAGTGGTCGCAATCGGGGTTCGCCAGGGCAACCATGTCTCACACCCTGACGCTTCTCGATGACGGCCTCGTGGTACAGGCGGGTGGATTCGGTGGCGTCGCGGCGGCCGGCGTGCCAAGCATCGAGATGTTCGATCCGAGGTCGGACGAATGGGCGACGGGGCCGCCATTGACCGATGGGCGCATGTTCCACACCGCGACCCTTCTGAAGGACGGCAAGCTGCTCCTGATCGGGGGAACGGGAGTCGAGGGCCACCTCAGGTCCGCGGAGGTCTTCGACCCCGACGCCAAGACCTGGTCTCCGGCAGGTCGGACTTCAGTGGCGCGCTCCGGACACACGGCGACCCTGCTCCAGGACGGCACGGTGCTCGTGGCCGGCGGTGGAAGCGCCCAGGCAGAGTTGTTCCACCCTGTCAACAACGCCTGGCGATAGAACCGACCTCTTGAACCGCACCTCCATCAACGACTCTCCCGGACGCCTTGCCGTAACAGCAGTTATCGCCGCGGCATGCCTGATTTCCCTCATCGGGTTCGGCATACGGTCCGGCTTCGGCCTGTACCTGGAGCCGATTACGACTGACAACGGCTGGTCGCGGGAGACTTTCGCGCTGGCCCTAGCTATCCAGAACCTGTTATGGGGCATTGGCGTGCCCATAGCCGGAGCGATTGCGGACCGGTACGGGACGGCCAGGGTCGTGGCGGTGGGCGCGGCCGTGTACTCTGCCGGCGTGGCGGGGATGGCGATGTCCGGCAGCAGTGTCGCTCTATACCTGACCGGGGGGATACTCGTTGGCCTGGGTGTGGCCTTCTGCTCGCTGTCCCTGGTGCTGGCGGCCATTGCCCGGGTCATCGGGCCGGACCGTCGATCCCTGGCGCTGGGGCTGGGCACCGCCGCCGGTTCCCTGGGGCAGGTCGTGTTCTCTCCCATCAACCAGGCCCTGATATCCCAATACGGCTGGTACGACTCCCTCCTGGTGATGTCGGTCGTCGCGCTGGTAATCGCCCCGCTGGCGTTCAGCCTTCGAGGCGGTGCCCAGCCAGGAGGAGCGGCCTCCGAAATGGGACTGACCGACGCCCTGGGCGAGGCGATACATCACCGGAGCTACCTGCTGCTGACGGCCGGTTTCTTCGTATGCGGGTTCCATGTTGCATTCATCACCGTGCACTTCCCCTCGTACGTCACCG
This sequence comes from Dehalococcoidia bacterium, assembly GCA_965204975.1. Taxonomy (GTDB): domain Bacteria; phylum Chloroflexota; class Dehalococcoidia; order Lucifugimonadales; family CAJWER01. Next base: position 695,377 of record OZ242024.1, read on the forward strand.
ATCTTGGGCTCCCGTCTCGAGCGGGTGCGTTGGCGCTCTCGTTGGTAGGCCTGTTCAACATCCTTGGCTCACTGATGTCGGGCGCGTTCGGTCAGCGATACCCCAAGAAGATAGGGCTCTCCGCCATCTACTTCGGCAGGGCGCTGGTCATGACCGGGCTCCTGCTCGCCCCGGCCAGCGAGCTGACCATCTATCTGTTCGCCGCGTCGATGGGACTGCTCTGGCTGTCGACTGTGCCGCTCACCACGGGGATAGTGGCGCAGATGTTTGGGCTGAGGTTCATGGCGACGCTGTTCGGTATCGTCTTCCTGAGCCACCAGCTAGGGAGTTTCACAGGCGTGTGGCTCGGCGGGCTGCTCTACGACCGCACGGGCTCCTATGACGTCATGTGGTGGGCGGGAGTCTTCTTCGGCCTGTTCGCCGCCGTCGTACACCTGCCGATCAATGACCGGCCACTGGCCCGGCTCTGCGCGGCCCGGGCAGACAGTTAGCAGTACGCGTTCCTCTGTAGGGACGACTGCTCAGCCAGGGCCTCCGTTCTTATCAAGTTCGGGTAGCTATCAGCATCACTATGACGATTGCCAGCACCAGCTTCATGCCGAAGCCGTACACACTCAGGATCCCGAGCAGACCGGGCCCATACTTGAACTTATTCACGAACCTACTCCTCTCGATGCCGAATCACGCCTTCATCTTCTTCCCGCTGGGGTCGTAGAGGGGCTCACTAACTACCGTGGCGGGGATGCGGTTACCGAAGTATAAGACATCCACGCTCGTCCCCTCTTCAGCGTGGGACATCGGAAGGTAGCCGTAGACGATGCCGCGGCCGACCGAGTGGCCGTACCCGGCGCTCGTCACATAAGAGAGCACCCTGTCGCCGTCGAGTATCGGCTCCTTGCCCATCACTACAGCGTCCGGGTCGTCGAGGGTCATGCAGCAGAGCTTGCGTGTCAGTCCCTTCGAGCGCTTCTCCCTCAGGGCTTCCCTGCCGATGAAGTTCCCGCTCCTCATCTTGACTGCGAAGCCGATGCCCGCCTCGTAGGGGTCGTACTCCGTGTGGATGTCGTTGCCCCAGAGGCGGTAGCCCTTCTCCAGCCGCAGCGACTCGAAGGCCCCGCCGCCTGCCGCTACGACTCCGAGGGGCTGTCCAGCTTCCCACAGGATGTCCCAGAGCCGCCTGCCCTGCTCCGTGGGCGCGTATATCTCCCATCCCAGCTCGCCCACGTACGAGATCCTGAATGCCAGGGCGGGGACATCCCCGACGGTTATCGGTCTGCCCGTCATGTACGGGAAGCCGTCGTTGCTCACATCGTCGGCGCATACCTGCTCCAGCAGGTCACGCGCACGGGGTCCCCACAGGCCGATGCAGCACAGGCTCGTGGTGGAGTCCTTCACCACTACCGAGCCGTCGGAGGGCAGATTAGACTCGATCCAGCCCAGGTCGTGCAGCCCCATCGCGCCGCCGGTGACTACCATGAACTCCTGCTCGCCCAGCCGCGTGACCGTAAGGTCGCACTTGATGCCTCCGCTGGGCGTCAGCATCGAGGTGTAGGTGATGCTGCCGACGGGCCTGTCCATCCGGTTCGAGGCGAGCCGCTGAAGCGCGTCGAGAGCGCCGGGCCCGGACACCTCGAACTTGGCGAATGGGCTGAGGTCGAACATCGCAACTCGCTCGCGGGTCGCCACGTGCTCCGCCGCGACCGTCGGAGACCACCCCCTAGCCTCCCAGCCTGTGCGGGCCTCTCCCTTCACGCTCAGGGAGTCGAGCAGGCCGGCGTTGGCCTCGTACCACTGGGGCCGCTCCCAGCCCGCGTTCTCGAAGAAGTGGGCGCCCTGCTCTCTCTGGCGCTCGTGGAACGGCGTGAGTCGGATCTCGCGCGGGTATTCCATCTGCTGGAGCGGATGGATGATGTCGTAGACTTCGCGGTACTGCTGAGCCGCCCGGGCGCGAACGTACGGACGGGAGCGCGCATGCGGATGGAATCGCCTGATGTCCCCCTCCCGGAGATCGACCGAAGGCTCCCCGCCGACGATCCACTCCGCTACGGCCTTGCCGACACCTGCTGCGTGGGTGATCCACACCGCCTGCGCGGACCAGAACCCCGCAACCTGGGGCGACTCGCCCAGCACTGGGAACCCGTCGTTGGTGAACGAGAACATGCCGTTGAGCTCCCGGGTGAGCCCCACGTTCCTGAGGGCCGGCATCAGCTCGCCTGCCGCCTCCAGCGCCGCTTCGAAGTGGTCCGGTGCGAACGGCATCTCGGCCGGCGGCAGCGGGCTTTCTCCGTGCTCGCGGATCTCCTCGGCGTCCAGGAGCAGCGGCTCGTGCCGGTAGGAGCCGATACCGTAGCTCTCGCCGACCTGCCGGAAGTACATTGCCTTGTCCTGGTTGCGAAGGAACGGCTGGGAGATCTCCTCCTCTGCGCCGGCGAGGTCGGGCAGGGGGTCAGTCACGGCGTAGAGGTGCTGCATGGGCGAGAGGGGTATGGGCACGCCCGCCATGCCGCACACCTTCGGCGCCCAAATTCCGGTAGCCGCGACCACCAGGTCGGTCTTGATGCTCCCCCGGGTGGTCTGGACTCCGGTGATCCGCCCGCCGTCGATGTCGAACCCCGTGACCTGGGTATGGCCGTGGAACGATGCTCCGCGCTCCTCCGCAAACCGTGCCATCGCTTCGGCGGGTCGAATCGCCCTGGACTGGATGTCTCCCGGCACGTACAGGGCGCCGTAGATGCGGTCGGTCAGCATCGGCACCTTATCGCGTGCCTCGGCTGCGCTTACCAGGTGGGCCTCGATGCCATAGCTCATGGCAGTCCCGGCCCTGCGCTTCAGCTCCTCGAGCCTTTCGGGCGTCCAGGCTACCTCCATGCTGCCCACGGCCTTGGCGCAGGGCTCGCCGTCCAGCGTCAGGCTGGGCCACAGCTCGGCTGTGTACTTTGCGAAGCCTGCCATGGTCTTCGACGGGTTGATCTGGAAAACGAGGCCTGGAGCGTGAGAGGTCGAGCCGCCCGTATCGAAGAGCGGTCCCTGCTCCACGACCACGATGTCCTTCCATCCCAGCTCGGTCAGGTGGTAGGCGAGGCTGCAGCCGACGATTCCGGCACCGACGATGACGACCCTGGCCTGCTCCTGCATTGCCGCTACTCCCCGAGCTCTATGGTGCGCTTCAGGACTCCGAGCTCCTTCGCCAACTGCCGGCGCATCCCCCATCGGAAGAGCCCCGCCATCAGCCTGGACGCGGCTCCCTCCGCGCCCGTCTCGACGGTGTTGGTGACCCTGGTCGCGCCGTCTGCCTCCTCCAGCTCCATGACCCCCGAATACCGCAGCATGCCCTCGGACTCTACGCCGAACCGCGACGGTGGCTCGCAGACCGTGACCGTGTAGCGGACATCGAACTCGCGCCCGCGGTGTGTGAACTTACCCGTGAAGACCGAGCCCTGCGCCACGTCGCCCTCCGACGTGAGCCTGGTCTCCGTGACGCCCTTGGCCCACAGGTCCATCTTCTCCACGTCGGCGACGAACGCCCACACCTCGGAGATGGGCCTGTCGACGAGCACGGACGCGCTGCTTGAGATCGCTTCCGCCACCAGGGCTACCTCCCGTATACCGGCGTCAGCCAGCCCGAGCGGCTCTTGTCCCGCCCAGACGCTGCGTCCACATAGGTCCTGTTCACTGCCGAGGCAATGGGCCCGGGGGCCCCGCCGCCCACGTCGAACCGGTCCACCGAGCCGACAGGCGTCACCCCGAGCGCGGTGCCGGACAGGAATACCTCGTCGGCCACGTACAGCTCGGTACGGTCTATGTCGCGCTCCACTACATCGATGTCGTGGGCCTCGCGTAGCAGGGTGATCACCGTGTCCCGCGTGATGCTCTCGAGAATGTCGCTAGTCACGGGCGGCGTCAGGACTGCGCCGTCGCGCACGACGAACAGGCACGCGCGGGCCTCCTCGGTCACGTGCCCCCTAGCGTCGAGCATCAGCGCGCCGTCGTACCCGTCGGTCTCGGCCTGAAGCAGGGCCAGCCGGGCGTTCTGGTAGTTGGCCGCGCACTTTATCCGAGGCGGCGTGGTGTTGTCCTCTATTCTCCGCCACGACGACACCGCCAGGCGGAACGGCCGGGTCTCCCAGCCGCCGGTGTCGACGACGGCCCCGGCCGGCACGGCGACGATCCCGAATGAGACAGGGCCGCGGGCCTGTATCGAGCCATCGCCCGCGACGAACATGCTGGGCCTCAGGTGGACTCCCTGGCGGACGTCGTTGGTCTGGAGCAGGTCAATGATCAGCCCGATTACGTCGTCCACGCCGTACTCGATGGGGCCCATGCCCATGAGCCTGGCGGACTGCAGGAGCCGGGAAGCGTGCTCCCGGGCGCGGAACAGGTACAGCTCTCCGTCATCGTCGTTCCAGTATGCGCGTATGCCCTCGAACGCCGTCGCGCCGTACCGGACAGCGGGAGTGCTTATGTGCAGCACGGCCTGGTCGTACGGCACGACCCTGCCGTCCATGACGAGGTATTCCAGGTGCTCGGCCACCAGCTCAGGCCCTGTTGCCGCCGTAGGTGGAGCGCAACGCCCCGCCGTCGTCGAAGCGCCCGGCCCGTAGAGGAGCGATGTCGACGGCCCTGGAACTGCCATCCACTATCATCTCGGCCAGGCAGAGACCCATCGCGGGGGCGATCTTGAACGAGTGGCCGCTGCCGCCCACGGCAAGGTAGTGGTTGTCGTTGGCGGGGGAGCGGTCGAGGATCATGTTCCAGTCGGGGGTTATCGTGTACAGTCCGGCCCATCCGTGGACGACCTCGCCGCCGGCCATGGCTGGCAGGCGGTGGGTGAGCAGCCTGTTCGTCTCGCGCACGAACTCGTCGTCGGCCTCCTTCACGTACGAGTCGGGGTCGGCCGGCTCGTTCTCCTTGGGATGCCCCGTGCCCACCAGCACGTTGCCGCCCTCGTCCGGGCGAATGTAGGTGCGGTCGACCATGTTCGAGATGCAGCGCCGCAGCTCCGGCGCACCGTCAGGCGGGCGCACGACGATGTCCTGCTCGCGCGAAATCTCCAACGGCAGGTCGAGCCCCATCCACCTGCCGACCTCGTAGGCCCACGGCCCGGCCGCGTTCACCACGACCCGCGTCTCGATGTCGCCGCCCGGCGTTCCGACGGTGCTGACGCCGTTGCTGACCGAAAGACCCGTGGCAGGGGAATGGTCGCGGGCCTCGCCCCCGTTCGCCTGGGCCTTCGCAACCATCGCCCGCACCATCGCTACAGGGTCGACGTAACCGGACTCGGGCTCGAAAGCCACCCGCGCTATCCCCTCGGTGTTGAGGCCGGGAATCTCCTCAGCCGCCTCCTCGACCGAGATCGGCCACGTCTTCACGCCCTCGCACCGCAGCCGCTCGATGTTCAAGTCGAACTTGTCCGCCGCTTCCGGCGGCACCAGGAATAGCCAGCCAGTGGACGTGAACACGTCCGCGCCGTCGAACTCGTCCTCGAATCCCTGGAAGAACTCCAGGCTCTTCCTGACCAGCCGTATCGAGACTTCGTTCGAGTAGTGCTGGCGGACGAACGCGGCCGAGTCACCCGTCGACCCGGAGGCCAGGTCGCCCTTCTCCAGCAGGACGACGCCCCGCATGCCCAGCTTGGTCAGGTAGTAGAAGATGCTCGCGCCGAGTGCCCCGCCGCCGATAACAACCGCATCTGCCGTTTTCTTGCCCATCGTATCTATGTGCTCTCCGTGTTCTCCGTGGTGACTACACCGGCCGTCCGTGGAATTTCCGCAGCGTCTCCATGTCCTCCGCGGGCGGCTTCTCGAACCAGCCCCTGCGGCTGACTGTAGGTATGCCCGCGGCGCTCAGGTCCGCCATCATCTCGGCCATCTTGAAGCCCGTCACCATGCCGTCCAGCACGGGCGCGCCGATCACCTTCTCGACGTCCGGCACGTCGTGGGTAAGCACCGATCCGGCCAGCGTGCAGCCCGGCACGACGACCTCAGCGCCGTCCTCATCCACGCACCGCTTCGCGGCGTCGACCACGGCCTCTATCACCTCTCCCGGCGGGGTCTTGTCGGGATACAGGTCGTTGGCGTCGATGTCGAACGGGCGCTGCGATACGAAGTGGTCGTGGAGGCCGTACTTCTCGAGCAGGGACTCCTGCATCTTGCCGTTCTGGTGGTCGACGGTGACGAGCGAGAAGGTCGCGCCCATCATGTGGGAGACGAGCGCCGCCGACTCCAGCGTCGCCGTCACGGGTATATCGACGAGCTGCCTAGCCTCGTGCAGGCCGATGTCCAGGTTGCAGGAGAGGAACACTGCGTCGTAACCCTGCTTCTCCGCCCAAATGACCTTTTCCAGCGTCCCGTCGGTGCACATGTACCGGAAGTAGAGCCACTGGTTGTTGCGCAGCGGGTACATATCCGCGATGTTGACCATCTCGAACTCGGTGTCGTCCCGCGCGACCCGCGACAGGTTCTCCTCACCGTGAAACTCAGTGTCTCCGAATGGATTGACTACCAGGATTCTCATGATTGCCCTCTATGTCCATCTCTCCGGCGTAACTCGGCATACACACCCCGGGGCAACAGGTGCGACCATGCCTCATCCTCCGCGGGCCGGTTCCAGTCCTCGGCCAGCGATGCCTCCGACAGCAAGGCGGTCTCAGGCACGTCAAGCGCAGGACGACTCCGATTATATTCCGGATGCCGCCCCGAGGGTAGCTGGTGCATCGGGATGATCCGCGTTAGGGCAGGGAGGGCCATGCAGGTGTTGGGACAGGAGGGCGGCGATGCTGCCGAGTACGCCGCCGCCTATCAGGGCGCCGTAGAAGCCGCCCGTGAAGCTCGCCTCGAAACCTCCGGTCAATACGCCGTAGATCGCGCCAGCGACGGCGCCAGCAAAGCCGAAACCAACGATGCTGAAGGCCCACAGGACCCAGGGCTTATCCCCTTCGCTGTTCCATAGGCGTACCCTGCCAGCAATCAGACCATAGAGGAAGGCACCGGTGAGTCCGGCGGCGAACCCAAAGACCGCAAAGAAGACCGGCATCCCTATGATGGCCATGAAAGCCAGCGCCGTGCCCCAGCTCAGTCCCGGCGTCGACGTGGAGGTGATCACTCCGATTGTTACGAGTACGTCGACGGCGGCTCCGCCAAACGAGTAGAGGGCCCCGGCAACCAGGCCTACGATTGCCATGAGTGCGGCTGTCCGCGCTGCTACCGAGAACACCCCGATGCTCACCGGACCCTGCATACCCACTCCTGTGCGTCCCAAGGCCGTCGCCCTGTTATTGCGGCAGGTGCTCTTCGAAGAAGCGCTGCCAGTTTCGATACATTATATTCTCGATGTCGTCGCCGGAGTAGCCGCGCCGGTCGAGGGCTTCAGCGAGCTTCTGATAGTCGGCCACCGTGTCGATCTCGTAGGGCGCCCCGTCGCGGCCTCCCTGGCCGTCTGTGTCGCCGCCTATGGCGCTGTGCAGGGTGTTGCCCGCGAGTTGGCTCACGTGGTCGACGTGATCGACCATGTTGTCCAGCGTCACTTCCTCGCGCTCGAATACGTCGCGCCGTCTTGGCACGTTGGCCCAGTCGATGCCGTCCCTGTATAGCATCCACGTGTCCATCGAGTGGCCGATGACGCCGCCTCTCGATATGACCTCGAGCAGGATGTCGTCGGGCTGCTGGCGCTCGCCGGGGCTGACGCCCCGGCAATTCTGGTGGCTCGCCAGGAGCGGGCCGTCGAACATCCCGACGGCCTCGCGAACCGAGCGGTCGGACGTGTGTGTCACGTCCAGGATCATCCCGAGGCCGTCCATCTCGCGCAGGAGTGCTTCCGCGGGCGGAAAGAGCCCGCCCTCCGTTCCGGTACCCGTGCCGTGCGAGTAGGTGCTCACGCCATAGTGGGAAAGGCTGATCACTCGCAACCCTCTCGCCCACCACTCGTGGACCTGCTCGGGCCACACGATCGGGTCAGCGCCCTCCATGCCGATAATGAAGCCTACGGGCAGGGCGCTGTAGTCTTCCGCGTCCGACCACTCCCGCATGTGCGACGCGAAGTCGCCCGACGTGGCGAGGACACGCGCCTCACCGTCCGCCGCCAGGACCTCGTAGTAGGCCAGGTGGGCCTGCGCGGCAGAATAGGCTATGTGTCCGGTGCGGTAACCCCAGATGGGGCTGTTCGGGCGGCGGATGCGGCCCACCACCTTCACCAGCGCCGCGGCGACGCCACCCTTGCGCATCTCGGGCAGGCTCGCCATCGTCTCGCCGTCCGGCCAGCCCTCGGAAGCGCTCCGACGGTCGGACGCGCTGCGGACCTGGTCTATGGACTGGGTGAGATCGCGGTCGAGGTCTACGGCTCCGTAGGCCATGGGATAGTCGCCGTCGATTATCAGCATTCTTTTCTCCTAAGCGGTCTTGCCTCTGCGTTCTCTGCGGTGAACTCAGTGTTCGCGCATCAGTGCGCCGAAGCCCGGGATGGCGTCGTCAATGCCCGCGAGTCGGAGCGCCATCCAGATGGTCGCCTGTGTGCTGGTGACTACGGGCAGGCCGGTGTCCGCTTCGAGCTCGTCCACAATGTCCAAGGTGCGAACGTTGCCGCAGCTCAGGAAGAACCCGTCGGCGTCCGCGTAGTCCAGTGCCTTCGCGGACTTCAGCCACTCGGCAGCGGGCAGGTCCCCCCTGTCCAGATTGTCCTCGATGTCCTTGTTCTCGAATGCGGTGACCGTGACGCCGTGGTAGGCCAGGAACTCGACCTCGCGTTCAGTGAGGTCCTCGTTGTATGGCGTGGTCATCACGACGCGCTTCATGCCAAAGGCTTTGATGCCGCCGACTATCGCCTCGCTTGTGGTCATGGTCTTGGCGCCGGGCACCAGCTCCACTAGCCGGTCCTTGATGGCCTGGTTGCCGTCCTGACCGTCCTTGAAGCTGCCTGACGTGCACATGTAGACGGCCACGTCTGGGCTGGTGGTTGCGAGCTGCCTTGCGGCGAGGTCGATGCCCTCGTTCATACCGGTCAGCGCGTCCGCGTCGGTGTGCCCCAGCAGCAGGCGGGCGGGAACGCCAATCACCCCGTCCAGGGAGGCGGTCGCCTTGAGGAACTCCTGCTCGAAGGCCAGGCAGGAAGACGGCAGCATGAACGCGATCTTGGCCCTCGACCCGTACCTTCCGTTCGTTGCCATGCGCGTCCTCCCGGTAGGGCTATTCCGTCACTTCCTCAATTGGCCGGTTGCGTGCTCGTCGACTTCCAGTGTTTCCGGGTCGACGGCGACGCCATACACGTCTCGGGCCCTCTCGGGGCTCAGCAGGCCCGCCGCGACATCGTCCCGGACCGCATCGGCGTCTCGCTTCCGGGGAGCCCCCCAGCCGCCGCCGCCAGGCGTCTCGGTGACTATGACGCGCTCGGATGGCACCGTCGTCGTTACCTTCGAGGGCAGGGCGCGAATGGAGCCGTCGGGCTCGATCACCTCGCACTTGGAGGTCTTCGCGTTGCCGCCGCCATCCAGGCCCCAGGGCGGCACCTCTCCCCGGTCCGAGCTCAGTGTCAACTGGACATCGCCCTGGGTCCTCAGGACCCGGGTCAGCCCGACGCCTCCCCTGTGCTCGCCTGCGCCCTCGGAGTCGGGCAGGAGGCCGTACTTCTCCACTATGAGCGGATAGGCGGCCTCGATGGCTTCAACGGGCGCGTTCCGGGTGTTGGTCATGTGGTTCTGGATGGCGTCCATGCCGTCCAGGTCGTGCATTGCGCCCTGGCCGCCCGCGTACGTCTCGATGTAGTTGTAGAGGACGCCGCTGCGGGGGTCTCTCCCGCCGATGTTGAGAAGGTTCATCGTGCCGGAGCAGGCGGCTTGGACCCGCTCGGGAATGGCCTCGGCCAGCGCCCCAAGCAGCACGTCGGTGATCCGCTGGGTTGTGATGATGTTGGCGTTGCAGACCGAGGTGGGATATATGGCCGAAAGCACGCTGCCCTCGCGCACGATGATGTCGAACGGGCGGTAGGCCCCCGCGTTGGGCGGCAGCTCCGGGTCGAGAATGGCCTTGAAGACGTAGTAGACGCACGCGGCCACTGACGGCCAACGACAGTTGATCGGGCCGAGCGCCGCGTCGTCAGACGTTGAGAAGTCCGTGCGTATGGAGTCGCCACGGGCCTCGATTTCCACCCGAATGGTGTATGGCTTGGTCGAGATGCCGTCACCCTCAATCACATCCTCGTAGCTGTAAGTGCCCTTCGGTACCTCCTGGAGCGCGGCCCTCATGCGCCGCTCGGAGTATCCGATCATCTCCTCCAAGTAAGTACCGACCCTCTCGGGCGTGTAGCGTTCCATCAGCTCGGTGAGCCTGCGAGCGCCGGTGATATTGCAGGCGTACTGGGCGAGCAGGTCGCCCTTCACCTCCACCTGCGGCCTCACGTTCTGCGCTATCAGCGACCAGAGCTCCGGCTCCAGCTCGCCGCCCCTGAAGAGGCGAATTGGCGGGATCTGCAACCCCTCCTGGAATATCTCCCGGACGCCGAAGGGCATCGACCCCGGTGCGAATCCGCCCACGTCGACGTGGTGCGCCTGGTTGGCCGTGATGGCGATCATCTCGCCCTCGTAGAAGACGGGGGAGATGAGGCACAGGTCGTTGAGGTGGCCGGGGCCCGCAGGGTAGGGCATGTTCATCGCCACGGCGTCGCCGGGCTTCAGGTCGTCGAACGGATAGGCCGCCATCGCCGACCTGACCGCCGACTGCATCGTGCCCAGGTGCAGGGGCGTGCCAATTTCACTCTGCGCCACGACGACCACGTCGCCGGTGGACGTGTAGATCGCGCACGACGCGTCGCGGCGGTCCTTGATGTTAGTGGAGTAGCTCGCGCGGATGAGTGCGACGATCATCTCGTCGGCGATCGAGTAGAAGGCGTTGCGCATGACCTCGAGGGTGATCGGATCGATCTTCATCGGACACGCTCCAGCAGCAGGTTCCTGTATCCGTCTACCGACGCCGTCTGCTCGGGCCATACCAGGGTGGTGGAGTCGAGCTGCTCGATGACCGCGGGGCCGTCCACCACGTCGCCGGGCACCAGGGTCGCCCGGTCGTATATGCGAGTCTCGACGGGCTCCCCGTGGAAGTAGACAGCCCTTGTCGTCGCTTCTGCTGGGCTGCCCGGTCTGCGCCCGTTCTGCGAAGCCTCAAGCCTCGGGCGGGGCATTCTCGCCAGGGCCGTGAGCCGCAGGTTCACTATCTCCATGCGGGAGTCCCTCCGCTCGTAGCCGTACAGCTGGGAGTGAGCCTGGTGGAATCTCTCGTATACCTGGGCCAGATCATCCTCGTCGAGCTCACCCGCACCGACAGGAGCCTCCAGCTCGAAGCCCTGGCCCAGGTACCTGACGTCGGCGACCCTCAATAGAACCACGTCGTCCTCGGCCACGCCTTCACGCTCCATCGTCGCCGAGGCTTCAGCTTCCATCTCGGCAAACCGGGCGTTGAGCTCTGTAACTTCGAGGTCGTCCGACGGCCTCAGGATGGTGCGGACGAGGTCGTCCCGGAGGTCCGCCATCAGGAGCCCAAGTGCGGAGGTCACGCCCGGGGCGATGGGCACGAGCACGCGCGGAATGTCCAGCTCGGCGGCCAGCTCAGACGCGTGTACCGGCCCGGCTCCGCCGAACGTGACGAGGCAGAACTCGCGGGGGTCGTAGCCCTTGGCCACGGACACGACACGGATGCCCTTGATCATGCTCGCGTTGACGACCCGGACGATGCCCTCCGCGGCCTCGTCGACTGTCATGCCAAGCGGACCGGCAATTCGCTGCCTGATTGTCTCGCGCGCCAGGCCCGCGTCCAAACCGAGCCGCCCGCCCAGGAAGCTCTCGGAGTTCAGCCGGCCCAGCGCGAGGTTTGCATCCGTGACAGTCGCTTCGGTGCCCCCGCGCCCGTAGCAAGCAGGACCAGGCTCTGCGCCGGCGCTCTGGGGGCCAACGCGCAGGGCTCCTCCCGGGTCGACCCAGGCTATGCTCCCGCCGCCGGCTCCCAGCGTGTGGATGTCCACCATCGGGACCTTCACCGGCAGCCGCTCTATCTCGCTGTCCTGGGTCCGGCGCACCTCGCCCCTGTAGCAGAGGCTGATGTCGAAGCTGGTGCCGCCCATGTCCACCGAGATGGAGTTGGACTCGCCCGCCTGGCCGGCTATGGCTACGCTGCCTATCACGCCCGCCGCCGGGCCCGAGAGTATGGTGTGCACCGGCTTTTCGACCGCGAGTCCGGCGGTCATGGTGCCGCCGTTGGACTGCATGATGTGCACGTCCGACGGGATGCCGCGGTCGGCGATACTCGCCTGCAGACGCCTGAGGTAGCGGCCCATCACGGGAGCCACGTAGGCGTTGATGGTTGTCGTGCTCATGCGCTCGTATTCCTTGAACTCGGGCACGACCTCGCACGAAAGCGAGACGGTAAGGTCGGGCAGGGCGGCCCGGACGGCCTCGCCGACGGCCCTCTCGTGCGCAGGGTTGGCGTAGGAGTGCAGGAGGCACACGGCTACGGCGTCCAGGTCCGCGGCAGCCAGCTGCGCTATCACGCCATCGAGGTCTGCCTCGTCGAGGGGCGTGGCGACCTCGCCGGTGTACAGGATTCGCTCGGTCACCTCGAACCTGAGGTGGCGGGGAACGATGGGGTCCGGCTTCTGGATGCGCCAGTCGTAGAGGTGAGGGCGGTCCTGGCGGCCGATCTGCAGCACGTCCCGGAAGCCGCGCGTGACGACCAACGCGCACTTCGCGCCCTTGCGCTCCAGCAGGGTGTTGGTGGCTACGGTCGTACCGTGACTGAAGAACTCGATCTCGTCCGGCGAGATCGCGAGACGGTCGATCAGCAGGTTGATGCCGTTCGAGACGCCGCTGGCCTGGTTCTCGGGGGTGGAGGGAGTCTTGGCGAACTCGAGCTCGTCGGTATCGACGTTGTGGAGCGCCAAATCAGTGAAAGTGCCGCCAACGTCGACGCCCAGCCTGTATCTCATCGCGGTATGCCCTGCTCCTTACCACAATTCAGCCGGACATCCGGTGTCGGCGTCATGCTTCGGCGCGACACAGTGCCCGGCCTAAACTAAGGCGAGTGTAGCACCGCGCCCACAGGCATGACAATACCTGCACGTCGTAGGGTGGGATGGTGTATCTTCAACTCCGATGCCTGCTGATGGCGCATTACACATTAGACAGGAAGGACACCGCCATGCCTGAAGACAACATCTCGTTCGGCCGTCTAGTGCCCATGTTGACCACGGACGACCTGGCCGGGACCATCGACTTCTACCGGGACACGCTTGGGTTCGAAGTCATCGGCACGTTTCCCGAGGACAATCCGAACTGGTGCTACCTCAAGCGCGGGGACGCGTACCTGATGTTCTCCAGCCTCGATCTGCTCGATCACGACCACGATGAACACGGCAACCACGTAGAGGGAGAGGAGCACCATCACCACGCCCCGACAGGCGTGTGGAACCTTTACGTCTACCCGGACGATGTGGAGGCACTTTGGGAGGAGCTCAAAGGGGCGGCCCGGGTCGCCTATCCCCTGTACGAGACCGACTACGGCATGCGCGAGTTCGGAATCCGAGACCCCAACGGGTTCCTGCTCAGCTTCGGCAAAGAAATCCAGCAGAACCGCACATGAAGATAACCCTGGACATAGATGACGTGCTGCTGTCACGCGCGAGGTCTCACGCCAAGCTGACAGGGCACCCGCTGAGAGCCTTGGTGAGGAAGGGCTCAGGCTCGTACTCTCCGGCGACTCAACGCGTCAGAAGTACACGCTGCCCGACCTGAGTGTGGGCAAACCGGACAGCCGGGACCCGCTGGAAGCGTGTTCGTAGCAGGACATGCGCGAGCTAATTCACGGCGAAAGGTAAGCCCAGTGAAGACCAGTGCCTGTCAACGGCGTTAGGGAGAGCAATATGCACGCGGCTCCCTGTGGCACGGAAGTCTCCACCGTGTTGGTGGAACCGGACGATGCCCTTGCGTTGATGGTACTGGGGCACGGGGCAGGAACGCCCATACACGGGGCTGTCATGGTCCAGATGGCTGAGGCGCTTGCCCACCAGAAGATTGCGACCTTCCGCTACAACTACCCGTACAGCGAGACTATGGCCAAGTACTCGCCTGAGCTGATAGACCCTCTCGATGTCCTTCTAGCTACAACAAGCTCAGCGATGAACGCCGCTCGGGCGCTGTCTGCTGACCTGCCATTGTTCCTGGGAGGCCGTTCGATGAGCAGTCAGGTCGTCTCGCTGGCAATGGCGCGAGAGAAATGGCCAGACGTGCGCGGCGTAGCGTTGTACGTCTTCCCAATGCGGTGGTGGAACTTGCTGGAGGACCCAGTCGTCCATCTTCAGCAAGTGCACGTGCCGTTGCTGTTCGTCCAGGGTGGCCGCGATGAGAGATTCTGTGACCTACAGGAACTTCAACCCGTAGTCGACGAACTCGGAAGCAGGGCCAGCCTGCACATCGTAGAAGGGGCCGACCACTTCTACGACATGCCGGCAAAGTCCGGCAGGACAAGGCTGGACGCGCTGTCAGAGGTGGCATCAATCACAGCTGACTGGGTACACAGGCAACTCGACTGAAGCCCCGCCGTCGTCTATAGGCCTTGCCTGCAGATACTCCTCTGGGCTAACCCTGGCGGGCCACTTGCATGATGGAGAAGTAGGCTCCCCGCGGGTCCTGCACGAACGAGAACCTGCCCACGCCGGGCACTTCCATCGCCGGGTTGATCTGCTTTCCGCCGAGCGCCTTGATCTTCTCAAGCGAGGCGTCGAGGTCGGCTACCGCGAAGTAGATCGACCAGTTGGGGGGCACCTCGCCCCACTCGGGCCTGATCTTCATCATGCCAGCCGCGGGCCTTCCGTTCAGCTGGAACACGGTGTAGTCGCCGCCGTCGCCGGCCCTCGCTGCGTCGGCCGACCAGCCGAACAGGTCTCCGTAGAACTTCGCGGCAGTGTCCGTGTCGTGGGTGTATAGCTCGTTCCATGCTAGGGCACCGGGCTCGCCGAATACGCCCGCGCCGATGTGGTCCTTCGGCTCCCAGATGGAGAACATGGCGCCGGTGGGGTCGTGGGCCACGACCATGCGGCCGGATGAGAAGACGTCGAAGGGCCCATTCATGACGCCGCCGCCAACCTCCTTGATGCGCTCGGCGGCCTCGTCGGCGCTCTCGACCGTGAAGTAGCTCACCCAGAAGGGGTGGCCGCCGGTCATCTTCTCCATCTCCGGGGGCATGCGGTAGAGCGCGCATGAGCTCCTGCCGTCCTTGTTCAGCATCGCATAGGACATGCCCTCTCCCATCGGGATGTCCATGGCGTCCAGGCCCAGCAGCTCAGTGTAGAAGCTCTTGGCCCCTTCCGGGTCTGTCGTTCCCAGGTCCGCCCAGCTGAACATCCCCGGCTCGTGCTTGTCGATTTCCAATACATCCTCCTTGGACTAGGTACTCGATACTAGAAATTGTACACTGAGGCCCCAGAGAGCGGGAAACCATCCCTGAAACTGCACATGCATATCCGTCGCGCCGTACGCTTCCCTGTCACCTTGACCTTAGCTGCCCTCGCCATGTCCGCGGTCGCGGCCAGCGGGGTCGCCGCGGCCGATGGAGGCGACGGGGTGTGCCGAGCCGGGATGATCGTCATGCAAGGGGAAAGCTGCACCTACCCAGGCACATCCAACGAGTTCAGGGTCGACAGCGACGGAAGAGGGCGCTTCCTGTCCTTCACGGCCGGCGGACTCCTGAACGCCAGGAACGTCACAGTAGACGGCCGCACCTACAGTTTCGCCGCCCACTCCCAGGGCGGCGGGACATGGACGATCCTGGTGGTGGGCGACCCTGCTGTAACAGGGCCGTGTGCGAATGGCATCGCCGTGCCCGACCCACACGAGAACCGGGGCCTTCTTCGCGACTGCAACGTACTCCTGGCCGCACGGGACGCACTCGCAGGCGACGCAGCGCTGAACTGGAGCGCCGACCTCCCGGTCGCAGAGTGGGAGGGTGTCGTCGCGGGGGGCTCGCCGGTTCGGGTGAGGCGGGTGATTCTCGGTTGGATGGGACTGACCGGGAGTGTCCCGGCACAGCTCGGCGGTCTAACGAGACTGGAGGTGCTGGACCTCCACGGCAACCGGCTGAGCGGGCCCATCCCATCGCAGCTTGGCGGCCTCACGAGGCTGGAGGTGCTGGACCTTCACGACAACCGGCTGAGCGGACCCATCCCGGCGCAGCTTGGTGGCCTCACGAGGCTGGAGGTGCTGGATCTCCACGACAACCGGCTGAGCGGACCCATCCCGCCGGACCTGGAGGGTCTCGCCGCCCTGGACATAGCCGCTCTGCCCAGGCTGTCCTTTCGAGGCGAACGAGTAAGCGGGTCAATCCCGCCGGAGCTGGGCAACCTCGTCAAACTAGAGAGCTTGCTGCTCAATGACAACCGGTTGACCGGGCCTATCCCGCCGGGGCTGGGAAGCCTTGCCAGCCTGAAGTGGCTACTACTTCACGAGAACCGGTTGAGCGGGTCCATCCCGCCGGAGATGGGAAGCCTCATCGAACTGGAGGGGTTGTACCTTGGCGGGAACCGGTTGAGCGGAGCCATCCCGCCGGAGCTGGGCAACCTTGTCAATCTGGTCGACATGTGGCTCCACCGCAACCAGCTGAGCGGACCAATCCCCCCGGAGCTGGGAAGCCTCTCCAATCTGTACTGGCTGCTGCTCTACAAGAACCAGCTGAGCGGACCGATACCGCCGGCGCTTGGCAACCTCCGCCAAATCGGGTTGCTGCACCTGAGAGAGAACCGGGTCACCGGCTGCATATCCCACCGGCTGGCGAACAAGCCCGGCCTGCAGATCACCCACGACGGGCTGCCAGAGTGCGCGGTGACTTCCCCGGCTACTCCCGCAGACCCGACAGGATTGCCTCAGCCAGCTCCATCGTCTTGACGCCCTCGTCGAGGTCCGCCGCCGGGGCGGAGATGGGCCTGTCGTTCTTTACGCAGTCGATGAAGAAGCGGTCGAGCTCCATGCCACCGCCGGTGCCGCCTGGGTCCATCAGGTCGACCCGCCCTTCGTGGGTCAGCACCCATCCCTCGCTGATTCCCTCCAGGTAGGCCGAGATGTCGCGACCGTGAATCTCGTAGCGCTGTAGCCGCTCCGGACCGGTGTAGTTCGCCATGATCTGCGCGACGCACCCATTCTCGAATACGACCTGT
The DNA here is from genome assembly GCA_965204975.1 of Dehalococcoidia bacterium. Taxonomy (GTDB): domain Bacteria; phylum Chloroflexota; class Dehalococcoidia; order Lucifugimonadales; family CAJWER01. The sequence goes on from OZ242024.1 coordinate 712,555, forward strand.
GCAGCGTGGACGTCCTTGTGCGAGGACAGGGCGCGCCGGACTACGCTGTGGACCTCGGCAACGTCCGACCCGGCTATGGCCCTGACGAGGTCGATAGAATGGATGGGAGTCTCGAGCAGCACGTTGTCCAGGAGGATTTCGGGGAACCTGCCCGCCGCCTCGGTCGCAGTCATGCTCTTGTGGAACTGCCCCAGTACCTGGGTGACGGGGCCGCGCTCCTCTATCAGCGCCCGGGCCTCCAGCACCATGGGGTGGAAGCGGCGCTGGAAGCCGACCATGCCCTTCGCGCCCGTTCGCTTCGCGGTATCCCGCAGGGTACTGGCCTCGGCGGCGCTCATGCCGGGCGGCTTCTCCAGCAGCGTGTCTATGCCACGCTCAAGGCAGGGCAGAGCAGCCTCGCCGTTCAGGTGCGCTGGGGTGGCCACCACCACCGCGTCGAGACCTCCGGCGTCCAGCATCTCGTCTATGCCGGCGTAGCGGGCCTCTATGCCGTACTGATCGGCCGCACCGTTGCGCGCCTCATCCACCGGGTCGCACACGGCGGCCATCTCCACGTCCTCGAACTCGCTGATCTGGCCCATGTGCCCGCGTCGGTTGCGGCCGCCGCAACCGATGAATCCAACCCTGACTTTGGCCATGCCGGCCTCCTTGGCGCACTATTTGACACAAACTATAACCCTTATTAAACTCCGGTACACCCCATATCCACCACCCATTTCGCGGCGTTGTCCTTCGGCTGAAGGGATGGCGGGTTTCAAACCCGCCCCTACAGGGCGACCCAATGATATGGTTCCTATGCGTGGACGGGTATTGGGGTACACGCTGTCGGAGGGCGATCTATGGGAGACGAGACACTGGCCGATATCGCTCACCTGATGCGGCGGGCCGGATTCGGGGCCTCGAAGGACGAGCTCGAAGAGTACGCCAAGCTGGGGTACGACGCGGTGGTGGACATGCTCGTCGAGCCTGAGAGCGTGCCCGACATAGACGTGGATATCCTGGAGCGGTACTACTTCGGGGAGCTGTTCAAGATCCGCGTGGGTGAGTGGTTCTACCGGATGCTGAACAGCAGGCGGCAGCTCCAGGAGAAGATGGCGCTCTTCTGGCACCACGTCTTCGCGACCGGGCTCTCCAAGAACGAGCACATGCTGTCGGCCGCGAACCAGATCGCGACATTCCGGCGCGTGGGGCTGTCGAACCTGGACGAGATACTCAACGAGCTGTCACGCGACCCGGCGATGATCTTCTGGCTCGACAACAACGAGAACCGGAAGGGCGAGCCGAACGAGAACTACGGGCGCGAGCTGCTAGAGCTATTCTCGATGGGCGTCGGCAACTACACCGAGCAGGACGTCAAGATGGCGTCCCGGGCATTCACGGGATGGACGTTCACGCAACCTATCCCGCTCTACCCGCACGGATATTACCCGGCCCACTTCATCAAGCGGGAGGACGACCACGACAACGGCGAGAAGACCTTCCTGGGTGCGGCGGGCAATCTCGACGGCGAGGACATAATCGCGACGATCGTCCAGCAGCCCGCGACGGCGGTGTTCATATCGAGGCACCTGTACAACTTCTTCGTGGCGGACGAGCCGCAGGTGCCGGCATGGCCGATAGATCCCCCCCAGGACCCGGAGGCGATACGTACCCTCGTAGCCTCGTACTTCGCTTCGGGCGGGGAGATGCGCGAGGTGATGCGGACTCTGTTCAAGTCGGACTTCTTCAAGCAGGCCAGGTTCGCGAAGGTAAAGAGCCCAACAGAGCTCGTGATGGGGGTGCTCAAGCTCACGGGTACGCACCGCACGCTGGAGCCGGACCTGATGAAGTACGCCAGCGTCACGGATCTGATGGGACAGGAGCTTCTGAACCCGCCCACCGTCGAGGGGTGGCACACGGGCAGGGAGTGGATCGACGGCGGCACAATGAACGAGCGTGTGAATTTCGCCGTAAACGAGGTCAGCGACCCGAGCAAGCCCGGTATCAGGGAGACCCTGGATCGGATCCAGGCCGACCCCCCGGACTCCGCGGACGGCCTTGTCGATCACTGCCTGGAGCTTGCGGGGAGGCTGGAGGTCGGGGAGGACACGCGGGCGGCGCTTCGGAGTCATGCCGGGGCGGGCGGCGACCTCGACTTCGCCTCGGACGAGGGCAGGGAACAGGCAGAAGAGCGTGTCGTGAGCCTGATGCGGCTCATCGTTTCGACCACCGAGTACCAGTTCGCCTGACAGGAGCTGCGCCATGGCTCGACCATACGGACTTCTGAGGGCCGGGTTTCCCTTTCATAAGACCCTCGGGATGCGGAGGCTCACGAACTTCCCCATCGACGTCGCCATCGGCAAGGAGGGGCGCATCTACGTCCTGTGCCGCCAGGAGGGTCTCGCCGCGATGATCCGCAAGTACACGGTCGAAGACGAGGACCTGGGCGAGATCAGCAAGCACGGCGAAGGCGAGGGCGAGATGAAGTGGCCGGTGTGCGTCATCGCCGACAGTGAGGAGAACCTCTACGTGTCGGACGAGGCAATGCACCGGGTCATCTCCTACGACACGGAGGGCGAGCACCGTGGTACCTGGGGTGAGCACGGGTCGGAGCCGGGAAAGCTGGACCGACCGGCGGGGATCGCATTCGACGGCGAGGAGAACGTGTACGTCGCCGACGCGATGAACCACCGGATACAGAAGTTCACCAAGGACGGCGAGTACATGATGGGCTGGGGCGGCCACGGGAGCGCGCCAGGCGAGTTCGACATGCCGTACGGGGTCGCGGTGGATGACGAGGGTTTCGTCTACGTGGCCGACTGGCGCAACGACCGCATCCAGAAGTTCACGGCTGACGGGGAGTTCGTGTTCGAGTGCGGGAGCTCCGGGACCGGCAACGGCGATCTGGACCGGCCCAGCGGCATAGACGTGGACGGACACGGCGACATCTACGTGGCCGACTGGCGCAACAACCGCGTCCAGCTCTTCAACCAGGAGGGGCGGTACGTGCAGAAGTTCTTGGGCGACGCAAGCCTGTCGAAGGTGTCGCGGGAGTACATGCTGACGAACGCCAGCCCCAACCGGATGCGGGACATGGCGGACCTGGAGCCGCAGAAGTACTTGCGCAGGCCCAAATCCGTGGCGGTGGACGAGGACGGCCTCATGTTCATCCCGGACAACGGGTCGTACAGGGTGCAGGTCTACCGCAAGGAGGTCATCCCCCTGACGCCGCAGGAGCTGGCTGCCCCGCGCCGGTCTCCAAGCCTGCAGCAGGAGTAGCGGCCCCCGGGAGATACGGGCGCGTTACTGCAAGGGCAGGGGAGGCTGGAGCCACTTCGGGGACTCGTTCACCTCGATCGAGGTGACCCACTTCACCCACTCGAAGCCGCGCTTGTCCGGCGCCACGAGCCTGGCCGGGTAGCCGTGACCGCGCGACAGGGGACCGTCTCCCACGTGGGTCGCCAGCAGGTACTCCCGGGCCTCCGCCATCGAGAAGCGCCTGTAGTACCCGGTTGCGGACGTGACGGTGATGCTGGCGGCCTCGGGACTCGTGCCCGCTTGGACGAGGATGTCCGCGACGGGCACTCCCTGCCAGTGCTGCTCGGAATACCAGCCGCCGGTGCAGTCGATCACGGCGGTCATGCCGTGCTGTTGGGCCATGTCGTCGTACCCCAGGACAAGCTCGCGCTCGACAGCGCCGGTGACGGCGAGCCGCCACCCAGCCGCGTCGATGCGCGGCGGCGAGTCGTTGAGCCATGAGACCACCGGGAATCGCTTCCCGTATCGGCGCGCAGAGTCATAGGACCCGGTGAAGCGGCGCTCTGAGCCGGCGGGGCGGAAGAAGGCGGATGCGGCCTCAGTGGTCTGGGTGAAGGCGAATCCGGCGACTGCGATGCCGGCCGCCCTGAGGAACCACCTGCGCTCGGCCCAGAACGACAGGGGCAGCCTCTTGGTGTAGGTGTACGCGTGCCATGCCGCGACCGGTGCAAGGGCCGCGCCGACGTAGATGTGCCAGCTCACGCCGCTGAACCATGCGAAGGTGAACGGGCCCGCGTAGGACCACGCGAAGCCGAGGGACAGCGTTACCGTGAGCAGGGAGAGCAATACCAGGGAAGCGTACTGGCGCGGGCCAGACCTGCGCCGTCTGACCGACGACACGATGATCGCGACCTTCCAGAACAGCACGGCAACAATGGCGAACCCGGCGATCCTGTGGACCGCGATGAAGATGGCGTCGTCCGCCGAGCCGGACACGAGCCCGAAGAAGCCGGTCAGAAGCTCGACCAGCAGCAGGGCCAGGAGCACGCTGTTCGCCCAGAAGGACTTCATCCTCTACACAATACAACGGGCGGGAACGCTTTGGGTTGTGTCGCCGATGCTTTACGCTACAGGTCTCGGCGCACTTCGCGGACAGCCTCTACGGCCAAGACTCACGCAGGCCAACGCTCCGAGATACGCTTCGACAACTCATCCATTCGCGTCCACGCCTCGTCCAGTCGCCGCCTACGGTCTTCGTCGCTGATGACACGCCGGGCCTTCATTAGCCCGGTATCTCGCTGCTCACGAGGCCGATGCAGTTGCCCTCGGGGTCCGCGAACATTGCGAAGGTCACCATTCCGGGGATGGTGGTCACCGGCATGATGAGAGTGCCGCCAAGCTGCTGGGCCTGGTCCAGCTTCGCCTGGATGTCCTCCACCTCGACGTAGAAGGAGACCCTGTTCGGCCCGCCGTTCGTACCCGAGATGCCGCCATTGATGCCGGTCTCGGAATGGGTGTCGACGACGCCGTACCCCATCGGGTTAGAAGCGTCGACGTGCCACTCGAACAGGTCGGCGTAGTACTTCTGCAGCTCTTCTGCGCCACTCGACGCTATCTCGAAATGGACTACCGGGTTGGGCATGTCTCTTCTCCTGTGCCATTTGAATTGGATCGAACGCAAGGACTCAGTCTACAGCGCTAGAACATTAGTGTCAAGCCACAGCTTGCTGCGGTACCATTCAGGTTTGACAACACATCATGTCAAGAGAGTTGCCCCGACAACAACCGGGGAGGGCGTTTCAAACCCGGCCCTAAGTGGGGCACGGACGTGTGGTGGTTCAGCCGCTGTTGGAGGCTGCCATTACTTCTACGAGCTCGCGGACGGCGTTGGCCGAGTAGTCGAGCGCGGCCTTCTCATCCTCCGTCAAGTCGAACTCAATGACCTGCTCGACGCCGTCCGCGCCGAGCTTGACCGGCACGCCCATGAAGAGGCCGTCTATGCCGTACTCACCTTCGAGGTAGGTGGTGCAGGGGAGTATCTCCTTCTTGTCGAGGAGGACCGCCTCGACCATCTGGACGACGGCCGCCGACGGGGCGTAGTAGGCGCTGCCAGTCTTGAGCAGGCCGACTATCTCCGCGCCGCCGTCCTGGGTCCGCTTGACTATTTCGGCGAGGCGTTCGGGGGCAATCAGCTCAGCGACAGGCTGTCCTCCGACGGTAGTGCTGCCCACAACGGGCACCATAGTATCGCCGTGGCCGCCAAGCACCCAGGCGGTGATGGAGTCGACGGAGACGCCGAGCTCCAGCGACAGGAAGGTTCTGAAGCGGGCGGTATCGAGGATGCCGGCCTGACCGACGACGCGGCTCTTAGGGAAGCCGCTCACCTGGAAGGCCCGCTGCGCCATGGCGTCGAGCGGGTTGGTCACGAGCATCAGTACGGAGTCCGGTGATCGCTCCGCGACCTCCTGGACGACGCTGGTCACGATGTTCATGTTGGTCAGAAGAAGGTCATCGCGGGACATGCCAGGCTTCCGGGCTATGCCCGAGGTTATGACTACAACGTCGGACCCGGCCGTCTCCTCGTATCCGTTGGTCCCCACAACATTGGCGTCGGAGCCAACAACCGGGCCTGACTCCAGCATGTCGAGGGCCTTGCCCTGGGGCAGGCCTTCCACGATGTCGACGAGGACGATGTCGGCGTAGCCCCCGTCGAAGATTCTCTGGGCGGCGGTTGCCCCTACGTTACCTGCACCGACTACTGTTACCTTGCTTCGCATCTATTCTCCCCTTCGTCGCTCAGAAGACTGGTTTAATTCAACCTTGTGTTGGCGGAGCATTGCCCCCGTATCGAGTACGGGGCAAGCTCTTCGACAGGCTCAGGGCGAACGAATTATCTCCCCGCCCGGCAACTACTAGTCTTGGACTCAAGGTCACTAACCCGTTCGGTTGAATGTCCGGTCGCACCAGCTGCGCATCTCCTGCTCTATGGCCCCCTGGAAGAGGCGGAACCGGAGCGGCAGCCCCATTTCGATCTTGACGTCGCGTTCGCTAACGTGCAGCAGGCCCTGAAGGTCGGCGCCGGCGGCCCTGAACGAGAACTCCAGGGTGTCGCCGCTCCACGAGTACTGCGGATTCGAGACCTGTTCTCCAAAACGGGCCAGCAGCCGCGGCATCTCCTCGACTATGGTCTCCCGCGCCTCCTGTTTCGTAGTGCCGTGCGGCGCCGAGAATCTCATGCTAACCGGAGTGGGATGCCCACCGCGTGTCCAGCGCGGGGTCTTCGACCGTCTCCATCAGGTACTCTCCGAACTGCTGGGAGGTCGCCCCGTCGCTTCGCCCGGTGGTGAGGACCTTTCTCTCGTACATGCCGCAAACGTCAATCGCCATGTGGAGCCGGCGGCCCTCCTCGGCAAATCCCAGGTGCTCCAACAGCATGGCCCCGGCGCGGAGCATGGAGCTGGGGTCAGCGTACTGGTCGCGGTTCTCCTGCACCATGCGGGGAGCGCTGCCGTGTATCGCCTCGAACATGGCGTACTGTTTGCCCACGTTCGCGCTGCCCGCGGTGCCGACGCCACCCTGTATCTCGGCAGCCTCGTCGGTGAGGATGTCGCCGTACAGGTTCGGCAGCACCATAACTTCGAAATCGCTGCGCCGTCTAGTGTCGAGCAGCTTTGCAGTCATTATGTCGATGTACCAGCCGTCCCACTCGATGTCGGGGTAACCCTCTGCGATACGGCCCGCGACCTCCAGGAACTTGCCGTCGGTCGCCTTGACGATGTTCGCCTTGGTAACCACCGTGACACGCTTCTTCCCGGTCCGCGCCGCGTGGGCGAAGGCCGCGTCGATTATGCGCTCGGAGCCCGGGGTGGTGATGACCCTGAAGTCGATAGCCAGGTCGGGCGTAACGTTGATCCCCTGGCTGCCCACCGCGTACAGGTCCTCGGTATTCTCCCGGAAGAAGGTCCAGTCGATACCCTCGTCGGGAATGCGGACTGGGCGGACGTTGGCGAAGAGGTCGAGCTCCTTGCGCATCGCCACGTTGGCGCTCTCGATGTTGGGCCAGCCATCGCCTTTCTCGGGGGTGTGGGTGGGGCCCTTCAGGGTGACGTGGCAGGCCTTGATCTCGGCCATCACGTCGTCGGGAATGGCCTGCATCTTCGCGGCGCGGTTCTCAATGGTCAAGCCCTCAATGACCCTGAACTCGACCCTGCCGCGCCCGACCTCGTCCCTGAGGATGTACTCGAGGACGTTCTGCGCGACCGCGCTTATGGTGGGGCCAATGCCGTCGCCGCCAATCATCCCGATGACTATAGGGGATATGGCCGAGTAGTCAGTCCACTCGCCCTCCTGTCGCAGCCTCTCCACCCGGGCGAGTTGCTCCGCCACCACGACGCCGAAGTGTTCCTTCGCAGCCTCTACGGATCTGTTGTCGCTCAAGTTGTGATTCCTCTTCCTGTGATCTAGTTAGGGTTTCGAGGGAAGGGCGGGTTTCATACCCGCCCCTACGGGTTGTGATTCACGGCGTTCACAAATCAGTCGGGGGCGATGGTCGCCAGGACGTCTCCCTTGCGTACGGTGGAACCGACGGCGGCCGGGAGACTCTTGACGGTCCCGGACACGGGCGAAGGCATGGAGTTCTCCATCTTCATGGCCTCCAGGACCACGACGGTGTCGCCTACTTTCACGGCCTGGCCGACGTCGACCGCGTAGCTGGAAACTAGGCCCGGCATTGGTGCGGGCACGGGAACGTCGGACGCCTCTTCCACACCGCTGGGCACCGCTGCCGTGCCGTCACGCTGCCCGCTCGACGCACCGTCTTCATCAGCCGGGTCGACCTCCACGCGGAAGTACTGCCCGCCAACGTACACGTTGAACGTTCTCGCGTTTTCGCTCAGGGGCGGCGGCGGGCCGTCGGGCATCTCGACTCGAGGCGCGGGCTCCGGCGTCTCCTCACTCTTCGCCTTCATCTCCTCCGGCATCGGATCGAGCCCGTGCTTTATGCGGAGGAATTTCATGCCCGTGTTGGGGTACAGCCCGTACGTCAGCACGTCGTCGAGGTCAGTCGAGATGTCCTTTATGTCCTCGCGGGCTTTGGACATCTCAGGTTCCAGGAGATCCGCGGGTCGGCCCGTCGTCGTGACAGCCTCGCCGTCGCCGATGACCCTTTCCGCAACCTCCGGCTCCACCGGCGCCGGGGCGCGCCCGTACAGGCCGGACACGTAGTCCTTGATCTCGTCGCTCACCAGCTCGTAGCGCCCGGCCAGCACGTTGCTGACAGCCTGGGTGCCCACCATCTGGCTCATAGGGGTGACTAGGGGAGGGTAGCCAAGCTCCTTGCGGGTGCGGGGTATCTCCTCCAGTACCTCGGTCAGGTGGTCTAGGGCGTCCATCTGGCGGAGTTGTGAAGTCAGGTTGCTGACCATGCCGCCGGGTATCTGGTGGCTGAGCACCCTGGCGTCGATGACAGCCGCGCGGGGAGTCTCCATGTGCTCCCTGTACTTCGGCAGGACCTCCTCCAGGTAGTCGCCCGCCTCCAGGAGCGCCTCCAGGTCCAGCCCCGCGTCCCTCTCGCCGCCGGCGAGCGACATGATCATCGGCTCCACGGCGGGCTGGGATGTGCGCAATGCCAGGGGCGCCAGGCAGGCGTCGACGACGTCCACGCCCGCCTCGATGGCCTTCAGGCAGGTCATGGAGGCCATCCCGCTGGTGTAGTGGGTATGGAGCTGCACGGGAACGTCCAGCGCGTCCTTCAGCGCGCCGATGAGGGTGTAGGAGTCGTACGGGGCGAGAATCCCGGCCATGTCCTTGACGCAAATGCTGTCGGCGTCCATGTCGCGGAAGACTCTGGCCCGCTCCAGGAAGTAGTCGAGGTTGTAGATCGGGCCGCTCAGGCCTCCCTCGCCGGTGACGGAGTAGCAGATGGTCATCTGCAGGTGTTTGCCCGCCCGCTTGACTGCTTGGGCAGACCTGGCGAGGTTGCGCTCGTCGTTCAGGGCGTCGAAGACGCGGAACACGTCTATGCCGGCGTCTGCGGAGTGCTCGACGAAAGCGTCTACCAGGTCATCGGCGTAGTTGCGGTACCCGACGAGGGACTGGCCGCGCAGCAGCATTTGCAGGGGCGTGTTGGGCATGAGCGACTTGAAGGTGCGAAGGCGCTCCCACGGGTCCTCCGCGAGGAACCGGGTCGCCGCGTCGAAGGTCGCGCCGCCCCAGACCTCCATCGAGTGGAAGCCGACGGAGTCGAGCTTCTCCGCGATGGGGACCATATCCTCCATGCGGAGGCGGGTAGCCATCAGGCTCTGATGGGCGTCCCTGAACGTGGTGTCGGTTATCTTGATTTGCGTCATGTGCTATCGAGAGTGGATTCCGGCCTGCGCGGGAATGACGGATTGTGGCGACGCTCGAGCGCGTTAGCGGTGAGATCGAATGGAGCTTGCATTATACCCAATTGGGCGGCGGCCAAGGACTCAGTAGACCCGCACCCTTATTTCCCTTTCGAGCTTTGCGTCGCGGCCTCCGGCCACGTCGACCGATACGACCAGCCGCCAGTCGAACGACCATGACCTGGCTGCGTCGTCATCGAGTGCCCGTGCGTCGTCGAGCCTCCGGGGCGGGGCGGTGCCGATCGGGAGACGGACGTCGACGGCTCTCTGTTCACCTGCCTCCAACGTCACATCGGAGAGGAAGGCTGTTCGGCTGTGGGCGTAGCTCTCAACCCGCTCGCTGCCGACCTGGTTCGGGATGTCCGGGCGCGGCGATGCCACGCCCGGGTTCGAGTAGAGCCCTGGCCCGGAGACGGTGTATGACTCGGCAAACTTCTGGTCGCACAGAAGCTCGAGACCAGCTTCGCGAATGGTGACGCGGCCCTTGGGCGATATCTCGACGCGCACGGCAATAGTCTCTCCGAGCCTGTACGTGCGGTCGTTGAAGTCGACGGCCAGGTCCAGGGGGTCTAGCCTGTTCAGCATGTTGCTTCTCCTACCCGGCCAGCCGCCAGCCCATGTCAAGGGGGTGGGTACGGCTCCTCATGGGATGCCACGCCGCGAACTTCCAGGAGCTCAGGCGCCTAGACGGCGGCAGCTTGGAGGCAGCCTGTTCGTCCTCGACGTAGGCCTGAACGGCGGCGAGGACGGCGGCGAGGAGCTTTGGGTCGAGTCCGTTGGAGCTACTCATAGGGGAATGCTGCCGTGCTTCTTGGGCGGGAGGACCTCGCGCTTGTTCTCCAGCATCTCCAGCGCGCCGATGATCTTGGAACGGGTCTCGGACGGCTCTATGACGTCGTCGATCAGGCCCCTGCCCGCAGCGACGTAGGGGTTCATCAGTCGCTCCTGGTACTCTGCAACCCGCTGCGACCGGACAGCGTCCGGGTCCGGGGCCGATCGAATCTCGTTGCGGTAGATGATGTTGACCGCGCCATCGGCACCCATCACGGCCACCTCCCCTGAGGGCCAGGAGTAGTTGACGTCGCCGCGCAGGTTCTTGCTGCTCATGACGATGTACGCGCCGCCGTATGCCTTGCGGGTAAGGACGCTGATCTTGGGGACCGTGGCCTCAGCGTAGGCATATATCAGCTTTGCGCCGTGGCGGATGATGCCGCCGTACTCCTGGGACGAGCCCGGCATGAAGCCCGGCACGTCGATGAAGGTGACGAGGGGTATGTTGAAGGCGTCGCAGAACCTGACGAAGCGCGCCGCCTTCACGGAGGCGTTGATGTCGAGCACTCCGGCCATCACCTCGGGCTGGTTGGCCACAATCCCTACCGACCTGCCGCCGATGCGGGCGTGGCCGACGACTATGTTCTGGGCGTAGGAGGCGTGCACCTCCATGAAGCCCCGGTCGTCAACGACCCGACGTATCACGTCGAGGATGTTGTAGGACTGGGTGGGAGAGTCGGGGACAATCTCGTCCAGGCTACTGTCGTCGTCAGCGGAGCCGGCCTTGGTGCGCGGAGGCTCCTCCATGTTGTTCTGCGGCAGGAAGCTGAGGAGGTGGCTAATTGCGGCGATGCAGGCTATCTCGGAGTCAATGTCGAAGTGAGCGACGCCGCTCTTGCTGGCGTGGCTCTCGGCGCCACCGAGGTCCTCGTGGGTTATGTCCTCGCCGGTGACGACCTTTATGACGTCTGGCCCGGTGATGTAGAGCTGTCCCTGGCCTCGCACCATCATCACGTAGTCGGTCAGGGCGGGGGAGTAGCTGGCCCCCCCGGCAGCGGGGCCGAAGACGGCGGATATCTGCGGTATGACGCCGGAGGCCCGTACGTTGCGAAGGAAGATTTCGCTGTAGCCTGCGAGGGAGTCCACACCCTCCTGGATTCGAGCGCCCCCGGAGTCGATGAGGCCGACCATGGGGGCACCGGTCGCGACGGCCTGATCCATGACCTTGCATATCTTCTGGGCGGCCACTTGCGAGAGGGAGCCGCCCATGACGGTGAAGTCCTGTGCGTAGACGAAGGTGAGCCGGCCGTCGATCTTGCCGTAGCCCGTAACGACCGAGTCGCCAAGGTACTGCTGCTCGGCGAGCCCGAACTCGGTGGACTGGTGCACGGCGAAGCGGTCGATCTCCTCGAAGGTGCCCTCATCCATCAGCATGGCGATGCGCTCTCGCGCCGTGAGCTTGCCCTTGCTGTGCTGGGCATCGATCCGGCGCTGCCCGCCGCCAAGCTGGGACTGGTCCCGCTTGCGCCGCAGCTCGTCGAGTCTCTCCTGGACCCTGCTTCTCACGACCATGATTGATTCGGCCCCGCGTACCGTGGAATAATCGTCGCGTTCCAAGTTATCAGATAGCGGGAAGCCTCAGCAACAGAGCACAGCCCTCCAGCGGCCGCACAGGGTGATGGGACCACTACGGAACGACGTTCGAGGCACAACGAAGATTGGCAAGTCCACTTTCGAGTGGGGCTCGCGTACTTATGTCATGGGGGTCATCAACGCGACGCCCGACTCGTTCTCAGGCGACGGCGTGGGAGCGAACGTCGATGCGGCACTTGCACAGGCCCGTTCGTTCGAGCGCGAAGGCGCGGACATCATTGACGTGGGAGGGGAATCGACGCGTCCACCATCGCTGTACGCGGGGTCGGAGCCCGTCCCGGCGGACGTGGAGCTAGAGCGGGTGCTGCCGATCATCAGGGCCATCACAGAGGAGACGGACGTACCGGTCAGCATCGACACCTACAAGGCCGAGGTTGCGCGGGAGGCGGTCGAGGCCGGGGCGTCCATGATCAACGACGTGTGGGCGCTGCAGCGCGACCCCGAGATGGCCAGCACGGCGGCGGAGCTGGGCGTGCCGGTCGTTCTGATGCACAACCAGGACCATACGGACTACGACGACGTGGTGCCCGACGTCATATCGCGGCTGTCGTGGCTCGCCGAGAGAGCCGTGGAGACGGGAGTTCGCCGCGACGGCATCGTGCTCGACCCCGGTATGGGATTCGGCAAGACGGCCCAGCACAACCTGGAGATCCTGCGCAGGCTCGGCGAGTTCCGCGCCACCGGACTGCCGCTGCTGGTGGGGATGTCGAGGAAGTCGACTATAGGTTACGTGCTCGACCTGCCGGTCGACGAGCGTGTGGAGGGCACCGCGGCTACCGTCGCCCTATCGATAGCTGGAGGTGCGGACATCGTGCGGGTCCACGACGTGCGTGAGATGGCGAGGGTCGCGCGGATGAGCGACGCGGTGGTACGGGGCTGGACGGGCGGCTGATGCAGGCCGAGGCGTATCTCGCCCTGGGGTCGAACCTGGGCGACCGGAGGGCGAACATCCTGTGCGCCATCGACCTGCTCCGTGAGGTGTCGTCAGGGCTCAGGCTTTCGCCGCTGTACGAGACGGAGCCCGCCGGATTCGAGAGCCAGCCCTCCTTCCTGAACGCCGCGTGCGGGGTGTGGACGCGCCTCGACCCGTTTGCCCTATTTCACGAGGTGCGGCGCATACAGGACGAGGTGGGGGGGCCGCACACGTTCCCGAACGCGCCGAGGGCACTCGACATCGACGTGCTGCTGTACGACAGGATGGTGATCGACGCGCCGCTTCTGACGATTCCGCATCCACGAATGGCCGAGCGGGACTTCGTGCTGCGGCCTTTGGCGGACCTTGCGCCGGCCTATGAGCACCCGCTGCTTGGGGAGACGGTGGCGGATCTGCTGGAAGCGGTTGCCCCGCTACATTGAGTGGGAATGGGAGAGTAGCTGGGTTCGCGGTTAGGCTGCCCGGTGGCTCAGCGAGGGGACCCCGCCCCAGATCCCTTGTCAAGGGACTCCTCGGAACTACAGTCGGGGAGTGACGCGGTCTGTTAGGCCCGCTGGTCGGGTGGGAGGAGATCGGGAATGCCCTCCGAGATGGGGTAGGTTTCAGGGCACTTCGGGCAGTGGAGGGCGCCTTCGACGATCTCGCCGGTGTCGACGTCGGACTCGGTGGCTGTGAGATCCAGCTCGGCCCTGCATACGGGGCAAACCAGTAACTCCATCAGATCGGGCCTCACGAGACGCTCACCTCAGTCCTTCTTCGAACAGGACTCCGAGCAGGTCGGACAGCAGGAAGACGACGATGCCCAAGTATACGAGCGCATCGTAGCCCGAAGCAGCTCGCAATACCCGCTTCAGACCGGTGGAGGGTGCCTCGTCCGGGCGTCCGAACGCCTCGAGGAACTCGGAGCGCCGCCGCTGGGCTCGCACCTGGAAGAACATCCAGAGAGAAAGCACGACCTTAGCGCCGAGGGCGATGGCGTAGGGAGCGCCCGCCGCACCCTCGGTAAGCCTGTCGAAGGCCAGCACGGCTCCGGTGGCGATCAGGACGATAATGCAGGCGTCGACGAGGGTCTTGAACTCAGCGCCGGCGGCTGAAGTCAGCCCGCGAGGCGTGTCGGGGTTGCGCCTGATGGCCGGGCGCAGCACGACTAGGTAGAAGATGCTGCCGCCGACCCACGCCGCGGCCGACAGTACGTGAAGCCATCGCACGGCCAGGAGGAAGATGTCGAGCGCATCCATCGTGCAGGGATTATAGCCCCGCCGGGCTCTAGGGTCGCTTACTGCCTGTCGGCTACTCGAGGAGCGGCGCGACTATCTCCTCGAGCTTCTCCTCGGTCAGCACGCCGGCCCAGGAACGCACGACCTGGTGGTTCTTGTCCAGGAACACGGTGGTGGGCCAGTGGACGGCGTTGTAGTCGATGAGTATCTTGCCCTCCGTGTCGGGCCCGATGGCGTAGGTAATGCCGAACTCGTCAACGAACTCCTGGCCCTCTTCCACGGAGTCGAGGGAGAGGGACTGTATTCCGATGAACTGCAGGCCGTCGTCCTTGTGTTTCTGCCAGGTGGCCTCCAGGTCCGGCATCTCAAGGCGGCATGGCGGGCAGGACGGGTACCAGAAGTTGATGACGACGGGCTGGCCCTCGTACTGCGAGAGTTGGACGACCTCGCCCTTCTCGTAGTTCTCGTTGCCGAACACCTCCAGCTCGAAGTCCGGGGCTGCCTCATCCCCACGCCCCGCCGGCACCCCTGACGTAGTGCATGCCGCGACCAGGAGAGCCGCCAGTACCGCGAGCGGGGCTATGGCCCAGCGCCTGCGCAGTTCAAGGTTCAAATCGTCATCCTCCGATCAAGACCTGGGCAATCCGAGTTGCGGAAACCCCTTTGTATATTCGATGTATGGGTGTGGGCGGGCGATGCAACCCGGTGCACCTACTCGTCCGGCTCGCTCATGAGGGCCGTGGCGTGGCTGATGAGCGTCTTGGCGCGGTCCTCGGGGGTCTTGCGGCTCTCCAAGTAGAGACGGAGAGCCTCGCGCGGCTCCAGGGTCTGGGCGCGGCCTGTGCCCAGGCGAGTCCGGGCCCGGTCGGCTATCTCGCGCGATATGGACGCAACGTAGTGGGCGCCTTCGAGCGCACCGCGAATCTCGCCGTCACGCAGGTGGGTCTCCAGGTCGGCGGGCACCCTGATGATGACGCGCACGATTGCGCCCTCGAAGTGGCGGCTCTGGATGGCCCTGACCACGGTCGCGGTCGGATCGAAGTCGTCGCGCGGGATGTCCACCGACACCGTGAGAAAGCGGCGTGCGTTGACGGGCACGAACTCGAATCCCGTCTCACGCCTGCCCTGGGGCAACTCGGGATCGAGCTCGACGACGCAGAAGCCCTTGTCGTCCTTCTCCTCGCCGAAATCGACGCGCTGGAGGCTGCCGGCATACACCAGTCGAGGCTCCCGGCCCCACTCCTGGTGGCGGTGGATATGACCGAGCGCCACGTAGTCAAGCTGCGGCAAGGCAACGTTGCTTCGCAGCAACATGTGATCGCGGCCCAGTGTCATGTACTTCTCGGAACTCGTCGCCGCCTCGCCGATCGAGACGTGACCGGCAAGCACACCGGGTATGGATGGGTCGAGGGACTCGACGCGGAGGCGGATGGCGTCGGTCAGCCGGGCCTGTATAGCCTCGTTGATCTGGTCGGGAGTCATGCCGCGCGTGTCCTCGTTCGCGAGGTAGGCGCTGCGCCTGATCCAGGGGAGGGCGATCACCTGCACGGGGCCGGACTTGGTCGGAATGACGTAGGTCTTCAGGGTGTCGCCCGTGTAGACGTTTCTCACGTCCAGCGTGCGAAAGATCTCCAGTGCGCTCGCCCGGCTGGCAGTGAAGGGCATGTCGTGGTTGCCAACGAGCAGGAAGACCGGCACACCCGCCGACGCGAGGCGGGCAACGCGCTTGGCGAACTCCCGCTGGTGCGTCTGCGTCGGGTCGCGGCTCTTGTAGGCGTCCCCGCTGAACAGGGCCAGGTCAGCGCCGGTGTCAATAGTGTAGTCCACGACCTCGTCGAGGGTGGACAGGAAGTCCACCAGTCGGCTCGACAGCCCCGTCTCCGGGTCGGGTTTGCCGTAGTTTTCGACGCCGATGTGTACGTCGGCAAAGTGGACTATGCGCATAAATTCCGTTTGAGGAGCGGACGCTAACGCAGCGGATCTACGACCTGCAAGAAGGGAAATCGATAGAAATCGGTGTCTCGTGTGCAGATGCGGCTGACACCGTGCTCGCGCATCAGCACCGCTATGTGAAGATCGTGGACCACGTTTCCGCGGATGTCAGGTAGCTCCGCCAATGTCTCGTACAGGACGGAGGCGTGGCGGGCCGAAGCGGTCAAGAGGGAGAAGCCCGGCGACTCCAGCAGGGTCGCGATGAAGCTACGGCCGTCCCACGAAGTCCAGGGTGCCCTCAGCACGGCCGGGTGAGTGACAACTCGCATGAATTCGTAGCAAACACTCCACGTCAGAAAGGATGGCGACGCGCTGCGTCGAGCCTCCTCCAGGAAGCTCAGGCAGGGTTGGTGGAACTCAGAGTCCGGGTCGGCTGCGTGCACCAGGACGTTCGTGTCGAAGACAAGCACATCACGCCCCTTCCATAGCTCGGTAGAGCTCGTCGCGGTTGGAGACGTCGACCAGCAACCCACCACTGCGACGTGTCGGAAGGGGTGGGAGAGAGTCTCTAGTGGAGGCTTCGGATGGGTCCTCGTCCAGAATGCGACGTATGCCTGCCTCCACAAGCGCAGACATGGTCGTTCCCCGCCGTGGGGCCTCCTCGCGCAGCCGCTGCATCACCGTGTCGTCTATGTTCAGCGTAGTCTTCATATGGCAAACCATACATGGCATATGGCTATATTGTCAACCCTGGGCCGCCCGGCCCAATGTCCCTCGATAATCCCTCGACAGGCCACCGTCACGCCAGCCGGGCACGGAGGTCGTTGACCAGCCCATCTATGGGCACCCGGTCCTGTGACATGGTGTCGCGGTCGCGGATGGTGACGGCGCGGTCGTCGAGGGTATCGAAGTCCACAGTGACGCAGAGAGGGGTGCCGACCTCGTCCTGTCGTCGATAGCGGCGGCCGATGCTCTGGGCGTCGTCGTACTGCACGAAGCCATCGATAGCCCCCGAGGTCCTTATGAGGTCGTGCACCTCGTGGGCAGTGGGGGTGAGCCGCTCGTTGCGGCTCAGGGGCAGCACGGCTACCTTAACGGGCGCGAGGGCAGGGTGAAGCTTCAGCACGACGCGCGTCTCGGGCTTGCCCTTCGCGCCGACGGTCTGCTCCTCGGTGTACGCGTCCACCAGGAATGCCATGACGGCGCGGTCGACGCCCGCGGACGGCTCGATGACGTAGGGCACGACGTGCTCGTGGGCCTCGTCGTCGAAGTACGCCAAGCGCTCGCCGGACGCCTCGGCGTGGGCGCGCAGGTCGAAGTCGGTGCGGTTGGCGATGCCCTGTATCTCGCCCCATCCCCACGGGAACCGGTACTCGATGTCCGTCGTCGCCTTCGAGTAGTGGGACAGCTCGTCGGGGTCGTGCGCACGCAGCCTCAGGCGGTCCTCGTCGAGGCCAAGCGACGTGTACCAGGACACGCAGTCGGCAATCCATCGCTCGTGCCACTCCTCGTCCTGTCCAGGCTCCACAAAGAACTCGATCTCCATCATCTCGAACTCGCGGGTGCGAAAGATGAAGTTGCCTGTGGTGATCTCGTTTCGGAACGCCTTGCCGATCTGTGCGATGCCGAAGGGCGGCTTGCGGCGCGAGGCCGTGGCCGCGGTGTTGAAGTTGACGAAGATGCCCTGGGCGGTCTCTGGCCTGAGGAAGGTGAGGCTGCCGTCGTCCTGCACGGGGCCGAGGTTAGTAGTCAGCATCTGGTTGAACTGGCGGGGCTCCGTCAGCTCGCCGTCGCAGTCGGGATCGGGACAGGCGAGCTCTTCGAGCTGGTCCGCACGCCAGCGCTGGCGGCACTCCCTGCAGTCCACGAGGGGGTCGGAGAAGTGGTCGGCGTGGCCGCTGGCCCGCCACACGTCCGGATGCATCAGGATGGACGCATCTAGCCCGATCATGTCGTTGCGGCCCCAGACGAAGTGCTTCCACCACGTCCGCTTCACGTTGTTCTTCAACTCGACGCCCAGCGGCCCATAGTCCCACGTGCTGGCGAGGCCGCCGTATATCTCGCTGCTCTGGAACAGGAAGCCCCTGCGCTTGCACAGGGAGGTCAGGGTTGTCAGGTCGAAGTCGGTCTGTGTATCTGTCAATTCACACTCGCAGTCGTGGATGGGATAGAGCCATGCGCGACTACGATTATACAGGGTAGAGGCAGGCTCTCTGTCGTGGCCTCCTCAGGACGACGGGTGGGTTAGCCGCCCTTTGCGCCGGTGATATCCCTGCGCTGGAAGACGATGAAGGCGGCTGCGGCGAGCACGGCGGTGTACGCCAGCAGGATGAGGAAGGCCTGCAGCGTGTCCGACGATAGCTGGTCGGACGGGACGCCGTTGCTGTTTATCTCGACCTCGACGAGTGAAACCTGCATCCACTTGTCCACGTTGGTGCCGAGCAGCACCCCGGAGATGTTGTCGAACCACTCGAAGTTCCTGAGCAGCGGAACGAAGATCAGCTCGACGACGAAGTATCCCATACCAATGGACATGCCGGCGGCCGAGGACTGGGTTAGCACGGTGAGGAGTGCCGCGAGGGCGACATAGGGAGCGAGGCCATAAACCGCCTTGCCAAACGTGACGGCAGCGTCGCCCCAACTGCCGGAGTCGAACAGGCCGCCCGACTCGGCCGGGGGTATGACCGCCGCGAGGATGCTGGAGAAGGCCGCTGCTGCGCTCAATACCAGGAACCCGGCAGCGCCAAGGAGCATGAGCAGAACGAGCTTGGACGAGAGAAGCTGCCAGCGCCCGGTGCCCCTGGTCAATGCCGTCCTCAGCGTCCCCCAACCGTACTCGGTCCCAAGGGCCGACGCAGTGAGGATCAGAACGAGGAAAGCGGCTATGTCGAACATATTACTGATGGTGCTGGATATGGCGCTGGGCAGTGCAAAGCTATCGCGTATAGTCTCACGCGCCTCAACGTTGGAGCAGCTTTCCTCCCGGAACCGCTCCATATCCTCCAGGAATCCGCGCCGTTGTTCATCGGGGAGCTTTTCGATGCCTTCAGGAGTCTGCCCGTTGACGATTTCCGCGCAGGTAATCGAAACAGATATGGTCTCGCCGTCCTGCTCGTAGGACGTGCCCATCGAGCCGCCGCCGCCGGACATGAGCTCCTGGAGGGTATCGTTGTGATATGCGGTGTAGCTGACCCACAGGCCGATCTGCGCGAGGACGATGGCGACGGCCAGGAGTATCCACGGCTGCCAGCGGCGCCGCAGCTTGAACCATTCCCAGACCGTAAGGCGCAGCACGTGAGCGATCATTCGGCCTCTGACTCCTCTTCACTCTCGTCGTCCCCCGTTACCTCGAGGAAGTACTCCTCGAGGGAGGTCTGGACGGGCGTGAGCTCCGAGACGTAGATGTCGTCGCGGCTCAGGGCGGCCGTCAACTCCCATGAGCGCTCGTGCGGTGCGGCGACTAGAAGTGAGTCATCCCGGGGCGTTACGGCTTCGACCCAGTCAAGGGCAGAGAGTATCTCGACAGCCCTGGCATCGTCGGTCGTGCTGGCGCGAATCTGCTCGCTGCCTCGGGACTGGATGAGCTCGGCCACCTCGCCCTGGGCGATCAGCTTGCCCCTCGAGAGAATGGTCACGCTGTCGCAGACCTGCTCGACCTCGTTGAGGAGGTGGCTGGAGAGAAGCACCGTCCTGCCGCCGGTCCCCAGGCTGCGTATCAGCTCCCGTATCTCGGCCATGCCCTCGGGGTCCATGCCGTTGGTCGGCTCGTCGAGGAACAGGAGCTCCGGGTCCCCGAGGAGGGCGTAGGCGATTCCCAGACGCTGCTTCATGCCGAGCGAGTAGGTTTGGAAGCGGCTGTCGGCGCGGGCCAGCAGCCCGACCCTGTCGAGAAGGGCATCGATCTCGGCTGGGGAGCCCCGGCCGGAGATCCCCTGGAAGTAGGCGAGGTTCTTGCGGCCCGAAAGGTAGGGGTAGAAGGATGGCGTCTCGACTATGGCACCTACCCGGCGAAGGGCGTCGTCGTGCCGGCCCGCGGACCCGAAGAGGCTGAATGTGCCGGAGGTCGGCCTGACGAGCCCCAGCAGCATGCCCATAGTGGTGGTCTTGCCCGACCCGTTGGGACCGAGAAGGCCGTAGACGTGACCCCGCAACACCTCCATCGACAGGCCGTCGACCGCGCTTATCTTGCCGTAGCGCTTGGTCAGTCCCTCGGTTCGGATTACGAAGTCGTCCACTCGCCGCCGCTCCCTATGGCTGCAAGTACATTACAAGAAAAGCGGGGCGAAGACGAGGGCCACGATGGACATGAGCTTTATCAGGATGTTGAGGGCGGGGCCGGACGTGTCCTTGAAGGGATCACCAACCGTGTCGCCCACAACCGCGGCCTCGTGCTGCTTGGAGCCCTTGCCGCCGTGATGTCCCGCCTCGACGTACTTCTTGGCGTTGTCCCACGCGCCTCCCGCGTTCGCCATCATGATGGCGAGGAGGAACCCTGTTGCGATGGCGCCTATGAGAAGGCCCGCCAGCGCCTCCGGCCCGAGAATCGCGCCGACCGCTATGGGGGCTATCACCGCAAGCACGCCCGGCAGGACCATCTCGCGCATTGCGCCCTGTGTGCTGATGTCCACAGCCCTTGCGTAGTCGGCCGGAGCTGTGCCCTCTATCAGGCCCTCGATCTCACGGAACTGGCGACGCACCTCGCTGATCATAGCGTTGGCGGCGCGGCCCACTGCCTGCATGGTGAGAGCGGCGAACAGGAACGGCATTATGCTGCCTACCAGCAGGCCCATGAGGACGTTCACGTCCTTCAGGTCGAATGAGTCGACGCCGGTCACCTGCGAATACGCGGCCATGAGCGCGAGGGCCGTGAGCACGGCCGAGCCTATGGCAAAGCCCTTGCCGGTCGCAGCGGTCGTATTGCCCAGCGAGTCGAGCGCGTCGGTCCTCTCACGCACTTCAGGGTCGAGGTGCGCCTGCTCGGCAATTCCGCCCGCGTTGTCGGCAACCGGCCCGTAGGCGTCGGTCGCCAAGGTAATGCCGAGCGTCGATAGCATTCCAACCGCGGCCAGCGCGACGCCGTAGGTGCCCGCCAGCTCGTTGGTGAGCCACATGGCGATGACGATGACGACGCCGGGAATGAGGGTGCTGACCATTCCGAGGCCGAGGCCGGAGATGATGACGGTCGCCGGGCCGGTCTCGGTCTGGGCGGCGATGCCCTTGGTGAAGCGGAATTCGTAGGAGGTGTAGACCTCGGATGCGGTGCCGATAACCTGGCCCGCGACCAGCCCTGTGAGGATTACCCAGAACAGCTCGAAGGGCAGTCCCATGACCTGGATGGCGACGCCCGCGCCGATGAGTATCAGGACCCCTGCGCCGAAGATCCCAGTGCGCAGAGTCCAAAGGAGGCGACCCATGTCTGCACCCTCCTTAGTTCTCACGAGGAAGGTGCCGATTATCGAGGCTATGATGCCCATGGCGGCCACAAGAATGGGCAACGTGAACATGGCCGCGTCATAGTTAGCCCCGAGGTCGCTGATGTCGTCCAGCTTCAGGAAGGCTGCGCCAGTCGCGGCGAGGGCGACGGTGGCTATGATCGAGCCCACGTAGGACTCGAAGAGGTCCGCCCCCATGCCCGCAACGTCGCCGACGTTGTCGCCCACGTTGTCCGCGACCGTGGCCGGGTTGCGCGGGTCGTCCTCGGGTATGCCCGCCTCGACCTTGCCGACGAGGTCTGCCCCAACGTCGGCGGCCTTGGTGTAAATGCCGCCGCCGACCCTGGCAAAGAGGGCGATCGACGATGCGCCGAAGCCGAATCCGGCGACGATGTTCACGTCCTTGAAGATGAGATAGATGGCCGTCATGCCGATCAGGCCGATGCTCACGACAGAGACGCCCATGACCGCGCCGCTGTTGAATGCGACCCTCAGGGCGGCGTTCAAGCCTTGCTGGGCCTTGACGACAGTGCGCGAGTTGGCCCGGATGGCGATGCTCATGCCGATGAAGCCGGCGAGCCCCGATCCGATAGCGCCCACCAGGTACGCAATAGCAGTGGCGGGCACGGTCCGGCTGTCGCCTATTCGGCCTAGCAGGTCGTAGTCGATGAGGGCGGCCAGTACGACGAAGACGATGACCACGAATATCGCAAGGAGCCTGTACTCCCGCGAGAGAAAGGCCATCGCGCCCTCCTGGATGGCGCGGCCTATGAACTGTACGGTCTCGTTGCCCTTGTCCTGCTTGAGAATATTGAGCGCGAGCAGCAGGGCGAATACGAGCCCGATAGCTGCCGCCACGAAGGCCACGATGAAAATCACTTTAGCCTCTCCATGAAAAAGCCTCCCAACGGCGGGAGGCCGTAATGTGCGGAAAGCCCGCTCTCGACGGCGCAAATCGTACCACAGTCAGTCACCGGGGACTAGTATACGAGAGCCGAAATCGGCCGCTCGCGGCATCCTGGCAACGGCTACGCCGTGTACTTGATCCTGGGGTCGACCACGGCGAGGAGGATGTCGGAGATGAGGGTGCCCGCGACGGTCAGGACGCCTAGGAGGAGGACGATGAAGCCGGCGGTGTGGACGTCCTCGCCCTGGATTGCGTAGAGGAATACTGGACCTAGCGTGGGCAGGCCGAGCACGACCGAGACTATGACGCTGCCGCTTACGAGAGCGGGAAGAAGGTAGCCCACCGTACTCACGAGTGGGTTGATGGCTACTCGCACAGGGTACTTCATGATGACGCGCCAAGAGCTGAGTCCCTTTGCTCTGGCCGTCACCACGTAGGGCTTGGCCAGCTCGTCCAGCAGGTTGTTGCGCATAATGCGTATCAGGCCCGCGGTGCCGGCCGTGCCCAGGACGACGGCGGGAATCCACAGGTGCGCAAGGAGGTCGCGCAGCTTGGCGATGCTGAGGGGCGCGTCCTGGTACTGGGGCGAGAATAGCCCGCCGACGCTCTGCCCGAAGTATGCGAGTGCGATGTACATCAGCACCAGACCCAGGAGGAAGTCTGGGACCGCCAGGCCTGCGAAGCCGACGAAGGTAAAGACGTAGTCGCCGACGCTGTGCTGTCGGACGGCCGAATAGATCCCGATAGGTATGGCGAAGGTCCAGGTCACGAGGACCGTGAATCCTGTGAGCACGATGGTCGTCCAAATGCGGTTGCTGACCAGGCTCTTCACGGTGACTGCCGCGAGGTACTGCTCGCCCGGCTCCGAGATGGCGAGCCCCATATCGCCTCGTAGCAGCCTGCCGAGCCAGATGGCGTATCGGACGTACTGGGGCTTGTCCAGACCGAAGTGGCGCCGCACCTCGTCGGCGACCTGGAGATCCACGGCGGTGCCCATCTGCATCTGCCGGTCGAGGAAGTGCTTGACGTTATCGCCCGGCGGCAGCTCTATGACGAACCAGGCGAGGACAGAGATGACCCATGCGGTGAAGAGGGCCAGGAGTATCCGGCGGACTATGTACGCGGTCATGGCTTATCGCCTCCGCAGGCTCAGCACTGAGGGCCGATTCGATCCTGTTCGCTGACTAATATGGGCCGTCACTCTGGTCACTCATTCGACTGGTCTTCGTAGCACCCCGCCTGCTGCAGCTCGTCCTTAGCAACCGCAAGCATCGCGGCAAACATCTTCTCATAGGCGACCAGGAATTCAGAAGCGAGCGGCTGCAGCTTATGCCAATCTTCATCCCCCAGGCGGTCGACCCTCACGTCGAAGTTCTCCGGTACTTCTATCCCTTCCCGCTGCCCGAAAGCATCGAGGCGGCTCTGAGCGTTGGAGAAGGTCTGGCGGGCACCCCGGTACGTGGCATCCAAGCCGAAGTTCACATCCCCAAGTTCAAAGCCATCGCATTCGCTTGCGTTCTTCTCCAACTCGCCGATGATCCCAAGCGTGGCGGCGGCGCGGTCGGCAAATTCCTCCTGCGTCAGCGGCGCCAGCGCCGGTGCAGGCTCAGACGCGGTCCGGGCAGGCGTTGGGGTAGGGGCATCTGCGGTCGAGCACGCCAGGAGGAGCATGGCCGTGGCGAGCAGGCCCCTGATGTACGCAGTCATGGCTCATCGCCTCCGCAGGGTCACGACACGGGCCCCATACGCTCCTCGAACTCGGCAATCCTCGCCTCGAGTCGTTCCTGCCTTAGCGCCAAGGTCAGATCGCCCCGGGTGCGCTCCAGTATGCCGCGGGCGGCGTCGGTGCTGCGACGCAGACCGCGGGTGACCGCGTCCGGGTAGTCTACGGCGACTAGCACGGTGTAGATGTCGTCCATTATGCCGAGTAGCTCCTCGCAACGGCTGAAGTCGCCCCGCCTGAGGCCGTCCAGGATGAGGCGGCGCAGCTCGCCCACGACCTCGGCAAGGCCGTTCAGATAGGGCGCTGGACCTACGCCAAGCTCGTCCGGACCTTTCAGTGGCGAGCCTTCAGCAATGGCGAGCACGGCGCTGGCCTCGGTGAGCTCCTTCAGGGCATCTTCGACATAGCCGCCGAAGTAGACGCTGGGATGGCTCTCGCGGAAGGGGCGGAGCCGGGCGGCGAGGCCCGCTGCCTCGCCAACGAGCCTGCGCGCCTCGTCAAGCTCACCCCGGTGAGCGGCCCTGATGGAGTTTGCAGAGCTGCGGACTACCCTGCGCGAGAGGGTGAGGGCCTGCTCGCGCGCCTCGTGGGTCTCGCGGAGCGCGGCGTCCGCAGACTCGGCGATTGCCCGCAGATGCTTGCCAAAGGCGTCGCTCATCCGGCGGTCTCTCCCTTTACGACGGGGCGCATGGCCATGATGTGCTCGGGCCCGGCCGCGCAGCACCCGCCTATGATCTGCGCGCCCATGTCCTTCCACTCGGCCGCTAGGGAGGCAAGCACTGAGGGCGGGTAGGCGCCTGTCTGCAGGATGTCCGGCCCGGCGCTGGGAAGCTGGTTTGTGAGCTGGGGGCGGTTGGAAAGCGGGCCGGTGGGGTTGTAGCCGATGTTGGGGTAGGCTCCCACAGGCCCTTCGAAGGCGTCGGCCAGGACTGGGAGCCCGGCACTGATGGCTTCGGGGTTGCTGCACATGATCAGGGCTGCGTCGACGGGGTGGCCCTTCAAAGCGGCGGCGAGGTCGCGGATGTCCTCGCCGAACTGCATTTTGCCGTCCTGCTGGAGGTGCCTTATGCCCAGAAAGACGGGCAGGCCCACCTCCGCGCATGCGTCGACGGCCGCAACGCAGTCGACGATGTAGCCGACATACTCGGCCAGGATCACGTCGGCGCCGGCGTCGGCCAGGATCTCGGCATGCGGCACATACTCGTCGCGGAACCCATCTGCGCCCAGGAGGTCGACGTCAGGTTCCTGCTGGCCGATGCGGAAGTAGAGGGTAGGGGCGGCGATGCCCCCTGCCACGTAGGCGTCGGGGTTCCCGGCGTCCCTGGCCCTGACGGCGTTGTCGGCGGCGGCCTTCGCGTAGTCCTGCCAGCGGTCGCGCATGCCGATGCGCTCCATGGCCGACGGCGTGGTCCAGAAGTTGTTGCTGATGATGATGTCTGCGCCGACTCGCAGGTAGTCCTGGTGGACCTGCTGCACGACGTCAGCGTTGTCGATGTTCGAGGTCGCGGACCAGGCTTTGAGGATATCGGTGGCGTCCTTCAGCACGTCCACGCCCCTTCGCTGCAGCTCCGAGCCGGTGCCGCCGTCCATCAGCAGCATCCCGCCAGCCTTTAGCCGTTCGACTATGTTCCGTTCGGGCATCTCTTCCTCTTTTCTCCTAGTCTGATGAGATAGCGTACATGCTATTGCCAATACTACCGTTTGTGGAACTAGGATGCCTTGATGGCTTCGACTATCGCCTCTGCGGCAGTCTTTGGGTCGTCGGCCAGAGTAATGGCGCCTACGGCGCAGATGCAGTCCGCGCCGGCGCGGATGACGTCGGCGGCGTTGTGGCGGTTTATGCCGCCTATGGCTACTATGGGCTGGTCGGCGGCCTGTTTTGCCGTTGTGATTAGGTCTGTGCCTACTACGGGACGCCGGCCCTTGCCCATTGTGGAGGTGGGGAAGACTGCGCCGACGGCGAGGTAGTCCGCGCCGGCGTCCCGGGACGCCTCGACCTCCTCGATGGTGTTGTTCGAGCGGCCGATGATCGTGCCAGAATCGACGATGCGCCTGGCGTCGGCGACTGGCATGTCGTCCTGGCCGAGATGGAGGCCGTGGGCACCGCTTGCGGCGGCGAGGGCGGGGTCGTCGTTGACGATGAAGAGGGCGTTATGGCTCTCGCAGAGGGCCTTGATAGCGCGGGCGGACGGCAGCACGTCGTCTGTGTCGCCGGTCTTGTCTCTGAGCTGGACGAGGGAGGCGCCCCCTTCCAGCACGGCCTCGGCGATCTCGAGGACCGGCCGTCCGCGCGTTGCTTCGGGGTCGACTATTACGTAGAGCCCCCGGACGCGGGCAGCCGAGTTGAGGGAGTGCGTGATCTGCCCCTGGGAGGGGTTTTCGCCGAATTCTGTTCCAGATTGTTCCATGTTGTTCCACTGCTATCTTGTTTGTTGCTGGGGCTGTTGGGTCCTGGAGCCCTTCCATGCAGGTATAATAGCACTGGTGTTCTGTGGCTGTCAAACGGCCGCATGGTCCCAAGTCCACCTCCTAATGTCAGCGTTGACCCCAGGCAAGGCGAGGGCGGGTTTCAAACCCGCCCCTACCACCATACGCCTGCTCCTCGGCGGGCGGACACGCGGGTTCGCCCCCCGTATCGAGTACGGGGCAGGCTCTACAGGGTGACGCCCGACAGATAGGGAGCGGGGATGGTGGGATGTGGAACGGCGATGGACGGATGTGGAACGCGGATGGACGGATGTGGAACAGGGATGGACGGATGTGGAACGCGGATGGACGGATGTGGAGCGGCGATGGACGGATGTGGAGCGGCTATGGACGGATGTGGAGCGGCTATGGACGGATGTGGAGCGGCTATGGACGGATGTGGAGCGACGGGAGCCCCCTCATCCCCCGTATCGGGGTACGGGGCAGGCTCTACAGGCTGCCGGACCGGGGATGGGTTCCTGCCTTCGCAGGAACGACGGTTGCGCCCCGCTCCGCCCCTAGGGCGAGTGGAGCGGGGATGGTGGGATGTGGAGCAGGGGGCGGGATCCCAGACGAAGGGCGGGCAGGAGTTCACCCTCGCGGACGGGTGCGGGCACGCCGCGGAGGTCATGCCAACGGTGCTGGGTCTAGAGCTCGATGGCGTTCTCGATGATCCTGACGCTGGGCGGGCGGCCCCGGTGAAACTCGACTGCTGCGAGGTCGATCCTCCACTGCCTGTCCTGGGCGCCGTGCTCTTGGAGGTACTGCTGGGCGGCGGCGATGAGGTGGTCCCGCTTCCTGGCGGTGATGGACTCTTCCGGCAGGCCCATGGACGGGCCGGAGCGGGATCGTACCTCGACGAATACGATTGCGCCGCCGCGCTCCGCTACAAGGTCGATCTCGCCCGCGCGTGTCCGGAAGTTGGAGTCGATGATCGAATACCCGAGGGAATCGAGACGGGCCCTAGCCAAGGCCTCGCCCCTACGGCCCAGATCCTGCCTGGTCCTGCTCACCGGTCGCCTTCGAAGAGGCGGGGCTGGATGAAGGGCGAGAAGGTCATGCGGTGGATGGGGCTGGGGCCCAGCTCATCGACGGCCCTGAGGTGGTCGAGCGTGGCATAGCCTTTGTTCGTCGAGAAGCCGTAGCCCGGATAGAGCTCGTCGGCTTCGTCCATCATGCGGTCCCGCACCACCTTGGCGACGATGGAAGCGGCGGCAATCGAGAGGCAGTGGGCATCACCCTTGACTATGGGGGTCTGCGGCAGCGGCACGGTCGGCAGCGGGAACGCGTCGAGGAGCAGGTGCTGCGGTGCGGGGGTCAGCGAGTCGAGAGCGCGCTCCATAGCCCTGTGGGTAGCCTTGACTATACCCAGCCTGTCGATTTCCTCGCTTGTCGCCATGCCAACCTGCGCGCCAAGCGCCTCTCTCTCGATGACGGGCGCGAGCTCCTCCCGCTGTGGGCCGGTGAGGGCCTTGCTGTCACGTATGCCGCGCATCCATGAGCGCCGGGGAGGGTGGGGGAGAATCACCGCGCCGGCGACAACGGGGCCGGCGATGGGGCCTCGGCCGACCTCGTCGAGCCCTGCCGCACAGGTGTAGCCGGCGGCCAGCAGGGCGGCTTCCTCCTTGAGATGTGGGACTGGTCCCGCCCGCCTCCTGCGCTTCGGAGATTTCACCGCGGAGGGCGCGGAGACCGCAGGGGGCCAGCCTTCCCTCCGCCCCTCTGGACGGGAAACGGTTCCTGGGGCAGGAAGCCGGCTTTCACCGGAATGACGGTCGTGCAGCGCCTCAAGTCGTTGCCCCCACGGTCTCAGAGAACCCTGCGGCCTCGGTGCCTGCCGGCGGGTTGGTTTCTATGTAGCCGCCGCCTATGACGCGGTCGCCGTCGTAGAACACGACGGGCTGGCCCGGCGTGACGGCGCGCTGGGGCTCGTCGAACCTCACCTCCGCCGAATCGCCGCTGGGCAAGAGGGTAGCGGCTTCGTCCGTGGCCTTGTACCGGATACGCGCTGACACATTCACGGGGCCGGATGGAGGCTCGGCAGTAGTGTAGTTTACGCCCGACACCCACAGGCGCCGGCGGTAGAGGGCATCCTCCGGGCCTACGGTAACCCGGTTGGTGGCCGCGTCGATGTCCAGGACGTAGCGGGGCGAGCCCGTGTTTCCCTCGAGGCCGATGCCGCGGCGCTGGCCTATCGTGAAGAACTGGACTCCTGGATGCTTCCCGAGCACGGTGCCATCCACGTCCACTATGTCGCCGGGCCTGCGCTCGGCCCTGTTGCCGACGAACTTGCGGTAGTCGCCGTCGGGTATGAAGCAGATCTCCTGGCTGTCGGGC
The DNA here is from genome assembly GCA_965204975.1 of Dehalococcoidia bacterium. GTDB lineage: Bacteria > Chloroflexota > Dehalococcoidia > Lucifugimonadales > CAJWER01. Next base: position 741,547 of record OZ242024.1, read on the forward strand.
TTATCGGCGACGGGCAGCCCGGCGTCTGCGGCGATCTTGCGTATCTCGCTCTTGGGATACTCCCCGATGGGCAGCAGGAGCCGCCCAAGCTCTTCCTGGCTCAGGGTGAAGAGGACGTAGGACTGGTCCTTGCCCGGGTCCGCCCCCTTGAGAAGGTCGTGGCCACCGGGGGCACGCCTGATTCGGGCGTAGTGCCCCGTGGCGATGAAGTCGGCATCGAGGAACATGGCCCTGCGCAGGAAGAAGTCGAACTTGATCTTGTCGTTGCACGCGAGGCAGGGGTGGGGCGTCCGGCCCCTGTCGTACTCCCTGACGAAGTAGTCGACGACGTGCTCGGTGAACTCGCGCTCGAAGTTCTGGACGTAGTGGGGTACGCCTATGACATGGCACACGCGCCTAGCGTCGTCCGTGTCCTCGACCGAGCAGCAGCGCTTGCTCGAGGCTGGGACATCCCCACGCTCGACGGTCCACAGACGCATGGTCACGCCAACGACGTCGTAGCCCTCCCGCTTGAGCAGCAGGGCAGCGACGGAGGAGTCCACTCCGCCGCTCATGGCAACTATGACGCGACCCTTCGACATGGAATCAGCGTACCATATGGGATGGCATGGCGTATGGGCGGACGTGCGGTCTGGTGTAGAATTAGGAACGAGGCACACACACGGCGCCTTGCGGCGTCAATCCAAGCGCTATCGGAGGGGTGCTTTGAGTTACGCTGAAATGGAAGAGGTCGAGGCCGGGCTCAAGTTCAAGTCGACCAGCGGACTGCTCGTCGAGACGACGGGCACGTCGCTGAATATCGATTCCCACGACATCAACGTTCACGAGGTCGTGATCCTCGAGGGGGTGGGTGAGGGGAACACCTACTACTACAACCTCGATTCCGCCGAGCCGCTGGACGAGTAGCCCCGCCCCAAGTTCCTGGGAGGTCCGTCGTTGCTCGGATCTTTGTTCGGACGCAAGAGGAAGAAGCCCCAAGGCGACGCATCCGCCAGCGAGAACATCAGGGATGCCGAAAAGGGCGACGTCTTCACCGTGTCCGGTCACGCCCTGGAGTACGAGGACGCGTACTTCATCGTCGAGCAGGTCAACCGGTACAGCAGCGCCCCGGGCAGTTGGCGGGAGGTGCTTGGCTCAGACGGCGAGAACAAGCTATGGGTGTCATGGTCCGAGGAGGGCGGGACCCAGTACGTCACGGTATGCCCGGACGACAGGCCGGTGGGGCTCGAGGCCCTGGGACTCTCCGAGGATGACATGGTCCGCCTCGACGAAGAGCAGTCCATCGGCAACTACATCTCGGTGGAGGGCACGGACTACTACTACCGGTTCAGCGCCGAGACCACCCTGTACGAAGGCGGAGCGGGCGGGCAGGCGTTCTACATGTGGGACATGGTGTCTGAGGATGATTCGCGAGTGCTGACGATCGACAAGTGGGAGGGGCTTCCTTTCAGGGCCCGGTTCAGCGACGTGGTCCCGCCCGAGAGCATTACCCTATACAAGCAGCTAGGAGGACCTGATGGTTGACGCGCTGGTTGACACTCTGGAGTTCTTTCCGCGAGGGCTGGTCTACGTCGGTCTGGGGGTCGTGGTCCTGGTGCTTGCGAAGTTCGCGCAGGACTTCCTGACACCGTATCGGATCAACGAGCAGTTGAGCCGCAAGGACAACACCGCGCTTGGGCTGAGCATCACGGGGTACTTCCTCGGGGTCATCATCGTCTTCGTGGGCGTGCTGTACCAGCCGCTCACCGTGATTCGGGACGACCAGTGGCAGTTCACCGGGGACTTCTGGTTCGACGTGCTGGAGGTCTTCCTGTATGCGGTCGCGGGAATACTCGTGCTGAACGTGGCCAGGATCCTGGTCGACAAGCTGGTGCTGTACAAATTCAAGACCGAGAAGGAGATCATCGAGGACCAGAACGTTGGGTCCGGCGCGGTCGAGTTCGCCGTGTACATAGCCGTCGGGCTGGTGATCGCGGCGGCCACGGCGGGTACCGGAGTATCAGCGGACGAGGCGACTATCGTCGAGAGCGTCATCCGGTCGGTGGTATTCTTCGTGCTTGGAATGGCGGTGCTGATGGCGTTCGCCCTGGTGTATGAGCTGACAACGCCGTTCGACGTTCACGACGAGATAGAGAAGGACAACGCGGCTGTCGGCATTGCGCTGGCCGGCAACCTGATCGCGATCGCCATAGTTATCTTCAAGGCCGTGTTCGGCGAGTTTGTCGGCTGGACTGAGAGCCTCGTGTCCTTCGCGGTATTCGCCGTGATCGGGTTCGTGCTGCTCTACGTGGTCCGCATCATCGTCGACTTCGCAATTCTGCCCGGCACCAAGGTGTCCAGCGAGCTGACGGTGGACCGGAACCACGGGGTAGCGTTCATCGAGAGCGCAGTGGTCATCAGCGCGGCCCTGATCCTCTACTTCGCAATCTAGCCGGCGGGCCGCCGGGACTCCGGATCCTGCGGTGGGCGCAGCTTCGAACGCCGGATGGCAGTCCTGGCGCGGTCGGCGGCTTCCTCGGCCTCCGAAAGCTCCTCCATGTAGGCGAGCCCGGCCTCGATGATGTCGTCGATGGCGGGATCGCCTGGAGGCTCCGATTCCACCGTGTAGGCGAGCAGGGTGTCGAAGAAGGCCGCCGGGTCTTCGGACTCCGACCAATCGTCGATCCACTCGTCGACGTGGTCTATGCCCACCATGTCGAAGGAGGTCGAGACCGGGTCGAGGCCCTCAGCCTCGTAGACGTGATGCCTCATGTCCTCGCCGCGCCCTGCGCCAACCTCGATGACGCCGGACTCCTCGTCCAGGAATATGTCAGCGAACACGTCGTAGTCACGGCGCAGGCTGCGCCGCCGCTCCTCCAGCACGTCAAGGGCTGCCGTGCCTTCCGATGTCAACTCGCAGCTTTCGTCGAGCAGGCCGGACTCGCGTAGCATGCCGGCGAGTGCCCGGAGGCGGTGCCCCACACTCTCGGCGCGTCGAGCTTCCTCGCGGCCATGGGCGGAGGCGAGCAGAGCCTGCATCTCCAGGTGCTCGCGAAGCTCGTCCCTGCTGTTCCAATGGCCCAGACCGACCGAGTAGGCCAGGGGAGTGAAGCGCTGCTCGATCACGAGGTCGAGCAGGGGGACTTCCGGCCCCCCATCCAATGTAGGGACGCCACGGCACAGGCCGCCTACCGCGTCTTCGAGCGTGGCCTCAGGCCCGTGGTTCAAGAAGAACCTGACGTCGCTTCGACCGGCGTGGGCACTCCTGAGAATATCCTCCAGCTCCTCGACCAGGTCCGGCAGGTCGGGATTCTCGCCGACGTCCTCGTCCGACGGCCACCAATCCCTACCCCCGCCGAAGAGCCATTCGAGCAGGGCGCGTAGCGTACCGTCCATGCCCACGTCGGGCACTCCGACCTCGAAGGCCTCTTCGAGAGGCATGTCGCCCAAGGTGATCCTGAGCCGGATGTCCCGGCGACCTGTGAAGGAGCGCAACGGGCCGGGCTCTTCCCCGGACAAGAGCTTTCGGTATTTCGGAGGCATTAGGAAGCCGCAGTCGATCAGTTGTGGCTGGAGGCAGGAACGGCCCGGCGCTAGTCCAGGCCCAGCAGCTTGATGGCGTTCAGCCCCAGTACCTTGCGCTTGGCCTCGGTGCTGATGTCGGCGTTGACGATGCGGCCCACCTGGTTGCGGGCGTCCATGAGGGGCATGTCGGAGCCGAAGAGCACCCGGTCCTCACCGGCGCCGTTGACTAGATCGGTGATGGTCGTGTGGTCGCCGAATGAGGTGCAGGTCTCCAGGTAGATGTTTGGGAAGGCCCGGGCAGCCTCGACCGCCTGGAGCTGGCCGACGCGAGAATTGCCCGAGTGGGCGAGGACCCAGTTGATGTTGGGGTAGCGTTCGGCCAGCGGCACGAACCTTCGCGGCTCGGTCAGGTCGTCGTCGCCGCTGTCCGCCGAGGAGTGGCTCATGATGGTGACGTTCCTGTCGTTGCACCACTCGAACGCGGGGAAGTAGCCGGGGTCGTCGATGGGCTTCTGGTAGTAGTTGGGGTAGACCTTCAGGGACTTCAGCCCGAGCTCGCCGAAGCCACGCTCCAGCTGGGGCACGACCTCCTCCGGATACAGGGGCGAAATGACCGCGACGCCCACGAACCGGTCGGGGTAGCGCTCGGCGAAGCTGGCCGCCACCTCGTTGCCGTGCGCCACGTCAGAGTGGAAGATGCAGTTGATGTTGCACCTGTCGACACCGGCAGCGTCCATGATGCTCACGAAGGTCTCGATGTCGTCGTCGACCGCAGTGTTGCCCCAGCGTCCTGCGTGCGTATGGAAGTCGAATACTGGGATCTCCATCACTTCTCCAGCCCGAGCAGGCGGTCCAGATTGCCGGCGCATACGGCGGCGAGAGTCGAGTCGTCCAGGTCGTTGGTGTGCAGGTTGTAGATCTGGTGGCCCATGGACGAGTCTGGGAACCTGGACCCGAAGAGCACGCGCTCGCCGCCGGCTGCGTCCATCAGACGCGCAACGCCGTTCGCTATGACGAACCGGGACATCTCTATGTGGGTGTTGGGAACCGAGCGGAGGAGGGGGATCACCCAGGGGACATGCCGGTAGTGGACCTCCGCGAGAATCACGGCCAGCCCCGGGTGGGCCTTTGCGGTGTCGTGCAGTTGCGTGACGTCCACAAAGTCGACGGGGATAGAGAGAGGTATGCCTTCAGACTCGAGCCACTCCAGCAACGGGTCGGCTACCCAGTCGGTCAAGGGATAGGAGTGGGCGATGGGGGCGATACGCACCGACCGCACACCATGGCGGGCCACCTCGGCAGCGAAGTCGTCCAGGCTCTCGGTCGCGGGATTGGCTACGAACTGGGGAACGAGCCTGGGCTGCCCGGCGATCATCCCCATCAGCAGGGCGTTGCCGTCAACGGTGTCGAAATGCTCCGCGAAGGGTGAGTAGACGAGGGCGCGCTCGACGCCGCTTTTGTCCATGGCCTCGAGCAACCCGTCTGTGGTGTCCGAAACTACGCGCCGGTTGTGCCGCCGTCCAAGGGCCACGTTCGCATCGAATACAGGTACACGAGGCCGAAAGTCTAGCTCTACATTACCCATGCAATGAGTGTATCAGCAGGGCAGGGCCCCTACAAGAGAGGTCTGCACCCGGGGCGCGTGGTATTATGCGCGAGAGACTACAGCTAGGAGGGTGCCATGAGCAGCAAGGACGTGGAGTTGATGGGCCACCTCATGCGCCGGGCTGGTTTCGGCGCCGGTCTTGCGGAGCTGGAGGCGCGCACGGGCAAGGGCTACGACGCCACCGTCGACGAGCTGGTCGCGACCGACAGCCAGGACGGCATCGACGACGACCTGCTCTACAGGTATCACCCGGACCAGCAGGGAGGCCTGGGGCTTTCAGGCGTGGCCGCCTACTGGCTCTACCGGATGGTGAATACAGAAGGGGCGCTGCACGAGAAGATGACGCTCTTCTGGCACTCGGTGTTCGCCACTGGCTACCCAAAGGTGACCCAGGGCAAGATCCTGATGAACCAGCTTGCGATGTTCAGAAGTCACGGGATGGGCAGCTTCCGCGACCTCCTGGTCGAGCTATCGAGAGACCCGGCGATGATCATGTGGCTGGACAACGAGGACAATCACGCGGGGGCGATCAACGAGAACTACGGACGCGAGCTGCTGGAGCTCTTTTCGATGGGCGTGGGCAACTACACGGAGGACGACGTCAAGGAAGCTGCGAGGGCGTTCACCGGCTGGACGGTCGCCAACACCGAGTACATGACGATGAGGGCCGAGCGCGACTCGCTCTGGCCGTACGGGCGGCTGGCCTACTGGTTCGAATACAGGCCTGACGACCATGATGACGGTGCGAAGGAGTTCCTGGGTCACCGCGGGCGGTTCGGCGGAGAGGACGTGGTCGACGTCATCTGCAGGCAGCCCGCGACGGCGCGGTTCATCGCGCGCCACCTGTACCACTTCTTCGTTGCGGATGAGCCGCCGGTCCCCCAGTGGCCCTATGAGGCCCCGCGCGACCCCGCAGCCATCGAGCTGCTGACGGAGGCGTACTTCCGGCACGACTACAACATTGCGGAGATGGTACGGGCGCTGCTGAAGTCGGACTCCTTCAAGTCGGAGGAGACCCGTTACCGGAAGGTGAAGGGCCCGGCCGAGCTTATCGCGGGAGTGCTGAGGCTGACCGGGGAGTGCAACGGGCCGAGCCTTGCCACACAGGAGAACACGAACCCCATGTCGTTCATGGGCCAGACGCTCATCAACCCGCCAAGCGTGGAGGGATGGCACCAGGGAACCGAATGGATCGACACGGGGACGTCGGTCGAGCGCATCAACTACGCATCGGAGCGCCTGAGCAATGCCGACGCCCCGGGAGTGAGGGACATGATCGCGAGGATGTCAGGGCCCAACGGCGGGGCCGAGGGACTGGTCCAGCGCTGCCTGGACGAGATGGGTGCGATATCGGTGTCCGAGGACACGAGGGCGGCACTGGTGCAATACGCCGAGGCGGCAGACATCGACGCGCAGTCCGGCGAGGGCGTGGGCGAGCTTATGGAGATGGTCGCCGCCACGCCGGACTTCCAGCGGGAGTAGGTGTAGCGATGACTGCGACAAAGGATCTGGCGAGGATTGACAGATTGGATCTCCGGGAGGTCTGGCCCAACGAAGCGGCCAACTTCACTCCATGGCTCGCCGAGAATATATCGTCCCTTGGGGAAGCCCTGGGCATGGACCTCGAAGTGGACGAGAGAGAAGCCCGAGTCGGGAACTATGCCCTAGACGTATTGGCACGCGACGTGGGAAGCAACCACTCCGTAATCATCGAAAACCAATTGGAAGTAACCGACCACACCCATCTGGGACAGCTACTCACCTACATGGCCGGGTTCGACGCCAATGTGATCGTCTGGATAGCAAAGGAGTTTCGAGACGAACATAGGGAAGCGCTAGATCTGCTCAACCATCGGACAGGAGAAGATACCCAGTTCTTTGGGGTAGAAGTCGAGCTTTGGAAGATTGACGAATCCCGCCCGGCGGTTAACTTCAAACTCATAGCTACGCCCAACGAATGGCGCAAGCAGACGGTTGCTAGTGTGCGAGGGTCAGGCAGTTCGTCACCGAGAGAAGAAACATACAGAGGGTTCTTCCAGAAACTCATCGATACCCTCAGGGAGGATCACAGATTCACGAGTGCACGCAAGGGTCAACCTCAAAGTTGGTACTACTTCTCAGCTGGGCACGCCCAACGTGTCATGTACGGTGCAAATTTCGCTTCAGGTGGGCGGGCTAGAGTCGATGTGTATATCGACAACGGCGATAGGGACTGGAACAAAGGGCTCTTCGATCAGTTGCATGAAACCAAGAAGGCCATCGAAGCCGATCTTGGAGAATCCCTCGAATGGGAGCGTCTAGACGAGCGCAGAGCGTCGCGTATAGCCACAGTGAGGCAGGGGGCCATCGACGACAGCGAGGAGACGCTTGAGGATATCAGGGAGTGGATGGTCGAGCGGCTCCTGAAGTTCAAGCAAGTGTTCGGCCCCAAGCTGGATGAGTTGGCAGTCTAGCGGGTTCTAAGGGAGGAAGTTACTGCCATGACGCAAACGAGAGAACAAGCAGGTGAGAGGGTGTCCATCTCTATCCGAGACAGCGTTATTCACAGCAGGTCCGACACCATGAGCGGCATGCCGGTCTTCAAAGGAACTCGCGTGCCCGTCAAGAATCTGTTCGATTACCTGGCCGATGGGTACCCACTGGATGTCTTCCTAGAGCATTTTCCTTCGATGGACAAGGATCGCGCGGTTGGGGCATTGGAGATGGCGAAGAAGGCGCTGGAAGACTATGCCTATGAGACTGCTTCTCGATGAAGGTACGCCGTGACGACGCCGTGGTTACAGCAACTCTCAAATACGCGTTCACGTTGGGCGTAGCGGCCATGGAGGGCCGGGGGTTCTACTACCCGGTCGACATCGGCCTCGGCGCGAACGGGCGGCTGTACGTGTTGGGCCGCTCCCACGAGGGCGACACACGGGGCATCCAGGTCTGCATGATGGACGTGGACAGCGAGTTCTACGGTACCTTCGGCTCCGTGGGCCAGGCGGACGGTCAGTTCATATGGACGACGGCCGTCGCGGTTGACTCCGATGGGCTCGTGTACGTGAGCGACGAGCACCTGAACAGGATCAGCGTGTTCGATGGGAACGGCAAGTTCCTGCGCAAGTGGGGGACTCCGGGTTCCCGTCCTGGGCAGCTGGACGGGCCGTCTGGGATGTCGTTGGACTCGGAGGACCACATCTGGATCGCCGACCACCGGAACCACCGGATTCAGAGGTTCACCCGCGACGGCGACTTCATCACCCAGTTCGGCTCTCAGGGCAGGGGAGACGGGAAGCTACACCTGCCGTGGGGCATCACCGTCGCGCCGAGTGGAGACATGTACGTCGCTGACTGGGGGAACGACCGCATCCAGCGGTTCACCGAGGATGGCGATTTCGTGGCCGCCTACGGCGAGCGCGGTCAGGGGGACGGTCAGTTTCGCAGGCCCTCAGGCGTGGCGGTCGACGACGACGGGTACATCTACGTGGCAGACTGGGGCAACAACCGCATCCAGCTTCTCGATCCCGAAGGTGCATTCGCAGCGTTGGCGCGCGGGGAGGCTACCCTGTCGCCGTGGGCCCATGACTTCTTGGAGTCGAACATCGAGGAGAGGGACGCGCGGGCCGTGTCCAACCTGGAGCCAGACCTGGAATTCCTCGGCGGCGACGTGAACGAGGAGTCGTACCACACCGAGAAGCTCTTTTGGGCGCCTGTGTCGGTCAGGCTGGACGAGCCGGGCAACGCATACGTAGTCGACCGCAACAGGCACCGCATCCAGGTGTACAGGCGAAGCGGCGGAGAGACGAAGGCCAACGGAGGTGACGGCAAATGGTAGTGGCCGTGCATGGCAGCCTGGAAGGGGGCCCGGTCGGCAAGGACAGCCTGTCGGGACTGGCGAGTGAGCTTGCGTTCTCCCCCGGCGAATATGAGGGCAGGGTCGACGGGGTTAGGAAAGCCATGAAGGAGGCCGGCGTCGACGTCCTGCTCGTCAGTCATCCCCCGAACGTCTACTACCTGAGCGGCTACCAGAGCTTCGCCATGTACAACGGCGAGTGCGCCATCGTTCCGCCGGAGGGACGGCCGACCCTGTTAGTCCACCCGCCTGAGCTCGGCACGGCCCTGCTTCACACCTGGCTGGACGAGGCTCACGGCTACCCCAGGGACGGCGGGCGCGAGGAGTATGTCTCGAAGCTGCTGGCCGCGCAAGGGCTGGCAGGGCTGCGAGTAGGCGTCGAGAAGGGCCTTGCTGGTATGAGCGCCGACTCGCTGGAGCGGCTCACGAGCGCCCTGCCGGGCGCCGAACTGGTGGACGGCTCCGGCATCGTCTCGACCGTCAAGATCGTCAAGTCGCCGCAGGAGATCGAGTACCTACGCCAGGCTGCCCGTATCACGAGCGCCGGCATCACGGCGGCGATAGGGGCGGCGAAAGAGGGAGCGAGCGACCAGGACGTGGCCGCGGCGGGCAATCGCGCCATGTTCGAGGCTGGCACGGAGTACATGTGCCTGTCGCCCATAGTGACGGGCGGGCGCCGTTCCGGGATCCTCCACTCGACGCACAAGCGCGCTCCCCTCGCTAGGGGCGACAACCTCTGCATGGAGTTCGGGGCCTGCGTCGAGAGGTACACGGCGCCGATGATGCGCACGGTGTCCATCGGCGAGCCATCTCCCGGCGCGGCCAGCTTGATCGACGCCTGCCTGACCGCGCTCGACAACGTGCTGTCGACCCTGCGGCCGGGCATCACCGCCGACGAGGTTGCCCGGGCGGGCTGGGAGGGGATAGACAAGGCAGGGCCCGGGCTGGTGTTCCACGGGGTGTTCGCCTACGCGGTGGGGGCGGGGTTCCCCCCGTCGTGGGCGGACGGCACGGCGGGCATATCGCTCGGCAACGAGACGAAACTGCGCCCCGGCATGGTCTTCCACCACCCGGTGGCGCTCAGAAGGCTGGGCGAGTACGGAGCGATGTTCAGCGAGACTACGCTGATCACTGACGACGGCTGCGAGGTGCTGACGAACGTGGAGCGCAGGCTCTTCGTCAAGTAGCCCGCTACCCCAGGAGGGATTTCATGAGCGGCTCGACTTCGATCGGTATCGTGTGGCCGGGCCCGGCAACGCCTGAAGACATCGCCGAGACACGCCGTTTCATGCCTCCAGGGGTGGGACTGCACATGGTCGGCACGCGCCCGCCGGCCGAGTCGGACCTTTCGGTCGGAATCACGATCGATCGGCTGCTCCGGATGCCCGGCGACTCGAACATCGAAGATGCGGCGGTCGAGCTGGTCCCGATGGGCCCGGCGTCGATAGTCTACGGCTGCACGTCTGCCAGCTACATCCGCGGCGTGGGCGGCGATACGGACATTGCCGACAGGATCAACGCCGTCACCGGCCTGCCGGCGACCACGACTTCGGGAGCGGCCGTGTCCGCCCTGCGTCACTTGGGAGTGAGGCGCGTTTCGGTGCTGTCTCCTCACGTGGACGAGATGAACGAGCGGCTCCACCGGTTCCTGAGCGACAGCGGGTTCGAGGTCGTACACCTGCGGGGCCTGAACAAGCTGAGCGCGATCGAGGATATACCGCAGGAGGACATCCGGCAGCTGGTGCTCCAACTCGTCGACCGGCCAGACGCCGATGGCGTGTTCATTAGCTGCACCGGCATGCGGACCTCGTTGATACTGGACTCACTGGAGGCGGACACCGGCAAGCCGGTCGTGTCGGCCATGCAGGCGAGCGTGTGGGACGCCATGTTGAAGGCTGGGCTTACGCCGGACGTGGCGGGCGTAGGGAGCCTCTTTCGCCAGCCCGTGTACCAAATGGCGTGACGTTCAGCGCCGCCGCTATGATGCCCACAAGGGAACGGCGCTAGCTTAGGTCCAGGTGTCCCAGCGGTCGAAGTCGATGCCGGGTGCTTCGCTCTTCATGCCCGCGGGTTTGTTGCCGCCGTGGAAATCGCCCTTGTGGATGTTCTTGTCTCCGTAGAACCGCCTGAGGTCCTCGGGCAGCTTCGCGACCTCTTCGGCAGGCCACTGCTCGACATCCTGTACCGGCCCACCCCACGCGGGACGGTAGGCTATCGCCAGCATCTCTCGCGCGTACTCGCCGGTGTTGGGGAAGTTGCCGTGGAAGACCCTGTGATTGATCATCACCGCTGAACCGGCCTTGACGGGGACCATGACCTCGTCGGGGTGGCTCTCGTAGCGCAGGTAGGGGTTGCCGTCCGAGTGCATGCTCAGGTGCGAGCGCGGCACGACCCTGAAGGGAGACACCTCGAGCGTCAGGTCCTCCAGATAGTTGAGCACGCGGACCAAGACGGGCACGCTGCCCTCGTAGCCGAATATCTGGGAGCCCCAAGGCTGCCCGTCGGTGTGCAGGGAGATGCCGGGGTGGCCGGGCTCGGAGCGCGCATACGCGTAGCTCATGGCGATGATGTCGTCGCCGAATAGCCGTTCGAGGAACGCGATGGTCGGCGGGTTGGCGACGAGCCTGGTTATCGCGCCGCCCCTGAATGCGATTCCGCCGGCGGTGCGCTGCCGCTCCGAGTAGTCTGCTCCCTTGGTGTGGATCTCAGCAGCCTCGGCCCTCAGCACTTCGAGCTGCTCCTCGGTGAGTACGTTGGGCAGCACGAGGTAGCCCTCGACCTCCAGCATCCTGACCTGCTCGCCGAAGGTGAGCTTGGTCCAGTCCCTGTCGTCCACTCGCGGCCTGTGAGTCGTTGCAGTCGCCATGTCTCGATACTCCTGATTGATGTGCGCGGCTAATGATACTACGTTGGGGCGCGACGGGAACAGCCCGCTAGGGCCGATCGAGCTCCTGGAGGGTCTTCATGGCCTTCTCGATATGCCTGGTCATGACGACCTCGTTGTGGAAAGCCCCCCTGACTATGCCCTCAGTGTCGATGACATAGGTCACCCGTGACGTGCCCAGCCCAAACCGGCGCCGGACGTCATACAGCCGGCGAATCTCCCCCGCCTTGTCGCTGCCGAGGTCGAATGGGGCGTCCAGGCTGTCGCCAAAGCGCCTTTGTCGGTCGACGCTGTCCGTACTTATCCCCAAAACTACGGCGTTCAGGGCTGCGAGCTCTTCGTAGGAGTCGCAGAATCCGCCCACCTCTGCCGTACAGCCATGGGTGAAGGCCCGGGGATAGAAGAAGAGGACTACGTTGCGTCCCCGGTGCTCCGAGAGGGTGAACTGCCCGCCTGAACCCAGGGTAGCCGTGAAGTCGGGAGCCTGTGCGCCAATGTCAAGCATCGTGAGGCGATTATTGCACAGAGACGGCGTCTGTCAAAGACGCGCGGGCGGGTCTTCGTACCGCCGGGGGATGGTGTTATAGTGTGCTCCCACTGAGGGCGATCTGGGGAGCCGCTACGCCCAGGGCCAGGGAGAGATTCCGGATGGAGCACTCGATAATCTTCAGGCGAGAAGGGGTGTACGGAGCCTTTCCTGTCCTCGACCACTTGCCGGATGGCAGGCTCACGGTCGGCTTCAGCATCTCGGAGTTCCACGACCATCACATACTCGGTGCGTGGACCGTCCTGGTGTCGGAGGACGAGGGAGAGAGCTGGGCCGAGGCCGACGACCCCTCGATACCCGCAACATGGCCTGGGTCGAACCCCAGGGAGCAGAGCGACAGGTTTGCGGGCGTGATGCCCGACGGCTCGTGGGTCTGCTCCGGAGGGATAGGCCACGAGGCCTGGCCTGCTTCGCGCCGCGAGGAGGCAGAGTCCCTGGGCCTCGCCATCAGGGACCACGAGGGCATTGGCGACGGGTTCGTGGTGACCCGGCCGACCATGTTCGTGCAGCGCTCCAACGACTCGGGCGAGACTTGGAGCAGGAACGAGTGGGACGTGCCGGGATTCAGCGGGATGGCTTTCTCGCGGCCCGCCGTCCTGGCAGACGGCACGGTGCTGGTGCCGGTGTACGGCAGCGGAGCCGGCGGCGGCAAGTGCATGTACGTGTGGCGGGGGACCGGCGGCGGGGGCACCTGGCGGCTCCACGACATAGGTACGCCCGGCAACGAAGCTGCGTTCCTGGAAACAGAACCCGGGCGGGTGCTGTGCCTGGCCCGTACGGAGGGCGACGAGTCGAGCGGGCACCTGGTGCAGTTCTGGTCGGACGACGGTGGGGCGACCTGGTCGCTGGCGCTCAATACCAATGTCTGGACGCCAGGGTCGCCGCCGCACCTGGTCAAGCTCCGGGACGGACGGGTCCTGCTGACCCACGGCTTCAGGCGCGATCCCATGGGCATCCGGGCGGTGCTGAGCGAGGATGGAGGGCGGACGTGGGACGTGGAAAACACTACCGTACTGCGTGACGACGGCGGGTATCCGTCCGAGCTCCGCCCGGACGGCAGTCCGGGCTCCGACGTGGGCTACCCGCACTCGACGCAGCTGTCGGACGGCAGCGTGCTGACCGTCTACTACATCACCCCCGCCGATGGGGTGACGCACATAGCATCCACGCGGTGGGACCCGTAGGGCATTACTCAGCGCGGAGAAACATAGAGGACCCGGGTACAGGAGAACGCGATGAGCTCTGAGAAGCTGGCTATCGACGGGGGCGCGCCGGTCCGCACAAAGCCGTTCGAGTCGATGTGGGTGTTCGGCGGGGAAGAGCGGAAGCACCTGATGGAGGTGATGGACCGCGCTCCGAACGAGTGGCGCAAGAGGTTCAAGGTGAACGAGTTCGCCAACGCGTTCGCCGAGCGACACGGCATCGAGTACGCCATCCCAACCGACTCGGGCAATGGGGCAGTGCACACGGCGGTCGCGGCCATCAATCCGAACCCCGGCGACGAGGTGATCACAACGCCGGTAAGCGACGTGGGCACGGTTCTGGGCATAATCGCCCAGAACGCCATTCCCGTCTTCGCGGACATGGACCCGGACACGCTCAACATCTCACCGGAGGACATCGAGCGGAAGATCACGGACCGGACCCGCGCCATCCTGATCGTCCACCTGTTCGGGAACCCGTGCGACATGGACGAGATCATGGATATTTCGCGAAGGCACGGCATCCCCGTGATCGAGGACGCTTCGCAGGCGCACCTGGCCGAGTACAAGGGACAGCTCGTGGGCACCATCGGCGACATCGCCGCGTACTCGCTGGGGGGCAAGACTCTAACGACGGACCAGGGCGGGATGGTGATAACGAACAACCCGGAGCTTGCACGGAGATCTGTGGGGTTTACCCGCAAAGGCAGCGAGATGGACGAGACGCTGACCGAGATGTTGGGCCCTACGTCGTACCGATGGGGATCGGCACGGGGCTATGCCTTCCTGGGCACGCACTCGCCGATGACCGACCTGGAGGCGGCGGTAGGCATGGCGCAGATAGGCAGGTGGGACGAGGCGACGCAGGTGCGGCGGCGTACCGCGGCGATACTGGACGAGGCGCTGTACGAGCTGCCGGGCATCCACCCGCAGGTGATACGGGAGGGCAACCGGTCGTCGTACTACGTCTACGGCTACCGCATAGACGAGGAGGAGGCGGGCGTGTCCACCGAGGATTTCTCGGCGGCGGTGAAGGCTGAGGGCATACCCGACTGCAACGGCGCGTACATACGAGGGATGCCGCTGTACAAGTACCCGCTGTTTGCGGAGGAGCTGACTTACGGGAACTCGCGCTATCCGTTCGTCGACGAGCACGGCGAGCGCAGGGTCGACTACAACAGCCTGCACCTGCCTAACATCGAACAGTACCTGCCTACGACGGGCACGGTGCTGTTCCGCAACACATACACGGAGGAGGACGCGAACGACATCGCTGCCGCCATGAGGAAGGTGGCGCTCCACTACGCTGCGAAGTAGGCGTAGGCGGCGTTTCGTCTACCGGCCGGTAACCTTGATGCGCGGGTCTACTATGACCAGCAGGATGTCGGAGAGCAGGGTGCCGACGACCGTGAGGATGCCGAGCATCAGGATGATGAATCCGGCGGTGTAGGTGTCCTCGGCCCTGACGGCGGTGAGGAGGACGGGGCCGAGCGTCGGGAGGCTGAGCACAACGGAGACTATCACGCTTCCGCTGACGAGCGACGGGAGCAGGTATCCGATGGTGCTGACGAGCGGGTTGATCGCCACGCGCACCGGGTACTTGAGTATGAGCTTCACCGGTCCCAGGCCCTTGGCCCAGGCTGTCACCACATAGGGCCTGCTCAGCTCGTCGAGGAGGTTGTTGCGCATGATTCGAATGAGGCTGGCGGTTCCTGAGGTGCCCAGCACGATGGCGGGGATCCACAGGTGCTTGAGGAGGTCGTAGGCCTTCGCCATGCTCCAGGGCGCCTTGACATAGTCGGACGAGAAGAGGCCGCCGACGCTCTGATTGAAGTAGGCGAACCCGACGTACATCAGGATCAGCCCGAGCAGGAAGTCGGGCACGGCCAGGCCGCTGAATCCGATGACGGTGAAGGTGTAGTCGGCCAGCGAGTGCTGGCGCACGGCGGAGTAGATGCCCACCGGTATGGCGAAGGTCCACGTTATCAGGATCGTGAACCCCGTCAGGGCGACGGTGAGCGCAATCCGGTCGCCCACGAGCTCCTTGACCGGGCGCTGGTCCGTGATCCTCGTTCCGATGGACCTGCCGAAATCGCCCTGGATTAGCTTCCAGATCCAGTTGGCGTAGCGCTCATACTGGGGGCGGTCGAGTGCCAGGTAAGCACGGAGCTCGGCCTCCATGGCTAGGAGGTCCCCTTCGTCGACGTGCTGGGCCGAGTAGCCGCGCACCCTCTCTATCGCGTTACCCGGCGGCAGCTCCAGGATGAAGAAGGAGAGCATGGAGATGACCCAGACGATGAAGAACGCAAGCAGCAAGCGTCGGACTATGTACTCTGTCATGGCAGGCACCTGCTCGGGTCTCGCAGCGTCCCCATGTTAGCCGTTCTTTGCAGGGTACGCCAGTGGCGACCGTTGCCATGATACCGGCTTTCGCCGGTATGACGGTGTGGGATCGCAGGAACGACGAATTGGGTGGCTATGGGAACTTGGAGAAGTCGTAGCCTTCCTTGACGATGCAGTCGAGGAGGGCGGGGCTTCCGGTCTTGGTTACCTCGATGGCCTCTTCGAGACTCGGCAGGAGGTCGGCGACTCTGTCGACGCGCTTGCTCCACGCGCCGAGGCCGTCGGCTACCTTGGCGTAGTCGCCGCCCTGGTCAAGGG
Organism: Dehalococcoidia bacterium; assembly: GCA_965204975.1. Taxonomy (GTDB): domain Bacteria; phylum Chloroflexota; class Dehalococcoidia; order Lucifugimonadales; family CAJWER01. Next base: position 757,786 of record OZ242024.1, read on the forward strand.
CATCGTACATCTCTGTGGCGTAGGGCATGTGGCTGCGCTCGATGGCCATCACGCCGTTGTTGAAGACGATGGTCAGAATGCCGAGCTTGTGCCTGACGGCCGTCTCGATGTCCATGCCGACCATGCCGATGGCCGCGTCGCCCATCATGTTGACGCACAGCTTGTCAGGCTCGGCGAGCTTCGCGCCCATGACGAGGCCGAGGCCGTAGCCTAGCTGGGTGGACTTGCCCCAGCCCATGTAGGTGCGGGGCGCGACGGACTCCCAGAAGGGGGCTATCTGGTCACGGGGGCTGCCCGCATCGTGGGTGACGATGGTGTTGGGCCTGTCGCAGTGATTCATCAGGTCCCAGATGATGCGGTACTGGTTGATCGGCTCCTCGTCGGAGGTGAGCTGGGGCATCCACTCGTCGAGCCAGGCCTTCTTGACTGCCTGGACCTCCGCGCCGGTGTCCTTCGTCTTGCGGTAGCCGTCGCCATTCGTGGCGTCGGAGATCTCGGCGATGAGGGTCTGGAGCACCAGCTTCGCGTCGCCGATCAGGGAGTGTTCGGACTTGTAGTCCTTGTGGACGTCGGCCGGGTCGTTGGTCGAGTGGATGATGACCTTGCCGGACGGGATCTCCCTGCCGTAGTTGGTGCGTGTGAAGCTGGTGCCGATGCCGAATACCACGTCGGCCCTGCCGAGGAAGTGGTGGATCATGCCCGTAGTCGAGATGGCAGACGCGCCGAGGGCGAGGGGATGGTCCTCGGGGAACGCGCTCTTGCCGGGCAGGGTGGTCATCACGGGGGCCTGGAGGAGCTCGGCAAGCTGCTGGAGCTCGTCCCACGCCTCGGCGTACATGCAGCCCTGCCCGGCATGGATGACCGGGTTCTCGGCGGCCAGCAGCACCTTTGCGACGGCCTTGGCCTCGTCGGGGTCGGGCCCGTAGCGGTTGCCACTGACGGGCTCGTAGTCGATATCGCCGGTGAGCTCGGCCGGCCAGACGTCCTTGGGCACCTCGATCAGGACCGGTCCGCCCTTGCCGGTGCGCAGGTGGTAGAAGGCGCGCCGCATGAGCTCGGGGATGCGCTCGACGTAGTTGGTCTGGGCCGCCCACTTGGTGACGTGACGGTAGTTTTCGACGGCGCTGAAGTCGGGCGAAATGTGGGCGCGGGTAGTGTCGGTGCCGCCCGGTATGAGCAGGATGGGCACGTTGTCGGAGAATGCCTGGGCGGCGCCGGGGAAGGCGTTCTCGGAGCCCGGGCCGCGCTGCATGGCGAACACGCCGAGGCGCTTGCCGTTGGTGGTGCGGCTGAAGCCGTCGGCGATGGCCATGCCGACGCGCTCCTGCCTACAGATTATGGGCCGAATGCCAGCCTTGGCCGCGGGGTCGATCAGGTCCTGGGCAGGGTAGACGGCCAGGAACTCGGTGCCCTCGCGTTTCAGTATCTCTGCGATAACGTCTCCGCCTTTCATTGAGGGATCCTCCATTGGACAGGGGGTAGGCGGCCGAACGGCCGCGCGGCGAGAGGATACCAGCCGGAGACATGCCGTAGCAATGTTCACCGCAGAGGGCGTGGAGGCGCAGCAGTTTTAGAGGAATGGGAGAGGGGGAGATGGCGGATTGATAAGCGTACCGATACAGGGTATAGTAAGTCCATGACTATCACTAGAGTGTAGGAGTAGAGTGATGGCAATGAAGAATCCGCCGCATCCTGGATTGAGTATCAAGGAGAACTGTCTGGAGCCGCTTGGCATGACCGTCACTGAAGCAGCGCGGGTGCTGGGCGTAGCCCGCCACACGCTCTCTCGCGTGGTGAACGGGCACGCGGGCATCTCGCCAGAGATGGCGATTCGCCTGGAGAAAGCCGGGTGGTCGAACGCCGAGTTCTGGCTACGGCGCCAGACTTCTTACGACCTGGCGCAGGCGCGCATGACGGAGGACCGGATAGAGGTTGGGCGATTCCAGCCGCAGGCTACGGGATAGTGGGACGGCAACCGGCGGCCGGGACTGGATGGGACACGGTTCCTGGGGCAGGAATCCGGCTCAAGGCCGGAATGACGTATGGGGCGTCTTGCGGCTACCTTCGCTCGAACGGCAGAGCTAGGCGACCGATGAACATCGACCCAAGGCCGCAGTGAGCCTTACTACCGCATTCAGGGAGCCGGCTGTTTCGATCAAGGCTCGGCAGTACGGCGACCTGTTTCGCCGGTACATCGTGCCCCAGATGCCGTTCGTGGTTACGCTGGGCGTGCTGTTGTTTGCCAGCCTGGGGATGCAGCTTGCGCTGCCTCTGATCGTGCGGCACTTCATCGACGAGGCGCAGGAGGGTGCGCCGCTGGCGGGGCTTGCGACCTTGGCCGGGGCCTTCATCGGGATCGCGGTGCTGCAACAGGTGGTGCAGGTGTTCGCCACGTACTTCTCGGAGCGGGTGGGCTGGACGGCTACGAACAACATCCGCGAGGACCTGGCTGAGCACGCGCTGTCGCTGGACATGTCGTATCACAACGACAGGACGCCCGGGGAGATGATCGAGCGGGTTGACGGTGACCCGAACGAGCTGGGCAAGTTCTTCTCGCTGTTCATCTTCGAGATGCTGGGGAGCCTGTTCCTGCTGGCAGGCATCCTGGTCCTGCTGCTGCGGGAGGACTGGCGCGCCGGGCTGGCGCTGACGGTGTTCGTGGTAGCTGGGATGGCGGTGCTGACGAGCATCCGCAACATCGCGGTGCCGTACTGGAAGGCGAACCGGGAGGCGAGCGCGGACACGTTCGGGTTCCTGGAGGAGCGGCTGGCCGGGACTGAGGACATCCGCTCGAACGACGCCAAGCCATACGTGATGCTGCGGTTCCACGAGCTGATGCGGGGCTGGTACGGCAAGGCGCTGAAGGCCGGGCTGATGAGCAGCATCATGTTCAGCACGACGATGTTCATGTTCGGCGTGGGGAGCGCGATATCGCTGTCGCTGGGCGCGTACCTCTACTTCGGCGGCGCGATCACCCTGGGTACGGTGTACCTGATATTCCACTACACGCAGATGCTGGTGATGCCGATCAACCGCTTCACGCAGCAGCTCGACAGCTTCCAGCGGGCAAGCGCGGCCATCTCGCGGATCCTGGAGTTGAACGCGGTGCGGAAGACGGTGCTGGACCCGGAGGTGGACGACAGGGTGCGGCTGTCGGGGGAGGGGATGGGAGTGTCGTCGTCTCTTGGCGTGGCCGAGGCCGACCCCGCCCCAGGTCCTTTGCTTCGCTCAGGACGACATGGTGTGGTGGGGGCGCTGGGGGTGGAGTTCGATGGGGTGACGTTTGCGTACGGGGAGGAGCCGGTGCTGGAGGAGGTGTCGCTGCGGCTGGAGCCGGGTCGAGTGCTGGGGCTGCTTGGCCGAACTGGGAGCGGGAAGACGACGATGACGCGGCTGCTGTTCCGACTGTACGACCCTACGGCCGGGGTCGTGCGGGTGGGCGGCGAGGACATACGGCGGATGCCTGTGACGGAGCTGCGACGGCACATCTCGATGGTGACGCAGGACGTGCGGCTATTCCACGGGACGGTGCGGGACAACCTGACGTTCTTCGACGAGACGGTGCCGGACGAGCGCCTGATGCTGGTCATCGACGAGCTGGGGATGAGGCCGTGGCTTTCGTCGCTGCCCGACGGCCTGGACACGCGCCTGCTGTCCGACGTGGGACTGTCGGCGGGGGAGGCGCAGCTGCTGGCATTCGCGCGGGTGTTCCTGCAGGGGTCGGGGGTGCTGATCCTCGACGAGGCGTCGTCGCGGCTGGACCGGGGCACGGAGCAGATGATCGAGCGGGCGGTGGACCGGCTGGTGCAGGACCGGACGGTGATCGTCATAGCACACCACCTGGCGACGGTGCGGCGGTGCGACGAGATCGTGATCCTGGAGCACGGGCGCATAGTCGAGCAGGGGGAGCGGCTGGCGCTCGCGACCGACGAGACTACGCGGTTCGCCAGGATGCTGGAGACGGGGCTCGAGGAGGCGCTGGCGTGAGCACGTGGCTATACCTCTGGCACCTGGCCCGGTACCAGCCGCGCTTCTTCGCGATGCTGGCTACGCGGGTGTTCAGCATCGCGCTGATACCGCAGGGGATCGCGCTGACGACGCGGGCCGTCTTCGACAACATCACGAACGAACAGGCCGCGACGGTGGGATTCTGGAGCCTCGCGGCGCTGCTGGTCGGGTTCTCGGTCGGCCGGTCGCTGATCATCTTCTGGAACGTGGTGCTGAGCGTGCGGGTGGAGTTCACGTTCGCGACGCTGCTGCGGAAGAACGTCTTCGACCACGTGCTCGACCAGCCGGGCAACCGGGCGCTGCCGGAATCGACAGGCGAGGCCATCACGAGGTTCCGCGAGGACGTGGAGTACATCACCAAGTACCTGCAACGCTTCTCGTTCGCGCTGCCGCTGGTGGCGTTTGCGGCGGTGGCGCTGTACATCATGGTGCAGATCAGCCCGCTGATCACGTTCGCAGTGTTCCTGCCGCTGGCGCTGATCATGGTGACGGTGAGCGCGGCGACGCGGTGGCTCCGGCGCTTCCGCATCGACAACCGGGAGTCGACAGGCGACGTGACGAGCCTGCTGGGGGAGATGTTCGGCTCGGTGGAGGCTATCAAGGTCGCCAACGCGGAGCCACGGATGCTGGGCGAGCTTAGGCGGCTCAACAGCCGGCGCAAGACTTACACGATCCGCGACACGCTGCTGACGCAGGCGCTCAACTCGGTGTTCCAGAACACGGTGACGCTGGGTACGGGGCTGATCCTGCTCATCGCGGCGTCGGCGATGCGGAGCGGCTCTTTCACGATCGGCGACTTCGCCCTGTTCGTGAGCTACCTGTACACGGTGGGGTGGCTGAACACGGAGGTCGGCGGGGTACTGGCCGAGTACCGGCAGACAGGCGTGTCGTTCGACCGGCTCAGGCGGCTGATGCAGGGGGCGACGCCTGGCCATCTGGTCCGCCACCAGCAGGCGCATCTCTCGGGCGCGATGCCGGAGGTGCCCTACACGGCCAGGACGGAGGCGCACCGGCTCGACCTTGTAGAGGTGGAGGGGCTGACGTACCGGTACGGGCGCGACGGCCGGGGGATCGACGGGATAGACCTGCGGGTGCCGCGCGGGTCGTTCACGGTGGTGACGGGCAGGGTGGGCTCGGGCAAGACGACGCTGCTGCGGGTGCTGCTGGGTCTGCTGCCACGGGACGCGGGCGAGGTGCGGTGGAACGGCGAGCCGGTGGAGGACCTGGCGGAGTTCTTCTTGCCGCCGCGCTCGGCGTATACGTCGCAGGTGCCGCGCCTGTTCAGCGAGCCGCTGCGCGACAACATCCTGATGGGCATGCCCGAGAGGCGGACCGACCTGGACGGCGCGGTCCGAGCGGCGGTGCTGGAGGGGGACATCGAGGAGCTGGAGGAGGGACTGGACACGGTAGTCGGCGCGCGGGGCGTGAAGCTGTCGGGCGGACAGCTAAGGCGGTCGGCGGCGGCGCGGATGTTCGTGCGGGAGCCGGAGCTGCTGGTGTTCGACGACCTGTCGTCGGGGCTGGACGTGGACACGGAGCGGGAGCTTTGGGGGCGGCTGTTCGCGCGGGCGGACGCGACTGCACTGGTGGTGTCGCACCGTCGGGCGGCGCTGCGCAGGGCGGACCATGTCGTGGTGATGAAGGACGGGCGAGTCGAGGCCGAGGGGAAGCTGGACGAGCTGCTGGAGGGCTCGGAGGAGATGCGGCGACTGTGGGCCGGGGACGTGGGGCAGGGAGGATGATCGGATGAGCACTGCCCCTTCGACAGGCTCAGGGCGAACGTGCGGCATCCAGCGCTTCCCGTCAAGCAGCGAGTCCTCTCGCCCGTGATAAGATTGCGGGCGCGTAGCTATGCCAAGTATGGGCGGGGTGGGTATGAGCACGGCTGAGTTGGGCATCACCAAGGGCGACGAGCGGTCTCGCAAGAGAGCCGTTCATGGCTGGTGCATGTACGACTGGGCGAACTCGGCGTTCGCCACCAGCATCGGGACGGCCATCCTGCCGGTGTACTTCGTGGTGCTGTTCAAGGACGCGTTCGGGCAGTCGACCACGCTCCTGGGGTTCACGTTCACGGGCAGCTCCATGTGGAGCCTGGGAGTGGCGGTCTCGACTGCCGTAGTGGCGCTGAGCAGCCCGGTCCTGGGGATGATCGCGGACCGGTCGCAGATCAAGCGGACGATGCTGCAGATCTACACGACCGGCGGCGCGATCTTCACGGTGCTGGGCTTTTTCAGCGCCTACTCGGGCGAGCCGTGGGCGTGGATTCTCGTCTGCTACGCCATCGCGAACGTCGGGTTCGCGGGTGGCATCGTCTTCTACAACTCGCTGCTGCCGCACCTCGGGCGACCGGGGGAGCTGGACAGGATCAGCAGCCGGGGGTACGCGTACGGGTACCTGGGCGGCGGGCTGCTGCTGGCGGTCCACCTGGCGGCCATACTGGCGTTCTCGGACACCGACCACGTCGACCTGGTCACGAGGCTGGCGGTGGCGTCGGTGGGCTTGTGGTGGCTGGGCTGGGCGCAGTGGACGTTCAGGACGGTGCCCGAGCCGCGGGTCGCGAGGCCGGTGGACCGCCTAGATCCGATGACGGCGGCGTCCGTGGCGTTCTCGCAGGTGCGCCGGACGTTCGGGGAGCTACGGCGGTTCCGGATGCTGGGGCTGTACCTCACGGCGTACCTGCTCTTCAACGACGGCATCCAGACGGTGCTCGCGGTGGCCGGGGCCTTCGGGCCGGACACGCTGGGCATATCGCTGGTGTCGAACATGGCGACTGTGCTACTGGTGCAGTTCGTCGCGGCGGGCGGCGCGTTCATGTTCGGCAGGGCGGCCGGCGCACTCGGGACCAAGGCGGCGCTGACGATAGCGCTGGGGGGCTGGTGCCTCGTGATCGCCATAGCAGTGGGGTTCGCACCGCTGGTGCCCGAGGCGCATGGCGACTTCGATTACCGGCTGGAGCACACGGGCGCCGGGGAGTATGAGATCGCCGCCGCGCCGGACCTGTCGGACGAGGGCGACGACAGCGCGTGGGCGAACGTCTACGACCACCTGCTTGCGGAGGAGTCGCTGGCCCGGTCGCAGGTGCTGTCGCTGGTGGAGGCGGTGCGGACGTCGGACCTGTCGCGCTTCGGCATATCGGTCAAGGGCGGGGAGCTGGACGGGATGACGGGAGTCGGGCGGAATCACCCGTCGCTGCTGCTCGACGAGAGCCCGCTGGCCTTCTGGCCGCGGGCACTGCGGGACCGGGTGTGGAAGCCGCTGGGCATAGCCGTGGACACGCAGTGGATGATGATGGGGGTGCTCCTGGGGCTGGTGCTGGGCGGCAGCCAGGCGCTGGCCAGGAGCATGTTCGCGTACATGACGCCGGAGAGCCGGAGCGCGGAGTTCTTCGGGTTCTTCGGGTTCGTGGGGCGCGCGTCAGCAGTGTTCGGCCCGACGCTGTACCTGCTGGTGACAGGGATCTACGACACGCGGGCGGCGATACTGGCGATACTGATTATCATCGCGGTGGGGTCGGTGCTGCTGCAGCGAGTGGATACGGAGGAGGGTAGGGCTGTGGCGGTGGAGCAGGACCGGCTGGCGTTCGAGGGGTAGGGTGGGGAGCTAGGCCCCATCGGCTATTGATGAACATCGCGAGCCAAGTCCTGGATTTCACGCCACTTTAGGACGTTCTTCTCGCACATCCAACCTCGGTCGATCATGAAAGCAACCTGACGGCTCTTCCTGAGCCGCTTGGCATTATCGCCGACTACGAATGGAATCACCTTCTTCGTGCAACCACGAATATCCAGTAGGATTTTGGCCATCACGTACTGACGGATGAGCTGGTGGACCAGAATCAGGTTCCCGTCAGCCCCAAAGCTCATCTCGTGCTTGGCCTCCCCAATGTAGAGGTGCCCTGGAGAGGCCAAGACGATATCTATCTCGGTATTGATCAAGTTGTTTCGGAACTTGGACTTATTCTCCGTCGCGTCGACCCTGTAGTTCGAACCGTTTGGGAGCCGAAGCCCCTCGAAGTCCTTTATCGCGTTGCGTAGGTCAGGGAATAGGCACTCGTAGCGCTCTGCAAGTTCGTTATCGGCGTTTTCTTTCTCGCAGTCGTGCAAGTGGTCTCGCATTCCCTTCCAGTACAGCTCAAGTTGAACCTCGCCCTTTGCGGTTCCTTTGGGCTCACCGAGCCGCTCGGCAAGCTCCACGCCTGCATCCCCAAAGAACGGATGAAAGTGACGGGCCGTCTTCCAGTTCTCAGTTCTGTTGTTTATCCCCAGGATTGACATAGTTCGCTCCCTAGAGTCCTGTATGGGGTCAACCGGCAAGATTCATGGTAAGTCTTCAAATGTTAGCTCTGATTCTCTCGCCATGATCGCTGTATGTCTTGTCGTGGTAGTACCAACATTCAAAGAGGTGAAGTGTATTACCTTGAATCCCTCTAAGGCTAGTTCGTTCAATTGCCTCTCTAGCTTGTCTTCCTCGTTGAATCTGACAGCGACTACTTTGTATTCTATCTTCAATTCCAATCTCCTTCTTATGGCTTTCTTGTTCGGGCTGGGAGGAGTTACCGAGTGGCTAAAAGAGGCAAAGAAAACCTCGGCAACGTCACCGTTAGGACTCGAACGGTGCTTCCGTGCCCAGTATTCTATTCTAGGGGCAGCAGAAACCGCCACCCGCGTCTCTTTAGGTCAAGCCTACTGGCCGTACAGGTGGTGCTTGTAGTTCTTTGCTCCGTCGGATGGCCCGTTGCTCCAAAGGTCTTGTGGAACGGACTTGTGGAGCTCGTCGATCATATCCAGGAGCGAGGGGGTTTCCGTATCCGGCAACGGGGCATCGTCAATGGACACAACGACCTCCTTGCCCTCTTCCAAGTCGAGAGGCTCCAAGGGAGTGAGTACTCCGTTAGAGAATCTGGCTTTCACATTCGCAATCATGTTTCGTCCCCAGCAGAGGGTTCAGAATCATCTCGATTATACCCTGAACGCGGCGGTGAGTCTGGCGCCGCCTCAGCCCTATGCGCAGCACTCGGCCGCCCGCGACCTTTCGGATGCAGCCAGAGTGATGAGCAGGCGTGCCGCGAGGACTAGGGAGGTTCCAATCGACACGTGAGGCCGTCCCTGCCCAAGCGGACGGCAGCCATGCAGCGGGCGGACACTTGGGTCCGCCCCTACCGGACATCGCTCGCCTAGGTGGATGTGCGGCCGCGGCGTAGGGCTCGGCCGGGGAGGGCGCCAGTGTTTTGGGCGCGGTCGATTACTACCTGGCCGTTTACTATGACGTACTCGATGCCTACCGGGTACTGCTTGGGGTCCTCGCGGGTGGCGTGAGTCTTCACCGCTGACGGGTCGAAGAGAACTATGTCGGCCTTGAAGCCGTCCCGCAGCAGGCCGCGGTCGGGGATGCCCAGGCGCTGGGCGGGGAAGGAGGTCATCTTGCGGATGGCCTCGGGCAGGCGCAGGTGCTTCTCTGCGCGTACGAACTCGGCGAGCACGAGCGGGAAGCAGCCGTAGGTGCGGGGGTTGGGGTACTCGCCGAAGACTATGGCGTCGCTGGCTATCATCCCGTAGGGGTGCGAGACGAAGGCGGCGAGGGTGTGCTGGTTCGTGCCTAGGCTGACGGACGAGACCCCCAGGTTCTCCTCGATCAGCAGGTCGAACATGGTGTCCCAGGCGTCGGTGCCGCGTATGTCCGCGATGTCGGTCAGCAGGCGGCCCTCGTAGGCCCTGTTCTCGGGCCGGGTGAAGGCGGTGAGCCAGCTATTCTCGAGGGCGTCGCGCGGGATCTCGCGCTTGAGCCGTGCGCGGTCGCCGGGATCCCTTAGCGCGGCCATGAGCCGCTCGGGCCCGCCGTCCTTGCTCCACTTTGGGAAGCTGATGATCAGGTGGGTGCCCGAGTAGGGGTAGCTGTAGCAGTCGAAGGTCACGTCCATGCCCTCGTCGCAGGCGTCCTCGACCAGGCCGATGTAGTCCAGGTGGCTGCCGGCGCCTTGGGCGCTCTGGCGGTAGTGGGTGAGGTGGACGGGGCATCCGCTGCGCCGCCCGATCTCCACGGCCTCCTCGAACGGGGCGAGCAGGCTGATCTCGCGCAGGTCGGACCGGGTGTGGGTGTGGTAGAAGCCGCCCATGCGGGCGGTCGTCTCGCTCAGGGCGACAAGCTCGTCGGTGTCGGCGTATGCGCCGGGCTCGTAGTCGAGGCCGGTGGACAGGCCCCACGCGCCCTCCTCCATCGACTCGCGGACGATGGACTGCATCTCGGCGATCTGCGCGGGCGTGGCCGGTATGTCGTTCCAGCCGACGCTCCAGATGCGCACGGGGTTGTTGCCGAGGATGTAGGCGATGTTGATGGCGACGGAGTTGTCGTACTTGCCCAGGTACTCGGCGACGGTGAGCCAGTCGGCGGGCATGGGCGGGTAGCCGTTCAGGCCGGAGTCGAGCCAGATGTAGCGGTGCAGCTCGTCCTGGGTCTTGAAGGGGGCGTGGGATATGCCGTCGATGCCGACGAGCTCGGTCGTCACGCCCTGCCGGACCTTGGGGTCGTGGTGCGGCGCGCCGAGTATGGTGAGCCCGGCGTGGGAGTGGAGGTCGATGAAGCCGGGGCAGACGACGAGACCGGTTGCGTCAATGATGCGCGCGGCGTCGATTTCGGGCAGCTCGCCGCGCCGGACGGCGATGCGCTCGCCGTCGACGATTACCGAGGCGTGGAAGCCGGGGCTGCCGCTGCCGTCGATCACCAGGCCGTTTTGGATCAGCAGGTCGGGCATGTTATCTGCTCCTTTGCTGGGCGCAGTATACCCCACGGGGTGCTATTGGCCCGCCTCGAACTTGACGGTTAGCCAATTGTGCAATACTACTAGCTAAGCTAAGTCGTGAGGAGCCTCTAATGGTCACGGTGAACGTACGGGAGGCAAAGACGAGCCTGCCGAGCCTCCTGGCGAGGGTCGAGGCCGGGGAGGAGGTCGTCATCGCCCGGAACGGAACGCCGGTGGCCCGGCTAGTACGATACACACCCTTGGGAAAGCGCCAACCCGGTCCATGGGATGGACGTGTCAAGCTGGACGATGATGTCTTCGACGACGGGTTCTTCTTCGACCCGCTGCCGGAGGACGATCTGGCCCTGTGGGAGGGTAGGGCGTAGCTTGCACGCCCTACCCCAGGTAAGACCTGACTGTGCGTCGCCGCCAGCCTAGAGGTTAGCTCAGACTTCTAGCTTGTCGTCAGGACTTCGCGGAGGCGGCGGGCGACTATCTCCTCCTCGCCGTCTCGTAGGTTGACGGGGACGACGCCGATGCCGCCCTCGGGGCCCGCCACGCCGAGCATTATGGACGGGTCGCCTTCGCGTAGCAGCTCGATCACCTCGGCCTCCGACGGGCCTGGGCGACCTGGCTCCAGGGAGATTTCGACGCGGGCGTGGCCGGACCTGGAGTCGTCGAGCTCAGGCCTGGCCTCTGCCAGCACGGCCCGGACGCCGTCGATGCCCTGGAGGGAGTCGACGATATGCTCGCACTTGCCCCGCCATGACGCCTCGACGGCCTCGTGGTCGGTGTCGACGAACAGCTCCAGGGCCGTTACCAGCCCGGCGATGTTCTCCTTCGAGACCTTGGCGGGCCTGCCGATGCCCTGGCTGTTCGGGGCCGCGTTCATGTAGGCCGCCTCGATCAGGTCCTTGCGTCCGCAGAGGATGCCGGAGGACTGGGGGCCCATCACGCCCTTGCCACCGCTGAAGCTGACCATGTCGGCGCCTACGCGGATGAACCTGGTGAGGTTCTCGGCAGGGGGGAGCATCGCGGCGGCGTCGACGATGACGGGCACGTCCCGGGAGTGGGCGATATCGACCACCGTTTCGAGGGAGAGCGCGCCCGACTTCCTGGGGCCGAAGACGTAGGCCACGGCCGCGGTCCGCTTCGTGATCGCGTCTTCCAGCTCCCACGGCTCCGTTACTCCCGTGTCGCCTATCTCGACGAGCTTCGCGCCGGCGGCCCGGAAGTTGCGGTCGTAGGAGACGCGGTGGGAGCGGTGGATGACGATGCGGTCCTTCATGCCGCGGGTATCGGGCAGCCGCCATACCTTCGCGGGGTCCGTGCCGGTCATGCACGCGGCGGCCTGGAGGAGCATGCCCGCGCCCGACCCGGCGCTCACGAGCCCGGCTTCCGCGCCCGTGAGCCTGGCGATCACCTCGCCGGCCCTGCGGTTGAGCTCGTGAAGGTCGACGAAGTTGCGGGACGCCTCCTCCATAGCCCTCACGACCGGTGGGGGCATGATGCTGCCGCCCGCTACCGTTACCCACGACCAGGCGTTGATTACGGGCCTGACACCGAGCCGCTCGTAGAATCCTTCGCCGGAGTACGACTGCATGGGAATCACCTGTACGCTGTCCTGTGATCGGCTATGGTAGCACGTACCCGGCAGCGCCAGTGGACGAGGGGCTTAATTGTTTATACAATTAGAGATCATGCCCAAGCTTAAGCCCGGAACCATCTGGCCGACGAAGGAGGAGGAGGCCGAGATACAGCGGCAGATTGCCGAGGCCCCAGAAGACTCAGCGCATTGGGAGAGTCGGACCCCTGCGCGTCCTGCGGCCGAGGTAGACCCTGAGCTCGTCGAGTGGTCCCGGCGTACACGGGGCAAGCAGAAGAGTCCTACGAAGGTCTTTGTGGGCATACGGCTCGACGCGGACATCGTGGCGCACTTCCGTGAAGGAGGGAAGGGATGGCAGACGAGGCTGAACGAAGCATTGCGCCAAGCCATCGATTCGTGAGTGCGAAGCCCGTAGTGGCGAATCTCCGCAGCGCACGAACAAGGCGGGATATAATGTGCGTCGCGAATAAACACAGATGGAGGACGGACATTGGGTAGGCAGAGCGACCTTGACAATCACGCGGACCAGCTGAACCCGAACAACGACGCGTACTGGGAATCCCGGGGCTGGGACGATCGCCCGGAAGACTGGGAAGATCGGGTGGAGGATGAAGATACGCTGCCGGATTCGGGTCAGGCGAGTCAGCAGAGCAGTCGTGATACCAAATAGCCACCAAACCTAGACTGATTTGGACCTGAATGGAATCGAGGCGCTGACGTTCGATGTGTTCGGCACGGTCGTGGACTGGAGGTCGAGCATCGCGGCGGAGGGCGCACGGGTCGGCGCGGAGAAGGGGATAGAGGGCGTGGACTGGGTGGCATTCGCCGACTCGTGGCGGGGCGGCTACACACCGTCGATGGACAGGGTGCGCCGGGGCGAGCTTCCCTGGGCCAACATCGACGCGCTCCACCGGATGATTCTGAACGAGCTGCTGGACGACCTGGGCGTCGGCGGGCTCACGGAATCTGAGAAGGACCATCTGAACCGGGCATGGCACCGCCTCGCGCCGTGGCCGGACGCGGTTGCGGGCCTGACGCGGCTACGGGAGCGGTTCACCATCGCCCCGCTGTCGAACGGCAACGTGGCGCTTCTCACCAACATGGCAAAGCGCGCTGGGCTGCCCTGGGACTGCATCCTGTCGGCTGAGCTGGCGCGCCACTACAAGCCCGACCCGGAGGTGTACACGACCGCCGCGGAGCTACTGGGCCTGCCGCCAGGGCGGGTGATGATGGTGGCGGCGCACGCATTCGACCTGAAGGCGGCGCAGGCCGTGGGGATGAGGGCGGCGTACGTGCACCGCCCGCTGGAGTTCGGGCCCGACCGTCCGCCGGAAGACGTGGACGGAGAGCCTTTCGACGTGTTTGCCGACGACTTCGAGGACCTTGCCGACAAGCTCGGCTGCTGAGAACATCTACGTACACGAAATGAAGAGCAGGAGGAGATAGTGAGCTACACGATAGGAGACCGGAAGTACGCGCTGGACGCGGACTGGGGCAAGCTGCCCGACGGGTACGAGTACAACCAGGTGGCGGGCGTCGCGGTGGACGACGAGGACAACGTCTACGCTTTCAACCGCAGCGACCACAAGCTGCTGGTGCTGGACCGGGACGGCAACCTGGTCAAGGTGTGGGGGCAGAAGTTCGACCAGCCCCACGGGGCGCACGTCGACAGACACGGCAACGTGTACCTGGTGGACCGGGACACCCACGTGGTCGAGAAGTTCAGCCGCGACGAGGAGCTTCTCCTGACGCTGGGCACGAAGGGTCAGCCGTCGGACACGGGCCATATCGACGAGGGGTTCATGGTCGAGAAGCCGGGCGAGCCCCACAACATGCCGACGGGCGTCTCGACTGCGCCGAACGGCGACATATTCGTCTCCGACGGGTACGGGAACTGCCGTGTCCACAAGTTCGACTCGGAGGGCAACCTGCTGTGCTCCTGGGGAATCCCGGGCACTGAGGAGCCCGGCGAGTACCAGCTGCCGCACGGCATCGGCGTCGACAACGAGGGCAGGGTGCTGGTGTGCGACCGGGAGAACCACCGCATCCAGGTCATCGACCAGGACGGCGGGCACATCGCCATATGGACGGGGTTCCGGCAGCCCACGTCGGTGGCGTTCCACGACGACGGCCTGGTGTACGTGCCGGAGCTGCAGGCCCGGCTTTCGGTGGTAGACCGCGACGGGAACCTGGTCGGGCGCTGGGGCGGCGAAGAGAGCCGCGAGCCTGGGCAGTTCGTAGCGCCGCACTGCGCGGCGGTGGACTCCGAGGGGAGCGTGTACGTGGGCGAGGTGCTGGAGGGCGCGAGGCTGCAGAAGTTCGTCAGGGAGAGCTAGCCGCGATGGACCTGTTCGACGCAATGCACACGCAGCGGGCGGTGCGCCGGTTTGCGCCTGACCCGGTGCCAGCCGAGGCGGTCTCACGCGTACTGGCCGCGGCCACCAGGGCGCCCAGCGGCGGGAACAGCCAGCCCTGGAGATTCCTGGTACTTCGGGACGCCGAGGTGCGTCGCCAAGTTGGCGCCCTCTACCGGGACGCCTGGGAAGCGGGAGGCATCGACCGGTTCACGAGCGACCCGGACCAAGCCAAGGCGCGCGTCTACAAGTCGGCGAAGTACCTGGCAGAGCGCATGGGCGAAGCGCCCGTCCTCATCCTCGCATGCGTCGAGAGCGGAGGGCGCGGGCCTTCCTTCACGACCGGCGCCTCGATCTACCCGGCCGTTCAGAACCTGATGCTGGCGGCGCGCGCACTGGGGCTGGGGACGGTGATCACGACCATACACCGGGGGCGGGAAGGGGAGATCAAGGAGTTGCTTTCCATCCCTGACGACATGACGACGGCGGCTCTCATCCCGATGGGTTACCCGGCCGAAGGAGCCGGATTCGGGCCCGTCAGGCGCAGGCCGGTCTCAGAAGTTACGTACCTCGACCGCTGGGGACAGCCCCTGGACGCCTGAGGGTTGGTGCACGTCCGAGTTCACCTCGATGGCGGATTCAATCCATAATCTCCTGCCCCGGAAGGAACCTGCAACCATGCGACGAGATCGTCGATGGCGAAGTCCGCTTTAGCACAGGCGCCTATGACCGGAAGTCAGCGTAGTTTTCGACTGCATCAACTGCATCTCCCCGACGAGGTTCGTGTCTTCAGGTCAACGCGAGTAATGGCCGTCCCAAGCTCTCGGGCGGTGGTACTCGATGCGGTCTACGGAAACACCAACGGTATCGTATATGGAAGATGCTATTGCTTCCTGGATAGGTGGTTGAGCGTCTTCGTGACGTTCGACAAGGACCTACAACTGCATCCGAGCTACTCCGGCGACTTTCCCTTTGCATTCAATTGCGATGTCACCACACCTCACTTGCTGGACGGTTCCGCTGCCTTCACAACGGACCTGCTTATCGACGTGCTCGTTGGCCCCGATGGGAAGACGCATTTGGTTAAGGACATCGACGAGTACGAAGACGCATTCTCTCAAAGCCTGTTCGGTCCATCCTGGGACGCAGCGGCAAGGAATGAACTACAGCGCTTGGCTGGCGAGCTGAAGCGAGGTGAGTTCCTGGATGTTCTGCAAACAATTGTTCCGTTCCCCACTTCGTGGGATGGTATTGGGCTGTCAAGTCGAGACCAGTATCGGCTGGGCGACGGCCCCTTCCAGTACCACCCGCAGTATCCGAGAGCAAACCCGCCCCAGCAAGGTGGCGGCTGACAAGGGACTGCCGCTACATCTCGCCGAGGCGTAGGATGCGCTGGACGGATATGCGGTGGATGAGCCAGATTATGCCAAAGGTGATGGCCGCGAATACGGCTAGCATGATGAAGTAGGTCAGGAGCAGGGCGCCCCAGTTGACCTGCAGGACGAACGGCGGCAGCACCTGGCCTCCCCAGTCGTCGTGACCCAGGAAGGGCATGATGATGGCGCCGAGCCGTCCTCCCATCCAGGTGCCCAGCGCCAGCCCCGACGCTATCACGAGGGTCTGCTCCAGCCACACCATGGTCATAAGCTGGCGGGACGAGAGGCCGACCGTCCTCAGCAGGGCGAACTGCATCTGGCGGTTCCTGAAGGAGACGTATGCGTGGGCGAGGAATCCGACGCAGCTCAGTATGAGCACCGCGCCGAACGCCAGGAACAGCAGGGACCGCCATCCGGCCTTGACCAGGGGGTCGACCTTGGACTCGTCGAGCTCCTTCTGCCTGTCGAGGACAGCCGAGCTCGTGAAGCCCCTCACGCTGCCGATCTCCTCCATCATGCCGGCATCGCCCGACTCCGTCAGCAGCCAGACCTCGTTGGCGTCCAGCGACCGGAACGTCGCACCCATGTTGGCGTAACGCCTGAGGCTAACCAGGTCGACTATCAGGAATCGCTCGTTGGGGGAGATCATGGTGGGGAAGAGCGACACCGAGTCCTGCAGGCGCAGGGGTATCCTGTAACCGCCCACGCTGACCTCGAATTCGTCGCCCTTCACATGGCCCGAATCGAGCATGAAGGACCTGCTGGCCAGCGCGGCCATGGGCTCCCGTCCCATGCCGTAGAAGATGCCTCGCGAGGAGAGGGCTCGCCCGCTTCCCCACGAAAACAGGGCAGTGCCGGGCTTGTCTTCGTACTTGACCGCCGAGTCCCGGAGAAGATCGGCGATCGTATCAGAGCTAACTTTGAGCACACTCCAGGCGGATGTGTCGTCGAAGGGCTCTACCACGACAGTCTCGCCGCTATGGGTGCGGACGGCGACCTGGTCGATGATGATCGAACCCGCCTGGAGACGCCTCTCCGGGTTCGTCTCCTCGAGCCTGAGGGAAACTAGCCTGATCGGCAGACTGGCGGCGATCCCCGTTCTCAGGTCGCCCTCCAACTCCTGCCACTCGCTGGTGCCAAGCAGTCCCAGCGTGTGGGTCGAGTACCGCTCCCTGGCGTTCCTGACACGCGCCGTAACCCTCACGGACGGGTGAGGACGGTCGGCCTTGAGCCTCACCAGGAGGACAGCCGCGTCGTCGGGCAGGGTGATGCCGTCGAGCCTCACATCCGGGGTCAACGCGCCAAGCATCTCGGCCATCGGCTCCCCCGCGAAGTCCTCCCTGAACCATGCAACTTCGGAGAAAGACTCGGGGTCCAGGGCGATCATGGTGAAACTGTCGCCGAAGAACTTGGACAGGTCGTTGCCCCGGTTTCTGAATACGGGGCTAACGGCCTCGACGCCCTCGATCGACCCGTATGCCTCTTCGATGGTGGCCCGCGGTGTAGGGGAAACCACCGGCGTCGGCGTGGGGGTTGGAGTCCGGCCCCACCACCTGAAGCTCCGCCGGGTGGGGATGTACTCCCGCACGCCGTCCACCCTGACATCGCTGCCGGTCGAGTAGAGCACACGCTCCTCGAAGGACCGCTCCAGGGTCGCGCCGAAGCTCGAAGCGAAAATGCCGAGGCCGGCAGTGAGAATGAGCAGCAGGGAGAGCCTGGCGTAGTGGGCAGGACTTCGAGCCATCTGCCAGACTCCAAGGACCGCCCCCGCCGGCAGCCAGGTCGATGAGACGCGGCTCCCCAGCTGCATGGCAAGGGGGAATAGCCGCAGCAGCACCATCGCCGAGGCGACCAGCATCAGCCCAGGGAGGGCGAGCAGCATCTGGTTTACGGCCAGGTCTCCGAAGAGCTGCGTTGCCACGACGGAGCCCTGCTCGGTCAGCTGCCTGAACAGGAATATGCTGACGAGGAGCAGCACGACGTCGAGGTAGTAGCGCTGGAACGCCGGCTGGCTGGTGGGCCGCGCCGCAAGCTGCCGCTGTTGGGTAACGCTGATTCGGGACGCCTGCACGGCCGGCACTATGAGGGCCGCGAAGCTCAATGCTCCCCCGATGCCGCTCATGGCGTAGGCCAGCGGGGAAATGGTCGTGACGAGCCTCTCGCCCCCGGTCAAATCGGAGAACGCCGGGGTGTATCCCAGGAAGCTGATACTCAGCGCGGCGAGGATTGGGCCAAGTCCCACCGCGACTCCGGCAATGGTCGCCCCCTCCAGCACGAACACCGTCATGATCTGTGGGGAGTTTGCGCCCCGGCTCCTGAGCAGGGCAACCTCGCTCCGTCTCTCCTCGACCGTCAGGGACGCCAGGGTTATGACGTAGTAGAGGATCACGATAGCTATGAGGATCAGCACGACGAACATGGGGAGCTTGCTGAAGAAGAGACGCCGGTCGTACTCGCGCAGGGCGTTGTCAAGCGACGTGCTCTGCCTGTAGGTGCCCAGCGTCCCGGACATCACGCTGTTCATGGCCTCGGTGTCGAACAGGGCGACGTGGGAGTTGCCCGCGTTGATGCGCCCGTCGTCTATCGACAGGAGCCAAGCGTAGGTGCTGTCCATCCTCGGAAGGGCTGGACCGAGCACGTCGAAGTATGCGGCCTCCGAGAGGTGCAGGGGCGCCGTGCGGAACGTGGGACCGGTCGCCGCGTTGAGTACGGCATCCTCCAGGTACCAGAACTCGGTGCCCGGCTCGTTGCGTTCGAATATCCCGGAAACCACCACCGTGACGCTCGAAATCTCTTCGTCCCAGTGGGGAACGGCTGCCACCCTGTCGGCGACCTGGAGCCCGAGGAGCTCCGCGGCATCCGCCGGGATGATCGCCTCTATCTCCAGGGGCTGGCCCGGATTGTTCAGTGCGTCGTCGCGCGGAAGCCGGCCGGCCACGAGTGTTGCGTGCTCCATCAGCCTGGGCAGATACGCGAAGTAGGCCCTGGCGTCGTCGCCTCCCGCCTCGGACTCCCTTCCCGGCTCAGCGAGGAAGAACGTAGGAGACTTGGTGGAGAAGTACCGGTCGCGCACCATCCAATCGACCCGGCTGGCGATGACGGAGTTGGCGAGCCCCTCCACCCGGGCGCGCTCGCGCCTGTCGGTGGGGCCCTTGTCGCCCTGCATGAGGATGTCGACCTCGCGCTGGGTCAGCTTGTCGAGGGTGACACGGAGCGCCACCTCGCGCAGCGCGTCGAAGTAGACCACCGTGCCCGCCATGATCCCGGACGCCAGCAAGACGCCGAGGACCACGGAAGACAGCAGCCTCCAGCTCGACAAGCCCCGCTTGAAGACGAGCTGCCAGGCTGAGAACAGCTTGACCAGGTATCCGGTCAATTCAGTCGCCGTTCCTTTCGAGTCCGATCAGAACACCTATTGACACATACGGTTGCAAGACAATAGCCGATTCCTGGCGCCGCGCGCCACAAGGGGAAAGCACGGCATGCCCAGCTGCGCCTAACCCCCACGCCGATCACGTTTCGCCCAGCCTGGCTATCGCCTGGAGGTCCAGATTGCCCACGGACCGCCACAGTACGAGCAGGGAGGTGACGAAGATTGCCACCATGATAGCGTAGGTTGGCGCCATGAGTGCCCAGTCGGTGATCAGCAGGAAGGGCGGGGTAACGGCGGCCCCTTCCTCGGTGACCGCGAGGGAGCTCGCCATCATCCGGCTCATCAGGAAGCCGGCCCAGGTGCCGAGGCCCATGCCGATGGCGACTACCGCCATGTGCTCCAGAGTCAGCATTGCACCGAGCTGCAGTCTGGACAGCCCCATGGACTCGAGGAAGCCCACCTCACCGCGACTCCTGCGGCCCGACTGGAGGAGATACGAAGCGTAGGTAAAACACGCTGCGACGAGGGCTACGACGATGGAGAGCAGGACCATGGCCTTCCAGCCGGCTCCGGTCAGGGGGTCGCTGGCGACGGCCTGCATCTCCGCGTCCCTGTCGAATACGCGCGCCGTATAGCGGACTATCGATGTGATTTCGTCCGCGGGTTCCTCGCCCGGCACCTTGCTCACGAAGAACTCGTTGGGGTTCTTCTGGTACGACGATCCGAGCACGTTCAGGTGACCCAGGATGGCGTCCACGTCCACGATCATGAAGCTGCCCGAACCCGGTCTCATGGTAGGGAAGTTCTCGATTATCTCCGCCACCCTGACGGGCACCAGCGTGCTCGTTATACGGGCCATGAAGACATCGCCCACCACAAGGCCGCTGGCGCTTGCGAGGCCCGAGTCTATCACTGCGGGCACGGCCCCCACCGTGGGCAGCCTGTAGATGCCCCGGATGTTGCGAACGGACTCCTTGCCAAACTCGTAGTGGGCGGACCTCGCCCCGCCGTAGGCTTCGTGGGCAACTCGCTCCACCAGGTCGGCCGAGAAGTGGGACCCCACTATAGGGAGCCAGGACATGTCGCCTTCGAACCCCTCCAGCAGAATCTGTTCGGCAGACCCGCCCACGGTGACGTGGATGTCGTCGATGAATACGTTGCCGGGGGTGTTGAGGTTGCCCTGGCCGGGCTCGGCTATGTGCAGCGCGACCAGCTCCAGAGGCTCTCTCAGCCTTCCAGGGATTTCCCCGGACATGAGCTTCCAATCGAGGGTCTTGATCTTGCCGAGCGAAATGCCAGACATCCAGCCGGAAGGGTCCCTCACGTGCGCCCACAGGGCCAGATTGCGGAACTGCTGCTCGCCTTTGACATATGCCCCGATGGTCGTCGCGCCGGCGGGCAGGACTATGGGGTCCAGCCGCTGGGTGGCCGCCAGCTCCCCCATGACGGCGTTCAGGGGCCGCGCGGAGAAGTCGGGCCTGTACCATACCAGGTGCGCGAATTGGCCCGGCTCCACACCCAGCAGCTCGAACGTCAGGGTGCCGATGTCTCCCGAAGTCCTATATGCGCGGGTGACGATAGCAACCCCGGGCAGAGCCTCTATTTCGTCCTGGAGCCCCGAGAGGCCGCCTCTCCGGCTGGCCCTGACATCCGCAACCTGAATGTCCGAGCCCACGTCGTACAGGACTCGCTCCCGCTGGCTGCGTTCCAGGGTGCCTCCGACCGTCGTGGCGAGCAAGGCCAGCCCGGTGGCCAGCACCAGCAGAAGGATTACCCACGTGTACTGGATGGGGCTCCGGGCCATGTGCCAGAGGGCCATCGACATCCAGGCCGGGGTTGCCTTGTTGAGAAGCACCAGCAGCAGGAAGAGGACCTGGCCCGCTACGATAGCGCTCATGGCGGCGATGGGCGTGTACAGCGCCTCATCGGCCGACGGCAGGACTTGCACGAACATCCCCGCCGCGATGGCGGCCTGGGCCAGGAAGGCGGGGACACGAAGGGAAGCTCGTCCTGAGGCGTGGGCCGCCAGGTAAGCGCCGCCGAATGCAAGCGCGCCGAGAGCGGGGACCGCAGGCTCCAACGACAACACGTCGAGCCGCTCCACCCACAGCGTGTACCCGACTATGGCAGCAACGGACGCGCCGCAGGCAACGTGAAGCAGGCGGATGGACTCTCCGGCAATGAATCTCACGACCATGGGGAAGAGCCGCATGAACAGCAGGGCCACGACCACCAGGAAGGCCACCGGCGCGAGAAGCAGCGTCTCGTTCACCTCCAGGTCCTGGAACAGCCCGCCCGACACGAACTGGCCCCTCGACTGCAACTCCCAGAAGATGATGCCCCCGAATAGGAGGACCACGGCGTCGAGGTAGTAGCGGTGGAAGAAGGGGAGGGCGTCCGGCCTGGCCGCCTGGATCCTCTCCACGACCACGCCCCCCTTGGTGCCCAGCAAGGCGGAAACCACGAAAAGCGCGAGGCAGAGCAGGCCAGCTCCCACGGCAAGCAGGAAGACATCGAGGGTGAGCACGAGCGGCAGCAGTCCGAAGCCGGTAATCTCGGAGAAGTAGGGCAGCAGCCCGGCGGCGGACACGGCCGCGAGGGCCAGGAGAGGCCCGGCCGCCGTGGCGACGACGGCCATGGCCGCACCCTCAAGGAGGTATATTCGACCCAGCTGGAGGATGCCCACGCCGCGTGACCTGAGCACGGCGGAGTCGCGCTCGCGGCTCCGGGCCAGGTAGACGACGACGGTGGCCAGGTAGAACAGGACGGTCACCCCCATCAAGGCCAGCAGGAGCAGCAACGGGATCCTGGTGAAGAAGCTGCGGCGCTCGATGGTCTCGATGGGCCTGAGCACGGCGCGAGCGCCCACGAGTGCCCCGGGCAGCCCATCGGCAACGTCGAGCTCGAGGGCCTCGAAACGCTGGCGCACATCCGCAATCGACCATTGGGTGAGCATCTCGGCGTCGATGAATGAGAACCAGGCCGGGGTGACCACGGTGGACGGATACAGTCCGCCAACCACGTCCACCAACGCGGACCGGGTCACCAGCAGGGCGACGGGCGGCTCCTCCTCATCTTCACCCGCAACGGTAACGCCTTCGGGGGGCGCCTCCAGGAGAGGAGATGGGTCGAGGAGCACGCCGGCTACGCCCCAATAGTTGCTCAAGGGATCGTCAGGCACGATTACCCCTGTAATGGTGGCGTACAGCCGTTGCTGGACCAGTAGGTCCGGAGTCAGCTCCACACGGTCTCCCGGGCCGAGCATGAATCGCTCGGCCGTGTAAATGCTAATCACGGCTTCGACCGTGTTCGGTCCGGCGCCCGGCGCCTGCGTGTCGTTCATGCGGCCGGACACAAGCTCCACGTGCTCGCCCAGATTGGAGACGTGCTGTACGAATCCGCGCGCCACACGCTCTCCCGTACCGGCCTCGGCGGGAAGTGGCTGGTGGGGCAGCCCCACGAGGGAGACTGGCCCCTTGATGTAGGTTTCGTGACCCTCGTACGAATCGGCAGCCCGAACCCGGAAGGTGTCGACCACGGCCTTTTCGGCCTCGTCTATCGCCTGCTCCTCCAGCAACAGGGACGGCGCGAAGACATCGACTCTCAAGCTGCCCTCCCGCGAGATGCGTGAGATGGCCTTTTCGAAGGCAAGCTGCTCCAGGGAGTCGAGGTAAAGGGGCGCCAGGGCCGCCAGGGTCGTGGCGGCTATCATGCCAACCATCGTGCCCGCCAGTATCTGCCAGTCTTCGATAAGGCGCCTGGCGATCAGCCGGGGCACGGAGAGCTCTTGCATATAGTCAGGCCTGAGGGCGTGGGATAGCCGAGTTTAGCGACACAAGTAGGCAGGGTCAACCGGCCTCCTCATGCACGAGTACGAGAGCGGAGTCATATGGGATTCCCGAGCCTGTCCTTGCTGCGCCGAAGCGCGGAGGAGCGCAGCCGGGACGGCCGTCTAATCGTCGATCTCAAGCAGCAGCGCATTCACCCTGTGCTCGATCTCGTCGCGTATCTCGCGTACCCGCTCGATTGGCTTGCCGGAAGGGTCTTCGAGGCCCCAGTCCTCAGTCTCTACAAGACCGGCTGGGCATACGTCCTCGATGGCGCAGCCCATGGTTATGGCGCGGTCGGCCTCACTCGCCATCTCATCTGTGAGCAGTCTTGGCACTACGCCGGACAGGTCTATGCCGCGCTCCAGCATAGCCTCGACTACTACGGGGTGAACACGCTCGGCCGGCATGGTGCCAGCGGACTCCGCGACGAGGGAAGCGCCGCCGTATGCTCTCGCAAAGGCCGCTGCCATCTGGCTGCGTCCGGCATTCTGGACGCACAGGAACAGCACCTTCACAGGTCTGTCAGGCATTCTCGACTGCCTCGCCGGACGCGCCTCGGGGCCAGCCGGCGAGCAGGTACCTGTGTACCAGGACCGCCGCTGCGGCGCCCAGTGCGGGGCCGACCCAGTATATCCAGTGGCCGGCCCATGACATGGAGGCTAGGGCAGGGCCAAACGAGCGGGCGGGGTTCATGGATCCGCCCGAGACAGGCCCGAAAAACAGTATCCCCACTGCGACCATGCTGCCGATGGCCACGCCCGACAGCGGGGCCAGTCGGGGATTCGACACCACGGACGCGATGACGAACATGAGCATGAAGGTAGCCAGTACCTCTGCGGCCAGCGACTGGGCTGCCGACCCCGATGGCTCGTGTCCGCCCAGGTTTTCGATAAGCCCGAACAGCATCCGCAGGGTGCCGCCGGCGGCTACCGCTCCCGCGAGCTGGGCCGCCCAGTAGACCGGGGCATCGCGCCACGCGATCCTGCCGGACAGGGCCATACCCAGTGTGACAGCCGGGTTGATGTGTGCTCCGGAGACGGGGCCAAGCACATAGACCATGAGCATGACGATGA
Source organism: Dehalococcoidia bacterium (assembly GCA_965204975.1). GTDB lineage: Bacteria > Chloroflexota > Dehalococcoidia > Lucifugimonadales > CAJWER01. The sequence continues at coordinate 782,142 of OZ242024.1, forward strand.
TGCCGGCACTAGCGGATACTCCCACAGGGGTAACGCTGCCGTCGTAGAGCGTGTCGACCACCACGACGCCCGCCGCCACCAGGACGAGGAGGAAGGTCCCGAGAAACTCCGAGGCGGCTCGCTGGGCTAGTGGCGCCACTGCGGCTATGACGCGGCGGCGGCGGTAGTAGGCTCATGGAGACGCCCCGTGACCAGGAAGATGACCCTCTCGGCGATATTGGTGGCCCGGTCGGCGATCCGCTCGAGGTCGTGGGCGACCCATATCAGGTAGGTAGCCCGCCTGATGGTGTGGGGGTCCTCGATCATGTAGGTGAGCAGCTCTCGGTAGACCTGATCGTACAGGGCGTCGACCTCGTCGTCGTCGTTCAGGACGACCTGGGCGGCGACCACGTCACGGTTCACGAGGGCGTCGAGGCTCCGCCGCAGCATCGAGGCGGACTTGTCGGCCATCCTGGGGATGTCGATGAGCGGTTTCAGGGGAGGCTCGTCGCCCATCCTGATGCCGATCTTGGCTACTCCCTCGGCGTAGTCGCCCATGCGCTCCAGCTCCTGCGTGATGTGGAGCAGGGAGATGATGACCCTGAGGTCGGTCGCAATCGGCTGCTGCGTCGCTATGAGGTTGATGCACTTGTCCTCGACCTCGAACCGCTTGTTGTCGATGTGGTCGTCCCCGTCGATCACCTCCTGGGCAGCGTCGAAGTCCCTGCGCTGAAGCGCGTCGAGGGACGATGCGATGGCCTTTTCGACCATGCTGCCAAGCATGAGGATGTCGTCCTCCAGGAGTCTCAGATGTCGGTCGAAGTCTGAGCGCGGCATGGCTCCTCCTTATAGCTGAAGCTCTAGCTGAAGCGGCCCGTGATGTAGGCCTCTGTCCGTTCGTCCTTCGGCTCCGTGAACATCTGGTTCGTCTCGCCGTGCTCGACCATGTAGCCCGAGCGGTTCTCGTCGACCATCAGGAACGCCGTCTCATCCGACACTCTCGCCGCCTGCTGCATGTTGTGGGTCACGATGACGATGGTCACGTCGCTGGCGAGTTCCCTTATGAGCTCCTCGATGGCCAGCGTGGCTATGGGGTCTAGGGCGGAGGCCGGCTCGTCCATCAGGATAACCTCAGGCTCCACGGCCAGGGCCCGCGCGATGCAAAGGCGTTGCTGCTGCCCCCCTGAGAGGGTGTGAGCGCCCTTGTTGAGCCGGTCCTTCACCTCGTCCCAGAGGGCGGCCCGCTGCAGGGAGCGCTCGACGGCCTCTTCCACGTTGCCCCTGTAGCCATTGATCTTCAGGCCGAACGCCACGTTGTCGTAGATGGACTTGGGAAACGGGTTTGGCTTCTGAAAGACCATGCCGATTCGCGACCTGATCTCCGTAGGGTCGATGTAGTCGGAATTGAGGTCCTCGTCGTTGAACTGTATCCGGCCCTCGACGCGAGCGGTGGGGACGAGGTCGTTCATGCGGTTGAAGCACCTGAGCAGCGTGCTCTTCCCGCACCCGGACGGGCCTATGAGGGCGGTCACCTTGCTGCGACCGACCTTCAGATGAACGTCGCGCAGAGCAAGGAAGTCCCCGTACCAGACATGCAGGTCCTCGGTTTCGAGGACGTAGTTTCCGTTTGTACTACTCATCTGACCTCACCTGGTAGCGATTTCGTATGAGCACGGCCAGCGCGTTCATGCTGAGCAGGACGACGAGGAGCAGGACTATGCCCGCGGCGGCGAGCCCCTGGAAGTCCTCCTGCGGCCTGGACACCCAGTTGAATATCTGGAGGGGCAGGACCGTGAACTTGTCCATCGGGTTGGTGGGAATGAAGGTGACGAAGAGCAGGCCGCTGATGACCAGCATGGGGGCAGCCTCGCCGATGGCCCTCGACATCCCGAGTATCACGCCCGTCAGGATGCCTGGAAGCGCCGCCGGAAGGACGACGCCTTTCACCACCTGCCAGTCTGTTGCCCCCAGCGCGAAGGCCGCCTCCCTGTAGGTGCGGGGCACGGCTCGAATCGACTCGCGGGATGCGAGTATGACTATCGGGAGTATCAGCAGCGACATCGTCAGGGCGCCGGCCAGTACGCTGCGGTCCAGCGCCAGCCACTGGACGAACAGGGCCGCTCCCAGGAGGCCGTAGACGACCGAGGGAACGCCCGCCAGGTTGGAGATGTTGACTTCGATCAGCGCCGTCAGCCGGTTCTTCGGGGCGTACTCCTCGAGGTAGACGGCCGCGCCGACTCCGACCGGCACGCTGAACGCGGCAGTGAGCCCCATCAGCCACAGAGTGCCTATGAGGGCCGGCCAGAGTCCGGCCTGCTCGGGATGACGCGACGGGTAGTTTAGGATGAGCTTCGTGCTCAGCCAGGGAAGCCCGCCGGTGATGATGTCGACGAGCAGGACGACGAGTCCCAACACGCTCACCAGGACCGCCGCCAGGAACACTGCGTAGACGGTGGACCCGAGCGCCTTGCGGAGCTCCTTGCGCCGCCTGAACATGGCTTGTGCCTGTACCATCAGTACCTGAGCCTCCAGCGTCTCACGACCCAGTGTCCCAGCAGGTTCATGCAGAGCGTCATCACGAACAGGAGCGACCCGACCGCGAAGATGGCGTTGAACTCGGCGGAGCCGCGCGGCGCCTCGCCCAGAGCCACCTGAACGATGTACGCCGTCATGGTCTGGATGCTTTCCAGTGCGTTGAAGGTGAGCTTCGGCGTAGCTCCGGCGGCGATGGTCACCAGCATGGTCTCGCCTATGGCCCTCGACAGGCCGATGATGAACGCAGCCACGATGCCCGACAGTGCCGCGGGTATCACTATCCGGAGCGATACCTCGACGCGCGTAGCGCCAAGGGCATAGGCGGCTTCCCTGAGCGAGCGGGGGACCGCAAGCATGGCGTCCTCGCTGAGGGTCGACACCATCGGGACGATCATGAGGCCCATGACGATGCCGGCGGACAGCGCGTTGAACACCAGCATGTCCGGGAACAGGATGTCCTGTATCAGGGGCGTTACGAAAGTGAGTGCGAAGTAGCCGTAGACCACCGTCGGTATCCCTGCGAGTATCTCAAGGACGGGCTTGAGGACCCTCCGCACCTTGTCAGGCGCGTACTCTGACAGGAACGTGGCGGTAGCCAGGCCGATAGGCATGGCCACAAGCGCCGCGACTCCCGTAACGAGGAGTGTGCCGCCAACCAGCGGAAGGACCCCGTAGGACCGGGGCTTGAGAATGGGCGACCACCGCGTACCTGTCAGGAACTCCCACAACGACACCTCGACGAAGAAGCCCCAGGCCTGTACGGACAGGCTGACGACGATTCCGACGGTCGTCAGGATGGAGACGAGGGCGCAGGAGAAGAGCAGCCACTTGATGATGACCTCGCCGGTTCGGCGGGTCGGCTTCTTTGGTCCCATTTCGGCTGTTCCGGCCCTCACAAGGTCGCCCTGTCCGGAGGCTAACGTCATCGCGTCGTCCAAGCGTCACTCCCTTTTTTTCTTTGCCAGGAGCGCCCCCTGTCGGGGCATCCAGTGTAACCCAGCACTTGTCTTATGAGTAGGGTTCAGGGTTGGGGCCCCGCAGCCGCCGCATGGGCGACCCGGGGCCCTTCCCAGGATGTAGCGCAGTCTAGGAGGCGAACTCCGCTACCGGTATGTCAGTCTCTCGAATCACCTGTCCGCCGCGGCCTGGACCTCGGCCAGTCCTTCCTCGTAGGCGGAGTCGGCGAGCGATACGTATCCAACCTCGCGAACCAGGGAGCGGCCGCTGATCATGTAGAACTCGACGAATGCCTTGACCTCGGGCTTGTCCAGGCTCTCCTTGCTCACGTAGATGAACAGGGGCCGCGAGAGGGGCTTGTACTCGCCCGTTTCTATCGTGTCGGAAGTCGGCGTCACGCAGCCCTCGCCGGCGTCTATGGCAACCAGCCTGAGCTTGTCCTGGTTCTCGGCGTAGTAGGCGTAGCCGAAATACCCGAGGGCGTTACGGTCGCCGCCGATTCCCTGCACAAGGACGTTGTCGTCCGCCGAAGCGGTGTAGTCGGAACGGGAGGCCTGGGCCTCGCCGACTATCTCCTCGGTGAAGTAGTCGAACGTGCCGGAGTCCGTGTCGGCGCCGTACAGTCTGAGCGGCCTATCGGGGAATCCGGAGCGCACCTGGCTCCAGTTGTTGATGGTGGAACCGGGCTCCCATACCCTCTTCAGCTCCTCGACGGTGAGGCACTGGGCGAAGTCGTTCTGCGGGTTGACCACCACCGAGAGGCCGTCCGTACCGACCAGCAGCTCGATGTAGTCGATGCCGTTGTTCGTAGCGGCCGCGGCCTCTGTCGCCTTTATGGGCCTGGAGGCGTCGGAGATGTCGGTCTCGCCGACCGTGAAGCGCTTGAAGCCGCCGCCGGTCCCAGAGATGCCGACGTTCACGTTGACCCGCGGGTGCAGCTTGTGGAACTCCTCGGCGACAGCCTCGGAGACAGGGAAGACCGTGCTGGACCCGTCGATCTCGATCGTCCCGCTCAGGTTGGCGAGGGAGAGCTCGACCAGCGTCAACCCGGCGCTGTAGGCGGAGTCGGCGAGGGGGACGTAACCGACCTCGCGCACCAGCTGCTGCGCCTTGGTCATGTAGAACTCGACGAAGGCCTTGACTTCGGGCTTGTCCATGCTGGCCCGGTTCACATAGATGAACAGGGGCCGCGAGAGGGGCTTGTACGCCCCGCTCTCGATAGTGTCGGAAGTCGGCGTTACGCAGCCATCGCCGGCGTCTACGGCGACCAGCTTTACCTTGTCCTGGTTCTCGGCGTAGTAGGCGTAGCCGAAGTACCCGAGGGCGTTCCGGTCGCCGCCGATGCCCTGTACCAGCACGTTGTCGTCCGCCGAAGCGGTGTAGTCGGACCGGGAGGCCTGGGCCTCGCCGACTATCTCCTCGGTGAAGTAGTCGAACGTGCCCGAGTCCGTGTCGGCGCCGTACAGCCTTAGCGGCCTGTCGGGGAACCCACTCCGTACCTGGCTCCAGTTGTTGATGGTGGAGCCGGGCTCCCAGATCTTTTTCAGCTCGTCCACCGTCAGGCACTGGGCGAAGTCGTTCTCGGGGTTGACCACCACCGAGAGCCCGTCCGTGCCCACGAGAAGCTCGATGTAGCGGATGCGGTTCGAAGCCGCCGCCCCGGCCTCAGACTCCTTGATGGGCCTGGAAGCGTCGGATATGTCGGTCTCGCCGACTGTGAAGCGCTTGAAGCCGCCGCCGGTCCCTGAGATACCCACGTTCACGTTGACTCTTGGGTGGAGCTTGTGGAACTCCTCGGCGACCGCCTCGGAGACGGGGAAGACCGTGCTGGAACCGTCGATCTCTATCGTGCCGCTCAGGTTCGCGAGAACCGCCTGTACTATGGACTTGGTGACCCTGTAGGCCTGGGAGTTGAGGGGGACATAGCCGACCTCGCGGACGAGTGTCGCAGCGTTCTCCAGGTAGTACTCGACGAAGGCGCGCACTTCGGGCTTGTCCATGCTGGCCCGGTTCACATAGATGAACAGGGGCCGCGAGAGGGGCTTGTACGCCCCGCTCTCGATAGTCGAGGCGGTGGGAGTTACGCAACCGTCGCCAGCATCTATGGCGACCAGCTTTACCTTGTCCTGGTTCTCGGCGTAGTAGGCGTAACCAAAGTACCCGAGGGCGTTCCGGTCGCCGCCGATGCCCTGCACCAGCACGTTGTCGTCTGCCGACGCGGTGTAGTCGGACCTGGAAGCCTGCGCCTCGCCGACGATCTCCTCGGTGAAGTAGTCGAACGTGCCGGAGTCGGTATCCGCGCCGTACAGCCTCAAGGGCCTGTCGGGGAACCCTGAGCGTACCTGATTCCAGTTGGTGATCGTGGAGCCGGGCTCCCATACCTTCTTCAGCTCGTCCACGGTGAGGCACTGGGCGAAGTCGTTCTCAGGGTTGACCACGACGGAGAGCCCGTCCGTGCCCACCTTGAGATCGAGATACGTGATCCCATTGTCGGCCGCGGCGGAGGCCTCGGACTGCTTAATAGGCCTGGAGGCGTCGGAGATGTCGGTCTCACCGACCGTGAAGCGCTTGAAGCCGCCGCCGGTCCCGGAGATACCGACGTTCACGTTCACGCCCGAGTGAATCTTGTGGAACTCCTCGGCGACCGCCTCGGAGACGGGGTAGACTGTGCTGGAACCGTCGATCTCGATGGTCCCACTGAGCACGCCGGCGGCCCTGGCAACGTCTCCAGCGGCCACGGCGGCCTTCCTCGCCTCTTCGGCTGCGGCCTCGGCAACGTCCACGGCCGCGCCGACGGCCGCGTCCACTATGGACTGGACCTGGTTGGCCGTAAGCTGCCCTTCGCCGGCGCTCTCGAGGGACCTGGTGACCTCGGCGGCCAACTCGCCCCGCGTGGGGACATCAGTGGTAGCCGCAGCGACTGCGGCCTGGACCAGCTCCTTCATCCTGTCTTCTGAGATGCCGTCATCCTGGCCCACGGCGCTCGTAACTGCTTGCTGTACCATCGACTGGATGGCAGCCGGGTCGATCGGCTCCGGCGCCGCCGGGAGGGGCATGGCGCCAATTGCGGCATCAACGACCCTCTTGACGTCGTCGGCGGTCATCTGATCGCCCATGCGGGCGGAGATGGCCGCTTCCAGGTCTTCCTTGGTGACGCTGGGACCGGCCTGGACGGCCTCTTCGACCATCTTCTGGACTTCGGCCGCGTCGAGGCCGGGTACTGTGACGGCAGCGACGGCATCCTGCATCATCCGGCTGAGCTGCTCCATGGACAGCGGCGTCGGGGTCGGGATCGGCACCGGTGTAGGTTCGGCTTCGCTCCCGCACGCCGCAGCGGCCAGGAGCGCAACGATTCCAATCAGAGCCGCAACGACCTTGAGGTGTCTGTAAGCCCGCGTGACTGAAGACATCTGAGCTATCTCTCCTTTTCCTCGTGTGGGTATCTATTCGAATGCCAGTCTATGCATCCAGGGTTAACCGCCCTTTAAGCGAACATTAACGGCGCGTTAACGGCGCGGAGCCATCTAGCGGGGACCAACCGCCAATTCAGCCAAGTCATCGACTTGCACCTCGGCGCCATCCCATCCCGGAACGACGACGAAGGTCTCCGCCCGGTCCCCGCGAGTCGGGCGGATGCCAAAGCCCGGCGTCAGCCTGTCGAGGACCGAGAGGATGGCGCGAGCGGTGGCGCCGTTGGTCGCCAGGGGCACGCCGTGCACGTCGCACACGCGCGCCAGAGCTAGGAGCTGATGAGAGTCGGAATGCCACATCGAGGCGTCTCGCATGTAAAGCAAGGCGTCGATCTGTCCCTCAGCTACCAGCGCCGCGATTTCAAAGTCGCCGCCCTCGGAAGCACCATTTACCAACGTGACCTCCAAACCCAGCCTGCTTGAGCAAAGCTGGCCCGTGCCTCGTGTGGCAACTATGTGGCAACGACGGAGGTGAGGAACGAAATCCCTGAGTACATCGATCAGAGCATCTTTCTTCATGTCGTGGGCAATCAGCCCGATACGCGGGGTCTGCCGTGAGTCGGGCAGGCTGCCGGAGAGTTGAACCATTACTGACCTCCTTCATATTTGGAGACCAGCGTAAGGAACGAGTCGGAACGCAGCGTTAACCGGTGTTTAAGGCTTTGTTAACGCGCCGGTGGTCTCAACGGTCCAGACCAGCGGACGGCGACTCGCCTGCCGAGCTAGGGACAGCAAGGGGAGAGGGCTTAAGGACTATCGCAAAACTGTGCGTGCCACTGGAGAACTGTCCTTCGACAAGCTCAGGACGAACGCCCTTCACGGGCCGTGGCTCGCCGGATGCGTTTTGAGATAGTCTCTTAGGAAGCGCGGGGCAGTGTGAACGTGAAGGTCGCGCCTTCGCCGAGGCTGCTCTGGACATCGACCTCGCCGCCGTGGGCCAGTACGATGTGCTTGACTATGGCCAGGCCTAGCCCCGTCCCCTGGTCCCGCCTCGATCTGTCGACCTTGTAGAAGCGCTCGAAGAGGTGGGGGAGATGCTCCGGGGCTATCCCGTCGCCGGTGTTCGAAACCTGTGCGATGACGTTCCTGCGGTCGGGCAGGGCGGACATCGTAATCCGTCCGCCCGGCGGGGTGAACTTCAGCGCGTTGTCCATCAGGTTCGTCAGCACCTGCCTGATCTTCTCGGACTCGCCCAGTACGAGCGGGAGGTCGTCGGCAATCTCGACGGACACTTCCACGCCGCGTCCCAAGCTCCGGTCTCGGAAGGCCGCGGCCGTATCTGCCGCTATGGGCCTGAGGCTAAGGGGCCTTACGTCGAGGGCGACCTGGCCGCTCTCCAGCCGCGACAGCTCGAGGAGCTCGGATACGAGCGTGTCCATCCTGCGGACGTCCTGCTCTATCCTCGCCACGAAGTCGGCGGCGGTCTGCCTGTCGTCGATAGCGCCGCCGCTGAGAGTCTCGACCATAGACCTGATCGAGGCGAGGGGGCTGCGGAGCTCGTGGGAGACGTTGCTGACAAACTCCCGTCGTGTAGTTTCGAGCTGGCGGAATGCCGTCAGGTCGTGGAGGGAGAGCAGCACACCCTCGCCGCTGCCGCCAAGGGGTATGGCTATGGCGCCTACCAGCCGCCTCTGGCGCAGCAGCTCCAGGTGGGCCTGCCGCATTTCATTGGCCTGCTGGCAGGTCGTCACCAGCTCCAGCAGCTCGTGGTCGCGGGCGACTTCGGATAGGGGAGTGCCCTGGATTTCGGTAGTCCTGACGTCCAGCAGGAGCTGAGCCGCCTGGTTCATCAGGGAGACGCGGCCATCGTTTTCGACTACGACTATGCCGTCGGCCATCGTGTCGAGGACGGCGGTGAGCTTGTTGCGCTCTCCCGACAGGTCCCGCACGGTGCCTTGAATGGCCTCGGACATGCGGATGAACGCGGCTGCCAGCTCCTCGGTAGTATCGGCAGCAAGCGACCGTATCCGCTCCCGGTCCAGGTCGCCCTCGGCCAGCCTGTCCGCACTGTTCGCGAAGGCGGAGATAGACATGGTCGTCCTTCGTACCAGAAGGTAGGCAAGTCCAATGGAAATGGCGGCGGCCGCGAGGCCCATTGCCACGACGCCAGCCTGGAACAGGCCCTGGGAACGGCCCTGCATCGCCGCAGACAGGAGAAGGACCAGCCCCGCGAATACCAGCGAGAGGGCCCCATATGACAGGGCGACTTGCCAAAGCAGCGACCTGGGCTTCCTCACGCGTCGAACCGGTAGCCGACTCCTCTAACCGTGACGATCCGGGTCGGTTTGCCGGAGTCCTTCTCGATCTTCTCGCGAATCCAGCGAACGTGCACGTCGACCGTCCTGGCATCGCCGATGAAGTCCATGCCCCACAGCCGCTCGAGTATCTGGTCGCGGGTGAAGACCCTGCCTCGGTGGGACATGAGCAGGGCAAGAAGCTCGAACGCCCTGGGCTTGAGAGCGACCGTCTCGCCGCCGCGCTTCAGAGTGTGACTCGACAGGTCGAGCTCCAGGTCGTCCACGACTATGCGCTCCGGCTGGGACTGGCCGGGCCCTCCGCGAGGCCTTCTCAGCATTGCCCTTACCCGGGCCAGCAGCTCTCGCATGCTGAATGGCTTGACCACATAGTCGTCTGCGCCCAGCTCCAGGCCGACTACGCGGTCCATCTCTTGGTCCTTTGCGGTGAGGAAGAGTATCGGGACGTCGCTGTCGCGCCGGACTATCCGGCACACCTCGAAGCCGTCCAGCACCGGCAGCATCACGTCCAGGATCAGGAGGTCCGGGGCCTCCTGGGCGGCCTTGCGGAGGCCCTGCTCGCCGTCGGTGGCCGTCAGCGCCCGGTAGCCCTCGCGCTCCAGGTTGTACTTGATCGCCGCGAGGAGGTTCTCCTCGTCCTCGACGACCAGCACGGACTTTCCGTTTTGAGTCGTCACTCAAGCCGCTCCCGGAAGGCACAATTCCAGCGAGTCATAGGGGTATTATACCCAGCCGGTGCGTGGACATACGGCATGTTTATCGTTGTGGTTAGGCTGTTTTCAGCTACGAAACTGGGCCTCGACCCGCCGAGAGCCAGGTCGAGTACGGATTCTCGCGATTACGCAGCGGGAAGTCGACCCGGGCCTGTATCCGGTGGGACTCGTGCACGGCCGAGATCATTTCGAGGGCTGCGCGCGCGTCCCCGCCACTGGAGACGTTCGCAACTTCGCGGTCCTCGCGTACGGCCTGTATCAGCTCGGTCGCAATCATCGTGTTGCTGAGGTGCATCCGCTCCTGGGACGTGCGCGTCGCGCCGCCCGGCCCCAGCTCCCACTCGTCCAGGAGTATCCTCTCCCATCTGCCGTCGTCCTCGCCCGGAATCCATCGGCTGTGGGGATAGAGGTACATCTCGCCGTCGGGAGAGCTGCGCAGCGATATGATGCCCCGCGTCCCGTGCACCTCGAAACCGAACGACCGGGAGCTCAGGTCCACATGATCTCGGCCGGGATGGGACTCGCAGTAGCCTGCGATGCCGTTTTTGAAGGAAAAGAACGCATCGACGCCGTTTCCCGCAATCAGCCCCACCTCCTCATCGCCCTCATGAATGTCCTCGTCCGTAACGTCCCGGCCGTCCTGCGTCACCCGCCCGACTGCCCAGGAAACGTCGGCGCCGGCCATGTACCTCATGCTGTCCATCATGTGCGTGCCGAGGACCATCAGGTCCATCGCGCCTGAGCGGTGGTCCTCCTTGCCGCGGGAGCGGACCGCCTTGACGTCGCCGATTGCACCGCTTTCGATGAGCTTCTTTCCGTGCAGCTCGTACGCGTTAGCGCGCCTGTGGGCCACTGCCATACGAACGCCGTTACGGCTGCATGCCTCCAGCATGGCGTCGGCATCCGCCAGGGTGGGAGCGAAAGGCTTTTCGCACATCACCCCCTTTGCGCCGGACTCGGCCGCAGCTATGACCATCTCGGCGTGCTTGCCGATCCAGCGCGGGCATACGTTGACCAGGTCGACGCTCTCGTTCTCGAGCATGTCACGGTAGTCGGCGTACTCCCGCAGCGCGCCGGCGCGCCTTGCCGCTTCCCTGCGCCCCGCCGCGTCGGGGTCCGCTACCGCCACCACCTCGACGCCCTGAATCCCGTCGTAGGCCGTGTCGAGGCCGTGGCCGTAGTTGCCCCTGCCGGTGTCGCCTATGATTCCCGCGCGCAAGATCGTCACCATATCGTCTCCCTTATTCCCGTAGAACTGCCTGGTCGGTGCGCCAAGCCTGGAGCCATCATACTTTGTGGCACCTGCAAGTCAAGGAAGCCGCCCGATCGCTGCAATCGATTTAGCGAAACAGGGAATTTGCGCCAAATCGTGACAAAGTTCCTAACGGGGATTGGCATCGACGCAGCCAAGACCCCAATAATACGTAAAGCGTAGCATTATGGCAGGCTACTTACGGTTTCCTTGACAACCTGTCGAATAGTGTCGGATTTCACAAAGTAGACCATTGCCGCTAGGTCGCCTCTCTGGTATATTGTTCGCTTAAAGCAGTGGAGGGATCGCATAGTGGTCTAGTGCGGGCGCCTGCTAAGCGCTTAGGGGGCGAAAGCTCTCTCATGGGTTCGAATCCCATTCCCTCCGCCACGCCACTCCTGCCAGCTACCGGACAGATGCAGACCTACCATATCTGGACGATAGGGTGCCAGATGAACAAGGCGGACTCCGAACGGCTGGAGAGCGCCCTTGGTCAGATGGGCCTCGGGCCCTCGGAAGAGATAGCCGACGCCGACGTGGTCGTTCTGAACAGCTGCGTGGTACGCCAGAGCGCCGAAGACCGCGTCACCGGCATGCTCGGTACGCTCAAGCCCGTCAAGAAGGAGAGCCCCGACAAGGTCGTCGCCCTGATGGGCTGCATGGTCGGGCCCAAGACCGACTCGCTGGCCCGCCGGTTCCCGCAGGTGGACGTATTCATGCGGCCCCAGCAGTTCGACCCCCTGGTGGAGCTGCTGGGCGACAGGATGGGCATAGACCCCGAGGGCTGCATCGGCCAGCTCTCGGCGACCCCGGCGGTCACAGCGTATGTCCCCATCATTCACGGGTGCGACAAGTTCTGCTCCTTCTGCATCATCCCCTACAGGCGGGGCAGGGAGGTCAGCAGGACGATTCCCGACATAGTGCGCGAGGTCGAGCTCCTGGCGGACCGGGGCGTGCGAGAGGTAACCCTGCTGGGCCAGAACGTGGACTCGTACGGCCACGACTTGGCCGACCGGAAGGACCTGGGCGACCTGCTCGAAGCCGTGAACGACGTTGACGGGCTGGAGCGCGTACGCTTCCTGACGTCCCATCCGAACGACATGAGCGACCACATCATCGACGCGGTGTCGGGGCTCGACAAGGTGTGCGAGCACATCAACCTGCCGTTCCAGGCGGGAGACGACGAAGTGCTCCAACGGATGCGCCGCGGCTACACGAACGCGGAGTACAGGACGCTGGTCGACAAGATAAGGTCGCGAATACCAAACGTCTCGATGAGCACAGACCTGATAGTGGGCTTCTGCGGCGAAACGGACGAGCAGTTTGGGCGCACCCTGGAGCTGGTCAGGGACATCAGGTTCGACAAGGTACACTCGGCCGCATACTCCACCCGCGAGGGCACCATAGCCGACCGCAGGTACGAGGACGACGTTCCCATTGAAGAGAAGAAGGCGCGGCTAAGGGCGATTGACGAAGCCCAGGCGGACATCCAGGCGGACCTGAACCTCGGGCTGCTTGGGAGCACCGTCGATGTATTGGTGGAGGACCTGAAGAACGGCCGGGCCTACGGCCGCAACCGCAACGACAAGCTCGTGCATATCGAGAACGCGGCCGACCGCGTAGGCGACGTGATCTCAGTAAGAATCGACAAGACCGGGCCCTGGTCCCTCCAGGGCACGGCTGTCCCAGCTGCCTAGGGAGCTACCAGATGGTTGTCCAGGTCAGAGAACCGACCATTCCGATCACCGAGATCGAGCAGTCTGCCTTCTGCCAGACGGACGACGAGCTTAAAGCGAAGACCCTCGAAGAGGAGTTCGGGGCGGGAGTGCAATGGCAAAAGCTGCCGATCGCCTATCTGAAGAAGACGCCTGAGGAGCTGGACGAGAGGATATTCGAGGCTAAGGCCAGGCTGGCCGACCGGCTGGTGGTCCTTGGACACCACTACCAGCGTAACGAGGTCATCCGGTTCGCCGACTACATAGGGGACTCCTTCAAGCTCTCCCAGTTCGCCGCCACGCAGGAGAGGGCGGAGCACATAATCTTCTGCGGCGTCCACTTCATGGCCGAGACGGCAGACATACTGAGCGGCCGCCACCAGCAGGTGATCCTGCCGAACCTGACGGCCGGCTGCTCGATGGCCGACATGGCCCACGTCGACGACGTGCTGGACTGCTGGGACGACCTCGAGGAAGTGCTGGACGGCGACGGCGGCATAACGCCGATCACCTACATGAACTCGACCGCGGCAATCAAGGCGCTGTGCGGCCGGAACGACGGCATCGTATGCACCTCCTCGAATGCCAGGGCGACCTTCGAGTGGGCGTTCGCGAAGTCCGACCGGGTGCTGTTCCTGCCCGACCAGCACCTGGGGCGCAACACAGCGGTACAGCTTGGCGTCGGGCTGGACGAGATGGTGGTCTGGAACCCGTTCAAGCCGCTGGGCGGTCACACCGAGGACGAGCTGCGGCGTGCCAGGGTAATACTGTGGCAGGGCCACTGTTCGGTCCACACCAGGTTCACAATCGACCAGATCGAGGAGGCCAGGCGGCGCGTACCCGGGGTGAACGTGCTGGTACATCCCGAGTGTACCTACGAGGTCGTCCAGGCCGCCGACTTCAACGGCTCGACCGAGTTCATCACGAAGACCATCTCAGATGCGGAGCCAGGCAGCGCCTGGGCGGTGGGAACGGAGATCAGCCTCGTAAACCGCATCGCCCAGCAGAACCCCGACAAGACCGTGTTCTGCCTCGACTCGGTCGTCTGCCCCTGTTCCACGATGTACCGAATCCACCCCGCGTACCTGTCGTGGGTGCTCGACGGGCTGAACCAGGGCGTGGTCGTGAACCAGATCAGCGTGGACGACCGCACCGCCGACGAGGCCCGAGTGGCCCTCGACAGGATGCTCGCGATCGTCTAGGGCTTTGACGTGGGATACATTCCCGGCCTGGAGCCGTTCGAGATCGAAGAAGCCGTCGACAGGGCGCTGGCCGAGGACCTTTCCGCCGGCGACCCCACTACCGATTCGCTGATACCCCCCGGGCGGACCAGCAGGGCTAGGGTCGTCGCAAAGGCGGAGGGCATACTGGCCGGCGGCGACGTGGCGGTGGCAGTCTGGAGACGGCTCGATCCGGCCATGCGCATAGCGTCCATCCTTCCCGACGGCTCTTCGGTGAGGCCATCCGACCCTGCCTCTGGGCGGGAAGGCGATGTCATAGCCGAGATCCAAGGCGACACTGCCGCCATCCTGAAAGGCGAGCGGACCGCGATCAACTTCCTGCAGCACCTGAGCGGCGTGGCCACCGAGACGAACCGGTTCGTGAGGGCCGTGGAGGGCCTGCCCGCCCGCATAGTCGACACCCGCAAGACAGTGCCCGGGCTGCGGGCCCTGCAGAAATACGCCGTAAGGGTCGGGGGCGGGAGCAACCACAGGATCAACCTCGGAGACGGCGTGCTCATCAAGGACAACCACATCGAGTCGCTCAGGAGCGAAGGCGCAGGGTTGGTCGAGGCCGTGCGGCGAGCCAGGACGCGCCACACTCTCAGGGTCGAGATCGAGGTCGAAACGATGGAGCAGGTATCCGAGGCCCTGGAAGCGGGGGCGGACATCCTGCTGCTCGACAACATGACCGTTGCCGAGTTGGCCGAGGCCGTGGCGCTGGTGGACGGACGGGCTCTCACGGAGGCATCGGGCAACATCAGCCTGCAAAACGTCCGTGAAGTCGCGGCCACAGGTGTCGACCTGATCTCGGTAGGCCGGCTCACGCATTCGCCTAGGGCCCTGGACATCAGCCTGGACCTGGACGGCTAGGTACGGGGCGCCGCTCCGACAGATCCCTGCACGGGCGCGGCATCCGTTCGACGGCGGAGCGGCCGATTCGTGTTACATTATGGTGAGACTGGCGCCCGTTGATGTCGTCGCACTCCAGGACAGAGCCCGCATGAGACTGAAGACAGCCATTCGATCCATAGCGCGCCCGGCGGCAGCCGCCGTGGCTATCCTGGTCGGCGTCATCGCGCTCCTACTGGTAATCGGCCCGGTTATCGAAGTCCTCAGTGACCGCCAGAATCAACGAGTCCTCGACTATCGGTCCGAGCAGAGCAGCGGCTCGGTCCAGGCGGTCAGCCTGTACGGGTGGACCACACAGTCGACCCTGGTCACCATTCTCGACGTCGAATTCGTCGACGAGCGGAGCGGCTGGGCGGTGGGCACAGGCGGGTTGATCCTGTCGACCTCGGACGGAGGCGCGACCTGGTCTCGGCAGGAGAGTGGCACGACGCTGCCGCTCCACTCGGCCAGCTTCATCGACAGCTATTCCGGGTGGATCGCCGGAGACCGGGGGCTCGTTCTGGCCACGGCAGACGGCGGCGGCGCGTGGAAGCCACTCGTCACGAACACGGGCGCCCCACTGCGCGGGATCGATTTCGTGGATGCTTCGACAGGATGGGTTGTCGACTCGATTGGGCGAGTGCTGTCCACGTCTAACGGCGGGGCCACCTGGAATGCCACCCAGGCAACCTCCGTTTCGCTAGAGAGCCTGGACTTCATCGACGAGCTACGGGGCTGGGCCGTGGGAAGCGCTGGAACGATAGCCAGGACCTCCGATGGGGGTGCATCCTGGACTGTCGAACAGTTCGGGCGTGAGCTGCTATTCGACACCAGCTTCGCCGACGCAGATACCGGCTGGGCGGTAGGAAGCGGGGGGACCGTCCTGGGCACCGTCGATGGCGGGGAAACATGGGGCCGGCAGCACGCGAGCACCGACGCATATGTCCTCGACGTGGACTTCGTGGACGGCTCCTCGGGCTGGGCCGTAGGGCGAAACGGCGCTGTCCTGGCCACCACCGACGGGGGAGAGAACTGGACGGCCCAGTCCAGCGGCGTAAGCACCACCCTCCTGTCTGTCGACGCGATCACGGCAGAGAGCGCAGTCGCGGCCGGTATCTCCGGCGTCATCTTGGCGACGCGCGACGGAGGAACCACCTGGCAGGTCGTCAGGGCTGCCGAGTCCCTCTTCGACCTGGACTTCATCGACTTCTCCAACGGCTGGGCCGTGGGGACCCACGGCCGTGTGCTCCACACACAGGATGGAGGCAGAACGTACGAAGAGCTTCCCGCCGCAACCGCCAGGCACCTTCACGGCGTGAAGTTCGTCGACGCCTCCAACGGCTGGGTCGTGGGCGAGGCCGGGACGATCATGCGCACAGTGGACGGAGGACAGAGCTGGCTTCCCCAGGCCAGCGGCGCGGCGGAGACTCTGAGGGGGGTGGAGTTCATCGACTCCAGCTCAGGCTGGGCAGTCGGCGACTCCGGCATCGTGCTGACTACTTCGGACGGAGGGACCGTCTGGAACGCCGGAAGGGCAGGGGACGGCGCCCTCTTCGACATAGAGTTCCTTGACGCAACCACGGGATGGACAGTGGGCGAGAACGGCGCGGTTTTCGCAACGACCGACAGCGGGAGCACCTGGACGGCCTCGCCAAGCGGGACCCCGCAGCACCTGTACGACCTCGACTTCATAGATCGGGACACGGCCTGGGCGGTCGGAGCGAACGGCACGGTGCTGCACACGTCCGACGGCGGGCAGACATGGGCCGGGCAGAGGACCGGCACGAGCGAGGACCTGCTCAGCGTGGGCTTCGCAAACGCCAGGAGGGGCTGGGCGGTCGGCAGGCACGGGACGATCATCAGGACCGAGAGGGGCGGTGAGTCGTGGAGCCTGGAGGACGTCGGGACCCGTCACGACCTCCACAAGGTCCACGTAGTGCACGAGACCACCGCCTTCGCAGTCGGAAACCTGGGCCTGCTCCTGGGATACACGGGGCGCCCCGACGTCCCCCTCGGCGTGAACCTCTGGGTCATTGGGCTGATCCTTCTCATCACCTTCGCGTCCATATACCTCTGGAGACGCTACCTTGCCAGGCCCTTCGGGAACAGGTCCCCTGTAGCCGCAGCGGGCAACTGGCGGCGCGGCTGGGCAACCGAGAGCGGCAGCGAAAAGTAACCCCCTGGCGCCCGAACCGGCAATGCGCAGCCCGGTTCGTGCCGCATTTCGTGCTATAGTTGGCTGAGTCTGTGGCCCAATCGTCGGCCACGTCCTCCATCAGTGTGGAGCCCGGATGAGACTTCACCAAGCCATACGATTCTTGGCGCTCCTATTGGCAGGCGCCTTGGCTACCCTTGTCGGGTTCGTCTTGCTCCTGATGCTGGCCCCCCCGTTCTTTGAAGCCCGCTATAAGAGCCACATGCAGCGAGTGCGCGATTATCACACCCAGTGGGGCCAATTCGAGGCCCAGAAGATCAACATCTACGGCTGGACCACACGGCCTAGCCTAGTCACCATTCTCGACGTCGAATTCGTCGACGAACGTACCGGCTGGGCGGCAGGCACGGGCGGGTTGATCCTGTCGACTTCGGACGGAGGCGCGACCTGGTCGCCGCAGGAGAGCGGGACGACGCAGTCCCTCCACTCCGCCAGCTTCATCGACAGATACACCGGGTGGATCGCCGGAGACCGGGGACTCGTGCTGGCCACGGCAGACGGCGGCATGGCGTGGAAGCCCCTCGCCACGGGTACCTCCGTGCCGCTGCGCGGTGTCGACTTCGTGGATGCTTCAACAGGATGGGTTGTCGATTCGACCGGGCGCGTGCTGTCCACGTCGAACGGCGGGGCCACCTGGAATGCCACCCAGACCACCTCCATATCGTTAGAGAGCTTGGACTTCATCGACGGGCTCCGGGGCTGGGCCGTAGGAAGCGCCGGCACCGTAGCCAGGACCACGGATGGGGGCGCGAGCTGGACTGTCGAGTCGCACGGGCGTGAGCTGCTATTCGACACCGGCTTCGCCGATGCGGACACCGGCTGGGCGGTAGGAAGCGGGGGGACCGTCCTCCGTACCGTGGACGGCGGGGATTCGTGGGCCAGGCAGGACACAGGTACCGACACCTACATTCTCGACGTGGACTTCGTGGACGGCTCCACGGGCTGGGCCGTGGGGCGAAGCGGCGCTGTCCTCGCCACCACCGACGGAGGGCGGACATGGACGGCCCAGTCCAGCGGCGTGAGCACCACCCTCCTGTCCGTCGACGCAATCACGCCAGAGAGCGCAGTCGCGGCCGGAATTGCCGGTCTCATAGTTGCGACGCGAGACGGAGGCGCAACCTGGCAGGTCACGAGGGGGGTCGAGTCGCTGGTCGACTTGGACTTCATAGATGCTGACAACGGCTGGGCCGTGGGCACGTACGGCCTAGTGCTCCGCACGCAGGACGGCGGCGAGACATACGAGGAGCTTCCCGTCGCAACCGGCAGGCACCTGCACGGCGTGAAGTTCATCGACGCCGACAATGGCTGGGTGGTAGGCGAGGCCGGGACGATCATGCGCACCGTGGACGGAGGACGGAGCTGGCTACCCCAGCCCAGCGGTACAGCCGAGACGCTGAGGGCAGTCGATTTCATCGACTCTAGCTCGGGCTGGGCCGTGGGCGACTCGGGCGTCGCGCTGGCGACTTCGGACGGGGGAGCCGCCTGGAGGGCAGGGAGGGCAGGGAACGACACCCTATTCGGCGTAGAGTTCCTGGACGCGAACACGGGATGGGCAGTGGGCGAGAACGGCGCACTTTTCGCCACTACCGACGCCGGAAACAGATGGGCGGCCTCGCCGAGCGGCACCTACCGGCACCTGTACGACATTGACGTAATAGACCGGGACAGAGTCTGGGCGGTCGGGGCGAACGGCACCGTTGTTCACACGTCAGACGGCGGGCAGGCATGGAGTGAGCAGAGGACCGGCACGGCGGAGGACCTGCTCAGCGTGGGCTTCGCAAACGCCGGGAGGGGCTGGGCGGTCGGCAGGGGCGGGACGATTGTCAGGACCGAGAAGGGCGGGGAGTCATGGCATCTCGAGGGCGTCGGTACCCGTCACGACCTCCACAAGGTCCACGTCGTGGACGGCACCACCGCCTTCGCGGTGGGGAACCTGGGCCTGCTCCTGGGATACTCGGGGCGCCCCGACGTTGCCCTGGGTGTGAACCCCCTGGCGATTGGGCTGATCATTCTCATTACCTTCGCGTCCATCTATCTCTGGAAACGCTACATTGCCAGGCCCTTCCGGAGGAGGTCTGCCGTAGCTACAGCGGGCAACTGGCGCACCGGCTGGGCTACCGAGAATGGCGGCGCACAGTAGCCAACAGGCCTTCAGAATAGTCGGCGCTCCGAGTAGAGCATAGTACCCTTCGTCGGGCTGTTGCGCCCCAACTGTCGTGCTGGTACAACATAGGCCGCACCAGCACAGCAGGAGGCGAGCATGTCCACCTATCGCGCCGCGGTCATCGGATTGGGCCGCATGGGGAGCACCTTCGACGACGAGATGACCCGCGGAGGGTCGCTCTTCCTTCCATATTGCCACGGTCCGGCCTACGTGTATTCCCAGCGGACGGAGCTCGTAGCCGGGGCCGATATCCACGACGAGCAGCGCTCGATCTTCGGCGAGCGGTGGGGGCTGTCCGACGACCACCTCTACTCGGACTTCGAGGAGATGCTCGACAGGGAGAAGCCCGACATAGTGTCGGTCTGTACCACCGCCCGCATCCGCTCCGATGTCGTCATCAAGGTCGCCCGCGCTGGGGTGAAGGCCATATGGGCGGAAAAGCCCATTTCCATCACCCTTGCCGAGGCCGACGAGATGGTCCGCGTCTGCAAGGAAGAGGGCGTGTCACTGGCCGTGAACTGCGCCAGGCGCTGGAACCCCTTCTACAGCCAGGCCCGGAACATCATCGACGACGGCCACATAGGCCAAGTGCAGCAGGTCACGGCCCACGCCGCGTGCGGCCTGTCGTCGAACGGCAGCCACCTTCTCGACACCGTGCGATTCCTCGCGGGTGGAGATGTCCAGTGGGTCCTCGGCGAGATGCAGTCGGACGAGGCCGCGGAATCCGACAGCGACATCATGGGAAACGGCTACCTCGTGTTCGACAACGGCGTGCGCGCCTTCGTCAGGAGCATGGAGGCGGGTGGCGCTTCCTGGGACTTCGACATCATAGGCGAGGACGGCCGTATCCGCACTCCAAACGACGCCCAGGCCTGGGAGCTGACGAGCATGGTTGCAGGGTCGTTCCCGCCCGTCGAGAACAGGAGGCCGGGAGTGCCTCCCCGCAAGAACCCTGTAATGCACCAGTTCCCATGGCCGACACACATGCAGGGCATGGGCCTGACCATCGTCGACGACATCATATCGTCGGTGGAGAACGGCCATCCGCCCAAGTGCTCCGGCGACGACGCCCTCAAGGCTCTGGAGACCGCCATCGCGATGCGGGAGTCCCACCGTCGCGGCTTCGTGCGGGTGGACCTGCCTCTCGAGGACCGCAGCCTGAAGATAGTGTCGGGCGAGACGCTGAACGACGACGTGCCGGCGCGTATTCGCAGGCAGAGGGCCGCCGCATCGGCATGATCACATTCGCCCCAACCCCAAGGAGACTCGAATGAAGACGTACCGCGTTGCAGTTGTCGGGCTTGGCCGCATTGGAAGCACTCTGGAAATGTCCGTGGCCAACGCGTGCGCGGCTTCCGACAGGCTGGAGCTTGCGGCAGGAGCAGACCGAATCCCTGAGAGGCGGGAAGCCTTCAGGGAGACGTGGGGCGTCGACGCGGTATACGACGACTACGAGGAGATGATTGCCAGGGAGAGCCCCGACATCGTCGCAGTCTGCACGACCGCCACAGGCCTGCCGAAGCCCGGCAACAAGGCGCCGACCAGGGACTTTCGCGACGACTCCCACGCCGAAGTCACGATTTTCGCCTCGAACGCCGGCGTCCCGATGCTCTACGTCGAGAAGGCGGTAGCATGCTCACCGCTCGCCGCCGACGGCATCCTGGAGGCGTGCAAGGCGAACGGCACCATCGTGAACACCGGCACGCTCATGCGGTTCGACGACCGGTTCGACATTGTCAGGGACGCCATAGCAAGGGGCGACATCGGCGAGCCGACCCACGCCGTGGCCTACACGCGCTCCAACACGCTGATGCACATGCACATCCACTCCATGGACACGCTTTCGTACCTGCTGGGCGACCCGGGGGTCGTGTCCGTACGCGGGGAGCTCCTGCCGCGCGACCTGGAGGTGAGAGACAACCGGCTCGACGAGGACCCGCACGCGACCTATCACATACGCTTCGGCAACGGCGTCGAGGCCTGGTCGGTCCCAGCAGGCCCGCGCGACTTCGAGATCATTGGCACCGAGGGGTCGATCAGGTCGCTGAACCAGGGTACCGGCGCAATCTACAGGGTACCGGAGAACCTGGAGCCCAGGGAGCCGCGGTGGTTCGAGACGCTCATCCCCGAGTACCCAAAGCAGGAGGCCACGCTGACCTGCCTCGAAGACCTGGTCGACTCCCACGAGAACGGCCGCGCTCCGCGCAGCGGTCCCATCGAGGTGGTGCACAACCTGACGGAGGCGTGCCTGGCGGTCGCCGAGAGCCACCGGCAGGGCGGAGCATGGGTGGACCTGCCGGTGGCGAACAGGAGCCTCTACGTCTTCCACGTGTAGTTTTCGGAACCAAGAGGCGCATTTGACAGCCGCTTTAGCCTTCCTTATAGTGCGGAGCTACGATCTCCGCTGAGGGGAGTCGTTCCTACGTCCGAGGCTTGGTGTCAGGAGGACAATCATGGCAGCACAGAGCGGGCAAGAGCAGACCTACGAGATCCTGTTGGTCGAGGACAACCCCGGGGACGTCGAGCTGACCAAGGACACCATCGAAGACTCGAAGTATGCCGCGAACGTGGCCGTAGTAGATGACGGGGAGCCTGCGCTGGCGTACCTCCGACAGGAGGGCGAGTATGCCGATGCGCCCCGTCCCGACCTGATTCTGCTCGACCTGAATCTCCCTATGAAGGACGGGCTCGAGGTTCTCAAAGATATGGGCGCGGACAGCGAGCTGAGCACCATCCCCGTTATGATCCTGACGGGCACCACGGCGGAAGAGAGCTTCCTGGACTCGTATGGCATCCCGGTGAGCCGCTTCAGCAGGAAGCCGATGGAGCTGAGCAGGTTCGAGCAGGTCATCGACAGGCTGGACGACCCCGCCATGCACCGCTCGATCGCTCCCCAGGAACCAGCGCCGGCAGCCCCTCCGGCCAAGAAGAAGTGGTGGTGGCCGTTCTAGAGCCGCGTTAACGCCCGGTGGACGCGGAGAGACCTGTGGCAGTCGCGGATGAGCGAAAGAGCCGGGAGCAGCTTGTAGCCGAGCTGCAGGACCTGCGTCGGCGCCTCTCCGGCCTGGAGGGCTCGCGCCCGGCTCAGGAATGGCGCGGAGACGTACCGGAAGCGCCGTCGTTCGCGTACTTCAACCCCTCGCCCGTCCTCAGGTTCGATTCCGATGGGTTCGTGCGCAGCATCAATCCCGCTGCGGCCGAGACCTTTGGCCCTGCCGCGATGGACGGCTCTTCGCTGGCGAGCATCCTCCCGGCGGCCGGTGCACTGGACGTGCGCGGGATCATCGCCGGCGACGAGCACCACGACGTCGTAGCCGACGTTGGGGGCCGCTGGTTCCACTTCGTTCTTGTCGGCATCAGCGAGCACGGGGTCGGGCACCTGTACGGCTTCGACGCCACCGATCAGCGCAGGGCGGAGAATGCACTGCGGGCCTCGGTGTCCGAGCAGCGGCGCAGGGCCCGCGCCCAGGAGACGCTATCCAGCATCGCCCGGATCATCGGGTCCTCGCTGGACATCGAGGAGGTGTACCAGCGATTCGGGGAAGAGGTCGCCGAGCTAATCCCATTCGACCGCATCGTCATCAACCTGATGACCGACGAACCCAACTACATGGTGGACACCTACCAGGCCAGCGTGGTTGACGTGCCGGACAGGGAACCCGACCAGGCTTACAGCATCGCCGGCACGCTGTCACAGGATGTCCTGGATTCCCGGAAATGCATCGTCTTTCAGCCAGGGGACGAATCGGAGCTTGCGGGCAGCTATGCCGGACTGGTAGGGGCGTACAGGATGGGCCTTCGGTCGTTCCTGTCTGCGCCGCTGCTGCACCACGGCGAGCCAATAGGGTGCCTGAACCTCCACTCGCTAAGGGAGAACGCCTACTCTGAGCTGCACCGTCTCCTGGCCGAACGGATCGCCATCTACATCGCCGGCGCGATCGCCAACGCCCAGCTTCATGCCATGGTCACAGAGCAAGCGGAAGAGCTGGCCCGCTCGAACCGGGAGTTGGAGCAGTTCGCATACGTGGCCTCCCACGACCTCCAGGAGCCCCTGCGGATGGTGTCCAGCTACGTCGAGCTGCTGGCCCGGCGATACTCAGGGAATCTCGACGAGCGCGCCGAGAAGTACATCTACTTTGCGGTCGACGGGGCCACCAGGATGCAGCGTCTCATCACGGACCTCCTGGCCTACTCGAGGGTAGGCACACAGGGCGGCGAGCTCGCGCCAACCGACACTGCGCCCGTTGTGGAGGAGGCGCTGTCGAATCTCGAGGTGGCCGTGGCCGACAGCAACGCGAGTGTCGTGTACCCGGACCTCCCACAGGTGACGGCGGACTCCTCCCAGCTTGTCCAGCTGTTCCAGAACCTCATCGGCAACGCGCTCAAGTTCAAGAGCGATGAACGCCCCAGCGTCGTGGTCAATGCGGAGCGCGACGGCGGCTACTGGCTCTTCTCGGTACGCGATAATGGGGTCGGGTTCGATCAGAAGTATGCCGACAGGGTATTTGGCGTGTTCAAGCGGCTCCACAGGAACAGCGAGATCCCCGGCACCGGCATCGGGCTGGCTATCTGCCAGCGCATCATAGACCGGCACGGCGGCCGGATATGGGCCGAGTCGGAGCCTGGGAAGGGTGCTACGTTCTACTTCACCCTTCCCGCCGTGTCGGAACAAGGAGCCGGCTAGCATGACAACAAGCGGCACGGGAGCCCCTATCCAGATACTGATGGTCGAGGACAATCCCGGGGACGTCGAGCTGACGCGGGAAGCCCTGACCGAGGCCAAGGTCCGCAACAACCTCATCGTCGCAGAGGACGGCGAGGAAGGCCTCTCCATCCTCCGCAGGGAAGGACGCTACGAGGACGAACGGCCACCCGATTTCGTCCTGCTCGACCTGAACCTGCCGACAATCGACGGCCGCGAGGTCCTGGCCGAGATCAAGGGCGACCCTGAGCTACGGCGGATACCTGTAGTCATACTGTCGAGCTCGCAGGACAGAGAGGACATTCTGCAGACCTACGACCTGCGCGCCAACGCCTACGTAGTGAAGCCCGTCGGCCTCGACGAGTTCATGGATGTCATCAGGGCGGTGGAGGGGTTCTGGTTGAGCTTCGCGAAGCTGCCCACGAGGAGCGCCCAGGGAGACTCCGACGGGTAGCCATCCAGGCCCAATTCGTGCTACTTACGAAGCTAAAGGAGCCTCAATGCAGAACATCGTCGTACACAAGGACACGGCCTATCACAGCGCCTTTCCGCACGTCATACGCCTGCGAAACGGCGACTTGGTGTGCATCTTCCGCCAGTCGACGTTCAGGGAGGGCTACTCCGACGGCGAAGCCCGCGATCAGCGCCTTGCCCACTACCACCTCGACCCCGACTCGCGAATCGCCCTTGTCAGGTCCGCCGACGATGGCCGGACGTGGGACCCTGATAGCTTCACAGTCATCGACGCGTCGGACGGGAGCCGCGACCTCAATATGGGCATGATCGCCGAGCTGCCCTCGGGCGATCTGCTGGTCAACAATCACGGCTGGTTCACCGGCCTGTCGGAGGAGCAGGGCTCCGCGCTCGAGGGCGACAGGGCGCACCTCCCCCGGCCCGACTCGACGCCCTACTCGCGGCAGTGGTTCGGCGAGATCTACTACGACAGCGCCTATACCCTGCGTTCCAGCGACGAGGGGAGGACCTGGACAGGGCGGGAGCCGTTCGATATCGGCGCATACGCATTCTTCACCCATACGGGCAAGAGCGGCGCAATCGTGATGCCGGACGGGTCGCTGATTATGCCCCTGAGCGGCCGCACTTCGAAAGACGAACCCGGGCGGGTGTTCGTGGTCCGCTCAGACGACGGAGGCCGGACTTGGGTCCAGCCGTCGGTCGTCGCCCACGACCCTGAAAATGGGATCGGGTTCGGCGAGCCGCCGCTGCTCAGGCTGTCGAGCGGGCGGCTCCTGACCATGATCCGCACGGGCGACTACTTGTACCAGGCATTCTCGACGGACGACGGGTGGACCTGGCAGGGCGTGAAGCGGTCGCCGATATGGGGCTTCCCCGCCCACTGCATCGAGCTGGAGGAGGGCAGGGTGCTCTGCGTGTACGGGTACAGGCAAAAGCCCTATGGCGTACGGGCAGCGTTCAGCGTAGACGAGGGTGAGACGTGGGACGTGGACAACGAGGTGGTGCTCCGCGACGACGGCCTGCACCGCGATCTGGGCTACCCTGCATCCATACGCCGAGAGGACGGCAGTGTCCTCACCGTCTACTACTTCCACGGCGACGACGGGGTCCGCTACATAGGCGGTACAATCTGGAGTTGCTGAAAACGAAACAACTTCCCAGGGGGACAACCATCATGGACGACAGGCTGAGCGAGGAAGAACGGGACATCCTCAAGCGATTTGAACGGGGCGAACTTCGCGCCACGCCTGAAGCTGAACGCGAGATGGAGATTGCCCGTGGAGCGGCGCGCAAGTCGCAGTTACCTGATCGACCGGATCAGAAGGGCCAGGAGAACTGAATGGACTTCGAGCACATCGTCATCCACAAGGACATGGAGTGGCACTCTGCCTTCCCGGAGATCATCCGGCTGCAGAACGGCGACATGGTCTGCGTATTCCGGCAGGCGCCCGTCAGGCCCGGCACGGGTGTGCACGGCGAGAGCGGCGCCAGCGTCACACACTTCCACCAGGACGCTAACTCGCGTTCCGTGATGGTGCGCTCCCTAGACGACGGCCTGACCTGGGACCCGACCACCAGGGTGATCGTCTCCGAGTCGGACGGCACGCAGGACCACAACCTGGCAATGGTCTCGCAAGTGTCGTCCGGGGAGTTGATCGCGAACAACCTGCGCCTCTTCGCCTATCTCGACGACGAGGGCAAGGCCAACCTGGCCGACAAGCGTGAGATCATGCGGGACCGGCCAGCCAGGCCCTTCGACAGCATGGCCTACGACAGCCTCTATATGATGCGGTCGAGCGACAACGGCCACACCTGGAGCGAGCCCGCGGCCTTCGGGATTCCGACCATGGACTACTGGACCCACACGGGCCAGACGGGCGTCGTCGAGCTTCCCGACGGCATGTGGCTGCTGCCGTTCCACGGGCACGGGCCTGGCGACATTCCTTCCGAGGAGTCCTACGACGGCGGCGAGAAGACGGGCGATGCATTCGACAGGGTATTCGTCGCCCGCTCGTATGACCAGGGCAAGACTTGGGGCAGTCCGTCGGTGGTGATGCACGACCCCAATAGAGTGATCAGCTTCCACGAGCCGCCCCTGCTTAGGCTGTCGAGCGGCCGCCTGCTCATCGTCACGCGGACGGCCGGGGCCGACGACCACTTCTACCAGGCCTACTCAGACGACGACGGCTGGACGTGGGAGGGCCTGTCGCGCACGCCGATCGTCGGCGTGCCGAGCCACCTGGTCGAGCTGGGGAGCGGCAGCATCCTCTGCACCTACGGCTACCGGCGGCCTCCCTTCGGGATCAAGGCATGCTTCTCGTACGACGGCGGTGCGACCTGGGACGTGGAGAACGAGGTCGTGATCCGGGACGACGGCATGCACCTCGACCTGGGCTATCCCGCATCGATCCAGCTGCTCGATGGCCGCATCCTGTCGGTCTACTACTTCCACGGCGAGGACGGCGTTCGGTACATCGGCGGCAGCATCTGGACGGAAGGCTAGGGGAGGCGGAGCCTCCGGAGGGAGACGCAAATGGACTTCGAGCACATAGTCATTCACAAGGGGACTGATTACCACAGCGCGTTTCCGGGCATCATCCGGCTCGGCAACGGCGACCTGGTCACTGTCTTCCGGCAGGCCCCGGTCCGCCCGCCGGACGAGCGAGAGGTGGAGCGCGGCTCGAACGTGACGCACCGGCACGTCGACGACGGCTCGCGCATAGCGATGGTGAGGTCGACCGACGACGGACGCACGTGGGACCCTGAGACCCTGGTCGTGATCGACGCCGCCGACGGCACCAACGACCTGAATATGGGCATGGTCTCCGAAGTCTCGACGGGCGAGCTGATCATGAACAACCACCGCTGGTTCGTTGGCATATCCGACGAGGAGGCTGCGGAGTTCGGCGACAGCCGCATGGACATCTCCCGTGGGTCTAGGGGAGAATGGACCAGGGTAGTATTCGACAGCCTCTACTTCGCCCGGTCGAGCGACGGCGGGGCGACCTGGGGCGAGCCGTACCCCGTGTCGGTTTCCGGCTTCGAATACAGGGCCCACACCGGCAAGGACGGCGTCGTGGAGCTGGACGACGGCACGTGGCTGCTGCCGTTCCACGGCATGGGCGCGGGGGACGTGCAGGACAGGATGTTCGTCGCACGGTCCTACGACCAGGGCAGGACGTGGGGACAGCCGTCCACGGTCGCCTACGACCCTGAGCGGACGATAGGCTTCCACGAGCCGCCGCTTCTCAAGCTGCCGAGCGGGCGACTGCTGACCATCATCCGCACCAACGACGCGGACGGGTACCTCTACCAGGCCTACTCGGACAACGACGGCTGGACGTGGGAGGGTCTGAAACGCAGCCCCATGTGGGGGCACCCCTGCAACCTCATGTCTATGCCCGACGGCCGCGTCCTGTGCACCTACGGCTACCGGCGCGAGCCCTTCGGAGTGAGGGCCTGCTTCAGCAGCGACGAGGGGCTGACCTGGGACATCGAGAACGAGGTGGTGATCAGGGATGACGGCATCCACACCGACCTGGGGTACGCCGCTTCGATCCTGCTGAACGACGGCAGCATCCTCTCGACCTACTACTTCCACGGCGAGGACGGGATCCGCTACATCGGCGGTAGCATCTGGCAGGGCTAGCCGGCCTCTGAGCAATCGCGCCCATGCTATACTCGGCGCCAGCTAGTAACGGCGCGGAGGTTCGACGTGGCTCTCGACAACCAGGTGTGCATCATCACGGGCGGCGGCAGCGGCATGGGCAAGGCGACCGCCTTTACCATGGCCCAGGAAGGAGCGAAGGTCGTGCTGTTCGGCCGCACCGAGTCCAAGGTGGCGGCGGTTGCCGAGGAGGTGCGCGACCAGGGCGGCACCGCGAGGGCTTACGGCGTCGACGTTGCAGACCACGGCGCCGTCTTCGACGCAATCGGGAATACGCTCGACGCATTCGGCCGCGTAGACGTGCTGGTAAACAGCGCCGGGCATAGCTCGCCCCATCGCAAGCTGCTCACGACGACCCCCGAGGAAGTCCAGTCGGTGATCGACTCGAACCTGGTGGGTACTATCTACTGCACCCAGGCCGTCATGCCGGCGATGCTCGAGGCCGACAGCGGCACCATAGTCAACATCTCGTCCCTCGCGGGGGTCACGCCGGGGCTGCTGGGCGGCATGATCTACAGCGCCGTCAAGGCAGCCGTAATCAACTTCACCGGATTCCTGAACGACGAATACAAGGACACCGGCGTCCGCGCAAGCTGCGTGATACCCGGCGAGGTAGACACGCCCATCCTGGACAACCGGCCCGTCGTGCCCGACGCTGCCGCGAGGGCGACCATGGTCACGTCCGAGGACGTCGCCGAGGCGATCACCCTGATAGCCCGGCTTCCGCAGAAGAGCAACATACCCGAGCTGGTAATCAGGCCCACCACCGCCAGAGACATGACCGAAGAGACAGGCACGGCTTAAGCGCAACATGACAGCCGTCTACAGACCGAATCGGGACGCCCTAAACCGCGCCATTGACATCTTTCGGGACGCTATGCGCCCCTTCGTCGTCCGGAGACTCAGGACGGTGCAGGGAGGGCGTGTCGAGGACGTAGTACGCGGTTCGTTGCGCGACAGGCAGGCAGCACGGTTCGACCAAGGCCTGGATGAGAGCGGCAGCGTCGAGGACGCCATCGACTTTAACGACTTCCCGGACATAGTGCAGCGTAACTGGCGCGACGCCTTCGCGACCACGTTCGGCGGAGACCGCACGGTCCAGAACGCCCTGTGGCTGATAGTGAACGCGCGGAACCAAGCGGCCCATCCTGGCCAGCAGGACATGGACTCGGAGTACGCCAGAAGCATCCTCTATCAGGTAGCCGACGTACTCGGGCGGATCAACGCGCCAGGCGAGAGGCGCGCAGTCGAGGACATCAGGGAGCGGCTCTTCAGGCCTCAGGATACGAGCAGTGGCCCCTCGGCTGCACCCGATCGGGAAGATAGTGGGGACAGCGACTCCCAAGTAGAGACTCCGCCTGACCAGAGCGATAAGGCTCCCCGGCACGAGGCAAAGCCCTCGACCCCCAAGCCGCGTACGCCCTCAGGCCTCACTCCCTGGCGTGACGTGGCCCCGCCTAACCAAGACGTCGCCCTGGGGACCTTCAGCCAAGCCGAGTTCATGGCCGATCTGCAGGCGGTCCATGACGGACGCGCCGCGTCGACCGAATACGGCAATCCGGTCAGCTTCTTCGACCGGACCCATGTCACCCCGGGCATCCGCGCCTTGCTTCTCAACACCCTGAAACGACTGGGAGGTACTGGCGGAGACCCGGTCATACAAGCCAAGACAGGCTTTGGCGGAGGCAAGACTCACAGCCTAATCGCCCTGTACCACGTTGTGACCAAGACCGATGCCCTCCTGAATCCCACGCCTGGCAGCTCGGAAAGGGTGGGTGCCGGCATTCGATCCATCATGGACGAGGCCGGCTGGGACATCGCTACCGGCGTCGACGCCAAAGTTGCAGTGCTGGTGGGGACATTCCTCGCACCCACGGACACGAGCGAGACCGCAAGCGGTGACCCCCTAAACACCCTATGGGGCGTTATGGCCTACCAGCTAGGGGGACAGGACGCATACGACATGATTGGCGAGGCGGCACGACAGGGCACTGCGCCGGGCGGGGCCCAGCTGGACGCCCTGTTGGAGCACGTAGGCCCCTGCGTCATACTCATAGATGAGCTGGTCGCATACGTCCGCAACACTACGGGAGTCTCTCGCGACGCCATATACACCTTCATACAGGCACTGACGGAGTCCGTGCGTCGCAGCCGAGACGCAGCCCTTGTGGTTACCCTCCCGGACAGCAGCCAGGAGGCGGGGGGCGAGGCGGGAGAGGAGGCGCTGGGAAGACTCGAACGGCTCATGGGCCGGGTCGAGGCAGTGTGGGAGCCGCTCGAAACGAGCGAAGCCTTCGAGGTCGTCCGGCGCAGGCTCTTTGGTGGGACCATCGACGAGGCAGATAGGGACCGGACATGCGAGGCATTCTCCCGCATGTATGGCGGCTCCAGGCGGGATTATCCCCCCGAGGTGCGCGAGCAACGCTACCTCGAACTAATGAAGGCCTGTTATCCCGTACATCCAGAGGTCTTCGAGCGTCTCAACTCGGACTGGTCTTCAATCCCCAGGTTCCAGCGAACCCGAGGCGTGCTCCGCATGATGGCGAGCTGCATCAGCCGGCTATACCTCGACAACGACCCATCCGCTCTCATAATGCCAGCCAACCTGACTCTGAGCGACCCCGCACTGGCGGACGAGTTTGTAAAGCTGCTGGGCGAACAGTGGCGGCCCGTGCTGGAGGAGGCGGACCGGGAGGGGTCCAGGACCGACAACATCGATCGGACTTCCCCTCAGAGGTTTGGAGCGGTTGGCGGGGCCGCACGCCGCACGGCCCGGGCAATCTTCTTGGGCAGCGCTCCCAGCGGCGCTGTCAAAGGGGTGGACTCCCGCCGCATACATCTGGGGGTGGTCCAGCCTGGGCACGGCGTGGCCGTCTACGACGAGGCCCTGGCCAGGATGAGCGGAAGCCTCTACTACCTCTACGAGGCCGGTTCCAGGCAATACTTCCACGTTGAGGAGAATCTCAACAAAGTCGCTGCAGACCGGGACGCCGCTTTGGCCGAGCGCGAGGTGGACGAGAGAATTGTCCTGGATCTCCACGAGGCCGTAGGACGAAGGGCCGACACCATCATCTGTCCTGAGCGTTCCGAAGACGTTCTCGACTTGGACGAAGTGCGCCTGGTCATCCTGCCGCCAGACTGTCCGCTGCCCACCCGGTCCAGCGAAAGAGACGAGGCCACGGAGCGCGCCCTCCTCATCCTCAACGACCGCGGAGGCGCACCCCGCGTACACAAGAACACGTTGCTGTTCCTGGCCGCCAAGAGCGACGATCTCCGTACCCTCAGGGCGAGCGTGCGCACCTATCTGGCTTGGGACTCGATAGTCAACGGCGACAGGAGGATCGCGAACCTGGCGGGCGACCGCCTCAGCCAGGCCAGAAACAGTCTCAGAAGGGCCGAACAGGAGGCACGCGCTGCCCTGATCAGGGCCTATCGATGGGCCATGGCGCCAGTCCAGGACGACCCTCAAAGGGCAGAATACCGGATGTCGGTCTGGCTCACCGACAGCGACTCCGCAGAGATAGTTGCCGGTGCCTTTCGGAAGTGCGTGGAGGAAGAGGCGCTCGTAGACGAGATATCCCCGTCGGCTCTTGCCACCATCCTGGACAAATACGTCTGGCAGAATGGCGCATACGGGGACCACGTGGCCATGGACGCTCTCTGGAACATGTTAACGAGCAACGTCTACATGCCCCGGCTCCGAAACATGGACGTCCTCATGAGGTGCATTGAGCGCGGTGCGCCCGGCGGTGCCTTTGGTATCGCCGACAGTTACGACTCGAACGGCGAATACAATGGAATGCGCTTCCGTGAACCGCTAGACTCCTTGTACGGAGAGCGCTCGCGTCTGCTGGTCAACCCCACGATGGCCGATCTCGTCAGGGAGGAGGAGAAGAGAAGGGGAGAGGAGCGAGAGGGCGACGATCTGTACGATGCCAATGCTCCCGGGGAGAGGAGCGACGACGATGAGCACAAGGACCGCCCGGTACACACTCAATCGCCCCCGGTGCGGCGCGGTCCCAGCCGCATCACCGCATCCAAGACGGCCCAGGGTGACCTATCGCTGGACGACGTAGGCCAGCTCAGGGAAGAGATAATCCGGAACCTGCGCGAGGACGGCGGCGACGTGACGGTCACCATCACAATATCGGCACTGAAGCCCGGGGGATTCTCCGAGAACATAGCCCGCTCCATCCGCGAGAACGGTATCCAGCTCGGCCTGGACATGGACTTGGAGGGTGAGTAGAGGCATCCTTGCGTGGCGCACCTCGCATGTTACAATTGTCACATCCTATCAGGGGGAGTTCCATCATGGTCAGCCGCAGCGACTTCTTGTTCGCCAGACCATCGTTTCTGGAAGGTATGGCGCGCATATGGGACTTTACCAACAGCCTGAACACATACAACTACAGCGCAGACCCCAAGGCGGCTGACGAGATCGCCATCCGTTCGGACTGGGAGAGCGTGGGCGATTCTCTCTGGTGGGCCATGAGCCGTCACGGGTCTGAGGAGACCCAATCTACAGAATAGGGAATCGATGGCGGGTCGCAAACCGAAGCCAGCACGCAGACGATAAGCCCAGGCACCTCAAGAGGAAGACCCTGGGCTTATTATTTCACAAATTGAAAGTGCCCTGGCTCGGAAGGCAAGGCGCCGATAGCGGGAAACCACTATCAATTACCAAAAGAGAGACGCCCCTTACGGGGCGCCGGGCCAACGATGTTATCGTTGGGGTGGTGTCCACATGATACATACATGATATGTACAATGCAACTCCCTCCGAGCACTCCGATCCGTCGGTTGCTCACGTACCTACGGTCTAAACCCTGTCACAAATCAACTGCCTTAACGAGAACATCTGCCTGAATAATCACGTCTTGCATGAGGGCACGCGTCGCGTAGTAGTGTACGTCGACGGATTCAATCTCTATTATGGCCTCAGGTCCAAGGGTTGGCGACGCTACTATTGGCTGGACATTCGCAGTCTAGCCTGGAATCTGCTGCGACCAGGCCAGAGTTTGACGATGGTCCGCTACTTCACCGCACGGATATGGCCCCAAGCAGATGATCCGGGTAAGCCGGAGCGGCAGGCTGCTTACCTGGAAGCACTGACAACTCTACCAGACCTGTACATCCACTACGGATACTACCTCGCAAAGGACAGGGGCTGCCCACGATGCGGGGCGACCTGGAAGACTTACGAGGAGAAGATGACCGACGTGAATATCGCAGTCGAGCTGCTCGGTGACGCTCAGGATGATGTATTCGATACGGCTCTCATAATCTCGGGAGACAGCGACCTGACCCGCCCGGTAAGAGCTGTTCTCGATCGATTCCCAGAGAAGCGCATGATCATGGCATTCCCACCTAATCGTGTGTCAAAGCACTTGCGCCAGGCCGCGTCCGCATCGTTCACTATAGGCCGTGACGCATTCAGGGACAGCCAGCTGCCGGAGCAGGTCACCAGCACACATGGCTACACTCTCAGAAAGCCCCAGGAATGGAGTTGATCGAAAGTTGCGTAGGAAGCTGATCGAGGTCGACCTGCCGCTGGACGACATCAACCGCGAGTCGGCGCGGGAGAAGTCGATACGGCACGGACACCCCTCGACACTGCACCTGTGGTGGGCGCGACGTCCACTGGCAGCCTGCCGCGCCGTCATATTTGCCAGCATGGTGGACGACCCCTCCTCGTGCCCGGAGGAGTTCCCGACCGAGGAGGCCCAGGGAGTCGAGCGGGACCGGCTCCACGAGATCATCAAGCGTCTCGTGGTGTGGGAGAACGCCAGCAACGAAGAAATCCTGGCCGAGGCCCGACTGGAGATAGCCCGCTCGGTGGCCCGGGCCCGGGCCGAGACGGCCCCAACAGAGCCTGACGAGGTTCTGCGCTACTTGGGCAAGTCGGCCCTGCCCATCTACGACCCCTTCTGTGGAGGCGGCTCGATACCATTGGAAGCCCAGCGCCTCGGACTGAAGGCCGTCGGCTCCGACCTGAACCCGGTCGCCGTGCTCATCACCAAGGCCCTGATCGAGCTGCCGCCGAAGTTTGCGGGCAGGCCTCCCGTGAATCCCGACGCCGACCGGATGGGCATGACCGTCGGGAAGGGCCGGAAGAAGCAGCAGGTCCCCTGGCGCGGCGCCGCCGGACTTGCTGACGACATTCGCTACTACGGCAAATGGATGCGCGAGCAGGCCGTCGAACGCATCGGCCATCTCTATCCGAAGGCAATCGACGACAACGGGAAGCCCCTCACGGTGATAGCGTGGCTCTGGGCGCGGACGGTGCCGTGCCCCAACCCGGCGTGCGGTATCGCCATGCCGCTCATGCGGACGTTCCAGGTGTCGAAGAAGCGGGGCAACGAGCACTGGACCAAGCCGGTCGTGGACCACAGTAAGGGATTGGTCTCGTTCGTGGTGCAGGACCATGACGGCGGCGCACCAGACGGCGGCACCGTGAATCGCAACGGCGCGACCTGCGTCGCCTGCGGCAGCGTCTCGCCACTCTCCTACGTTCGCGAGCAGTCTAGGGCCGGCAGAATGGGCGAGCAGATGTCGGCCATAGTCGCCGAGGGGAACCGCAAGCGCGTTTTCCTGTCACCCTCCGATGAGCACGTCCGAATCGCTCTGTCGGCGGTGCCCAAGTGGCGGCCTGTCGGCAGGTTGCCTGAGAAGGCGTTGGGGTTTCGTGTGCAGCGATATGGGTTCACTTATTGGCATCAACTATTCACGGAGCGTCAACTCGTTGCGCTGACTACGTTCAGTGACCTGATGCATGAGGCGCAGGCCTCAATGCTGGAACATGGAGCGTCAGTAGACTATTCCAATGCAATTTGTACCTACCTTGCACTCACGATTGGCAGAACAGCAGACCGTTGCTCTAGCTTTGCGTCATGGGATGTGACGCGTGACTTGAGAAGCGTTTTTGCCCGTCAAGCAATCCCTATAATATGGGATTTTGCCGAATCAAACCCCTCTTCCAACTCAACTGCAAATTGGATGGCGCACATTGAGTGGATTGCCAAAGTTGTCGAGCGCCTGCCCACCGATGTGAGTGACGGCGAGGCCCAGCAGGCGGACGCATCCTCAACGATCTACGCTGATAGTGGCCCAGCAATAGTTACCGATCCACCTTACTATGACAACATTGGCTACGCTGACTTATCCGACTTCTTCTATGTGTGGCTCCGTCCGTTGCTCCGCAACATATATCCCGAACTGTTCGCCGGTATGCTCGTTCCAAAAGACGAGGAGATGATCGCCACTCCGTTCCGGTTCAAGAACCCCCAAGAGAGGTTTGAGGACTTGCTGAACAGTACGCTGCGCCTGATACGCCAGCGATGTAGTCCAAGGTTCCCATCGTCCATCTACTACGCCTACAAGCAGCAAGAAGAGGAACGGCAAGGTAGGACATCCACTGGCTGGGAGACGATGCTGACCGCGTTGGTTTCGGCGGGATTCCAGATAGTCGGCACTTGGCCGATGCGTACAGAGCTTTCGAATAGGTCGAACTCGCTTACTGCCAATTCTCTGGCCTCATCCGTCGTGCTGGTCTGTCGTCCGCGTCCCGACGATGCGCCATCCGCTACGCGGCGGGAGTTCTTTGACGCGCTGGAGAGGGAGATGCCGGATGCGTTGGACCATCTCACCCGAGAGAGCCACATCGCGCCGACGGACCTGGCACAGGCGGCCATCGGGCCCGGGATGGAGGTATACTCGCGCTACCGTCGCGTCGAGACGATCAGCGGGGAGCCGGTAACGGTCCGGGACGCGCTGGCGGCCATCAACGCGGCCATAGCCGACTACGACCGAGCGGCGTCCGGCGAGTTGGACGCGGCTAGCCGCTTCTGCGTGGGTTGGCTGATGCAGCACGGCTATGGGGAAGGGAGCTACGGCGAGGCGGACACGATGGCCCGCGCGTACGCCGTATCGGTCGACACACTGCGGGACTCGGACCGCCTTCTCAATGCAGAGAGCGGTCGGGTGAAGCTGCTGGGGCTGGACGAGTACGCCACCGACCGGCCCCGGCCGCGCGGCGAGATGACGGCGTGGGAGGCCGTGATGCGCATGGCCTGGCACATGCAGCTAGGAGAGGGCCGCGAAGGAGCGACGGGGGCGGCGGTCGTGGGCAGGGCGATGGGGAGCGGCGTGGAGTCGGTCGAGCGGCTGGCGCGCATCCTCTACAACCACTATGACAGCGGGGGGGACTCGCAGAACGCGGTCGCCTTCAACACCCTCGTCACGTCGTGGAACAGCATCCTGGCGGAGTTGCAGACCCCAGAGCAGGGCCTGCTCGTGTAGCGTTTAGGGCCATAGGTTATCATGACGACGCAGTTCAGCCTGAAATATCGGCTGGAGAGTGACCGGCGCCCGTTCCAGCGGGAGGACGTCCGGCGGCTCCCCAAAGAGCGCACCGGTGTCTACGCCCTGTGGCTGCCGACCGGCGAAGATGACCTGTACGACTGCCTCTACGTCGGAAAGTCGGAGACCTGCCTTCGCCGCCGCCTGCTACAGCACCTCACGAACGAGACCAACGAAGAGCTTCGGCTTCAGCTACGCATGTTCCGCGACATCGCCCTCTTCTCCACGGCGTTCACCACAAGCGTCGAGGAGACGGATGCCCTGGAGACGGCGGTGATCCGCGCGTGGCAACCGGAAACGAACCGGGAAAAGCTGTGAGAGGCAAACTCGGACTAGGTTAGACTCCCAAGCCGCATCATGAGTCCTTCGACGGGCAGGAGCCTCTTGCCCACAGGGTCGACTCCCATGAACACGCCTTCCAGGGCCAGAGCGCCAAGCAACGGTTGAGAGTTCTCCTCGTTGAACAGGACAAGCGTAATGACCTCTCTGTCCTCGACTCGGATCCAGGTCTGACCCACATCCATCGACCTCACCTCGCCCTGTCCGAACCGGAAGTTCTGCTTGATAAGGGGTGTTACACCCAGGTCGTACAAGACGGACGCGGGGGCTGAACTAATGGATGCGCCAGTATCCACCAGCGCGTCCACCGGCATCCAGCGGTCTCGCTGCTGGTCCCCTATGTCTATCTTCATTGTGAACGTCACCATGCACCTATGGTTTCAGATCAGCGGCGCCCTGGCAAACCCAATAAGCACGTCACGAGCCGAACTCACCCGAGGGAAGGCCTAACTGACTCGACATAGAGTATGATTGCCGCCGACTGATCGTTTCCGCCCAGGAGGCAGATATGAAAATCGAGGACGTCAAGACCTACCTCGTCCAGGACTGGCTGCTGGTCCAGATCACGACCGACTCGGGCATCGTGGGGGTCGGGCAGGGGACGTTCTGGGGGCAGCCGGCCGCCAGCGAGCAGGCCCTCCTCAGCTTCAAGTCTTACCTGGTCGGCAAGGACCCGCTGACCATCGACTACCACTACCAGTACCTGAACCGCTCTTCCAGCTTCAGGGCGTCGGCCATCTACGCAGCCCTCAGCGCAATCGACACCGCCCTGTGGGACATAGCCGGCAAGCACTACGGCGCCCCGGTCCACAGCCTGCTGGGCGGCACGCACCGCCACAAGATACGAATGTGTGCCCTGTGCATGCACGGGGACAGGGACGAAGCCGTCGCACTGGCCGGTAAGGCTGCTGCCGAGGGCCACACAGCGGTGAAAATCGACCCCTTCCCGGCCGACTACCCGAAGTGGAGCCTACCCAGGCTCATCGACGAAACGGTGGACAGGGTGGGGGCCGTGCGCGAGGCGGTGGGCCGCGACGTGGACATAGTAGTCGAGGTGCACAGGAAGCTGGGGCCCGCAGAGGCAATCGCCGTTGCACAGAAGCTCGAACAATTCGACCTGCTACTGATCGAGGACCCGATTCCGCCCGACAGCGTCGACTCAATGGCCGAGGTTGCGAGCCGCACTACGATACCCGTAGCGACCGGCGAGCGGCTGCACACCGTCTACGAGTTCC
Organism: Dehalococcoidia bacterium; assembly: GCA_965204975.1. Lineage (GTDB taxonomy): Bacteria > Chloroflexota > Dehalococcoidia > Lucifugimonadales > CAJWER01. The sequence continues at coordinate 820,283 of OZ242024.1, forward strand.
GCGAGATCCTGGCCCGGGGCGCCGCGCGCGACCTCAAGCTGGACGCCGGGCTCCACGGTGGGCTGACCCAGTGCAAGAAGACGGCAGGGCTGGCCGAGGCGTATCACGCCACGGTCTCGCCCCACAACGCCTGGGGCCCAATCGTGACGGCGATTCACGTGCAGCTCGCGGCCGCCATCCCGAACTTCCTCGTGCTGGAGTACAGGTACGACGAGAGAGACGACATCGCCCACAACCCGCTGAAGGTCGAGGACGGCCACATAGCGGTGCCGGACGCGCCCGGCCTGGCCGTGGACTTCGATCCCGAGGCCGCCGCCCGGCACCCGCTGCAGCCCCGCCAGGTAGGTACGGCCCTGCGAGAAGACGGCTCAGTCGGCTTCCGCTAAGGGACGCCGGGTTGCTCTCAGTCGGGATGCGCTATGTGGATCAAGCTTGTACCCGGAGATTGGGGCCGCTGTCTTCCAACATCCTGCTGCGCTCGACGAGCCACGAACCGCTCTCGCTCTCTGAAATCGAGAGCCCGTGTGCTCGCCCTATGGCCTCGTGTATCGACGAGAGTTCCGAAGGTGGATTGACTATCCTCAGGCTGAGGTCCCGTCCCTGGCTCTTTGCGAGCTCTCCCATAGAGAGCAACAGTTCGTCGAAGAAGGATGGCGTAATCCCACGAATTCCACCGAAGTCCAGAGTGAGTGCTTCTGTCTGACCCACAAGAATGTCCGAAACGTTGGCTCCGAAGTCCCTAGCTGATGTTCGCGTAACCAGGACTTTGTTCCGAACCATGTCGCCAACTCGTATCGTGGTCATGTCGCCGCCCCTCAACACGGAATAGAGGCATAGGCCAGTGTACCGGGAAAGAGCTTGGTCCGCCTGGACTGGCTCCGAAGATCCTCCTGGATGTGCAAAGCGCCGATCCCCGATTGAATCACCAGCTGCCTTTGTTCCTTTCGCACCTCTTCCGCCACACCGAATAGTCCCATACCCCTAGTCGGCTCTTGCGTTCCGCTCACCCGCTCTTGAATCGCGACCTCTATGGCTACCCAGTCATAGGGTACTCGAGGCCGCAGTCTTGGGTTTCTCTCAAGCGAGCGTCTGATCCCCACCCCGCCGTCGGCCACGGCACAAATGAACCGAGGGCCGTTACTCGACTCATAGTACTGGAGGTAACCGAATGATCCGATTCCCGACTCGGAGTGCTGCACTGCGTTGAGTGCGAACTCAGAGAAGGCATTGGTAACAACGTAGTGCATGTTGGCCGCGCCAAGCCCCGAGTCCATTAGACCAAGATCAGCATCATTTGCGGCTTGCTCCACATCATACTCAGTCTCGAACTCAGTCAGGGGAATTATCAGCCGGGCGGACTCGCGCTCTGGGACTCCTAGGTCGTCGAGAGCAACTCCCTTTTCCTGAAGCACCTGGAACATTCCCAGCGACTTCAGGTATATGCACACGCCCATGTTCTCCGGCACGAGCAGAGTGCAATCACTACCCTTCATCTTGGCAAGCAACGAGTACACGATGCACCACAGCGCGGCTGAGGGCCCAACAAACTCACACTCGCGCAGGTCAATCTCAACACTGGATTCGTCGTACTGGGGACGCCGCGGATCCGGAAGTGCGAATCCCTTCAGGTGCCCTGGGTGCATGAATTGGGGCTTAGCCACGATTCTCATGAGAAGCGACTCCAGTGCAACGCAGAGTTGCGCTGGCTACCCGGCGGGCTCCAAGTCGAATTCGTAGCTCTCGATGACCGGGTTGGCGAGGAGCTTGTCGCACATGGAGTCCACGGCCGTGCGGGCGGACTCCTCGTTCTCGGCCTCGAGCATTACCTCGAAGTACTTGCCGGACCGCACGCCGGCTACGGAGTCGAATCCCAGGTCGCGCAGGCCGTGCTGAATCGTCTGGCCCACCGGGTCGTTCACCGAAGTCTTGAGGGTCACGCGCACCCTGGCGAGGAACGTGCCGCCTGTAGTCACGATGCAGGGTCTACCGCGCGAGGGCCTCGGGGGCGGTCGGCGAGTTCATGTGGGCGTTGACGAATGCCTTGATACGCTCGTCGTCGTATTCGTCGAACGCATCGACGAAAGTCCACGCCGTCAGCGCGATCCTCGTGTCCATGTCAGGGTAGGGAGACACTATGATCTCCAGGCCGCGCTGGAAGTACCCCTCCAGCTTCTCTACCAGATCGTCGCACCCTTCAGGGCAGTTGTAGTGTATGCCGATTCCGCCGTGCTCGAGATTGTGGATTAGGACCTCGTCGGGCAGCGGCTCCTTGTAGACGTCCCATCGGGCAGGGCCGCCATCGGCGTAGTCGTAATGCCAGCCGGACGTACCGGGCACCGAGTTGTACGGGGGGTGTCCCTCGCCGGTACGGATATGGGTCGCGCCCTGGTCCTCGAAGCGCTCACCCGGGCCGTCGGGACCGGCCGAGCCGCCCAGGGAGATCGGGAGGCTGCCCGCGAACAGCGAGGCGATGAAGAGCACCGCAATGATCACCACGGCAGAAAAACCCGCGAACCTGGTGAAACGCCGCTTTCTCTGCCGCCGCGATCTGCGCGCCGCCCTAGCCTGGGTGGGCGTCAGCCGCCCTTCTCTGCGTCTGGATGCTGTAGCCATAGACTTCTATTGTGCTACTGAAGGCTTTGCCCGGTCAACCGCTCGTAGGCCTCTATATAGCGGAGACGGGTCTTTTCGACGATATCGTCCGGCAGCTCGGGCGCCGGCGGCTCGTGATCCCAGCCCTGCTCGTCGAGCCAGTCCCGGACGTACTGCTTGTCGAAGTTGGGTTGGGACTTGCCGGGCGCGTAGCCTTCGGCGTCCCAGAACCGGCTCGAGTCCGGGGTCAGCAGCTCGTCGATAAGCGTCAGCTCTCCGTCTATGTAGCCGAACTCCATCTTCGTGTCGGCTATGACGATGCCCTTGGAGAGAGCGATGTCGTGGGCCTTGTTGTAGACGGCTGCCGTCGTATCCGCAAGCCGCTTTGCCTCGTCCTTGCCCACCATCGCCTCGACCTCTTCCATCGTCATGTTCTCGTCGTGGCCCACCTCGGCCTTGGTCGTGGGAGTAAACAGCGGCTCCGGGAACTTGTCGCCCTCCTGGAGCCCCGCAGGCATCGGCATTCCCTGGACTGTGCCGCTTTTCCTGTACTCGGACCACGCCGAACCCGTGATGTACCCGCGAATGACGCACTCGACGTCGATGCGCTCCGCACGCCTGACGACCATCGCCTGACGGGCAAGGTTGGCGGGGATGTCCAGGTCAGGCCTGTCGGTGGCCCGGGCGACAAAGTGGTTGGGCACGATGTCCTCGGTCTGGTCGAACCAGAAGTACGATATCTGGCACAGCACGGCGCCCTTGTCAGGCACCGCCGTGGGCAGTACGACGTCGAATGCGGATATCCGATCCGTCGCCACCATGAGGAACAGCTTGTCGTCTATCTCGTGTGTGTCCCTGACCTTCCCCCTGTAGACCAGGTCGGGCAGGGGAGACTCCTTTATCGCAACCATTCAGTCAACCTCCAGTGCTTTTGGTTTCGTGAAACTGTTGAATCGCTACTCTAGCACGACGGCCGGTTCGTTTCTCGCCCTGAAAGTCGCGAGAGCCGTCACTGCCAGGATCGACGTCATGATCGCCGCGGACGCCAGGCAGTATACGCAGTAGGCCTGGATGCGGAAGGCCTGCGTGTAGACGAAATACGCGGTCAGGCTCTCGCCAATAGCGGCCATGCCCAGCAGCGCATATGCCAGGCTGCTCGGCGGGCTCTCGAGCCCCAGGTAGGCGAGCGTGCCCAGCAGCAGCGCGCCGTAGCCGGCGACGCCGATGAAGGCAACGGGCACCCCCAGCAGCACCGCATACTCGCTCGACGTCACGTCGCCGCAGCCTTCCGATACCACGCATGCGGCGCCTCCGCCGGTCACATGCTCGACGCTCAGGTACGTCGCCAGGGCCAGGCCGGCCAGGCTGAGGGCCGCGACGGCCCAGCGAGAGGCTGTGCCGTACGTCATTGCGCCGCCGCAATCGCGGACTCAATGAGCCCGGCCAGCTCGCCATAGTCGGCCACGTCGATCCTGCGCCCCTGCAGGAACAGCGACGGCGTAGAGTTGACGCCCATCCGCTCGCCGAGATGGAGGTCCTCTTCGACCTTGCCACGGTACTTGCCGCCGTCGAGGCAGGAGTCGAAAGCACCCCGGTCGAGCTGGAGGCTACTCGCAAACCCCTTCAGGTTGTCGTCGGAGTACGCGCCCTTGTTAACGCCGTCCCAGTTCTCGAATACGGTGTCGTGGTACTCCCAGAACTTGTCCTGGTCGCGAGCGCACTCGGTCGCCTCGGCAGCCCTGAACGACTCCTCGCCGATGAATGGGAAGTGCCGGAAGACGAACTCGAGCCGGCCCTTGTCCACAAAGTCCTTCTTTAGCTGCTTGCCCATTCCCAGCGCGAACTGGGCGCAGTGGGAGCACTGGAAGTCGCCGAACTCCTCTAGCGTCACGAGGGGCACGGTCGCTGCGGCCTCATCCTGGGCCGGAGCCGGGCTTGGCTCGCCAGCGGCCGCGGACTCGGTCGATGTCGTACTCGCCGGGTCCTGTGCTACGGCCAAGTCCTCGGGATCGGATTCGGAGCCCCCACTCAAGGCCGCGAAAACGATGACGGCCACCGCTGCGACGACGAGCACACCGCCCCCGATCAGCAAGTAGGGGAGCCTCATCGACCGTCCGGCGGGCTGAGGCTGTCTGTGCTCCGCCCTTTCCCTTCTGCGCTGCCGTCTATTGGTCACTGCGCTCTCCCCCTCATGCCAGCCCAGCCCTCTCGAACGTCTCGTCCACGTGCCGGACGTAGTAGCCGTAGTCGAACAGGGAGTCGAGATCGTCACCACTCAGCCGCGCGGCCACTTCTGGCTCGGAGCTAATCAGGCCTCGGAAGTCCTTGCCACTCTCCCAGCTCTCCATCGACCGGTCGTGGACGATAGCGTAGGCCTCCTCTCGCGCCATCCCAGCCTCTATCAGCGCAAGCAGCACACGCTGCGAGAAAATTACGCCGTGGGTCGACTCTACGTTCCGCATCATCCGGTCGGTGTGCACGTCCATGTCCCGGACGACTCCCGCGAACAGGTCGATGATGTAGTCGAGTGCGGTGCAGGAGTCCGGCAGAATCAGCCTCTCGGCCGACGAGTGACTGATGTCCCGCTCCCCCCACAGGGCTACGTTCTCGAGCGCCGTGACAGCGTGGCCACGTATCAGCCTCGCGAGCCCGCATACACGCTCCGACAGCTCCGGGTTGCGCTTGTGCGGCATCGACGACGAGCCCGGCTGGCCCTTCGGGAATCCTTCTGATACCTCCTGTATCTCCGTGCGCTGGAGACCCCGTATCTCGGTGGCGAACTTCTCCAGCGATGCAGCGTACAGGGCCAGCGTCGTCACGACCTGCGCGTGCCGGTCGCGCTGCAGCACCTGGTTCGAGACGGGCGCAGGCTGAAGTCCGAGGCGCTCGCACACGCTCGTCTCGACGGACGGTGGCACCGTGGCATGGGTGCCGACCGGCCCGGAGATCTTCCCGAAGGCGATGGTGGCCCTGGCCTGGACGAGCCGCTCCCGGTTCCGCCGGGTCTCGTCCCACCACAGGGCCAGCTTCAGGCCGAAGGTAATCGGCTCGGCGTGCACCCCGTGGGTGCGCCCCATCATCAGCGTGTCCTTGTGCTCGACAGCCCTCGATCGCAGCGCCTCCAGCAGCCCGTCCGTCCCTTCGATCAGGAGGTCCAGGGCCTCGATGAGCTGCAAGCTCGTGGCGGTGTCCCAGACGTCGCTGGTTGTCAGGCCCAGGTGGAGCCAGCGGCCCTCCGGCCCGATGAACTCGGTGATGGAGCTGAGGAACGCGGTCATCTCGTGGCGCGTGTCCTTCAGGATCTCCTGCAGCCGGTCCATGTTGTAGGCCGCGCCTCGCAGCGCCTCCATATCGGCGCCCGGCACGACACCCTCGTCGCACCACGCCTCGCACACCGCCAGCTCGATGTCGAGCCACCGGTCGTACTTGCTCTCCTCGGACCAGACCCGCTTCATGCCGGGCCTGGTGTAGCGTTCGATCATTCTTGCACTTGCCCCCGGATACTCACCTGGACTTCAGGCCCTCGCGGTAGTCGTCGTACGCCTGGCGTATGTCGTCGTGCTTCGCCCCAAGAATCTGCGCCGCGAAGAACGCCGCGTTCCGGGCGCCCCACGAGCCGATTGCCACGCACGCGACCGGTATTCCCGGCGGCATCATGGCAATGGCGTGGAGCGAGTCCACGCCGTTGAGGTCGCTGGAGGGCAGGGGGATCCCGATGATCGGCAGGGTGGTCCACGACGCCATGACGCCCGGCAGGCCCGCGGAGCCGCCGGCGGCTGCGATCAGCACCTCGATGCCCCGCTCACGGGCCGAAGTCGCGTAATCGCGCACCTTATCCGGCGTCCTGTGCGCCGAGGCCACGACGACCTCATGCTCGACTCCGAGCTGATCCAGGACCTCGGAGGTCTCGTCCACGTACGACCTGTCTGAGCTGCTTCCCATTACTACGCCTACTAGCGGCATTCCTGTTTTCCTCCGTTCTGTATTAGGTTCGGGCTACTATGAGAGGGACGACGATCTCGTCGGGCGTCAGCCCGCCGTGGCTTGCGACCGACCTGTGCTCGTCCTCTTCGTCTCGCGGGTACTTGTAGTCGATGACGGGCGTGCCGTGAGAGATGGCGATGTGGCTTCCGATCCTCCTCTTGGTGGCCGCCGACGCCGGTCCCGGCCCCATGAGCCCCAGGTCCAGGGCCTCGCAGGCCTCGAGAAGGTAGAAGTCGTCGCCAAGTCTCTGGCGAAAGCCCGTCTCGAACTCCTTGGTGCGATCCTCGCGCACCTGGAACATCGCCGTTCGGCCTGTGCCCCAGGGCTCATGCTCCAGGTGCTCTACCAGCTCGTCGTCCTGCTCGATCTCGTGGACGTCATCGTCCGGCGTATTCAGCAGGCCGTGGTCAGCGGATACTACGATCGCCACGTTGGGCGGAAGCAGTCCGGCAAGCTGCGCCAGCCCCGCGTCGACCGCGGATACGGCCTGCTTCGTCGTCTCGTGGTCTATGCCGTACTCGTGCGATGCCGCGTCCACGTGGGGTATGTACACCTGTGTGAAGGTGCCGCCCTCGGCCTGGGCCAGCCTCCCCAGCAGCGCGATCCCGGCATCCTCCAGGCTCTTGTAGCCGTAGTGGGGCGTGTGACCGCGGCAGTAGGACGAGTATGCCGTAGCTCCGATCTCATCGGGCACGATGCCCAGGCTGGGCCACGCCATCCCTGGTACCATCGAAGGCTCGGGGTAGGCCTGCTCAGGAGTCACGCCCAGGCTGGCAAGGTCCTTCTTGTCGCTCCTGCGTATGAAGTGGATGATGGTCGCAACGGCGTCGATCTCGTCCAGGTATACGTCCCAGTTCGGCACGCCGTGCTGGGCGGGCCACTTCCCCGTTGCGTACGAGGTCAGCACTGTCGGCGTGGTCGACGGGTATACGGTCATCAGCTCGGCAGCGACGTGCGCTCCAAGGAAAGACGCGCCGTGCTCCGCATCTATGACGTTCATGCCCAACCCATCCACCATGACGAAGACGACGTGGTCGACGGGCCCGATTGCCTCCACGATAGAGCCGACGGCAGGGGAGCGTGGCGCGTCGGAATCGGCAACTGCGGGCAGGGCATTCGCTAGGTCGACTATGTTGGGCACTTCGGTTGACGGGCGCAGCAGCTCGCCCGAGTCGAAGGCCGCGAGTAGGCGCTCCCTGTCGCTCAACTCCGGCCCTCCGGGCCATCTACGTTGAAGACGGGCTCGCCGCCGCCCACGCGAAAGAGGACGACCGATGAGGTATCCGCGCCGGGGTTCACTTCCCGGTGAACGGTGTGCGCAGGTATGAACACGAAGTCCCCCGTCTCGGCGTCGACCGCCTGACCGCCTTCTTCACCATACTCGAACCTCGCCTTGCCCGACACGACGTAGAGGTAGCTGTCGTTGATTCCGTGGTGGTGCCACCCGGACGCCGCACCGGCCTCCATCTGGACGGAGCCCGCCCAGACGGTCCCCTCGGCAAACGCTGACGAGCGCTGCATCCCGGGCGTCTGCGTCGTGCCCGCCAGCGAGTCGCAGCGCACCATTCGAATCCCGGTCAAGTAGGACCTCCAACATCCGCTATGTCGGTCCGGTAGAAGGACCCCGTGAAACTGATTCGCGGCACGTTGGCATAGGCCCCTGCGCGGGCCTCCGCAACTGTAGGGCCGAGCGCCGCAACCGTCAGGACGCGGCCGCCGTTGGTGACCACTTCGCCGTCCCCGGATTCCTTCGTCCCGGCGTGGAACACCATCGCGTCGGCGTCCACCGAATCGAGTCCACTAATAGGATACCCCGTCTCGTACGCAACCGGGTAGCCTCCGGAAGCCAGGGCCACCCCGACGCAGGCCCGGTCGTCCCACTCCAGGGGCACAGCGCTCACGTCACCCGAGGATGCGGCCCACATCACCTCCAGCAGGTCGCTCTTCAGCCGCGGCAGTATCACCTGCGTCTCCGGGTCGCCGAGCCTGGAGTTGAACTCGATTACCTTCGGGCCGTCGCCAGTGATCATCAGGCCTGCATAGAGCGCGCCTGCGTAGGGCGAGCCGTTGGCCGCCAGTGCCGAGACCGTCGGCTCGATGATCTCGCGGCGGACCCGGTCGTCCATCTCGGCGTTCCATAGCTCGGCGACCGGCGGGCTGTACGAGCCCATGCCGCCCGTGTTCAGGCCCGTGTCGCCGTCGCCGGACAGCTTGTAGTCGCATGCGGCGACGAGCGATGAGATGTTCCGGCCGTCCACGAATGCGAAGACGCTGATCTCGGTGCCTTCCAGGTACTCTTCGAGAAGCACCACCCGCCCCGAGTCCCCAAACTTGCCCTCGACCATATAGTCGCGCAGCGCGGTCTCCGCCTCCTCCTGTGTCTGGGCGACGAGGACTGCCTTGCCCTCGGCGAGGCCGTCTCCCTTGACGACGATGGGCGCGCCCACTTCATCCAGGCGGCGCAGGGCGTCGTCGTAGTCCGAGTGCCTGGAGGCCCGCCCGGTTGGGACCCCGTTGGCAAGCATCAGGTCCTTGGCAAAGGCCTTGCTGTGCTCGATCCGCGCTGCGGCCCGGGTGGGGCCGAATGCCCTTATCCCGGCTTCCGCCAGCGCATCCACAAGACCAGCGGCCAGCGGCGCCTCGGGGCCGACCACGACGAAGTCGACCGCCCGCTTCCCTGCAAGGTCGACCATGCCCGGCACGTCAGTCGCAACGACAGGCACGTTCTCGCCAAGCTGCGCGGTCCCCGCGTTGCCGGGCGCCGTGAATAAAGCTTCAAGCCGTGGGCTCTGCGAGAGCTTCCAGGCTATCGCGTGCTCACGCGCGCCGCTCCCGACGAGCAGCACCTTGAGGCTGCTGCTACCCACCGCTGACCGTGCCGCTGAAGTCGATCTCCAGCCTGATGTTGTCCTGGACGCTGACCACTACGAATACGCTGGGTATGTCCATGTCGAATGTGTCGAAGGTGAAGTTGGTCTTGGCTGTGCCCATTACGCTGCCCCCCTCGCCGGCCTGGGCCGTCGCCTCCCAGGTGAGCTCGCTGGTGACGCCGTGAATGGTCATGTCGCCGACGATCTGGAAACTCACCTCCCCGGAGGAGGGCAGGGGCCACGGCAGGCCCGGCGTGCTCTTCACGACAAGCTCCGCTGTGGGGTACTTGCTCGTTTCGAGGGTGTTGCTGCGCACGTAGCCGTCGCGCCTGTCCGAGTCGGACCTCAGGGATGCCATGTCGACGGTGATCTTTGACTTGGCCGAATCCACCGAGCCGTCCGCCGAGAAGACGATGGCCCCCTCGACCTGGTTCGTCTCTCCGATGGCGTCTATGGGAGAGTTCATGCGAGCGAGCTGCTCGTTGACCAGGTACCGGGCCATCGAGCCCGCTCCGAGAGTGAAGGTCGCTCCGCCGGGCTCCGTCTCCATGGACGCGGACGAGGCTTCGGCTGCGGTGGGCTGGGCGGTCGGCTCCGGCGCGGCCGTCGGTGGAGGAGCCGTCGTGGGGGCCGCGGTGGGAACAGAGGTCGGCGTTGGGTCAGGCTCGGTTGACGAACATGCGGCGGCCAACGCCATGAGAGCAACGACAACCGCCAATATCGATAGCGCCAAGCGAGGGCTGTGGAATCTCATACTTCTACTCCTGGTCGAGCTTCCTAGGTTGTGTTGACATTCGAGAGGCCCCCGACAGTGTCATTACCATGAAAATAGCGGCTGCCCAACTTGGCAGAGCGGGGCGCTCTTACCCCTTCTCCCCTCGCGGGAGAAGGATGGGATGAGGGGGTCCCCGGCCACCCATATAGCCAGCAACCCGGTCTGTAGGGGCGACTCGCTGAGTCGCCCTGGGGCGGGGGCGGCCCGACCATGCTAAGAGACGACGCCATTTTCATACCCTTATGCGGCCTTCACAATGCCATGGTCACTACCATGAAAATAGCCAGCAACCCGGTCTGTAGGGGCGACTCGCTGAGTCGCCCTGGGCGGGGTGGGCCTAGACCATGCCAGGAGACGACGCCGTCTTCGTCCCCTTGTGTGGCCTTCGCAAGGCCATAGTGGATCCTCACTCCGCTGCGCTCCATTCGGAATCTGAAGTCGCTGACCGCCAAACAAACATTGCCTATAGCCACAGACCTTAGATTCCTCGCTGCCCTCGGAATGACTTATGTCAACTGTCCAGACACTAGCAAGAAATCTTGAAGATTCCTTCAAGGATCGCTGCGCTCTGCGCCTCCGGCGTCGTTCACCAGTACTCACAAGTCCCAGGCCGACCTACTCCCACTCGATGGTGCCCGGCGGCTTGCTCGTGATGTCGTAGACCACCCTGTTCACGCCCGGCACCTCGTTGGCGATGCGGCTGGAGATGCGCGCCAGGACGTCGTAGGGCAGGCGGCTCCAGTCGGCCGTCATGGCCTCGTCGCTGGTGACGGCCCGCACGGCTATGACGCCGCCGTATGTCCTGAAGTCTCCGGTCACGCCCACCGAGCGCGTGTCGGTGAGCACCGCAAAGCTCTGCCAGAGCTCCCTGTACAGGTTTGCGGCCTTTATCTCGTCCATCACTATCCAGTCCGCCGCCCTGAGCGTCTCCAGCTTCTCGTGCGTAACCTCGCCGATGATCCGTATCGCCAGCCCAGGACCCGGGAACGGCTGCCTGAAGACCATCTCTTCCGGCAGCCCCAGCTCCAGCCCCACCTCGCGCACTTCGTCCTTGAACAGGTACCGGAGCGGCTCCACCAGGCTCAGCTTCATGTTCTCGGGCAAGCCGCCGACGTTGTGATGGGTCTTGATCTTCGCCGACACCTTGTTGTCGGTCGTCTCGCTCTCGATCACGTCAGGGTAGAGCGTGCCCTGGGCCAGGAAGTCGACCCGGCCCAGTGATGCGGCCTGGGCGTCGAAGACCTCGATGAATACACGGCCGATGCGCCGTCGCTTCTCCTCCGGGTCCGTCACCCCGGCAAGCTCGCCAAGGAAGTTCTCGGCAGCGTCCACGTGCCTGAGGTCGATCTCCAGGTGGCGGTTGAATGTGTCGACCACCTGGTCGGGCTCGCCCCGTCTCATCAGCCCGTTGTCGACGAAGATGCACGTCAGCTGGCTGCCTATAGCCCTGTTCACGAGGGCGGCGGCCACCGCGGAGTCGACGCCGCCCGACAGGGCGCATATGACCTTGCCGCCGCCCACCTGGGCGCGAATGCCTTCCACCGTGTCGGCGATGAAGTTGGCGGGCGTCCAGAGCCGGCCGCAGCCGCAGACCTCGTGTACGAAATTGCCGAGAAGGTCCTTGCCGTTCGGAGTGTGGACGACTTCGGGGTGAAACTGGATGCCGAGCATGCCGCTGCCGTTGCCGATGGCCGCGATAGGGGAGTTGTCGGAGCGGGCGAGCGGGCTGAATCCCCCCGGCGTCTCCACTATGCGGTCGCCGTGGCTCATCCATACCTGCATCGCCGGGGGCAGCCCCGCGAACAGGGGCTCGCCGCTCGCGCTCTGGTTCAGGACGGCGTGGCCGTACTCCTTCTTGGCGCTCGGCGCAACCTTGCCGCCAAGCTGGTGCACCATCACCTGCATCCCGTAGCATATGCCCAGGACGGGCAGGCCGCTCTCGTACACCCACGAGGGGGCCATCGGCGCGCCCGGCTCGTACACGCTGGCGGGCCCGCCGGACATGATGATGCCCCTAGGGTTCAGCTGGCTGACGGCGTCCCACGACGACTCGTGCGAGATGATCTCGCAGTAGACGTTCGACTCCCGCACGCGCCGCGCTATGAGCCGGCTGTACTGGGACCCGAAGTCGATGATGAGGATGGACTCGCGCCCAGAGTGGGTGTGCGAGGGCTGTTCCGGACGCCCGGTCGACGTCGCTGTGGTTTCCGTCGAGGTCATACCTGTAGTGGTTACAAGGCTAGCATCTATAATATCTTGTGGTCAATGAACTCGAAACCGCAAATATCCACCACCCCCGTCGTACCAAAAATGAGGACATTCGCACAATCGTCGTTCCTCCGAAAATAGCGACCAGGCCACCCCCGCTCCACATCCCACCATCCCCGTTCCACATCCGTCCATCGCCGCTCCACATCCGTCCATCGCCGCTCCACATCCGTCCATCGCCGCTCCACATCCGTCCATCCCGTTCCACATCCCACCATCCCATCCCACTCCGTCGTCCCTGCGAAGGCAGGGGGACCCAGAGGGGCGGACGGGCGGGGGGCTCCCTCTCCCCATCATCCCAATCATCCCCATCACAAAAATCACAGTTCAGACCGTCCCCATCCCCGCTCCCCCTGCACCATTCCCCATTCACAATTCCTCCCCCTCTCCCCTCCGTGACCTCTGTGCCCTCTGTGGTTAAATCCCCCTCTTCCCTCCGCGACCTCCGCGCCCTCTGCGGTTAAATCCCCCCGGCTCGGCAGCCAAAATAAGGAGGTCATGCGGCCGCTTGACGCCCCAGAACACCAGTGCTATTATACCTGCATGGAGGGCTCCGGTACCAACAGCCCCAGCAACGGCAAAGATAGAAGTGGAACGACATGGAACAATTTGGAACAGAATTCGGCGAAACCTCTCCCACAGGAACCCAGAGGGACGGGAAACTGGGCTCGCCATGAACCCGGTCGCCCAGGCCGTGGAAGTCCTGAGAAACGGAGGCGTGGCGGCCATCCCTACCGACACGGTGTACGGCCTCGCCGCCAACGGGCTGGACGGCGCGGCAGCTTCCAGGGTCTTCGATGTCAAGGGGCGGCCCGAGGGCATGCCACTCCCGCTGCTTCTGGCCGACGTGGGCGACCTTTCGCTGTGCTGCGTGGACGTGCCTGAATCAGCCCGCAGCCTGGCCGAAGCCTTCTGGCCGGGCCCCCTCACGCTCGTGCTGCGCCGCTCCGACGAGGTCCCCGGCATAGTGGCCGCCGGCGGGGACACGGTCGGCGTTCGCGTGCCCAACCATCCAGTGCCCAGGGAGATCGCGCAGCTCCTGGGTGCGCCCATCACCGGGACCAGCGCCAATCGGTCCGGCCTTCCTCCCGCCGCCAATGCAGCCGAGGTGCGGGAGCAGATCGGCGACCGCGTCGACTACGTGCTGGACGGCGGCGCCGTTCGCTCAGGAGTGCCATCCACGGTCCTGGACTTGACCGGGCCCGAGCCAAGTATCCTGCGCCCCGGAGGCGTTTCCCCCGGCTCCGTAGCGGAGGTCCTCGGCAGGGAAGTGGCCCTTGCGGATGAGTAGCGGGCCCGGCCTCCGGGTTGTGAGTTGGTGGCCGGTTTGCTAACATTCCTGCGTCCGGTGGGCCTTGGCAGCCCCAACCTGTCGGCAGGAGCCTGAGATTGCTGGCATACTTCTCTAGACGCCTTATCCTCGCCGCATTCACCACCGTGGTCATATCCATGCTCGCCTTCTTCATCATGGAGGTTCCGCCTGGAGACGCCGCCAGCAAGTACGTAGACGCCCTGATGACACGCGGCGACGATGTCGCCATGGGGATGGCCGAGCAGATCCGTGAGGACCTTGGGCTGGACAAGCCGGTGCACCTCCGCTACTTCTGGTGGGTCGGCAACCTGGTCCAGGGCAAGTGGGGGCGCTCCTTCCAGTACTTCTGCAGCTCGACTCCGGCGCAAACTCCTGTCCGGGAGCTCATCAGCGACCGCATATTAACGACTGTCGCCCTGACCGGCTTCACGATAATCTTCACGTGGACCTTCGCAATTCCCATAGGCATCTACTCTGCCGTGAGACAGCATACTGTCGGCGACTATGTCTTTACGACGCTCGGCTTCACGGGCCTGGCAGTGCCGGACTTCCTGCTCGGCCTGGTCCTCATGTATGTCGCCTACGCATACTTCGACATGTCGGTCGGCGGCCTCTTCTCGGGTGACTTCCAGGACGCGCCGTGGAGCGTACCGCGGTTCCTGGATATGCTGAACCACCTCTGGATCCCGGCCATAGTCCTGGGCACGTCCGGCACGGCGGGGCTCATCCGCATCATGCGCAACAACCTGCTGGACGAGCTCTCGAAGCCCTACGTGATAACGGCGCGCGCAAAGGGGGTGTCCCCGGCCAAGCTGATCATCAAGTACCCGGTGCGCGTCGCCATTAACCCACTGATCAGCACCGTGGGGTACCTGCTGCCCCAGCTCGTTAGCGGCAGCGTCATAGTTTCCGTCGTCCTCAGCCTGCCGACCCTCGGCCCCGTGCTGCTCGACGCCATCGTCAATCTGGATACGATGACGGCGGGGTTCATCGTGCTCATGCTGGGCATGCTGACCGTCGCCGGCACGCTGATTTCCGACATCCTCCTGGCCGTAGTGGACCCGCGCATCAAGCTAACCGGGTAGCTTTCCCGTGATTGCCTATATCGCGAGGAGGCTCCTGCTCTCGGCCTTCACGGTGCTTGTCATCAGCATGCTCGCGTACTTCATCATCGAGCTTCCTGAGGGCGACTCGGCCACCAAGCACATAGACCGGCTGATGAGCAGTGGCGTGGGCGCGTCGGAGGAGCAGGCCGAGCACCTCAGGGTCTACCTGGGGCTCGACAAGCCCGTCTACCAGCGCTACGCCGCGTGGATGTGGAACCTGGCGCAGGGAGACCTGGGCCGCTCCTTCCAGTTCTTCTGCTCCTCGTGGGCCACGGAAAGGACCGTCAAGGAGGTGATTGGCGACCGCATCTGGACGACCGTCGTCCTGACCGGCTTTACCATAATCGTCACGTGGACCTTCGCCATCCCCGTCGGTATCTACTCCGCCGTGCGGCAGCACTCGGTCGGCGACTACCTGTTCACCCTGGTCGGCTTCTCAGGGCTGGCCGTGCCGGACTTCCTGCTCGGCCTCGTGCTCATGTACGTCGGGTTCGCCTACTTCGACCAGTCCGTAGGCGGCCTCTTCTCGGCGGACTACCAGGATGCCGCGTGGAATGGGGCCAAGGCGTGGGACATGCTAAAGCACCTCTGGATACCGGCCATCGTCCTCGGTACCTCCGGCACCGCCGGCCTCATCCGCGTCATGCGCAACAACCTGCTCGACGAGCTCGGGAAGCCATACGTGGTGACGGCGCGAGCCAAGGGCGTCCGGCCCTGGAGGCTGATCCTGAAGTACCCAACGAGGGTCGCCATCAACCCGCTGGTGAGCACCGTCGGTTACCTCCTGCCGCAGCTTGTCAGTGGCAGCGTAATCGTCTCCGTAGTGCTGAGCCTGCCCACGCTCGGGCCGGTGCTCCTGGACGGCATCGAGCAGCAGGACACGTACACTGCCGGCTTCATCGTGCTGATGCTAGGCGTGCTCACGGTTGTCGGCACACTCCTGTCGGACCTGCTCCTGGCAGTCGTCGACCCCCGCATCAAGTACACGTCGTAAGGGCAGGGGAGAATGGGCCGGGCCTCCACGACGATCGTCGGCAACTGGAAGATGAACTCCACCCTCGAAGAGGCGCGGGGCTTGGCCTCCGCGGTCAGGAGCGGACTGGAAGACATCTCCGGCGTGGAGACCGCCGTCTGCCCGCCCTTCACGTCGCTCCAGTCCGTCCGTAGCGTCCTCGAAGGCTCCGGCATAGGGGTCGGGGCCCAGAACATCCACCACGAGCCGAGCGGGGCCTTCACGGGCGAAGTATCGACCGAGATGGTCGCCGAGCTCTGCGACTACGTAATCCTGGGCCATTCGGAGCGGCGCGAGCACTTTGGCGAGACCGACGAAGGCGTCAGGCTCAAGGTAGCCGCAGCGCTCGATGCGGGCCTGAAGGCTATCGTATGCGTCGGAGAGCGCCTGGAGGCGCGTGAGGCCGGCGACGCCGAAGCCGTGGTCGGGCGGCAGCTAGCGGGGGCACTAGAGGGTCTAACGTCGTCCGAAAGGCTGCTGGTAGCCTACGAGCCGGTCTGGGCCATAGGGACGGGCAAAGCAGCGACCGCAGCCGATGCGCAAGGCATGATGGCGCACATACGGTCCCTGCTATCGCGGCAGTTTGGGTCGGCCAGCGTCACCGTACCGCTCCTCTACGGCGGCAGCGTTACCGACGAGAACATCGGCGAGTTGGTCAGCGAGCCCGACGTCGACGGCGCGCTGGTGGGCGGCGCAAGCCTCAAGCCGGACGTATTCGTGCGCCTGATCCGCAACGCCGCGGCCGCCGACGCCTGAATGGCCGGCAGCTACACCGTCGTAGCCGTCGTCGGCCCAACGGCGACCGGCAAGTCCGACCTTGCCGTGCAGATTGCCCTCCAGCATGACGGCGAGATTGTCGGCGCGGACAGCCGCCACATCTACCGCGGCATGGACATCGGCACGGCCAAGCCGCCCCGCGAGCACCTTGCTGCCGTACGTCACCACATGGTCGACATCGTGGAGCCCGACGAGCCCTACAGCGTCGCGCTCTATCTCCGGCAGGCCCGGCAGGCCATCGACGACATCCTCGAGCGCGGCAAGCTCCCGATAGTAGTCGGCGGCTCCGGGCAGTACGTCTGGGGACTGCTGGAGGGCTGGCAGATCCCAGCGTCGCCCCCGTCTCCAGAGCTGCGGGCGGAGCTGGAGGGTAGGGCGGCGTCCGAGGGAGGCGACACCCTGTACCGCGAGCTTGCCCAGTCGGACCCGGAGGCCGCAGGGCGCATCGATCCTCGCAACGTCCGCCGCGTAATCAGGGCGCTGGAGATCCGCCTCACGTCAGGGCAGCCCCCCGATCCCATGCGTAAGACGAGCCCACCGTTCAACCAGGTGACAATAGGCCTGACGCTCCCGCGCGCCGAGCTGTACCGCCGCATCGACGCCCGGGTAGATGCGATGATCGAAGCTGGCTGGCCCGACGAGGTCAGGGCGCTAATGGACCGCGGCTGCTCCCTGGACCTGCCATCCATGTCCAGCCTCGGCTACGGCGAGCTTGGCCGCTGCCTGAAGGGCGAGATGGAGCTGGACGAGGCTGTAAGGGCGATCAAAACGAAGACTCACAGGTTCGCGCGGCAGCAGCACGCCTGGTTCCGCGCCGGTGACGAGCGCATCGCATGGTTCGAGGCGTCGACTCCCCGCGAGGCTGTCGACTATGTCGGCCGAAGGTTCAGCTAGCGATGCCGCTCGGAGTTCCCAGGAACAAAGCTGTTGTCGTGCCGTACGACCCGCACTGGCCCGTGCTATTCGAGGAGGAGCGAGCCCACATAGCGTCCGCCATCGGGCACATAGTGGCGGGTGTCCATCATGTGGGCAGCACGTCCATTCCGGGTATGGCCGCAAAACCGATACTCGATATGGCCGTGCTGCTTCGCGAGTTCGAGGACGGGGAGGGGTGCATTGAGCCCCTGGAGAACATCGGCTACATACACAAGGGCCTGTGGGACGGTATCCCCGGCGACCGTTTCTTCCTCAAGGGCCATCCTCCGCAGGAGCATTGCTCAGACGGTGAGGACATTAGGACACACATCCTCCACATGTACACGCTCGATAGTCCCGTCGTACAGAATCACTTTGCTTTCCGTGACTACCTGATCGCCCATCCGGAGGTGGCAGCCGAGTACGCGCAGCTTAAGCTCACCCTGGCTGACAGGCACTCGGACGACAGGGCGGCATACAGTGAAGGCAAGCGATCGTTCATCAGGGAAGCTCTCGCGAAGGCCGCAAGGGAGTTGCAGTAGTGCCCCATCGAGGAGTCACCGTCACCCGCTCCGGCGAGGTGCAAGATCTACTCAGAGAGGACACCTCCTTCGTCGACTGCACCTTTGACGGCGGCTCGTTCGTAGGCCTATCGGTCGACGCGCTGTACCTGGAGGACTGCTCGCTTCAAGACGCCGACTTCTCGCACATCACGTGTGGCGAGCTTCGGGTTTCGCGCTGCGACCTCCGGCGAGCCGAGTTCTACCGCGCCGACATCGAGGAGTCCCGGTTCACAGGCTCCAACTGCGCGTCGGCGAGGTTCCGGAACGCCAGGATGAACCTCTCCCATCTCACAGGATGCGACTTCTCCTTGTGTAGCTTCGAGGGCGCGAGTCTCTTCGGGGCCGATCTGAGCGGGTCGCGTTTCCGTGCCGTGAGTTTCGGAACGACCAACATCGACGGCGCTACCGTGGACGGGGTCAGCTTCGTCATGGCGTCCCTGGCGCACAAGAGCTTCCGCAAGCAGAGTTTCAGCGGCGTAGACTTCTCGGAGGCCGACCTCTCGGGCTGTGACTTTTCCGAGTCGGTCTTTGAGGACTGCCGCATCCAGAACGCCGTAGTCAGCCCCGAAACGACCTTCGCAGGGGCCGACCTTCGAGGCGCTCGCCTGTCGGACCTTCGCCTCGACGTCGCTCACGCCGCCGCCGCCGTGATATCGCAGTCACAGGCGGCCGGCCTCCTGCATGACGCCTACGGCATTCTCGTCACGGAGGAGTAGGAGAGACTCCCAGCGTCGACTCCCTGGGAGACCATGTTCGACTACGCTGGTCAAGGGCTGAGTCCGTAGCTGCTGTGCTACAATCACTCGACCATGAGATTCACCAAGATGCACGGCGCGGGCAACGACTACGTATACGTCGACGCCCGCGGCATGGGCGAGGACTGGCCCGCTCTGGCCGTTGCAATGAGCGACAGACACACGGGCATCGGCTCCGACGGGCTGATCCTGGCGAGCGAGTCGGACCACGCCGACGTCAGGATGACCATGTTCAACGCCGACGGCTCCGAGGGCCAGATGTGCGGCAACGGTATCCGCTGCCTGACCAGCTTCGCTGTAGAGCATGGGATTGTGCCCCGCGACAGGTCTCCCGTCGTCGTTGAAACGGCGTCGGGAGACAAAGCCGTGACACCCGTGTGGGAGAACGGCACCATGGTCGGCGCCAGGGTGGACATGGGCGAGCCGAACGTAGCCGCAGAGGACGTGCCCGTCGACGCTCCCGGCTACGCGATGCTGATGGACTACCCCCTGGAGATAGACGGGGAGACCATCCCCATTAGCTGCGTGTCCATGGGCAACCCACATGCGGTCGCTTTCATCAGGACGCCGGTTGCGGACTACCCACTGCACGAGATAGGCCCCAAGGTGGAGCATCACCCGTTGTTCCCCGAACGCGTCAACTTCGAGATCGTCAACGTCATCGACCAGGGTCATGTGCGCGCCAGGGTATGGGAGCGTGGCTCAGGCCTGACCGAGGCGTGCGGCACCGGCGCCTGCGCGGTCGTCGCCATAGGTCGGCTGCAGCGAAAGACCAGGGGGGATGTCACGGTCTCTTTGCCGGGCGGCGACCTCCAGATCGAGTGGCCGGGCGAGGGCGGCGTAGTGATGGAAGGCCCCATCGCCAAGGTATTCGAGGGCGACTGGCCGTCATAGGGGTGGGACAGGAGGAAGGACCATGGTGGTCACCAAGCCGGCAGCCAAGCTCACCTACGCCGACTATCTGAACGCGCCCGGCGACGAGCGATACGAGCTCATAGACGGAGGTTTAGTCGTGGTCGGGTCGCCTAACATAGCCCATCAGGCGGCAAGCATGGGCCTTTCGCTGGAAGTAGGGGGGTTCGTGCGGGAGCGAGCACTGGGAAGAGTCTTCCATGCCCCGACCGACGTCCTCCTGACCGATACGGACGTGGTGCAGCCGGATCTCGCATTCGTCTCCAATGAGAGGGCGCACGTCGTCACTCCGGCCAACATCCAGGGCGCGCCTGACCTGGTGGTCGAGATACTGTCTCCGTCCACCGCGAGCTTGGACAGAACAGTCAAGCGCAGCCTGTACGCGGAGCACGGCGTGAAAGAGTACTGGATAGCAGACCCGGCCGCGCAGACCATAGCGGTCATGTTGCTGAGGGATGGCAGGTTTGAGGTAGTCGGAGAGTACGGGCGAGAGGACGTCCTGACATCGCCCACATTGGAAGGCCTCGCGCTCGATCTGAACAGGGTGTTCGGATAAACAGGCTAGCGACCCCATCGCCCGGACCCGCGAAGCGACCCCTGGTCTACGAAGCTGTACTCAGCTACGAATTGACCTAACCACAACATCAAGCACCGGAGTGAGAAAGTGAAAACAGCCGCCAGGGTGAACGCAGTTCCCCCTTACCTGTTCGTGCAGATCAGCCGCAAGATCGCCGAGAAGAAGGCCCAAGGCATCAACGTCATCAGCTTCGGTATCGGGGACCCTGACATTCCCACGCCGCAGCACGTCCTCGACGGTCTGCAACAGGCAACCTTCGATCCGCCGAACCATCGCTACCCTGAGTCGGAGGGGCTACCCGAATTCAGGGAGTCCGTAGCATCCTGGTACGAACGGCGCTTCGGGGTGAAGCTGGACCCCGAGAGCGAGGTCATTTCCCTCATAGGCGCAAAGGAGGGCATCGGGCACGCCTCCCTGGCTTTCGTGGAGCCGGGCGACATCGCCCTGGTGCCGGATCCCGGATACCCCGTCTACTCGGTTGGGACGCTGTTCGCGGGTGGCGAGTCGCACATCATGCCCCTGCGCGAGGATAGCGGCTGGCTGGCGGACCTGGACGCCATACCCGAAGAGGCCGCTCGCAGGGCAACCGTGCTCTGGCTCAACTACCCGAACAACCCCACGGCGGCCGTAGCCGACCTGGGGTACTTCGAAAAGGCCGTCGCCTTCGCCAAGAAATACGACGTGGCCGTGATGCACGACGCCTGTTACACCGAGGTCGCCTACGACGGCTACACTCCGCCGAGCTTCCTCGAAGTGGACGGCGCGATGGACGTCGGGATCGAGTTCCACTCGCTGTCCAAGACCTACAACATGACCGGCTGGCGGCTTGGGATGGCCGTCGGCAACGCCAAGCTGGTCGACGACCTGCTCACGGTCAAGTCGAACCTGGACTCCGGCGTGCCACAGGCAGTCCAGCACATGGGCATCGCGGCCCTGGAAGCGCCATTGGACTCCGTCGACGAGCGGAACGCGGCATACCAGCGACGCCGCGACGTCGTGGTTGACGCGCTGCGGTCGATGGGACTGAGCGTGGAGACACCCAGAGCCAGCCTATACGTATGGGCAGGCGTTCCGGAGGGCTACACGTCCGCCCAGTTCTCTGAGCGTGTGCTGGAGGAGCGCGACATATTCATCACGCCCGGTACCGGCTACGGCGACTATGGCGAAGGCTACGTGCGCTTGTCGCTCACGGTAGCCGACGACCAGCTAGACGAGGCCGTCGACCGGCTCTCCGCCTGGCAAATCCCAGACCCCGCGTAGGTCATTTCGAGCAGGTCAAGGCCGAATTGACCGCAGATTGAGCGGGGGCAGTCTGCTCTCCCAGCCACGCTCTCCCATAGATGCTAGAATGGCCCTCAGGGAGAAGCCGTATGGCCAAGAGAATGAAATCTACAGCGGCCCGACGCGAACGAGTCTGCCTCGTGGGCGTCGAGGTCCGGGGCAAGCGCGGGCTGTGGAACCTCAAGGACTCCGTCGCTGAGCTGGGCGACCTGGCTCGCAGCGCCGGAGCCCAGGTCGTCAGTTCGGTTACGCAGCGGCCCAGCCGCCCGTCGCAGACATACCTGGGCAAGGGCAAGATGGAGGAGCTGCGCCAAATGGCCGCAGATGACGCGTTCGACACCGTCATCTGCGACGACGAGCTGGCCCCTGCGCAGCAGCGCACCCTCGAGGAGACCCTTGGCGGCAAGGTCCGCGTAATCGACCGCACTGCGCTCATCCTCGACGTGTTCGCCAAGCGAGCTCAGACCCGTGAGGGACGCCTCCAGGTAGAGCTGGCCCAGTACGAGTACCTTCTCCCACGGCTTGCCGGCCAGTGGACGCACCTGGAGCGGCAGCGGGGCGGGATCGGCTTCAGAGGGCCGGGCGAGGCCCAGATCGAGACCGACCGGCGTATCGTCCGCAAGAGCATCGGCAGGATCAAGAAGGAGCTGGACGCCGTCCGCAGACACAGGTCCCAGTACAGGGCCAGGCGACGAAGCAGCGAGATACCGGTGGTCGGGCTCGTCGGATACACCAACGCCGGCAAGAGCACGCTGCTGAACAGCCTGACCAACGCCAACGTATCGGTCGAGGACCGGCTCTTCTCGACGCTGGACCCCGTTACCCGCAGCGTCCGCCTGCCTTCAGGCCGCGAAGTCCTGATGACAGACACGGTGGGCTTCATCCAGAAGCTGCCCCCGGCGGTCGTTTCCGCATTCCGCGCAACCCTCGAGGAGGCGCAGGAGTCCGCCATTCTCTTGCACGTCGTGGACATCAGCCATCGCAATGCGGCCGCCCACGCGCAGGTCGTCGAAGGAATCCTCGAGGATCTTGGGCTGCTCCACAAGCCGAGAGTCCTGGTGCTCAACAAGACCGACTGCCTCGACGTGGAAGGCAGCGGAACGGGGCAGGGGAGAGCGCAGGAGCTCTTCGGGAGCTATCCTGGCGCCGTCCCGATATCAGCGCTTACCGGAGACGGCGTCGAGGACCTCCTCGAAGAGATCGACTCGCAGGTCTCGACCGAGCTTGCTCACGCGGAGTTGCCGCTCGCTCCCCAGTCCATCTCAGCCTGACCTGGCAGAGCGGCGTTTGAGCGCTGGCATGGGGTTTTGTACGTCCTGCGCCCAAAACGGCCCTCTACGGGCGGCTCTCCCAGGGTTCGGAGTACGGCGCCGCGTCCCATGTCGCCGAGGGCAGGGATGCTGGACCCAAAATCCCACGTTCGCACTATATACGTTATGTCAAATACAGCTATGGACCAAGAAGCGGTCCCGGCTCCGGATCACGCCAGGACCTGGATTATCTCCATCTCGTGCAGACGCCTTAGGAGGTCTAGGCCAAGCTCCTCCGACGCGCCGCGCCGGAATTGCATCGTGTCGACCGACGACTCTTGCCTGAGCCTCTCCAGCCCCCGCTCCCTCAGGAGCAGCACGCGGCTCCCGAAAAGTGCCGTCGCCCCTCCGATGAGGTTGGCCGCGTCCTCCCTCGCCCTGCGCTCCGTCGAATCATCGAGCGGAGGCGAGCTCGGCCCGGCGTGGACTACGATCGCCGCGCCGCAGGTCTCCGTGACCTCGGCGGCGCTTCCGTCAAAGGTTGCGCCTCCATCCAGCTCTAGGACCCGGCACGGCACCTCGAAGGACGCCAGCATCGACTCGATAGTCCGGGCGACGTCCGAGGCGCCGGAGTGGCCCACGAGTATGTCTCTGTCCCCAGGCGGCGGCTGTTGGCGTTCCTGGACTACCGGTACGGGCCCGGCTGCATCCGGAGGCGTTTCGCTGGTCCGGTCAGCATGGGCGCCGTTCGAGCTGACGTAGAGACTTCCGCCGAGGTCGCCTAGCAGCCCGGCGTAGTGCCCGTTCTGCTTCAATACGTCCAGGCACTCCGCCGTCAGCTCATCCTCCACGCCAAGGTCGCGCCTCAGCATATTCCTGGCCATGTCGTCGTCCGGCAGCTTCTGGCCGTCATATGCTTCATAGAAGCGCCGGAACAGCTCCGGATCCAGCGCAGCCGCCAGGAGTGCCCCCTGCCGCTCTTCCGGACTGCTGGGAGCAGCAGCCGCCTCGCCGCGGTCCGTCAGCTCGACGATGCCGCCGTCGGATCGGGTGAGCCCGTATCTCTCGCACGAACCTAGACGGATCACGAAGGCGCTGCTCGCCGGCGTCGTACCGAGCTTCCCGGCAAGCACGACCCGGTCCATGGAGCCCTCCACGCCGTGCCTGTACAGGGTTTCGACTACTTCCATGCAGTAGTCCAGCGCCCTCTGGGGGTACGGCCTCGTTCTCCGCCTGCGTCTGCCTTGATTCCCTGCCGTCGTCATGCTTAGGCCTTTTTCAGAGAGGATCCCGAACACTGAATATCCTGAAATATATGCTACGGGTTTATCTCAGTCAACTCTCAATATTCAGCATTTCCATATTGATTGAAGGACTTATTGAATAGACTTGAATTGGTTGAAACGACCTGAAATAGCTATATAGCCGGTAATGTACTCAACAACGCGGGCGACGCAGCTGGCCCGGCGTACAACACATCGAGGTCCTGGGCAAGTGCCGTATGGCACCCTGCTCGGAGAGCCCTTCACACTCAAAATCATGCCTGGTGCTAGAATAGACTCATAGGCACCACAAGTGCCCAGGAGAGTCACTTGACTACAGTCTCTTACCAGCGAATTGCGGCGTCTGCGCTGGTCATCATTGCGATGGTCTTCGCCATCGCGTGCGCTTCGGACACCGAGGACGAGGGCAGCGCCGGCGCCGCGCCGGCGCCACAGCAGGCCCAGGCCCAGGGGGCCATCGAATACCCTACCCTTCCGGAGGTCGTCCCATCCGACAAGCCGGTGGTCCGCCCCGACGCGGTACCCGGCGATCTGGGGGTCGTATGGGAGGCGTGGGCGCTGCTCAACCGGGACTACGTGGACCCATCAGAGCTTGAGGGCGAGGACTTCTCCGAGCGCGCCATCAGGGGAATGCTCACGGTCCTGAACGACCCCCAGACCGCCTACCTGAGCCCGGAGATCATGACGGGCAGCTTCCAGGACGTCTTCAGGGGCAACTTCGAGGGCATAGGCGCCCACGTCAACATGAACCGCGATGGTCAGCTCGTCATCGTGAAGCCAATCCCGGGCGGCCCGGCCGAGGCGGCCGGAATCAGGCCTGGAGACATCATCCTCGAGGCGGATGGAGAGAAGCTGGAAGGCATGAGCCTCCTGGAGGCCGTCTCTAAGGTCCGCGGCCCCAAGGGCAGCACGGTAGAGCTCCTCGTCAAGCACCTGGGCGCGCTCGACCCTGTCGTCATAGCCGTAATCAGGGACGAGATACCCCTCGTCAGCGTGAGACTCAGGAGCCAGCCCGACGACCGATTCGCCCACGTGAGAATCGAGCAGTTCTACCCGACCACGCCGGACGACCTCAGGGAGACAATCCTGCAGGCAGTCGATGCCGGCGCGGAGGGCATAATCCTGGACGTCCGCGACAATGACGGCGGCACCCTGGACTCCGTTGTGGGCATAGCCAGCCTCTTCCTGAAGACCGAGGACGAGTTGGTGCTGTACGTAGAGAAGGGGGACGGGCAGCGGCAGAACTATCGTGCAAGGCCCGAAATGCAGATCGCCACCGACGTACCTATGGTCATGCTCATCAACGAACGCAGCGCAAGCTCCAGCGAGGTGCTCGCAGGCGCGCTCCAGGACCACGGACGGGCGACGATTATCGGCGAACAGTCCTTCGGCAAGGGCAGCGTCAACATCCTCCGCCCCCTGAGCAACGGCGGCGGCCTGTACATCACCATAGCCCACTGGCACACGCCGTCGGGCAGGTTGATCCACGGCGAAGGGATCACGCCGGACATCGAGGTCACCCACCGCGACGCCCAGGAGCAGGACGTTCAACAGCTCAGGCGAGCCATCGAGGAGCTGACTCGCATGGTGGACGAGGCGTAGGTCCGCTTTCGATCCCGTAGGGACTGGAGGGGTGTACGCCTCTCCAGATCCTCGGGAACTCTTGCGTGGCCAGGGATGGCGATATGAAGACACTTGCCGTCAACCGCCGTGCCCGCTTCGACTACGAGATTCTCGACACACTGGAAGCGGGCATCGTCCTCCTGGGCACGGAGATCAAGGCCATCCGCGAGGGGCGCGGCAACATCAGCGGGTCCTTCGCCAGGCGGGAAAACGGGGAGATGTGGCTCTTCAACGCCCACATCTCACAGTACTCTGCAGGGGGCATCCACACTCACGACCCGGCGCGTCCCCGCAAGCTGCTGCTGCACAAGAAGGAGCTCGTAAGGCTTGGCAAGCAGGTCGATGAGCGAGGCCTGACCATCGTTCCCCTGAGGCTGTACATCAGGCGGCACAAGGCGAAGCTGGAGATCGGACTCGCGCGCGGCCGCCGCAGGCAGGACAAGCGCAGGGCGATCATAGACCGGGAGCGAGAGCGGGAGGCCCGGGCCGCCGTCAGACGAGGCTAGGCGGCCGCAGGGCGTTCCCCCGAAAAAGAGTGGGGCCGGATCCCTTGCCCATCGGGGGTTGAACGATGGAGGGATCCGGCCTCGTGCTTTGGGGGTCTTGGAAAGCTAGCTGGCTCTCCTGACCTCGATGAACTCGCCCGGCGCCAGGGCGACTCTCTGCACGTTGATACCGAGCTTCAGGAGCCAGTATCCGAGGGTCGCCTTGCTCACCCCGAGCTCATCAGCTGTTGCCGACAGACCGTTCTCCGTAACCATCGGCGGCAGCATTTCCTCGAGAGGCTGCTTGAACCTCTCTTCGACCGCGATCATCTTCTTCGTCTTCCTCCTTGCCATGTGTCTCCTCCTTGAGTGTTGAGACTTGAATCCATCCTAACGCCAGTCTTGGCAATGTGTCAACTGGGATTTCAATCGACTTCTGAGAAGTTTTCACACCTATTCAACACCTGAATACAGACAGGCTGGCAAAGCTGCCAGCCAGCTAGTGGGGCATGACAGGAGCCTCATTGCAGGGGGCTCGTCCGATCACGCGCCGGGGTCCCTGATGCCGAGGGGCTTGGTGAACCTGCCCTCAGGCAGCGCTCTGCGGAGTCCGGACGGTACATTGGTACACCACGCGCCGTTCAGGGGCCTCTACGGCCTTTCCCATAGCTGAGGGCATGTCTTGAGGCTCTCGGACGCACATCGGGTTCCAGGCCCCGATTCCCTATGAGTCATGCTTTGCTCCCTGCAGGGAGACCTCTCCTCTCCTCTCCTCTCCCCTACCCTACCCCGTTCTCGCACATTCGCGGCGTCGTGGTAGAATCAGCGCGAACCCGGGGAGTGGGGGCTTTCGGATGAAGGTTGTTCTCCGCAGACTGGCTGAGATGCTGGCGATCGCTGCCCTCGCGGCCGTCGCCGTCGCATGTGGCTCTCAAGATGTGTCGGAGCCGGTCGGAGGGTCCACATACGGCGAGACCTCCGGATCCAGCGGCGGCGCCTCATCGCCTCCCAAGGCCGAGCTGACTCGTGAGCAGGTTGAGGAGCGCGCGCAGGCAGGCGACAGCCTGGCATTCGCGAAGCTCGCCGGTCTGGACTTGTCCGGCACTGAGCTGTCGGGTCTGGACCTGCAGGGCGTAAGCCTGGACTATGGCAACCTCGAAGGCACGAGCCTTGGCCGGACAGACCTGTCCGGGGCCAGCCTTGAGAGCGCGTCGCTGAGGAACGCCGACCTTCAGGGGGCCGATCTGCGAAACGCGGACCTGAGGGGTGCGGACCTCCAGGGCGCAGACCTGACAGGTGCAGACCTGGAGAACGCAAACCTGTTCCTCGCCAATCTCAGGGGAGCTACGTTGACCGGCGCGAACTTCACCGGCGCCGATCTTTGCGGACTGGACCTGTCCGGGCTCGACCTGAGCCGGCTCAATCTGACCAAGGCCAGAATGTCGGAGACCCGGCTCAGGGGTGCGGACCTGAATGGCGCAGTGCTCAGGGACGCGGTCCTGGCGCAGGCAGACCTCCGCGAGGCCGACTTGCGAAATGCCGACCTGTTCCTGGCGACCCTACGAGACGCGGACCTGGAGTCCGCGGACTTGAGAAGCGCTGACCTCACAAGGGCCAATCTGAGATCCGCCAGCCTGAAGGACGCGTCGCTCGAAGGCGCGGATCTCTCGGGAGCCGTCCTCGACAACGCCGATATTGCCGGCACCATCCTGGCCAACTAAGGGCAGCCACTACCCTTATGGCCAATCCCCCTACTCTCTCGCGCACCGGGAAAGGATGAGCGACCAGAGTGTTGCGATAGTCACCGACAGCGCCGCTTCCCTGCCCGCCGGCGGCGGCCCCGGCATCGTGCCTATGAAGCTGGTACTCGATGGAGAGGAGCTGCGGGACGGCATCGACCTGACGGCGACCGAATTCTACCGCAGGCTCAGATCGCTCAACGAACCCCCCACCACTTCGGGCCCCTCTCCGCAGGGGTTCCTCGACACGTTCGAGGAGCTGGCCGGGCGATTCACGTCGGTCCTGTGCATCACCGTATCGCCGGCCTTCAGCTCGACCTACGCTGCCGCGAAGGTCGCAATCGAGACGGCCAGCGAGTCCTTGCCCGGTCTGAAGATCGCTCTGATGGACTCGCGGAGCGCCGCCGGAGGAGAGGGGCTGGTCGTCATTGCCGCCCAGCAGGCCGCCGAATCGGGTGCTTCTCTGCCGGAAGTGCGCGAGGCTGCGGAGCACGTTGCGCGCAGGGTATCGCTCCTGGCCTACCTGGACACGCTGTACTACGTGTGGAAGGGCGGCAGGGTGCCGATGATAGCCTACGCGGGTTCGGCCCTGCTCGGTCTCAAGCCGGTCCTGGAGATGGCCGACGGCCGTGTGAGGAACGTCGCGCGCCCTCGAACGCGCAGGCGGGCAAGCGAGAGGCTGTTGAGGCTGATGGGCGACCGCGTTGGGAGCGCGCCGGTCCATGCCAGCGTGATGCACGGGGACGCCCTGGATGAAGCTGAGGAGATGCGGCGGGAGATAGAGCGCCGCTTCGACTGCCGCGACATATACGTCACGGAGTTCTCGCCCGTCATGGGGGCTCACACAGGGTCCGGCCTGCTCGGCGCGGCATTCTGGGCTGAGTAAGCCCGGCCTCGCTCAGGGGGTGAGGGCCACCTCGGATAGCAGCTTCGTCGTCGAGACTATGTGCTTGTCCAGGCGCATCACCTTGGGGTCGATGCCCAGGGCGAGGCCGAGCATCTGAGGCAGGTGGATGATGGGGAGGTCAATGGGCTGTTTCGCAGCCGCCGATGCCTGGGGCTGGTAGCCGTCAAGGTTCAGGTGGCAGAGCGGGCACGGCGTCACCATGGCCTGAGCTCCGCCCTCCTTCGCATCCAGCGTGTGGTTGGCGACCATCTTCACCGAGTTTGACTCGTTGATCGTCAGGATGGGAAAGCCGCAGCAGAGCGTCTTGCCCGGGAAGTCGACGACCTCTGCTCCCACGGCCTCGATGACGCGCTCGAGGGAGTCCTTGCGCTCCGGATGCTCGTCGAATCCGAGGGCCGAAGTAGGCCTGACGATGTAGCAGCCGTAGAAGGGCGCGACCTTGAATCCGGTGAGGGGCCTGACGACCTGCGACCTGAGCTTGTCCAGGCCCACGTCCTCTACCAGAACCCACATCAGGTGCCTTGGGTTCGCGGTGCCCTTGTACTCCAGGCCCTCCTCGGCCAGGTCCTCGTTGATCGAAGCGAGATAGGCAGGGTCCGACGTGAGGCGCTCATTGGCCTGGGACATCACACCCTGGCAGGTGCTGCAGATGTTAATCAGGGGCAGACCCGAGCGCTCGGCGAGGGCAAAGTTGCGGGCGTTGAGTGTATCGCCAAGTCTCAGGTTCTTCTCCTGGAGCACGCCCGAGCCGGTGCATGACGCGGAGCGCATCGGCTCGAAGTCCAGCTCGATGCCGAGTTTGCCGCATACCTCCATCGTGGAGGCGAAGAGCTCGGGCGCTGCGCCCCGGGAGACGCAGCCCGGGTAGAATGCGTATCTCATCTATCCTCTGCCTTATCGAAGATTCGGCGCACGTTGTCCTGTCCTGGGTTCTTGCCGTGGATGATTGGCGGCCGCTTGCCCTTGAGCTGCGCCCGCAGCCCGACCGGCACCAGCTTGAGCATCTCAGGTACGTTGAACATGCCCTTGGTCTTGAGGGGCAGCCGCAGCTCGTCGACACGGCCGCTGTGCTCGACCATCTCCGTGAAGACCGTCGTGTGACGGGCCCCGTACGACTTCGTGTGGCCGGCCTCCATCGCCCGGTCCCTCATGGCCATGATCCTGCCCATTGGGTCGACGCCCTTCGGGCAGACCTCGACGCACTGCATGCACCTGGTGCAGTCCCAGACGCCGCCGTACTCTACGAGGTCGCTCAGCCGGGACTCGTCCGCGTCGTCGCGTGGGTCGGCTACGAAGCGATAGGCCTTGGCGAGCGCAGCCGGTCCCAGGAAAGCGTCGTCGACCTCGAGCACCGTGCAGTCCGATACGCACGCGCCGCACATGATGCATGCCATGACGCCGGAGAGGTGGAGCATGTCCTCGTTTGGCGCGACGTACTCCTCGTCCGGGCCCGGCGGCGGCCCCTCGACCTGCAGCCACGGCTCGACGTCCCTGACCTTGTCCCAAAACGGCTGGAAATCCACGACCAGGTCCTTGATGACCTCCATGTTGCCCGCGGGCTCAACTACTATCGGGTCGCCGTTCCGGGCCGCGTCCGAGATCTTGGTGTTGCAGGCGAGCATGGCCTGGCCGTTGATGCGCATGGCGCACGAGCCGCAAATGGCGCTGCGGCACGAGCACCGGAGCGCCAGGGTCCCGTCGACGTCCTCGCGTATCTTGATCAGGCCGTCCAGGACGACCGCGCCCTCGTCCATCTCCAGCGTGTAGTCCTGGAAGTACGACGCCGGGTTTTCGGTGTCCGGGTCGTACCTCCTGACGCTAAGGGTTACTTGCATACGTGTCTATGCTCCCGATCAATCGCGTCCCTGCCACCTTCATTGCGCCTATCAGCTCCCTGGCGTGCTCTATGCCATGCTCTACGATGTGCGGCCTGTCCTCGTAGGTGTCCTCATAGAAGTTGACGTGGAGATTCTCCACCGCCTTGAACAGCAACTCGTTTTGAAGCGGGTCATCCGTCAGGGCTATGAGCCTGTCGGCGTTCCTGCCCACGTCCCTATGCGACCTGTTGGGCCAGCCCTCCTGCCGAGCGATAGACTTCACGTAGTGGGCCACCGACCCCCAGGCCTTCTCCGATGCCTGGAGCAAGTCGCCCTTGTTGAACTCTTCCTCGGCGTGTTTGAGGAATCGGGCGCTGATTTCCTGGTGGCGAGCAGCAGTGGCCACGATAGGCGCTCCTAATACGTCCGGGCCTGGGGCTGCCACTGGGTGATGACTACGGGCAGGTACTCGACGCTGGGTCCCTCCTGTCCCTGGGAGAGGAGGATGTGCCTGAGCCATTTGTCGTCGTCTCGCTCCTGCATGTCGGTGCGGAAGTGGGCCCCCCTGCTCTCCTCGCGCTCCAGCGCGCCGAGGGCGATAGTCTCCGCGCAGTCCAGCATGAAGCCGAGCTCGAGCGTGAAGATCAGGTTCGTGTTGAAGGTCTTGCCCTTGTCCATCACGACGACCCGGCTGAATCGCTCCTTGAGCCCGGCCAGCGTCGCCATGGCCTCCATGATGCCGTCACGATCGCGGAAGACGGCGAGCTTGTCGTTCATGGTCGCGCCCATGTCGAACCTGACCTTGCCGAACGACTCGCCGCCGCCGTCCCTGTCGAGCATCTTCTGCAACCCGGCCTTCTCGTCCTCGGCAGCCGAATCGTCGATGGGCTTGTGCTGCATGGACTTGGATGCTTCCGCCGCGTGCTCGCCGGACCTGCGTCCGAATACGAGCGTGTCCAGCAGCGAGTTTGCGCCGAGCCTGTTGCCGCCATGGACGCTGACGCAGGCCGCTTCGCCCGCGGCGTACAGCCCCGGCACGCTGGTCAGGCCGTCGATGTCGGTCTTCACCCCGCCCATCTGGTAGTGCATGCCCGGGCGGATGGGCACCGGCTCTGTGGCCATGTCGACGTTGGCGAAGTCGCGGGCCAGATCGCGAATCTGGGACAGCTTCTCGTCGATGAGCTTCTCGCCCAGATGGCGGCAGTCGAGGAAGACGCAGCCGTTCACCCCCCTGCCCTCGTTTATCTCGGTCTGCTCGGACCTGGATACGACATCGCGGGAGGCGAGCTCCATCATGTTGGGGGCGTAGCGCTCCATGAACCGCTCGCCATCGGCGTTGATCAGGTATGCGCCCTCGCCCCTCGCGCCCTCGGACATCAGCGCGCCGTTGCTCTTCAGGGTCGTCGGGTGGTACTGGACCATCTCCATGTCCATGAGCGGCGCGCCGGCCCGGTAAGCCAGCGACATGCCGTCGCCTGTGCAGATGAGGGCGTTGGTGCTGGGCTCGAATACCCTGCCGAGCCCGCCCGCCGCGATTATGACGGCCTTGGCGCGGACGAGATGCACGTCGCCGGTCCGCATCTCCATGACGACCGCGCCGCAGCACTCGCCGTCCTCGACCACGAGTGAGAGGACGAACCACTCCTCGTACACCCTCACGTTGGCCTGCACTACCTGCTCGTACAGTACGTGGAGCAGGGCCTGGCCGGTGAAGTCGGCCACGAAGAAGGTCCGGGCCTGGCGCTGGCCGCCAAAGGCCCGGGTACCGAGCCGGCCCTCCTCGTCCCGGCTGAAGATGACGCCCATGTGCTCCATGGCGATGACCTCGCGGCCCGCCTCGCTGCACATGACCTCGATGGCGTCCTGGTCGCCCAGGTAGTCGCTGCCCTTCACCGTGTCGAAGGCGTGATCCTCCCAGGGGTCCCCGCGCTCGGTGAGGGCTGCGTTGATTCCACCCTGCGCCGCGTTGGAGTGGCTGCGGACGGGGTGGACCTTGGTGATTACCGCTACGTCTGCGCCGTTTTGCTGTGCGGCGAGGGCCGCTCGCATACCCGCGAGACCCGCGCCAATGACAAGAACATCATGGTCAAACATGGCTAAGAATATACCATAGAAGGGTGGTGTCCGTTCATACTTCGACGGGCTCAGTACGAACGGACTCCTGGAAGGGCCCTGGGCTTGACGGCGGGCCACGTTACCGGCCTTATCCTGGCGGTCCACGGGGCGAGCCTGGTGGTCAGGTGTCTGGGGTCGGGTACTTCCCCTTTGCGCCGGCACTCTTCGAGGTAGCTGATGGCAGACAGCCAAGTGGGAACCTGTACCGTGCCCGGCCACAGCTTGTGGTAGAGCTCCAACGAAGCCGTATCGGACTCGCTCTGTGCGCAGTATCGGACGTACTCGTCCCAGTGGACCATGACGGCTTCCACGAACTGGTAGACTGCGAGCTCCGCGCGGGCCCTGACGAACCTCTTCTCAAGGGCCCTCAGCCTGCTCTCGACGTATGCCATCAGGAGTGCTTCTCAAGGCTGATGGCTTCGGCGAGGCCGTCGATGCGGCGCTCGAGGCGCTGTCCGTACTCGGCCTTGTGGGCCTGGTTCAAGGCGGCCTGGGCGGCGCGGATTCTCACAGACGGGTTCTCGTGTTCGAGGGCCTGATAGATGACGCCGGCGGCCTTGTATGCCATGCCCTTGAGCTCGGTCTCCGCGAGGCGGAGGGTCTCCTCCCGGAGGAACTGGAGCTGCTGACGGAAGTTGTCGTCCTGCAACCACCTGTAGAGAGTGGTGCGCCCGATGCCGGCATCCTTTGCGAGGTCGGTGAGAGACCCCGGTCGGATGAGGTGCGGGAGCGCCGTGATCTGCCTGTGGGAAAGGCTTTCGCCGAATTCTGTTCCAAATTGTTCCATGTCGTTCCACTTCCACCTTGCTGTTCCTGGGGCTGTTGGATCCTGGAGCCTTCCATGCAGGTATAATAGCACTGTTGTTCTGGCGGGTCAAACGGCGGGTTGGGGGGTGAGTGGCCGGGCGGCGACGGCAGAGGGGGATTTAACCACAGAGGGCACAGAGGTCACGGAGGGGAGAGGGGGATGATGGGGGATGGGGAGCGGGGATGGGGACGGTCTGAACTGTGATTTTTGTGATGGGGATGATTGGGATGATGGGGAGGGGGAGCCCCTCGCCCGTCCCGCCCCTCTGGGTCCCCCTGCCTTCGCAGGGGCAGGCTCTGCCTGCGCAGGGACGACGGAGTGGGATGGGATGGTGGGATGTGGAGCGGGGATGGACGGATGTGGGGCGGCGATGGACGGATGTGGGGCGGCGATGGACGGATGTGGGGCGGCGATGGACGGATGTGGGGCGGCGATGGACGGATGTGAAACGGTTGGTGAGGGGGAATCCGGTTCGGGGGCCGGAATGGGGATGGGCTACGGCGCAGGATTGGATGACGGGGGCGCTTGCTTCAGTATCTCTTCCACTCGAGGGTCGAATACTTCCTTGAACTTGGGGAGGAGGTCCAGCATCCAGGCCCTGGTTTCCTCCAGCTTCTCCGGCGAGTCGTCTATGGAGCCGTCCTTCCGCAGACTAACGGTGAAGAAAGAGTAGGGCTCGAATTTGTGCCACACCAATTCAGCGTCAAGCGACGCTTCGATCTCAGGCCTAGCCCTTTGGAGTTCTTCGAACACTCGATTGTTACGGTCAATGCTGTCCCACGTTCGAACATGCAGGGAGACCCATGCACCATCCTTCCAGAAGCTGAACGCGTAACCTGTGTCTTTGTCGAACCGGGAGGGGAAGAACCGGCCAGTGTGGTCAAAGTACTGCGTTGACCCATCGGCAAGACCCGTCAGGAGTATCTCGCTAGTCAGCGGCTGAAAGAAGTCGTGAAACTCCTGAACACCAGGTTCCATACCGGGGACGGGTTTCAGCGTGTCTTCCTCCGACCAACCACCGGGCCACACGACCTTGCGAAAGCTTGGGGCATCCAACGATTCTCCAGTCTTGGTGATCGAGACCTTGACTCCGTAGAATTCGATCTCGTCGTCCGTCCATTTATTGAGCCAGTTCAGGACCTGGGCGGACTCATGCCTGAAATCGGTCGCGACCCATATGGCAATGCGCGCGTCAAGCCCCACTGTATAGATCAGGGTCTGGGCGAGGTGACTAAAGTCGGTCCACTCCAACTGGTTCTCGATGGCGACCAGCACATTCTTGTTGACCTCTCTTGCCAGGATGTCGCAGTAATAGGGGGGGCCGCCCACCGGCTGCTCGGTCCGGACCTTAGCTAGCTTAAGTCCAAGCGCGTCGCCCAACATCCCCAGGTGGTCGGCAAGCCACGGTGTGAAGTCAAGTGCCTCGTTTGGCCACTTCTCGCGGACATCTACCTGCCTAGTGATCTCTTCCGCAACTGCCATCTATTGTTTAGCCTCCTCGCATCCCAGTGTCGCCTGGCTGGATGGTGAAGTCGCGACGGTCTCGGTACAGGAGGGCGCGGTTGAGCACGTCGTCGTCCGCATCCAGGTCTATGTCAGGGCAGGCGGTCATCATCCAGTACTTATGGTCGCCGAGGAAGAGGTACGGGCGCTTCTGTCCGAAGAACCGGCACTCTACGCCCTCTCCCCGCTCGATGCGCTCGCAGAATGCTGCAAGCAGGTCCTCCTGCCGGTCCTTCTTGATGACCACGTACTCGTGGGGCCACGTGTGCCTGTACGTAACCGCCTCGCGCCAGGGGGCACGGGCTATCAATTCCATGATGTCGGTGATGTTCGATTCCATGAGGGCACCTGCTCGGGATAGAGACTATACCACCACGAAGGGTACTGAGAACACAGAGGGAGGAGATTGTAGCTGTTCAGACTTGGTGTGACATGGGCAGCCTTGCTCTTTGGCAGGGGCGAGAGCCCACATCCCTCGTATCAGGGTACGGGGCAGGCCCCCGTGTCGGAGCACGGGACATGCCTTGGACAAGCTCAGCTTTCAGGCGGGCGTACACGTGGGTCCGCCCTACGCAGTCCTCGCCGTCACCAGACACGGCGCCCAAGAGGCCATGCCCTCCCGCGCCGAGGTGGAGGCGCTACTGGCCGGGTGAGCGGCCATGTCTACTCTTAAGAATCAGGTCGCATTAGGGGCATCTGTTTCTTGTAGGTGAACATGTAGTGTATGTCCCTCTTGCGGAAATCCTTCTCGATTCGCTGTCCCACCGTGTCCATATGTTGGCTTAGCCCGGCTTCACTGAAGATCTCTTCAGTGCTCTTGTAAAGGTCGTCCCTGCTTGTTGTTCGCCTGAATTTCTCCCATTCTGCGGGGAATAGGGTGCTAGCCATCTGCGCCGCGGCAACCAATTGTGGGCTCCAGTGCAGAATTGGACCAACAAGCCGATATGGAAATTCAGACTGCTTCTGCTGTTTCTGTAGGAAATTCCATGTGGCC
Source organism: Dehalococcoidia bacterium (assembly GCA_965204975.1). Classification (GTDB taxonomy): domain Bacteria; phylum Chloroflexota; class Dehalococcoidia; order Lucifugimonadales; family CAJWER01. The sequence goes on from OZ242024.1 coordinate 856,506, forward strand.
CTGCCAACCGCGACGACCGTGGCTGTGGGCTTTGCCACGAGTTCGAGTTCTTCCAGTAGCTTGGGATACCAGAAGGCAAACTCCTCTCTTTCTAGCTTGCCTGTAGCTTGTTGGGGAGGTATAGCGCACTTGCCCAGATCCGTTAGGTAGTAGGTCTCACCTGGCTTGCAGAGATATCGATGGGCACCGTAGTTCAGAGTCAAGTCACCTATAGAGATAAGAAGATTGAGATGTGGTGCAGGATAGCGAAGCTCGCCAGGTTCCAATTCTTCCGCCTCATTCTTGTCTATGCTGGTCATCTTTGCCACAAGCACATAGTCGACCTTTCCGCGAGGTGGGAGATAACGCAGGTAGTGACGCTTACGTCCGATAGCATGCTCAAGCCATTGTTCTTGCAGGGTATCGTGCTGTTCTTTAATGGTCTGGGTTGTAGTCATGCTTCTCTCTCAAGACAACGTCATGCGAGACATATACATGAGACGAGTTGTGCTGTCAATAGCTACAGGAGGGAACCTACGAGATTAGCCTGGACAAGAGTGTACACCTGCTAAGCCAAATTAGCGTTCTAAGAGTTTGCGACCTTCCTCGAAGTTCCAAGCGTCGCACTCGCGCATGATCTCCTGCGCGGCAGCAGTGTTCACCGTCAAGTCCTGAGACTTCAAGGCGTCCCGCATCAACTCCACGATGCGACTGGCCCTCGGCTTGCTAATCTTCGCGAGGTCAAGTCGACCAATCACCCCGATCTGCTCCGGCGTAACCTCGCTCTGAAAGCTGTCGTGGCAGAATCGCCACACAAGCACTTCCTCCATCGTGGAGCCCTGTCGCTCTACCGCCGTAGGCTTGGGAGTAGGGCGGGGCCTAGTTGACTCTCGTGATCCAGTGTCATCCTCTCCTACAACGATAGCAAGGCATGTTCCCACGACTACCATCGCCACCACAATCCCTATTACCAACCTCTCCGGACTAACACCCCGACGCGGCGGACTCGGGTAACCTCCCATAAGCAGGTGGCCTCCTTGCGACTCTCGAAGAGTCCGGCCTGCTTTGCCCAAGCTCCTGAACAGTCCCTTGCGTAGGGAGAAAATCGCAAGAAGGCCATGCGTGACATGGACCTTCAAGCACGTCCACCCTACATTTGGAACGGGACTGTCCAACAGAGCCTGCGCGCCCGCAGACTCCTGCTTGGGTAAAGCGAGGCCAACCTAACACCCAGCGCTCGCAAGCGTCAAGGGCATCAAAGTGCTGAAGCTTTAGGAGCCCGCCTGCTCTCAGGGTTCCGACGTACGGGCCGGGTGTGGTAGCCTGCTGACTCCGCCATAATGCTACGTGAACTCAGTTGGGCCAGCATAGGTCAGCATTCAACATGAGGGAGCAGCGCCTTGCGCATTGGGCAGCTGACGAAGGAGGTATGGAGCAGGAGACCAGAGACACTTCGAGAATCACATCGGACCGCGCGTCCTCGGCGGACGCCAACCTGGCGGACGCCATTCGCGCCCGCTTTGAGCCCCTTGGCGGGGTGGAGTTGGACCTACCCGCACGTGACCCGATACGCGACCTGCCCCAGTTTGCACTCTCGAAGCGCTGGGGCTGGCGTTCAACCCACTCAGCCGGGAACTCTACCCCCTGCCCATGATAATGGCGTTGGCGAGCCCAGCCTAAGGTTGATGGATGGTTGAGAATAGCGTCGTCAAGTAGCTCTCCCACCAAGCCGGGGAAGGGAGCCCCGCCCAGCCGCCCCTCTGGATGGGGGACGGTTCCTGGGACAGGAATCCGGCTCAAGGCCGGAATGACGGAGTGGGAACGCGGTCCTCGTTGCTGACTACCCCGGCAAGGCCCGCACGCGGGCGTAACGCTGCCCAGGACGACATTGCCCTTCGAAGGGATCGGGACAGGGGACAACATTTCATGGCGGCTCTGCCTTAGGCGAGGGGAGGGCGGGTTTCAAACCCGCCCCTACAAGCGTGACGGGGAGTGGTGTGGCGGGTGGCCTTCGACCCTTCGAAGGGGCTCAGGACAGGCAGGCTCAGGCCGAACGTACCCTCAACGTAGTTGCGCGGCAGCTGCTGACCATCCCCGCACTGCCCGGGCACCTGGCATAACGCTGCCCAGGACGACATTGCCCTTCGAAGGGATCGGGACAGGGGACAACATTTCATGGCGGCTCTGCCTTAGGGCGAGGGGAGGGCGGGTTTCAAACCCGCCCCTACCAGAAGCCCGCGCGTACGAGGTCTGCAGTGGGCGGCCGCAATACCACGATGTTGGGCCATCAGTGGTTCAGGTCTTGATGAGGAGGCCGGGCTGGCAGCGGCGGCAGTAGCTGGTGATGCGCTGGTTGGCGGTGATCTGGGTGATCTTGTTGCCGCAGCGGGGGCAGGGCTCGCCGCCTCGATTGTGCACCTTGAAGAAGTCGCGGGGCTTGAGCTGGATATCGCCGTCCATGCGGGCCCTGACCTCGTCGACGGCCTCACTCACTACCGTGCGGGCTGCTTCGTAGACTCTCCGAAGCTCCTCGTCCGAGAGGGCGGTGCGCTTCCTGAACGGATAGAGCCCGGCTTCGAACAGCACCTCATCGACGTAGGCGTTGCCTATCCCTGAAATGACCCGGCCCCTGGTGATGACGCCCTTGATCTCGCCCCGGAAGGGCCTGATCCGCTCGGCGAAGTCCTCGAAGGTATCGGGCGCCAGGACGTCGACGCCGAGAGTATCGAGCTGGGGCACGTCGGCCATCTGGTCGGAGCGCACGTAGTAGGCCCTGCCCATCCTGCGCCCGTCGAGGTAACGGAGCTGCCGCTCCGTGTCCAGCGAGATGACGAAGCAGGTCTTCTTGTAGACGCGGTCGGATGGCTCCGAATACTGGAACGAGCCGGTGAGCATGGGGTTGACGACAAGGGCCGCGCCGGCGGTGAAGTCGATTCCCAGGAACTTGCCCGTTCGCCAAACGCTTTCGACACGTTGCCCCGACAGGTCCTCGGGGTCTCCGGCCATGGGCCTGAGGACGCCAGGACGAAGGACCTCGAACGCGGTCACGCTAGACCCGACGACCTCCCTGTCGAGGAATTCTCGTATGACTTCGAGCTCGGGCGCTTCGGGCAACGCTGCTATACCCCCGCGACTGCCTTCCACCAGCCTTACAGATAGTATAATCCACGCCAAGACCACACACGGAAGAGCCGGATGGACACTGCACAAACAGCGGACACCGGGAGACTTTGGGATCTGGTGCGCGAGAGGGGGATGGACCGGCGGCGGTTCCTGCAGCTCCTGTCGGTAGGAGGGGCGGCGGCTGTGCTGGCGGCCTGTACGGACCTTGCTGGGCCCGGGGAAGGGACGCCTGCGGAATCCCAGGCGGGCGGCCTTGCAGCGACTACGGAAGCATCCCGCTGGTTCAAGGACCCCGCGCCCTTCATCGAGCACAGCGGCAAGAACCTGGAGACGCGCCTGGAGAACATGCAGGGCGTGACCACGCCGAATCGCCTGTTTTTCGTCCGAAACAACTCCAGCAGCGTCGACGTGGACGCTTCCGAGTGGCGGCTCTCAGTAGAGGGAGATTCGGCGACTCGCCCGCTGGAGCTGTCCTACGAGGAGATACGGAAGATGCCGAGCCGCACCCTCGTTTCGTACCTGGAGTGCGGCGGCAATCACCGGGCCATGTTCGACCTGGTGAACGGCCGGGCGGCGAAGGGCGACCAGTGGAAGACGGGGGCCATCAGCAACGGCGAGTGGACGGGCGTGCCGCTCAGGGACGTGCTGGAGCTTGCAGGCGTGTCCGGTGATGCGGTCGGGGTGCTGCTGATCGGCCTGGACACGGAGTCGCCGGAGGAAGGCTTCCGGCGGGTCATGTCGATTTCGAAGGCGATGCACCCGGACACGCTCCTTGCCTACGGATTGAACGGCGAGGACCTGCCGAGGGACCACGGCTACCCGCTGCGGGCGCTGGCTCCCGGATGGGTCGGCAGCTCGAGCATCAAGTGGCTGAGCCGCATAGTCGTAACCTCGGAGCAGCTCTGGACGCGCAACAACACGACGTCCTACGTGCTCATAGGGGACGCCTACCCGCCCGAGGGCGACGCGCCGGGCAAGGTGGCTACCGAGCAGGTAATCAAGAGCGCGCTCGCCCTACCCTGGCCTGCCGAGCTGCCCGCGGGTTCCAACATCATGCGGGGCTACGCCCACTCGCCGTCCGGCCCGATTGCCAGGGTGGAGTGGTCCGCGGACTCAGGGCAGCACTGGGCTGAAGCAACGGTGCTGGAGCCGCAGGTGCAGTACTCGTGGGCGCGGTTCGAGTTCATGTGGGACGCGCAGCCGGGCGAGCACGTCGTGATGACGCGGGCGACGGACGCGGTGGGCAATACGCAGCCGGACAGCGTGCCGTTCAACGAGAAGGGGTACCTGTTCAACGCGCCGTTGCCACACCCGATCCGGGTGACGTAGGCTGCGCCCCACATCATGGTTGTGCTGGTGAGCACTGGCCTTCGACAGGCTCAGGCCGAACGTACCTTCCAATAGCTGCGCGGCGGTTACTGACCATCCTGGCACGGCCCGCATGCGGGCGTAACGCTGCTCAGGACGAACGGTCTTCCCGAGGCAGGGGCTCACTCGGAGGAGGAATGGGGTGTCCAAGCTCTTCCATGCTGTCGATCCAGTCGTGCAGGGCCTCCTCTGCATTACGGATGGCCTCGTCGAGCGTATGCCCCATAGCGACGCAGCCGGGCAGGTCGGGGAACGTCACGCCGTAGTCGTCTCCCCCACCCTCTATCAGCGCCGGATACCTCATGTCTAGTCCTCCCAGCCCGCCACGTGAACAAACCTAACACACATGAGGACCCAGGATTGCCTGACAGACTGCTCCGGTACTCGTGGCCTGCCCTGCGGGGATGGATTCCCGCCGTCGCGGGAATGACGGAAGTGGTGGACTTCGTGTAGTGTAGTCAGCGAGGGTAGGCTAGGAGGTCTGATGGTGGGTACGAGGTCGTACGCTGGGAAGGTGAATGCGCCGGAGTTTCCGGCTGGGCTCGACTGGCTCAATAGCGAGCGGCCGGTTACGCTGGCCGAGCTGCGCGGGAAGCTGGTGATCCTGGACTTCTGGACCTACTGCTGAGTCAACTGCATGCACGTATTTCCGCAGTTGCGGAAACTGGAAGAGAAGTACAGCAGCGAGCTGGCGGTGGTGGGCGTGCACTCTGCCAAGTTCGACGCCGAGAAGGCCACGCAGAACGTCCGGCAAGCTATCCTCAGGTACGAGATCGAGCATCCGGTGGTCAACGACGCCGGCTTCGAGGTGTGGCGGCAGTACGCGGTGCGGGCGTGGCCGACGCTGATGTTCGTGGACCCTGGCGGCAAGGTCATAGGCAAGCACGAGGGCGAGATCCGGTACGAGACGTTCGACCGGCTCATCGGCGAGATGATCGCCGAGTTCGACGCGGAGGGTGGGATCGACCGGCGCGCCATCCATTTCGTCACCGAGCGCGAGAAGGAGTCCGCGCGGCCGCTTTCGTTCCCCGGCAAGGTGCTGGCGGATGCCGACAGCGACCGGCTCTTCATCGCCGATTCGAACCACAACAGGATCGTCGTCGCCACGCTGGGCGGACGGGTGACTGCGATAGTTGGCGAGCCGGACGCCGGGCTCATCGACGGCACGTTCGAGGAGGCGCGATTCGACGATCCGCAGGGCATGGCGCTCGACGGCGACACGCTCTACGTCGCGGACGCGAAGAATCACGCCATTCGTATGGTGGATTTAGCTAACCACAACGCAAAAACCATAGCTGGCACGGGCCGACAGGCCATGCTCTTCCATCGCGGCGGGGACGGCCCGGAGACGGACCTGAACTCACCGTGGGACCTTGAGCTTCACGACGGAACTCTGTACATCGCCATGGCCGGGTTCCACCAGTTGTGGCGCATGGACCTCGATTCGGGCAGCGTCCAGCCCCACTCAGGCAGCGGTCGCGAGGGCATCGTCGACGGGCAGCATGGATCAGCGCAGCTTGCCCAGCCGAACGGCGTGACGAGCGACGGGGTGAGGCTCTACTTCGCGGACAGCGAGACGAGCGCGGTCAGGACGTCGGACTTCGACCCCGCCGGGGGCGTCGGCACCATAGCCGGCGAGGACCTGTTCACCTTCGGCGACCGGGACGGGTTCGGCGACGACGTGAGGCTGCAGCATGTCCAGGGCATCGAGTTCCAGGACGGCGCGCTCTACATAGCGGACACCTACAACAACAAGGTGAAGACGATCGATCCCCTGCAGCGCGAGTCGAGGCGGCTCCTGGGGAGCGGCGAGGCGGGCCACAGGGACGGCCCGGCCGTCATTGCCGAGTTCCACGAGCCCTGCGGCGTGAGTGCTGCGGACGGCCTGGTGTTCGTAGCCGACACCAACAATCACGCCATTCGCGTGGCTGACATGAGGACGATGGAGGTCACGACGATGGAGCTGGACTGGGGGGAGTTCGCGGAGAGGATGATGGCATGACGAACCGGCTGGCCAAGGAGACGAGCCCCTACCTGCTCCAGCACGCCCACAACCCCGTGGACTGGTACCCGTGGAGCGACGAGGCGTTCCAGCGCGCGAAGGCCGAGGACAGGCCCGTGCTGCTGAGCGTCGGGTACTCGGCGTGCCACTGGTGCCACGTCATGGAGCGCGAGTCCTTCGAGAACGACGACATCGCCGCGATCATGAACGCGAACTTCGTGAGCATCAAGGTCGACCGGGAGGAGCGGCCGGACGTGGACTCGATCTACATGGGCGCGGTCCAGGCGATGACGGGCCAGGGCGGCTGGCCGATGACGGTGTTCATGACGCCGGACGGCAAGCCATTCTACGGCGGCACGTACTTCCCGCCCGAGGACCGGGGCGGCCTGCCGGCGTTTCCCAGGGTGCTCGAGGCAATCGCGTCCGCGTACAGGAACAACAAATCGCAGATAGTGCAGACGACGGAGCAACTTCTGGCGCACATGCGCCAGGCTTCGGCAGGCGTCCGAGGCGTGGAGCCGCTCACGACCGACGTGATGAACCGCGCGTTCGCGCACCTGGCGGCCCAGTTCGACGGCAAGCACGGCGGCTTCGGCCTGCAGCCCAAGTTCCCCCAGCCCATGACGTACGAGTTCCTGCTGCGGCAGCACCTCAGGACGGGCGACCCGGAGCCGCTGGAGATGGTGGAGACGACACTGGACCGCATGGCGATGGGCGGGATATACGACCAGCTTCGCGGCGGCTTCCACCGGTACTCCGTGGACACGTTCTGGCTGGTGCCGCACTTCGAGAAGATGCTGTACGACAACGCCCTGCTGGCGCGCCTGTACCTCCACGCCTGGCAGGTAACGGGGAAGGCGCTGTACAGGCGGACCGTCGAGGAGACGCTGGACTACGTGCTGGCGGAGATGACCGACGCGACCGGCGGGTTCTACTCGGCGCAGGACGCCGACAGCGAGGGCGAGGAGGGCAAGTTCTTCGTCTGGCGGCCCGAGGCGGTCATCGAGGTGCTGGGGAAGGACGACGGCGAGGTATTCAACCGGTACTTCGACGTGACGGTCAACGGCAACTTCGAGGGGATGAGCATCCTCAACGTTAAGTCGCCTCCCGCGGAGTTCGCCGCATCGGAGAGGATGAGCGAGGACGACCTCACTGCCCTGCTCGCCAGGGGCCGTGCGAAGCTGCTGGAGGCCCGCGAGGAGCGCGTCCGCCCTGGGCTGGACGACAAGGTACTCACATCGTGGAACGGGCTGATGCTCGCGGCGTTCGCGGAGGCCGGGATGGTGCTGGGCCGGAGCGACTACGTCGAGACTGCCTCCAGGTGCGCCGGGTTCGTGCTCGACAGCCTGCGGGACGGCTACCGGCTACTGCGCACGTACAAGAACGGCGAGGCGAAGCTGAAGGCATACCTGGAGGACTACGCCTACCTCGTCAGCGGGCTGCTCCTGCTTCACGAGGCGACGTTCGAGGGACGGTGGCTGCGGGAGGCGATCGACCTGGGCCGCGACATGGTCGACCTGTTCTGGGACGAGGCCGCGGGCCAGTTCTACGATACGGGCATCGACCACGAGGAGCTGGTGGTGAGGCCGCGCGACATCCAGGACAACGCCACGCCGTCGGGGAGCGCGATGGCCGCGGACGTGCTGCTCAGGCTGGCGGTCATCACCGGCGACGGCGACCTGGAGAGGCGCGCGGTCACGTCGATGAGGTCGACTATGACGCTCATGTCGCAGTACCCGATGGGCGCGGGGCACTGGCTCGGCGCACTGGACTTCTACCTGGCTACCGTGAAGGAGATAGCGATCATCGGCGACGGCTCGCGGGAGCTTGCGGGGGAGGTGTTCAGGCACTACCTGCCGAACAGGGTGCTGGTGGGGCTGGAGGACGACGATGACGACCACAAGACGGCCGAGCTGCCGCTGCTGAAGGACCGGGGCCGCATCGACGGCCGGGCCACGGCGTATGTGTGCCGGAACTACACCTGCGACCTGCCGGTCAATGAGCCGGCGGCGCTGGCGAGGCAGCTGGCTGTGTAGGTGAGGCCAGTGTCCGAAGCCCGCAAACCCACCCCCTAGTTGGCGCCGCCGCCCTAGGGCACGGCGAGGGCGGGTTTCAAACCCGCCCCTACAGGGAGGAGTGATTATGGAAGCGAATCCGTTGGTTGGGGCGTGGCGGCTCGTGTCGTACGAGGGCCGCACCGGCGACAACGTGCTCTACCCGCTCGGGGAGGACGCGACGGGCTACATCATGTATACGCACGACGGCTACATGTCGGTCGTGATGATGGCGGCGGGCCGGACGAACTTTGCGGGCGGCGACATGTTCGCGGGCACGGACGAGGAGAAGATCGCAGCGGCCGGCTCGTACGTGTCCTACTGCGGGAAGTACGAGTACCTGGGCGACCGGGTCATCCACAAGATCGAGGCGGCGTTCTTCCCCAACCGCGTGGGTACGGAGCAGACCAGGTTCGTGGACCTGGACGGCGACACGCTCATCCTGACCACACCGCCGATGGTGCTGGCCGGGGTGCTGAGGACGGGTCGCATCGTCTGGCGAAGGGCCGCGTCCGTTGAGTGACCGGGGCTTCAGGGCGGCGGTGGTGGGAGCCGGGCTGATGGGGCACGGCATAGCCCACGTGCTGGCGCAGCGGGCGGACTCGGTGACGATGTACGACGTGTCGGACGAGGCGCTGGAGCTGGCGGACGCACGGATACGCGACACGCTTGACTGCCTCGTGGAGCACGGCATCTTCGACCGGTCGGAGGCGAACGAGACCGCGGGACGAATCAGCGGCACGACCGACCTCGGCGAAGCCGTAGAGGGGGCTTCGGTCGTGGTCGAGGCGTCGCCGGAGGACATGGAGCTGAAGCGGCGTCTGTTCACCGAGCTGGAGGCGCTGGTCTCGCCCGGCGCTATCCTGGCGTCCAATGCGTCGGGGATGTCGGTGGGCGATATGACAGGCCATCTGACGCACCAGGAGCGTGTCGTTGGGTCGCACTTCTTTCTTCCGGCGCAGGTCATACCGCTGGTCGAAGTCTCGCGAGGGCCACGCACTAGCGATGAGACGATGGAGCGGACAATCGAGCTCTGGCGGTCGTGCGGCAAGCGGCCCATACGCATCGAGAAGGACGTGAATGGCTACGTGGCGAACCGGCTGCAGGCGGCGCTCGTTCGTGAGGCGACGAACCTGGTGGCGGAGGGCGTTGCCAGTGCGGAGGACATCGACCTGGCGGTGCAGACCAGCTTCGGGCTGCGGTTCATGGTGTCGGGGCCGCTGGAGCAGCGAGATCTGGGCGGCCTGGACCTGCACGTCGCGCTCGCGCGAGGGCTGTGGCCGCATCTCAGCAAGTCCGACGGGCCCTTCCCGCCCGTGGTCGAGATGGTGGAGCGGGGCGACCTGGGGCTGAAGTCCGGACGGGGATTCTTCGACTGGAGTGGCCGCGACCCGGAGGAGGTCCGGCGAGAGCGGACGACGCAGATGATCGAGGTGATGTCGAGACTGGAGATGTGGCCGGGGTCGCCGGGAGGGTGTGCCTGAGCGCCAAGAGGGCGGGTTTGAAACCCGCTCCTACGACGGTCGTCTTCGTCGGCGCCCTGCCCTGTTTACCGGGGTTGTGTGCGCAGGCCTCCAACCACTCAGTCCGACGCCGTGGCGGACAGGCCCTAGCTGAGGCGGGCTCGCATTGGCTGGAGACTTCTCTCGAAGGGGTTGAGAACCAGTCCAAAGATCTCAAGCGTAACCACCCCGAGCAGGGCCCCATCTCGCGGCTCTCCGAGGATGACGGGTGTGTGTCCCCTGCCCTGCGGAAGCTCGATCCAGCATTCGGAGATCCCCCGGCTCACAGTAGTCCCGTCGGCCAGGATGAAGTCCATCTCCCTGGTAGGCGTCAGTCCGAGCGACTTCCACACTCGCTCGGGAAGCAGCGTGTAACCTGCCCCGCTGTCGACCAGGAACCTGACCTGCTCTTCCGTACCGGCGTTGCTGACCTTCCCATCTATGTAGGTAATGCCCATTGAACTCCCCGCTCACATCCGATTATACAGTTTGTGCACGGTTGGCCTGAAGAGGGCGGGTTTGAAACCCGCCCCTACGACGGTCGTCTTCGTCGGCGCCCTGCCCTAGAGGCCGAAGGCGTCGTTGATTTCCTGCTGGTAGGCGTTGGTGCGGTCGGCGGCCACGTCGGCGAAGGAGACGGGCTCGTTGACGGCGCCCGACTCGAGGAAGGCGAAGGTGAGGGCGACGGCGTCGAGGCCGACCTGGCCGGTGACCTCGGGCTCGCAGCCTGTGCGGATGGACTCGGCGAAGTCCTCCATCTCCAGCGCGATGATCTTCGCGTCGATCTCGGGGAAGTCGATGTCGTACGACGACATGCGACGCTCGCCTCCGAAGATCCTGGCGGTCATGTCGTCCAGCTCGAAGTCCGGGACCAGGTCCAGTAGCTCGTCCTCGGGGATGGGGTCTTCGCTGTCGATCCTCGTGATCGCTGACGGGCGGCCCGAGCGGCTTCCGCCGAGGCGAATCGAGCCGTCGTCGCAGTAGATTATGCTCGCGCCGGTGCCCTCCCCAGGCGCTGCGATGGTGCTGAGGAAGTTCGCCACGGCCCCGGACTCGAACCTGACCACGCCGGAAGCCATGTCCTCCGAGGTGCACTCGACGGCCCCCGCCCTCTCCGCCTCCGTGAGCTCCCGGTGGGCATAGAAGTGCCTCATCTGCGTGGCCTCGGGGTCGGTGACGAGCCTCGTTTCCTCCCACAGGTGGGTCTCGGCGTATACGCGCTCCACCGGCCCCATGAAGTAGAGCAGCAGGTCGGCATTGTGCACTGCGTAGTCGAGCATGTACCCGCCCGCGGTCTTGATGTGGCGCCACGCGGTGCCGTGGGGCATCAGGCGCGTGCCGCGCGCGGCCATGTCCAGGAAGAGCCGCTGCCTTCCCAGCACCTGGGCGTCGAGTATGGCCTTGTTGAGCCGGTTCAGCGGGTCCCGGCGGTAGTTCTCCGAGACCGACAGTACGATGCCGCCCTTGTCCGCGGCCTCCATCATCCTCATGCACGCCCTGACCGTGATGCCCATCGGCTTCTCGGTGGCGACATGTACGCCCGCCTCGGCCGCCTGCACGGCTATGGTGTGGTGCTGACCCGCCGCTGTCACGATGTCCACGGCGTCGAGGCCCGGCTCGCCTGCGAGGAGGTCGGCGAAGCTGGTGTAGACGTTGGGCCGCTTGCCGAGCAGCCGCTCGGCCTCGGCGGCTACGTGGCTCGCGGCGGACTCGCTGACGTCGCAGACGGCAACGTAGTCGAAGGTGTCGTACGCGCGCTGGGACTCGGCCTGTCCGTAGAGGTGGCGGAGCCCCATGCCGCCGCACCCCACCTGGGCTATCTTGATGTCCGGCATCGTCTGTCCTCCTTCGCGGCCTAGAGAGGGCGGGTTTGAAACCCGCCCCTACAAACACCCACGCTACCCAATGGTGCCCTTGGTGCTTGGGATGTCGGTGCGGCGCGGGTCGATGGAGAGCGCCGTTCTTGCGGCCCGCGCCAGGGCCTTGAATGTCGCCTCGGCCTTGTGGTGGTTGCTCATGCCGGCCAGCACCCGGACGTGGAGGTTGAATCTGCCCTCCAGCGCCAGCGTCTCCAGGAAGTGGTGGACGAGCTGGGGCGAGAGATTGCCCAGGTCGGTCTCGGTCAGCTGGGTGTCGACGACCGCATATCCGCGCCCGCTGAAGTCGACTGCGACGAACGCCAGCGCCTCGTCCAGGGGGACGTAGGCATGGCCCATCCGCACGATCCCCTGCCCGTCTCCCACGGCCTCGTTGAGCGCGCGGCCCAGCACTATGGCCGTGTCCTCCACAAGGTGGTGCCACCCGACCTCGATGTCGCCGGTGGCCGACACCTCCAGGTCGATGAGCCCGTGCCTCGAAAGCTGGGCCAGCATGTGGTCCAGCATCCCGTTCCCGGTGGCAACGTCGTACTTGCCCTCGCCATCGATGTTCACCGCGACGGAGACCTTGGTCTCTCCCGTCTCGCGTGTCAGCTTCGCCGTCCTGTTGTCCAATTTCACCTCTCGCAGATACGAGTGTCCGAAGTTGATGGGGTGGTCAGCGAGCCTCACTCGCCAGCAGCTTCCCCCTCATCCCAGCCTTCTCCCGCAAGGGGAGAAGGGGTAAGAGCTAGGCGTCTCGCCAGACCTTGCCGCGCTCCCTGACCTTCTCCACGGTGCTCGGGTCGAATGGGTCCAGCTCGAAGCCCAGCGGCTGGGGCGGACGTGCCTCGAGGCCCATCGCCTCGATGATCCTGCTGTTCGAATAGTAGCCCGCATAGGTGTGCCTGACCAGCTTGAAGAAGAATTCGGGACTCTCTGCTTCGACCGTCCTGAGCACCTCGATCTTCCGGTCGTCCGTAAGGCCGGCGAAGGCCGTGGAGTGCGCCTCGCGGCTCGTCGACTCGATAACCGCCAGGCCGTCCTGGAAGAGCCTGCCAAGATCCGATTTCGATGCCGCGACGTCGTCGAGATGACGGGCAACGCCTAGCTCGCCCGCTCCGGGGAAGCCCCCTCGGGCCGGTATTAGCTGGTCCAGTACCTCGGACGCCAGCTCTGTCTGTTCCCCGGAGAACGACGTTTTGGTTTCGCCTTCAGTCATGCGCCTGTCCTTTCACCCTCACCCCAGCCCTCTCCCGTCAAGGGAGAGGGGGTCCCGAGCCTTTCACCCTCACCCCAGCCCTCTCCCGTCAAGGGAGAGGGGGCTCCGAGCCATTCACCCTCACCCCAGCCCTCTCCCGTCGAGGGAGAGGGGGTGCCGAGCCCTTCACCCTCACCCCGGCCCTCTCCCGTCAAGGGAGAGGGGGTGCCGAGCCTTTCACCCTCACCCCAGCCCTCTCCCATCAAGGGAGAGGGTTCCGAGCCTTTTCGACGAACCGCTCGGCCACATATAGGGCCAGCGCCTGTATGGTCGAGGTCGGGTTGACCGCACCGCCCGTGACCAGGATGCTGCCGTCTATGACGTAGAGGTTGTCGACGTCGTGCGCCCTGCCCTCCGCGTCGACCACCGACGTCTCCGCGTCCGTGCCCATCCTCGCGGTGCCCATCAGGTGCCAGCCGGCGGGACGAAGCAGCGGGTTCACCAGCACGTCCTTCGCGCCGGCCGCTTCCAGCACGAGGGTGGACTTCTTGATGCCATGGTCGATCATCCTGGTGCTGTTCTCGCTCATCGTGTACGAGACCTTGGGCGCGGGGATCCCGTGGCCGTCGGTGAGGTCGTCGTCGATCGTGACTGCGTTGTGGTGCTCGGGCAGGTCCTCGCCGATCACCGCAATGGTCAGCGAGTGCCCGAACCGCTCTCTCATCACGTCGTGGTGCTCCGCCCCCCAGGGAATCGGGCCGTGGCCGCCCAGCCCACCCAGGGCCGTGTTCACCGGACCGGAGCTGCGCGCGATCTGGAACGTGTAGCCACGCACGAAGCCGCGCGACAGGTCCGTCTCGTAGAACTCCTGGCTCATGATCGCGCAGCCGATGGGCCCCTTGTAGCCGTCGAGACGCTCGTCGAACACGCCCGTGACCATGGCGTATGGGTGGAACATGAGGTTCTTGCCTACCAGCCCGCTGCTGTTCGCAAGGCCATTCGGGAAGCGCCCCGACGCCGAGTTGAGCAGCAGCCTCGGCGTGCCGACGCCGTTGCACGCGACGACGACCGCCCTGCCCCGCTGGCGCTGCAGCGCGCCGCTCTCATCGTAGTAGGCGACGCCGTCCGCGCGGCCCTCGCCGTCGAGCGTGATCTCGCTGACGCGGCACCACGTCTTGAGCTTCGCGCCGGCTGCTATGGCCTTGGGCCAGTACGTCACGTCGGTGCTGGCCTTGGCCTTGCGGTAGCAGCCGATGTCGCACGGGCCGCAGTTGTTGCACGCCGCGCGACCGTCGTAGGCCTCGGTCAGGATCGCGCTGTCCGAGGGCCACCAGTGCCAGCCCAGCTTGTCGAAGCCCCGGGCGATGGTCTCTCCCGCCTTGCCGAGGGGGATGGGCCGCGTCTGGCGCTCCGACTTGTCGGGATAGCCGGGGTCGCCCGTCATGCCCGCGACGCCGCTGATCCTGTCGTTCTCGTCGAAATACGGCTCCAGGTCGTCGTAGGTCATCGGAAAGTCGTCGGCGACGCCGTCGAGGGACTTCACCCTGAAGTCCGACGGACGGAAGCGCGGGAAGTGGGCGCTCCAGTGGATGGTGCTACCGCCCACGGCGTTGTGCATCAGCGGGGCGATGGGCGAGTCGTCGTCGTTGACGGGGTAGTCCTGCGGGAGGCCGCGCACGTTCGGGTCCGGGCTCATGTAGGAGAGGCGGGAGAGCTCCCAGTCGTCCCGGCCGCTCGCGTAGTCGTGGGGGTCGGCCCATCCGCCCTGCTCCAGGCAGACGACATCGAACCCGGCCCTGGCCAGCCGCCACGAGAAGGCACCGCCCGACGCGCCCGCCCCTATTACGACAACGTCGGCTATGTCGCTATCGCTGGCCAAAGCTGCCACCTCAGTCGAACCATAGGACCAGGCGCGATTGTACCCGAACAGGCTCCTCGCACGCATCACGAACAGCTATAGTATAGTGTCACGCGGTGGACGTGGTAGAGAACACATGGGTACGGTTGTGATATGGGCACTTTCCGCGTCGAGATAGAAGTTGGCGACCCTGGAGGTCAACGTTATGAGGCCGTCGAGGCCCTTGTGGACTCCGGGGCGACCTATACAACCCTGCCGGCGTCGATGTTGAGAAAGCTGGGGGTTGCCCCTATCAGCGCGTCTACCTTCGCTCTGGCAGACGGCAGACGCACCCGGAAAGAGATAGGTCAGACCCCTGTCAGACTCAACGGCGAACAGTACATAGTGCCCGTTGTGTTTGGGGACGAGGACACTCAGCCGCTCATTGGGGCGGTGACACTGGAGATATTCCGGCTGGGAATAGACCCGGTGAGGATGCGTCTCATTCCGGTCGAGGGCCTGTTGCTCTAGGCCGAGACGAAAGCCCCCATCCCTTCGGCGAGCTCAGGACAGGCTCAATCTTCCCCCTCAGGAGACCTTTGCGTAACCTCCCGTGAGGGCCCAAATGCCGCATGGGAGGCATTGCCTTCATAGCTGAGCCCCGCCCTCCTGGGTTCCGGCCTGCGCCGGAACGACGGTTATGCAAGGGTCTCCTCAGGGGGAAGAAGTCAAGAGGTCCCGCATCGCGGCAATCACGGCGTCCGTCTCCGCTCGGCTGCCTACGGTTATGCGGAAGGTGTTGGCGAGGCGCTCGGCGCTGAAGCGGCGGACGAAGATGCCGCGCGCCGCGAGTCCGTCGTATACGGTACCGGCGACGCCGGGCGCAAAGCTGCACAGTATGAAGTTGCCGTAGGACGGCCAGGGCGAGACCCCCGGGATCTCGTCCAGCAGACGGAACATGCGGTCCCGCTCGTCTACGATGACCTGCACGCGCTCCAGCAGGGCGTCCGCGTGCTCCAGCGAAGTTATGAGGGCCGCCTCGGCGGCAATGTTCACGTTGTAGGGCGGCTTGATGTCCATGATGTGCTGCACGAGCAGGGGGCTCATGAGCCCATACCCGACACGAAGGCCGGCTAGGCCGGCCCACTTGCTCATCGTGCGCAGCACAACCAGGTTGTCGTACTCGGCGACGAGTCCGGCCACGGTGAGCCGCGAGAACTCGTAGTACGCCTCGTCGATCACCACCACGAGGCCGGTGTCGAGCAGCGCCCTGACCTGCTCTTCGGACACCGCGTTGCCAGTGGGGTTGTTGGGCGAGCTCACGAATATGATCTTGGCGCCGGGCTGCTGCGCCGCGCTGGCAATCGCGTCGATATCCACGTCGAAGTCATCCGTGCGGGGCACCATCACGGTCTCCGCGCCCGCTATCCTGGCGCAGAAGCCGTACATGCCGAACGTGGGGTCGCTGTCGATGATCGAGTCCCCGGGCGAGATGAACAGGCGGAAGAGCAGGTCGATCAGCTCGTCGCTCCCCGCCCCCGCCACTATGTGGTCCTCGTCAACGCCTGTATAGCCTGCGAGGGAGGCGCGCATGGCCCGCTGGAAGGGGTCGGGGTAGACGTGGAAGGGGGCCATCGACACGGCGTCCACGACCTCCGGCGCGCTTCCGAAGGGGTTCTCGTTGCCGTTGAGCTTGATGACCTGGTCGGCGGGGATCCCCGCCCTCTGCGCCAGCACCTCGGGCGGGTCCACCGGCTCGTATGTCTTTACGTCCTGCAGGTGGGCGCGAATCAGGTCTTCCATGCCCGGCCTCGTCTGTGTGCTGCTCACTGGTTGTACCTCCGTCAGGGTCGGAGCTCCTCTCGTATTTCCGCCGCTTCGGCGTGGGCCGTCAGCCCCTCCGCACGTCCTATTGTAGCCGCGGCCCTGCCAAGCTCCAAAGATTGTTCGTCGTCCAGCGCGATCACAGGGCTGACCTTCAGGAACGACCGCACGTTCAGGCCGGACCCGAACCGCGCCGTGCCCCCCGTGGGCATGACGTGACTCGGCCCCGCCACGTAGTCGCCGAGCACCTCGTGGGATAGCTCGCCGGCAAATATGGCCCCGGCGCTCCGTATATCGCCCACGTGCGACCGGGCGTCCTCGACCATCAGCGAGACGTGCTCGGGCGCGAAGTCGTTGGCCAGGGCGATGGCCTCGTCGACGCTGTCCACGACCGCGATGCAGCCTCGTCCCTCGACCGCCTGAATGGCCGTACCGCCACGTTCGAGCCGGGCCGCCCTCACCTCCAGCTCGCGCCGGACATCTTCCGCAAGGTCGGCCGACGTTGTGATGAGAATGGGCGTCGCCATCACGTCGTGCTCTGCCTGGGCCAGGAGGTCGGCGGCGCATAGCGTCGGGTTGGCCGACCCGTCCGCCACCACCAGCGTCTCCGTCGGCCCGTACAGCCCGTCTATGCCCACATCGCCGAACAGCATCTTCTTCGCCGCCGTGACGAAGACGTTGCCGGGCCCGCACAGCATGTCGACAGCCGGGACGGTCTCGGTTCCGTATGCCATTGCGGCGATGGCCTGCGCCCCGCCGATGCCGAATATGCGGTCGACGCCCGCGATGTCGGCGGCCACCAGTACTGAAGGGTCGGGCAATCCGCTGGGACCCGGCGGGGTGACGGCTATCACCTCGGGCACACCGGCAACCCTGGCGGGCACGATGGTCATGATTGCAGTCGAAGGCAGCGGCGCGGAGCCTGCGGGAACGTAGGCGCCGACACGGCCCACTGGATTCAAGACCTCGCCGTAGCCCTTCTGCTCGTCGAACCACCCCGTCGGGAGGCTCCGCCGGTGGAACTCACGGGCGCGGTCCGCGGCGAGCCGCAGGGCTTCGACCACGTCGTCAGGCACACGTTCGTAAGCGTCCGAGATGGCGCCGCGGGACACCTCCAGCTCACCCGGGGCCCGGCCGTCCAGCTTCTCAGCGAGGTCGCGCACCGCCCTGTCGCCCCCGTCTCGCACCCTGGCCAGGACAATCCGTACGAAATCGTCGACCGACGCCACCAGCTGTCCAAGGGCCCGGGATGATGTCTCCAGCACCCCGGCCGGAAGGTCGTCCCGCTGGCTCAGGCGCAGGTCTCGGAGCGCCCTTCCAGCCTGAGCCGCTCCGTGGACGACCATCATGCCAGGTAGCCCTCGACGTGCTCGCACAGGGTATCGACCGAGCGCCGCCTGAAGTCCTGCAGCTCATCGCGGGAGACGACCTCGAACATCGTCTCCAGGCTCTCGGGAGTCGAGCGCAGCAACTCGTCGGCTACGGCATGGGCGGGGTGGGACTCATCGCCCCGGGAGATGCGGCGTGCCATGAAGCGGAGCCGCTCCCACGAGAAATCGCGTTCGAGGAACTCGACGACCCACAGCCGCCACCGGGTCACTTCCTCGTCTGTCACGAAGCCCAGCCCCAGGGGCATGGCGGCATCCCCCATCAGGCCCAGGTACTCCCCGACGCCATCGGTACGGCGGTCCAGCTCCAGCTGAAGGGCCCTGTCGAGCACAAGCTCGCGGGCGCCCGGGGCACCGGTCCCGTCACCGAAGGCGGGCCTGAACACCCCGGTAATCCAGCACTCGTCGAGAACGATGTGGGAGATGTACCCGGCTACGAACGCAGCCTTCCTCCCGTCCTGAACGGCGAGGTGCGGGTGAGCCTCCAGCATGGCCCGCGCACCCTCTCCAACCCTCTCGAAGTCGAGCTGCGCATAGTGGTAGTCCTCCCTGGGACGCTTGGTGATAGCCCGCATGTCGGGAGCGGTCGATCCCAGGAGGTAGTAGCCCATGTTGTCGGAGATGACCGGGCTGGCGATTCGAGCAGCCGCATCGCGGGCTATGCCTATGTGGGTTAGCAGATTCGGCACGTCAGCTGCCGGCGGCTGCCCTGAGACGCTTTGCGGCGGCACTCTCCGACCGAAACACGTAGCCCGGCTGGGACACGGTAACCGAGCTGCCCCCTATTGCCCTGAACCTGTCCACGACGTTCAGGAGGCGTTCCTTCTCCACGATGACCGTGACGGCGAACCAGCCCTCGCCGTCACGCGTGTGGACCTTGGCAATGGTCGGCCCGCGGAGCCCGGAGATGTCCTTGTGCTGCAGCACACGGCGTGCGATGTCTTTCGACTCCTCACCCTGCATGTTCGCCGTGACGCTGTAGAAGTCCCGGGCCAGGAGATGCGCCTCGATGCGCTCCACCAGCGAGGTGGCGAGGCCCAGCGTCTCCGGATGCGATGCCACGAGCGCCCCGTTGGCAATCAGGCACGCCTCGGACGAGATAACCGAGCCCCCGGCGATCGTCTTGAGCCGGTTCTCCCGCAGCGTGGTGCCGGTGGTCGTAATGTCGGCGATTATGTCCGCGTAGCCCATCACGGGGGCAGCCTCGAGGGTGCCGCTCGACTCGACCAGCGAAAAGAACGACACGCCCCTCGACAGCAGGAATGTCTCGACGAGCCTGGGGTACTTCGTCGCTATCCTCAGGTCCCTGCCGCGCTCCCTGAACTCCATGGACAGCTCGGCCAGGTCCGCCATCGAGGATACGTCGAGCCAGCCGTCCGGCACGCCTATCACCAGGTCTGACTGCCCGAATCCGAGGTTGTCCGCCACGACGATGGTGTCCCCATTCTCGCGGCGGGTCTCCAGGAAGCGGTCGCGCCCGATCAGCCCCATGTCCGCGCTTCCATCCTCGACCTTGAGCCCTATGTCGGCCAGCCTCAGGAAGTGGACCACGACGCCCGGAAGGGCCGGCACCTCCGCCGTGTAGCGGCGAAGACTGGATCGCCTGACTCCCAGGCCGCAGGCGCTCAGGAAGTCGAGGGAAGGGTCGTGCAGGGCGCCGTCGCTCGGGACCGCAAGGCGAAGCATCTCCCCTACCCCTCCATCGCCGCGGCGACGGACTCGAGCGTGTACGCGAATCCGAGGGCCGGCGTGTCGTCCCCACCAAGCGCCTTCACCAGACCGTCATACCGCCCGCCTCCGCCAAGGGAGCTGACGCCGCTGCTCCCCGCGATCTCGACATCGAAGATGAACCCTGTGTAGTACGCGAGTCCTCGCGCGACGCCCAGGTCGACCGCGACAGATCTCATGCCCGCCAGGTCGGCGGCCAGCCGGTCCGTCAGCTCGCTGAGCTCGTCGAGCCTCTTGGATGGGACGCCCGCCGAACGGGCGCGCTTCAACGCATCGGACGGCTCTCCCTCTATGCGGGCGACTTCACCCGCGGCGCGCAGGGCTTCCTCCAGCCTGTCGGCCCGGTCGGCGGTCCTCACCTTGCGCAGCAGGCGCCCGACGACCTCGTCGGTCGTGCGCCGTCCCATCGAGCTGGCCGTCGAGCCCGACATCATGCCGTCGATGAGCTCCCGGGCTGCATCTGCGCCCAGTGTTGAAAGGACGTTGGTCACGTCAGCGTCGGACCCGTTCCGCACGAGTCCAAGGCTGCGAGCCTCGGCCCCAAGGCCCGCCGCGTC
This sequence comes from Dehalococcoidia bacterium, assembly GCA_965204975.1. Lineage (GTDB taxonomy): Bacteria > Chloroflexota > Dehalococcoidia > Lucifugimonadales > CAJWER01. The sequence goes on from OZ242024.1 coordinate 876,925, forward strand.
GGTGCGGCCGGACTTCAGCTCGTGGACCCTGCTGATTACGAAGAGCTTGGCCGACTCCGACAGCTCGAAGGAGTCCAGCAGGTCGTTGATGACCCCCAGGTGGCCTATTCGAAGCGTGTGCGTCTCAATCCCCATCGCCGCGAGCCCGTTCGAGGCGAGGCTCACGACTTCGAGGTCGGACGCCACCCCCGAGGAGCCGATCAGCTCCGCGCCCGCCTGGGTGAACTGGCGGAACGCGCCGTCGTGCCTGAACACAGGCCCGCGGTACTGCCACCTTACAGGCTCGGCAGGAGGGCGGCCCTGCTCCGCGTAGTGACGGATGACCGACGAGGTGAACTCCGGGCGCAGGCTGACACGGTTGCCGCCCGGGTCCACGAATGAGTAGAGCTGGGTGGTGAGCTCGCCGCCCGACTTGCGCACGAACAGCTCCGTCTGCTCCAGCAGGGGCGTGTCCAGCATGTCGTAGCCGCGGCCGGTCGCGAAGGTCTCGAAGGCGGCCGCGGCTGCCTGCAAAGCACCGTAATCGCTTCCCGCGGTGTCCCTCATGCCGGGAAGCCGCCGCACCACGTTGTCGTTCAAGCGTCGCTCCTCACCCGCGCGGTCCTTGCCGCCTGTAATTCTACACGAGCGGACAGGCGTAGACCCATGTTTATGAATCCGACCAATCGCCGGGCTCCGTATTCGGAAGTATCCGCTACAGGGAGACTCGAGATGGGCACTCATCACGAGCGTATGCTCCAATCGTACAGGAGGGAGTTGCTCAAGGGGAGCACCGAAACCCTCATCCTATCGCTCCTGTCTGAGGAGTCGATGTACGGCTACATGCTGGTCAAGGAGATCGACCGGCGGAGCAACGGGTACTTCCGGCTCAAGGAGGGCACCCTCTACCCCGCGCTCCACCGCCTGGAGCGCGGCGGACTCGTAGTGGGCGAGTGGGAAGAGGCCAAGTCGCGCCAGAGCCGCCGCTACTACCACATAACGACCCAGGGCAGCGAGCGGCTCGACTGCCTGCGGCACGAATTTGGCCTGTTCACAGCGGCGGTCAACGGCATCGCTCACTCAGGAGTCCGCGCGAATGGGGTTCTCGTAGGCGCCTAGCGGCCTCCCGCCCACTCCGCCCTCCCCTTGCGTAGGGCTAGCGCTGCCTTCCCTTCTCATCCGTCATCCGGCCGGTCCTTTGTGTACTGTGTCCGGCCTCGCAGTGCGCCTGTGTTCTGTTGCAACTAGTTGCAGTTGACATCAACCGGCTGCTTGGCTACGATTGTCTGTCCACTCAGATTCGAGAGCTGTCCATGAGCTGCGAGATCGAGACGGTACAAGCCCTCAAGGAGTCCGGACACAGGCCCACGCCCCAGCGCCTGATGATCCTCTCCGAGGTCCGGCACGCCGGCGAGCACATCACCGCGGCCCAGATACTCGACCGGGTCAAGACCTCCTACCCTTACATAGACGCATCGACCGTATACCGGACCCTCGCGGTGCTGAAGGACATGCGGCTCGTGTCCGAGACCGACATGGGCGTTGGCGAATCGATGTACGAGTGGGTGGAGCGGGAGCGGCACCACCACCTCATATGCCGCCGCTGCGACCAGGTCATCATGCTGGACGACACCAAATTGGCTAGCCTGGGGGCCAGGCTGCTCGAGGACCACGGCTTCCAGGCCGACATCGACCACTTCGCGATATTCGGGCTGTGCGAATGCTGCCGATGATGCTGACGCGCCCGTGGTCTCCATCGATGCGGGCGATCATCTCATCCTCAGTCACCCTGGCTACGCTGGCCCTGGCAGCGTGCGGAGGCCCAGACGACGCCGGTACACAGGCCACCGACACCGAGGGCCTGAAGGTAGTCACGACCGTATCGCCCATCACGAGCCTCGCCGAGAACGTGGGCGGCACGAGAGTCCGCCTCCAGGGCATCGTGCCGGAGGGCGTAAACTCGCACACGTTCGAGCCCGCGCCCTCGGTGGCACAGGTGATGTCGGAGGCCGACCTGATCGTGCTGAACGGGCTGTTCCTCGAGGAGCCGTCCCTTGAGATGGCGAAGGCCAACAGGAAGCCAGGCGCCGTCATTCTCACACTGGCCGACGAGGCCATATCGCGCGACGAGTGGGTGTTCGACTTCTCGTTCCCGGAGGACGGCGGGCACCCCAATCCCCACCTGTGGACCAGCCCAGTGCTGGCAATCAAGTACGCCGAGTTGATTCGCGATGAGCTGGTCAAGCTGGACTCTGAGAACGCTGACTACTACAACGAGAACTTCGAGAAGCTGAAGGTGCGCCTCGATGAGCTCGACCGGAGAATCTCCGACGCGGTGGACACCGTTCCGCCCGAGAACCGGAAGCTGCTCACGTACCACGACTCGTTCCCATTCTTCGGGTCGCGCTACGGGCTCGAGATCGTGGGCGCAGTCCAGCCGTCGGACTTCACCGAGCCGTCCGCACGAGACGTTGCGGGGCTCATCGACCAGGTCAGGGAGACGAGGGTGCCCGCGATATTCGGCTCGGAGGTCTTCCCCAGCCCCGTGATGGAGCAGATCGCCAAGGAGGGCGGCGCACGGTTCGTGGACCAGCTCAGGGACGACGATTTGCCAGGGTCACACGGCGACCCTCGACACTCGTACATAGGATTGATGCTGACGAACGTGGAGATCATGGTTACGGCCCTCGGCGGGAGCGCGGAGGCCCTGTCCGGCTTCGACGCGAGCCCTGTATTCGAAGGCGAGAGCGGGGCGGTCTACCCAGAGTAATGCTGCACCCGACACCACACGAGTACGAGCGGCAGGAGCCCATCGTGGAGATGCGGGGGGTGACCTGCGGCTACGACGGCGCGCCCGTCCTGTCAGACGTCGACCTCACCGTCAACCGCGGCGACTTCGTGGGGCTGCTGGGGCCCAGCGGCTCGGGCAAGACCACCCTGCTCCGCTCCCTGCTGGGCGCGCTGGACCTGTTCGAGGGCGAGATACGGATCGAGGGGCAGACCGTAGACGGCAGGAGGCCGCGCATCGGCTATGTTCCCCAGCTCGAGACTATCGACTGGAGTTTCCCGGTCACCGTCGAGCAAGTGGTGATGATGGGGCGCACGTCGGAGAGCTGGGCCTTCCCGTGGTTCCGTAACGGCGACAGGGAGACGGCATACGGCATCATGGACCGGCTGGGCATCACCCACCTCGCCAGGCGGCACATCCGCGACCTGTCAGGCGGCCAGCAGCAGCGCGCGTTCCTGGCAAGGGCCCTGGTGAGCGGCCCCAACCTTCTGCTGCTGGACGAGCCGACGAGGGGCGTGGACATCAAGACGCGGGACGAGGTCATGCACCTGCTCCACGACCTGAACCACCAGGACGTGACCATCGTGATGACCACGCACGAGATCAACGCCGTCGCCGCCCACCTGCCCTGGGTCATCTGCCTGAACGGCGGCATAGTAGCCGAGGGGCCTCCGGGCGAGGTCTTCACGCCCGAGACCCTGAAGCTCACCTACGACGCGGACCTGCACGTAACGGAGTACGAGGGTATGACCATCGTAGCGGAGTCGCCTCACTTCTTCGAGCAACGGACAGGCCGCCGCCGCACACGCTCCCGAGGGGCAGCGAATCCGACGAACGGCCGCACCGGCGGAACACACGCTCACGGTCACAGGGAGACTTCGTAGGATGCTGGCGCCGTTCCAGTACGAGTTCTTCCTGAGGGGGCTGATAGTGGCCGCGCTGGTAGGCGGGCTGTGCGGCATGATCGGCGTGTACATCGTCCTCCGGCGCATGGCGTACGTCGGCCATGGCCTGTCCCACGCCATATTCGGCGGGGCGGTCGCCAGCTACGTCATGTCCATCAACTTCTTCATAGGCGCAAGCATCTGGGGGTTCGTGTCCGCGATGCTGATCAACCTGGCCACACGAAAGCGCAACATAGGGGCCGACGCGGCCATAGGCATCGTCACCACGTCGAGCTTCGCCCTGGGCGTGGCCCTGATCAGCAGGTTCAAGAGCTTCACGCGCAGCTTCGAGGCCGCGCTCTTCGGCAACGTGCTCGCGGTGAGCGAGAGCGACCTGTTCGCGGTCGTCGGGGTCAGCCTGGCGGCACTTGTCGTGATAGTCGTCGGCTACAAGTATCTGCTCTTCACGACCTTCGAGCCCGAGGTCGCGGGATTCTACGGGGTGCCGACGGCCTGGGTCGACGCCATGTTCGCCCTGACGCTCGCCGGCGTCATCGTGGTGTCGCTTCAGATCCTGGGCGTGACGATGATCGCCGCGGCCATCGTTATCCCGCCCGTCGCCGCACGCCTCATCACTGGCGACTTCAACCGGATGATGCTCCTGTCCACGGGCATCGGCGCTCTATGCGGCCTCGGCGGCCTGTACGCAAGCTGGTACCTCGACATCTCCTCCGGGCCGTCCGTCGTCCTGTTCTCGGCCGCCGTATTCATGGCCGCGCTGGCCTACAGCGGCATCAGGAACAGGCTCGCCTTCGCCAGGTGGCGTACCGGCAAGGCCACCGTGGCGGCCCAAGAGGGGGCAGGGCCCCTCCACTAGAGGTCCAGCTCATTCCGCGGGGTCGGTTAGCGGGTGTCCCCAGGTGATGGAAGTTGCCACTTCCAAGCTAAGCGCCTGCCCTTGAGCGAAGGGATCGGGCCATCCCTATGTGAATTCAGCTAACCACAACGCAAAATATAGTCTCCATGCCACGTCGCACTGGAGTCAAGTCATCGAGTGGCCGCCGTCCATGATGATAGTCTGGCCTGTGACGCTCCCGAAGGCTGGGCCGCACAGCAGGTAGAGGGCCTCGGCGATCTCGGCCCTGGATACTAGACTGCCCAGCGGGGCTCTCTCCACGACCTCGGCGGCCTTCGCGGGGTCCATGCCCTCGTTGTCTGCGATCAGGCCCGGCGCAAGGCAGTTCACGCGGACCTCCGGCGCAAGCTCCAAAGCAAACTGCCGGGTCAGGTGCACGACGCCCGCCTTCGCCAGTCCGTACACGCTGTGTACGTTCCCGAAAGCGCCGGAAGCGGCTATGTTCACCACGGACCCGCCGCCGCCCGCCTTCATGCGAGCGCCCGCCTCCCTCGTCACCACGTATGTGGCGCGCACGTTCGCCTCCATGATGTGGTCGAAGTCGGCCACGTCCAGCTCCAGGTACGGGGCGTCGACGTAGGGCCCGGCATTGTTGACCAGCACGTCGATCCGGCCGAACCGCTCCCACACATCGGCAACCATGCGTGACGCCTGCTCCGGATCGCCCACGTCGGCGTGAAACGGCTCAGCACGGGAGCCAAGCGCCCGCAGCTCTTCGCACAGGTCTGCCGCAGCCTGGGCCGACCGGTTGTAGTTGACGGCTACGTCAGCGCCGCGCGCGGCCAGCGTCCGCGCGATGGATGCCCCGAGCGTGCGGGAACCCCCGGTCACCAGGCACACCCTGCCCTTCAACGAGTAGTCATGTGAGATCATTCGTCACCTCTTGTCCCATCGGTCTACGCGAACAGGTTATACTCCGTCCGCCAGTATTGCAGTATGCGCCTGGCCAAACCATAGCGGAGAAAGACCTTGTACGACCTGCTAATCAAGGGCGGGACCGTAGTCGACCCGTCGCAAGACCTGCACGCGGTGCGCGACGTTGCCCTTAGGGACGGGCTCGTGGCCGCCGTCGAGACCTCCATAGACGGCCCCGCCTCCGAGACCATCGACGCGACAGGGCTGATCGTCTCGCCCGGGCTGATGGACCTGCACGTACACGCATTCTGGGGAGGCTCGACCTACGGCATAGAGCCCGATGCGGGCAATATCAGCCGCGGCGTCACGACCGCGGTGGACGCGGGCTCGGCCGGGGCGTGGACGTTCCCCGCCTTCCGAAGCCACATAATGGACCGCGCCGACACGAGGCTCTACGCCTTGCTGAACATCTCGGCGTCTGGCATGGTCTTCCACGACAACGCCGAGCTGCACGACCTGAGCATCGCCGACGTCGGCCAGGCGGTCGAGGCGGGCAACCTCAACAGCGACGTGGTAGTGGGCATCAAGGCGCGTCTTGGCCGGGTGCAGGCTGCCGACAACGACATGGAGAGCCTGAAGCGCGCAATCGAAGCGGCCGAGGCCATCGGCGGCTTCGTGATGATCCACATCGGCAACAGCGCAACCCCCCTGCCCGACCTGATGCGGATGCTCCGGCCCGGGGACGCCGTCACCCACTCCTTCCACGGGTTCGCCGACGGGGTTCTCGATGGCTCCGGGGAGGTGATCGAGGGGATGAAGGAGGCCCAGGCAAGGGGCGTCGTGATCGACGTGGGCCACGGGGCCGGCGGGTTTTCGTTCCGGGCCGCGGAGAAGGCGCTCTCAGAGGGCGTCATGCCGGGGACGATCAGCAGCGACCTGCACATCGACAATATCGAGGGCCCTGTGTACGACCTGGTCACGACCATGACCAAGTTCATGCACCTGGGCATGTCGCTCGACGACGTGATTAGCGGGTGTACCGACGCCCCAGCCCGGACCATCAGGCGGGAGGGCAAGCTGGGTACGCTGAAGCCCGGCGCTCACGGCGACGTGACGATTCTACGGCTGGAGGAGGGGCGATTCACGCTCAGGGACCGCCTATCCACGGCCACGTCGCTGGGCCAGACCCGGTGGGAGGCGCCGTCGTCGGTCGAGGCCTCGAAGCGCCTAGCCCACGTACGCACGATCAAGGCCGGCAGGGTCTACCGGCCCTGGCTTGGCGCAACCCAGCCCCACCATCACGCCCCCGGCCAGCGTTGGACTTCGAGGTAGCTGCCCCTGAAGCAGCCCAACCGTATGGCAGGTCAGCTACCATCCGCGTATACTCTTGCGACAATTAGTGCTGCTAATGCGAGGGATTCGATGAGTGACCGCAGTAGACTCCTCAATCTCATTGGAGGCCGGTGGGGGCCGCCCGCAACGGACCGGTGGCTGGCAGTGGAGAACCCCGCCACGACGGACACGACTCACGAGGTCGCCGTGTCCGGGCCGAACGACGTCCACAAAGCCGTACAGGCGGCCTGCGCCGCGTTCACGAAATGGCGCGAGGTGCCGCCGGTCGAGCGGGCCCGGTACCTGTTCCGCCTCAAGGCGCTGATGGAAGAGCACGCCGAAGAGCTCGCCGCCACAATCACCGAAGAGCATGGCAAGACTATTGACGACGCACGAGGTGAGGTACTGCGTGCCATCGAGAACGTCGAGGTGGCCGCGGGAATCCCGTCGCTGATGATGGGCTACGGGCTGGAGGACATCGCCCGGGGCATCGACGCCGAGGCGGTACGCCAGCCCCTTGGAGTCTTCGCAGTCATCGGCCCGTTCAACTTCCCCCTGATGGTACCGACGTGGTTCATTCCCTATGCGGTCGCCACGGGCAACACGGTGATCATCAAGCCATCCGAGCAAGTGCCGCGGTCCCAGACCCGGTTCGTGGAGCTGGCCCTCGAAGCGGGCATACCGGACGGTGTGGTGAACCTCGTACATGGCGCAAAGGAGGCGGTCGATGCCCTGATTGAGCATCCCGACGTACGGGGGGTGTCCTTCGTCGGGTCTACTCCCGTGGCCAGGCATGTCTATGCCAAAGCGTCCTCCGAGGGCAAGCGCGTCCAGTGCGGCGGCGGGGCGAAGAACTTCCTCGTGGTCATGCCGGATGCCGACATGGACGCGACGATCGATGGCTTGATGAGCTCGATCTTCGGGTCCGCCGGTCAGCGGTGCCTGGCCGGCTCGGTGGTCGTGCCCATAGGCGAAGCGCACGGGCCTGTCAGGGAGCGGTTGGTTGAGGGTGCGCGCGCCCTGAGAATCGGAAACGGGCTGGACGAATCGTCCGAGATGGGGCCGGTGATCTCACGACAGGCAATGGACCGGGTGCTGAGCTACGTACGGACGGGTGAAGAGGAGGGCGCGAAGCTCCTTGTGGACCGCCGCCACGCCCGGCAAGAAGAGGAGCTGACCGGGTACTTCGTCGGGCCATGCGTGTTCGACGAGGTCCAACCCTCGATGTCCATCGCGCGAGAGGAGATATTCGGGCCGGTCGCCTCCATAATGCCCGCGGACACCCTCGACCAGGCCATCGGACATATCAACGACCTGCCCTTCGGAAACGCAGCCAGCCTGTTCACCACCAGCGGAGGCGCCGCAAGGCAATTCCGGTATCAGGTCAACGCTGGCAACATCGGAATCAACATCGGAGTGGCGGCGCCGATGGCCTTCTTTCCGTTCGCAGGGATGAAGCAGTCCTTCTTTGGCACGCTCCACCCCCAGAGCCGGGAGGTGGTCGACTTCTACACAGACCGCAAGGTCGTCATTAGCCGCTGGTGACGCACCCTGATGGGCAAGGCTTACGCGCCGACGGTGTCAGTATAGCGTCGGACTTCGACATAGCCATAGTCGGCGGCCGGGTGATCGACGGCACAGGCGCGGAGCCCGCCGAGGTCGACGTGGGGATCGTGGGCGACACGATCACTGCGGTGGGGCTGACCGCACCTTAGGCGGCTCGGCAACCTCCACTGGCTCCAATTGTCGTGAGGTGGACTATATGTGCCATCGCGCGACGTAGCCGCGCCTCACAATATCCAGGAGATTCACGTACTCTTCGTCGACGTCAAGTCCAAGACTGTTGTCCCTGTCTACTTGAGGTGGGTTCACGTTGTCGACGTGCGCGGGAACGAACAGCAAGTAGTCGAACCCTTCTTGGTGCGTTAGATTGGGAGTTCGAGTCGGTAGTCCCCGAAAGTGTTCGAGTGTCTTCTCGGCATCGTTGGGCCGGTTCTCGCTAATCGCGAATGGGAAGTCGTCCCACAGGGATTGATCTCCAGACGAAAGGCGGGGTAGGACGGTCTGTCCGAACTCGTCCCGGCGGTTCCTATACTGCTTCTTGACTTGATCTGCGACGTTTAGGTATCGCGCTGCTGTGCCGATGAGTACAGTGCCAAGTACAATCGCCTCCCGCCTACGCTGTTGCACTTCGGACCTGAAGTTCTCCAGATCTCGAAACCGCTCTCCCTTGTTACGATGGGCGGTGATTACCGATTTGTTCTCCAAGCAGATGCGGACGCGGCTCAGATCGGGCACTCCCGTCGCTTCTCCAACCTCGCAAACGAGCAGGTCGGCCTTACGCCCTTGAAGATCGGGCGCGGGTTGATCCAGCCACGGTTGAATCTTTCCTTTGTCATGGTCCTCCGCGATTTCCTCGCAACTTGAAAGCAGGTCAGCCCATATCCCTCTACTTACAATATCGGAGTGCTCAGGCTTTCGATGGTTGTGATAACCACGTTCGACCATGCGCTGGATAACGTCATCGAACGGCGTGTTCACGCAACCATTTCCAGGATGTGAGGACCTGCGTCAGGGTGGGGTTCTTCTAGAGCAGGGCGAGGCTGAGGCCATGCGTCGCCGACTAGTTCGAGTGGTATCGGGAGGCGCTTGAGCACGTTACTCTGCATTCGTATGAATCCGTTGGCGGCTCTTTGGCAATTCTCCATCAGCCAATCATGCGCCTGTCTTCCGTTGAGGTACTCGCAGAGTGGCTCAAGAATCGACTCGTCCCTTGGTACGATGTAATAGGTGGAGTGGCGAGGCAACGTTGATCCTGACCTATCCAGCCAAAAGGCCGGCTGTCGTGCGATGTCCTTGCACAGGATCTTGGGCCTCAGAATCTGGGACATATATGGGGTCTCGTGGAAGGCATACCAGGGCTTTCGGCTCACACACGTACGCTCATGGAGCCTCGCGGAAACGCGAGGCTCCATGAGGTACTGCCCAAATGGACCCAAGTCCCCCAGCGGGACAAGCGACCCAACTGCATCGTATGGAACGAGCATGACTGACTGAATCTCAATCAGGTCTTTCGCTAAGTCTAAGTCCCTTCCAGCGACCGCCGGCCATGCGAACTGGTGGAGGTCGTCTGGCAGATTGCTTCGCTCGAACACGAAGACTCCATCGGCACCGGTCGCCACTCCGCAGCTAATGCGGTCACAGACAGCGGAGAGAACGTCTGTCTCCCCTACCCGCTCAGGATGGGATGCAGCGCCGTTTACTAGGGGAGCCCAGCTCGCGCCCTCGCGAGGAAGTTGTACTAATCTCTCAGCACCATCCCTGCCCACTACGCGTGTCTCTGTACCTCCGCTGCCCTTCTCAACCACCGTAACAAGCGGATATGTAACCAAGTCTCCAAAGGTGTTTTCTGGTAGATACTCGAGCCTGCGGACGTCGTGGTTGCTGATTATCGTCCTCAGGGACGACGCAGAGTCGACGTAGGTGAACTTCTCTGGCGTCACGAATACGAGCCTGCCACCCGGTCTGAGAACATCTAAAGCCCGCTCGAAGAACAGCATGTATAGGTCGAAGCGACCGGTCGCCGTGCGATAAGAATTCCTGTACCGGGCCTTCTCTTCCTGGTCCAAGCGCAGTATCGAAACGTAAGGAGGATTTCCTATCACATAGTCATACTTAGTCGGAAGTGCAGTTCCCAGGAAGTCAGCCTCCATGACGCTGACGTTGGATTGACCCCGGAAATGGTATGCAGCTTCAAGAGCGAGTTGTCTGTTGAGCTCTATGCCCGTCAATTGCGGTAGCTGGGCCCGGGTAGCCACGGACCATCGCACTACCCCTTCCATAAAGGCGCCCGTTCCGCATCCGGGATCGAGAATGCGTTCCCCGGGCCCCACATCCCTTCCCTTGAACAAAAGGTCAACCATGTGGTCGACAATCTTATTGGGTGTGGGCACAAATCCTCTCATTGGATCACTCTTCCGTCAATACTACTTAGTCGCCAGGGTGGAATCAAATCGCGATCCCAGCTAGGGCAATGTCACAAGCCTTGGTTCAGGAAGAATAGCACACCAGTTCTCGCTAACGCAACTGCCATCCCCTATCTCTGGAACAGCCGCCATACCGCGATTTGGGATAAACTCCCTCCGTGATGGACCCGTCATGGACTTCGACATAGCCGTAGTCGGCGGCCGGGTGATCGACGGCACAGGCGCGGAGCCCGCCGAGGCCGACGTGGGCATCGTCGGCGACACCGTAGTCGCCGTCGGTGACCTGGAGCACCGCTCGGCCCGGCGCACGGTCGATGCTTCGGGCAGGTACGTCGCGCCCGGCTTCATCGACATGCACACCCACGCCGAGCGGGGCCTCCCCCATCCCGAGCTTGCGCCCAGCGTCCACCACCTGAAGCAGGGCGTGACCACGGTCCTCGGCGGCGCGGACGGCTACGGCGCGTGGCCCATTCACAGCTCCATGGACGACCTGTCGTCGAAGCTGGCCGCCCAGGGCATCGGGACTAACGCGGCACTAATGGTCGGCCTGGGCCAGGTCCGCCGCCAGGTGATGGGGCTGACCGACCGCGAGCCCACACCCGGCGAGATGGAGGCGATGAAGGGCCGTATCCGCGAGGCCAAGAACAGCGGGGCCGTCGGCATCTCGTCCGGTCTCATATTCGCGCCGGACGAGCACTTCGACACCGGCGGCATCGTAGAGCTAGTACGGGAGTCAGCGCGCTTCGGCGGCATCTACCACACCCACGTCCGGGACGAGGCGGACCTGTTGGTCGAGGCCGTGGAGGAGGCCATAGCCATCGGCGAGCGGTCGGGCGCGACGACGGTCGTGACCCACTTCAAGGCCGTTTACCGCAGGAACTGGGGCAAGCTCAGGCAGGCGACGGACGTGATCGAGAGGGCCAGGAAACGCGGCGTCAGGGTGTATGCCGACCAGTACCCCTTCGTCGAGGGCGGCCCCGTCCCCCTCATCCCGCCCGAGACGTGGAGCGGCTCGCCCGGCGTCGTGGAGGATACGGAGCGAGAGATGCGCGGCGCGCTCGGGTCGCTGCCCGTCGACGCGCTGCTGGCCCTGCGCGCCGCACTGGCCGGCGTGGCGCTCGAAGCCGGCGAGAGCGCATTCTGGCGCGAGAGGCCTGAGCTGCTGCTCGACTCAGTCTCGGAGGCGCTGGCTCACGCCATGCCGTTGGACGGCAGAGCGCTGTTCGGCGCAGTCTCCTGGTACGGAATGCACCAGGGCCCGGGCAACCCCTCGGCGCGGGCCCGATTCGTCGCGCGGATGCATGATCCCACCGAGCGCAGTCGAATTGCCTCGGAGATAGAGGCCCATCTCGACGCCCAGGGCGGTGCCGACAACCTGCTCGTATTCGGCTCGTCACGGCCTGGGCTGGAGCTGGCGCCTCTGGAGGATGCCGCCCAGCAGATGGGCCAGGGCGAAGTAGACGCAGCCATCACCCTCGGCCTGGAAGGCGTGCGGGCCATAGCCATCCTGCACTCGGACGACGACGTGGAGTACGCCATGGCAAAGGACTTCGTCGCGACCGGCAGCGACGGCGATTTCCCCTATTTCGGCGCTGGCGGCGGTCAGCTTGGCGCGCCACAGGCAATCCGTGCCTACTCCACGTATGCGACGAAGCTGCGCACATACGCCATGCAGCGCGGCACCATCTCGCTCCCACACGCCATACGATCGTGCACCGGCCTGCCCGCCGAGATACTGGGATGGCCCGACAGGGGCGCTATCCGCGAGGGCGCGAAGGCGGACATCGTCGTGCTCGACCTGGAAGCCCTGGCTCCCCGGTCCAGCCTGCGCACGCCGCACCGTTACAGCGAAGGAGTCGACCTGGTCCTCGTGAACGGCCAAACGGCCCTGGAGCACGGCGAACCCACGGGTAACCTGGCTGGCCGCATCCTCAGTCCATCGAAGCCCTGACGCTCCCGCAAACGCAGGTCGGCGGTGGCCCCAGAATGGAGTCCACCGCCGACCGCCTTCACACGCAATGTTGACGGCCGGTGAGCCAGGCGGGTTGCCCCGCGCTCACCGGCCGTCACCTCCCATGCCTAGCGGCTGTAGCCCGACTTCGTGACGATGTGCTGGGGCATGTCAGCCGTCATGTGCTCCATCAGGAACGCCACGTCCTGGTAGGAGTCCAGGTGGCCCAGGTGCTGCCCAAGCTGCTGCAGCCGGTCGAACAGCGCCCACAGGTCGCTCCGAACACTGCCTGTTCCCTCCCCGTCCACGTACGGAAGGCTGCTGTACCGGTCTGACGCCAGCGCTACCACCGCGCCGAACTCCAGCAGCGGGTCGCCCATGCTCCACTCACCGCCCTCCAGGCGGGACACCATCGAAGCAGCCTGGTGGTTCGAAAGCCCGGTGACCGGCGTAACCCACCTCAGCTGCACGTCTCCAAGCTCGACAGGCTCGGACGAGCCTTCCCGCACCTCGTCGTGGACCAGCACCTCGTAGAACACCGTCGTAGCCGTCCCCACGGGTATCTCGGCGAACTCCTTCCGGTCCTCGAAGAACGACTCGTCCGACGTCACCCGGTTCTCGTATCCGATCATTCGCCAGGACTCGACCACCTCGTCGTTCCACGTCACCTGTGCCCGTGTCTGGTCCGCGAACGGCACCGACAGGGCCAGCCAGCTCTCGCGGCTGAACGTCGCCCGTGCCTGCTGGATGTTGCTCAGGTACCGGTACCAGCCGTTCCCGTGCTGGGCAAGCTGCTCCAGCAGGTAGTCGTTGTAGTTGCTGATCCCCACGCCGATCGTGATCAGCCGAAGCGGGTTGCCGCTGTCCGCGTCATACGCCGACTCGAGGATCGCGAACGGGTCCGTCGCGTCCACGTTCGCCACGCCGTCTGACATCAGGATGATGTAGTTGTGCGCGTCCGGTCGCTCGCGGCGCACGCGGTCGGCCAGCTTCACCCCCAGGTCGAGACCTGCCTGCACGTTCGTACTGCCATGTGGGGCGAGGCGGCCTATGGACCTGCGGACCGCGCGGTCGTCCGGGCCGGCGTGATGGACGGTAAGCTCGTCGAGCACGTCCGTCGTGAAGTGCACCACGCCAATCCGGTCGCGGCTCCCGAGGCTTCGCCTGATGCTCTCGGCGGCCTCGCGGGCTATGTCCACCCGGTTCCCGTCCGCCATCGAGCCGGACGCGTCCAGCACCAGCGTCACGTTCAGCGGCGTGTCGTCCTGCAGATCCGGCGCCTGGAAGCCCAGCCGGACAAGGTGCATTCGCCCGTCCAGCGGGTGCGTGAACACCTCCGTGGTGATGGCGAAGCTGTCCTGTTGGGGCGGCGGCGGGTAGCCGTAGTCGAACGCGTTGATCCACTCCTCCGCCCGCACCGAGTCCGGGTCGACCTCATAGCCCGCCCGCGCCCAGTTCAGTGCGAGCTGGAACGACGTCCGGTCCGTATCCAGGCTGAAGGTCGACACGCTGTCCTCCGCCGTCGAGGCAAACCTCGACCGCTCGTAGTCCCTGAACGTCGTCGCCGTAGGCGGGGTGACCGGGGCCGGCCTGCCGATGGGTCCACCGCCGGCCGCCGCCCGCGCCACCATCCCGCCACTGGACGACGACTGCTGCGACGACCCTGCTGCTGGTGCCGATGCTTCGAGCACCACCTGGGTGCTCGGAGCGGGAGCCGCCGGAGCCGACAGGGCCTCGGATGCACTCTGGGCAGCCTCCTGGGCCGTATTCGCGGGTTCGGCTGCCTTCTGCGCTGCCTCGACAGCCTCATGGGCCATCTTCCGGACGTCTCTGACGCTTAGCTGTGCGCTGGCGGAGGCGTCCACGATCCTCTGAACGTCGGCCGCAGTCAGCTGGCCCCCTGCGGAGTCCTCGACCGCCTTCTGCACGTCCGCAGCGGTCAGCTGCCCTCCCCTGGAAGCGTCGACGATCTTCTGAACGTCGGCCGCGGTAACATGGCTGGCCGCCGATTCGCTCAATATCTTCTGCACATCGGCGGCGGTGAGCTGCTGTCCCACCGACGCATTCACGATCCTCTGAACATCGGCAGCGCTGAGACGACTGGCCGTCGACTCCTCCACGATCTTCCTGACCTCTTCGGGGGTCAGCCGGCCTGCGGTGGCTGCGTTCGAGACCGCCTCCTCCACTGCCGCGGCGATGTCGGCGGCGGACGCCGGGGGGTCCGGTTCCGGCGACCCGCACGCGACCGCTGCCAGGGCCAGTATCACCGCCAGGCCAACCAGCGCGGCCTTCCTGAGACTCCCCGCCCCGCTCACCTTCACCATTCGATCCACGAGACTCCCAGATGTCCTCATCCCATGCCTCCGTAGCGTGATTTCCGCGAGCCCTCCCGCCGAGCGCCCTCGGCAGGCCGGTCGCTGTCATACGTCCAGCATGGCCCGGAATCATGTACACTCGGAATAGCACGCCTGTTACATTCGCCGTTGTTTGTGTATCGGAGATGTAACATTTGGGGACTTTCGCAGAGCTACTGACCGCGTACATGGCCAGGACGGGCATCGGCGATGCCGAGCTGGCCCGCCGGATCGGGATTAGCCGCCTCACCCTCGTCCGCTGGAAGATGGGAGTCACCAGCCGGCCCCGGCATCGTGAGGACGTGGCCAGGTGCGCCGAGCTTCTGCGCCTGACACCGGAGGAGACTGCCGAGCTCCTCCTGTCGGCAGGCTTCTCCCCCGACGACGTTCCCCCGCCCAGCGAGCCGACGGAGCCCGACCCTGCTGAGCCCGCGACTGCCTCTCCCCCCAAGCCCCTGGTCGAGGAGCCCGCAGCTGACGAGCGGCGGCCTCATTACAGGCTCACCTGGGCCATAGCTGCGGGGGCCATCCTGATGGTGGTGATCGTGGGAGGCATGGCGGCGTTCATGCTGTTACGAAGCACCCCGTATCCGTCCGCCGAACAGGGCGAGTCCCTGATCGTCATGGCGCCCTTCGTCAACTACACGGGCGGACAGCACGGGTTCAACGTCCACGGCCGTCTCAGGGACCAGATAGAGCGGGAGATACAGGCCGCCGGGCTGCGGGACGTGAGGACGGCTGAGTGGCCGGACGAGATCGCCGAGGAGGAGGCCGCGGTCTCAGCGGGGCTCCAGTCCGGCGCAAAGATCGTCATCTGGGGCGAGTACGACAGCGGGCGCGTGGTCGCCTCGTTCACGATGCCCCTCAGCCGGTCCGAGCCTCATGACCAACGCGTGGTCGACCTGGCAACGTCCCCTTCGGAGCTGCCGGCCACAATCAACGTCGGGCTCGCCCAGGAGGTGCGCTACGTGGCGCTGCTTACCCTTGGGCAGCTCTACCTGGAGCAGGATGCATACCACGCTGCCAGGCTCGTCCTCCTCCGGGCGATGGCCGAGCCCCCGACGGACCCCGACACGCTGGCCAGCATACGCTTTCGCCTGGGCCGCGCCTACCAGGGAGGCGAGTCGGCGGACCTCGACGAGGCGATAGTGCTGTTCACCCAGGTCCTGGGCGTGCGTCCGCGCTCCGTCGACACCTACAACAGCCGCGCCCTGGCCTACCTCGACCGGGGCAGCCCCGGCGACGTGGGCCGCGCCCTCGACGACCTGACCAGTGCGGCAGAAATCGAACCCGGCAACGCCGCCACGTACCTGAACCGGGCGGTGGCTTACATGGAGAGCGGCAGCGCCGAGGACCTCGACCGGGCAGTCGCCGACCTCACCAGGGCCATGACCCTGCGGGCTGACTATGCCCCCGCGTATGTGAACAGGGCGGGCGCATACGTGCAGAGGAACGGGCCCGGAGATCTGGACCGGGCCTTCGAGGACCTGGACCGGGCACTGCAGATCGAGCCGGACCTGGAGCCCGCATACCTGACCAGGGGCAACGCCTACCTGACACGGGGCGGAGCGGGCAGCCTCCAGCTCGCAAAGCAGGAGCTCGAAAGGGCCATCGAGCTCGCTCCCGACTCGGCCAGGGCATACTACAACCGCGGGCTGGTGCACTCGGCCCTCGGTGATCTCGATGCGTCGGTGGCCGACCTGCAGCGCGCTCACCGGCTGCGCCCTGAGGAGCCGTTCTACAACAACACGCTTTGCTGGCAATTGGGGGTGAGCGGAAAGCCTGACGATGCGCTCCCCTACTGCGACGCGGCGGTCGCGGCCAACGTCGGGCAGGCGAGGGACGCCCGCGGCCTCGTCTACGCCACGATGGGGCGGCACGCCGATGCCATCACCGAGTTCGAAGCGTTCCTGGACTGGGTGGACACCTCGGTCAAGGAGACCTGCCGGCGGTACTACCGCACCAGCCGGTCGTCGTGGCTGAGGACCCTCCGGGACGGAGAAAACCCCTTCGACCCGGCCACCCTCAGCCGCCTGGGCGTAAGACCCGTGGGCCCTGGACACGATCCATGCTGAAGGCCGACAAGGCCAGCCTCCACTAGCCGCCGCGTCGACGTCGAGCGTCGCCTCTCCCGCGACCAAGAGCCCTATGGCCGCCGACCGCCCCGGGGCAGCGCGCCATCTCGTCGCGCCCTTCCTCGATCAAGCCTCCTGTGTGCCCGCCGAGCTGCCAACGCCCAGATAGCCCCATACGTTGTAAAAGGTAAGAGTAGAAAGCCTTTAAGCGGTCGAAACGCGTTGGGGACAATGGATGGATGAGAGCGGGTGGAAGGAAAGCAGGGGCAATGAAACCTACATTGGAAGAGCTCAAGCGGCCCGACGACCATCGCGGTCTGACCGCCAAGCAGTGGGCTATCGTTGGCGCGACTGCGATAGCCGCAATCATCTGGGTGTTCGTAGTCTCGCCCCAGAGCAACTACTGGGGCGACTCCGGGACCTTCCTCGTTTCGGCGGAGGGCGAGCCGCCGCTGATCCTCAGGCCCGACTCAGACGGCTATAGCGCAGCCAGGGCCGAGCTCGAAGACTTCCAGGCCGACGCGCCGGGCACGTACAGCGTCAGCCTCAACACCTACCTGAGAATCAAGGCCGCGCTGGGTCTGGAAGACGGCCCCGGCGAGGAGGCCACGCTCGCACGCTGAACAAGCGCACCGAGCTTGAACAGCCTTACGCCTCGAAGGGATGGGCCTGAATCTTCTCCCCAACCGCTGTAGTGCAGGGACGGATAACCCGGCAGTAGTCCAACAGACGAATCCTAGGCGCGGTGTATGACGGCTTGATCTTTCCCTTACGGGTGACTTCACCAAACGTCGCTAGGCGTAGCAGGACAAATTCATTCGGCGGATCCGCCTCGATGTACCGTGCCTCAGATAGCTCTATGGAGCGGCCATCGTCTGCGGCCCAGACAACCGTCCCCCCATATACTCCGGTGGTCTCCGGTGTGGGCGCATAGGTCACCAGCACGTACTTACCCATCAGGTCTTCGGGATCAGTCATGTATCATTTCCCTCCTTGTTCCTTGTTCCCTGTTCCCTCAGCGCATCGCGAGCCAGGGTATTGACGGCAATGGTGATGCCCAGTACAAACAATGCGATGCCAAAAGTGTGTAGTCAAGCGTTTTCGTGTACCAAACATATACCAGTTTGCCAGTGCTCTGGGCCGAGCCACTGGCTCAGGACGTTCAGCGGGATGCCGTGCGCGAGGAGGTGTCAGGCGTAGCTGGGCCGGAGGGTGTGGGTGCTGCGCTGGCGGCCTTGTCGACCGCCTCATCGATCCACCGCGAGCCGGTCGTGCGGGATGCGCGGGTCAGGAAACTCTATACAATTGACATCCGGCTTGCCAGACCCTATGGTCACCACTGAGGCGGGATTCGACATCTTGCGGGAAACTCTCACAAAGGGAGACGTCGGGCAATGAACGTGCGAAGGGACCGCCGGAAGTCCCCGATGACGGCGGAGCAGGCAGGTTTCAGGCACCCCTTGGTGGCAACGGCAGAAGCATTTGACCACATCGAGCGCCTGGGGCTGAACGGCAACGCCGGGACAACGTTGACCAACGAGGTCGAGGCGATGAACGCCTTCTCCCAGGTGCTGGTCACCGGTCACGCCCCCAGTAGCTTGCAAGTCGGAAGCAAGATTCGGGGTAATATCGCGTCTACGGACGACGAGTTTCGCGATATGTCCATCCGGACCATCCTCGACTACGTGGACGTGGCCCAGCGCTATCCCCATCTGAAGCTGGTCAATATGCACTTCGCGCCGAAGAGGTGGGTCGACGAGACTCAGAACCAATGCCAGACAGGCACCTATGATCGCCTCATCGATGGGATAAGGCAGATCGCCGCCTTCGCCGAACGGCGCGGAATCCAGATAGTCCTGGAAAACAATTGCGCCTACTTTGAACTCAACGGCATCGCGGACGACGTGCCGGCAGAGAAGATGGACTGGGCCGACAAGAACGAGTATTTTGGCGTGTCTCCTGAGGAGTGGACGCAGATATGCGAGGACGTCGACCGTCCCAACGTCGGTCTCTGCCTTGACACAAGCCACGCCTGTACCTATGCCCACACCTTCCCGGAGGACCGGCGCAGGGAGAGGATGCTGGCCTTCCTGGCCAAGCCTCACCTGATACGCCACGTTCACTGGAGCGACAATTACCTCTACGACACCCGAGGTCGCAATGACTCCCACGTGTCCGTCGGGAAGGGCTCTCTGCCCACCGAGTTGCACAGGGGCATCAAGAGGCTCGACGCCGTCATACTCCTGGAGCACTTCTACACCATCGACGAACTGGAACAGGAGTTGGAGTACGTCACCGCCCTCTAGCTGGCTGATGGAATATAGGTGTGCAGTCCCGACGAGTCGGGATTGCCGGGAGTCTGAGAGCCTGCCCTGAGCTTAGCCGAAGGGAAGCCGGCAGCAAACGAGGGAGGTGACCAGGTGACAACTGAAGACAGAAAGCGAGAGCTATTCGCCCAGCCCAGCGCGGCCAAAGAGGTCTACGTGCCCGACGGCCACTACGTCAATGGCCACATCATCGTTCGGGGGCCTGATGGCCTATGGCACCTGTTCTACGAGCCGGACTATCCGGGCCAGACTCCGTCTTCATATGACCATGCGACCTCCGAAGACCTGCTCACCTGGACACACCACGGGACCGTGGTGGATGCCGGAGGCCCGGGCGACTGCGACGCCTATGAGGTAGGCGACGGCTGTATCATCCAACACGAGGGACGCTGGCATCTGGTCTATCAGGCGAGGCCGTATCTGGGCGCCAGCCGCCGCTATGCCATGGCTGTATCCGATGACCTATGGAGCTGGTCCAAGCACCCGGGGGACGGCTCTCCCACATTCATCCCCGACCGCGAGTTATCTGGCTGGAGGGAAGAGGGGGTGATGGAGTGTAAGGACCCGTCTATCATCTACCAGGACGGCACGTACCATATGTATTACTGCTGCCGGAAGCTGGTAGAGCCCGTCCTCGACGAGGCCGAAAGGCAGACCCGCGCCGGCATCAACCTTGCGACCTCCACAGACTTGATCCACTGGGAAGATCACGGCCCTGTCATCGAGGACAAATATAATTGGAACCTTCTCGCGGGCCCACCGGGCTTCGAGACGCCAAGAGCGGTGCAGCGTGACGGCAAGGTCTATATTTTCGCGAGGCACTTCCCCGGCGGCCTGCATTACACGGTCGGAGACGATCCTTTCCACTTCGGCCCGTGGCGTTTCGTGGGCCCGTGGCACGCTCCTGTGATCTTCAACGACGATGAGGACCGCTGGTACATCACCCACTCGTACAACCCCTTGGGCAAGCTCTCGACCAGGTCCCCCAAGGCCGGGCCATGGAGGGGTCTGTATATCGCAGGGCTGGAGTGGAGCGAAGGGGTCCCGGTACCGGTGGACCTGCGCGCCGTGATGGAGGACTGGCCCTGGCAGCGCGAGGGCGGTGGGTAGTCGCCGCCTTCGCTACGCCGCCTTCGACACGGTCGGCAATGACTCCCACGCGAACGTCGGTCAAGGGTCGAGGGAGGTGATCAGGTGACAACTGAAGACAGAAAACGCGAGATCTTCGCCCAGCCTGGTGCGGCAAAAGAGGTCTACTCACCGGAAGGCCACTATGTCAACAGTCACGTCATCGTCCGGGGGCCTGATAGCTTATGGCACCTGTTCTACGCGCCGGCCTACCCGAGGTGGATTCGGCCTCCGTCTTCCTCGGGGGCAAGCCCCTTGCCCAGTGCTACGACATTTGACCACGCGACCTCCGAAGACCTGCTCACCTGGACACACCACGGACCCGTAGTGGAGGCGGGAGGCCCGGGCGACTGCGACGCCTATGAGGTAGGCGCCGACTGCATCATCGAGCACGAGGGGCGCTGGCACATTGTGTACCATTGCAGGCCCTATCTGGGAGCCAGCCGCCGCTTTGCCATGGCTGTATCCGATGACCTGTGGAACTGGTCCAAGTACCCGGGGGACGGCTCTCCCACTTTCATTCCCGACCGCGAGTTATCTGGCTGGCGGGAAGAGGGGATGATGGAGTGTAAGGACCCGTCTATCATCTACCAGGACGGCAGGTACTACATGTACTACGTCTGCCAGAAGCCGGTAGAGCCCATCGACGAGCCCTTGAAGCAGACCCATACTGGCATAAACGTGGCGACCTCGACCGATCTGGTCCACTGGGAGGACCATGGAGCCGTGATCGAGGACCGGTGGATCACCAATCCGATGTTCGGTCCGTGGGGTTTCGAGACGCCAAGAGCTGTGCAGCATGACGGCAAGGTCTATATATTCGCAATGTACTTCTACGGCCTGCAATATACCGTCGGAGACGATCCTTTCCACTTCGGCCCGTGGCGTGTCGTGGGCCCGTGGCACGCTCCTGTGATCTTCAACGACGATCAGGACCGCTGGTACATCACCCACGGTATGAACACCTTCGGCAAGCTAACGACCCATGGCAGCAAGGCCGGGCCATTCAGAGGTCTATATATCGCCGGGCTGGAGTGGAGCGAAGGGGTCCCGGTACCGGTGGACCTGCGCGCCGTGATGGAGGACTGGCCCTGGCAGCGCGAGGGCGGTGGGTAGCGGCAATGAAGCAGCCGGCACGAGGAAGGTGACAAATGACAACTGAAGACAGAAAGCGAGAGCTATTCGCCCAGCCCAGTGCGGCCAAAGAGGTCTACGTGCCCGACGGCCACTATGTCAACGGCCATATCATCGTCCGGGGGCCTGATGGCCTATGGCACCTGTTCTACGAGCCGGCTTATCGGGGCCAGCCTCCGTCTTCATTTGACCATGCGACCTCCGAAGACCTGCTCACCTGGACACACCACGGGACCGTGGTGGAGGCCGGAGGCCCGGGCGACTGCGACGCCTATGAGGTAGGCGACGGCTGCATCATCCAGCACGAGGGACGCTGGCATCTGGTCTATCATTGCAGGCCCACAGTCTCCTCCACCCGCCGCTTTGCCATGGCTGTATCTGATGACCTGTGGAACTGGACTAAGCTCCCAGGGGATGGTTCTCCCACTTTCATCCCCGACCGCGAGTTATCCGGCTGGAGGGAAGAAGGGATTGGGCTGCAGATTGGTAAGGACCCCTCCATCATCTACCAGGACGGCAAGTACCATATGTATTACGTCGGGCTACCTGCGCAGACCCATACAAGTATAAACGTTGCGACCTCGACCGATCTTGTCCAGTGGGAGGACCATGGACCCGTGATTGAAGACCGGAGAATTGAGAATCCGTTGTCCGGTCCGGGGGGTTTCGAGTGTCCAAGGGCTGTGCAGCATGACGGCAAGGTCTATATGTTCGCGATGTACTTCTACGGCCTGCAATATACCGTCGGAGACGACCCTTTCCACTTCGGCCCGTGGCATGTCGTGGGCCCGTGGCACGCTCCTGTGATCTTCAACGACGATGAGGACCGCTGGTACATCACCCACTCGTACAATCCCTTCGGCAAGCTCTCGACCAGGCCCCCCAAGGCCGGGCCACTCAGAGGTCTATATATCGCAGGGCTGGAGTGGAGCGAAGGGGTCCCCGTACCGGTGGACCTGCGCGCCGTGATGGAGGACTGGCCCTGGCAGCGCGAGGGCGGTGGGTAGCGGCAGTGAAGCAGCCGGCACGAGGAAGGTGACAAATGACAACTGAAGACAGAAAGCGCGAGATCTTCGCCCAGCCCAGCGCGGCCAAAGAGGTCTACGTGCCCGACGGCCACTACGTCAACGGCCACATCATCGTCCGGGGGCCTGATGGCCTATGGCACCTATTCTACGAGCCGGCTTATCGGGGCCAGCCCCCGTCTTCATTTGACCATGCGACCTCCGAAGACCTGCTCACCTGGACACACCACGGGACCGTGGTGGAGGCCGGAGGCCCGGGCGACTGCGACGCCTATGAGGTAGGCGACGGCTGCATCATCGAGCACGAGGGGCGCTGGCATCTGGTCTATCAGGCGAGGCCATATCTGGGTGCCAGCCGCCGCTTCGCCCTGGCCGTGTCCGACGACCTGTGGAGCTGGTCCAAGCACCCGGGGGACGGCTCTCCCACTTTCATCCCGGACCGCGAGCTATCTGGCTGGCGGGAAGAGGGGATGATGGAGTGTAAGGACCCGTCTATCATCTACCAGGACGGCAGGTACCATATGTATTACGTCTGCCAGAAGCTGGTAGAGCCCATCGACGAGCCCTTGAAGCAGACCCATACTGGTATAAACCTGGCGACCTCGACCGATCTGGTCCACTGGGAGGACCATGGAGCCGTGATCGAGGACCGGTGGATCACCAATCCGATGTTCGGTCCGTGGGGCTTCGAGACGCCAAGAGCGGTGCAGCATGACGGCAAGGTCTATATGTTCGCGATGTACTTCTACGGCCTGCAATATACCGTCGGAGACGATCCTTTCCACTTCGGCCCGTGGCGTGTCGTGGGCCCGTGGCACGCTCCTGTGATCTTCAACGACGATGAGGACCGCTGGTACATCACCCACGGTATGAACCCCTTCGGCAAGCTCTCGACCAGGGCCCCCAAGGCCGGGCCATTCAGGGGTCTGTATATCGCAGGGCTGGAGTGGAGCGAAGGGGTCCCCGTACCGGTGGACCTGCGCGCCGTGATGGAGGACTGGCCCTGGCAGCGCGGGGGCGGTGGGTAGCGGCAGTGAAGCTCGTCGCGACATAGTCGGTTGTGGGCATAGCTCCTACCGCCATTCTTAGCCTACACCTCGAGAGCATGATATCTCCCAACAACACCCGTGGGCGGCTTGTTTAGGCACAATGGGCCAGCCGGCAGCAAACGAGGGAGGTGACCAGGTGACAACTGAAGACAGAATGAGAGAGCTATTCGCCCAGCCTAGTGCGGCAAAAGAGGTCTACGCGCCGGAAGACCACTATATCAACAGTATCATCGGTATCGTCCAGGGGCCTGATGGCCTCTGGCACCTGATCTACGAGCCGGCTTACCCGCGTGGGCCTCTGGGGCAACCCAGCGCGGGCAAGTCGTCCTCATTTGACCACGCGACCTCCGAAGACCTGCTCACCTGGACATACCACGGACCCGTAGTGGAGGCCGGAGACCCTGGCGACTGCGACGCCTATGAGGTAGGCGACGGCTGTATCATCGAGCACGAGGGGCGCTGGCATATGGTCTATCACGCGAGGCCATATCTGGGCGCCAGCCGCCGCTTTGCCATGGCAGTGTCCGACGACCTGTGGCGCTGGTCCAAGTACCCGGGGGACGGCTCTCCCATCTTCATTCCCGACCGCGAGTTATCGGGCTGGCGGGAAGAGGGGCTGATGGAATGTAAGGACCCATCTGTCATCTACCAGGACGGCAGGTACTATATGTACTACGCCTGCCAGAAGCTGGTAGAGCCCATCGACGAGCCCTTGAAGCAGACACATACTGGTATAAACCTGGCGACCTCGACCGATCTGGTCCACTGGGAGGACCATGGAGCCGTGATTGAGGACCGGTGGATCACCAATCCGATGTTCGGTCCGTGGGGTTTCGAGACGCCAAGAGCGGTGCAACATGACGGCAAGGTCTATATGTTCGCGATGTACTTCTACGGCCTGCAATACACCGTCGGAGACGATCCTTTCCACTTCGGCCCGTGGCAGGTCGTGGGCCCGTGGCACGCTCCTGTGATCTTCAACGACGATCAGGACCGCTGGTACATCACTCACGGTATGAATCCCTTCGGCAAGCTCTCGACCAGGGCCCCCAAGGCCGGGCCATTCAGGGGTCTGTATATCGCAAGGCTGGAGTGGAGCGAAGGGGTCCCGATACCGGTGGACCTGCGCGCCGTGATGGAGGACTGGCCCTGGCAGCGCGAGGGCGGTGGGTAGCGGCAGTGAAGCTGGTCGCGACATAGTCGGTTGTGGGCGTAGCTCCGAAGCCGCCACTCTTAGCCCTACGCTTCGAGAGCATAATATTTCCCAACAACACCCGTGGGCGAGTGGAAAACTACCGTGTCACTCATGGAGTCGCGCTTGAGGGACATCTTGTTTAGGGATAATGGGCCAG
Organism: Dehalococcoidia bacterium; assembly: GCA_965204975.1. Lineage (GTDB taxonomy): Bacteria > Chloroflexota > Dehalococcoidia > Lucifugimonadales > CAJWER01. The sequence continues at coordinate 902,060 of OZ242024.1, forward strand.
CCGGAAGCAAACGAGGGAGTGACAAATGACAACTGAAGAGAGAAAACGCGAGATCTTCGCCCAGCCTAGTGCGGCCAAAGAGGTCTATGCGCCGGAGTGCGGCGCGCCGGAAGGCCACTATGTCAACAGTGTCATTGGCATCCTCAGAGGGCCTGACAGCCTCTGGCACCTGTTCTACGAGCCGGCTTATAAGGAAGCCGCCGGCTTTGACCGTTTTACAATCCGCCCCGGTCGGCCTCAACCTTCATTTGACCACGCCACTTCTGAAGACTTGCTGACTTGGACACACCACGGCCCCGTAGTGGAGGCCGGAGACCCGGGCGACTGCGACGCCCATGAGGTAGGCGACGGCTGTATTATCGAACACGAGGGACGCTGGCATCTGGTTTATCATTGCAGGCCCACAGTCTCCTCCACCCGCCGCTTTGCCATGGCTGTATCTGATGACCTGTGGAACTGGACTAAGCTCCCAGGGGATGGTTCTCCCACTTTCATCCCCGACCGCGAGTTATCCGGCTGGAGGGAAGAAGGGATTAGGCTGCAGATTGGTAAGGACCCCTCCATCATCTACCAGGACGGCAAGTACCATATGTATTACGTCGGGCTACCTGCGCAGACCCATACAAGTATAAACGTTGCGACCTCGACCGATCTTGTCCAGTGGGAGGACCATGGACCCGTGATTGAAGACCGGAGAATTGAGAATCCGTTGTCCGGTCCGGGGGGTTTCGAGTGTCCAAGGGCTGTGCAGCATGACGGAAAGGTCTATCTGTTCGCGATGTACTTCTACGGCCTGCAATATACCGTCGGAGACGACCCTTTCCACTTCGGCCCGTGGCATGTCGTGGGCCCGTGGCACGCTCCTGTGATCTTCAACGACGATGAGGACCGCTGGTACATCACCCACTCGTACAATCCCTTCGGCAAGCTCTCGACCAGGCCCCCCAAGGCCGGGCCACTCAGAGGTCTATATATCGCAGGGCTGGAGTGGAGCGAAGGGGTCCCGGTACCGGTGGACCTGCGCGCCGTGATGGAGGACTGGCCCTGGCAGCGCGAGGGCGGTGGGTAGCGGCAGTGAAGCTGGTCGCGACATAGTCGGTTGTGGGCATAGCTCCTACCGCCATTCTTAACCCTACACTTCGAAAGCATGATATCTCCCAACAACAAATGACAACTGAAGACAGAAAGCGAGAGATCTTCGCCCAGCCTAGCGCGGCCAAAGAGGTCTACGCGCCGGAAGACCACTATATCAACAGTATCATCGGTATCGTCCGGGGACCTGATGGCCTCTGGCACCTGATCTACGAGCCGGCTTACCCGCGTGGGCCTCTGGGGCTACCCAGCGCGGGCAAGTCGTCTTCATTTGACCACGCGACCTCCAAAGACCTGCTCACTTGGACACACCACGGACCCGTGGTGGAGGCCGGAGGCCCGGGCGACTGCGACGCCTATGAGGTAGGCGACGGCTGCATCATCCAACACGAGGGGCGCTGGCATATGGTCTATCACGCGAGGCCCTATCTGGGTGCCAGCCGCCGCTTCGCCTGGCCGTGTCCGATGACCTGTGGAGCTGGTCTAAGCACCCGGGGGACGGCTCGCCCATCTTCATTCCCGACCGCGTGTTATCTGGCTGGCGGGAAGAGGGGATGATGGAATGTAAGGACTCATCTGTCATCTACCAGGACGGCAGGTACCACATGTATTACGCCTGCCAGAAGCTGGTAGAGCCCATCGACGAGCCCTTGAAGCAGACCCATACTGGTATAAACAAGTGGCTGCTAGGTGTTACTTCAAACTCATGGCACGTTGGGGAGGCGCGAGAGGGGAATTCACATACAGATTGCTACTACAGGAGAGCTAAGGCCGGAAGTCCAGGAGACTACTCAGGTTGCACCAGGCTCTGAAGCGAAGATCCTTGGATCCCTCTGGTCTTCAAGCCAGGAAGGCCCAGCAGCATAGCCGCATTCACATTCCAAACGTAGCTCAGTTGCCCTGTTGAAATCCTTTCTGTGCTCCTCAGCCAGTATGACAGCCACCGAAAGATCAGATACCACACGCTTGTAGTCTCCTCTGTCTCATATGTACTGAACGAGTACACCCCTGTACTACGCTCATGACTGGCTGGTACAATGGTCGCAGCAAATTATGGTAGGCTTACCTGTAAGTGATCCAGCTTGAAGACACCCTCAGCTTTGGAACGGCAAGCCGAAACGGACGCTGGCTCTCATCTCGGCAGATGCCGAATCGTTCTCTACGCGGTGGCTATTGGAAGGCCTACTGGCCATAAGGAGTAGCTATGACAACGAGGCAAGACGACGAACAAGAATTCGTAGATTTCGAAGAGCCGCTGGCGGAAGCCATAGAGGCTGTCATCGGTAGGATTGGAATCTTGGCCAAGGGCAAGCCCACGGGGACCGCTGGTGTAGAAGCTCAAGCTCTTGCAGTCAAGCACTTGGCAGAAGCGCTAGATATCCTTACCGACATGCTCACTGAAATGCAAGAGTCTGACGAAGAGGAGGAAGAGGAACTGTGAGGGCGTGAAGACCTAGGTACAGTTGGACTCCTAGCTTGGCTCTGGATTGGGTGAAGTCTTTCGCTCCTGTTTGAACCACGCCTAACTCCGTCCAGCCTCTATCTGGCCCTCCTTTTCAACTCATTCAGTCCCCAAAAACCTCTATCCGGTACTTGTCCCCCGACTTGGTCCTTGCACCACAGTAGGCAATGGGTACTTCAAACAACTCAGTCAGGCCTTCCAGAACAAACTCAATGTCAGATCGTCGCATTGTCTTCCGATTTTCACGGAACATCAACTGATAGAACGACGCCCACATGATGGCTGCGTCGTCGAAGGTTATCTCTCCACATGGACCAATAATCGAAAGGCAGCCCGAGTTGGGCATCACAGCATTGGCAAGTCGAGTGTCCACGGCTCTGCATGCCGATACAAAGAAACGCCGGCCTTTGAGGTAAGGATTGAGTATTCTGCCTAACTCGTCAAACGGGATTTCGTCAAGTGTCGTGAAGATCGATGACCTTTCACCATGACACGCCAAGTGCAAATATCGATAGTTACTACGCTCGAAAATCTCCAGTATCTTTACAAGTTCTCGCTTCGTTCTTATGTAGTAGTAGATAGGATCCTTGTCACACATACGTAGGATTTCCATCAGAATCCTACCTTCAAATTTCTCCTCCTCTTCATCTTCGAGTTTATTGGACTCCACTATGAATACTTCCGGTTTGCTCTTCAATTTCTCACCTCAGGACAGGGCTTCTGGCTTGGCGCTGTATTCGGATTGAGGAACAACGCTGAGTATCAAGATACCATGTACGATGCATGGATTACATGGAGCATCGTGTAGCGGCCCTTCTGGCCAACTGGGGGACCAAGAGACATTTGACCATATTGTGATGGAGAGAGAACCTGCACGGTACCATCAAGTGTCGAGATATTGAGGTTGGTCGCCGCTGAACATCGCTGGCATTGGCGTGTCCAGGATTGCCCCACCATCTATCCTTGCGCGAATGGTTGCTAATGCCCTAGTCAAGTCCGCAGGCGGGGGGATGTAGACATCGCCGGTTCGCAGGAACATGAGCCCGGTTACAGGCGGCTGGCCGACTGCCTCCTCCAGGGCTGAGGCGTACAACGCGAGCTGCGGCAAGTAGCTCTCCGAAGCGTTGGGTAGTGACCTGCCGCGCAGTTCGTCGGTCTTGAAGTCGAGCACATGCCAGACGCCTTTGCTCTCGTATGCCAGGTCGATGGTCCCGTGCACTGGCACCCCGTCCCAGTCCCACGAGAAGGGAAGCTCGAAGTGAGCGCGGGTGTCGCTGTCACGCAGGGTATCCGCCAGCGGGCTGACGTCGAGCAGGTCCAGCATGGCGTCGACCTCGGTGACAATCCCCTGCACCGCCTCCCCTCCCAGACCTGCATCCATCCCCTCCATCAACCCATCCAGCGCCGGGCGTTTCCCCGTGGTGAACCAATGCTCGACGGCGCTGTGAGCAAGGCTGCCCCGGACCAAGCCAAGACCGTCGCTGTGCCAGCTGTAGTCAAGGCGCGCCACGTCTGGCTTCAGCGAAGTCACGGGCGTGCTGGAGCGCAGCGGGATGATGGGCGGCCTGGCCACGAGTGGAGCCACGAAGTCCTGTTCGTCGTCCTCGGGCGGCACCTCTACGACTTGAAGCGGCGCCCTGCGAGCGATGGCTCCAAGGTCAGCGAGGATGGGCTGACGGACTTCCATGCCATTTGAGGCCTCCCCCAGCGCGCTGAGGGCGAGTTTGAGCCATCCGTCGCCTCCCCCTGAAACGTCGCCGGTGATGTACAGGATGTCTGCCGACCTGGTCGCGGCGACGTAGAAGAGCCGCTTGTGCTCAGCCGCCTCCTCCGCGCTGTCCCGATCCAACAGATAGGAGTAGAAGCCTGGCCACCTACGCCTCTGTTCGTCCGACCCAATCTTCCTGGCGAGCGTGAGGGATATGCCTTCCTCGATGCGCCACCTGACCGAATCGTAGTCGACCCGTGATGTTTGATGGGCCTCCGGCACGAAGACAATGGGAAACTGGAGGCCCTTGGCTCCGTGCACGGTAAGCAGGCGAACGGCGTCCGACTGGTCGAGCACCGCCTGGCCCTCGCGGGCCTGCAGCTCATCACGACGACGCCTGACGTAGGTCACGAACTCGTCCAGGGAGTGGCCGGCAAGCTGTCGGGCGAGATCGACGAACTTGCGGATGTTGGCCAGGGCCTGTTCGCCTCCGGGAAGCGGAGCCCATGCGGCCTCGAACCCCGTCAGGACGAGGGCTCTCTCCAGGAGTGCGTCAGGCGGCATGAACGGAACACCGTCGCGCAGATCGGAGAGCACCTCTGCCGAGCGCTTGCAGAATTGGCGAGCCTCATGGCCAATTGCGTCCGGAGGGTTCCTGAGAGCGGCGAGCGTATCGCGGCCATGAGACCGCAGGGCCAACAGGGACTGGTCGTCGATCATGAATAGCGGCGACCTCAGGGCCCCCGCCAGGGCTATGGAATCGTCTGGCTCTGCGAGCCATCCCAGGAGATTGGTAAGGTCGAGGACTTCCTGCCTCGTGAAGAATCCCGCGCCGGCCACAGTGCGATAGGGAACGCCATGGTCCTCCAGGGCCTGCTCGAATAGGTGAACGTTGGACAGGCGCCGGAGGAGGATAGCGACGTCCGACGCGCGAGCGGGCCGCTGCTGCTCCCCCTCCCTATCCCATACACTAGCCGGTCTTAGCAGCAGCGAGGCCACCTCCGCAGCCACGGCATCCGCCTCTACCCTTCGCTGGTCATCTCCGCTGGCCCTCTCACCTTCCGGCGTTCGATTCGAGACCGGCAGCAGCACGAGATAGGGCGTGTCGGGCGGAGAGGACCCGCGGCCCGTCATCCGTTGCATCGGCGCATCGAACTCTTCCCGAGGATCCTCGAACACCTTGTCGAACAAGACGTTGAGCGACTCTACAAGTGGATCGTGGGAACGGAACGACTGGCTCAGGGCATGGACCGCACCCCTGGACTCGATTTCCTTGTGGAGCCGGGTAAAGTTCCTGACATCGCTTCCACGGAAGCGGTAGATGGCCTGCTTCACGTCACCGACGAAGAATCGCTCAGGCCCTGCGGAATCCTCCTCGCCTCCTCCTGTCAGGAGTCTCAGGAAGGCGACCTGTGTGGGGTTGGTGTCCTGTAGCTCGTCCACTAGCAGGTGACGTATGCGCGTCCGGTACGAGGCGGCTATGTCTGGATGCGCTGTGAGCAGCTGCGCAGCCTCGATCTCCAGGTCCAGGTAGTCGAGAGCGATCAGCTCCTGCTTTCGGGTCGAGTAGCGGGCACAGGCGTCTTTAAAGAGGCTCCGAAGTGAGGACAGCGTCTCAAGCGCAATGTGGTCATGCTCGTTCCAGCGCGGCAGTCTTTCCAGACCCCTTGCGGTCTCACGGATGGCGCCCATGGCGTGCTTGACTTCCCGTAGGTCTTCCGCCCAGTTCCTCGCACTTCCGCCTCTAAGGTTGACCGTCCTGCCTGCCTCCATCACCCTGGCCAGCAGGTCCGACCAGTCGCCCGCGCTTGGGTCGCACAGTGCCGCCAGACAGTCTCGCAAACTCCTGGACAGCGCATCTTCGCCAGTTCCTGCATGTGCACCTTGCAGCCACGCCACTTGCTCAGCGAGGTCCGGGCGAACCCTTTCGACGGCCTCCCGTGCTCCCCGGTCCAGCAGTCCCCGGACATGCTCCTCCCACTCCTCGACCGTGTCCCCGGGCAGCGCTCGGTATGCGGCCTCGACCTCGTCCCGGCTAGACACCATCTGGGGCAGCTGGTTTGTCGTCGAGAATACGCTGAGCTCCCTAAGGGCGAGGGCCCGATGATCGTCTGCGTCCGCCGCAGCCTCGAGAGCGTCTATACAGGCCCTCGTGAGCTCGAATTCGGCCTCGTCGTCGGAGAGTACACTGGACGCCGGATCGATTGCGGCCTCCACCGGGTTCTCGCGCAACACCTGGAGGCATAGCGAGTGGATGGTGCCGATGATGGCTTCATCCAAGTCCTCGCGGTGTCGATGGAGCTCCGGCCTCCCCAGAACTTCTCGTCGGACCCGCTCCCGCATCTCGGTGGCCGCCGCGTCCGTGAACGTGACCGCCGCCACCTCAGAGATACTGTGCTCCTTGAGAAGGGAGACGTACCGCTCCACGAGGACACGGGTCTTGCCGCTTCCGGCACCTGCTGTGACGAGCACATCACGGCCTCGCTCGGCTACAATCGCGGCCTGCTCTGAAGTCAGTCCCAGGTCTTCCATCTACTGAACCCGTTCACCCTGCATATGTGTTGGAAAGAGCAGTAGCTCGGACAGGGCTTCACCTGGGGATTGACCCTGAAGTCGCCCAAGCCCACGGCATCCCGCACGCTCTGGGCAACGTCAACCACCTGCTCCAGCAGAAGAGCATCCTCAGGACGTGAGCTGTCGATGTCCCATTCTGAGATACTGGGATCGAGCCAGGCGTAACGTGCGATGATCCTCTCGGCCCTAGTCTCTGCTCGCCCCGCATACCCATAGAGCTGGAGTTGAACGCGACGCCCCTTGTCAACGTCGGCTCGTGATATCCCCCTGCCCGACTTGTAGTCTACGATCACCACCCTACCCTCGCCCCCGTCGAGTCGGTCTATGGTGGCCGTCACACGCAGGGGCGGGTCCAGCGGAAGGGAGACGTCGACGTGCTTCTCAGCGCCAATGATCCGTGTCACGCCAGACCGGGCGCTCCAATCGGCCTCCCGTTCCAACAGCAACTCTACTTTCTCAAGCGTCTCCTCCGCATCGAGCCGCCACAGAGCGGCGCGACCGAAGCCCATCCTGACGGGTGCGCTGTTCCAAATCCCTGTACCGTTGGCCCGGAGACGCTCCAGAACACAGGGAAGTGTCTCGGGGACCAGCGGCAGCCCTCCCTCGACGAGTGGGGTAACCGCGTCCTGCAGGACCTCGTGCACAACGCTTCCCCTGATGGCAGCGTCGGCGCCCTCCAACTCCTCATCTACCTCCCTCAGACGAAGGGCGTACTGGCCGAAGAACTGGAACGCGCAGGTCTGGTAGGACTCGATCCGGCTTGCGCTCCAGGTAGCGTCAGCGTTCGTGAGCCATGGCACCAGGCCTTTGGTAAGGGCGCCTTCATACTCGCCCGCGCCTGCAAATGAACGGCGGCGCTGCTCGACAGTAGCTGCCAGACGCACGACGGGCCAGGTGGCGTCCCCGCGCGGCCGAATGCGCCCATGGCTCGGCCACTGCCGGCTGCAGGCGATGGCCAGCTCGCGAGTTGAGCTGGCTTCTTCAGGGATGGTCGTTCTCGCCGAGCCCGTCTCTGAGCACGGTAACAGGTCGAAGTAGTACGAAGCCGCCACCGGTCGCCCACGTTCGTTGAGCCTGGTCCTCCAAAGGGCGAGCGCGCCATCAGCACGAGTCGATACTGAATTCCACAGCTCATGCTCGGACAACCGGGCCTCGGGCGGAATTTCAAGTCCCGCGCCACTCAGAGCATAAATGGCCTCTCTGTTGAGAAGGACGTTTAGGGAACGGTGGGCCGGAAACTCCCCCTCTGCGAGCCCTCCTATCGCGACGAAGTCGAACCGCAGCCCGTGGAGCGTGTGCATCGGTGCGAGAAGCACGCCGCCGGGCTCGCGCAGCAGCACCGTGGCCACGTCAAGCTTGGCTTCGAGCCGGTCTAGGAATGCCTGGAGTGGCTCTGTCCCGCCGCCCAAGGTCTCGTGAGTATGGATGAGGTCCTGCAGCTGGCCGCGGAGGGAGTCGAGCTCCACGTCGACACCCGGATGCGCCCTGGAGTGGGGATCAACTATGGCCCGGGCACCGAAGAGGGCCTGATCGAAGTGGCGTGCGTGGTCTGCGACGGTGCTGGGTGGCCTCTCCAGCAGCGACCGTAGGTCGGCAAAAGCGGCCTCCATACCGGATGCGGCCCGGCGCAGTCTCTGGCGGGCTTGCGCAGGTGCCTCCTTAGCCTCCGCATCACGCTGGAGACCTGCGACGGCGCGGTCGAGTGCATCCAGCCCCGCCCAGAGATTGCCCTCCCTGGCCCGCCTGGCAAAGAGGCCGACATCGTTCCGGAACAATCCCCAGCGCCGCAGGTCGACGAAGCCGCTGGAGAGCACCGCGACCACGTCCCGCAGATGCCAGCCGTCCCTGGCCATGTGCATCAGCCGCCGAAGCCAAGCTCCCAGGGGACGGGCGCTCAGTCGCTCTCCAGCTGCCGGGTCGAGTGGCAGCTCATACTCGGAGAATACCTGCCGCGCGAGCCCAAGGTGGGGTGACACCTGCCTGAACGCAACGGCGAAATCTGATGGGCGAAGTGAAGGTTCGTCTGTCAGGCGCTGCTTGATCTGGCGGGCAATCGCCCGGAGTTGGCCTTCCCGGTCCGGTGCGTCTCCTGCGACAACTGTCAGAGGTGGGGCTGTGCTGGGGTCGAGCTCGATCAACTTCGCATTCGGGAATCGACTACACAACCGCTCGTAGTCGTGCTTGGCTCTAGCTCCCGCAGATGAGTCCAGCGTGATGACGACGTCTGCCCTTTCGAATAGGGCTTCAAGGAGGGCCATCTCCGTTCCGCGAAACAGATGGAAGCCGTCCAGCATCACCGTCCCGGACAGTCTCGCGCCCGTCCTCACGTCACTCGCGGCAGCCGCTGCGATCTGCGCAGGATGAGTCCAATGCCCCTGTCTGAGCCTGTAGATGTACGCCCTGTAAATCGCACCCAGTGCCTTGAGACTCGGCGACCCAGACCCTTCGGCGGCCTCTTGCAGGGCCTCGGGCTCCACGCCTTCCCCCAGCAGATCTCCGACAGCACTCCCAATGAGACTCGACAGTCCCTTCGTCGACGCGATGGGCTCGAAGTAGTTGGCAGGTCCCTTTGCGATCTCTCCGCGAATCGTTCGCCCCAAGAGCTCCTCGGCGAGCGAGTGGGACGGGACTCTCGCGTCCGAAGCCAACATGCGGCTGAACTGGGCAATGGTCTCAACCCGCAGGCTAAGGGCGACATTGCACCGAGCGACCAGGCGCCGACGAAACTGGTCCCCGTGACGCACCGTAGGGACCAGCACCACCGCCTGGGAGAACGGATCAGCCTGATAGCGTTCAGCCAGCCGCGAAATGACCGTGTCCGTCTTCCCACTCCCAGGCCCTCCAACGATAAGCGTCAGGTCAGGCATGTCAGCTACCTGCTCCCCGTCCATCGCGCCGCTTCGATGACTACAGCCATATCGGTTCCTCCGTTCAAAGACGTGTGTTGATACATCCCGCTGCCACCGCTGTAGCCAGGTAAACGGCCGGTGAGTGTCTGGTTCTTGGGTCCATGCCAGGACATTGCCCACGCACTTCCATTAGTCTGCGTCACCCCGATCCCGTCTTCGGTTGCAGGTCATAGACAGACTCTGTCCCTGTGCGTAAGTGATCTCTGAGCGCCGTCTCGAACCGCGGGTCACCCGGGCCGACAGGCTCCGCCGTTTCGTAGATCGCACCCTCATGTTCGAACGCACCCCGCAGTAGCAGTGTCTTCAGCTGTCGAACTTCCAGCAACTCCCTCTCCAGCTCCCTATCGGCGGTCACAAAGGACCATGTCCCTGCAACAGAGTCAATTGTGAGGGTCCCTGCGTCCCGCGGGGCGTCTTCCTCTCCAGCCGCTCTCGTAAGAACAGTGAACGTCTTCACTGGGGTGCCTCCTCAGGGCGGTAGCTCTCGTTGTCAAGATTCATCACCAAGTTCGATTACTCACCGCCATCTCACCGAGGCTATATCATCCCACTGCTTGCCTCCTCCAGACACTGCCGCCTTCACTAACGCCCAGGAAACCCAACCCTCTTCTGGGTTGAGCAAGATGTGGGATCACTGAGAATGAGGATACCACCAAGATGTCGTGGTAACCTTGTCGCCTAAACAGGTCTGCGAACTTGGAGGCGATTATGGACAGGTGGACTGACAATCCGTTTAGGCCTTCTGATCTGACTCCAGAGCAGGAGGCGTGGTTGGACAAGAGAGACGAGGCCATTCGTATATTCCAGGAGACGGGGGACTCGAAGCCAGGCGAGGATTTGGGAATCTTTCCAAAGACTGAAGATGCGGACAGGGATGACTCAGAGGATTGTACTGAGGGCTAAGTTTGCGATGGATCACTCTGGGGAGTGTGTAGCGGCATCCTCATTATGGAGAGAAGCTAAGAATAGACAGCCAAGAAGAATCCATGCGAGCTGGCACTAACAAAGAACGGCCTTCGCCCAATAGCTACTGGGTTATCCCGGGCCGCTTCGCGGCAGGAGAGTACCCGGGTGACAAGGATTCTGACCGGGCTGCGACGAGCATTGAGTCTCTATTGAGAGCGGGCATCGATCACTTCATCGACCTTACTGAGCAACGTGAGCTGGAGCCCTACGCTGGTATCTTGGAGGAGGTAGCTCGTCGCTTGAACCTGAGAGTCGGGCATGAGAGGCACCCGATAGTTGATGGAAGAGTCCCGAACAGCCGGGAGCAGATGGCCGGAATCCTGGATGCCATCGACTTGGCACTCAGCGAAGGCAAGACCGTCTACGTCCACTGCTGGGGCGGCGTAGGCCGGACCGGAGCTGCGGTCGGTTGCTGGCTCGTCCGTCACGGGAGTTCGGGGGAACAGGCCCTCCATCAGATTGGCGAGTGGTGGCAGGGAGTGGAGAAGGTCTGGCGCATACCCAATTCACCCGAAACGCCCGACCAAATTGAGTACGTCCGAACCTGGTCTGAGCCATCCAAGGACAGCTAGACCCGGCAATTCAAGGTCAGCTTCCAGCTTAACTCGTTGGACTGGGCGGAATGTAGGCCTTAAGTACCCAAAACCGATGGAGGAAACTAGTGGATAGCCCGGACATCATCACCAAAGCTGCAACGATGGCTTCCCTTCTGAGCGAGGTCAAATCTCCCACAGAGCAGCTGCCTGACCGGGCACGTGGTGTAATGCTGGGACTGGCGGTCGGCAACCTGCTCGGACTCCCGGTGGAGAGCTGGCGATACGAGGCGATTGACAGGCGCTATCCGCAGGGCATGGCGGACATTGACCCGCAGGAAGTTAACTGCCCGATGGACGACGACCTTGCCCAGGCCGTGGACCTAGGAGAAGCCCTGGTCGAGGGCGGCGACTATATCAATAGCTTCGCTGACCGTCTGGTGACATGGAGACGAGAGAACGGTCGCGGCATAGGCATTTTGACCAGCACGGTCATCAACGAGCTGGAGTATGGACATGCCCCGCCCGAAGCCGCCCGCCTAGTGTACAGAGACAACCCCATCGCGCCCAACGGCGGGCTCATGAGATGCGCCCCTGTGGCGCTGGCTCGCCATAGACAGCCCGAACTGCTCATCAAGGACAGCGCCGCCACGTGCGTGGTGACCCACTACGCCCTGACCTGCCAGTGGTCTTGCATCATCATCAACGTAGTAATCGCGATGCTACTGCGGGGGGCTGAAGCTGACCTGCGAGCCATCATGTCGGCGGCCAGGGAAGATGGAGCCCCGGACATGCTCGCCAATTCGTCGCGCGATGGAATCCCCACGGAAATCCTGTCCGCCATCGAGAGTGGACGGCCTGCAATAACCGATGCTTCATGGCTCCGGCAGGAACAGGGACTGATTGGCCACACCCTGCTGGCGATGCAGGCTGGCCTGTGGGCGGCAGTTACCCCGTTGCCGTTCGAGTCAGCGCTGAGACAGGTAGTAGAGGCCGGTGGCGACACCGACACGAATGGCGCGGTGATCGGCGCAGTTCTGGGAGCCCGCTACGGCGCAACCGCAATACCCCAACGCTGGCTCGACTGCGTCCCTGAGCGTGATCGCATAGACCAACTGGTCCAAGACTTAACGACCCTCGCAGGCAAGAAGAACTTTGACGCAGCCTTCTGTCATCGCCGGTGTAAGAATGACCCACCATCGCCGGAATGGAATTGACCCACCTGAAAGCATGAAGCACCTTGGGTGCCGGGAGGAATCCCGACCTGGAGGTGCCCAACAGATTGCTAAGAGGTGGGACAGTGAAAGAGATATACGAGATGAAGGGGGCGGGACGGTCGATCCGGGAGATCGCGCGGGAGCTGGGTGTTTCGAGGAACTCGGTGCGCAAGTATCTGAGGTCTCCCGGAGTGCCGAAGGAGAAGCCGCGGGACAGGCGGGTATCGAAGCTGGACCCATACACCGATCACATCGACACTCGTCTGTCTGAGGGTCTGGACAACTGCGTGGTGTTGTTGCGTGAGCTGCGGGGCCTTGGGTACGACGGCGGCTACACGATCCTGAAGGACTACGTTCAGCCTCGCCGTCGCCGCCGGCAGCCTCAGGCGACGATGAGGTTCGAGACGGGTCCTGGTGAGCAGGCCCAGGTTGATTGGGGGAGCCTGGCCTACATCTCGGAGGATGGACGCAAGCGCCGGGTGTGGGCGTTCGTGATGGTACTGAGCTGGTCACGGGCCATCTACGTCGAGTTCGTCCGGCGGGCTGACGTTGCGACCTTCATGCGCTGTCACATCAATGCGTTCGAGTACTTCGGCGGGGTGCCTCGCCGGTGCCTGTACGACAACGCGAAGGTGGTGGTGCTCGGGCGCGACGATGATGGACGTCCCGAGTGGAACAGCCGGATGCTGGACTTCTCGCTGCGTGTGGGCTTCGAGATGAGGTTGTGCCGGCCGTACCGTGCACAGACCAAGGGGAAGGTGGAGAGCGGGGTCAAGTATGTTCGCCGCAATCTGTGGCCCACTGTCCGGTTCAGCGACGACGCGGAGATGAACAGGCAGGGGATGGAGTGGTGCGAGACGGTGGCGAACGAGCGAGTGCACGGGACGACGAGGCGGAGGCCGAAGGCGCTGCTCGAGAAGGAGCGGGCGCATATGCTGGCTCTGCCTGAGCGGTCCGGTCTGGCCCCGTACCTGCGAGAGGATCGGAAGGTGGGGCGCGACGGGTACGTGCATTGGGATGGCGCGTGGTACGGGGTGCCGTGGTCGTGGGCAGGCACGATCGTGCAGGTGGGACTGGGGGCCGGGATGGTGGAGATCTGGTCGGGCTCTGATCGGCTGGCGGTGCATCCGCGGGCTCACAGGCGTGGGCAGCGGTTGACGTTGCCTGGCCAGTGGGCCGGTCTGGTCAACGGCGATGAGAGTCCCAGGAGGGAGGCAGTGGCGGTCCAGGTGTCGGTTGGCCAGGTGGAGCGGCGGTCCCTGGAGGTGTACGAGCTGGCGGCGACAGGGGGTGTGTGATGATCGCCCTGGAGCAGGCGCGGCAGTACATGGAGAGCCTGGGGCTGACCGAGGCTGTCGAGGTACTCGACAGCAGACTCGACGTGGCCGCCACAAAGCAGATGCCGTACCCCGACATGCTGGCGGACCTGCTGGGCATTGAGGTGGCGGCCCGCAGAGAGCGGTATCTGACCACCAGGACGCGGATGGCCAAGCTCCCCTTCCAGCGTACCCTGGAGCAGTTCGACTTCGCCTTCCAGCCCTCCATCGACGAGCGCCAGGTGAAGGAGCTGGCCTCACTCGCCTTCGTTGCAGAGGCATCCAACCTCCTGCTGCTGGGTCCTCCGGGAGTGGGCAAGACACACCTGGCCGTGGCCTTGGCCCTGCGGTCCATCGAGAACGGTTACGGGGCCTACTTCGTGCGGGCCTACGACCTGATGGAGGACCTGAGGAAAGCCCGGGCCGAGCACCGGCTTGACCGGCGCATGAGAGTCTACCTGGCGCCCAAGGTGCTCATCGTCGACGAGTTCGGCATCTGGCCCTACGACCGAGATGCCGCCACCGCCTTCTTCAGCCTCGTCTCGGCCAGGTACGAGAGGGGCAGCATCATCCTCACATCCAACAAGGGCTTCGCAGAGTGGGGAGAGCTGCTCGGAGACACTGTGATCGCCACCGCGATCCTCGACCGGCTGCTGCACCACAGCCACGTGCTCAACATCCGGGGCGAAAGCTACAGGCTCAAGGACAAGCGACAGGCAGGTCTGCTGACCTCACACCAGCTGCTCAATCCACCATCGGAGGAAACCCAGAATACCAAGTCACAGGTAGGGGTGGGTCAAAACTAAACCGGCGAAACTGGGTCAAATCTAAACCGGCGTTGACACTTCAAGCAAACGCCCAAGCATGATGCACTTGACTCTGACGCTGACAGGGCAGAAGGGCTGGGAGAAAGGAAGAAGAGAAACCTGTCGAGGTTTTCGGACAACCCTTTCCGCGACCCCAATGCTGCTCCAGAGCAGCTAGAGCGGCTGGAGAACCGGGACAAGAACATGCGGCTGTACAGGGAGACTGGTGATCGGAAGTACCTTGAAGCAGCCTTCCGTCCGCTCAAGAAGGATTCACCTGATTCGGATCCTTGCGAACTAACGTAAACGGCTGACACAAGGCTACTCAGGCAGAACAGATGAGTGTTGGCGCTCCTGCGACGCGAGCAACTCTTTGGAGTCCATGCTCACACCTCATAGCAGGACGCCAGACCGGCCGAGTGAGAGAGATGGAGGAAGAGTCCACAACTATGTTGTATTAGGGGGCCTTGGTTCAACCCTTCGGTCTCGACCGTTGTGCGGAGTAGCCCCCACATCCCCTTAGCGACCGTAGGCAATCCCTCGACGTGATCCTGAGTTGAGTCCTCGCTCTTCCAGTTCGCGGCGGTCTTACCATGCCGCCAGCAACACATGGGGACACACAAGACCCATCCTGGACCGGTTTAGCTACGAAAACGGGAGCGTGTGGGAAGACTCAGGCGCTGTTGAGAGGGGTAGGTGGCGTCCCAGGCAGGATTCGAACCCGCGACCCGCTGCTTAGAAGGCAGCCGCTCTGTCCCCTGAGCTACTGGGACGCTGCAGGAAAAAGTTTATCACATCCTCGACCGGCCCCATCTGGACCGGCCGACCTCCACCCTGTGCAGCACGTGCCGCCCGAAGCCCATGCGGCGTACGCCCTTGACCTCTGCGTCGCCGACCTCGGACAGCGTCGTGATCTCCCTCTGCGCCGCCATCCCAAGCGGCCGCCTGAGCATGACTGCGCCCAGCACAGCGGCCGCAACGAGAGGCACCCGAGCGGCCCGGCTCGACACACGATTGCGTACGAGCCCTGCGAGCAGGACGGCTCCCGCTATGCCCACTGCCAAGTTGGTCCCGCAGTACGGCGAGATAGCGAGCCTGCTCTCCCCTGCCCTCAGCAACTCCAGGGCATCCTCGGCCGCGTCGGCCACGTCATATGACGGGATGTCCCCGTACACCCAGAACCCGCCCGGCGTGGAGTACCCGCCCATGGGCGATCGATGGCCCCGCGCCGCCAGGACAGCGATCGTGGCGTGCTCGATGGCGTGGTTCCTGCGCACCCGGTCTATCACTCCGTAGTTTCCCATACCACGATTCTAACAGGCGTACCGGTTGCCGTGTCAGGCCGGCGCTCCGAACAGCTTCTTGCCGCTCGAGTGGAGGTATTGTCCGGCTATGTAGGTGAGCGGCTTCCTCGCGGATGTGAAGTCCTCGCGCAGGAGTCCGAACACGTCCGTCAGGCCCAGTGTCCTGGCCGCGGGGTGCCCCTCGGCAAGCCCGTAGAACCGGACCCCCTCCCGCTCGTACTCCTCTATTCCGCGCTGTGCCCTGACTCGACTGCGTCCGGGCCCAGCCTCTGGCCTCGCCCTTTGCGCGGACACCGGAAACACGCCCGTGATGAACAGGCAGAGGTCGGCGATGCGCTTGTAGAAGGCGAAGCGGCCGTCCTCGTCTGCTGAAGCGCACATGCTCACCAGGCTGTCGAAGTCCATGTCGCTGTAGCGGACCTTGCGGCGGATGCCCCGGCGTCTGCGGACCGGGACGACGTAGCTGTGAACGCGGGTGAACGACGCCAGCATGTCGGCCAAGTACAGCAGAACGCCCGACTTTCCCAGCAGGGCGGACACCTCGCGCGCGTCGAAGACCGGCACCCGCTCGCGGCCCGTCTGCTCTAGGGTATGGGTTGCGGACTCGATGTCGACATGCGCCTTGCGGAGCAGCACCTCGAAATAGAGGTGCGGGGACAGCTTCAGCAGGATGTCTTCGTCGGAAGTGACTGCCAGGAAGACCCGCTCGTCTCCCACAATGGCCTTCCTGAAGTCGTCGTCCTCGATGATGAGCCGCTTCAGCCCGTCGCTCGTGCCAGAGCCGGGCGCAGCATGGTCGACGATGAAGTCAAGGTCCCTCTCGGCGAGCCCTGAACCCAATCGCATGCCGTCCCCTCCCCTGCTTCACCGCAACATCGGGCAACGCATGAGGCGCTGGAGGCCGCCGCGGCGGCGGCGCTATGACTTAGCTTACCTTCGCGTGCAGATTCCTGGACGCCAGCTCGCTGATCACCGTCTCCTTGTCCGTCTCCTCGGTCCAGGGGGTGGGCAATACATGAGAGCCGAATATGCGGGCGAAGTGGTCGTCGGGCTCGCCGTCGACGAAGTGAGTGGTCATCCACTTGCCGTCCTGGAGCACGACCTTGATCTCCCTGTTCTCACCGGTCCATCCAAAACTCACGTAACTCACGGCTCAATCCTCCTACATGCGCGGTCACGATCCGGCCGCCGCGACTCGACGACACATTATACCCGTCCATGCAAGAAAGTGGCGGGAACGGTGCGTATGACCGTCCCCGCCACTTCGTGTTCACCACTTAGCATGTGTAAGGAGCCCCTTCTCCCCTCGCGGGAGAAGGCACCCTCACCTCAATCCTCTCCCTCGACGGGAGAGGAGGCTTGGCTTGCCGTCGCCTAGTAGTCCATCGGAGGCGCTGCGGGCGCCGGCGGGATGTCCTCCTTGATGTCCGTGATCAGCGACTCGGTCGTGATCACCATCGCGGCGACGCTGGCTGCGTTCTCGACTGCCGCCCGCGTAACCTTCGCCGGGTCCATGATCCCGCGCTCCAGCAGGTTCGTGAACTCGCCCGCCTCCGCGTCGAAGCCCATGTCGCCCTCGGACGCCATGCTCTTGTCGAGCACAACCTCGCCCGACGCGCCGGAGTTGACGCAGATCAGCTTCAGGGGCGCCTCGAGGGAGGTGCGCAGAATGTCTATGCCGGTCGCCTCGTCTCCGCATGCGTCCACGGAGTCCAGGGACGCCCGTGCACGGATGAGCGCCAGGCCGCCGCCGGGCACGATCCCCTCTTCCACAGCCGCGCGCGTCGCGGACAACGCGTCCTCGACCCGCTGCTTCTTCTCCTTCAGCTCGATCTCCGTGGCCGCGCCGACCTTGATGATCGCCACGCCGCCGGACAGCTTCGCCACCCGCTCTTCCAGCTTCTCGCGGTCGTAGTCGGAGGTGGTCTCCTCGACCTGCGCCTTGATCTGGCCGATCCGGCCCTGGATGTCGCTGTCGGAGCCCGCGCCGTCTACGAACGTCGTCTCTTCCTTAGTGGAGACGATCCGGCGGGCGCGGCCGAGGTCCTCGACCGTCACGGAGTCCAGCTTGCGGCCGACCTCCTCGCTGATGACGCTGCCGCCGGTCAGGATGGCCATGTCCTCGAGCATCGCCTTGCGCCTGTCGCCGAAGCCGGGGGCCTTGACTGCCAGGCAGTTCAGGGTCCCGCGCAGCTTGTTGACCACGAGCGTCGCGAGGGCCTCGCCCTCTACGTCCTCGGCCACCACGACCACGTTCTTGCCGACCTGGAGGATCTTCTCCAGCGCGGGCAGGAGGTCCGATACGGCCGAGAGCTTCTTGTCGGTGATCAGGATGTACGGGTCCTCGATGTCGGACTCCATCCGGTCCTGGTTGGTGATGAAGTAGGGGGAGATGTACCCGCGGTCGATCTGCATCCCCTCCACGAACTCCTGCTCGTAGCTGATGCTCTTCGACTCCTCTACGGTGATCACGCCGTCCTTGCCGACCTTCTCCATCACGTCGGCGATCAGCGTCCCCATCTCCTCGTCGTGTGCGGACAGCGACGCGACCTGGGAGATCTGGTCGCGGCCCGCCACCGGTGTGGACATGTCGCCGATCGCGCCGCGCAGGGCCGAGACGCCCTGCTCGATGCCGCGCTTGATGGCCATGGGGTCGGCGCCCGCCGCGATGTTCTTGAATCCCTCGTGGATGATGGCCTGGGAGAGAACGGTGGCCGTCGTCGTGCCGTCGCCGGCTACGTCGTTGGTCTTGCTCGCCGCCTCCTTCAGGAGCTGGGCGCCCATGTTCTCGAACGCGTCCTCGAGCTCGATCTCCTTCGCGATGGTCACCCCGTCGCTGCAGACCTGGGGCGCGCCGAACTTCTTGTCAAGGACGACGTTGCGTCCCTTGGGGCCGAGCGTCACACCGACGGTGTCCGCCATGGTGTCTATGCCCCGCTTCAGGGCGGCTCGCGCCTCCTCCTTGCTCTCAATCAACTTGGCTGTCACTTGGTGGTTCTCCTTTCTGTTTTCTGAATGAGTTGGTGTCTCGGGAGGTCTTCCCGGTTACACCTTGAACAGGATGTCGTCCTGCCGGACTACGAGGTACTCGGTGTCGCCGTCCTTGTACTCCGTGCCGGAGTACTTGGAGTAGACCACCGTGTCGCCCACACCCACGTCCATAGGCAGCCTCGCGCCTTCGTCGGTCAGCTTGCCCGGACCAACGGCGACGACCGTGCCGGTCTGCGGCTTCTCTTTCGCGGTGTCCGGGATGTATATCCCACCGCTGGTCATCTGCTCTTCATCATCCGACGGCTCTATCACTACCCTGTCACCCAGGGGCTGGAAGCTAACGGCCATTGACTCACTCCTCCTTGTTACAATTGCCTTGCGGCTGCGCTATGCTTAGCAGTCTCAAGCAAAGACTGCTAACAAGTGTACTCGGTCGCCCGAAGCGCAGTCAACAATTGGCGCCTACGACGGACCGAATGGCGCAGACGACGGAGACTTCCATGGGCGGACGCCGGACACGAAGCTACTACCTGGAGGACATCCCGCTGGCCGAGGCCGAGCGGAAGTTCGAGGCGGCGCTGGCCTCGGCCAAAGCGCTCGGCCCTGCTCCGGGCGAGACACTCCCCCTCGACCTGGCCCATGGCCGCGTCACCGATAGTCCCGTGTGGGCCGTGTCATCGTCCCCCCACTACGACGCTTCGGCCATGGACGGGGTCGCCGTACGATCCCGGGAGACCGTGGGAGCGACCGAGACGTCCCCCGTCAGGCTGTCCGTGGGCGATCAGGCGGCCTGGGTGGATACGGGAGACGCGATGCCCGACGGCTTCGACGCCGTGATCAAGGTCGAGGTAGTCCACGAGATCGACGACTCGACCATAGAGATCAGGGCCTCCGTTCCCCCCTACCACGACGTCAGGCCCCTCGGCGAGGACATAGCCGCCGCCGAGCTGGTGGTACCGGCCGGGCACCGCCTGAGACCGCAGGACCTGGCTGCCTGCGCCCAGGCGGGCCTGTCCGAAGTCGATGTCAGAAGACCCCCACGGGTCGCAATCATCCCGACAGGGTCTGAGCTCGTGCCCGTGGGCACCACGCCGGAGCCGGGCGGCATCATCGAGTCGAACTCGCTCATGCTGGCCGCCATGATCGCCGAATGGGGCGGAGACGCCGACCGGCGCAGGCCTGTTCCCGACGACCGGGAGCAGCTGCGGACGGCGGTACATGCGGCGGTGCAAGACAGCGACGTGGTGGTCGTCAACGCCGGCTCGTCCGCCGGGTCGGAGGACTACACGGCGCAGGTGATCCGGGAGCTTGGCGAGCTCGTGGTGCACGGGGTTGCCGTGAAGCCCGGCCATCCCGTGGCGCTCGGCGTAGTTGGGGACACCCCGGTGCTAGGGATACCGGGCTACGCGGTGTCTGCCGCCCTGACCACGGAGCTGTTCGTCAAACCGATCATCGAGCGGAAGCTGGGCCTCTCGCCCCGCCGCCGCGAGACGGTCAGGGCTGTGATGACGAGAAAGACGCCCTCCTCAATGGGCGAGGACGAGTACCTGCGGGTCAGGCTGGGCAGGGTCGGAGACCGACTCGTGGCAACCCCGATACAACGTGGCGCGGGCATCGTCATGTCCCTGGTGCGGGCGGACGGGCTGGCGGTCTCGCCGAGGATGTCGGAGGGCTTCGATGCCGGGGTGGAGGTCGAAGTCGAGCTACTCCGCCCCCCCGCCGACCTGGAGGGCACGATCGTCGCCACCGGCAGCCACGACCTCGCCCTGGACCTGCTGGCAAGCGAGCTCCACCGGGTCTACCCCGACAGGTCGCTGGCCTCCGCCAACGTGGGCAGCCTTGGCGGGCTGCTCGCACTGAGCCGTGGGGAGGCCCACCTTGCGGGCTGCCACCTGCTCGACGAGGAAACGGGCGAGTACAACACGCCGTTCGTCCGCCGTTACCTGAAAGGCAAGCCCACGGTGCTGGTCAACCTGGCCCACAGGGTCCAGGGGCTCATGGTGAAGCCGGGCAACCCCAGGTCGATAACGGCGCTCGGCGACTTGGTGCGCGACGACATTGCGTTCGTGAACCGGCAGCGCGGCTCGGGAACGCGAATGCTGGTCGACCACCTGCTGAATGGCGAAGGCATCCCACCCGCCAGCATCCGCGGCTACGAGCGCGAGGAGTATACTCATCTCGCTGTGGCAGCGAACGTCGCAGGCGGGCGGGCGGACGTGGGCGTGGGCGTACTCTCCGCCGCCCGCGCCATGGGGCTGGACTTCGTCGAGCTTGGCACAGAGCAGTACGATCTCGTCATCCCCGCCGAGTTCTACGGAAGCAGCCTGCTCGCACCGCTGCTGGACCTGGTCCGCACGGCGGGCTTTCGACAGCAGATCGACGCGCTGGGAGGCTACGACACCGGCAGGACAGGCGAAGTCCAGGCGGAGCTATGATCGAGAATCCGATGGAATCGCACGGCAAGACCCTACCCGAGCGCGCGGACTCTGTCTCGGCGGTGGTGCTCGCCGGCGGTCTGAGCCGGCGGCTCGGCCGGGACAAGGCCGTCGAGCCGCTGGCGGGCGAGCCGCTGATCCGCCGCGTGCTGTCGCGCGTCGCACAGGTCACGGACGAGACGGTCGTGGTCGTCAACGACGCAGCGCGCGCCTCGGAGCTGCCCCTGGACGAAGACGTGGTGGCCGCCGTCGACAGGTACCCGGGCGCGGGCTCCCTCGGCGGCATATTCACCGGCCTGTGTGCGGCCCGTGCCGAATGGGCCCTGGTCGTCGCGTGCGACATGCCCTTCCTGAACGTGCCCCTGCTGCGCCGCATCCTGTCCCTGCGCGCCGGGCGCGACGCCGTCGTGCCCGTCATCGAGGGCCGCCCGGAGCCCACCCATGCTGTCTACTCCAAGAGATGTCTGCCGCACATCGAACGCAGGCTCCAGGCAAACGACCTCAAGATTTCCCGCTTCTTCGAAGACGTAACCGTGGAGTACCTACCCCAGCACGTAATCGACGAATACGACCCCGACCATCTCAGCTTCTTCAACATAAACACCGAGCAGGACCTCCAGCGCGCAAGGCAGATCGCGGGTAAGCAACGGTGAGCCGCGGACGCATCACCGTCGAGCTGTTCGGCATGGCCCGCATCTCGTGCGGGCGCGGCCACGTCGAAATCGACCTGCCACCCGGCGGTGGCATGCAGGGTATAGTAGAAGCACTGGCGGACGCATGCCCAGCCCTCGTGGGCATCGCGATCAGGGACGACAGGACGGGCCTGCTCGACAGCTATACCTTCAACCTGAACGGCACGGCGTTCGTTTCGAGCGAGACCTCGAGGCTGCGCGAGGGGGACAGGCTGCTCCTCTTCTCCAGCCTCGCGGGGGGATAGACGGGATGTACGGATACAACGGCAAGGCCCTGGTGGTGGACCTGACCACACGGCGTGCCGATTGGCAGCCGCTGCAGGAAGACGTGCTGCGGCGCTTCATCGGCGGCACAGGCCTGGGGGCATACCTGCTGTACGAGCACTGCCCGCCGGGCGTCGACCCGATGGCTCCCGAAAACCCCCTCATATTCGTCACCAGCCCCCTCGTGGGCAGCAGGCTCACCACCTCCAGCAAGTTCGCCGTGCTCGCCAAGTCGCCCCTGACCGGGTTCATCGGCGACTCGCTGTCGTCCAGCTTCCTGGCCACCGAGCTGAAGAAGACCGGCTGCGACGCGCTGGTCATCACCGGGCGGTGCCCCTCCCCTACACTCCTGTCCATCGACGACGGCAACGTGGAGTTCCTGGACGGGTCGGACCTGGCAGGCCTGACCACGTCCCAGACCGAGCAGGCCGTGAAGCAGCGCCTCGGTCACAGGCGCAAGGTGGCCTGCATCGGCCCCGCGGGCGAGAAGCTGGTGCGCTTCGCCAGCATCAGCAACGACGGCGGCAGGCAGGCGGGCCGTACCGGCCCCGGCGCAGTCATGGGCTCGAAGAACCTCAAGGCCATAGCCGTGCGCGGCACGCAGGCAGTCCCCGCCTTCGACCCCGACCGGCTCCACGAAATCGGCCTCGACCTGACCCGGCGCAGCCTGGGCCCGGCCACCGAGAAGTACCGGACTCTCGGCACCCTCGCCAACGTCTCCGTGTTCAACCGGCTCGGCACCCTGCCTACGCGCAACTTCCGCGAGTCCACTTTCGAGCTGGCAGACCTGGTCGACGGCGAGGCCATGCACGAGGGCCACCACGTCAAGAACGCCCACTGCGCCAACTGCACCATCGGGTGCGAGCAGATCGTGCAGACCAACGACGGCGGGCCCGCGGCAAAGGGCCGGATGGAGTACGAGAGCGGCTTCGCACTGGGCCCGCTGGTGGGCGTCGGCGACCCCAACGCCATCATCCGCGCATCCCGCCTGTGCGACGAGCTCGGCATGGACACGATAAGCTCAGGCGCAACAATCGCCTGGGCCATGGAGAGCAACGAGCGCGGCCTGCTGCCCCCCAACGGCGGCCCTGAGCTCAGATTCGGCAGCGCGGACGCCCTCATGTCCACCCTGGAGTTGATCGGCAGCCGTCAAGGCATAGGCGACCTGCTCGCAAACGGCTCCAGGGCCGCGGCACAGCAAGTCGGCGGAGGCTCCGAGGACTGGGCGATGCACGCCAAGGGGCTTGAGATGCCGGGCTACGAGCCGCGCAGCCTCAAGACCATGGCCCTCGGCCTGGCGGTGAGCACCCGCGGCGCATGCCACAACCGCTCCTCGGCCTACGAGGCGGATTTTTCGTCCACGGTCGACCGGCTCGAGGCAGGCAGGGAGCGCGGCCGCATCACCATGGAGGGCGAGGACTTCGGCGCGGTGCTGGACTCCCTGATCTGGTGCAAGTTCCTGCGAAAAGCCTTCGACGACCTCTACGAGGAATCCGCGGACATCTACCGGTTGGTCACGGGCTGGGACATGGATGCAGCCGACTTGAAGCTCGCGGGCGAGCGCATCAACAACCTCAAGAAGGCCTTCAACATCCGCGAGGGCTGGCAACGCGCCGACGACACCCTGCCCGCCCGCGTGCTCGACGAACCACTAACCGACGGCGTCGCCGAAGGAACAGACCTCACCCAAGCCGACCTCGACATGATGATAGGCGCATACTACGAGGCACGAGGCTGGACCCACGCCGGCCTGATCCCAGAAGCCAAGCTGCAGGAGCTGGACCTGGCGGGTGTAGTAGGATTGCGCCCGGTAGGAGTGAGTTGACCAAGGGATAAGCTGATGGATCAACTGACCGACACTCTCCTTCGACAGATGGTGTACGCGATCGTGGACGAAGTCGACCCCGAGCAGATCATCTTGTTCGGCTCCCAAGCGCGTGGCGACGCGAATAGGGACTCTGACGTGGATCTGATCGTCTTGGAGTCGGAACCCTTCGGTGCCGGGAGGAGCCGCCACGAGGAAGAGGTCCGGCTGCATCGCAAACTGTCGAGTTTCCACGTCTCCAAGGATGTGCTCGTGTTCAGCCGCAGCGAAACAGAGTACTGGAAGGACTCCCTCAACCACGTCCTTGCTCGGGCTCTGCGAGAGGGCCGCGTGCTCTATGAGCGACCTAAAGCGTATAAGTCCGACAGAGAACGCTGGAGGGCTGGAGGAAAGAATGGCGACACAGACGCGCCTTACCGCTGTAATAGAGAGCGAAGGGGATGGCTACGTTGCACTGTGCCCTGAATTGGACATTGCAAGCCAAGGCGATACGGTCGAGGAGAGCCAACACAATCTTCAAGAGGCCGTACAGCTCTTCCTGGAGGAGGCCAGCCCGTCGGAGATTCGGCACCGACTTCAAGGCGAAGTCTACATAACGAGCATAGAAGTGGCCGTTGGGCGAGCTTAAGGTCCTATCGGGCCGAGCCATCTGCGCAATCCTGAGGCAAAGTGGATTCATCGAGGTGCGCAGGCACGGCAGCCACATCATCATGCAGCTTAGAACCAGCGAAACGACTGTGACGGTACCCGTGCCCGACCACCGCGAGGTCCGAATCGGCACTCTCAGGTCGATTATCAGGCAGTCGGGACTTCCAAGGTCGCTGTTCGAAGCCTAACGGCCATCCTGCCCCCATTTGATCGCCGCCTGTCCTATTGCGGCTTCTCCGGCACGCCCCACAGTGGCGGTGCTACCGCTCCAATCTGATATAGTCTCCCTTATAGTCTCCTTGTTCTACCCTTAGCGAGGTACGCCCGCATGGGCAATTCCGGTGCCATGGAGCCCACCCGCGACCAGCGCAACGCCCTCAGGGCGGAGCTGCGGCAGCGGTTTCAGCGAGAGCGTGGCCAGCTCCTGCCCGCCCTGCACTACGTCCATCACGAGTTCGGGCACCTGCCCGGCTGGGCGATGGAGGTGACCGGCTGGCACCTGGGGATACCCGTCAGCGAGGTCTACGGCGCAGCCACCAGCTACTCCGAGCTTCGAATCGACCATCCCGGCCGCCATCTCATCCGCGTATGCACGGGCCTGGGCTGCCTCAACGCGGGCGCAAGAGACCTGCTGTCCCAGGTCACCGACGGAGCCGGTGCAGGACTGCAAGACGGCGCAATCACCGTCGAAGAGACCGCCTGCGGCTACCTCTGCGGCGTGGCCCCCGCCGTGCAGGTTGACGGCGCATGGCTGGGCCGCGCCGATGCAGGGTCCGTCTTGGCAAAGCTGAATGACTAGCCCCGCTGACTCCCTGCGAGCCCTCGTCGATGGCGCGCGGTCCCGGCTGGACGCCGGCTCGTGCCGCGCCGTCATCCAGGTAGGCCACTGCTCGGCGTCGGTCGGTGCCGCCGAGCTCGCGGAGGCCCTTCGCGCGGCTGCGCCATCAGGGATCGACGTGGTCGTCGCCGGTTGCGACGGCGCATGCCACGATGCTCCCAAGCTCACCATTACGCATATCGACGGCACCACCACCGCACTTACGAAAGTCGACGCTAGCTTGGCCGGAAGGCTGGCGGCGTTGATGGGACGCTGCCGAACCGATCATCTGGCAGTTCCAATACCGGGAACGAGACCGGCGGGCGGATTCTTCGCCGGACAGCGCCGCGTCGTGCTCAACGGCGTGGGCGAGATCGACCCAGTCTCGCTCGACGAGTACCTGCTACGAGGCGGCTACGCTGGTCTGGCTGAGGCCCTCTCGTCCACTCCCGAAGCGGTGACCGCCGAGGTTAAAGACTCGGGCCTCCGCGGCCGCGGCGGCGCCTACTTCCCTGCCGCCATCAAGTGGGAGAGCGCCCGTAACTTCACCGCGCCCAAGTACCTCATCGTCAACTGCGAGGAGGGCGAGCCCGGCATCTTCAAGGACCGCCACATCATGGAGGGCATGCCCCACCGCCTGCTCGAAGGAGCGATCATCGCGGCCTACGCGTCCGGCGCAGGCGCCGCCTACGCCTACGTGAACGCCGAGGCCGACCTGTCCGCCGAGCGGCTCCAGGCTGCCATCGACAAGGCGTACGAGTTGGGACTCCTGGGCGACGACATCCTGGGCTCCGGGTTCGCCCTCGACGTAGAGATCAGGCGCGGCGCCGGCGGATACGTCTGCGGCGACGAGACCACGCTGCTCAACACCATGGAGGGCCGCCGCCGGGAGCCGCGCATCAAGCCGCCGCTGCCGATCGAGTCCGGCCTCTGGGGCAAGCCCACCGTCATCAACAATGCCGAAACGCTGACCTCGGTCCCGTTCATCATGGCCGAGGGCGCATCGGCGTTCATGGACATCGGCGCAAACGGCGACGCCGGCACGAAGCTCATCAGCCTCAGCGGCGCGGTGCGCCGGCCGGGGCTGGTCGAGGTGCCGATGGGCACGACGCTGCGACAGATCATATTCGACCTGGGCGGCGGCCCCGGGGAAGGCCGAAGCATCTCCGCAATGGCTGTCGGCGGACCGTCCAGCGGCGTACTCCCCGCCTCCATGCTCGACACCCCCATCGCCCCCGGGCCCCTCCACGAGTCCGGCGTGATACTCGGCGCGGGCGGCGTCGTGGCCCTCGACGACGAAGCGGATGTCATCGCCGTCGTACGTCACCTGGCCGAATACAATGCCGACGAGTCGTGCGGCAAGTGCACCCCGTGCCGCGAGGGAACGCCCCGAATCGTCGACGCGCTGGACCGCCTCATCGACGGCCAGGGCTCGGCCGCCGACCTCGAAGAGCTGCGCCGGCTGTCGGAGGTCGTCGAGCTGGCATCCCTCTGCGGGCTCGGCCAGGCAGCCGGCAACCCGGTCAACAGCGCCCTGCACCTCTTCCCCGACGAGATGGCGGCGCTAGCGAATAGCGGGTAGAGTTTGCCAAAGGACCCTTGGCTTCGGGTCTACGATGTGAAGTGCAGATCCAGGAGGCGAGAGCAGTCATGAGAGTCGACGAACTAGAGAGGGAGATTCAAAAACTCGACCGAGTCGAGCTAGCCAGCCTCGCACAATGGTTCCAGAACTACGCTTCAGACGAATGGGACCGGCAGATTGAGAGCGACATCCGAAGTGGCAAGCTCGATGTGCCTGCTGCGGAAGCTTACGAGGAGCATAGGACTGTGCCGAACCGGTTGGCAGAGGACACGACGGTCGACTACAGCGCCTATAGGAAGGACCACCGCTTTGTGGTGGACGAAGATGGAAAGCGCCAGTCTGTTGTGATGCCAATCGAGGAATATCTGCAGATATTGGAGGATATGCAGGACTTGGCAATCATTGCCGAGAGAAACGACGAGCCAACGGAGCCCTTGGAGGTAGTGCTGGAGAGACTGAGAAAGGGTGAGAAGGGACAATAGGAGAGTACGAGGTCAAGCTGACTCGCACGGCCACGCGGGAGCTCGAATCTCTCGAACCCGGACCCGCCAGCAGAGTCACCGCCGCCATGCGGATGCTGTCTGCAGATCCTCGCCCCCGGCAATGCCGTAAACTAAGGGGCGCCTCAAACTCATACCGAATTCGTGTGGGTAGGCATCGTGTACTGTACAGCATACACGACGACGAGAGTGTCGTCGTCGTGTATGCGATAGGACGGCGCGACAGTATATACAGAAGCGCACTGTAGTGAGACTATACTTGGAGAGTTGCGTCGTCCTGATCAACCGGAGAGGCATGCAGTGACCATAACCCTTCAAATCGACGGTAGCGAAGTCCAAGTCCCTGGCGGCGCGACCGTGCTCGACGCCATCAACGCCTCCGGCACATACATCTCGCAGCTCTGCAAGGATCCCGACATGAACGCCATCGGCGCATGCCGCACCTGCCTCGTCGAGATCGACGGGATGCGCGGCCTGCCCGCATCCTGCTCCGTGCCCGCCGCCGACGGCATGACCGTCTGGACCGCTACCGAAAAGGCCCGCGAAGTTCGCACCACCGTCCTCGAGCTCACGTCAGCGATGGTCGGCGCGAACGGCAACGGCGACGACGGCCACCGCGAGCTGTCCGTCGCCGCCCGCGAGCACGGCATCGACGCGCCGCGCTGGGCCGGCCGCGAGCGCGAGCCCGTCGACAGCAGCAACCCCGTGTTCGACATCGCCATGGCCGACTGCATTCTCTGCGGCCGCTGTGCCCAGGCCTGCCAGGCCGGCCACCAGTTCATCGGCGCAATCGACTTCCTCGGCACGGGCCGCACAGGGCGCATCGGCACCTTCATGGACCGCCCGCTCGTCGAGTCCGTATGCACCACCTGCGGCCAGTGCCTCTCCGTCTGCCCCACCGGCGCAATCGAGGTGAAGGCACCGCCTGCGGAGGCCGTCAGGACCGTCACCACCACCTGCCCATACTGCGGCGTCGGCTGCGGAATCAAGGCCGAAGTCGACGAGACCGACCGCATCATCGAGATGCTCGACGACCCCGACAACCAGTCCAGCCTCGGCATGCTCTGCGTAAAGGGCAGGTTCGGCTACACCTTCGTGCACCACGAGGACCGCCTCACCTCGCCCCTCGTCCGCCGCGAAGGCCAGCTCATCCCCGTCTCGTGGGACGAGGCCCTGGACTACGTCGCCGAGCGCCTCTCGGAGTACACCGGCGACGAGTTCGCGACTCTGTGCTCGGCCAAGGCGACGAACGAGGACGGCTACGTCCAGCAGAAGTTCGCCCGCGTCGTCATGCAGTCCAACAACATCGACCACTGCACGCGCCTGTGCCACTCCCCGTCCGTCGAGGCCATGCTCGCGTCCCTTGGCAGCGGCGCCACCAGCAACTCGTACGTCGACTACGAGGAGGCCGGCTGCCTCGTGATCATCGGCTCCGACGCCAACTCCAACCACCCCGTAGCAGCCGCCCGGATGAGGCGCGCCGTCGTGGAGCGCGGCGCAAAGCTCATCGTAATCAACCCCCGCCGCATCGAGATGTGCGACTTCGCCGACCTGTGGCTCAGGCCCCGGCCAGGCACCGACGTCGCCCTGCTCAACGCCATGTCCAAGGTCCTGCTCGACGAGGGCCTGTACGACGAGGACTTCGTGCGCGACCGCACCGAGGGCTTCGACGAGTGGCGCGCCGTCGTCGACAAGTACGACCTCGACTACGCCTCGGGCATCACCGGCGTGCCCGCCGAAGACATCGCCGAGGCCGCCCGCATCTACGCCAAACCGCCCTTCAGCGGCTCCTGCATGATCTGGGGCATGGGCATCACCCAGCACACCAACGGCACCCCCAACGCCCACTCCCTCCTCAACCTCGCTCTCGCCGCCGGCCAGCTCGGCAGGCCCGGCTCCGGCGTGTCCCCCCTCCGCGGCCAGAACAACGTCCAGGGCTGCGGCGACGCCGGCTGCATACCCAACTCCTTCCCCGGCTACCAGGTCATCGGCGACGACACCGTAGCCAAGTTCGAGGACGCCTGGAGCTGTTCCCTCCCCGCCGAGAAGGGCATGGTCGTCACGGACATGATCGAGGCCATGATCGAGGGGCGCGTCAAGGCCATGTACGTCACCGGCGAGAACCCCCTCCTTAGCGAGCCCGACCTGCACCACGCCGAGAAGGCCTTCAAGAGCCTCGACTTCCTCGTCGTCCAGGACATCTTCATGCACGAGACGGCCGAGGTCGCCGACGTGGTCCTGCCCGCCACCACCTTCGCCGAGAAGGACGGCACCTTCACCAACAGCGAGCGCCGCGTCCAGCGCGTCCGCAAGGCCGTCGAGCCCATCGGCGGCAGCCGCCCCGACTGGGACATCCTGTGCGACCTCGCCCAGCGCCTCAGCAAGCGCCGCGGCCTGGACGCGGGGAGCGAGTTCGCCTACGCCCACCCGTCCGAGATATGGGCCGAGATGGCCGCGCTCACGCCCAACCTGTCCGGCATCTCCTACGAGCGCCTGGAGGACGGCGGGATCCAGTGGCCCTGCCCGACCCCCGACCACCCGGGCACGCGGTACCTGTACGGCGAGGACTTCCCGCGCGGCCCCCGTGCAAAGTTCGTCGCGTTCGACCAGGGCCCCGCCGCCGAGGAGCTGCCCAGCAAGCGCTTCCCCCTCATCCTCAACACCGGCCGCATCCTCTACCACTGGCACGGCGGCACCATCACCCGGCGCGCCGATGGCCTCTTGGCCAGGTCGCCCGAGCTCGAAATCGCCCTGAGCGAGGAGGACGGCGCAAAGTTCGGCGTGAGCGACGGCGAGTGGATCAGGCTGCGCTCACGCCGCGGCGATCTCGAGGGCCGCGCCATCTTCACCGAAAAAATGCGCGCCGGCGAGGTCTTCGTCCCCTTCGTAAAGCTCCGAGACCACGCCGCCAACTTCCTCACCAACTCAGCCTTCGACCCCAACTCCAAGATCCCCGAATACAAAGTCTGCGCCGTCCGCCTCGAAAAGCTCCCCACCAACGCCAGCGCAGCGGAGTAGCGGGCAGAGCATGCTCAATTGGCCCAAGAGCCTTACACCTCACCGACACCGCCCGCCGCATCACCGCAAGCCTCCAGTTGGCGGCACAGGAAAACGTCCAATGGCAATGCTGTTAGGACCTTCAGCCAATTGAAGTGAGGTTAGCATTGAAGGCCATCTTCCAAGCCCTTGATTCATCAATACGAAAGCAAGTGTCGTCTGCTCTACACTGCTCTCGGCTCGTCAAAAGCAAGATCCTGGGAATCTACCACACTCACGTTATGGCTCCACACGCAAAGCAGGTCTTGGGGTACCACCGGGAAAACGACGCAGAAGAGAATCGCAAAACTAGCCCACCAGAGGGTGAGTTCATCGACCTAAAGTGCTTGTGGGCAGTTGAATTCTACACACCATCCCATACTGATAGCTTGGTGAACAGTTTCGCTAAGCTCGGTTGGGATAAGGAAGAAGGCACCGATGGCTCACGCAACCCAACAAGATGGCTTCATGGGTTGAAGCGTTACCATCGAGGTGGTGCTTGGATGAACCTCGGGCTACTGATTCCAAATGATGCCGAGCGACAGACTTTCGGGCGTCATCGCGAGGTGCCCTTGCCTCCCAATGTTGAATATGCACAGGCCGGCATACATTCGCTGTCTCCCTCGCTCACTTGTATTGTTGTTTGCTTCGTATTTGAGGAAAACACATCAGGAATACTCGACGACGCTCTCAGGGCTGACTACGTCACATATGCAACACGCATAAGAACCGGCTGGAGATACCATACTCCAACCAACCAAAAGAGAGATGCCATCAAACAAATCAGAACAGATCTATCGCAACTCGCTTCCACTTGGTTTTCTCAGAACCTACCGGGACTATTCTCCTCTGGCTTACTGGAGGGTGAACTGCCAACTTGCGAGCTAATGATAACATCGACAGCCCTACCATTTGGGCCTCCCGACAGGAGCGAAAACCGTCCTCTCGGGTACCGATGGCTTCTGGGAATTGACCAGAGTTTCGGGATTTGGGAATACAAGGGTGACATGGACTTGAGACTCAGCTTCCCAGGCGGGAGTGAGGGAGATCCGCAGTTTCATGCCATTCTTGCCATGAAGGAATCCTCCCTCGACGACTACATTGATAGCGTTCCTGGCATCAAGAGCATGCAGGGCTTCCTTTACCATCTAAACCTAGTTGTGCCTAACTACTTGAGCGTTTGGGCAATCCTGCCCATGTTGGAGGGCTTCACTAGACACATCAGGGAGATTCGCGATTCAACGGCACCAACGACTAGGCGGCGCGGTTCCGTCAAAACCCTCGACATTCTAGGGAACCACCTATCATACAGTATAGACATCGCAGCAGTTGCAGCAGAACTGGCGCCGGGCTCAGATGGAACCCGCCAGTTGCAAGGCTCTAACGAATTCATGCCTCACGGAGATGATTCAGAGCAAGGAGAATCGCTTGGAGGGTCCCTCAGCCAGACTATTGGGGACCACGCGAAGTGGCTCCTCAGAACCGACGAATCCCTCCGCGATCAACTGACGCAATACGGGTCACTGCTAGGTGCATCGGAGAGTGTTCGTGTCCAAAAGAAGGTTGGGTTCCTTACCTGGGTGTTGGTAGTGATTGCCGTTGCGACCGTAATCATGTCTGCACTTGCGCTTACTCAATCAGTAACCAGCCACAACGGAGACCCACCGAAGCAAGTAGGCGAGGTCCACTACCCATCCAACTAGCCGGGCTAAGTCGCCACCAGCCCCGCCGCCTCATCCCCGGCCCTTTCTAGGATCCCCCCATCCAGCGTCACCAGCGCCACCCCCAGCGTCCGCGCCAGCCCGCAGGCATCTGCTCAGACCATGGCGCCAATTGGGCGGCCACAATGGCTAGGCCGGCCGCTAGGACGGCCGACGCCGCAGGCGATTCGGCGACTCGCCACGGATACAAGCGGTTGACAACCGCTCCAACCACCCGGTATCGTGGGGACATACACCCCCTGTCCGCCTAGGCGGCAGGGCGCAAGGCTGCCGCGAGGCAGCCTTAGCTTTTTCTTGAGAGTAGTCCCCATCCGCACCAACGTCTACGTCGACGGCCTCAACCTCTACTACCGCGCGTTGCGGGGCACGCCGTACCGCTGGCTGGACATCGGTAGGCTGATGCGGCTCCTGCTGCCTAATCACCAAATAGGCCGCATTCGCTACTTCACCGCCTTGGTTTCCAGCCGTCCCGACGACCCAACGCAGGCCCAGCGGCAACAGGCTTACCTTCGCGCGCTGCAGACCATACCCAATATGACCCTGCACTACGGACACCTCCTTGCGAAGACAAAGCGGCGACCGTTGGCGCACCAGCCTTCAGGCGGCCTGCGTATCGTTGAAGTACTCGACACCGAAGAGAAGGGCTCCGATGTCAATCTCGCTTCCCAGCTGTTGATGGACGGCTTCGAGGAGGACTACGAGATGGCCGTTGTGGTCTCCAACGACTCTGACCTCCAGCTTCCCATCAGCATGACTAGGACCAAACTGGGAAAGCCGGTGGGAGTCTTCGATCCAAGCCGTAGGAGGAGCTTTGAGTTGCATGCCGCTGCCTCGTGGTACAGACCGCTGCGCCGGGGTCCCCTGGGCGCCAGCCAATTCCCGAACACTCTCTACGACGACAAAGGACCGATATCCAAGCCCACCGCCTGGTAGGCTGACAAAGGCAAGCTGCACACCCCTAGTCCCCTAGTCCCCTAGTCCCACCGCCACAACCCCGGCCCCCTCCAGTATCCCTCCGTCCAGCGTGACCAGCGGCACCCCCAGCGTCCGCGCCAGCACCACGAACTCCGCGTCGTACGCGCTCAGATCGCACTCCAGCGCCGTGTCCAGCGTCTCCCCATCCGATACCGTGGCGGTGCGCCCCCGCAGGACCTCCGCCGAGTCGTCCATCATCCCCTTGGCCTGCTCCACAGTCACCGTACCCCGCCGCACGTACCCCAGCAGCACGTTCCGCAACTCGCTGGGCAGGACCACCGGCGCGGCCCACTCCGGGTCCCTCTCGAACAGCCTCTCGGCATCCTCGCCGTGCTCCCCGCCCAGCAGCAGGCTCACCATCACATTCGTGTCGACGACGATCACGGCCTACCGGCGTCGCGAAGGGCCCGCAACGTCTCCTCCCGCACGTCAACCGCGCCGATGCCCTCCCGCCGACTGCGTATCTGCGCCAACAGCGCCCCCGCGTCCACCGGCTCCTCCCGGACCGACGCCGTCAGCCTCGCCAGTATCTCCGAGTTAAGGCTCCGGTGGTTCCGGCCGGCAGCCGACTTCAATTCCCTGTGTAATTCCACGGACATCCCCCGAAGTGCCATGTTTGGCACGACCGACCTCCTTGCTCCCAAAATGACATCATAACGATACCAACAACGCCCCCACACCCGCAACGCCGCCCGGCTCTCCCTACCCAATCCTAGGAATCCTCTAATCCGGCAAATCCCGATTCAGACAATCCCCACAATCCCTCTCTTCCCTCTGCGCCCTCAGCGTCCTCTGCGGTGAACCCCCTCCCCACAATCCCCCTCTTACCTCCGTGACCTCTGTGCTCTCTGTGGTGAGAATCCCCCTCTTGACAACCACCCGATCCTGCCCCATAATGGCACACATGTACGAAACATATGTGCCGATTCCAGAACCAATAGAGGAGCGGAAGCCGCCCACCATCGCCGACATCGTCCGCCAGAAGACCGATGGCGGCGCAATGATCATCGACTTCTTCACCGACGTCATGACGGGCAGGGTCGACGACGCCAGGCTGTGCCACAGGATCGACGCCGCAAAGCAGCTCGTTAAGTACGGGCACAAGGGCGCAGCCGACTTCATCGCCGACCACGGCGACGAACCCTGCGACCACTGTGAGAGCCGGAAACGCGGCCCCCGCTCACGCAAGGAATCCTACCCAACCCCCGGGGTCCTGCACGCCCAGGCCATCACGTACGACTTCCTCAACCTGCTCACGGAGGACTTCCTAACTGTGCTCTCTGCGGTGGACGAAGACCTCATGGTCATGCTCGTCCGAGCCCAGACTGCCCACGGCGAAACCGTCGTCGAGTTCCTCCACTCCGTCATGTACAACAGGGTCGAAGGCTTCAAGGCCCACCACAGGATAGCCGCCGCCAGGGAGCTCATCTCACACATAATCCGAGACGAACAGCACACCCACACCCCCTGTCCCTCGACTCCCGTAGGGGCGGGTTTCAAACCCGCCCTCCCCGGCACGGCGCGACAACCCGGCAACCTCCTATCCCTCGTTCCCACGGAGGCTGGCGGGGAGCCTGCCCCTGCGAAGGCAGGGGTCCCCACGCAGAACGGAACCCAGCACACCCCACTCGTCGTTTCCGCGCAGGCGGACACCCAGAGGAACGGCGAGGCTCGTACCAACGCAGCCAACGCAGACCACACTGCCGTCGTTCCCGCGGAGGCGGGAACCCAGGGGCGCGGCGGGGTCCCTGCTAACGCAGCCGAAACGGCCGACGGGCCCGAGCACACCACATCCGTCGTTCCCGCGGAGGCGGGAACCCAGGGGCGCGGCGGGGGTCAGCGGGACGCAGCCAACGCAGACAACACCGCTGTCGTCCCCGCGAAGGCTCCTGCGAAGGCAGGAACCGATCCCGTTCATACCGAGACCGCCCTGAGCCCAGCCGAAGGGCCTGTCGAAGGGCCCTCCTCCCGGCCAACAACTAACAACCAAGAACCAAGAACCCTCCCCACCCGCAGGCGCCGCGAAGCAGCCCCCGGCCGCTCACCCCCTCGGTAAGACCACCGCACGACAACCGAACAACATAGCCGTAGGTCCCACGGCAAACGGCCCATCGAGCCATCCTCCAGATGATGCCGAGGAGTTGGGGAACGCTACCCTTCTCGGGGATGCGGGGTTCTTACCCCTTCTTCCCTTGCGGGAGAAGGTTGGGATGAGGGGGACAGCTGCGCGATCTCTCGCCCTGTTTACCCAGCAGCACCCTTCTCCTCTATACTATCCCCCCAGCGAACCCACGACTCGGGAGCCGACATATGGCCACGCCTATTACGCAGATGCCGAAGCCCGACGCCGGGCAGTACAGCGGCGAGCGCAAGCTCTTCCTCGTGCCCAGCTTCATGTTGCCGCCCACCCTGCCCGACGACGGACAGGCGCTGCTGGACGGCTACTGGTCCGAGGTGCGCGACCACGTCGCCAGCCTGTCGCGCTCCCTCGGCCAGGTCTCGCGCGTCTACCACGAGATGGTCTCCGATGGCGGCGACGCCGGCATCGAGATCGTCGAGCAGATCAACCCCAGGGGCGGCTCGTTCATCAAGTCGCTCTGCCAGGCGGGCGCGGAGCTTGAAGGCCTCGAGGACCGCGCACTGCTCGAGGAGAGCATGGACTGGCAGCGCTGCATCGGCATCGGCCTGATGAGCGAGAAGGTCATCCAGCTTGCGATGGACGGCTTCCGCGAGGCCAGCGAAGGCCGCACCCGCCGGATGATCGAGCGCATCGACGAGACCCTGGGCGAGGACGAGGCCGGTGTGCTGTGCATCCGCGAGGACCACGGGCTCCAGTTCCCCGCGTCGCTGAAGGTCTTCTACGTCGCGCCCCGCTCCATGGACGCCCTGAAGCGCTGGATCG
The DNA here is from genome assembly GCA_965204975.1 of Dehalococcoidia bacterium. Classification (GTDB taxonomy): domain Bacteria; phylum Chloroflexota; class Dehalococcoidia; order Lucifugimonadales; family CAJWER01. The sequence continues at coordinate 938,335 of OZ242024.1, forward strand.
AGGCCCAGATGCGGGCCGCAGCCGCGCCGCCTCCCGCTGACGAGCCCTCGGCCGAGCCCCAGGAGTGAGCGGCCCGGCGCTACGCTCCCGCGAGTGGCTCGACTCGCCCGAGCTCTACGGATGGCTCAGGCGCGCCGCTCTCCGCTCCCAGGGCTTCGGCGAGCACACCCTTGATGGCAGCCCGGTCATCGGCATATGCAGCTCGTGGAGCGAGCTGACCCACTGCAACGCACACCTCCGCACCATCGGAGAGGCCGTGAAGCGCGGCGTCTCCCAGGCCGGCGGCCTGGCCCTCGAGTTCCCCGTGATGTCCCTGGGCGAGTACAACATGCGCCCCACGACGATGCTCTACCGCAACTTGATGAGCATGGACGTCGAGGAGTCGATACGCGCGAACCCGCTCGACGGCGTGGTGCTCCTGGCCGGGTGCGACAAGACGACTCCGGCGATGCTCATGGGCGCCATCAGCGCGGACGTGCCCGCCATCATGGTCACGGGCGGCCCGCAGCTCAAGGCAAGCTGGCGCGGCGAGGAGCTGGGCACCTGCACCGACTGCCGCCGCTACCAGCAGGAGCTTCGCGCGGGCAGGATCACCGAGGACGACTGGGCCGACCTCCAGGGCGCGATCATAGCCAGCCCAGGCCACTGCGGCGTAATGGGCACCGCGTCCACCATGGCCGCGATCTGCGAGACCCTCGGCATCGCGTTGCCCGGCAACGCCGATATACCCGCGGCCGACTCCCGCCGTCTAGGGCTCGGAGAACAGGCCGGCCGCCGCATCGTCGACCTGGCGCGGCGCGGCGAGACCCCCGCCCGCTTCGTCACCGAGCCGTCGGTTCGCAACGCCATCAGGACCCTCCACGCGCTGGGCGGCTCCACCAACGCCGTCATCCACCTGACCGCCATCGCCGGGCGCGCGGCCATCGAGCTGGACCTGAACCTGTTCGACGAGCTGTCGAGATCGACGCCGTTCCTGCTCGACCTGAAGCCGTCGGGCCGCTTCCTGATGGAGGACTTCTTCAACGCCGGCGGGCTCGCCGCCCTGCTCAAGGAGATGTCTCCCCTGCTGGAGCTAGACACTCCCACGGTGACGGGCCGGACCCTCGGAGAGAGCATCGCCGGCGCCGTCGTCCACGACCGGGATGTCATCCGAGCCCTGGACGCGCCGCTGCACGACGAGGGCGGCCTCGCCGTCGTCCGCGGCTCCCTCGCCCCGACGGGCGCGGTCCTGAAGCAGACCGCCGCGTCCCCCGATCTCCTGCGCCACCGGGGCCGCGCGGTCGTATTCGAGGACCACGACGACCTTGACCGCCGCATCGACTCCGACGACCTGGAGGTTGGCCCGGACGACGTGCTTGTCATGAAAGGCGCCGGGCCCATAGGTGCCCCGGGCATGCCTGAGTGGGGATTCCTGCCGCTGCCCCGCAAGCTCCTGGCCCGCGGCGTCCGCGACATGGTGCGAATCAGCGACGCCCGCATGAGCGGCACCGCCTTCGGCACCGTGGTCGTGCACGTGACCCCAGAGTCCGCCGCCGGGGGCCCGCTCGCCGCCGTCCAAAACGGCGACACGATCGCACTCGACGTTCCGAACCGCAGGCTCGACCTGCTAGTCGACGAACGCGAGATACAAAGGCGCATCGCCGGGTCTCCGCCCCCGCCCGATCGCTTCCAGCGCGGCTACACCCAGCTCTTCACCCGCCACGTCCTCCAGGCCGACAAGGGCTGCGACTTCGACTTCTTACGCGCTGTCTAGCACACTCACCTCTGTCGTTCCGAACGGAGTGAGGAACCTAAGATCGCTGCCCTAAAGACAACATCGATCCGGTGCGAGGCATCTCTAGATTCCTCGCTGGCGCTCGGAATGACAGCCCTGGGCAGGTCGCCAGAAGGCTGCGCATTCCAGGTACTCATCAATGCAAAAGTGTTGGTCCACCAAGGTGAGACTGCTCCGCGCATTGCCTTGTCACGAACAGCAAGGACGGTGCGGAGCCATCGTCGAAGTGGCACAGCAAAGCATCTTGGGCCATGAGCTTCAGGTCATCCCACGAGTCGCCCTGCGTGATGATGTCGTGCCCTATCGCCGCGGCGTAGTACCCGCCTTCGGCGGCTTCGCGGACTTCAAACGTTATCTCGCTTGGTCCCTTCATGATGACCCCTTTGGCCGGTGCACATTGTCAGAACATATGTTATTATTGGAACGTAGGAGAAAGAGCGTCGCCCCCGGCTCTGGCGGTTCAGGGCAAGGGCGGCAGGGTTTCCGTGAGCCAGGCGGACAGGTCGGCGATGACCTCGGGGATGATCTGGTGGGCCATTTCGTACTCGTGGTACGCAGCCGGGTAACCGCCGCGTGACAGCAAGTCGTGGGCCGACCGGCCCTCATGGACGTGAATGACATCGTCGTAGGTCCCGTGCGCGATGAACACGCGCTGACCGCGTGGCGCATCCCCGGCCCCGACAGGCCGGTCCTGCGGCGGCAGGCGCGAGCTGAGGGCGACGATGCCCGGGAAACGGTCGGGGTGGCACAGACCGTGGCGTAGGGCCATCATCCCGCCCTGCGAAAACCCGCCGATCACCACCCTGCCCTCCTCGACGCCGTACCTGGAGGTCACGTCGTCGATCATCGTCTCGAGCAGGCTCTCGGCCCGGCCGTGCTCGTCGAAGTCGGCTTCGAGCGGCGCGCTCCAGGCGTAGCCGACCATGCCCATGCCAAAGTCCAGCCTGATGGGCGCGTTCGGGAACGCGAACAGGTAGCCTTCCCGCGAGATCATCGGCGCAAGCGACACCAGGTCGCTCATGTTCGAGCCGTACCCGTGCATGAGGATGACCAGCGGGTACGAGCCCCCGGCGTGGTAGCCGTCAGGCTCCACCACCTGGTACGGGAGGCCTGCGTCGTCGACCCGCCTGGTCTCCAGTGTGGCCGGGCCTCCGCTAACCGGCCGTCCGAACGGCCGCGCCCGGGTGGTCGGAGTGACCGGTCAGCCACGCCCGGCCGTCGGAGGCAAGCAGGGCGTCGGCGGCCTCCGGGCCCTGGGAGCCAGGCTCGTATGGGTGGAGCGGCGAGTCCGGGTACGGGTCTTCCCAGGCCGCGATGAGCGGGTCGACGATTCGCCACGCCTCCTCGATCTGGTCGCTGCGTATGAACAGCGACGCGTCCCCCTCCAGCGCGTCCTGGAGCAGCCTCTGGTACGCCTCGGGGATGGTCTGACCCGCGAACGCCGAGTCGTAATGGAACTCCATGCTCATCTGCTCCATGTGCATGCCGCGGTCCGGGACCTTCACCTCGAAGTCGAGGTGGACTCCCTCGTTCGGCTCGATGAGCACTGACAGCATGTTCGGGGTCAGCTCCCTGCTGATGCCGCCGGAAAAGAGGTGGTGCGGCGGACGCTGGAACTCGATCACGACCTCCGACACCTTCTCCGACAGGCCCTTGCCCGACCGCAGGTAGAAGGGCACTCCCTGCCACCGCCAGTTGTCGACGAAAAGCCGCAGGGCGGCGTAGGTCGGGGTGGTGGACCCGGCCGGCACCCCCGGCTCGTCCCTGTAACCCCTGTACTGGCCCCGCACGGCGTGACTGGAAGCCTCAGCGGGCGTCCACCGACGGACCGCCTTCAGCACCTCGGCCTTCTTGTTGCGCAGCGAATCGGCATCCATCGATATGGGAGGCTCCATCGCCACGATGCACAGCACCTGCAGCAGGTGGTTCTGGATCATGTCCCGCACCACGCCGGACCGGTCGTAGTACCCTGCCCTGTCGCCTAGGGCCAGCTTCTCCGAGACCGTGATCTGGACGTTGTCGACGTAGTTCCGGTTCCAGATCGGCTCGAAGATCGCGTTGGCGAACCGGAAGACCAGCAGGTTCTGAACGGTCTCCTTGCCCAGGTAGTGGTCGATGCGATAGACCTGCCCTTCGTCGAACACGGCGTGGACCGCGCCGTTCAACTCTTGCGCCGAGCCCAGGTCCCACCCGAAGGGCTTTTCGATGACGACCCTGCTCCACCCCGATGCGCCGTTGGCAAGGCCCGAGTCCCCCAGGCCAGCAACCGCCCTCGCGTACAGCGTTGGAGCGATGGAGAGAAAGTAGAGCCGGTTGACGCTATCCGCGCCTCCCTCGACTTCGCCCAGTACCTTCCCGAGCCGCCCCATGTGAGAGACGTCGCCCAGGTCGCCCTCGCAGTACCGGAGCCGGGCAGCGAACTCCTCCCACCTGGCCTTCTCGTCCGCGAGATTGCCGGAAGCGGCTACGCCGCTCCACATGCGGTCCCTGAACTCGTCATCACCCATGGAAGAGCGGGCCAGCCCTACGATATTGAACGTGCCGGGCAGGCGTCCCTTGAGCCACAGGTTGAACAGAGCCGGCAGCAGCTTCCGCGACGTCAGGTCGCCGGAAGCGCCCATGATGACTATGCTTGTAGTCTCGCCGGGCATGGGCCGCGCCTCTACGCGCCCTCGGAGTCCATGAGGCGGTCCTTCTTGGCCGCGATGTCGGCAATGAGCTCATCGTACGAGTCGGCGAATTGCTGGAGGCCGTCGCTAAGCAGGCTTGCGGTCACTTCCTCCATGTCTACGCCAGCCTCGCCGAGCCGCTCGATGAGATCCTCAGCCTCGTCCACGTCCTTCTCCAGCGTCTCCGCAACAGCGCCGTGCTCCATGAAGGCCAACAGCGTCGCCTCCGGCATGGTGTCGACCGTATCGGGGCCGATGAGGGCCTCGGGGTACATGACGTCGCTGTACTCCGGGTTCTTGGTAGACGTGCTTGCCCAGAGGGGTCGCTGGACTCGCGCACCCTCTTCAGCCAGCGCGGCAAACCGGTCACCGCCGAAGTCCTCTTTGAAGTCCCGGTAGGCCAGCTTGGCGTTGGCGATAGCCGCCCCGCCCTTCAGATCGTCCTGGTCGTCGCCAAGCCGCGAGTCGACGGCGGTGTCGACCCTGCTGATGAAGAACGAGGCGACGGAGGCCACCCGGCTTAGGTCGCCGCCCGCCCACTTCAGGTCTTCGAGCCCGGCCATGTACGCGTGTCTCACGTCCCTGTACGCCTTGAGCGAGAACGTGAGGGTGACGTTGACGTTAATGCCCTCGCCGATGAGCTTGTGCACGGCGGGGATGCCGGCGGGAGTGGCCGGGACCTTGACCATGACGTTGGGCCGGTCCAGGAGCCCGAAGAGCCGCCGGGCTTCGTCGACGGTCCCGTTCGTGTCGTTGGCGAGGTGAGGGCTCACCTCCAGGGAGGCATAGCCGTCAACGGCGTCGGTCTCGTCGTAGACCGGGCGCAGCAGGTCGGCGGCTGCCCGGATGTCCTCGACGGTCAGAGACTCGTAGATCTCGTCGACGCTACTTCCGCCCGCCGCAAGGGTTTCGAGGGCCTCGTCGTAGTCGCTGCTCTCGGCGATGGCCTTCTGGAAGATCGTCGGGTTGGAGGTGAGTCCCGTCACGCCGAGATCGATGAGGCGCTGCAGCTCTCCGGACTCGATGAGGCCGCGCCTGATGTTGTCGTACCAGACCGACTGCCCGATGGCCCTGACGTCCTGAATGGAGTTGCTCATCGTCCACACCCCCTCAGCTTGTATGCCGGTAGTCTACCAAACAGGGGGGCGCTGCGTCCGCTATTCGAGCTCCACAATCGGCGCGCCGTCGAGGACCTGCTGGCCCGCCTCGACGTGCACAGCCCGGACGATGCCCGACCAGTCGGCGCGGAGCATCTGCTGCATCTTCATGGCCTCGAGAACGCAGATCTCGTCGCCAGTCACGACCTCGTCGCCGACCGACACGGCGACCGACAGTATCACGCCCGGCATGGGTGACGAGAAGAGCTTGGTCGGCGCCGGCCCTGCGCCCACCGCCGGCGTTGGATCGGGCGCGGGAGCGACGGGTGCAGGCGGAGGGGGCGGCGCGATGCTCTCAGGCTGCACCTCCTTCTCCACTACATCCTCGAGCCGCACCTCGATCTCCTCGCCCTCGACGATCGCCGTCACGGGCGAGGCGTGGGGGTCCGCCACCTCTACGGTGAACCAGCGGTCGGCTACTTTGACGCGAATCGTGGGCATCGGGTGCGCCTGTGGGCTATAGGAGGGATATGAAGACGCCTGCTACTACTGCCGAGCCGATCACGCCCGCCACGTTGGGGCCCATCGCGTGGCCGAGCAGGTAGGTCCTCGGGTTCGACTCCTGGCCGATGTGATGCGAGATGCGGGCAGCCATCGGAACCGCCGATACGCCGGCAGACCCGATGAGCGGGTTCATCTTCTCCCTCAGCACAAGGTTCATGAGCTTTGCGAGGAGGAGCCCGCCAACCGTTCCGCAGGCGAATGCAACGAGCCCGAGGACGAGTATAACTATGGTCTCGGGGTCGAAGACGCGCTCGGCGGACAGCTGGGTGCCGACGGTGATCATCAGAAAGATCGTCGCGATGTTTACTAGCTCATTGGAGGCCGTGTTGGCGAGCCTTGGGACCACCCCGCTCTCCCTGAAGAGGTTTCCAATCATGAGCATCGAGATGAGCGGCGCCGAGCGGGGCACCACGAGGATGATGAGTATCATCGCCACGGGGGGCAGAAGCAGCTTCTCCGTACGGGAGACCTCCCTGGGCGGAGTCATCACAATGCTGCGCTCCTTCTCGGTAGTGAGCAGCTTCATCAGCGGGGGTTGGATGAAGGCTACGCTGGCCATGTATGAGTACGCGATGACCGCCGTGATGCCGAGAAGCTCCGGCGCCAGCTTGGCGGAGAGGAAGATGGTTGTCGGGCCGTCTGCGCCACCGATGATGCCAATGGCCGCAGCCTCCTCGATCTCGAAGAGTCCTGTGGCAAGGGCCCCCCAGAAAGCGACGAATATGCCGAGCTGTGCAGCAGCTCCGAGCAGCAGCGTCCTGGGGTTGGCGAGGACCGGGCTGAAGTCGGTCATTGCGCCGATGCCCAGGAAGATGATCGGCGGGAGGATGTTCCAGAACGACAGGCCATAGTGGAACACAACTCCGAAGATGCCAGACTCCTGGTGTCCCATCTCGCTGGGGACGAATAGGGCCATTCCTGCCAGGGGAAGATTCGCGATTATGACGCCCAGGCCGATGGGGAGGAGCTCGTAGGGCTCCATGTCGCGGCTTATGGCGAGGTACATGAAACCCAGTCCCACGAAGACCATGACGACGGCGCGCCAGTCGAGATTGGTGAGACCGGACGAATTGAGGAAGTCGGTGATTTCTGTCATTCAGGTCGTCGGTCCCGCGGAGAGTTCGGTATGTTCCACGGACCCGGAAAGGGCGGCGACTGCCGCTACGGCGGCCAGAGCGCGGTCGCGGGACTCGGCAGCAGCAGCCTCGGCTGCCATCCTGGCCTTAGCGGCGCGGCGCTCGGGGATGCCGGTTACCCAGCCCATAATGTAGATCAGGATCATCATCACGATCAGGAGTCCGAAGGCGGTGGCGATCCCGATCGCGGTGAGGGTGAACCCCTGGCTAATGAGTTCCTGGTCAAAGATCATGAGAGTTGTCCGGGTATGGTGCGGCGAGGATTATTGTAGCATCCCGTATTCGCTGGATCGCCGCAAACCAAGAAGTGGCCCCCATGCGCGCGCATGGGGGCCGGCTCAAGGAGGAGCCAGTGCAGCGAATGTTGTTGTGTCATTAGCGCACTGGCAGACTGGATAATACCACATGATGTGCCGTGAAACAACACTCCCCCAAGATATTGAGCACAGTTTATGACGAAACGTAAAAAAAGATTGGAGAGTCTTTAGACGATTACGTCGGCCCTGTCAGACAGCCAAAGGAATGGCTCGCCCCACTGCTCCGGGTTGTCGATATCCCAGTCGTCGGAGCTGTCCAAAGGCCTCATGCGCACACCCCAGTCGCCCCCGATGATCAGGTGCGCCTCCGCCTGTCCGGAGTCGGACACGGGCACATACGTGGCGGGACATGGGGAGCCGTCATCCTCGCTGCTCCAGCCCGTCACCTCGTATACGCCGTGGGGCCGTCCGGGCTCGAACAGTCGCACGTTCTCGACCGGCACGGGTTCGGCGCGAGCCTCGAAGAGCTGCATGGGCATGGCGTAGGAGTTGTCGCTCTCCTCCACCTCTACGTAGATGGGCTTGGTCGCGGCCAACCCCTAGATTCCCATGACGCTGTAGCCGGTATCGACGTGAATGATCTGCCCGGTCACGCCGCTCGACAGGTCGCTGGCCAGATAAAGGGCAGTCTTGGCGACCTCGTCGACGGTGATGTTGCGGCGCATCGGGGCGCGCTCTGCGTGAATGCGCTTCATGTCGCGGTAGCGGCTGATCACGCGCGACGAGAGGGTGTCGAGGGGACCCGCCGAGATCGCGTTGACCCTCACGCCCTGGGGACCGAGATCGGATGCGAGCTGCATGACCTCGTTCTCCAGGGCGGCCTTGGCCGTACCCATAACGTTGTAGCCAGGGAAAACGCGCTCGGATGCCTGGAAGGTCATGGCCAGTATGGAGCCACCGTCCGGGTCCATGAGGGGCGCCGCATACCTGGAGACGGGGATCAGCGAGTAGGCGCTGACGTCAAGGGCAACTCGGAAACCCTCCCTGCTCGTTTCCATGAAGGCCCCGCCGAGGTCCTCCCTGTTTGCGAAGGCGATGCTGTGGGCGACAACGTCCAGCCGCCCAAGCTCGGACCCGATGCGCTCGTATGCGGCAGCGACGTTCTCGTCCTGGCTGACGTCGCATTCCACGAGCAGGGTGTCCCCCCAGGGCTCGACCAGCTTTGCGACGGAGCTGCGCACGCGCTCGTTCTGGTATGCGATGGCGAGCTTTGCGCCCGCTTCGTGGAGGATGCTGGCTATGGCCCATGCAATGCTCCGGTGATTTGCCACGCCGAAGACGACGCCAGTCTTGTCCTTAAGGTCTATGGGGTACATCTACTGCTCCCTGTAATCGACTCGTTTGGTCGGCTGGAAGGCCCTACATCCGCCTGTAGTGGACGCGGTCGGGCGTGAGGCTGAGGATGACGCGGTTCTCCTGTCGAAGGGTCTCCATCCGCTTCTCGACCCCATCCGGACGCACGTACCTCTCGACGATGGCCCTGGTGTCGGGCCAGATGTCGTCGCCGTCCAGTATCTCGACAGTCCCGCGCAGGGTCACGTACTCGTGGGCGGCCGTGTCGGAGTAGATGCACACGGCCATCCTGTTGTCCCGGGCCAGGTTGATGTACTTGAACCGCTCCTTGGTCGTGGAAACGGTCAACTTGCCACCTGAGTAGCGGTACCAGTTTGGCGTAAGCTGCGGCATGCCGGTCTTGCCTATCGTGGCCACCACGGCGATACGGGGCGTCTCCAAGAATGCCGACAGTTTCGCCTCTTCTCTCTCACTGAGTTTGCTCATGGGTAAATTCCTTCGTGCTGCTTACCCAGACCCAGGGAGAGTTGGGTACACATACGTCACGGATACCGTCTGAGAGTGTATCAGGTACAGAAGCAAACTGAACAGACTTGGCCTGATGGCCAGGGGGCATCTTGGCGTGTTCGAGCGGTCACGGGTTATACTCGAAACCGTAACACGGCCGGGCTTGGGCCCGGTGGAGGTAACGTCTCCAGGAGGCACTGTATTGCGGGTCCTTGTAACCGGTTCCACCGGGTTCATTGGGCGAAGGGTCGTCAGAGCACTGTCAGCCGGCGGACACTCCGTAAGAGCTGCGGCGCGTTCGGCATCGCGCGGCGCCGTATTCGGCGACCTGGACGTTGAGGTCGTGCAGGCGGACGTGCTCGACGCTGATTCCCTGGAGCGTGCCTGCGAGGGCGTGGATGCCGTCGTGCACATGGTTGCCGTGGTGCGTGAGACCGGAGAGCTGACGTTCCAGCAGGTCAACTACTCGGGCACTGTGAACCTGCTGCGGGCGGCGGAGGCCGCCGGTGTGCGGAGACTCATTAGCGCAAGCACCATCGGCGCGTCATCGGACCCGGCCGTGCCCTACCTCTACAGCCGGTGGATGGCGGAGCAGGAGATCGAGCGGTCGACGATGGCCACCATGGTCCTGCGGTTCTCTGTGGGGTTCGGCGAGGGCGACGAGTTCTTCAACGTGCTGGCGGCGCTGGTCAAGGCGTCCCCGGTCGTGCCGATAGCAGGCGACGGCCGGGCCAGGTTCCAGCCCATCGCGGCGGACGACGCAGCCAGGTGCCTGGCGGCAGCGGTGGATGACGAGGGGAAGTCCGGCGAGATGCTGGAGCTGGGCGGCCCCGAGCATCACACGTACGATGAGATGATCGACATCATAGCCGCGACGGTGGGAGTGAGGACGGCCAAGGTCCACGTGCCTCTCGAGATCTTCGAGCCCATTGTCAGCGTGATGGAGGCGCTCATGCCCAGGCCCCCCGTCACGTCGGAGCAGATGAAGATGCTCGGCATCGACAACACGACGGCCCTCGATTCCGTAGAAGCGAGCTTCGGCTTCGGGCCCCGCCCGATGAGAGGCAACATCGACTATGTCAAGAGGCTGACATACATGGACGCCCTCAAGATCAACCTGGGATTCATGCCCGCCCACATACGGGACCACTAGCGCATGCCAGGCCGCACAGTGACGACCGCCAGGCCGCGACTTGCGTACGAGGACGCGCTGGTCAAAATCATGGGCCTGGCGGACTTCGAGCGTGGAACACACAGCCCCGGCCATGGGGTGTTCCACCTGGACAGGATGCGCCTGCTCCTGGAGAGGGTCGGCAATCCCCACCTGGACGTCCCGACCATCCACGTGGCGGGCACGAAGGGCAAGGGCAGCACCGCGGCGATGATCACCTCGATACTGGTCGCGGATGGGTACACGACCGGGCTATACACGTCTCCCCATCTCCACAGGGTTACCGAGCGAATCCGGGTGGGGCTCGACCCCATTGGCAGGGAGAGTTTCGCGGGGCTGGTCGAGGAGCTCTGGCCCGAAGCCGATTACGTGAGCGAGCACGGCGAATATGGCGACCTGACATTCTTCGAGTTCGTGACCGCGATGGCCTTCCTGCACTTCGCCAAGATCAGGGCGGACTTCCAGGTGATCGAGGTCGGGCTGGGCGGGAGGCTGGACGCAACCAACGTGGTCAGCCCCCAGGTGTGCGTCATCACGCCCATCATGCTGGACCACGTGTCGGTCCTCGGCGACACGATAGAGCTGATCGCGGGTGAGAAAGCGGGGATCATCAAGCCCGGGGTCCCGGTGGTGGCTTCTCCGCAGTCATCCACCGCCATCGACGTGTTCGCCAGGGTTGCATCGGAGCGCGACGCGAGATTGGTCCAAGTATCGGAGGTCGCGGAAATCACGCCTGGAGCCGTTGGGCTGGACGGGCAGACATTCGAGCTGCGTACCGGCAGTGGCGTATACGACCTGCACACGACACTGCTCGGGGACTACCAGCGAGATAATGCCGCTACGGCGGTGACGGCAGTGGAGATGCTCAGCCGACCTGTCTCGCGCGAGGGTATCGTCGAGGGCCTAGCGGGGGTGAGGTGGCCCGCCCGGATGCAGCTCATGTCCGCGAACGGTGTGAGAGTCCTCGCTGACGGGGCGCATAACCCGGAGTCCGTAGCGCACCTGAGGGAGGCCGTCGGGCAGTACTTCGACTTCGAGAGGCTTATACTAGTATTCGGGGCTACCCGCAGCCACAGCGAGGAGGGGATGCTCTCGGAGCTCGCGGGGCTGTCGCCGGTGGTGGCTGCGGTGAAGTCCAGGCATCCGAAGTCGGCAACTGCCGAGACAGTAGCGGAAGCCGCACGGGCCACCGGCCTGGAAGTGGCGCTGGTGTCGGACGACGTGGGTGAGGCGTCCAGCTGGGCCGCCCGTGAGGCCGGCCCGGACGACCTGGTCCTGGCGACGGGCTCGCTCGCCGTGGCCGCGGAGGTCATCGAGAAGATCGAGGGCATCGAGCCGGAGATATACGAGGGGCTGCGAATCTAGTAGAGTGAAAGGCATGGCGACGAATGGACAGAGGCGGGCTGTCGTCACCGGAATGGGCGCGGTCACGCCGCTCGGCGAGTCGGTCGAGGAATTCTGGGCTGCCCTAGTCCGTGGGGAGTCCGGCATCGGGGAGATCACGCTGGCGGACACGTCGGGGTTCCCGAGCAAGATAGCCGGCGAGGTCTCGGACTTCGATCCTTCGCAGTACATCGACAGGCGGGACGCCCGGCGGATGGCCCGCTTCTCGCAGCTAGCGGTAGCAGCGGCGGGGATGGCTATCGAGGACGCGGGACTGGACTGCGACGCGCTCGATCGGGGACGGCTGGGCGTGGTGATGGGGAACGGCAACGGCGGATTCCCGACGACCGAGGCGAATTCCCGGATGCTGGTCGCGAGGGGCGGAATGAGAATGAGCCCTCACTTCATCCCTATGATCCTGCCGAACATGGCCGCCGCAAACGTCAGCCGCGTCTACGGGCTTAAGGGCTACACCTCGACCATCATCACGGCCTGTGCAGCCGGTACCCAGGGCATAGGCGAAGCTGCCGAAGTGGTGAAACGCGGCAGCGCCGACGTGGTGCTGGGCGGCGGAACCGAGGCAGGGATATGCGAGCTAGGCCTCGGGGGCTTCAACATCATCAAGGCCCTGTCGCGGTTCGACGGAGACCCCACAAAGGCGAGCAAGCCCTTCGATGCCAACCGCGACGGGTTCGTTCCCGCAGAGGGGGCCGCCGTGCTCGTGATAGAGAGCCTGGAGCATGCGATGGACCGCGGAGCCAGCATCGTCGCCGAGGTCATCGGCCAGGGCGTGTCGTCCGACGCCTTCCATGCAGTGCAACCCGATGAGGACGGCAGCGGCGCGGCAAGGGCCATTCGCGCGGCCCTCGCCGAGGCCGAAGTCTCGCCCGATGAGATCGACTACATCAACGCTCACGGCACGTCGACGCCGCTCAACGACCTGGCCGAGACGCTGGGAATCAAGGCCGCGCTGGGCGAGCATGCGTACCGGATTCCAGTCAGCTCGACCAAGTCGATGATCGGTCACGCGCTGGGGGGCGCGGGCGCCCTCGAGGCAGTCGCGTCGATCAAGACGATCCTGGACGGCGAAATACACCCGACCATCAACTACGACACTCCAGACCCGGAGTGCGACCTCGACTACGTGCCCAACGAGTCGCGGAAGAAGTGGGTCGACACGGTGATGTCCAACAGCTTCGGCTTCGGCGGCCAGAACGCCTGCGTGATCTTCAGACGGTTCGAGGAGTAGGGCCAATCCGTTTTGGGACTACCCACTAGGCGGTTCTGTTCTGGCGTAAGTCGTCGACCTTGGCCTCGATGGTGTCGAGCCTATTGTTAAGTTGGCTGGATCAACTAGCCTACTATAGCTACCCAGTCTGTGTGCAAACGCCGGGGACTGGATTCCGGCTCAAGGCCGGAATGACGAATTGAAGTGGCTCTCCACCCTGCCCGTAGCCAGCATTAGCCCTATGGCGAGCAGCCACAGGAAGAAGATGGTCCCGGTAATCCTGTGGAGCTCTGTTGCAGCTTCGATCCAGATAAGCTGCATCCCGATGCCCAGTATGGCGGAGACGGGCGCAATGCGTCTCAGGGTGCCTCCTACCATCCACTGGTAGCGGGCCGCGACGATCAGGGCCAGCCCGGCCGCCGAGAATCCGATCTTGCCGGTGATCCACCTTAGCGCAGAGGTAGTCTCGATCGCCGAACTCACCTCGGCGGGCGAAGTGGCAGACAGCGCGAGCGCGACTGCGCAGGCCCCCGAAACGGCCGTGAACAGACCCGAGAGAGCGAACAGCCAGGGGACAAGAGGCGTTCCCAACCGCTCCCTGATGATCCACGTGGTCAAGAGAAGCCATGCGCCGAGAACCAGCGTGACTCCGGACACAAGCCGGCCCGCGCCGCCTATCCCATAGAGAGCGCTGCTCTCAGCGATAGCGGCAATGGACTCGGACAGGGTTGGCTGGTCGGCGTCCGCCGCGACGCGGCCCACGACCGCAACCGCCGTTAGCACGGCGGTTAGTATCAGCAGTATCCCCGCCCTGCGGGCAGAGGGATCAGGCGCTCGCCCCGCCTCGGATGACTCACTTGAATGGTCTTGCTGGGTCATATCGTCTGTCCTTTCCCATTCCCACCGTGTCACACTGACCCGACGAGGGCGCCCAGGGGGCGGCCCCGGCGACCGGCATCACGGCAGAACACCCACCTGCCGCATCAGGGAGAGCGTGCCCTGTATGTCAGTCAGGTTGCTCAGGTCCACGTCCGGCGGGTCCAGCGTGTCCAGCGGCGGCATGGCACCCTGGGGACGCACACCCGCTATGAGAGGGTACTCCTTGGTCTCCGAGGAGAAGTATGTCTGTGCCGACTCGGACAGGAGAAACTCGACGAACCTCTCCGCAGCCCGGCTGTTGTCCGAGGCCTTCAAGACTCCGGCGCCGGCAACCAGCACGAGTGCGCCGGCGTCGCCGCCGCCCAGGAAGTGGTTGCGTGCCCCGAACCCAGGGCCCTCCTCCTCGAGGAACCGCTCGAGATAGTAGTGGTTCACGAAGCCCACGTCGATCTCGCCCCTGGCCGCGGCGGCCACGATGGAGATGTTGTTCGGGTAATCGCGCACGTCGTTCGCCTTCATTCCTTCCAGCCAGGCTCGCGCCATCACGTCCCCGTACTGGACCCTGAGGGCTGTGACAAATGACTGGAACGAGCCATTAGGAGGCGCCCATCCTAACCTGCCCTTCCACTCAGGCTGGATGAAGTCCACGATCGAGGCTGGAAGGTCTCTCACCGGGTCAATTGCGGAGGTGTTATAGATGATGGTGCGGGCGCGCCCCGACGTGCCGACCCACTCGTCCTTGGGCGACCTGAACCGGGAGTCCACCTTGCCAAGGATGTCGTCGGGCAGCTTATTCAAGAAACCGGCCGCGGACAGAGCGCCGAGGGACCCCGGGTCCTGGAGGAATACGACGTCGGCGGGCGTGTTCTCGCCCTCCTCGAGAATCGTCGATGCGATGGCCGCGCTGCCCGCGTACTTGACCTGTATGTCTATACCCGTCTCCTCAGAGAACGATTCGAGCAGCGGCTGCACCAGGCTCTGGGTCCTGCCGGAGTAGACGGTCAGGGTGTCATCCCCCCACAAACAGGCGGTCGCCGCTCCCATTGCCAGCAGCGCCAGCGATAGCGCGATGAGTGCCGAATGACGATACCCAGGGCCCAGCCAACCGAAACAGTTCATTCTGCCTCCCCTAAGCCTCGACACCAGGCAGGCAGTGATTCGCTGTTCTTCACGGGGCCAGCAACTCCCTGGCCATCGCGAGGGGCACGCGCCAAAGGTAGGACGGCCCTATGAAGGAGCTGCCCCTCGTGCGGCGCCGGTACGAGATGGGAACCTCGCGCAGACGCATCCCCTTCTTGAGCAGGTTGAGGGTCATCACCTGCGCGTAGTTGTAGTCGTGGATGATCTCGACCCTCTCGAGGGCGCGGCGCGAGAAGGCTCGAAAGCCAGTCTGTCCGTCCGTGATCACGCGCCCTGAGGCCACGCAGAGGAGCGCCGTGAACACGTAGTTGGCGATGAGCCGGGTGAAGGTCTGGCCGCGTCGCGAACCCAGGTACCTAGAGCCCAGCACATAGTCGGCGTCACCGGCCTCAATGGGGGCCAACAGGTCGGGTATCTGGGAGGGCGGGTACTCGCCGTCCGCGTCGATGTAGACGGCCGCGCGGGCGTCCATGTCCCGCGCCGTTTCCAGCCCAGTACGAAGCGCCGCGCCGAGGCCGCGGTTGCGCTCGTGCCGCACCACAACGTCCGCCCCGCCCTGGCGGGCCGCCTCTGCCGTGCCGTCGGTCGAGCCGTCATCGACGACGATGACCCTCATGTCCGCAACATGGCTTCGCGGCATCTGCCGCAGAGTCTCGGGCAGGTTCTCCACCTCGTTGTATGCGGGCACGATCACTCCCAGGGGCTTCGCGGAATCGGAGTCCTCCCTAACGCCCATCACCTGCCCCACGGAGTCTGCCGGCGGCTGGGCCCCAAGGTAGTAGGCGATCGTTGGGGCGATATCCATGATCGACCTGGACTCTTCGATGGGGCCCGCCCGCTCGACGCCCTCGCCCCAAAGGATACACGGCACATGCACCTCCGTGGAGCTCATGTGCCCGTGTCCACCGATGCCTATGCCCTGGCCGTGGTCGGACGTAATGACGAAGGTTGCGTCGTCCAGGTAACCGTTGCGGTCGCACCAATCGAAGAAGCCGGCGATTATCCTGTCGGTGGCCTCTATCTTGGCCAGGTACTCGTCGTTGTAGCTGCCCCGCGCGTGGCCCGTCTGGTCGACGCTGAGGAGCTGCAGCACCAGCAGATCGGGATCGTCCCGCTCCATGACGGCCCGGGCCCTCGCCGCCAGCGCCTCGTCGATCTCGTCATTGTCGGTCACGGCGGTCACCGTCTCGACGTCCTCCTCGCCAAAGGCGTCGACCAGGTGAGCGATCCCGACCATTTTGCCGGTCATGCCGGACGCCCGCAGGGAGTCGAAAATCGACTCGCACTTGACGCCCAGGCTGGGAACGAAGTTGCTGCTCATGCCGTGCGACCGGGGCGAAGCGCCCGTCAACATCGAGCTGAAGGCGGTCACCGTTCGCGCCGGGTACACGGTGGTCGTGTCTACGTAGTCGGCCCCCTCACGCCTCATCCGGTCGATGAACGGCGTATCGGCTTCCAGGAGGCGGTCCGCCCTACACCCGTCTATCACTACAGTAATGAAGCGGCGCGACAGCCTGCGGCCGGAGGCAGTGGCACGCAGGCGTGTCGGCGCCAGGGGTGGGGTGGGGACCCACGTGAAGAACCATTGGTGAATGAGGACGGCCGTGATGCCGACCGCCAGAACGAAGATCTCGAAGGCGGCCACGGTCCCGATGCCGGGGCGCTCCACCATCATCTGGAACGCCAGAACCAGGAGGGCGGCCTTGGGTACTTGTTCGAGGAAGTTGCCGCTCGTCGGGTCGGGGTTCTCGAGCACGAGCCTCCAAAACCGCGTGAAATTCAACCAGGACGTGCCGATTCGCAGCCTGTAGTAGACGGTCCCCCAGAGGACCACCGTGAAGGTGAGATAGAGGCCGAGTATGAGTGCGACGGCCCCAACGTCGAAGGACCGGAAGAATACCAGGAATAGTGCCAAGTAGGCCCACAGCGCTACGCGCAGCCTCAGTGGGAAGTCGAACCTGTAGAAGACAACGAAGAGCGGCACAAGGGCCAGAAGGGCAACCCCCGCTCTCGTCCAGTATTCCGCGTCGCCCAGGCGGGGCAGGCCCAGCAGCAGGAGTGTGCCGAGTACGAAGACTGGGGTGAAGGGCTTGCCTTCGTTGAAGACATTCCATAACCGGGCGGCCGCAATCTCGAAACGGGAAGCCTCCTTCTCTCCATCCGCAGCGCCGCGAAGAGCCCCCAGACCCTTGAGCCGCAGAGGTACCCCCACGGCTGCCAGCGTAAAGGCGGCGGCTACTGTGTACGAGTAGGCGAACTTCAGCCCGTGGGTAAGGACAGACAGCGCCAGTCCCTGCTCAGGCGGGATGCCGAGGGCGAACAGTGCGCCGGTCATGCTCGCTTCGTATACGCCAATGTTGCCTGGTGTGAAGTGGAAGGCCTGGGCAGCTATGGTGAAGGCAGTGACCGCAATTGCCTGGGTCACGGACAGCTCCAGGCCAACGGCCTCTGCGGCCACGAGCAACACACCCGCCTCCAGCGCCCAGCTCGGCACGGTCCACAGGGCCGCCATGCCAACCTGCGACGGGGTCATCTTCGCCAGGTGTGTCCTGAACGTTTCGATCCAGGTAGACACAGGGCGAGGCAGTAACCCGGCAACGCGCCTCGACCTCACCAGGGCAAACACAGCTCCGACGCCTACCACCGCGGCCGCCGGAAACAGCAGGCCCTGGACGCCGACTCCCATGGCGTCGGAGACCACAAGCGCCCCTAGCCCTGCCGCCATGACGGTGAGCACGGCCATATCCAGCAGTCGTGCCACGGCAGTCGTGGCCGCTGCCTCGGCCAGCGGGACGCCGCGGCGAGTCATGAGGTAAATCCTCGCGGCCTCTCCTGCCTTGAAGGGCAGCAGATGATTGACGAGCAGGGAGGCCTGCAGAGCCCCAAAGAGGCGGAAGGTACCGGCGCGGTGCGTGAGCAGGCGTTTCCAGGCGACGGCCCTCAGCCAGACCGCCCCCGTGTAGGTCGACAGCAGGACTACCAAGAGCCACGGCCGGCTTAAGAGTGTCTGCGCCGCGGACCTTAGCTCCGTCCAGTCCACCAGCCAGCCTACGACAAGCAGGGCTCCCAGAGCCAAGCCGCCGGCAATTGCCATTCGTGCAGCCGTATAATTGAGCACTTGCCGTGCAGGGGAGATGGGTCCCGATTCGCTTTGTCGAGAAGCTAGTATCGCCTTCACTGCTTCGATTTTACTGCCCAGATGATGTTGTTCTATCTAAGTCCATTAGTAAGGCTATACATAGTGTACTGGTATGTCAACTCTTCAGACCGATGCGATGATCGCTCAGCCGGCCTGAAGTGTTGGAGGCATGGTGCGGCCCCCTCCCTGATGTAGGATGTACTCTCCCCTACCCATCGCTCCAGGAGATAGACATGCCAACCAACGGACGGCGTCTAGTCGCGGTCGACGGAAGAATCGAGATGGAGGACGTAGCTTACCCGGACCCTGGCCCAGGGCAGGTGCTCGTGCGGGTGGCGAAGAGCCTGGTGAGCGCGGGAAGCGAGCAGGGCATGTTGATCCGTGCCACGAGCGAGCGCCGGCCCCTGGGCTACACTACCGTGGGGCGCGTGATAGAGGCCGGGGCGGGCATGGAGGACTTTCGCCCGGGCGACCGGGTGTTCACGTTCGGGTACCACGGCACCCACTGGGTCAGCGAGAGGGAGGAGAACCCCGACGACCCGATACACATACAGAGGATCACGCGCGATGTCACAGACGAGCAGGCAGCCATGTCCAGGCTTGGGGACGTGGCGTTGCACGGTGTTCGCCGGGCGGAGCTCCAGATCGACGAGAAGACGGCGGTGTTCGGGGCGGGCGTCGTCGGCCAGCTGGCAGTGGCGTTCTGCCGGCTGTCGGGCGCCTACCCGGTCATAGCCGTGGACCTGGACGACGCACGGCTGGAGCTTGCCGTGAAGAGCGGCGCGACGCACACGGTCAACGCGTCGAAGGAGGACGCCGCCGAAGCCGTGAAGGAGATCACGGGCGGCGGAGCGGAGTCCGTCCTGCACGCGAACCGTGTGCCGGACGTGCTGGACGACTGCATGCGGGCGGCCGCCGAGCATGGCAAGGTCGTGCTGGTCGGCAGCCCTCCCGGCACGGCGCACCTGGGCCTGCAGGTCGACCTGCTGCGCAGGGAGCTGGGCATCCGGGGCTCATACGGGAACGTGCACGACTCCCATCGCTATTACCGGTGGACCCAGCGGCGCGACCGGGACGCCATTATGCGAATGATGGAGTCGGGGGAGCTGGAGGTGGACCACCTGATCAGTCATATTGCCGACCCGGCGGAGGCCGATGCCCTGTACCAGAAGATCGTGGAGGGGCCGGCGGGCTGGATGGGGGTGTTCTTCGACTGGACGCTTGCAGGCCAGCCCGGGACGGCCGGGAGTTAGCCTATTGACTGCACGGTGGCCGGGGAGGGCGGGTTTGAAACCCGCCCCTACCTACGGGGTGGCCCGGTAGGCTATCCTCATATCGACGACGCAGCCGGACTCGAGTCTAGGCTATCTAGTCTGCGCCTACCCAGCCGCCCTGGGATATGTCGATCATGACGCCGTCGGGGCCCGTGTACTTGAGCTCGACGTTGCGGCCGCCGTGACCGCCGCCCATGCTGCTGTGGAGGGCTTCGTTGATGTCTTCTTTGGGCAGCGAGTCGGCCTTGCGGAGCCTCACATCGGCGGCCTCGGCATCATCCACCTGGAAGCCGATGTGGTGGATTCCAGAATAGGCCAATCCCTGGTCTCCGGCGACGACCTCGTTCTTGAATCTGAGTACGGCAATATTCACGTTGCCGTCGCTGAGGTAGTAACCCTCCGCGTTGTCTCCGTCCACCTTGCCGACGACCTCCAGGTCGAAGACATCTCTGTAGAAGTTGGCGGTCGACTCGGTGTCCTGCGTAGCGATCGCGATGTGCTTGAGCTTTGCCATCGTCCTCCCTTTCGGGCGACCCCGTCCACAGTTACGCAAGGGGGGCGCCGGGGCCAATATATGTGTGGCCTGACGAGTTGTCAACAGACGGGCGCAGCCGACGGAAGGTCCGGTGTCCGAGTCAAGCTGAAGGCGGGAAGGACTCCACCCTAGCCTGGACTACGCGCGAACGCGCTGCTTGTGCTGTGAGCGGAGGCAGCGCGTGCAAATCTTGACGCGCCTGGAGGAGCCGTTCTCGTAGATGGTGGCAGGCTGGACATTGGCCGACCAGCGGGTCTTCGTTCGCCGCTTGGAGTGGCTGACGTTATTCCCCGACTGACCGGACTTGTGGCAAATGGAGCACTTGGCCATGGTGTGCACTTTGACGTTTACGAAAAGTGTCTAGTAGAATCGAGCCGGAACCAGCATACCATACGATGTAGCTGTGCGGCAACGATGACGTCGACCCAACAGATGGACATTGTGACCAAGCGGCGTCTCGGCGGCGACGACCTGCGTGCGATGTTCGCGTCGGCAGTCCACCTCCTGGAGGCCAATGTAGAGGCGATAAACGCCCTCAACGTATTCCCTGTGCCGGACGGCGACACCGGCATCAACATGTTCCTGACACTGCAGGACTCCGTGGCTGGAACACGCGGGCTGGATCGGGCAGGAGCAGACGTGGTCTCGCGGGTTCTTGCCGATGGCGCTCTCAAGGCTGCCAAAGGGAACAGCGGGGTAATCCTGTCCCAGTTCTTCGAGGGCCTGGCGGTTGGGCTGCAGAACTCACCTAACTTCGGCACCACGGAGCTTGCAACGGCGCTCAGGGAGGCGCGCGACCGCTCATACAAGGCAGTAGGAGAGCCGAAGGAAGGCACCATGCTCACGGTCGTCTCCGACGTGGCAAGGGCCGCTAGCGAGATCGAGAGTGGGCCCGTAGAGATGCCTGGCTTCCTGTCGGCGCTCTGCGAGGCAGCAAGGGAATCCGTCGCCCTCACGCCGACACTGTTGCCCGTGCTCCGGGAGGCCGGCGTCGTCGATGCGGGCGGACAGGGCCTACTGGTCATACTCGAAGGAGCCAGGCGATACGCCTCGGGCGAGGCCGGGCCAGGCGAAGTAGAGGTGCCCGAGCCGGTGGGTATCGACGGGCCCTCGGGAGCCGTGTCCCACGAGTTCCTGGACTCCGTCGAGGAGGAGGAGTACGGCTACTGCACCCAGTTCCTCGTGGAGGGCGTCGACCTCGACCCCGACGACCTGCGGACCAGGGTCTCGGAGATGGGCAGGTCGGCTGTGGTAGTGGGCAACGCCACGAGCGTGCAGGTCCACGTCCATGCGGAGGACCCGGGCCCGGTAATCAGCCTGGGAGCAGGTTTGGGCTCGCTGAGCAGCGTCAAGGTCGAGAACATGGACGCCCAGCACGAGCGCTTCTCCGCTGACCGCAGGGAGGAAGAGGCGAGCAGCCTCACAGTCGTGGCGGTGGCGTGGGGCGACGGGTTCGTCGAGCTCTTCAGGGGCTACGGCGCGGACCAGATAGTGACAGGCGGCGATACGATGAATCCAAGCGTGGGCGACCTGCTACAGGCCATCGACGCAGCGCGGTCGGAGACGGTGATCGTACTGCCGAACAATTCGAACATCGTCCCAGCGGCAGAGCAGGCCGCAAGGCGTTCGGACAAGGATGTCCGCGTGGTCCCCACGAAGAGCATACCCCAGGGCATCGCGGCCATGCTCGAGTTCAACGTCGACCTGGACGCGGACCGCAACGTGGAGGACATGAGCGACGCCGTGGAAGCGGTCCAAACCGGGCAGGTGACCGAGGCCGTTCGGGGTGTGACCATGAACGGCGTAACGGTGGAACAGGGCATGGTCGTGGGGATGCTGGAGCGAGAGGTAGTGGCGGCAGGCGACGACGTTGCGGAGGTGGTCAGGTCGCTGGTGGAGGCGGCGCGGGAGGACGAGATCGAGCTCGTCACGCTCTACAGGGGCGAGCCCATTAGCGAGGCCGACGCCCGGCGAATTGCGGATGCCCTTGACTCAGACATCGACGACATCGAGGTCGAGCTCGTGGAGGGGGGACAGCCCCACTACCACTTTCTTATTTCTTTGGAGTGAACGGGTCCAGGATTAAGGACACAGGGGGAATTCATGGCAGTCAGGATCGTTACCGACAGCACCTCAGACCTTCCGGCAGAAGCCGCGGAGCGTCTCGGCATCACCGTGATCGCGCAGAACGTCCACGTCGGCACAGAGACTTACAAGGACAACGTCACGATTACACCCGACGACTTCTACTCGATGCTCGCCAGCAGCGAGGAGCTGCCGAAGACCTCGCAAGCGTCGCCCGGCGACTTCAAGGAGGTGTACGACAGCCTCGGCAAGGACGCCGACGGCATCGTGTCCATACACGTGTCGTCTGAGCTCAGCGGCACCTACAACTCTGCCGTCCAGGGAGCGGCGCAGACAACGGCCGGGTGCCCCGTGGAGGCGATAGACACCATGCAGGCATCGATGGGAGTCGGCCTCGTAGCCATCACCGCGGCTGAGGCGGCCAACAGCGGGGCCACCCACGATGAGGTCGTGGCGCTGGCCCGCGACGCTACAGCCCGGGTCCAGTGCTTCTGCCTCTTCGAAACGCTGGAGTTCCTGGAGAAGGGCGGGCGCATCGGCAAGGCCCAGGCGATGATCGGCTCGGTGCTCAAGATCAAGCCGATGATCATCATCCGGGACGGCGAGGTCCAGCAGCTCGGCAAGGGCCGGACATTCGCCAAGGCCCTGGGAAAGATGAAGCAGACCGCCCACGAGTTTGCGCCGGTAGAGGCCCTGTCGGTGATGTACAGCACCACCCCGGAGGCGGCAGTCAGCGTCGCAGACGATCTCGGCGAACTGCTTCCCGAAGGCGCAGACCCTACAGTAACGCGATTCGGTCCTGCGCTCGGCGTCTACACGGGCCCCGGCGCGATCGGAATAGCGCTGCTCCAGGCGAAGTCGTAGGGCGTCGCTTCCGCGTATACCCCTCCTCCCCGCCCTCCCCGGACCGCCGGGGACACTAAGGGACGCCAGTTGGCGGCCTCAAAGGGCCGTGCACCGGCTTGTTGAGGCTGGGTTATCATGTCCTCGATCCTCCCATGGCCAGCAACAGCAAGATAATCGAGCCACTTCTCAACATCCTGGAGATGGAGAAGGAGCAGGGCTACCAGGACCGCGCCGTAGCTGGCGGGCTCGACAAGCTGCTGCAACGCTGGGACGCAGAGCTCCGGCCCATTCTCGACGAGCCCGGCTCATACTCGGTACTCACACCTGTTCAGCGCGAAGCCTGGGTCGCTGACGCCCTGGGAAAGCTGGACTCCCTGGACGGCGGCCAGCGTTCCCGTCCCGGCGAAAGTAAGAGAAGACGGGCCGCACCCCGCAGGGCCAGACCGTCGACCGTTGCGCTTGACGACGACGCCACAAAGCTGCGGGGTGTCGGCGACCAAGTGGCCAAGAGGCTCAAGAAGCTCGGCATCGAGACCGTCCTGGATCTCGTCTACCACTTTCCCCACCGCCATAACGACTACGCGAAGGTCCGGTCCATCAGCGAGCTGGCGATGGGGGAGGTCCAGACGGTCGTGGTCACTGTGTGGGAGGTAACCGCCAAGTCCCTCAGGCCCAACCTCTGGTCCGTGCAGGCGGTCCTCAGCGACGGAACCGGCAACGCGCGGGCAACGTGGATAAGGCACGCCAGGCGCGGCCAGAGGCCGTACCTAGCGAACAGCATCAAGTCTGGCGACGAAATCGTCGTCAGCGGCAAGGTGTCCGCCTATCATGGGACGCCCATCTTCAGGGACGACCCCGAGTTCGAGCCGGTGAAGGGTCAGGAGGACCTGGTCCACACGGGGCGCCTTGTACCGGTCTATCCGGCGACGGAGGGGCTGCCACAGAGGACCATCCGCCGCACGGTAAAGAACGCCCTCGACGCCGCCATCTCGCAGGTCGTCGAGTACCTGCCCGAGGAGTCGCTGCACCGCACCGGCGTGTTGGGGCTCCGGAACGCGATCGCCCAATACCACTACCCCGACAGCGACGCGGACAAGGCAGCGGCTCGCCACAGGCTCGCGTTCGACGAGCTGCTGATGCTGCAGATGATGGTGCTGAGCCGGAAGCGGGAGTGGCAGGCGGAGGAGTCGGGCATCGCCATCGAATCGGACCGGCAGCGCATCCGCGGCTTCCTGGATTCCCTGCCCTTCCGGCTAACGGACGCGCAAAGCCGCGTCCTCGACGAGGCCCTGGCAGACATGAGACACGACCGTCCGATGAACCGGCTGCTTCAGGGCGACGTTGGCAGCGGTAAGACGGTAGTCGCGGCGGCTGCGCTGCTCATGGCCGTCATGGACGGATACCAGGCGGCGCTGATGGCGCCGACCGAGATCCTGGCGGAGCAGCACTTCCTGACCCTGTCCGGCCTGATGGGGGCATCCCCGGGCGGGTCCACCGTCGCTGAAGGCACTGTGCCGGGCATCTCAAGACCGGTGCGCATAGGGCTGCTGCTGGGGAGCCTGGGCGCCAGGGTGAGACGCACGATGCACGAGAGGATCGCCGGGGGCCAGATCGACCTGGTGATCGGTACACACGCGCTCATACAGGACGCCGTGGACATTCCGCGTCTCGCCGTTGCCGTAGTGGACGAGCAGCACAGGTTCGGCGTGATGCAGCGGGCCGCCATGCGGGACAAGGGCGAGCGCCCGCACCTGCTGTCCATGTCCGCGACGCCGATACCGCGCTCGCTGGCCCTCACCCTATACGGCGAGCTGGACGTGTCGACCATCGACCAGATGCCGCCGGGAAGGCCGAGGACGAGGACCCGGTGGGTGGAGCCCACGAAGCGGGACGCCGCCTACGGGTTCGTGCGCAAGCAGGTAGAGGCGGAACGGCAGGCATTCATCGTGTGCCCGCTCATCGAAGGGTCTGAGACCATCCAGAGCCGGGCCGCTACGGAGGAGCACGAGCGCCTATCCAACCAAGTATTCCCCGACCTGCGCCTCGGCCTCCTGCACGGCAGGATGCCCCTCCACGAGAAGGAGGCGGTCATGGAGGACTTCAAGCTGGCGGAGCTGGACATCCTGGTGTCGACGCCGGTGATCGAGGTGGGAATCGACGTGCCCAACGCCACGGTGATGCTGGTCGACGGCGCAGACCGATTCGGGCTCGCCCAGCTTCACCAGTTCAGGGGGCGGGTCAACAGGGGCACCCACCAGAGCTACTGCCTGCTGCTGGCCGACGATCCCGGCGAGGATGCGAGGAACCGGCTGAAGCTGGTCGAGCGGATCGACGACGGCTTCAAGCTGGCGGACGAAGACCTGAAGCTGCGGGGCGCCGGCGATTACCTTGGCACTCGGCAGAGCGGACTGCCGAGCCTCAACGTCGCCATGATCACCGACCAGGACATCGCGGCCCTCGCCCGCCAGGAGGCTGCCTCGATACTGGACGCCGACTCAAGCCTCGAAGAGCCGGGCCACGAACTGTTGGCCGAACGGCTTGCAAGGGCCTCTGTTGAGCTGCCGGGCGAGATGAGCTAGCGGCCAGTACGGGAGGGCGGGTTTCAACCCCCCCCCTACAACGCGCCAGGCTACGCGGCGCTGTTCGCGAGATCCGCTGGCCCCGGATGACCGGGCGCCCCGTACATCGGACAGCCTGAGCACGAACGCTCCTCGCCGCATGGCGCAACCCCTGGCGGGGAGCTCGACATGCGAGGCCGCTCGGCTTCGGCACGAAACAGGTCGAGTTTGAGCTGCTTCGCCTGGGGCGGGCGGTAACCCGGCAGCGACAGGAACGGCCACGCCCTATTGCGCACGACGCCCATCGCCTGTAGATCACGCCACGTGTCGATGGTGTGGCGGCGTCGGTTGGCGAGGATGCGCTTCACGGATGTCGGACCGACGCCGGGAACCCTCAGCAACGCGTCCCGGCTAGCGGCATTCACGTCGACCGGGAACGCGTCCACATTGGACACGGCAATCGAAGTCTTCGGGTCCAGGTCCAGGGGCAGGTGCCCGTTGTCGGCGAAGGCGAGCTTCAACTCGTCGTTGTCGTAGCGGTACACCCTCTTGAGCCAGTCGACCTGGTAGAGCCGGTGCTCGCGCTGCAGCGGAGTCGGCGGGTGCTCCTCGAGCGGCGTGTGGCGGACAGGACGGAATGCGGCGTAGTAGACCCGCTTCAGGTCCCACTGGCCGTAGAGCTGGTCGATGCGCTCGAATATGTCCCAATCCGTCTCGTCCGCGGCGCCGACGACAAGCTGAGTCGCCTGCCCCACCGCGCCGTTGGTGCCCGAGCGAGTGAGCCGGTCGATCCACCCCATTGGGGCCAGCATGTCGCGCTCAAGCTCCTTCATCGCGCTCAGCTTGCGCATCAGCTCAGCGTTGGGCGCTTCGAGGTTGATCGACAGGCGGGTCCCGAGACGGTAGGCCGCCTCCACGTACTCCTCATCCGTGCCGGGCATCACCTTCATGTGGATGTAGCCGCGGAAGCCGTGTTTGTTGCGGATCAGGTCCACGACCTTGATCAGCTTCTCGGTCGTCTTGGAGCCTGTCCCGGCCACGCCGGAGCTGAGGAACAGCCCGGCTACCGTGTGCCGGCGGTACATCTCCATGAAGGCGCCGGCGAGCTCGTCGACCTTGAAGGCGTACCGCTTGCGGGGGACCCAGTGGCTGTTGGGGCAGAACGCGCAGTCCATCTTGCAGAAGTCGGTGAACATGACCCTCATCAGGTTGATGTACTTCCCATTCGGAAGCGCGGACCTGTATACGCCGGGGACGGGGTTGTTACGTGGGGCCGAGTACGGCCCCCTATCCCGGCGTTCCGCCCCATGCCTTTCGGGCCGGGACAGGATGTCGTCCGAAGCCATGCCCCCAAGGGCCTGTATCTTCTCGTAGGTGTCCGGCGCTTTCTTGATCAGCATACCGCTCCTCCCTGTTGTAGGAACATATGTTCCCATAGGATGGCCCTTGAGTCAATAGTGAGTCCGTATCTGAGCATTGCGAGAAGGGGATGGATTCCCGCCTTCGCGGGAATGACGAAGTTGTGGAAGGGTCTCCCGGCGCGGGAAAGACGGCCTAGATTGTCCTTGGCGGACACCCTGGGGAGCGGATTCGGTCTGGTAGGGCCGTTGCCGGGCGAATTGATTATCATGTCGCCGATGGCTGGGATGGAACCGACTGTGAGGCACATACTGCACGCGGACATGGACGCGTTCTACGCTTCCGTGGAGCAGCGTGAGGACCCCACCCTCAGGGGCAAGCCCGTAGTCGTTGGAGGCAGCCCCGAGACCCGGGGCGTTGTCGCGGCGGCGTCATATGAGGCCAGGCGCTTTGGGGTCAGGTCGGCAATGCCGATGCGCACGGCCTTGGTCCGGTGCCCTTCGGCTGTCCGGGTGCCGCCGCGTTTTCCCCTATACCAGGAGGTCTCCCGGCAGGTCATGTCGATCTTCAGGGACACCGCAGAGGTCGTGGAGCCTCTCTCCCTCGACGAGGCATTCCTGGACGTGACAGCTTCCGTGTCGGAAGGGGATGCGCCCGTGCGAATTGCCGCCGAGCTTAAGGCGCGCGTGGCGTCGGAGGTGAGGCTCACCCTCTCGGTGGGCGCGGCGACCAGCAAGTCGGTAGCGAAGATAGCGTCCGAGATGGACAAGCCGGACGGGCTGACCGTGGTGGCACCCGGCGACGAGCACAGCTTCCTCGCCCCACTGCCGGTAGAGAGGCTGTGGGGCGTTGGGCCGAAGACCGCGGCACGGCTCAGGGCCGAGGGCATCGAGCGCATCGGCGACATGGCGGAGAGGCCAGATGAGTGGTGGGCCGGGAAGTTCGGCAAGTCCGGTCCCTACATGAGGGTTCTGGCCATCGGGCAGGACGACAGCCCGGTAGTCGCGCACCGCGACAGGAAATCGGTCAGCGCGGAGACGACGCTGGCCCACGACACGTCAGATGCCGACGAGCTCCACCGGCTCACCGAGGAGCTCAGTGTGCGGGTATGGCGCCAACTGGAGAGGGCAGAGCTGCGGGGGCGTACCGTGAAGGTGAAGCTGCGGCTCGCGGATTTCACGACGTTCACGCGCCAGGCTACCCTACCCGACTCCGTCGCCGCTCCGGAGGACGTGGCGCTGACGGCCGCCTCCCTGCTGCGGCGGGAGCTAAGGCCGGGGCGGGAGTTCCGGCTGGTCGGCGTCGGGGTTTCGGGGTTCGAGAGGAGCGACGACCGGCCGCTTCAACCGCGGCTGACTGGCTTCTAGCGCGGCCCTATTGCACGACGACGCCGTACTCCAGGGCCGCGTCGTGGAGCCATAGCGCCAGGTAGTCGGCGAAGCTGCGGCGGACTATCAGGTCGAAGGATGGTCCGGCTCCCGCCCACGACAGGATAACGTTCGCCCCAGCAACGATGGTCTGGGCGCACATCCCTTCGCCCAACGCTCGCGGATGCAGGTCCAGGGAGCAGCCCTTGGCCAACACGTCCCGAGCGTGCTCGCCGGAGAGGGTGATGAGAGTCTGCCCTCCAGTGATGTCGGTAACCGACGTGAATACGCCAGAGAGCGCCTCGGCGAGAGCGTCCGCAACCGCGGTCTTTTCGTCCTCCGGCGTTACTATCAGCCACTCGTCCGGGCCCAGCCAGAGGGCCTGAATCCCCTCGCCTACAGATACCGTATTGGGTTCGACGGGCAGTGCAAAGTCAAGGGCACGCTCGACTCCACCAGTGAAAGCTCCGTCGGAGGAATCTCCGCGCAGGTTCAGATGTCCAAGGAACGGCCTTTCGGCGATGACTACGCCTGCGTCTCCTCCATGTGCCGAGCCGGGGTTCGTCTTCCTGAAGTGGTCGAGGGGAGATATACGCCCGGCGGGGTCAGTCGGCATTTTGCCTCTCCCCCTCCGGGTCGTAGAAGACGGGGCCCGTCACCGTCGCGCGAATGTTGCGTCCATCGGCGAGCGGGACATATACACTCTCGCCGTGCCGGGCACGGCCCCCCTTCACCACAGCAAGCGCGATCGGGTGGCCCAGGTTGGAGCTGTAGTAGCTCGAAGTGACGTGGCCCAGCATAGGGACAGGGGTCGTGTCCGACGGTGCGGCAATGATCTGGCCGCCCTCAGGCAGCTGCTCGCCGCCCTCTGTGAGCAGGCCCACGAGCTGCTTCCTGTCGTCGCGCAGCATGTCCGGGCGGGTGAGGGACCGTCTTCCAAGGAAGTCCTTGCGGTTCGACACCATGCCCCCCACCCCCATATCGTCGGGGGTGTTCGATCCGTCCGTATCCTGGCCGACGATGACGTATCCCTTTTCGGCCCTGAGGACGTGCATCGCCTCGGTGCCGTACGGGGTGACCCCGTACTCCTCGCCCGCCTCCATCACTGCTTCCCAGACGCGGCGCCCGTAATTGGCGTCGACGTTCACCTCGAAGGAGAGCTCGCCTGCGAAGCTGATGCGGAAGACCCTGGCGGGTATCCCTGCGACCGCGCCATGGCGGACGGACATGAATGGGAAGGCGTCGTTCGACAGGTCGATGCCGGTGCAGATCTTTGCGAGGAGCCTCCGCGAATGTGGGCCGTTTATGGACACGGTCGCCCAGTGGTCGGTAACCGATGTCATATAGACCCTCAGGTCGGGCCACTCGGTCTGCAGCCAACGCTCCAGCCATGCCATCACAGCAGCGGCCGCGGAGGAGGTCGTGTGCATCAGGTAATGGTCCTCTGCCAGCCTGGCCGTCACGCCGTCGTCCATGATCATGCCGTCCTCGCCCAGCATGAAGCCATACCGGCAGCGGCCCACGCGGAGTCTTCTCCAGCCGTTGATGTAGACGCGGTCGAGGAACCTGGCGGCGTCCGGCCCCTCGATGTCGATCTTGCCCAACGTGGAAGCGTCCAGCACGCCGACGCCGGTGCGCACGGCGATGCACTCCCTGTTGACCGCATCCTCCATCGACTCGCCCGCTCTCGGGTAGTACCAGGGCCTCTTCCACTGCCCGACGTCTTCGAACGCGGCGCCGGCCTCGACATGCCACTCGTGGATTGCGGTCTTCCTCACAGGGTCGAACAGGGCTCCCACGTCCCTGCCCGCTATGGTGCCGTAGGTGACCGGGGTGTATGGCTGCCTGAATGTAGTCGTGCCCACCTCTCCAAGAGGCGCACCAAGGGCCTCCGCCAGCACTCCCACACCGTTGACCGCGCCGGTCTTGCCCTGGTCGGTGCCCATACCAAGGGTCGTGTAGCGTTTGACGTGCTCTATGGACTCGTATCCCTCCCTCGCGGCGATGAAGATGTCTGCGGCCGTCACGTCCGTTTGGAAGTCGACAAAGCTCTTGCCGGACCTTCCGGGCAGCTTCCGTCCCGGCGCCACCCAGTGGGCACTTATATCTCCCCGCTCGTGGTCGTCGGATGCCGACGGCGGGGACGTTGACTCCCCATTCCCAAACCCGGCAGCAGCGGCTGCTTCGGCTCCCACCGCCCAGCCCTCGGACAGGCACGAGCCCAGATCGAAAGTGCCATTGGAGGAGCCCACCGACCGCTCGGCCTGGGCGGAGATGTTGGGCACGAAGCACGCCCTTTGGTCGTCGAAGCGCAGCTTGCCTCCGGACTGCGAATACAAGCCCGCTGCCGGGTTCCATCCCCCGGACATCGCCAGCAGATCGCACTCGATCGACTTGATGCCACCGAAGGCAGAGGCTCCGTCGTGCCGCATGGCTCCCACGGTCCCAACACCCCTGCCGCCGTCTACATCGGTGACTGTATG
This sequence comes from Dehalococcoidia bacterium, assembly GCA_965204975.1. Taxonomy (GTDB): domain Bacteria; phylum Chloroflexota; class Dehalococcoidia; order Lucifugimonadales; family CAJWER01. The sequence continues at coordinate 969,139 of OZ242024.1, forward strand.
GCCGGCAAGCACCTCGATCCCCACCCGGGAGGCCTCGGCCATGAGGGCCGGGCTGGGATCGGGCCGAATATCCACGATGCCGCTGACCTCCACGTCGGCGGATGCCAGGTCGAGTGCAGTCCGGTAAGCGCTGTCGTTGTTCGTGAAGATGACCGCGCGGCTGCCCGGCGCTACACCATAGCGGTTCACGTAGGTCGACACGGCGGACGCCAGCATGACGCCCGGACGATCGTTATTGGGGAAGACGAGCGGACGCTCGATTGCGCCTGTCGCCAGGACCACCCGCTTGGCCCTGACCCGCCATATCCTCTGCCGGGGACCGAGGCCATCGACGAGGCCGAGATGGTCGGTGACCCGCTCCTGGACGGTAACGAAGTTGTGGTCGTAGTAGCCGAAGGCCGTGCTGCGCGGCAGCAGGCGGACCTCGGGCAGCTCGTCAAGCTCCGCGAGGGTCGTGTCCACCCAGGCGCTCGCCGGGCGGCCTTCAATCTCCGTGCTGGAGGAGAGCAGGCTGCCGCCCATCTCCTGCTGCTCGTCGACCAGGATGACCCTTGCGCCCGTACGTCCCGCGCTAAGGGCGGCAGCGAGTCCCGCCGGGCCGGCGCCGACCACCAAGACGTCGCAGTGCGCGTTCATCTTGTCGTAGCGGTCGGGATCGGGCCCGGACGGCGCGACTCCAAAGCCGCCCGCCTTGCGAAGCTGCCGCTCGTAGAAAGGCCAGAAGCGTTTGGGCCACATGAAGGTCTTGTAGTAGAAGCCGGGCGGCAGGAACCGGGATGCCAGGCCGTTGACCGCCCGAAGGTCGAAGTCAACAGACGGCCATGCGTTGACGCTCGCCGCCTCCAGGCCGTCGTGCAACTCCACCTGGGTAGCCAGGTAGTTCGGAAGCGTGCGATCCCCTGCCCCAAGCTGCACCAGAGCATTGGGCTCCTCGACGCCAGCACCGACGAAGCCTCGGGGCCTGTGGTACTTGAAGCTGCGGGCCACCAGCCGGACATCGTTCGCCAGCAGGGCCGATGCCAGGGTATCGCCCTGATACCCCTCGTACGCGCGGCCATTGAACGCGAAGCTCAGCGGGGCGCTGCGGTCGATGCGACCTCCGGAAGGGAGCCTGTTGGGCTGCACTACTCGTCGCCTCCCGGCGCGGACTCACCCATGCGGTAGATGCCTGCCACACCGTAGGTCATGGTGTCCCGCTTCATGTTGAACCATCGCCTGCACCCGGCCGAGTGGCACCACTGTTCCTGGTGGCTGCCGCGCGGGTTCTTGCGAAAGAAGAGGTACTGCGCCCACTCCTCGTCGCTGACCTCCATGGGTTCGGGCGGCCGAACGATGTGGGCCTCCCCACCATAGGAGAACTCGGTCTCCTCCCGGGGCCCGCACCAGGGACACTCGATCAGCAGCAATTCGCACCCCCGTACAGCGGGGTCAATGGGCTACCCCCGCCGCGCCATGCTCGTCGATCAGGTTGCCGGTTGTGAATCTCTCGAGCGAGAACGGCGCGTTGAGCTCATGGGGCCGCTCGTTGGCCAGCGTGTAGGCAAACACCCAACCGGACCCCGGCGTCGCCTTGTACCCGCCGGTGCCCCAACCGCAGTTGAAGTAGAGCCCCTCGACCGGCGTCGCGCCGATGATGGGGCAGGCGTCGGGGCACGTGTCTACGATGCCGGCCCATTGCCGCATCAGCCTGAGCCGGCTGAATATCGGGAATAGCTCCACCAGCGCGGCCACAGCGTGCTCGACGACCGAGAAGCTGCCCCGCTGGCCGTATCCCAAGTATGAGTCGATGCCCGCCCCTGCCAGGAGCTCACCTCTGCTCGTCTGGCTGACATATGCATGCACCGAGTTCGACATGATCACCTGGTCCAGCACGGGCTTGATGGGCTCGGTCACCCACGCCTGGAGGGGGTGGCTCTCAATCGGAAGGCGGAAGCCGGCGAGGTCCGCGAGCACGCCGGAGCTACCCGCGGTCACCACGCCCACCTTCTTCGCTCCAATGTAGCCCCTGGTCGTATCGACCCCTACGACCCGGCCGTTCTCGCGGCGGATGCCGATGACCTCGCAGTTCTGGATGATGTCCACGCCGCGAGCGTCCGCAGCCCGAGCGAAACCCCAGGCGACGGCGTCGTGCCGGGCCGTGCCGCCGCGGCGTTGCAGCGATGCGCCCGCTATCGGGTAGCGGGCTTCGGGGGAGATATTGATCATCGGCACAAGCTCCTTGACCTCCTCCGGGGTCAGGAGTTCGCTGTCTATCCCATTGAGACGGTTAGCATAGACGCGCCGGGCGATATCCCGCATTTCGTGGTGGCTGTGGCCAAGACTCAGCAGGCCGCGCTTCGAGTACATCAGGTTGAAGTTCAGGTCGCGGCTCAGGTCCTGCCAGAGCTTGAGCGAGAACTCGTAGAGGTGGGCGGCCTCGTCCCACAGGTAGTTGGAGCGCACTACCTCAGTGTTCCTGCCGGTGTTGCCGCCGCCGACGTAGCCCTTCTCCAGCACGGCCACGTTGGTTATGCCATGCTCCCTGGCCAGGTAGTAGGCAGTCGCAAGTCCGTGACCGCCGCCACCTACGATCACGACCTCGTACTCGGACTTCGGCTGGGGACTGCGCCAGGCCCTGGGCCACTTCTCATGGTGGCTCAGGCCGTTGCGCAGGATGCTCAGTATGGAGTAGCTCATCTATGCCGTCTACGACCGTTTTGCGGCTACATGATAAGCGGAGAGTTCCCGCAACACCAGTGTCATGCCAGGTATATGGCTATCCCCGCATGCGGGAATACGACCTGGAGACTGCCTCTGCGTTCCCTGGAGATGGTCGTCTCGTAGCCTGCACGGTCGGCGTCGCCGGAGGGCAACCTATGGGGACACGGCTGGCGCCGCTCTTCCTGCGGGCAGAGGTGTATGTCGGCCCGGCTGTCCCAGAACCCGACGAGCCTCATCGGGAAGTACAGCGTCTCGGCAACAGCGCGCAGGTCGGCGAGTATCTCGCTGGGCCGCGACCCGCCCTCCGTATCGATGGTTATCGTCACGCGGTCCATCGCTATGAATGGCTGCTCTTCTATTGCTTCTCGAGCGCCATTCGCCGCTAACAGGCTAGCTGCGCCTGGGGCGGTCTCGGTCGGCGGTGTCGAGCATGACCGTGACGGGGCCGTCGTTGTGCAAGGCCACGTCCATGTAGGCCTGGAACCGGCCGGTCTCGACCCGCAGCCCTGTCTCGCTGAACAGCTCCAGTGTCCGGGCGAAGAGGGACTCCGCGTCCGCCGGAGAGGCGGCCCTGGTGAAGCTCGGGCGGCGACCCTTGCGTGTGTCGCCGTAAAGGGTGAACTGGCTTACCACGAGGAGGTCCGCGCCGATGTCCAGCGCAGAGTGCTGGAACTTGCCCTCGCCGTCGGAGAAGATGCGCAGGTTGACGGCCTTGTCGACTATGTGAGCGGCCTCGGCCTCAGTGTCGTCGCGGGAGATTCCGACGAGGATGACCAGTCCGGTCCCAATAGACCCGGCTGTCTCGCCGTCGATGGTGACCGACGCGCCGGTCACCCGCTGAAGGAGGGCCCGCATTGGCACGCCTCCCCTAGCTCGAGGAGACCTTTTCCTTCTTGGACTCCGCCTTTGCGCCCGATTCGGACTTTGCATCGCTCTTGGCGCTTCCGGAGGTGTCCTTCTTCTCGGAGTAATCGTCCGAACTGGACCGGGAGCGGCCGTTCGAGCCTTTGCCGTAGTCGTTCACATAGAAGCCGGAGCCCTTGAACACAACCGGGACCGCGCGAATGAGTCGCCGGGAAGTGTCGCCGCACTCTGTGCAGTCTGCCACCGGCTCCGAAGAAAAGCTCTGACGGAGCTCGAACTCGTGCCCGCAGGTTTCACACTGGTAATCGTATCTTGGCAAGCGGGGCCTCCCCAGTCAAACACGCGATTGGCAGCCACCCTCCGTGACTGCCAATCCACCATCCCTAACCTAGCACCACGCCAGTACGGTGTCAAGGAGCGAACCGGCCAGCCAGTCCGATTGTCGGGGCTCACGCCCGACGAACTGCTACGTGCCCGACTCGGCGTCCGAGGGGGCCTTTCCCCCGCCCCCAATGTCGTCCAGATCCAGGGTGGAGACGAAGTCTGTGAAGGCCGACAGGCTCTTCAGCTCCTCCTCGCGAAGGGGCTGAGGTACCTCATCCTCTTCTTCCTGGGCGGACACGGGGTTCCCTTCCTCGTCCATCTGCACGGCGGCCCGCTCGATCACCTCGTCATGTGCGAATATGGGTGCTTCCGTCCGTACAGCGAGCGCAAGCGCGTCGCTTGGGCGCGAGTCGACCTCCAGCGATGCACCGTCTACCTGGAGCACTATCTTGGCGAAGAAGGTGTCGTCCGTCAGGTCCGACACAATTATACGGCTAACGGTGGCGCCGAGAGTCGCAATCGTCGATTGCAGGAGGTCGTGGGTGAGAGGTCTCGCTACGGGAATATCCTGTAGCTTAAGGGCTATAGAGTCGGCCTCGGAGGAGCCTATCCAGATGGGGAGGAATCGATTGGTTTCCTTGACCTTGAGGATAACTACGCGCTGCTGGTAGTTGACGATGTTGACGCGAATGCTGTCGATCACCATCTCGGTCATGGATTGCTCTGTCATCGAGGCCCTCCTACGTACCGACGCTCAGAGATTGTAAGGCCGTCACGGAAAGGGTGTCAAACAGACGGGCTTCCTTCTCAAAGCGCAGGCGGCACGTCAGACGGCTCGCTCGGCCAGCGTCCGGCGGGCACTAACGACGCTCTTCGTCCGCCTCTTGAGCTCGGACCTTGCAAGCATCACGGGCCTCTCGCATGTCTGGCACCTGATCCTGATGTCCGCGCCGAGCCGCACTACCTCCCATTCCAGCCCACCGCAGGGATGCGGCTTTCGAAGCCGCACCACGTCGCCAAGACTCAGGTCCATCACCATCCCCTGCCCTCCTCGGACAGCACTTCGTCTATCCGGCCACGGTAGCCCAGAGCAGCCTGGCGGGCCTCTTCGGCAAAGGACGCGGGGTTTCTCGAAGCGTAGATGATGCCGCGCGATGCGCTGACCAAGAGGCCGCGGCCGCGCCCATCGACCCCAGCGCGCACGGACGCCTCCAGATCCCCGCCCTGCGCGCCAACTCCCGGAAGGAGAACCGGCACGTCGGGACACAACCCACGCACCACCGCCAGATCATCGGGGTACGTTGCCCCAACGACCAGCCCCACGTTGCCCCTGGCGTTCCAAGCCGATGCCCGCAAGGCAAGTTGCTCAAACAGCCGGGCGCCCGTCGACAGCTCTAGGTCCTGCAGCTCGCGGGCTCCAGTGTTCGAAGTCCTGCACAGGACGAACACGCCTCTGTCCTCGTATGACAAGAATGGCTCGAGGGCCTCGCCTCCCAAGTAGCCGTGCACCGTAGCGGCGTCGAATCCCCAAGTCTCGAACAGGGCGCGGGCGTACTGGACGTTCGAAGATGCCATGTCTCCCCGCTTGGCATCGGCGACTATAAGAGCGCCAGGCGCCCGCTCCCTGATCACTTCGACTGTGCGTTCGAGCGCCGCAATACCGCCGCTCCCGAGCGCCTCGTAAAAGGCCAGGTTGGGTTTGAAGGCTACCGCGTCGTCCCGGACGGCGTCGACGATGGCGGCGTTGAATGCGGCTACGTCCCTCACCGGCATTTGGGACAGGTCGGGGTCGAGGCCAACACAGAGAAGGCTGCGCCTCTCAATCATCGCACTTAGCAGGCGCTGTGCGAATGTCTCCGGTTTGGCTGGCATGGTGCAAGGCGACCGGCCGCCTGAACCGGGCGACCACTGGAATGGTAGCATACGAAGGTGCGCTCTGTTTTCAGAAGGACCGCCGCCCATCAATACACAACTATGCATATATGCGCACAAAACTTTACAAGAGAAGGCAAATGAGATAAAATGCAGAGCGGAGAAAGAATGTACCAGCAGGAAGAGAGCAAGAAACACCTCAACATCAAGGAGGCGTCCGTCCGCTACAACGTCAGCAGGGCGAAGCTGAACAGCCTTATCAGCCTGGGACACCTGCACACCGAGCCGGACCCGCGGGACGGGAGAGCCCGACTCATAAGCTCACAGGAGCTGGAGGAACTGTTCGGTCTCACCGAGGGCGACACCATGTACAAGAGCACATACGCCGCAGGCCGTCTGACAACCTCGGCAAGGGGACGCTTAGACGTCCTACGCAGACGCGTCGCCAGGACCAGCAAGAAAGCCACGGACAGCGTCGAGATAGTCAGGCAAATGAGGGCCGAGCGTTCAGGCTCGCCGTACGCATAGCCTCCGGGAACCAGCCGCCATGACCGTGGTCGTAGATGCCTGCCTAGCCATCAAGTGGAGCGTCGAAGAGGAATTCACCGAACAGGCCCTGGAACTCTGGGACGTCTGGCAGATGAGAAACGAGCTGCTGGTCGCTCCTCCTTTCTTCAGGGCGGAGATCACAAACGTCCTCCACCGGAAGGTCCGGCAAGCAGAGATGGACCTGCTGGACGCATCCGACATCCTCGAAGTCCTTCTCCCCACCGTAGCTACTGAAGAGCTAGATGGCATGTACGAGCGAGCCCTCTCGCTGGCCCTGGCGTTAGACCAAAAGTCGGCGTATGACACAGCCTACCTGGCGCTTGCCGAGTCGCTCTCCTGCGAAATGTGGACGGCCGACCGGCGCTTCGTTCGTGCGGCAAGCACCAGGTTTCCGCAAGTACGCTGGATAGGCGAACACACCTGACTGCACGCCGCATGCAGGGCCTTGCCCTGTTCCTCCTGCCAGCCCCGTCCGGGGCATCCGACACGGCCACAGCTAGTAGACGGGTGTAATCTCAGGTGGTTCGACTGAGAAACTTGGAGCAGGCAGTATTCGTAGACCGACCGAACCGCTTTGCCTCTGTCGTGGAGCGGCTGGGTAACAGGGAGCTCGTCCACGTGCCCAACTCCGGCCGGATGACCGAGCTGCTGGTGCCGGGCGCGACGGTCTATGTCACGCCCGTCGAGGCCGGAGGAGCTCGAAAGACGCGCTACGACCTGATGCTCGTGCAGCATGATGGCAAGCTCGTGTCGGTGGACAGCCGCCTCCCGCCCCGGCTGGTGGCGGAGGCATTAGAGCTAGGACGCGTGCCGGAATTAGCGGGCTACGACGTGGTCGGCAGGGAGGTGAAGCTCGGCAATAGCAGGGTGGATCTTCTGTTCTCTCGCGAGGGAATGGCGATGTATGCCGAAACAAAGTCCGTCAACAAGGTCGAGGACAGCGCGGCCCTATTCCCGGACGCAGCCACGGAGAGAGGGACAAAGCACCTGCACTCCCTTCTCGCCGCTGTGCAGAGCGGACACCAGGCCGCCGTGGTGTTCGTGATCCAGAGGGAGGACGCAGAGCGGCTAGTGCCGGACGAGAAGTCGGATCCGCGCTTCTGCGAGACGCTAAGGACTGCGGTGACATCGGGCGTGGAGACGCTGGCTTACAGATGCTCGGTCACGCGCTGCGAGATCATCATACGTGACAGGATCCCGATTGTCCTCTAGAGTGAGTCCTCCGAGCCTGGAAGCGGTGTACGAGAGGCTTCTCGACGCATACGGGCCTCAGAGCTGGTGGCCCGCGGAGGGCCTGTTCGAAGTGATGGTGGGCGCGATACTCACCCAGTCCGCGGCGTGGTCCAACGTCGAGAAGGCTATTGCGAGACTCAAAGCCGCCTCAAAGCTCTCCCCATCCGCGATTCGGGGAACACCAGCCGAGGAGCTGGCGTCACTAATCTACTCCTCAGGCTACTACAACGCCAAGGCCAGAAAGCTAAAGGCGCTGGCCGCGTATCTTGGCGAGCGGTTCGGCGACGACATCGACGCCATGCGGTCGTGCGATACACAGTCACTTCGCGCCGAGCTCCTCGCCGTGCACGGCATCGGGAACGAGACGGCCGACGACATCCTTCTGTATGCGCTCGACAAGCCGGTCTTCGTAATAGACGCGTACACCCGCCGGCTGCTCAGCAGGCTGGGAGTGGCGGACGAGAAGGAGCCTTATGCCCAGCACCAGAAGCTGTTCATGGACGAGCTGCCCACCGATGCCGCGATGTTCGCCGAGTATCACGCCCTCATAGTGACTCACGCCAAGGTCTCTTGCAGGAAGAGCCCAGAGTGCGAGGGGTGCGCACTGCTCGACCTGTGTCCCACCGGCCAGGCACAGACAGGCTCATAGAACGGCCTCTCGATCCCCAGGCTGGGTACTGGATGGGGACACTTGGGGGAAACCCTGCGAGGATGGCGGGGAAAGCACGTTCGCCCGGTCGCGTATTGCAACGTTCGCAATCCTGTGCAAAACTGGCCGCACCAAGGTGAGCGGATGCCTTCTGTACCCTTCTCCGTACCCGACCTCCACGGCGGTCTTGCAACTGCAAGGGGCATCGTGCGCCTTGATGCTGATCACCTAGTGCTGGAGTTCGATGTCAGGGACGACTTTGTGGGCCTCTTCAACTCCAGTGTCAGTCAGGCGCGCATCGCCCTCACCGAAATCGAGTCTCTGGAGTTGAGCAGGAGACTCTGGTGGACAACTCTGGCCGTCCGCACCAAGAGCATGGCATCCATCGCTGAAGTCCCCGGCCGCAGCCATGAGGGCTTCAAGCTCAAGATAGCCAGGAAATATCGCGACGGCGCTGCGGCGCTGGCCGCCGAAGTCGATCTGAGGATAGTGGAGATCAGGCTGGACGAGATGGAACAGGAGACTTGACGAGTCTGGGGCCGGTGAACACTGGGGACAGTTTTGTCGGATTCGCGGCTCGCTGGTACAATCGACGCGCAAGAACCCGCGCAAGAACCAAGGAGGGACAGATGCCTGACGTAACTATCGACTGGAACGCTGGACGGACGCAGGAGCAGAAGGACAAGATCGCCAAGGTCGTGACCGATGCCCTCGTGGAGATAGGCAAGGCGCCGCGCGAGAACGTCAAGATCACTTTCAAGGACAACCCCGTCTAGTGGCGCTCGACTTCGGGACGAGGGAGATCGGCTCACAGCCGATCGTGGGGATCCGGGTCACGGCGAAGATGACCGAGCTGGGCCGGATCATGGGGCCGCTGTTCGGCGAGCTCATGACTCACCTTCAGCAGAGCGGGCAGCACCCCGCCGGCATGCCATTGGCCATTTACCACGGGATGGATGGCGTCGAGGTCGACGTGGAGTGCGGCATCCCCATAGCGTCACCGGTGGAGGCAGAGGGAAGAGTCAGGTCCGGGGAGCTTCCCGGAGGCACGGTTGCGACCGTTACCCATATGGGGCACTACGAGGGACTGCGGGAGACGTGGGCGGCGCTCACACAGTGGATGTCGTCGCAGGGACTCTCGCCAGCAGCAGCACCGTGGGAAGTGTACGTCACCGATCCGGGCGCGGAACCCGATTCGTCCAAGTGGCGCACGGAGATCTTTTTCCCGGTGCGTCAGACCTAACGAGACACGCCACGACTCGGTGACCAGACGTATGGACGTCACCTGAGAGGCTGAACGGCGCACACCTCGATGTATTCGGATGGGACCACTATGCCCTGCCCTGTTCGCGTGGCCTTCACCTCAGGGGCAAGGTGTCCCCCGCGGTACCCGGCGGCCGGGACGTACGAATTCGTATCGGCCCGCCCCACCTCATGGCCCGTGGCAGTGTCGTAGTCCAGGTCAAGGACCAGACGGCCTCTCCGGCGGAGATGCTTCAGCTCCAGCATGTGACCGAAGTCGGCAACGTAGAGGCCCGGGAAGTCGCAGGGCACTTCGACTCGCAAGAGCAGGTCGCCCACGTACTTCTTCAGCATCTCTAGTCCCAGGTCGCCGAAGTATGGGCTGTCCGTCATCCACATGGGAAGGGGCTCCAGCAGTCCCTCAGCCAGGTGCAGACCAGCGAGATCCTGGTGCTCAGAAAGTACAGCAAGACGGGCCCACAGGCCGCTGCCCTCTTCCAAGACCTTGTCCACCTTTTCAGGGAGCGTGTAGTGGTAGAAGGCGATGGTCGAGCCGGTCGTTTCAAGGCGCCCCGGGTCCGGCGTGAATCCGTGGTCGCCAAGCAACGCGCCGCGCTCGCTCAGGAAAATCTCGCAGCACCTCAAGCTAGTGGAAGGCCTCGAAGCCGGTCAAGCTACGTCCCAGCAGCAGGGTATGCACATCGTAGGTCCCCTCGTACGTGTCCACCGTCTCCAGGTTCAGCATGTGGCGGACCGCGCGATGGTCCAGCGTGATGCCCGCAGCCCCCAGGATGTCCCGCGCCGAGCGGGCCCCCTGCAGGGCTGAACGCACGTTCTCGCGCTTGGCCAGCGAGACCTGCGCGTAGCTCATCCTGCCCTCGTCCTTCAGCCGGCCCAGACGCCAGGCCAGAAGCAGCCCGCGCGTGTGGGCAGCCGCCATGTCCACGAGCTTGGCCTGCACTAGCTGCCTCGCGGCGATGGGCTTGCCGAAGGTCGAGCGGCCCTTGGAGAAGTCGAGCGCCTCCTCATACACGTCCTCGAGTGCGCCCAGCGCACCCCACGCGATCCCGTACCTAGCCTGGGTGAGGCACGACAGCGCGGCTGGCAGGCCTGTCGCACCTGGCAGGGCCATGGATGCGGGGACCCGCACGTCCTGCAGCACCAACTCGGCGGTGTCGGAGGCCCGCAGGCTCATCTTGCGCGGGACCGCATGTGCCTCGAAGCCGGGCGTCTCCGCCGGCACCAAGAAGCCGCGCACTGCGCCGCTCTCATCCTTGGCCCATACGACCGCCAGATCGGCAAGGTTGCCGTTGGTGATCCACATCTTCGCGCCGGACAGGACGAACGAGTCCCCCTCGGCGCGGGCGGTCGTCTCCATCGCGGCCGGGTCGGAGCCGCCCTGCCGCTCCGTGAGCGCGAAGCACCCTGTCAGGTCTCCCCTGGCAAGCTGGGGCAGGTACTCGCGTTTCTGCGCCTCGGAGCCGTTCGCGTAGATCGCGTACATGACGAGAGCGCCCTGCACGCTGACGAAGCTGCGCAGCGCCGAGTCGACGCGCTCCAGCTCGTACATGATGAGACCGTACGCTACGTTTCCAATCCCGGCACAGCCGTACTCCGTGGGCAGGTTTGCGCCCAGGAGTCCAAACTCGGCGAAGCTGGGGACCAGGTGCCTGGGAAATTCCCCCTGCTCCCACCACCGGCTGACATGGGGTTGAGCCTCCGCTTCGAGTAAGTCCCGGACGCTGCCCCGGACCTGTCGCTCTTCGGAGGTCAGCAGGGAGTTGAGGTCGTAGTAGTCGAGCACGTCGAAGGCCGGCCTCAGTCCGCGCCCGCCGCCAGCACTTCGTCCACCAGGTCTCGGGCCCACTGGCGCAAGTGGTCCTCCAAATCGGCGCCGCAGTGGGGGCACTCGTAGTCGCCGTAGCGCAAAGCCGTCCCGCAGGTGGTGCAGGGGTTGACATCGCCGATCCTGAACATCACTGCCTGGATCTGTTCGTCGGTTGCCCGGCTGTGAACAGCCTCCATCCTAACCTTCCCCCTCGGGGGGAAGGGATTCCGAAGCCACCCCATCCGCGGTGCGCTCCCACAGGTCGGCGAACTCCCGCGAGCCGTCGTCGTCCCAGTAGTCCATATCGACCGGCTGGTCGTAACCTCCACCGAACGCGTCGAGGATGTCGCTGCCTCCCAGGTTGCCCGCGGGTACCCTGGCATAGACCGCAGGAATTCCTTCGTACCGCACGCGAACCAGAGCGCGCGGATATGGGTCGGGACTGGCCTGCTTCCAGCGCTCCAGCGCGTCGCGGTCCAGCGTTACGCCGAGCCCTGGGCCCTCCGGCACTGCGACGGTGCCTCCCTCGACCTTCAGCGCGGGCGTAACCACATCCTCGGACCAGAGGTCGGTCGCCGTTACATGGTGCAGCGTCGCCATGGCGAAGACCGATGCCATGTGAACGACGAATGCCCGGGTGATGTTGCCGCCCGTGTTCTGCATCATGAACGGCGCGTTCGCTGCCTCGAACAAGCCCGCTCGCGTGATCATCTTGCCTATGGGGGTGTGACCCATCATGTAAGCGTCTGCGAGTCCAAACAGCGCCTCGCGGCCCTGCAGCGGCAGGTGGTGGAAGTAGATCGGGATTCGGGACCGCAGGCGGAGCTGCTTGTAGCCCTCGAAGTCCTCGTTGGCCAGCGGGTCCTCGATCGCGCCGGCCACAGGGTACTTCTCGAGCTTGCGGGACACGTTGACGATCTGCTCCACGGTGCCGTCGAAGTTCATGTCGTAGTGGACCTTGAAGCCCGGAGGAGCGACCTCCTGCATCGCCTCGGTTTGGGCGACCACGTTGTGGAAATGGTTCGTGTGGTACTTAAGCCACTTGTGACCCTTCGACGCCGCGAATTGGACCTCCTCGGCCATCTTCGATGGCGTCTGGGAAACGGTCCAGGCCGAGACAGGCACCCGCCTCGTCATCCACCCGGAGTTCGGGACCGGGCGCCCAGTGAACCTCTGCCCGAACAGCTTGTACACCGGAACTTCGTTGTACTTTGCCACCACGTCGTAGACGGCTGGGGCAAGGCGGGTGGGAAGGTCGGGGTGGGCGATCCAGTCCCACGGGTCCGTACCCACCATCTGCTCTATCCAGGCGTCATCGGCGGGTGTTCTCCGGCCGAGGCCGTCCCCCAGGCCCTCCAGTCCGTTGTCCGTGTGAAGCACGAACATCGTCCGGCACCTGAAGTCGGCGCCCTGGTAGCGCGTAATGGCCTCGCTGTTCCACGTATGGAACGGCGGGGTAATCTCGTGGAGTTCGATGTCCGTAATCTTCAATGCTGCCTCCCCTAGCGCGCACCAATAGCTGAGCGCGGTCCTACGGCAAACTCAAGGGACCAGGTTGACCGGATGTCGACTACTGAGTAGTCAGCTTGATTCGCGGGTCGACTACCGCAAGCAGGAGGTCTGAGACAAGCGTACCGACGACCGTAAGCACACCCAGCATCAGTACGATGAAGCCCGCCAAGTAGACGTCCTGTTGGTTTATGGCGTCGAGGAGCACCGGTCCCAGGGTCGGAAGGCTCAGTACCACCGATACGATGACGCTTCCGCTCACGAGCGCCGGGAGGAGGTACCCGACCGTGCTGACCAGCGGGTTGATGGCAACTCGCACGGGGTACTTGAGTATGAGCCTCCACGACTTCATCCCCTTGGACCTAGCGGTGACGACATAGGGCTTGCTCAGCTCGTCGAGGAGATTGTTCCGCATGATGCGGATCAGGCTGGCCGTGCCCGAAGTCCCGAGGACTACGGCAGGCACCCATAGGTGCTGGACGAAGTCCACCATCCTGGCAAGGTCCCATGGAGCGTCCTTGAAGTCGGCCGAGTTGAGTCCCCCAACGCTCTGGTTCAGGTAGGCGAATGCAAGGTACATGAGCACCAGGCCCAGCAGGAAGTCGGGCACCGCCAGGCCTGTGAAGCCCGCCAGGGTAAAGATGTAGTCACCGACGGAGTGCTGGCGGACGGCCGAGTAGATGCCCACCGGGATGGCAAAGGTCCACGTCACAAGTATGGTGAACCCCGTCAGTGCGACGGTGGTCCATATCCTGTCGCCTATGACCTCCCGGACCAGCTCCTCTCGCGGGAAGTATCCACAGCCCCACTGGAACGAACGGCCCAAGTCGCCCTGGGCGAGGCTGGATATCCACTTCAGGTATCTGATGTACTGCGGCTGGTCGAGGCCCAGGTAGTTCCGCAGCTCTTCCGAAACACCCTCGGAGTCGACCCCCATGCCGCCGGCGATCACCAGGTCCAGGAAGCGGTCCACGGCATCGCCTTCCGGTATCTGGATGATGATGAAGGCCAGAACGGTGATAGTCCAAATGGTGAAGGCTGCGAGAAGCAACCGACGGGTGATGTAGGCGAGCACGGCAAACCTCCGTTAGGCGCGAATAATACTACCCGACACCCTGCCTTTCAACCTGCAGACCGGATATGATCGAAATCCATGAGCGTACCTGGAGCCAGAGACGGTTGAAATCCGTGAGGAAAGCAGGGCCGACGCCTCAGCGATGCGAATTGTCCACGAGCAGGCTTTCGGCGGAGACATCGAGCCGAGACTTGTGGAAATGCTGCGCGAGTCGGAGCGGGTAGCACTGTCGTTGGTCGCGGTGGTTGCGAACGAGGTCGTTGGGCACGTCCTGTTCTCTCCCTTAACGGTCGAGCCTCCCCCTGGAAACTCGCGTTGGGCGGCGCTGGGGTCCATCGGAGTCCTGCCGGACTACCAGGGCCAGGGCATAGGCTCGCGGCTTATCCGAGAAGGGCTGGCAGGATGCAGGCAAGTCGGGTGCGACGGGGTCGTGCCACTGGGAGAGCCTGAATACTACTCGCGGTTCGGATTCGTTCGAGCTAGCGAACCTGGGCTGACAAGCGAGTATGGAGCCGGGCCTGAGCTCCAGGCCATCGAGCTGAGTCCTAGCGCACTTGGCGCGAGCAACGAGGCCCGAATGGTGTACTACGCACCCGAATTCAGGGAAGTCGACCCGCCCATTCCCCGAGACTAGGAGCCGGCGGTGAGTGGGCTGGTGAGGGCCTCCACCGCCGAGACACATCCCCCGCGGGTGTCCAGCCTGGAAACTCTGCGACCCTGGGCCATGAGGGCACGAAGATCGCCCAGCGCCTGGGCGGAGGCGAGCACGCTGAAGGAGTAAGGTCGGCCCGGGACCTCGATGTCGTCGTCAACGTCCTCTACAAGCTGTAGGAACACGCCCGAAGGCGGCCCTCCCTTGTGGAGCTGTCCGGTCGAATGTAGGAACCGGGGGCCGTAGCCCATGGTTGTTGCCACGTGGAATCGGGTCATGAGGGCGCGTCGAAGACCGTCGACGGCGGCGTCCAGCTCCGGGGTCTGGTGCGCGTAGGCCATTATTGCCACGTAGTCGCCAGGACGAATCTCGGCCAGGAGATCGAGCGCCGGCATTGTCTCGGGCGCGTCCGGGAGCAACCCTGAGCTTTCGAACTCGGCGAGGACGCTGTTCGTCATGTCCTTGGCGGCCTGTACGTCCGGCTGGTCGAAGGGGTTCACCCCCAGGACGGCTCCCGCCACGGCGACGGCGAACTCCCACTTGAATACCTCTGCCCCCAGGTCCAGCCTGTCTCCCAGGTCGAGCCTGATGAACGGCTGTTCGGACCTCGAGAGGCCTTCCACCGCCTCATCAATAAGCGCGTTGTCGTCGCCCTCGAGGCGAACCTGCACGAAGAGCCTGTCGTCTCCATAGTCATCGGGACCCAGCGCAGCCTCGCCCGCTACCGGAACAACCCCCCTGCCTTCCTTGCCGAGGCTCTCGGCCACGAGCTGCTCGACCCAGAGACCGAATCCCATAATCGAGGGTGACGCGAGCAGAGTAAGCTTGTCCCTGCCTTCCAGGGCAAACCGCCCGATGGCCGCTCCAAGCGCACCTCCTGGATTGTCGGCGATATCGGCTCCCATGCAGTAAGCGCGCATACGTGCTGCCCGGTCGAGCATCCCGCCGATATCGATTCCGATCAGGGCCGCGGGTAAAAGCCCAAAGTTGGACAGTATCGAGTAGCGACCTCCGACGTCGGCATTCCCATGGAAGACCCGCCTGAAGCCGTCCCTGGAAGCCAACTCCTCCAGGGCGGTACCGGGATCGGTCACGGCCACGAAGTTCTTCCCTACCCCACCTCGCCCAACTGAACGATCGACGAGGCCCCTGAAGTAGCTGTAGAGGACGTTGGGCTCAATGGTCGTCCCCGATTTGGAGGACACGACGAACAGCGTCCGAGCGGGGTCGATCCTGTCAGAAACGTCGCTGACCCATCCCGGCACAGTCGAGTCGAGGACTATCAGCGCCGGACTTCCTGGCTTGTATTCGAACGCCTGGCGCAGCATCTCGGGCCCCAAGCTGCTGCCACCCATGCCCAGCAGGACGACGTGACTGTACCCCTCACGCCGGATGTCGCCGGCAAAGGCGGTGAGAGCGGATGTCTCCCCCATCATGTTCTCGGGCAGCGAGAGCCAACCCAGACGATTGGTGATTTCATCCGGCGAGGGCTTCCACACAGAATGGTCGCCCTGCCAGATCCGCTCCACGACGTGGGTTTCGCGAAGCCTTATCAGCTCGTCCCCTGCGACCGCCCTGTGTGGTCCAAGTGTGTACAGGGCCGTCGTCGGATCGCGGTATGCGCTACCCATTGTCAGTCCGATTCCCCATCCAATTACTCACGCGGCGGCGTGGAGGGAGCGAGGGAGCGGCACGCCTCAGCCACGCTCCGAAATACATGCTCGAATGGTACGCTTGTGTCGCACCTGCTGACAAGAGAGCCCATCAATGGTTCAATTGGCAAGCCCACCCGTGGGGTTAGGGATATGAGCAGGCCTAGAGTATGGGGGCAACCATGACCAGCAATGACCTGTCCGGAAAGGTGCAGACAGTGCTCGGCCCGGTCGAGCCCGGCCAACTAGGCAGGACGCTTACCCACGAGCACATCCTATTCGACGGCTCATGGGTCAAGGTGTGGCTCCCAAGCGCGAGCGACCAGGCCTTCTATGAGAAGCCCGTCTCCCAGGAGATTCTCGGTAGGCTTCGGCACGGGCTGAAGCCTAACCGGGACAACGGGCGGCTCTCGGATGTCCAGACTGCCATCGAGGAGGTTGGGCTGTTCAAGCAGTATGGCGGGGGCACGCTGGTCGAGGTGTCGAGCATCGGAATAGGCCGCGACCCGACTGGTCTTGCCAGGGTCTCCAACGCAACGGGCGTGCATGTCGTGATGGGCGCTTCATACTACGTGAACACGCATCACCCGCCGGGGATGGACGACATGACTGAGGACGATATCGTCGACCTGATAGTGGGAGACATCACCGAAGGGGCCGACGGGACGAGCATCAGGTCCGGCATCATCGGCGAGGTCGGCTGCGACTGGCCCCTGACGGACAACGAACGGAAGGTGCTGAAGGCATCGGCGCGCGCGCAGCGCATGACCGGCGCACCGCTGCTCATACATCCCGGCCGGGACGAGACGGCGCCGCTCGAGATCATCGACATCCTGGACCGGGCCGGGGCCGACCTGTCGCATACGATCATGGGCCACCTCGACAGGACGGTCTTCGAGCGCCGTACTCTCAAGCAGATCGCCGAGTCGGGCTGCTACATGGAGTGGGACCTGTTCGGCTGGGTCGGGTCGTACTACTCCCCGAACCTGAACATCGACATGCCGAGCGACGACCAGCGCCTCGAGTTCATCGCCTGGATTTCCTCCGAAGGCTACGGCCGCAAAGTCGTCATAGCGCACGACATATGCGGGAAGCACCGCCTGGAGAAGTACGGCGGCCACGGATACTCCTACATTCTGGACCGCATAGCCCCCAGGATGCTGTACAGGGGATTCACCCCCGAGGGTGTCCATGACATCCTGGTCGCCAACCCTGCCGAGGTGCTCACGTTCCGCTAGTCATCCCTGTATTCTTTCGGCGACCGTCAGCAACGATGTCAGGAGGTTCCAGATGACCGCCTCAGCACGGAATACGGGGCCAGACCGGGTCTCCCGGCCCCGGCTCATCTATTACAACGACGCCCACCACTTCCACGGCAAGCGTGTCGAGCCGCCCGTGAGCATCCCCAAGCTGCGACAGCCGGTCGACGAGGTGCTCGGCACGAGCGTAGACCTGCTGGTGCTGGGACTGGGTTATGGGGACGTCTACTTCCACAACAGCAAGGTTGGGCGGGTCATCGGTGAGGCGAAGGAGGTCTGGGAGAACTACATCGACTGGCGGATCATGCGGATGGTGCAGGTCGCCCGCGAGAAGGGCACCGACCAGGTGCGAGAGGTGATCGGTCAGGGCCGGCGGACGGGTATGACCGTGTTCCCGAGCCTGCGCCTCCAAAATGCAGAGGCTCCCGGCACCCAACGGTGCGGCTGGCTGCGATGGAATCACGAGGAGGCCGTGTGCCACGGCATCGACGACCCTCGATGGCCTAATCACCAGACCAGGTGGGCCTACGACTATACGAACGAGCTCGTGTGGGACGACAAGAAGGCGATGATACGCGAGATGCTCGTAGACTACGAGGCGGACGGGATCGAGCTCGACTTCATGTTCTTCCCGCTCTATTTCAGGATGGAGGAGACCGAGCAGGGCATAGCGACGATGAACCGGTTCGTAGCGGAGGTCCGCGGCCTAGTGGACTCGATCGGGGAGCAGCAGGGGCGTAAGATTCCGGTCATGGCCCGGGTGCACGCCGACGAGCAGGCGAATCTCGACATCGGGCTCGACGCGGCGGCGTGGATGCGTGAGGGCAACGTCGATATGGTGGTCGGCAGCGAGCGCGCGAACCTCCTGGACACAGGGATGTCTGACCGCTGGCTGCCCGACGCGGCCAACAGCGCCGGCATCCCGGCGTACTATCGCCCTCCGCGACGCATCTACGACCACCGCGCCGGCAAGCCCGACGCCGAGATGTTCCGCGCGCTGGGGCAGTCGCTCCGTTACCACGGCTGGGCGGGCATATTCGACGGGTATTATCCCTGGCCCTTCGCCGAGCGCGAGTACCTGGTCCTGCGAGAGGCGGGTAATCCGGAGGTCTACGAGCGCCGGAACAAGCGCTACATGCTGGCGCCGCGCGAGGGCAAGAGCGGCGAGGACACGACCACGCCGGACCGCCAGCTCCCTGCCGAGCTTGTGGCCGGCGAGACCGTTACCCTCAAGATACTGGTCGCCGACGATCTCGAAGGCGCGAAGGCCGACGGGGAGCTGCGCAGGCCCATCCTCAACATCCGGTTCTCCTTCTTCTGCATTGAGGACGAGATCGAGATCCGCCTCAACGGGCGGGTCCTGCCCATCGAGGAGGCGGAAGTCACCGACGAACGGGCGCTTCGCATCGTTACGGACATGATGGCGGGGATGGAGGTGCAGGCACCGTTCGGCATGTCAGCCCACTTCTTCTCCTTCACCCTGGAGCCGGACGACATCGTCCAAGGCTACAATACCCTGGAGGTGGAGACGAAGCGTCAGGAGAGGACCGCGGGATTCACCCGCAGCGTCAACGGCGTCGAGATCCGGGTGCGGTACAAGGAGTTCGAACGGCCTGCCGGTCTTGACGTGCAGCGAGTCGGCGCGATTTAGCGAGACCGTGGACAGCCGCAAGTACAGGAACAGCAAGTCCGGTCCGACAGCCCTGGGGCCGTCGGGTGTCAACTCTCCGCCGAGTATCGGCTGACCGGACCGCATGAGCGACAAGACGCCCGCCAATCTGAATGCCGAGTACAAGCTGAGGCTGACCTCAGACCAGCTTGACGAATTCGCGAGGCTGGGAGGCGATGAGGCCGTAGCGCGGCTGCAGGCAATGGGGGAATGGCTGTCGCGCGTGAACGTGCAGAACCACGACGGCGTGACATTGACGCCGGCCCTGTCGGGATTCCTCGCTAGTGCGCAGGACATCGGCGAGGCGATACGACACCTGGACGAGCTGAGGTCCGAGACGAGGCGTGGGCGGTTCGATCCTGGCGATCTGCTGATGCGGGAGCTGGAGTATCACCGCTTCGTTTCGGAGTGCAGACGCCAGCGCGACTGGCCGGATGGGCCCGATGATCAGCGGGCGCTGTTCGACTCGCTCACCAGCCTGGATGAGCCCCACGACGACCCGGTGGAGCTGACCGACGAGGACGTACGGGAGTCCCGCCGCGCAGCTTATGAGGCTGTCTGCCTGCTGCGTTTCCTGCGCGAGTTCAAGGCCGGCACGACGCGGCCGGTGGTCGTGTTTGGGAACGAGCGGTATGGGAGGGACTGGGTCGTCCAGCCGCTGGAACGGTACCTGAGGGACGATTTCGACATCCGCTACTGGCGCGTCCAGTCTCACAACTCGATGCGGCTGACGGTGCCCCACTGGGAGGGCCGCTGGAATCGCGCCGGCTTCCCGCCGGACTTCTGGGTGGAGCTGAGCGAGAGCCAGCCCCACGTCGTGGTCGTCGACGAGTGCAGCCCGCGACGGACGGAGCGCCACAGCAAGCTGGCGCGGGGAGTGCGAGACATCCTGAACTGGTTCATGGTGTTCAACGACATCAGGGCCGAGGGGGATGGGTCCGTCTACGAGGCAGAGAGTACCCTACCCGCTCATCACTTCCCTGAGCTTAGGAAGTGGCACGAGTACGTCGTCACCCGGCGGGAGATGCGTCACTACGTTGGGCCGGGGCCCACCTATCGGGTACGCCACTGGTCTCCGGAGCTCAAGCCCGAGGTGCTGATGGGCGACATGGTCGTCGCCAGCCGGGCGCCGGAGGTGGCGACGACACGCCCACAGTCGTGCTTGCGAACCCCGCGATCTATCGCACCGAAGGGGACGACTTGCCGGAACCGCTGAGGGACACGCGTCCGTACTACTTCAACGACCCGGAGTATCGAGTGCGGGAGCGCATCGTCCCAGGATTCGGCCCCCACGGGTTCGAGACGCGGGTCGCCGGCCCGACCACGGACGAGTATGTCATCGCCGCGCGGCTGCAGATCGAGAAGGATATTGCGAGGCTGCTGGGCGAATAGAGTATGCGTACGGCTTCGACGGACTCTGTAGGACGAGTGCAGGCAAAAGTACGCCGCAGGCCGCCTTGGAGAGTCGCCCGGGGCCACTGAGCTGGCCTCTAGGGGAGCGGCCCCGACGTTACATACGGTATGCCCGCCAGAGCATCCTCTCGTACGAGCGGGCCATGGCAACGAACCATGGGTCGGTCTCGGGTGACAGCGGGGGGACCAGTATCGAGTGCCATCCCGCGCGGTTTGCGCCAACTATATCGGTGAGGACGCGATCGCCCACGAACGCCCATTGATCGGGCGGCACGTCGAAATGACGCTCCGCCTCGCGGTACGGCTGCGCGGAAGGCTTCCTCTTTCGCACCGGCACGACATGCAGGGGAAACTGCTCGATGAGCTCCTTCCGCCGACTGTCGGTGCAGTTGGAGATTATGCACAAACGGTCCGTGAATAGGCTGCGCATGACCTCGATGTTCGTCAGCAGCCGGTCAAGGATGCCCATCCCGTGGTAACGGCACAGCGTCTGGTCGGCGTCGAACCCGATAGCGCGAATGCCCCGGTCGTAGAGAGAGCGCGCGTCGACCTCGGCTACGCTGTCGACCTGCTGGTCAGGGCGAATTTCGCTCCTGCTGGGAAGAGCTTCGCTGAGTATTGGCACCATGTCTCTTCTGAGCGTTCCTTGAGCGCGTAGTTGGCCCCAGTGTACCGCGTATCTGGATATTAGTCCTTAGGAGTGTGAGATCGGTTAGTGCGGATCAGCAACTCGGTCTTGGCCTCATTTCCACCCTGCTTTACGCGTAGCTGATCGCCAGCTCTACGTCCACCAGCTCGACGTGCGTCGACTTCTGGACTGCGCCGCGCAGCAGCCGCACCTCCAGCTCGTTTTCTCCTTTCCTCAGCGGCGGGCCGTCCAGGTCGAACTCGATGGTCGCTCCCGAATAGCTGGCCTCGGCGAGCCTGGTGGGAAACCCGCTCCACTCCACGCGGCTCCAGTCCCCATAGGTCGTCTTGCCCATGTCCGAGCCGAGCTGCTCACCGTTGAGCCACACGTCCATCTCGTCCTCGCCGCTCAGGCCCGTGAGCTTCAGGCTCAGAACGCAGCTCTTCAGCGCCCCCTCAGCCGATGCCGCCACCACGTCGTCGGCTATATCGAAGCAGAGCTTCGGCCCTGCCTGTGTCAGCGTCCCGGCTAGTGCAACCGGCAGCTGCGAGACCGGCACCGCGTTCTGGAAGGCGTAGTCGTGCAGGTCCCGGTCCGACAGGTCGCGGCGGTAGTCCCACCGGAACCGCGTGTTCTCCATCTGGTACCGCTTGTCGAGCCTGGCGAGCGCCTCCGGATCCGCAAGCTCGGCGAACATCCTCCTCTTCCACTCCGGCGGCTTGCTGAAGTAGTTAAACAGGTATATGCCGGCAGCGCCATGGTCATAGTGGTGCGCAGCGATGGCGCGGATAATCTCATCGTCCAGGGCGGGCCTGAGCCGCTCGATGGAGCCGTACACCA
Source organism: Dehalococcoidia bacterium (assembly GCA_965204975.1). Classification (GTDB taxonomy): domain Bacteria; phylum Chloroflexota; class Dehalococcoidia; order Lucifugimonadales; family CAJWER01. Next base: position 991,097 of record OZ242024.1, read on the forward strand.
AGCATCCGGTGCCCTCCGCGGCCTCCACGAACTCCCGGACCGGTGTCTCGAAGGGGATGAACCCTCCGCCCACTATCACCATGTCCACCAGCCCCTCACCCATCCATGCCGCAACGTCGAGCCCCAGCCTGTTCGCGTCGTGCAGCGTCGGCGGCACCCTGACGGCCAGGTCTATCCTGCGTCCCCTGTCCTTGCTTACGTCGGCCATCCTCCGCTTGACGTGGCGCACGAGGTCCGTCATCAGGTGCCGGTTCGCGTAGCCGTACTTGAGGGGGAAGAACGTGGGATGCCGCATGAAGTCGAGCTCCACGCCGTCTATGTCGAACCGCTCGAACAGCTCGCATATGACGCCGGCCATGTGCCTGCGGACCTCCGGATGCGTGTAGTCGACGCCCGTCCGCACGCCCCAATCGAGGCTTCCCTGGGGAATCGTTTCGTCCGGCTTTCCGATCAGTGTCTCTGGGTTCTCACGGCGGAAGCGCCCTGCCCTGGGCGTGTTGGGGTCGATGTGGTAGTGGCTATTCATCCGCATCGACGGGAAGATGTCCAGACCGGCCTCCCGGCAGAGCTCCACCATGGCAGTCAGCGGACCGCCGCGCTCGTCGATCAGGCTGCGAATGTTGGCGGCGCGGTCCGCCTGGCCGCGGTCGTCGAACAGCGTGTACTCCTCGCCGGCAGTCAAGCCCTCCATAGAGTCGTAGCCGGCGCCGAACATCTCGCCAACGCGGGTCTCGAAGTCGTAGACCTCCCTGTTGCCGAGACACCACAGCAGGGCCCCCAGCGGCGTTCCGCTGTAGGTGTCTACCATCTTCTCCTTGAGGTCGCGGGCTGTCAGAGGGGGCTGGGCCTCAGTAGTGATCCAGCCGTCGTCGTTTACCAGGATCGGTCGGTGGGTTGCCGGTATTGCCATTGCGTTCACCCCGTTCGGTCATCCAGTCATGGAAGCAATTGGGGACCGATGATAGCAGGTGCAGCCGGTCAGAACGGTCTTGAAGTGAAGAGTAGTCTTCGGATGCCAAGAATAGGGCCCTAGTGTTGCCTTGGAGCCCGAGCACTCGTGCACGGCGCCTGTGAGCGACTTAGGTCATTTGGTACACTGCGGACGCACGAATCCGACCCTATCCAACCTTCGGAGATCGACGATGACGACGGCACGACGAAGAAGCTCCGACACGGCAGTTCGCCCTCGCCGAAGGTCGCAAGGGTGGCGAGTTCTGCACCCCGCGCTCCGTTGTACGGCTCTTGCTTGATGTACTGGAGCCCTACCAGGGCAGGGTGTACGACCCTTGCCGTGGCGCCTCCGGCATGTTCGTACAGTCGGTGGAGTTCATCCGCGCCCACGCCAGCGGCAACGGCGGCAGGGCCAGTGGTGATAGACTGGGCATACGGGGGCAATGAGACGCGCCGGCTTGCCCTGGCGCGAGACCCCCAGGAGGCACCATGAACGCATCCCACGCCGAGAGACGGAAGGCGATCTTGGCGCAGCCCAGCGCCATGAAGGAGGTCTACGGGCCCGACCAGGACACCGTCAACCCCCACACGATCGTGCGCGGCCCGGACGCCTGGCACCTCTTCTACGGCGCCTTCCCGGGCCGCCAGAACCTCGAGAAGAGGCACGCGACCTCCGATGACCTCGTGGTCTGGACCAGGCAGGAGGACGTCATCCTGCGCGGCGCACCAGGCGATTGCGACCACGCGGAAGTCAGCGAGGCGAGCGTCGTCCAGCACGAGGGCCGCTGGTACATGATCTACGCGTGCCAGCCCGAGCCGGACGCCAGCCGCCGCTTCGCCGTGGCCGTCTCCGACAATTTGTGGAACTGGGAAAAGCTGCCTGGCGACGGGTCGCCGGTCTTCATCCCGCTGCGCGAATGGTCGGGCTGGACCGAGAAGGGCGTGCTGGAGTGCAAGGACCCATGGGTCATCCCGTACGAGGGCCGCTTCCTGATGTACTTCGTGTGCCAGAACCGGTGGGGCGACTCGTGCCTGGCGCTGGCCGAGTCGGCCGACCTGGTCCACTGGGAAGACCGCGGCCCGCTGATGATATTCCAGCGGATTGAAAACCCCCTGCAGGGGCCGTCGGGCTTCGAGGTGCCCAGGGTCATCATGCACGACGGCAGGTACTACATTTTCGTGATGAACTTCTGGGGCCTTCAGTACGCCTCCAGCGACGACCCGTTCCACTTCGGCGAATGGACGGTGCTGGGCCCCTGGCACGGCTCCAGCGTCTTCAGCGACGAGCAGGACCGGTGGTTCATCACGGATGCTCTCCGACCCTTCGGCAAGCCATCGACCAGGCGACCGTACCTTAAGCCGTTTCGAGGCCTGTGCATCGGCGGCATAGTCTGGAGCGAGGGTGTGCCGGTTCCGGTCGACCTGGCCGATGTCCTGGAAGGGCCCGCCGGGTAGGAGTTGGCGTTTGCCCGGCACTGAGACTCGCCAGGCCCCGGATAAGCAGACTTCGGCGCTGCTGGAAGCCCCCCTTGGAGGTGCCAGACGATGTCTGAGGACATGAGGGAAAAAATACTCGCACAGCCCAGCGCGATGAAGGAGGTCTACGGGCCGGACCAGGACACCGTGAACTCCCACACTATCGTCCGCGGCCCCGACGCCTGGCACCTCTTCTACGGCCCCGGCCCGGGCGGCCACAACTTCGAGAAGCGGCACGCGACCTCCGACGACCTCGTGGTCTGGACCCGGCAGGAGCCGGTCCTGCTGCCCGGCGGACCCGGGCACTGCGACAATGCGGAGATCAGCGAGGCGAGCGTAGTCAGGCACGACGGCCGCTGGTACATGATCTACCAGTGCCGGCCCGAGCGCGACTCGAGCCGCCGCTTCGCCCTGGCCGTCTCCGACGACCTGTGGCACTGGGAGAAGGTGCCGGGCGACGGCTCTCCCGTCTTCATCCCGCTGCCCGAGTGGTCGGGCTGGACCGAGAAGGGCGTGCTGGAGTGCAAGGACCCTTGGATCATCCCCTACGAGGGCCGGTTCCTGATGTACTTCGTCAGCCAGAACCGGTGGGGCGACTCGTGCATCGCGCTCGCCGAGTCGGCCGACCTGGTCCACTGGGAGGACCGCGGACCGCTGATGGTCATTCAGCGTATCGAGAACTCCCTGCAGGGTCCGTCGGGCTTCGAGGTGCCCAGGGTCATCATGCACGACGGCAGGTACTACATCTTCGTGCTGAACTTCTGGGGCACCCAGTACGCCTCCGGCGACGACCCGTTCCACTTCGGCGATTGGACGGTGCTGGGTCCGTGGCACGGCGCCAGCGTCTTCAGCGACGAGCAGGACCGGTGGTACATCACCCATGCCCTGCGACCGTTCGGCAAGCCCTCCACCAAGCGGCCGTATGTCGGGCCACTCCGAGGCCTCTGCATCGGAGGCATTGTGTGGAGCGATGGGGTACCTGTACCGGTCGACCTGCGCGATGTCGTGGAGTGGCCCGCCGGGTAGGAGCCGGGCAGTTGACCAGCACGGAGGCACACCACTCCCAGGACAGGCAGACTCCGGCTCTGCTGGAAGTGCGGAGGCGAGAGATACTCGCGCAGCCCAGCGCGATGAAGGAGGTCTACGCCCCCGCCGACCACTACGTGAACGGCCACGTCATCCTGAGAGGCGCGGACGGCTGGCACCTCTTCTATCACCCGATGGAGCCGCACCCGCCGAGCAACAGGATGCTCCACGCGACTTCGCACGACCTGCTGACGTGGACCCTGCACGGGCCGGTCGTGGAGGGAGGGGAACCGGGCGATTGCGACGCCTACGAGATAGGCGACTGCGCGATCATGGCGCACGAGGGCCGCTGGTACATGGTGCACCAGGCGAGGCCCTACCCGTCCGGCAGCCGGCAGTTCGCGCTGGCCGTTTCAGACGACCTCTACCACTGGGACAAGGTTCCCGGCGACGGCTCGTCTATCTTCACCCCTCACCCGAGCTGGTCCGGGTGGCGAGAACAGGGAGTCCTGGAGTGCAAAGGCCCTTTCGTATTCGAGCACGAGGGCCGGTACCTGATGTACTACAGCTCAGAGAACAGGTGGGGCGATTCGTGCATCGCCCTGGCCACGTCGAGAGACATGGTGGACTGGGAGGACGAGGGGCCATTCATCACAACCCAGAGAATCGAAAACCCGGTCCTGGGCCCCTCGGGATTCGAGTGTCCGAGGGTCGTCGAGCATGGCGGCAGGTACTACATGTTCGTGATGGCGTTCCGGGGCCTCCAGTATGCCAAGGGCGACGACCCGTACCACTTCGGCCCCTGGCAGGTCCTGGGCCCCTGGCACGCCGCCTCGATCTTCAGCGATGGCGATGGCCGCTGGTTTATTACCCACGCCTATAGGCCCTTCGGCAAGCCGTCAACCATGGGCTTATACCGGGAGCCCCACAGGAGCCTGTATATCGGCGGCCTGATGTGGAGCGACGGCGTGCCGGTCCCCGTGGACCTGGGAGATGTGCTGGAACCTCCAGCGGAGGCTTCAGACGATGCCTGAGAGCCTGAGGGATCAAATACTCTCGCAGCCCTGCGCGATGAAGGAAGTCTACAACGAGGACACGGTGAACCCGCACGCGATCGTTCGCGGCCCCGACGGCTGGCACCTGTTCTACGGACCGTACCCCGGGCCGCACAACGATGCGGTCTACCATGCAACGTCCGACGACCTCGTAGTCTGGAACAAGCATGAGCCGGTCGTGCGGAGAGGCGCGCCCGGCGACTGCGACGCGCAAGAGATCGCCGACTGCACGGTCGTGGAGCACGAAGGGCGCTGGTACATGCTCTACCAGTGCACCCCAAGGCGCGGGGGCAGCAGGCGGTTCGCGCTAGCTGTCTCCGACGACCTCTGGACGTGGGAGAAGGTGCCCGGAGACGGCTCGCACATATTCACCCCAGACCCGGGCTGGTCGGGGTGGACCGAGGAGGGAGTGATCGAGTGCAAGGGGCCCTTCGTGTATCCGTACGAGGGCCGGTTCCTGCTGTACTTCAACGGCGAGAACAGGCGGGGCAACTCGTGCATCGGGCTGGCCGAATCATCCGACATGCTCCACTGGGAGGACCGCGGACCGCTGATGGCGGCGACTTGGATCGACAACCCCCTGCAGGGACCCTCGGGCTTCGAGTGTCCGAGGGTCGTCAAGCATGGCGGCAGGTTCTACATGTTCGTTATGCACTTCTGGGGCCTCCAGTACGCCGTGGGTGACGACCCCTACCACTTCGGCGACTGGACGGTGCTGGGGCCGTGGCACGCCCCGCTCATATTCAGCGACGAAAAGGGACGCTGGTTCATCACCCACGCACTGCGTCCGTTCGGCAAGCCGTCGACCAAGCGACCGTACCTGGAGCCACTTCGCGGGCTGTATATGGGAGGGTTGGTGTGGAGCGATGGGGTGCCAGTACCGGTCGATTTGGGCCACACTCTACGAGACTGATTCTGTCTCAATAGCCTACAGCCAATAGGCTGTTCCGCTATTGGTTAGGTTCCCTTAGAAGCGTGCGCCTTCCAGGACAGAAAGGGACAGGCGCACCGTTGCCGGGAACGGCCTGTGCAAGCCCCATCCAAAACGATCTCATGCCGAGTATAGGGCGCAGAGTAGTCTCAGTTTTAGACTTGTCCAATGCCCAGATACGCCGCACGTTTCAAAGGTTGACAAATGGCATCGGAAATGTATCATGGCGGCTCCAATAGAAGAGTTTTCAGCATAAGTCGGGGCATGTAGGGAGGATAGGAAACGACATAGAGGCTACTAAGCACGAATAGCGTTATTGGGAATACGGGAGGACCAAATGAGACTCACCACCGCAAGTTCGAGACTGATCCTGGCTGCAGTAGTGACCGTGCTGATTGCCGGGCTCGCGTGTACGGGCTCGGATGTCGAGCCAACACCGATTCCCACGGCGGTTCCGGCTTCTGAGATTGCCGCCATAGTCAAGGAGGCCGTCGACGCCGCGTCCGGCCCGACCGCCGACGAGATTAGGGCCATGGTCGAGGCCGCCGGCGGGCCTAGCGCCGACGAGATCAGGGCGATGGTTCAGGATGCCGTCACAAGGGCGGTCCCTGACGCCACTGATCCCGCGGAGATCGCCAGGATGGTCGAAGCGGCTGTCGCAGCCTCGGCGCAGCCCGGTATAACGCGGGCTGAGATGGAAGCAGCGGTGACCGCCTCGGTCCAGTCGGCTACGGCCGGGCAGCTCACGGCGGCGGAGGTGCAGAGGATCGTCGACGCCTCGATCCAGGCGCTGCCGGCGCCCCAGGTCGACGCAAACGACCTGAGGCCGCTGATCGAGCAGTCGGTTGCCGCCTCCGTGCCCGAGGGCACCAGCGCCGAGGAGATCAGGGCCATGGTGCAGGCGGCTGTAACAGCCGCGACTGAGGGCGTCCCCACGCAGGGCGCGCTCGAGGCCTCGATCTCCAAGGCAGTCGGGGATGCCTCAGCTGGCCAGTTGACGGCCGACGACGTCCAGAAGATAGTCCAGGCCTCCCTGGACGCTACCGCCATGGCATCGGCACAGGCCGCTGCCGCGCGCGCCGGGGCCGCCGCCGTCGTGAGTATCGCACCGCCGCCGTCCAAGACGGCCCCGCCCGTTTCGGACTCGGCGCGAGCGAACCCGTCGCTGCTGGCCAAGCGGGCGGCCAACAACCTGTTCACTGTGAACTGGGACGGCCCCGCGCCGATGTCATACAGCGAGGCTCCCATAATCACCAAGTGGATCAAAGAGGGCGCGCTAGACAGGTACGGCAACACGCTGCCTCCCCTGGATGAGCGCATCGGGGAGCCCAAGGTGCTCGCACCGACCGAGGCCATAGGCAAGTACGGAGGGACCTGGCGCAGGTTCTACATCAGCCCAAGGGACCACGGCTCGCCGAGGACCGCTCAGCTGGGCGACTGGGACTCCAGCGGTCTAGGCAAGGAGCCCCACCTGCTGAAGGACTACACGCTGTCTCCGGACGGACGAACGGTTACCTACCACCTGCGGGAGGGTATGAAGTGGTCGGACGGACAGCCCTTCACGTCCGAGGACTTCCGGTTCTACTACGAGGACCTCGTGGGTAACGAGGAATTCAGCCCGTCTGGACCCCCCTCTAGGCTCAAGAGCCCCAGGTCGAAGACCCCCGTCACGATGACCATACCGGACCAGTACACGGTCATCATGGAGTACGAAGAGCCCTTCTACTCGTTCGTCGACGCGGGGATCCTCAATGGCTGGGGGACTCAGGCGCCGGACTGCTGGTCCTACTACGCTCCCGCGCACTACATGAAGCAGTTCCACCCGGACTATGCAGATAAGGCGACGCTGGACGCGATGATCGCCGAAGCGGAGGTCGAGAACTGGGTCCAGCTGATGAAGCAGAAATGCAACGGCTACCAGAACGTCGAGAAGCCGACGACGAACGCCTGGATAGTCATCGACGGCAGCGAGGGCCCGCAGTGGATCTTCGAGCGGAACCCCTACTACAACGTCGTCGACACGGCGGGCAACCAGCTGCCGTACATCGACTACGTTGTGATGACGCTGGTGCAGGACACCGAGGTCGGCGCCCTGAAGGCCCTCGCTGGTGAGATCGACATGCAGGGCCGGCACATGCGCGCCGACAAGCTGCCGCTCCTGCTCGAGTTCCAGGAGGCCGGCGGCTACCGTGTGCACCAGTATCTCAGCCCGTCTCCAGTAGACTGGGGATTCTGGATCAACCAGAGCTACGACGAGGACCCGGTGATCGGGGACCTGCTGAGGAAGAGGGACTTCCGCACCGCGCTCAAGATCAGCGTAGACCGTGAGGAGCTCAGGGAAGCGGTATTCGCCGGCACCGGTGAGATTAGAGACTACGCCCCGGCCGAGGGCAGCCTGTTCGACGTTGGGCCGGAGCTCCGGTACTACGATATCGAGCGGGACCTGGACAGGGCCAACGCCCTGCTGGACGGGCTCGGCCTCACGGCTAGGGACTCCGACGGCTACCGCATGAGGCCCGACGGCAGCGGGCGCCTCACACTGCGCTGGGACGTCTACCCGCAGGACGTGACTCCGGTCGAGTTCGTCATCCAGCACTGGAAGGACATCGGCATCGACAGCACGTTCAACGTCGACCCGAGACAGTACGTGATCCACCGGGCGAACAAGGGCTACCTCCAGCCGGTCGCCGGCGGCCCTGGTTGGAACTGCTGGATCGCGGCCCATTCCTGCGCCCCTGCCGTAACGGCTTCGCACATCGCGGTCGAGGTCGGCAGGTGGTACTCCACGGGCGGCGCCCAGGGCGAGGACCCAGTGAGCGACAAGTACAAGAACGAGGACGGCCGGTACATCATGAAGGAGCTCCTGGACGCCTACGAAGAGGGCTTCTCCCACTCGATGACCTCGCCGAGGCGCAAGGAGCTGGCCAAGTTCCTCTATGAGACCTATATCAAGGAGGCGCTGGCGATCAACGTCGTAGGCAGCACCTCGGGGTTCAAGGGACTTTTCGTTGTCAACGACGACATGCGTAACGTGCCCGATCCGAGGACCGTCGTCCAAGGCGGCTTCTACAACCTGCCGCCGCGGATGGAGCTGTACTACTACGAGAACCCCTCGCAGCACCTCCACTACACTCCGAGATAGGCAGCTGAACGACCACTAAGCGATACCAGACCGGGCCCGGCGTCGAGCGCCGGGCCCGGTTTCGACGCTGATTTGAACTGAGGCAGCAGAGGGCTCAGGCGCACACCCTGTCATACCGAATTGCCGTGACAGGGCCATAGATGCGCAATTGGGCTTGCGGCCACGACGGACAGGGAGGGCGGGTTTCAGACCCGCCCCTACGATTTGAAGTGGCGGCGTAGTCAGGACGAATTGGTACTATTCCGATCCACCCTGGAGGCGAGCCGTGGCGCCGGAGCTGGTATACAGGCTCGACCGAGCCTTCGAGTGCGACCTAGCCACCACGGATGGGGGCTGGGTGATGGCAGCCGTCACCATGGACGACGTCGACGAGGACTTCGTCGCCAACATGGACGTGGACCGGGAGTGGGAGGACATCAAGGCGACGCTGCTCCCCGGCATGACCTACCAGGGCTGGATCGACGCATATCTCGCCCTGCGCCCGACCCTGCATCTGATCGAAAGTGGAGAGGGCGGCGTGCGCACCCTGCACACCTCCATCGCCGAGCAGTTCTCAGGCCTTGCGGTGGCGGGTGAGGCCGAACCGGTCTTCGTCTGGACGGAGCTCGACGGCAAGACGTGGAGCCTGAAGCTCCACCGGGACGACGAGACGAGCACGCTGGAGTCAGGCCCCACGGTCCTGCAGGACCCGTCGATCGCCCGCGACGACGAGGGCGCGCTGTGGATCGCGTGGGTGAGCCGGGAGGACGACGGCGACGTGGTGCACGTCACGGACGAAACTGGTAGCAGGAGTCTCCAGCTGACAGGCCGTCACCCGAGCCTGGCAGCCGTGTCCGGCGGTATCGCGGTGTGCTTCGAGCGGTTCCAGGACGGCGAGTCGCACGTCTACTACTCGAAGGCATCGCAAGGGGCCCTGAGCGAGCCCGTCAGGCTGTCGCATCGCAACCCGCTGAACTTCCTGCCGCGCTGCACGACGGACGATGACGGCAGCGTGCTGGTGCTCTGGGAGTCGTCGCCCGGATGGGGGTACGACATCCAGGTCGACCAGGTACGCGAGATAGAGCTGAGGCACATCGATGCGGCCAGCGGCGAGGTGAGCGCCGGTCCCGGGACGGACGACTCTGTCGGTGTGATACCGATCCCGCTGAAGTCGTACGAGCGGCCCCAGTCCCAGGTGCACGCCGGCGAGAATCGGATGATAAACATGACGCCGTCGAACGCCCGGCTGGTGCGCGCCGGCGGCGACCTCGTGTGCACGTTCCGGATGGTCCACCCGATCAAGGTGCGCCCTTACGTCGATCCGGACTGGATCGTGGACAGCGGCTTCAACAGGAAGCTGCCCTACAGGGACTCCGACCTGTCGAGGGACAGCTGGACGATGTGCGTTGCGCGGTGGGACGGCAGCTCGTGGTCAGAGCCCCGACGCGTGACCGAGTCCGAGGACTACGATACGCAGGAAACCGGCAACGAGGGCTTTTCGCACCACCAGTACGGGCTTGCGGAGATCAACGGCAACGCGGTGGTCGCCTGTCATTGCTTCAACAACTACCAGTACCCTCAGAGAGACCACCGGGTGGAGGTACTGTCCATCGACGAGGATCTGTCGCCTATGCACCGGGGCGTAAAGATGCGCGACGCACAGCCCATGCACATAGCGAACCCGCCGGCGCAGCTTCCCGAGCTCGCGGACGAGACCGCTGGCTACCGGCTGGTCTTCGGCGACCTGCACGTGCACACCTCCCACTCGTCGTGCATGCCCGCGCTCGACGGCAATCCACCGGACAACATCCGCCTGCAGCGCGACGTGCTCGACTACAAGGCCGTCTCGCTGGCGGACCACCACTGCATATCCGCATCGGACTTCAGGCAGCGGCAGGACCTGCTGGAGCGCGAGGCGGCGGGCGGATACGTGCCCCTCTACGGGCTGGAGTGGAACAAGCGCCCGTGGCAGCACATCAACTTCTTCACCTACGACAAGGAGGTGATGAAGGAGCTGCGGGAAGTCCTGCACCGGGACCTGGACCTGCAGCTGCTGTTCGACGACATCATCGACAGGTTCGGCGAGGGCAAGGTCACGGCAGTGCGCCACTGGCACGACAAGCGGGATACCCACACCTACCTGTACGACCCGCGCGTCGAGTGGGGCATGGAGGTGATATGCGGCCGGGGCGACAGGCTGGCCAGCGAGCCCGAGATGTGGGGCGGCATCACCAAGTTCCCGTTCCCCGTTAACTTCATCGAGTGGCGCGACGCCAAGCTGGGTATGGTGGGCGCGTCCGACCATCACATGACGGTGCTGGGATCGAGCCTGACCGGATTCTGGGTGAAGGGAGTCACGGGCGAGGGCATATTCGAGGCGATGCGGAACCAGCGTACGGTTGCCTGCGCCAACGGGAAGATGTCGATATGGATCGAGAGCAACGGCGTTGGGCTGGGCGAGGTTGGTGAGGGCAAGTCGCCCGTGGAGATCGAGGTGAGAGCCGTGTCTGCCCTGCCCATCGGCACGGTGTCGTTGTGGGGCGACGGCAGGTGGATGGAGCACCAGGGAGCGGACGACGGTCAGACGATGTTCCGGTTCATGGACCGGGATGCGGGACCCGGCAAGCACTATTACTTCGCCCGGGTGGAGACGCGTCAGCACGACGACTTCGAGAAGGGGCCCATCATCGGGTACTCGTCACCCATTTGGCTCACCCTGGCGTAACCGCGTACACTGCAGAATGGATGTCGGCTGAGGAGTAGTTAATTTGGCGAACTACCTGGTTAGACGCGTCCTCCTGGGCGCGTTCACGATGTGGGCCATCTCGGTGGTCTGCTTCCTCATCATCCAGATGCCCCAGGTCGACTACGTAGACGTGTACATCGAGCGCATCTTTGAAGACCACCAGCAGTTCATTACCGAGGAGGAGGCGGAGGCGCTGCGGGAGTTCTATGGACTCGACAGGCCCGTATTCTGGCAGTACTGGAACTGGCTCGGGAACCTGATGGTGGGCAACTTCGGGTACTCCTTCGACCTGCAGCTTCCAGTGAGACACCTTATCGCCAACCGGCTCGTACTCACCATTGCCCTGACCGGCATGACTATCCTGACGACGTGGGTGTTCTCGCTGCCGGTGGGCATCTATTCGGCACTGCGCCAGCACTCGGTCGGAGACTACGCCGTCTCCTTCCTGGGCTTCCTGGGCCTGGCGGTCCCGGACTTCCTGCTGGCCCTCGTCCTGATGTTCGTTGCGTTCAAGTATTTCGGCGTCAGCGTCGGCGGACTCTTTTCCGACGAGTACATCCAGGGCGCCCTGCCGGGCGAGCTGCAATGGATGGGGTGGAGCTTCCAGCGAATCTGGAACATGCTCACCCACCTGTGGATACCCGCGATCGTCCTCGGTACCCACGGGACGGCAGGGCTCATCAGGATCATGCGCAACAACCTGCTCGACGAGCTGGGCAAGCCCTATGTGATAACGGCCAGGTCCAAGGGCCTCGTGCAGTGGAAGGTGATCCTCAAGTATCCAGTCCGAATCGCCCTCAATCCCCTCGTCAGCGGCGCGGCATACCTGCTGCCGGCCCTGATCGGCGGCAGTGTGATCGTATCGATCGTCCTGAGCCTTGCCACGATGGGGCCGCTGCTGCTCAACGCCCTCGTGAACCAAGACATCTATCTCTCGTCGACGATCATCCTGATCCTCGGCGTGCTGACCGTGGTCGGCACCCTGATTTCGGACGTCCTCCTCGTCGTCCTGGACCCGCGCATCAGGATGGATCGGGCAGTCGAGTAGATATGGCCACTGTCATCGAAGGAAACAGGATGATAGGGGGCGACGAGCAGGAGGTGTTCGTCGCTTCCCAATGGCAGCTGATGTGGCGGAGCTTCCTGAAGCACAGGGTTGCCGTCGTGTCAGGCATCGTCCTGCTGGGGTTCTACGGGATCTCGGCATTCGCGGAGTTCCTGAGCATGGGCGATCCGGCCGTTGGCACGCACCGCTACCATCTCTTGCAGCCACAGACGGTCCACTGGTGGGACGACGGTGGGTTCAACCCTCACGTCAAGGCGCTCAAGGGCGACAGGGACCCGCGTACCGCACGGAAGGTGTACACGGTGCTCCCCGACGAGAATATCCCCCTCCGCTTCTTTGCGCGCGGCTTCGAGTACAAGCTCCTGGGCCTCTTCGACACGGACTGGCATATCATGGGCTTTGCCGACCCCGAGGTGTACGAGGAGCGGCCCGCTCCCTACGTCCTGGGGAGCGACGCCGTTGGACGGGATCAGTGGTCCCGCCTGATGATCGCCTCGCGCATATCTATGACCATCGGACTTGTTGGAGTGCTGCTGGCGTTCATCCTCGGTGTCAGCCTGGGCGCCCTCTCAGGCTACTACGGCGGGTGGGTGGACCAGGTGATCCAGCGCCTTATCGAGGTCCTCACGTCCATACCGACGATCCCACTATGGATGGGCCTGGCCGCCACGATTCCCAGGGACTGGTCGGTAATACGGGTGTACTTCGCGATCACCGTCATACTGTCCATCATCAGCTGGACGGGCATGGCGCGCGTCGTACGGGGGAGATTCCTCTCGCTGCGTGAGGAGGACTTCGTGATGGCGGCCCAGCTTGCCGGAGCTTCCCAGGGACGCATAATCTTCCGGCACATGGTGCCGGTCTTCGCCAGCCATATCATCGCGGCCGCAACCCTGGCGATTCCGGGCATGATAATCACCGAGACGGCGCTCAGCTACCTCGGGCTGGGCCTGCGCCCTCCCGCGGTTAGCTGGGGTGTGATGCTCCAGCAGGCGCAAAACGTGCAGACCGTCGCGCTGTTCCCGTGGCTCATGTTCGTGGCGATTCCGGTCATCATCGTCGTGCTGGCGTTCAACTTCTTCGGCGACGGCATCCGCGACGCCGCGGACCCATATAGCCAGTAGCGCCGGGAGACCCAGCCAAGGAGTGCCAGCATGATCAACTTCCCGGCCTCGAGCTTCACCTGGAAGGCGCTTCCCCGCCAGCCTCACCCGTACTACCTGTACGACGGTGGATTCGTGGGAGAGCCCGGCGCCGTCTATCACGTCCGGTTCAGCATCGAGGCCAAGTGTGACGTGCGAGACGAATCGACGGGACGAGTTTCGGAGCTGTTCGTCGGGCACCCCTGCCGGTCTGAGTACACTATCGCCGACCGCAACCTGCTCACGGTCCCCAGCACGGAGTTCCGCCTAGCGTTCAGCCGCGCGCGGACGTTGAAGATAGCCGACAAGCCAAGCAGCGAGCAGGACGATACTTCCCTTGCCGACGAGCTGCTGGCCGAGCGATACCAGGACCACAAGATCGACATCAGGAGCCACCGGGGCGCAACGGAGATCACGACCGCCGGGGAGATTATCGAGGCCACGCTCGCCAACGACATGCTGAACGCGCGGTCTACCTACAGGGACGAGCGCGGCTTTTCCGTGTCGGTGGAGTTTCCGGTGAACCTGATCAACATCGAGGAGGCAGGCGGGAAGTTCCAGGTATGCACCGGCCCGGTGATACTGCCTGACCTGGCCACCTGGGACGGGAACGACGTGAGGCGGGTCTTCCTGGCGGAGGTGGCCCTCAGCTCGTTCGACTACGTCGAGTTCATCCTTCGCCGGGCGGTCGAGCCCGCCGACTCGGAGCTGGAGTGGCTGGAAGAGGTCCGGGGACGCGACCGCAACCAGCTCGCCGACCCCGACAACGTGCCGCCGGACCACCCGCCGCGACGGTGGAGGATCCACGTCTACAACGAGGTCTGGGCTCTGCCGGCCGCCAACGTCGTTCTGCGCTCAGAGAACGAGTGATTAGCCATGGCAGATGATCGACTGAGGGTCGGGATCGTAGGTTGCGGAGGCATCACCCGCGCGCTGTACAGCAGGGTGTACGCGCTGGTGTCGGACATCGCGCAGGTCGTCGCCGTAGCGGACCTGGACCAGTCCCTGGCCGAGCACATACAGGGAGCCTTCCGCGACACCTACTACGCAGAGGCGTACCGTAACAGGCAGCTAGCGGTAGACGCCCGCACGGACGAGGAGCGGCAGGGATTCCTGGACAAGGGCAGGTTGGCGGAGTCGGCGGCGGAGTACCCAATACGCCGGTACCGCGACCACGAGGAGCTTCTCGGCGACGACGAGGTCCAGGTCATGTGCGCATTCACCCCGCCTCCGGTCCGCGCTGCTCCGGCAGTCGCCGCGGCCGAGTCTGGCCGCCACGTCTTCACCGAGGGGCCGATGGCTAGGAGCGCCGAGGAGGCCGACGCCATCTACAACGCCGTCAAGAAGGCTGGCGTGAAGTACGACTGCCAGGTGCTCGACCGGTTCCCGCGCGACATGGTGCTCGCCCGGCGGTCGGTCGAGAGCGGCGCAATGGGCCGGATGGGGTACGCGAACGTCGAGCTGAGCATTTATCTCCCACAGGGCTACTACCGGCAGACCCCTCTCCAGCACCGGACGTGGCGCGGCACGTGGCAGGGAGAGGGCGGAGGAGCGGCGTTCCACCACGGCAGGTACATCATCGACCCGTTCCTGGCGGTCGCCGGCTCACCGGTGGTGCAGGTCTTCGCCTACTCGGGGCCGATGCTCCGCAAGATCGAGCACGACAGCCTCAGCCAGGCGGTCGTGAAGTTCGCCAACGGCGCGACCGGCGTCGTCCACGCATCGCTCATCACCCACACGAGCAGCGAGATGCGGGAGCGCACCAGCGTCGGCAACAGGGGCAGCATCTCGGTCGCGGGGTACGATGCCGCCATGACAGTCCAGAACGAGAACCTCCCGCGCGGCGCGGAAGGACTGCCGGTGATGACGTCGACGACCGAGTTTACGTCAAGCGACAACCCCGAGGCGCTGGAGTGCCTGGAAGCGATGCGCGAGGAGGTGGCACACCTGCCCGACCGTGTCAGCCAGGATCGTCAGACGCGCAGCTTCCTTGAGGCGATCATCGGCGACACCGATACGGAGGTGCCCATCGAGGTGCCCCGCCACCACGTCGAGGTGACCAGGGCCATCTACAAGTCTTCAGAGGAGAACCGGCCCGTCGACCTCCCGCTCGACAGGAACGACCCCTGGTACCGGTTCGAAGGTCGCTTCGCCGCCGGTCAACCACCCCCGCCCTAGCGTTCTGCGTCGGGACTCATCGCGTCAATGTCTGACGCTGTCGGGGATTGCCGCGTCGGTAGGGGCGGGTTTGAAACCCGCCCTCTTCCCGCCTTGACCTTCAATTCGATACTTGCGGCGCCGGCGAGCCTGCCTAGCCCAGCGTCACCCAAATGGGCGAGGAGTAGCCGATGATGGGCCCCTTCTCGAAATTGGACTGCTGCTGCGTCTCCACCCGGGCGAAGTAGTAGTGCTTACCGGGGCCTGCATCCCGGTCCACGAACCGGAACTGCGTCTGACCGTCGTCCGCCCTACGGTGCTCCATCCACCTCCCATCGCCCCACAACGACACCGTGCCGATGGGCAGGGCAGACACGGCTCTCACCTCAATCTCCACGGGCGACTTGCCCTCACCAACCTCGCCCAGCCCAACGCCGTTGCTCTCGATCCAGATCGACATCTTGCCGTTGGCGCAGGCGACAGTACGCTGGTTCCGCATCGCCTCGAATATGCCCTCGCCCGTGACCTCCTTCACCCAGAACCCGGTCAGGCTAGAGCCGAGCAACGTCATGTGATGGTCGGACGCGCCCACCATCCCCAGCTTCGCGTCACGCCACTCGATGAAGTTCACCGGGAACGGGAACTTGGTGATGCCGCCCCACATCTCCGGCTCGCTGGCCAGCCTGTCGCCCCGGCCGCATATCACCTCCATCCCCCACTCCACGCGGGGGTCGTACAGATACGTGTGGGCGTCGCGCTTGTCGTGCCAGTGGCGCACGGCCGTGACCTTGCCCTCACCGAACCGGTCGATGATGTCGTCGAACAGCAGCTGCAGGTCCAGGTCACGGTGCAGGACCTCGCGCAGCTCCTTCATCACCTGCTTGTCGTAGGTGAAGAAGTTGATGTGCTGCCACGGGCGCTTGTTCCACTCTAGGCCATAAAGGGGCACGTATCCGCCCGCATGCTCGCGCTCCAGCAGGTCCTGGCGCTGCCTGTAGTCCGCGGCCGAGATTCGATGATGGTCCGCCAGCGAGACGGCCTTGTAGTCGAGCACGTCGCGCTGCAGGCGGATGTTGTCTGGTGGACTACCGTCGAGGGCCGGCATGCAGGACGAGTGTGAGGTATGGACGTGCAGGTCGCCGAATACCAGCCGGTACCCGGCAATCTCGTCCGCGAGATCGGGAAGCTGCGCGGGCGGGTTCGCCGTGTGTATCTCCTGGTGCCCGTGCGTATCGACCCCGGTGTGCATGGCGACGCCCGAGCCGTCCGTCACGGACATCACCTCGACACGGTGGTCCCGCTCCGGGAACTTGTCGCCGTCGAAGGAGTGGACAGCCAGGAGCAGCCCATCGGAGTCGGCTCCGGCCCCGTAGGAGTGGTGAGAAAAGCTGACCGCGTCGCTGATCCGGGTGGGGTCTGACCACGTCTCGCCGTCCCACCTGGTCTGGCACAGCTCCCAGCCGTCCCTGATCAGGTCGGAGTCCCAGTTCGGAAGCGGGTCGGCGAAAGCGCCGTCGACCATCCAGTCAGGCTCCACATATGGCCTTGTCCTCACCGGGTGGACCATGCGGAACGTGCAGACCAGGTCGCCCCCCACACGCACGAGCTTGGCGTTCGACGGCGTCATATTGATCATCCGGTTCTCGCCGGCGTGCACCTGGGACTGGGGTCGCTCGTACGACTTCTGCGGGATCGGGATCACGCCGTCGGAGTCGTCCGTACCAGGTCCATTGCTCACCTCCCCGCTGACCGGGTCGATGCGCCTCAAATCTATCTCGCGAATCTGGTCGACCTGGATATCGTAGCCCCACCCCGGCGACGACTCCCATAGAACCAGCACACTCCCGTCGTCCTCAGAGGTGCAGCGCGGCAGGAAGTTCAGTGGGTTGCGGTGCGACAGACGGACGGGGTCACTCACTGACCCTTGAGATAGCTTCGAGTAGTAGACGTGCGACTCGCCGTCCTGGAACCGCTCGAAGCACAACGCGATACCGCCGGTCGCGGCGGCCAGGGTCGGGTGACGGCCTGGAAGCTGTACGTCCACGCCGCCGACCTCGTCCGTGACGTGCACAACATCTCCATCGTCCCCCCGGCTCACCCACGTGGTCCACAGCGCGCCCTCGTCATCACGGATTATAGATGGGTCCTGGAGCACGGTCGTACCTGACTCCAGCGTGCTCGTCTGTCCGTCCCGGTGGAGCCTCAGGCTCCAGATATCGCCGTCTAGCTCTGTCCAGACGAATGCAGGGCCGGGCGCTACGGCGAATCCCGAGTACTGCTCAGCTGTGGAGGTGTGCAGGGTGCGCACATCGCCTGCTCGGCTCTCGACCAGGTGCAGAGTTGGGCGCATGTCCAGGTATGCGTCAATCCAGTCCTGGTAGGTAACGCCGGGGAGCAGCATCGCCTTGATGTCCTCCCACTCACGGTCGGCGTCCATGTTGGCGATAAAGCCCTCGTCGACGTCGTCCATAGTGACGGCGGCCATAGCCCAACCGTTGTTCGTAGCAGCCAGGTCGCACTCGAAAGCATCCTGGAGCCGGTATATCGTTCGAACTGTCATGGTTGGCCTCCATCGGCTCGGCGTCACCCGGTGTGCGGACGACAGCCTGAAGCATATAGGGAGAGCCTGCTGATGTACACCACACAACGCCAAGCCTCGCGTTCATGGTGGGATTGTTGCGGTGCCACCGGAACAGCCGGGATCCCATACACTGCGGCTGAGCATCCTGCCTTCATCCGCAGCATGCCAGGATGCCTGCTGTCGAATTGAGCGTCCGAACTTGCATCGGACCGCTTCGCGTGGGTATACCAGGAGGAAAGTCAACGCCCGACAAGTGCGGACAAGTCAAGCCGCTTACGGACAGCTAATCCGTATCCGGAAGCGTATCTGCGGGCCGAATTCCATAGGCGGTGTGTGGCGGGAGCGCGAGGGAGTCGAACCCACCGCCCCGACCGAAGGGCCGGGGCCAACGGATTTGAAGTCCGCGAAGCCCACCGGGACCCATCCGCTCCCACACCGCCGACATTGGCCTATCTCCGTATGGAGCGAAGCGTGCGTGACTCTTGCCCGCTAGGCGATAGCCTTCTCGATGCGTCCCTTCAGGGCGGCTTTCGGCACAGCGCCTACCACCTGGTCGACCGGCGAGCCGCCGCTGAATAGCAGCAGGGTGGGTATGCCCCTGACGCCGTAGGTCATGGGCGTCCTGGGGTTGCTGTCGACGTCCATCTTGGCGAACTTTACCTTGCCGTCGTACTCGTCGGCTAGGGCATCTACGATGGGGGCGATCATCTTGCACGGCGCGCACCATTCGGCCCAGAAATCGACCAGCACGGGTACGTCCGAGTCAATTACTTCCGCCTGAAAGGTGTCGTCCGTCACTTCCTGTGGATGTGCCATCAATTCCTCCAGTCTTGAGCTACGGCTACCAGGCTGATCACCCTGGCTCCCGCATGCCGAATCGGTCTACCATATTCCATTTTCGAGCGAATCCAACGTCAAGGTCGCCAGAGAGAGGGCGACCACTCGGGGCCGCCCCATCATACCATTTGATGCAAATCCAGGCCCGCTGGTTCCGGCAGCCTCTCTCGATTTGTGCCGCCCTACCCTGCGACGGCTAGCGAGGGCATCGCGCGCAGCCGCTCCACGAGGCCCGAGAGCGTATCCAGCAGGTATTCCACGTCTTCCTCGGTGTTGTCGGCGCCCACGGTAAGCCGCAAACTGCCCCGGGCAAGCTCGGGATCGAGGCCTATGGCCGTGAGCACGTGAGACGGCTCCAGCGACGCCGACGAGCAGGCACTGCCGCTCGACGCACATATGCCGGCGAAGTCAAGCCCAAGCAGTACGGGCTCGCCTTCCACCTGCTCGAACGAGAAGTTGACGTTGTTGGGCAGCCTCGACGTGCGGTGTCCGTTCAGGTACGCGCCCGGCACCCGCTCCTCTACCCCCGCGATGATACGCTCTCTGAGCCTAGTGCAGTGGGCTGTCAGCCCGGCCCTGTCCTCCTCCGCCAGCCGCAGGGCCTCCGCCATGCCCACTATCAGCGGCACATTCTCGGTGCCCGACCTGCGCTCACGCTCCTGACCCCCACCCTGCTGCTGGGCCTCGAACGGTGTGCCACGCTTCAGGTACAGGACGCCCACGCCCTTGGGTCCGCCGAACTTGTGGGCCGACAGGCTCAGCATGTCCACGCCGAGATCCCTCACATCCAGGTCCAGGAATCCGGCCGCCTGCACGGCGTCAGTGTGCATGACAATCGTCGTGCCGCGCCTCTTCGCCTCTCCCTTGACCACGCGCGAGATCTCCGCCACAGGCTCGATCGTGCCGATCTCGTTGTTCGCGAGCATCACGCTTACGACAGTCGTGCGATCCGTGATCGCCCTGCCCACCTCGTCCGGGTCCACGATCCCGCAGCGGTCGACTGGAAGATAGGTAATCTCGAAGCCGTGCCACTCCAGCTGGTCGCACGAGTGGAGCACGGCGTGGTGCTCGATGCTCGACGTTACGATGTGGTTGCCTGAGCCTGTTTGGGCGTACGCGGCACCCTTGATTGCCGCGTTATCGGACTCGGTGCCGCCGCTCGTGAAGACTACCGCGCCAATCCTGGCACCCAGGACACCCGCCACTGTCTCGCGCGCGTCGTCGACGGCCTTCTGGGACTCCTGGGCGAGCGTGTAGATGCTGGACGGGTTGCCGAAGCTCCCGGTGAAGTACGGGAGCATCGCCTCCACGACCTCCGGCCTCACCGGCGTGGTCGCGGCGTGGTCCATGTAGATCAGCTTGTTCGAACCTTCCATGCAACCCCGGGCGCGGAGCGCGTAGCCACCACCGTCTGCGTAAATCAATTGTAGCACGCGGCATACCCGGCCCCTTCGTGCGACACGTCTGCGCCCATCGGCGGGTAAGTGGTAGGGTATGCACCCGAAGTCACCGCTGCGCGCATCTCCTGGGAGCATTGGAATGAACGTCATATGGATCGTCGCCGACACCTTCAGGCAGGACCATCTTGGCGCCTACGGCAAGGCCGACATCAGGACCCCGGCCCTCGACGCCCTGGCAGCCAAGTCCACGCGGTTCGAGCGCCACTACGCCGCAGGATTCCCGACTATGCCCACGCGCGCCGATCATGCCACGGGTCGCTGGACCATGTCCTTCATGGGCTGGGAGCCGATACCCGACGAGGCCGCCACCCTGGCACAGATACTTGCCGGCGAGGGAGTCCACACCGCCGCAATGGTAGACACGCCCTTCTACCTGCGCGGGGGAATGAACTACGACAAGGGCTTTCAGACCTTCTCGATGTACACGGGCCAGGAGGGCTCGGTCACGCGCCTCATCGAGGCCCATCACCACGAGTCGCGGGACGCCAGGGACGCATGGCGGTTCGAGGCCGACCGGAACGTCGCCCAGACGATGACCCGCGCGATGGAGTGGCTGCAGCGCCACTACAAGGAGGATTTCTTCCTCTACGTCGACACTTGGGACCCCCACGAGCCCTGGGACGCGCCCAGCTACTACACCGAGATGTACCTGCCCGACTACGACGGCGAGGTCGTGCAGCCCATCTACGGCCACTGGCAGGACTCGCCAGGCTTCAGTGAGGAACGCGTGAGGAAGGCCCTCGCTACCTACAAGGGCGAGGTCACGATGGTCGATACGTGGGTCGGCCACCTGCTCCGCACTGTCGAGAACATGGGCCTGATGGAGAATACGGCCATCGTGTTCACGTCGGACCACGGCTTCTACTTCGGCGAGCACGACGGGCTATTCGGCAAGCTGACCTTCGCCAGGCGGCCCGACGGCGACCTCTACGGCCACGGCGACCCCGACGCCGTGTGGGACTTCTCGCCCCTGTACGAGGAGATTGTGCTGGTGCCGCTCCTGGTCTACATGCCCGGCGCGAGCCCCGGGGTGTATCGCGGGCTGACCTCGGCGATCGACGTGATGCCGACCGTGCTGGACGTGATGGGCAAGCCGGTACCCGGCCACGTGGAGGGCATCTCGCTGCTGCCCAAGGTCCACGACCCGTCGACGCCGGGCCGCGACTTCACCGTATCGACCGTGCCCTTCGCCAACCCCGGCGATTCGGTGGACTCGGTCGACAACATAAGGCGCAGGCTCAGCATGGCGCCGGTCACCACCGTGTCGACCGACGAGTGGTCGCTGCTCTACAGCATCGACGAGGGCATGTCGCAGCTATACCACCTGCCGTCCGACCCCGGCCAGCAGGCGGATGCAATAGGCGCGAAACCCGACGTCGCCAGGTCCGTGCACGAGCGGCTGGTCAAGTTCATGGCCGACACCAGCCTGCCAGAGCCGCTGCGAAAGCCCAGGGCCGAGCTGCGGTTCTAAGGCTCACGCAGGCGGGAGGTTACACCCCGTCCTCTTGGCGGTCTTCAAGGACAAGGGCAATTGCTTCGGCCAGGTCTCGACGCGCCTCTTCCTTGCTCCTACCCTGTCCGTTGGCTCCAGGCACTTCAGGACAGTAGGCAACGTACCATCCCTCGCTTCTCTCTATTACAGCTGTGAATTCGTTCCGCATCCTGAGTCCTCCAACGGAAGAGTACCTCAACCGGGCGAGACTACCCCGCCAAGACCTCCCTGACGCTGGCGACTGTTTCCGCTCTTGCGACCATGCGGGCTTCGCCGCCCGATCTGGGCTTGACCTCGACCTCGCCATTCTTCAGGTTGCGGGGGCTGACTACGACCCTGACCGGCAGGCCGAGCAGGTCGGCGTCGTTGAACTTCACACCCGCCGACTCCTCGCGGTCGTCGTAGAGCACGTCCAGACCCGCGGCCCTCAACTCGTCGTAGAGGGATGCAGCCTCATCCGCAACGTCCGTGTTTCGTACGTTCAGGGCGGTAAGCAGCACCTCGAAGGGCGCGATGCTGGCTGGGAGCACCATGCCCGCCTCGTCGTGGTTCTGCTCGATAGCGGCCGCCAAGAGCCGGCCCACTCCGATGCCGTAGCAGCCCATGACGATAGGCTGCTGCACACCGTTCTCGTCGGGGAAGGTCGCGCCCAGGACCTCGCTGTACTTGGTGCCCAGCTTGAAGATGTGCCCCACCTCGATGCCCCGCGCCGACCTGAAGACCGCATCGCACTCACCGCATTCGGACCCCTCCTCGGCAAGGGCGATGTCGGTCAGTATGTCGGCCTCGAAGTCGCGGCCGTGGTTAGCGTTGAGCAGGTGGTAGTCCTCCCGGTTGGCCCCGACCGCGAAGTTCGCCCCGAGGTTCACCGAGTCGTCCGCTACTACCTTGATGCCGGACAGCCCGACCGGAGACGCCGAACCCGCGATTAGCCCGGCATCGCGGACCTCGGCGGGCGACGCCAGGCGCAGGTCGGGAGCGCCGTCCAGGGCATTTCGCAGCTTGACCTCGTTGACCTCCAGGTCGCCGCGGATGGTAACGAATACGACCTCGCCGTGGGCGACGTAGAACACCGCCTTCAGCGTCCTGTTCGGATGCACGTCGAGGAACTGGGCCAGGTCGTCGATGGTGCGAAGTCCCGGCGTGTGGACGCTCTCGAGAGGCTTCAGCTCCTCCTGCTCCAGCGGCGGCTTGACGAAGACCGCCTTCTCCGCGTTAGCCGCATAGCTGCAGCCTTCGCAGATCATCACGGTATCCTCGCCCGAGTCCGCCACCAGGATGAACTCCTGGGAGTCGCGGCCGCCGATGGTGCCGCTGTCGGCCTCGACCATGATCGCGTCCAGGCCGCACCTCGCGTAGATGTTCTTGTACGCCCTCTCCATCGCGTCGTAGCTGGCGTCCAGGTCTTCCTGGCTGGTGTCGAAGCTGTACGCGTCCTTCATGTCGAACTCGCGGACTCGCAGCAGGCCGCCCCTTGGGCGCGGCTCGTCCCGGAACTTCGTCTGTATCTGGTACAGGATGAGCGGCAGATCGCGGTAGCTGTTGACGTTGGCCTTGACCATGATCGTCAGCAACTCCTCGTGGGTCGGCGCAAGCACCATCTCTCGCTCGCGCCGGTCGTGCAGGCGGAACATGCCGTCCCCATAGTCCTCATCGCGCCCGGATTCCTGCCAGAGCTCCCTCGGCTGGAGCACCGTCATGCGGAGCTCCTGCCCTCCAGCGGCGTCCATCTCCTCGCGGATGATCTGCTCGATCTTGCGCAGCGAGCGCCACGCCAGAGGCAGGTAGCTGAAAATGCCCGACGAGACCTGGTGGATGAAGCCGGCCCGCAGCATCAGCCTGTGACAGGCCAACTCCGCCTCCTGCGGGTCATCCCTGAGGGTCTTGCCGAAGAGTTTCGACAGTCTCAATTCTTGCCTCCAGCCGTCGTCGCGTTGTTGACTTAGTTATGCGCCCGTTGGGGCTAGGATTTCGGACTCGGCGCTCCGTACCTCATCCATGAGCGCCGTCAGCATGTCGTCCTCGTCGACGATGCGCGCCTTTTGGCCCTTGCGGAATATGATGGCGCGCCCTGCCCCGGCCGCGATGCCCACGTCGGCGTCCTTGGCCTCGCCGGGCCCATTGACCTCGCAGCCCATTACCGCGACCTTGATGGGCGTCTTGACCTTGGACATCAGGTCGTCGACGGTGTTCGCGAGCTTCCTCACGTCGACGTCGGCGCGGCCACAGCTCGGGCAGGCCACCAGCACCGCGCCCTCCTTGCGCAGGTCCAGCGACTTGAGGATCTCCAGGCCCACGTAGACCTCCTCGCTTGGCTCGTCGCTGAGCGAGACACGGATCGTGTCGCCTATCCCCTCGTAGAGCAGGGCGCCGAGTCCTATGGCGCTCCTGATGCTGCCCGACCTGGCCGTTCCCGCCTCCGTGATGCCCAGGTGCAGCGGGTACGGGACCAGCTTCGCCATCCTGCGGTACGCCTCTATGGTCGTGTCGACGTCGAATGCCTTGAGCGATATCTTGATCAGGTCGAAGTCGAGCTCCTCCAGAATCCCGATCTCCCACAGGCCGGTCTCGACCATGTGGTCCACGATGGTGTACTGGCCCAGCTCGGCCTCGTCGATCTTGGGCAGCTTGTTGACGCCATCCTTGTGCCGCAGCATGCCCCGGGTCACTCCGATGGCGCCGACGGGGGGGAGGCTGCCGAAGTTCACGCCGATGCGTATCGGCACGTGCCGGGCCTTCGCCTCGCGAACTACCGTCTCGACCTTGCCTCTGTCTCGTATGTTTCCAGGGTTCAGGCGGAGGCAGTCAACGCCGTTCTTGAGCGCCTCCAGGGCGAGCTGGTAGTGGAAGTGGATGTCGGCGACGATCGGAATGTTCGACTGACGCTTGATCTCGGCAAGGGCGAGGGCCGCGTCCATGTCCGGCACTGCGCACCGGGCTATCTCGCAGCCAGCCTCCTCCATATCACGGATCTGGAGCACGGTCGACTCGACGTCGCGCGTATCTGTCTTCGTCATGGACTGCACTACGACCGGCGCGTCGCCACCGATCTTCACCCCTCCGACGTCGATCTGCTTCGATATCCGTCGCGTTCTCATGTCTCGCCTCCGTGCCGTGCGTCCAGATTGCCCGGGCGCCACTCTGATCTCGCACCGGAAAGAGCATCTACCTCAGGAAGCTCTCTCCATTTACGATCCTGAGAATGTCCGAGTATGTGATTGCAACTATAAGCCCAATTATGACCACAAAGCCAACGAGGTGGATCAGTCCTTCCCGCTGGGGCGAAATGCGCTTTCCCCTTCGCAGGAACTCGAGGACGACGAACACTATCCGCCCGCCATCCAGCGCCGGGATCGGGAGCAGGTTCACCACTCCCAGGCTGACGCTCAGTAGAGCAGCTATGCGGAATATCCACGAAACCCCCAGCTCTTCGACTACCTCGCCCGTAGCATGGGCTATGCCGACCGGGCCGGCGATACCTGGATTCGACCGTGAGGCCACACCCTCGGTAATGCCGCCCCACGTGAACGACAGGACATCCCAGATCATCCCGACTGAGCTCGGCACGGCCGACCAAACCGGCTCCGTCTTGGTCCCGAACTTGGGGTTAGCCAGGCCGATCATCACGCCGATAGCGCCCTGGGTCATCGTATCGCCGATCCCGAGGTCGGGATTGTAGCGCCGGGCGTCTGAAAGGGCGACCTCGGAGGCGGGATCGGCGACCTTCTCCACTACCTTCAGTCTTGGTGGCGAGACGCGAGGAGTTACGCTTACCGCGTCGTACGTGGCAAGCTCGGGAGACTGCGAGAGTCCCATCACCCTGCTCGCGCGTCTGAGGCTGAGCTCGATTGGCAGGCCGCTCCTACCCCTTACGGTCTCCACCAGCTCGCCGGGTGATATGACCGGCTTGCCGTCGACCGCCAGGATAGTGTCGCCGCCGCGCAGCCCCGCCTGTTCCGCCGGAGAGCCGGGAGCCACGGCGGTGATCATTACAGACCCGCCGACCAGGGCGTCATGGGGGAGCATGAGCAGGACCGTGAAGATTACGACGGGCAGCACGAAGTTCATAATCGACCCGGCAGAGAGGACTATCAGGCGCTTGAGCACGGAGTGTCGGGCGAAGCTGTCCGGGTCGGTTGGGTCCTCCTCCCCGACCATCTTCACGAATCCCCCCAGGGGTATCAGGTTCAGCGAGTAGACCGTTCCCCTGAAGGGGACACCGAAGATGCGGGGAGGAAAGCCGAAGCCAAACTCTGTGACCTTGATGCCGAACAGCTTGGCGGTCGTGAAGTGACCCAGCTCATGCACGAAGATGAGCAGCGCCAGGACCGGGACTATCAGGAGCCAGTTGGGCAGATCAGGCATAGCTTCTATGATTCATGGTACACAACTCGCCTGCAAGCGGCTTGTCGTGCAGCCGCCCTCCGATTCTCACGCCCGCGCCGACGCGAGCTCCCTGACGGCCCTGTCAGCCCACCTTGCCGCTTCCAGCGCCTGCTCGGGCGTTGGGTCGATCTCGGGACAATGATGATCGAGGGCTTCCCTGATGACGACGGGGATGTCGAGGAAGCCGATCTTGCGCGACAGGAACAGGTCCACGGCTGCTTCATCAGCGCCGCAGAGCGCAGCCGGCCACGTCCCTCCCCGCTTCCCATAGCTCAAGGCCAGATCGAAGCACGGGTAGCGGTCGGGGTCCAGCTCCTCGAACGTCAGGCTGCCGGTCTTGATGGGGTCGAAACGCTCGATGCTGTCGTTGCGGACCCTCTCCGGATGGAACAGAGCATACTGTATCGGCAGGCGCATATCGGGCTGCCCCAGGTGGGCCTTCGTCGTCCCGTCTACGAACTCCACCATGGAGTGGATGATGCTTTGGTGGTGGATCACGACGTTGATTTTCTCCCACGGTATCCCGAACAGGTAGTGGGCCTCTATCACTTCGAACGCCTTGTTCATCAGAGTCGCCGAGTCCACCGTGATCTTGGGACCCATGCTCCAGGTCGGGTGATTTACAGCCTGCTCGGGAGTGACACCCGCCAGATCAGCCCTGGCCCATCCCCGAAATGCGCCGCCGGAAGCCGTGATGACGAGGCCGGAAATGCCCCGTTCGTCTCCCTGGATGCACTGCCATATGGCGCTGGGCTCGCTGTCGACCGGGAGTATCTCGCCGCCGTGCTCCTCCGCAAGGCGGGTAAGGAGAGGCCCCGCCATTATGACGGACTCCTTATTCGCCAGGGCGACCCGCTTCCCCGCCCTGAGCGCCTCGATGGTGGGCATCAGGGCCACGTCTCCCACAGTGGCAGTCACGACAGTGTCGACATCGGGGTCCAGCGCCATCTCGACCATGCCGGCCTCGGATGCCCCGCCGTCCAGGATCGCGGCCATGTCCCGGGGCGCGGCTTCGCTGTGTACGAGCTTGGGCCGGAACTCCCTGACCTGCTCTTCGAGGAGTTGCACGCTGCTCCGAGCGGCCAGGCCAACAACGCGAAGATCGCAGGGGAACGCCCGCGCAACATCGAGCGTCTGGGTACCTATGGAGCCCGTCGAACCAAGTACCGCAAGGCCCTTCATTGAGCTACCCACATAGCGAAAATATACACGAAGGGCAGATTGGGCACAATGGAATCGAGCCTGTCCAGGATACCTCCATGGCCTGGCACCAGGGTGCCTGAGTCCTTCACCTCGGCCTTTCTCTTCATCCACGACTCTGCCAGGTCTCCGGCCTGGGCTGCAATACCGATGAGCAGCCCAAGGACGGCCTGGAACGGGAGAGCTACGGGAAGCCGAAAGAGGCTGCCGAACAAGAGGCCGGCGGCGGCGGCGC
This sequence comes from Dehalococcoidia bacterium, assembly GCA_965204975.1. Lineage (GTDB taxonomy): Bacteria > Chloroflexota > Dehalococcoidia > Lucifugimonadales > CAJWER01. The sequence continues at coordinate 1,018,959 of OZ242024.1, forward strand.
CTGCCAGCCCTCCAACCGCCCCTTCGCGCGTCTTGCCGGGACTAATCGCAGGGGCCAGCGGCGCACGGCCCAAGGTGCGCCCAACGAAGAAGGCGGACGTATCTGCGGCAAACGTCACCAGCAGCGTGAACAGGACCCACTCGCGCCCCTCATCGAGGCCTCGAAGCAACGGCGCGAAAGCGAGCAGCCCTCCGGTGTACAGCGCAATCCCAATGGCGAGGCGGACGTCGCTCGTGGGCACGCGGCTCCGGGCGTACCGCACCTGCCACGTCACGTAGGCGAAGGCCGCGACGATGAATATCCAGGGTGTCTGGTGCCCTGACAGGCTCCGACCGGCGAATGGCAGGGCTATCCGGTCGCCTGAGAAGTCCTGTGCAAGGATGTACCCAATTGCTACCAGGCACACGGCCCACACGACGGTAACCAGGGGCGGCGGGCGCCTGTCGACGTTCTCCGCCATCTTCGTCAATTCCCACGCACCTAGCCCTGCGGCCGCAGCCACCAGCACGGAGAAGTAAGGGGAGCCGACCCATACCGCGCCGATCACGATCGGCACGCCCACGGCAGCGCTGGCCATCCTCAGGGCCATCTGCCTGCTAATGGTGCGCGGCAAGGTGTTATCGGCTGTCGTACGCGCCGTCGATGGAGAGCTTGCCGTAGCGCCTGTCGCGTCTGCCGTAATCGGCCAAGGCCCTGGCGGCCTCGGCCTCATCGAAGTCGGGCCACAGCACATCGGTGCTGTAGAACTCGGCGTAGGCAGCCTGCCAGAGCAGGAAATTGCTGAGGCGCATCTCCCCTGCCGTCCGTATAACGAGGTCGGGGTCCGGAAGCCCGTTCGTATACAGGTAGCGGGCGAGCACCCGCTCGTCGATCTCCTCTACAGGCAGCCCGTCTGCCACTATCGCCTTGACGGCGTCAACCAACTCGGCGCGGCTGCCGTAGTCGTAGGCAACGCTGAGAGTCATCACGTCGTTGTGCCTGGTCAGCTCGATGCTCTCGCGTATCGCCTCCGCCAGGGACTCGGGCAGCCTATCCAGCCGGCCCAGGTGGTTTATCCGAACACCCTCCTGGTGCAGAGGGACCGTCTCATCCCTGACCGCCCTGCCAAGGAGCTCGATCAGGGTGTTCACCTCGTCGTCGGGGCGGCCCCAATTCTCGGTCGAAAACGCGAACAGGGTGAGGTACTTCACACCGCTGCTGGCAAAGAACCTGACGATGGGGCGTATGTTGTCCAGCCCGGCACTGTGACCCGAGGCACGGGACAAGCCCCGCTCGCTAGCCCAGCGCCCATTGCCGTCCATGATGATGGCTATGTGGACGGGGACCGGCGTGCTCGGCTGGGCGGCTCTCTGGTCGACCGCGGTTTGGTGCAGCGTGGACACGTGGTCGGCTATACCTCCATCACCTCGTCCTGCTTCTGCTTGGCCAGGTCGTCCATCCTGCCTACGAATGTGTCCGTGAGCTCCTGAAGGCGATCCTGGGCCCTGCGGCTGTCATCCTGGGCGATTTCCTTGTCCTTCTCCAGCTGCCGGAGACGTGACACACCGTCGCGCCTGATGTTGCGGACGGCGACGTGGCCCTCCTCGAGCTTGCGTCCGACCAGCTTCACCAGGTCCCGGCGTCGCTCCTCCGTGAGGACGGGCAGGTTGAGCCGGACAATCGCCCCGTCGTTGTTTGGCGTCAGGCCAAGGTCCGACTTGAGAATGCTCCTCTCGACCTCTGACAGCGCGTTCTTGTCCCAGGGCTCGATCTGGAGGGTGCGGGCCTCCGGGACCGAAATAGACGCGAGTTGGTTGAGCGGCATCATAGTCCCGTAGTAGTCCACCATCAGGCCCTCCACAAGGGCAGGGCTGGCCCTCCCCGTCCGCACGACATTGAATTCGCGGGTCAGCGCATCGACAGACTTCTGCATCCTGTCCTGGGCATCCGCTAGAGTCTCGTTTTCGTCGGCCATATCAATCTCTCCTGGTAGATTTGACCTCACTGGTGCAAGTCTGCGACGCCAGGGGAAGCTGTACCCTAGTCGGTCCTGGCCTCCGCCACCATCGATCCTATGCGCTCGCCCTGGATGATCCGGCGTATGGTGCCCTCCTCGAAGAGGTCGAACACGACGATAGGAAGATTGTTCTCCTCGCAAAGTGCGAACGCCGTCGCGTCCATGACCTCCAGGCGCTGCTCTATTGCGTCCCTGTACGAAATGAAGTCGTACTTGGCGGCATCCGGGTGCACATTAGGATCTGACGCATAGACGCCGTCTACATGGTGCTTTGCGACCAGCAACAGCGTCGCGTCTATCTCGACGGCCCTCAGCGCGGCGGCCGTGTCGGTGGTCATGAAGGGATTGCCGATTCCGGCCGCGAAGATGACGACCCGGCCCTTCTCGAGATGGCGTATGGCCCTGCGCCTGATATACGGCTCTGCGACTTCCTGGATGGTGATGGCCGACTGGGTCCGCGTCGCTACGCCGAAGCGCCTTTCCAACGCATCCTGGAGCGCCAGGGAGTTGATGACGGTCGCCAGCATGCCGGCATAGTCTGCGGTCGCCCTGTCCATGCCGTCGAGCTCCGCGTCTGCGCCCCTCCAGATGTTGCCGCCGCCGACCACTACGCCGACCTGCACACCCATTTCGTGGGCGCTCACAATCTCCCGGGCCATGTACCCGACGGCCTCCGCATCGAGACCGAAGCCCTGCCGGCCCTTGAACGCCTCGCCGCTGAGCTTGAGCAGCACCCTAGCGTGCTGTGCGCCGTTGTCGGCCAACCGCTATTCTCCGAGGGAGAATCTGGAGAATCTGCGAACCCTGACGTTCTCGCCAACCTTAGCGATGGTCTCGTTTACGACGTCCTGGACGGTCTGCTCGTTGTCCCTGATGAAGGGCTGGCTGAGCAGGCAAACTTCCTGCGGGCTGCCTTCCTCGTCGTCAGGCACCTCGTCTTCGCGCACGTATTTCGGCGACATCGCGGCAACCTGCATCGCCACGTTGTGGGCCAGGTGCTTCATGTCTTCGGTCCGCGCTACGAAGTCGGTCTCGCAGTTGAGCTCGACAATGGCTCCAACCCTGCCGCCGCTGTGAATGTAGGACTCCACAAGCCCTTCGTTGGTGTCCCTGGACGCCTTCTTGGCGGCCGAGGCAATTCCCTTTTCCCTGAGAATCTTCCGTGCCGCCTCGACGTCCCCGTCAGTCGCCTCGAGAGCGCGCTTGGAGTCCATGATTCCGGCCCCGGTCAGGTCCCTGAGGGCCTTGATAGTCTCTACGGTAACTGGCAATTCTATCCCTCGGCCTCTGTCTGGTCTGGCGTTTCATTGGTGGGAACGGACACCTCGGCGGCAGGCTCGGCACCCTCCGGCTCCTCGACCGGATCGGGGCCCCCCTCCGTAAGCTCAGCGTCCTCCGTCTCCCGCCTGTTTCTCCCCTCGATGACCGCATCCGCTATGCGCGTCGTCACGAGCCTGATAGACCTGATCGCATCGTCGTTGCCGGGTATCGGGTAGTCGATGAGCGTCGGGTCGCAATCGGTGTCCACGAGGGCCACGATGGGGACACCCACCCGCCTCGCTTCTGCGACGGCGATGGACTCCTTGCCCACGTCGATAACGAACAGCACCCCGGGCATCTCGGTCATTTCCTTGATGCCGCCCAGGTACCTGTTCAGCCGTGTAATCGAGTCCTCCAGCTTGAGCGCCTCCCTCTTCGTACGGAGCTGGAACTCGCCCTTCTCCTTCATCGTCTCCAGCCGCACAAGGTAGTCGATGCGGGCCTGTATGGTCTTGAAGTTGGTGAGTGTGCCTCCGAGCCACCTGGTGTTGATGAAGAACGCCCCGCTGCGCTTCGCCTCGGACTCGACCGTGTCGGAGGCCTGCTTCTTGGTACCCACGAACACGACCTTCTTGCCCTCGGCCACCGTGTCCTCGATGAACTGGCAAGCGCGCTCTATGTGCTGAAGGGTCTGCTGCAGATCGATGATGTGGATCCCATTGCGATGGGCGAAGATGTACTGCCTCATCTTCGGATTCCAGCGCCGCTTCTGGTGTCCGAAGTGGACGCCAGCTTCGAGGAGCGATTTCATCGATATCTGCGGCACTGTCGGCTCGGCCACCGCTTGTTCGATCTGCTGCACCATATGGAGCCCTTTGACACCTCTATTTCGAGAATTAGGCCCACGCAGTGCGGGGCCGTCAGGAAGTATACCATAGCCGCACTGCGTCGCTCCGCCATTCCCGGCCAGGAGTAACTGTTCAGACTTGGTGTGACATAGCCGGCCTTGCCCTTCGGCAGAGCGAGAGCCCCCATCCCCCGTATCGAGTACGGGGCAGGCTCCCGTGTCGGTCCCTTCGACAGGCTCAGGGTGAACGAGCCTGGAGGGCCGGGGCTGGGTTCCGGCTCGGGGGGCCGGAACGACGGATTGGTACCCGAATTTGCCGAATTTTGTTCCAAACTGTTCCACAGTGTTCTACGTCGTAGCCAGGGGGACCTTGCCGGGGATGGATGCCGGAGGTCCGGGTGGGCTTGTGTAAAGGTGTTCATGCGGCGATAATAGCACAGGCGTTCGCGCTAGTCAAATGGCGGGGGATTTAACCGCAGAGGGCGCGGAGGGCGCGGAGGGAAGAGGGGGATGATGGGGATGATTGGGAGGGAGAGAGTAGGGGGAGCCAGGGGCCGGGGAAGGTCCTCACGTCGGGGACTCCTCAGGACGACGAGGGGGAGGGGGCCGGTGATGGTGGGATGTGGAGCGGCGATGGACGGATGTGGAGCGGCGATGGACGGATGTGGAGCAGGGATGGACGGATGTGGAGCGGCGATGGACGGATGTGGAGCGGTGATGGTGGGATGTGGAGCGGCGATGGACGGATGTGGAGCAGGGATGGACGGATGTGGAGCAGGGATGGACGGATGTGGAGCAGGGATGGACGGATGTGGAGCGGCGATGGACGGATGTGGAGCAGGGATGGACGGATGTGGAACAGGGGACGGGGAGGAATTGTGAATGGGAAATGGTGAAGGGGGATGGGGAGCGGGGAAGGCAGGATGTGGAGCGGTGGTGCAGGAGCTGCCCGCGGCGACGCCAGCCGCTATTCGACAGTGACCGTCTTGGCCAGGTTTCGCGGCTGATCCACGTCGACGCCCCGGCGCGCTGCGATGTGGTAAGCCAGCAGCTGGACCGGCACGACCGTCACCAGGGGCGAAAGCGTGTCCGAGACCTTCGGCACGTACAGGACGTCCTCGGCATAGTCTTCTATCAGCGAGTCGCCCTCCGTGGCTATCGCGATGACCCTGCCCCCGCGGGCGTTGGCCTCACTGACGCTGTTCAGCATCTTCTCGTAGAGCGGACCCTGGGGAATCAGGGCGACTACAGGCATGTTCTCGTCGATGAGGGAGATGGGCCCGTGCTTCATCTCGCCGGCCTGGTAGCCCTCTGCGTGAATGTAGCTGATCTCCTTTAGCTTCAGGGCGCCCTCCATGGCAATGGGGTACTGGTTGCCGCGACCCAGGTAAAGGAAATCGGAGTGGAGGGCGTACTTTCGGGCAAGATGTTCGTACGGCGACTCGTCCTCCAGCTGGGTCCCAATGAGGTGCGGGAGCTGCGCCAACTCGTCAACCAACCGGCGCATGTCCTCATGGCTCAAGACTTCCCGTGTCGCCCCCAGGTGAAGAGCGAGCATGTACAGAGAGAGGAGGGAGCAGGTGAAGGTCTTGCTGCCGGCCACGCTGACTTCCAGGCCTGAACGGATGAAGATCGTGCCTTCCGCAATGCGCGTGGCCTGGGTTCCTTCGTAGTTGCACAGTGTAATCTGCCGGGCGCCTTTCTGCGCCGCCTCGCCCATGGCGGCAAGGGTGTCGGCAGTCTCGCCCGACTGGCTTACCGACACCACCAGCGTGTCATCTCCGATGACCGGGTCCCGGTATCTGAACTCGGACGAGTTTTCGTAGTCCGCCTGAATTCGGGCCAGGGACTCGATCCACTGGCGCCCGGCCATCGCCGCGTGCATGCTCGTACCCATGCCGACCAGTACCACGCGCTTGAGCCGCATCACCTCATCGGCCGAAAGGGGGAAGCCGTCGAGCTCCACAGAGTGAGTGTCGAAGGACACCCTGCCCCTCATGGCATTCAACGCAGCTTCCGGCTGCTCGTGGATCTCCTTGAGCATGTAGTGCTTGTACTGACCCTTGACCGCCGCCACAGGGTCGTACGACACGGTCGTAGGGGTCTTCGCAATGGCCTTGCCGTCGAGCGTCGAGTAGCAAGCCTCCGTGGGAGTCACCGTGACGGCCTCGCCTCCCGCCAGAAAGGCAACTGTCCTCGTGTGGGGCAGCAGCGCCGGCAGGTCACTCGCCACGAGCATCTCGCCGTCCCCGTAGCCCACGACGATACCGCCCGCGTTGCCCTGCCTGAACGCCGACAGCTTGCCCGGCTCCCTCTTCGACATTGCCACGACGGCCTCTGCTCCCCGTATCCTCCCTGCCGCGCTTTGGGTCGCATCCTCGATCGACAAGCCCCGATCCATGTACGACTCGATCAGGTGAGGAATGCACTCGCTGTCCGTCTCGGACGAGAAGACGTGGCCCTGCGACTCAAGCTCCTGCCTGAGCTCCACGAAGTTCTCGACGATCCCGTTGTGGACTACGGCGATCTCGTCCCTGCAGTCAGTGTGGGGATGGGCGTTGTCTTCAGTCGGACCGCCATGGGTTGCCCACCGCGTGTGCCCTATGCCGATTCGGCCCTCGGGCAAATGGCCGGAAGTCGCGGCAACCAGCTCGCTGAGTTTTCCCCTGGCCCTGCGCCTCTCGATGCCCCCCGAGGAGTCAAATACCGCGATGCCCGCGCTGTCGTAACCCCGGTATTCGAGCTTGGCAAGCCCGTCCAGGAGGATGGGAGCCACTGTCCTGGCCCCCGTATAGCCGACTATTCCGCACACTGCGCCACGCTCTCCAATCGCAGCGGCATCGGCCCCTGCCCCACGTGGGACCTATGGTAAGCTGGCCGCCGCAACGCAGGGCCCGGCGGCGTTGCCGCCGGCCCCTTGCTGACGTGCAAGCCTAGCATGGGGTGAAGACTTTGGAAACTATTGATCATGATGTGTTCAGCCTGGCGGGACGGGCCGCGCTCGTGACTGGGGGCAATGGGGGCATAGGACTCGGCATCGCCGAAGGGCTGGCCAGGGCAGGCGCGTCCGTGGCCGTCGCCGCCCGCGACCGGACGAAGACGGAGCGAGCCGTCGAGGGACTGTCCAAGCTCGGTCCGGATGTGATGGGCCTCGAGATCGACGTCGCGGACGAGGACTCGGTCGCCGATGCCGTGACGGCGGCCGCAAAGCGGTTCGGGCGGCTCGATGTCCTGGTCAACAACGCCGGCATCGCGGTCCGCAATCAGCCGCAGGAGTACTCCGCAGACGACTGGGACCAGGTCCAGGACATCAACCTCAAGGGCACTTTCCTGTGCGCCCGGGCGGCCTATCCCCACATGGTCGAGTCGGGTGGCGGCAGCATCGTGAACATCGGCTCGATGACGTCGATCTTCGGCAGCGACTGGGTGTCGTCCTACTCCGCCAGCAAGGGAGGCGTGGTCCAGCTGACCCGGAGTCTGGCAATCGCATGGGCGGGAGTGGGAATCCGTGTCAACACCATCCTACCCGGGTGGATCAGGACGGAGCTGACCAGCGGCTACTGGACCAATCCCGACAACGAGGACCGCCTCAGCCTCATCAACCGCCGCATCCCGGCCGGCAGGTGGGGCGAGCCTGCGGACCTCGCGGGACTGGCGGTGTTCCTATCCAGCGACGCAGCAGCATACGTCACCGGCACGGCCATCCCCGTAGACGGCGGCTATTCATCGTTCTAGGCCGCAAGCTCACCCTGCCAGCAAGTACAGTATGATTGAATCGTTCGGAGACAGGGCAACCGAAGACCTTTACCATGACAGAAGGACGAATCGGACCCGGCGATTCCCTCAAGACGTCCAACCTGCTGCCCTGAGGAAGCTTGACATGCTGAGGGTCTCTCGCCGGCTGAACGATATACGCTCGGTGCCCGGTAACCGTCTCCAGAAATGGGAGGACCGTTACAGCATCCGGGTCAATGATCAGTGGCGTATCACTTTCCTGTGGGATGGAGACGGTGCGCACGAGGTGTCCTTGACGGACTATCACTGACTAGGAGACGCAGCAATGATTCCCGAGAACCGTATTCCGACTCATCCAGGTGAAATACTCTCAGAGGAGTTCCTGAGGCCTACCGGAACTACTCGGGAAGAGTTTAGCAAGCGAATAGGCCTGCCCGTTCAGCATGTCCACGAGATCGCTGATGGCGAACGAGGCATAACGCCTACTGTCGCCAAGCTGCTCAGCAAGTCGCTCAATACAAGCCCCGAATTCTGGCTCGATTTACAGAACGCCCACGATCTTGCCTTGGCCGACTCTTCAAAGGGAACGCTCGAACAACTCGGCGTGGCCGAAAGAACCGCGAACTACCGGGAGTAGCGACTCAATCGACCTCTGCGAGCCAGGCCCGAGCAGACCAAGATTAGGAAGAATGTGACGACACCAATGAAGAACCACGACCCCAGCCACTGCACCGCCCTGGACTACCCGGTCGAGTTGTCCAGGTGGGACGAGGACGAAGAGTCCTATTGGGTCGCTGAGATACCCGATCTGCCCGGCTGCGTTGCGGACGGCGATACGCCGGATGAGGCGGTCGAGTCCCTGGAAGAAGCCAAGCGACTGTGGATAGAGGCACGCCTGGAGAACGGGCATTCTGTTCCCGAACCCACCCATACGTGCGGCTACAGCGGCCGGCTCCTGCTGCGTATGCCCAAGTCGCTGCACCGGAAGCTGGCCGCCCAGTCGAGGCGCGAGGGGACGAGCCTCAATATGTACGTGGTGAGCCTGCTTTCGGGGCGGGCCGCAGCTTCGGCCGAGCAGCTAGCCGTGGCTGAAGAGCCCGGCAGCTATAGCGTATAGGGCGTCGCCTATCCGCCGGCCCTTGTCTTCAGAGTACTCCGTCGACCCATGCTCTGAATTCGCCCGACACGTCCTCGCGTTGAAGCGCGACGTACACCGATGCCTTCAATAGGCCCAGCGGCGTTCCCACGTCGAAGTGGACGCCCGGGAACTCGTAGCCGCAGATGCCCTGGATCGCGATCAGCTTGGCCATGGCGTCCGTGATCTGGATTTCGCCGCCGGCCCCGGGCTCCGTTGCGTCCAATGCCTCGAAGATCCCTGGCGTGAGCACATAGCGACCGATGATCGCGAGGTTTGAGGGAGCGTCCTCCAGCGCGGGCTTCTCGACCATGCCGCGCACCTCGTACGTCCGCTCGTCGGTTCGCTCCGCCTCGACGATGCCAAGGCTCGGCACCATCACGTCGGGCACCTCACGCAGCGCGATGACGCTCGCCCCGCGTTCGGCGTGCAACTCGATCATCCGCCCGATTACCGGCGGCCCACCCGGAATCAGGTCGTCGGGTAGCATGAGCGCGAACGGCTCGTCCCCCACGAGGGGCCTCGCGCAGCGGACCGCGTCGCCCAAGCCGCGTTGCTCATGCTGGTACACGCAGCAGACGTCGGCCAACCCCGAGATTCCCCGCACCAAGTCCAGCATGTCGGTCTTGCCCGTCCGTTCCAGGACGGACTCCAGCTCTTCGGACCGCTCGAAATACCCGCCAACCGCCTCCTGGCCCTCCGACACAACTATCGTGACCTGCTCGATGCCCGCCGCCACCGCCTCCCGCACCGCGTAGTGAATCGGAGGCGTGTCGAACACCGGGATCAGAGCCTTGGGAACGGCCTTGGTCGCCGGAAGGAATCGCGTGCCAAACCCCGCCACTGGGATGACAGCCTTGCGTACCCTCACATCCTCACTCCCTACCAGGCCATGGCGACCCTGCCTGTCCGGTACACGTCGCGCAGGACCCGCTGGTTGACGCTGAGCGCTACGACTACAGCAAAGAAGAGTACCCCAGTGACGATCAGGATCGGCGGGGCACTGAACTGGTCCGCCAGGAAGCCGTATCCCAGGTTGGCGAAAGCCATAACGCCGCCCGCGTGGAGTATGTACAGGCTCGAAATGCGTGCCCGCAGGGCGTCTGGCACCATCATCTGCACGTAGGTGTTGGAGAGAGCCATGAAGGTCGCCTGGGCAGCGCCCATGGCCCCGGCCAGCAGGATAGCCACGCCAATGTTCCCGGACAGGGCGAGCATTACCGGCGTGGCCGCGCTGGCAACGCCGGTTATCAGCAGGATTCGCCCCTTGAGACGGTCGTCCTTGACGCCCGCCAGCGCCATCATTCCAACGAGCGACCCAGCGCCGAAGCCCATCATCAGGTAATTGAAGACCGAGGCGCCCGAGGCGCCCAGGCTCTTGCTGGAGAAGACCGGCATCATCGACTCGAAGGACATCACCAGGGCGCAGTGGAAGGCCACCAGGATTATGAACAGCGCGAGGGTGTGGTTGGTGTAGATGTGCACCATGCCATCGACGATGTTTCCGACGACGCCGTGTTCGGACTTAGTCTCGCCGGTCGACACGGTCTTCACGCGAGTCATGAGCAGCGAGCCGCACAGCTGGAAGCCCACGCTGAGGACCAGCACCGCCTCCACGCCCAGCGCTTCGACCTCCAGCAGAGGCGCGGCGACCAGCAGGCCCAGGAAACGGGCTCCGTGCCTCGACGAGCTGGTCAGCACCAGCGCATTGAGCAGGTCCCGCCTGGGCACCTGGTTTGGCACCAGCGCCGCCATGGACGGCTCCTGGATCGACCTGACCGTGCCGTTGACCAGTGCAAATACGGCCACGTGCCACAGTTCGACCATCCCGCTCGCCGCCAGCACCGCCATGGCCCCGGCCACGACGCCTCCAATGACGAACGTGACCGATGTAAGCCTGCGTCGGTCGAAGACATCGCCCAGCAACCCTCCCACGGGCGAAACGACCAGGAACGGGATCATCGCCGCGAAGGTCGTAACCCCTACCCATCCGGAGGACTCCGAGGCCTCGAATACGAGCCACGACGTGGCGATGATGAACGTCCACATCGCTGAGCCTGAGCACATCCCGGCAAGCCAGGTGTTGCGGAAGTCGGTGTGCTTCAGAGAGGCGAACTGGGGGAGGTCGGTCGGTCTGAGGACGCGTCTGGGCTGCAAGCTGGTATGCCTCAGGCCGGTCGTTGGGCTAAACTGCTGCGATTATAGCATCAGGACAGCCGATACTTTAGGAGCGAGGTAACACGATGAAGATAGTGCGAAACAACTTCGAGGACATCTATCCGGCCGGGCCCACGTACGTCAGGGGCGTACGGGCGGGCGACACTCTCTACATTTCCGGCACGACGGCCCGGGGCTCCGAGGCCCAGGGCGGCCCGCCCATGGCGCAGCTCAGGGCCGTGCTCGACAGGATCGTGCGCATGGTAGAGGCGGAGGGCGGCAAGGCGACGGACATCGTCAAGCTCACGACCTACGTCACCGACAGGTCCGACTACTGGCCGATCGAGGGCGAGCAGGTCGAGATATTCGAGCACTACTTCGCCGGCGAGTACCCGACCAACGCCCTCATAGAGGTAAGCGGCCTCGCCGAAGACGGCCTCTGCATCGAAATAGAAGCGACCGCCGTGCTGGAAGGTAGCTAGGGTCGGAGTGGAGGCCCCGTCATTCGACGAGCCCAGAGTACATCCTTATTCGAGGGGAGCTATACTACCAGGCGACTCCAAACGGCTTGCACGCTCCCACGCTTGCCGGAGCTCCACCCTGTGGAGTGATGCCCATTCGACTACAAGTCTGCGGGCCCGCGTCGGAAGTTGGCCTCGCACTACTGTGAGGTCGTCAATCGCAACTAGGGCCTCGTGTCCGCTGTACTCTGCGTGAAAGTGAGGAGGCGCATGGTCGCGGGCATACATGCGTATGACGATCCCGTAGAAGCGACACAGCTCAGGCAATAGGAACTGTGACTTCGACGCCAGCGGGCAATTCGTCGAACGACTTGCCCGTGAGCTCCATATAGAGCGCGTCTGGGCAAAGCTCGATGTCCCCATCCCATGCTATGGCCCTGTGGGGTGCTATGTGGACTCGCTCGAAGTATCCTGGCTCTTCCCAGGCCCTAAACACGCCCCGGCCAGCGAGATGGGACATGTCAAGCTCTCCGGATGTTCCGTCGGAATACCTGAGCCATAATCTATACCCATCGCGGGCTTCTATGCGGGTCGGCTGAAGCATCCTCTCCATCCCATTTGGCGCTGGACTGATGATCCCAGACTAGCTCGGATACTCGCCTATTTCAAGACGAGACGACCGCATGAGCAAGGGAAGGTCAGGTCCGTTTCTGGTAGATCTGGAAGCGCTGGCGGCGGCTATCCACCACGTAGAGCCTGTCCTGGTCGTCGATGTGCAGCGACGTTATGCCGAAGAAGTGAGGCTCAGTCTGCGACGACACATGGAACGGCGTGCTCAGCTCGGGCGGCAGATCCGGGTACAGGTCCGACGCTTCGCGGGTCCGTTTCTCGTCCGGGTTCGAGTCGACGAACCGGCTCGCCCATACGGACAGCGTCGCCTGACCGTGCAGCTTGGCGACGAACCCGCCTTCGGGGTCCAGCACCTGCACCCGCTCGTTGCCCCAGTCGCCCACGTAGATGTATCCCTCGCCGTCTACCACCACGCACGAGGGCCGGTCGAGCTGGCCATCTCCAGCGCCCGATTCTCCGAATGAGGCAAGGAACTCGCCGTCGGGCGTGAACTTCTGGATGCGGTCGTTCCGCCAGTCCGCGACGTAAACGCTGCCCTGCGAGTCGAGGTTGAGGCCCCACGGCATGTTGAACTGCCCCTCGCCGTCGCCGAAGGTACCCCACTGGAGCAGGTACTCGCCGTCCTTCGTGAACTTCTGCACGCGGTGGTTCATCTGGTCCGAAACGTAGCAGTCGTCGTTCCGGTCGAATCGCAGCGCGGACGGCCTGTCCAGCTCGCCGTCCCCTGAGCCGTTCGCTCCCCACTCGCCCAGGAAGTCCGCGCTCTTGTCCAGGATCGCGACGCGGTGCTTGGCCTCGTCCAGCACGAACATCCTCTCGTCACAATCGAAGGCTATCGCCACCGGCTGGGCGAAGGTGCCGTCTCCGGCATTGTCGGGCAGCTCAGCGATGATGTCCTCGTTGAAGTTGCAGACCGTGAATCGTCCCGCGCCGAAGCCAGTAGCGTGGTTGAGGACGTAGTACTTCCCATCGGCGGAAAACGCAATGTCGTAGGGCCGGATCTTGCGGCCGCCGCCGATGGTCTTGACGTACTCCAAGCTGAACATGCGACTTCACCACAGGGCGCCGCGAGACAGAAGGAAAAGTCCTTTTCCCTCTCTACGGTCTCTGCGCTCTCGGCGGTTAGCTCCTCCTACGCGAACTGGTACTCGGGGGTTGCCGTGATCAGGGCGAGAATCTCGCCGATGCGTGCCTCGGACTTGTCCCTGTCCTCGCCTCGCAGGTCCACGTCTCCGCCCGCGGAGGCGAAGTCCACGAGATGGGCCCGGGTCTCCTCGGACGCCCTGACGGGACCGATCAGGTCCAGGCACATGTCGACGGTCTCCTCGGGCGAATACACGCCGCCATTGCTACTGGCAATGCGGTCCACGATGTCGCTCACACCCTGCTTGCTCGGGTCTCGGAACAGCTTCGCGACGAAGTTCACGCGCTCCATCAGCGCGCCGCTCTCTATCCACTCCTTGCCCTCGTGCCAGCCCTCCACGCTCGGGGGCCTGTACACTGCCTGCCCCATGGGTCCCGTCGCGCCATTGGCCCCTGCCGACCCGGCAGTGGGATCAGGCGAGGCTCCCGTCATCCTGACTGCACCGACCACGAGCTCGACCGGCCCCTTCACCCGCGCGTAGCGCGCCTGCTCCGACTTGAAGTAGTCGGAGTTGAACAGGGTGCGCAGGACCGACCTGATTTCGTAGCCCGACGAGTAGTAGGTCTCGACCATCTCGTCGATGGTGCGCCGGCCGTCTTCGTCGATGTCGTCCGCTGCGAAGAACTGGAAGAGCCGGGTGCAGATGAAGCGGGCCGAAGCCGGCTGCCTCGCGATGATGTCGCAGATGTCCTCGCCGTTGAACTCGCCGGTCTCGCCCAGGAAGGTCTTGACCCCGGTGTCGTGGTCGTCCGCCCTGTACTGGTAGTGCCACGCGATCGAGCCGTACGGGTCGAAGGAGTTCTTGCCGGCGCGAACGGCCATGTAGTCGGCGTTGCCCAGCGTCCAGCCGGTGAACGCCCGGGCGCACTCCTTCACGTCCTTCTCCGTGTAGTTGCCCACGCCCATCGAGAAGAGCTCCACAAGCTCGCGCCCGTAGTTCTCGTTCATGGCGTCCCTGTGGTTGTCGTTGTTGTTCAGGAAGAGCAGCATCGCCGGGTCCGAAGACAGCGCGACGAGCAGGTCCCGGAAGCTGCCGAACGCGTGCCGTCGGAAGCTGTCGAGCTGGTTCAGCAACGCCCGCCCCTGGCTCATGTATATGACGGGGAATAGCCCGTGGAGGAACAGCGCCATCTTCTCTTCCAGGGGGTTGTTGCTGTGAATCATCCGTACCATCCACAACTCGAATGCGGCCCCGCCTTCGTCGAAGCCGATCGCCCTACGCTTGGCCAGGTCCTCGCCGAAGTCGCCGGGGTCTCCCGGGTGGAGGAGCCGCTCCACTGTCGCCTCGTAGCCCTGGGCAGCGTACGCCTCGATCTCACCGCGGCTCGCTCCGAAGCCGGCGCGCCGCATCAGATGAGCAATCAGTCCTATGTCTTCACTCATCCATCTCCTCCTGGGAATTCACCACAGAGGACACAGAGGATTAGGAGTTATGACTTTCTCTGTGTCCTCTGTGCTCTCTGTGGTGGTCTACCTCTTCAGTCCTCGAACAGGTCGAAGGACTCGAACCGGCCCTTCACTACCGGCGCGGCGTCCAAGCCGAGCCAGTCTTCTACGATCGACGTGTAAGTGCTGCGGAAGTCGTTGTTGAAGTGCAGGTCCCCGTCCAGGTGGTCCTTCTCTGCCAGGGACGGGTACTCGCCGTACATGCCACCCTTCACCTTGTTCCCGATCAGGAAAGTCACGCCGCCGGAGCCGTGGTCCGCGCCGTTGCCGTTGTCCCGCACCCTGCGGCCGAACTCCGAGAAGATGAGAATCGCCGTGTCGTCGGCCTCGCCGTGCTCTTCCAGGTCGTCCATGAAGTCGGTGACTGCGGGCCCAAGCTCCGTCCAGAGCTGGGGGTGTGCTGTCTTGAGACCGGCGTGGTTGTCGTAGCTGCCGTGGGTTGCGTAGAAGATCCGCGTTCCGAACCCGGCGAACATCACCTGGGCCGCGTCCTTCAGGCTCTTGGCAATCCCGTTGCTCCCGTACTCGATCGTCGAGGAGTACTGCTCGGGGGCTGTGCTGAGGATGTCCGCGCCCTTCAACGCGTCAGTGCCTGTCTGGCCGAGGAAGCCCATCACGGCCTCCTTGCCTGCAGCAGCCCCGTACATCTTGCCGAAGGCCTCCAGCGCATACTCGCGCAGCCACTCGTCCTCCATGTCAGGGAATAGACCGTAGGTCGCCAGGTTGCCGACCGACGCCACCGGGACGCCGTCGCACCCCAGCGCCCTGGGCAGGCCCACCCCGAAGTTCACCCCCGTGAGCACGTTCTCGCCCCTGGGGTCCATATCCCGAATGGCCCGGCCCAGCCAGCCTTCCTGGCTGATCTCCTCAGGCTCGGCGGTGTGCCAGATGTCCATCGACCGGAAGTGCGACCGGTCAGGGTTCGGGTAGCCGACACCGTTGATCACGGCCACCTTGCCCTGGTCCCACAGCTCCTTGATGGGCCCCATCGTCGGGCCGAAGCCGACCGTGTCGTCAATCTTCAGGACCTCTTCCGGGTCGTGGTGGGTGTGGGCGCGGAAGTCGTAGTAGTGCCCGTTGGTGTAGGGCACGACGCTGTTCAGGTAATCGTTGCCGCCAGACTGCTGGACTACTACGAGCTTGCGGTCCCCGTGCGAGCCGTTGCTTCCGTTGGCTTGCGGCATGGCTTGCCTCCGTTACCCGGGTTTGCTGGGCGTATTGTACAGCGTCAGCCGCTCCTGTCCAGCCTCATTGAGTCACAACTACCGTGCCTGACATGAACGAATGCAGCGTGCACGTGTAGGCGAAGCGACCGGGCTCGTCGAACTTCAGCTCGAACGAGCCTCCCGGCGCAACGTAGCCCGAGTCGAATCCCCCCGACGAACGGCCGCGAAAACCTGCCGTCACCGTGTGGCCGACCCCGTCGACGTTGGTCCAGGTCAGGCTCTCCCCAGCCGTGACGGTCGCATCGCCGTAATCGAAGTTCTCGATGGGCACCGTGAACTCGCCTCCCACGCTTACGGCCTCGCGGACCGCCGATGCCGGGGCGACCGGCTCCACATTCGGGTTCCACATGTTGAAGACACCGAGCGGATTGTCCGTCCAGACCCAGGCGTGGATCATCCACCCATACACCGGCACCCATGTTCCGCCGTCCTCCCTGCACTCCTGCTCGGTCGACGACCGGGAGTTAAAGTCGGAGCCGGTACACAGCTCGTAGTGCACGTGCCAGTTGTCCAGCGGGCCGGCGAACGCATCCGGGTGGTCCGGCCCAACGACATTGAGCGGCAGAACGAAAGAGGTACCGACCAGTGTCCAGTCCCCCTCCTCGTCGCTCGTATACAGCAGTATCTCCGGGCGCTCAGGGTCGAACTTGCCGTCCAGCATCCGCCAGGGCTGCACGAAGTGCGCGCCCATGTTGGGCACCTCTTCGGTGGACTGGGTGTAGCCGTCGGCAAGGGCCTCCTCTATGTCGGTGTACTTCGCCGTCGCATCTCGAACGACATCCAGTTGGTCTACCAACATACCTAGCTCTTCGGAGGTCATTCGGAGCTCCGCGGGCGCGCCCCCATCATCCCGCAGCTTCTTCAGTTGTTCGTATGAGACAGGAAAGCGCACCTGTCCATCGATGGGGCCCTCCACGAGGGTAGTCAGAACACTCTCGCCCACCCTCTCGAATACGTAGCGGGAAAAACCAACGGAGCCGCCCGGCTCCTGCGGCGTCGCATCCGGCGGGGCCGCGTCGCTCCCTGCCGGAATGGTCGTCCACTCTTCGATGGCCTCCTTCGACACAGTGTCCTTCGTCTCGGCGGCAGCTACGGTTGGAGTCGGCGTCGCCGTGGGTGCCGGAGCAGGAGTGGGAGTGGGAGTGGGTTCGGGGGTAGGCGAGGGCGGAGACTCCGACCGAGCGCAGGCGAGAAGAAGGAGGCAACACAAGGCCAGCGAAAACGCCATCCAGCGGGCTGTGCTGTTTCTCAGCCCTCCCGGTACACCTGGTGTCTCGCTTCCCAAGTGGGACGCCTCCGTTGGCTCAAACGACGCTTTCCACAGGCCGGGTCACGCCGCTGGCTACTGCCGTCGATTATAGCAACGCACCAGCGACAAGGGCATGATTGGACTCGGAGTCCCCCGGTGGAGTCGGTCAACCTTCCTTCGGAAGGGGAGTCCCTAGACGCTCAGCTCGGGGTCGATTGCCTCGAGACGTCGCTTCACGTCCCCTATGAAGGCGCTGGCCTCCGCGCCGTCCAGGATGCGGTGGTCGAACGTCAGGCACAGGTTCATGATCGAGCGTATCGCAATGGCGTCGCCGACCACCACCGGCCTCTTCACTATCGACTCGGTGTTCAATATCGCCGCCTCAGGCGGGTTGATGATCGCCTTACCGACGACCGAACCCAGCGCGCCCGTGTTGTTGATCGTGAAGGTCCCGCCCTGCACGTCTCCCAGCCCCAGTTTGCCGCTCCGGGCCCTCGCCACAAGGTCGTCGATGGCCCGCGCCACACCCGCGACGCTGAGGCGGTCGGCGTCGTGGATCACCGGGACGACCAGCCCGCCCGGGGCCGCGACGGCAACGCCGATATTCACGCGCTTCTTGAGGATGATCGCATCGCCGTCCCACGACGAGTTGACCATCCGGTGCTCCTTCAGCGCCTCGGCTACGACCTTGACCACGAAGGCGAGGTACGTGAGGTCGACTCCCTCGCGCCGCGCGAAGTCCGCCTTCGTACGCTCCCTGAGCTTCACGAGCCCCGTTACGTCCGCCTCGACGAGGGTCCAAGCCTCCGGAATCGTCGTGGCGCTCTTCACCATGTTCTCTGCGATCATCCGGCGGACAGGCGTGAGCGGCACCCGCTCGGCATCCTCCATGGCTGCAGGCTCGGACTCCTTAGAGTCGATGTATGCCTGGACGTCTTTGCGTGTCACCCTGCCCCTGATACCGGTGCCCGTGACCTGGGACAAGTCGACGTCGTGCTGCTCCGCCAGTCTCAGCACCGCCGGGGAGTACCTGCCGCCCCGCGAGGCAGCCATGCCGGCACCCGTCGAAATCGGACCTCCTGAGCCTGTTGGCCCCACCGGAGCCACGTCCCTAAGCAGGGTTCCCACGCGATCCGCCTTGGCCTGCCCGTCGCCTTCCAGACTTGGAGTCTCCGGAACAGCTTGACCGTCGCTCGCAGCACCCTCCTCTGTGGAAGCCTCCTCCTCGCCGCCCTCGACCGCCATCTCGGCGATGGCCTCGCCCATCGGCACGGTCGCTCCCTCCTCGACGAGGATGCTCGTAAGCGTCCCCGTGGCCGGCGCGGGCACCTCCATGTTCACCTTGTCGGTGATGACCTCCACGAGCGGGTCGTACTTCTCCACGCTGTCGCCAACCTGCTTCAGCCACTTCCCAATCACGCCCTCCGTGACCGACTCGCCTACATGCGGCAACTCTATTCTCATAGCCTGCGTCCTCGCACAGATTCAGTACCGCGCCAGCTCGAGCATCGCCTCTGCGATGCGCTCGGTGTCCGGCATGAACATCGCCTCCTGCAGCGGGCTGAACGGCATGGCCGGCACCTCCGGCCCCGCGACGCGCATTATCGGCGCGTCCAGGTACTCGAAGGCGTTCTCGGCAACGATTGCCGCGACCTCGCCGCCGATGCCCACGGCCTTAGTATCCTCGTGGACGATCAGCACCTTGCCGGTCTTGCGGGCCGTCTCGAGTATTGCGTCGGAATCGAGCGGCCTGAGCGTCCGCAGGTCCAGCACCTCGACGCTCACTCCTTCGTCCTCCAAGTCGCGCGCAGCCTCGAGGCACAGGTGCAGCATCAGGCCGTACGTGATGACGCTGATGTCACCGCCCTCCTGCTTCAAGTCGGCGGACCCGATGGGCAGTGTGTACTCGTCCTCCGGCACCTCGCCCCTGACGAGGCGGTAGGTCCGCTTGTGCTCCAGGAAGACTACCGGGTCCGGGTCGCGAACCGCGCTCTTGAGCAGCCCCTTCGTGTCGTACGGGGTGGCCGGAGCGACGACCTTGAGGCCAGGCGTGTGGGCGAAGTACGCCTCCGGGCTCTGGGAGTGGTACAGCCCTCCCCTGACGCCGCCTCCGTATGGCGCACGCAGCACCATCGGCACGCTAACCGTGCCCTCGCTGCCGTACCGCGCCCTGGCCGCCTCGCCCACGATCTGGTTGAACGTCGGCCAAATAAAATCGGCGAACTCGATCTCAGCGATGGGGAGCATTCCGTTCATCGCCGCGCCCACGGCTATGCCGGCTATGGACGACTCCGCCAGCGGCGTATCGATCACCCGCTCCTCGCCGAACGACTCCACGAATCCGTCCGTCGCGAGGAAGACGCCCCCCCTGGCGCCGATGTCCTCGCCCATCACGAAGACGCGGTCGTCCCGGGCCATCTCCTCGTGCATGGCCTCGCGGACAGCCTCTATGACCGACATCTCGGCTATGACGCGCCCCCTGTGCCGTCTGCATAGACGTGGGCATGGAAGTCCGTGGTGCCCGGGTGCGGCGCAGCCTCGACCTGCTCGGTCGCCTCGTTCACCGCCCGCTTCGCTTCAGCCGCGAATCTCTCGTCCGTCTCCTCGTCCAGGATGCCCGCCTCCAGGAGCCGCTCCCGGAGCATCTTGACTGGGTCGCGCTTCCTGGCCTCCTCGATGTCTGCCCTTGGCCGGTACCGGCTGTCGTCGTCGTCGCTGGTATGGGGCAGATAGCGCTCGACCATCGCCTCGATCACCGCCGGACCATCGCCGGCGCGGGCGCGCCTGGCTGCCTCGGACGTAGCCTCGTAGACCGCCGCTATGTCCGTGCCGTCGACCACTACCCCCGGCATCCCGTAGCCCTCAGCCCGGCTGGCGACGCTGTCGACGGCCATCTGCTTGGACAGCGGCACAGAGATGGCGTACCCGTTGTTCTCGCAAAAGAATATGACCGGCAGCTTGTGAATGGCTGCGAAGTTCATCCCCTCGTGGCAGTCCCCGGCGCTCGCCGCACCGTCGCCGAAGTACACGATGGTGACCACGTCCTCGCCCCGCATCTTCGACGCCAGCGCATCGCCCACGGCCTGCGGTATCTGCGTGGCGACCACATTGGACAGATTGATCAGGTTCAACTCCCCATGGGCGCCGTGGGTCGGGAATTGCCGCGCTCCACTGAGCGGCTCCCCCGTTTTCGCCAGGAATCCGGACATTATCTGTGCCGGCGTCAGCCCCACGCTCACCAGCACGGCCAGGTCGCGGTAGTAGATGTAGAAGCGGTCATGACCGGTCCTGAGAGCGGCGACGCTGCCGATCTGCCCGGCCTCGTGTCCCTGGGCCGAAGCTACTATCGCAGCCTTGCCCTGCCGGTTCATGAGCCAGACGCGCTCGTCCAGCGCGCGGCACAGCACCATCTTCCGGTACATCTCCAGCAGCTGCCCACTATCGGGGCCTGCCGTTTCGCCGCGAACGGCCGGGGGCGATTCCGCGAGTATGTCAGTCTGGCTTGCGTCCAAGCTGTTCACCCTAGAAGTGAGGGTACCTCGTGCCGAGATTATATTTGCGTTACTCGCCGGTGGTCAAAGCACTCCCGGTCGCATCGACTTAAGAAGAACCTACTGGGAGGACGGCGCAGGCACGCCCACCGCCGGCTCATCTTTGTGCCGGAAGGTCCAGGGGCCGGCGGCGTGGCCCTGCGGGACGTCGAATACAGACACCCACGGTCTCGGGGCCCCGCCGGGCTTCAGCAATACGGTCTCTGTGAGCTCGTATCCGCCCGGAGCCCTCCCCCAGGCGTCCGTGCCAGGCTCGGAGCGGCCCAGCGCCGCTCCGTCAGGCATAACCAGCGTAAAGTCGTCCTGCGATGCCACGATATCCTCGTCGGCGCCGTTCGCCAGCACGTAGCGCACCACCACGAAGACGCCCGAAGGCTCGGTCTCGCCGAATCCAGGAGCCACCCTGGACTCGCTGACCGCAATCAGCACGGTCGTCGCTGCTTCGGAAGCGCCGGACTCGTCGCCGCCCCCGCAAGCAGCCAGCCATAGCGACACCCCAAGGAGTGGAGTGGCCCGGATCGCGACTCCGAGTTTGTCGATCACCCCTCGCCGAATCTCAACACCTGCTGCAGCGAGAGGCGCCGCACGACCACCACTACGACGGCGATGATGATCGTGAACACGGCGACGATCGCGGCATAGGTAGAGATCAGGGTCACCCAGTCCACGTCGAGAGTGTACGGCGGGAGGACTCGGCCGCCCGTGTCGTCGTGGCCCAGGAAGGTCATGATCGTCGCCCCAACCTGACCGCCCATCCACGTTCCCAGGGCCAAGCCGGCCGCCACCACCAGCGCCTGCTCGATCCAGATTAGCAGCGAGAGCTGGTTCATCGAGAGGCCGACGGCCCTCAACAGCGCGAATTGCCCTTCCCTGTCCCTGAACGAGACGTAGGTGTGGACCAGGAAGCCTATGCAGCTCAGTATCAGGACCGTTACAAAGGCCACGTTCAGCAGAGCGCGCCAGCCGGCGTCCAGCAGAGGGTCGACTTGTGCCGTGGCCAGCCGGTCATTCCTGTCGTGAACGGTGGTGCTGGCGAACGGTTCGATCCTGAGTCTCTCTGCAAGTCCTTCCCTGTCGGTCAACGCTTCATCCGTGACCAGCCACGCCTCGTTCGGCGCGACGATCTCTCCGTAGGTGGCTTCTACGTTCGACACCAGTGCTACCGAGGCCAGGTCGGCCACGATCCAGGGCTCGCCTACAGTATTGAGCGTGGGAAAGTAGTCGACCTTGCCGGCGACGCGGACCGGCATGCGGCCTCCCCCTACGGTCACGTCGAATTCGTCGCCCACAACGTGGCCGGACTCCTTCAGGAACCTCTCGGAGGCGAGCACCGACACGGCCGACACGGGCTGGCCGAAGTGTATGCCGCGGCTGGTCCTGTTCATTCCTCCCGCCCATGAGAACAGCGCCGAGCTCCCCCCACCCTCCACGTTGGTCGAGTTTCTCAGGGTGTCGGACACCGACTCGGTGGTCGTCCTCAGGGCATTCCAGCCGTCCGTACTGGCGAAGTCCTCCAGTACGACGGACTGGCCGTTTTCGCTCACTGCACGGAGCTCGTCGATCAGGATCCAGCCCGGCTCCAACTGGCGCCGGTCATTCCGCTCGCTCACTACGACTGACAGCAGCCGCAGGGGAGGCACCGGTATGACCCAGCGGTTGCTCGACGAGAACCTTCTGCCTCGCACGTTCGCCGATACGGTCGTCCACTCCGTGTGGACGAGCGGACCGAACGAGAACGAGAAGTGCCTGTCGTTGGCGTCTCTTACCCGGAGCACCACCTCGACGGAGTCGTGGGGCCGGTCCGCCCTCACCCTGGCCTGCACGAGGTTGGCATCGAGAGGCAGCCTTATCCCCTCGGGCGGGGTTGGGTAGACCAGCGATCCCAGCATCTCATCGAGTGGTTCGTTCGCAAAATCAGGGCGACTCCACGCCACCTCATCGAATCGTGACGAGTCGACGGCAAGTATGCCAACGCGCTTGCCGGGCGTCTTGCTCAGATCGAAGGCGCCTCCCCGGAAGGCCGGCATCACCTGGTCGACGCCCTCTATCTCCCTGTACTTGTTGGCGAACGGCAATGTGAGCCCGCGCGGCTCCATGAATATCCCTTCCGCCCTCATGTCGCTTCCTGTCGAGTAGAGAACGCGTTCCTCGTAGTTGAGCTGAAGCGTCCCGCCCACGCTCGCAACGAACACACCCAGGCCGGCCATGAGGATCAGCAGCATGGACAGCCTGGCGTAGTGAGTTGGGTTTCGCGCCATCTGCCACAGGCCCAGCGCAAGGCCCACCGAGAGCCTGTTGGACATGAGACGGCTGCCGAGCGCAAGACCGAGGGGCAGCAGCCGGAGGAGCACCATCGCCGAGGCGGCCAGCATAAGGGCCGGCATGGCCAGCAGTATCTGGTCGACGACCGTATCTCCGAATACGTCGGTCGCCACCACCGAGCCCTGCTCCGAGAGCTGGCGGAACATCAGCAGGGCCGCCAGCAGCACCGCAACGTCGACGTAGTACTTCTGGAACCAGGGCTGCCGCGACGGTCTCGCCGCCTCCTGCCTGTAGCGGGCGACACCTACTCTCGATGCCTGCACGGCCGGGATGAGCAGAGCGGCGAACGCCAGGAGTGCACCAACGGCGCTGAGCCCGTACGACGCGCCGGATATGTTCACCGGCAGAGCGTCTCCGCCCGTGAGCTCGGAGAACGCCGGCGTGTAGCCGAGAGAGCCTATCGCGAGCCCCGCCAGCAGCGGGCCGACCAGCGCGGCCGCCAGCGACAGGGTGCCGGCCTCGATCAGGAAGACCATGAAGATCTGGGTGGAAGTGGCCCCCCGGCTTCTCATGAGCACGATCTCGCCCCTCTGCCGCGCAACCACCATCGAGGCGATCATCACTATGTAGTAGAGGATCACGATGACGATCAGTATCATCGCCACCAGCATCGGCAGCTTGGTGAAGAAGTGTCGACGCTCGAACTCCCTGAGGGCATCGTCCAGACCGGTGACCTGCTCGTACCCGAACAGGCTCGACCCGAGCCGGTCGCTCAGGTAGCGGAGCCCCAGCAGCGTCTGGAGGGAGTTGCGTGAGTTCAGCCTCCCCCTGTCCACGTCCAGGTGCCAGGCGTAGATGCTGTCGAGCCGCGGAAACGAAGGCCCCAGGGCCTCCATGTAGGTCTCCTCCGATACGTAGATCTGAAGCTGCCTGAAATTGACCTGCGTTCCCCGCCTCAGCACCTTATCGTCGAGGTCTTTCAGAGCCGCGGCGCCATCAGAGACTTCGAACAGACCGGTAATCGTCACCAAGACGTGCGGCACAATTCCCGGGGTTGAAGGGATGGCCGCGATGCGGTCTCCTGTCGACAAGCCGAACACCTCGGCCTGGTCAGCCGGAACGATCGCTTCAAGTACGAGAGGCTCGCCCGGGCCCGGCCAGGCCGGGTCGCCGGGCATCCTGCCGCCGGAAAGCAATCTGGCAGCGTTCTCCAGGTCCGTTACGAATATGAAGTTGGCCCGTCCGTCTCCATCCCACGGTGAGGGGCCATCTAGCTGCTCGGGACGCGAGACGGCGAACACCGCCGACTTTCCCGTCCTCTCTACTCTCTTGGCCGTCCATCCTACCAGCGGGTCCATCCACCTGGTGAGAATCGTCGATACGGCGTCGTACTCGCTGGAATTCGTAGGCCCCTTCTCAGCGACCAGGATGACGTTGACGTCAGTCTCGGGCAGCTTGTCCAGGGTGAACTGGAGCGCCAGGTCCCGCAGCGAATCGAAATAGAGCACCGTGCCGGCCATCATGGCCGAGGCGAGCAGCACCCCCACGACCACGGGCGAAAGCAACCGCCAGTGAGCGAGGATGCGCCGCCCCACGAGCTGCCACGTCGAAAGGAACCGGACCAGCCAAAGTCCGGCCTTCATTGGGCGCCGGACGCGGAAATAGCCTTGGGACGTTGGAGCGAGCAGGAACGCATGGAGAGGCCCGTCAGACCTCCAGTCTCGCGACTTCGTTGAGCCGCACGCTGGTGACCGCGCGATGCACGACATACAGTGCAAGCAGTATGAGCGCGCCCAGCGCGAAATACGCCGGGGCCATGAGCGACCACTGCGTGTTCAGGACAAAAGGCGGAATCACCGGGTCCCCCGTCTCGGTCACCGCCAGTGAGGAGATCATGATCCTGCTCATCTGGAAGCCGGCCCAACTCCCCAGCGCCAGGCCCACCACCACGATCGCCAGGTGCTCGATGCCCAGCAGACCGGTCAGCTGGCCTCGCGTCAGCCCCATCGTCTGCAGCGTCCCCAGCTCCATTCGCGCCCTGGCCGTGAACATCAACAGGTAGACAGCGTAGCCCAGTCCCGCCAGGAGGACCACCAGACCTACCGATACCAGCACCATCAGCTTCCATCCCGCAATCACAAGGGGGTCGACACGCGTCGTTGCGAGCCGCTGGGCGGTGCTCTCTATCTGGTCGGGCGTAATGTCCATCTGCTGCATTCCCGCCATAGCCCCTAGCTGTCCGTCGGGGACCGTCGAGGCGAAAATCTCGTTCGGCGTGAACCGAAGACCCGGCCCAATCATGTTGAGGTAGCGCAGGAACGTCTCCATGTCCCCCACCATGAACCCGATCCCCTCAGGCGCAAGCGTCGGGAAGTAGTCCACGACGGACTGCACGATGACGGGGAACTTCCGGCTCGTTATCTCGACCACGAACGCATCGCCGACCCGGATCCCCGTCGACTCGGCGAACAGGCTGTGCACTACTACCGGTATCCGGCCGTTTTGGGATAGCCGGTGAATGCCCCTCATGCCGAAGTCGGTGTCCTTGCTGAAACGGTACATGAGCGCCTGGCTGCCTGCGAAGTTCGACTCGGCCACGGCCTGCACACTGTCGCCGGACGACAGCGACACGCGGAAGGGGGACCAGTCGATCGGTCCCTCGAAGTCCTCTATGACCACCTCGCCACTCGGCCCGGCCGCAACTATGTTGTCGATCAGGACCGAGCCCGGCGTGCCCGAAGGCCCGTGCACGAACTCGAACACCTGGATCGACAGGAGGTTTATCGGCCTGACCATTTCCTGGGGCAGCCCTGAAGTCAGCAGCTGCCATCCCTCCTGCTCCATGGCGCCCAGGTTCAGCGTCTCGACGATCCCGTTGCTGTCCTCGACCGACATCATCACGAAGATTGCGGGGTATGGCCGCTCCGGATTCACCCATACCCCAATCCCTTCGGCCCCCTCCGGAAGTGTCGCAGGCACCGGAGCCCCGCTCACTCTCAGCCTGTCCATCAGTCCAACAAGGGACTGCTCGGAGAAGTCCTCTCGGAACCAGGCGATCTCGGAAAACGACTCCGACTCGATGGCCAGGAACGGGAATAGCGTCCTCGAAGTCGTCTCCCCTATCTGTCCCAGGGTGCGGTGCCCGAGCGCGACCTGGGTGACTTCGGGAATCGCCAGCAGGTGGCCCCTGTACTCTGCGTGTCCCATGTGTGCGGGCGGGGCGATGCGCGTCACGTGGATGTCCGCGGCGAGGTCGTACAGTATCTGCTCCTCCTGGCTGATGCCGAGCGTCGCCCCCACCGTCGTCGACAGCACTCCGAGGCCCGTGAGCATCACCAGCAGGAGCATCATCCAGGTGTACTGGAGCGGGTTGCGGGACATCCTCAGCAGGGTCATGGACACACCCACTGGCGCGCGCCTTACCAGCGAGCTGAGGGCCCAGTACGCCAGCTGCAGAGGGACGACCGCTGCCAGGAGGACCACCGGCACGAACATGAGCTCGTTCGGCGGGGGGCGCTCCATCCAGATGAACAGTCCGGCCAGCACGGCCTCGATCGCCACGGCGGGGGCCCTGACGGCCCGGTCCCGGGCGACGGATGCGGCGACATATGCCGCCCCAAACCCCGCAAGGAGGGCTGCCTGGGGCAGCCAGTCGAAGTTGTACTCGACCCTTATCTCGCGTACGACCACGACCGCACAGAGCACCGCCAGGGTGGCTCCGGCCCAGACGTGGACCAGCGCCGGCGACTCCCCTCCCAGGTATCGGACGAGCAGAGGGAAGAAGCGCATGAAGAGGAGACCGACCACCGCCAGCAGGAGTATTGGCGCGGCCAGCAGTGCTTCGTTGACCTGCACGTCCTCGAACAGCCCGCCGGAAACCAGGTGGCCCCTCGCCTGTATCTCCCAGAATAGGACCCCTCCCAGTGCCAGGAGCCCGATGTCCAGGTAGTAGCGCTGGAACAGGGGCAGCAAGGGCGGGCGGGCCGCCCTGAGCTTCTGGGCGATAAGCGCAGCCCTCCCTCCAAACACGCCCGGCAGCACGAATATGACCAGGCACAGCAAGGCTGAGCCCCATGCCACGACGAAAGGAGCCAGGGTCAGCCTGATGGGAAGCAGCCCCCCGCCGGTGAAATCGTCGAAGTACGGGAGCAGACCGGCGGCCGTCACGACCCCCATCACCAGGAAGGGCGCAACGAGTGCGGGAATCGACACGAGAATGAGGCCCTCTATCGAATAGACCCTGAGGATCTGCCAAAGGCTCGTGCCCCTGGTGCGCAGGGAAGCGATGTCGTCGCTCCGCGCTTCCACCAGGTAGTTGACCATCATGTAGAGGTAGTAGAGGGCGGCAAGCAACATTATCGCTATGAGGAGCAGAAGCGGTATGGACGAGAAGAAGCTGCGCTCCTCGAATTCGTCCAGGATGCCGGTGATGCCCGTGAACGCGGACGAACCTATCAGGCGGTCGAATAGCCCCTTCTCGAACCCCGCCACCCTGTCCCTGATCTCCTCGAGCTCCAGCCTCTTCAGTGTCTCCCTGTCCACCCCCACGTAGTAGTCGATCGTGGAGAACGTGGACGGCAGTACCCTGCCTACAGTCTCGAGAATTACATCCTGCGTGACGAAGACGCCGAGCTGCGTCTGCACCTCAGCGTCCTCCAGCAGCTCCTCCGCGTCCGTCCCGGCGGTCCGGTCGATCTGGAACGCCGCATCGTCGGAACGCGGGCCGACCCGGAACAGGTTTGCGCCCAGGGGCCAGTAGGGGTCCCGGGGGTCGATCTGCTCGATGAAGCCGGTCACCCGTACGTAGATGCGCTCAGGCTGGTCGACCGACCTGGCCAGTACAATCGTATCTCCGATGAGCAACCGGTAGAAACTCGCGAGCTGGGCCGCCACCATGCCTTCCAGGACCGGCCCGTCGTCCCCCTCCTCGACCCTAGTCGTCGCGGCCCGGCCCTCCACTATCCTGATGTGGGGCTCCAGGTCTGAGAGCACCTGGAAGTACCCCCTGGGCGAGTCCGACGGCGGGCGCGTAATCGGCAGCGGGAACACGGGTGTGCCCAGGAACATTGGGTCCGTGCGCAGGTGCCGCACCACGTCCTTGCCCAAGTCGGACAGACTGGTTTCCCGCACGTCGCTGAACGTTTCGTCCGCGGCATCCAGATTCGCGGCCTTCAGCGGGACGAAGGGGACGTAGGTCCGCATCTTCAGAAAGTGGTCGGAAGTGCGCGCGAACGCCGTATCCAGGCTCATCCGGTTCAGCGTCTCGAGATAGACGGGAGCGCCCACCGCCAGGCTGCTCGACACGGTCACTCCCACAAAGACCGCCGCGACCAGCCGCCAGTTGGCGCGCAACCTTCCTGCGATGAGCTCTATCAATTGGCGTCTATCTCAGTACCGTCTCGACGTCAGGACATGGGAGCTCGGGCGGCTCCTGCATCTCATACGACCCTGTGCCGCCTGTCGGTTTCAAGCTGGAGGTATGATAACACGCAGCTTGCGGGGGCCTCTGAAGGCCGAGTCCGGCTGTCCCTCTCAGCTCCCCGGCAGGCTACCGGTTAGCTACCGAGATAGTCGTTTGTCCAGCCTAGCCCCTCTTCAGTCGTCGTCAGCGGAATGTACTCACAGCCGATCCAGCCGTCGTACCCCATGTCGTCGATGGCCGAGAACACATTCGGGTAGTTGATCTCGCCCGTGCCAGGCTCATGGCGTCCAGGCGTATCGGCAATCTGGATGTGGCCGATCCTCCCAAGCTTCGCCCTCATCGACGGAATCAGGTCGCCTTCCATGATCTGCATGTGGTACACGTCGTATTGCAGCCACA
Source organism: Dehalococcoidia bacterium (assembly GCA_965204975.1). Taxonomy (GTDB): domain Bacteria; phylum Chloroflexota; class Dehalococcoidia; order Lucifugimonadales; family CAJWER01. The sequence continues at coordinate 1,047,879 of OZ242024.1, forward strand.
GGTTGTCGGACCCGACTTCATCGATGACCGACAGGGCCTGGTCGGAGTAGTTCAGGTAGAAGCCCGGTATGTCCCTCGTGTTGATGGGCTCGACGAGCAGTCGAATGCCAGCTTCGCCAAGCTGGGCCGCCGCGAATCCCAGGTTGGACACCAGCGTCGCCCTCAGCTCGTCCGCGTCCGCCCCTTCGGGGGGAATGCCCGACAGGCAGTTGATCTTCTCGCACCCCAGGGCCTTCGCATACTCGACCGCTAGCCCTACCCCGTCCTGGAATTCCCCAACCCGTGACGGATCGGTCGCGACGCCGCGCTCTCCCGCATCCCAGTCTCCCGCCGGGAGGTTGTGGAGCGCGACAACGAGATCGTTGCTCTGCAGCCGTTCCGCAATAGCCTCCCTCTCGTAGTCGTAGGGCAGCCCAAACTCCACGGCACGGAATCCCGACCGGGCGGCTGCGGCGAACCGGTCCAGGAAATCCACCTCGTTGAACATCATGGTCAGGTTTGCGGCGAGCTTCGGCATCTGTAGACCTCGTTTCAATGAATTGGAGATGGCCCTGGGCCGGCTATACACGCGCCGCCCCCGGGCTCGCCGAAGTCTATGCCAGCACCCCCAGACGTGCAACAGGACCGTCACCTATCGGGCTTCATCCTGTAGGGGAGGTTTTGACCCCTTGCAGTGCTGGTCTTGGCGGCAGGTTGGTTCGTATGGCGGATGTGTATAATGCGAGCCGCTCTCGACTAATCCGCAAAGGGGGCTGACATGCCAAGCCTACGAAGGACCGGCCGCACGATAATCGCCACCGGGGGCGTGTCCACGCCCGGCCTCGAGCGCCTGAACAACGGCGACATCCTCGCGTCCCATCGCCGCTTCAAACCCGAAATGGAGGGCGGAGATGGCTTTTCGAGCTGGGTCGGCGAGGTCCTCAGGTCGACCGACGGAGGCCGTACCTGGAGCGACCCGATAGTGGAGGTGCGGGGAAGGCGCCCGGGCATCCCGGACACCCTCGTGCCCTACTACGGCATGGCCCAGCTTCCCGACGGCACGGTCCTTCTGCCCTCCATGGGCCCTACCCGTGGCACGTACATGATGCGCTCGACCGACAACGGCGAGACATGGTCCGGCCCCGAGCCGGCCGGCCAGGGCATCGACGGCGTCGACTGGGCTGCCCTCGCGCCCTACGGCAAGATACGGACCCTCTCCGACGGCGTCGTGATCTTCCCCGTCTGCGGCCACTTCAGGGGCCACAACAACCACATCTCAGGACACCTGCGCTCCTACGACGGGGGTATGACGTGGACCGAGTTCGCCACGGTCGCCAGCGGCCACGTCTTCTACAACGACGCCATCGAGCTGCCGGACGGCAGGATGATAGCCATAGTCGTCAACGAGCTCTCTCCCACCGGCCACGGCATGGCGCCCTTCTACTGGACCGAGTCCCACGACCTGGGACGCACGTGGAGCGAGCCCGACTTCACCACGGGCGCAATCTACGGCAACTCCCCCGCCCTCTTCCTGACCAAGAAGGGCACCCTCCTGTGCGGCTACCGATGGACCGGCGAAGTCGACCAGGGATACGTCGGGGTCGGCATTAGCATATTCACCGAGGACGGCGCGGGAGCAGGCTCCTGGAACTCGACCCCCATCATGGTCTGGCTCAGCCGGGGCGTGCGGCCCACCTATCCCGGCCGCTCCTTCTCGGGCTACCCCGCCTTCACATACGCCGACGACGAGCGCATCCTCTGCGCCTACTTCATGTCGCCTGTGGGCGGAGGCGGCCCCACGACCTCGGACATCGAGGGAGTCTACTACGTCGAGGAGGACTAGCCGCCCGTCATAGCCGCCGTTCCGCCCCCTTAGGTATAATGCTGTACGTCTCCCCGACGTGCCCAGGTGGCGAAACGGTAGACGCGGCGGACTTAAAATTCGCTTCCCGCAAGGGAGTGGGGGTTCGAGTCCCTCCCTGGGCACTCACCACCTTCCCCCGTCTCCTCTGCCTCCGCCTGAAATCGAATAACTATCTGATTCGACCGGGGATTGACTGCCCCATTCAAGCCGCCTATGATGCGACCATCCCCCCTTGAGTTGATCTCTGAGCTTGAGGATCCTTGGAGCAGCGAATCCAGGGCGCTCCGCCAGTGGGAGTATCGACATGAATAGTCCAAGCGCCGTCGACGAACAGCTGGTGCCGACTGACGGCATCCCCAAGAAGGTGTTGGCCAAGGTCAACGGCGCGCACTCCGGAGAAATCATCAGCGACACCTATCCCTACCCCGGGAAGCTCTCGCGCAAGGCGTACGAAAGGGAAAAGGCCGAGCTGCAGGTCGAGCTCCTAAAGCTCCAGAACTGGGTCAAAGAGACAGGTGAACGCGTAGTCCTGCTCTTCGAGGGACGCGACGCGGCCGGAAAGGGCGGGACGATCAAGCGCTTCATGGAGCACCTGAATCCCCGCGGGGCGTCCCTGGTCGCGCTGCCGGCCCCGTCCGAGAGGGAGCGCGGGCAGTGGTACTTCCAGCGCTACGTCCAGCACCTGCCGTCCAATGGAGAGATGGTGTTCTTCGATCGCTCCTGGTACAACCGCGCGGTCGTCGAGCCCGTTATGGGGTTCTGCACAACGGCCGAGACCCTTCGCTTCCTCCGGGACACCGTGATGTTCGAGGAGATGCTCATCAACGAGGGCCTGCACCTCTACAAGTTCTGGTTCTCGGTGAGCCGGGAGGAGCAGCTCAGGCGGGTGATGTCACGGGCCCAGGATGGCCTGAAGCAGTGGAAGGTCAGCAGCGTCGACCTCCGGTCGCTGTCCCGGTGGGACGACTATACGGAAGCCAAGAAGGCGATGTTCGCGGCCACCGACACCAAGGCCTCGCCGTGGGTCGTCGTGAAGTCGGACGACAAGAAGCGTGCCCGCCTCGCCTGCATGCGTTACGTGCTGCGCAGCATGGACTACGACCCTGAGGCCCGTAAGCGCGTGGCAAAGCCCGACCCAAAGCTGATCGGCCCCGCCAAGAGCCTCTACGCCAAGGGAGAGGTCTGGTAGACTCCGGCTGAGGTCCCTATTCCTGCCGTCTGCCGGGCTCCAGTACAGCGATGCTCGTGCTCTTGATGATCAGGTAGACACCGTCGCCCTCTGACAGCTCCAGCGACCGCAGCGCGTCCGGAGTGATCTCGGCCATCACCCGCACTCCCGCCCTGACGAATAGCACCACGCGCGGGCCGAGCGGGAGTATCTCCTCCACCACGCCCGGCACCACGTTCTGGGCGCTGATGCGGGATGGCACGTCCAGCGCTACCAGGATGTCAGAGGCTCGTATGGAGATTGTCACGCGCTCGCCTGGCTGGGATTCCACCTCTGGCGCCAGGAGATTCAGACCGTCAGCCTCCAGCTCCGCCTGCAGTCCGTCGGCACGCCTCCCCACCACGTCGGCGTCGATCAGGTTCTCCAGGGCCTCGTAGTCCGAAAGACGCCCCAGTCGAGGGTCCGACAGCACCGCCGAAGGTGGCCCCTGGGTGACATTGGCTCCGCCGTTGAGGACCAGCACGTCGGAGGCAATCGCCATCACCTCGGATATCGAATGGGACACGTACACCATCGGTATGCCCAGCTCGTCCCGCACCTGCTTCAGGTATCTCAGGATCAGTCCCCTGAAGGCGAGGTCGAGGGACGATATCGGCTCGTCGAGCAGCAGCAGCCGGGGAGAAGCGGCCAGGGCTCTGGCCAACGCGACGCGCTGGCGCTCGCCCCCGGAGAGGCCCACCACGCTCCGGTCCATCAGGGTCTCTAGCTGGAGCAAGCCGACGACCCTGTCCATGGACACGGCGCGCCTGGCTTCCGGTGTGAGACGGTGTCCGTAGCGGATGTTGTCCCGTACGTTCAGGTGGGGAAACAGGGCCGAGTCCTGGAACACGTAACCCACTCCCCTTCTCTCCGGGGGGACTCCCATCTTCCGCTCGGAGGAGTAGACGGTCTGGCCCAGGACCTCGATCTCGCCCCGGTCCGGCCTGGAGAGACCGGCCAGGCAGTTGAGAAGGGTGGTCTTGCCGCTGCCCGAAGGACCGAAGACCGCCGAAATTCCGTGCCCGAAGGCCGCCGAGCAGCGCAGCTCGAAGCCGCCCAGCCTCCTGGTTATGTCGAACTTGAGGGTGGTCTGTCCCTCATCGCGTGCGGTGCGGCCTGTCTCCACTCTAGACTGACTCCTTCCGCACGCCTCTCCAGGTCCGCGACAGGAGCCAGTTGTGTACGACCAGCGTGACAATGGCCAGTACCACCGACACGGCGGCAAGCTTGATTGCTGTGGCGTCGTCTCGGACCTGGACACTCGAGTAGATGGCAAGCGGCAGGGTCTGAGTCCTCCCGGGTATGTTGCCCGCCACCGTGATCGTAGCGCCGAATTCGCTCAGCGCCCTCACGAATCCAAGCAGTATCCCCGCCAGAATCCCGCGATAGGCCAGCGGGACCGTGACTGTAAACAGGACGCGAAGAGGGCCGGCCCCCAGCGTCCGTGCCGACATCTCCAGCCGCTCGTCAACCTCGCCCATCGCCGTGATCGCTGCCCGCGCCACGAGCGGAAAGGAGACCACCGCAGCGGCAAGTACGGCGGCAACCCAGGTGAATACCACGTCGGTCCCCAGGACGCCGCGTACGACCGACCCGACGGGGCCTTCCCTGCCCAGCAGGAGAAGAAGGAGGAAACCAACCACTACGGGAGGCACCGCGAGCGGCAGCGACACCGCGATGTCGATGGCCAGGCTTCCCTTCACCTTTCGCCTCGCGACCAGCCATCCGGCGAGCACCGCAAGCGGAACATTGATGACCGTGGCCAGGAATGCCACGCGGAGCGTCAGCTCTAGGAGTGCAATGTCCATAATGAGATGTTGCGGCTGGTACTATCGGACCCAACGGGAATCAGGCAAGTATAGAACATGGTGCGCTCCCTACTCCGGCGAGGCGAATCCGTGCTTCCCGAACACCTCCCGGGCCTTTGCACCGCGCAGGTACTCGACCAGCTTCCGGGCGGAGTCCTCGTGGCCTGATCCCGAAATGACGGCCGCAGGGTAGACGATGGGAGAGTGGCTTTCCTCAGGCACGGTGGAGGCGACCGCCACCCACCGGGATGCATCCGCATCGGTTGCGTAGACGAGCGCCGCATCGGCATTTCCCGACTCCACGTACGCCATCGCCGCACGCACGTCTGCCGCGAACACCATCTTCGGTTGAAGCCTGTCCCAAAGGCCGTGGTACTCCAAACTCTCCCGGGCATACTTGCCTGCTGGGGAGAGGTTGGGATCGGCTATGGCGATCCGCTCGACATCTGAGCTCGTCAGTCCAAGGATGCCGTCAACGCGAGCGCGCTCCCCCGCAGCCACCGCGAGTACCAGTCGGTTGTTTAGGATGTGCACCGGTTCCCTGTCCAGGGTCGTGCGTTCATCGACGAAAGAGACGGGAGAGGCACCCGCCGACACAAAGAGCGCCACAGGCGCACCGCTAACTATCTGCTGGGCCAGGGACTGCGATCCTCCGTAGCTGGTCGACACCATAATGCCGGTGTCACTCTCGAACGCGTCCACGAGCTCCTCCATGGGCTCGTGCAGGCTAGCGGCTGCAAAGACGAGCATTTCGCCCGGGTCGTCGTCAGGCGAACAAGCCAGCATGAACGGCACTGCTAGGGCGGCCAGCAAAGCACCGGTACAGGAGGGCAACGAAAGCGGGAATATCACCGTTCCAGCGTCTCCTAGGGCCGTGGCGCTGTCAAGTTTCGACCAGCCTCCGGTTTATGGTATACTCTCGGTGAGTCGGGACCTCTTTGACCTGTCGAGTTAAGAAGTGGGCTAGCCCACTTTTTTTGTTGATGGGGTATCTGTCCAGTCAGGAGGTAGCGAGGGGTATGAAGAGCGATTTCATCATCGCTTTGACGCAGTTGGCGGCTGAGCGCAACCTGCCAAGGGAAATCGTGCTCTCCGCCATCGAGGCCGCCCTTGCGTCCGCTTACAAGCGAGACAGCATCGCGGCCGGCCAGAACATATCTGTCAAGCTCGACCCAGGCAGCGGAGACGTGAGCGTCTTCGTCGTGAAGACCGTGGTCGAAGAGGTCGAGGACTCCCAGTTCGAGATCTCCCTTGCCGACGCCAGGAAAATCCAGCGCGACGCGCAGATCGACGATCTCGTTAGGACGGAGAGCCTACCCCACAGCGCGGGCCGGATCGCCGCCCAGACGGCCAAGCAGGTCGTCATGCAGAGGCTCAGGGAAGCTGAGAGAGACCTGGTCTTCAAGGAATTCTCCGACAAGGAGGGCGAGGTCTTCACCGTCACCGTCCAGAAGATCGAGCCGAGGCAGGTCACCGTGGAGATGGGCCGCGCCGAGGCTGTGCTGCCCCACTCCGAGCAGCCCATGTACGAGAGGTACAGAGTCGGCCAGAAGGTGAAGGTCCTCCTGCAGTCCATCAGGCAGTCGAACGAGGGACCGGAGCTCATCGTATCTCGCGCCGACCAGATGCTTCTCAGGCGGCTGTTCGAGATGGAAGTGCCCGAAATCTACAGCGGCGCCGTCGAAATAGTGGACATCGCGCGCGAGGCCGGGTCTCGCAGCAAGGTAGCTGTATTCGCCAAGCAGGAGGGCGTCGACGCCGTCGGCTCCTGTGTGGGCCTGCGCGGAATCCGTATTCAGAACATCGTCAACGAGCTGCACGGCGAAAAGATAGACGTAGTCCCTTGGGCCAAGGACCCCAAGGCATACATAACGCGGGCACTCAGCCCCTCCCAGGTCATGCGAGTCAAGCTGGACGAGGATGAGCAGGCGGCCATCGCCGTCGTGCCCGAAAACCAGCTCTCCCTGGCCATCGGGAAAGAGGGCCAGAATGCCAGGCTCGCGGCGAAGCTCACCAGCTGGAAGGTTGAGATCAAGAGCAACGTCGAGATGGAGGAGATCGAGCAGGCCGAGGAGGAAGCGAGGCTCAAGGCGGCAGCCGAAGCGCCGGACGAACCCGTCGTAGAGGTAGCTGAGGAGGCCGTGGAGGCGCCCGCCGCTATCGTGGAGGTGACCGAGGAGGCCGTCGCCGAGGAAGCGGTTGTCGCCGCTGAACTCGAGGAGCCCGTCACCGAGGAGCCTGCCGCCGAGGAGCCTACCGCCGAGGAGCCTGCCGCCGCCGAAGAGCCCGAGGAGCCCGAAGAAGAGACTCCGGCGGCTGAGGTGGAGGAGCCCGAGCCCGAAGAAGAGCCCGAAGTCCTCGAGGAAGTCGTTCTCAGGGAGCTCCTGAGCGAGGTTGAGGAAGACGAGCAGCCCCAGAAGGAGGAGGCGCTTGTCGGTGCGGCCGAGACCGCCACGTCGATCGAAGACCTGTCTGAAGACGTCTGGTCCGTTCGAAATGTGCCGGCCGCCCAGCCGGGCGTGATAAGATTCAGGGAAGACATCGCGGAGCTGGACGGCCCCGACGGCCCGCGCAGAGGAAGGCGCAGGCGCAGGCGAGGAGGAGCCGGACAGCAGAACAGAAGGCGCTGACGAATGCCCGCCAGGACCCCAACCAGGAGAGTCCCCCTGCGCACCTGCGTAGCCTGCGGGACCAAGACCGCAAAGGGAAGCCTAGTGCGCATCGTGGCGCCCCGACAGGGCCCTGTCGAGATTGACGTGACGGGCAAGGCCCACGGTCGTGGGGCATATCTTTGCAGGAGCGCCGATTGCCATCACGACCTCCGTGGACGCGGACGTCTGGGGCACTCACTCCACCGGCCCCTCTCTGACGACGAATGGAGCAACTTGGTCTCTTCCATAGAGACCGCCAGGCAGACCGGGTAGCAGCAGGATGACTAATCGCGCAACCACAACCGAACGTGGCGGGACAGGGGCAAGTCCACAGGCGGCTCCTCTAATAGAAATACCTGCCGGCGTGTCCGTCGCGGAGCTCTCCGAGCTCATGGACGTGGACCCCGTCGAGACGATCAAGCAGCTGATGCGGTCCGGGTTCATGCTGAGCATGAACGACGAGGTGGAGTTCGAGACGGCGGCAATGGTCGCCCAGTCGTTCGGCCTCAGGGTAAGGGCTCCCAGGAGAGAGGAACGGGGCCCGGCGTCGCTGACCGTCTCTCATGAGGGCGAGGACGAGTCTAACCTGGCTCCCAGGCCTCCGGTCGTAACCATCCTCGGCCACGTGGACCATGGCAAGACCACCCTGCTAGACCGCATACGCAGCTCGAACGTCACGGCGGGCGAAGCGGGGGGCATTACCCAGCACATCGGCGCTTACCAGATTGAGCGCGAAAGCGAGCGAATCACCTTCCTCGATACGCCGGGCCACGAGGCCTTCACAGCCATGCGCGCGCGAGGCGCCCAGGTCACGGACATCGCAGTGATAGTCGTGGCCGCGGATGATGGCATCATGCCCCAGACCGTCGAGGCTATCGACCATGCCAGGGCCGCTGAAGTGCCCCTTGTGGTCGCCATTAACAAGGTCGACAGTCCCAGAGCCGACCAGGAGCGGGTGAAGCGCCAGCTGGCGGAAAACGATCTCCTAATCGAAGAATGGGGCGGCGAAGTGGTCGCAGTTCCTGTATCTGCACTCACCGGCGAGGGCATCGACGAGCTGCTCGACAACCTCAGCGTAGTGGCTGAGGTGGCCGAGTTGAAGGCCAACCCTGTCAGGCCGGCCAGGGGCGTGGTGGTCGAGGCCCAGGTCGACAGGAGCCGGGGCCCCATAGCCACCCTGCTGGTACAGACGGGCACCCTGAAGCTAGGGGACACCCTGGTCGCCGGCGAGGTCTTCGGCCGCGTCCGCGCAATGAGGGACGACAGGGGCAACCCGGTCAAGGAGGCTGGTCCTGCCGTGCCTGTGGAGGTGATGGGGCTGGGCGGGCTCCCCCAGGCAGGCGACATCGCGGAAGTAGCGGAGAACGACAGGACGGCCCGGAGCTCCGCCGAGAAGCAGAGGCAGAGCCGGGAGGAGAAGAGGCGGTCTGGCGTCACCCTTGCGGAAGTCCACTCCATGATGGAGTCGGGTGAGGCCCAGTCCCTCGATCTCATCGTGAAGACCGACGTCCAGGGCAGCATCGACGCCGTCCGCAGCGCTCTCCAGGCCCTGAGTACCGGCGAGACAAAGGTCAACATCATTCACGCCCAGGCCGGTACGATCTCGGAAAACGACATCCTCCTGGCCGCCGCTTCCAATGCCATTATTGTCGGCTTCAACGTCAAGCCGGAGACGGGCGCCCAGACCCTCGCAGCACATGAAGATGTCGAGATTCGGAGCTACGACATCATCTACAACCTCGTCGATGACATCGACAAGGCCCTCTCCGGCCTGCTCGCCCCCGAGACTCGGGACGTCGTCGAGGGAGTCGCCACGGTAAGGGCAATCTTTGGAGTCGGCGGCCGCAGGCTGGCGGCCGGTTTCTACGTCAACCAGGGACGAATATCCCGGTCAGGGACCATCCACATCTTCAGGGGCGGCAACAAGCTGTTCGAGGGAGGAGTGGCGAGCCTGCGTCACTTCAGGGACGACGTGCGAGAGGTCGCTACCGGCCTCGAGGGCGGACTCGTCCTCGATGGATTCTCGGACTTCCAGGAAGGCGACACGATCGAGTCACATCGCATCGAGGAAGTCTGACGAACGCCGCCCGTCTCCGCTTCTCCCAGGCTGGCATACCCAAAGGGAGAAGCAGGCCCCACGAACCGAGGATGAAGAGGTACCGCAAGTGAGCCGCCGTCTGGAGCGAGTCAACGCCCTGTTGCGCCGGGAGATAAGCAGGGCCATATCCACCGAGCTGTCCGACCCCAGGCTCTCCCCAATGTACACAGTCACGAGGGTGCACTGCTCGCCCGACCTGTCCCACGCCAGCGTCTACGTAAGCGCCCCGGACGATAGCGGTGCGGATACCATCGCAGCTCTGCACTCATCCGCGCCCGTCATTCGAAGGTTGCTCCGTGGGCTGAATCTCAAGAAGATCCCTCAGCTGGCCTTCCGGCTAGATGACTCCGTGCAGAAGGGCGACGAGGTGCTGCGGCTCCTGGACAGGGTCTCTCCCTCAGGGAGCTCCGGCCGATGACCGACCGGCCGGAACGGGCGGAGCCCCGGAAGCGGCGTCGGGGCCCCGAGCGCAGAATTGACGGCGTGCTCGTCATCGACAAGCCTGAGGGCATGACGAGCATGGACGTCGTTCGGCGAGTCAAGAGGGCGAGCCGCGTCAAGAAGGTCGGCCACGGCGGAACCCTCGACCCATTCGCAACGGGCGTCATCGCCGTGTGCATGGGACAGGCCACCAGGTTGATGGAGTACCTCGTGGACAGCTCCAAGACCTACAGGGGAGTCGTAGAGCTTGGCATCGAAACTGACACCTACGACGTCCAGGGCGAGGTAACTCGCAGGACGGACGCCTCGGGAATAACCCTGGACCAGGTCGAAGCCGCCCTTTCAGACTTTCGTGGCGTAATCCTCCAGGTGCCTCCCATGTACAGCGCCTTGAAGCGCCAGGGCAAGAGGCTCTACGACCTCGCTCGAGCCGGTGTCGAGGTAGAGAGGGAGCCGAGAAGGGTCGAGGTGTCCGACATTTCCATCGTCGACTGGTCCCCACCACTGGTGGAGGTGAACGTCGAATGCGGCCGCGGCTTCTACATGCGCTCGCTTGCCTACGATCTCGGGGTCATCCTCGGTTGCGGGGCCTACCTGAAGAGCCTCGAGCGCGTGAAGAGCGGGAGCTTCGACGTCGCACACGCCGTGTCGCTGGAGGAGGCGGAACGAAGTTTCGAGGACGATGACTGGCGCCGCATCGTGCTGGCGCCGGACGCCATCGTCGACCGGTTGCGGACCCTGATCGTCGGGAAGAGGGAGGAGCTTCACCTTCACCAGGGCCGCCCTCTTGCCCCCAGCCTGAAGATCCCCCCCGCAAAGCAGGGCGAGCGACGCAGGGTCTACACGACCGAGGGCGGCTTCGTTGGGATCGTCTCCTTCGACGCCCCGGGGCGGCAATGGCAGCCTCAGCGCGTCCTCAGCATCGACTACTCGCGAGAATAGCCGGAATGGCCGGAGGGCCTATCCGCCCGAAGGCGTAGGAGTCTCGGCGGGCGCGGGCTCTGGAGTAGGCGTAGGCGGCGGCTTCAGCACATACTCCTTGTCGGCCTGCAGCATGTCGTCGACCTCGAAGTCTGCAACGAGGACAAAGTAGTCGGACTCGCTCGACTTGACCACGTACCCGCCCTGCACCGCGGCCCCCACTGTCAGCGTCACCGTCGCGGCGGTCCCGGCGTCGTTGTGCGACTCCAGGGTGTAGGCGCCAGTGGGGGCGCCGAAACCGTATTCCTCCATCTCCTGGCGGCCGAGGGGTTCACGCATGGAGACCGATGCCGCCCGCGTGAGAAGCGAATTCACCCTCGCCTGGTCCAACTCCTCGCCTTCCTCGATCCCCTTGACGGTCCACGTTCTGTCCTGGTCCCGGCTCAGCTCGAGCTGACCCAGGGAGTTGTCGATTGACACACTGGTCAGGAAGCTCTGGGGGACGAACAGGTACTCCGTTTCTATCCAGCCAAGTGAATTGACAGGTGCATCCGACGTCGTAAGCTCGGACACCTTGTACACCTCGTCCCGCCCATCGGCCCTAACGTGGCTTGCGCTCACGGTAAGGGCGCTGCCCAGGTAGAGCTTGTACGTTTTGCCGGCGTTCGTCTCGAACTCCACCAGACGTTCGAACTTGGATGGGGATACCCTCAGGCGAAGGTGGCTGGACGCAGTCCTGGTAACCACGTTGTCGGCTACCAGGCCGTCGAGAGTGTCGAGCAGGTTGTTCAACCTGTCGGTCCTGCAGGGGTAATTGTCGGCCATGGGGAGAATGCAGCCGTCACCGCCCCTTGCTACCTCGATCGTACCGCCGTCCGGTCCCGTAATCTTCACCCGCGTAATGCTGCCCGGCTCCACGTCGGGGAATATCGGTCCGGCCTCGGTTGCGGACTCCGGCCAGAACACGAAGGCAACCACGGCCACCTGCAGCACGAGCGCTATGGCCAGGATTCTATTCGTCATCCTGGGCCTCGCCTTCGCCGCCTGGCTCCACCAGCTTCATAGGCTCCTCGCCGCGCTGCCTCACGTTCCACACCAGGCCGATCAGCAGCAGGGCTGCCAGCGCAACCGCGTAATTGGCCGCCTCCCACACCGTCTGCTCGTTGTCATCGAGCGGCTGCAGAAGCCGCGTGTACGTGCCGCGCGCCCTCAGGCCGAGCAGGTCGTCGTCCTCGAGCGCCCAGTCCACCGCGTTCTCCATGAACTGCAGATTGAACAGGTACCTGTCCGCCGAGATGTTCCTGGAAAGCTCTAGTATCACGTCGTCCAGGAACTCCGAGCTTCCAAATACGATTAGCCTGGTCGATTCCGGTGACTGGTCCACCAGGCCGGGCCCGCTCCTGCCCAGGGGATCGTCCTCGAACGGCGATGGCTTGTCGCTGTAATAGCTCTTGAATGAGCCCCTGATCGATACCGCAAGGGGGAATGAGCGTTGGTCGCCCTCCACCGGGAAGCCCAGGACCGGGTACTCCTCCCTATCCGGGTCCACGTCCGCCGACGCCCTGAGCCACGACCTCCTCGTCGACCTTAGGAAGACATCCACGTCGCGGCCGCTCGCCATGGATTCGTCGATCAGCAGAGGCGACGCCCACTGCAGCGTAACGGCGGGCATGTTGGCGGTCACCGGGCTGTCCTCGTCCATCCCATCCCTCCGTATGTCCACGAACGGGGGATAGGCGATCCGCTCAATATCCAGCACGTTCACTCCGCCTACGTTTCGCTGCACCTGGATTGGGAACTGCTCGTTCTGCGTGTCGAGCACTAGCTCCTTCCCAATGCTGACACCGTACGACTCGAGCAGGTCTCCCACGCCCTCCCTGACCTCTTCGAGGCCGATGCCTGTCCCGAGCTGGATCGGCGATACGATGAAGTTGCCCGAAGCGATGACCACGGAGCCGCCGCGCATGAGGAACTGGTCGATTGCCAGCAGCTCCTTTGGGGCCATGTTGCGCGGCGACACTACCACCAGCACGTCCACGTCTGGAGCCGTCCCCTGCGACAGGTCGGCGAGCACCATGGTGTAGTTCTGCGACAGCTGCTGGTGCACGTAGCTCCAGCTCGATATGGGCGGCACCTCCTGTCCGAAGGCGCCCGTCACGGGGTCGTTAGGCGGCACCCACAGCCCCACACTCTTCAGCAGGCCCGGAACAACCCTCCTGATTCCTGCATCGATGGCCGAGCGTATGTCGGCCTCGGTCGCCTCGCCGCCGGGATAGACGAGAACGCTGTCCGGGCCCCTCTGGACTACCATGTGGAAGTAGTACGAGTCCGTCGACCCAAGCTCCACCAGGCTGGGCGCGACTCTCTGTGTCTGCTGGATCTGCTCCCGCGTTATCGGGCTGTCGGGTAGATCGGGATCGATCAGGGAGACGACCAGCTTTCCGTTCGAATCGGCCGCCAGCTCCTCAGCCACGGTCCTGAAGTGTGCCGGCGCTTCCTTCAGGGCGTCCGGCAGGGTCTGCTCGGTGATGTATGCGGTCAGGATCAGAGGCTCCTCCAGCGATGCGAACACCGCGTCCTGCCTCTGGAAGCCGGACACGGCCTTCTTGATCGCGCTGGTCAGGTCGTACTCCAGGTTCCTAAGGCGCACCGTGACGGCGCTTCCGCTCTGGTCGACCTCCACCAGGTCGGCAAAGTTGAGGATCACGAACTGGTCGCCGTACCTCACAAGAATGTCGAAGTAGGAGTTCACCACCGCCGCGTCCCGCCGCTCCCTGATTGTGAACGGCGTGGACTCGATCCCGTACGACCTGTTCGCCTCCGCCTCGATGGCTTCGTCGGTTCTCGGGTCGACCACCTCCGCTTCGATCTTGCCGCGCGACGCTATCTCGTATTCGCGCAGCAGGTCCCGGATGGTGGGCACAAGCGGCTCCAGCAACGGGTGGGTCCTGTCGCTGATGTATCCCCTCAGCAGCAGTGGCTCCTCCAGGTTTGAGATCACGTCCTTGGTGGGAGCCGTCAGGCTGTACTCGCGCTGCGCCGTCAGGTCCACCCGCAGACCGGCGAGAGGGAAAAGCCAGACGTTGAGCAGCAGCAGGTTGATTCCTATCAGGACCACACCGATGATCGCGCCGCGGCGCATGGGCGCAGCATCCGCGCCCCTGCTCCATCGCTTCGTCTCCAGGGAAACTACGTTAAGGGCGAGGAAAACTGCGGCCACGGAGCCGTAGTAGACGATGTCGCGAAGGTCGATAACACCGCGCTCGATGCTCTCGAACCTGCTGCCGCTGCCTATGCCCCTCAGGATCTCGGAGACGCCACCGCCAGCGAACACCGTCACGGTCTCGGTGCCTACCAGGTAGAGCAGCCCACCCAGGAGCACGGTGAGAATCAGCGAGACGATCTGGTTGTCCGTTCGAGACGATACGAACAGCCCTATCGCCGCGTAGGCCGACCCCATGAGAAGCACACCCAGGTACCCGCCGATGGCCGGCCCCCAGTCCAAGTCTCCGAGAAGCTCCACCGTAACTGGAATGGACAGCGTTAGCACCAGGGCTGTGGCGAGGAGGATTACGACCGCCACGAACTTGCCGAGAGCCAAGTGCGTCGTGCGGACCGGCAGCGTGAGCAGGACCTCCAGCGTTCCGGCGCGCTGCTCCTCGCTCCACTGCCTCATGGTCAGCGTCGCCACCAGCAGCACCATCAGGACCGGCATCCAGCGGAACAGCGGCCGTACGTCCGCGATGTTGCGCGCGAAGAATGTCTCGGCCCAGAAGAAGAGGAACAGTGTCGCCGCCAGGAAGACGCCTATGAATATGAGCGCCAGCGGCGACCCAAAGTAGGCGCGCAGTTCCTTGCGTGCAACGGCCCAGGTCGGTATCCAGAGGCCGCTCACTCTTCCGCCTCGCCCTCTTCTGACTGGACCTCTTCCCCACCGTTGGCCGAGGTCGACACCAGCTCGTTGAAGACCGTCTCCAGGGTCCTGGCCTCGCGCCGCAGTTCACGGACGGGCCAGCCCTTGCTCCGGGCGAGCCCGTAGACGTCCTCCCTCAGGTCTGTCTTCTCCTGTCCGGATATCCGGTACCTGCGGCCGTCGGGGGTCATCTCGGAAGTAACGTCGATCACTCCATCGAGTACGCTAAGGGCCTTCGTAGCGTTGCCGGCATCCCTCCCCAGCACCAGCACGGTGGCCGAGGAAGCCGAGAGGTCTGCCATCCTCGCGTCGGCCCTAACCCGTCCGTTCAGCAGGACGAAGGCGCGGTCGCAGATGGCCTCGACCTCGGACAGTATGTGTGTCGACAGGAAGACGGTGCTGTTCTTCGAAATCTCCCCTATCAGGCCTCTGACCTCGATGATCTGCGTCGGGTCGAGCCCGATGGTCGGCTCATCAAGTATGAGCACCTTTGGCTGGTGGAAGATCGACTGGGTGAGTCCCACTCGCTGCCGGTAACCCTTGCTGAGCTGGGAAATGGGCCTGGCCAGCATGTCCTCTAGCCCGGTCGCCCGGACTGCCCTGGAAAGTAGCTCGGGCTGGGACTTGCGCGGCACCTGCCTCAGGTCGGCCATCATCCTCAGGTAGGCCTGTACCGAGAGCTCCGGGTACAGTGGCGCGTTCTCCGGAAGGTAGCCGATGCGCTCCTGGACGCCGAGGGTGTCGGAGACCACATCGAGGCCGTCCACGACCACGTGACCGCTGTCCGGCTGGAGATAGCCGGTCATGATCTTCATCAGGGTCGTCTTGCCGGCGCCATTCGGGCCGAGCAGGCCAACGACCTCCCCCTCCTCCACACGGAGAGAGACGTTGTCCAATGCCTGTATGGACCCGTACGACTTGCTTAGTCCCGTAACCTCGATCACTTTCGAATCACTGCTGCAATCTGGTCTGTCCAGTTAATCTAAACGCCGGAGCGCCGAAAAGGTTAGCTCAGCCAACGACTCATTCTCACGACGGTCGCTCGGCAGGCTCAGGTCCGGCATGCAAATGCCGCAGACCCAAGCCTGCGGCATCGAACAGCGGACCGCGCCCCACTAGTGTACCACCAAATCTCGGCGCCCCATCTACCGGGCGCCGTCCAGAGCCCTCTCCAGGGCCCTCCTCATCCTGGGGCCGACCTGCGCCATCTCCTCGACGCTTGCCGTGCTGAACGCCAGCCGGATGTGGGACGTGTCGTCATCTCGGCCATTGAGAAAGAACAGCGAACCTGCCGGGAAGACCAGCCCCTCCTCGGCGGCGTATTTCGCGAGGTGCTGGGCATCCACCTTGAGGCTCTCCACCCACAGGAAGAAGCCGCCGCCCGGCATGGTGAATCGCAGATCGCCTGTACAGTGCTCCTCCAGACTGCGGCATAGCGCATCGCACTTCGCCTTGTACAACGTGCGCATCTCGTCGAGGTGCGCGTCCATGCTGCCGGCTCCCACGTAATCGGCGAGCGCCCTGAGCAACAGAGGGCTGCTCCCCATATCGAACTTGACCCTGCTCAGGGCGTCTACGAAGTCCTCCCTGGCCTGCACCCAACCGACCCTGAGGCCCGTGGCTATGGGCTTGCTGAACGTGCCGACTCGCAGAATGCCCTCCCCTCCCGCCATGCCGTACATTGACGAGGGAGGCGCATCGCCGAAGTAGATGTCGGCGTATGCAGCGTCCTCGACTATCAGCACTTTCCTGGCGGCGCACAGCTCTACAAGCGCCTCCCTGCACTCGCGCGGCATCGTCGCCCCTGTCGGGTTGTGGAAGTCGGCAACGGTGTAGAAGAGCTTGACGCGCCTTCCGGAAATCTCGGTGGCCGAGATAGCGCGTTCTACTCCCTCGGGATCGTGCAACGGCACCGCTACGATCTCCGCCAAGTGCCCCCGAAAGGTCCTCAGCGAACCCGAGAATGTCGGCGACTCCACCAGAACCACGTCGCCGGGCTCGACGAAGGCGTCGCACACGTTGGCGATGCTGCCCGAGCTGCCGTTGTTGAGGATGAAATTGCCCGGGCCGAGATGCACGCCGTCGAGACGGCCGTATCGTTGGGCCAACACCTCTCGCAGGCCGTTGAATCCGTGCACGCCGCCGTACGTCAGGGCGGCCGTGTCGGTCAGCGCCTTCTCCAGCGAGTCGAGAAGGTCGGCGGCCGGCAGCGTGGCCGGGTCCGGGATGCCGCCGGCCAGCAGAATCGGGTCCTCTACCACTGGCGCATGGACCCACGGCACGCCCTGGTCCGTGGGTGTCCCCGCGCCAACTGCGAGAGCCGCCCCATTCAGCAATGTGCGTATGTCCACGCTCGGCCAGGAACTTGCCTCGCGCAGGTTCGGCGTAGATGTCATTTGTCCCCCCAGACTTCTGCCTTACATGTCTATAATACCCCGGCCTGCTTAGTCCGAATTGCCGCCAACACACGACGGAGTGCATCAGAAAGCCAAGGGAGGTGAGGAATCATGCCCCAGTACATCTTCACAGAGGACGAGTGGATGCAGTTCAAGGACGAGTCGCACGGTCACACGCTGCTGGCGATCGACCAGACAACCTACCGGTCGATCAAGATGGGCGGCATGACCGATCGGCTGCCCGGCTCCGAGACCTACGACAGACTGCTTGGTGTAAACGTCTTCAAGCCTGGAGGCATATACGAGGCCCACGCCCATCAGACCCCCATGTACTACTACGTCATAGCGGGAGAGGGCATCATGCGCGTGGGCGACGAGGAACGGGTCGTGGGCAAGGGCGCATGGATCTACACGCCTCCGGGTCTCAAGCACTATACGGAGAACACCGGCGACGAGGACTTCGCCTACCTGTTCTTCGGCGGCAATCCCACCGACGCAGCCGCGGGATTCCACGAGCCGGTGAAGGGCAACTAGTAGAACAACACCCTGGCATTAGAGGGTAACCGAGACTACCACTTGGTAGGGGCGGACCCACGTGTCCACCCGCAGAATGCCAGACGTGCTCGACCCTTAGCCGTCACACCAGAGAGTCTGGGTCCACCAAGCCCCCGGCGTTACTCCCGGTAGTACTCCATCCCCAGGTGGGTAATCTGGTCCTCACCCATCATCCACCGCAGCGTGTTCTTCAGCTTGGTCTGCTGGATAAACAGGTCGTGCTCCGGGTATACCGTCTCCGCGTGCTGCGGGCTCTTGAAGTAGAACGACAGCCACTCCTGGATGCCTCCCAGGCCGGCGCGCTGTGCCAGGTCCATGAACAGGACCAGGTCGAGCACCAGGGGCGCGGCCAGGACCGAGTCCGAGCACAGGAAGTTGACCTTCAGCTGCATTCGCCGGCCCAGCCATCCGAAGAGATCGATGTTGTCCCAGCCCTCCTTGTTGTCCCCCCGGGGCGGATAGTAGTTGATGCGGACCTTGTGGTACGCGTCCGAGTACAGCTCCGGGTAGACCTCCGGCTGGAGAATGTACTCCAGCACACCGAGCTTGGACTCCTCCTTGGTCTTGAAGTTCTGGGGCTCGTCCAGCACCTCCCCGTCCCGGTTCCCAAGTATGTTTGTGGAGAACCAGCCGTCCATGCCCAGCATTCTCGCCTTGAGCATGGGCCCAATCACCGTCTTTACGAGCGTCTGGCCAGTCTTGAAGTCCTTGCCGCAGATGGGTACTCCTTCATCGCTGGCGAGCTTCTCGAGCGCCGGTATGTCCGCCGAGAGATTGGGAGCGCCGTTGATGAACGGGACGCCCTCCAGCAGAGCGGCGTAGGCGTAGACCATCGAAGGGGCGATGTTCTCATCGCTGTCGTAAAGACCGCCGATGAAGCTCTCCAGGTCCCTGTGGACCTCCGTCTCTTCAATGAATTTTTCGGTCGAAGCGCACCAGACCATCACCAGCCGGTCGCAGCCGTTGTCAGTCTTGAAACGCCGTATGTCCTCGCGCAGGGACTCTACGGCGGCGAACTTTGAGGTACTTGTTCGGGTGTTAGTTCCGTCGATACGCTTGACGTACTCCGTGTCGAACACCGCCGGCATGGGCCGGACCGACCTCAGGAATTCGGACACGGGCTCCAGCTCGTCGTACCGGTCGAGCACGCCGCTCTTGATCGAAGCCTCGTAAGCGTCGTCGGGTATGGGGTCCCACGCCCCGAACACCAGGTCGTCCAGACTAGCCAGTGGCACGAAGTCGCGTATGAAGGGCGCACGCTTATCGGGCCGCTTTCCGAGCCGTATCGTAGCCATCTGGCTGACCGAGCCTATGGGCTGCCCGGTTCCCTTCCGGATGTGCTCGACTCCCGCGATGAACGTCGACGATACGGCGCCCAATCCGACCAGCAGTACTCCCAGCTTCCCATCGGCCGGGGCCACCTCAGGGCTGCCCGCCGACACGAAGTCCTTGGGCTCCAGTGCTATGCCCTTCTCCCTGGCAAGATCGAGCAGCTGCTCGTGCCACTGCGAGGGTATCCTCCCCGTCCTCGCCCAGTGTTGCACGGTGCTCTGTCGCTTGCCCAACAGGGTCGCCAATGCCGACTGTCCGCCGAAACGATCTATTACCTGCTTTGCCTTATTCATGCCAGAATCGTAACGGTTTTTTCGTTTCGGGTCAAGCGGCCAACTAGCCACGCTGCCTTGAAGATGAGCCGGTCCGGTTGGCTTGCTGCGGCATACAGGGGGTAGCGGAACCCTCGAGGCGGGACGTTGGGGAAGATCTGTTGGCTGTTGACAAGTGGTTCCGTATTGATATAATGTCTCGCTGGTTGAGAAGCCTTGTCGACCGCAGGAAGGTCATGCAGTGATATGCCATCTCAACTAAAGGAACTGAGATTCCAGACACCAAACCTGATGGCGGTGCTGGAGAACCGAGGCTATAGGGCCACTGAGCCCAGGAAGGCGATAGCCAGGCTCCTGGAGCAGAAGCATGAAGGGTTTACAACGGAGGCGCTCATTCAAGAGCTGCCTTCGGTCGGGAGAGCAACGGTATTCAGGACCATCAAACTCTTCCTCGAAGCGGGGGTGGTCTGCAAGCTCTCCATGATGGACGGAGCCCACGTATACAGCCTCGCCCGCGTTGGTGATCGTCATCACCACTCAGTCTGCGTCCAGTGCGGTGCAGTGCGGGAGTTTAAGGCGACTACAATCGATCGGTCTCTCAGGGCCATTAGCTCAGACATTCCAGGAGAGCTCGTCGACCACCGCATCGAGTTGTACGTGACCTGCGAACCTTGCCCCGCCGAGGGAGGTAAGTAGGGAGCGTAGTCCCAACCAGATCAGCTACCAGCGTCGCAGGTGCCCTATTGATACCTATTATCCCTAAATGGCGCATCGGTACGTTTCTCTCGGATCCAAACACTAGTCAAGTAAGAAGGAGAGAACTTGGAATGACGATGATACGCAATCGCAAAACATACTTCAAACAGCAACAGGAGGCAGAGGAGAAAATGGGACATAGTCTATTGAAGTGGAGATCAGTGGCCATAGTCGCGGCGATTGCGGCTTTGGTCCTCGCTATTGCCTGCGGAAGCGATACGCCGGAGCCGGCCCCAGCGGTCGACACGGCCAAGCTGATCCAGGACGCAGTCGAGAGCGCGCAGAGCGCCAGCGCCGCAAGTATCCAGCAGTCTGTTGAGGCTGCAATAGCCGCACGGCCCCAGGGCGCAAGCGCGGCTGAGATACAGGAGCTCGTCGCGGAATCAGTCACGGCGGCCATCGCGGCGCAGCCCGCGGGTCTGACGCGTGCGGACGTCGAGTCCATCGTGGGCCAGTCGACCGCGGGGCAGCTCTCCGCAGAGGACGTGAAGGCTATCGTCGACCAGGCCGTGCGGGCACTGCCCGCGCCGGAGATCGACGTCAATCAGCTCAGCAGCCTCGTCAACTCCGCGGTTGCCGACGCTGTGCCTGAAGGCGTCAGCGCAGATGAGATCAGCAGTATCATCCAAGCACAGGTGACTGCCGGGCTCTCCGGCTCGCTCACGCGCGGAGACGTAGAGGACCTGGTTGCCAAGGCCGTCGAGGACGCGGTAGGCGACCAGCTTACCGCGGACCAGGTGACGAGTATCGTCAACGCGTCTCTCGTCGCCACTAACCAGGCGATCGAGAACGCGGCGGCAGACGCGGCCCAAGCGGCTGCGGCAGCTTCGGCGGCCCAGACGGCTGCGGCGGCGGCCCAGGCGGCTGCGGCGGCTGTTGGGGAGCTCCCAATGCCCTCCGGCCCCCCGGTCCAGGTGGTGACGTCCACCAACTTTGTGGCTGACTGGGCCCGGGTGGTAGGTGGAGACAGGGTGGAGGTCTTTGGCCTTCTGCCACCGGGTGGCGACCCGCACTCGTTCCTGCCGGGACCTCGCGACGTTGCCAGGGTAGCGGATGCGGATCTCGTGCTGACTGTCGGTCTCGGCCTGGAGGCCGATTGGCTGGAGGACCTGATACACAACGCCAGCGCAGATGAGTCCAAGGTAATCGCGCTCGGTGACAGCGTCGATCCTATCGAGTTCGCCATGGTCGATATGCATGACGATCACGACGAGCACATGGATGAAGACGACGAACACGAGGATGAAGACGACGAACACGAGGATGAACACGACGAACACATGGATGAAGGCGAGGAACACCATGACGAGGTGGGCATTGGGCGCCTGATCGTTGCGGATGCGATGGAAGCGCACCTCTCCGTCATCGACCTGTCGACCGATCACGTTGACAACGGACTGTTCGATGTCGCCGCGCCCCGCGCGACGGTATACCCCAGCCCCACCCATCGCTTCGCCATCGTCCTCGCCCGCGGGCCGGAAGACGATGACGACCGGGTCCACGTCTTTGACGGCGGTGTCTTCCTTGTCGAGCACGACGATCACCACGACCTCGTCACGCAGCCCGTCTCCCGCCATGCGTTGGAGATCGCGGATGAGCGGCCGGTCCACTACGTCAACAGTCACGGCTGGACCGCGATCTTCGCCGACGCCCATGGTCACGCTTTCTTGATTAACGAGGCGGACCTGGCGAGCTCGAGCGGCGGCTATGAGCCGGTCGTGCTCGAGGCCGGGCCGCAGCACGGCGCGGCGATCGTTATCTCGGACGAGCACGTCGTCGTTACCACGAAGAATCCCGATTACCCCGAGAGCTCCGACAGTAGCCTGCCTGTTGGCGCGGAAGTCCTCGACTTCAGCGGTCAGGTCGTCTACGACGCCAGCAATCGCTCATGCCCGGGCCAGCACGGTGATGCCCATAATGAGCATGGCGTGGCCCTCGGATGCACCGGCGGCGTGCTCTACATCCACGCTCATGACGACCATTACGAGCACGACTTCATCGCCAATCCGGAGGAGATGCGCGAAGACTCCCGGATCGGGTCGCTGTACGGTCACGACCACGTCGAGCACTTCTTCGGCAGGGCCTCCTACCGCGACGATCAGGGTTTCGCTGACGATGGCATTTGGCTGATCGACGTGGACCACGGCGAAATGCGCCAGGTGTTCAGCGAGCCGAGCGTTTCCACGAAGTTCTCCAGCGATGGCGAGCTGTTGTACGTTCTCGGCGCCGACGGGGTGCTGCACGCGCTGGACGCCCATGACGGCGACCTGATCGCGGAGGTGGATCTGGTCGAGCCGGGCGAGGCCGGTCGGCCCGCAATGATCGTCATTGGCGAGTGGCTCTACGTCGCCGACCCGAATAGCGGTCATGTCCTTGGCGTCCATCTCGAACACATGGAGATCGAAGAGGAATGGCACGTCGGCGGCGCGCCGTCGAGCCTGGCGTTCGTCGGAGTCGCCGACGCGGGCGGTGCGCCCGAGGCGGGGCACGACGACCACGACGACCATGGCAATGACGACCACGGCCACGACCACGGTGCTCACGATCCTCACTTCTGGTTCGAGCCGGCTCGGGTGAAGCTCGCAGTCAATGAGATAGCCGCCCGGCTTTCGGCTGTAGACCCCGGCAGCGCGAGCATCTACTACCAGAACGCTGCGGAGTACGGGAAAGAGCTTGACGAGCTTCACGTCTGGACCCAGGAGCAGGTCAGTACGATAGCGCCGGAGCGCAGGCTGCTGGTTACGTCGCACGACGCCTTCACCTACTTTGCGCAGACCTATGGGTTCGAGATAGTTGGTCTGGTAATACCGTCGTTGGCAACCCACGTGGAGCCCTCCGCGGAGCACATCGCGGAGCTGGTCGAAGTGGTGCGGGAACGCAACGTACCGGCACTGTTTGGCGAGACGACAGTCAGCGAGAGGCTGGCGCAAGCCGTGGCAAGGGAGACCGGCGCGAATCTGTTCCGGCTCTATTCCGGTTCCCTTGGGGCGCCGGGCAGCGGCGCCGACACGTACCTGACCATGGTGCGAGCAAACGTCATGACCATTGTTGAGGCGTTGAAGTGACCACCGCCCCAAACCCCCACCGGGCTAGCATGTCGCTTCAGGACGTGACAGTCGAGCTCGGTGGGCACATGGCGCTGAGTAGCGTCACTTTCGAGGTGGAAGCGGGTACGCTGATGGGCGTTGTAGGACCGAATGGAGCCGGCAAGAGCACATTGTTCAATGCTATTGCCGGGCTCCTCCCGGTCCGCCAGGGGAAGGTGACCCTTCACAGTGTGGACCAGGGACGTGGAGCGTTGGCGTACGTGCCTCAGCGGGAGAGCGTCAACTGGCGCTTTCCCGTGACCGTGATGGACGTTGTGATGATGGGCCGGTGCTGTAGGCTGGGATGGTTCCGGCGGCCAGGGAAGAGAGATCGTGAGCTTGTCAAAGCCTGCCTGGGGCGTGTGGGCCTGTGGGACCATCGCTCTACTCTGATGACTGAGCTCTCGGGAGGGCAGAGGCAAAGGGTATTCGTAGCTAGGGCGCTGGCCCAGGAGGCAAGCGTGCTTCTGTTGGACGAGGCCTTTAGCGGGGTCGACGCGGGCGCACAGGAAGGCCTCGTCGAGGTCCTTCAGACCCTGAGGGATGAAGGGCGCATCGTCCTGTTGGCTACCCACGACCTGACCAACCTGTCCGGTCGCTTCGACCAGGTGTTGTGCCTGAACCGCAACGTGTGCGCCTGCGGCCCTCCCGACCAGGTTTTCACGTCCCAGGTCATGGAGCAGCTGTACGGCGCCCACGGTCTGCGCCTCGCGGCGGAACGGGAGCGATAAACGGGACGACTTGATAGAATTCATAGTCACCCCCCTCGAGTACGGCTTCATGGTGAGAGCCCTGATCGGCTCGGTGCTTGTGGGCGTGATGTGTCCTCTGGTTGGCGCGTACGTCGTCACCAGGAACCTCGCCTTCATGGGGGACGCTCTCGCCCACGCCGTGCTGCCGGGAATGGTGTTCGCGTTCATAGTCGGCTTCAACCCGGTCATAGCCGCCGTCCCAACCGGGGTCACAGTTGCCGTGCTGGTCAGGACTGTTAGCCGGCGTGCTGGCCTCAGCGCGGATACCTCCATAGGCATTCTTTTTGCGGCCACGTTTGCCCTGGGGCTTGTGATGCTGGCAAGGGCAACAAACATCAGGGTGGACATGGAAGACCTGCTCTTAGGACAGATACTCGCCATATCTCCGACCGGCATCTATGTGTCCCTTGGGATCACTGTTACGGTTATCCTGGGGCTGTTCGCCCTTCACCACTGGCTGTTGTTTGCGAGCTTCGATCCCGTGGGGTCGCAGGTTCTCGGCAGGCGTACCAGCATTGTCGACTACCTGTTCCTCGTCATACTTGCCCTCGTCATAGTGATGGGGATTCAGGCGGCGGGTGTAATTCTAGTCATGGCGATGCTGGTAACGCCTGCCGCTGCGGCGTACCTGTTGGTCAGGCGCTTTGTCACGGTGATGGTGGTGGCCGCGGCACTGGGGACCGCGGCCGCCGTGACAGGACTCTACATCTCCTACTACTTCAATTTGCCCGCCGGTCCTGCCATGACCCTGGTCGCAAGCGGGATATTCGTAATTGCAGTCGCATTCAGGCGAAGAGCCGTCGCCTGAGAGTCCTCTATTCACCGAGGGATTCCCTACTGTTAAACGAGTCAGCGACTAGCCGCAATTTATGAGATGGCGTATCAACAACCAGAAACACTAGGAATCCATTGCCGAATCAGAGCTTGAATATCGATACACGGAGGTGAAGCATGGAGTTCTACAACGTAAAGACCAGGCAAAAGGTGGACTTGCCGGAGAGCCGCCTCAGGAAACGTACCCTGGTGCAGAAGAGCGGCAAGAGTACCTATGCCGTCACTGGGGAAGAAGACGGCACCAAGCTATTTAGATTCGTTAGCAAGCAACAGTACGATGCCTTGCAAGTGCCTGAGGTGGAGGGCTCCTGAGGAGGCAGTATGTGGTGGTTCAAGCGAGCGGTACTCCGTCCGACTTTCGCTGATGCCCAGGCGATGCACCCCTGGTTCCTGGACTACGAGAAGTTGGAACCAGGGATCAGGGAGTTGGTGTGGACACTAAACCAGACCGACGTGGTAGAGACCCTCTCCTCCTGTGAAGGTCACCCTGAGTTGCCAGACTGGTGGGAGACCACTGGTGGAACGGCTTACGTCCTGTGTCTGGTGACCAATCCCAGCCAGTGGGACCGGATGCTGCATCGATTACGGCAGCTGGCCCAGGACTGGAAGGATGTCCAGTTGATAGTACGGGATGACCGGGATCAGGGGGAGCAGTGGCTGGGGTTTCAAGTCGGCCATGCCCAACCGGAAGCCGCCCGCAACACCCTGGACCAAGCCATTGGGCAGGCTAACGAGTTGATCAGAGAGTACGTGGACCATGATGTCGTTGCACTAACCTCAGCAGCCCGACGTGGCCGTGAGGACAAAGCCAAAGCCCCAGCAAAGTGGTCCTCGCGGCTTGTAGGAGGGTGAAGGCTAGGCTAGGGGGAAGGCCAAGGGATCGGGAGCTGGACCTGGGACGCCGGTCCTACTGCTTGGACTCGATTTGGCCCATGAGGTTCGCCATCTCTATGGCATCCAGCCCGGCGCTGTAGCCGACGTTCCCCTTCAGAATGCTTCCGCCCGGCCCTGACTTCCTCTGGTACAGATGCTCCTTGACGGTTTCGCCGTCCTGGCCGCCCGACCTGTCCAGAGCCTGTTCGACCGTATTCGTAGTCAGGATGCCGAAGATGACGGGCACTCCGGTCTCGGTCGAGGCGTTGGCAACGCCGCGCGCAGCTTCGCCGGCGATATGAGTGTAGTGGTCCGTCTCGCCCCGGATGATGGCCCCGAGGCAGATGATCGCGTCGTAGTTGCCCGACTTGGCCATGGCCGTTGCCACCGCCGGGACTTCGAAGGAGCCTGGCACCCGGGCCACGTCGATGTCGCTCAAGCTGACGGAGTGGTCGTAGAGCGCGGTCAACGCTCCCCTGAGAAGCCTGGCTGTTATGACTTCGTTGAACTTGGCTGCAACGATGCCGATCCGCAGACCGTGTCCGTCGTGCGTTCCCCTCAGCTCGCGCATCTAGCGGCCTGCGGCTCCGTATTGAGAATCGTCCAGGAGGTGCCCCATCCGCTCCCGCTTGGTCTGCAGGTAGCGGATGTTCTCCTCATTGGCCTTGACCACTATGGGCACGCGCTCGACGACTTCCAGGGACCCATAGCCGTCCATTCCCGCCAGCTTACGGGGATTGTTCGTGAGAATCTTCATCTTCCCCACGCCCAGGTCCTCCAGGATCTGCGCGCCTATTCCGTAGTGGCGTATGTCGGGCGCGAAACCCATGCTCACGTTCGCATCCACCGTGTCGAGGCCGTCGTCCTGCAGGTGGTAAGCCTTCAGCTTGTTGTGGATGCCGAGCCCGCGACCCTCCTGCCGCATATACAGGAAGACGCCCTTGCCTTCTTCGGATATAGCCTTTTGTGCCAGCTCGACCTGCTCGCCGCAGTCGCACCTGATGCTGCCGAACACGTCGCTGGTTAGGCACTCGCTGTGCACCCTGACCAGGGTCGGGTTCTCAGCCGTGATGTCGCCCATTACGAACGCGACATGCTCGTCCTTGTCCACCAGGCTGCGATACGATATGGCCTCCCAAACCCCGTTGTCGGTCGGTATGCGCGCCTCGGCCACTCGCTCGATGAGTTTCTCGTGGTCCCTCCTGTAACTGATGATCGCCGCGATGCTGATAATGCCGATGCCGTAGCGCTCCGACAACTCCTCGAGCTGGTCCATCCGCGCCTTGGAACCGTCTTCCGCCAGGACCTCACAGAGCACCCCGGCGGGATACAGCCCCGCCATCTTCGCCAGGTCTACCGAAGCCTCCGTATGCCCGGCCCGCACGAGGACGCCCCCGTCCGCATAGCGGAGAGGGAAGATATGACCGGGACGGCCCAGGTCCTCAGGCTGGGTAGCGGGATCCAATAGCGCCCTGATCGTAGCGGCGCGGTCATGGACCGAGATGCCGGTAGTAGTCCCCTCCAGCACGTCCACGGACACGGTGAACGCTGTCGTGAGGCGCGAGGTGTTGTCCTGCACCATCATGGGAAGCTGGAGCTCCCTGAGGCGGGCCGTAGTCATAGGGACGCACACGAGCCCGCGGCCGTGGGTGACCATGAAGTTGACGGCCTCGGGCGTGGCTTTCTCGGCCGCGATGACGAGGTCGCCCTCGTTCTCCCTGTCCTCGTCGTCGACGATGATCAGGTGGCGGCCCGCCTTGACCTCCTCGATAGCCTGCTCGATCGTTATGTGAGGCATCCGGGGTGTTTCTCCACCTCTAGGACTCGGAGCGAACCAGCCGCTCGACGTACTTGGCGAGGATGTCGACTTCCAGGTTCACTTGGTCACAGCACTCCCGTGAGCCCATGATCGTGTGCTTCCACGTGTGGGGAATAATCGTAACAGAGAACCGCTCCTCGTCACACCCCACAACCGTCAGACTGATGCCGTCCACGGCGATGAATCCCTTCTCCACCACATAGCGCATGACAGCCGGGGCCGCTTGGATGGAGACCATGACGGCATCGCCGTCTTCTCGAATCGACTCGATCCTTCCGGTGCCGTCCACGTGGCCCTGCACTATGTGGCCGTCGAGGCGGCCGCCGGCCCTCACGCCGCGCTCGAGGTTGACGGGGCTGCCCTCCGACAGCGACCCCAGGTTGGTGCGGAGCAGCGTCTCCGGCACAACGTCCACGGAGAAGGACCCGGAACCAAGCTCGGTAGCCGTGAGGCACGCGCCGTTTACCGACACGCTGTCGCCTAATTCCAGGCCTTCGAGCACGGTGGAAGCTCGAATTGCAAGACCGTCCGGCCTGACCTCCGCAACGGCGCCGATCTCCTCGACAATACCAGTGAACATGCTCAGCAGTAACCCGTTATCGCCATGTCGCGCCCGTACTTCTCCCAGCGCACCCGCTCCAGTCTCAGCGTGTCGGCCATTCTCTCGAACCCGGCTCCGGCCACAGGCGTGGGTGCGGCCTCCCCTCCAATGATGACTGGCGAAACGAATGCTACCACCTTGTCGACCAGCCCGAGATCGAACAGCGAGCCCAGTAGGGTTGCCCCGCCCTCCACGAGCAGCGACGTTACGCCGTGCTCGGAGGCCAGGAAGCTCATCAGCCTTGCGAGATCGACAGAACCGCCTTCCCCAGGTAGCGCCACGACCTCCGCCCCCGCACTTCGCAGCGCCCCGTCCGGCCCCTCGTCGATGTCGCCTCCCGCAACAAGGGTCCGGCCGGGCTCGCCCAGAATCCGGGCGCCCGGGTACATGCGGCCCCGAGTGTCCACCACGACCCTGAGCGGCTGCCTGTCCAGCGGCTGACCACGCTTGTCCCGCGCGGTCAGCTGGGGATCGTCGGCCAACACCGTGCCGATTCCGACCATGACGGCGTCAGACCCGGCCCTGAGGCGGTGCACCGCTCCGCGCGCCTTCTCGCCCGAAATCCACTTCGAGTCTCCGGTTCTCGTGGCAATCTTGCCGTCCAGGCTCATCGCGAACTTCGCCGTAACGAAAGGCGTGCCGGTAGTCACGTACTTGACATATGCCTCGAGCTGCCGACGGGCCTTCGCCTCTCCCTCCCCTAGCCTGGTACCCAGCCCTGCGCCGGCCAGGATCGTCATTCCGCCTCCCCGCACGTTCGGGTTGGGGTCCAGCACGGCTGCATGGACTTCTGCCACCCCCGCCTCGATGATAGCGTCGGTGCAGGGTGGGGTGCGCCCGTGGTGACTGCATGGCTCCAGCGTCGTGTATAGGACCGAGCCGCGGGCGGCATCTCCGGCCTCGCGGAGCGCGACTACCTCCGCATGGCTCTGTCCAGGCGGCTGGGTGCACCCCCTGCCGATAATCTCGCCGTCCTTGACCAGCACCGCCCCCACGGGCGGGTTGGGACTGACTCGGCCCTCGGCGCGCCTTGCAAGCTCGAGGGCGTGTGACATATAGCCCATGTGGTCAGACCTGGGCGCGCCCGTCCGTGAAGTCCCGGTGGATGCGGCTGGGGGTGGGAACAGTCTGGCCCTGGTACTTGCTGCCCAGAGCGGAGGACCCGTAGAGGTTCTCGGCCGGGGTGGTCAGGCGCAGGAAGGAAATCTGCCCGATCTTCATGCCCGCGTAGAGCGTCACGGGCAGGTTCGACACGTTGCTCAGCTCCAGGGTGAGATGGCCCTTCCACCCGGGATCGACGTACCCGGCCGTCGAGTGGATCAGCAGTCCGATGCGGCCCAGAGAGCTCTTTCCCTCCAGCCTCGCGACCAGGTCTTCAGGCAGCTCGATGTTCTCCACGGTACTGCCTAGCACGAACTCGCCGGGGTGGAGCATGAACGGGGTCTCGCCGTCTATCTCGACCATCTCAGTCAGGCCGTCGCCGTCCTGTGCCTGCCGTACGTCTATGTATGGACGACGCGAGTTCCTGAAAACGAGAATGCTGTCGTCGAGGTGCACGTCCACGCTGGCCGGCTGGATGCACGCCTCGCCCAGGGGCGATACGACTATGCGCCCGGCGTCGATCTCTTCCCTTATGGTGCGGTCGCTGAGGACCATGTGGCCTCCGGAGGTACGCTCTACTGTCGCGAGATTCTAGCAGCGAGGTTACTACTGAGCAACGATTCAGCTTCAGCCGCACACGCTCATTCCGAGCCGGTCCAAGGCGCTGTGAGGGATGGGAAAGTGTGCCTCATGCTGACACATTTCCCATCTTCCGTGTCTCCCCTTGGACAAACACAGGAACGGCCCCGTGTTGTGGGCACGAGGCCGTCCATCTGCTGGACTATGGAATGGGTCGGAGGTCCTACTCGATGGCGAACACCGCCTGGACGCTGAGGCTGAGCTCCAGCTCGCCGCCGCTGATGGATGTGGCGGGCGCAGCCGCCGCGGCCATCATCACCCGGGACTCCTGCTGGACGAAGTCGCGTACGTCCACTCCCCTGCCAACCTCGCTGATGAAGAGCAGGTCGCCGACGGCAACTTCGGTGAGGGTGGCGAAGTGCTCGGCCTTGGCAACTGCGTCCTCAACGGCCTGCTCACGGAGGTCCGACATGTGGGTCGTGGGGTCTTCGATGCTGAACTGGATGCCGTTGATCCTGGTGTAGTCGCCGCCGGCCTCGGCCACGTCGTCGATGATGGTCCCGACGGAGTCCACGTCCCTAATCTTGATCCTGGCCGTGTTGTTGATGGTGTAGCCCACGAGGGTCTGCTTCCTGACACGCCTGCCGTTCTCCTCCACCTCCGGGTACTCGTACTGGGGCCATATGTTGAATGACAGGGTCTGGACATCCTTGTCCTCGAGCCCGTTGGCCTTGACCGCCG
Organism: Dehalococcoidia bacterium; assembly: GCA_965204975.1. Lineage (GTDB taxonomy): Bacteria > Chloroflexota > Dehalococcoidia > Lucifugimonadales > CAJWER01. The sequence continues at coordinate 1,078,458 of OZ242024.1, forward strand.
CCACAATGGCGTCCATCGCCCCGGCGGCCTCCGAGCGCGCCTCGGCAACCGTTTCGGCGGTCGCCTCCACGCCTACGTTCAGAAGCACGAGGTCCGGGTCCACGCTTACGCTAGCGTGGCCGGTTACCCAGATCCCGCCGTCGGGCCTAGGAACGTCCACGTTGGCGGACGCGGGCGGGGCCGCAGTCTGGGGCTGAATGGGAACCGAAGCCGCAGCCGGCTGGGTCGAAGCTGCCTGCGTGGGCGTCTGGGCAGCAGTCTGAGCGGAAGTTTGAGTAGCGGGCTGTTGCGGGGACGGCTGAGCCGCCTGGGCCTCCACCGCCGGCGCCTGGGTCTGCACCACCTCGTTCGTCGCAGCCTCGCCGTTGCTGCATGCGACCCCTACTACGATGAACGCGGCCATTCCTAGCAACGCCACGAGCTTCATGGTTCCTGTCATTGCCTGTTCCTTTCCTGTGGGCACGATTGCTGCATCTTTGGCCCCTCCTACATGTACAACGAAATTCGTCGCGGAAAGGTTGGCACCAACTTCAGCCTGCTCCCGTGACAGGAGGGCACTAGGCGAGAGCACAGCGGTTTGGCACAGAACCCCCAATCCCGCCGAAGGAGACCAGGAATAGCGTGCCGCAACGTGTCATGCCGACCACAGGGAGGAGTTTAAGGGGTCTGCGGTCCCGTCAAGGCCAGTCCTCGATGACAACACACCGTCCATTGGACGGACGCTAGAGCAGGTCTAGCTCGGTGACGCTGGGGGCATGGATCTTCAGAGACGACTCCATCATCTGCTGCACCATCTCGTGGCTTGGCACGCATTCGGGGCACTCCTCATTGGTCCCCTCGTTGTACCTGACGGTCAGCCGTCCGTCGGTCAGGTCCACCAGCTCCAGCGACCCGCCCTCGGCCCCTACGATCGTCCCGAACAGGTCCAGTACGGTATGCACTCCCTCGTCGGCACTCGTCGTACTCAATGCAACCTCCGTTTCGGCATCAGAAGATAGCGGGGCAGCTACTACGTCTCGGCCACGGGAGGGCGGGTTTGAAACCCGCCCCTACGACACCCTCCGATGACCTCAATCAGCCTACGGGCAGCTTGGCTGGGTGTCAATCTGTACTTGACCGGCCCTGGGGGCAGCCATAGACTTTACACATGCCCAATCTGAGTGGCCGGGCCATTTGACGTCGGAAGATCCGACAGGGGGAGCATCCCTGTATGAGGCTGCGCGGGCCGCCGGCGTGGAGTTCGCACGCGAGGCCTCCCCATCCGACGGGGTCATTGGGCTGGGCGGCATGGACTTCCACTACCTTGACTGGGGCAACCCCGATGCGCCGCCCATCCTCATGCTCCACGGCATGGCCCAGTCCGCCCACACGTGGGACTTCTCCGCCCTTGCCCTGAGCGACCGCAACCGCGTCCTGGCCCTCGACCAGCGCGGGCACGGGGACAGCGGCTGGGCCCGTGACGGCGACTACTCGCTGGACGCGCACCTTGGCGACATCACGTCTTTCGTCGAGGCGATGGAGTTGCGCGACGTGGTGCTGGTGGGCCTGTCCATGGGCGGGAGGAACGCGTTCTCGTTCGCCGCCCTGCGCCCCGAACTGGTGAGAGCGCTGGTGATAGTGGACATCGCGCCGGTGTCCGGGCGGTCGGGCGCGAGCGCGATCCGCACGTTCATAGAGCGTGTGGACGAGCTGGACACGTTCGAAGAGTTCGTGGACCGCGTAAAGGGCTACAACCCCCGCCGCTCCCGGACGCAGATCAGGGGGAGCCTGGCCCACAACCTGAAGCAGCTGCCCAGCGGCAGATGGACGTGGAAGTACGACAAGGTGCTGCGTTCGCCGTCGCGGCCCCTGCCCGACCCCGGGTTCACCGAGCGGCAATGGGACTACATCGAGAGGATCGAGTGCCCTACCCTCGTGGTGCGCGGCGCGTTCAGCAAGGTGCTGACCCAGGAGATTGCGGAAGAGACGGTGGGACGTCTGCGGCACGGGTCCCTCGCGGTGGTCGAGGACGCTGGCCACCTGGTGCCCGGGGACAACCCGCCGGGGTTCATCAGGGTGCTGGAGGACTTTCTCGAAGGCTGCCGCTGAGGTGCCGGGAGCCTCACCTTCACCCCAGCCCTCTCCCGTCGAGGGAGAGGGGGTATCGCAGAGAGCTTAGCGGACTATCTTGCTGATGCTTGGGCCGTCCGGGTGTACGGGGCTGGGCCAGTTCGCGTCGCAGCTCCAGAGGCTGCCGTTCCAGATGGTGAAGCCGTGGGGAGCAGGGTCGTCCTCTCCGTACGTGATCCTGTCCAGCTCCTCACCCGTTTCCGTGTGGTACTTGATGATGAACTTGTCGGAGGTGTGGGCGCACCAGATTCCGTCGCCGACCCAGGCGAGACCGTGCAGTCGCTCGTGGGGGACCTCGACCTTCCTCAGCACGCTCCAGTCGGATGGGTCCATCAGGACGAGGGCCTTGGGGCTGAACGCCGTGATCCAGAGCAGGCCGTCCACCCACTCGACCCCGTGGATGCCGCCGCCGTCAGGCGTGGGAAAGCGCGCGATCTCCTCGCCGGTCTCGTAGTTGCACCTAACGACGCCGGAGAACCCCGTATCGCCGGGCCTCGCGTAGCGGGCCTGGGACGCGCCGTTGGAGCCGATCCAGAACGAGCCGTCCCCGACAGTGAGCCCTGAGGAGTTCTCAGCCGTGGAGCGGACCGTCCTGACGATCTGCAGATCGTCGTCGAGCAGGTACAGGTCGTCCGTAGCCTGGTCGCATACCCACAGGCCGTCGTCCGTGCCCTGGAGTCCGTTAGGCATGGTGGCTGCCGGCGTAACCGTGGTCTCGAGTTTCATTTCCTTGCCTCGCACCGGAGGATTGCGGAGCCATAGGGTACGACATTCGGACAGCAATTGCTGAGACGGATGGGGTCTCATTCCGACCGGGCTACGGAGCACTGCCCTTCGACAGCGGTTGGCTGAACCCTAACGCTGGGCAGCTATGCGGTCTAGGGTCTTCTGGTAGCGTCTTGCCATTTCGGGGCCCTGGAGGTCGAGGTACTGGCGCTCGTACTCGCGGGCCAGTGGTGTGGAGGGGGCAGCGGGAATCTCGATGGTCGACGTTGTGATGCGGTCGTTGCCCCAATCGTAGGCGACGATCTCGCCCTTGCTGATTACCAGGTTCATCCCGACGTTGGCCTCCACGATGGGTACGCCGTTCTCGCGGGCGCGGGCCAGGACGGTCTCGTTCTGGTCGCGGGACTTGGAGCCGTAGGACGGGATCAGGATGAGCTGCGCCCCGTCGAGGACCAGCGTCCTCACGATCATCGGGTTCCAGCGGTCGTTGCAGATGACGAACCCGGCCCGGCCGAAGGGCGTATCGAAAGCCCGCAGGGTCGCGCCGATGCGGTTGAAGCTGCAGGACGAGTGTGTGCCCTCAGCGAACTGGGTCTTGTGGTACTTGCCGCGTATCTCACCCTCCGCGTCGATGAATATGGCGGCGTTGTAGATGTCGTCACCTATCAGCTCGGCGAAGCCGAAGCAGAGGCAGGTCCGGAGCTCCCGGGCGAGGGCCCGGAACCGCTGGATGTATGGGCCGTCGATGGGCTCGGCGACCGCGAGCATGTCCTCGGCGGTGCGGCGGCCCTCCAGCACCTCCATGACGCCGTACCCGTCGAGCATGCCCTCCGTCGCGAGGATGAGCTCGGGGGACTGGCGTGCTGCCTCCCGGAAGTACCGCTCGAGCTTGCCAGCGTTGTGGTCCTTGTCCCACTTCCTGGGCTTGAGCGAGATGGCCGCAACCCTGACGGGTGTGAACACTATGCCCCCCTGGAGGCCGACGGCCCCCTACCTGTGCGAGATTCCCAACTCCCTGGTCGAGTAGAGGTACTGCATGACGTGGGACCTGCTGATCAGGCCCACCAGCTTACCATCCTCGATCACGGGCAGCTGATGTATGCCGTTGCCAGCAAGCAGGTCCATCGCGTGTGCGAGGTCCTGGTCGGGCCCTACGGTAACCAGCGGCGCGGCGCTCATCACCGATCGCACGATGCGGCTGGACCACTCCTCGCGCGGAAGGCGCTTCACGTCGGTCAACGAGAGCAGGCCGACGACCATGCCGCCATCACAGACAGGGAGCGCTCTCGCTCCCCTGCGCAGCAGCGACCCGAATACGGCGTCGTGGATGCTGGCTCCGGGGTCGATCGTAGGGACGTCTGATGCCATCACGTCCTTGACCTTGACTCCGAAGACACCCGCCTGGATGTCGGTCTCGGCCTGGGTGCGGCCGGCCGCGTTCTGGAGGAACCAGCCCAGGAGCGCCAGCCAGATGCCGCCGATGAGGTTGTCCCACCAGAGGAACTGCACGACGCCGAGCACCATCATCCCGATGCCGACGACCTGTCCCGCGAGGCTAGCTATGCGGGTCGCCTTAGTATGGCTGCCCGTGACTGCCCAGATGGCCGACCTGAGAACACGTCCGCCGTCCAGCGGGAAGGCGGGAAGCATGTTGAATGCGCCGAGCAGGGCGTTGATGAAGGCGAGGTAGAAGAGGATCGCGTCTACGGGAGACCTGCCGTCCCCCACGACGAGCCATGCGAGCCAGAGCACTGCCGCCAGCGCGAAGCTGGTCACCGGCCCCACCGTCGCGATGATGAACTCGTCGCTGGCCTTTCGGGCGTCGGCCTTCAGGTTGCTCACGCCGCCCAGCACGAAGAGGGTGATGCCGCTGACGGGGAAGCCCCTGGCCCGGGCCACCAGTGAGTGGGCCATCTCGTGAATCAGCACGGAGACGAAGAGGAGGAGGGCCGAGGCGATGCCGGTGATCCAGTATGTGGACGTTGCCCATCCGGCGTACCGGTCCGGGAGGAAGCTGACGGACAGGCTCCAGGAAAGGAGCGCGATGATGAGGAACCACGAGTAGTGGAGGCCTACCTCTACGCCTGCTATGGAACCCAGCCGGATGGACGCCTTCATGGCCTCGCCCTCGTCGGTCTGTCCTTAGTACAGTATAGCAACGGCCACCCTAACCTACTTGGCCCATGGGACTGTCTCTACCTCGCCGACCCATTCCCTGGTCAAACGATTTGAATACAGCCCGTTATGGCCGAATTGATCTAGGAGCAACAGTTCCGTGTACCACAAACCCAGCTCCCTTGCCTGCATGTAGGCTCCATTAGGAAGAATACGCATCTTCATTTCCGTGTGGACCAAGTCGTTGCGAATCGCGACGAGAGCGTGTGGACCATGCTCAAAGGTCTCTGACTCCGTCAATGACCCCAATTCCGCGAGGGACATCGGGACTGTAGGACACACCTGAGTCTTTCGAAGAGCCCTTGCCATCCAGTCGCCTTCGTTTTCTCCTTTTGCCCTTGAGCCAACCGTTTGGTCGGTTAGACGCTCCAAGGCGGCTTGTGTCAAGACGATACTCGTGTGGGTTGCGTCCTGTGCGTTGCTCTCCAAGTACCACTCAAGGGCAAGATGTGTCTTGGAGCCACTAGGACACTCCTGAGCGTAACGCCAGAATCCCACAAACAGATCCTCAAGGCTTGCGCCACTCCTTACATCCAGACACGATCTGTGTCCCTCCCACGGCTTGACTCTCGTGACGCCCCATTTCTCCCATACGGTTTCACCGGCTCTATCAAGACCTGTAATGAGTGTCATCCCGCAGGCAACGCCTCTGCAAAAGGACAGAAATCCTCTAAGTGTCTCCAAGAATCGCTCTACACACTCCTTGGAGAAAGGCTTGCCGTTCTCTAGCGTCACCCTTCCCCAGTGCGTCAGGGCGAATCCTCGCTTTCGACGGAGCGACTTGTGCACTTCTCCGCGGTTGTCAACAGGCCTGATCTCTACCAGCCAAGGATCACCCTTCAGGTTTATGGTCCATAGGTCTTCAATACGCCATGGTGTTTCGGAGTCAGTTTGAGACTCAGTCGATCGTGGCTTCATGAAGTCAGGGAGGTTGATGACGCCGAAGCGAACAGCATACAGTAGTTTTCCCATGTCCCGGCCGGTCACTGGCTCGCGTTTGGGCACCAAGCCTCGCCCGTCATCCAATACTTGCACGTTCTCGCCAGACGGCAGTTCAATTGCTATGGATTCATTCTCCAAGGTAGCGTCAAACAATGCCGCCTGAAACTCTGGGGAAGGGTCCAACAGTTCAAAGCGAATCCTTGGCACCGGAGAGAGCCTCAGCACAACCTGAGCCGAGCAAGTGAGGCCATCCACAAGCTTGACAGTGGTTCTGGCTAGCGCTATGGACCCATTCACATCGTGGCGAGTCTCCACTTAGGCATCCTCCCAGACCAGACTAGCTTTGCTCATGAGGTGTAGCCTCGGGACATTCACAGGGAGGCGCCAAACCTAACATTCTGCACCAAGGCTCACGTCGGCTGCCGAGTGTAGAACGGGGAGGGCCTACTCGGTTAGGCCGACCTTGTCGCGGACGGCCTTGAGGCGGTCTACGTTTTCTTTGTCGGGGCCCTTGCGGTCTTCGCCGAAGCCGGGCACTTCCAGGATGAAGGGAATGCCGCGGAAGGCATCGTGGCGCATGATGGTCTCGAACCCGGCCTCGCCCAGGCTGCCCTCGCCTATGTTCTCGTGCCGGTCGACGCCGGAGCCGAGGGGGGTCTTGGAGTCGTTGGCGTGCACGACGACGAGCCGGTCGAGGCCTATTTCGCGGTCGAACTCGTCGAGGGCGTCTTTGATTCCGGACGGCTCGATGATGTTGTAGCCGGCGGCGATGCTGTGCTGGGTGTCAAGGCAGATCCCGACCCTGTCGTTGTCGAGCGCCTCGACCATCCGGCCGATTTCTGCGAAGGACGAGCCGATGTGCGAGCCCATGCCCGCGCTGTTCTCGATGATTAGCATGGCTTCGTCGGGCGTGCGCTCCAGCACCAGCTTGAGGGCGTCGATAGCCTGGTCGAAGACGGCGTCGAACCCCGCTCCCTTATGAGAGCCCCCGTGGAAGATGACCCCGACCACACCAAGCTGGGCCGCGACCTCGAGGGACCTGACGAGCGTCTCGACCGACTTTCCCACGATCTCGGTGCTGCCGCCGACGTTGATAAGGTAGCTGGCGTGGATGAAGGCGGGGCCGATGCCCGTCGACTCGGACTTCTCGCGGAAGGCGAGCACCTCGGCCTCCTTGGGCGACCTGAACCGCCACATGCGTGGGGATGAGGCGAAGAACTGGACGGCCTCCGCGCCGATGTCCCCCGCCCGGTCTATGCCGGTGTCGAGTCCTCCCGAGGTGGATACATGCGCGCCGATCTTCACTGACTGCCCTCCTGGGGGGCCGTAGCCTTCGCGTGTCGCCGAGCCAATTCCGTTTGACTTTCCCAAGACCACCCAGATCGATAGCGCTGCCCTTCGACAGGCTCAGGGCGAACGACTTGGGTTGGCCGGTTGCACCCCGGGTTTTCGCCGAATTCTGTTCCAAATTGTTTCATGTCGTTCCACTGCTATCTTAGCCGTTCCTGGGGCTGTTGGGTCCTGGAGCCCTTCCATGCAGGTATAATAGCACTGGTGTTCTGTGGTCGTCAAGCGGCCGCATGACCTCATTGTCTTGGCTGCCGAGCCGGGGGGGATTTAACCGCAGAGGGCGCGGAGGTCGCGGAGGGAAGAGGGGGATTTAACCACAGAGGGCACAGAGGGCACGGAGGGGAGAGGGGGATGATGGGGGTTGGGGATGTGGAACGGGATGGTGGGATGTGGAGCGGCGATGGACGGATGTGGGGCGGCGATGGACGGATGTGGGGCGGCGATGGACGGATGTGGAACGGCGATGGACGGATGTGGAACGGCGATGGACGCATGTGGAACGGCGATGGACGCATGTGGAGCGCGGATGGTGGGATGTGGAGCGGGGATGGCCCGGGCGCTATTCTCGTGCCAACGACGGTTGTTCCACGCCCTGCCTCTGCGGGAACGACGGGTTGAGGTGCTTCGCAGGTCATTATAGCGGCTTGACATGGTTTGTCGGTAACGGGATACAATCAGGCCCGCCGTGCTGTCGCATCCGGCCGCCAGGCTCTGTATGGGCGGGTCTTCCGTCAACGCCGCGAAGATGGATTCCCGCCTGCGCGGGAATGACGGTTGAAGGTTGGCGCTGCGGGTGGTCGAGGACAGGCGCCCTGGGAGGATGACATGACCTGGCAGTTCGAGCTGGTCGACGGGCCCTATGGGGGCGTGACGGAGGGGCCGGCATGGGACGGCAGCGGGCTGCTGTTCACGCATATCCCGACGAGCCGCATCCTGAGGTTCGACCCTGAGACGGCTTCTTCCACCGTGTTCCGGTCCGGCACCAACTACGCCAACGGGCTGATGCTCGATCCCGATGGGAGGCTGTACGCCTGCGAGGGGGACGCGAGGCGGATGGTGCGGTACGAGGATGACGGCTCGACGACCGTGCTGGCCGACGGGTTCGAGGGCAAGCGGCTCAACATCCCCAACGACGTGGCCATCGACCTAGAGGGCCGGGTGTGGTTCACGGACCCGTACTACGAGGGCGCCGCCGGGCCATGGAGCGAGGACTTCGCCAACAAGGATCTCAACCACGACTCGGTGTACCGGCTGGACGAGAGCGACGACGGGGCCTGGTCGATCACGCGGGCCACGTTCGACACCACGCGTCCGAACGGCCTGCTTTTTTCCCTGGGGCATGATGTCCTGTATGTAGCTCAAAGTGGGCGGCGCGAGGACGAGTACAGGCAGCTTCGCGGCTACCCGGTGCTCGCGGACGGCAGCCTGGGTGAGCACACCGTGCTGCACGACTTCGGCGCCCACCGGGGCATCGACGGCATGGTGCTGGACACGGAAGGCAACATCGTCGCGACTGCGGGGTTCGAGCAGAGCGGGCCCGGGCCGATGATCTACGTGTTCGCGCCGGACGGAGAGGTGCTGGAGATGCACCGCATGCCCGCCGACCGGCCTACGAACTGCACGTTCGGCGGGGACGACCTGACAACGCTCTACGTGACGACGGCGGGCGGCCACCTGTTCAGGACGCCGACGGAGCGGCAGGGCCGCCTGCACTACCCTTGAGAGATTCACCACAGAGAGCACAGAGGTCACAGAGACTAAGGAACAGGCATTTGGTTCGGGAGGACTATTGTGAGTGACATACGAGTTGGATTTGTGGGTGCGGGGGCGAATACTAAGCTGCAGCATCTTCCCAAGCTGGGGGCGATAGAGGGCGTGGAGCTGGTGAGCGTGGCGAACCGGAGCCGCGAGTCGGGGCAGCGGGTCGCGGACGAGTGGGGCCTGCCCACGGTGTACGACAACTGGCAGGACCTGATCGCGGCGGACGACACGAACGCCATCTGTATCGGCACGTGGCCGTACATGCATAAGATCCTGACCCTGGCGGCGCTGGAGGCCGACAAGCACGTGCTGTGCGAGGCGCGCATGGCGATGAACTCGGTCGAGGCGCGGGCGATGCTGGACGCGTCGAGGGCCAAGCCGGACCTGACTACGCAGATCGTGCCGGGCCCACTCTCGTTGAAGGTCGAGAAGACGCTGAAGAAGCTGATCGCCGACGAGTACATGGGCGACATCATGTCCGTGGAGGTCTCGCTCGGGGGCGACTTCCCCGACCCGCACACGCCTCTGCACTGGCGCGAGGACCGTGTCGTGAGCGGGAACAACATGATGCGGCTGGGCATCTGGTACGAGGAGATGTTGCGCTACGTGGGCCCCGCCCGCAGCGTAAAGGCCATCACGCGCGTTCACGTGAAGTCCAGGTCAGACGATGCCGGGGCGAAGCGGTACATCACCGTGCCCGACTACCTGCAGATCATAGGCGAGCTGGAGTCCGGCCCGGTGCTGCACATCAGGATGAGCACAGTGCTGGGGCTGGGCCAGCCCGACACGCTGACCTTTTACGGCACCGAGGGGACAATCCGGCTGGACGTAGACTCGCTCACGCTGCACGGTGGGCGCAAGGGAGACGCGGGGATGTCCGAGATCCCGATACCGCCAGAGGAGGAGGGCCACTGGCGGGTCGAGGAGGAGTTCGTGAACGCCATCCGGGGTCTGGAGGAGGTGACGCACACCAACTTCGTGGACGGGGTGCGGTACATGGAGTTCACGGACGCGGTGCACATGAGCGCCCGGACCGGGGAGACCGTCTACCTGCCGCTGCAGTAGGAATCTAGCTCTGGGCAGTGTCGACATTTGAGCGGAACCATAGCCCGTCGGCTACCCATTCCTGTCATTCCGAACGGAGCCCTTCGGCAGGCTCAGGACGGGCTCCGCGTAGTGAGGAATCTAAGGGACGCTGGCTACAAAGACGACGTGATCGTTGGGCGGGCCGCCTTAGATTCCTCGCTGCGCTCGGAATGACATGGGATGTCAACACTACCTAGTGAGCCCACCGGGATGACCACATGGACGTAGGGAAGCTCCGAGAGCAGATACCCACGACCCAGCGGATGACCTATCTCAACACGGGGTGGGCCGGGCCGTCGACGGTGTCCGTCGTGGAGGCGATCTCACAGCGGCTGGAGTACGAGAGCTACAACGGGCCGACCTCGGTCGAGGTGCTGGACAGCGGCGAGGCCATCGACCTGGAGGCCAGGGAGGCCGTTGCAGGGTTGATCGGGGCATCGGCGGACGAGGTGCTGCTGACCTCGAGCACTACGGACGGCATCAACACGGTCATGACCGGGCTGCCGTGGCGCGAGGGCGACGAGATCGTGACGTGCAACCTGGAGCATTCGTCTATTCTGCTGCCCTCCTACCAGGCGCAGCGGCTCCGGGGCGTGAAGGTGAATGTCCTGACGTTTGCGCCGGACGAGTCCCACGAGTCGATCGTGTCCAAGGTAGAGGACGCGCTCACCGAGCGGACGCGGATGGTGTTCTTCAGCCACATCGAGTACTCGACGGGGCTGCGGATGCCGGTCGAGGGCATACGGCGGCTCACGGCGGGGCGCGGAATCTGGATGCTGATCGACGGGGCACAGGGGGTCGGCCACGTCTCGCTGGACGTGCGGGACATCGATTGCGACTTCTACGCGATGCCGGGGCAGAAATGGCTGCTGGGACCGGACGGCACGGGGGCGCTGTACATCCGCCGGTCGATGGTCCCTCTCGTAGAGCCTGTGCGGGTGTCGGGCAAGTGGGTGACTTCGTACGACCACGACGGCGGGGTGGAGCCCGACTCGGACAACATCGACAAGTTCATAGTGGGTACTTCGAGCGCACCACTCCGAGCGGGGTTCGTCGAGGGAATCCGGTTCGTGCGGGAGGTGGGAATCTCGGCCATAGAGGCGCGCGCGACGAGGCTGGCGGGGATGCTAAAGGACCGCCTAGCTGCCATGCCGCACGTGCAGGTGCTATCGCCGATGGACGGGCCGGGCCAGTCGGGACTGGTGACCTTCACCATCGCCGGGAGGGACCCGGAGGAGACCGCGCTCCACCTGTGGGATACCCGTCGCATAGTCATACGCGACGTGAAGTACCCGTCGTGTTTGCGGGCGTCGCTCGACTTCTTCAACACCGAGGAAGAGGTCGAGATACTGGCAGACGCGGTCCGGGGCCTGGGCTGACGAACACGCGCGTCCGCCCTTGCAGAGTGACGTCTGCACCGGAGAGTGCACCTCAGGATTGCCATTACCCGGAGAGCCGTGCTATGCGCGAGGTTACAGGAGAAGATGGAATCCCGCCTCCGCGGGAATGACGGCAAGTAAGCTAGGCGAGTGTGGCGTCTATGGCTATGGCGGTGAAGAGGAGGGCGAGGTATGCGAGGGAGTAGAGGTAGGTGCCGAGGGCGCCTTCGATGCCCGGACGTCTCAGCAGGACGGCGGCGCGGTAGATGAAGACCAGCCCCAGCGCGAGGGATGCGACGAGGTATATCCAGCCCACGGCGCGTGTGACGAAGAACATGGCCGTCAGCGCCAGGAGCAGTACGGCGTAGAGGAGGATCGACTTCTTGGTCTCGTCGACGCCCGCCACGACCGGGAGCATGGGCACGCCGACCTTCGCGTAGTCGTCCTTCAGCAGCAGGGCGAGGGCCCAGAAGTGCGGCGGGGTCCAGAAGAATACTATGGCGAACATGTACAGGGCAGGAAGGCCAATGCTGCCCGTCACCGCCGTCCAGCCTATGACGGGTGGCAGGGCTCCGGCAGCGCCACCTATGACTATGTTGTGGGGCGTGGTCCTCTTCAGGCCCATCGTGTACACGAAGACGTAGAAGAGGGTCGAGCCCAGGGCGAGAGCCGCGCTCAGGACGTTCACCAGCGAAGCGAACAGTATGAAGGCGATGACGTTGGCGGCGAGGCCGAAGAGCAGCGCCTCTCGCGGCTGGATCCTGAGTGCGGCTACCGGGCGGCTGCTCGTCCTTCGCATACGGGCGTCGATGTCCCTGTCGAGGAAGTGGTTGAGGGCGTTTGCGCCGCCTGACGCGAGGGCTCCGGCGACCAGAACGGTGATTGCGAGCGCGACATCGGGTGGACCGCCGGAGGCCAGGAACATACCCGCCAGCGCCGTGAAGAGGAGCAGAAGGACTATGCGCGGCTTGGTGAGGGTAATGTAGTCCCTCAGCACGGCCCTCTGAGTAGCGGCGCCGGCGATCACGATGCCTGCCTCGCGGGTTCGGGCGAACGAACGCTTGGGGTTGCGGCGAGCGCGGGCGGACTCTTCGACAGGCCGTACAGGGTGGCCAAGGCGACCACGGCCGTCCACATCAGTGTTGCGCCGCCCAGGTGTGCGGCGCGCATCTCCATCGTGAAGCCGGCCCAAATGGTCCAGGCGCCCAGGAGGACCTGCCCGGCAAGGGCGGCGACCATGAGCCACGCGGCGGGCACAAGGCCGGGTACGCGCCCATACGATCTCAACGCGACGAACGCCGCGCCCAACATCGCAAGCGCGACCAACGCCGTGAGGTAGCGATGGGCCATGTGGACCAGGTACGCCGTGCCATCGGGCAGGAAGCTGCCGCGGCAGAGGGGCCACGTTCCGCAGGAGGAGCCTGCGCCGTAGCCGACCATGTAGGAGCCTGAGAGGATGATCAGGAACACGCCCGCGACGGAGATGAGGGCAAGGGCCCCGAGGGGGCTGCCGACGGGCCCGGGCGTTTCGTCCGCGACGCCGGCCCTCCATGCGACCAGGGTGACGACGGCCATGCAGGCGACGACGCCCTGGGCCAGTCCCAGGTGGATCAGCCTGACCCACCACACGAGCTCGGTCCAGACTACGACCGCGCCGAGCAGGGCCGCGACGATGACGAGGGATATGCCTACCAGGCTGGGCGCGAGTATCCAGGGCTCAGCCCTGTACCTGCGCCACGCTATCACGGCGACCGACAGGGATAACAGGCCAACTACGGAAGCCACCATTCGATGGCTGAACTCTATCAGTGGGGCACGCTCGAACACGGGGATCACCCGTCCGTCGCACAGGGGCCAGTCGGGACACCCCAGACCGGAGCCGGTGACCCTGACCACGCCGCCCAGGGTCACCTGGATGATGGCAACTGTCAGGGCCGCCAGCGCCAGGTAGACCAAGGTCCTGTCGAGGGGAAGGCGGCTGGTCACGCTCGGTTGGGTCCCGGCGCGGCGCCGGGGATTGCGCCAAATTTCACAATCGAAGCGTAGCACACGGTCATTCGGGGGTCAACGAAGAACGCGGCGGGCCGGGGACTCAGGGAGTGTATTGGCTGTCCAGTCCAGCCAGCGGCCCAGCAGCGTCTTGCCGCCCCTGTCGGCACTTGGCTCAATCCAGGGGCTTCGTATGTGATAGCATGACAGGAAACACCTCTCCTGCGCGTGGAAGATGTAATATGACATACCCCAAGACCGTCCGATGGATGGTCGTGTTCTGGCACCCCGACGGCCCGGCGAGAGACGAGGCCCACTTTCCGGACGTGTCGTTCTGGCATACCGACAGGAAGAGCGCCAGGGAAGAAGCCGCCCGCGTGCTGATCGAGCTACGAGAAGAGCGCGGCGACAAACGCGAATGGACTGCCGCGGGCTTTCCCGACCCCATGGAAGCCGGCGCCGGACCCCATCCCCTGGCACAGTGGGTCCTCCAATACACGGACCTGGGGCGCGACAGCGGCAAGGTATCGGCCACCCGGGCGGAGAACAATGGGAGCAGACGGACGAAGTCGGCCGCCGGCTCCTGGCGCGGCATCATCGATGGCGAGGACTTGAAGCGCACGCTCTACGAAGCCCGCCGAACCGGATCCCGAACCTAGCCGAATACCCGGCCGATGCGGTATCTGGTGGACACTGATTGGGCCTTCGACTATTTGCAGGGCCGCCAGCCGATAGTTCAGCGTTTCAACGAGCTTTCGCAGCAGGGCATTGGCATGTGCATTGTATCGCTGGCCGAGCTCTACGAAGGGATGACTACCGCGGTAGACCGGCAGGAAGCGAACCAGGGACTCCAGGACTTCCTCGATGACATTGAAGAAGTCGTGCCACTGGACGATGAAGTTTGCTGGATATTTGCCAACGAGCGCCGCCGACTCAGAGCGGCCGGGAACCGCCTCGACGACTTCGATCTGCTGATCGGCTCGACCGCTGTACGTCATAGGCTCACTTTGCTCACGAACAATCGCAGGCACTTCGAGAGAGTACGAGGGCTGAGTATCGTTTCGGCGTGAAAGGCTGAGTGTCCATCAGCCCGACCGGTCCATATCGTAGGGCAGCTTTACGACCAGGGGGCGTCCTGGAGGGATTTCGGCCCAGGGCCTACGGCCAGTCGAGGTTGCCGTTTTGGTAGATGTCCTGGAGGAAGCGGTCGGTGTAGGCGGTGGTGTAGTCGAAGGCGTTGGGGATGGCCTCGTACTGGAGGAGCATGTCGTAGAGCTTCTGCCACTGGTCTTCGGTCATCCAGCCCGCGCCGTTCTCGTCGGTGATGGGGCTGATTGAGTCGTCGAGCTCGGTCCGGAGCATGAACTGCTGGTGTTCCCTGCTCTCGTCGGGGGCGTACTCCAGGACGATGTCGACTGCGCCGTCGGGGTCGTCACGGATGTCCTGCATTGCGCGCATGGTGGCCTTCAGGAAGCGCCTGACGACCTCGGGCTTTTCGTCCACTATGTCGGTGCTCGTGATGTAGGTGAGGCCGAGGTTGGGGACGCCGTAGGTCTCGGGCTCCCAGGTGTTTACCGAGAAGCCGAGCCGCCTGATGGTGTCGGGCTCGTTGGAGTTGAAGACGGCCAGCACGTCGACCTTGCCCTCGGTGAGCACACGGGGATCGAAGCCGACCTTCACCTCGTTGATGGTGGAGCGGTCTACGCCGTTGGCCTCGAGGATAGCGAGGTAGTCGGGCGGCACGGAGATCTTGTATCCGAAGGTCTTTCCTTCCCAGTCCTTGGGCGTGTTGATTCCAGAATTGCCCATGGCGGCGTATGCCTGCTGTCCCTGCTGGCCGAACAGCGCGAACGCGACGATGGGCAAGCCCGGGTCGGAGCGGCGCTTCAGCACGGAGGTGGCGGCGGCAGTGGTGAAGTCGACGTCGCCGGACAGGAGCAGCTTCAGGTGCTCGCCGCTCGATGCGTGACGTATCTCGACGTCGAGGCCCTGGTCCTCGAAATAGCCCTTCTCCTGGGCGACGTATGCCGCGACGAAGGGCAGGTTGGCCTGGGCGCGGAAGCCGGCCATGAATACGACCTTGTCGGGCTCGCCGGTGCACATGATGCCCGCCCCCAACAGGGCGACCAGCACGAGCGCCATGAGGGCCCGGGTCATGGGCGTGGTGGCGGGCTTCCGCCTGACGGCGGCCCACCCCGTCTCGGAGTGCTGCCCGGGCGGCCTTCTATGTCGTGATGAACGATTCATGCCAGAAGAGCACCTTGCGCTCGGCGTATGCCAGGACTGCGGTAAGGGTAACACCGATTATCGCGAGGGTGACGACGGCGGCGAAGAGCGTGGGCATGTCGATGTTGTTGTGGGCGACGATTATCACGCTGCCGAGTCCCCTGTCGCCGGTGAACCACTCCCCGACCACCGCGCCGATCACCGACAGGGGGACGGCGATGCGGAAGGCGGCGAAGAGGTATGGGAGGGCCGAGGGGGCGCGGAGCTTCAGCAGTATTTCCAGGTCGGACGCGTCGAGGGAACGGAGGAAGTCGAGAGCACCCGGGCTGACCGACCGGAGGCCGATCAGGGTGTTGACCATGACGGGGAAGAAGGTGATGAGGGCGGCTATGAGGACCTTTGGGCCGGAGCCGAACCCGAACCAGATCACGAAGAGGGGCGCCACCGCAACGACGGGCGTGACCTTGACGAGCAGGGCTATGGGCAGCAGCGTGCGCTCGGCTGTCCGCGAGTAGGACATCGCCACACCTAGGGCGACGGCGACGGCCGAGCCGAGCAGGAATCCGCCAGCGGCTTCGACTACCGTGACCGCTCCGTGGCCGGTGAAGTACCAGGCGTTGCCTGCCAGCTCGGCGGCGACGGCGCTCGGGGCCGGGAAGATGTACGTGGGGACGTTCGCCAGGCGGGTCCACGCCTCGCATACCACCGCGGCAATGGACAGGGCGATGGCGGGCGGCAGGACGTACCAGGCCAAGGGGCGCAGCGCCGGCCCGCTCGACCTGGGGACAGCCCCGCCGCGGCCAAGGGGCTCGGCCGCCTGCCGCTCAGTGATCGGGCGCGCCATTGGCGGACCCTTCGAGCAACAGGCTTCTCACCCGGGACGAACAGGCGAGGAATTCTGGGGTGTCTTCCAGCGATCGCTCCCTTGGGCGCGGGAGCGAGATGTCGACTGCGCCGACTATCCGTCCCGGCCGGCTCGACATTACGACGACGCGGTCGGAGGTCATCACGGCCTCCGGGACGCTGTGGGTGACCATGACGACGGTGCTCTGGGAGCGCTCCCAGAGGGAGAGCAGGTAGAGGCTCATGTCGGCGCGGGTGATCTCGTCGAGTGCGCCGAGGGGCTCGTCCATCAGGAGCACGTCCGGGTCCATGGCGAGGGCCCGGGCGAAGGCGGTGCGCTGGGCCATGCCACCGGAGAGCTGGTGCGGGTAGTGGCCGCCGAATCCGGACAGGCCCACGGCGTCGAGGGTCTCGGCCACCCTCGCCGGGTCGGGCCGTCCGCCGCCGATTTCGAGGGGAAGGGCGACGTTGCCGCTGACTGTGCGCCACGGCAGGAGCGATGGGTCCTGGAATACGTAGCCGATGTCCCCGTTCCGCCGGTCGGCCGGTCGGCCTCCTACCTCTATCCGCCCGGCATCGGGCTCGATCAGGCCGCCGATGCACCTGAGCAGTGTGGTCTTGCCGCCGCCGCTGGGCCCCACGACGGACACGAACTCGCCGCGCTCGACCTGGAGGTCCACGGAGTAAAGGGCCGCAGTCGTGCCACCATTGCTTCCAAAGGAGTGCGCGAGGCCGCGAACGGATATGTGTGGGTGTCCCATCGTACGGGGGACATGATACAGGGGTTGGGAGTGCGGGACTAGGTGCGCGGGTTCTTAACCCCACTCGGCTCTCTCACATCATGGTCGTGGTGGTGAGCACTGGCCTTCGACAGGC
Source organism: Dehalococcoidia bacterium (assembly GCA_965204975.1). Lineage (GTDB taxonomy): Bacteria > Chloroflexota > Dehalococcoidia > Lucifugimonadales > CAJWER01. The sequence continues at coordinate 1,095,920 of OZ242024.1, forward strand.
TCAGGCCGAACGGTCTTGGCTGGCCGCGGAGTTAGCGGGGCTGGAGCCTCAGGGCCTTTTGCCTGCAGATGTCCACGACGTGTACCGGCACCCTGCGGACGGCTATGCAGACGAGGGTTGGCACTATGATTATGTCGTCCACGTAGCCGATGACGGGAATGAAGTCGGGCACGATTCCCAGGGGCCAGATGGCATACCCGAGGGCGGCTCCCAGGAGGACCTTCGAGCTCGTGGGGGTCCTTGGGTCGCGCAGCAGGAGCCTGTAGAAGATCATCTGCCGGCGAACGTACGCGAGGACGTAGGCGACGGCGAGCACTATGGAGGCCGTCCATTCCTCCCGGCGCACCTTCCAGGGCGTAACCCGAACCCGGCTCCCCTTCCCTATTTCCGGCATGCGAACCGCTACCACTGCACCCTCCTGAGGGGTCAAGGAGGGTTAAGGACGCGCGCGCCGGCCGACTCTTCAGTCGACACGCGCGCCCTGGCTCCCCCCTGAGCCTGAGCAAAGCGGCCCCGGCGATGCCGATGCCGCGAAGCTCGCGGGACAGGTTAGCTACCGGAGACTCCGATCCGAAAGGTGATATTGGGTTATGTTTCGGAATTCTTTGAGAAAGACACAACACATCCTCGGCGCCAGTCGCTTGGGCCGTTCTTCTAGCGAGCGTGGGAAGGGCGGGTTTGAAACCCGCCCCTACGGCGCCGGTTGGTACACGGCGGGGGGAGACACAGGTCCGCCTCTACGGCGTCGGCTGCGGGGATAGGGATTGGTGGCGTGCGGCAACGGCTTGTGAGAAAATGGGCGCCGCCAAATCACACACGACATTCACACGCGAGGTGCCAGGATGACTATGACAGGCAGCGTCGATTCCCGACTGCTGGAGTCTTTGAGGTGGAGGTGCATCGGGCCTCCGAGGGGCGGCCGGGTGGTGGCCGCGGCGGGCGACCCCCGCGATCCGATGGTGTTCTACTTCGGGGCCGTCGGGGGCGGCGTATGGAAGACGACGGACGGCGGGACGTACTGGGAGCCGGTCAGCGACGACTACTTCAACACCGCGGCGGTCGGTGCGGTCGCCGTGAGCGACTCGGACCCTAACGTGGTGTACGCCGGGACCGGCGAGGCGTGCATCCGGGGCAACGTGACGCACGGCGACGGCGTCTACAAGTCCACAGACGCGGGCAAGACGTGGGAGCACGTGGGCCTCACGGACACCCGCCACATTTCGAGGATCAGGATCCACCCGACGAACCCGGACCTCGTCTACGTCGCCGCCCTCGGGCACGCCTTCGGGCCCAACGAGGAGCGCGGGGTGTTCAGGTCGAAGGACGGCGGCGAGACATGGGAGAAGGTGCTGTACAAGAGCGAGAAGGCGGGGGCCATCGACCTGTCGCTGGACGCATCGAACTCTCGGATCATGTACGCAGCGGTCTGGGAGGCGCTGCGGGAGCCGTTCACGTTCACAAGCGGCGGGCCGGACAGCGGTCTCTACAAGTCGACGGACGGCGGGGACACCTGGACTGACATCACGTGCAACCAGGGGCTGCCCGAAGGCACAAAGGGGAAGATCGGCGTCGCGGCATCTCCGGCGAAGCCGGGCCGGGTCTGGGCGATCATCGAGGCGGAGAAGCGGGGGCTGTACCGGTCGGACGACGGCGGCGAGACGTGGGAGCACATCAACGACGACGGCAATCTGCTGCAGCGGCCGTGGTACTACGCCCACGTGTACGCGGACCCGCAGGACGCCAATACCTGCTACGTGCTGAACCTGAACATGTGGAAGTCTACGGACGGGGGCAAGACCTTCACGAGGGTCACCACGCCCCACGGGGACAACCACGAGCTGTGGATCGACCCGCGCAACCCCAAGAGGATGGTCCAGGGCAACGACGGCGGCGCGTGCGTTTCGTTCAACGGGGGCGAGACGTGGTCGACGATCTACAACCAGCTCACGTCGCAGTTCTACCACCTGACCACGGACGACCAGTTCCCCTACCGGGTGTACGCGACGCAGCAGGACAACAGCGCGATCAGCGTGCCGAGCCGGACGAACACGGGCGCGATTCCCTGGTCGGACTGCTACGCGGTGGGGAGCTCGGAGAGCGGGCACATCGCAGTCGATCCGAAGGACCCGAACATCGTCTATTCCGGGGCGATCGGCAGCTCGCCGGGCGGCGGCGACTCGCTGCTCAGGTACGACCACAAGATCCGCCAGACGCGCATCGTATCGGTGTGGCCGGAGTACCAGTGGGGCACGGGAGTGAAGGACCACAAGTACCGGTTCCAGTGGACGTACCCGATTGTCTTCTCGCCGCACGACCCCGACGTGCTGTACGTCACGGGTGAGTACGTCTTCCGGTCGGACAACGGGGGCGAGAGCTGGGAGATCATCAGCCCGGACCTGACGCGGGCCGACGAGTCGAAGATGGAGGCGTCGGGGGGGCCGCTGACCCTGGACACGACGATGGTCGAGCACTACGGGACGATCTTCGCGTTCACGGAGTCGCAGCACGAGAAGGGCGTGTTCTGGGTGGGTTCGGACGACGGGCTGGTGCACATCTCGCGGGACGGCGGCGACTCCTGGGACGACGTGACGCCTGCGGACATTCCCGAGTGGACGCGCATCGACATAATCGAGGTGTCGCCGCACGACCCGGCGACGGCGTATATGTCGGCGACGCGGTACAAGTGGGACGACACGCGGCCGTTCCTGTACAAGACGAACAACTACGGGCAGACGTGGACGCAGATCACGGGCGGGATCCCGGAGGACGACTTCACGAGGGTCATCCGCGAGGACCCGGTGAAGCGGGGCCTGCTGTACGCGGGCACCGAGACGAGGGTGTACGTGTCGTTCGACGACGGCGGGTCGTGGCAGGCCCTGCGTGGGAACATGCCCATCACGCCTATTTCGGACCTGGTGGTGAAAGGCGACGACCTGGTGGTAGCGACGAACGGCCGGTCGTTCTGGATCATGGACGACCTGCCGGCACTGAGGCAGCTCTCGGCGGCCGACGCCGAAAGCGAGGCTACGCTGCTGCAGCCGGGGCCCTCTATCAGGGACCCGCATCCGGTGGGCGCAGGCAGGCCCGGCGGCGAGGGCAAGAACTACATGCTCGGGCTCGGCTACGGGGGCGCATTCTACGAAAAGGCGGGCCCCGACGGCGAGGTGGAGCGGGTGATGCTGGACTGCGGCGAGAACCCGCCCAGCGGGGCCGTTGTCCATTACTACCTGAGTGAGAAGCCGGAAGAGGCGAAGCTGACGTTCCTGGACGCCGGGGACAACGAGATCCGGTCGTTCTCGTCCAAGAAGCCGGAGGGCGAGGAGTCCGGCACCACGAAGACCGGCAACGTCAAGCAGGGCGAGCCGACGGTCCGCGCCGAGGCGGGCATGAACCGGTTCATATGGGACACGCGGTACCCGGGCTCCACGAAGCCGGAGATCGACGACGTGGATGTCCACGGCTTCGACGGGCCGGTGGCACCGCCGGGCACGTACAAGGTACGGCTCGACGTTGGCTCTACTTCTCAGACGCAGGAGTTCGAGATACGCAAGAACCCGGAGGTGGAGGCCACCGACGAAGACCTGCGCGAGCAGTTCGACCTGCTGATGCGCATACGGGACAAGGTGTCGGAGACCTACGAGGCCGCTAACCGGATCGCCAGAGTGCGCGGCCAGGTCGACGCCTGGGTGGCGAGGGCGACGGACGACAGCGCGAGGGACGCGGTGTCCGCGGCGGCGGACGAGCTGAAGGGGAAGCTCGACGCGGTGGACGGCGAGATCGTGCAGAGGGACACGCTGGGAGGCGTGGACCGCCTGAGCAAGCCGTCGAAGCTGGACGCGAAGATCAGGGAGGTCGCCTTCGTTCCCGCGAGCGCGGAGTACAGGCCCACGAAGCAGGCGTACGAGGTGTTCGAGGACCTGTCGGGCCGACTGGACGTACAGTTCAAGGCGCTGCAGGAGATCATCGACAACGACCTGCCCAAGTTCGTCGACATCATTCACGAGCTGGAGATACCGGCGATCAACCCGCAGTCCGCGGACCGGGGGTAGACGGGAGGGCGGATCGGCTTGAGGGCCTAGATGGCGCGAGCGTTGAGCGAGCGTTTACGGGTTGCGGGGTGAAGGCCGGGCACGCTTGGCCTACACCCCCTTTGCCTAACCCTCTACGGAGATACTTGCATTATTCGCCGAGAGAAGAAGCACCGGTGCTCCTCACCACGCAAGTCAAGCTGGCCCTCGCCCCCTTCCGCCCCTCTGGGTTCCCCGTATCGAGTACGGGGCAGGCTCTGCCTTCGCAGGAACGACGTGGTTAGGCTCTGCGGTGGGACGTAGGTGATTCCGCTATTCGATCCTGACATCGTTCGGCGCGGCACTCCAGTCGTGACGATCGGATTCATCGCTGTGAGCGTGCTGGTGTTCATCTACCAGCTCTCGCTGGATGACTTCGGCACGTTCGCGTTCACCCACAGGTTCGGCGTCATCCCGTCGGAGCTGCTGGGCGGGGAACAGATCGAGACCCTGGTGGTCAGGAGCGGGTTTGCGGCCTACAGGGTAGACGTCGCCACACCCATCCCGACGTGGGGAACGGTCTTCACCTCCATGTTCATGCACGGCGGGTTCATGCACCTGGCGGGCAACATGGTGTACCTGTGGGTGTTCGGGAACTCGATGGAGAGCCGCATGGGGTCGCCCGTGTTCGCGGTCTTCTACCTGGCGGCGGGAGTGGGCGCAGTATTCGCGCAGGCGGTCACCAATTCCTCCAGCACGATACCGATGGTCGGCGCAAGCGGGGCGGTGGCCGGCATCCTGGGCGCGTACCTGGTGCTCTACCCGACTAGCCGCATCGACACACTGGTGATGGTGGGAATCATCACCAGCATCCGGGTGCCCGCGTACATCCTGTTGGGGATCTGGCTGTTCCTCCAGCTGTTCAACGGGCTGGGGTCGCTGGGGCCTGAGGTCGCGAACACGGGAGGGGTGGCCTATTTCGCGCACATCGGGGGATTCGTGGTGGGGGTTGCCGTAGGGGGGCTCTACAGGTTGTCGGCGAGCCGGGAAGGCGGCGAATGAGGCGAGGGATTCCCTCTACTCGAACAGGTCGCTCACCGACACCTGGAAGTCTTCGAACACTGGCCCTCCATCAAGGATGTCCCCCTCGTCCAGAGTCCTAGCATCGCCGGGTGAGCGATGGACGGCCAAGGACCTTGTGCCGGGGTACACGACCCAGACCAAGCGGGTGCCGGCCTCGAAGTATTCCCTGACCTTCTCATGGACGGCTGCAGCACTATCGTTTGGGGAGACGACCTCCACGGCAAGGTCGGGGGCAATCTGTACGAACCCATCCGGGGCTCGTCCTCCAGCGAGGCGCTCCTTGGAAACGAATGCGACATCCGGCGCTCTCACCGAGTCGGGGGCGCGTCCGGTGACGAACCCTGTCTCCGCCGTAAACCCCGCTCCCAAGTCCTTGCCGCGAATGTGGTCCCCGATGATGGACGCGATCGTAAAGGCCACGTTGCCGTGATACCCTCCAGCAGGCGGCATCTCCTGTAACTCTCCTCTTACGAGCTCGTACCGCTTGCCGGCCTCGTCATGCATCATCAGGAACAGGTCCTCAGCAGTGACCGGCTTTGTCCCGGTGATCATGCGCCACCCCACGCGACAGTGTTTCACCTGCCCAGTATATCCGATGTGCCTACCCTGTTGACGTGATAGCATACTGGCTCGATTGAAGAATTCACTTGTGGCAAAGAGAACCCCCAGACTACCGGAGGCACCTTTATGTCTTATGAACATGCCATAGTCTGGCTGGCAGCGTTCTGTCTGCTCCTGCTAGTCAACCTGATTTCCCTTGTCACCTTTGCCATCCTGCACCAAAGGCAAGCTCTTGCTTCGTATAGAAATGTTGGACTAGAAATCCTCCTGTGGGCAGACCTTACATTCCTAGCAGCACTGTCGGCTTTCTCGCAAGCAGGATTCCGGGGCAGTTTAGTTTGGTTCGCAATTGCGGTTGGTTGGCGTCTCGCGGCAAAGCCCGAACCTAGCACAAAGGAACCGGGCACTAAGCGGCCAGACCGGGCCCTCAAGATTTGGAAGATCGTAGGATGGGGATGGGTCGGCTGGAACACACTTGTATTACTCTTTGGCCTTTTGGGATTGTTGGCATCATAGTCAAGGTGAGCAAGGAGAGCAGTTTATGTTTGAGGTAATTGCGTGAGTTCTAGCATCGTCAGTGGCAGTGCTCTTGTGCGTTCTGCACTACAGGGCTCACCAGCAGAGTAATACCCTGTGGGCGTCGATGTTCGTGCTCGTGGTAGCACTCTATCTCGCCATACGTGAAACGCTGCTTGAGCTAGTCAGATAAGGAGGTATCTATGGGAAACAAGCAGTTGCTAGTCAATCTGAAGGATTGGGAGATTGCGCAGACTGTCGAGTCCCGTCGGATTTTGCTTCGGCTTGAGACTCACGCCGCGCTAGGACTACCAGCCCAGAGGCTGGAATGCACTCTATCGCTGGCTGAGGCCGTGGATTTGGCCCTCGCGCTACAACAATGCGCTCATCGTTTGGAACAGGGTTCATAGCCTTATCCTGTCGTCCCAGGGTAGAATTAGTGCGCTTTGTACGGGAATCCGTTGAGGGACGACCTAATTCAAACTGACGCACTACCTGATATAGTGCGAGCTGTCAGATACGACGACGAGACGGCTCCCTGGCGCGAAGGCGGGGGAGTCCAGCAAGGAGGGTCGCGTGGCATCGAAAGTTCGTGTAGGGATCGTGGGTGCGGGGGGCGTCGGCGGGCTTGGGAAGCGGTACAACTCGCATGCGGGCGGGTATACGCGCATAGACGAGTGCGAGCTGGTGGCTATCGCCGACATCAACGAGGAGCGGCTCCACCAGTTCGGCGACGAGTGGGAGATCGCGCCGGAGCACCGGTACAACACGGCGGTGGAGATGTACGAGAAGGCCGGGCTCGACGTGGTAAGCGTGACCACTCATAACCTCTACCACCACCAGCCGGTGATCGAGGCGGCCGAGGCCGGCATCAAGGTGATCATGGTCGAGAAACCGATCGCCATCAGCGTGGAGTGGGCACGGAAGATGGTGGACGCCTGCGATGCCGCGGGATCGCGGCTCATCACCGAGCACACGCGGCGCTTCCTGCCGCACTTCCAGAAGATGCGGAAGATGATCGACGACGGGCTGATCGGCGAGGTGCGGACCATCGAGACGTCGGGGGCGAGGCCGCTGCTGCACAACGGGACGCACTCGGTCGACTACGCCTTCTACTGGACGGACGCGAAGCCGAAGCTGGTGAGCGGGTTCCTGAGCGACGAGCTGGTGGCCGACCCCGGCGGCGGCGGAATGGTCGTCTGCGAGGGCGGCGTGGTTGTGTGGGTGAACTGCATCGCGACGAGGCGCGAGTCCGAGTCGTGGACGACGATTGCCGGGACGGATGGCAGGATCCACTTCTGCGAGCAGAGGGGTGTATGGCAGTACGCCCCGCTCGTGGACTCGCCGGGAGTGAGCTATGGGGCGACGTACCAGTGGCAGGACATCCCGGACATGCCGAAGACGATGGACCTCGACGACTACTTCTACGGGGCCGCGCTGGAGAGCGTGCGGTGCTTCATCGAGGACCGAGAGAGCGTGGGGACGGGGCGCGACGGCCTCAAGGCGCTGGAGATCATCACAGCGATTCACGTCTCGCACAGGACGGGCGCGATGGTCCCGCTGCCACTGGGAGAGGGGCTCGACCAGATCGAGATCAGGTCGACGGGCGTGTGAGCATGGACTACGAGCCGCTGGATCTTTTTCCCCTTTGTAACGGCGGGCCTGAGCTGCTGGAGGACGGCGATGACGTGGAGCTTGGGCGCGTCACGATGCGCGGGCTGCCCTTCCTGGTGGGAGCGCCGGGGGAGCAAGCGGATGGCTCCTGCTTCATCACGCTGGGCGGCTCCGAGAGCGGTGTGACGGTGCCCATCGGGAAGGCCGTGCGGAACGTCGTCGTTGCGCACCTTGTGGTCGACGAGGCGGAGTCCCCGCTGGGTGCGGATGTGGCCGAGTACGTGTTCCGACGCTCGGATGGGAGCGAGGACCGGGCGTCGATTACGGCGGGGTTCCAGATTGGCGGTGCAGCGGCACGCTTCCCATATGACGCTCACATAGACGCTAAGCCCACTCTCATGTCCAGATACGAGGGCACGTGGGCCAACTCGGGCCGGCGGCCCATGGAGGCTCTCGCGACATTCTCCAAGCGGTACCACCTGTGGGTGTGGCGGAACCCCGAGCCGGACCGGGAGGTCGAGTCGCTGGAGATCGTTCCGCTCGGGCCGCGCTTCATCGTGGCGGCGATTACCCTTGGATACGTGGACGAGCACCCGTTCCCGCGCGAGGGGATGCGCCCGGCCAGGATTACGCTCAAGGACGAGGCGGACGCAGGCAAGCCCTTCTCGCTGGAAGTCAGCGTGGACAGGGGTGACGCCACGTACACGCATCCGCTGCCGACCACGTCAGCCGAGGAGTTCCTGGGCGACTCGTACCGGGGCTGGGGCGAGCGCCAAGGCCTCTCGTCGAGCCCGGCCTACGTCGAGGTGTCGGCTACGCCGTCGGCGAGCCTGCGGCTGGAGCAGGACAGCGAGGACCTGGGGAGCGTGCGATGGGGGGACGTGGACCGGGACGGCTCCGCCGAGACGGCGAAGGCGAAGGTGGAGCTGATCGACCCGGGCAGGAACTGGGTGCAGGTCACGGTGCTGGACGACGAGACGGGCAGGCCGGTGCCGTGCCGGGTACACTTCCGCTCGCCGGAGGGCGTGCCCTACCAGCCGTACGGCCATCACAACAGGCTCAACTCGAACCTGCCGACGGACAACTTCGACATCGGCGGGGACGTCCGGCTCGGCCAGATCACCTATGCGTACATCGACGGCACATGCCAGGGGTGGCTGCCCCGCGGCGACGTAATCGTCGACGTGGCGCGAGGATTCGAGTACGACCCGCTCAGGACCAGGGTGAGGATCGAGCCGGGCCAGCGCAAGCTGACGCTGCGAATCAAGCGATGGTCGAACATGAACGCGGAGGGGTGGTACAGCGGCGACTCGCACGTCCACTTCCTCTCGTCCCAGGGCGCGGTCACGGAGGCTGCTGGGGAGGACCTGAACGTCGTCAACCTGCTGCAGTCGCAGTGGGGTAGCCTCTTCACCAACACCGAGGACTTCATCGGGGAGCCAAACGTGGCCCGATCCGGCGACACGATCGTGTATGTCTCGCAGGAGAACCGGCAGCACGTCATGGGCCACCTGATCCTGTGGGGCCTGAAGGAGCCGGTGATGCCGTGGTGCACCGACGGGCCCGGCGAGGCGGAGCTGGCGGGCACGATGGAGATGACCCTGAGCCAGTGGGCGGACGCCTGCCACGATCAGGGCGGGACCGTGATCGCGCCGCACATAGGCGCGTTCGGGGGCGAGCTGGTGGCCCTTACGGCGACGGGCCGGGTCCAGGGCATGGAGATGATCCGGATGCACGAGAACGCCCACGAGGGCTACTACCGCGCGCTCAACTGCGGGTACCGGATGCCGATCGTGGGCGGGACGGACAAGATGTCCGCGGACGTGACCGTGGGCCTGTCACGCACCTACGCCCGCCTACCCGACGGCCAAGAATTCAACTACGACAACTGGTGCAAAGCCGTGGCCAGCGGGGCGACGTTCCTGTCCAGCGGCCCGATGATCAGGCTGTCGGTCGACGGCAAGGATATCGGCGACACGGTCGAGCTTTCGAGGCCCGGGACGGTCGAGGTCGAAGCGTCGGCCGAGAGTATCTTTCCGTTGCACAGGCTGGACATCGTCCAGGCGGGTCGCGTGGTGGCATCGGCCGAGTCGAAGACGGGGACGCGGCGGCTCACGATCAGGGAGCGGATTGCGGTCTCGGGTCACACCTGGATTGCGGCGCGGTGCGGCGGTCCCAGCTACTACACGGGCGGGAACTTCAACAGCGGCTTCCCGCCGTCGTGGTCGCTGGAGGGGCACTCGGGGCCCATCGCCGATACCCACTTCGACGCCTGGCGTCGGGGCATATTCGCCCACACGTCGCCGGTCTACGTGGCGTGCGGGGGCGACTGGTGGATGTTCGACGAGGCGACAGCGCGGCACATGCTTGCGGTGCTCGACGGCAGCATGAGGTACATCGAGGCGGGCTCGCTGCAGCACCGCCACGGGACCGTTACGCACCACCACGGCGAGGACGACCATATCGCCTACCTGAAGAGGCCGTTCCAGGAAGCGCAGGCAATGGTCGAAGAGCGGCTGAAGAAGATGAGATGAGGGAAGGTCGAGGAGGCCTGACATGATAAACGTTGCGATGATCGGGGCCGGAGGGGTCGCGCGGAGGCACAGGGCCGGGTGGATCCCGCAGGCGAATGCGAACGTAGTGGCCGTCGCCGACCTCATGGCGGACCGGGCGGCCGAGGCGGCGGCGGAGCTCGACGCGGAGCAGAGCACGACCGACATGATGGAGGTGTTCGCCCGCGAAGACGTGGCCGCGGTGGACATCTGCACGACGGAGAGGACCCACGGCGACATCGCGGTCGCGGCCGCCGAGCACGGCAAGCACATCCTGGTCGAGAAGCCTATAGCCACGACGCTGGAGGACGCCGACCGGATGATCGCGGCGGCGGAGGCGAACGGGGTAGTGCTGATGGTCGGGCACACGCACCGCTTCTACGACTACAGCGTGGCAGCCAAGGGCGCCATCGATTCCGGGGAGATCGGGGCGCCCGTCTACCTGAAGTACGCCTCGGGCGGCGGGTTCTGGACCCAAGACTGGACGGGCAACCGGATCAGCCCTGGCGACACGGGCGGCAACGTGGTCACCAACGGCTGCCACGTCGCCGACCTGTGCAACTGGTGGATGGGGGCGAGCCCGATCTCGATCTACGGGCAGGCGCTCAACCAGACTTCACGGCACCTGGAGATGGACGACTACTTCATGTTCACCATCAAGTACGACAACGGCGCGATAGCCGTGGCGGAGATAAGCCGGGCTAACATGCCGCGCTCCAACCAGTTCAAGTCGATCATCCTGCTCGGCACCGAGGGGGAGCTGAGCACCGGCACCGAGGAGGAGAGCTACTGGGTGGACGGCGACGACGGCCTGAACTTCAACGGGCCCGAGTACCAGCACGGGTTCACGCGCATGATCGGCGAGTTCGTCGACAGCGTGGCAGGTGGCACTCCCCCGCCCGTCACCGGAGCGGAGGGGAAGACGGCGCTGGCGATGTGCCTGGCGGCCGAGGAGTCGATCAGGACGGGAGAGGTCGTCGAGCTGTAGGCGGGGCTCGAGACACTCCAGGAGGGCTGGCCTGGCTTGGCTGGTATCATTGCGAAAGCACCTCCGGAATAGAGTCTGAGCGCCGGGGAGGGCCATGATGACAACTCAAACGAAACCGCGCCGGTTCAACGTGGACGAGTACTACGCAATGGCAGAGGCCGGGATTCTGACCGAGGACGACCACGTCGAACTCCTGGATGGAGAGATATTCGAAAAGTACACCAACGGAGAGAGGCGGCTGTTCGACGTCGACGAGTACTACGCCATGGCCGAGGCCGGCATCCTGTCAGATGATGACCGCGTCGAGCTACTGGACGGAGAGATAGTCTTTATGGCACCAATCGGCAGCGCCCACGCGATCTGTGTCGGCAGTTTGACAAATCTGCTGGCTGCCGAGCTTGGCCAGCGTGCACTCGTATGGGTACAGAATCCGGTGCGCCTGGGCAGTCGCTCCGAGCTGCAACCCGACCTCATGCTGCTGAATCGGCGCGACTACTCGGATCATCCCGAACCGGAGGACGTGCTACTGCTTATTGAAGTAGCCGACACGTCCATAGCCTTGGACCGGACCGCGAAGCTTCCGCTCTACGCGCGGGCCGGCATCCGTGAAGTTTGGATCGTGAACCTGCCGGCTCAGTCCGTGGAGGTCTACTCTGAGCCGGTCGGTCCCGAATACGGCAGATCGACCGTCATTGGCATGGACGGAAGCCTGACGCCGACGGCCTTCGAGGGTTTCTCGCTGGACGCCAGCCAAATACTCCCTAAGTCTTGAGCGCTCAGGCCAAGTAAAGGAACCGCCACCCTCTCAGCCAAATCACTCCATGGGCCGTGGGCCCGGAGCCTAAGTGAAGGAGCCAGATTATGCCAGGAGACACGGTAAACGTTGCAGTGTTGAGCCTGAACGGCATGAACCGCAGCTTTGCGGAGGCGTTCCACGCCAACCCGAGGGCGCAGTTAGTGGCGGTGACGGAGGACGACCCGCCTCCGGCCACGGCCCGGACTACGCCAGAGGAGACGCAGCAGGGGAACCGCGACGGCGCCGAGGAGTTTGGCGTGCCGTTCGTCGAGGACCTGGACGCGGTCCTGGACCGGGCCGACGTGGATGCGGTGACCGTCACCAGCCCGTTCGAGCGGCGGGCCGACCTAGTGGAGAGGATCGCCTCGGCCGGCAAGGACATTTTCATCGACAAGCCGATCACGAACACGCTGGCCGAGGCGGACAAGATCGTGGAGAGCGTCGAGAGGCACGGGGTGAAGCTGATGGCCGGCCACAACTACCGCTTTGCGCCGTCGATCCTGGAGGCGCGGGAGGCGCTGCGGTCGGGCCAGGTGGGCCTGCCGTGGGCGATTCACAGCGACTGGGTTGTGTGCGCGGGCAGCCAGGCCGCGGCCATCGGCGAGCTAATGAACCACGCCATGTACCCCATCGACGCCCTGCTCTACCTCGTGCCCAGCGCGCCGGAGAGCGTCTACTGCATCACGGGGTCCTACTTCTTCGACAACGCGAAGGAGAACAACGTCGAGGACATGGGCTTCATCACGATGAACCTGGAGCGCGGCATCATCGCGACGACGTCCATAGGCCGGACGCCGGTGCCGCACATCAACGGTTACGGCGGCGACATGACGATCAGGGTGATGGGCACGCACGGGATGCTGTACGTGGACGCCAACAGGCCCCGCTGGGTGTCGTACGGCAAGTCGGGTGCGTCGGCGATCAAGTACGGGCCCGACAAGCTCTACGACACGGTGGACCACTTCGTCGGGTGCGTGCTGAGCGACACGCAGCCGATGTGCTCGGCCCAGGAGGCCCGCACTACCCTGGAGGTGACGCTGGCAGCCCTGCAGTCGGCAGCCGAGAACAAGGCGGTCAGGCTTCCCCTGAACTCGTAGCGGCAATTCCGGATGGCCCGGACTCCGGCGAGAGGAGCCGGCGACAGGCCGACGGTTGCAGTGGAATCTCCCCTGCCATTCAGGCATCAGTCCTGACATACTGTAGCCGAACCTGAAATGGGCGTCGCTCATCCAAGTTACCGGGGGTTTTCTGTGACATGGGCTTTCTCGTAGACACGTGGCGAAGCATCGGCGCCCGGCTGTACCTGGCCCTGGGCTTCGCGGTGCTCCTGACACTTGCATCCAGCGCGGTGGGCGTCTACTACTTCGAGCAAAGCGGCGACCTGAATTTCCGGGTCCGGTCGGAGTCCGTGCCGGTGCTGGAGGCTTCCTGGGCTGCCGCGAACGAGGCCGAGCGCCTTCGATCCATCGGGCTGGGACTGCTTGGCGAGTCCGGCTCCGGCTCGGCGCAGGTGCAGGCGGGCTCCGTAACCGAGACGCTCGAGCGACTGGAAGATGCGCTGGCCCCCGTGAGCGGCGTGACGGCGCTCGAAGCGGGCGCCAACTCCGTTTATGATGCGGCCTTCGAATTGGCCGATGTGATTGATGAAATAGAGTTCCAGCGCACGGCACTGGCAGAGACAGACGCGGCGGCGGCACGCCTGTGGTCCAGACTAAGCATACTAGTCGATGACAGCGGCCTGTCCGACAAGCCCCTGTCGGCGCTGGTCAGGGCATCACAGGCCGAGGACGCAGTAGCTCTAGAAAGCTTGGGGAGCGAGTTCCTAGCGGTGTCTTCCGACGGGGTCGATCCAGCGATAGGTGCGCTGAGCGGCGACCAGGGTGTGTTCGTGACTCGCGGCCTGCAGTTGGCGTTGCAGGCCAAGATCAGGGAGCTGTCCACAACCTTCGATGAGTCGAGCCGGGTGCTGGATGAGTCCGTCTCGGCGCTGCTGACGGCGTCGAGGCTCGAAGCCTCCGCCGCGCTGGACTCGGCCGTCGAGACTTTCGACGAGGGGCGTGTTCTGCTGGCAATCGTGAGCGTGGCGAGCGTGGTGGCGGCGGTCCTCGCGGCCTGGCTGTGGGTGGGCAACGCAGTGGTGCGAAAGCTGTCCCGCCTGTCGGACCGTATGCGGGCGATGGCGAGCGGCGACCTGGAGACCCCAGTCCCCGAGGTTGGACAGGACGAGATCGGTCAACTCGCAGACGCGCTGGAGGTCTTCCGGCAGCAGGCGCTGGAGGTCCAGAGGCTGAACCTCGTGGAGCGCCTGTACGGCGAGCTGCGGGAAGCGAACGAGGAGCTGCAGCGGATGCAGGACCGCCTCGTAGCACAGGGGAAGCTGGCGGCCCTGGGAGAGCTGGTGTCCGGCGTCGCCCACGAGATCAGCAACCCGCTGAACTTCGTGAAGAACTTCTCAGAGGGCTCGCTGGAGCTGTATAACGAGATGACGGAGACGCTCACCACCTACCGCAGTGGCATGTCGGAGGACGACGCGGAGGCTCTCGACATGATCGGCGAGGAGCTGACCGAGAGCCTGGACAGGGTCAATACAAACGGGGCCCGGGCGCTCGCTATCGTCGAGCGCATGCAGGGGCTCGGGGTAGTGGGCGGAGAGCCGATCCCGACGGACCTGAACGCAGCCCTGCGGACGGCCGTCCAGACGGGTTGCAATACCTTCCAGGTGGAGTGGGACGATTTCACGGTGGAGCCGACTTTCGACCTGGACTCGTCCCTGGAGCGGGTGCCGCTGGTGGAGCAAGATTTCGCACAGGCTGTGGTCAACCTGGTGTCGAACGCCTGCTATTCGATGCGCCTGAAGAAAGGCGAGCAGGGAGACGGATACGAACCCGAGCTCGTGGCGTCCACACGCGTCGGTGAGGATGCGGTCGAGGTCCGAATCCGGGACAACGGGGCAGGCATCGCGGACGACGTATTCGACAAGATATTCAATCCATTCTTCTCGACCCGGGAGGGCGCGCTGGGGGCAGGCCTGGGCCTGCCTATTGCGGCAGACGTAGCCCGGCGGGCCGGGGGAGACCTGTCAGCCAAGACTGCGCACGGCGAGTACGCAGAGTTCACGATGAGTCTGCCGATGGTTGGCCCCGCCTCGGCTTAGCCCCAGCGACCGCCGCAATCGAAGCCGGCCTCCCGCCCCTCATACCGGCCAGCATCAGGACGCGCTGGCAATCCGCTATTGACACCGCCCAACTGCGCCATTAATATAGAACACCTGTTTGCCGCTTCAGGCTATCAAAAGGAGACTGGATTTGAGCGAATACGCAGTGAAAGCCAGTTCCCTCTCGCGCAACTTCGGCGGGGTGAGGGCCGTAGATTCGGTGGACCTGGCGGTCCCCGTTGGCGAGATATACGGCTTCCTGGGTCCGAACGGCGCCGGGAAGACGACGGTCGTCAGGATGCTGACGACGCTGCTGCTGCCTACGAGCGGGTCCGCGCAGGTCGCCGGGCACGACATAGTCAAGGATCCCACAGACGTACGGCTGAAGATGGGAGCCGCCCTGCAGGAGGCCGCGCTGGACGACAAGCAGACGGGCCGGGAGCTGCTCGATCTGCAGGGCCGCCTCTACGGATTGAGGGGCCGCGCCATCAGGCAGCGCATCGAGGAGCTGACCGAACTGGTCGACATCGGCGAGGCGATGGACCGGCTCATCGGCACCTACTCCGGCGGCATGAAGAGGAGGCTCGACCTGGCCGCGGCGCTGATCCACGACCCGGAGATCCTGTTCCTGGACGAGCCCACGACCGGGCTGGACCCGATCAGCCGCGTGAAGGTGTGGGAGGAGGTGCGCCGGGTCAACTGCGAGAGGGGAGTGACCATATTCCTGACGACGCAGTACCTGGAGGAGGCCGACCATCTAGCACAGCGCGTCGGCATCATCGACCAGGGCAGGATAGTGGCCGAGGGAGCGCCCGGGGACCTGAAGCACTCGATCGGCTCCGACGTAATCGTCGCCAGGGTCGAGGGTAAGACGAGCGGCGCGGCGAAGGCCTGCGAGCGGGTGCGAGGGGTCGAGAGCGTCGAGGTACACGGCGACGAGCTTACGGTCAGCGTTGACGAGGGCGCCAAGGTGATCGGCCCCGTGGCGATAGCCCTGGACCAGTCAGGCGTAACCGTGCAGGAAATCACCCTGCGAACGGCGACGCTGGACGATGTGTTCCTCCACTACACGGGGGCACGCCTCGAGGTGGACGCAGGAATCGACGAAGGAGAGGCGGCATGACGGCGACAGAACGGCTCCAGGTGCAGGCGAGAAGGGGTGGATTCTTCCGCGACGTAGCCGCGGTATCGAAGAGGGCGCTGCGCTCGGTAGTGCGCGACCCCGAGATGGTCATACCGGCTCTCATCATCCCCGTCTTCTTCTTCGCGGTCAACATCGGCGCGCTCCAGGACATCGTGGAGCAGAACGGCATTGTCGACTTCAAGGCGTTCCAGCTGCCGGTCGCACTGCTCTTCGCAGTGACGGGAATATCCAGGGCGGTGACGCTGGTGCTGGACATACAGAGCGGCTACTTCGACCGGCTGGCCATGACGCCCGTGCGCCGGCTGGCGCTGTTGCTGGGACTGATGGTGGCGGACGTGGCGCTGGTGATCGTGATGGCGATTCCGGTGCTGATGATGGGGTTCGCGGTGGGTGTGCGCTTCGAGACGGGCGTGCTGGGGGTGTTTGCCTTCGTGGGCATAGCGGCCCTGTGGAGCCTGGTCTATGCGGGATTCCCGTACGCCATCGCCCTCAAGACCGGCAACCCGGCGGCGGTCAACACGAGCTTCATCATCTTCTTCCCGTTCGTGTTCCTGACGCCCATCTTCATTCCACTGGAGGCGATGACGGGCTGGATGTCGACTATGGCAACGTACAACCCCGTCACCTACCTGCTCAGCTCGCTCCGCACCATTGTCAGCGTCGGATGGGACGTGGAGGAGATCGGCAAGGGGCTGATCTCCATCGCAGGAGTCGGGGCAGTCAGCCTCACGCTCGCCCTGCTGGCTCTGCGGGGGCGCGTGACCCGGCGATAGGGAGACGCACCCTTGACCTACACTCTCGCCACTTCGCTGGGCTGAGAGGGCCTGCGCTGCCTAGCTGGGAGTTCCTCCCGGGGCCTTCTCCAACCGCATCCCGGGATTGGCATCCGGGACTGTCTCCCGGCGCATGGATGGGACCAGCAGGGCGATCAGGGATAGTGCGCCGATACCCATCACGGCGTTGATCGAGAGTGCGATGGGCGCGCCCATCGCGTTTGCGACGAAACCCGTGATCAGCATGCCGATGGGCCCGCCGCCAATCCCGAGGCTCATGGCTCCCAGCGCTGCTCCACGCATCTCGTCTCTCGGCAGCAGCATCGTCAGCGACATCTGCATGGTGTTGAATCCCGCGTTGCCGAGTCCGGCGATCACCACTACGGCCAGCGAGAGGGCATAGGACCTGGATAGCGAGAATACGAGCACTGCAAGCAGAAGCAGCATGGAGCCGGCGATGTAGACCCGGCCGTGGTACCGGATGTTGACCGCCGAGGCCACCAGGAGCGCGCCCACCAACGCTCCCACCCCGTGCCCGCTCAGCAGTATTCCCATGAGCTCCGGGGGCACCATCAGGATATCGCGAGCCATGACGGGGGTCATGTTCACATATGGCGTGACGGTGATGTTGATGACGAAGGCAATCGCGACGGTTGCCAACAGGGTGTGGCGGCCCGCCACGTACTTCAGGCCTGTGACCAGGGTACCGGCTATCTGCATGTCGCCCAGGCTGCGGCGCATATGCGGCGGCGAATCGAGCTTCCAGAGGAGCAGGAGCGAGGCGCCCAGCGACACCGCCAGCACCATGTAGCCGGCGGCCACACCCGCGCCCCCGATCAGGAATCCCGCCAGGGCCGGGCCGAGGATGGCGCTGGTGTTCCCGCCAAGGGTGTCCAGCGCCACGGCGTTGGTCACCCGGTCCCGGCCGACAATGTCGTGGATGAGGGAGCGGCGCGAGGCCATTCCCAGCGCATAGCACGACCCGGTGACCAGGACCGCGGCGTATGCGTGCCAGACCTGTACCCGGTCCAATGCCAGGACTGCTGCCAGGATGACGACCGTAGCCAGGTTGATCGCCAGGGTCGTTGCGAAGAGCCTTTTGCGGTTGGTGGTGTCGGCAAGCGCGCCGCCCACTACGCCAAGCAGTAGCAGGGGCGTCCATCCGAAGACTCCCACCAGGGCAACGTTGAGCTCGGAGTCGGTCATTTCCAGGACGAGCCAGGTCAGCAGGGTCGCTTCCATGGATCGGGACGCGAGGGATAGCACGCTGCACAGCCAGAGGAGCCGGAAGTTCGGGTCGCGAAGGGCCGTGACGGTCCGCGCGAGGTGAGCGGTTGGTGATGGCAAGTGCTGTGCGTCCTGTGCCTGTGTACAGGCCTGGGCAGGGGGAGTTTATACCAGCACGCCGGGATGCGGCTATATGCGGCCGGGCCAGGAAACGGCGAGCACCCCGGCGTTTCGTCGTCCCCTCACAGAGTCGCGGCCGACCCCTGCCCTGGTCCTTCGGCGGAGCCTCGGGACGACATTTGAACGTTGACACGCAAGTGACGGCGCTCCTAGACTAACGAGCTATCACCCCGGCTAGCGGTCGGGTCCAGGAGCGGGCATGAGACTAAAGCGTATGGGCACGGATGGGCCGGAGGTGCCGGTAGTATGCTTCGGCACATGGCCGCTGGGCGGTGCATACGGCGGATACGAGGAGTCGAACGCGATCTCGACGATGCATGCGGCTATGGACGCCGGCCTGACGTTCATCGACACGGCCGAGGGATACATGAACGCCGAGGCCATTATCGGCAAGTCGATCAAGGGCCGGCGGGACGAGCTTTTCATAGCTACGAAGGTGTCCGGCGACGATCACTCGACCGAGCACATCCACCAGGCGCTGGACAACAGCCTCCGGCTCATGGGCACCGACCACGTCGACCTCTATCAGCTCCACCGTGCAACTGAGCGGCCCATCGAGGACACGATGGGCGACCTGCTCAGGCTGCAGGACGAGGGCAAGATCAGGTACCTCGGCATATCGAACTTCTCGGCGGAGGAGATCGACGAGGCCGCAGGATTCGGGCGGATCCACAGCGGCCAGCCCAGGTACAACATGCTTTTCCGCGAAGTCGAGGACGATCTGCTGCCCGCGTACCAGCGCAACGGCATCGGCGTGATGGCGCACTCGGTGCTCGCGAAGGGGCTGCTCGGCGGGCGATACAAGCCGGGCGACACCTTCCCGCTCGACGACGAGCGCTCGGGGTGGCCGGCGTTCAAGGGCGAGTCGTTCCGGCACACATACGAGGTCACCCAGCGATTGCAGGGGTGGGCGAAGGACCGCGGGCGGGACATCGTGCAACTTGCCATCGCATGGCCGGTCGCGAATCCTGCCGTGTATACGAGCATAGTGGGCGCACGGAAGCCGGAGGACCTGGCGGTCCTGGCGGAGGCGGGAAGCTGGGAGTTGTCGGCGCAGGAGCTGGAAGAGATAGAGGATATCCAGGGCGACCACCGGCTCTACATGGAAGACCAGATGGTGCCCGAGCAGCGGGCATGGCACGAGCGCCAGGGCCGATCCTGATCCGTTCCTGCCCGTCCGGGCTCAACACACGAACCAGACCACATTAAGGAGTGACCAAGCTATGACTATACAAGTTGGCGAACAGGCCCCTGATTTCACCCTACCCTCCTCGTCCGGCTCGGACGTGACCCTGTCCGACCTGAAGGGCAAGAAGGTCGTGTTGTACACATATCCCAAGGACGACACGCCGGGGTGCACCGTGGAGGCTTGCGGGTTCCGCGACGGGCTCGGCAGCATCGAGGGCGCAGGCGCGGTGGTGCTCGGGATGAGCGCGGACGGCATGGACTCGCACCATGAGTTCATCGGCAAGTACAACCTGAACTTCGAGCTGCTGTCCGACGAGGACAATTCGGTGATCAAGACGTACGGGGCCTGGGGCGAGAAGGAGGTCCGCGGACAGAAGATGATCGGCATCCTGCGCATGACCTTCCTGATCGACGAAGAGGGCCGCGTTCAGAACGTCTGGCCCCAGGTGACGCCGGACGGCCACGCTGACGAGGTGCTCGAGGCCATACGTGCCGGGTAGCAGGTAGTGCCCCAGGAGCGCGCCGGAGCCGGGACATCTCCGGCGCCCAACCGAGACACCCCGCCGTCTGGCGGCCGTCCCAAGCTGACGCGCCGCCAGACGGTGCTGACGATGGTGGGTGTGATGCTAGGCATTTTCCTGGCATCGCTCGACCAGACCATAGTCGGCACCGCGCTTCCCCGGATCGTCGCCGACCTGGGCGGGTTCGACAGGTTCACCTGGATCACGTCGGCCTACATCGTGGCGTCCACGACGGTGGTCCCAATCGTGGGCCGGCTGTCCGACATGTACGGCCGGAAGGGCTTCTACGTGGCCGCGGTGGTGGTGTTCCTGATCGGCTCGGCGCTCGCCGGGCTGAGCCAGACGATGACCCAGCTCATCGCGTTCAGGGCCATCCAGGGCATTGGAGGGGGCGCGCTGATGTCCCTGGCGTTCGTGGCGGTGGGCGACCTGTTCCCTCCGGCGGACCGGGGCAAGTACCAGGGCTTCGTCGCGGGGGTGTTCGGGATATCGTCGGTCATCGGGCCGATGCTGGGAGGCTTCATCACAGACACCCTGTCATGGAGCTGGATCTTCTACATCAACCTGCCCCTAGGCCTCCCGATCCTGTTCCTGTTGATCAGGTTCTTCCCCAACGTCAAACCGGCGGCCGTCTCCAGGCGAATCGACGTGGCGGGTATGGCCGCGCTGGTCGTTGCCATCGTATCGCTGCTGCTGGCGCTGTCGTGGGCGGACGTCCAGTACGAATGGCTGTCGGTCCAGATAGTCGGACTGCTGACATTGGCTGCCTTGTCCGCAACCACTCTCGTCCTCGTGCAGATGCGGGCCGCCGACCCAATCATGCCGCTGACCATATACCGGGAGCGGGTAGTCAGCCTTTCGATTTTCGCGATCGCATGCACCGGGTTCGGGATGTTCGGCACGATAGTCTTCATACCGCTCTACTTCCAAGGCGTCCTCGGCACCTCGGCCACCAGCAGCGGCAGCTTCCTGACGCCGATGATGCTCGGTATCGTAGTGGGCGCGGCGATATCCGGACAGGCGCTGTCCCGGCTGGGCGGCCACTACCGGCTGCAGGGCCTTGCCGGGGTCGCGGGAATGTGTGCGGGCACGTTCCTGGTATCGACGATGTCGCCGGGCACCAGTTTCGGGGTTGCAGTGGCCTACATCGTCGTATTGGGATTCGGGCTCGGGATCACATTCCCCTCGTTCACGATCGCCGTGCAGAACGCGGTGCCCCATAGCATGCTGGGCGCAGCCACGTCGGCGACGCAGTTTTACCGCTCGGTGGGAGGAGCGATGGGCCTGGCGGTGATGGGGTCGCTGATGGCCAGCCGGTTCGCCTCGGGCCTGTCGGAGTCGCTGACGCCGGCGATGAAGGAGGCGCTGCCTCCCGAACGGCTCGCCAAGCTGGGCAATGACCCCCAGACGGTGGTCGACCCCAACGCCCTTGCGTCCCTGCGAGAGTCCCTCGGGGGAGCGGGAGATCCGGCGCTGGCCGAGAGCCTGCTGGCGACACTTCGGGTGGCGCTGTCCAACGCCATCGGCGACACGTTCCTCGTGGGCGCCGGGATCCTCGCGCTGGCCGGGGCGGCCACGGTATTCATGAAGGAGTATCCCCTGTCCAAGGGGTGGGAAGGCGGCGGGCCTACGGCTTGAGGATGAGCTTGCCGAACAGGCCCTGAGACTCCATGACGCTGTGGGCTTCAGCGGCGTCACGGAGCGGGAATGTCTCGTGGATAACGCTCCTGATGACACGCTTGCCCGCCAGGTCGACGATCTTCCTGAGGTCCTCTTTACGGCCCATGAAGACGCCGAAGACCGTCTGGTTGCGCAGGAACAGCAGGCCAATCTGCAGGTCGACCTGGTACCCGGTCGTGACGCCGCAGATCCCGTAGCGCCCGCCCGGAGCGAGGGATGCCGACGCGGCCGGCCAGAAGTCAGCTCCCACGTGGTCGACGACGACGTTGACGCCGCGCCCTTCGGTCAGCTCCTTGACGCGCTGCCTGATGTCCTCGCGCGAGTACACGATCACCTCGTCCGCCCCAAGCTCGCGTGCCTTCTGGGCCTTTTCGTCGGTGCTAGTGGTGGCGATCACCCTGGCTCCAAC
This sequence comes from Dehalococcoidia bacterium, assembly GCA_965204975.1. Taxonomy (GTDB): domain Bacteria; phylum Chloroflexota; class Dehalococcoidia; order Lucifugimonadales; family CAJWER01. The sequence continues at coordinate 1,118,313 of OZ242024.1, forward strand.
AACGTTCTTGGCGACCTGGATAGCCGCCGTGCCGACGCCGCTGGACGCCGAGAGGACGAGCGCCGTCTCCCAGGCCTGGAGCTGCGCTCTTCGAACCAGGATGTTCCAGCTGGGCAGGAAGACCGTAGGGAGTGCAGCTGCCTCCTCGTACGAGACCGAGTCGGGGATCCTAACGGCGTTGACGGCCGGGGCCTTAAGGAACTCAGCGTAGCTGCCGTTGGTGGTCGAGCCAAGCATGCTGGGGCTGATGCACAGCTCGTGCTCGCCGGCGACGCAGTACTGGCACTGGGAGCACGTCAGCTTCGGGTTGATGACGACCCTGTCTCGCACACGAACCCGGGTGACCTCAGAGCCAACCTCGACCACGTCTCCGGCGGCGTCGCCACCGAGGATGTGGGGCTGGTCGAGGCCGAGCCGCGTGCCTCTGACACCCAGCCTGGTGAAGACGTCCACGCGGTTGACGGCGCAAGCCCTGACACGGACCTTGACGTCGTTGGGCCCGATTACGGGGTCCGGCATGTCGCCGTAGGTGAGTACCTCGCGACCGCCGTGCTCTCGGATGTATACGGCCTTCATCTCATCTCCTGAACCGTCTGCACGGGAACGACGGCACATCCTCCCCCGTCACCTCTATACCAACGGCATCACGTCCGCCGCGAACGTTTCGAGGTTGTCCAGCATCTCGGAGAGGCAGTCGGCCTCGAGCCCGATCCTGATGTGGCGCACGCCAACTTCGCGGAACGCGGCTATGTCGGCGGCGACGTCGGCAGGCGCGCCGGTGAAGGGCCGCCTCTCTGTCGGAGCATCGCCGGACGCCGGAATGGCCGTGCCAGCGACGCTGTAGGCCAGGTCGATGCTGTCGGGGTCGCGACCGGCCCGCTCGGCGTGGGCACGAATGCGGTCGACGGCCTCAGCGTATTGTGCGGGCGTCCTGATGGTGAATTTCGGGTTGCTGCCTATCGGGTACCAGGCGTTGCCTAGCCGTCCTGCCCTCCTGAGGGCCGGAGGGCTCTCGCCACCGATCCAGATCGGCGGGTGAGGCCGCTGCACGGGCCTGGGGGCAAAGGTCACGTCCGAGAAGTTGACGTGTCTACCTTCGAAGGCGGGCGAGTCGCTAGTCCAAAGCTCGCGGAAGGCGCGGATGTACTCGTCGCCGACCAGCCCGCGCTCCTCGTACGGGGGCGTGTCCAGCACCTCGAACTCCTCGCGCATCCAGCCGACACCGCAGCCGACCGTGAGCCGGCCGCCGGAGAGCACGTCGACGGTCGCCAGCATCTTGGCCGCAAGGAGCGGGTTGCGGTGGGGCAGCACCATGACAGAGCTGAGGAGCCTGATGCGGGTGGTCATGCCCGCCAGAAAGCTCAGGAGGGTGAGCTGGTCCATACACGAGCCGTCGGTGCCGAACTCGCCGGTGGGGCTGTAGGGGTAGAGCGACCTGATGCTGTTGGGGATGATGACGTGGTCGCTGACCGCCAGGAATCCGAAACCAAGCTCATCGCCACGCGTGGCGAGTGCGGAGATGGCCTCTGCATTAGCGAGCGGGCCGCGTGTCGGGATGGTGAATCCGAAGTCCATATCTTGTGGAGAGCAGGCCTCTATGCACAAAGTGTTGCAGCGATGCCAGCGTATAGCCGGGCTGGGCGCGTGTCAACCATGACCAGCGCAGACTCTCACGTAGTCGATGGCTCGGCAGCGGCGTTGGCGCCGGCGATGCGGCCTGTGGCGAAGGCCCATACGAGGGCGTGGCCGTGACCGGCTATGAGTGCGTTGGAGGCGGCGTTTATGCCGGCGCCGTATAGCCCGGGGATGTGGTCGCCGGACGTGTCGAGGACGTGCATTTCAGCATCGACCTTCAGGCCGCCGGTCGCGCCGATGGAGATGCTCAGCGGGCCTATGGCGTGGAGAGGCGGCCTGAGGGGACCAGGGCCGAATGAGTCGCGGCCGAAGGGGTCGCGGGCCTCGCCGGCGGCGATGCGGTCGACCTCGCCCAAGGTCTGTTCCAGGGCACCCGGTGGCACCCCGATCTGCTCCGCGAGACCGGCTGCGGTCGGCGATTCGAAGTAGTAGCTCGTCCTGCTGCGGTAGTCGTCGACGTAGGCGTAGGATATGGCCGGAAACGTGGAGATGAAGAGCTTTCCAGTCCGATGCCAGCCGTTCCGGCCGGGGCCCGAGTCCTCCTCGGCGACGGCTATCCTGTCTGCGAGCTGCGAGTCGAATACGATGAACGGCCCGCCGCCCGGCAGCCTGGCGGCCGCGGCTTCCGGATTTTCGAGCTCGTTGGCGAACCTGCGGCCCCCGGAGTCGACGAGGATCGCGCCGGCGTCGAACAGGTGGGGCTCGGGCCGAACGTAGGGCGGCCTGGGCGACCTGAAGCTGGGTGACGAGCCGCCGTCCATTCCCGCGACGGATGCGCCAACATCCATGGCCGCGACGATGCCGTCGCCTGTCGCGTCTACGGGCAGCGTCCCGACGCCCTCCATTTCGAGCGGGCGGCCGTACCTGCGGGCCAGATCGACGTTCGCGCTGTAGTAGCCGGTCGCGAGTACGACGCCCCGGCGTGAATAGAGCATAGTCCGCCCGCCGGTCTCGGCATCTTCCAGCAGCGCGCCCGTCACGCGGCCCCCGCTGTCCCGCTCAAGCTCGACCAGGCGGGTCCGCGTCCTGAATGTTACCCCTGCCCGTTCTGCTTCAAGGCGGAGGGCGTCGATGTAAGCGATGGGGCCGGGTACGACGTTGTGCATACGCGGCACGGAGTGGGGAGGCTCCGGGTGGGGGCCGGTGAAGCGGAGGCCCAGGTCGATCATTCGCTGCAGGGCTCCAGGGGCCGACTCGATGAGGAGCCGGGTCAGGTCGAGGTCGTAGTCGGCGGGAGTCGCGCCTGGCGGCATTAGCTTGAGGTAGTCCTGGAAGTGGGCGCCGGTGTCGTCACGGACGCCGGCTGCCTCCTGAAGGGCGGTGCCGGAAGCGGAGATCGTCCCGACGGACATCCCTGTTGCGCCGCCGAGCCGGTCCCCCTTTTCGATCAGGACTACATCCGCGCCGCGCTCCGCAGCGGCTACGGCAGCCGACAGCCCCGCGCCGCCGCCGCCGGCAACGAGGACGTCGCAGGTCTCGGTCGCGGGGGAACCGTGCAGATGAGAGGACATGGCTAGTGTTGTGACCATCACCCTCGCCCTTTCGACAGGCTCAGGACAGGCCCGGCCCTCTCTCTTGACGGGAGTGGGAGTCCTATTCGGCCGGGCAGGCCCATATGAGCGAGGCTATTTCGTAGCTGAACGCGAGATTACGTCCTTCGCAGACGAGGGTGATGACTCCCCTGCTGGCGGCAGCCTCCTCGACATGGAACTTCGCTCCCGGGATGAGGTCGTTTGCGACCATGTACTCCAGGAGCGCCTGGTCGTCCTCCGGCACCCTGTCGATCACCATCTGGGTGCCGGGTTCTGCTTTGTCGAGGGAGACGGCGTTGGCAGGCGAGGTGTAGCCGCTACCCGGGACTGGATGCCCGAAAGGGCACGTGGAGGGATTCCCGAGCTTCTCCACGATTCTCTCTTCAAGCTCGGGGGAGATCGCGTGTTCCAGGCGGTGGGCCTCCATGTGGGACTTCGCGAGGTCCACGCCGAGGATGTCGACGACCATGCGCTCGGCGAGCCTGTGCCTCCGCACGATACTCTCGGCGGCAACGCGTCCGTCGCCTGTCAACACGACGCCCCGCTCCTGGTCGGACTCGACGAGGCCCTCGCGGCTCATGCGCCTGATCATCGCGCTGACGGAGGGCAGTGACGTGCCGAGACCCTCCGCCTCAGGCAGCGTCCTGAGGTGGTCGGCGAGCTGGGTCAGGCTCAGCCTGGACTGCTGTTCCTGCAGGCGGAATATCGACAGGAGGTAGTTCTCCGTCGACATCGACAGACGAGTCTCTTCCTCATTCGATCGGGCCGGTTTTTGCTTGGCAGTGGCCAATTGGTTAGCTCGTGGAATTGATTGTCACTGAAGTTATCAAATCTGGGCGCACGGTTCAATCTCGCCGGTCTGTGCCGAAGGTCGGAAAGCCCAGTTTTGCGCAGCTCAACCCGGCCCCCCGACTCCAAATGTACCCGGCTCTCGCCGGTATAGCAGGTACACCGGGGCGGAAAGTCTTGACTTTCTTCTTGTGGATATACATACTTACCGCCGGAATAAAGCGATATGCAGCGGGCTGACTTTGACGGCAGGAAGTGGGCCGCTTCGTATCGTCGAGAAGCCCAGGGTTCGGGTCCGAATGCGTCCAGTTAGCCCGTCCACGGAGAAACAGCCGAGCGGACGTAACACTATGAACGGCCCAGGCACAAACCATGCAGGCAGTTAGCCGCAGACCACTGCCCGGCTTTGGCCTCGGGAATCGCTTCCCCGCCCTCGCGGCGCCTCCGATCGTGCTGGCGCCCGCGATGCTGGTCGGGCTGGCCATGGCGCTGCCCCTATGCTACCTGCTGATACGGAGCGCCGGCGCCAGCGGCGAGGCCTGGGACCTGCTGTTCCGGGCCAACACCGTCCAGACCCTTGCCAGGACCGCTCTGCTCATAGTTACGGTCACCGCGGTCTCGGCGGCCATAGCCATTCCGCTGGCCTGGCTGACGGTGAGGACGGACCTGCCGATGCGCCGCATGTGGTCGGTGGTGACCGTGCTGCCGCTGGTGATTCCAACCTACGTCGGAGCCTTCCTCTTCATCTCGGCACTAGGGCCCGGCGGTCTTCTGCAGCAGGCGCTCGACCCACTTGGAGTCGGCCGCCTTCCGGAGGTCTACGGACTCGGCGGCGCCACTCTGACGCTGGCACTGCTCAGCTACCCATACCTGCTCCTGACGCTCAGGGGCGCGTGGAGCAGCCTGGACCCGGCCGCCGAGGACTCGGCGCGAAGCCTCGGACACGGGCCCTGGAGTGCGGTGCTGCGGGTTACCCTGCCCCAGCTCCGTCCGGCCATCGCGGCAGGCTCGCTGCTGGTGGCCCTGTACACGCTGAGCGACTTCGGCGCCGTGTCGCTCATGAGATACCCGACCTTCACCTGGGTGATCTTCCAGCAGTACGAGTCGTCGTTCGACCGCTCGATCGCGGCGGTGCTGTCCCTGGTAGTCGTTGGGATGGCGATGGTGATCCTGGTCCTGGGAGGGCGGACGGAAGCCCGGCTCCGGTACTACCGGAATGGGTCGGGGGCTCCCCGCAGTCCCAGGGTTGTGCAGCTGGGCCGGTGGAAGTGGCCGGCGTTGCTGCTGTGCGGCGGCGTCGCCACGCTGTCGCTGGCGGTTCCGGCAATAGTGCTGGTGCAGTGGCTGGTGAGGGGCGCACTGTCGGGCGAGCCGCTGTTCCTCTTCCTCGAGGCCGCCCGGAACTCGGTGCTCGTGTCGCTGCTGGCGGGAGGGGCCGCAGCCGCCCTGTCGATTCCCCTGGCAGTCCTGGTGGTCCGGCATCCGGGCAGGCTGAGCCGGCTGCTGGAGCGCCTGACGTTCACCGGATACGCGCTGCCGGGGGTGGTCGTCGCACTCTCGCTGGTGTTCTTCGGCGCAAACTACGCGCGGCCGCTGTACCAGACGACTTGGCTGCTGGTGTTCGCCTACGTGGTGCTGTTCTTCCCGGCGGCGCTGGGAGCGACCAAGGCCGCTCTGCATCACGTCAGTCCCCGAATCGAAGAGGCGGCACGTGGCCTGGGATGGAGCTCGGGCCAGGTGATGGCGCGGGTTACCGTGCCATTGACACGATCAGGCGTATTGGCTGGGGCAGCGCTCGTCTTCCTGGTGTCGATGAAGGAGCTGCCCGCCACGCTAATCCTGAGCCCGCTGGGCTTCGAGACGCTGGCGACGGCGGTGTGGTCGGCATCGTCTGAGGCCTTCTTCGCCCGTGCCGCCGTGCCGGCGCTGATGATCATTCTCATGTCGTCGGTCCCCATGGCCTACCTGGCCACGCGGGAGCGTCCCGAATACTTCGGCACAAAGGGAACATGAGCGCGCCTGTAATCGAGTGCACGGCCGTATCCAAGAGCTTCGGACCGGTGCCCGCCGTCGATGAAGTCAGCTTCGCGCTCCAGACTGGGGAGGTGCTATCGATCCTCGGCCCGAGCGGAGCCGGAAAGACCACCCTTCTGCGCCTGATAGCCGGATTCGACAGGCTGGACGGAGGGGAGATCAGCATCCAGGGCCGCGTGGTGTCGGGGCAATCGCAGCACGTCCCCCCGGACCGCAGGAACGTTGGCATGGTTTTCCAGGAGTACGCGCTCTTCCCACACAAGACGGTTGCGGAGAACGTCACCTTCGGGCTGCACAGGCTGGAGGGGAACGAGCGCGACCGGAGGCTGGCCGAGGTAATCGAGCTGGTGAAGCTCGAGGGCCTGGAGGGCCGCTACCCCCACGAGCTCTCCGGGGGACAGCAGCAGAGGGTCGCGCTCGCGCGTACGATCGCACCCCGACCGGCTGCCGCGCTGCTGGACGAGCCGTTCAGCAACCTGGACGCGGGGCTGCGCCGCGAGATGCGGCGAGAGGTAGGGAACATTCTCCGTGAAAGCGGCACCGCGACGATAATAGTGACTCACGACCAGGAGGCAGCGTTCGCCGTGGGCGACCGGGTGGGTGTAGTCAGGGACGGGCAACTCGAGCAGGTGGACGCACCCTACGCGATATACGAATCGCCGGCGACGCAGTTCGTGGCGCGGATGGTTGGGACCGGCGACTTCATCGCCGGCGAGGTTCGCGACGGGATGGCCGCGACGGAGATCGGCGCGCTCCCGTTCCGGAGCACCAATGGAGCGCTCAAGGAAGGGACCCGGGTATCCCTGCTATCCCGGCCGGATGACTTCCAGGTGAAGCCGGACCAGGAGGGGCCCGCTATCGTCCGGGCCCGCGAGTTCCTCGGCGAGGCGACAGTCCTGGACGTGGAGATGCCGTCGGGGGCGGCGCTGAGATGCCGCCAGCTGTCCTATGCGGCAGTCGCGCCAGGGTCTCGCGTATCACTCGTACCCGAGTCGGGGAAGCTCTTCCTGGCCTTCAGCGAGCCGTAGGCTCGTAGGCTAGACGACGGCCCCGGTGGACTTGCGCCAGGCCATGCCTTCGGTGCGACGCATGAACTCGGAATGCAGTGCACGGCTCGACACCACGATGCCGTCGGAGTACAGCCCTGCCCTCCTGCCCGTCCTGTCAGTGACGACGCCCCCAGCCTCCTCGGCGAGCAGCATCCCGGCGACCTGGTCCCAGGGTTCGAGCCGGTGGTGGAAGTAGAGGTCCGTCCGGCCTGTAGCGGCGTAGGACAGCCCGAGAGCCGCCGATCCCATGATGCGCGCCGTCTGCATGCCCGGCCAGATCTCGCGGATAACCTCGAGACCGTTTGCCGCGCCCTCGTTGTTGTAGCTCAGGTCGGTGCCGATGATGCACTCGGCGAGCTCCGTACGCTCCGAGACGGAGACGCGCTTGCCATTCAGGTACGCCCCTCTGCCGCGCTCGGCCTCGAACAGGTCCTCGCGCACCGGGTCGTAGTTCACGCCTACGAGCACCTCGCCGTCGAGGGCCAGGCCGATCACGGTCGAGAAGAAGGGTATGCCCGACGCGTAGTTGCGGGTGCCGTCGAGCGGGTCGACGATCCAGACGTAGCCCTTGCCGGCGTGTACGCCCGACGACTCCTCGCCGAGCAGACCCATCTCCGGGTACTCGCGTTGCAGGATGCCAAGCACCTCCTCCTCCACCTCGGTGTCCACGTCCGTGACTATGTTGCCGCGGCCCTTGTAGGAGACGTTGATGGAGGTGCGGAAGCGTTGCAGCAGAATCTCGCCAGCCCTGAGGGCGGCTTCCCGGGCGACCTGGCTCGCCGGCTTGCCTGACGAGCTATGCGGTATGCCGGTCATAGTCGGGTGCCTCGTGAGGGCGGACACGTGGGTCCGCCCCTACCAATCGCAGTCGTATCGCCTTTGATGCCAGGACTTTGGGCCGCTAGTAGTTGGTGTAGGAGCCGTCGCGGCGGTGGAGGTGCTGGGCCTCCCAGAACTCGAACGGGGCAGAGGCGGCGTCCTCGTTGAACTCCACGCCGAGACCCGGGCCAGTCGGCACGGGGAAGCGGGTGCCTTCGATCTGCGGCTGGACAGGGAACATGTCCGGGCCGAAGACCAGGTCCTGTGTCCGCTCCTCGAGCCATGCGTAGTTGGGCACGGCGGCAGCGAAGTGCAGGTTGGCAGCAGTGCTGATCGGGCCGAGGGGGTTGTGCGGCATCATGTCGATGTAGTGGGCCTCGCACCAGCCGGCGACCTTCATCGCCTCGGTGAAGCCGCCGACGTTGCATATGTCGATGCGCGCGAAGTTGACTATCCCCCCTTCGATGTATGGGAGGAACTGCCACTTGCTAGCGAACTCTTCACCGATGGCGAAGGGCACGTCGGTCATCCGGCGAAGTGCCTCGTAGGCGGCGGGGGTCTCGTCCCGGATCGGCTCCTCAAGGAAATCGAGTGTCCCGGACGGCATCCGCTGGCAGAACGAGGCCGCCTCGGCAACGCTGAGCCGGTGGTGGTACTCCATGCCCAGTACGGGCGCGCTGCCGACGGCCTCTCTCATCTTCACCATCCATTCGGAGGTCATGGCAATCGACTCGCGCGGCTCGAACAAGTTCGGGTCTCCGCCCGTGTCGGGTACGCCGAAGGTGAACCTGATGGACGGCCAGCCGTCGGCCACCAGCCGCTTCGCGTCCTCGACGGCGTCCGGCCCCATGGCCGCGTGCGAGGTCGTGAAGCATGGCACCCAGTCACGCTGGGCGCCGCCAAGTAGCTGGTAGACGGGTACGTCGAGGCTCCGCGCGACCACGTCGTGCAGCGCGAGGTCTATGGCCGAGATGGCCGCGGTCAGCACCCGGCCGCCTTCGAAGTACTGGCTACGGTACATCTCCTGCCAGAGAGCGCCGATCCTGCGCGGGTCCTTGCCCAACAAGAACTCGCGGTAGTGCTGGACCGCGCCCCTGACGGCAAGCTCCCGCCCGACCAGACCAGACTCGCCCCAGCCGTAGTAACCGGCGTCCGTCTCGATCTTGACGATCATCATGTTGCGCACGGCCCCGCGGGCAATCAGGGGTTTCACGTCAGTGATTTTCATGGTTTCCTCGCAATCTGCGGTGCGACCTGTTAGGGGGTCAACCGGGTCGAGATAGGGGGTTAGCCAGGGACCTATGCCCTCAGCCGGGCCCACCGGGTATGGGAGACCCCGTCCCGCGTGCCCCAGTAGAAGACGAGCAGGTCGCCGTCCGGCAGCAGCCTGCCGCCCGGGCGTCCGAACCCCTGGGCCATGTTCAAGGCGAGGCTGGTGTTGTCGGGGCTGCCCAGGATGGCCTCGTCTCCGGCGTCGAATACCACGGTCTCGTCCGCGTAGTGTTCGAGGTCCTCGGTGACGGCTACCCTGATGCCCTGGGGCTCGCGGCGGTAGGCGTAGATGGCAGCGACCCTGCCGTCGGAGAGGGCGACGGGGGCGCACATCTGGCCCATCAGGTTCGTTGGCCGCGGGGCGGACCACGTGCGGCCCTGGTCTTCCGAGACAATCCAGTGGTTCGGCAGGTCCTTCACCTGGCGGTAGAGATGGGCCCAGACCGTCTCGTAAATGCGCCCGTCCGGGAGGATGGTGCCGACGTGGTCCCACCAGTTCATGGCGCCGGTCGTGTCGTCGGCCACGACTGTCAGGTCGCCCCACGTCGCGCCCTGGTCGGAGGAGAAGAGGGCGAGGGCCTTCTGGTCGGGCGGCCCGTCGTAGCCGACGGGCTTCCAGGTCTCCAGCGGGTACATCCAACGGTCCGGGGCGATCTGGAGGAGGTCGCCGGAGCCGTTGGCGGTGAGCTTCGACAGGTCTATCGGGACTTCCACGAACTGCGGGGCGGACCACGTGCGGCCCGCGTCCTCGGACCAGAGGATGATGTTCTCCGGCTGCTGGAGCGTCTCGGACGAGGCATCGAAGGTCTCGGAGATCTCGCCCGTATCGAAACGCGTCGTCTTCATGAGCAGCCGTCCGCCGGCCACGCTGTATATGCGCGCGCCCCTGTACGACCACCCCTCTTCGGCTGCGCCCGGACCCTTGATCTCGCCCTCGTTAGTCCAGGTCGAGAGCCCGTCGGTCGAGCGCAGGATCTCGATCTTGGCGTCTGAGGCCGTGAAGTGGGACGCGGTGAACTGGCAGGCAATGAACGACCCGTCGGGAAGCGGCTCTATTCCCGGCATGTAGGAGTTGCGGCCGGAGCGCATGGAGATAATTCCTTCGTCGACTATCCGCAACTGCTCACCTCGGTTTGCACGAGACTGGAAGAGGCTACTGCGTGCCCGGGGGACCGACCCGGACCGTGATTATGTCGGCGTCGTGGTACTGCTGGTGCTTCACTGACGAGGCGTATTGCCGCAGCAGCCGCAGGGAGATCTCGTTCTCGGACGGTGTCTCCTCGTCGTGCTGCTGGAGCTGTCGGATCCTGTCCTCGAGGTTGTCAGCGTCGCCCCCGCCCATGAACTCCAGGTCAGCCACCGGGCCGTCGCTTGTCGCCAGGACGACCAGGCGACGCCCATCGTCTTCTTCCTCATCGTCCGCGAAGAGGTCCAGCGGCGCCAGCGTCAGGAGCGTCTCCTCCGCAACCGCGCTCAGCCGGTCCTTCATCTCTGCGTCCCAGCCCCTGCGGTCGGCGAATTTGGCTATGAAGTCGTTGAGCTCAGGCAGGGAGTCGGCATGAAGCTTGGACTCGAAACGCATCCCCTTGCGGCTTGTGAACTCCAGGAAGAGGAGCATCGCGATGGCGGCAATGCCCCCGGTGGTTATGCCGCTCTTGAGCAGGCCGTCCAGTACCTCTCCGCCCCATAGAGCCTTCACGTCCGGCAGGGCAAAGAGCTTGAACTGGAAGGGCGCCGCAATCCAGAAGGCGACGCCTGCGACGATGAGCCTCTGCCTGACCTGCTCGGTGTTTATCACCGTTCGCGCGCCGTCGACGAACAGGGTACCCGTGACCATGAGGAGGTATCCGGTCATGACGGGGCCAGGCAGGGTGCTGAGCAGACCCGACACCTTGGGGACAAATGCCACCGCGATGAACATGAGGCCGATGGAGTAGCCGATCATGCGGGAAGCGACACCGGTGACCTGTGTAAAGGCAACGATGGCCGGGTTTACGGCGTTGGGCACCGCACCGAAGGCCCCGGCGATCAGATTGCATACCGCTGCCCCTGAGAGGGCACCCTGGACTTCTCGGAACTCTATGGCCCGGGCCTCGCGCGATGCGACGCGCTGCAGGGCGATTGACTCTCCGTTCACCTGGATGGAGATGATAACGCCCAAGAACAGGAAGGAGGGCATCAGCGCCCAGAACGTGACTCCGAAGTCGAGCTCCAGCCCATACGACTCTGGTGGAAGCCCGATCCACGGCGCCTGCATGACCCTGTCTATGTCGTAGATGCCGAATGCGGCGGCAACCCCGCAGCCGACAGCTATGCCGATCATCGGGCCCCAGAGGCGCAGCACAGGCGTGCCGCGGAGCATAAGCGCAGCGACGACCACCAGTGTGACCAGGGCGGTCAGCGGTGCGGCCGTGGGCTCCTCCTGGGACGTCTCGTCCAGCAGATGGAAGACGACAGAGGCCAGGGTGATGGAGAGGATCATCATCACGATGCCGCCCAAGGTTGGAGTGACGATTCTCCGCAGGATGAAGAGCCACTTGGATATGAACAACTGCACTACCGCAGTGAAGAGGACGAGCGTAGACAGGGTCGCGGGGCTGCCATCGGCGACGGCGCTAATGCAGAACGGTATCGAGAAGGCTGCCGTGAAGAAGGGAAGCACAGCTCGAGCCCCGATGGGGCCGATGCCCCTCACCTGCACCAGCGTGGAGAGCCCCACGACGATCAGGGAGGCGAAGACCATCCACGTCAGGTAGTCGTCCCCCAGTCCGGACTGCTTGGCCACGATGACGGGCGTTACCAGCAGGGTGGCCGAGGCGAGGAGGCTGAACTGGGAACCGAGACCCAGCGTGTTCGGCAGAGGCGGATTCTCGTGCGCCTCGTACTTGGGATTCTGTGAGGCCGTTGTCACGATCGGGAGTGCCTTCCAGACTCCATCCAGCGTCCGGTGAAGAGTTGCAACGCTGCGAGCATTCTACATGGGCCGCGCCAGTGTGAACATTACATGGGGGAGCGGTTCTCAGGCAAGGGTATGCGGCCAGTCTCTCGCAGCAGTATGGCCGGGCCCCCACGCCACCCTGGAAGGTCGATGGCAAGTCCTTCTTGGTTGAGAGCCGAGATGGGCCTCATGTATCGTAGAACATAGGCACCTTCTTCGACTCCAGGATGTCGGATCTGCCCGGATGAACGGGATGAACTTCTCGCTTCGCGAATCGAGACCTGCGGCCCGGCGGCGTCCCGTGGTCACCTATGCCCTGCTGGTGATCAACCTCCTGGTGTTCGCCGCAGCGCAGCAGTCGGGCGCAGGAGACGACCCGGAAGTCCTGCTCGACTACGGCGCGATGTTCAGCCCGCTGATTGCGGACGGCCAGTACTGGCGACTCTTCACGGCGATGTTCCTCCACGCCGACATTCCGCACATCGTGTTCAACGGGCTCGGGTTGCTGCTCTTCGGAGGCATCGTGGAGAGGACCTACGGCCACCTGAGGTTCGGGGCGATATACGTCATCGCGGGCCTGGCCGGAAGCGTGCTCAGCTTCGGGATGAACTCAATCGCCATAGGGGCGGGCGCAAGCGGAGCCATTTTCGGCGTGCTGGGGGCGCTGGGGGCTTTCTTCGCCGTGCAGAGGAACACCATTGGAAAGCCGGCGCGGATCAATCTCGCCGCGGTCGCGGTGATGGCCGGAATCAGCCTGGCCTACGGCCTCGTGACTCCGCGCATAGACAATTGGGCCCACCTGGGCGGCCTGATAGGAGGCGCAGCGATGGGACTAGCGCTCTCGCCAACCCTCAGGCCCGCGATGGCCCTGGACTGGCAGCCACCCGGTTACATATGGAAGCCGCCGCCACTGTCCAGGTGGTGGGCTGTGCCCGCTGCCGCGGGAATCCTCGCGCTCGGAGCGGCAATAGGCACGCTCACACTGCCGGACAACCCGTATACGCGTCTCTTCCTGGCGGAGCGGCGCATCGAGGCCGGCGACATAGCAGGCGCCGTCCCCGAGCTGGACGAGGCCCTGCGCCTGGAGAGGACCCTGGCGAGGGCGTATTACCTGCGGGGGACCATCCGCGCCGACCAGGGTAACGTCGACGGCGCGGTCGCAGACCTGGGTGCGGCCATCAGGTACAGCCAGGCCGGCGACAGGGCCACGCGCTCCAATGCCCTGGCGCTGATGATGGAGCTCCGTGGCCGCCGCTAGACTCCATACGGACGCCGGGTGCTTGCACGCATGATCTCCAGGTGGACGCTGCCGGGGGCCGACCGTACGCCGTTCGTGACATACCTGCTGGTGGCTACGAACCTCGTCGTGTTCGCCCTCATGGAGCGCGCAGGCGGCTCGCAGGATCCCACCGTGCTGGACAAGTTCGGAGCGCTGTTCGGCCCCCTGGTAGTGGAGGGACAGTACTGGCGGCTGTTGACGGCAATCTTCCTGCACATCGGCTTCGTGCACATTGCGTTCAACAGCCTGGGACTGTTCGTCTTTGGGACGGCGTTCGAGCGCACCAGCGGGCCCCTACGGATGGCAGTGGTATACGTCGGATCGGGGCTGGCGGGAAGCGCGCTGAGCTACCTGGCAAGTCCCGCCGTCCGGTCCGCCGGGGCGAGCGGGGCGATCTTCGGCGTCCTGGGTGCGCTGGCCGTATACCTGTTCGTGAACAGGCAGGAATTCGGCAGGCTGGGCCAGCGCGAGATCAGTACCGTCCTGTTCCTCGCCGCCATAAACCTGCTGAACGGCCTCGCCAGTCCCGGGGTCGACAATTGGGCCCACGTCGGCGGTCTGCTAGGAGGAGCAGCCCTGGGACTGGCGGTCTTGCCGCGGCATGCTTCAGGACCGGGCGTCTCCACCGGCTTCCCACTGGCCGACTGGGCCATTCGTCGAAGGGGCCTCATCCCGGCCGCAATGGGAGTCCTAGTCATAGCAGGAGTCCTGGCGGCAACCCTGACGCTTCCCGACAACGCCAGCTCGCACATATACGAGGCGGAGCGCCTATACGAGCGGGGCGACCTTGTGTCCGCGCTGGTCGAGCTCGACAGCGCTGTTGACCTGGACCCGCTCAACGGCGAGGCCCACCTTCTCCGCGGCCAGATCTATGCGAGGATGGGCAACACCGAGGATGCGCTGGCCGACCTGGGAATAGCGCTGAGATTCGGACATCCCAGAACCAAGGAGCGCGCGCTGGAGTTCATTCCTGAGGTCAGGAGGAACAGGGGACTGAACCGTTAGGGTTGGTGTTGGAAGTGGTGGCCTTCGACAGGCTCAAGGCGAACGCGCTCTCCGTACCGCCTAGGCCGACTTCTGCTCCGGCGAAGAAAGCTGGAACAGCTCCGCGTCCGCCGTCTCGAGGGATACCGGCGCGTCGTCCAGGATGGAGTCCTTGTCCACGGTGCAGCGGGTGACGTCCTTGAGCGAAGGGATCTCGTACATGACATCGAGGAGTGTCTGCTCGAGTATCGCCCTCAGGCCGCGCGCTCCCGTCTGAAGCTTGAGGGCCTCGTCGGCAACGGCCTCGAGCGCCTCGTCGGTAAACTCCAGCTCGACGTCGTCCATGCGGAACAGGGCCTGGTACTGCTTGACCAGGGCATCCTTGGGCTCGGTGAGGACGCTGACGAGGGCATCGCGGTCGAGCTTGGCGAGGCTCACGGTTACCGGCAGCCTGCCCACGAGCTCCGGGATGAACCCGTAATTCAGCAGGTCGTCCGCCGTGAGGTGTTCAAGGATGTCGTACTCCCCGTCCCCGTCTTCATCCGCCAGGTTGGGCGAGCTGAACCCGATCTTGGTCCTGTCCTTGGTGATGCGCCACTCGACAATGTCGGCGAGGCCTTCGAAGGCGCCGCCGCACATGAACAGGATGTTGTCGGTCTTTATCTGGAGGAAGTCCTGGTGTGGGTGCTTGCGCCCTCCCTGCGGCGGGACGCTTGCGACGCACCCCTCGATGATCTTTAGGAGGGCCTGCTGCACGCCTTCGCCCGAAACATCGCGGGTGATGGACGGGTTTGGGCTCTTCCGCGCGACCTTGTCTATCTCGTCGATGTATATGACCCCCTGCTCCGCGCGGCTGACGTCGAAGTCCGCGGCCTGGATCAGGCGGAGCAGGATGTTCTCGACGTCCTCACCCACATAGCCGGCCTCCGTAAGGGACGTGGCGTCGGCGATGGCGAAGGGGACGTCGAGCACCTTGGCGAGGGTCTCGGCCAGCAAGGTCTTGCCGGAGCCGGCGGGACCCGTTAGGAGGATGTTCGATTTGTGCAGCTCGACGTCGGTGGTCTTCTGGTTGGACCAGACGCGCTTGTAGTGGTTGTAGACGGCAACGCTGAGGACCTTCTTCGCCCGGTCCTGGCCGACCACGTACTCGTTGAGCTTGTCGTAAAGCCACTTGGGGGACACGCCCTTGGCCTTCATGCCCGAAGCGTCCCGGGAAACGGAGGGGCGGTCGTCGGTGAGAATCTGCCCGCACAGGACAACGCATTCGTCGCAAATGAACACGACACGATCCGTGCCCGCAATCAGTCTCTCGACCTGGCCCTGCGCCTTTCCGCAGAAGGAGCAATGGTAGCTGGGCTGACCGCTCTTGGGTGTAGTCATGTGCTCTTGATGGCCTCCGGATGTCGTGGGCTTTCTGTACCTGGTAGAGCCTAGTCTGCCGCCTGCTCCTGTTCATCGACCCTGGTCGGAAGGACCTCGTCGATCAGGCCGTATTCCTTCGCGCCCTCCGCGCTGAGGAAGAAGTCGCGGTCGGAATCGGCGGCGATCTTCTCATATGACTGACCGGTCCTGTCGGCGATGATCCTGCAGAGAGCGGCCTCCAGCCTCAGCACTTCCTTAGCATGAATCTCGATGTCGGCGGCCTGGCCCTGCACGCCGCCCATCACCTGGTGCATGTGGATGGTGGCGTTGGGGAGCGCGTACCTCTTGCCCTTGGTGCCGGCGCAAAGCAGCACAGTGCCGAAGCTGGCGGCGGCGCCCACGCAGTACGTCGCCACGTCCGGTCGGATCATCTGCATGGTGTCGTAGATGGCGAGGCCGGCGTAGACGGAGCCTCCCGGCGAGTTGATGTAGAGCTCGATGTCGCGGTCGGGGTCCTCCCGCTGCAGGAACAGAAGCTGGGCGATGATGGCGTTGGCGACCTGGTCGTTGATGCCCGTGCCCAGGAAGATGATGCGCTCCTTGAGGAGCAGCGAGTAGATGTCGTAGGCCCTCTCGCCCCTGGCGCCACTCTCGACGACCATTGGGATGATGTTGTTGACGTTGGGGATCATTGGTCTTTGTCTCCTTCGTTGTCCGGGGTACTGTCGTCGTCTGTCGCGCCGTCGGCCTGGCCCCTGGCAATCTCCACCAGGCGGTCCATGGCCTTCCCTATCAGCATGGACTCGCGTATCGTCTCGACCGCCTCGGGCCTATCGAGATTGCTCTCATCCAGGCCAGACCCGTCTGCGGATGCAGTCTCACGCAGGTCCGCGAGCCTCTGTTCCACTTCCTCGTCCGAGACCTCGATGCTCTCGGCCTTGGCCAGGTTGTAGAGCGCGTGGGTCCGGCTGAAACGGTCCACCGCCTGCTCCTTCATCTCCGCAAGCTGCTCTTCCTCCGATGTGCCCGCGAACTTGTAATACTCATCGAGCGTCACATTCATCCGACCGATGAACTCGTCACGCCTCTCGGTCATGTGCTGAATCTCGCGGTCTATCAGCAATGGAGGAATGTCGAACTCGGCGCCCTCCACCAGCTTCTCGAGGGCATCCTCTCTCAGCTTCATGTCGCGGGCCTGCTCCGCTTCGGTCGCTATCCGGGATCGGACCGATTCCGTGAGCTCCTCCAGGGTGTCGAAGCCGTCGCCTATCCCCTTCGCGAACTCGTCGTCAAGGTCGGGCAGGCTTCGCTCCTTGATCTCCTTCACGGTGATCCGGAAGTGTGCCTCCTCGCCCGCAAGGGGGGCGTTGAAGTAGTCGTTCGGTATGGTCAGGTGAAATTCTACGGGGGAGTCTACCGCGGCGCCGACCACCTCTTCGGCGAAGCCCGGGAAAGGCAGAGCGGCCTCCTCGTCGACCATGTACTCGGTGTCGGTCGTGTCGATTATGGACTCTTCGCCGACGTGGCCAACGGCTGCCATTGTGATGCGGTCGCCCATTTGGACCGATCTCTCGACGGGCTCCCAGATTGCCTCGCGCTCCCGGAGGCCCTCGATCTCCGCGTCGACGTCTTCGTCAGCAACCTCGACCGGGTCCTCCTCCACCCTGACATCCAGGTATCCACCCAGCTCGACGGCGGGCGTGAGGGGGACCGTGGCCTTCACGGTGACCGGATCGAGGGCTACCAGCTCAACCTGGGGAGTGCCGGCGGCGTCGAGCTCCTGTTCGACAATCGCCTGGTGGGTGACTGCGGGGAGAACGTCGTCGAGAGACTCCGCCACGAGCCTCTCCCTGCCGAGGATGCCCTCGATGATCGACCGGGGTGCCTTGCCCTTGCGGAAGCCTGGAACGTTGGTCTGCTGGACGACCCTGCGATAAGCCCGGTCGAGGTAGGGAGCCATGTCCTCGTCCTCTAGCTCGATCTCGAGAACGGTCTGGCGATCCACGACCTCTTCCTGGGTTATTTTCACGCAGCACTCCACACGGCACGGGGTAATTCGATTATATCACCACACTCGCGGGCAACCGCAATGAAACCCCACACCGATGTTCGCCGAAAATGGGATGCGTCACAGTAGTAGCAGGTAGGAGAGAGCGAACAATAACGGGGTCTTAAGAGATGCCAGGGGGACAGAGGCCGGCCGGCTAGAACGGGTCTACGGCAGTCACTCCTTCGTAGGTCTGGCCGGAGTTCAGGTCCTGGGTATACAGTGTCCCGCACCCTAACTGAGCCGCGGCAGCTACTATGGCCGCGTCCCAGTAGCTGACCTGATAACGACGGCTTATGTCGACTGCCCGCGTGAACAGGTCGGGTGTCGTCGTCACTATGGGGCGAGTCAGTAGCGACTCCAAGAACGGCGCGGCGACCTGGGGCCGGACTCTCTCCCGTAGCTTGCCGGTAACGTTCACGTAGAACTCTTGCAGTACCTGGACGGAGATACCCCAGTTGTTCTCCTCAATGATCCGCCAAGACACGGCATACTCCGTCGCCTCATCCGGAGCACTGGACACGGCATACAGGAGGACGTTCGTATCGAGGAAGACCTCAGGCTCGGCCTTCATAAGTGCGGCTGCGTGTAGGACGCTCACCGACCTCAGCCCCCCAAGAGTCCACCATCTTCCGAACTGCGTCCCAGTCTACGTCGCGCTGTACCACGCCTGTGCTCAGATCGGCCAGATACTCGCGCACGAGGGCGCTGACAGAGGTGTCACGTTGGGCCGCGACGATGCGCGCCTGCCTATAGGTCTCGTCGTCCACGCTTACTGTGATGTTTCTCATAGCGGATCCACAGTAACACAGAAACTGTGACAGCGCCAGAGAGCGGACCCGTCAGCCGAACTGACTGCGTCAAGACATCAGCTTCCTTCCAGTGTTATGCTCTTTGCATGTCCTTGCTGGAAGCGCAGTCGCTCACGAAGCACTATGGAGCCGTCATCGCGCTGGACGGCGTGGACTTCCAGGTCGACAAGGGCGTCACCGGCCTGCTGGGCCCGAACGGCGCCGGCAAGAGCACTGCGATCAAGCTGTTCCTCGGGCTCATCAAGCCGACATCCGGGTCGGCGCAGGTGCTGGGCGAGCGGCCCTACGAGTCCGTAGAGGTGCGCTCGCGACTCGGCTACATGCCAGAGCACGACTGCCTCCCGTCGTCGCTGACGGCGTCGGAGTTCCTGACGCACATGGCCCAGGTGAGCGGCCTTCCCCCCGCACATGCCCGGACGCGTGCAGCGGACACGCTGCGGCACGTGGGGCTCGACGAGGAGCGGTACAGGTCTATGGGCGAGTACTCCACGGGCATGAAGCAGCGGGTGAAGCTGGCCCAGGCCCTCGTCCACGATCCGGTCATGGTCCTGCTGGACGAGCCTACGGCCGGACTGGACCCGCTCGGGCGGGAGGAGATGCTCGCCCTCGTCAGACGCACCGGCAACGAGTTCGGCATCAGCATCATGCTCTCATCGCACCTCATGGGAGACGTGGAGAGCACCTGCGACAGGATCGTGGTGCTGGAGGGCGGCAGGGTCGTGGAAGACAACACCGTCTCGCAGCTTACCCAAGAGACGGAGACCCTGTACGTGGAGGTGGACGATCGGCGCAACGAGCTGCTCGCGCTGCTCCAACGCAGCGGTCTCGACGCCAGCCTCGAGGGTATTGCGATAGTCATAGACGGGGTGGACGACCAGGGCTACGACACCGTGCGTGACGCGGTGGTCGAGTCGGGCGCCAGGCTCCGGCGGATGGCGCCGCAGCAGCACCGGCTGACCGAGATATTCAGGAGCTAACAGTTGGCGTCACAGCCCAGGGGCGAAGTCTACGACATAGGCTACCGGCACTACGAGGGGCCGAGGGAGGGCCGCAACCGCGCCCGGTTCGCCCTGTGGACCAACGGCGTCCGCACGGCGCTGGGCCTGGGACGGGGCACGCGGGCCAAGATCCTGCCGATACTGCTGTTCGCGTCGACGATGATCCCGGCGGCGGTGTTCGTAATCATGGCCTCCCTAGCCGAGGACTTCGGCGTATCCGACGTGGTGGAGGTGCCAGGACATGCCGACTACTACGACGTGGTCTCTATCCTCGTGCTGGTCTTCTCCGCGATCATCGCGCCGGAACTCCTGTGCGCGGACCGGCGCAGCCAGGTGCTGCAGCTATACCTGGTTAGGCCCCTGACACCGACGGACTACGTGGCAGGGCGCTGGCTGGCGTTCTTCACCATCGTCCTGGCGCTGGTCTATTCGGGCCAGATCGTGATGTTCATCGGGTTCATCTTCTCAGCCGAGGCGCCTCTCGACTACCTCCGGGATCACTGGCTCGACGTGCCTCGTTTCCTGGCCGCAGGCGCAGTCGTCGCCGTTTTCGTGACGACCATACCGCTTGCCGTATCGGGCTTCACCGCCAGACGCGCCTACGCGGCGGGGTTCGTCATAGGCCTGTTCATCATATCCTCGGCGGTTGCGAATGCACTTACGGCCGAGGAAGTGATGGGCGAATGGAGCAAGTGGATCGGGCTCGCCGATGTCGGGAGCGTCCCTTCGTTCGTCAGCGACCTGATCTTTGGGGAAACACCGGACTCTTCGGATGCAATGGCGCGGGTGAACGATCTCCACAACGCCATCCCCATCGGATGGTACATCCTGCTTACGGCAGGGCCTGCCGCCGTGCTGCTGCGGCGCTACCAGAAGGCGGCGCTGTAGTGGCGTCCATAGCGCTCCGGTCGGTGTCGAAATGGTACGGCAACGTGGTTGCGGTCAACGACGTCTCCATGGAAGTCGAGCCTGGGATCACGGGCCTGCTGGGGCCGAACGGCGCCGGCAAGACGACTGTGCTGCACATGATGGCTGGGCTGGCCAGCTGCTCCGAGGGTGAGATCGAGGTGCTGGGCCAGCCGACGCGGGACAACCCGGAAATCTACCGCAGGCTCGGCATGATGGCTGAGCGCGAGGCGGTCTACCCCTTCTACACCGGGCGCAAGTTCGTGGAACTGGCGGCGTCCCTCCACGGCCTGGACGACGCTGCGTCAGCCGTCGACAGGGCCATCGACTATGTTGGCTTGTCGGACGTCCAAGGCCGCTCACTCGGGACTTACTCTCGGGGCATGAGGCAGCGCATGAGACTGGCGGCGTCCCTCGTCCACGACCCTGAGGTGTTGCTGCTGGACGAGCCGCTGAACGGCACCGACCCGCGGCAACGGATCGAGTTCCACGACATGATGAGGCGTCTCGCGTCGGAGGGCAGGACCATCCTGATCTCGTCCCACATCCTCGAGGAGGTGGAGACGGTGGCGGACCGGCACCTGCTGATGGTGAGCGGGAAGCTGGCCGCGTCCGGCGACTTCCGGGCAATTCGCGAGAAGCTGGACGAGCAGCCGTACAAGGTCCGAATACTCTGCGAGGAGCCAAGGTCGATGGCGTCGGCGCTGATGCGCCTGGAGTCCGTGGAGTCGGTCTCGATGGAGGACGGTGCTGTGCTGGTGCTCAGCCGCAACGTCGCGGCGCTCCAAAGAGCCGTGCCGGTCACGGCCAAGGAGCTGGGGCTGCGACTCCTTCGCGTCGAACCCATGGACGAGTCGCTGGAGAGCGTATTCAGCTACGTGGTGGAGGGCTAGCTTGGGACCGGTGTTCGAGTTGACGATGCGGCAGCTCACCGGGAAGTGGCGTCTCGCCATCATCATACTCGTGGCCGCCGTGCCCGTCGTCGTGGTCCTTGCGTTCCGTGCCGCGGGCGGCGCGGACGACAGGTCAGCAGGCGACATTGAGGATGGGATCAGGGTCTTGCTGGACGGCATGATCGTCGCAGCGGTGTTGCCCATCGTCACCATGACGTTCGCCACCGCCAGCTTCGGGAACGAGATCGAGGACGGCACATTGGGTTATCTGTTGCTCAACCCCATGCGGCGGTGGTCGATCGTTCTGGGGAAGATGCTGGCCCCGGTAACGGTTGCAGCCCCCGTTCTGATTGTCAGCGGGGTGGCAGTGGCCCTCCTGGGGCTGGACGGCGACTTTCGGACCGCTGCAGCCGTCGCCGTTGGCCTTATGGCGGGAGTCCTCGGATACAGCGTGGTATTCTCGTGGCTGGGCCTCGCAACGGGCCACCCGCTGGGGTTTGCACTGGTGTACGTCTTCCTCTGGGAGGGCCTGCTAAGCTCGTTCCTGGGCGGGATACGGTACCTGAGTGTGCGCGCGTATACGCTCACCATAATGGAGGGCATCGACGACGGGGGCCTGGACGCTCTAGGTGAGCTGACCATAGAGCTGCCGGCGGCAATAGCGGGCGTTGCGGCAGTGTCCGCGGTATTCTTCTGGCTGGCCGTGCGCCGCCTACGCCGCATGGACGTCCCGTAGACTGGACACCAATTCGGGTGTTGGGTAGTATTGCGCCCGACGACCCGAGGCGACGCCGTAGGCTTGGACGGCTTCGGGAACGAATCCGCCAGAGCAACCAGTTTCGTATCTGCGAGCAAGCCATTGGCTTGTGTCAACCTAAAGGAGCAAGGACTTGCAGGCAGCAGAGGTCGAAAGAGGCGAAGCCAACCGGATAGTAGACAACATCAACAGGGTAATCATCGGCAAGGAGGGGTCGGTCGAGCTGGCCGTCGTCGCCCTCATCTGCCAGGGTCACATCCTGATCGAAGACGTGCCGGGAGTGGGCAAGACTATGCTGGCTCGCAGCCTGGCAAAGTCCACAGGGTGCGACTACAGCCGGATCCAGTTCACTCCCGACCTTCTGCCCAGCGACATCACGGGCGTATCGATCTACAACCAGAAGTCGGGCGACTTCGAGTTCAAGCAGGGGCCCGTACTGGCGCAGGTCGTTCTGGCAGACGAGATAAACAGGGCGACCCCGAAGACCCAGTCGGCGCTGCTCGAGGCCATGGACGAGCGCCAGGTGACAGTGGAAGGGGTCACCCACTCGCTTCCGAGGCCCTTCATGGTTATGGCGACCCAGAACCCCATCGAGTACGAGGGGACCTTTCCCCTGCCCGAGGCCCAGCTGGACAGGTTCTTCCTCAAAGTCGAGCTTGGATATCCGACCATGGAGGAGGAGCTCGCGATCGTGACCAGCCAGGAGCGGGCGCATCCCATCGATGCGCTCGAGGCGGTCGTGAACGCAGGCGACATCATCAACGTGCAGGAGGCCGTCAAGGACGTGTACGTCGACGACCTGATCCGGCAGTATGTGGTGTCCATCGTGGAGGCTACCCGCGGCCACGAGGATGTCTCGCTCGGCAGCTCGCCCCGGGGTTCACTGTCCATGTTCAGGGGCGCACAGGCCCTCGCGATGATCCGGGGCCGTGACTACGTGCTTCCCGACGACGTAAAGGAGCTGGCGGTACCGATGCTGGCCCACCGGATCATCGCCTCAGCCTCGGCCAGGATGCGCGGTGCAACGGCCGAGAGCATCGTTGCCAAGCTGGTGGAGGACATACCCGTCCCGGGAGCGCAGGCCAGGGGCTGGCTCCGGGGCTAGGCGAAGACCGAAGTATGCGCGGAACGACTAGGAACTGCACATGAACTGGCGTGGCCTAGGTGTAAGGCCCAAGGCAAGGTTCTACCTGATAGTAGTGCTGGCCGTCGTAACGACAGTGACCGGCATGGCAACAGGGTTCGGGCTCTTCTACCGGCTGCTCTACCTCCTGATCGGCACGGCCATCGTCGGATACATGTGGAACTGGCTGTCGATGCGAAACCTTGGGGCAAGCGCGGAGCGCGGCACCAGACAGGCGCTCGTGGGCGACCTTCTGAAAGAGGACATCACGGTCAGGAACAACAGCCACGTGCCCAAGCACGCGCTGGAGGTCCGGGACCTGACGAACATGCCCGGTCACGCAGGCGGCAACGTGGTGAGCCTGTACGGCGGAAACACCCAGACGTGGCCCTTGGAGATACGTGCCCGGAAGAGGGGCGCATACTCGGTGGGCCCCGTGGCGATCGCGAACGGCGATCCCTTCGGGCTATTCAGGCGCGAGCGCCGGTTCGGCAGGTCAGAGGACGTGATGATATTCCCCAGGACTCACAGCCTGCCGGAGTTCGAGATCCCACCGGCCGACATCAGCGGCGACAGCTCAGTACGAAGGCGCAGCCACACGGTGACGCCCCACGCCTCGTCGGTCAGGGACTACGCGCCCGGCGACAGCCTGAGCCGCGTGCACTGGGCCAGCTCGGCCAGGATGGGGAAGCTCATGTCGAAGGAGTTCGACCTGGGCCGGGCTGCGGAGGTGTGGGTGCTGGTCGACCTGGAGAGGAGCATCCACGCCGGCGAGTTCGAGGAGAGCACGGACGAGTACGCCGTCTCGATCGCGGCCTCCCTGGCCAAGCGCTACGTGGAGGCGAACCTGCCCGTGGGCCTGCTGGCGTACGGAGACAAGCGCTACTTCCTGGCCGCCGAGACGGGCAGCGGCCAGTACCAGAGGATCATGGAGTACCTGGCCCTGAGCAAGGCCGAGGGAACCACCCCGCTGGAGGACAACCTGCCCCAGGACGAGCCGCTGTGGACCCACCTCAGCACCGTCATAGTCATCACGTCGTCGCCCCGCATCGAGTGGACAACGGCGCTGAGAGCCATGATGAGGCGCGGGATCAAGCTGGTCGTTGTGCTGGTGGACGCGGCGTCTTTCGGGGCCGAGTTCGACACGACGGAGGTCCTGGGCCCGCTTGCCGAGAGCGGGCTGGCAGCCTACGTGGTCCGAAAGGGTGACGACATCTCGACGGCGCTTGGGAGCGGACGTTGGGTCAGGGGCCCCCAGGCCCAGGAACCCGCCGCAGTGGCAAACGCGTGAGCACCGCAGACGTAGCCGTAGGGATGCCGGCCTCCGGGAGCCCCTACCCTGAGCAGGGTCCCCTGCTCAGGTTCGTTCAGCGGTACAGCCCAGCACAGGGCTGGGACACGTTCCTGCTGATCCTGGGCGCGGCTCTGATAACCGGCTTCACGGTAATCGAAGCCGACTGGGTCGACACGCCGGGTCTCCTGGCGCTGATCTTCCTATCGAGCGCCACGGGCCTGGTGCTTGCCAAGATAAGGCTGCCCTGGCCGGCTCTGCACGCGGCCGGGCTGGCCCTTGGATTCGTGGTTGTAGTCTGGCAGGCGTCCAGTCTCGCGGACACGCAGGACCTCGGCCGCTTCGCGGAGCTCTGGGACCGTCTGGGGGACTGGTACGGCGCCGCGACGTCGGGAGGCATCAGCACCGACCTGCTGCCCTTCTCCCTTGCGCTCCTGGCCCTCGGCTGGCTGCTCGGCTATACGAGCACCTGGTTCCTATTCAGGTCGAACAACCTCTGGATCGGCCTGGTGTTTTGCGGAGTGGCCATCCTGACCAATCTCAGCTTCCTGCCCGAGGGGTTCGAGACGCGGTTCTTTGCCTTCATCTTCCTGGCCATGCTGCTGGTAATCAGGATGACACACGTGCAGCATCTGGCCTCCTGGAGCGAGGGTGGCTTCAAGTTCATGGCCACCGGCCGGTGGCTCTCCGTCCAGGTCGGCGTGGCACTTTGCCTGATCGTGGTGCTGGTCACATCGCTCATGCCCCTCAACGTGTACATCTGGAGGACCGCGGTAGACGTATGGAATGCCGCGCGCTCACCCATCGAGAACATCGAGGGCGAGTTCGCCCGTCTCTTCTCGCCCATAGCATCGCGCAAGGACGTCGCGGGCCGCTACTTCGGAGACACCCTGGCCTTCAAGGGGCCCATTTCCCTGGGTGGCGACGTGGTCATGCAGGCGAGGTCCGAGTACCCCTCGTACTGGCTCAATCGCACCTACAGCGAGTACACCCCGCAGGGATGGCTCGCGGGCGACCGCGAAAACACGGCCGTGGGGCCGAACGGCCTGCCCCCTCCGACCCACGAGTCCTTCAAGCGGACGGAGGTTCTCCAGACCGTGGTCGTGCAGTTCGACACGAACAACCTCTGGATGGGCGGCAACGTCGAGTGGGTCAGCCGAGACGCGATTGTCGAGACGCTGAAGCCCAAGAGCTTCACCATAGACATACGGGGCGCCGACGAAGGGGGCCTGCCCGAAGACGTACAAGCCCTCGCCCAGGACCTGAGGCGGATGCTCAACCCGCTCAGTACGGCATTCGTGGAGGCGGAGATAGCCCAGATGCTTCCCCAGGACCTGTCGCTGGTGAGCGTCTCCCCAGGCATCGAGGATACGAACAGGACCCGGATCGACACGGTGACGATCACGCGCAAGGAGCCCACCATTCCCGACGTGGTGGGCTGGCGCACCCAGAAGCGGCTCAAGGAGGGTGAGGCGTATTCGATGACCAGCTTCGTTTCGCTGGCAACGGTCGAAGAACTCCGGGAGGCGCCGGCCGTGTACAGCGGGTACATGAAGGACCACTACCTCCAGCTCCCCGAGGACCTTCCGCAGAGGGTCCGGGACCTCGCGGCGGAAGTGACGGCGGATGCCGACAATCCGATGGACAAGGCCCTGGCAGTCCAGGACTTCATGAGAAGCGACGTTTTCGAGTACACCCAGGACATACAGGCGCCTCCCAGGGGAGCGGACGGAGTCGACCACTTCCTCTTCAACACGAGGGCCGGGTACAGCGACTACCACGCGTCGGCCATGACCGTGATGATGAGGGCATCCGGGATACCGGCGCGGCTGGCCGCGGGTTACGCGGCCGGCGAAGATATCGAGGGTACCGACTTCAGGGCCGTGAAAGACGCCGACAGCCATAGCTGGGTGCAGGTCTACTTCCCGGGACATGGCTGGATAGACTTCGAACCCACCCCTGCGTGGCCCCTACAGCCACGAGGGGCTCCCCTCGTGGAGGAAGAAGTCGCCGCCGCGGCGGAGGAAGAGACGCCCGCCGAGGGCACCGGCAACCCAGCGGTGGAAGACCCCTGTCTGGGCATCGTGGACGAGGACGAGGCCTTCATGCTCGAGGACGAAGACTGTATCGGGGACATAGACAGGCCGGAGGGCCAGCCGCGCTCATCGTCCCTGACGGCTGGGCTCGAGATCAGCCTTCGCGTGGCCGTTGTGGCGGCGGTAGCGGCGGTGCTCGCCCTGTTTGCCTGGGGACTATGGAGGCACGGCTTCGCCGGTTCCATACATCCCGAGACGCTCTACAAGAAGATGGGGAGACTCGGCAGGCTTGCCGGGGTCCCGAGACGGCCTTACCAGACCCCGAACGAGTACGGCAACGCAATTGCCTCGGCGATCCCTTCGGCATCCGACGCGGCCCTGGCGGTGACGGGGGCCTTCTCGGCCCAGCGCTACGGAAACCACGAGCCCACGGAAGACGACGGACAGGAGCTCGCCAGGCTCTGGAGGTCGCTGCGAGGCGGACTGGCCGGACGGGCCTTCAGACGACTGCTTCCGATGGGAGGGAGCTCCTAGCGGTGCCCTCCCTATTCTTCGACATATTCGAGACGCCGTTCGGCTGGGTGGGAGCAGCCGCGTCGGAGCGAGGTCTGCGCCGGACGACTCTCCCGCAGGAATCTCCGGACGAGTGCGCCGCTCTCCTCGATGGGTACGCCGAGGGAGCGGACCAGGACCCTGCCCGATTGTCCGGCCTGGCGGACATGCTGTGCCGCTACCTCGATGGGACAGTCGTGGACTTTGCCAGCCAGCCTCTCGACGTTGCCGACGCCCCGGCGTTCCAGCGGGCCGCCTGGTCGGCCTGCATGACTATTCCGTACGGCGAGACGCGGCCCTACAAGTGGCTGGCCGCCCAGGCAGGCAGGCCCAACGCACCCCGCGCCGCCGGGCAGTCCATGGCCCGGAACAGGCTGCCCCTGGTCGTGCCGTGCCACAGGGTCGTCGCAAGCAACGGCGGGCTGCACGGATTCGGAAGGGGCGCCTCGCAGCTGGACCTCAAGCAACGGCTGCTGGACCTGGAGGCCGGGCGCCTGCTCTGACCCTGGGCTTGAGCGGGCCGAGGAGCCTGCCGGTCGAGTCGAGCTGGGACGACACTCACACGCCACGCAAGCAGGATATCACCTGTCACTCCGTCCCCCCAGAGAGAAACGCGACGAGGGCGACACTTGGCACGCATCTACTCCGGCCCTATAATCGGGGGCGCACCACGAGGATCGTAGCTCCGTCGGAAGCACATGGAAGTCTACGCGAGAGAGATAGCGCTGATTGCGGCGGCATACGCCCTCGGTTGTCTGTCGACCGGGTACTACCTGGTGCGAATCCGCAGCGGGATAGACGTTCGCCAGACGGGGAGCGGCAACGTCGGCGCGCGCAACGTGGGCAGGATTCTGGGCAAGAAGGCCCTTGCCATCACCCTCCTGGGAGACACCGCAAAGGGCGCAATCCCGGTTTCCGCAGCGCTCATGCTGGACATGGAGCCGTGGGCGGTCATGGCCGTCTTCATCGCCGTTGTGGCGGGCCACCTTTGGCCCGCGCAGCTTGGATTCAAGGGCGGCAAGGGGCTGGCGACAACGATGGGGGCCATGCTCTTCCTGGACTACAGGGTGCTGCTCGCGGCGTTCGCCGTGGCCGGATTAGGGTGGCTGGTCTCTCGCAATGCGACGGGAAGTGGGCTGGCCGCCGTCGTACTCTCCCCCGTTGCCGCACTTGTGGCAGGACACGACCCGGTAACGGCAGGTACGCTCGCTATCCTGGCGGCAGTGATCTTGTTCGCGCATAGGTCGAACCTGCGGGCGATGTTCCAAGGCGCCAGAACACCGGCCGGCGAGGAAGCATGATCAGCCAGGCAGTGGCGGAGAGGGCAACCCAGAGTGAGTCCGGCCTCACTTTCAAGATTGCCACCGAGGAGTGGGAGCTGGAGCAGGTCTTCGAGCTAAACTACGCCACCTTCGTGGAGGAGGTGCCGCAGCACGACCGCAACTCCTCGAGGCGGCTGGTCGACCGGTTCCACGACGAGAACACGTACTTCATCTGCCTCAAGGGTAACGAGCTGGCCGGAATGGTGGCGCTCCGCGACCGGCGCCCCTTCTCCCTCGACGAGAAGCTGGGCAGCATCGACGAGTACCTGCCGCCCGGCAGCTCGATATGCGAGATCAGGCTCCTGTCCGTCGACAAGGAGCGGCGCAATGGGCGGGTAATCCAGGGCCTGCTGTCGCTGCTAGCGAGACACTGCATCAAGGGCGGCTATGACATCGCCGTTATCTCGGGCAACGTGTCCCAACAGAAGCTGTACCGCGGCCTAGGCTTCGTGCCGTTCGGACCGGTGGTGGGCACGCCCGAAGCTGCATTCCAGCCGATGTACCGCAGGCTCGAGACACTGGAGCAGGACTTCACGGGCCGCTTCCATCCATCCCTGGACCGCAACGGCGGCAGGAAGGTCAACCTGATGCCGGGCCCGGTCGCCATAGGGCCGGATGTGAGTAAGGCCTTCGCAAAGACCCCTGTCTCGCACCGCTCTCCGGAGTTCATGACCGACATGACGCGCACGAAGAGCCGTCTGAGCGACCTGACTGGCGCGAGGTCGGTCGAGATACTTCTAGGCTCCGGCACGATGGCCAACGACGCCATAGCCGCCCAGCTCTCGCTCGAGGAAGGGCGCGGGCTGGTCCTGAGCAACGGCGAGTTTGGGGACAGGCTGCTGGACCACGCCGCCAGGATGGGCCTCGACTTCGACAGCCTCGAGCAGGACTGGGGTCGCCCATTCGACACCGCCGTCCTCGCATCGAGCCTGGGCGGCAGCACCTATTCCTGGTTGTGGGCAGTCCACTGCGAGACATCGACCGGCGTGCTCAACGACATCGGCCTGATCCGGGAGACCTGCGCCACAGCGGGCGCCCGGCTTGTCCTGGACTGCATCAGCTCCATCGGCACCCTGCCCGTCGATCTCTCCGGCGTCTTCCTCGCGTCGGGGGTCAGCGGCAAGGGCCTGGGCTCGTACCCAGGCCTGTCGATGGTGTTCTACAACCACGAGCTCGAGCCCAGGCCGGACCGGCTTCCGCGCTACCTGGACATGGGGCTTCACGCGTCGAAGGGAGGCGTCCCCTTCACGATGTCATCCAACCTGGTGTACGCGCTCGACGCCGCGCTCGACCGCTTCGACGCTGCCAATGTCTTTGAAGACATCTCGGAGACATCGACCTGGCTCAGGCAACGGCTGCGCGACCTGGGTTTCAGGATAGTCGCAGCCGACGCATGCGCGGCGCCCGCCGTGATCACTCTTGCCCTGCCGCCCAACATGAGCTCGACGGACCTGGGCGACAGCCTCGAACAGGCAGGGTTCTCCCTCAGCTACAACAGCGAGTACCTGCGAGCGCGCAACTGGATCCAGATATGCCTCATGGGCGAGTTCTCGAGGCACGACGTGGAGCCGCTGCTGGACGCGATGGCCCACATCCACCTCGCGTAGCCCCGCCTAGAATCGGATTCCGCTGCTGGCCCTGAACTCGGCCACGGCGTTCCTGATCCGCTCGTAGCCCGCGTGGTCCGTCACCACGTCCTCGGGGCGCTCCACGCTGCGGGCGAGGAAGCCAGGTTCGCGCACCGACTTGACCGGCCTTCGCCCGTCCTGGTAGCGGATGTCGACGCTCCACCGCACGCCATCGGACATGTTCGGCGGCGACACGTGGGGCACGTGCTGGTGCATCAGCAGCGCGTCTCCGACGGTCATCGGCACGACCAGGGGATCGAGGTCGTCCAGCTCGGACACGAACTTGCCAGGCTCCCACTGCTGCTCATAAGGTGGCGTGTGATTGTGCCCGCCGGGCAGTACGTGGAGGCAGCCGTTCTCCTCGTTCACCGGCACCAGCGGAATCCAGAAGTTCGGCTCCGGCATCTGCGGAGCGGCCACGATGCGTGACATGAACGTCCCGCCGGCGCGGGGATCGGCGGCCCCGAGGCCGTATTGCTGCCGGACGTAGGTGATTCGCTTGGCGGCGTATGCGGTATCCTCGTGCCAACGGAAGTCGGCTACGCCGTAGTTCGGGAGCTTCGGACGGAGCCGGTGGCGGCCCTCGCAATGCACCTCCGGGCCGACTATGCCCTCGACGATATCCAGCAACCTGGAGTCGCTCAATATGCCGAACAGCTCGGGTCCCATCAGAACCGACCCGACAACCTCGTCGTACGCCTCCTCGGCGTCTTCGACCACTCGCATGAACCTCGTGTCGAAGCCTTCGTCCTCGTAGGTCGATCGGATGCGTTCCTCCGCGTGATACGACGTGGCCACGCGGTCTACCGCCTCGTCGATCTCGTCGATCAGCGGCTGAAGCTCGGCTGGCTCGAACAGCCCCTCCAGCAGCACGTAGCCCAAGTCGTCATACTGTTGCTTCTGTTCCGGCGTCAGTCCAGCCATCGACAATACCTCCGGTTTCGGGCGATGCCGCCGTTCATCTCGCAGGCGACTATCCCTCCCCTGTTCTCGCCCCATCATACTATGACATACTGCCCGCAGCGCAGAACCGAGTGCCCTCTTGCCGGGCTGCGGACACCTGCCAATGAATGGTACGAGAATCAATGCCGCATGTCTCTGCGATACTGACAGCCGCGGGAGAGTCGTCCCGGATGGGGCGGCCCAAGGCGCTCCTGCCGTGGCGTGGCATGGCGCTTGTCGCGTACCAGGTGTCCAGCCTGCTGGAAGGGGGCGCGGCAGAAGTCATGGTAGTTCTTGGGCACGAGTACGAGACGATCGCCGCACACGTCGTGGGCGATGGCGTGAGATACGTGGTCAACCCGCATTACGCCATGGGCAAAACGACGTCGGTCAAGGCGGGACTTCGCGAGCTGGGACCGGAAGTTACGGACGTCATGCTCCTGGCGGTCGACCAGCCCCGCCCGCCGGAGATAGTCGCACGGGTGCTGGGCTCACACCTGGCAACCGGCGCGCTCGTGACTTCGCCGAGATACCGCGGCCGCGGGGGACACCCGCTGATATTCTCAGCCGCGCTGAGGGATGAGCTCTCAGCGATCACCGAAGAGGGCCGGGGCGTTCGCGCGGTCTTCAGGGCTCACGCCGCCGATGTGAACGAAACTCAGATCGACGACCCTGTGATACGGCTCGACCTGAACACGCCGGAGGACTATCGCCTGGCCGCAGCCCGATACGGCACTTGAGCCCGGCGGATGCTACTCGCGAGGGCCGATGCGGGCGTCGAACCACGCCTTCATGCGGCGCAGGTACTCGACGCGCATCTTGGGGTGGCCGCTCCTGAGGAAGGAGTGGCTGCATCCGGGGAACCGGACAAGCTCGACTTCCTTGCCTAGCCGCTTGAGGGAGACGAACATCTCCTCGCTCTGGCCTATTGGGCACCTGTGGTCGTCCTCGCCGTGGAGCAGCAGGACGGGCGTCTTCACTTTGGTGGCGTACGTCAGTGGGGAGCGCTCGACAAAGGTGTCGAAGCTGCCAGCCAAAGTCCCGCCCCACTGGGGCTCCCCGAAGCTCACTCCGATGTCGGACGTGCCATACATGCTCACGAAATTGACGACCGGCGCGCCCACCACGGCGGCGCGGAACCGGTCGGTGTGGCCGACTGCCCACGAGCCCATGAAGCCGCCGTAGCTATAGCCGTGTACGCCCAGCCGCGTTTCGTCGACGAAGCCGCGTGCGCAGACATCGTCGAGCGCGGCCATGATGTCCAAGTAGTCCTCGCCGCCCCAGTCCTCGATCACTGCTTTCGCGAAGTCCAGGCCATAGGTGGTCGAGCCCCTGGGATTGACGGCGAGCACCAGGTAGCCGGCCGTCGCCAGCACGTGGTGGGTGGAGTCGAACGAGTCCTGGAATCTCCCGTGGGGACCGCCGTGAATGTCGACGATGAGCGGGTGGCGCCGGGACTCGTCGAAGTCCGGGGGGACGATCAGCCTCGACTCGATCTCCATCCCTTCTCGCCTGATGGTCGACTTGCTCATGACTCCCGGCGGGTGATCGGCGAAATACGCGTCGTTCGAGCACGTGAGCCGGCGCTGGGCGCCGTCACCCAGGTCCACGATGTACAGGTCGCCGGCAGTATCGGGAGGCGTCGAGCGCACCACGGCCGACCGGGCCGCCGCGTCCAGGGTGAGCGATATGGACTGAGCGCCGCCGCCGGCCAGCGGCCGCAGCGGCCCGCCGCTCGCATCGATCTCGCACACGAAGGACTCCCCGCGATGGTCGGCCAGGAAGACGATCCTGTCGTCGGCGGTCCACCTGAGCTCGGGCGCGGGCAGCACCGGCGAATAGTCGCCATCGGTCAGCTTGCGGGCGCCGTCTCGTTCCGCCACGAAGAGGAAGGACTGCCTCGGGTCACCGAGCACAGGGTCGTCCGTGCCCACTATGGCCAGCCTCTCGCCGCCGGGCGACCATGCGACGGCCCCGGACAGCGGGTTCTGGCTGAAGCAGGAGACATCCGGCGCCCATCGCTGCGGCTCGCCCCCTTTGGAAGGAACGACAAAGACCCCCGACTGCCATGACACGTCGCGGCCCTCGACAGCGTCGGACACGTAGGCTATGCGCGTACCGTCGGGAGACCAGGTGGGCGCGGCGTGATCCCCTTCCGCAGACGTGAGCTGCCGTACGTCTCCAGAATCAACGTCCACGACGAAGACGTGGCGGAATGCGTCGCCGCGCCAGCCTCCTGCGTCGGTCCGGTAGCGTATGCGCCGCACGACCTTCACCTCGGGGCCGGGTCCGGCGGCGTCACCCTCCGGCTTGACGTCTGAGACGAACGCAATTCGGCCCCCGTCCGGCGACCACGCGAGGTCCCCTACCCCGCCCTCGACGTCCGTAACACGCCGGGCCTCGCCGAAGTCGAGGGGGATGACCCAGAGCTGCTTTCGCCCGCGCTCGTCGGGTCTGACGAAGGCGATCTGGCTTCCGTCGGGCGAGAATCTAGGCACGGTGTCGGAGTCACCCTGGGTTAGTGCCCGGTGCTCCCCGTCCGGCAACGCGGCCAGCATGAGCTGCGACCGCTCCTTCATCGACTTGCGGTAGATCTCTGCCCTGGAATATGCCAGCCATGCGCCGTCCGGCGAGATCGAAGGCTCGCCCACCCTGGCAAGCTCGTAGACGTGGTCAGGCTCGATTGGTCTCACTGCAGACTCCTACCGGACCGTCGCACGGCCCTCTCGTCACTATGTCGATCTATCGTACTTCATCCAGGGCGGGATGCCGCTCGTGCCAGGTCGTGAGCGACTGGTAAAGGCGGGCGGCGGCCAGAATGCGGTTTTCGTCGTACGCTCGTCCCAGGAACTGGATTCCGGTGGGCATTCCGTCATCGGTGAAGCCGTCGGGCACCGTGATCGCGGGCAGTCCGGCAACAACGCCGATGGCCGAAACAGGCGGCGCGTCCCCGCCGCTGCCGCGCCGGCTCTTGTCGAAGGCCTTGTCCACCGATGGGGCCGCACCGGACGCGGGAGCGACCATGGCGTCATAGGGAGCCAGGACCGAATCGATCTCCTTCGCTATCCTACCCCGGAGCCTCTGCGCCTTCAGGAATTCGGTCGCCAGGATGGCTCTCCCCGAGTATGGACCGAACAGCCCCGATCGGTCGGTCAGCTCCGAGGCCTTTCCGTCATCGACGAAGTCCTCCAGGGCACTGGCCGACTCGGCCGCCTGGATGACGAAAGCGACCGGCTCGTAGGGGTAGTCCGGCAGCGCAATCTCGGTTAAGTCAGCCATTCCTTCCAGAGCCGACAGCGCCGCTTCAAAGTTGGCGCGGTCGTCGTCATCACAATCTGCCGCCGCGTCCTCCGGCACGGCGAGCCTCATGCGGTCTGCGGGAAGGCAGGGGCCGTCGTACCGATATCCCCTGTTCGTAGTGGTGGAGTCGAGTGGGTCGAGCCCGGCGATCGCGTCGAGCACGATGCCGCAGTCGTCGGCAGTGAGGCAGAGCGGGCCCAGCTTGTCCAGGCTCCACGAGAGCGCCATTCCGCCGTGCCTGCTGACCCTGCCGTAGGTCGGCCTCAGCCCGGCGAGGCCGCACAACGACCCTGGCACGAGTATCGAGCCCCACGTTTCCGATCCTATGGCAAAGGGTACAAGGCCAGCAGCAACCGCGGCGGCGGATCCGGACGACGAGCCACCAGCCCACCGGGTCGTATCCCACGGGTTCAGTCCTGGCCCCGTAAATGACGCGTCGAGACTCTCGTAGCCCATCCCGCCAGCCATCTCCACCATAGCCATCTTGGCCGCCAGGACAGCACCTGCGTCCCTGAGCTTTCGTATGACAGTGGCGTCGTAGTCGAATACCTGGTCGCGAAGGGGCGCTGCGCCCCATGTGGTTGGGATGTCCCTGGTGGCAAGCAGGTCCTTGGCCCCATAGGGAATACCGTGCAGGGGCCCACGGTACTCGCCCTTGCCCAGCTCATCGTCGGCGCGACGGGCCTGCTCCATCGCCAGATCGCGGGTTACCGTGACCGTCGTATTGAATCGCGGCCCGAGCGTCTCCAGCCGCTCCAGAAACGTGTCGGCAAGCTCGACCGACGAGACCCGGCGCGTCCTGACGAGCTCTGAGAGCTCCCTTATGGGGCGAAACGCAAGGTCGCTCAATCTTCGCCGGGCTCTTTTCTGTAGGGGACGAAGACCGAGAACGGCTCGACGCTGTTCTCCAGCCTGACTGCCTTCAGGCGATTGCCGTTGGCGACTACTCCCTCAATCCGCCGCCTGACATCGCCGAGGGCCGTCGGCGCTATCAGGTGACCATAGCGCTCCCTGACCAGCGCGAACCGCCTGTCCACCTCAGCCTGATCGATTTCCTGACCACTCACGGTCACCTCCAGAGAACTGTCCTTCGACCCTTCGACAAGCTCATGGGAACCAGGCTCAGGACGAACGCTTTGACTCCCTCTAGTCCAAAGGAGCCGCTTCGAACAGCTTCCGCACCTCGGGCTTGACGACCTTCCCCATCGCGTTCATCGGCAGGGAGTCGACCACGCGCACGACCTGCGGCAGCTTGTACGGGGCGAGCTTGTCCCGGGCCCAGTCTCGCAGCGACTCCCGGGTAATGTCGTGCCCGTCGGCGGCGACGATTGCGGCGGAGACCGCGTTGCCCCAGTACGCGTCCGGCGTGCCAACGACCGCACAGGCGCGGACCGACGGGTGGGCTGACAGCACCTGCTCGACCTCCTTGGCGGATACGTTCTCGCCACCGGTGATCACAATGTCCTGGGACGCCCTGCCCCATATACGGTAGCCGCCGTCCTCCAGCGACGCGACGTCGCCCGAGCAGAACCAGCCGTCGTCCGAAAACGCCTCGCGCGTAGCGTCCGGCCTGCGCCAGTACTCCCGGAAGACGCTGGGGCCGCGGACCTGGATCTCGCCAGGCCGACCCGCGACCGTCTCCTCGCCGTGGCGGCGCCGGCCCGTATCTTCGTCTATGTCTAAGTCGACGAGCCTGATCTCCACGCCGGGCAGCGGCATCCCCACGTGCCCCGGCACGCGCTCGCCGTGAAGGGGGTTGGACAGGGCCATGCCGATCTCGGTCATGCCGTACCGCTCGAGGAGCACGTGCCCTGTGATCTCCTTCCACTTCTCGAAGGTGTCGACCATCAGCGCGTCGGAGCCTGAGACCATGAGCCTGAGCCTGGAAGCTCCGCGCGACAAAGAGCTTCTTCGCGAAGCATCCGAGGACTCCCATTCGCGGATGAGGGCCTTGTAGGTGGTTGGGACGGCCATGTAGAGCGTCAGCCCGCCTCCGGCCAGCCGCTCCCAGACACGCCCGGGGTCGAACGAGGATTGCAGCTCGCACACCGCGCCAGTCCAGAACGCGCAGGTCATGGCGTTGATGATGCCGTGGACGTGGTGGAGCGGCAGCACGTTCAGGATGTGGTCGTCGGGCGCCCAGGCCCAGGCGTCGACCAGCGTCGTGACCTGTGCCTGGATGTTGGCATGGGTGGTTACGACGCCCTTCGGCCTTCCCGTCGATCCGCTGGTATAGAGGACCATGGCTGCCCTGTCGACGGTTAAGTCCGGCAGGGCCTGTTGGCCGACCGAATCGTCGAGCAACTCAGTGGTGAGGATGAGCCTCAGCCCGCGCGCCTCTGCGATGGGTCCCAGCCTCTCGGCGAATTTGGGATGGGCAACGACCACCGATGCGTCGGCATCGTCCACCGTGTATTCGAGCTCGGTCTGGGGGTGCGAGACGGCGAGCGGGACCGCTATGGCGCCCGCCCGCCAGATGCCCCACTGCACGGCCGCGTACTGGAAGCATGGGGGTACGAGAAAGGCGACCCTCGCCTCGTCGAGATCGGGCTTGCCGCCAAGCAGCGCGGAAGCGGCGCGGCTCGAGGCGCGTAGCAGATCACGGTACGAGTACTCGCCCGTGTCGTCGACAACGGCAGTGCGGTCGCCATGGACCGCTGCGCGTGCGAATAGAGGAATGGCCGGCTTCTCGCCCACGGGCGACATTCTACCAGACAGCCCCCGCGAGGCTCCCCGCCCAGGAGATTGGTACAATGGGCGCATGTCACTCGACCAAGTGTTTTCCGCCGCGCAGACCCACATGAGGGGCAGCGGGACCGACGGCTGGCTCCTCTACGACTACCGCGGAGTGAACCCGATCTTCTGGGAGACGGTGGGCACTGTCCCGCACGTCACCCGCCCCTGCTGGCTGTGGATTCCCGTAGAGGGCGAGCCGAGACTACTCGTGGCGTACGTCGACCAGGGGAGGTTCCGCCATCTTGGCGTGGCAACGACGCTCTACTCCGGGCGCGAGGAGATGGTAGCCCGCCTGGAAGCCCTGATCGCCGGGTCCCGCCAGGTGGCGATGGAGTATTCGCCGGCGGCGGAGCTTCCCCGCATCTCCAGGGTTGACGCGGGCACCGTGGAGCTTGTTCGCGGCCTGGGCGTCGACGTCGTATCGTCCGCAGACACCGTGCAGTACGCGGCACAGCGCTGGACCGCCGACCAACTCGCCGGCCACCAGACAGCCGCCGACGCCCTGGGCGTCATCGTACGGCAGGCATTCGACCACATCGGCCGCAACGTCGCACGGGGCATCACGGAGTTCGAGGTGGCCGAGTTCATCAACGCCCGGTTCGTCGAGGAGGGGCTGGTGGTCACCGACGGCCCGGTCGTCGCGGTCAACGAGCACTCTTCCGACCCGCACTTCGAACCCACGCCGGAAGTCACGTCCGTGATCCGTCCGGGCGACTGGGTGCTGATCGACCTGTGGAGCCGCCTGCCTGGGCCGGACTCGATGTTCGCCGACATCACCTGGACTGCCTTCGTTGGCGATACAGTGCCGGAGCGACATCAGCGGGTGTTCGAGGCGGTCATAGGCGCAAGGGACCTAGCGCTGGGCGAGATCGACGCCGCATCCCGGGAGGGCCGCACCCTCCAGGGCTGGGAGCTGGACAGGGCCGCGAGAGACTTCATCGAGGAGGCGGGCTTCGGAGGCCACTTCAACCACAGGCTGGGCCACAGCCTCGGCAGAGAGGTCCACGGGAACGCCGTCAATCTTGACAGCCTGGAGACGCGAGACACCCGTGAGCTCATGCCGGGAATCGCCGTTACGATCGAGCCGGGGATATACCTTCCCGACTTCGGCGTGCGATCGGAAATAGACGTCTACATCGACGAGGACGGCCCGAGGGCCACGACGGCCGTTCAGCGCGAGGTGGTGCTAATAGACGGCTCCGAGGGCTGACCAGGGCCTCGTCTCCCGTTGTGTGGCCCACATCAAGGCTATCCTATGGGCTGCTGGACTAGGTGCAGAGCGTTCGGCCTGAGCCTGTCGAAGGCCTGTGCTCCGCGTATTCAGGTGGTCCCGGGATAGCCCCCTATCACTTGGGCTTGCGTTCGGACCTCTCTTCCACGTAGCGGTACTTGCCGTCTATCACGGCACCGTCCGGCTCCCCATTTCCACCGCTGCCGTCATCGTCAGGAGGCCTACCCCGAATATGCTCCACGACCACGTCCTGAGGCGCCGCTACCAGGAAGAGCAGTATGCCGAGCACGATGGCGAGCAGATCGTCGATACGGCCCAGCGCTGGTATCATGTCGTGCACGATGTCGAACGGGGAGACGAGGTAGATCAGCGCCACGACGGGGATCAGCTTGGTCCTGATGGGGACCCTGCGGTCCAGCATGAGCCTGAACACGAGCCGGGGAATCCCCGTCATGTTCAGCAGCATGAGCGCGAACCTTGCCATATCGAAGGACCTCCCCGTGTCACATTATAGCCTAGCAGCACTACGAAACTGGCGTTCGGCTTGTGCTGTAGACGACATAGCCTCGCGAACACCGCCTAGAAGAGAGGCCCTGCGGATTGATACACGTACTGCACGGGGACGACGACTTCACCATCGAGGAGAGGGTGGCCTCGATGCGTGAGGAGGTGGGCCTGCCCGACCTCCTCGACGTAAATGTGACCGAGCTCGACGGGCGCAGCGTAGCGCTCGACGAGCTGGTCGGCATCTCCAGCACCGTTCCATTCCTGGCGGACAGGCGGCTGGTAATCGTGAGGGGCCTGCTCTCGAGGTTCGAGTCGAGCCGGCGCGGGCGGCAAGCGGCGCAGTCGAAGCCCAGCCTGGGAGAGTGGGAGGACCTGGCGGCGCGGCTGGAGGCCCTTCCCGAGACCACCGACCTCGTGTTCGTGGATGGCGGCGTCGCGTCATCGAACCCGTTGTTGAGGGCCCTGGGCAAGGTCGGCCAGTCCCGTAGATTCGCCCGCCCGAACCAAAGGCAGGTCGCCGGGTGGATCATGAAGAGGGCCCAAGAGTCGGGCATTTCGATAGAGCCGCGCGCAGCCGCTTCACTTGCGGACTCCGTGGGCAACGACCTGCGGGTCATAGTCAGCGAGATCGAGAAGCTCAGCCTCTACCGCGCTGGGGACACCATCCGCCAGGAGGACGTGGCAGAGCTCGTGTCGTACGCGAGGGACGCGAGCATATTCGCGACAGTGGACGCGATTCTCGAAGGCCGTTCAGGCACGGCCATACGCATGGTGCACGGACTCCTCCAGGGAGGTGCGTCCCCCACCTACCTGCTAGTGATGCTCGCCCGGCAGGTCAGGCTGCTCATACTCGCGAAGGAGCTCAAGGCAGAAGGCGTCCCGGGCAACGAGCTTGGCAGCAGGCTGGGGCTTTCGGGATATCCTCTGCGCAAGACCCTGGACCAGGAGACGGCATTCACGTCGGCCCGCCTGATCGAAACGCACCGCCGGCTTCTGGAGGCCGATCTGAGTATGAAGTCCACGGGGGCCGACAGCGGACTCATCGTCGACATCCTGGTCGCCCAGCTATCCTCCCGGTAGGGCCAGCGAGACCGAGCCGTTTGAGTTCAGCTTACTAGAACGTCCTCGCGCGCGTAGCTGTAGACTCCCTCCGTCTCGCTGCCGGAGAGAGCGACCGTGATGACCATCGGCGGCACTACCCTGCCGACGAACATACCGGCGATGAGAAGGAGCTTCCCATATATGGACAGGTCCGCCGTCGCACCGGTGCTGAAGCCAACTGTCCCAAAGGCGGACACGGCCTCGAAGAGCAGGTCCAGGAACCCGTGCCCGCTCTCCGTAAACGTGAGGCCGAACGTCAGCATCGATGCCCCCAGGAACGAGAGAAACGCCAGGGCGAAGGCCCACTGGACCTGGTTCAGGGGCACCCTCCTGCCAAAGGCCGTGGCTTCGGCGCTGCCGCGCACGGACGCCGCAATGGCTATGACGATGAGCGCAAACGAGTTGACCTTTATCCCACCGGCAACGGACGCAGATGCGCCGCCTATGTACATCAGCACAGTGTAGAAGGCCGTGGTCTCGTCGGTCGCCTTGCCGAAGTCAATGGTGGAGAAGCCCGACGTCCGGTTGATGGACTGGAACAGGGAGGTGACCACCCTGTCCAGGATGGACGCTCCCCGCAGCATCTCGTCGTTTCTCGACTCGAAAAGAAGGAAGACAGTAGCGCCCACCAGGACCAGGCCTGCGGTGAACACGAGCACCAGCTTGGAATTGAGGGTGAGCGCCGAGAAGTGCCTCCGCCTCACTATGTCGGCCATCACCCAGTAGCTGGCGCTGCCAAGCAATATGAGCACGGCCACCGTTCCGATTATCCCGGGGTCCTCCCGGAAGGCCGACAGGCTGGCGCTGTCGGGTATGGACGTGAAGCCGGCATTGTTGAAGCCTGAAACCGCCTGGAATACCGAGTGCCAGAGTGCCTCTCCGGGGGAATAAAGGGCCAGGAGCTGGGCCAGGAGAATCAGGACCCCTATTACCTGGATGGCTACGGCCCAGATCACGATCCGCACCGTGATGCTGGTTATGTTGGCGAAGACGGTCGTGCCTATGGTCTCGCGCATAACCAGGCGCTGACTGAGGGAGATCCTCTGACCGGCGATGACGAACAGGGCCGTCGCGATGGTCATGATGCCCAGCCCGCCCACGAACATAAGGCCCAGGATGACCATCTGGCCCTGCAGCGTCCAATAGGTCGCCGTCTCCACAATGACCAGCCCGGTGACCGTGGCGGCGGATGTTGCCGTGAACAGGGCGTCGACGAACAGAAGCGTGTCCCCGTGGTGGGAGAACGGCATGCCGAGGAGGAGTGTCCCCAGTCCTATCAGGAGCCCGAAGGTCCAGATGAGGACGAGCGTGGGCCTGGCAAGCTGCGACATGAGCCGCCGTCCGGCGCGCTCCGCCGGCAGCTCTATGCGCACGGGGAGCATCCTCTCCATGCGCGGATGGCGGACTACCTTGTCAGCCGGTCTTGGGGCCCATGGCTCTTGGTTGTTGTTCATATGGACATAAGGCCATCCCGCCGCGGGTCCGGTGATCCGGCCTGCGCGTACACCCTACCCTCTCCTCGTCCGCGGAGCGCGGTACCGCAACGGGGCCGCCTGTTGCAACACCATACCACGAGGCATCTGGTCCGCGACCTGCGGCCCCTAGGGGGACGCGCGCCGCGAGTTTCCCCAGCGAAGACGGTGGGCCTCGGCGAGGGCGGACAGCTGTTCCCTGTAGGCGGGCCGCTGTATGGGGGCAGTAGTCATTATGAGCGCGTCCTCGCGATTGTCGGAATAGTAGGCCTTTCGGAGGCCCTGCTCGGTGAAGCCGTACTTGCCGTAAAGACTGATCGCTGCGGTATTGGACGGCCTCACTTCGAGGGTGACCACGGCAGCCCGCCTAGCCAGGGCCTGCTCTATGGCGGACATGAGCAGGAACTCGCCTATTCCGCAGCCCCGGTAGCCGTCTCTTACTCCCACGGTCACCACGTGTGCCTCGTCCACCATGTACCACAGCCCGATGAAGCCCGCGATCGCCTCATCCGTCTCGGAGGTCCTGCCCAGCATGCTCCCTGCCAGCCTTGCAAGACCGGCGACGCGGCCCCGAACGTCGTTCGGCCCGGCAACAGGTCCCGGGAGGCCGGGAGCGCCGCGTTCCTCGAATGCAACCAGGTAGCTCGCGTTCCGCTTGGCAAGCTCGCGCCGGAAAGGAGTCGGCGGAAACAGGGTGGGAAACGCCTGCCGCTCGATCTCGGCCACCTGCCGCACGTCGGCCTGGGTCATAGGCCTGACCGAACAGGCCATTCCCAGCGCCAGCGGGCTCTTTGTCGCGTCTACGGCCATACGGGGACTAACTGTTTCCGTCCATTGTCGTTATATAATGCAGGATGAGTGTTATATCCGCCAATATGCGGCTGGCCCCTCTAGGACCGGCGAGGAAAACTATCATGCAGGGCGAGACAGGAAACGCCCAGCCTGACGCCCTGGAGCAGTTGATACGCAGGGCCCAGGACGGCGACGCATCCGCCTTTGGGAACCTGTACGAGCACTTCTACGACAAGATATTCCGTTACGTTATGTTCAAGACCGGCGATCGCATCGACGCCGAGGACATAACCACCGATGTATTCCTCCGTATGCTGGAGTCCATAGGCTCGTTCAAGTTCCAGGGCTATCCTTTCTCTTCCTGGCTATTCCGAATAGCCCACAACCTGATAGTCGACCACTTCCGCAGAAGGGCCCGCCGCCAAACTGCGCCCCTCGAAGATGCCATGGCCGTCGCCGGGGGCTCGCCGGGCGACATGGACCACAAGATCGACGTAGACCTGTCGGTCGCCGAGGTATACGAAGCCATGGAGGACCTCACCGATCTTCAGCGCGAGGTCATGTCCCTGCGCTTCGCCGCGGGTCTCTCGGTCAGGGAGACCGCTGAAGCAGTGGGGAGGAAGGAAAACGCAGTCAAGGCCCTACAGCATGCCGCAGTCAAGAAGCTGAGAGCGACACTGATCGCATCGACAACGGGGGCCGTCGAGCCCGCATCCCAGAGGGCGCGTAACCGATGAATACTCAAGACGAGCATTTAGACTACATCCTCGATCGATGCATCGAGCGGATCGCCTCCGGCGAGAGCGTCTCCTCCTGCCTCGCATCCTACCCGGACGACCGGGATGAGCTGGAGCCCCTGCTCAGGATAGCCGCCGTGACCATGCAGGCCGTGTCAGCGGTCGAGCCCAACCAGGTGGCCAAGGCCCGCGGGCTTCGCATGCTGAACGATGCAGTGGCCGAGCGCACAGCCAGGAAGCGCTCTTTCTTCGGATGGCTGACGTCGTGGAGTCCGAAGCCATCCAGGGCGCTGATCGCAAAGCCGCTGGTAGCCGGGGTGGCCGTGCTGCTGGTGGGGTCGGGGCTGGCGTTCGGCGCAGACCGAGCCGCCGCCGACAGCGTACCCGGCGATGCCCTCTACTGGGTGAAGACAAGCCGGGAAAGCCTGTCACTCATGATGCCCAAGTCCGACGCGGCAAGGGCGCAGGAGCACGCACGCCTCGCTAAGGTGCGGAGCGACGAGATGGGCAGGCTCGTGCGCATGGGG
This sequence comes from Dehalococcoidia bacterium, assembly GCA_965204975.1. GTDB lineage: Bacteria > Chloroflexota > Dehalococcoidia > Lucifugimonadales > CAJWER01. The sequence continues at coordinate 1,161,716 of OZ242024.1, forward strand.
GACATCCAGGGCGCTCAGAATCACTCGGTCACCATCACGCTCCACCTCAGCCGCTCGGCCGAGCTGGCGGGCGTGAGCATGTCGACGAACCCGGTGGAGATGCCCACCCGCATGGGCCCGAGTGCGCAGGACAACGACATCGCACAGCTCAAGCTGCTGCTGGCACGTGACTGGCAGTACACGAAGTCCCTGCTGGAGCAGCAGATCAGCCAGCTGCCCCTGGAGCAGCAGTCGGCGCTCAGGGACGTGTTGCTGCGCCAGGACCTGAATTACCGCTTCCTTATCTGGGTGCTCGACATGTCCGGCGCGCCGGGAGGCTGGGCCCCGTTCTGGATCTCTCAGCCCACCGGGGGAGGCCGGCCGTAGCACGACCACCCGGACGGATGACCCGTATGGCCCGCGTCGTTGACGTGGGCCATTTGCTCGTATAGATTCTCATCCACACGCAGGCCGGGCGGTACAGCCGCCGCCGGCCCGATGGAGGAGAGCCATGAAGCTCCTGGTCGTGACGGGCGGTCAGCACCCTTACGCAGAAAGCACCCCGGTACTGGAGAGCTTCCTGCAGGAGGCGGGACACGAGGTCGACGTGACCGACGAGACGAGGATCCTGGCGTCGAGCGACCTCTCCGGCTACGACGTGCTCGTCTTCAACACCCTGCGCCGGAACGAGACGACCCTGGCTGAGGACGAGCGCATCGGGATGACCCAGTTCATCGGGGGCGGCAAGGGCTTCGTGTGCATACACATATCGGGGGCCCTCGCAGACGCTTGGCCCGAGTACCACGACGTCAACGGCGGAGGCTGGATATTCGGCCAGAGCACCCACCCGCCCTATGGCCAGTTCCGCGTGACCGCGTCGGACTCGGACCATCCGTGCGCCGACGGAATCGAGGGCTTCGTTACCAACGACGAGCTGTATACGAACCTGGGATGGCGCGAGGGCAATCACGTCTTCCTGACTGCGGACCTCGACGGCGCGGCCAAGCCGATGGCCTGGACCCGCTCGTACGGCAACGGCAAGGTCTTCGCCACGACCCTGGGCCACAACGGCCTGAGCTTTCAGACGCCCCAGTTCCAGCGGCTCGTGCTGAACGGCGTGGACTGGGCAGGCAGCTAGGGGATGATTCGGTCGCCCTGAGCCTGCCTGTCCTGAGCCTCGTCGAAGGGTCGAAGAGCCTGCCCCGTACTCGATACGGGGGCAGTTCTACGCCGATACAGATAGTTGGGCCCTCGTGGAGGATATACCTTGTGCAGGAGCATCAAGACACTGCGGCGAACTGGAGAGCCCGCCTCTCATGACGAGATAGAAGCGGCTGCACTACAGTTCGTGAGGAAGATCAGCGGATACCGGAGTCCGTCCAGGGCCAACAGGGCCGCGTTCGATGCCGCGGTCGCAGAGGTAGCCGAGTCGTCGAGCAGGCTGCTCTCGTCCCTCAGGCCGGGGGCCAGAGCTAGGACCGGCTAGTAGACCGACACCCTGGATTTCAAAGGGTAACGAGCCTCTGATCATGGTAGGGGCGGAACCACTGACCTTGGTAGGCCGGACCCATTGTGTCCGCACGCAGAGTGCCAGACCGCTCTCCTCCCCACCAGCCGTGCTACTATGGCTTAAGGGGCCTCGAGCCGCCACAGGGAGTATGAAATGAAACCTCGAATCCTGACAGTCCTCGCCCTGGTCGCCATGGTGGCGGTTTTCGGCATGATCATCACCGGCTGCGGGTCCAACAACTCGAGCGAAATTGAAGAACAACCCGCCGCCGCCGTTCCTCAGCCGCCCACCCCTACGGTCGCAGCTACACCGGCTCCCGCGCCGACCGAGGCCGTGGCACTGGAGCTGAACTCAAAGTGGACCAAGTACATGGATCCGGGGGTGCAGCTCGCCCCGGACCTGGCGGGCATAACCGGGTGGCACAACACGGCCCCATTCACCCTGGAGGACAAGCGCGGCCAGGTGGTGATGGTCAAGTTCTGGACGTTCGCGTGCTACAACTGCGTCAACACGATGCCCTACGTGAACTCGTGGCACGACAAGTACGCGGACGACGGCCTCGTCATAGTCGGCGTGCACTACCCTGAGTTCGACTTCGAACGTAACCTCGACGCCGTGATCGAGTCCGCAAAGGAGCGGGGCATCGAGTACCCCATAGCCCAGGACAACAACGGGGAAACCTGGCGCGCCTACAAGAACCGGTACTGGCCCACCATGTACCTGATAGATAAAAACGGCAACATACGCTACACGCACATAGGCGAGGGCGCCTACGGCGAGACCGAGCGCAAGATACAGCAGCTGCTAGACGAGCCCGGCCCCACGTAGGCACGGCGGCCGCTCGCTGGAACGCGCAAGCCAGCGCTGACTGGCTACGGTCAGCTTTCGCCCCAGCAAGGCCGAGAGCCCCCATCTCAATCTTCCCCCTGGCGGGGAAGAGGCAAGCCTCCCTTCAAAGAATCTTCGTATTCCTCCGTTAAGCTGGAGTAAATCACCGGTGGAACCGGACATTCTGGAGGTGCAGATGAGGAAGAGATGGGTAATCGTTTCAGTAGTGATGGCAGCCCTGGCAATCGCCCTCACCGGCGGGGCAATCCTGGCGCAGGACGACGATGAGGACGGCTCGAAGAGCTTCGCCGGCCGAGTCGCCGACATCCTCGGGCTCGAAGAGGACACCGTCGCCGACGCCATGAAGCAGGCCAAGGAAGAGATGCGCGACGAGGCCATCAAGGCCAAGCTCGACGCCCTCGTAGAAGCCGGGAAGATAACGCAGGACGAAGCCGACGCGTACCTGGAGTGGCTGGAAGACAGGCCCGACGTGAACTTCGATGGCGGATTCGGCCGGGGTGGCCACGGGAAGAGAGGCTTCGGCCGGAAGCACGGCTGGGGCTGGGGCAAGTCCAAGTCATCAGTAGACACTTCCGGCGCATAGACCTGTAGCGGACCGCGCCGCCTCCTCCTAGAGAGGCCTCGCTTCGGCGGGGCCTCTCGCTTTGTCGACGGGGCCAGGTTCCCAGGTCCGTGCACACCCGCGACCTGCCCAGCGCGCTCAAAGGTGCGGACGACATGTCCCTCTTCCCCAACCCCTCCTCCTCTGTGCTCTCCGTGTCCTCAGTGGTAAATCCCTCTCCTCCTCCGTGCCCCCCAGCGGCATCTACAGTGAAATTGTCCCTCGACCCATGATGTTGACGCGCCCCCGGACACCCCTTAGTATGCCTTTGGCGGGGCGGCGCGCTCGCATCCGTCCCAACGAGTCCAACCAGGAGCAAAAATGAGAAGCAGGGCAGCCATCCAGGTCGGCGTCGATCAACCCCTCGTCGTCGACGACCTGGAGATCCCCGACCCGGAGCCGCATCAGGCCACGGTGAAGCTCCTCTCCAGCGGCATCTGCCACTCCCAGATCCACCAGATGCACAACGGCGAGCAGCCCCGCCCGATGGTGTTCGGGCATGAGGGCACAGGCGTAGTCACGAGCGTCGGGAGCGAGGTGACACACCTTCGCGAGGGGGACCACGCCATAGTCACCTGGGTGCCGAGGACGCCGGTCAGAGGACGGCCCGCGCCAGTACCCAGCGGCGCTACGTATCGCGAGGAGCTCGTGCACGGCATCGTCTACACTTGGGCCGAGGACGCCCTCGTGAAGGCCGACCACGTCGTCCCCATCTCGAAGGAACACCCAACCGACGTGAGCAGCATCGTCGGATGCGCCGTTCTCACAGGAGCGGGCGCGGTACTGAACACCGCTCGAGTACGCCCCGCCGACTCGGTCGCCGTGTTCGGTGCCGGCGGCGTGGGGCTGTCCGCCATACAGATGGCGGCGATCCTGGAGGCGTACCCGGTCATCGCAGTGGACATCGCGGACGACAAGCTGGCCTTCGCCAGGGAGTTCGGCGCGACGCACACGGTGAACGCCTCCGAGACCGACCCCGTTGAGGCGGTGGCCGAAATCAGCGGGGGCGGCGTCGACTACGCCTTCGACGCCATAGGCATCCGTGTGACTACCGAGCAGATACTGCCGGCTACGAGAGGCGGGGGGCCTGGAGCGGACAACCACGGCGGAATGGCCGTACTGATCGGGATGCCAGGCAAGGAGATGACCATCGACCCGGGCCACTTCATGTTCCACCAGCGCCAATACCGCGGCAGCCTGGGGGCGACGTACCCGGACCGGGACTTCCCCATGTTCCTGCGCTGGCACCAGGAGGGCAGGTTCCCCCTCGACAAGATGGTCACTCGCCGCTACGCCCTCGACGACATCAACGAGGCCTGTGACGACCTGGAGTCGGGCGAAATCCTGGGCCGCGCAATCATCGAGTACCAATAGCCTCTTCCCCCCGAGGGGGAAGATTGAGGAGGGGCTCTCGGCTTGACGGTGAAGAAGCTGCCCATACCTTCCGAAGACTGCCACTATGTCTAGGCGCCCAGTAACAGCAGTTCTCGTCGGTGCAGGAAACCGCGGGATAGGCTACAGCAGATACGCCGTCAACAACCCGGACGAGCTCCGCATCGTCGGCGTAGGCGAGCCCTCGGAACTGCGGCGTAGGATCGCGGCCGAGACATTCGGAATCCCGCCTGAGATGTGCTTCGGCTCGGCAGAAGAGCTGGCCGAACAGCCCCAGTTGGCCGACGCGGTCATCAACGGCACCATGGAGATGGAGCACGTCTCCACAGCGATACCCCTCATGGCCGCCGGCTACGACATGCTCCTGGAAAAACCCTTCGCCACGTCGGAACCGGAGATGTGGGAGCTCGTCCGCGCCAGCCGGGAGCACGGGCGCAAGCTGATGATCTGCCACGTTCTCAGGTACGCGCCGTTCTACAGGGCCATCAAGGAGCGGGTCGCGGCGGGCCAGGTGGGCGAGGTCATCAACATCCAGACCAACGAGCACGTCAGCTATCACCACATGGCGGTGGCATTCGTGCGCGGCAAGTGGAAGAGCCAGGCCGAGACCGGCTCGTCTTTCCTGATGGCCAAGTGCTGCCACGACCTGGACCTGATCATGTGGATGAAGAGCGGGGTCAAGCCGACTGCGGTCTCGAGCTTCGGCGCGAACAACCAATTCCGCGCCGACAGGGCGCCGGACGGCGCGGGCATGAGGTGCCTGGTGGACTGCGAGATCGAAGCGGACTGCGACTACTCCGCCAGGAAGCACTACCTGGACAACCCGGACAGGTGGAGCTTCTACGTCTGGAAGGCCCTGGACCACCCCGACCCCACACCTGAGGAGCGCGTCGAGCTGCTGAACACGAGCGACTACGGGCGCTGCGTCTGGCGGTCGGACAACGACCTGGTCGACCACCAGTCGGTGGCCATCGAGTTCGAAGATGGGGCCACCGCGACCCACAACATGGTCGGCGGCACGGCTCGGCCCACCAGGACAATCCACATACTAGGCACGACCGGCGAGATCCTCGGCGTGTTCGAGGACAGCAAGTTCGTCGTCAGGGGGCTGGACCCTCGACCCGGACGTGAGTACTCCGAGGAGCTGGTGGACCTGAACGTCACCGGCGACATGCACGGTGCACGCGGCGGGCACGGCGGGGGCGACCAGAGACTCGTCGCGGACTTCGTCAGCTTCGTAAGCGGCGAGCCGCCTTCGATCTCGTGCACGACCATCGAGGACTCAATCAGCGGACACCTAGTGGGCTTCCGCGCCGACCGGGCAATGATCGAGCGCCGGGTCGTCGATATCGACGAGTTGAATGGGCGCTAGCGGCACCGTGAGAGCCCCGCCACGTTCGTCAGTGTATTACTTGATGCTCCTCTGTCCGTGGCTCCTGCCGTTACCCAACACCCAACCCTCTCAGGTAGTCGGCAGTCTCCCTGACGAACTCCTCCGGCGGAGTCGGCGGGGTGGCCGACTGGTGGAGGGTCACGTAGCCGTCGTAGCCGATGTCTCTTAGCGCGGTCATGATGTGCGGGAAGTCGATGCCCTCCCCTCCCCACATCGTCACCTGGTCGAATCTCACCTCTCCCCTGCACCAGGGGTTGGCAACGCTCTCCCCGTCCGGCGACTCCTTCAGGTTCTGGAAATAGACGTTTAGGATGTGCGGCGCGAGCGCCCTGATAGTCGCGGCGCCGTATGGCTCGGCGCACTGCACCAGGTTGGCGGGCTCGTAGATCATCCCGAAGTTCTCGCGGTCGACCTTGGCCACCACCGCCAAGCTCTCGTCGACCTGCTCGAACAGGCTCTCCGTATGGCACTGGTGGGCGAGGCGCATCCCGCGCTCGTTTGCCTCGTCGCAGGCACGCTGCGCCCACGGTATGTCGTCGTAGGACTTCATCCCTATCCGCAGCAGGTCGGAGTCGAGGGCCTCGGCAAGGTCGAGATACGGCGTGATGTTGCGCAGAGCTTCGGGGCAATCGTCCGTGTTCTCGGGTATGGGAAAATCTCCCGTGATCATGGAGACGGCCAGCCCCTTAGACTTTAGCCATCTCCCTTTCTCGCGCACCTCGTCCAGCGGGGTCTGGATTCCGAGCTGCGACGCCCTCATGCACAGGGCGCGGTACCCCGACGACAGGGCGACCTCTGCAAGGTCCTCCAGGCTCATGGCCGGGATGCGCTTTTGCGTCAGCTGCTCGGCTACCCTTACTGACAGCGAGAGCTTCATGACAGTGGTCCCTTCCAGCCGCTGCGTATGGCCTCGCAGAGCTTCATGGTCTCGACGGCGTCGTCCAAGTTCGACCACGGTGTGCTGTCCTCCAGGATGCAGTCCACGAAGTGCCGCGTCTCGTTGTAGTCAGGGCCGCCGGCCGTCCTGAGGTCGAGCGGCTCGGGACAGCGCCTCCCCGACCACTCCATCGGCATATCGCCGATCTCCGCGATGTACCGCTCGAAGTTGCGGTCGGCGGTGGTCAGGTCCATGTAGAACGAAAGGTCCTCGGCGTGTGTCTCGGCGCGCTGGATGCGGAATCCCACGCCGTAGTGGGACGTCATGTAGCCAATGGCGCCCGTGTCGAACTTGATGGCCGCGTTGTGCCGGTGAGAGCCGGGCCGGGGGCCGTCCTGGACGACCGAATGGACCTCGACCGCTCGGGCGGCCTTCTCCCGCGACGGCCCGGCGAGCCACCGCAGCAGGTCCACGTGGTGTATGGCGTCGCATATGACCGGGTCGGGAGCGATGCCGGCCATGCCCCCGTGCCCGAGACGAGTGAGCGGCTTGTTGTAGGTCGCCCCGACGTGGACCGCGCCGCCCCGGTAGTGGATCTCCTGCCGTATCGCCAGTATCTGGGGGAAGTACCGCCGGTTGAACGAAACGATCGCCTTGCCCTTGCTCTTCTTCTCCGCCTCCGCCATCGCGGCGGTCTCTCCCGAGTTCATGCCGGGAGACTTCTCGACCGACGTGTTGATCCCCTCCTCCAGGCAGGCCAGGACTATGGGCAGCAGGTGCCCTGGCATCGTCTCCACGTACACGATGTCGAGCTCGGTCTTCTGAAGCATGTCCTGGTAGTCCTGGAACACCGCGTCGGGCCTGTGCGTAGACGTGGCCCTCCCCAGTCTGTCGGGGTCTAACTCGGCTATAGCGGCCAGGTGGAGGCGCGGCTCTGCCGCTATCTCCCTGAAGTGGCTCTCCGCGTGACTACCGCAGCCTATGACGCCGACCTTTAGCTCAGTCACCACATTCCCTCCTTGGCGGCGTAATCATAGTCTCCAACCCCGCCACAGTCCAGACCGGCGCCACATTTACGTGCACCCACTTACCTTGACCCTCCAATCTGGCGGGTGATAGCATTGAACCAGACTAGATAGTCGCTCCTCGCGGAGGAACATCCATTGACGACCACCAAGCTCATCGACGTAACGTCCGCCGCCGCCCAGCAGCTTGAAAAGGTCCTGGCCGAGCAGGGTGAGGAGAGCTCGCTGCTGCGCATTATGGTAATGCCGGGTCAGCACGGTGGCTTCCAGTACATGCTGGGCGTAGAGCAGGAAGCCAAGGCCGACGACATCGTGATCGAGGCCGAGAACATCAGCGTGATCGTCGACGGCGAGAGCGCTCCGCTGGTCGATGGGGCTCAGATCGACTACGTGGACGGCCTGATGCGGAGCGGCTTCGTCATCAGCAACCCCAACATGGCGGCATCCGGCGGAGGGTGCGCCTGCGGCGGTGGTGGCGGAGGCTGCGGTGGTGGTGGAGGCGGCGGAGGCAGTGCCTGCGGTGGTGGTGGCTGCGGCGGCCACTAGCCCCGCACGATCCCATCCGCGTCCATCCAGGGATATCAGGGCCGCACGCCCTGTCCGGCGGGTTCCTCATTGATCATGGTTCCAGGGATGAAGCCGTTGCGTGGCGTGTCCGGGGCGCGGAACACGGACGGCTCTGTTCTTCGGCAGCCCGAGAGCCCCCTGTCCCTTCGACAAGCTCAGGACAGGCTCAATCTTCCCTCTCGGGGGGAAGATGCCCGCGACACTGAACACTTACATGGACACTCCTCATGCTGCTGAGGTCTCTGGACCTGATTGTCGAGCGGCCCGTCGACGGCCTTGTCACAATGGGCGCTTTGCTCCTCGCGCTGGTGATAGCGATCACCTTCCACGAGTTCTGCCACGCCCTTGGCGCGAGACAGCTGGGCGATCTGACGGCCACTCACCAGGGGCGGCTGAGCCTGAACCCGATCGCACATCTGGACCCGCTCGGATCGATGATGATCCTTCTCGCGGGGTTCGGCTGGGGCAAGCCGGTGCCGGTGAATGTCTACAACCTGCGGCTCCAGCTAGGCCCGCGACGCGGCATGTCCATAGTCGCGGCTGCGGGGCCGATCTCCAACGTCGTCATGGCCGTTCTCGTCAGCCTGCCCATCAGGTTCGGCCTCGTGGAGCTGTCGGCCGTCGGCTTCTTCGCGTTCGACGGCAGGACAGACGACCCGGTCGCCTACCTGCTCCAGTCGATCATCATCCTGAACCTAGCGCTGGCCGCTTTCAACCTCCTCCCCATCGCCCCCCTGGACGGCTTCAAAGTGGTGCTGGGACTGCTGCCCGGCAGGGCGGCGGCCGAGTTCTCGCGCCTGGAGCCCATGGGCCCCATAATCCTGCTGGGACTGATTCTGCTCGACTACGCCCTGCCAGGGCCCGGCATCCTGTCGGCGGTCATCGAACCGGTGTTCAGGACACTGGCCAGGCTCGTGTTCGCTGGACACATATAAGCCGAATCTGCTATCAATAGCAGGCAACGGGTTTCGCGACGGCGTCTTCCCCATGAGGAGACCTACGTTGAGCCGTCATTCCGGCGAAAGCCGGAATCCAGAGGGGCGGGGCGAGCCTGGACCACGTCGTTTCCGTTGACCGCAACAAAAACGAGACTCCGAGAGGAGCTTACGACATTGGAACGCATAACGATAATCGGAATAGGCCCCATCGGCATGTCCATTGGACTGGGGCTTAAGGCGGCCGGGCTTACGGACACCGAGATCCTGGGCACTTCCGGCGACCGCAAGACCCTGAACTACGGCAAGGAAATCGGCGCCTTCGACGAGATAAGCAGCAATCTGCGGTCGGCGCTACGGGGCGCGCAGATGGTCATTCTCGACTCCACCCTCGGCGAGGCAAGGGAGCTCATGGAGGCCATCGGCCCCATCCTGGAGAAGGACTGCCTGGTGACGGACACGGGCCTGGCCAAGGTCAAGATGGTGGAGTGGGCGGCAGAGTACCTGCCGGACCACGTGGAGTTCGTAGCGGGCAGGCCCGTGTCGAAGGAGTACATGAAGTCGGTGGAGGACGCTACCGCCGGCGCGTTCGAAGAGGGCGTCTACTGCATCGTGACCTCCAAGACCACGAGCCAGCCAGCCGTCAAGACCATCGTGGGGCTCGCGGAGCTGCTGGGCGCGAAGCCGCTGTTCCTGGACGAGCACGAGCACGATTCCTACACGTCCGCGGCCCTCAACCTGCCGGTCCTGCTTTCCGCGGCGCTGGTCAACTCCGTGTCGTCCAGCCCCGCCTGGCGCGAGATTGCCAGGGTGGGAGGAGGCGAGTTCGGCCTGGTCTCCGAGCTATCGTCGGGAGACGCCGAGGACAATGCCCTTGCCTGCCTGTCCAGCCCGGAGACGACTATCAGGTGGCTCGACCAGGCCATCGAGGAGATGACCGCCTACCGCGGGCACATAGAGTCGGGCGGCGAGGAGCTGGGCCGCAGCTTCGACAAGGCCCTCGACGACTGGGCAAAGTGGAAGACGGACACGGTGGTCCCCAACGAGGCCCCGGACCTTCCCTCCGCCGGCGAGACCATGTCGGGGCTATTCTTCGGGCGCCACATCTCCAGGCGCTTCCGCGACCTGACGAAGGAAGACAAGTCCGATGAACCCAGACGCTAGTCCGCCGGCGCACTCACCACGACCATGAGACAGCCAGTCAGACCTGCGACTCGCCTGGAGGGCGAAGTCAGGCTTCCGGGCGACAAGTCCATCTCCCAGCGGGCCATCCTCCTCAACTCCATCGCCAACGGCACGGCGCGCGTGTCGAACCTGTGCGAGGGAGATGACCGCACCTCCATACTCGGCTGCATGAGAGGCCTGGGCGTGGAGATCGTCGAGCGCCGAGACGACTCCGGCGAGTACTTCGAGGTCCGCGGCCGGGGCAGCGATGGGCTCGTCGAGCCCACGGGCGTGCTGGATGCGGGCAACAGCGGGACGGCGGCCCGGCTCGTGACCGGGCTCCTGGCTTCGCAGCCCTTCTTCAGCGTACTCACCGGCGACGAGTCGCTGCTCTCCCGGCCGATGGACCGGGTGATTCAACCACTGCGACAGATGGGCGCGGACATACGCGGGCGCGGCGGCGATTCACTCGCCCCTCTCGCGGTCAGGGGCGGCGGGCTGACCGGCATCGACTTCGCCCAGCCGGTAGCCTCGGCCCAGGTTAAGTCCAGCCTGCTGATAGCAGGCCTCCACGCAGACGGCGAGACGACCGTGAGGCAGCCCGCGATGTCGCGCGACCACACGGAGCGCATGATGTCGGCGATGGGCGCGAACATCGAGGTCAACGGGCTGAGCGTCACGGTCGCACGCTCAGATCTGCAGCCCGTCGACATCTCGGTGCCTGGTGACATCAGCGGCGCGGCGTTCTGGCTGGTGGCGGGCGCGATACACCCGGACGCCGAGATCAGGCTGTCCGGCATCGGCATCAACCCCACGCGCTCCGGTGTGCTCGAAGTGCTGAACAGGATGGGCGCCAGTATCTCGGTCGAGAACGTGCGGGAGGAGAATGACGAGCCGGTCGCCGACATCGTGACCCGGTCGAGCGACCTGCAGGGAGTGGAGATCGGCGGCGATCTCGTGCCGCTGGTCGTGGACGAGCTGCCGGTACTGGCGGTGGCGGCTTCCCAAGCCAAGGGCGCCACCGTCATATCGGACGCGGCGGAGCTTCGCGTCAAGGAGTCGGACCGCATCTCGGCCACCGTCGACGGACTGGCGCGGCTGGGAGCCGACATCGAAGAGCGCGAGGACGGGATGACGATTCGAGGCGGCGGCAGGCTCAGGGGATCTACCGTGAACAGCTATGGAGACCACCGGATCGCCATGTCCATGGCGGTGGCGGGGCTCTGCGCGGAGGGGGAAACGACCGTCGAAGGAGCCGAGGCGGCCGGCGTATCCTACCCCGGCTTCTGGGACACGCTCGCGTCCATCTCGCATGCCTGATGCGGGAAGAGGGCCGATACGGCGCAGGGGGCCTGCTGGTCGTCATTTCCGGGCCTTCCGGCACGGGTAAGGACTCGGTGCTTGCTCGAATGAAGGAGGAGCCGCTCGGCTACTACTATACCGTTACGGCGACGACAAGGCCGAAGCGCGAGCACGAGTCGAACGGCAGCGACTACATTTTCGTTTCAAAGGAAGAATTCCGGCGCATGATCGCGGACGACGAGCTGCTGGAGTGGGCCGAAGTCTACGGGGAGCTCTACGGAGTACCCAGGGCCCAGGTGACGGAGGCCCACGCCCGGGGGGAAGATGCCATCGTCAAGGTCGACGTGCAGGGCGCGGCTACCATACGACGGCTTGCTCCCAAGGCCGTGCTGGTCTTCATAGCCCCGCCATCCATCGAGGAGCTGGGGAATCGGCTTCGGAGCCGCATGACCGAGTCGCACGAGTCCCTGGAGACCAGGCTCGGGATGGCCGAGAAGGAGATGGCCGACGCCGCGTGGTTCGACCACGTCGTAGTCAACGAGACGGGTGAGCTGGACGGGACCGTGAGCGCGGTGGCGGAGATCATCGCTCGCGAACGACAGGACAGGGAGCAACGTAGCCGATGAACAGCGGCGTGTCGCGCGGGTGGCTTGTGGCCGTCGTGGCCGTGATGGCGGCGGTCGTCCTCCTGTCGGGCGCCTGCGACGGATCAGGCAGCCAGGGCGAGGGAGAGCCCTCGATTCCCATCGAGGTCAGCCGGCCGGGAGATTCCGGGGTCGCGGCCAGCCCGACCTCGGGAGGCCAGCCCCAGGACCGGGCCACCCCCGACCCCAACGCGGAGCCCACGCCACGAAACCGGATAGCGCTGCTGCTCACCCCCCAGCCCAGCCCCACCGTGCCCGCGGTCCTACAGGGCCTGTACGGCAAACCCGTGCCGACGCCGGTGCCGCAGGGCGAGCTCGACCCGAAGTTCAAGGAGAGCTACCGCCAGGGCGAGCTGCACATGATCGAGGGCCGCAAGCTGGGCGACCGGAGCGACTACGAGGCTGCGGACGAGCAGTACCGGGCCGCCGCCGGCTCGTTCTCCGAGGCCATCGCCGTCCACCCGAATATCACCGAGAGCTACACCAGCCGGGGCTCGGCCTACCTGGAGCTTGCGCAGTGGGAAGACGCCATCGCGGACTTCGAGGCAGCCGCGAAGCTGAACCACTCGCTCGTGTCACCCTTCGCGGGCCAGGCCATCGCCTACAGGATGATGGGGATGGAAGAGAAGGCCGACGAGTATATCGAAGCGGCCATCTTCAACGGGTTGGACAAGAACATCCTGAACCAGTACCTGGACGGCACCGTGAAGAGGCTCAGACTCCGTCCGTAGAAGTCTCCAGGGCCGCGGGGTTTTGCGGCTACCCCAGTACGAACGTGAGCCCCGCGATGATGACCAGCACCACCGAGGAGATCGTGCCGATCCGGATGAGCTCCGGCTTCATGTAGGGATATTCGGCTGTTGCCGCTTCCTGGGCCCTAGCAGCCCTCCTGGCAGGCCTAGCGGGCGCCGTGGAGGTCATGGAAGGCGCGGCGGCCGCGGCGGGCTTCGGCGCCATCGCGGCGGCCTCTTCGTCCTCCTGGCGTCGCTCTGTTGGCGCGGCCTGGAAGGTCTGCGGCGCCGGTCGGCCCTTCTTGCGCCGATTACGTACTCTCGCCTGCCTGGATGCGGCTCGCTGGCTCTTACTTGGCACTGAATCGTCTCCTGTCGTCAGGTTATAGGTTAAGGGCAGACGCGACGCCAGGTCAACCGCGTGCGGGGCTATCAGTGCCTCTGACAGGCGCCTAGCCTCTTGTGCCGGTGCCGCTATGTGTTGCCATATCCACACCATAAGTGTATACTTACTATCTGGCAGTGATGGCCCTTATTCACTTGAAGAGACCGAGGCGCCATGGAGGGAGACAGTGGAGCTCGTACAGGTAAACAGGCTGTACTTGGAGAGAGAGACCAAGGAGTGCGTGGTGGTCCTGGAGGGATGCAAGAGCGGGGCACAGACGCGGCTGATCCTTCCGGAACGAGAGGCGGCCGTGATAGCCCTAGAAGCGCACGGTGTGAACGACCGCTGCGGTCTATACCATATCCTTACGACATCGGTCGCCCACCTGGGCGGCGCCTTCTGCAACGTCACGATCAAGCTCAACGCCAAGAGCGAGGCGGCCTCCTTCCTGGTCCTTCTGCAGGGGCAGGAGCATAAGTCGCTGAGCGTCAATGTGGGAGAGGTGATCGCCCTCGCCCTTCACGGAGGGCTGCCGATCTATCTGGAGACATCCGACTACGAAGGCGGTCCCAAAGAGAAGACGCAAGGGGGCTCCGCCGTGCCTCACGCGTTCGAATCGCTGCTTTCGGACCTCGCCAGGACGAACCCTGGCGAAAAGCCCTGACCCGACGCTCCTTCGCAGTGAACTCCCTGAGGTTCAGGCGCGCGGGTGCGACTTCTGGTACTCGGCGCGGACGTGCTCGCTGGTCAGGTGGGTGTAGACCTGGGTGGTAGTGATGCTGGAGTGGCCCAGCAACTCCTGGACGTGCCGCAGCGGCGCGCCTCCCCTGAGCAGGTGGGTAGCGAAGCTGTGGCGGAGGGTGTGCGGGCTGACGCTCTTAGTGATGCCTGCCCTGGCGGCGGCCGCCTTGAGAATGGTCCAGAAACCCTGGCGGGTGAGGCGAGACCCCCTGCGGTTGAGGAACAGGGCCCGATCCGATCTCTTCGAATAGAGCTGGGGACGCCCGTGCGCGATGTAGCCGCCAAGCGCCTCCACCGCGCCGTGATGGATTGGAACGAGCCTCTCTTTCGACCCTTTGCCGAAGCACCTTACGTACCCCTGCTCCAGGTCCACGTCGTCTATGTCCAGCGAGACCAGCTCCGACACCCTGACTCCGCTGGCATAGAGTACTTCGAGCATAGCCCTGTCCCTCATGGCCTCGGGTGACGGGTCGTCAGGAGTGTCCAGCAGCGCGTCGACCTCTTCCACCGACAGCGCCTTGGGGAGCGACCGGCCGACCTTCGGAGCGCTCACATTGTCGGTCGGATCCTCGTCGATGACGCCTTCGTGGAACAGGAAGCCGAAGAAGGACCGCGTGGACGCCGCCTTTCGCGCCAGCGTGTTGTCCGAATACTCCTTGCTGCGAAGGTGTAGCAGGTACTCGGTGACGTCCTTCGCACCCACGGACCGCCAGTCAATGGCCTCAGCGTCGTCGCCTGAGGAGTTGTCGAGGAACTCGCAAAGCTGGCGGGCGTCGCTCCTGTACGCGGACAACGTGTTCCGCGAGACGCCGCGCTCGACGGCCATATAGCTAAGGAATCTCTCGATCTCCAGGTCCATGGGGTCCCTCGTTTCCCGTATCCGCAACAATCGTAGCCGTGGCCGCCCGATAGTGATACGGGAACCTGGGTCAGTGTCCGAGCAACTTCCAACAATTCCTTGACGCCAAGGGAGGGCGAACGTAGAATCTGCGCGGCAAGGTAACAATGATAGAAATCAACATCAGTCCCTTCCTGTTCTCGACAGACTTCGTAGTGCCGGTGCAACTTAGTTGGCACGGCCTGTACAGTTTCGTCGCGGTGGCTACTGCCGTTGTACTGGTGGCCCGCTGGGCCCCGCTCAAACAGATAGACCCGGACACCATTCTTTCCATCGCGGTGTGGGCGATCATTGGCGGGGTCATAGGCGCGAGGGTCGTCCACGTCGTCGACCACTGGCCCGACACTTACTCCCAGAACCCGATGCTGGTGCTGGCGATCTGGGGTGGCGGCATAGGCGTCTGGGGAGGCATCCTAGGCGGATTCATCGCGGGGGCAGCATACGCGCTGATCGCGAAGCACCCTGTTGGGGTGATCGCCGACCTTACGGCGCCTGCATTGCTCTACGTGCAGACGATCGGCCGCATCGGTGACATCATCAATGGCGAGCACTGCTCGGAGGCGACCAACCTGCTCTTCGGGTTCATGTGGACCCATCCGGAAACGGCGGCTCGGAACTGCGCCGACGGCTATGCGACGGCAGTCCATCCCGCGATAGCCTACGAGATGATTTGGAACATCCTCGCGCTCGCGGTGATATGGCAACTCAGGGGCAGGCTGAAGCCAGACGGCATGTTGTTTACGCTGTACCTGGGCCTCTACGCAATCGGGCGGTTCGGCGTGACCTTCTTCAGGGAGGACAGGATCTGGACGGCAGGGCTGCAGGAGGCGCAATTCATCGCGCTGCTGATCCTGGCCATCACTATTCCCATCCTGCTCGCGAAGGCGAGGTTGGGCGAGAGGGTCGAGGAGGACCCCCTAGTCATCGAGCGGGGCACCAGGGCCGAGCGCCGGAGGGCCCGCTAGGACAGGGGCGCCAACCCGGAGCGCCTGACGTCCAGCACCCGCAGCTCCATCCTGGTCACGCCGCCCCACTCATTCATGCCGACGTTGTAGACCGCGTCGACCACGTCACCGGCCGATATTGCCCGGTCGGCCTGGTTGAAGGCGATGGCCTCCCACATTCGGCTGTTGTGGACCAGCGACATCTTGAGATGGGCCTTCGTGCGCCCTACCATCCGGCTCTGAGAGACGCGCATTCCGGTGGTCAGGAGCACGGGATCCGGATTGCCCTCCCCGAATGGCGCAAGGGACTCCATGAAGTCCAGGGTGGCGCGGTCGACTATCGCGGGACCGGCTTCGCAGTCGACTTCGATGGATGGGACGGCGGTTGCCGCCGAGACCCGGCCGGAGGCGAAGTCGAGCATCTGGGCTTTGAGCTCGTCCAGCTCAGGCGTCGGCACGGTAAACCCAGCCGCGGCCGGATGTCCGCCGTAGCGGACCAGCCGGTCCTCGACGAGGCCGAGCGCCTCCATCACGTCGAACTCCGGTATGCTCCGCATGCTGGCGCGGGAGACCTGCGGGCCAACGGCCACGGCGGCAACCGGGCGGTGGAAGGCCTCCGACAGCCTGTTGGCGACCAGTCCAAGTATACCGGGCGCCCATTCCCCGTCCTCGACGAAGATTATGGGGTCTGCTGACGAGCCGTCACGCTCGACTTGGTCCATAGCCTCCCTGTAAGCGAGTTGAGACAGCTCCCGGCGTTTTACGTTGGCCTCCTCCAGCCTTTCGGCAAGCGACTCAGCCCTGTCCTTCGTAGCGGCTGTGAGCAGGTCCAGGCTCAGATGGGGGTCCCCCAGACGACCTGAGGCATTCAGCCGCGGCACCAGGCTAAATGAGATGTCCCTGGAGTCGATCTTTCCCTTCTCCAGGCTGCACCTGGCGATCAGCGCCTCGATTCCAGGGTGGCTAGTGGAGTTCAGCAGCTCGAGGCCGCGCTTCACTATGTAGCGGTTCTCGCCGGTAAGGGGTCCCACGTCGGCCACGGTGCCCAGCGCGGCGATCTCCAGCAGGTCCTCGGGGACCGGCCTTTCGAGGTCGTCGTAGAGGGCCTCGACCAGCTTGTAAGAGAGACCTGCGCCGGTCAGCCCCAGGTATGGGAACTCGGACTCCTCCCTCTTGGGATTCACAACTGCGGACGCCTGCGGCGGCGGCCCGGACAGGGTGTGATGGTCCGTAACGATGGTGTCGATTCCCAGGGCTGAGGCCAGGTCTACTTCCTCCACCGCCGTCGTCCCGCAGTCGACCGTGACCATGGCGGTCACTCCCTGGGCCCGGATGCTGCCGATGGCGAGGGGATTCAGGCCGTGCCCTTCCGACGACCTGTCCGGGAGATATGGGACGACCCTGGCTCCCAGGCCCTCGAGCGCCTTCGTGACCACGGCGGCGCCCGTCAGGCCGTCGGCATCGAAGTCGCCAAACACCGCTACGGTCTCCCCTGCTTCGACGGCCCTGCGAAGGCGGTCCACGGCCTGGCGCATGTCGGGCAGGAGGAACGGGTCGTTGGTAAGCCTGCGATCGGCGGCGAGGAAGGCATCGGCCTGTGGCCGGGTGCGAACGCCCCGGTTGTAGAGGAGCCTCGCCTGGAAGTCGGGGAAACCTAACGACTCCGCGAAGCCGGACGGCGGGTCAGGCTGCTTCCGCCACTCACGAGGGGGCACACCGTTCCCTGAAGGGCGGCCCTGACCCGCGCGGAGGGGACCGGATGCCAAGCTAGGCAGACCCGTTCTCGACCGACCTGAATATGAGGCTGGCGTTATGGCCGCCAAAGCCGAACGAGTTACTCATGGCCGTGCGGATCCTGCCGCGCCGCGCCAGGTGGGGCACGTAGTCGAGGTCGCAGTCCGGGTCAGGCACCTCCAGGTTTATGGTCGGAGGCGCGGCGCCTCGCTGGATAGCCATGGCTGACACGGCCGCCTCCAACGCACCGCTCGCTCCCAGGAGATGGCCCGTCATCGACTTGGTGGAGCTGACGGGTATCCTGTACGCCTCGCCGCCGAACACGGTCTTCATAGCCATGGTCTCATTCCTGTCGTTCAACGGCGTCGACGTGCCGTGGGCGTTGATGTAGTCGACGTCCTCAGGGCGGATTCCCGCGTCCTCCAGTGCGATCTTCATCGCCCGGGCTCCGCCCTCGCCTTCGGGGGCGGGCTGGGTGATGTGGTGAGCATCGGCAGTGGAGCCGTACCCTATCATCTCCGCTATGGGTTCGGCGCCGCGGTCCTGTGCGCTCTCCATGCTTTCCAGGACCAGCACCGCGCCTCCCTCACCCATGACGAAGCCGTCGCGCTCGGCGTCGAAGGGACGCGAGGCTTTTTGCGGGTCGTCGTTGCGCTTCGAAAGGGCCTTGCAGGCATTGAATCCCGCCACTCCGATTGGGCACAGGGCCGCCTCGCAGCCGCCGGCCAGCGCGAAGTCGGCGACGCCGCGCCCGACCATGTCGTAGGCGACTCCGATAGCGTCTCCGCCGCTGGAGCAGGCGGACACGGTCGAGAAATTCGGCCCCTTCGTACCCAGCACCATCGAAATCTGGCCCGAGGCCATGTCCGGGAGCATCATCGGTACCAGGAATGGGCTGACCCTGGAGGCACCCCTCGCGTCCATGACGCCGATCTGCTCAGAGAGGGTTATGATCCCGCCGATTCCGCTGGCGACGATGACGGCAGTCCGCTCGGCGTTGCTCTCGTCGATCTCCAGGCCCGCGTGCTCGACGGCCTCGAGGGAAGCGGCTACGCCGAACTGGACGAACCTGTCCATCCGCCGCGCCTCCTTGCGGCCGACGTATTCCGTGGCGTCGAAGCCGGTCGCCTCGCCGGCTATCCGAGTCTGCAGGCCCTCCGCGTCGAACAGGCTGATGTGGTCGATGCCCGACTTGCCGGCAAGGAGGTTCTTCCACCCCGCCTCTCTCGAGAGACCAACGGGGCTGACCATGCCAATCCCCGTTACGACAACCCGGCGAGAACCGTTGGGACTGCTATGTGATTGTTGAGTCATGTTCGATGGCTGGGATGACCGCCTACACAGGCGGGATTGACCGTACGACCGTGTAACAATAACACAAGCCCATATCCACGTGCGCCACCTAGGGTACAACCTAGGCCTACAACCGCAAACGGATCCCTATATGGGTATACCGTAGATCGACCGGCCTTGCAGGACCTGAATATGATGCCGGCACCTCGTTTTGGATCGTCCATCGAGCCTGAAGGCTCCCAGTATGGTAATATAGATTCCTCAAAAGGGGGTTGCATGGGTAACGTCAGTACAGCATTATTCGTAATGCTGGCCGTTTTCGTTCTCGCGTGGCAGTCCGGTGATTCCGTCTCTGCCGACGGCTCAACGGTCCTCGTCATAGATATCGACGGCAATATCGAACCCCTGACCGCCGACCGCATCGCACGCGGAATCGACGAGGCGCGCGGCAAAGGGGCGTCCTTGGTGGTCATCCAGCTGGACACCCCGGGCGGCCTACTCGAATCGACCCGTGAGATTGTCGAAGGGGTCCTGGATTCCGACATCCCCGTCGCAGTGTATGTCGGCCCTGCCGGGGCTCGGGCGGCCTCCGCCGGCACCTTCATCACGGCTGCGGCTCACTTCGCCGCTATGGCACCGGGAACTACCATCGGGGCCGCCTCGCCCGTCAGATCGGACGGCGGTGACATTCCGCCGACGCTTTCCCGCAAGATCAGCGCGGACACGAGCGCCTTCATTCGCAGCATCGCCCAGGCCCGCGACCGCAACGCCGAGGCTCTCGAAAACACCGTGCTGAATTCCACGGCATACTCGGCAGAAGAGGCCCTCGAGCTCGGAGTGATCGACCTGATCGCCCCGGACATGAGCTCGATGCTCGAACAGATCAATGGCCGCACGACGACGACATCGACCGGCCAAGTCACATTCACGGCCGAAGGCGCGAGTGTTAGCCAGCTCGACCGCACTCTGCTCGAACGCGCTCTTGGAATCATAGCGAACCCCAACGTGGTGTTTGCGCTGTTCCTCATCGGCGGCATCGCTATCTTGATCGAAGCACTCATGCCCGGCTTGGTTGGTCCGGGTGTCCTGGGAGTGATCGCGCTCGCCCTGGCCTTCGTCGGGTTCTTCAATCTACCGGGAAGCTGGCTCGGAGTGGCGCTGATCGCCCTCTCGATGGGGCTCTTCTACTTGGAAGCGAACTCGCCTGGATTCGGTGTTTTCGGTGCCGGTGGGATCGTGAGCCTTGTCCTGGGCGCCGTCTTCCTGTTCGGGGACTTTTTCAGTCCTTCCGACCTGCCCGAGCCCAGCTTCATGGTAAACCCGATCATGATCGCCGCGATGACCGTCCTCGTAGCCGTAACGGGGGTATTCTTCATCCGGTTTGCGCGGACCGAGGGCGGCACGCCCAGCGGATTCCAGACCGAAGAGGCGATGCTCCTCGAAGGACAGTGGGGCGTTGTCATTTCCGAACTCCGACCGGCCGGCAAGGTGCGAGTGGCGAATGAAGAGTGGTCGGCCTCGACCGACCCCGGCGTCACAATCAAGGAGGGGGAGGATGTTCGAGTCGTCGGTGTCTATGGCGAGGTGCTCAAGGTCGAGAAGCTCTACGACGACATCGCCTAGAGTACCGATAGTAGTGCGAGTCCCAAAACCCAAAACTAAGGGGGAATGATATGGCAGGCTTTCACACAGTAGGACCGAACCATGCGCTAATCGTGTCGGGGGGAAACAGACAGCCGAAAATAAGGGTCGGCGGCAGGATGTTCGTACTGCCGTTCGTGCAAAAGGCGCAGACGCTCTCGCTGGAGGTCATGACGCTCCAAGTCAATACGGCGAGAGTCTACACGAAGGAAGGTGTCTCGGTATCCGTCGACGGCGTCGCGCAGGTGAAGGTCGGGCGCGGCGAGGAGGCCATCAGGACCGCCGCCGAGCAGTTCCTCGGCAAGTCGGTCGACGAGACCGCAGAGGTCGCGCTCCAGACCCTGGAAGGCCAGCAGCGCGCCATTCTCGGCACCATGACGGTGGAGGACATCTATCGTGACAGGGTCGCCTTCGCCGAGCAGGTGCGCGACGTGGCCGCCACCGACATGACCAACATGGGACTGGAGATTGTCAGCTTCTCGATCCGCGACATTCAAGACGAGCAGGGATACCTGGAAGCCCTCGGAGTCCGGAGAACGTCGGAAGTCAAGCGTGACGCCGCGATCGGTGAAGCGGAGGCCGCACGGGACTCGGGAATCAAGTCGGCCCAGGCGGAGCAGCAGCGAGAGGCAGCGAGATTTTCCGCCGACACCTCAATCGCGGAGTCGAAGCGTGATTTCGAGACGCAAAAGGCCGAGTACGACCAGCAGGTGAACGCCCGACGCGCCGAGGCCGAACTGGCCTACTCCCTGCAGGAGGCGAAGACCCGCCAGCAGATCCGAGAAGAGGAACTGCAGGTCGAGGTCGTGGAGCGCCAGAAGCAGATCGAGATCCAACAGCAGGAGATCCTGAGGCGGGAGCGCGAGCTGGATGCGACCATCCGCCGTCCCGCTGAAGCCGAGCGAGACCAGCTGGAGCTGATCGCCGAAGGTAACAGGCGCCGCGCCAGGGTCGAGGCCGAAGCCGAACGGTACAAACTCGAGACGGTCGCCGAGGGTGAGCGTGCCCGCGTCATAGCGGAGGCCGAGGCCGAGGCCGAAGCCATCAAGCTGCGCGGCGAGGCCGAGGCGTCCGCCATCAAGGCGCGGGGCGAGGCCGAGGCCGAAGCGATTAAGGCGCAGGGTCTGGCGGAGGCCCTGGCAATGGACAAGAAGGCCGATGCCTGGAAGCAGTACGGCCAGGCCGCCATGATCCAGCAGCTCTTCGAGTCGCTCCCGCAGGTCGCCGACGCCGTCGCTCAGCCGCTCGCCAAGACCGACAGCATCGTCGTCATCAGCAGTGGCGGGAACGACGGAGCAGGAGCCGGGGCCAGCAAGGTCACCCAGGACGTGTCAGCCACGATCGCGCAGCTGCCAGCCCTCGTGCAGTCCCTCACCGGCGTCGATCTCATCAGCACCCTCAAGAACCTGCCCGGGGTCGTCTCCGATGTACCCGACGCCGATGACGCCTCCAACAATGGCGGAGAAGCCACGACAGACGGCGACGGCTAGGCAAGGCGCAACGCGGGCACGGCAGCGTCAAACGAACGACGAACTGATGAGGCACCGGAAGCGGTGCCCCTCGTCGTATCAATGATCTATTACGGTTGCCTCCGGCACCACCTACCACGGACGTGGCACTGCCTCCGTACCCCGAGTTGAAGGCAGCAGCTTGGGATGGGTTCCCACCTTCGCGGGAACGACGGTGTGGAGTGTTCGGTTTCTCCCACCGGGCGTATCTCACTGCGTCGCGCTCCGCCGCACAGCCTGGCTTGCGACGATGTGGTGACGATTGGGGCGAAAGGGGATCCCGGGTTACTGGCCTGCGGCACCGTGCTCTGCCCGGTTGTAGGCGTACTCGGTCAGGCGGGTCATGGGCTCGCGCACGCTGTCCACGTGCCAGCGGATGTGGTCGACGGTCGCCCGCAGGTCCACGAGGGAATCGCCCACCGCGCCCCAGTCATGAGGAGAACCTACCAGGCCATCCAGCAGGGCCACCAGCTCTCTCTGGGCGCTCCACAGGTCGCCCAGGTCGGTGCTCAGCAGGGCAAGCTCGCCGTCGTAGTCTTCAGGCAGGCCCATCTCCTTGAGCTTGATGACGACGCTGTGAGCGGTGACCGCCGTCTGCCTGGCATTTCGAAGATCAGGTTGAATCTTGCCGTCGTCCAATTGAGCCTCCCTTCGAGGCCGCCGGTCAGCGGGAGACGCCGGCGTAGTGAGTGATGTAGGAAGTCCAGTCCTCGCGGATCATCTCCAGTGCCGAATGCTGCGGAGCCTCGGACATGAGGCTCACATGCTCGAAGATGGACTTCCAGAGGCCGTCCACCTCTTCCTTCCAGTGCGCGTATTCGAGACCGTAAACGTCCCGCTGCATCGCCTCCAGGTGCTCCTCGATGTGCTTTAGCAGGTTCTGAACGGTCCGCGTTCGTATCTTGTCATCCGTGTTCATGCAGCTACGCCCGCCTTTCCCATGAGGGGGCCCGAAATGCCGGGCTCGATCGTCTCGGCCATGCGAATGGCGTAGTGGTCCGTCATGCCGGCGAGGTAGTCGACAACGGCCCTATCCTCGCTTCCGTACTCCGGCGGGATGACATCGCGGTTGTCGTCCAAGTAACGATAGAGGAGAGCGACGATACGGCGAGCGGCCGTCGACTCCTCACCGGCGTCCTCTACCGCGTAGACCCTCTCGAACATGAAGCCTCGCAGCGCATTGAGCGCCCCGCGAACCGCCTGGCTCATCCCTATGCTCGGCTTCCAATCAGGGTCGAAGCCCTCTTCGCCGCTAGCTTTCCATGAACTCTCGATGACGTCGGCCACCATTGTGTGGATGCGCTCGGAGTGCCTCGATCCCAGTACCTCGGTGGCCTCCGGGGGTAGGTCGTCGTCCTGCAGCAGCCCGGCCCGGAAAGCGTCCGCAAGGTCATGGTTGAGGTAGGCCACGGCGTCGGAGAGCCTGCACACCTGGCCCTCTAGCGACAGCCCGGCCGGTACCCTGTCGCCAAAGAAGTCCCCCTGGGGCTTGGAGTGGAGGGCGATGCCTTGGCGCACGTGCTCGGTCAGGTTCAAGCCCCTGCCGTCCTTTTCCAGGCGTTCCACCACCCTGAGACTCTGGTCGGCGTGGCGGTACCCCCCGTCGTGCAGCCTGTCGACCTCGCTCTCGCCCACGTGCCCGAAAGGCGTGTGCCCAAGATCGTGCCCCAGCGCGATGGCCTCGGTAAGGTCCTCGTTGAGGTTCAGGGCCCTGGAGATGGTGCGCGCAATCTGTGCGACCTCAAGTGTGTGGGTGAGCCGGGTTACGTAGTGGTCGCCCGTCGGCGCGATGAACACTTGGGTCTTGTGCTTCAGCCGCCTGAAGGACTTGGAGTGGACGATCCGGTCGCGGTCCCTCTGGAACTCGCCCCTGATGGGGCAAGGCTCCTCCTGGACCTCGCGCCTGCTTCCACTGGACCGCACAGCGTAGGGAGACAGGGCGTCTTCTCTGGCCTCCACTCGAAGCCGAGCGCGTGATGACTGGGGGGATGTTGCTAGCGGCGTTCGGGGCATTGTTCGGAAGTGTGGGGGTACAGAGAAGGCTGCCGCATAGCCGGGGGATTATAGCACGGCGGTCATACGTGGGAGGCGCTCCAACTGATAGACTGTAGGTATAGATGCGCGGGGGAGCGTGAGATGGACGAATTGCTCAAGATGTACGGTGCGCCGTGGTGCCCCGACTGCCGCCGGGCCAAGGAATTCCTCGGCGAACTGCGGGTTAAGTACGACTGGATCAACGTCGACCATGACCCCGAGGGGCTGAAGTACGTCGAGAAGATCAACAACGGCAAGCAGATCATCCCCACGCTCCTGTTTCCGGACGGCTCCATCCTGGTCGAACCGACGAACGCCGAGCTGGCCGAGAAGCTGGGCATCAAGCCCAAGGCCGAGCGCCAGTTCTACGATGTGATCATCGTTGGCTCCGGCCCAGCGGGCCTCACATCGGCGATATACACGGCGCGCGAGGGCCTCGACACCCTGGTAATAGAGCGGAGCGGCGTCGGCGGACAGGCGGGCGTAACGGAGCGAATCGAGAACTACCCTGGCTTCCCCGAAGGGGTCGGCGGCGCCGAGCTTGCGGACTCACTTCGCGACCACGCGGAGCGCTTCGGAGTCGAGGTCCTGCCCGCCCAGGTAGTCGGCGACATAGCAATTGCCGGCGACTACCGAGTCGTCACCACGGAGTCGGGGGATGAGTACGGCGCAAACACGGTCATCGTCGCCTGCGGCACCAGGTACCGCCGCCTAAAGGTGCCGGGCGAGGAGGACCTGATAGGCGCAGGCGTACACTTCTGCGCAACGTGCGACGGCCCGTTCTACAAGGGTGAGGACGTCGTCGTCGTCGGGGGCGGCAACAGCGGGGTCGAGGAGAGCATCTTCCTGACCAAGTTCGTGAACAAGGTCACGGTGCTCGAACGCTCGAATCGCCTGAAGGCGAGCCAGCTCCTGCAGGACAAGGCCGCGGCGAACGACAAGATCGAGGTACTCCTCGAACGGGTCGTCCAGGAGCTCCAGGGCAACGGCCGGCTCAACGGCATCGTCGTGCGGAACACCGGTACCGGCTCGACCGAAACCCTGCGCCCTGCGGGAGCGTTTATATTCATCGGGCTCGATCCCAACACGGACTTCCTAAAGGGCAAGATCGACCTCGACGACTTCGGCTTCATCAGGACCAGCAAGACCTTGGAGACCAGCATGCCCGGGGTATTCGCCGCCGGAGACGCGCGTGCTGGGAGCACCAAGCAGGTCGCCAGCGCCGTCGGAGAGGGGGCAACCTGCGCTCTGATGGTGCGACAATACCTCCAGGAGCTGGAGGCGTAACGCCGGCGCCGTGCGGAGAGTGAAATGCCTGAGATAGTCTCTATCGGCGAGTGCATGATCGAGCTGTTCAGCGACGAGCCAATGGGCTCGGCCCACACGTTTCAGCGCGCCTACGCGGGGGACACGAACAACGTCCTGCACATGGCGTCCAAGCTCGGGATCTCCTGCGGGTACGTCACCCGCTCCGCTGAAGACGCCTTTGGCGACTTCCTGCTGAACGCCTGGCAGGAGAACGGCATCGACACGTCAGCAGTCAAACGTGTCGACGGCTTCACCGCCGTCCACTTCATCTCGCTCCTGCCCGGGGGCGACCGGGAATTCATCTACTACCGCAAGGGAAGCGCCGCCAGCACCATGAATCCCGACGACCTGGACCCGGACTACATCGGCGAGGCCGCCGTTCTGCACGCTGGCGGGATCATCCAGGCGGTCTCGCCCAGCTGCCGCGCGACAGTTCTGAGGGCTGTTCAGATAGCCGGGAAGAAGGGCGTGACTGTCTCGTTCGACACGAACCTGCGCGCCAACATGTGGAGTCCCAGCGAGGCAAGGGAGGCACTGGACGAGGTCGTCCCTCACGTCGACGTGCTATTCATCAGCCACCCGGACGAGACGAGCGCGCTGCTGGGCGTCGACTCGCCGGAGGAGGCCGTTGACTTCTTCCAGCAGCAGGGAGTAGGAACCGTTGCCGTAACTTCCGGGCCAAAGGGGGCTCTTGTGGCGGCGCCGGACGGCGTCATGAAGGCTGCGGCGATAGCCCCAAACGGTGTTTCCGACACAACCGGCGCCGGGGATGCGTTCGTGGGCGGCTTTCTCCACTGTCTGGTCAGGGGCCTGGGCACGGAGCAAGGCCTTAAATGGGGAATCGCTGCGGCTGGCCTCAAGGTTGCGGGGCGCGGGGGGATCGCGAGCCAGCCGTCCCGCGAGGACGTGGAGCGGTTCGTAGACGCGGTGCAAGTGTTCCGGGACTGACTCCACACCAAAGTCCACGACTCAATTGGAGGCGCTTCCCTAGGGCACGGCGAGGGCGGGTCTCAGACCCACCCCTTCACGAGCCTCACCTTTGCGGCATTTTGCGAAATGTTGCAAAATAGCCTCACCCCATGACACTCGTCGATGAAGTAAAGGATCGGCTGGACGTCGTAGACGTCATCTCGAGCTACGTCCCCCTGAAGAAGTCCGGGCGCACCTTCAAGGCGACGTGCCCCTTTCACACGGAGAAGACTCCCTCATTCGTCGTAGACCCCCAGCGGCAGAGCTGGCGGTGCTTCGGGGCGTGTGCGACCGGGGGCGACGCCTTCTCGTTCGTGATGCGCAAGGATGGCCTGAGCTTCGGCGAAGCCCTCCGCGTGCTCGCGGAGAAGGCCGGGGTCGAGATGCGCCCGAGAGAGCAGGCGGAGCGGACGGATGTCCTGCTCAGGGCCAACAACGAAGCGGCGTCGTTCTACGGGAAGGCGCTCGCCTCGGATGAAGGCGAGATGGCCCGGAAGTACCTCCAGGAACGGGGCATTGACGACGCCACGGGGGAGGCGTTCGACCTGGGCCTGAGTCCGCGACGCGGCACGGCCCTGAGGGACCACCTGTCGTCGCTGGGCGGCGATGTCGAACACGCTGTCGACGCGGGGCTGCTTCGCCGGTCGGAGAGTGGTGATCTGTACGACTTCTTCAGGGGCCGGCTGATGTTCCCGATCCACGACCGGCGCGGGAGGGTTGCGGGATTCGGGGCGCGAACACTCGACGGCTCCGACCCCAAGTACATCAACACGCCGTCGACCCGCGTGTTCGACAAGCGGGCGACGCTGTACGGCCTTCACCTGGCAGCGTCCTCCATCCGTGAGAAGGACGAGGCCGTCGTCGTCGAGGGTTACATGGACGCGATCGCCGCCCACCAGCACGGCCACACCAACGTGGTGGCCTCGATGGGCACCGCGCTGACGGAGCAGCAGGTGGCGCAGCTCAGGTCTCTTGCGAGCGGCTGCATCCTGGCCCTCGACCCCGACCAGGCCGGGCAGGAGGCGACCCTCCGCAGCCTGGAGTCGTCGTGGCGGGTCGTCGATCTTCAGCGCGCCAGATCGCGGGCCTCGGCAGACGGCGGCTACCGGCGCAAGTCAATGAATCTCAGGATCGCTTCCCTGCCCGCCGGCCGGGACCCCGACACCCTGATACGGGAGGACCCGGAAGCCTGGGAGAGGGTGTTGACCTCGGCGGTGCCCTTCATGCAGTTCTACATCAGGGCCATGGTAGCCAGGTACGACGTGAATACGAACGAGGGCAAGCAGGACGCCGTGACGGCCCTGAGCCCGGCTATTTCCGCTACTTCTAACGCCTTCGAGCAGGACGAGTACATCGACATGCTGGCCACCAGCCTGGGAGTCGACAGACGGCTTCTGGAGGCAAGCATATCGAAGCGTCAGCAGCCTGCCCGTCGGCGGGATGAGAGAAACCGGGGCCGCAGGGAAGAGCCCTCGGTCCTCGCGGACAAGAGGGACCACCTGGAGGACTACGCTCTTGCTCTCCTCGTCCAGTTTCCGGACCTGAGAGAGCGCCAGGGAGACTTGGACTCCGACTACTTTCGCAGAACGGAGAACCGTGAGCTGTTTACGTGTCTGCTTTCCTCGCTTACAATGGAAGACGTTCGCGAACAACTGGACGAGAGCCTGCACGAGTATCTAGACGGTCTTAGCGCCCTGGAGGTGTCGCCCACCAAGGAGCACTGGCCGGTCGAGGAGGCATTCGGCCAGGCCGCCCGGCGTTTGCAGCAACGCCACCTCAAGGGGCTACAGGACAGTCTCGGTTCAACGGAGGACACGTCTGTTCCACCAGACAGGGAGCTCGAGGGTCCGATTACCGAAGTCAACGCGATGTTGAGAGACTCATTCGCGCGAAGAGACTAGCCGAACCATCTGCGAGCCGGCATGCCCGGCCGCCCGTCAGCAGCAAGGGGGATACGACAAGAGATGGCCACCCGATCAACACGTGCAGACCGAGAGGACCTGTATACGGGCCTGCCCAGCAACACTGAGACTGCTGCGGACATCATAGGCCTGTCCCCCGACCGCCGGTCCACGATGGGCGACGAGGAGGAGTTCGGCTCCAGTCCACCCGACAGGCTGTCGTCGGTCCACGAAGAGGCTGCGGTCGAGGCGGACGGCAAGTCGAAGACGGCCACAGACGCTCAGAATGCCTGGGCGCAGGGGCTCGACACCGCCGAGATGATCGACGATCCGGTCCGGATGTACCTCAGGGAGATCGGGCGCGTCAACCTGCTGAAGGCCCCCCAGGAGCGTGTCCTCGCCTGCGCGATGGAGTCGTCGAACCACGTGAAGGCCGTTGAGGAAGAGCTGCAGAGCCCCGACGGGCGCCAGCCGAGGGCCTGGCAGGTCGCGCAGCGATTCCTGCTCGGCGTGTGTGAAGCAGAGCCCCTTGTGAGCGCAGTGTCGCGGTACGTGGGGCTCGACGGTGGCGAGCGCACCATCGGCGAGACGATGCAGGACGAGGCTCTCAGGGATGCCCTGGATGGGAACCTGCCCGAGGAGCTCCTCAACTTCGTGGCCGACGTCCTGAACATGGAGCCGGACGACGTCAAGGCGGAGATCAGGGTCGTCTCGCTGCACAACAGGCTGCTCACCTACGAGGTCCTCGGTATCGTCGGAGAAGACTCGACGCTGCGAGAGGTGAAGGAGCAGCTCGACAGCGAGGAGTTCGTCAAGCGCATGGAGGAGTACGAGCTCCAGCTCTACCGCCACCTCGCGCGGATCAAGTATGAAGGGGAGGCCGCGCAGAGCCACTTGGCGGAGGCGAACCTGCGCCTCGTGGTCAGCGTGGCCAAGAAGTACATCGGGCGTGGCATGTCGATGCTGGACCTTATCCAAGAAGGCAACATCGGCCTCATCCGGGCGGTCGAGAAGTTCGACTACAGGAAGGGCTACAAGTTCAGCACATACGCGACTTGGTGGATCCGCCAGGCCATCACGAGAGCCATCGCCGACCAGGCACGGACGATCCGCATTCCCGTGCACATGGTGGAGACGATCAACAAGCTGCTCCGGGAGAGCCGCCGGCTGGTGCAGGAGTACGGCCGAGAGCCCACCAGCGAGGAGATCGGCGAGGGCATGGAGGTCACCCCGGAGAGGGTGAGGGAGATACTGAAGATCTCCCAGGAGCCGGTATCGCTCGAGACACCAATAGGCGAAGAGGAAGACAGCCACCTGGGCGACTTCATCGAGGACCGGAACACCCTCGCGCCGGCGGACGCCGCCTCGTACCAGCTCCTAAAGGAGCAGGTCGACGACGTGCTCTACACCCTGAGCGAGCGCGAGGCCAAGGTCCTGCAGCTCCGGTTCGGCCTCGAGGACGGACGGCAGCGGACCCTGGAGGAGGTGGGCCACGACTTCGGAGTTACGAGGGAGCGCATCCGCCAGATAGAGGCGAAGGCCCTCCGCAAGCTCCGCCAGCCCAGCCGCTCGAAGAAACTCCGCGATTTCCTGGAGTAGGCAATAAGGACCTACCCCAGCCTCCACACGCTGTGACGAGCACGACAGGCACGCACCACGCAGCCCCGGCACGCACGAAGTCGAAGGTGGCCGTCGTACGGGCGTCGCCCGAGACGGTGCTGGACGACGTGGCGAACGCCATGCGGCTGGCGGACTACGACCAGACTCTGCTCAAGACCGCTGCCACCCTGCTGAAGATCAATATCTCGTGGCAGCACTACTACCCCGCCTGCTCGACTACGCCCTGGCAGCTCGACGGGGCGATCCAGGCCCTGAAGGACGACGGATACGACGACCTCATCCCGGCCCACAACGGCACGGTCGTGGTCGATCCCCACGAGGGCGCCGCCAACAACAGGCACACCGCGGTCGAGAGGAAGCACGGGCTCGACAGCGTGTACCTGGACCTCCCGCCGGTGAAGTGGGTCCCGTACACGCCCCGCGCCAGGATGCTCGTCCTGGACGGCATATTCCCCGAGGGCATTCGGATACCCGAGATGTTCCTGGGCAAGAACATCGTCCACCTGCCGACGATGAAGACCCACGTATTCACGACGATTACCGGGTCGATGAAGAACGCCTTCGGCGGCCTGCTGAACCGGAAGCGCCACTGGACCCACTCCGTCATCCACGAGACCCTCGTGGACCTGCTCAGCATCCAGAAGGAGATCCACCCCGGCATATTCACCGTCACGGACGGCACGTTCGTGGGTGACGGGCCAGGTCCACGGGCGATGCGGTGGCACGTCAAGAACGTGCTGCTCGCCGGGGCCGACCCGGTGGCCGTCGACGCGGTGCAGGCTAAGATGATGGGTTTCGACCCGATGTCGATTGGGTTCATCCGGCTGGCACACGAAATGGGCCTGGGCAACGGAGATATGTCAGACATCGAGGTCGTGGGCGAGGACATCTCGGAGGTGGACTGGAAGCTGAGGAGCAGCGAGAACACCTTCGCCAGCCGCGGGCAGAAGCTCATCTACTGGGGGCCTCTGAAGCCGCTGGAGCATACCCTGCTGCGCTCGCCCATCGCGCCGTGGGCCTTCGTCGCCTCGAACCTGTACCACAACGGTTACTGGCTCCGCATGGTCGGCCGCAGGCGCGTCGAAGCCGCCCTGAAGACCGAGTGGGGGCGCTTGTTCCAGAACTACTAGGGTTCAAGCTGACGATGTTGCACTATCGGGGGCCGTCTGGCACGATATGCTCATGAGAGTCGGTGAATTCGAGGTCCTGGACGATGGGCCCGAGCTCAAGAACACGATCGTCATTGCAAATCTGCGCCCGTGGGTGGACGTCGGGCGTGTGGGCACGCTGGTCCTGAAAAAGCTCGAGCAGCACATGAACGCGGTCGAGCTGGGCAGGCTGGCCAAACCGGGAGTCTTCCTCGACTTCACTAGGGAGCGTCCCAAGACCAAGATCGTGGACGGGAAGCGCGTCCTCACCAAGCCCAACACGATAGCCAGATACGCGAGGGACGAGGAGACCGACCGGGACTACATCTTCCTCCACTTGCGCGAGCCCCACATGTTCGGAGAGGACTACGCCGAGGCCGTAGCGAAGCTGCTGCTGCACTACAACGTCGTGGAGTATTGCCGCATAGGCAGCATGTGGGACTCGGTGCCGCACACGCGCCCGTTGATGGTCACCGGCACGTTGAACGAGCTCTACGAGGGCCGTACGCGCCACCTCGTGTCGGTCCGCAAAAACATGTACCAGGGACCTACCAGCATCGTGAACCTGGTGGGAGACACGCTGATGGAGTCTAACGTGCAGTCGACGAGCCTGATGCTCCACATCCCTCACTACGTTCAGCTGGAAGAGGACCACCTGGGCGCGGCAAAGATCATGGAAGTGCTGAGCGCCATGTACGACTTCCCCGCAAGCTTGGCCGACACAGCGAGGGGCGAGCAGCAGTACAGGGACATCAGCCGGGCCGTGGAGAACAACCAGCAGGTAAAGCTGCTGATCACGCAGCTCGAGGCAGAGTACGACCGCACCCGTACGGAGCCCGACCTGGAGTCGGTCGAAGACCCTACCCTACCCCCGGAGATGGAGAAGTTCCTGGACGAGATGGGCCAGAGGCTCGAAGAGGGACCTCCCGACGCGCCTCCCCGATCATCGTAGCGGGCCCTCCGGGAGCTAGTGCCGGAAGCGTAACGAGTACACGTCTGCGTCGTTGAGCTGGAAGCGCAGCCTCACGGGCCTTCCCGCCAGGCTCGACACGTCGGAGCCGCCCTTCCAGCGTGCAACGCCGTCTATCTCGTCGCCGAACATCTCCGGGTAGTCCCCGAGACCGAAGCCCGACAGGGCATTCCCGCTCTCGTCCTGTAGCTCGACCCTGATCGAGCCGACTGCAGACGTGGAGTAGTTGATTTCGAGCACCCCGCCGTCGAACACGAGCGGCCGAGTCGTGACCTCGCCCCCGCTGTAGCCGGCGCCGGCTGACACGAAACCGTCCTTCCGCCAGGTCACCCGCTCGAGGTGGACGGACGGATAGTCGCGGTGACGCAGGACGTACATCGAAATCTCTTTCTCACCCGTCTCGACGATGCCGTTGGAGAGGAGGTTGTTGCGCGATGTCCAGTGCCGGGGGCCGATACCCGGCCTGACTATCGACTCCATGAACCTGCGGTCCCAGTGGAGGCCGTCCCGGCTGCTCATGAACACCGAGTCGGCGGTGCCGGGCCAAGGCGAGTCCTCCCTCGGCTTCCGATCCGGTGAAAAGCGGCGCGGGAATGCCAGGTAGACGCCCGGCGCCCTGGAGTATGGCGTCGTCCCGTTGGTGTACAGGTGCTCGATGGGCGTGTCCCCTGTATCGATTAGCTCCAGGTCGGACCAATTGAGGAAGTCCGGCGAGGTGGCGCGGCGTATCCAGCGATAGCCACCCCCAAATGAGCCGCCTGAACCTATCTTGCCGCGCGTGAATATGGCATACTCGCCCTTCCACGGATCCCAGAACGGCACGTTCTGCGAGTCGAACGGCCTTTCGGTCAGAATCGGCTCTTCCTGCATGAAGCGCCATGTGACCGCGTCGTGCGAGGCTACGGCGAAGACGCGGCTGCCCCTCCAGACGATGCCCTTGTATCTCTCCTCCTCCGTTGCGTCCGGGTTGCCATCCAGGAAGGGGACCAGATCCGAGGTGTCGCCCTCCTCGTCCAGCCAGACGATATTGTTGACCTTCGACCCCTCGAATTCGATCAGGCCCAGCGAGGGGCGAGTCCAGGTGATGCCGTCGCGGCTCTCGGCGTAGCAGACGTTCTCGTGGTGGACGGGAACTGACTCTTCACCCGGCTCCAGCAGCTCGTCTATCGTGTAACCCTCGTGACTAGAGCCGCGGTAGTACATCCGGTACACACCGCCATCCTGGAATACCGTGTGGTAGTCGCAAGTCACGCCCTCCCAGGGCATGTCAAGGGTGAGCACCGGGCCCGCCGAGGCGGGACTGTGCAGCTTCAACTCCGCCCCGTTCATCGACTCGATGAGGTAGTCGTCCACGAATAGCTGGCGGTCGGAGCCGACGTTCACGAATGTATTTCCGGTCATGGGGTCATGCCTCGCTACCCAAACTTGAACGCGTAGACGTCCGCGTCCTTCAACTCGAACTTTAGCCGCACCGGCCGGCCGGCAAGGGCGCCCAGGTCAGCGCCCTCTCCCCAGGAGACGCGGCCGTCTATTTCGTCGCCGAAGATCTCCGGGCAATCATCAAGGTCGAACCCCGGGACGGCGCGCCCCTCGGCGTCCTGCACCTCGACCCTGACGCTGCCGGCTGCGGACGTGGAGTAGTTGAGCTCCATCTCGCCGCCATCGAACACGACCGGCTTCGTGGTCAGGGTCCCGCCGCCGTATCCGGCGTTGATCGAGACGAACCCGTCGGTGCGCAGGACGTAGCGGCTGATACGGGTCGTCGGGTAGCGCCAGTGATCGCTGGCGTACAGGCTAAGCTCCTCGGGCGAGGTCTGCACTATGCCGGTCTCCATGTATAGACTCCGCTCGTGCCAGTTCTCGACGTCCAGGCCGGGGCGCAGGAAAGCCTCCATGAAGCTGCGGTCGAACTTCAGGCCGTCCCTGCTGGACATGAACACGATGTCGTTCACACCCGGCCCGCCGTGCCAGTCGGGGTCCGGCGTGTGGTCCAAGACGTAGCGCGACGGGAACATGAGGTAGACGCCTGGGGCGCGCGTGTAGGCGACGCAGGCGTTGGTGTACAGGTGCTCGAAGGGGGCGTCTCCTGTGTCGATGGGCTCCAAAGGCGTCCAGTTCAGGAAGTCAGTCGAGGTCGAGCGTCGAATCCAGCGCACACCGCCATGGAAGGGACCGACGCCGGCGACGCCGCGGGTGTATATGACGTATCTGCTCTCCCTCTCTTCCCAGAAGGCGACGTTGAGTGAGTCGAACGGGTGGTCGGTCAGGATCATGCCGTTCTGCATCTGCTTCCACCGGAGGCCGTCCGACGACGACAGGGCCAGAACACACGGCCCCGGCGCCCCCAATGCCTCTCCCTCGGTGGGGCTCAACCTCACGACGGCCTTGTACCTTTGTTCGGGAGGCGCGGACGGGTTCATATCGACGAAGGCGCATAGGTTCGCGCCAGGTCCGAGCCAGACCAGATTGTTGTCCTTCGAGCCCTCGAAATCGAACAGCCCCAGGCTCGGCTTCTCCCAGTTTATGCCGTCCGCGCTCTCCGCATAGGCGGTGTACCGCGGGTTCTTGGTCCCGGTGGGCTCCCAGTGGTCGCAACGGTAGTAGCCGCGATAGATGCCGTCGTCCTCAATTATGGACATGAACTGAACGCTGGTCTTGTCCCATGGCCTGTCGCCCTGCAGGATAGTGTTGCGCCGCTCCGGCGTATGGAGAATGCGCCTCACGCCGTCCGCGTCCTGGATCAGATGCTCGTCCACGAAGAGCTGGCGGTCGGAGCCGACATTCACGGATGTGTTTCCAGTCATGGGGTCATGCCTCGCTACCCAAACTTGAACGCGTAGACGTCCGCGTCCTTCAGCTCGAACCTTAGCCGCACTGCCCGGCCAGCAAGGGCGCCCAGGTCTGCGCCCTCTCCCCAGTCGACCCGGCCGTCTATTTCGTCGCCGAAGATCTCCGGGCAGTCATCAAGGCCGAACCCAGGGAATGCCCTACCCTCGGCGTCCTGCACCTCAACCCTGACGCTGCCGGCGGCGGAGGTCGAGTAGTTGATATCCATTTCGCCGCCATCGAAGACCAGCGGCTTCGTGGTCAGCGTTCCGCCGCTGTAGCCTACGTTGACGGAAACGAACCCGTCCGTACGGAGGACATACCGGCTGATCCGCGTCGTTGGGTACCGCCAGTGGTCGCTGACATATAGGCTGAGCTCCTCCGGCGAGTGCTGGATGATGCCTCTTTCCATGTAGATGCCGCGCTCGTGCCAATTCTCCTGGTCAAGTCCGGGACGCAGGAAGGCCTCCATGAAGCTGCGGTCGAAGTTCAGTCCGTCGCGGCTGGCCATGAAGACGATGTCGTTCACGCCTGGCCCCGCTTCCCAGTCCGGGTCGGGTGTATGCTCGATAACGTAGCGGGACGGGAACATGACGTAGATGCCGCGGGCGCGCATGTACGGAACGCAGGCGTTCGTGTAAAGGTGCTCGAACGGCGTGTCTCCGGCGTCGATAGGCTCGAGGGTAGTCCAGTTGAGGAAGTCCGTGGAGGTCGAGCGGCGTATCCAGCGCACGCCCCCCTTGAAGGTCCCCACGCCTGCGACGCCGCGTGTGTAGATGACGTACCTGTTCTCCCACTCGTCCCAGAACGCGACGTTGAACGAATCGAACGGGTCGTCGGTGAGGATCGGGCCGTCCTGCATCATCTTCCACCGGACCCCGTCCGGGGACGACAGCGCGAGGACGCACGGCCCGGGCGCGCCCAGAGCCTCTCCCTCGGCGCGGCTTGCCCGCACGACAGCCTTGTACTTCTCCTCGGGACGCGCGGCAGGGTTGGTGTCGAGGAACGCGGACAGGTTTGCGCCCGGCCCGAGCCAGACCATGTTGTTGTCCTTCGAGCCCTCGAACTCGACCAGTCCAAGGCTGGGCTTCGTCCAGCTTATGCCGTCGGCGCTCTCGGCATAGGCGGTGTGCCGGGGGTTCGGGGCCCTGTCGGAGTCCATGTGGTCACAGCGGTAGTAGCCTCGGTACAGGCCATCGTCCTCGAGAATGGACATGAACGCAACGCTCGCGGCGTCCCAGGGCCTGTCGCCCTGGAGGATGGTGTTGCGCCGCTCAGGCGAGTGGAGGACGCGCCTTGCGCCGCTCAAGTCCTGGATGGCGTGGTCGTCCACGAATAGCTGGCGATCCGTACCGATATGCATGGGGGACTCGGTCATGTATCACTCCTCAGCAATCATCCTTGATGGTGTGTGTGCAGCTAGAGAACCGTCCCTTCCTTAGTCGTCATCTCAGGCAGCAGGGCCACCGGCTCGGTGCCGCCGGGAAACCAATACTCCGCCGATGGCGAATAGCACTAGCGATGCAGCGGCCGCAACTGCTGCGGGTGTGGCCAGTGAAGCATCCCCTGCGCTCGGCAGCAAGGGCGCAGGGGGCGGCCCGGTCACCGTGATGGTGCCCGACATAACGGGGCCGTGCATCAGGCACTGGTAGGTGTATGTTCCGGGCGTGTCGAACTTCAGGGAGTATGTGGTCGGTCGTCCCGGGGGGCCCAGCTCGCCGAAGAGCACGCCCGAGTTGACGATGCCGGATCCCGAGTATGTGTCGCCGCCCGAAGGCTCAAAGACCTCGGCATTCAGCGCGATGGTAGGCGGGTCGCGGACGTTGAGACTGCCGTCCGCAAACACCTTGTGCTCCACGAGCAGGTACTCAGGCGCTTCCGCTCCCGACAGGAAGGTCACGGTGTGCGGAGTGTCGCCTCCATTCACCCAGTCCCACGTCACGGTGTCCCCTGAACTGACTTCCACGTTGTCGGGGAAGTAGCGGGCATACTCCACGTCGTCCTGGAAGATGCCTGTCTTGAGCCGGTGCTCCATCGTGAGGTCGGCCCGGCGCCGGTTGTCGACCTGCTGCGAAGCGGCGAAGAGGCTCTCCGCATGGGCAATCATCGAGGTCAGTTCACGTTCGGCCCGGGCGTCCATCTCCTCCTGGCTCTCGGGTGCGGTGAACCCTTCCTGGAGGACGGTGACCGTGGCAAACATGTCAGGGTGAATCAGGCACACGACCTGATAGACGCCGGGCTCGGTGAACTTGACCGGCACCTTCCTAGGCAAGGTGTCCGGGTTGAAGGGCGCGCCCGAGTTGAAATAGCCGGTGCCGTCGTACTCATTGTTGCCGTTGATGACGAGCTTTTCGTCGGTTGGCGCAAGGAGCCCCAGGCGGTCTCTCGCCCAGGACGCAATTGCGATGGGCTCCAGCTCCTCCCTGAACACCAGTCCAGAGGGAAAACCGACCTCCGGAAGCACTCCCAACCGGCCGTCCTTCAGGGGAGATAGCCAAGGCACCCTGGGCTCGCCAGAGAGCAGCGTGACCGTGTGGAACAACACCCGATCCCAGACTACGGTATCTCCCTGCACCACGGTGATGTCGCTCGGCAGGAACTGGTTGATCGCCAAGGACTCATCCGGGTATAGGTCGCCTGCCTTGGCTGTATAGGTGTTCCCGGTAGCCTCCTCGTCGTCTGCCCTGAGGGCCGACGGCATCAGCACCAGTACGGCCGTCACTGCCAGCAGGACTACTCCCTTTAGGACTGCCGTCCTGCTACCGCTGTTTCCGTGTCTCACTTTCGATTTCCGCATCATGGTTCGCTTCTCATCGACCTCCAAGAATCATGATGGCTGCGTCCCCGTCGTCCGGCCTGAGAACCCTGAACAGACCCCAGAGTCCTGCCTCCCGGTAGGGCAGCCGGTGGTCCCCATAAAGGTAGTCCCCCGGCATCCTGAACGGCCCGCCGGC
Source organism: Dehalococcoidia bacterium (assembly GCA_965204975.1). Taxonomy (GTDB): domain Bacteria; phylum Chloroflexota; class Dehalococcoidia; order Lucifugimonadales; family CAJWER01. The sequence goes on from OZ242024.1 coordinate 1,199,559, forward strand.
GTCGAGGAGAATCTCGAGCTTGCCGACCGCCCCAACCTGCTCGGAGCTGACCACGTTCGTGCCCTCCATCTCCGGCTCGAAGGGCCAACGGTGGCCCTCAATGCTGAATACGTGATTCTGTTCACTGAATGGTACCATCACATGTATTCGCACGGGGTCTCCCGCAAACGCCTCCATTACCGGTGTCGACGGGCTGGCGAACCCGCCTGTGTCGGAGGGGCCGACCTCTTCAGGTACGAGGTCGAACAGCCCCTCGGCCTCTTCAAACATGATCAGCAGTCTGCCTGAGCCTGCATTCAGATTCGGGACGAGGTCGAACCGTCCGTCCAGCGGCGAAGACCTGTAGTTCAAGCCCACAACGCCAGTCACCGAGTGATTGTACGGCATGGCGTGAGTGCCTATCACCTCGTCCTCATCCTGCAGGAACAGCGCAAAGTCCCGGTAGCTAGACCCGTCGGGCAGGTGTACGTCTGCCCTCCAGCTCGAGGCAAGCGAGAGATCACCGCCAGTGACGGGGTCGGTGAATGCGGCGCCTGCCGGGGCGACGACTATAGCTCCGTATAGGCCGAGCCCAGGATTCACCAGCACGTTCCCCCAATCCCTGACGAGCGCAGCGCCCTCCCCGTATTCGGGGTGTGCGAAGAACGTGTACGTCCGGCTCTCACCCGGCGCGACGGACTGGTCAGGGTTGAATCCCGCCGCGATGCCCATCGAGTCCCTGGGGTCGTAGGCAAGCCTGTCAGCGTGGAACGAAACCCTGCCCTGTTCCAGTCTGTTCTCCAGGCGGACCTCCACGCAGTCCCCCACACCCACACGGAGGACCAACGGCTCCGGGTCCCTTGCGCCGGAGGCGAAGCCGGCCGCATCCGCATCTAGGGCGAAGATCCTGCCCGTCCCGCCACCAAGCATGGGCAGCGTCACGGGAATGGCAACCACGGCGTACTCCTTGAGCGGAGCATCCGCCGGACATACGGAAGCGGGCGGGCCTGGTATGGTCTCGCGCCCGGGCAGCTTCAGGGGGCCAAGCGGCGAATCCCCCTCATGCACCCTCACCAGTCCCCAGCTGCCCTCCATGAGCCTGAAGGTGCGTCCGTTGTAGTACGGGTAGTCTCCAGGCATCATCTGCGGGCCCCCGGCCGCCGGGATGACCAGGTCGCTCCGCTCGGATATGCCTATGTGTACCGTGCTCACCGGCCTTGAGTCAGGGCTGAATCTCTCGCGCCGGAACCAGTGGCCGTCGAGATGCCAGGTATGGACATCGTTCATCGCCGAAACCAGGGCGCGCACCACTATGGGATCGCCCAGGTAGGCGTTCAGGACGGGGGTCTCCGGATCGCCGTGCACCTCGCTGCTGAACCAGAGCGCGGGATCTCGGCCGCGCTTCTCGGGCGGTGAGGCACGCAGGTTGAAGGCGCTGCCACTCGATCTGCCTATGTGTGTGGCCAGGTTGTTGTCCTGTATGAACATGACGAGCTCGCGGAAGCTGCCGGTCACGTCCGGCGAAACGACCGACTCCGTATGGACATCTACAATGGTCCCGCTACGTACGGACGCGCCCGTAAAGGGATCGTGGTAGGTCGATCCGGGGGGCTCTGATATGAGGGCACCGAACAGCCCGTGCTTCCAAGAAACGAGGGCGTCCACGTGGTCATGGAAGTAGGCGGTGCCAAACTGTACGTCGGGATACCACCGGTAGCGCACGAACTCGGTGCTCACTATCTCCCCTGAGGCGTGAGCATGCTCGAGGGGCGACTCGAAGACAAGGCGATTACCGGCGGTGCTCGCGACGCGCTTGATCTCGAACGTCTCGTCCTGGTCCATGCCCACACCCACCAGCGCGCCCCGCCGAAAGCGACTGGCGCTGCCGAGCTCGACCTCCAAGCTCCCCTGCTCCGCATCGGCCTGCAGCACCTCCCCCTCCTGGGTGAAGGGGCGCACAGACTGCTCGTACGCGAACCCCGTGCTAATGCCGTCGCTCGCCTGTACGTCGAACTGGACCAGGTGGACGTGTATGCTCACCTTGCTGAAGAAGGTGTTCTCCGCAGTGTCGCTGAGCTCGCTCTTCAGCAATAGGTCCACGCAGTCCTCGCCGGCATTGGCGCGCACCGCGAGGGGGATTCGAAGGTCGTTGCTCTCTCGCACGGCCTCCTCGTCCTCCTTCAGGACGAATAGCTGCCCTACCGGGTCTATCAGACTGGCATCCTCGTTCAGGATTATGGGTACGTTGATGGCGTGAACAACGTACTCCTGCAGCCTCGTGCCTGCCGGACACAGGCTCCGTGCGCCGTTCTCGCCGGGTAACGGCGGCGCCCTCCCGTTGTGCTCGGGACTCAGAAACGGCGCGGGCCCATGGTTTGGAGCGAATGGAGGCCGCTTACCGAGGTGGGGGCTAAGTAGCGGGTAAGCCAGCTTGCCCGTGCCGGGCTCGAAGAGAATCGGTGGCCTGATGCCGGGATTCTCGGGCTCGAACCCCGGCCAGGAGCGCTCGTCCTCCGGCTCGTTCAGGTAGAGGTCGCCCTGCCTGTGCCAGTTGAAGACAGAGGCGTCGTAGCCTTTTGGAAGTCCCCTGGGAGGTAGCTGGCGCTCCACCCAATCGCCGAGGTTCTCGCTGGTAATCTCGACCGGCTCGCCCTTCCATTCGTAAGTCTTGCCCAGCAATGCCTCTGACGTAACCGCACCTGCGACACTGCCGCTACGGTCTGGAAGCTCCAGGAGTGCCCCCTGCCCTTCACCTGTCTGCAGGGTGTTGTGGACTCGCCAGATCATCCACATGCCGGCGATATAATGGTGGGCGACGTGGCAATGGACGAGGTAGTCGCCCGGGCTCTGCTGGCACCCTCCGCTGCCGCACTCGGACTCGAGGTCGTAGGACTGGGACGGCCCCAGCGACTGGGAGTCCAGCCTAGTCGACGCATCGGTCTTCAGGGGGGGCGATTTATCGAGGCCGGTATCGAAGCCGGTGTTCCCGGTCCCCGGCTGCCTCCTCCAGCGAATGCCCCCGCCGTGGGTATGGTGCACGTGGAAGACCTCGGAGCCCCCATGCACGACCCTCGTCTTTACGGGGTCTCCCAGGTAGGAGCGGGCAATTGGCGTCGCCGGGTCACCGAATGTGTACGAGCTGTATGCGAGGGACTGGTCGGCGAAGTCGAACCGCTCGGTCTGGAGCGCCAGCCGGTTCATGAATGGCTCGCTCCTGTAGTTGAGCGCCCTGCCACCGGGTTTGTATGCGCCGCTCAGCGGGTCCGTAAGGGTTACGCGCTCACCAGTCTTGTCGAGATGGCGGTACCTCTCGCTGCCGATCTCGTGGTAGTAGATGACGAACTCGCGGAAGTCGCTTCCATCCGGGCTCTGGATTATGGCCGCCCACCCGCTCTCAAGAGGTTCGCCACTCACAGGGTCCAGGAAGGACGTCCCCCGCTGCTCGATGACGATGGCCCCGAACAACCCGTGGCCTGCCTGGAACCGCTCCACGCCGTGGCTGTGAAAGTAGTGGACGCCCTCTTGCGCATCCTCCTCCACCATCCATTCGTACCGAACGGTCTCTCCCGGCAGAACCGAGGCGTCCTGATTGGTCGCAATGGCGGGCTCGCCCGTGGATGTGACGTAGAGACTGGACCCGTGGATGTGGAGGCTGGCCGGCTCGTTGCCGTCCATCGCGTTCTGCAGGGCAATGCTCACGCAGTCGCCCTGATTGGCCCTGATGGTCAGCGGCTGAATCTTGTCCCCGTCCAGCCCGATAGAGACAGCCGGCTTCGACTCGTCGGACCTGGCAGCCCTGTTCTGCGCTTCCTCCAGGCGCACCCGTTCCAGGTCCTCCTCCAGGACGTACATCCGGCCGTCGGGGTCGTAGTCGAGGAACCTGTTCAGGGTGATCTCGACGTTGATCGCAACCACGTCGTAGTGCCGTAGGGGGGCGTCCGGATCGCACCTGCGCCCCGCGAACACCGTCTCCGCCGCCTCGCGCCCACTGAGGGCCAGGCCCTCGCCCTGGCCGTGCGCGGTCAGGCCTTGTTTGTAGCCGCCATCCACCACGGACGCGTCGTCCGCAAGGCTCCGCTCCAGCCTCTTTGCGAGGACATCGCCCGCGGAGCCGGGCTCGCCGTGAGAATGCGGCGCGGTCCCCGGAAGGTGGATGTGGTAGGTCGTCGAGGCCCCGCCGCTCCAGGCGAAGGCCAGCGCAACGAGCACGGCAGTGAAGTAGGCGGAGGACCCGGGCCTCCGCCTCGCAAACACCCTCTTCAAGGACCCTGCCCCTAGTTCCGGAATCTGAAGGCGTAGAGGTCTGCGTCCTTGAGGACGAATCTCAGCCGCACAGGGGTCCCGGCAAGACGGCCAAGGTCTGCGCCGCCCTTCCAGCCGAACGCCCCTTCGATCTCATCGCCGAACTTCTCAGGGCAGTCGTCGAGAGTGAACCCATCGATCGGACGCCCTTCAGCGTCCTGTATCTCCGCCCTTATCGAGCCTACCGCGGACGTGGAGTAATTGATTTCGAGTTCGCCGCCTTCGAACACGACGGGTACGGTAGTCATCTCGCCACCCGCGTAACCGGCGTTGACAGACACGAACCCGTCGGTCCGCAGCGTGTAACGGAGTATCCTCTGGGATGGCAGATGCGAGTTCTCCATCCCGTAGAGGGAGATCTCGGTCGAGGACGTGTGGAGGACCCCCGTCTCAATGTACACCCCCCTGTCGTGCCAGTTGTTCTGGTCGAGGCCCGGACGGATGAACGCGTCCCTCATGCTGCGGTCGAACCTGAGCCCATCGCGACTCGACATGAACACGATGTCGTTTACGCCGGGGCTGTAGGTCCAATCGGGGTTTGGGCTGCGCTCGTAGACGTACCTCGAAGGGAACATCAGGTAGACCCCGGGGGCCCTGTCGTACTTCACGCAGGCGTTCGTGTAGAAGTGTTCGTTGGGCGTCTCGCCCGTGTCGATGGACTCCAGCTCACTCCAGTTTCGGAAGTCCGGTGAGGTGGCCCGGCGGATCCACCTCACCCCGCCCTTGAACGGCCCCGTGCCGGCGACGCCCCGCGTGTAGGTCACGTACAGGCCCAGATCAGCATCCCAGAACGAGATGTTGACCGAGTCGAAGGGGCCGTCTGTCAGTATCGGCTCGTCCTGAAGCAGGCGCCAGTTGATGCCGTCGGGGGAAGCCAGCGCCAGCAGGTCCCTGGTGCGCACGACCGCCTTGTACCTCTCGTCGTCGGGCACATCGGGATTCGGGTCCCTGAAGGGCACCATGTTCGCTCCAGGTCCCGTCCAGACTATGTTGTTGTCCTTCGAGCCATTGACTTCGAACAGGCCGAGGCTCGGTTTCTCCCAGGTTATGCCGTCTGCGCTCTCGGCGTAGAGTGTGTCGTGTCCGCTGCGCTGCAGGATCTGGTCCGAATCGTGCTCACTCCGATACCAGGCTCTGAATCGGTCGCCGTCGCGCATGAAGCCCGCCGCACAGGGACTCAGGTCCCAGGGGCGGTCGCCCTGGATTGCGGGAGCCTGGCGCACCGGCTCATGGAGCACTCGCTCGGCGCCCTCCGCCTGCTCTATCAGCAGATCGTCGACGAACAGCTGCCTATCCGATCCTATGTGACTGGGAGAAGTCCCCATCTCGAAACCTCCGTTTCTGTCCTTAACAGCTTGAGACTTTGACCGGCGCTTAACGAGGCGTGCCCCGAAGCTGGAACGGGTCCAGCCATTTCCGAAGCCCGGTCGCCAACAGATTGAACCCTAGAATTGCGACCATGAAGGCGACGGCCGGAGCCATCGGCAGCCATGGCCAGTTGAAGATCGAGAGCCTGGTGCCGGATAGCATACCAGCCCACTCAGGGAGCTTGGGGGACCTGACGACCTGGGGCACGTACTCGAAGAAGCCCTCGCCGAGGAACAGCCCCAGGAATCCCAGCTCCCCGAGTGTGAGAAGTACGGCGCTAAGCTCCAGCGCCGCGGCCGGGATGAGCTGCGGAGCCAGGTTTGGCAGGAGGTGGCGGCGCGCTATATGCAGGGGCGTAGAGCCCAGCGCCATGGCGGCGTCCAGGTACGGCTGGCCCCTGATCCATCTCACGGCGCCGTGCACGATGTTCGTCAACTCTGCCCAGCCGGTAAGTCCGAGGCCCAGCAGGAATACACCGAATCCCAGCCGCGGGCCTATCGTCAGGATGAACACGAAGGCGAACAGCAGGCTTGGGATAGACGACGACACGGTGCCGAAGGAGAGTATCTGCTGGCCGGCTGCGCCCCCGCGCCATCCGGCCACACCCCCAAGACTGCCTCCTATTAGTAGGCGCAGGGCGGCAACCGCCACGCATAGCACAAAGGTCCGCTCGGCGCCGTAGATGATCCGTGTAAGCAGGTCGCGGCCCTCCCTGTCCGTACCGGCCGGGTACACGGAGCTTGGCGCGAAGGGCCTGCCTTGTACCTCGCCGTCGATGAGCTGCAGGGTCCTCCCCACCTCCTCGGGGCCGTACGGTGAAAGGAAGCTCGGCCAGAGCACGGCTACCAGCAGCGCCAACGTTACCAGGCATCCGGCGATCAGCGCCGGGTTGCCCAGGAACCTTATGGCAAGCTCGGTGACGCGTTCGGCACGCGTTCGCTCCCCCACCATCTGCCCTGACCTGACCGCCAGTCTCAGGCGAGGGGCCCAGAATCGCGCCGTGAAGCTGATGGCGAAAAGCAGTGCAAGCGCCCCGAGCAGGACGGTGCTGTTGTCCAGGTACCATATGGATGCCGGGGGCATGGGGGTGGTTGGCATGACCTAGACCCCCGCCTCAGAGAGCGTCACGACACCGCACCTCCGACCTCTGCAACTCTCGGGTCGACGCGGTTGATTATCACCTTGACGAAGGTGTTGATGAGGAGGAAGGTGATGCCTACGGAGACCAGCATGTAGCTGGCCATCTCGGCATCCCTGTCCGCGGCGGCGTCGAGGAGCCGGGTGCCTATGCCTCCCCAGTTGAACAGCCACTCGACGATCAGGAGGCTGCTCATAGAGAAGTAGAAGGACGAGTTGAGGCTGGTAAGCGCTGGAGCGGCAATGTTGCGCATGATGTGGCGCAGGAGGACGGTACTGCTGTACAGCCCCTTGGCGCGGGCGGTGCGCACGTAGTCGGAGTAGATGACCTCCTGCAGCGCGCCGATGGTCACCTGGGTCATGTAGGCCATGGGACGCACGGCCAGCACCAGGGCCGGAGCGAGGAGCCGCCTGACGTCGAAGACGGTCACCTCCGGGCTCAGCAGGACGAACCGTTCGCCGAAGGCAGGGCCGATGTACCGGATGAACAGGAGCAGGATCAGCACCGCCAGCAGGAAGCTGGGGGTCAGCACGCCGACGTAGCTGACCGCGGACGCAAGTCCCGCAAAGGGAGAGCGCGGGCGGAGCCCACCGGCCAGACCAAGCAGGAGGCCGGCGGCCGCACCGATGACCACGGCGATCAGCATCAGCGTCACGCTGCGGACGTAGGCGTCCCGCACGATGTCCAGGTCGCTGCCTGAGTCGAAGATGTCGGCGGCGAACCTGAAGGTGTCGGCGAAGGCGCTCTGGATGGAGGTCAGCGCGAGGTAGATGTTCCGCAGGACGGGCTGGTCGAGCGTCGCGAAGCTGAAGAACGTGACGAGGACGAATACAAGGACGACCCTGTATGCGAGAAGAAGAAGGGTGCGCAGGGGTCCCCTCGGCTCAGGCTAGGTGGCAGGCCACCCAGTGGTTCTCGCGAGCGTCGCGCAGGAGCGGCTCCTCTTCCGCACACCTGTCCACGGCTATGGGACAGCGGGTCCTGAAGCGGCAGCCGCTCGGCGGGTCGATCGGGCTGGGCACATCGCCCTCCAGGATGATCCGCTTCCGCGTCTTGGCCTGTGCCGGGTTGGGTATGGGTACGCTCGACAGCAGCGCCTGGGTGTAAGGGTGAAGGGGGTCTTCGTGGAGGGAGTTGATGTCCGCCTGTTCCACCACCTTGCCCAGGTACATCACGGCCACGCGGTCGCTGATATGGCGCACCACGCGCAGGTCATGGGAGATGAACAGGTACGTGAGGCTGAACTGGTCCTGCAGCTCCTCGAGCAGGTTGATTATCTGGGCCTGGATGGATACGTCCAGGGCGGAAATGGGCTCGTCGCAGACTATGAACTCCGGCTCGACGGAGAGCGCTCGCGCGATTACGATGCGCTGCAGCTGTCCCCCGCTGAACTCGTGGGGGTACCGGTTCTTGAAGTAGGGGTTGAGCCCAACCGTGGCGAGGAGCTCCTCCACCTTGTCCTCGACTTCGTCCTTTGCGACGACACCGTGAACGACCAGGGGCTCCGCGACAGCCTGTCCTATAGTCATTCTTGGGTCGAGAGCGGCCTGGGGGTCCTGGAAGATGATCTGCATCCTCTGCCGGAAGGGGCGCATCTCCTTGCCGTTCAGGCCCGTGAGCTTCTGTCCGTCGTAGTAGACTTCCCCCGATGTCGCCCTCTCGAGCTGGAGGATCGTGTATCCCAACGTGGACTTGCCGCAGCCGCTCTCTCCGACGAGACCGAGGGTCTCACCCTTTTCTATAGACAGGTTCACGCCGTCGACGGCCCGCACAGTCTGCTTGATGGCGCCTATGCCGAAGATGATGCCCTTGGTACCCGTCTTGAAGTGGGTCTGCAGGTCGCGAACTTCAAGCAGGGTTCCATTCTCTGTGGTGGGTTCCTGCGTAACGGTCACTACTATTCTCCCTTGGCGGCCCCGTTCGAGCTTACGGTGAGCGGGTTCCAGCAGGCCGCGTAGTGATCAGTGCCCATCTCTTTCAGGCTTGGGTTTTCCTCGGAGCACTGGTCGACCGCGCCGTCGCAGCGCGGCGCAAAGGGGCAGCCGGGCTTGAGGTTTGCCAGGTGGGGCGGCAGGCCGTGTATGGACTCCAGCCTGTCGGCCTCCCTCCTCTCCATCGACGGCAAGGCACGGAGCAGCATCGAAGTGTACCTGTGCTTCGGATTCTCGAAGATCTCCTGCACAGGGGCCGTCTCTACAATGAAGCCGGCGTACATCACGGCGACCCTGTCGCACAGCTCCGCTATCACGCCAAGGTCGTGCGTAATCCATATTACCGAGGTACCCCTCTCCTCCTTCAGGTCTCGAACGAGGTCGAGGAGCTGGGCCTGCACCGTAACGTCGAGGGCAGTAGTGGGCTCGTCCGCTATGAGCAGGAGCGGGTCGCATGAAACCGCGATCGCAATCATCGCCCTCTGGCGCATGCCACCGCTGAACTGGAACGGGTAGTCGTAGTAGCGGGACTCGGCCGACGGTATCCCCACCCTGTCGAGGATCTCGACGGCGCGTTTTCGCGCGGTCTCTTCGTCGTGGCCGAGGTGGACCTGCATCGTCTCTGCGATCTGGGGGCCCACCTTCATGGTCGGGTTGAGGGATGTCGCCGGGTCCTGGAAGACCATGCCCATCTTGGTAGCGCGCCGCTCCCTGAGGTCCCTGTCCGAGAGGTCCGTGATCACCTCGCCGTCTAGCTCGACCCGCCCGCCGACGATCTGACCCGGTGGATTCGGCACGAGGCCCATGATCGACAGGGCCGTCATCGTCTTGCCGGATCCGCTCTCGCCCACGATGCCAAGGGTCTCTCCGGGCTGCACATCGAAGGACACGTTGTTGACGGCCTTGATCGCCCCCTCGCGCGAGGCAAGGTGGGTCTCCAGGTTTTCGACTGCCAAGACTGGGTTCGCCACGGTAGTTTCCTCTTTGTTGTCGCCTGACTTGCCGAGGAAGTCAGATCGTGGTTTCCGTCGACTTCAAGCAAGAAACTGCAACCCCCTATGCACAGGGGTTACCGTACGGGAGTCTAGCGCCTGAGCCCTCCACAGTCAACACTACGACCGCAGGCGTAACTGTTCAGACCTGGTGTGACATGGCCAGCGTTGCCCTTCAGCAGGGCGAGAGCCCCCATCCTCGGGGGGAAGAGGGGACCCCGCCCAGCCCCTGGGTGGGGGACGGTTCCTGGGGCAGGAATCCGGCTCGGGGGCCGGAACGACGGATTGGCACCCGAATTTGCCGAATTTTGTTCCAAACTGTTCCAGAGTGTTCTACGTCGTAGCCAGGGGGACCCTGCCGGGGATGGATGCCGGAGGTCCAGGCGGGCTTGCGTGAAGGTGTTCATGCGGTGATAATAGCACAGGCGTTCGCGCTAGTCAAATGGCGGGGGATTTAACCGCAGAGGGCGCGGAGGTCGCGGAGGGGAGAGGGGGATTTAACCACAGAGGGCACAGAGGTCACGGAGGGGAAAGGGGGATGATGGGGGATGGGGATGTGGAGCGGGGGTGGCGGGATGTGGAACGGGGATGGTGGGATGTGGAACGGGATGGACGGATGTGGAGCGGCGATGGACGGATGTGGAGCAGGGATGGACGGATGTGGAGCAGGGATGGTGGGATGTGGAGCGGCGGCAGCCCCCTCATCCCAGCCTTCTCCCGCAAGGGGAGAAGGGGTAAGAGACCCGCAGGCGACGGTCTCGGCGGACCGCATCTCGCCTAAGCGTGATTACCGGCCGCACGGGGACCCCATCCCACATACCGTCTCGCCCTGCGCCTCGATGTCCACAGAGTGATCCGGCGGTATAGGGCCATGAGGCCGAATGCAGCCGGGACCGTCAGCACCACCAGCACCCACCCCAGGACCGGGTATATCCTCGACACGGGGACCGGCCGGATGATCTCGAAGAAGGGGCCGGCCTGGAGGTCCGCGCCGCTATACAGCCCGGACCTCGCCGTGCCGGCGAATACCTGCAGTGTATCGGCGTAGTTGCTGGGCAGGGCAAGGCTGTTGATCCCCAGGGTCCGCAGCTGCCGGTTGACCGGCTCCCACGACTGTCCCGCGTCGACAGAGCGCATCACTCCCTCGGAGTCCGTGCCGGCGTACACGGTCCTGTCGCTTTGGAAGTCCGGGGAGACCTTGACTGCGAAGACCGACGAGCCGTCCCTCAGACCCTCGCGAAGCCTGGTCCAGGAGCCGCCCCCATCGGTGGACCTGAAGAGGCCGCCCGAGGTCCCCGCGAACAGGGTCCGGTCGACGCCGAATTCCGGCGAAACGTCGAGCGAGTAAACGCGGAGGTCGGGCAGGCCGGCGGTGGGGGCCTCCCATGTATGACCGCCGTCCGCCGACCGGAAGACGCCCGTTGCCGTAGCCGCGAACAGCGTCCGGTCCGAGGTGAACTCGGGGGACACGGCCAGGGCCCACACCCGGGCGTCGCCCAAGCCTTCGCTGGTCCGGCGCCAGGTTTCCCCGCCGTCGGTTGACCTGAACACGCCGTCGAAGGTTCCGGCGAACACCGTCGAGTCCGCCTCGTACGCGGGCGACACCGCCACCGCGGGAGTGGTCACGTCCCTGCCGCCTCCGGGCACCTGGAGCCACTCGTCCCCAGCGTCCGTCGATCGGAAGACGCCGTTCGACGACCCGAGGAATACGACGGCATCCTCACCAAATGCGGGCGAAACCGCGATGGACCAGACGTCCGGCAGGACCCACTCCTGAATTGCGCCCTCAGCGAGACCCGCATCGACCTGGACCCACCTCCGGCCGCCGTCGGTGGACTTGAGAACGCCCCCGCCGGAGGGCGCCAGGAATACCGTGGGGTCCGCTCCAAAGTCGGGCGCGGGCGCGACGGCCCTGACGTTCCTGATGGGCGCGGCGCGGTGTACCTGCTTCCAGGACGCGCCTTCGTCGGTCGAGCGCAAGATACCGCCTATGCTGGCTCCGGCGAAGAGGGTGCCGTCACTTCCGAAAGCGTGCGAGACAGCCAGCGCCTCCACACGACCGTCCGAGAGGTACTTCCCCCCATTTAGCTGCTCCCAGTTATTGCCACCATCGGTCGAGCCGTAGACCATCCCGTGGGCGCCCGCGAACACCGTGGAGTCCGATTCGAATGCGGGCGAGACCTCCACGGACAGGAAGCGGTGATGCGGTAGGCCCAGCGCTACCTGCGACCAGGTGTCCCCGCCGTCGGTCGTACGGTAGATACCGCTGTGCAGCGTGCCGATGAACGCTGTCGAGTCGAACTCGAAAGAGGGCGACAGGCTGACGGACATGGCCGAGACCTCCTCGAGGTCATCGTAGATCTCCCACGTAACCCCGCCGTCGGTCGAGCGGAATATGCCGCCTGGCGGCGTCACGTACCGCAGCGCGCCCCACATGTACGATATAACGCGTTTGCCCAGCATACCGGCGAAGACGGTGGAGTCGCGCTCGAACCCCGGGGAGAACTCGATGTTGGCGGCCGTGGCCCCCGTCAGGCCTGCGGACACCCGCTCCCAGGAGCTGCCTCCGTCGGTCGAGCGATACAAGCCGTCGCTGACTCCCGCCAGCAGGGTGGCATCCGTCGCAAAAGCCGGCGACACCGCCAGGGCGAGTACCCGCGGATTGTCCAGCCCCTCAATGGAATGCCGCCAAGTCTCACCGCCATCCACCGACTTGTAGACCCCGTCGGGCCCTCCGGCAAACATGGTGGAGTCGCTGCTGAAGGCCGGAGAGACTGCGACAGCTCGGATAGACCGGTGCCCGAAACCACTGCTGACATTCCGCCAGGTGTCGCCGTGGTCGGTAGACCTGAAGACCCCGGTGCCGTAGGTGCTGGCGAAGATCGTCCCGTCGGCCTGGAAATCGGGGGACGCCTCGATCTCCCAAACGTAGCCGCCGGTTGGACCTGCCGGCTTCCAGGAGCCGTCTGCCGACACCGGGCGGCCCTGCACCACGGCAGCGAACAGGACCAGGGACAACGCTAGGATGACGATTCGGGAGAGCTTGGCAACCATGTGTCCCTCCTCCAAGCCGCCGTCGGTGGACGTCGCAGCCATCGAATGGACGCCAGGCAGGCCACCTGCAAGCCCCTAGACCCGAGGGGTACTGGGCGGGCGACCCTGGGTACCCGCTACGGGGCCGAGTCTACCGCCTGATCTGCCTGGGGTTCAGGGCGTCGTTCAAGCCATCGCCCAGGTAGTTGAACCCGAACACGGCGACCCCAAGCAGCAGCCCCGGCATCAGGACCTCCCAGGGGTAGAGGCGCCACTGGGGCAGCGCGGTGTTGATCATGTCGCCCCAGCTTGCGGCCGGCGGCTGGATGCCCAGCCCGAAGAAGCTGAGGGAGGACTCCAGCAGGAGTATGCCGCCAATCGCACCGCTGATTCCCACTACGAGAGGGGCGATTGCGTTGGGGACCAGGTGCTTCCTGATGATGAGCCACGTCGGCATGCCCAGGGCCACCTCGGCCCGGATGAAGTCCTGCTCCCGGAGTGAGAGTATCTGGCCTCGAATGAGCCGGGCCGTGCCGGACCAGTTCACCATAGCCAGTGCCCCGAACAGGATGATGTAGTCGATGAAGATGGTCTCGTCGAGTATCTCCCAGCCTGTCTGCTGCTTCAGATCTCCCATGAGCTTCACGATGGGGGTCCTGATGGAGGCGGACAGGAAGGCGGCGAACAGCAAGTCCGGGAAGCTGAATAGCACGTCCACGATACGCATTATGATGTCGTCGATCACGCCCTTGAAGTAGCCGGCTATGGCGCCCATAGTGATGCCGATAGCCTGCCCGAGTATGATCGTGATGGCAGCGGCGAACACCGCCGTGGTCGCACCGTGCATCAGGCGGCTCATGATGTCGCGGCCCACCTTGTCGGTCCCCAGCCAGTAGTCCTTCCCCCAGCTCTCCCAGATGGGCCAGCTGAAGCTTGGGCCATCGTGGGGCTCCGAGCCGGAGCGCATGAAGGTCTCAAGGTAGTCATGGGGCGCGATGTCGATTCCGACAGCGCTAGTAACCCGGGGAACGACGGCAAGAAACAGAATGAACGCGACCACGAGAAGTCCGAACACGGCCGTCTTGTTGCGAACGAGGCGCTCGAAGGCGTCCAGCCACAGGCTGCGCTGTTTGACCTCTTCGAAGTCCTCTATGGTAGTGGCGCGAAACGCTCGCTCACTCATCTCGGGCGTACCTCTGACACGGCTATATGAAGAGTATCTCCCCCAATGAAGGTGAGCCCGTGCCGACTACTCATATCGGACTCTCGGGTCCAACAAACCGTAGCCAAGATCGACCAGCAGGTTGGCGAAGATGATTATCGACGCTCCGATCATGGTAGTAGCGAGAATCACCGGGTAGTCCCTTGACTGGAACGCATTGATTCCCATGTGAGCGAAGCCCGGTATCGCAAAGATCCGCTCGATGAAGACGGCGCCCGTCACCAGCCCGCTGAGCGTGAGCCCCATGCTGGTGAGTACGGGCGTAAGGGAGTTCTTGAGCATATGCTTGCTGATTACGCGGCGCTCGAACAGGCCCTTGGCGCGGGCCGTCCGGACATAGTTCTGGCGTATAACCTCCAGCACTCCGGCGCGAGTAAGACGCACGATCCCCAGCAGCCCGGTAATTACCAAGATCGAGATTGGCAGGATCGTTCGCGTACTGAAGAGCCCGTGCCAGCCAATCGGAATCCTGTTGTTCCAGGTGATTCCGAGCAACTCGAGCAAGTCGGGCAGCCATAGCACCGTTATCACCATCATCAGCGGCGCCAGGACGATCACGTGAATCGAGCTGCCCACTATGGAGCCGGTGACGATGACGTAGTCTATCCAAGTATTCTGTCTGCTCGCGGCAAGGGTGCCTAATGGGATTCCGATGACTATGAGCAGGACCCCGGCCGCTACGCCAATCTGGGCGCTGACCGGAAAGGTCTCCCAGACCTTCTCCCCAATGGACTGCTTGCCGCGCCCCACGCGGAGGGGCTCTCCCATATCGCCCTGGGCCAGCTTCCAGACGTAGTCGCCGAACTGTACCCAGAAGGGGCGGTCCAGTCCGTACAGCGTTCTCAGCCGTGCGAGGACCTCCTCGTCAAGGGTGTAGTCCTCGCCGAACTGTATCTCAAGGGGATCGCCAGGGGCGTAGAACCCAAAGGTGAAGGTGATAAGCAGGATGACGAACAGGACCGGGAAAAAGAGAATGACCCGCCTGAGCGTATATATCAGCATGTTGTACTAGTCTCTAGCTTCGATTCGTTTCAACTGAGAGCGTCCCGACTGCCGGAGTCTAGCGTCTATTCGCTTGCCAGTCAACTCCGGGCGACATGGGCATGTCTGACGTTGTTCAGATTCGGTGTATGGCCTCGGCGTTCGCCGAGAAGAGTGCACTCTGTTCGTCCTCGGTGAAGTCCGACACGATCTCGGTGTAGGCCTTCACAACGGCATCGTACTCGCTCCAGAGCCAGTCGACCGGCCAGTTGGTCGCGAAGAAGCTCCGCTCCACTCCGAAGGTCTCGATGCACCGGAGGACATAGGGCCTGATGCTGTTGACAGTCCAGTTGTGGTCCCCCATGCCAAGGCCCGAAATCTTGCAGCGGACGTTGTCCGCTTCGGCTGCAACGGCCATAGCACGGCTCCAGTTCGCGAAGTACTCGTCCGTCCTCTCCGCCGGGAAGCCGCAGTGGTCGATGGCTATCGTCACGTTCGGGAACTTCGCGGCCAGGGCCCTGAGCTTCTCCATGTCGGGCCACTGCACGCCCATGCAGGAAATGAGGTCGTACTTTTCCAGCAGCGCGAATCCGCGGTGGAAGTCCGGCTCCACCAGGTAGTCGCCATACGAGAAGTCGCGTATCCCCCGCATGTTGGGGTACTCGCAGTGCGCCGCCAGGACAGCTTCCACGCCAGGGTCCCGCAGATCGGCGTGGGCCACGATTCCGTGGGGGAAGCCGGTCCGGCCGGCGGCTTCCTGCAGCCATTCAGTCTCTTTCACCGGGTCCTTGCTGCCGATGGCGGCCTGAACGTGCACCGCCTTGACCACGTTGGCGTTTCTGGTCTCCGCGATGTAGTCCTCTGCTACATAGTTTCTCTCCGCGAGCTTCTGTATCTGCCAGCCGAGCGTGGGGTGAGGCTCACCCGGCTTCCAGTGGTCGTATACCAGCTCGGGGTGCTGCATGTCATAGAAGTGGACATGGGCATCGACGAAATCGCGCTTGGTCATTGCCTGAAACTCCGTACGCCAGAGAGTGATTCGAGACCCCAGAGGCGCTTCGGCCCAGGGCGTCTCTTCAATGCGAAACCGGGACCCCCACCCTTAACAGGGCTTTGGGGTCCCGGTCTTCGTTACCTAGTCTAGTTGGTTCCACCCGACCGGCAGGCCGCTGGGCATTCGCCGCGCGGCGCCACCGGTCCGGCAGTTACTCTCTAGTACAGGCCCCTGTCGCGGACACCGATCTGCCACCAGGGCAGGGTGTTGAAGTACTGACCAAGGGAACCTACGTACCCCTGTACCCAAGGCTGAACGACCCAAGTGCGGTCGTCACCGGCCATGAGCGGGAAGTAGTAGTAGTTGTCCATGATCGTCTTCTCGATCTCCTGCCAAGCTGCGCAGTAGTTCGGGTCGTCCAAGGTCATCTTCTGGGCGGCCGTTATCAGGGCGTCCAACTGCGGGTTGGCGAACATGGCCCCGCCCTGCACGGTACTGGCAGTCGAGAGACCCAGGTCCGACAGAACGCCGCTGGGGTCAGGTATGCGACCGCCAAGGCTCCGGCGCTTGAACTCGACAACGTCGCGCCTCTGCTGGCCAGGCTCAAGCCTCACCAAGTTGATCTCGATGCCCAGGTTGTCCTTCCACTGCTCCTGGACCACCTCGAAGATGCTGATGATCGAGGGGCGGGAGATCTCCAGCGTGGGAACCGGAACATTCTCGGCGCTACCGTACTTCGAGGCCGCAAGAGCCGCTCGCGCTGCCTCGGGGTCGTACGGGTAACCAACGTCGGGCCACTGCGAGCAGGCGTTGCCCTCGGTCAAGATGCCTCCGCCGTACTGTGCCTTGGGGCCCAGGATGGCGGGAACGATGTTCCACATGTCGGCGCCGAGGGAGAAAGCCTTGCGCACGTTCAGGTCGTCAAAGGGCGGATGGTCGGTCACGAAGGCCGTGTACCATAGGCCCTTGCCACCCTGGAGGACCAGGTCGTTATGGAACGGGTTGTCAGGCTGCCAGATGGCAGGCTGGCGCACCGAGTCCGCGTACAGAACGTCGATCTCGCCGTTCTCATACAGCAGGTAGCCGGTCTGGAGGTCCCTGACGGTGGGCCTTACGACCCGGTCCATGAAGGGGGACTCGCCCCAGTAGTTCGCGGCCCTGTCGTAGTGCTGCGTGTCGGTAGCGTCGTCGTAGGAGGCCTGGTAGGGGCCAGCGCCGATGGGGTTGATCCTGAAGCCTTCGGGATCGTTCCTCGCCTGGTCGGAGTTGTAGATGCCGAGCATCCAGACGGCCATCTGCAGCGGCCACGTGGGCGTGAACTGCTCCATCGTAATCGAGAGGGTCAGGTCGTCCACGACTTTCAGCCCGACGGCCTCCGTCGCATCACCCTGCTCGAGGGCCTTCATGCCCTTGATCGCCCTGGTGTGAAGAAGGATCGCACCCCAGCCAACCTGGTTGTCGGGGTATGCCGCGAACTCCCAGGCATCCTTTAGCGCCGCTGCCGTTATCTTCGAGCCATCCTGGAAGATGGCATCAGGGTTGATGTGGAGCAGGTACTCAATGCCGTCATTGCTAACCGAGTAGCCCGTCGCAAAACCCTGTCGCAGCTCCATGTCGTTCGCTATGGAAGCGAAGTGGAACGGCGGCATGAAGATCCACCAGTAATGGGCCCGGTCGCCGCCACCCTCTCTAAACGGAGGAGTGACCTCTTCCTTGGGGCCACCCTGGTAGAGGTACTGGAGCTCCTGCGAGTCAGCCAGCGTCAGGTCAGCCTTGATCAAGCCAGGGGGCGGCGGCTCCAACGTAGGAAGCGTAACCCTGGAGAAGCCTTCCTGTGCGCCCTCGGCGGTCAGCTCGGGGAGCCGGGCCAGCGCGAGCTGGGCCTTCTCACCGGCATCCATGGCGGCCATTCCGGCCTCTTCAGCAGCCTTCTGCGCCATCATGGCAGCTTCAGTTGCCTTGTTGGCCGCATCGACAGCCTCGCTCACCGACGCACTGATGATCCTCTGGACATCAGCCGTGGTCAGCTGACCACTCGCCGATGCGTCGACGATCTTCTGCACATCGCTAGCGGTCAACTGCTGACCGGTCGAGTCCTGGACGATCTTCTGGACGTCGGCAGCAGACAGCTGCTCACCGGCCGATGCATCGACGATCCTCTGGACGTCAGCTGCGGTAAGCTGGCCCGCCGCCGAGTCGTTGATGATCTTCTGCACATCGGCAGCAGTCAACTGCGAGCCAACCGACTGCCTGACGATGTTCTGCACATCGGCGGCGGTCAGCACGTCCCCGGCGGACTGCTCGACGATCCTCTGAACGTCAGCAGCGGTAAGCTCAGAGCCGGTGTCGATTCCGGCTACGGCGCTCTGCACGATGTTCTGAATCTCAGCCGCGCTCGGCCCGGTCTCAGTGGGCTCAGCGGAGCTGCAGGCAACAAGGCCTACAATCAAGGCCGCGATCAGAGCAACCCAGAGCACCCCTCCCTTCTTCAGTGTGTCTCTCATTCAAACACCCTCCTTGGAATAGTATCGCGCGGGAGTTTAACTTGAAAAACACATTCAGTCAACCCCTCGCATCACAAGGGCCTCGTACATACAGTGGTGGACGCCAAGCTTCCCAGTGGTCGTAGACCCTGCTCAGGATGCTGTATGTCGTAGAAAGACACATGCACATAGACGAATTTGCGCCTATTTGGTGCCTGTAACTACGTAGAGCGCAATCAGGGACAAGGCCGGTTAGACCTTCGATTCGGTAAGGGAAGAAGTCCGAAAAGCGAACCGGGCCCCTGTCCGAGACTTCGGGGCCCGGTTCTTTACCAGCCTAAGTACGTCCACCATTCCGGCATGTTGCGCGAGGAGCAAACTGCCCGTTGCGCAACAGTACCGGTCTGGCAACTAATCTCTAGTACAGGCTCCTGTCGCGGACACCGATCTGCCACCAGGGCAGGGTGTTGAAGTACGTACCAAGTGAACCTACGTACCCCTGCACCCAAGGCTGAACGACCCAGTTGCGGTCGTCACCAGCCATGAGCGGGAAGTAGTAGTAGTTGTCCATGATCGTCTTCTCGATCTCCTGCCAGGCCGTGCAGTAATTCGGGTCGTCCAGCGTCATAGACTGGGCCGCCTCGATCAGCGCGTCCAGGCCCGGGTTGCTGAACTTGCCGGAGTTCTTCACCGTGCCGGATGACGAATGGCCGAGGTCGGACAGCACACCGCTCGGGTCAGGTATGCGCACGCCCAGGCTCTGGCGCCTGAACTCGACAACCTCACGCCTCTGCTGGCCAGGCTCGAGCCTCACCAGGTTGATCTCGATCCCAAGGTTGTCCTTCCACTGCTCCTGGACCACCTCGAATACGCTGATGATCGTCGGGCGGGAGATCTCCAGCGTCGGGACGGGTACGTTCTCCGCGCTGCCGTACTTGGAGGCCGCAAGCGCCTCGCGAGCCAGCTCAGGGTTGTACTCGTAGCCAACGTCGGGGTACTGCGAGCAGACGTTGCCCTCGGTCACGATGCCGCCGCCGTATTGGGCCTTGGGACCCAGGATGGCAGGAACGATCTCCCACATGTTGGCCGCGTGGGAGAAAGCCTTGCGGACGTTCAGGTCGTCGAAGGGCGGATGGTCGGTCACGAAGGCCGTGTACCAGAGGCTCTTGCCGCCATGGAGGACCAGGTCGCCGTGGAACGGGTTGTCAGGCTGCCAGATGGCAGGCTGGCGAACCGAGGAGGCATTCAGTACGTCGATCTCGCCGTTCTCATACAGCAGGTAGCCGGTCTGGAGGTCCCTGACCGTCGGCCTTACGATCCGGTCCATGAAGGGAGAATCGCCCCAGTAGTGCTGGGCCCTGGTGTAGTACTGGGTGTCAGTAGCGTCGTCATAGGTCGCCTGGTAGGGGCCAGCGCCGATCGGGCTGACCCTGAAGCCCTCGGGGTCGTTCCGCGCCTGGTCGGTGTCGTAGATGCCGAACATCCACACCGCCAACTGCAGCGCCCACGTCGGCGTGAACTGCTTGAGCTTGATCGACAGCGTCAGGTCGTCAACGACGGTCAACCCGGAGGCCTCAGTCGCGTCGCCGGCCTCCAGGGCATCCATGCCCTGGATGGCCCTGGAGTGGAGCAGGATCGCCCCCCAGCCAACCTGGTTGTCGGGATATGCCGCGAACTCCCAAGCGTCCTTGATGTCCGCCGCCGTGATGCTCCTGCCATTCTGGAAGACCGCGTCGGGGTTGATGTGGAGCAGGTACTCGGTGCCGTCGTCGCTGACCGAGTAGCCCGTCGCCACGCCCTGGCGTAGCTCCATGTTGTTCGCTATGGAAGCGAAGTGGAACGGAGGCATGAAGATCCACCAGTAGTGGGCCCGGTCGCCGCCACCCTCTCTGAACGGAGGAGTGACCTCTTCCTTCGGACCGGACTGGTGAAGGTACTGGAGCTCCTGCGGGTCAACCAGGGTCAAGTCCGCCCTGATCGAGCCAGGCGGGGGCGGCTCCAGCGTCGGGAGCGTGACCCTAGAGAAGCCTTCCTGTGCGCCCTCGGCGGTCAGCTCGGGGAGCCGGGCCAACGCCATCTGAGCCTTCTCGCCCGCATCCATGGCGGCCATTCCGGCCTCTTCAGCAGCCTTCTGCGCCATCATGGCGGCTTCGGTTGCCTTGTTGGCCGCATCGACGGCCTCGCTCACCGACTGGCTGATGATCCTCTGCACATCGCCCGTGGTCAACTGACCACTCGCCGATGCGTCGACGATCTTCTGCACATCGCTAGCGGTCAACTGCTGACCGGTCGAGTCCTGGACGATCTTCTGCACGTCGCCAGCAGACAGCTGCTCACCGGCCGATGCATCGACGATCCTCTGAACGTCAGCAGCGGTAAGCTGGCCCGCCGCCGAGTCGTTGATGATCTTCTGCACATCGGCAGCAGTCAACTGGGACCCAACCGACTGCCTGACGATGTTCTGCACATCGGCGGCGGTCAGTACGTCGCCAGCGGACGACTCAACGATCCTCTGGACGTCAGCAGCGGTAAGCTGCGAGCCGGTGTCGATTCCGGCTACGGCGCTCTGCACGATGTTCTGAATCTCGGCCGCGCTCGGCCCGGTTTCGGTGGGCTCAGCAGAGCTGCAGGCCACGAGGCCCACAAGCAAGGCCGCGATCAAAGCAACCCAAAGCATCCCTCTCTTCCTAAATGTAGCTGTCATTCGACATCCTCCTTATGCGAAACGTCGCCTACAGACTAGCCCATAAGACGTATTCAGTCAACTCCAAGCCTGATTGGGCACCCTTTTCGTCCCACGTTGTGGCGGACCAAAGGCCTCCGAATAACTACATACAACTTGACATACACAGAGCGCCCACTAACCTATGGTCATGGACCGTTTCGAGAAGGGAGCCGGGCACAATGTCACTCCCGGTCCGGCAAATCGCGCCACGCCGTCGGATACGCCGGTGATCGGCATCATCGTCTCAGATACCCACCAGGAACCCGTCCACGCCTCCGCCGTATCCAGGGCGGGTGGGGAACCCTTGGTAATCAAGGAACGGGACGCACCATTCGACCGCATTGACGGGTTGGTGGTAGCTGCCTATTCCAAGATCGAAGGGCGCGAGCGTGCGGGAGGCAGGGAAGCAGCCAACTGCGTGTCGCAGGCGCTGGACCGCGGCCTCCCTGTGCTGGCGACGGGAGGCGGTTTTCTCGCTCTGAACGTCGCGCTCGGCGGTTCGATGGTCGAGGTCTATGGGCATGCGACCGACCCTGGCGGCGAAGAACCCGCCTACCACCGCATCTACATTGCTCCGGGCGGCAAGCTGGCCGCCGTGGTCGGCTCGGGCGGGTTCGTCAGGGTGAACAGCCGCCACGCGTATGGAGTCAGGGAGGCACAGAAGGCGCCGGGGCTGCTTGCGACGGCCTATTCCCTGGAGGATGGCGTGATCGAGGCGCTCGAGAGCCCTGAGCACGGGTGGGTGATCGGCGTACAGTTCGATCCTCAGAGAAGGGGCGAGCTGCCGCCTCATTTCGACAGGCTGTTCGACGCGCTGGTCTTGCAGGCCCGGTCGCGATAGCCTACCGGAGCAGGGGCAGAGGACCTGCAAGCATCCTATTGCCCAGATCGGCCAGCAGTCCCTCCCTCAGGCCCACGCGCGGGATGGTCAGGGTGGAGGCCCACACCACTCCCATTAGGCTCTGCAGCACTACCGTGGCCGGGTAGATTACGTCGGCGCGGTCGGGCCTGAGTCCAAGCTCGCGCCGCCTCTGCGGAAAGGAGAGCTGTTCGAGGGCCGCCCTGGTACGGTAGATGTCACCTATCGAGGCGTATGAGGTCGCCTTCTTGCCGGCGCGCCGGCCCGTAAGGTCGCCGACGGTTTCGACGTTGCCGCCCGTACCGACGAAGAAGCCGATCAGGCTATGGCCCACGTGGTCGCCGACCCAGTCGCGAGTCTCCTCCGCCACGTCGTCGACCAGTCTGATGAAGTGACTCGGGCCGAGCGCCTCATCGGACAGCACCTGCAGCATGCGCACCGTCCCTATCTTGTAGCTCCGGCTGTCGACCAGCAGCCCCTGTGAGGTCAGGGCCACCTCGACGCTTCCGCCTCCGATGTCTACGAGCAGCGCCTCGCCGGTCTCGATGTCCAGCTTCCTCGACACGGCCAGATGCACCAGGCGGGCCTCTTCCATGCCGCTGATCACGTCGACCTGGATTCCAGTCTCGGCAAGTATCCGGTCAGCCAGGTCCTTGCCGTTCTCGGCCTCCCTCATCGCGCTGGTGGCAATGGCGGCGGTGTGCTCTACGCCATGATTGCCGATAGATGCGGAGAACCTGTGGAAAGCCTGCAGGGCGAGGTCCATGATCTCAGGGGAGAGCCTGCCGTGGGAGAAGACGTCCCGGCCGAGCCGCACGGGTTCGCGGGCCGTCTCCACGACCTCCACCATACCCGGCCCGCGTGACTCGCCGATGGCGAGCCGCATGGCATTGGAGCCGACGTCGATGGCGGCGAGGGTTGTCACCAGGCGGCGTCTCTTCCTTGCCCCGGTTGGTGGGCCTGCGTCAGTACGGGGGCACCCTGCCCAGAGGCAGGCGTTCCGCAGGCATCAGTCCAGCCTGCCGTCGCGGAATGCCTGGATGTAGTTCATGCAGAAGTCGTCCCTGCCCTCGAGCATGTCCACGGCCAGCTTTACGCGCTCGGACTCCATGTCCAGGCTCAGAACGTCGGCGAGCTTGGTCTGGATGGGATCTATCAGCCCCGCGTCGATGCCTGCCTCTATAGCCAGGCGTATGAACGCCTGGTTGATCAGCTTGCGGTTGGGCATTCCAAACGACACGTTGCTCAGCCCCATGCCGATGTGGAGGCCGGGGTACTCCTGGCGAATGCTCCTGACGGCATCGAAGTAGTGGTTGCCGTACTGGGGGTCAACCGAGATGGGGAAAATGACCGCGTCGCAGAAGATGTCCCCGGCTTCGACCCCACCCGAGAGCGCCATGTCTATGACCGTGCGGGCGTTCTCGACGCGCTGCTCCGCGTCCTCGGGCATTCCGGAGTCGCTGGTGGCAAGCACTATTACTCTTGCGTCATGCTGCCTGACCATGTCGAGCACCTCGGGACGCTCGAGCGACAGGGAGTTCACGAGCGGCCTCCCGGCACGGCCGTCGTACGCAGCAAGTCCCTCCGCGAGGATCTCGGAGTTCGAGGAGTCGATGCTGGGCGGCACGGGCGACGCCGCCTGCACCGTCTCCACCGTCCATCTCATGGCCCTCTTCTGCGTGTCCAAGTCGTAGTGGACCTCGTCGATGTTGACGTCGAGGTACCTGGCGCCCGCCCTGACCTGCTTGCGGATCTCCGCACGGATGTACTCTGCGCCCTGCTCGCGCTCATCGGGGTCGTCGCCGATACCGTTCATGGCGGCGATCATGAAGTGCTTGATCTGACCCTGCTCGTAGGGCTGAGTGCTCCTGAACCACTCTGGCACCGTCAGGCGCAGCCGCTGGCCATCTTCGCCCCTGAAGGGCACGAACTCGGTGCCGTCGTCCAGGGTCCTGACCCTGCGTCCTTTCCTTAGAAGGACGCGCGTGGCATGGATGTTCTCGCCGACTATGGTGAAGTCTTCGGGCGTGTTTACGACTCTGGACATGCGCTGGCTCCGGCTGAAAGACATGCGGCTATTCGGGTCGCGGCTGGATGACTCTACCCCAGTACGCCAGTTGCATCAAACGATGGGAGAGCTTGGGGAACTGGGACCCCAATAGTTCCCGATTCAAGGTAGGCGGCGTCATGCCCGTTACGAGCTCCCGCCCACGTTGGCCTGGCGCTCCTCGCACCAGTCGCGTACGGCCTTAGGGATTTCCAGCAGGTTTTCGAGCTTGGTCGCCAGCGGGATGGCGCACTCGGGGGCGATCATGTCGATGCCGGCGTCGAGGCACCGATAGACCTCGGCGCGGACCTCCTCGGTGCCCTTCGAGTAGAGCGTCACCGGATTGTTGATGTTGCCGACGAGGCCGATCCGGTCGCCGACTATACCCTTCGCCTCCGCCGGGTCGTTCCGCGAGTCGAAGTGGAACATGGACATGTTGTTCTGGGCGATGTAGTCCATCCGGTCGAGGGTCTTCCCGCAGATGTGGAGTATCAGGGGCACGTCGAGCCGTTCCACCATCTCCTGGTGAATCTCCAGCAAGAACCTGCGGTAGTACTCGCCGCTTACCAGGTCGCCTGTGGCGTGATCGGGGAAGGTCAGCGCGTCTGCGCCGGCGTCGATCTGCGCCTGGCCGAACAGGACCGATATTTCCTTGATCGTGTTCAGGCACTCCATCGTCATTGCGGGGTCGTCGATCGTCATGAGTAGGAAGGGCTCCACCCCGAAGACGTGGTATGCGAGGGTCCAGGGCCCCATCGTCTTGCCGATGATGGCCACTTCGTCCCCGAACTCCTCCTTGAGGATGGAGATCGACCTCGTCATAGCAATAGTGTCACGGTGTTCCAGGAAGCCGGGGGGAATGTGGACGTCCTCCGGCCCCTTCCAGATCGGGTTGGTCATCCGTACGGTGGGCCAGTTGTCCTTCTGCTCCCACTGCATGTCGCAGCCGAGGGCCGACGACTCCTGGATGATGGTGAAGTAGGGCATGATCGAGTCGAAGCCAAGCTCGGTGTAGCCGGTGGCCGCGAGCCTGGCGTTCATCTCCGGGTCGCGATTGGCGTCCGGGAACGGAGCGTCCATCATGTCCATCAGCTCCACCGTCGCGACGTTGGTGGGGTTGGAAACCGGCGGCCGGTCGACGGGCTTGCCCTCCAGCGCATTCATCACTCGCTCACGCGGCGTCATGGTCTCAGTGAATGTCATGGCGCTCCTCCCTTCGCTTCCGAAATCATGGGCTACGTTCCTCGCGCTCCATACGGTGAGAGTTGGTTGCTATGGAGTGCCCATAGCTACAAGTCCTCTGGCCTTAGCCCAGTTCGCCTTGCGATGCGAGACAACATTCTTGGGCCGATTTCCTCTCGGTCATGGAATGCGAGACGTAGTCAGGCCAACCCTCTCTCGAGAGCGTCCTATGCGACCCTGAGTGTCTCTTGATTCTCCATCCTCTCCTGAGCAACGCAGCAAGAACCCTCCTCGCACGAGAGCTGGGCCATTGGCTCATCAAGCCGCCTGAAACGACACATTGACGTACTCAGGTTCCACCTCTCCTTGCTCGATGCGCTCTGCGAGAACGCGCAGAGCCAAGGCTTGCACCCTTGCAATGGCCTCGTGAGGCGTGGAGCCGTAAGCCATAACTCCCGGAATCTCTACTACGTCCGCCAACCAGCGACCGTCTTGCTCCTGCTCAGTTTCTATGTTGAAGTTCGTGGCCATGCAGCCTCCTTTTGACCTACGTCGGCGGGGTGAAGCCCAGGGTGCCGGTGGTCATCTGGCCTCGGAGGGCGTCGGCCTCCAGCATGTCCTGTGTACCCGTTACGTTACGGGCATATGGCAGCAGCAGGCGCATGAGCTGGTCGTGCCTGGCGCCGCAGCTGAATGACACGCCGTCGCCTACCCTCTCCATCTCGCCGTAGCGCACGAAGCCGGACGTGATTGCGCGTAATCGTCCGGCTGCCCTGGGCGCTTCTCCCTCGGCGGTGACGCGGTAGACCGTCCGTCCATCGATCTCCTCCGACTCGAACCCGAGCATCAGGGGCGACCTCAGGTCCTTTACGAGCCCCTTGGGGTAGTCGAAACTCGGGTCTTTCTCGACGGCCTGCATCATCAGGAACTTGAGGGGCCGCTGGTGGATCGTGCCACATCGCGGCTTGACCTGGTTGTATGTCCCCTCGACAGCGTCCATATCCCCGAGCTTGGCAATCTGGTCCCGCACCTGCTCGATCCTGGCCTCGACGCCCTCCCTGCGGCTGAATGTCCAGACGGTAGCTATGTCGCCCTTGAAATAGAGGCCGATGGAAATGTTGTGAAAGTGAGGGTCGATCGGGACGAGCTCCAGGCACTTTCCGTACGTCTCTATGACTTCGACGGCGTTGAGGCGCGGTGCGCTGGCAACAGTCATCGGGTCACTCCCTTCATCGATCCAGTATCTCAGCTATGGCGCTGATGTGCCTGGGGGTTGTGCCGCAGCAGCCGCCGAAGATGTTGACGCCCATCTCGGACAGCTCCTTGAAGCGCGGCGCCATGAAGTCTGGAGTCTCAGGATAGACGATCTGGCCCTGGCGGATGGCCGGAATCCCGGCATTGGAGTGTATGAGCATCGGGCCATCGGTGGCACTGCGAAGGAGCCGCGCGAGCTCGAGCATATTCTCGATGCCGTTTCCGCAGTTTGCCCCGACCACGTCGGCGCCCGCCTCGCGAAGCTCCCGGGCGGCCTCCCCGGGAGTGACTCCCATCATCGTGAAGAAGCCGCGTGGCCCCTGGTCGAAGGTCATCGTAGCGATCACCGTCAGGCTCGTATTCTCCCTGGCGGCCCTGACGGCCAGCCGGGTCTCGTCCAGGGCAAACATGGTCTCGATGACCACAGCGTCCGCGCCTCCCTCCTCCAGCGCGGTGATCTGCTCGGCGAAGGCGTCAAGCATCTCGGCTTGACTGACGGAGCCGAGGGGCTCGATGAACTCACCGGTTGGCCCAACGGAACCGGCAACCAGGCCGCCGGGCGGCGCCTGGCTCCTGGCATGCTCGGCTGCGAGGCGGTTCAACTCCCTTACCCTGGCACCGTGACCGTACTTTTCCAGCATGAACCTGCTGCCGCCGAATGAAGCGGTGAGCACCATGTCCGACCCAGCCTCGAAGTATTCGCGGGCCATCTGCCGGATAAGCCCCGGGCGGGTGGCATTCAACTCCTCCGGGCATCCTCCCGGCTCCAGGCCGCGCGATTGCAGCCAGGTGCCGGTGGCGCCGTCGGAGATTATGAACTCCCCGGCGTTGAGCCTCTCGATCACCGTCCTTGGGGCTACTTCAGTTTCGATCATCGTCCATCCAGTGGTCTATCGCGCCGGGGCTCGGGTCCCGGCCTCCCGAGAGATGCAGGTCCCTGATCCGGGCCACGAAGTTCGGCGGCATTCGGCGGTTGAAGCGCTCGGCCGTCGCGACCGCCGCTGCTTCGGCAGACACGTCGGAGTCCTCGAAGGCACCCCACTCCCAGGCCATCATGTACTCGTCGGTACCGGCGCTCCCGTCGAACATGGCTATGGCGTCCGCGGCCTCCTGGAATCTGGGTTCCAGGGGTTTCGACACGGTGCCGGCGTCGTCGACTGCCTGCACCTGCACGGGCACTTCCTTCCAGTACATGACGCGCACTCTCGACAAGCGGGACTCCTTAGGAGGCCTATTATACCTACTGCGTCACAGGCGGTCGAACGAGCTAACCCTGCACGGGATTCGAAGAGAGCCCTATGAGCACGGACATGGCCGCCGCCCCTCGGCCTACTGGGCGGTCCAGCCTCCGTCGATGACGAGATCGCTGCCCGTCATGTAGGAGGACTCGTCGGACGCGAGGAACAGGACGCCGTAGGCCACGTCCTCGGCAGTCCCAATCCTGCCCAACGGAACGAGCGCACGACGATTCTCGATGGCCTCCTCGTCCGGGAAGCCGGACAGGAACATGGCGGTGCGGGTCGGGCCCGGGTGTATGACATTGGCGCGGATTCCGTCCCCTGCATACTGGGCGGCCGTGGACTTGGTGAGCAGGCGCAGGGCAGCCTTCGAGGCGTTGTAGGCGGCTGAGGTGGTGGTACCCACCAGGCTGTTGAACGACGAGACGTTGACTATGGAGCCGCCGCCAGCCTTTCGCATCGTGGGTATGGCAGCCCGGGTCCCGAGGAATGCGCCCTTCGCGTTCACCTCCATCACACGGTCCCACTCCTCGGGCGATGTCTCCTCAACAGAGCCGCGCAGGTACACGCCGGCGTTGTTGACCAGGATGTCCAGCCTGCCGAACCTGGACACAGTCTCACCGACTGCGCCCTCCCAGTCGGACTGGCAGGTGACATCCAGCCTCACAAACACTGCCTCCGCGCCGGTAGCAGCGATCTCCGAGGCGACCCGGCGACCCTCGTGCTCCAGGACGTCGCCGAGCAGGACCCTTGCCCCCTCACGGGCGAATAGCCGGGCCTCGACCGCACCCATTCCCCGGGCGGCGCCGCTGATGAGGGCGACTTTGCCGCGAAGCCTCAATGGGCCGTCATGCCGCCGTCCACGCTCAGCACCGAGCCTGTGACGAAGGACGACTCGTCCGACGCGAGGTAGAGGACTCCGCCTGTCACCTCGTCGGGGCTTCCCAGCCTTCTCATCAGGTGGCGCCCCTCCATGAAGCGCCTGAGGGCCGCAGGGTCCTCGCTCTTTGCGAAGATCTCGTCGAAGTAGGGGGACTCGACCGTACCGGGCGCGACGCAGTTGACCCGCACTCCATCGCCCGCGTGGTCGATGGCCATCGCCCTGGTCATGGCAATCACGCCGCCCTTAGAGGCACAGTACGCTGCCCTGTCCGCCACTCCCACCAGACCGGCCGCCGAGGCCGTGTTGACTATCGATCCGCCGCCCTGGCGTGTCATCACGGGCACGACGTACTTGCAGCCGAGATACACCCCCTTGAGGTTGACGGACATGAGGCGGTCCCAGTCTGACTCCTCGGTCTCGACCACCGTGGCGGCGAAGCCGAACCCCGCGTTGTTGACCAGCACATCAATCCGACCATGCTCCCGGACGACTACGTCGACCATGCCCCGCACGCTGTCTGCCACCGAGACGTCGACCTGCACAGCCATGCCCTGCGCGCCGAGGAACTCGAGCTCTCCGACGGCGCGCGCCGCCGACTCCGCGTTCCTGTCCGCCGCGACGACCGTAGCCCCCTCACGTCCGAACGCCAGGCATATCGCCCGGCCTATGCCCGACCCGCCGCCGGTGACGATGCACACCTTGCCGGCGAGGCGCGTCCCACGGGCTTCAGTGAACATCAAGCTCTGCCCTCCCCACCAGCTCCATGGACACATCCATGTTGGGAGGCATCAGGGTCGCCGTGCGGACATCGCGATATATCCGCTCCAGGGGCATCTCTTTCCGCGCTCCCCGTCCGCCAACGGTCTGAAGACACTGGGAGGTCACGTCCAGCGACGCCCGTGAAGCCGCGTACTTGGCACGAGCCGCGAGGACCCGCCTCCTGTCCGGGCCGGCGTCCTCCCACCTGGCTGCCGATTCGTAGAGCAAGTGCCGTGCGCCTTCCAGGGCTATCGCCATCTCAGCGACGCTGCGCTGCACCACCACGTCGCGTGACAGGGTGTCCGGGGCCGGGTAGACCGTGGTCTTCTTACAGAATTCGACCGTCTGGTCGAGCGCTCTCTGCGCCGCCCCAAGGTACACGGCCGCGTACCCTAGCCCGAATCCTTCCGTCACGCCCTTCTCCAGCGCCACACCCGGCTTGCCGAGCAGCGCGTCATTGCTCACGCGGCAGCTCCGGAATTCCACCGTCGGGCTTACGGTCGCCCTCATCCCCAGCACGTTCCACTCTCCGCTGATCTTCATTCCCGCCGTGCCGGTTGGCACGAGGACAAGCTGAAACCCGTCCCCGTCTCGCGCGCCTTCCATATCGCAGTGGACCATGTTCCGGTGCGCCGCGCCCGCCATCGAGCAGAAGTGCTTCACGCCGTCGATGACGTAGCCACCGTCGGCGGGTGCAACGATGGTGCCGCGAGCGGCCCGGGATCCTCCCCTCCTGCCCGGTTCGCTGCCCCAGCTTGCGAAGAGCTTACCCTCGTCCACCACTTCCGCATAGAAGCGCTCTTTCTGTCCAGGACTGGCAAGCGCCTCAATGAACCTCAGCACTACCGAGTGCATGTGCACCGTCATCGCCGTGTTCGGGCACCCGTAGGCGAGACGCTCGATGACCGCCGTATAGGTCGGCATGTCCAGCCCGAGCCCGCCGTATGGCTCAGGGGCCGCAGCCGCCAGGAGTCCATGTCTCCACAAGTCCGCCCAGCTCTCTACCGGGTAGCTCCCGGACTCGTCGTAGGAGGCGGCGCGCGGCCACAGGCACTCCTCCGCCACTCGCGCGGCAAGGTCTGCCACCTGGCTATCCACCCCGGATGTGGGAAGTCTGTACATACTACGCAGCGGCCTCACGGCAGCAAGGCGAGGGGCCAAGGGCCGCCCGGCTATTCAGGCTCGGTCACCTGCAGGACCTGGTTGACCGGTACGTCGGTTATGGTCTGCACCCTGCCGCCCGGCCACCTGATGGTCAGCGAGTCGACCTGGGACGCCTCTCCCAAACCGAAGTGGACTGCCATCATGTTCTGGCCCATCGAGCTGGAGCCGCCCGAGATGAGCCTCATCTGCGAGCTTACGCCGGTCTGGGCGGTTATGACGGCCCCGATGGCGTCCCTGTTGCCGGTGGTCCCCTGGGTCTTCACGATCAGCCAGCTATTGCCGGTGTCGCACGCGTTTCGGAACAGCCTGGCGGGCTGCCCGTAGTTGACCACGATCATGTCGAGGCATCCATCCTGGTCGTAGTCGATGTAGGCGCCCCCGCGGCCTATACCGTCGTCGTCCGAGCCGCTGCCGCTCGATACATCCGCAAAAGTGCCGTCGCCCTCGTTGCGAAGCAGGGCGTTCGGCTGCTCCTTGGAGTTTCTCGGCTGTGGTGCGTCGAGGTAGCCGCTGACCACGTATAGGTCCTCGTCGGCGTCGTTGTCGTAGTCCATGAACATGGTGCTCCAGGCGATGCGGGGCTTGCGCCCCAGCAGCCCTATCTCGGCGCCGGCCTCAGGCGCAACGTCAACGAATGGCTTGCCGCCGCCGGGATTGCGGAGCAGCACGTTGTCGTTGATGTTCGTGAGGAAGATGTCGAACCTGCCGTCGAGGTCGTAGTCCCCGATCGCGATCCCCATGCCGTCCATCCTGACGGCTGCGTCCATGTCAATTGAGACATCCTCGAACTTCCAGCCGTCGCCGCCAGGGCCATCGTTGCGCCAGAGCACGTTGGGGTGGATCTCGCGGCCGAGGTCGTTAACGATGTAAAGGTCCAGGTCCCCGTCCTCGTCGTAGTCGAACCATGCAGGCTGGAACCCGGCGCCGTATACGTTGCCTGCCTCGCCGCCCATACTGGGGCCGGACGTATCCCCGAGCAGCTCGGTTACGTTGGCGAACCTGCCGCCCTTGTTGTGGAATAGCGACAGGCCTCTTAGCGCGACCCCAAAGTCCCTGTGGGTCAGGAGGTCCTCGCCGACTTCGCCCAGGTGACTGACCACGATCAGGTCGAGATTGCCGTCCGTATCGTAGTCGCCCCAGGCGCAGCCGCTGAAGCGCCTCTTGTCGTCGTAGGTATCGATCAGGGCCTCCGACACGTCCTCGAACACGCCCGTGCCGTCGTTTCTGAAGAGCTTGTTAGCGCCGTGGATCGTGGTGTACAGGTCCTGGTCGCCGTCGTTGTCGTAGTCCGCAGCGCAGCCGCCGTTGGTCTCGGAGAGCGGGTCGTCGAGACCCGCCTGCACGGCCACGTCCGTGAAGGTGCCGTCGCCGTTGTTGCGGTAGAGGGCATTCGGCTGGCGCATGTTCGTGATGAATATGTCGTCTAGCCCGTCGCCGTCGTGGTCGAACACGACCACGCCGCCGCCCAGCGGGAACACCAGGGTGCCCGGCACGTTGTGCAGGAAGTCGATGCCCGCTTCCGCGGATACGTCTACGAACGCGGGCCTGTCCAGCACGACAGCCGGCTCCGCCTCTGCAGGGCTCTCGACATCTGCCCTGGTTTCCTCTATCGGTACAACGCTGCGAGTCATGCGGGTCCGCACGCCCTCGTCAGCCGCCGCAGCGGTCTCGGAGTTCAGCCCAACCAGGCTGTCGGTGGCGATGAAGGCACCGACTGCGAGTATGCCCAGGCCACCGGCCACACCCAGCGTCCACGTGGTCGTCGCAAGGGCCGCGATGGCCCGCTTCGACATGACTCCGGCCAGGCCCCAGAATGTCACGGGGCCGCCCGCCGCCGCGGTGAACAGGAGGACCGCCGCGGGTGCCTCGCCCATGCCCATCAGCAATAACAGCGCGACCAGCGGAATCTCGAACAGCAAGGGCACGTTGATCAGGATGCCGAAGGTGGCCGCTATGGCGATGCCGGTGAGGTCGTTGCCGAGGTATTCGGCCACCACGTCCGGGCTCACCCACTGTATCGCGAGCCCGCTGGCGAATCCCGCGATCGCCATGATGGGCCCCATGCGCACCAAGAATCCGAAGCTCGAGCGGCCCCACTCGGTGAACCCCTCCTTCATAGCCGGGCCCCACGGCTCCTCTATGGGTTCCAGCTCCAGGCCGACCTCCACGGGAGGGTCCTCATCGGGCGCGGGCGCGGGCACTCCCCTGGCAGTAAGGCGGTCGATCATCGCCACGAGTGGCCCAACCAGGATTACGGCCGTCATGCCCATCACGAACCTGGTCACACCCATCATTGGCGTGAAGACGAGCACAGCCATGACGAGACCAGGGAGATTGAGCGTCGACGAGCCGTGGACGATGGCAAGGCCGGCTTCTATCCCCACGCCTCGCCTCTGGAACGCGGCGGACACCGGCACGATGCAGGCCGAGCACAGGTTCATGACGGGGCCGAGGACCATGCCCTTGAGGGACTTCTTGAGGCTCCCGCCGGACAGTACGCCGACACCGCTCCCCTTGGGGAAGAGGAATGCTTCCGTGAGTCCGGCCACCAGGAAGGCGAACACCATTCCGACCGTGACCAGCTGGAGGTAGGTGATCGAAAAGTCCCACCAGCGCTCCAGCAGAGTCGTCTCGAGCTCCCGCTCAATGCAGAAGCCCTGGAAACAATGGACGATGGGGCCCGTCACGACGTCCAGGTCCTCGCGGACCGTATCGAGCTTGGGGAACCGGTTGAGCGAGAAGAAGAAGGTGAGGAGCACGAGCAGTATCGCGAGCCCCACAAGGCGCTTCTTGCCCAGTGCGCTGCTGGGCAAGCCGACGCGACCCATGAGCGGCAGCCGCTGCCCGATCTGCCTCAGCGTGGTCATGGGACTACTCTGCCCCGTCCGTGGGGACGTTGAATATCACCAGCCGGTGCCCTTCGCTGCGACCTGTGTAGTTGTGGCTGCCCGCGAAGACCTCGGGTATGCCGTCCTGGTCCACGTCGGCCACGTCCAGCGTGATCATGAATGGAGGGAGGTCGACACTGGGTATACGCCTGGCGAAGTTCTGGTCGCCATCGTTCTCGAGCCAGATCAGGTTCTGTACCTCGTCCTGGGGGTACATGTTGGGAAGCTGCACTCCCGATAGCACCAGGTCCATGTCGGAGTCGCCGTCGAGATCGGCCGCCTTGACGGCGTACGCCCCCCAGTACCTGGTCAGCTCGTGGCTCGTGAACGTCCCGGTCCCATCGTTCTCCAGCCATGCAAGACCGTAGAAGTTGTTGGGCAGGATCTCATGGTCTGCGCGGTCCAGCGTATCGCCGTTCGTGTACAGAATGTCCGTATCGCCATCCATATCCAGGTCCGCGAGCTCGATTCCCGAGAGACCATAGTACATCACGTCCGCCGCGAATATCACCTCCCGAGTGAATTCTCCCGTTCCGTCGTTGCGGAACAGCAGCACTTCCTCGGACTCCTGGGACAGGGCAACGGCAATGTCGAGATCGCCGTCGGCATCGGCGTCGAAGGGATAGGCGTGTATCGCCCCCGGCCGGTCGTCGAGGACATGCTCGACGAATTCCAGCTCCCCGGTCTGCTCCAGCCAGACCACCTTTCCGTCCAAGTGTCCGAATACGCAGACGGCGATGTCCAGGTCGCCGTCGGCGTCGAAGTCGGCGGCCTCGGCGCAGGCGACGCGCCCAACGCCCTCCAGCAGCACGATCACCTCGAATTCGAACTTGCCGTCGTTCTTGAGCAGCACCACCCGCCCCACGTCACGATTGGTGGGGCCCAGGAGCCCGATGTCGGCGACCAGGAGGTCCCGGTGCGAGTCCCCGTCGACGTCGGCAGCGTGCACCCTGACGGGCTGGATAAGCCCTTCGCTGAGCTCCACTACGTCGTCCAGTCCGCGGAGCCACATGACTCGACCGGACAGGGGCTCGGTGGCGAACACCTGGAGGCTGCCATCCCCGTACAGGTCGTCCACCCGTACGTTCGCCGTCGTGTGGGGCCTGCCGTCGGGCAGCAGCACCGTGTACCCTCCCCCAACGCCCACGTCGGCGGTCGCCTCACGGCTGGCGGGGACGAGTCTCACGGGCGTAGGCGTAGGTGGAATGGGGATGGGGGTAGGAGTGGGAAACGCACGCGGGGTAGCTGGGACCACCTCAGCCGGTCCGCTGTTCCAACATCCAATGCCCGCACCCACCAAGACGAGGGCAAGCAAGATAGCACCGACGTGCATCGCCAGGCCGCGCTTCCGGCTACTCACCAGCAACGGTCTCCACCTGTGGGCTTCCGGGCCAATCCAGTGGGCCTGCGGGTCAGATCGAGTAGTCGATCTCCACGCGACGCCCCGTACGGGACGACTCGTAGACCGCGTCGACAGTCTTGGTCACGGCGACCGCATCCTCTATCTCCAGGGCCGGGGTGCGGTCCTCCCGGATGTCGTCCATAAAGTCGGTGATGTAGTGGAGGAACCAGTCGTGCTCGCCGTAACCGACGTATGGAACAGGCTCGTAGTCGAAGGTCCGCTTTGGAGCGCCCTTCCAATCAGGCGAGGTGCTTGCGACCGTCAGGCCAAAGGATGAGAAGGGGTTCCACTCGGCCCAGCCCTCCATGCCGTGATACATCAGGAACCCCTCCGGGGCGGGCAGTCCCGCGGGCAGCACGTACCCGTCGTGCATGGTGCCCAGGGCGCCATTCTCGTACTCCATGGCCACCGCTGCAACGTCCTCGAGCGGCTCCTCGATGTACCCGACCGGGCGGCCGACGATCGCCTGAACGGCCTTCACCTCGCAGCCCATCACGTACCGCATGGCCTCGAGATGGTGGCCTCCAAGGTGGTGCAGAATGCCGCCGCCCTGGGTCTCGTTTCGGTAGGAGAACTGCCCGGGGTCGCGGCTTCCAGGGCGCACCTGGCCGGTAACCAGCCTGGTCTCGATGGACAGAGGCTTGCCCAAGAGCCCCCCGTCGATAATGCCCCTCAACTCCTTCATGGCGGGATGGAAGCGCCACGGGTACCCCGGGAAGACCTTCACCCCGTTGCGCCTGGCGACGCGGGCGAGCTCCACGAGCTCCGGAGCGCGGCGCGAGAACTGCTTCTCCATGTAGAAGTGCTTGCCGGCTTCCGCAAGCTTGGTACCGGCGGCGGGCACCTCGTTCGCCGGCAGGCCCACCATCGCCACGTCGAAGTCCGCGTTGGCGACCAGGTCGTCCAGGTTCGTGTGGAGGCTGGCGTTGGGGTCCTCGGTCCGCGCGGGCTCAAGGCGCTCCGGCTCGGCGTCCTCGAAGTACGCGACGACCTCCACGTCGTCCAGCCTCTTGAACGTCTGGATGTAGCCGGGCTTCTCCGGCCCGATGCTGCCCATGTGGCCATGGCGCAGGCCGACCATCGCCGCCTTCAAAGTCTTCCTGGTCATACAAGCTCCTTTACGTAGTGCCCGGGTCTACTGGATTCTTCTACTGCGGGACCTCGACGAGGCTATTGCCGGCCTGTTGCGACTTCAGCATGCCCGTCATGATCTGGACGACCCTGCGGGCGTCCTGACCCGAACCGACGCTTCGGCCCTTGCCGCCAGCCTCCGCCAGGGCGATGAGCTCCTCGTAAGCGGCCACGTAGCCCATCGACTGGTAGCTGCTGACAAGCCCGATCGGCTTGATCATCTGGACCACTTCAGTGCCGTCCTCGGTCTCCTTCGTGAGGGTGCCATAGCCGCCGTTGAGCGCGAATGAGATTTCGCCCTCGGGGCCCGAGAGAACGAGCGTTGAGCTGCCGTACGTCTGCTTGTTGCACTGGTACATGGCGCGCACGCCGTTCTCGAAGAAGATCATCCCGCTCACGGCAGGGTCGTTCTCGGGCTTCTTGCCGCCGTCGCCCTTGTACTCCGTCCAGTGCTCGAAGCCCTCTTCGAGCACCCCGCTGACGTGCGTCGGGTCAGCATCCGCGAAGAAGGTGACGCCGTGCAGGATGTGCGTCCCGTTGCGGAACATCATCGCACGAGCGCCGCCCTGGATCGCGATGATGGATGCCAGGGGGCCTATCGCGCCGCCTCGGATCGTGTCCCTGATCTTGTGGTAGATGGGGTCCCAGGCTCTCGTGTGGCCGACGCTCAGCGGGACGTCGTTGTCCTCGCATGCCTGTATCATGCGGTTCGCGTCTTCCATCGTCGTGGCCAGCGGCTTCTCGCACAGGATCGCCTTCACGCCAGAGTTGGCGCCGTCGACGACCATGTCGCCGTGCCGGTTGTCCCCTGTGCCGACGGTCAGGATGTCCAGGTCGGCCTCGGCGAGCATCTTCTTGTAGTCGTCGTAGGCCTTGGCCTCGGGCCACGTCGAGCCCCACGTCTCTGTGAACCTGCTGCGCATCTCCGGCACGATGTCGCAGTACCCAACGAGCTCCACGTTGTCCATGAGAGCAAGGCAGGCGGCGTGAGAGATGATGATCTCCCGCCCGAACGGGGGACCGACCTTCGGCCCCTGCCATGCGGCCCGGGGACCGGGGGGCTGCGGGGCTCCCGACGTTATTCCGCTCAGTCCGATTATCCCGACACGATATTTCCGTTGACCCATTTCTTTCCTCTTTCCTGGAGTTCACGGGCGCGAAGCCCGCCATAACCTAGTTGCACGCTATCGCAATGTCAATCGAGTCCGATCACACATTAGCTGTTCAGGGTTGTTAAGACTCTGGCCGATGCACCCTAGCGGCGGCATCCCCTCATCCCAACCTTCTCCCGCAAGGGGAGAAGGGGTAAGAGACTCCGGTCTACCAGAACTTGGGAACGTCCAGCTCCTCCTTGGTGATCATCTCCAGCACCGCCGGCTGGCCCTTCTCGGTCGCGGAAAGGCCGCGTCGGATCGACGGGCCTATCTCGTCGGGCGTCTTCACCACCTCGCTGTAGGCACCGAGGCCCTCGGAGACCTTGGCGTACTCGCCGGAGAAGCTGTTGCTGCCGTACTGCTCGGTCGCGAAGGGCATGTGGTGGGAGTAGTTGGTCATAACGCTGTTGTTGAGAACGATGGTCAGCGTGCCAATCTCGCTGCGCGCCGCCGTCTCGATGTCCAGTCCCGCCATTCCGAATGCGGCGTCGCCCATGATATTGACTACAGTCTTCTCAGGGGCGGCTAGCTTCGCGCCGAGGGCGAGGCCCAGGCCGTACCCGAGCTGGGTGGACTTGCCCCAGCCGATATACCCGCGCGGCGTAACCGTCTGCCAGAACGGAACGAGCTGCTCCCGCGGGTAGCCCGAGTCGTGGGTGACTATAGCGTTCGCCGCGTCGACGTTGGCCGCCAGCTCGGTTATCACCCTGTAGGGGCTCAGGGGCACCTCGTCGGACCTGAGTCTCGGGCCCCACTCCTTCTCGAACTCGACCCTGACGCGGGCGATCTCGTCCACCACCCCGTCCACGTCGCCCCGGCCGTGCTCCCCGACCTGGCGCTTGACCTCGTCGATCATCTGCCTGAGGACGACCTTGGCGTCTCCGACGGCTCCCAGGGCGACGCGGTAGTCCTTGTTCACGTCCTCGGCGCAGTTCGTCGAGTGGGCTATGGTCACTCCCGCCGGCATCGGCGCGTTGAACGTCGACATCGTCAGGCTCGTCCCCATGCCCAGCACGAAGTCGGTCTTCTTCAGGTAGTAGTCGACCATCAGCGTCGCGCTGTGGGAACCCGGGCCAAGGGCGAGGCGGTGGTTCTCCGGGAACGCGCTCTTGCCCGCGAGTGTGGTCAGCACCGGGATGTTCGTGAGCTCGGCGAACTCCACAAGCTCGTTGGTGGCCTCTGCGTACAGCACCCCCTGCCCCGCGTTGATGCACGGAGCCTTTGCGGCGAGCATTGCCGCCACCAGGTCTCGTACGTCGTCCGGGTCTGCGCCAGACTTGTGCTCGCGGACCGGCCTGTACGGGACCTCGTCGCCGGGGTACTCCTCGCCGCCGACGTCGGCGGGTATCTCGAGGAGCACCGGGCCGCGGCGGCCGTGCTTCATGAGGCTGAAGGCGCGGGCCATCATCTCAGGGATGCGCTCGACCAGGTTGATGTGACCGGTCCACTTGGTGATCCCCTTGTAGTGGTCGATGGAGTCGAACCCCGGATGGACCCCGATCCTGCTACGCTCGGCGCCGCCGGGCAGGAGCAGGAACGGCACCGAATCGGCGTAGCCCTGGGCTACGCCTCCAAAGGCGTTCTCGGCCCCCGGGCCGCGCTGCATGGTGAACACGCCGATCTTCTTGCCGTTGTGGATGCGGCTGTAGCCGTCCGCCATGTTGACGCCGGCCCGCTCCTGGCGGCATATGATCGGGCGGATGCCCTCCTTCGCAGCCTCCTCTATCAGGTCCTGGTGTGGATAGGCCGTCATCCACTCCACACCCTCCATCTTCAGAATCTTTGCTATGACTCGATTACCGTCCAATGCCGTTCTCCTTAGTGCCGGACAGGCTGGGATGTCTCTCGTCTACCGGCGGGGAATTGTAGCACGTTTCTTCGATTCGAAATCACCCGCTCAGCTCTACTGACGTCCAGCTTCAACCCGAGTACAGGCTCGCCTCTCCCGCCTTGACACGGCTACTGCCACACAACTAGCATCTAAGTATAGGGTAGGCCCTCGAGGGACCGAGTCCCGGGGGAGAACGGGATGCCTCAACGCTACGAGGACGAGATCGAGGAGATCCTGAAGCAGGTCGGGGAAGTGGGTCCAGGGCCCGTACGGCGCCGCCGTAGCTTCCTCAGCCTCCTGGGCGCCTACATCTCCAAGCTGCTAGGCGGCGGCACCTGGTCTATCACACCCGGCAGGGTCATGCTCGTTGCCGGCGTCGTGCTGCTGCTGGGCCTGCTGATGCCCTCGCTGGCTCCCGCAGGCATCTGGGCTCCCCTGGCCTGGGGCGGGCTCATCCTCTTCATCGTGGGCTACGCGATGTTCTTCATCCGCCCTCGCAAGGTCGAGAAGCGGTGGCGCGGCCAGCCCATCGACGACGGGGACGAGAGCCTCTGGGAACGGCTGAAGCGCCGCAACCGGTAACCGGGGCGGACTCCGCCCCGCAGCTTTCAGTCCCCTGGTCAACTACGACCCTAGATAGAGCACTCCCCTTCGCCGCGCTCCATCTTGTAGATGATCGTCTTGTCCCAGTCCATGTAGACGTCGATGGACTCGCGATTTAGCTCCCGCGTCTCCTTGAACTCCTCGACCAGGGGCGCGAACGCCTTGGGCGTGACCCGCACGACGAAGTCCCTGAAGAGCTCGCCGTCGTTGCGGTTCTCCTCGTAGAAGCCGATGATCCGCTTGAGCGCGTCGGGCGTCCTCTTGGCGGGGATTCGGCCCCTGACGCGGAGCCCTATGCGGGAGTCCCCGGGGGCGTAGCTGCCGCCGAGGAACAGCTCGTAGGCAGGGACCTGGCCGCCCGGCGCCTTGGTGGCAGCGCCGTGGAATCCGATGTCCGCCACGTGGTGCTGGCCGCAGCCGTTCGGGCAGCCGCTCATCTTGACGTGCATCTGCTTAACGAGCGGGTCGGTGACCCCCATATCCTCAATGGACTCGCGCATGGCGCGCCCGAGGCCCATCGACGAGGTGATTCCGAGCTTGCAGCTGTCCGTCCCCGGGCATGAGACCACGTCGGTTATCTCGTTCACACCCGACTTGCTCAGCCCAAGGCGGCCCAGCTCCTGCCAGACCTCGTACAGGGCGCCCTCGGGCACCCACCTGAAGGCCATGTTTTGCTGATGGGTGATGCGGGACCGCCCGCCCGCGTACTTGCGGGACATGTCCGCAAGCTCGTGCCACTGCTCGGCCTGGAGGTCGCCGAGGGGGAGTTTGATGTGGACGACCTTGTAGCCGCCCTGCTTCTGGTCCTCCACGTTCGTCTCGACCCAGTGGTCGAACTCGGGCGAGTGCCCGTTGCGCGAGTAGCCGCCAGGCGGAGCGACGGGCGCGTCCTTCTCCTCGTTCTCGATGAACAGCAGGGGCGTCGGGTCGAAGGACTTCTGCGCCCACTCCTCCTGCAGCTCCTCTTCGACCATCTTCCTGAAGTCGTCGATGCCGATGCGGTCTATCAGGAACTTGATCCGCGCCTTCATGCGATTCTTGCGGAGCTCGTCCGACCTGTGGAATATCCTGATCGCTGCCTCGGTCACCTTCAGGAACTCGTCGACGGTCACGAAGTCGTACAGGGTGTCGGCGATGCGCGGCATTATCGAAGTGCCGCCTCCGATGAGTAGCTGGAAGCCCTTCTCGCCTCCCCTGACCTTGGGGATGAAGCCCATGTCGTGGATCGCGGTGATGGCGCAGTCCTTCTCGCAGCCGGAGAAGGCCGTCTTCCACTTGCGCGGCAGGGCCTGGGTGTAGGGGTGCCTGACGAAGTAGCGCGAGTAGGCGGCCGCGTACGGCGTCACGTCGAAGGGCTCGTCGGCGCATACACCCGCCAGCGGGCAGCCCGTGACATTGCGAACGGTGTTGCCGCACGCCTCGCGGGTCGACAGGCCCTCGTCGCCGATGAGGCGCATGAAGTCCGGCGTGTCGGCCAGCTTCACGTGGTGGAACTGGACGTTCTCGCGCGTCGTGACGTGGCCCTTGTTCAGGGGCGCGTACTTGGCCGACACCACCCCCAGCGCGTCCATCTGGGCGGCCGACAGCCCGCCGAACGGTACCTTCACCCTCACCATCTGGGCGTCGGGCTGGCGCTGGCCGTATATCCCCTGCTTCAGGCGGAAGGCCTGGAACTCAGTCTCGTCCCACTGACCGGACTGG
This sequence comes from Dehalococcoidia bacterium, assembly GCA_965204975.1. Taxonomy (GTDB): domain Bacteria; phylum Chloroflexota; class Dehalococcoidia; order Lucifugimonadales; family CAJWER01. The sequence continues at coordinate 1,240,803 of OZ242024.1, forward strand.
AACAGCTTGACCTGCGCCTCGAAGTCGTCGATCTCCTCGGGGAGAATCTCGATGATGCTCTGGTTGCGCGGCTTCCAACCGTTGTCACTCATGTTGTCCCTCGTTGGGGTTTGCCCCTATGAATAACGCCCCGCTCGGACGTGAGCGGGGCGCGGCTGACTCATCCGGCGTCTGCGCCGGCCCCTAAGTGGCCTTTGATACAAGCGCAGCTGAACGTGTACATCGCTGTGTCCGTCAAGGTATGCCGAGTCTACCAGCGCCTATCTGAAGGTGTCAATCTGTTTGGGCCGTGCGGGCCTCTCAACCCGGCTTCACGCTCCTAGGTTACCTGCAGGGTGGGCGACCTGGGCATCTCTATGACTTCCTCCTCGGAGAGCGGCACGGCGTCCTTCTGGTAAACCTGCACGCGGAAGGAGCCGTAGTCGGGGATGAACATGCGCCCCTGGGAGTCCACCCGCACGGACCTGGGGCTGCGAAGGCGTTTCTGCGGCTCGATGTTTGCCATGTCGCGCAGCCTGAGGGGCTTGGCGTTGGCGAGCAGGTACGCCCTGCCGGATATCGACAGCGTGGCGTCGCCGATGAACGCCTCGATGTACCGTCCCTCGGGATTGAACAGCACCACGCGGTCGTTCTCCGAGTCCGCGACGTAGATGTCCCCGTCGCCGTCGACACAGAGCCCGGCCGGCCTGTTCAACTCACCGTCGCCTGAGCCTGATCCTCCAGTCTCGAACAGGAAGCGCCCGTCTGCGGTGAACTTCTGGACCCTGTCGTTGCGCCAGTCTGAGACGTAGACATCTCCCAGCTCGTCCACGTCGATGCCCCACGGCATGTTGAACTGGCCGGGCCCGTCTCCGAAGCCGCCCCACTTCAGGATGAATTTGCCGTCCTTGGTGAACTTCTGAACTCGGTGGTTCATCGTGTCGACGACGTAGAGGTTCTCATCCGCGTCGAAGGCTATGCCTGACGGCCGGTCGAGCTGTCCGTCGTCGCTGCCGTGCTCGCCCCACATGCCGACGAAGTCGCCCTCGGTGGTCATGAAGGTGATGCGGTGCAGTGCCTCGTCGGAAACTACAATGTTCTCGTCGCGGTCGAGAAGCATCTGGGCCGGCCACATCAACTGACCTTCGCCCGTGCCCATCGTGCCGATGTCGCCCAAGTTGGCGTCGTCGTCCCAGGCTACCCGGGCGATCTTGGCCACGCCGCCGGCGCCCTCGAAGCGGCAAAGGGACAGGACCCTCATGTCGCTCGTGACGGCCACGTCGACCGGGAAGTCGATGACACGGCGCATGCTCACCGTCTTGAGATATGGGAAGCCGGCCCTGAGCAGGGCGTATGGTCTGGCCATGGTCCCGTGCGCCTTTAGTTCGCCGCGACGAAGGGGCTGATCTGCTCGAACTGGCCGCCAACTATGTCCGTGGGATCGATGCCGAGCCACTGCTCGAGAATGGTGCCGTAGATGCCCCGGAAGTCGATGGTGTGCGCCAGGTCCTCGCCGTTGGCCCACGTCTTCGGGTCCAGCGACGGATACTCGCTGTAGAGCCCGCCCTTCACAGGATCGCCGATGATGAATGCGCCTCCGCCGGTGCCGTGGTCTGTCCCGCTGGCGTTGTCCTTGATGCGCCGGCCGAACTCCGTGAACACCAGCATCACCACGTTGTCCGAGGCGTCGTGGGCCCTAAGGTCGTCGAAGAAGTCCGAGATCGCCCCGGACAGGTCGCTAAGAAGCTGCGGGTGCGTGGGCACCTCGTTGGCGTGGGTGTCGTACCCGCCGTGGTTCGTATAGAAGATGCGGGTGCCCAGCCCTGCCAGGTGTACCCGTGCCACGTCGCGAAGGCTCTGGGCGATGGCGTTGTCTCCGTACTCCACGTCAGACTTGTACATGGCAGGCGCCATCTTGAGCTGGTCGGCGCCCTTCAGCACGTCGAGGCCGGTGCGGGCCAGGTAGTCCATCACCGGCCCGGTGCCTACGGCGGGGGCGTACATCTGCTTGAAGACGTCGAGGGCTTCCTTCCGCTGGTCCACGTCGTCGATGCCGGTCATCAGTCCGTAGTTCTCCAGATCGCCGACGGACGTGATCGGGACGCCCGGCACCGCCAGGGCCCTGGGCAGTCCTCGCCCGAAGTTGACGGTTGTCAGGACGTTCTCGCCGCTGGGGTCGATCTCACGTGTCGCCCGGCCAAGCCAGCCCTCGGTGCCGACCTCGACGGGCTCGCACGTGTGCCAGATGTCCATGGCCCTGAAGTGCGACCGGCTCGAGTTCGGGTAGCCGATGCCCTGCACGACCGCAACGGCGCCGTCGTCGAACATGTCCTTGAGCGCCGCGGACGACGGGTGCCAGCCGAACTCGTCATCCATCGGCAGCACCTTGTCCGCGGGAATGCCGACGACCGGCCTGGAGTCGTGATAGACCCCGGCCGTGTATGGGATCAGCGTGTTCATGAAGTCGTTGCCGCCCGACAACTGGACGATGACCAATACGGGGTCTTTGCCGTTGTGACCGTTTCGCGCCATTGCCCGGACCTCCTGTGTCACTGAGCCCGTCCCCGCTTCCCGGGGCCGGACTTCCCTACCCGAACTGGTACTCCATCGACGATACTATCAGCTGGACCATCCTGACTATGCGGCGTCCGCTCGCCTTCTCGTCCTCTTCCGTCTCGAACCTGAGGGGGCCTTCCGATTCGGCGTAGGCCATCAGGGCCTCCCGCGTCTCTTCCCCCACCGTCAGCGGGCCCACCAGGTCGAGGCAGACGATCATGAACTCTTCGGGCGATAGCTCCGATTCGCGCCCGGACACTCGCCCCACTATCTCAGCGATGCCGGGCTTGGATCCGTCGCCCACCTCGTTGACCGCGAAGTTGACCCGCTCGTTCAGCGTGCCGCCGTCTATCCACTCCTTGCCTGTGTGCCAGCCCTCCACGGTGGGCGGGTTCAGCAGCTCCTGCCCCATCGCCGTGACGGCCGACTGGTAGACGCCTATGCCCGGCTCCGGCATCGCCTGGAAGCCGACGAGGTTCATCACGCCAGTCACCAGCTCCATGGGACTCTTGACCCGCTGGAACTGGGCTTCCTTAAAGAAGTCGGACGTGAACAGCGCCTTCAGCACGGCACGCATGTCGCCGTTCGACTCCAGGTAGGCCGCGACCAGGACGCGGATGGCCTCCGGGTCGCGCGGCGGCTCGATGGGCCAGGCTGGCACCTGTGGCTCGTCGGCGACGAAGAAGTTGTACAGGTGGCGCCCTATGAAGACAGCCGTGGCGGGCTGCCGGACGATGATGTCGACGATCTCGCCGCCGTCGAACCGGCCCGTCTCGCCCAGGAAGGTCTTGACCCCATCGTCGTGCTCTTCGGGGCGGAGCTCGAAGTGTGAGTCGTAGTGACCGTGGGGGTAGAGCGGGATGGGCTGGGCGAAGGTCCAGCCGGTGAACGCCCGGGACGCATTCTTGATGTCAAGCTCGGTATAGCTTCCGACACCCATCGAGAAGAGCTCCAGCAGCTCTCGTCCGTAGTTCTCGTTGGGCTCGCCGCTCACGTTCTCGTTGTTGTCCAGCCAGTAGATCATGGCCGGGTCGCGCGAGAGCTCAAGCAGGATGGTGCGCAAATCGGACATGCCTGACCTGCGGAACATCTCCACCTGGCGGTTGAGGGTGGCTACGTGCTCGCTCTTGAAGAAGGCCGTGGCGAATATATGGTGCCAGAAGAGGGCCATCTTCTCCTGGAGAGGACGACGCGTGACAGCCATCCGGTACATCCATGCCACGGCGGGGCCGTGGTAGTTGTCCCAGCCGTAGTAGCGGTCGCAGAGGTCGGTGTCGATGTCGGGGAAGCGCTCGGGGTGGAGCAGGTCGTCCACCACGTCGTCGTACGGGCGGGTCGCCAGTGTCTCCAGCTCTCCGCGGGAGGCGCCGAATCCAGCCCGCCTCATCAGGTGAGCAGCCAGAGCCAGATCGCGATCACCCATACCTGTTCACCCCCTACCGGTGCCCCAGGAATTTCGGCGCATTTTACATCACGTCACAACACCACACAATAGAGTTGGCCGTCCAGTCCTTAGGCAACGGCCGAACGAAACCGTCAGGACGCAAGCCATTTCCCTTGATAGCCAGCCGTCGGCGTCATATCCTTGTGCTCCGACCGATGAAGGTCAGGCATCTATGATCGCCGCCCAGAGGGTTGCTCGATGAATCCTGTCGCTATAGACACGAGTAGGCTTGAGGAGCTGTGCCGCCAATACAACGTACAGCGACTCGATCTCTTTGGTTCCGCGTCCACCGCTCGGCTCCAGCCCGAGGGGAGCGATCTAGACCTCCTGGTGGAATTCCTTCCAGTGCCAACCGTCGCATATGCCGATGCTTACTTCGGACTATGAAGCTTGAAGCCAAGATTCCATCCCTCCAGCGCGATACCGATCCATCGCTGGAGGGTGATTTGAGAGACAGAGGTCGCGAATGATTGACTTGGCAATCCGAAACGCATCGGTAATTGACGGCTCCGGCAGCCCGCCATTCGTGGGCGATGTCGCTGTGGATGGGGGACTCGTGGAGCTCGTGGGAGATGCGAGCGGAGTGGAGGCTGCGCGGGTCATAGACGCCGCGGGGAAGGCCCTGTCCCCGGGATTCATAGACGTGCACAGCCACGCCGACTTCCCGATCTACGTGGACGGGCTGGCCCAGAGCGGCATACGGCAGGGTCTGACGACACTGGTGATTGGAAACTGCGGCCACGGGCCCGCGCCGGCGCCCGACCGGGACCTCGCCAAGATCGTCACGATCGGTTACGACGAGGACTGGGGTATCGACCTCGCCTGGAACACCTTCGACGAGTACCTGGAGGCCCTGTTCGAGAGAGGCCAGTCGATGAACGTCGCGCCGCTGGTCGCGCACGGTCCCGTGCGTCTCGCCGCGATGGGATTCGAGACCCGCGCCCCATCCTCAGCCGAGCTGGACACGATGCGGTCGCTCGTGGACGAGGCCATGTCCGCAGGCGCAATCGGCTTCGCCACTGGCCTGGAGTACTCGCCCGGCCAGCACGCTGCTGAGCCAGAGCTCATAGCGCTGGCGGAGGTAGCAGCTAGGCACGGGGGGTGCTACGCGAGCCACATCCGCAACCGGGGAGACCACTTCGAGAAGGCCGTCGAAGAGGCCCTGACTATCGGGCGAAGCGCGGGCCTGCCGGTGCAGTTCTCTCACCTCGCGCCAAGACCCTACGCCCCGGAGGGCGCGTTCGATCGGGTGCTGGAGAACATCGCCGGGGCGAGGTCCGAAGGGTTGCGAGTGGGCATCGACACCTTCCCAGACCCATGGGGCCCCGCTCACCTGACCGACCTGCTGCCGCCGTGGGTGCACGAGGGGCCCAAGGACGAGGTCGCAGCCCGCCTGCGCGACCCAAAGACGGCCGACCTCTGCAGAGACTACGTCGAGCGGCCCACCAACTTCCTGCTGAGGCTGGGCAGCTTCGACAATTTCTACCTCACCCATTCCAGCGAACACCCGGAGCTCGTCGAGCACACCCTGGAGGAGGCGTCACAGTCCCTCGGCCTGGACCACACCGAGACCATCCTTAAGCTCGCAGGAGATGCCGGCGAGGACTTCGCCGGTGTGATCATCCGGCACATCTTCACCACCCAGGACGACCTGGACAAGCTCCTGATGGACCCGCACTGCAGCGTCGGCAGCGACGGAGCGGTGGCCTCTATGGAGGGCACCCTGAGCGGCCTGGTCATGAACCGGTCGAGCTACGGTTACGCGCCCAGGTTCATCCGCGAGTATGCGCTCGACCGCGGGCTGATGAGCGTCGAGGAGGCGGTCCGCAAGATGACCTCGCTGCCAGCCGAAACGGTAGGCATTCGAGGCCGGGGGACGATCGCGCCCGGCATGGCCGCAGACCTGGTGGTGATGGACTTAGACGAGCTACGGGACAACACGACTGACGCCGAACCACAGGCGTACCCCAGCGGGATCGAGACGGTGATGGTGAACGGCGAGGTCGTCTTCGACGGCGACCACGCAGGCCTAACGCCGGGAGCCCTCACGGAGAGGGCGAGGAACTCCGCATGAACGAGGACCTGGCGTTCGCAGGCGCGCTGGAGCTGCGGTCGCTAATCACGAGCAAGCAGGTCTCGCCCGTCGAGGTGACGGAGACGTACCTGTCCCGGATCGAGCGGCTCGACCCGCAGCTCAATTCGTACCTCACGGTGACGGCTGACGAGGCCCTGCGGGCCGCGCGAGAAGCCGAGGAGGCCGTGATGCGAGGCGACTCGCTGGGGCCGCTCCACGGCATCCCGGTCTCGATCAAGGACTCCGAGGACACCGCGGGAGTCCGCACGACCATGGGTTCACTCTTCCACAGGGACCGCGTGCCAGACGAGGACTCGCTGCCCGTCGAACGTATCCTGGGGGCGGGCGCGGTGATGCTTGGCAAGACGAACCTGCCGGAGTTCGGTATGATCGGCGACACGACAAACCGGCTGGGCGGCCCGTGCAGGAATCCCTGGAATACGGAACGCAGCCCGGGAGGCTCGACGGGCGGAGGAGCATCCGCCGTTGCCGCCGGACTGTGCGCCATCTCCCAGGGCAGCGACGGCGGCGGCTCGATCCGGGGGCCGTCCAGCTTCTGCGGGGTATACGGCATCAAGCCAACCCTGGGCAGGGTACCGCGCCGCACAAGCACGGGATTCAACCACTTCAGCCAGCACGGCCCGCTTGCCCGGAGCGTGCGGGATGCAGCGATCATGCTCCAAGCACTGGCGGGGTGGGATGCCCGCGACCACGCTTCCCTGAGGGAGACGCCCGACGACTACCTTGCCGCCGCCGACCGGCCCATCTCCGGAGTCAGGTTCGGCTGGAGCCCGGACTTCGGCGGCTTCCCGGTCGACTCGGAGGTAAAGGCGGTGGCAGCGAAGGCAGCGGGTGCCTTCGAGGAGTTGGGCTGCACCGTCGAGGAATACGACATCAGCCTGGATGCGCCCTCCGAGACCTTCTGGACCCTGACGTGCGCGGGCATCCACGGGAGCTTCCGCCACTACTACGAGGAGCGCGCGGACGACCTGATGCCGTACACTCGCGCCAAGATCGAGGCCGGTGCGAAGGTCACGGGCGCCGAATACGCCGAGGCGCTGGGGCGCATGAGCGTCATCAGGGCCAAGTTCCTGGACAAGTTCGAGCGGTTCGACCTGCTCATCAACCCGACTACCGGAGTAGCCGCGTTCCCGGCGGGCGAGCCAACGACGGAGATCGAAGGATCCACTGTCGACGAATATGAGGGCTACAACCCCTTCAACTTCAACGTGAACATGATTGGCCATCCCGCGGCGAGCCTGCCGTGCGGCTTCACGGCGGACGGGCTGCCGGTCGGGCTGCAAGTAATCGGGCGCTTCGGCGACGAGGCAAGCGTCATAGCGGCGTCAGCCGCGTTCGAGGAGGCGAGGCCGTGGGCCCAGCAACGCCCGCCGGTGTCGTAGACGGGGCCGGACGACCAACTCCGTCCGTCTAGAGAAACCGAGCCGGTGAGAAATCCTCGATGGGCACCGGACTCTCGCCCCTGACGATCAGATCGGCGATGGCGCGGCCTACGGACGGGCCGATTAAGATTCCCTTTTTCTCTAGCGCAGCCGCCAGATAGATGCTGTCGCGGCCCGGCACTCCGCCTATGATCGGGAGCCTGTCAGGAGCAACGGGACGCAGGCACGAAGTCTGCCCTACGACTGGCCGGCCCGCCAGCGACGGGACCATTCGCACTGCCTTCTCGACCAGAGTGTCGCGGGCCTCCCGGGTTGTCCGGTTGTCGAAGCCTTCGCGCTCCTCGGTGGCCGCGAGCCACACGAACCCGTCCTTCTTGGAGGCGACTTGCACCGGGCCTACCATGTGCTTCCACAGCGGAGGAGTCATCTGCCGCAGATGTACGATCTGGCCCTTCAACGGCCCGATGGGCAGGTCGAATCCCAGCCACTCCGACGCTTCGGCAGCCCAGGGGCCTGAGGCCAGGACCACCGCATCACAACCGATCTCGCGGTCGTGGAGCGTGACGCGCGAGTCGTCGAAGCCGGTCACCTCGCCCTTCACGAGCACCGCGCCGTGTGCCCGGGCCCCCTCCAGCAGCGCGAGGATGAAGCTGCGGCTGTCCACCGCCGCCAGGCTCTCGAGTAGTATGGCCCCACTAATCCCGCTGTTGACGCGGGGTTCTAGCTGCAGGACCTCGCCGGTGTCGAGCCACTGCACGGAGAAACCCGGAGCGCTGCCCCATCGGGCCATGAGGTCCGCGGCACCCTCGGCGTCCTCTTCCGTCAGCATCAACTCAAGGTGGGACACCAGCTCAGGCTGGAAGTCGACTCCGGAATGCTCCTCCAGCTCCTCCCAGAGCGCCAGGTGTGTCCGGTAGGAGAAGAGGGACAGCGCCTCCATGGGTCCAGGCACGCCCGTGCCCGTGAGTGGGTTGAGGAGTCCCACAGCGTAGCCGGACGCCCCGAACGCGGGGAACTCGCGCTCGACGATGGTGACGGGCAGTCCCTCTCGGGCCAGGTAGTAGGCTGTCGCGCAGCCTGCGACGCCCGCCCCGATGACGACTATCATTGCGTGCGAGTATGCGGGTGAGGTATGAGGTAATTGGAGCGGGAGACGGGATTTGAACCCGCGACATCTTCCTTGGCAAGGAAGTGCTCTACCACTGAGCTACTCCCGCACGGCCCATTTGCGCGACGACCACGTCGCCTGGTGCCGAGGGCCAGAATCGAACTGGCGACACCAGCATTTTCAGTGCTGTGCTCTACCTACTGAGCTACCTCGGCGCCACTCTATCTTACGTAGCGCCCTTCCAGAGTGTCAAGAACAAGAGGGCCGCCGGACCGCCTGCCAGCAGCCTTCCCAAGCGGCGTTTCCGGCCGTGTTGCGCCTTGACTGAGCACATACGTTACTGTAGTGTACAGCAAGTAAATTTGGGGCATGTTTGCGCCCCGGCTGACCCTGAAATTGGGAGGGCGTCATGGCATCTACTAATGGCAACGGGCACAACGGCAGGAAACTGGTCGTCGTGCAGCTCGGGGGCGGCAACGACGCCCTGAACACGGTCATCCCATACAACAACGGACACTACCGCGACTTCCGGCCGGCAGTCGGCATCCCAGAGGACGACGTGCTGAAGATCGACGGCGAGCTGGGCTTCAGGCCCGGCCTCGAGCCCATCAAGGAACTCTGGGACGAGGGCAAGGTCGCGATCATACAGGGTATCGGGTACCCGAATCCCAACCGGTCCCACTTCCGCTCGATGGACATATGGCATACGGCCCTTCCGGACGACGTGGGCCAGGAGGGCTGGCTGGGCCGGGTGATCAGGGAGATGGACCCGTCGAGCGAGAACGTCCTGACCGGCATCAACTTCGGCCGCGGTCTCCCCCGCGCTCTTGGCGTCAAGGGAGTTCCCGTGGCGTCCGTCGGGAACCTCGAGACGTACGGCCTGTTCCCGGACATGAAGGACGAGGCCCTGAGGAAGTACGCCCTCGAGACGTTCGCCATGATGTACGGAGGGGAGCGCGGCAAGGACGCTGTGCTGGACTTCCTGGGTCAGACGGGCCTCGACGCCATGAAGGGCGCGGACATCCTCCGCACTGCGCCGGAGATGTACAAGTCGAACGTGGAGTACGCCGACAACCAGATCGCCAACGACCTGAAGAGCGCAGCCCAGGTGATGTTCGCCGATCTCGGAGCGCGCATCTACTACACGACCCACGGCGGCTACGACACGCATTCGGGCGAGCTGATCACCCATGGCCAGCTCTGGGGAGACCTGGCGCCGGCCATCGGCGATTTCGTGGACGACGTGGAGGAGCATGGCTACGAGGACGACACCGTCATGCTCGTCTTCACCGAGTTCGGCAGGCGGATCAAGGACAACGGGTCTGGCACCGACCACGGCTCGGGCGGTGTGGCCTTCCTGATCGGGAATTCGGTCAAGGGCGGCCTCTACGGCGAGTACCCGTCCCTCGCGCCGCAGGACCAGCTCGAGGGCGACCTCCACTTCAACAACGACTTCAGGATCACCTACACGTCGATCATCGAAGACTGGTTCGGCATGGAGGCCGCGCCGATAGTCAACGGCCACTTCGAGAAGTTCGACTTCTTCAAGAACTAGCCGAACAAGTCCATTGACCTGGATCGACTCTCACGTCCACGTCTGGACGCAGGACACCGGCAGGTATCCTGCTCCGGGCTTTGACGTTTCGACCCTCGAGCCGAAGGAATTCACGGCGGAGTGGCTCTTTCGCCACTGCAGGCCCTTCGACGTAAGCCGCATAGTGCTCGTCCAGGCCATCTACGGCGTCGACAACTCCTACATGCTCGACACAGCGGCGCGGTACCCGGGCGTGTTCGGCATCGTCGCGGCGGTCGACCATAGCGACCCGCACGTCGGCAGAACCATGGCCGGGCTAAAGGAGCGCGGCGTGATGGGCTTCCGCATAGTCGCCCAGCCCGGCGGGGGGGACGGCTGGCTCGACAACCCCGGCTACAAGGCCATGTTCGAGGCCGCGCGGCAAACCGGCCAGGCGATCTGTCCCCTCACCCACCCCGACGGCGTTCCGGACCTCGACCGCATGTGCGGCGAGCACCCCGAGACCACGGTCGTGGTCGACCACATGTCGCGCATAGGCGAGCTGAACCCCATCGACGACGACGAGATCGGCAGGCTGTGCGCCCTCGCGCGCCACCGCAACGTCCACGTCAAGGTCTCCCGGCTCCACTCGCTGGGGGCAAAGAGCCCGCCGCACGACGACCTGGTGCCGATGATCGGGCGCGTGATCGACGCGTTCGGGCCGGACCGCGTGATGTGGGGCAGCGACTCTCCCTACCAGGTGGTGTCCGAGAGCTACTCGGACTCCGTCAGGCTCGTGCGTGACCGGCTGGGGCTCTCAGATTCCGACCGCCAGAGCATCATGCACGACACGGCGGCCCGTGTCTTCTTCTCGTAGAAGAGCCCTGGTAATCTCCTTGCCGCCGGCTATGTGGAGACTGCTGCTATAATCCAACGACATCGACTATCCGGACGGAGTCTGCGAAATGACGCCTACTGAACTCCTCAACAGAGTTAGCGTCGACTCGAGTGTCGGTGGAGGGCAGCCCTGCATCAGGGGAACACGCATCTACGTCTCTATCCTCCTGGATTCGCTGGCGGAGGGGCTCTCGCCGGAACAGATCATCGATCACTACCCGAGCCTAACTACCGACGACATCAGGGCTGCCGTAGCATACGCGGCTGAACTCACCAGGGAAAACGTCTGGAAGGTGCCCGCCGCCGGGTGAGGTTCAAGCTCGACGAGAACCTGTCTCGTCATCTCAAACCGGCCCTTATCTCCCTTGGGCATGATGTGATGACGGCTGCAGATGAAGGCCTGCTCTCCAAGCCTGACACGGTCGTAGCAGAGGCGGCCAGGAGCGAGTCCCGAGTCCTACTGACCCTCGACGTTGAGTTCGCAGACCTGCGAAAGTACGTACCTGGGACGCATCCAGGAGTCGTCCTATTCCGACCGCGAAGCCTTGGGGCCACTAGCGTAAATGAGTTTGTGGAAGCATTCGTGCGGCGCACGGACATGGAGGCTCTCGTTGGCTGCGTGGTCGTCGTCGATTCAAAGCGCGTCAGAATCCGCCGACCTTGATGCGGCACTCCCTCACCCTGCAGGCTCCCGGCCAACCCATGCGCTTACGCGGGCTTAGATGGCCGCCCTCAGTCTATCGATAGCCTGAAGCGCCAGAGGGTTACGGCCAGGAAGGCGGCGGCGAAGAGGGCCAGCATGCCCATCTCGAGGGATACGTCGCCGAATTCGGCCCCGAACAGCATCAGCTTGTTGAAGGCAGTGTTTGCCCACCCGTGGGGTGTCAGCTTGGCCAGGGACTGCATCCACTGGGGCGTGATGAACAGGGGCCACCAGCAGCCCCCCAGTGGCGCCAGGCCCAGCGACACCAGCACCCCCAGTCCCGATGCTGCATTCTCAGTTCTGATCACCGAGGCCAGCATCACTCCAAATGCGGACGAGGCCAGCACCATGAGTACCGATATGAGGACCACGGCGGCCGGCGATATTCCCAGGTCGATGCTGAAGACGAATATCCCTACAACCCAGAGCACCAACACCTGCAGAAGGCCCTTGTAGAGCGCCGACAGGAACTTGCCCAGGACGACCGACTCCCGGCGAGCCCCGTTGGACATCAGCCGTTCCAGCGTGTGGTTCCGCCGCTCCCTGACTATGGCCTCCGCGCTCAATGCTGCTGCGAAGAAGACGAACATGGTGAGATAGCCGGGCAGCGTGAAGTTGGACGCTGCCTTGGGCTCGATACTTCCAACCTGCTCCGGGACGAGCTCCACGAGCCCCGGGGCGGCGGCCAGCTCGGACGGGTCGACGGCCGCCAGGGCCTGCGGCCCTCCAACCTCGCCTACGACGGACATCACCGCCACCGCGCGGCCGATGCCGGAGGCCATGGAGTCCGCAAGGGCCCTGAGGGCGGCCTGGCCTCCCGCCGAGGCGTCGCCGATCACGACTTCGACCGAAGCCGGCGGATCGCCCAGCAGCCGGGCCGAAAAGTCCGCCGGGAACAGCACGAAGCCATCGATCTCGCCACTATCCACCTGCCGCTTCGCCTCGTCGTACTCCAGGTACCTGACTGACGCCCGGTCGTCCGCGGTGATCCCATCAATCAGGGTCCAGCTGAGACCGGCTGCGCCCTGCTCCTCCTGGGTGGAGACGAACATCACGAGCTCATCATCCTCACCGCCTATGTCGCCCAGGGCCAGCGAGAAGCCTGCGACGAACATGAGGGGGAACAGGAAGGAAAAAGCGAGGGCGAAGCGGTCTCGCAGGAATATCCTGGAGTCCTTGGCTGCTATCAGCAGCGCCTGGTGGAGGACCGTAGCCACGCTAGTAGGTCCTGAACACCGCGCGGGCCGCGGCGAGCCCGAGCACGACCACTGCGGCCATGATCGCTATTCCCAGCCCCTGCTCCGAGAACCCTCCCGAGCCGGCGAGTATTTCCCGCAGGGCTTCGTAGGCGTGGCGGTTCAGGGTGAAGCGGCTGACTATTTCCATGATCCCGCCCTCGAAGGGCACGAAGGTGCCGCTGAACGTGGTCATCAGCATCGTGAAGAAGACCGCGCTCCATATGGCCTGGTCCCGCGTCCTGGCCAGTCCAGCGATGACCAGCCCGATTGCGCTCACTGCAGCCCCGAACAGCACCGCGTAGGCGAACGCCTGCAGCAGGTCCACGGGCCCCGCTATGCGCATCACCACGAATCCGAGCAGCAGCAGCACGAACGCCTGGACCGCGCCCCTGAGCGACGAGGCCAGGAACTTGCCCACGAACAGCTGGTTGACGGAGAGCCGGCTCGTCATCAGGCGCTCTAGCGTGCCGCTCGACCTCTCCACTACGAGGGCCTGGGCGTTGAGCGACACGGCGAACATCATGAACATTGTCAGCACGCCAGCCACTATGCCAACCGTTGGGTTGTAGCTCTCTTCCCCGGCCTGCTCCTCGACGATGACGGCCGGTCCAGCGGACTGCCGGGCGGCGGCCTCGTCGATCCGGCCGGCGTCGGGGCTGTCACCGATCAAGGACAGGGCTATGCTTCGCACGGCAAGGCCGCCCGCGACATCCTGCGCTACGCCCATGACGATTGCCGACGCTATCTGGCCCTCATCGCCGCCATGACCCCGGCGCTTCATCGTGATCTGGGCAGGCCTGCCGTTCTGCAGGTCGCTCGAAAAGCCTTCCGGGATCACGAATGCCGTGAGTATGGCCGACCTGTCCAGGGCCGAATCGGCCTCGGCACTGTCGTAGTGCACCACCCTTACGCCTTCAACGTTGTCCAGCCGTTCCAGCAGCTCTTCCGACACAGGGCCGTCATCGAGGTTCACGACGTGGGCGGCCACGCTCACCGAGGGGTCTCCCCCGAACGCGCCGTACATCAGGGCGAACATCACTACCGGCAGCGCGATGCTGAAGGCCATCTCGGCCTTGTCCGAGTAGTAGCGCTTGAGCTCGATGGACGCTATGAGGAGAGGGCGGAGCATCTAGTCTCGGAGGCTGCGGCCCGTCATGCTGAGGAATACCTCCTCCAGCGTCACGTCACCCTCCCTGCCTATGCTGGACTTGAGCTCGGCCGGGGTCCCGAGGGCGATCATCTTGCCGGCGTCGATTATGCCGATGCGGTCGCACAGGCGGTCCGCCTCCTCCATGTAGTGGGTGGTGTACAGTACGGTCATTCCCTCTTCCCGCAGGTTCAAGACGGTGTCGAAGATGTGGTTGCGGGACTGGGGGTCTATGCCGACGGTCGGCTCGTCGAGGAACAGCAGCTTCGGCCTGCTCATCAGCGCAACCGCGATGTTGACGCGGCGCTTCATTCCGCCTGAGAATTTCCTGACGGCGTCGGAAGCCCTGTCCGTAAGCCCGACCAGCTCCAGGTTGGTGACAGCCGCGTCCTTCGCCTCACGCCTGCCGAGGCCTGCCATGCGGCCGAAGAAGACCAGGTTGTCCATTGCGGACAGCTCTTCGTAGAGGGCGAGGTCCTGCGGGCAGACGCCGATGAGGTCCCGCACTTCCGAGGCCTGCTCCCGGACCGAGTATGACCCGATCTCTATCTCTCCGGAATCGGGGTCCAGCACTGTGGCAAGCATCCGGATGGTGGTGGTCTTGCCCGCGCCGTTGGGACCCAGCAGGCCGAATATCTCCTGGCGTCCTATCGAGAAGGAGACGTCACTGACGGCCTGGAGCCCGTCGAAGCTCTTGCTCAGGCTCGTGGCTACCAGGAAGTCTCCGTTGGAGGTCATAGGCCAGCCGTGTTAGGAGGAGCCAGAACTGGGACTAGGGTCATGGCGTGAATATGTCGTCCAGGCTGACACTGAAGCCTTCCACTGTGGTCGAATCGAAAGACTGCCCGCCCCGGTAGATGCCCGTCTCCTCGTAGCCACGCTCGCCTAGCAGCAGGACCGTCACTGTCATAGCGTCGGGGTCTACCAGCCAGTACTCCCTGACGCCGTGCTCGGAATACAGCCTGCGTTTCACCGTGAGGTCCCGGTCGGCCGTGGAGGGCGAACGGATCTCGACGGCCAGGTCCGGCGCGCCCTGTACGTTGGCGTGGGTGATGATGTGCTCGCGTTCCCTGGATACGAACAGCAGGTCGGGCTTCACGACGTTATGGTCCGATAGCACCACGTCGGTGGGAGCGGCGTAGACTCTGCCCAAGTCTCTCTCCTTCACGAACGTATTGAGCAGGCTTACCAGATCCGTGGCAACCCTCTGGTGGGGCATATTCGGCGAGGGAACCATCACCAGCTCTCCATCCAGAAGCTCCCAGCGCTCGTCGTCTGAAGTCTTAGCGTAGTCTTCATACGTGAGTCCGGTCTTAGGTTTGACACTGACCAATGTCTTCCCCCTCATCCTAACCTTCTCCCGCCAGGGGAGAAGGAACTTGGAAGGCCATACCTAGTATAGCTTCAATCCGTGCCGCGCATCCACGTTTGGGCGAGCAGCGGGTAGCCCTCGCTCATGCCTGCCAGCGTCTCGTCCCTGACCGGCACGAAGGTCCCGGTGGCCTCCGCGGCCGTCGACCCGTCGGGAAGCTCGACCCAGCCCACAGCCTCGACCACGCCCCGGCGCTCGCTCTTCTTCTCGGCGAAGGCGCGCACCGGCCGGCCCACGTATATGGGCTTGCGGTAGCGTACGTCCAGCCGCGCGGTCATGGTCCAGCGGCCTTCGAGCAGCGATATCCTGCTCATCGTCTCGTCGAGCAGCGCCGTTATCACGCCGCCGTGCAGGTAGCCTGGGAAGCCCTGGTGCTCGCTTCGGGGGGTATACGAGGTGACGACCCTGTTCCCGTCGCGCTCGAACCTGAGGCGGAGCCCTGAGGGGCTGCGGGGTCCGCAGGCGAAACAGAGCCCGTAGTCGGTATCGTCGTTGAGGGGGAGTGTCGCCAATCTCTACTCAGTTGTGTACTTGATTCGCGGGTCGACGACCGCCAGCAGGATGTCCGAGATCAGCGTCCCTACCACCGTCAGGATCCCTGCGATGAGGATGATGAAGCCTGCCAGGAATACGTCCTCGGTGATGATCGCTTCCAGCAGCAGGGGCCCGAGCGTCGGGAGGCTTAGTACAACCGACACGATGATGCTCCCGCTCACCAGGGATGGCAACAGGTAGCCCACAGTACTGATCAGGGGGTTGATCGCGACGCGGACGGGGTATTTCAGGATGGCCCGCAGAGGCTGCAGCCCCTTGGCCCTCGCGGTGACCACGTAGGGCTTGCCCAGCTCGTCGAGCAGGTTGTTGCGCATGATGCGAATGAGGCTGGCGGTACCGGACGTGCCGAGCACGATGGCGGGCACCCACATGTGGTTCACCAGGTCCAGAAACCGGGCGAAGTTCCAGGGAGCGTTGGCGTAATCGGCTGAGTTAAGTCCCCCCACGCTCTGATCGAAGTAGGCGAACGCGACGTACATCAGCACCAGTCCGAGCAGGAAGTCCGGCACGGCCAGCCCACTGAAGCCGAGGAACGTGAAGACGTAGTCGCCCACCGAGTGCTGCCTGACGGCCGAGTATATCCCCACAGGAATGGCGAATGTCCACGTCACGATGACCGTGAAGGCGGTCAGCACGACCGTAAGCCACAGCCGATCCTCCAGGAGGTGCTTGACGGGCTTTTCGATCTCCTCGTGGTGGACCTGGAAGGAGCGCCCCAGGTCTCCCTGGGCGAGGTTGGCCATCCACTTCAGGTACCGGATGTACTGCGGCTGGTCGAGGCCGAGATAGCTTCGCAGGAGGGCCATCTTTTCGGGGTCCGGGACCTCGTCCCTGCTCTCGGTGACCTCTTTGAAGCGGTCAACCTGGTCCCCGGGCGGCAGCTCGATAATGACGAACGCCAGGACCGAGATCACCCAGATCGTGAATATCGACAGGAAGACTCGTCGGACTATGTAGGCAGGCATGGCCGCTTCCCCGCGAGTCTAGATTGCGCGCAACATATATGGGCCCGCGCCTCGCCAATCCCTACTCAGCTGTGTACTTGATTCGCGGGTCCACGACGGCCAGCAGGATGTCCGAGATAAGGGTGCCGACGACGGTCAGCGTTCCGGCCATTAGTATGATGAAGCCGGCCAGGAAGACGTCCTCGGTGATGATCGCTTCGAGCAGGAGGGGCCCCAGCGTGGGGAGGCTCAGGACGACGGAGACGATGATGCTGCCGCTCACGAGGGACGGCAGCAGGTAGCCGACGGTGCTGATGAGGGGGTTGATGGCCACGCGGACGGGGTACTTGAGGATGGCCCGCATGGGCCGCAGGCCCTTGGCCCGCGCGGTGACCACGTAGGGCTTGCCCAGCTCGTCGAGCAGGTTGTTGCGCATAACGCGAATCAGCCCCGCCGTGCCCGACGTGCCCAGGACTATGGCGGGCACCCACAGGTGGTCCAGCAGGTCGCGGAACCGGGCGAAGTTCCATGGCGTATTCGCGTAGTCCGCCGAGTTGAGTCCGCCGACGCTCTGGTCGAAGTAGGCGAACGCGATGTACATCAGCACCAGCCCGAGCAGGAAGTCGGGCACGGCGAGCCCGCTGAAGCCGAGGAACGTGAAGACGTAGTCGCCCACCGAGTGCTGGCGGATGGCCGAGTATATCCCCACAGGGATAGCAAGGTCCACGTCACGAGGACCGTAAACCCGGTCAGCACGATCGTGAGCCACAACCGGTCCTCCAACAGCTGTTTGACCGGCAGGTCGACCTCCTGGCGGTACTGGAACGACAGCCCCAGGTCGCCCTGCATCAGGTTCCACATCCACTTCGCGTAGCGGACGTACTGGGGCTGATCGAGGCCGAGGTAGCTTCGCAGCAGGTCTATCTTCTCGGGGTCCGGGATCTGGCGCCTGCTCTCGGTTATCTCCTTGAATCTGTCCACCTGGTCGCCGGGCGGCAGCTCAATGATGAAGAAGGTCAGCATCGAGATCACCCAGATTGTGAACAGCGACAGGAATATCCGTCGCACTATGTAGGCAGCCATAGTCGTCCCCGTGTGTCGTTAGCCTGCCGAAATATATATAGCCCCCCGGCCAGCGTCAAGGGAGGGCTGCATTGTGCAGCGGCGAGGGCTTGAGCGGCCTATAGGAGAGGTCTTCGCCGAATTCTGTTCCAAATCGTTTCATGTCGTTCCACTACTATCTTTGCCGTTCCTGGGACTGTTGGCTCCTGGAGCCTTCCATGCAGGTATAATAGCACTGGTGTTCTGGCGAGTCAAGCGGCCGCATGACCTCATTGTTTTGGCTGCCGAGCCGGGGGGATTTAACCGCAGAGGGCGCGGAGGTCGCGGAGGGAAGAGGGGGATGGTCTGAACTGTGATTTTTGTGATAGGGATGATTGGGATGATGGGGAGGGGGAGACCCCGCCCGTCCGCCCCTCTGGGTCCCCCTGCCTTCGCAGGGGCAGGCTCTGCCTGCGCAGGGACGACGGAGTGGGAGGGGGATGGTGGAGTGTGGAACGGGATGGTGGGATGTGGAGTGTCAACGCCGGTTTCGATTTGACCCAGTTTCGCCGGTTTAGTTTTGACCCACCCCTACCTGTGATTTGGTGTTCTGGGCTTCCTCCGATGGTGGATTGAGCAGCTGGTGTGAGGTCAGCAGACCTGCCTGTCGCTTGTCCTTGAGCCTGTAGCTTTCGCCCCGGATGTTGAGCACGTGGCTGTGGTGCAGCAGCCGGTCGAGGATCGCGGTGGCGATCACAGTGTCTCCGAGCAGCTCCCCCCACTCTGCGAAGCCCTTGTTGGATGTGAGGATGATGCTGCCCCTCTCGTACCTGGCCGAGACGAGGCTGAAGAAGGCGGTGGCGGAGTCACGGTCGTAGGGCCAGATGCCGAACTCGTCGACGATGAGCACCTTGGGCGCCAGGTAGACTCTCATGCGCCGGTCAAGCCGGTGCTCGGCCCGGGCTTTCCTCAGGTCCTCCATCAGGTCGTAGGCCCGTACGAAGTAGGCCCCGTAACCGTTCTCGATGGACCGCAGGGCCAGGGCCACTGCCAGGTGTGTCTTGCCCACTCCCGGAGGACCCAGCAACAGGAGGTTGGTCGCCTCTGACACGAAGGCGAGCGTTGCAAGCTCCTTGACCTGGCGCTCGTCGATGGAGGGCTGGAAGGCGAAGTCGAACTGCTCCAGGGTACGCTGGAAGGGGAGCTTGGCCATCCGCGTCCTGGTGGTCAGATACCGCTCTCTGCGGGCCGCCACCTCAATGCCCAGCAGGTCCGCCAGCATGTCGGGGTACGGCATCTGCTTTGTGGCGGCCACGTCGAGTCTGCTGTCGAGTACCTCGACAGCCTCGGTCAGCCCCAGGCTCTCCATGTACTGCCGCGCCTGCTCCAGGGCGATCATCACACACCCCCTGTCGCCGCCAGCTCGTACACCTCCAGGGACCGCCGCTCCACCTGGCCAACCGACACCTGGACCGCCACTGCCTCCCTCCTGGGACTCTCATCGCCGTTGACCAGACCGGCCCACTGGCCAGGCAACGTCAACCGCTGCCCACGCCTGTGAGCCCGCGGATGCACCGCCAGCCGATCAGAGCCCGACCAGATCTCCACCATCCCGGCCCCCAGTCCCACCTGCACGATCGTGCTTGCCCACGACCACGGCACCCCGTACCACGCGCCATCCCAATGCACGTACCCGTCGCGCCCCACCTTCCGATCCTCTCGCAGGTACGGGGCCAGACCGGACCGCTCAGGCAGAGCCAGCATATGCGCCCGCTCCTTCTCGAGCAGCGCCTTCGGCCTCCGCCTCGTCGTCCCGTGCACTCGCTCGTTCGCCACCGTCTCGCACCACTCCATCCCCTGCCTGTTCATCTCCGCGTCGTCGCTGAACCGGACAGTGGGCCACAGATTGCGGCGAACATACTTGACCCCGCTCTCCACCTTCCCCTTGGTCTGTGCACGGTACGGTCGGCACAACCTCATCTCGAAGCCCACACGCAGCGAGAAGTCCAGCATCCGGCTGTTCCACTCGGGACGTCCATCATCGTCGCGCCCGAGCACCACCACCTTCGCGTTGTCGTACAGGCACCGGCGAGGCACCCCGCCGAAGTACTCGAACGCATTGATGTGACAGCGCATGAAGGTCGCAACGTCAGCCCGCCGGACGAACTCCACGTAGATGGCCCGTGACCAGCTCAGTACCATCACGAACGCCCACACCCGGCGCTTGCGTCCATCCTCCGAGATGTAGGCCAGGCTCCCCCAATCAACCTGGGCCTGCTCACCAGGACCCGTCTCGAACCTCATCGTCGCCTGAGGCTGCCGGCGGCGACGGCGAGGCTGAACGTAGTCCTTCAGGATCGTGTAGCCGCCGTCGTACCCAAGGCCCCGCAGCTCACGCAACAACACCACGCAGTTGTCCAGACCCTCAGACAGACGAGTGTCGATGTGATCGGTGTATGGGTCCAGCTTCGATACCCGCCTGTCCCGCGGCTTCTCCTTCGGCACTCCGGGAGACCTCAGATACTTGCGCACCGAGTTCCTCGAAACACCCAGCTCCCGCGCGATCTCCCGGATCGACCGTCCCGCCCCCCTCATCTCGTATATCTCTTTCACTGTCCCACCTCTTAGCAATCTGTTGGGCACCTCCAGGTCGGGATTCCTCCCGGCACCCAAGGTGCTTCATGCTTTCAGGTGGGTCAATTCCATTCCGGCGATGGTGGGTCATTCTTACACCGGCGATGACAGGAGCGGCTATGGACGGATGTGGAGCGGCAATGGACGGATGTGGAGCGGGGGCCGGGGAGGAATTGTGAAGGGTGAAGGGTGAAGGGGGAGCCGGCTACGCCGCCGGGGAGTCACCCTCACCTCAGTCCTCTCCCGTCGAGGGAGAGGAGGGGGAGCCCCGCTCAGCCACAAGGAGACCTTTGCATAACTCCATGGTGAGAATGCCGCCGGTCATCTGAGACGACCCAGGGCAAGCTGGCCCCCCGCCCCCCTGGGTTCCGGCCTGCGCCGGAACGACGGTTGTTCAAAGGTCTCCCAAGGGCGAGAGGAACGACGGTTGAGAGGCCGCTATGGACTGGTGGGGAGGAGGGTCCACCAGTCGAAGTCGTAGGGGGCGCGCTTGACGTAGGTGAAGCAGTGGACGTTGCCCGTCCAGCGGTGGTAGCGGTCCCAGCCGTCGATGGCGTGGGCGGGTCCGGGCATCAGCTCGGGGAAGCCACCCTGCAGTACGTCGTCGCCGGCGGCGTCATGGGGGCCGTAGCCCTGGCCGAAGAATATCCGGCCTCCGGCAACCTGGAGGTTGGCAAGGGCCGGGGCGAAGGCGAAGGCGTCCTCTATCTCTCCAGTGTCCGGGACGAAGTAGCCCATGAAGAAATCCGGCACGCGGACCACGTCGACGTCCTCACCGGCCGCCTGGGAGATCCTGTTCACTATCCCATCCAGCCTCGAGGCGGCCTCCTCGTTCAGGGCCCACATGAGCGAGTCGTTGCGCACCTCGTGCACGCTGATGACGGCCGGCACCTCGCGGCCCACGGCGTCGAGCCAGAACAGGGTGTCCTCGACGAGCACGTAGCGGCTGGTCTCGTCCGGCGTCTCGAACCATCTGCCGCGAGGAGCGGGGCTGATCCCGTCGATCAGGCCGCTGACCGAATTTGCGGCCGAATCGCGGAACCCACTGAAACCCATGTCGGCGGCCCTCACCGGCGTCTGCCAGACCTTGTCGACGGCCAGCATGCCCTCGTCTCGCGACGCGACCCGGGCGACCTGTCCTGCGCCCGTTCCATCGTAGATGCGGAGGTACTTCATCGAGTCCCATGCGGGTAGCCTGAAGTCCGTCCCCTTCGAATCGACGAGCTCCTTTTCGCTTCCACCCGCCGATGCTTCCAGGTCGAGCCCACCGGCTGTGCGGCCCCGGGCAAAGAAGACCGAGTCGGGTGCGAGGGGATCCAGCAGCGAGCGGGCCTGGGCGGGGTCCGCGACGACCAAGGTCCAGCCGTCCTCTCCCGGGACGATGGCGAGCGCCTCGTCGACGTGGCCCACGCGCAGCCAGTCCACCTCGATCTGGAAGGGCGACTGAACTTGCTGGTCATCCAGGAACCGCAGCAGCCTGGGGCTGATTGTGTCGCCGACCAGTATGCGCCCCAGGGGCCAGCCGGCCGTGGGCGGCACCACCTCGATGTTTCCTCCGAAGTCGCCGGCGTTCAGCCCGTCGTCGACGTGGAAGTTCCAGAACCTGAACAGCCCCACGTCGGGCGCCAGCAGGCGCTCCTTCGGCCACCCGGGTGTGTCATCCTCGATGCCGCCGGTAGTCAATCGCGCCTTGGGAAGCCGGAGCACCACGTGGGTCCTGGGACGCCCCGGCGCGTGCGTGAAGCCTATCTCGACATGGTCCTGCGTCCACTGGTCTCCGCCCGTGTGGTAGGAGTGGAGGGCGACCGTGTCCTGGATGAACGGCCTGAAGTCCGCCAGGCTGGAGTCCCTGCCCCACATCTCCACGGCCTCCTGGGTGTTGGGCAGCAGCACGAGCGGGGCGACCCTGAGCAGCACGCGGTCGGAGCCGAGGGGCACGCCGCCGACGCCCGTGACCGTCAGCTCAAGCTCCAGCTCACCCGAGTAGCCGTCCTCGAACGTGCCGCCGTAGGCCATCGGCTCCGTGTAGCGGAAGAAGAGCCCCTCGATGCCAAGGGTCGTCTGCCCACCGGCAGCCAGGTGGTTCTTCAGGTCGGCCGACGCCGAACGCTCCCCAGGGCCGCCCCAGAAGGACTTGCTGCCGGGCTCGATGGCGTCGAACAGGTGCACGCCCTTGACGTGATCGAGGGACGGGACGCTCAGGACAGCCGACTCGACATGGCCCGGCTCGATCCCTTCGATACGCACTACGAGTTCGGTGAGGTCGAGGGCATCGCGCGGCCCGTCGATCTCGAAGCTCTCGGATACCGGCGCTCCCCTCACGTCGAAGTCGATTGCGTCCGGCCTGCCGTCCCTGCTGACATCGTCGTTGTCCAGGTTGACCATGAACATCGCGCCGCGTTCGGAGGTCCAGGCATCCTCGCCCGGCTCGTCGAGATCGTCGTCGACGAGGCCGTCGCGGTCGGTGTCGACGTCGAGGTCCACGCGGACGGCGGAGGGATCGAGAGGACGGAGGGCAGGCTCTTCGATCATCTGGGACATGTGGCATGCGGGCAGCGCCGCGAGGGCAAGGGTCAACAGCAGGACACGTGCAAGCAAGCTAAAGGCTCCTCATACCAACTCGTCTCAATCTCACCACGAACCATCCACTGGGCACACCCGCTCCTGGGGCTTAAGTCCATGTCTGCCCAGAAAGGTGAACCTGCTCTAATCAATGTTGCTTGTCATAAAGTAAAGCATCCTTTACTCTATGCTGGTAACGAGACACATCACTCCAGGGAGGCATGTAGCATGAGGGCCCGTGTCGACTTCGGCTTCATCGGTGCGGTGGCTGCACACATAGCGGTCGTCCTGGCTACCAAGTATATCTTGGAAAGCAATGAGGACGCTGTCTGGCGCTTTCCCGTAGCCGCGGTTCCAATAGTGACCCTCGTCCTAGTCCTACTCACCGGTGCGTCTATGTTCAGGCGGCAAGCGGATGAGCTCAACCAACGCATCGGGATGGAGGCCCTGACATTCGCGTTCCTGGGGACGTTTGTCGTGACAATGGGCTACGGTGCCCTTCAACGCGTGGGTCTGCCGGACCTGTACTGGCACTGGGTGCCTGTGCCCATGATTGTACTCTGGATCGTGGGCTTGGCCATTGCCGAGAGGCGGTACCGGTGAAGAACCGGCTCAGGGTCATCCGCGCTGAGCGACGATGGTCGCAGAAGGACCTGGCGGAGCTGCTGGAAGTGTCGAGGCAGACGGTCAATGCCATCGAAACGGGGAAGTACTCCCCCAGCCTTCCGCTAGCGTTCAGGATCGCGGCGGTAGCAGGCCAGCCGATCGAGGATATATTCGATCCTGACTGAGGGTGGACGATCGGCCTTCAGAACCGCCATCGGGTTGCGTCGTCGGGGAACGAAGTCCATGCGAAGGCCGTGTGCGGCGTAACGGCGTACAGGCCGCCCGTGGCCCAGGTATCGGGTGCGGGCTCGTATCCGAGGGACTTGTACTTGGCGCTGTACGCGGCGGCGAGGCGTGTGTAGAAGTCCTGGCGTTCGCCGTGTATCTCGCGCGCGTCTCCGTGGAGGATGACGACGTCCGTGCCGCTCTCCAGGTGGACGGCCACGGCCGGGTTCGCGGCCATGTTGCGTCCCCTGCGAGTCTCCGGGCTGCCGTCGAAGTGCAGCGTGTCGTCCATCACGACTCCCCACACGGGGGTCGCATGGGGGCGACCGCCGGGGTCCACCGTACACACCCAGTAGTGGAGGGCCTCAGTGAGCCGTTCCAGCACGTGGCTCCACGGAAGCATGCCGTCGGCGCTGTCGGGGATGCCGTAGTCGGGAACGTACGGCCGGCTGGGGTTGGGTGTGGTCATATGCCTACGCATTAGCTTTCAGACTTGATGTGACATGGGCAGCCTTGCTCTCCTGGCGGGGCGAGAGCCCCCATCCCCCGTATCGAGTACGGGCCTATGCATCGTCCTGGATGGGGGACGGTTCCTGGGGCAGGAATCCGGCTTTCGCCGGAATCACCTATGGTCCTGCGAAGGCCACATAAGGTGATGAAAATTGGCAGCCTGAATTGGGACGACAGTCTTGACTGTAGGGGCCGGGGAGGGCGGGTTTCAAACCCGCCCCTACAGGATGGCCGGGCGTCATTTTCATAGCAATGACGGAGTTGTGCAAGCTACTGCGTGAGCTTGATTCGAGGGTCTGCGACGGCCAGCAGGATGTCGGAAACCAGGGTGCCCACCACGGTCAGCACGCCCGTCATGAGCACGATGAATCCGGCGAGGTAGACGTCCTGGATGCGTATCGACTCGAGCAGGACGGGGCCCAAGGTCGGCAGGCTGAGCACGACCGACACGATGATGCTGCCGCTCACGAGCGACGGCAGCAGGTAGCCGACAGTGCTAATGAGGGGGTTGATGGCCACGCGCACGGGGTACTTCATGACGACCTTGGCGGGATGGACGCCCTTTGCCCTGGCGGTTACCACGTAGGGCTTGCTCAGCTCGTCCAGGAGGTTGTTGCGCATCACGCGAATCAGCCCGGCAGTGCCCGCCGTTCCCAGCACTATGGCGGGGATCCAGAGGTGGTTGATGAGGTCCATCCACTTGGCGAAGTTCCAAGGCTGCTCCTCGTAGTCCGCCGAGAGGAGGCCGCCAACGCTCTGGTCGAAGTAGGCGAAGAAGATGTACATCAGCACCAGGCCCAGCAGGAAGTCGGGAACAGCCAGGCCACTGAAGCCTATGAAGGTAAAGAGGTAGTCGCCGATGGAGTGCTGGCGGACGGCGGAGTATATGCCCACGGGTATGGCGAAGGTCCACGTCACGAGCACCGTGAAGCCGGTCATCACAACGGTGAGCCACAGCCTGTCGCCGATGACCTCACGGATGGCGCGCTGCTGGAACAGGGAGTCGCAGGGGTGGTGCCAGAGCGACAGGCCCATGTCACCCTGCGCAAGATTGCCGATCCACTTGAGGTAGCGGATGTACTGGGGCTGGTCGGTGCCGAAGTAGGCCCTCCAGTGGGCGACGATCTCGGGGTTGTACTGGGTCGAGCCCACGGTCATGTACTGGTCCATGGCGCGGGTGACGGAGTCGCCCTCGGGCAGCTCGATGATGACGAAGGCCAGCATGGAGATGGCCATGACCGTCATGAATGCCATGACGAGCCTGCGGGCGATGTAGGCAATCATGCGCTGCCTCCGGCGCCGCTAGGAGTTGACGTACTTGATGCGTGGGTCGACGATTGCGAGGAGGACGTCCGAGATCAGGGTGCCAATTACTGTCAGCGTCCCCAGCATGAGGATGATGGGGCCGGCGGTGTAGGTGTCCTCCTGCTGGATAGCGTCGAGCAGGACAGGTCCGAGGGTAGGCAGGCTAAGCACGACCGAAACTATCACGCTCCCGCCTACGAGGGACGGCAGCAGGTAGCCCACGGTGCTGACCATCGGGTTGATGGCGACCCGGACGGGGTACTTGAGGATGAGGCGCCATGACACGGCCCCTTTGGCCCGGGCAGTGACCACATAGGGCTTGCCAAGCTCGTCCAGCAGGTTGTTCCGCATCACGCGAATCAGCCCTGCGGTGCCCGAGGTGCCCAGCACGATGGCGGGCAGCCAGAGGTGGTTGATCATGTCGAACACCTTGCCCCAGTTGACCCCGCCGTCCAGCCAGGACGTCCCGGCGTAGTCGGCGGAGAAGAGGCCGCCCACGCTCTGGTCGAAGTATGCGAATGCGATGTACATCAGCACCAGGCCGAGCAGGAAGTCGGGCACAGCGAGGCCGGTGAAGCCCACGAAGGTGAACACGTAGTCGCCGACAGAGTGCTGGCGCACGGCGGAGTATATGCCCACGGGGATGGCGAAGGTCCACGTCACAAGCACCGTGAACCCGGTGAGGGCAATGGTGGTGAATAGCCTGTCTCCGATGACTTCCTTGACCGCCCTCTGGTTGCCAAGCCCTCCGTACGGCACCATGGTCTGTCCGAGGTCGCCCTGGAGCAGCGCCCCCATCCACTTGCCGTACCGGACGTACTTGGGCTCGTCCAACCCCAAACGGAGGCGGAGCGCTTCAAGCATCTCCTCCGCGACGGCTTCGCCGTGGGTGCGCGTGGTGCGGTCGAACATCCTGTCGATGGTGTCGCCGGGGGGAAGCTCAATGATGACGAAGGCGGCGACTGAGATGACCCAAATGGTGAAGAAGGCAAGGATGAGTCTACGGGCGATGTAGGCAGCCATTCACGTCACCTCGCATCGAGTGAGTCCATATATATACCAGAGGCACCTGCCAGTCAACCGGGGGGCTGACTGGAGAACCTGTAACAGATTATTCCGTGGACAGTTCGAGAGGACAACCTGTCGTTCCGAACGTAGCCCTTCGGCGAACTAGGGCAGACCGCGGGAGTGAGGAATCCAGGGCGCCTACCTACATACGACGTTGTCTTGCGAGCGACGGCGCTTAGATTCCTCCCTGCGGTCGGAATGACAAGTTGAGGGTGGTCGGAATCACTATGGCATTGCGAAGGCCACACAAGGGGACGAAAACGGCGTCGTCTCCTGGCATGGTCGAGGCCGCCCCCTAGGGCGACTCAGCGAGTCGCCCCTACAGCGAGTCGCCCCTACAGAGTCGCCCCTACAGATCGGGTTGTTGGCTATTTTCATGGTAATGACGGTGCGGGAGCGCCCAGGCAGTAGTCCAGAGATTCCTCAGATCAGGACGCGGAATGCACTGTCATGGCGAGGGTGAGGGCGGTTTGGATTAGGGTGGGCTCTATTTCGGGGGCGAAGGGGCCGGGGCGGAGGTAGTACTTGTAGGCGCGGGCGGGCTCGTAGCCGCCCTCGAACATGGCCGCTGACGTGCAGAGGTAGCCGGAGTTGCCGTTGGCGTAGCCCAGGGCGAGGGTCATGTCGTCACGTTCGGGGTCGGCGAGTCCCAGCTCGGCCAGGCCGCGCTCGATGGACCAGCCGATCTCGACCAGGGTCTCGCCGGGCGTGGTGACTATCCAGTGGCGGCCGAGGCGCAGCACCGCGACCTCGCCCGTTTCGTGGTCCGGGAGGCGGTCGTCGCGCTCGATGACATCCAGAAGCGCGCGGGCCCAGCCAGCATCGTCCGGGCCGGTTCCGGCGCGAAGCTCAGCCTCGCCGGGCACATGGGAGTACGGCAGCGCGACCTCCCGGCTCGCGACGGCGATGTCGTCCACGGGCTCGCACTCGAGCTGCTCGGCGACGCCGACGACCTCGCTGCCGAGGATGCGCCCGAGCACGGTCAGCTCGTGGTCGGACGCGCCCCTGAATCCGCGATCCGGGTTCAGCAGATGGGGCCTGGCGTCGCCGAAACAGCCCGGCAGGAAGGCGGCGACGGCGCCGCTGGGGGCGTATGCGGACTCGATGAAGCGGCGGGCTGCGCCGGGGTAGTCGCCGCTGTAGCGGGAGTTCGCCGACATGAGGACGGTGGAGTGGCAGGCGTACGAGAACAGCACTGCGATGGGGTCGGCCTGTGGCATCACGCTGTCGCCGAGGGTGCCGGGGGCGCCGGGCGCATCTGCCGGGTCGAGGCGCAGGACGCGGACCCTGTGGTCGACCGCGCCGGAGGGGTTCGCGCCGCCGACGGAGCCGTCCGGCTTGCGCAGGCGACGGTTGACGTTGAAGCCGGAGTAGCCCTCGCCCGCGCCGACGGTCACCGGGACCATCGAGGCGGCGGCCTCGCCCACTGCCTCACCCAGCGTGCGCTCCAGCCAGGCGAGGTACTCCGGGTCGACGGGCACTCCGCCCATGGCCTGTATCGCGGGGCCGGCGTGGGTGTGGGAGCAAACGACGATGACGTTGCCGGCCGTGATCGGACTGGCCTGTGCGGCAGAGGCGCGGATGCGGGCGACGGATGCGGCGTCCAGGCCCAGGAGGTCGACCGAGACTATTGCCGCGGACGTCGCGCCGTCGTCGAGGGCGATGACGCGGGCCTCGAGGGGGTCGAGGGCGCCCGTGGCCCGGCCCGTGCGGTTGCCGTAGCCCTGCATGTACGACGGGCGTTGCGGCGTGATGGTGACGGCGGCCGTTCCAGCTCTCAGCATCGCTCACTCCACATGACCGGCACCTGTCAGACTGTTGGCGCGCCTGACCGCTTCACGACCGTGCCCGCCTTGATGACCGTGTCGACGTTGTGGAGGGCGCGAATGTTGGCGGAGGCGTCGCCATCGACGACAACGACGTCGGCCCGCTTGCCGGGCTGGAGGGTGCCGGTCTCGTCCAGCACTCCCAGGCACTCGGCGGATGTCTTCGTGCCGCTCACGATGGCTTCCACCGGCGATATGCCCATCTTCTCGACCATGAGCGTGGGTACCCAGGCGTAGTCGTCGAAGCCCAGGTAGTCCATGCCAGAGTCGAGGCCGGTGACGAATTTTACCCCCCGGGCCCACATGTCGCGCAGTATCTCGTAGCGGCGCTCCAGGTCGAACCCGCTTCCGAGGGTCCACTCCATCCAGCCCGGCGCCCTCAGCTCCCTGAGCGCACCTGTGGCGGCGATGGTCGGGTCGACGTACAGCCCCTTCTCGGCTATCTCGTCGGCCACGGCGGGGTCGTAGTCGTAGCCGTCGTCGGGGTCTTCGGCCATCCACGAGGCGTGAATGAGGTTGTGCACGCCGGCCTCGACGCAGTTCCTTACGCCCGACGCGGCGTGGCAGTGGGCGGCTACCTGAACACCGAGCCTCTCGGCGTCGGCGACGGCGGCCCTCAACACCTCGACCGGGTACTGGGGCATGCGGGGGTTGGTGCGCGGGGTGAACCTGCCGCCCGTGGACATGATCTTGATCCAGTCGGCGCCGAGCTTGACCTGGCCGCGAAGGGCCGCGAGGACCTCGTCGAGGGAGTCGGCCTCGGTGCCGAACATGTGGCAGTGGCCGCCGGTGGTCGTGATGGGCGTGCCGGCAACCATCAGGTGGGGACCGGGTACTATGCCGGACTCGACGGCGCTCCGAATGGGGAACGCGATCTCGTTGCGGCTGCCGAGGTCCCTCATCGTCGTCACGCCGGAGCCCAGCGCCGCCCGGACCGCTTCGACGGATCTGGCGACGAGGGCCTCGTGGGAGTCCGTCGCCAGGTCGTCGAAGGTCGTGGGGCTCGCGCTGCAGTGCATGTGGGAGTGCACCTCGACGAAGCCGGGCAGGACGGTGCCGCCGGGCACGTCGATCACCTCGGCGTCCACGGTCGAGCCGAGGGCGCCGAACCGGTCGACCACGGAGATGCGCCCGTCCTCTATCAGCACGCCGTCGCGCCCGTCCGCAGACGCGCCGGTGCCGTCTATGACCCTATCAGCCTTGACTATGAGCTTCATTGGACTACCTTCACCACCTTGGTTCCCGCTATGTAGTCGTGCAGGCACAGCCGGTTCCTGAAGAGCAGGAACAGCGAGTCCACGACGAAGTAGACGATCGTGAGTCCCAGGAGGCCGTTCACGCCGGCCCTGAGCAGCACGTTCGTGACGAATCCGCCGTTTCGGCCGGTGTCGGCCCTGACGATCCGCAGCCGCATCAGCTTCTTGCCGATGGTCTGGCCGTGGGAGGACAGGAGCACCAACTGCACGATCATGCCGAACGCGCCGACGAGTATGAAGCCCAGCTGTATGGTCTCGGAGGAAGGCACAGCGGCAGGGATGAGACTTGCGGCTATCAGGGAGGCGGCCGTGAAGGGCAGGTCGATGACCTTGGCGATGACCCTGCTCGATAGGTCGGCGGTGGCGGGGTCCGGGCGATGTATTACGCGCCCGCCTCCGAGGGGAGTCTCGCACCACTCGCACGAATGGGCGTCGGGGTGGTTGTCTCTTTCGCAGTGCGGGCACTTCATCGTATCGCCCGCACTATAACACCAATTCGTCCCCGCTACGCCGCTGTTCCACTCCCAGGATGAGAGCCGACCGCTGAGGCCGAGGGCGGGTTTCAAACCCGCCCCTACGAACCGGTCTCCAAGGGAGCAGCGGGCAAGTTGACCGTCCGCTGGGCCAGTCCTAGAATGTCTGGGCCCGTAAACCTGCCCCTGGGAGTGGAAATGGAAGAGCTATCTGGGCTGTCGCCGGCGGCGATCATAGACCAGCTTCACCGGAACGAGGTGACGCACGTCGTGTGGCTGCCCGACAGCGAGACCAACTTCATGTACGAGCAGATGGCGGCCGACGAGTCCATCGACATCGTGGCCATATGCCGGGAGGGCGAGAGCCTGGGCATAGCTGCCGGGCTCTGGGTCGGGGGCAAGAAGCCGGTCGTGATGATCCAGAACACGGGCCTGTTCGAGTCGGGCGATTCTATCCGGGGGCTGGGGAACGACATCGAGATTCCGCTCGTGCTCATCATCGGGTACAGGGGCTGGACGCGGCACGGTGTCACGGACGACTCGGCGGCGCGCTTCACGGAGCCGACGCTCTACGCCTGGGGCGTCAACTACTACCTGGTGGAGACGGACTCGGACGCGGGACGGATATCGGCGGCGTTCGAAGAGGCGGAGCGAACACAGCGCCCCGTCGCCTGCCTGATCGGGGCGGAGTACGGCTAGTCCGAGACTTGACCGGTCATGGTGGCTTCGAGGGCGAGTATCTTGTTCAGGCGTCTCACGTGGCGCTCCTCGCCGCTGAAGGCCGCGCCGGCGAAGGCTGAGAGGATCTCCCTCGCAAGCTCGTCGCCCACTATGCGCCCGCCTATGCACAGGACGTTCATGTCGTCGTGCTCCACTCCCTGGTGCGCGGAGTAGGAGTCGTGGCACACGCTGGCGCGGACACCGCGGATCTTGTTCGCGGCGACGCTTGCGCCCACACCGCTGCCGCACACGATCACGCCTCGATCCACGGCCTTTCGCGCTACGCTATCCGCAACGGCGGCGGCGAAATCGGGGTAGTCGTCGGCCGGGTCCATCTCGTACGCCCCGACGTCCACGACGACGTGGCCCAGGGACTCGAGGTGGTCGACTACGGGCTGCTTGAGGGGAAACCCGGCGTGGTCTGCTCCGACGGCTATTCGCATGGTGCTCCTGACTGGAAGAGGGGTGGAACAAGTGTAGAATCAGGCCGGGGCGGCAGTCAATGACGCTAGCTGGCGCTGCTACTCCTCATGAGACTATCCGAGATGCAGACATGACGACAGGACAGCTAGAGGTCGTGGGCCGTGCGTGGGTTGGCCGCGGGCGGCTCAGGCGGGATTTGGCCGAGATCGCAGCGTCGTCCGAATACGACAAGACCGCGTATTTCGCTTCGCCAGTCAGAGTTGCGGGTGCAGGCGGCGTCTTGCGAGGCGCGTTGGAGGCGCTGCCGGACCTGGGCACGGGGGCGGCGGTCTTCTATGGCAGCCGGGCGGCAATCGCGATTGCGCCGCCATTTCCCATCGACGAGGAGCTTCGGTGCGACGGCGTGGAGGTGGAGCCGATGCTCGAACTGCTGTCGCGCGACGTGACGGTCGGGGTGGTGCTGCTGCGGCTGGGGCGCTATGCAGTCGGGGTCGTCGAGAACGGCAGGCTGGCCGCGTCGAAGTCCGACACGCGGTACGTGAAGAACCGGCACCGGAAGGGGGGCTCGTCCCAGCGCAGGTTTGCGCGGAGCAGGGAGCGGCTGGTGAGGGAGCTTTACGACAAGGTGTGCGCTGTGACCGAGGACGTGTTCCGCCCATACGGCGACCGGATCGAGTATCTGCTGCTGGGCGGGGAGCGCCAGACGCTGCTCGCGTTCTCGAAGAGATGCGGCTACATCGAGCGGTCGGGGATCGAGGTGCTGCCCCGCAGGCTCGACGTCGACAGGCCCGGCAAGGCCGCGCTGGACGGCATACAGCGCCAGGTCTGGATGAGCAGGGTCGTGTATCTTGAGGCGCCGTCCGAAGAGGGGCTATGACACCTCGATCATCAGGCGGCAGTGGTCGCTGGGACCCCACTTGTCGGGGTCCGGATCGTTGAGTGCTCTAACGCACACGGAATCTGCCATACCTTTGGAGGCGAACACGAAGTCAAGCTGCCTGGTTGCAGTGAGAGGTGTCTGACGATTCGTATGGTATGTGGGAACGTTCTTGCTCCCACGAGGCAACTCATCCGGCCATGGGTCGGCCTGCCGACCTTGCGGATGTTGAGGCCCTACAAAGGGCAGTCCCAGGGCCTCCATCCTTTCGAACACAGAGCCGTAGCGCCCCGACCAGTATTCGTTACCGTGCTCTCCATACCCGTGGAGAATGTTCAGGTCTCCGGCGGCCAGGATGCGATGACCACCCTGTGTCCCGATGAACGCGGAAAGGTCTGATACCAAGCGGTGTGCCGATGCGTCCGAGACGATCCACCCGCTGTCTGTTGAAGTGTGGGGGTTCTCCCACATGGAGTACATGGAAATGACCACAAACGGGTCGACGCCGGGAGAGCTAACGTGTGCGGCAGTAAGTGTTCCCGGACGACTCACCCCGAGTGCTTCCCAATCCCCATCGGCAAGCGACTTCGCCTCAATCCAGTTCACTTCAACGCGGTCCGACAGGCTAGCGACGGCCGTCCTGCGCCGCCATCGCCAGCCTGCAGTACTCCAGGGGGCGGGATCGACGCAGACCCTCTTGTCTAGGTCCGATGGTGGTTCGCATGCCTCCTGCAATAGGGCGATATCAGCGTCCATACCGGCCAAGACATTCCATGGCTCGGTCTTACCATCGAGGTTCCACGAGACAATTCTTAGGCTCAAGTGTCCCTCCCTAGACTGCTGTGTAGCCGCCGTCTACGGTTAGGGCTGCGCCGGTGACGTAGGAGGACTCGTCGGAGGCGAGATAGAGGGCGGCGTTGGCGACCTCGTCGGGGCGGCCCAGCCTGCCCAGGGGATGGCGGCTCTCGAGCATCTCTCGTATGGCCGGGTCGTCGGTCAGGGACTTGGTGAGGTCGGTCTCGACGAAGCCTGGGCACAGGCAGTTCACGCGTATGTTGTCGCGGGCTAGATCGACGGCCATGTTGCGGGTGAGCTGGATGACGCCCCCCTTGGACGGCGGGTACGGGTTGAGCGCGCCGCCAAGGCCGGGCGGGTAGCCGACCATGCCCATCGTGGACGCGAGGTTCACGATCGACCCGCCGCCACCGCGCCGCAGGTGGTCGACGGCGCAGCGGGAAACCAGGTAGGTGCCCCTCAGGTTGACCTCGATCACGCGGTCCCACACGTCGTCGGGGTCGGAGCCGGGCGGGAGCGCGTTTCGGGCCGTGACGCCCGCGCTGTTGACCACGATGTCCAGCCGGCCCAGGGCTTCGGTCGCGCCGTCGACCATGGCAGCGGCGTCATCCGCTGCCGACACGTCGCCGGAGAGTGTGGCCGCCGTGCCGCCGTTGTGCTCGATCTCCGCCGCCGTCTCCCCGGCGCTGTCATGGGACAGGTCGGCGCAGGCTATGCTTGCGCCCTCGGACGCGAACAGCACCGCTACTGCGCGTCCGATGCCTGAGCCCGAGCCGGTGACGAGGGCCGTCTTGTCCTTCAGCCTGTTCATCGATAGCGCCTTCCTCTCACCCCAGCTTCTCCTGTCGAGGGTGTGCTGTCCGGGGAGACCCCCTCATCCCGGCCTTCTCCCGCAAGGGGAGAAGGGGGGGAGGGGCGTCGGAGAGGTATCTGCTCATCGGACGGGGACTCCGGCCTTCTCGGCCGTGCGGCGTACGTGCTCCTGGCCCTGCAGGGTGTCCTCGTACTCGAAGTGCTCGACGTGGACGGTGACGTCGTGGTCGAGCATGTCGAGCCGCCTGACTATCGCGTCGAAGTCCATGAATCCGGTGCCGGGCACGGCCTCGTCGACATGGATGACGCCCATGCCCTTTGCTGCGCTTACGCCGCTGCCGCCGGAGATGATCACGTCCTTGGCGTGCAGGGCCACGATGTCACCGCCGAGCTCGTCGAACACCTCGTCGACCAGGGCCGTGGTGTCGAAGACCCGCTGGGGCCATGTCAGGTTCACGATGTCGATGAGCACCTTGAGTCTGGGTGAGCCGGTGCGGTCGAGCATTTCGCGGTACCGCTCTACGGAGCAGAGGGGCGCCATGGCGTGGGGATGCGCGGCCACGTCCCTGCCGGCGCGCTCGGCCTGCTCGGCGAGGCGGGCGACCGAGTCGAGGCAGCGCTCCCAGGTGGCCTCCGACCACATGCCAGGCCTGCCGCGGTCGCCGTAGGTGGAGAAGCCGACGCAGTGGGCGTCCAGCATGTCCCCGTGCCTGAGGAGGCGGGCGTAGTGGGCCTGCGCGGCGTCCCGCTCGGCGGCGTCCTCGTGGTCGAACCCGTAGTGGAAAGCGCTGAACTCGCCGACGCGGATGCCGTTGTCGTCGAGGAAGCGGCGGGCACCCTCGACCTCTGCGTCGGTCCAGTCCGGGCGGGTGGACGCGCTGACTGTGGTGACTCCGAAGGCCTCGGTCTTGGCGAGGAACTGCTCACGCTCTTCGTCCGTCCTGGGAAGGGCTACTGGGGGACTTAGGACAATCATTCGCGACTCTCCTTCAGGTGCTGCCTGTGCTAAAGCTGGAGCTTTGCGCTCAACGGCACAGGCTCGCCGGGCTGGAAGCGGCGCCATGTTCCCTGGGAGTATAGGACTACGGAGCCCTCTCCGACCACCTTCCAGCCGTCTCGCCCGCCCAGGCACGCGGATCCTGCATCCACTCCCAGGACGGA
Source organism: Dehalococcoidia bacterium (assembly GCA_965204975.1). Classification (GTDB taxonomy): domain Bacteria; phylum Chloroflexota; class Dehalococcoidia; order Lucifugimonadales; family CAJWER01. Next base: position 1,276,031 of record OZ242024.1, read on the forward strand.
GCCGCCGGGGTACGAAGTCTCCGCAAGCTCGGCGGCGACTGTATCCGGGTTGCTGTGCTCGTGGTGGGACAGGACCGCGAGGCCGTCCAGCAGTCCGAGGGCTGGTCGTAGGCCACGGTAGCGCATCCAGGAGCCGAGCACCATTGCGCCGGCGCTGGAGCCCGCCAGCACCGCGCCGCCTGCAACGGAGGCCTTGATGGCGTCGAGGAGCCTGGAGTCGCTCAGCACTTCCAGCAGATGCGAGGGGTCGCCGCCCGTGAGGTACACCACGTCGGCCCATCCGACGCGGGAGACGAGGCCTTCGTCATCGGCGTCCTCAGAGTCGAGGACCATGAGCGATTCGGCCAATGCGCCGAGCCTCGCGAAGTACACGACGCCGTTCGCGGCGGCTTTGGCGGGATTCTGGTCGGCTGCCGCCGTGGGCACTATTAGGACCGTTGGGCGGGACGCTTCCGCGGCGGCGAGTATCTCGCGGTCCATCGGCTCGCAGCCAGCGCGGAATTCGTCGCCGCCTACCAGGGCAATGGGTCCAGCCATGCTAGACGGTAGCTCGCAGGCGGTTTAGCTGGCCCGGCCAATCGAGTATGCGGCGGTCGGCAGTCACAAGTTGATGGCCGTCCAGAGCAGTTGCAACGATCAGCCGGTCAGCCGGGTCGCCGTGCATGTCCTGCAACAGGCCAGCGCGTACCGCGATCCGACCGTCGACGGGGACTTCGATCAGCCCCTCCTCGAGCAGGCCCTCACGCCACGAGTGGATGTCCGCCTGAAGCGCAATCCTGCCTCCGGCCTGCAGCATCGCGACTTCCCAGAACGTCATTGCGGATACTGCCGCACGTCCGGCGGCAAAGGCATCGTCAATCACCTGACGGGCACGCCTGCCCAGTCTGGGGTCTCCAGTTACGAGCCAGAGAAGTACCTGGGTGTCGAACAGGATCAACGAAGCCCGTCCCAGTTCTCTCCGGTCTCGGCATCCCACTCCGCGTCAATGGGCTCGCCTATGTCGCCAAGGATCACGAGCTTGTCCCTGTCACGGCCAAACAGGGTCTTCGGCCTCTGACGGTAAGGCAACAGCCGAGAGACGGGGCGGCCGTTCTTGGTGATTACGATCTCCTCGCCGCTCTCCGCGACCTCGTCCATGAGCTTCAGACACTTCGCCTTGAACTCAGACGCCTTGACGACCCAGGGATCTTTCGTTTCGTTACCGTCGATTGTCACCAGACCTCTCCCACGTGACCATTATTCTAGCATAGTCATGACCATAGTCATACTTCGTCGCCCGGCGACCAATATGCCCTGTTCGCCTACAGCCTGCTAGAATCAACAGCACAATGCCTTCAGCGACTGAAGTCATCGTGCCGAACGCGGAAGATGTGTCCGTCACCGAGGACACGCTAACGGCGGACCTGGCCGACGGACGCACGATCTCAGTGCCGCTGGCCTGGTATCCCAGGCTCGTCCACGCCACGCAGCAAGAGCGAGATAACTGGAAGCTGATCGGCGGGGGGCAAGGAATCCACTGGCCCGACCTGGACGAAGACCTCAGCGTCGAAGGGCTGATCATGGGACGGCCGTCGGGAGAGAGCCAGCGCTCATTCAAGCGGTGGCTCGAAGCCAAGCAGGCTGGTCGCAGTGTCGCTCTCCACGACCTTAAGCGAGCCGAGTAAGTTCAGAGTTGGTGTGCCATGGAGAGCCCCCATCCCTTCGACTGGGCTCAGGACAGGCTCAATCTTCCCCCTCAGGGGGGCCTGTGCGTAACTTGCCCTGACCATGTCATTCCGCCCGCAGGTAGGAATCTAAGGTGTTTGCGGTGGCTCCAAGGTGTCGGGTCCAGCTACGAGACCGTGCTCGATGGCAAGGCTTCTAGATTCCTCACTTCGCTCCGCTGCGTTCGGAATGACAGACCCAGAGTTCCGCAAAGGTCTCCTCAGGGGGAAGAGGCCCGAGCGCGCTCTCTTCAACTCTGGACACTTACTCCCAGCTACGAGACCTTGACTACCATTTCGATTTCTACGGGCACGTTGGCTGGGAGCGAGCCCATGCCTACGGCGGAGCGCGCGTGGCGACCCTTGTCGCCGAATACCTCGACCATGAGGTCGGACGCGCCGTTGGCTACGGCCGGCTGGTCGGCGAAGTCGCTGGTGCAGTTCACCATGCACAGGACCTTGACGACGCGCTGCACGCGGTCCAGGTCGCCCAGCTCGACCTTTAGTGAGGCCAGCAGGGCAAGGCCGACGCTCTTCGCGGCCTCGTAGCCGTCCTCGATGGACACGTCATCGCCCAGGCGGCCGGTGACGAAGCTGCCGTCCGCGTTGCGGGGAACGTGCCCCGACGTAAACACGAGGCCGGTCCCTTCCACGCTGACCGTGGACACGTAGTTGGCGACCGGCGCGGCTGCGTCCGGCAGTGTGTAGCCCAAGCTTGCTATCCGCTCTTCGATGGATCCCACAGTACTTCCTCCATTCTCGGTTTCCTAGCTAGTCAGTGATCTCTACGATCATCTCGATTTCGACCGGTATCTCGAAGGGCAGGCTGCTCATGCCGACGGCCGACCTAGCGTGACGGCCGGCATCTCCAAACACCTCGACGAGCAGGTCGGAGCAGCCGTTGATGACCGCGGGGTGCTGGTCGAAGTCCGGCGGGCAGTTGACCATCGCCAGGAGCTTGACGATCCGCTTGACGCGGCGCAAGTCGCCGAGCTCGTCCTTGAGCCTGGCGATCTGGACCAAGCCCACGGCCCGGGCGTGCTCGTAGCCCTCCTCGACGGTGAAGTCGCGGCCTACCTTGCCGCTGGAGATCTTCCCGTCGGGCCCGGGCGGAGGCCCGGCTCCGGCGGCGAAGAACAGGCCGCCCGTCTCGACTGCCGAGACGTAGTTCGCGACCGGCCTCTGCGGCCTGGGCAGCTCGATACCGAGCTCTTCCAATCTCTGTTCAGGCGTGTTCAACAGCTCCTCCTTGCTTCACTCCGGGTCACCGTGACGCCGCACATGTGGGGCCGGGGACTGGATTCCGGCTCAAGGCCGGAATGACGGATTAACGGCGTGCTCAACTGCTCCTCCTTGGCTCGTTAGAACGGGAGTATGCGGGCGGGGTTCTCGACGGTCATCTTGTGGACGTCGTCCTCGGATATGCCGGCCTCGACCATGCGGGGGACGATGTTCTCGAGTATGTGGCCTATGCCAGGGCCGCCGTACTTCGTCAACCTGCTCTTGGCGAATACGTCGTGGGCGAGAACGATGCGGTCGGCGCAGCCGGCGTCGACAAGCAGCTTGACGTACCCGATGCGCTGGGCGTCGCTCGGCATGTCTATCGGGCCCAGGGGGTAGAACGAGGTCTCCCAGCCGAACAGGTCGTACTCGAGGTAGGTACCCCGCTCGGCAAACTCAAGCAACGCGTCCTCGTCCAGCAGGGTCCGGTCGAGGTGGCCCATGATCACCTTGCCCGGGTCTGCGCCGGACTCGGCGAGCACGTCGACTATCTCTCCCGGCGCCTGCAGGTCGCGACCTGGGTGTATGAGGATGGCCGCACCCGTGGCCTGCTGCGCCCTGGCGCCGCCGACCAGGACCTTGCGCTCGTTGTCGGTGAGGGGAAACGAACAGCCCAGCTCGCCGATTATGCCGGCCCTGATACCGGTGTCGTCGACGCCCTCCATGAGCTGGACGGTCATCTCGTCTCCCAGCTCTGACTCGGTCTTGCCGTCCATGTCCTGGGGGTGGACGATGTCGACGTAGTAGCCCGCGCCCATCACGACGTTTACTCCCGTGAGCCGCGAGATGCGCGCGAGAGCCCTGGGGTCCCGCCCGATGCCGTAGGTCGTGGCGTCGACGATGGTGCCACCGCCCTGCGCCTTGAACTGCAGGGTCTCGTGCACCGCCAGGCTCTCGTCCATCACCTCCAGGTTGTCCCTGTTCCGGAAGGGGTCGTAGCGGACCCAGCCCAGGTTCTCCATCGTCACGGGCGCAAAGGCCTTGAATCTCTCGCTCGCCTCCTCGGGCGGGTTGAACATGCACGTGAAGTCGATGAGCAGGTGCTCGTGGGTCGTCGTAGGCCCCAACTCTCCGGGGCTGACGGGGCCCAGCACGGTCTGCACGGTTCCCGGCATATCAGTACCTCCTGCGATGATCAATCGCTCGGACGAAGATTCTACAGCCTCGCGCCCGGCCGCGCCCGTCAATTGCTCCCCCTCATCCCTGCCGTCAGATGCGGCGGAAGGTTGGGCTGGCGATTGCCGCGATGAGCGTAAGTCCCACGAGTATCAGGCCGCTCAGCATGAGGGCGAACGGCGTGCCGGTCTGCTCCGCCAGGATTCCGAACGGCACGGCGCTGAGGGGCATCATGCCGAATGTCATCATGGCAATGCTCATCACCCTGCCCCGCATCTCGGGGTCGGCGTGCAACTGGAGCAGGGTCATGTTCAGCGACATGAACACTGAGCTAGCCAGGCCCACCAGCAGCAACAGCGGCAGGGCGACGGCGTAGGAGGTCGTCTGGGCGAATGCCGCAAGCGACAGCCCCCAGACAAGGCAGCAGCCAAGCAGCATCAGCCCTCGCGACTTCATCCCCTTCAGGCCCGCCACGAGGAGGCTGCCAGCCAGCGCCCCGATGCCCATGGTCATCATCAGCACGCCCAGGTCGTCTGAGGCGACGTTCAGGGCCTCGCGTGCCCATGCGGGCATCAGCACGTAGTAGGAGAAGCCGAACATGACAGGGATGAAGGCCATGAGGATGAGGCTGCGCAGAACGGGGTCGCCGAGCGCGTACCCGAACCCCGCCTTCACGTCGCCGGTCATGCCCTTGCCGGACCTGCTGCTGACCTCCCTGCCGGCCATCATCGGCACCACCGACAGGACGGAGACGGCGTAGATGGCTGCCACGAGGTAGAACACGCCCCAGGTGTCGATGAAGAGGATCAGGAAACCTGCGACGGCCGGCCCGGCTATGCGAGTCGCGTTCATCGCCGAGTTCTGGAGGGCGATGCCGTTCATCAGCCCGTCTTCGGGCACGATCTCCGACACGAGAGCCTGCCGGCTCGGCATGTTGAGGGCCATGAGTGAGCCGTTGATCACACCGGCGACCATGAGGTGCCAGAACGCGATCAGGTCCGTCAGGTCGAGAGTCGCTATGGCGAGGGTGACGAGGGCGTTGGCCGACTGGCCGAGGATCACCAGGCGGCGCCTGGGAATCCTGTCGGCGAGTGCGCCCGCGATCACCGACACGAACATGACGGGCAGGGCGAACGATATGGTCACGAGGGAGACGGCGAATGGCGAGTCGTCGGTCAGCTCCAGCACGAGCCACACCCGCGCGACCATCTGCATGTTCATGGCCGTGAACGAGGTCATGGAGCTCGCCCATAGCCAACGGAAGTCGGGGATGCCGAACGATTCGAAGGTGTCGGCGCCGATGCCGAGGAGCCGCCTGGTGGACTTGCCGGATACGGCAGCCGCATCTGGGGCTGCAGGTTTCGCCGAACGAGGCTGCGGGGGGCCGATTAGTGACACGTAGAAGCGTACACCCGCGCGGGAAGGCCGGTCAACGGCTCAGTAGCGCCAACGCGGCCTATGACCAATCGACGACGACGCCGAGGATGCTGAGGTCGCCCTGGTCAAGGCGGCGGTATATGTCCGGGAGCTGGTGCCACGGGACGCGGTGGGTGATCATGGGCTCGATGGCGAGTTGGCCGCGGCTCAGCATGTCGACGGTCAGCCTCATGCAGTGGTCGCGATCCCACCGCTGGCCAGGGTCGTCGTAACCGTAGGCCGTCTTGAGCGTGATGCGCTGCGACAGGTAGGGGTGGCCCACGGGGTTGTAGTCGGGCCTGTCGACGTGGGTGGCGGTGACGACCACGCTTCCATCGCGCCGTACGATGTCCATGCTGGTCCGGATGGCCCTCCAGGTCGTCGCGGCCTCGATCACCATATCGGCGCCTTCGCCATCGAACGCTTCGACGATCGTGGACTGGAACCCGGCGTCCGCCGGGCTGGCGACGGCGTTCGCACCCATCGCCCTGGCAATCTCCAGGCGTCCACCGTCCAAGTCGATGCCCACCGTGCGGAAACCGAAGGCCCGGCACCATGCCACTGCCGATTGCCCGATAACGCCCAGGCCGACGACCGCCACGTTCTCGCCCGGCGCGGGGTCCCCTGCTCTCAGCGCAATGTGCGCGACGCCCAGCAGGTTCAGCATCACCGCCTGCTCGGTGGGTATGCTGTCCGGCAGCTTGACCACGCCGGAAGCGGGAGCCGCAGCGTATTCCTTGTGTCCTTCACCCAGGAAGACGCGCTCGCCAACCGAGAAGCTCTCGGCGTCCGCCCCTACCTCGACGATCTCAGCCACCATCGAGTACCCGTTCTCGATCGGACCATCGGGAAACGGGACTCCCGGGTACTGCATCGTGCCCTCTTCGTCCACAGGGATCCTGCGGTACACCCGCATCTCAGTACCCGTGCTGATGGCCGTGACAATCGCCCTGGCCAACACGCCGTCGCGCGGGCACTCGGGGATTGGGGCATCCTCGAATTGGACCTGCCTAGGGCCAGTTACGACCAGCCTCTTCATATCGAGAAGGGACTTCGGAAGCCCGCCCTAAGTCCAGTCGATGACTACGCCGAGGATGCTGAGGTCGCCCTGGTCGAGGCGGCGGTACATATCCGGGAGCTGGTGCCACGGGACGCGGTGAGTGATCATGGGCTCGATGGCGAGCTGGCCGCGGCTCAGCATGTCGACGGTGAGCCTCACGCAGTGGTCGCGGTCCCACCGCTGGCCTGCGTCCTCGTAGCCGTAGGCCATCTTCAGCGTGATCCGCTGGGACAGGTAGGGGTGGCCCACCGGGTTGTAGTCGGGCCTGTCGGTGTGGCGGGCGATCACTACGACCCTTCCGTCCTGCCTGGAGATGTCCATGCTGGTCCTGATGGCCTTCCAAGTAGACGCGGCCTCGATCACCATGTCTGCGCCCTCGCCGTCGAACACGTCGTCGACGCGCGACTGGAATTCATCGTCGGCCGGGCTGGCGACGGCGTTCGCCCCCATTGCCCTGGCGACCTCAAGCCGTCCGCCGTCCATGTCGATGCCGACGGTGCGGAAGCCGAAGGCCCGGCACCAGGCCACGGCCGACTGGCCGATAACGCCCAGGCCGACGACAGCCACGTTCTCGCCCGGCGCGGGCTCTCCCGTCCTGAGCGCAATGTGTGCGACGCCCAGCAGGTTCAGCATTACGGCCTGCTCGGTGGGAATGCTGTCCGGCAGCTTGAGGACATCGGAGGCGCGAACGGCGGCGTATTCCTTATGGGTCTCACTCAGGAACACCCGCTCGCCAACCGAGAAGTCCTCGACATCAGCGCCAACCTCGACGATCTCGGCAACCATGGAGTAGCCGTTTTCGGTCGGGCCGTCGGGGAAGGGCATCCCGCCGTGGAGCATCGTGCCCTCGTCGTCCACGGGAATCCAGCGGAACACGCGTATCTCGGTGCCCGTGCTGATCGCCGTGACGATGGCCTTGGCGAGCACGCCGTCGCGGGGGCACTCGGGAATCGGGACGTCTTCGAACTCGACCTGTCTAGGGCCGGTTACGACTAGCCTCTTCAATGCGCTACCTCAATTGCAGGTTTACCACAATCTGCCAAACTCTCTGGATGTCAGGTCGCCTTTAGATCTGTTGCAGGAAACGCATGAAGGAACTAGATTGTTGAGATGAGTTGCACTGCCACCTCTACTAGTGGGTATGCTGTGATCAACTTCCCAAGCACCTCTTGAGCCCAGACTGCCGTAGTTGCTCCAAGCTATTTTCTTACCGCAGTGGTAGCAGTAGCCCCCGGTCTTGCTATAGATGCTAAGTAGCCTATCCTCACCAAACATCTGCTCTTCTTCCTTTCCTCAGGTAGACAACTCCCTAATTGTGAAAGCACCCATCACATTCGTCATACGGCCCGGACCTCGTCGCCGACGCGTACCGTGCCGCCGTTGACTATGGTCGCGAGCTGTCCGCGCCTGTCCTTGAGCTTGTCCTGCAGACCCGCGCGCACCTCGTCCATGCGGGCGCATGGCGTCGCGGGCTTCGTTACCCTGACGACGACCTCCGAGCCCAGGGCGACCTGCTGCCCAGGCTCCAGCGACCCGACGTCGAAGCCTGAGGTCGTTACCTGCTCCCTTACGTCGCCGGGCTTCAGGCCGAGCTCCGCGAGGGTCTCCGTGTCTATCATCAGGACCTGGTAGTCCTGCCTTGCCGGCTGGTCGGTGGCGTGGCGGTCGCCCTCTATGCCGTAACCGGCAACGAAGCTAGCCTCCTCGAGGCTCTCGACCGGCGCGCGATGGGACGGCGTGACGTGCAGCGATTCCGTGCGTCCTGTGGTCATTGTTTTCCTCCTATCTCACCCAGTGATGCAATAGCGGCTTGGCTCCGTCGGGCAGCGTATCGTATTCGTCCTGTGACATTGGGAAGACGAGATTCCTTTCGGGCTCGCCCTCGTCGTCGACCATGTCCTCGCGCTCAGGTGTGCCGGGCACGAGGACGTTGACGTTCAGCCACCACGGAGCATAGCGCACCGTCAGTCCGGCCCGCACCTCGTCCGTGCCGTTGGTGGGCACGGCGTGCCACATCCTGCTGTCGAAGATGAGCACGCTGCCGGCGTCGCCGGTCGCCTGGATACGGCTCGGGTGGGCGGACAGGTTGTCCTCGCCGTAGACCTGGGTCCAGTTGTTCGGGATGCGATGGCTTCCCGGCACCAGCCACGTGCCGCCGTTCTCGTGCGTGAAGGGCGAGAGCATGAATATCATCGTCAGCAGCATCGGCGTGTCGGGATATGGCGCCTCGATGATGGCCGCGTGCTTCTGGTTGAAGGGCCAGTCGGAGTGCCATCCCTGGGGATTGCTGCCCGGCTGCCTCACGACCGGCGTCGACACGGTGATCTTGACGTGCCTGCCCCACAGCGCCTCGGCGACTCCCACTATGCGCGGGTCGCTCACGTAGGGTGCCAGCGACTGGTTTATGGTGAAGAAGCTGCCCAATACCCGGCGCTTCCACTCCGGCGACGCGGACTCGGCCTTCTCGATGGTGGCGAGCACGCTGTCCCGTACTGCCGCCACCTCGTCGGCCGGTATGATGCCGGGCACTACAGTCCATCCATCTTCTCTTACGCGGGTGACCGCCTGCTCGATGCCCATGGTGCACCTCCAGTCGTGGGAGCATATCACCCATGAAACCGCAAGTCATCCCGCGCGGAGCCGGGCGGTAACTGTTCAGACTTCGTGTGCCATGGACAGCTTTGCTCTTCGGCAAGGCGAGAGCCCCCATCTCAATCTTCCCCCTCGGGGGGAAGAGGGTCGAGCTTCTTCGAATGACACGGCGGGGCGCGAGGGATATACTCGGGGCGACTCACGACCGAACTGGGAGGTGCCCCATGGGCCGCAAACTGGCATCTGCGAAGGCTATGACCGAGGCTGCCAAGGCCTTTCTTCCCGCCCTCTCACCTGAGCTGAGGGCGTCGGCGGCCTTCGACTTCGACTCCGCCGAGCGTCACGCCTGGCACTACATCCCGAAGGTCAGGGGCGGCGTCATGCGAGGCCGGATGGACGAGGCCCAGCTCGAAGCGGCAGACAGGCTGATGGCCTCCGGGTTGAGCCTGGTTGGCCTCGAGAAGGCAAAGGCAATCATCGCTCACGAGAGCATCCTGGACAGGATCGAGGAGGTCAGTGGCGGCACGCGGTTCGACCGGAGCCCGGGACGCTACTACCACGCGCTGTTCGGGGACCCCTCCGGGGATGCGCCCTGGGGCTGGCGCGCCGAGGGGCACCACCTGTCGCTCAATTACACCATCGTCGACGGCGGCACGGTGGCGTCGACGCCGTCGTTTTTCGGCGCGAACCCGGCCGAGGTGAAGAGCGGGCCGGAGAAGGGGCTGCGGATACTCAGCGACGAGGAGGACACGGCGAGGGAACTGCTGCTGAGCCTCGACGATCGTCAGTACGACAGGGCCAAGATCTACCCTGTGACTCCCGGCGACATCGTCTCGCGGGCCAGCCCGCGTGTCGAGGTTGGCGAGCGGGCCGGTATGCCGGCCGAGTCGATGACAGGCGACCAGCGCGAGATCCTCATGCGGCTCATCAGGCTCTACGTGGACAAGCACTCAGAGGACCTGGCGTCCAACGCGATGTCCAGGATCGAGGCGGGCGGCATCGGCGGGATCCACTTCGCGTGGGCGGGCTCGAAGCGTCGCGGGCAGCCCCACTACTACCGGCTGCACGGCCCGACCTTCTTCGTGGAGTACGACAACATCCAGGGCATGGCGAACCACATTCACTCGGTCTGGCGCGACGTCGAGCACGACTTTGGGTTCGACCTGCTCAAGGCCCACTACGAGCAGCACCACGCACCAGCTGCGGCGGGACACTAGGCCGGAGGCAGGCGACGGATGCCGCCGGGGTCTATGTAAGGCATGCGCGGATGCTGAGACTGGAGAAGCTCGCCGGGTTTGGCAACGCTATATCTTCTGCACGCGCCCCACGAAGAGGATAGTGTCCGTCGCTCCGTCCCGGATCAGGAAGATGAAAGGCCTGTCGACGGTCACTCTCGCCGTCCTGGGCGGGGCGGATTCCTGTTGCATCACCACGCCAGTGGCCGCAGCCGCCTCGGTACCCTCCTCGTTCACTGACACGAACGCCTTGTGAACGACCTCCCTGACGTACAGACACGGGTTGTCTCCCGCACGACAGGATCGACCGTCCATGCCGGAGAAGTCAGAAGTCGAACTGTCGAAGGCGTTGGGCATCCCCATTGCCTTCAGGGCTTCGGACAACAGGAACTGCGATTCGAACTCGAACTTTGGAATGTCTAGCTCGACGGTGCGGGCATGGAGATCTTCGACAATCCGGCCTACCATGGCGGAGTCCAGCGAGTCTTCGAACTCTCCGAACCGCCCCCTGTCGGGCAGCAGGACGGTCATAGACAGCCCATTGGCGTCGTAGGGCAGGTCCACCGCCTGGTATCCGTCACCCTCCGCGTAGCCGAACTCATCCGTCGTCCTCATCATCGACACGTCGACGGTGCTGCCATCCAGCAGATAGAAGGGACGCGGCCTCGTGCCCCCTTCGTCGAAGGGATGGCTCCAAGCAGCGTTGAAGTAGATGGCGTTGGCGAGCACCATTCGCGTCAATGGCGTGATGACGTCCGGCGGAATCAGGTCCTTGATTCTGTCCTCCGTGCGCTCCGCGGCCCAATCGTTGATCGTAGCCCTGGCCTCCTCCGGCGCGCCCTGGAAGTCGATTGCCCTCACCCCGGCTCCATAGCTCTCCGCCAGAACATCCAGGAATGCCTCCAGGAACTCGTAGCCTTCCTGGCCCCAGACCGCGTTGACGATGTTCAATCTGAACCCCTCACCGTCCTTGCCGCGCGCACCTTCGCCGCGAGAGGCCAGCTCGAGATCCAGGGCGTTGAACGCCGGATGGAGGACGTCCTGGGGAAGGAAGCGGAGCACGTCCTCCATCTGGCCCTCCGTCTCGCCCCTCGCCCCGGCGTAGGTCATGGCGAGGGCCAAAGAGATGCTGTAGGGCGAGTAGAACAGGTTCCCTTCACGTGACTCCAGGGCCCGGTACAAATCGAAGGCGAAAGCGTTATTCCCGTTCGCCAAATCCTTCAGGTCCGCCTCCGGGGCTGACGGCGCGGCTCGGCCCTTCGACGAGCGCAGCTCACCGCCGTGCCCATCACCTCCACAAGCGGCAAAGGCAGCCGCCGCGGCGAGGAGAAGCAACAGGCCCCCAATGATGCCGAACCTCGAAACTCGCAGACCCCTCCTAGATTCCGGTCGCCGGCTGCAATACCTCATTGAATCACCCATGATGCAGTTACTGTGGGTTGCGCACTGCCCCTCTCGTTGTAATACAACGACGGGCGAGCGCCTAGAGTTTGCACTCGACTCACGGAAGGCCGACGGCGGACGCCTACCACCTGCTTTACAATAAGCTGGACGAGGCCCTGGCCGTGCTACTGGAGTGGGTGTGAACTCGTCCTACGCGGACTGCGAGAGTACTTCCAGCCCCTCCATTCGTGCCGCTGCCCTGAGCCGCTGATCCAGACAAGCAAACGAGAGTGTACCGCCCATGTACTCCTGTAGCAGAAGGGCAGCACTCAGCTGGCCCGCGTCGGCCGCCCGCAACGGGTGCCTCGACAGCAACGCCTCCGCCTTGGAACGAACGGCGAGTACATCAGCTACCTCATCCCAAGCGGTCGAAAACGCGGCCAGTCGTTCCAGTGCCTGCCGACGCTGGGGACTGGAGATCTCACCTTCTCGAGTACGTCGCTCTATCGCACTGGTGACCTCAGTGCGCGACCATAGCCAGGTAACAATTGACCGGTCTTCCGACAACCATGTACGAACCAATTCGCTGTCAGGCTCGACCACAACTAGCGGGACAAGCGCGGATGCATCCCAATACCTCACAGCCGATCTGATCTGTCCTCGTACAACGCATCCAGGATGCTCACCGGCAACTCCAACGGAGGTTCTTCCAAAATGTCCGCGGCAGATCCGCTACCCGGCCGCAACACCCCTTGGGCAATCAATCGCTCTCGGACATCCAGATCGTCCCCCGGCGCCGGAGGGACCAGCCTCGCAACGGGTGTGCCACTATCAAGAACCTGAACCTCGCCCCCGCTACGAGCCTCTCGCAGGTAGCGGTTCAGGTCCGCCTTCAATTCGGAAACCGATATCGTGCTCATAGTGCCAAATATAGCCTCCACCAACGCATCCAATCAAGTCCCGCCCGAATTGGGTGGTGGGCGCCATACGCTCTACTATTGTGCCATACTCTCGCGTATATGCTATACTTATCCAGTGAGGGATAAGAGTGAAGACCCTTCAGAAGGAGGCGCTGCACATGACGTGAACACCAGGAAGCAGGCAACTTGCAATTAATTCAAAAATGGGAGGACACACAATATGATGACGGCAGGGAGATACTATGGAAACAAGGTTTCCACAAGAGCGGCGGCGCCACATACTCAAGCAACATCCTTACACGGAGCCGCATCTTGAGAAGATCATGGAGACGATCGGGCAGCCCGATGCGGTCACACCGTCGTCCAGCGACACAACTGTTTCGCGATACTATCGCAAATACAATCTTGGAGATCTGGGTACGAAATACATATGTGTTGTGGTCAAGCAAGAAGAGGGAGACAGCTTCATACTAACTGCGTACCCCACGCACAAAATCAAATAGGAAAGTACCTGTGAATTCTATGGACACTCTAAACATATGGCTGGACTCAGAAGGCGACCTGTTGGAGGTGGGGTGGAGCGTGGAGAAGGGCTACTTCACCGAGACGGATGACGAGCGCGTGCTCAAACGAGTGAACCTCGATGGCGAGGTCATCGGGTTCATGGTGCAGGGGGTCGGATCGATGAAAGGCTCTTTCGTTGATTTGGAACTAGGGCCCGAAAAGCCCACCGGCACCGTGGACAACCTCACAGTAAAGGGCGCCGCAGATGAGCTCGGCATCACCGAGGCACGGGTGAGGCAGCTTGCCGCTCAGGGCAGGATAGAAGGCGCACACAAGATCGGCAGGGACTGGATCATCCCTCGCCCAGTCGAGGTGACTCCGGGCACGCGCGGTCCCGCCGGAGTGGCGACACGGAAAGCTGGCTAGTATCCACCCTCACCCGTCGAGGGAGAGGGCTATTCGTCCGGCTGCTTGGGGTAGTCCGGGACGAAGCCGCGGGGCTCCCAGGCGGGGAAGGCGTCCAGCGCGGGATCGCCGGTGAGGCGGGTGCGCTGGTTGGTCTCGATCTCGACCACGTACACGTCCGGCTCGACGCCGCCCCCGTAGGCGGAGAACACGAGGTAGCGACCGTCCGGAGAGTACGTCGGCCGCTCCTCCGTGTCGTCACCGGGCTTCCGCTGTATCGGCTCGATGTCCTCGCCGTCGGAGGCCATCGTGTAGATGCTCGGCGGCGAGCCCTTCAGCCCGTATCGGATCGTGAGCGCCATGCTGTGACCGTCGGGCGACCACGAGGGCCATCCCACGAAGTGCCCGTCGATGTCCGTCCTGTTTCGAACCAGCCTGTCCTGGGCTCCGTCCGCCGCCGCGGCGGTGAAGATGGCCGAGCTGTGCTCGTACGCGATCAACAGCCCGTCGGGCGACCACGACGGCCAGCGGGTGTTCACCTGCTTCGGAGTCAGGTTCCTGGGGTCCGACCCGTCGGCGTTCATCACCCACAGGTTCGGACGGTCGTCCCGGTCCGAGACGAACGCGATCAGCTTTCCGTCGGGGGACAACGCCGGCATGTCGTCGACGCCCGGGCTGTCGGTCAGCCGCACGACATTGGAGCCGTCCGGGTCCATCGCGTAGATGTTCCTGTTGCCGTCCCTGTCCGAGGCAAAGACAATCCTGGAGCCGTCGCCCGACCAGGAGGGATAGCTGTCGAGTCCCGGGTTGTTCGTGATGTTCCTCTGGTCCGAGCCGTCCGCGTTCATCACGTATATCTCCCAGTTGCCGTCCCGCTTGGACACGAATGCAATCCGGGACATGGTCGAGTTGTCGACGGTCGGCGTCGGCTCCGCCGCAGGCGTGGACGAGCCGCAGCCCAGGGCGAACAGAAAGAGCGTCGCCAGCGACAGGACGAGCGCCCCTGGGTGGTGGAATCTGTCGGCGTGTCTGTTCACCGGAGGAACCGTCCCTCCCGGGAAGGATGCCCCTACGTGCCTGGCCTGGGCGTGGGGAATGGAGTCGGCGTGGGAGTCGGGAGCACCGCGAAGTCCTGTCTTCTCTTCAGGATGTACCCTATCGCCTCCTCATCGAGGAAGTAGGTCCACGGCTTCTGGGCATCCTTGACGTAGAACTCCGGGTCCCTGCCCTTCTGACGGAAGAGCAGCAGCACGCCATTCGCGCTGGAGCCCTCTCTTACAGCCACTGAGATTAGCGCGTGAGGCTCCTCCCAGTCGAGGCCCGCGACCTCCTCCTCAGGCGGGAACTCCCGGGTTACGACATTCCGCAACTCCAGCAGCAGGGCACCGACCGCCTCAATGCTTGCGGGCTCGCTTCCTTCTTCCGACTCGATGAACCATGCCGAGTTAACCAGCCTGATGGAGAACGACTCATCGGCGTAGCTGAAGGTCACGGACTCGATCTCGTCGGGCGGCACCGCTGCAACGATGGGGTCCCTCCAGTAGTCGGCATCGGTGCCGAAGGGCTCCGGGAATTCGCAGAACAGCGAGTAGACCTCGACTTCATCGGGCCGCCTCAGGTAGCAGAGCTGCACCGTCGCGCTCCAGGGCGTGATCACGCGTTCGCCCACGGGCGCGAACTGCTTGTCCCCGACTATGAACCTCTCCACCACCTCGCCCTGGCTCCAGAACTCGACCACCGTGTGGTTGTCGGGGTGCACGCCCATCAGATCGTGGTTGGTCGAGTTCGTCGCTACGAGCTCAGCGTCGCCGATCCTCGACGCAGTCTCCCACAGGGTCTCCAGCCTGATCGCAATCGCTGGGTAGGCGTCGACCCACCAGCCGTCGCCCCGCTTCTCGACGATGGTCTGCTGCTCGGCGTCCCGCATGACCACGCGGTCGATGACCTCCGGCCCGAGCGTGCTCACCTCGCCGAACTTCTTTATGCCCTCGCCCTCGGCGGACAGGAGCCGGAACGCGATTCCGATCACGCCGAGGAGGATCACTACAACGAGTACGAATCCGACGTACTTACCGCTCAACCGTGTATGCCTTTCTGGTCGTCCGGCGTCGCAGGAAGAAACGCACCATTGCCAGGACTATCAGGACCGCAGACACCCCGAAGATGTTCCCGTACTGCACCACGTCGCGATGCACGTCCGACGTGAACACCAGCTGCCGGACCACCCTGCCCTTCGACCGGATGGCCGCAAGCTGGTCCTCCTGGCTCAGCCAGTCGATCCAGTTGACCGCCAGCACGACGTGCTCCGGGAACCCGTTGACCAACCGCTCGGTGAGCCAGAGCGAGTCGGCCGCGACTATCATGCGGAAGGAGTTCTCAGGGTCCTTCTGGCACTCCGGCTTGTAGTACGAGCAGCGGGTGCCGGTAACGGCGACGGCAAGGACCTGCTTCCCCAGGTCTTCTTCCGTGTATTCCTCCAGCGTCGGTGACCTGGGGGTGAGGTCCCTGAACGAAGGGTCGACCGCTGCAAAGTCGGAGGTGACCACGAGCGGCTTGATCTCTGTTTCTATGGTCTCGCCGGTTGCGTCACCTATCTCTATCGAGCTGGTCCAGGGGAATACCACGCTGGTGACGCCGCCCGATATGGCTTGCTCCTCTGTATGGACTCGAGGCCAGAAGGGGTACGCCAGATTGACGCCGCCGAACTGGGTGTTGAACAAGAGGGTCTCATGTGATCGGGTGTCGAAGACGACATTGTCCTGGACGAGCACCCCGTACTCGGCCAGCCAGCCCGACACCCCCGTGTTGGCTTTCTTCGCTCGCAGCGCCCTGTCGTCGACCTCCAGGGAGTCCACCAGCATCAGCACCTTGCCGCCCTCGGCCAGGTACTCGTCGACCGAGGCACGCACCCAGGGAGGCACCTCCTCGCGCGACCCGGCCACCACAAGCACGTCCGTGCCCGTGAACACGTCCGACGAACCCTGTATCAGCCCGTCCTCCCGGTCGGCGTCGATCTCCAAGACAAGGTGGTGCCGTTCGAGCTGGTCTCGGAAGGACTGGAGATCCGCGTCCCGCCTCCACTCGCCGTGGCCGTGCATGAACGAGATCGTGCTCGGACGCTTCTGGGACATTCTCCGGATGTTCGCCATCAGGCGGTACTCGAGCCCGTCCGTCGTCTCGACGAACGGTACGTTCTCCTGCCGGTTTGCGTACGTCATCCCCATGCCGAGATAGCCGACCTTCACCTTGAACTCGCCGCCGGTCTGCTCGCTGAAGTTGATGGGGGGCACGAAGCTCTGCCTTGCCAGCTGGGCCGACTCCTCGTCCCTGTCCGCCAGGTACTTCACAAGCCTCACATTGCCGTCGGACACGTTGACGATGTCCTCCAGCAGGTCCTCCACGTCACGCTGGGTCAGGGCCACCTGCACCGGCGGGTCCTCGGACACGAAGAGCCTGATAGTGACGATGTCGTCCAGGTCGCGGAGCAGCTCGACCGTAGCGTCGTCCAGCGTGAACAGCTTGTTCTCGGTCAGGTCCAGCCTGCCGCCTATGGAGCTTCCAGACCATCCGACCAGGATGCTCAATACCACCAGGCCGCCGACGCCGAGCTGGAGATTGCGGTAGAGGGCCGACCGGTGACTGACGCTCTTGCCCCTTACCATCAGGTAGGTGGCGCTCAGGAAGGTCGAGACGAGAGCCACGAAGTAGACCACGTCCCTCAGGTCCAACACCCCCCGTGCAATCCCCTCGAAGTGGGTGAGCGGGCTCAGGTCCTGGACCAGGACGGCGACTGACGCCGGTATCGCGAGGGTGATGATCGGCATCCCCGCGACCATGAGCGCGACGATGATCGACAGGCCGATGACGAATGCGACAATCTGGTTCCGGGTCAGGCTCGAAGTGAAGAGGCCGATAGCCACGAACGACGCCGTCAGGAAAATGGTGCCCAGGTACTGAGCTATCACTGCCCCGTCGTCGAAGTCTCCCGCCGTCTGGAGGGTAACCGGTATTACTACGGTCGCGAGCACGCCCGCGCCCACGAAAATCAGCCCCGCCAGGAACTTGGACAGCAGCACCGTCCACGTCCTGAGCGGCTGGGTCAGGAGTATCTCCAGCGTACCGTCGCGCTGCTCCTCGGCCACAAGGCGCATCGTTGCCGCGGGAACGAACACGGCGAGAATCCACGGGAGAAGCGTGAACAGGGGCCTCATCGAGGCTTCCTGGGTTATCAGCGCCGTCCTGAAGAACATGTAGGCGGCGACGCTTACGAAGATGACCAGGAGGATGAAGCCGGTCGGCTGGTCGAAGTAGCCCTTGAGGTCCTTGCGGACGAGGGCAGCGAAGGTCCTCATGCTATCCCTCGTCGTCCTCGCCCTCGATCCGGGGCCCCTGGTCCTCGTGGGTCAGCTGGTGGAACAGGTCTCCGAGCCGGGCCGCCTCCTGGTGCAGCTCCCAGATCACCCAGTCCCGCTTCCTGGCGAGATTGTATATCTGGGGCCTGATGTCCCGTTCCTCGGAAGGGTCGACCGACAGCACGAACTTCTGCCGGCCTCCCACGGGAGCCAGCCGGCGCACCTCCTGGATCTCCGCGATGTTGGCCAGCGCGGGCTCGACCTTGTCGCCCTCCACCTCCAGGGTGACATAGCGCACGCCGTGCGCGTCCGTCGTCAGCTCATCCACCGTGCCCTGGGCGACGATGCGGCCCCTGCTGATGATGAGCAGCCTGTCGCAGGTCTCCTCGACCTCCTGCAGCACGTGAGTGCTGAGCATCACCGTGCGCTGCTGGCCCATCGTCCTGATCAGCTCTCGGATGGGAATGCGCTGGTTCGGGTCCAGGCCCTCGGTCGGCTCGTCCATGATCAGGATGTCGGGCCTGTGCAGGATGCACGCGGCCAGACCGACACGCTGCCTGTAGCCCTTCGAACAGTGGCTGATGGGCCGGTTGTATACCTCCTGGATGCCCGTCTCCTCGACGGACGACGCGATGCTCTCGCGCTTCCCGGCGCCCTTAAGGCCGCGGAGATTGGCAACGAACTGGAGGTACTCGTGCACGAGCAGGTCGCCGTACACGGGGTTGTTCTCGGGAAGGTATCCGATGAAGCGCCGGGTCTCGACGTCGTGCTGCTGGTTGTCGAGACCTTCGACCATCACACGCCCCGTATCGGGGGTGTAGAAGGACGTGATGAGCCGCATGGTCGTTGTCTTCCCCGACCCGTTGGGGCCCAGGAAGCCGACCACCTCGCCCCTCTTCACGTCGAACGAAACGTCGTTGACGGCGATGTTGGGGCCGAACTGCTTGGTTACGCCCTCGACCTCGATGGTAAGCTCGCCGGTGGAACCCCGGGGCTGCTCACCATCCACGTCTTCCGGTTGGGCTGTGCTCTCGTTGACTTCGGCCATCGTACCTGCGAAACGTTCCTATCCATACTAGCATACGCGGGGCAGGCGGGGCCGGGATTCCAGCCTGCGTCTCACGAAACGCTCTTCGTCCTCTCTGGACGACACCTCGCCGTCGAGCCTGGCCATCAGCAGCGCCCTCAGCATCTCGCCCACCGGCGGCCCTTCCTCCACACCGAGCGCCATCACGCGGCTGCCGTCCAGCATGGGCCGCGTGACGCGCAGACGGGCAAGGTAGTCCGCGAGTCGACGCCGCACCACAGCGTCCCGATGGGCCAGCATCCACCCCTCGACGGCCCCAGCGTCCATGTCCTGCAGCAGACCGTAGACCTCGCTCGGCTTCAAGCTCTCGCCGCTCAGCGCCGCTATGCGCGATCTGATTTTCCCCACGTCCCTGACTGCCCTGGCCTGGGCGGGGGAAAGCCCCAACCTCCCGACCAGACCGTCACGCTCAGGGTCGCGGGCGCTCGACGACAGGGCCGCCAGGAGACCCGGCAGGGACGGCGGCGAGTCACCGCGCAAACTGTCTGGGAGCCCGTCCGTCGCAGAGAGGGCCGGGTGAATCGCCCGCAGCACGCCCAGTCGCTCGGCCAGCGCGAGGATAGCGCCGAGTCGCTCCTCGGCTGCGGTGCGCCCCAACTCCCCCACTATGCGGTCGCCGCTGACCGAGTCCAGCCAGCGCAGGCCCTCGGCCAGCAGCCCGGCGGTCTCCCGCTCGATCTCCAATCCCAGCCTGCCGGCGTACCGCACGGCGCGGAGAACGCGCGTGGGGTCGTCCTGAAAGCTCCGGGTGTGGAGGACGCGAACCTGGGCGGCCTCCAGGTCTCTCCGGCCGCCCAGCGGGTCGAGGAGCTCGCCGAAGCTGCCGCGGTTCAGCGATACGGCCATGGCGTGAATGGTGAAGTCGCGGCGGGGCAGGTCGTCTTCAATCGAGTCCGTGAAGGTCACCGAGGGCAGAGCCCCGGGCCGGGCGTAGGTCTCCCGCCGGGCCCTGGCAACGTCGAAGGCGACTCCATGCGCCTCCACCCTGGCCGTGCCGAACTGCGATTCCATGGTCGTCCTACCCTCTAACGCGCCGACCAGGGATTCAACCGGATCATCGCTCTCGCCGGAAGCCGCCAGGTCCAGCTCACGGGGGGTGATACCGAGAAGGAGGTCCCTCACGGAGCCGCCGACGAGGTGGACCTTTACACCGGCGCGGGAGGCGGCATCAGGCACGCGCATGAGGAGTGCGCGGTGCTCATGGCTCAGGCGCCGGTCGAGAATCGTCGACAAGTCGCTCCGTCTCCTCCAGGACAGAGCGCCGGAACAACGCTCGCCCCTAGCTGGGGGTGAAGCTCAATGCAGCTTCTTCTCCCAGGAATCTGCCGATGCCGGCTGCTTCCTCCTCGAGGCCTGGCATGACATCTGGAGGCAGGTCCTCGAAGGGGTTTACCGTAATGACGGTGCCCCGCCTCGTCTTCTTTCGCGCCCAGACGCCCGCGGCCCTCCCGTCGACCATGAGCGTAGGTCGGATTATACCGCCACCCGGATGGACCCTGCGGGCGTGCTCGGGCGGCACGCCCAGGTCGCGCTCCCTGTAGCCGAGCAGGTAGGTGTCGAACGCGGGGAGCAGCCGCACAACCGGCGCGTGTGGAACTGGCGCGTCCAGCCAGTCCGAGCGGCTGGCCGGGATCCACGCCGGCGAGCCCTCGACCGAGACCTCAATCAGCTCACCGGCCAGGCCCTCGAACGCAGCGCGAGAATCCCGCAGCGAGAGCCCCGACCACTGCGCGAGGTCGCTAGGCCCGGCTGGCCCGTATGCCAGGAGATACCTACGGGCGAGCTCAATTAGGGGATCGTCGACGCTACAGGCATGGGGCACCCACCTGTCGAGCAGGTCATAGGTGCCCTCACCGTCGCGCTCAGGGCCGATGCAGACCACTCCCTCGAGGACGGCGAGCCTTATGAGGTGATAGGCGCCCTGCCCCTCTACAGGCAGGCCCTTGCGCGCCAGCCGATCCGCGATCTCCGAACGGGTCAACGGCCCGCGTGACTCCAGCAGGGTGCGGAGAGCGGCGACGGCCCTCGGGCGAACATCCTCAGTCAGCCCTAGCTCCGTCAGACGCCTCCTGCTCTTCCCGATCATCACGGGACCGAGAAGCGACAGCATCCAGCGCACGTCGTCGGTTGCCACGAGGTGCAGGGTGCCGCGCATGGCCCAGGTGCGGACGACGGAGCGGTCGTGAGTGCGAGCCTCGTCTACGCTGCGTGACGTGAGCCCGGCCGTCCTGACGCGGACCGACAGGCCCTCGGCAACGGTGTCCTGGGCCTGCACGCCGCAGATGTCCGCCACGACCTGCCGGACTCCCAGCGACGCCCGGGAGTCCAGGCGTTGGGCGCGGAGGCGGATGAGCCGCGCCCCTTCTGCGGTCAGGTTGGGGATCAGCCTTCCAGCTTGGCTATGGCCGCCCGGGCGCTGTCGAGGTACGCCTGCGCGCCGGCCGCCAGCCACTGGGGGAAGGCCGTGCTGACGAGGCGGGCTCCCTTCTCGATGTAGCTGACCACGGAGGCGTCGGCCGCCAGCGCGCCCGCGACGCGCCCGGCCCCGATGATCTCTGCGAGGGCACGGTCGATGGTCGCCTGCACCTCGGGATGCCCAATGTTGCCGTGGTGGCCCATGCTCTGGGCCAGGTCGCCGGGCGCAACGTAGAAGACGTCGATGTCGACCTCGAGTATCTCGTCGAGATTCTCGACGGCGACGATGTCCTCGATCAGGATCATCGTCAGGACCTCGTCATTGGCCTTGTGGTAGTAGTCGTCGACGCCGATGCCCTGGCGGCTGGTGTACGAGCCTCGCGAGCCGATGGGCGCGAACTTTGCCGAATCCAGCACAATCCGGGCCTCTTCCGCCGTGTTGACGTGGGGCACGCATATCGCCTGGGCCCCCTGGTCGAGTGTGCGATAGATCACGCCGGGCAGGTTCAGGTTGACCCGTGCGACGGAGGTCATGCCCCACAGGTCGGCGGCCCTGGTGAAGTCACGGATATCCGCGAAGTCGACCGGGCCGTGCTCGCCCTCGATCCAGATGCCGTCGAAGCCCATCGGGCCGAAGAATTCCACCAGGTCGGGCGTCAGCTCGCCCTGCACGAGGAGCGCGACCTCGCCGTTGTCCAGCTTCCGTTTCACCCTGTTCGGCCTGAGCTCAGCCAATGGCACACCCCTCTCTGTCCTGCCAAGTAAAGCGGCCCGATTATAGAGACGCCCCCAAACCCGGTCAAACAGCAGGCGTGGCGCCGGTCGACCTGACGCTGTACTCTCTCGGCATGAACGAGAGGATCCGGTTCTGCCAGCTATGCGGCCGCGGGCTGGTAGACAGGGTGATCGACGGGATGCCGCGCCGCCATTGCGACGACTGCGGTCACACAGTTTTTCTCGATCCGAAAGTGGCCGCGGTGGTACTGGCCCTCGTCGATGAGAAGCTGGTGCTGGTGAAACGGGGCATCGAGCCGCAGATGGGCCGATGGGCTTTCCCTTCCGGTTTCGTGGACCGCGGCGAGGCAGTGGAGGATGCCGCGGTACGCGAGTTCAAGGAGGAGACCGGCCTGGACGCCCGGCTGGAGGGGATGATCGGCGTCTACTCCGACACGGGCAGCCCCGTCGTGCTGGTCGTGTACAAGGCCGAGGTCGTGGGCGGTACGCTGCAGGCGGGCCACGATGCTGACGACGCGGCCCTGTTCGACCCCGACCGGCTGCCCGACCTGCCCTTCCCCCACGACGACCGGATCCTCGCGGACTGGAGGGAGATGGGCTAGCTGGGGGAACCGAGAGCCTCCATAGCACTGCCCCCGTATCGAGTACGGGGCAGGCTCTTCTACAGGCTCAGGGCAGCCAGGCTTTCGATTAACTGCTTTCCCCCAAGCCGGGGAAGGGAACCCTGCCCAGCCGCCCCTCTAGGTTCCTGCCTGCGCAGGAACGACGGAGAGGGAAGTACTCTCCCCGACGGAAGAAGCTGTTACGCCGCAGCTTCTTCGAAGATGCGGACGAAGTCCTCGTATGACACCGTGTTGTCGATGTTCTGGCACTCCAGGGCGCGGGGTTGAGTCCGCTCGTGTGTGAATTCCCACATGGGCGGACTACTGAAGGTCCACCGTCGCAGCGAGCGGTAGTGCGGGGCCAGCATCTCGTCCGTGCGGTCGTCCCGCGACCCGCTGGGGTAGGCGAAGTGGTCGGGCACGAAGCCCAGATTGGCCCGGTAGGACTCGTTCGACCGCTCGATCTCGGCCATCATTGCTTCGGCCCCCTCGTCGTCCAGGACGTCGGCGAGCCTGGGGTGGGTGGCCGTGTGCGCGCCGATTTCCCAGCCCTCGCCCAGAAGCTCCTCGGCCTGCCGCCAGGTGATGCAGGGCTTCTGGACTGCGCCCTCGGTCGACGTGCGAATCGCCGCAGGGAGCCCCCTCGCGGCGGCCTCGGTGCCCTCGCTGATCACGTAGCACGTTGCCGTCATGCCCATCTCGCGCAGTATGGGCATGGAAGTCGTGCGCGTATCGAGCCAGCCGTTGTCGAAGTGCAGGACCACCGCCCTCTCAGGCAGGTCCTCGCGGCCCTCCAGCCAGTCGACGACGCGGCTCGTGTTAACGACCTTCCAGTCGTTTTCCGCGATGTACGACAGGTGCCGCCGCAACTCGGACTCCTCGATGGTGCCGGTGGCCTTGTCGGGCGTAGGCTGGGTCAGGCCCGGGTCGCCGTCCGGGTAGACGTGGTGGTAAACGAGAATCGGCACACGCTGGCTCATGTTTCCTCCCTGCTGCGAACGACCTCTATCTCCTCGATCATACGGGGCTTCGACTCCAGCGTGCGGTGAATGGGGCACCGCCCCGCTATCTGGAGTATACGGTCTCGCTGATCGTCCGTGAGGTCGCCCTCGATCTTAATGCGGCTTCGTATCTCCTCGTGCCCGGCTCCTAGCTCGCCGCCGGTGCGGCTCACGCGCCGGTGGGTGCACTCGACCCTAACGCTCTCGACCGGCCAACCCTTCCTCCGCGAATACAGGAGGACCGTCATGGCCGTTCAGGTGCCGAGAGCCGATAGCAGCAACTCGGACGGTGTCGGTCCCAGGCCGTCTCCCCCCTTGCCCTCCGGCTCGTCGGCGACGAAAGCGTGGTCGCCGGTTACGACAAGCTGCTGGAGGTTCTCAACGCTCTTCACCGTCACTGTCGTCATCGTCCTCACTCCCTGCTGTATTGTCTCGCCGGGGCTGAGATGCCCCCTCGGCCCACACCACCCCCGCCCGCGGCAAGCGGCGGAGTCGCTGCATTGCGGCTATCGCAACTATCGCCAGCACCCCCAGGGACGAGAAGGCGGCGGGCCACTCCAGGTGGTCGGGAGCCAGGTCGAGAATGCCGCCGAACGCCACCGGGCCCACCGCACCGCCGATCAGTCCCACGGACGCCTGTACTGCCATGGTCGAACCCAGGCTTGCGGGCGGCGTCACCTCCACTATGCCGGTAGAGTATACGGCAGAGTCGGCGGCTATCGCCCACCCGTAGACGGCGCTCAGGGCTATTATGAACGGGAGGGGCAGGCCGACGGTCCAACCGATTATCCACGCGCAGACGCCGCTGAGGGCGAATATGGCGGAGGCCGAGGCTGCCCTTCCCCACCTGTCGGAGATCGCGCCGCCCATCAGGGGCCCCACCGAGCCGGTCATCAGGGCGAGCCCTCCCAGCGTGGCGCCCTCGACGGCGGCATCCGACGCACTCATTCCGCGACCGACGAGCACCCCCACGAGGAACACCGGCAGCCAGACACGCGCCGCGAAGAGCTGCAGGGCATGGGCGGCATAGCCGAAGATCAGGTAGCTGGCGGCCGAATTCCTGAATACCCCGAGGTCGATCCGGCCCTTCGCCCCGGGTTGGGGACGCAGGGACCTGCCGCGCAGCAGGAACACCGCCAGCGGCAGTCCCCCCGCCGCCGCTGCCGACACGAACAGGTACGCGTCTCTCCACTCCAGCGCCGACATCAGCAGGCCCGTCAGGGCGAGGGAGACGCTGTTCGCTGCGTACTGCGCCGTCACGTACAGGCCCATTGCTGCGCCGCGCCTGCCTCCGAACCGCTCGGCTATCAGCCGCAGCCCAGGCATGTAGAGGCCGACCAGCCCCGCTCCGGCGACGGCCCGAAGGAGCACCGCGGACACGGCTCCCTCCGCAACGAGCGGGAAGAGCAGGTGCGCCCCCGTGGACAGGACCGCGGAGGCTATGAGGATGCGCGCGGGACCGACGCGGTCCGTGAGGGGCACTACGAACAGGGCGGAGAGGACGTAGCCGGTGAGGTAGGCGGAGTAGATCGCGCCCGCCTGGGTGTTGTTCAGTCCCCACTCTTCCCTGATCAGCGACAGCGCGGCCACGTAGCTCGAGATCGGCAGCAACAGCACAAACAGCATCGCCGACATCAGGAGCAGCCATGCCGTGTCCCCCAGGCCTGTCCGTCCCGGTTCTCGCGGAGGCGGCGCATCATGCGGGCCCGGCTTCACCATATGGGCCGAACTATATCCAGCGTCCCGACGGAGCGTCAACGGCGACCAGGTCTATCGCCCCCTATCCGCCCCTTATCTGGGCCAGCATCCGTTTGGCTGCAAGCTCCAGATCAGGGTCGTCGGTCAGCGAGAGAACCTGGTCTAGGTCGGCGGCGGCGCCGTCCGGGTCGTTGTTGAATAGGTGCATCTGCGCGCGGGCCAGGTAGTGCTCCATCTCATCGGGCTCCTCGCGAATGGCTGCCGTCATGTCTTCAATGGCGCTCGCAAGGTCCCGGCGGCTGAAGTGCAGCCTCGCCCTGTTCACATATGCATCGGCGAAGTCCGGCGACACCTCGATGGCCTTCGAGAAGTCGAGCATCGCCTGCTCGGCGTCCCCCATTCCCAGGGCCACGAGGGCACGATAGTTGTATGCCTCGGGCAACTCAGCATCCAGCTCTATGGCCTTGTCCAGGTCGGCAAGGGCGTTTTCGAGGTTCTCATGCGCCAGGTACGCGTAGCCGCGCCCCACGTAGGCCTCGGCAAAGTTGGGGTCGAGATAGATCGCGCGAGCGTAGGCGTCGCCGGCCTTCTTTATGCTGCCCTGCTCCTGGAGCGCCCGGCCCTTCTGGTACTCGATCCGCGCCTCCACCTCGGGCGGGTCGGTCCGGCCGCCACATGCGAGCGACGCAACGAGAACGGCAGCAGCCAGCCCGGCCGACACTATGGTCCTGGCTCTCATGCTCCAATGATACGTCATCGGACGCTCGCACGAGCCGCGGCGGCTTCTCCCGCCGCTGTTAGCGCTCGAAGGCTGGGATGGGCTCTCCGTTCGACACAGCCGTCAGAATCGCCTCCTGGCGCGAAACGACCTGGTCGAGATCGAACCGGCGGGACAACTCCCGGGCCCTGACGCTCATCTCCCGCCTGGCACCGCTGTGATCGGCCATCTCGACCACCGCCGATGCCAGATCGTCTGCGTCCAGGGGAGTGAACACTCGCCCCACTCCATGCTCGTTCACGAGCGACTCGGCCTCGCATCCGCGGCTGACGATCAGGGGCACACCGGAAGCGAGCGCCTCGTAGACCTTGGACGGCATGGTGCCCGGCAGTTTCGCGGCCAGCGGCACGACCGCCGCATCGCAGGACGCCAGGATCGAAGCGACCGTGCTCCTCGGCACCGTGTCCTCGAACCTCAGGTTCGGCACGCCCCTGTCGTTCGCGAGAGAGACGAGTGACTTCCTGGACGGCCCATCGCCCACCATCACGAATTTTATGGCTGCATGGCCGCGGAGCCTGTATGCGGCCTCTACCACCGCTTCCAGCCCCTGGAACAGCCCGTGCAGCCCGCAGTAGCCCACCAGGAAGTCGTCCGGGCCCACCCCCAGCGACCCGCGGACCTCATCACTCCTGAGCGACGGATTAAACATGCCCAGGTCGACGCCGCTGGGCACCACTGTTGTCTTCACGCCAGGGTAACGACGGGCGATCTGGTCGCGGGCGACCGGTGTAGGCGTCACGACTGCGTCGGAACCCTTGTAGCCGAGCTTCTCCAGCCCACGGAGGAGCCGGAGAGTCGGACCTCCCATCGGCAGCCGCAATCGAACGGCCACGTCCGGCCAGATGTCGGACACGTTCATGACAACGCGCCCGCCCGAGATTCGCCCAAGGGCCAGCCCCGCCGGGACCAGGAAGAGCGGCGGGCTGTCGAACAGCACGACGTCCTGCCGTCCGAGCCCGCGCCAGCCGAGGACCATACTGGACGACACGAACGACAGATAGCTCAGGAGCCTGGGAAAGGGGCTGGCCGACTCCGATGGCCGGACCCAGGTGCGCACGACGCGAACGCCCGACATCTCCTCCTCGACGCGCAGCCTCCTACGGTACCCTTCGAACACGCGACCCGTGGGGTAGTTCGGCATCGGCGCGATCACCGTTACGGAGTGCCCGCGGGCGGCCAGACGGGTCGTCAGCTCGTACAGGCGGACCGCCGTCGCCCCCATCTCCGGCGCGAAGTTCTGGGTGAGTACGGTGATCTTCATACGACCTCACCGTGGAAACCGGCTGCGCTCACCAAGCGACACCGGCGGCAACTCGGCGTCACCGCCTGGACCACACACCCCTGGAGTCCAGTACCTTCTTGCCGTCGAGGCTTCGAGGGTCGACCTCCAGGAAGCTGCTGTGGTCGGTCAATAGCACAACCACGTGGGCTGCCTCCAACGCTGTCTGCAGGTCCACGAGCTCACATGGCCCATCCGAAAGCAACTCCTCCGGAAGTGCCTCGAGGTGCGGCTCGACCACCATGATCGGGCCGTCGAACATGCGGCGGATACCGCGGACTACCGAAATGGCCGGGCTCTCGCGAAGGTCGTCGGTGTCGCTCTTGTACGCAAGGCCTAGGCAGGCCACCACAGGGCTGGTCAGGTCGGAGCACATTTCGGCCACCCTGCGCGCCACCCACTCGGGCTTGCCGTCGTTCACCGCCCTCGCAGCCTGTATCAGGGGCGTCCGCTCCGGCTCCGAGTGCACGATGAACCACGGGTCGACAGGTATGCAGTGGCCTCCGACTCCGGGTCCCGGCTGTAGGATGTCCACCCGCGGATGCCTGTTGGCGAGACGTATCATCGCCCAGGGATCGACGCCGAGGGCGTCGCACACGACGGAAAGCTCGTTGGCGAAGGCGATGTTCACGTCCCTGAACGCATTCTCGGAGAGCTTGACCATCTCAGCTGTTCGTGCGTCGGTCAGATGACACTTGCCCTTCACAAACGACTGGTATAACTCTCTTGCGGCCTCCGCGCAGGAGGGCGAGACTCCGCCGATCACCCTGTCATTCTCGACCATTTCCGCGAGGGCGTTGCCCGGAAGCACGCGCTCCGGGCAGTAGGCCACGCGAACGTCGCTGTCGTCGCCCAGGGCGTGAGGGAACGACAGGTCGGTGCGAAGCCCTGCGAGGCGGGCGCTCACGGCCTCGGTGGAGCCGACCGGCGAGGTGGACTCCACGACGACCAGGTCCCCTGCCCGAAGCTGGGGCGCGAGGCTTTCGAGGGCGCTGTGGAGGGCGCTGAGATCGGGGCTGTGGCCGGAATCGATCGGGGTCGGCACCGCGACTATGAACGCGTCGGCGGCCTCCGGCTCACCACAGGCCCGGAGCCTGCCCGAGGCGACGGCGTCGGCCACAGCACCGTCCAGCCCCGGCTCGCCTATCGGCGACATCCCTGCGTTGACGGCATCGACTCGCTGCGCGTCGACGTCGACTCCCAGCACGTCCATGCCGCCGGCCGCCAGCAGAGCCGCCGTCGGCAGCCCCACGTACCCCAGACCCACAACGCACACCGCTCCACCCCACCCCTCTGGGTTCCTACCTTCGCAGGAACGACGGGTGTGCGAAATGTGCTCAGCCACGGGTCAGGTCCTCCAGGATCCTGCGGCTCGCATGGCCGTCGCCGAAGGGGTGGCGGACGCGCGCCATTTCCGAATGGGCCTCATCGTCGTCGAGCAGGCGGGCGGTCTCGCTCACGATGCGCTCTGCGTCCGTTCCCACCAGCCTGATGTTGCCCGACTCCAGGGCTTCCGGTCTCTCAGTCGTGTCACGCATGACCAGCACGGGCTTGCCCAGCGACGGGGCCTCCTCCTGTATGCCGCCCGAGTCCGTGAGGATGACGTGCGCCTGGGTCATCAGGTGTACGAATGCGAGGTAGTCTAGCGGCTCGATCAGCTCGATGTTGGGATGGTCGCCGAGAATCCTGAACACGGGCTCCCGGACGTTCGGGTTGAGGTGAACTGGGTATACAATCTCCACGTCGTCCCTGTCGCCGATCCTGGCGAGAGCGCGGCAAATCTGCTCGAACCCCGAGCCGAAGTTCTCTCGCCTGTGGCCGGTCACCAGCAGGAGCCGGCGCCCCGGGTCCCGTTCGGGAGGCGCCGCCCTCGCGCGATCCGCCAGCCCGGGCTCGGTCTTCAGGCGCCCGACCACGTGAAGCAGCGCGTCGATCACCGTGTTGCCGGTAACCACGATGCCGGAATCCGGCACCCCCTCGGCCAGCAGGTTTTGCCTCGCCGTCTCGGTGGGAGCGTAGTGGCGGTCGCTGAGGACGTCGGCAACCCTCCTGTTCATCTCCTCGGGCCACGGCGCGGACATGTCGCCGGTCCTCAAGCCCGCCTCCACATGTCCCACTCGTATCCCGGCGTAGAACGCGGCCATTGCCGTCGCCAGCACGGTCGTGGTGTCGCCCTGCACGAGCACACGGTCGGGCCTGGCCTCAGCCAGGACACGGCCCATGCCCCTGAGCACGCCGCTCGTGACGTCCGCCAGGTGCTGGCCGGGCGACATAACGTCCAGGTCATAGTCCGGCCTCAACTCGAACAGGCGGAGCACCTGGTCGAGCATCTCTCGATGCTGGGCGGTCACGCACAGGCTGTGGTCTATGCCGTCGGCTGCCGCCAGGGTGCGGGCAACCATGGCCATCTTCACGGCCTCCGGACGTGTGCCGACTACAGACAGAATACGCATCTCAGCCAGCCCCAGGCGCACCGGTCATATCATGACCCGGCCCAGATCGAGGCCGGGTGTGAAGTCTCGGCACTTCTCGAGGAATGCGGAGTCCGGGGTCGGATCCGAATGCTGGGAGACTCGCCGTCCCCGCACTCGCACGAAGTTGAACCGGTCCGCTGAGTATATCCGGCACCCGGCCTGCCTGGCATCTCGCAGGAAGTACTTGTCCTCCCTCAGCGAGACGGAGCCGAACCCTATCTCCCTTGCAACGTCGATCCTGATGAACAGGGTACCACCAGCTATGGATGAAGCAAACGAGTGGTCGGGCAGCCCCACTCTCATGGCTGTGGCATCGCGTGCTTCAAGATACATGAAGTACAGGCCCTTCCCTACTACCTCCGAGTCGGAGAACGAGGCCGCCAGAACGCTGTCGGAGATATACCGCTCGCCGTAGTGGTCGTCGTCGTCCATCTTGGCAACGTACTTGCCTGACGCCGCGTCCACGCCCCTGTTGAGGCAGTCTCCGAGGGTCGTGCGTCCCTCGACGTGAAGCACCTGCACGTTGGGGACCGACTCAGTGTCCACGCGCACCGCGTCGAGATCGAACTCTGCATTATTGAGGATCAGGACCAGCTCCTTGTTCTCGTAGGTCTGCTTGGTGAAGTTCTCGAGGCACCGCCTGACATTCTCAGGACGCATGGTGGGCATTAGCACACTGACCGGCGGCTTGTCCAAACCGGCGGACTGGAGCCCAACCCTCCGGAAGACCTCGTCCATGCGGTGCCGGTACGTGTGGTTCTCGTGCACGTGGCGGTAAGCCAGGTGGCCCTCGCGAATGCGCGCCTCCTCGTCGCCCAGCAGGTCCTCGATGTGGCCGGCCGTCTCCTCCGCGCTCCTGGTGACCCTGACGTGCTCTCCCAGCATCTCCCTCATGCCGACCGAGTCCTGGGACACCACCGGCGTGCCGCAGGCCAGGCTCTCGAACACCCGGCGCGCGAACATGGTCGGCGACTCGGTTATCGTGTTCACGTTCAGCATCACGTCGTAACAGCGGTAGGCCGTGAGCATCTCGTCGTACGTAAGGGTCCCCCTGATGGCGTCCCTGTATTCGTCGGGGAAGCGGTAGTCCAGCCCAAAGTCGGCCCGCGTTAAGTTGCGGTCGAAGATGTGCAGGCCGTGGGGCATCGCGCCATCCAGGAGGACCCTGAGCCCCTCAGCCCGTTCGGGATACCTTCGCGAGACCCAGCTCCCGGCAAAGCACACCGGATACCTGGGCCAGGCTACTTCCCTTGAGGGGTTGTGCACCCGGGGCTGCGCCGCGAACGGCAGGACGTATATCCTGTCGTGCCCCAGGGTCTGCCGGTACTTCGGAATGCAGTCCGAGTCCGACGTGAAGACGTAGTCGAACTCCCTCGCCGCCCCGAGAAAGTTGTCGAAGTGAGGCGGGTCTTCCTTGCTCCAGAATACTGTGGGTACCCCCTCCGAGCGGCAATACTCCAACAGCTCGCGGAGAGGGTTGGGATCGAGCCCTTCGAAGCCTACGATCAGGTTCCGCCAGCCGCCGTTGTTGCCCCTCCAGGCTGACTCGACGAACAGGCAGACGGGACGCGACTTCTCCATTTGGTCCCGCCAGCCATTGGGTGACATCAGCACCAGATCCACTTCATGACGGAGGGCAGACTCCGTGAACGTGTCGAGAATCGCCGCCACCGTGGGGCGCTCGGCCAGGGTCTCCGGGACGTCCAGTATCGGGAAGCTAATGAACTGTGATGGGTCCGGATACGGGGGTTTTTCCGCAGCGGGAGCAGGTTCGCCGGACGCTCCGGGGACCGCGGAAGCAGGTTCCGATGGGACTGAGCTCCCCTTCGCAGGGCCGACCCGTGCACGGAAGAATCGCAGAAGCCAGAACGGGAGCTTCCACAGTCTCAAGGGGTTCTTCACCACGCGCACGAGTCCAGACCCGACCACGAACGAGGTGCTCGAACGCGTCGCATGGAGCGTGCGTCTCGTTTCCGCCAACTCCTTCGTCCGCGCCCCGATGTCCTTCCTGAGATCGGCCAACCTGAGCCGGTGCAGCTTGGCCCGGAGCTGCAGCCTCTTCACCCTCGCGTTATCGGCATTTGCCTTATGCTGGAGCCTCACTGCGGCCGCGCGGCCCGTCTCAATCCTCTGCCGGAACCGCTGTTGGAGCTGTTCTGTGCGGCCCTCTTCCCTTTGCAGGTGCTCATGGAGTCGCGCCTGGGATGCGACCAGCGCCGACTCCGTGATCGATAGGGCCGACTCAGCATCCAGCCGGTCCCACGAAGCCTCCCAGCTCTCCGACAGGCTTCCCAGGAAGCGGACGTGGTCGTCCTCTACGGTCAGTCGCTCCAGGGCCAGCCTCGGCCTGAGCAGCTCGATCACGTCCGTCAGGCAGAAGGTCCGCCCGGGGCCCTCGCCCGGGTGAGCGCCAAAGGGAGTCGTGACTATGACGCGCCCGCCGGGGCCCAGGTAGTCGATTCCGCGGTCCAGCAGTGCGCCGGGGTCGTCGACATCTTCGAGCAGGTTGCCTATCACCAGTGTGTCGAAGAGACCGGCCACCGGCCGCGTGCGCAGGATGTCTCCGTGCACCAGATCGACACGCCCTCGCACCTCGTCCGGCTCACCGGCAACTAGGCCGCGGGCGAAGTTGAGGGCCTCGGAATCGATGTCCACCCCCGTTACCTCGATCCCGCGTCGGGCCAGCAATACCTCAAGGATCCCTTCGCCACAGCCGACGTCCAGTACGCGCGGCCCCCTTGCCTCGTCAGCCATCCAGTCGATCCGGCGCCGCAGCCCGTCGCCCGCCGGCCCGCCATCGAGCAGACCGAGGTATACCTGGGAGACTTGGTCCCTGCCTGTCAGACTCATCGGAGCTCTCTCGTCAAATCATCACGCGGCCCAGGTCCAGTCCCTCCGACCGGTCCCGGCACTTCCTGAGGAACTCGGCGTCGGGGGTCTGGTCGGCGTGGTCGGACAGCCGGCGCCCCCGCATTCGCACGAAATTGAACCTGTCCGCAGAGTATATCCGGCATCCGGCCTGCGCCGCAGCGTGGAGGAAGTTCGTGTCTTCCCTGATGGAAACGGTGTCGAAGGGGTTCTTCCTGGCTGCGTCTGCCCTGATGAGCAGCGTGCCGCCCGTTACGAAGTGGCTGAAGGTGTGGTCCCTGGTCACCTCTGCCAGGGCCAGCGTGTAGGACTCCTCGAAGTACGTGAAGAAGGACCCCTTCCCCACAACCTCCGCGTCCGAGAAGGAAGCCGCGAGGACCGAGTCCGACAGGTACCTCTCGCCGTACAGGTCGTCATCGTCCATCTTTGCCACGTAGCTGCCCGACGCCGCCTCCACGCCCCTGTTGAGGCAGTCCCCCAGGGTGGTGCGCCCGTCCACATGGAGCACCTGGACATTGGGAATCGACTCAGCATCCCTCTTCACCGCGTCGAGGTCGAACTCGGCGTTGTTCAGGATGAGGACCAGCTCCTTCTGCGCGTATGTCTGCTTCGTGAAATTCTCCAGGCAGCGGGCCACGTTTTCGGGGCGCATGGTGGGCATCAGGACGCTCACAGCCGGCTGGTCGGGCGCGGGCGGCTCGATCCCAACCCTGCGAAACACCTCGGCCATCCGGTGCCTGTAGGTGTGGTTTTCGTGTACGTACCTGTACGCCAGGTGCCCCTCCCGGAGGCGCGCTTCCTCGTCCCCCAGCAGGTCCACGAGGTGGCCCGTCGTCTCTTCCGCGCCGCGCGTGACCCTGACGTGTCCCCCTAGCATCCGCTCCATGCCCTCGGACTCCGACGAGACCACCGGAGTCCCGCAGGCGAGGCTCTCGAACACCCGGCGCGAGAACATGGTCGGGGAATCAGTCACGGTATTCACGTTCAGCATCACGTCGTAGCAGCGGTAGGCCGTCAGCATCTCCTCATAGGTCAGGGTACCCCTTATCGACCCCTTGTACCGGTCGGGGAACCGGTAGTACTGGCCCAGGTCGGTGCGGGTCAGGTTGCGATCGAAGATGTGCAGGTCCAGCGGCAGTGCTGGGTCCAGGAGATGCCTGAGCGCCTCTTCGCGCTCTGGGAACCTGTACTCGATCCAGCTTCCGGCAAAGCACACCGGATGAGTCGTCCAGCCCTCCTCGCGCGACGGGTTGTGGAGCCTGGGTTGGGCCGCGAACGGCAAGACGTACACCCGGTCGTGCCCCAGGGCTTCCCGATACACGGGAACGCAGCCGGCGTCGGATGTGAAGACGATGTCGAACTCCCTCGCCGCTCCGACAAAGTCGTCGAAGTGCGCCGGGTCCTCCTTGTTCCAGAACACGGTGGGTATCGCTGAAGAGCGGCAGTACTCCAGCAACCCTCGCAGGGGATTGTCCGCACCGCTCTCGTACCCGGCTACCAGGTGGCGCCATTCGCGGTCGTTGCCGCTGAATGCTGACTCCACGAACAGGAATGCGGGTTTGGCCTCCTCCATCTCGGCGCGCCACCCCTCGCGCGACAGCAGGAGCAGGTCAGCCTCGTACCGGAGGGAATGCTCGGTGAAAGTGTCGAGGATCGCCGCTACCCGCGGGCCCTTCGCCGTGGCTTTCGGGATGGGAAAGGGCGGATAGCTGACGAACTGCGAGCCGTCCAGGCCCAGCTCCTTGAGATTTTTTGCAAAACGCTCGCCCGCATGGTCGCCGTCGACCGGCTCCGGGTTCGGGGAGGAGGCCGCACGGTAGAGCCTCAAGAGCTCGAAAGGCAGCGCAAATAGGGTGGCCGGCTTTTTCGCCGCGCGTACGATGGCAGAACCCGCCCGGAAGGAGGTGCTCGCATGGGTGGCCTGCAGCCTATGTCTCAGTACCCGCACTTCCCCAGACTTGGCGTCGAGGCCCTTCTTGAACTGCGATGCCGCGATCTTGTGCTGGGACAGAGTGATTCGCTCGGACTCGATTTGCCGTTCGAGCTCACGGGCCCTGTTCTGTGCGCCGGAGAGCGCCGCTTCCGTCAGTGACAGGATGGTCTGCGTGTCGATGCGGGCCCAGGAGGGCTCGCGGTCCTCTGACAGGCTGCCCGCGAAACGCATGTGTCCCTCTTCGACCTTCATCGTGCCCAGTGCCAATCTCGGCTTCAGCAGCTCGATCATGCCAGTCAGGCGAAGCGGCGGGCGCCGGTCGTCGCCGGAGTCCACGCCGAGGGGCGCTGTGATGACTACCTGTCCCTCCGGCTCGAGGTGTGCCAGGCACCTGTCCAGCATCGCGCCCGGATCGTCGACGCAACCGAGCACGTCTCCCAGTATCACGGTGTCGAAGCAGCCCTCGACCATCCCGGGGCTGACGAAGTCCCCCCGGACCAGCTCGACCCGCTCCCGCACCTCGTCCGGCTCCTCGGCAATCAGATCGCGTGCGAACCCGATGGCCTCCGGGTCGACGTCGACTCCGGTGACCGAAATGCCACGGCGGGCCAGCAGCAGCTCCAGGATGCCGTCGCCGCAGCCAACGTCGAGCACGCGCGGCCCCCGGGCCCGGCCGGCCAGCCAGTCGATGCGGCGGCGCAGCCTGTCTGCCGCCGGGCCCAAGTCCAGCGCCCCAAGGTACACCTGCGAGACGCGGCCTGCCCCGCGCCGGGGGCCTTCATGGCCTGCGTCAGGCCCGCCCGCATCCTGGGTCATGGCAAGACTTCCGCCGTGTGATGGACTAGGGATAGCGGCACGGACCTGCCTCAGCGCGACTTGCGCGTCCCCTTGTACTCCGCCAGCACTTCGTCCACGCCGCCGGTCATGCGCACCCTGCCGCGCTCCAGCAGGATTGCCCGGTCGCAGAACTCCCTGATGACATCCTCAGACTGGGACGCGACCACCAGGGTGTTTGCGGACTCCATGAACTCATCGAGCCGCTCCTTGGCCTTCTCTTTGAACCGGAGGTCCCCCGCCCCGATGATCTCGTCTATCAGCAGTATGTCCGGGTCGATCGACGTGGCAACGGCGAACCCGAGGCGCGCCCTCATGCCTGTCGAGTAGGTTCGAAGGGGCATGTAGATGTAGTCGCCGAGCTCGGTGAACTCCACGATCTCGGGGATCATCTTCCTGACGCGCCCGTGAGTGAGACCGAGGGAAACGCCGGACAGCAGGATGTTCTCGATGCCGGTCGCCTCGGGTTTGAGCCCCAGGGACTCGGCAAATAGCGTCGAGATCTTTCCGCGCGATTCGGCGGTGCCGCGGGTCGGTGGGAGTATGCCCGCCATGACCTTGAGCATCGTGCTCTTCCCTGCCCCGTTCAGTCCGACCAGCCCTATCTTCTCCCCCAATCCGATCTCAACACTGACGTCGTCCAGCGCCGTCACGGTCAGCGTGGAGCCTCGGGAGAAGTTCAGGCGGCCCCCCACGCTGGCCTGCAGCGACCCAAGACCGTTCGACGAGTGCCTCCTCGGGACCCTCCGGTAGGTTGGAAGCTCCATGGTCAGGTCGCTGAGGCGTATTGCCAGGTCTTCTCTCATCCGATCCAGATGGCCAGGCGCCGGCGGAACGAGTTGTACGTGGCCGCGAACAGAACCAGTCCCACGGCATTCAGTGCCAGCACCACCGACCACGAGAGCGCCGAAGCGGTCTCGCCGGTCAGCGGGGCGCGAACGAGCTCCAGGTAGTGGGTGAACGGGTTTAGGAGCGCAAGGAAGTCGCGGTCTTCTAGGCCTTCGGCGTACCAGAACACCGGCGTCGCGAAGAAGAGGAACCGCATCCCTGCCCGTATCATGTGCGTAAGGTCACGGTAGCGTGCGCCCGCAAATCCCAGCAGCGGCACCGCCGCCATCGACCCCAGGAAGAGTAGCAGCAGCCCCGGCACTGCAAGAAGCGCCCCCCAGCCCAGCTGCACGTCGCTGAAGAGCAGGACTCCCAGGAGGATCAGCGAGTGGACGACCATCTTCGCCCAGTGCTCCACGGCGTTCCTCAACACATAGGTGAAGAGAGGGTTGTTGATCGACGAGATAGCCCTCGAATTGGACACGAACACCGCCGCGCCCGTCGTGAGAGTGCTGGATATGTACGACCAGAGTATGACGCCCACCGACAGGTAGACGAGGTAGTTCTCCGCCGAGTGTCCCAGCAGCCTCCCGAACAGCAGCCCCAGCCCGGCGATCCAGATCCCGACAACCAGGATCTCCCACAACGGGCCGAGGTATGTGCGGCGGTACCGGAGGGTGAAGTCGTACCACCCGAGTGTGATCCACAGCGGCGGGCGGGCAAACGACCGAACGACGTCGTCCAGTCCGGCAAGGAACCCCGACTGGGAAGAGTGGACTCGAACCGACAGGTCACTCAAGCTCACGCCGCCTGCTGCCGGCCGCCTGAATCGGGTCTGCGACCGGCCCTCATGGGATTCGTGACTCCAGCTTGCACGATTCGCCCATCCTAGCACGGCGCCGGGTGCTACGCCAGTGACTTGGAATCTTTCGGAACTCGTACAAGAAGTGTCAGGATTCTCACCGGCTGGAGGCGGCTGAGTATTCGAGGGTCAGATCGCCCCCGGGAGGCATCGAGAACGTGAGGGTATGGGTGCGTCCATCAGCCTCCCAGCCGAGCCTCGCATCGCCGCCGGCAGCGCCCACGCCCTGGTTGTCGAGGGCGGGCGCGACGCCATCCGAGAACGAGAACAGGGTGGCGAACACTGCTGCGCTGGACTGGCTAAGGCCGAAATTCACGCTGGTGGTTGGCTCGAACACTCCGCCCCGCTCCGACCACCACCCAAGCAGGTCCGGCTCTTCCTGTCCGGTCACGGGATCGCTGGGGACCGGGCCCGGAATCAGCGAGACGACTGTGAGCGGCGTGTCCAAGGTCTCTCCTGTCACGTACAGTCCCCCGTCCCGGGGCTCCACCGCGAGGTCAGGAGCAAACTGGAACCACTGGCGGTAGTCGTGCTTCTCTGAAGCATCATCCCAGACCCGGTCATAGACCAGCAGCCACTCCGCCGGTTTCAGGACCAAGAGACGCGAGTGATGCATCGTCTCGAGCTGCGGCGCGAGAGTCTCCACGAACAACAGGCCCTCAGGGGTCTCGCCCCAGCCCTCGATCGCAGAACCGTACGGGGGAGACTTCCTACGGTCGAAGCTCATGCCATCTATCTCGACCGTGTTGTGGCTGTGGGTCGACTCGACGTAGATCCTCTTCGGGTCCGAGTACCAGAAGCCCCTGTTTCTCAGATCGGACCCGGTCTCTGTCCTCCCCAGGAACCCGTAGCGGCCCGCGTCGATGAGGATCTCGGTGCCGCGGTCGTACCAGATGAACGACAGGTCGTCGGCGTGCTTGTGGGTGCGGGAGTGGAACGCGGCCTGCTGCGCCAGGTATGACGCCCCTTCGAAGGACCCAGCGCCGGGCCACCCCGACCTGAGCACTGCCAGGCCCGAGTCCGGGAACACTCCCAGGCGCCGGTCAACCGCCTGCCCGCGTTCGCCGGCAGATATGGCATACGCGAGCAGGGGTGACTGGACGGCCCTGAAGTCCTCCTCGCCAAGCCTGTGGTAGTCGGTGTCCCCCAAGTTCGCCATCCGGCCGTTCGGCAGGATCATCCAGGCCATGGTCTCCTCGAACCTCTCTATGCGGTCCGACAGCGCCGGAAACTCGGACAGCAGCCCCGAGGACGCGATGCCCGAAACGAGGTCGGTCACGAGGCGGTGGTAGCCGGGGGAGTGCTCCAGGTGAACGCCTTCGGAGCTGAACTGCTGGGCAAACATCCGCTCGAAGCGGTCGACTGCCTGCTCCCGGAACTGCGAGAGCGCTGGGAAGCCGGACAGGCGGGAGGCCGCCGCGAGCTGGCCCGACGCCTGATACAGCCCGTGGTTGTTGTGGAAGACGATATTCTCGTCGTCGGCCAGGTAATCAAAGTGGTCCAGCAGCGAGCTCCAGAGCCGGCCGACCTGGTCCAGCGGCACGGAAGGGCTCCTGCATGACGCCTCCAGCAGGTAGGCCAACCGGTAGGCCCGCAGCCCCACGGCCATGTCGTACCACCCGAAGTCCTCCACCTCGGTCTCGGGAGCCGGGTAGGGGTTGTCAGCGATCCAGTCGACGGCCAGCGCCAAGGCAAAGGACAGGTATCGCTGCTCATCCGATCGTGCCTGCTCCGCCAGGACCGCATCCACCGGTTCCCAGGCGTTGAGGTGGTAGTTCCACGACCTGTCCACCGTTACCAGGTGCTCCCAGTCGATGGGCGGCTCCAGCCGGAACGACGGTTTCTCTCTGAATGTCCAGCCCTCCGCCATGATGACGTCGGCATCGCCCCGGGTGATGGAGAATTGCTCGTACGGCTTGGACTCCCCCCGCTTGAGGGTCTCGCAGACATCGCCGGGCTCCAGCTCGATGAGCTCCTCCCGCCACCCAACTGGGACGGCCGGGGCGGTCGGCGTACTGGAAGCAGCTTGCACCGGAGTGTTCGTCGGGGTAGGTGTGAGCGCCTTTCCGGCGGAGGATGTAGGCTCCGGCGACAAGCATGCGACAAGCAGCAGGCAACCAAGTACCTGGACGGCCGCTATGAGAGGTCGAATTCGCATTTTCCCCTTCTAGGAAGCCTCTAAACCATGTTCAGCCAGGCAATCTCCCCCCGTCAAGTGAGCCGCCGGAATCGACCCTCCATCATCTCGCGTTCCCCGGCATGGCGGTACAATGTGGGCGAGACCAAATGCGCGACGAACGGCCAGATTGTCCTACGCAGTAGACCTGCACACCCACTCACCCTACGCCCATGGCACCAGCAAGCGCCTGACCTTCGAGAACCTGGCGAAGTGGGCGCGGATCAAGGGCATCGACCTGCTCGCCAGCGGCGACTTCACCCAGCCCGTGTGGGCCGCCGAGACCAGGGCCAAGCTGCGCGACCTGGGTGACGGCCTGTTCGAGCACGGCGGCGTCCGGTTCATCCTGGGCACCGAGGTAAACTGCAGCGCGATTCACGCCGGGCGCAGGCGGCGGGTGCACATCCTTGTCTTCGTGCCGACGCTGGAAGCGGCCGAGAGGGTCACGCGCGCGCTGTCGACGAAAGGCAAGCTGGAGTGGGACGGCCGCCCCACCCTCCACATGGCGCCCAGGGAGCTGCTCGAACTGCTGCTGAGAATAGACGAGCGATGCTTCGTCATCCCTGCACACCTGTGGACGCCCTACTTCGGCCTGTACGGCTCCAAATCCGGCTACGACTCCCTCGAAGAGTGCTTCGAGGACCTGGCGGGCCACGTGCACGCCGTCGAGACAGGCCTGTCAAGCGAGCCCGCCATGAACTGGCGCGTGCCGTCGCTCGACGGCGTTTCGATCATGTCCTTCTCCGACGCCCATTCGCCCGAGAACCTGGGCCGCGAGCTCACGGTAATATCGGGGGAGCCCAGCTACGACGGCCTCGTCGCAGCCATGAAGGACCAGGCCATCGAGTACACCGTCGAGTTCTTCCCCGAGGAGGGCAAGTACCACAACTCCGGCCACAGGAAGTGCGGCGTCAGCATGTCGCCCCAGGACGTGGCAGCCCGGGGCCCACAGTGCCCCGCCTGCGGCCGCAAGGTAACCCTCGGCGTCCTTCACCGGGTCGAGGAGCTTGCCGCCCGTGAGGTGACAACACACATGGAGTCCGACGGCCTCGTACGCGGCGAAAACGGCCGGCCGCCCTTCAGGATGCTCGTATCTCTGAGGCAGATCATCGCCGAGGCCCTCGATGTTGGGCCGAACACCAAGACCGTCGCCCGCACCTACTCCGCGCTGATTGGCGCCATAGGCAGCGAGATGGATATACTGATCGGCGCGCCCATCCTGGACATAGACCGCGCGGCGGGCGAGAGAGTCGCCGGCGGCGTCGCCAGGGTGCGGCGGGGCGAGGTGTCGATAGAACCCGGCTTCGATGGCCAGTACGGCACCGTAAGAGTATGGCCCGAAGCATGACCGCCGGAGGTCGAGACTCATGACTGACTTGGAAATCAAGCTGCTGCCGGTTACGAGGGAAGACGTGGCGAGGATCAGGGAGTGGCTGCAGGACGAGGACGTGGCCGAGAGCTGGTTCGGACGATACTCATACGGCGATCCCGCCCACCTCGGGTACCACCCGGAGGAGATGGAAGGCGTCTCGGACGAGGAGTGGAATCGGATCTTCGACGATCCGGAGCACCGGATGCTGTCAGTCTACGTCGGCGACTCCCACATCGGCGAGGTGCACGTCGCTATCGAGGAGGCGCTCGGGGACGGTCAGCTCTCCATACTCATAGGCGAGAAGGAGAACTGGCACCACGGCTACGGCACCTCGGCCACCCGCGCCACGATGAGCATGGCCTTCGGCGTATGGGGCCTGTACCGCCTCTGGGTCGACGTGCCGGAGTACAACGAAGCCGCCCGCAATATGTTCAGGCACCTCGGGTTCGTCCACGAGGGAACGCTGCGGAAGAGCCGGCCCCACGAGGGCTCCAGGTTCGACTCCGTGGTGATGGGCATCCTGTCCACCGAGTACGAGGACAGCATTGCGGAGTAGGCGGCCACTGCTGTGCTACAATCAACGCGCAAATACGAAATCCAGGGAGGTCCAGCCCCTCATATGACGTCGAACATTGTCCTCTCCAACACCGAGTACAAGACCGTCGGCAAGCGGCCTGTCCGGCACGACGGCTACGACAAGGTCACCGGCAAAGCCCAGTACAGCGCCGACATAATCCTTCCCGGGCTCCTGCACGGGATGGTCCTGCGGAGCCCTCACGCCCACGCCGTCATCAAGTCCATAGACACCAGCAAGGCCGAGGCACATCCCGACGTCCGGGCGGTCGTCACCTCGAAGGACCTGGCGGACCCGAGCGGCTGGGACATCGGCGACAGGCATCTCAGCAACAAGGTCCTCGC
The DNA here is from genome assembly GCA_965204975.1 of Dehalococcoidia bacterium. GTDB lineage: Bacteria > Chloroflexota > Dehalococcoidia > Lucifugimonadales > CAJWER01. Next base: position 1,317,858 of record OZ242024.1, read on the forward strand.
CTCCGACAAGGTCGTGTACAAGGGCCACGCTATAGCCGGCGTTGCAGCCGCTAACGCGCACGCCGCCGAGGCCGCGCTCTCGCTCATCGACGTCGAGTTCGAGGTGCTCCCGGCCGTAACCAGCGCCGAGGAGGCGATGGCCGACGGCGCGCCGCAGCTTCATCCGGAGTATGCCGGCAACATCTCGGACCACTCCCAGCTGAAGCTGGGCGATGTCGACGCGGCCCTCGCCGATGCCGACATCGTGGTCGAGCGCGAGTTCCGCACCCAGACCGTGCACCAGGGCTACATCGAGCCCCACAGCGCCACCGCCTGGTGGACTCCTGAGGGCAAGCTGACGGTGTGGTGCAGCTCCCAGGGCCACTTCCAGATCGGCGAGAACACGGCCAAGGTCCTGGGCCTCTCGTCGTCCACGGTCAAGGTCGTGCCCATGGAAATTGGGGGCGGGTTCGGCGGGAAGACGACCATCCACCTGGAGCCGGTCGCCGCCCTGCTCTCCCGGAAGAGCATGCACCCTGTGAAGATCAGCATGAGCCGTGCGGACGTCCTGGAGGCCAGCGGCCCGACCGCCGGCTCCTACATGAAGGTCAAGATGGGCGCCACGAACGAAGGCAAGATCACGGCCGCATACGCCGACCTGCGCTTCGAGGCGGGCGGCTACCCCGGCTCCCCCGTGGGGGCTGCTGCCCAGTGCATGTTCTCGCCCTACGACATCGACAACGTGCTCATCGACGCCTACGACGTGGTCGACAACAAGCCCAAGTCGACGGCGTATCGGGCCCCCGGCGCCCCCATAGGCTCCTTCGCCGCCGAGACTCTGATCGACGAGCTGGCGGAGAAGCTGTCGACGGACCCACTCGAGCTACGCATTGCGAACGCCGCAAAGGAGGGCACACGCCGGGCCAGCGGAATGGTCAATCCGGTAATCGGGGCTATCGAGACGGCTGAGGCGGCCCTCAATCACGATCACTACTCCACGCCGCTGGAGGGCCCCTACCGGGGCCGCGGCGTCGCATCGGGCTTCTGGGTCAACGGCTCGGGCCCGGCGTGCGCCACGGCAAACGTCAACTACGACGGCACCGTCAGCCTCACGATCGGCTCGGTCGACATCGGCGGCACCCGCCCCGCAGCCGCGCAGCAGCTCGCCGAGGTGCTGGGCATCCCGGTCGAGGACGTGAATCCGCACATCGGCGACACAGAGGAAATCGGCTACACGTCGATGACGGGCGGCTCCGGCGCGGCCTTCAAGACGGGCTGGGCCAGCTACGAGGCGGCGCAGGACATCAAGCGGCAGATGACAGACCGCGCAGCCCTGCTCTGGGACCAGCCTGCGGATGAGATCGAGCTGGCCGACGGGGTGTTCCGGCACAAGTCCGACCCCGAGTTGAGCATCAGCTTCAAGGACCTGGCCGCCGAGCTATCGTCCACGGGCGGCCCCGTCGTCGGGAGCGCGAACATGGACCCCCAGGGCGCGGGCAGCGCCTTCGCAACCCACGTCGTGGACGTGGAGGTCGACGCCGAGACCGGCAAGGTGGAGATACTCCGCTACACGGCCACCCAGGACGCAGGGAAGGCCATCCATCCCAGCTACGTCGAGGGCCAGATACAGGGCGGCGTGGTGCAGGGCATCGGGTGGGCGCTCAACGAAGAGTACGTGATGGCCGACGACGGCAGCATGAGCAACACCAGCTTCCTCGACTACAGGATGCCGACTTCGCTCGACCTGCCGATGATCGACACCGTCATCGTCGAGGTGGCCAACCCGAACCACCCGTACGGCGTCCGGGGCGTGGGCGAGGTATCGATAGTGCCGCCGCTCGCAGCCGTCGCCAACGCCGTCTACCACGCCACCGGCGTGCGCATGACCGAACTGCCCATGAACCCGGCGGCAGTCCGCAAGGCCATCGGAGGCAACGGCAGCAGCTAGCCCGCTCCCCTACCCCTCTCCCCCGACGGGAGAGGGCTGGGGTGAAGGTGATTCCAGGCCGCTCAGGACTCGATCACCCCTGTCCGGGCCTCCCGCGCCGGCTGCGGGCGGCCCGACTCGTCGCCGCCTATCCAGCGGTACGGGCGCGGATACAGCGCGAGCGACCTGTCCTCCAGCGGCAGCGAAACCGGCACGTTCCCCCACTTGGCCGAGTACTTGGCGGCTATCGCCACTTCGAGCGCCTGCCGCAGGTCGTGGCCGGATATGGCCATCTCGCTGCCCGTCTCCACCGCCGCTATGAACGAGCGTATGGACGTCGTCAGGTACCTGAACTCGCTCCACTCGAACGGCGCATACTGGTGGTCGACGCGGACGCGATTGCCAGCCTCGTCGAACCCCCTGTATATCTCCGGCGGGCCCCAGTCCCACCGCACCAGCGAGTCCGCGCTCCACACGTCCACGCCGCGGTAGGGAGTCTCCGGGCTGAAGACGGGGCACTCTATCCCGCTGCTCATCCTGAACATGCCGTTGATCGCCAGGTTGTGATCTGTGTCGTCGGCCAGGACCTCCAGTGGAGCGCCCCAGGCGGTCACCTCCGCCACCTCGGCGCCGGCCAAGAGGCGCAGCACGCAGATGTGCTGGCATCCCCCGCCGGAAATCTCCAGCGACCAGCGGTGGACGGCGGCCCCTATGATCTCTCCGAAGTCGCCCCGCCGGATCATCGCCGCGGCCTCCTGCACCTCGCTCATCGCCCGCTGGAGATTGCCGCCGGCGTAGACCACCCCGCGAGACTCGCACGCCTCCACCATGCTGTCTGCGTCCGCGAGGACCGCGGCGATGGGCTTGTCGGTAGAGACGCCCTTCACGCCGGCCTCAGCGCAGGCTATGACCGCATCCTTGTAGAACTTGGAGGGCGTGATGATCGCCGCCAGGTCAGGCACGTCGTCCCTGAGCAGTGACTCGTAGTCCGGATAGAGCGCCTTCACCCCGAACCGCTCCCCGACCGCCGCCCGGCGCTCGGGATTGTGCTCGGCTATCGCGACTACCTCGGTGTCGGGGTAGGTCGAATACGCCTCGGCGTAGTGCTGCCCCATCCTCCCGCACCCAATGATCGCAACCCGATGGGTCTTCTTGCTCATGTCTTCTCCTTGACTGTCTACTCCGGCCGGCCCACATTCACCAGGAAGAAAGTATACTCCTCGGCCGTCTCGTACAGGCTGTCGTACCTGCCCGACTTGCCGCCGTGGCCCGCGCCCATGTTCGTCTTCAGCAGCACCGTGTTGTCGTCCGTCTTCAGCTTTCGCAGCTTCGCCACGTACTTGGCGGGCTCCCAGTACGTCACCCTGGGGTCGTTCAGCCCCGCGGTCACGAGCATCGGCGGATAGTCGCGCGCCTCCAGCCGGTCGTACGGCGAGTAGGAGCGGATGTACTCGAATGCGGCCTCGTCCTCGATTGGGTTGCCCCACTCCGGCCACTCGATGGGCGTGAGGGGCAGCGTGTCGTCCAGTATCGTGTTGAGCACGTCCACGAAGGGGACGTGCGCGGCCACTGCGCCCCAGAGGTCGGGCGCCTGGTTCACCACGGCTCCCATCACCTGGCCCCCTGCGCTGCCGCCTGAAATCGCCACTCGCCCTGCGCTCCCGTATCCCTGCTCGACCAGGTGGCGGGCGACGTCTACGAAGTCGTTGAACGTGTTCTTGCGCCTGCCCAGCTTACCCGCCTCGTACCAGTGGAACCCGAGGTCGTCGCCGCCGCGAACGTGGGCGATGGCGTAGATGAAGCCGCGGTCCAGCAGCGAGAGCCGCGAGGCCGAGAACGACGGCGGAACGGCGTGCCCGTACGACCCGTACACATAGAGGTACAGAGGCGCGCTGCCGTCCACGGGAGTGTCCCTGCGGCGAACGACCGACGCCGGCACCTGCACGCCATCCCGGGCCGTCGCCATTACGCGCTCAGAGACGTACCGGGACGAGTCGTACCCGCTCGGTATCTCCTGCACCTTGCGGACCTCCATCTCGCCCGTGTCCACGTGGTAGTCGAACACCGTGTTCGGCGTGACCAGCGACGTGTACTCCAAGCGCAGCTCGTCGGCCTCGAACTCCGGGTTGCCGCCCAGGTTGGCGGAATACACCGGCTCCGGGAAGGGCACGTATGTCGAGTCACCGGCCCGGTCGATCAGGCGCACCTGGTCCAGGCCCTCGATGCGCTCCTCTACGGCTATGAAGTCCTTGAAAGCATCGAAGTCCCGGATGTGGTGGGAGTCCGACGGCTCCACCAGCGGCACCCACGCCTTCTCAGTCGGGTCGTCCGCGGGCGCTGTCGCCAGCCGGCCATTCTTGTGCCTGTCGTTGGTGCGGATTACGAAGCGGTCGCCCTGGTGGTCCACCCAGTAGTCATGCTCGGCCCGTCGCGGCGAGACCAGAAGCGGCTCGGCGCCGGGATCGGATGAGGGGATCAGCCGTATCTCGGACGTGACGATGTCGCCGGCTGTGATGAGGATGTACTCCCTCGAAGCGGCGGCCGACACCCTCACGAAGAACCCGGGGTCGTCCTCGACATACACGACGGCGTCCTGGTCGACGGGCGCGCCGAGCACGTGCCTGCGGACCTCGCGCGGACGCCAGTGCTCGTCCACCACCGTGTAGAAGAAGGACGAGTCGTCCGCATCCCACACGGCGCCCCCGATGGTGTCCTCGATCTCCTCCCCGAGCAGCTCGCCCGTCGCAAGGTCCTTGACCACCATCCTGAACCGCTCGGAGCCGTCGGTGTCCGTGCTGTACGCCAGCAGGGAACCGCCGTTGCTCACCGAGACCGAGCCGAGGATGAAGTACTCCAGGTCCTTCGCAAGCTCCGGCTCGTCCAGTATGGTCTGCGCATCGGCCGTGGGCGCTTCCCTGGCGTTCAGTCCGTCGGCGGGCCAGCGCTGCCACACCCGGTACTGGCCCTCCTCCTCGTAGCGCCACTGGTAGTACCAGCCGTCGCACTTCCACGGAACGCTGGACAGATCCGGCTGCTGGCGCGCCTTGATCTCCGCGAAGATGGTCTCTGTCAGCTCCCTGTGCGGCGACATCCTCGCATCGAAGTAGTCGTTCTCCGCCTTCAGATAAGCCAGCACGTCCGGGTCTTCCACCGTCGGGTACGCGGCGTCTCGAAGCCAGTGCCACGGGTCGTCTATCGTCACCCCGTGACGAGTGGACCTATGCGGCCGCTCCCCCGCAACGGGAGGCGTGGGCGTCATGGCAGCGTCTGGTTCTTGCTTGGGCACTAGCGTCTCTACACTCGTCACGATCAGCTTGAGGACAGGGCACCTATTCTACCTTGCGCAACGCACACCCGAAATGTCTCGCTTCTGGCACTCGGACGATGCCAGGCAGTAATATATCCTCGATTCGACCCGTCGGAGGGTGCGCCATGGAATCTTCGTTCCTGCAGGTCGTAGAGCGGGTGGAGAAGATGGACGTCGAGGACAGGGCTCTGCGCGCCAAGGGGCTGCAGGAGAACCCAGAGGAGGGCCTCTGGGCGCTGCATCCCGACACGGCGCGCCTCCTTCACATCCTGGTGCAGACCGTCGGGGCAAAGCGCATGATGGAGGTCGGCGTGTCCCACGGCTACTCGACCCTGTGGCTCGCGCACGCCGCCCGCATCACTGGCGGGAGGCTCACCGCCCTGGAGATAAGCGAGCGGAGCATCGAGATCGCCACTGCGAACCTCGAAGAGGCAGGACTCCTGGACGTGGTCGACTTCGTCCCCGGCGACGCGAGAGAGACACTCACTCAGATCGACGGCCAGTTCGACTACATCCTGCTGGACTGCTGGGACAGGCTGTACCCCGAGATCATCCCCCACGTCATCCCGCTGCTGCGGGAGGGCGGCCTGATGACCACGGACAACGTGGACATCAACGACGAGCACTCCAGGCACTTCCGCTCGCTGCTGATGGCCTACGACGAGATCGAGACGAAGAATGTCCCCATCGGGCTCGGCGGCCTGGAGGTCAGCACGAAGCGCACCCGGGGCTAGGCCGGCCGTCTAGCTCCTGGAGGGCTCCTCCATCTCCTCCCTGGCCTTGCGGGCGAGCTCCGGCAGGTGGTCCTCGTTCGCCAAGCGCTGCTCCAGGTGCACCATGCGAGCCGGACCCGCCGTCTCGACCATGATCGGTCCGTAGGCGGTCTCGGTCCAGAACCTCGCTATCCCCGCCATCTCCTCCCTGAGCTCGTCAATGTGCTCGTTCGCGTACCGCTCCTGGAAGTTCAGGGTGAACATGCGCCGCCGGTCGCCGCCTCCGAACGAGGCGTGCTTCAGCGAGTGGTTGAAGACGACCAAGTCGCCGGGCTCGGACTCCAGCGGCACCGCCGGCACGTCGATGCCCGTGATGCCCCACAAGTCCTCCTGGTTGGATATCTTCGACCGGGGTGCGCCCTTCTGCAGCGCGTCCCCAAACACGTCCCCAACGTGGTGGCTGCCGGGGATCACCCGCAGGCAGCCCGAGTCGCGTCCCACCTTGTCCAGGTACATCGCCATCTTGATGGACTTGTACCTCCCACGGTCGTAGCCATCGGAGTGCCAGCCGGTATTGCCGACGTAGAAGTTGCCGTCGCTGGCCGTGTAGTTGTAGTCGTCGCCCAGAATCGAAGCCGCTATGCCGTCGATCTTCGGGTTGTCCAGCATCGCCGACAGGTACTCGTCCTTGTCGATGAATGGCAGCAGCGCCGATCTCTGCTCCCTGTCGTGCTCCTGTCCGTGATGCCCGCCGCCGTGGTCGGCCCAGACTTTCTCGAACCGCCTCGTGATCTCGTCTACCTCGTCGGCAAGGAGCCCCGGGAACTTGAGGAACCCGAACGTCTCGAAGTACCCGAGCTGCTGCTGAGTCAACCTCATGTGTCGCTCTCCCTCAAGCTATCGAAGCCCGGACTGCGCGCCCAGCGCCTCTCTCCGAACGGCCTTCCTGAGCCCGGGGCTACCCGCCTCCCTGGGCTTCCTTCAACTCCGTTTTCCAGGTGGGACTCAGAAGCAGAGTGTCCCATATCTCGTTGAAGTCCAGGTTCTCCTTGTCGTCCCAGTCGATGCCTTCGGCCGCGTCCCGCTTGAGCCGCGTCTTGTAGACGGTGATCGGCGCCTGGACGGACTTGCGTCGATGGGACATTCCCATCATCACAGCGGAAATCGTGGCCTCGACCAGCTGGTAGCCCGAGGCGTAGAGCACGTGGTACGTGTCCCGCATGAGCTTGTCGAGCTCTTCCTTCCTTTGAACGATGGACTCGTACTCGTCGCCGTTCATCTCGATGTTCACCACGATCCCGCCCCTGCGCCTGTCGTCCCGCACGTCCGGCGGAATATTGAGACGCGGCCGCGAGATATTGTTCATGCCGGTCAGGTGGCCCTGTACGAGCTCAGAGAGCTTGACGATCTGCTGGTCCTTCGGCAGGTCTGACTCCGGCTGCATCACCACGACCAGCGGGGCCCTGGTTGCCACAGGCGCCGGAGTGGGATACGGGGTAGGCGAAGGCCCAAAGTTCGGCGCGGCCCTGGCAGTGGGCGCGGGCGGCGCGGGCGGTACGGCCGTCGGAGCCGCAGTGGGGGCCGAGGCGACGGCCGGCGCAGCGACAGGCGCGGAAGACGATTCCGGCTCCTCGGTACTACCCGTGCAGGCCACCAGGGTCGCCCCAGCCAACACCGCGAACATGAAGATGGCTACAGTGGCGAAGCGGATGTTGCGAGCGTTACCCGGCACCATGTCAACCCTCCTTGCGCTTTAGGGGCCCGGACGTACCGGCGGGGTATCCCTGCTTCTAGCCCCCGCTCTCTTCCCTGAGCTTCCTCCTCCACTCCGGGCTAAAGAGGATCGTGTCCCATATCTCGTTGAAGTCCAGGTTCTCCTTATCGTCCCAGTCGATGCCTTCGGCCGCGTCCCGCTTCAGCCTGGTCTTGTAGACGGTTATCGGCGCCGTGGATGCCCCGCCGACGTTCCGGTGGGCCGTGCCCATCATCACCGCCGACATCGTCGCCTCGGCGAGGTCGTAGCCGGACGCGTAAAGCACGTGGTACATCTCCCGCATCAGCAGGTCCAGTCCGGCCTTCTTCTGGGCCGTGGTCTCGTACTCGTCGCCGTTGAACTCGATATTGACCACTATTCCGCCCCTGCGCCTGTCGTCCCGCACGTCCGGCGGGATGTTGAGCCGCGGCCTCTCGATGTTGTTCATGCCGGTCAGGAACCCCTGTACAAGCTCCGAGAGCTTGGCGATCTGCTCATCGGTGGGCAGGTCGGACTTCGGCTGCATCACCACCACAACCGGAGTGGCCTCAACGACGGGCGCCGGTGTGGGATAAGGTGTGGGCGAAGGCCCAAAGTTAGGCGCGGCCGTCGGGGCGATAGTCGGCGCGGCCTTGGGGGCGGCCGTGGGCGCCGGCGCCGCTGTCGGCTGCGGAGCTGCCGTGGGCGCAGTTGACGCGGCGGGCGGCGCGGATGTCGGTTCGGCGGTGGGTTCTTCGGAGCTGCCCGAACACCCCGCCAGGACCAGTCCGAAGGTCGCCAGCACAGCCATGAACATGACCGGGACTATCCGGGATCGAACATTACTCAGCGCCATGATACTAGCTCCTCTCCAGGACCATGTGCGGCAGCAGGGACCAGCCCCTGCTCTACCCGCCCTTCTCAAGCTCCCGCAGCCCCTCGCGCCACCGGGGATTCAGGATCTCCTCTCTCCATACCTCGTTGAAGTCGATATCGTCCTTGTTCTCCCAGTCGACTTCATCGGCCTGGGCCTTGGTCATCTTCGTCTTGAAGACGACGATGGGAAGGACTGTGGAGGGGCCGACCTCTCGCGTCGTTACCTCCTTCTGTATCGCGGTGATGCTGACTTCGCCCAGGTCGGCGCATCCGGCGTTGTAGAAGCCGTCGTAGGCATCCCGCATCTGGAGGTCGAGGCGGTTCTTCTTGACCAGCAGGCTGTCGAACTCGTCCCCGTTGAAGTCGATCACCAGCCATATGCCGCCCCGACGGCTGTCGCGGGCATTCGGGATCTGCTGGAGCCGCTCCCTCTCCTCGAAGTTCGTGGTTCCCGCAAACAGCTCGTAGGCAATCTCTACCAGCTTCTCCTTCTGCGCGTCGTAGTCCAGCCCATCGCACGTGCCGTGGTGCTTCGAAGGGTCCATGCTGGACGTATACGCCCAGTCCGGTATCACCTCCGGCTCGGAGGACTCCGCCTGGGGTGTGGCCTCACCGGCAGGAGTCGGGGAATCGGCAGGCGCGGACGTGGGCGTGGCAGCCGGGGCAGACGTCGGCGTCGGGGCTGCCGTGGGCTGCACGGCGGGAGGCGAAGTTGGCGCTGGCTCCGTCGTCTCTCCGCCCGAACCTCCGCACGCCTGCAGCGCGATCAACCCCACCGCGAGCAGTGCGATTTTGACCGCCCTAGACTTGCCGTCCAAGACCTTCCGGAGGCTGTGCCCTAGGTTCATCCGTGCTCCCCCAGCCCGCAAGCATCAGCCTACTGGCTCTGCTGTTCCTCGTACTCCTGGAGGGCTTTCCTCCAGCGGGTGTGCAGCAGCATCGTGTCCCATATCTCGTTGAAGTCCAGCTCTTCCTTGTTGTCCCAGTCCACGGCCGTGGCGACGTCGGGCTTCATCCTCGTCTTGAACACCGCGGCGAGAGTCTGGGTCATCGGCCCGATCACGCCGGCGCCCAGCGCCACCATGCGCGCCGAGATGTGGACCTCCTGCAGGTCGGTGCAGCCGGCGCGGTAGAACGCCTCGAAGGCATCCCGCATCTGCACGTCCAGCCGGGCTTTCTTCTGGGGCACGTTGGGGCGCTCGTCGCCATTGAACTCGATCACCAGCCAGATGCCGCCCTGCCGGCGGTCCCTGGCGTCGGGCGGGTTGTGGAGCTTGGACATCTCCGGGTCATGCTCTGTCATGCCCGCGAATATCTCGTCGCCGATCTCGATCAGCTTCGCCTTCTGTCCGTCGTAGTCCAGCCCCTCGCACGTCCCCACGTACTTGGTCGGATCGAACCCGGAAGTCTCCGCCTGCAGCACTATGGGACCCGTGGCCTCAGGTGTCGCTGTCGCCGTGGGCTCGGCGGTCGGCTGCGGGGCAGGGGTCGGCCTTGCTGCGGGTAGAGGGGTCGGGGGGACCGCCGCCGCGGCCGCGGTGGTCGGCGTCGCCACCGGCTGCTGCGCCACGGGCGCGCTCTCCTCCTCCGTCGACGAGCCGCCGCATGACGTCGCCCCTACGGCGATAGCGGCAAGTGCCAGGAACACCAAGTACCTGGGCTTAGCAATCTCGGCAACATGGCGGATCATCGTGTGCCAGACCTCCTGGAAGTGCCACTCCCGCCGCCCCGTAGCCTGCCCACAGCAATACCATCCGGAGCGCCGGAGACAGCTAGTCGATTTTGGTCCTCGGGTCGAGAGCGTCCCGGAGTCCGTCGCCGACGAAGTTTACCGACAACACCGTCATGCCGATGGCAAGTCCGGGCGGGAGCCACAGCCACGGCTCGTTCTCCAAGACGTGAAGTGACTGCGCGGAGTTCATTATGTTACCCCAGGTCGGCACCTCGAAGCCGACGCCGTAACCCAAGAAGCTCAGGCTCGCCTCCGAGATGATTGCACCGCCAACCGTGAGGGTGGCAGACACTACCACGTATGGCACGGTGCCTGGGAAGATGTGCACGAAGGAGATTCTCTTCGCGCTGGCGCCGAGAGCCCTGGCCGCGGTCACGTAGTCCATCGCCTTCAGCGACAGCACCTGGCCGCGGACGAGCCGGGCCTTTCCGGTCCAGCCCAGCAGTCCTATGATCACCATCAAGTGGACCACGCTCCGGCCGAAGAGCGACGACACGATCAATAGCAGGAACAGGGTCGGCAGGGTCATGATGAGCTCGGTGAAGCGCATGAGCAGGGAGTCGATCCACCTGCCCGCGTATCCCGAGACGAGTCCGATAAAAGCGCCGATTGCGGAAGAAATAAGGGCAGCAACCACGCCAACGGCGAGGGAGATCCGGGCTCCGAACACAATCCTCGACCAGACGTCGCGTCCGGCCTTGTCGGTCCCGAGGAGGTGGGACATGCTCGGACCCTGGTCCGTGTTGCCGATGTCCGTGCCATAGGCAGCACAGCTACGAGACTGGACTTCCGGGAACAGTAGTCCCAGCACGCCTCTGTCATGATCGCGGATCAAGCCCCCCAGACAGTCGAAGCTGTTCCTGTCGAGAAGGGGGGCAAATATCGCGATCAGCACCAGTATCCCCAGCACGACGAACCCGAAGAGGGCCAGCCTGTGGCGGCGGAAACGCCACCAGATGCTCATCCTGGTACGGCGTGGGGCCTCGTCTATGATTCCTGCGACTGCTTCGGCTGTCGCCACTCTATCCTCCTAACACCTAGCCCTGCTCCTCTACCCTGACACGCGGATCCACAAAGGCGTACAGGACATCCGCAAGCAGGTTGGAGAAGAGCACGAGGGTAGCCGTGATCATGGCGAGGCCCATTAGTATGGTGTAGTCGCGGTCGCTGATCGCCCGGATACCCAACTGCCCCATACCAGGCCAGGCGAACATGTGCTCGATGATGATGATACCGCCGATCAGGCCCGGAAGGCGAAGCGTCGTGATGGTCACCAGGGGCAACAGGGCGTTGCGGAAAGCGTGCCGCCCGAACACCAGCCAGCTGTCAAGCCCCTTGGCCTGCGCCGTTCTGACGTAGTCCGACCTCATCACGTCCAGCATGGCGGTGCGCATGTAGCGCATGTTCCCAGCCAGAGCTTCCAGCATCACGACAGCCACCGGCAACATCAGATGGTGAAGGTGGTTCGTCAGGTGGGACAGGTTGAACGGGTCGAATTCGGTGATCGTATAGTCGCGCATTCCATAGGATGGGAACCACCCGAGTATCGCAACGAATATATATAGCGCGAGCAAAGCGAAGAAGAATGTCGGGATAGAGAACCCGAAGAGCGCGACCACGCTGAACGAATAGTCTATGAAGCTGTACTGGCGGAGGGCCTGGAATACGCCGAGTGCCGTACCTATTATGGTCGCGGCCAGGAGCGACACTATGGTCAGCTCGATGGTGGGGATGATACGGTTTCTGATCATGCTCATGACCGAAACCCCGAACTGGTACGAGTAGCCAAAGTTCACGTCAGGGGGCCATATCTTGAGATTCAGGGCAGTGGGAATAATATCCGTGGGGAAAGGCCAGGAGTCGGTGCCGGGTATGCGGTCCAGCCTGAGTGTCTCGCAAGTATCGTCCCTGGGGTTACACGACGAGGAGAACGGGGACACCTCAATCAGCCACAGTATGTAGCGTTCGTGTATTGGCTTGTCGAGACCGAGCCGGGCTCGGAGCTTGTCACCCGCGCCGCCTACGAAGAACTCCGGGTCGATCATCGCGTCCACCGGGTCGCCCGGCGCCAGGTTGATGAACGCAAACGTCATGATCGAGATAGCCAGCAGCATCGGTATGGCTATCAGGGTGCGGCGTATGATGTATTTGGTCACTTGATGCTGCTCCTTGTCTTCCTGTCCTTATGTCCGTTGAGAGGCGAGCCGTAAACGGGCCGTCCCGCATAGCGGAAAAGAGGTACTTTCGACAAGAGAACCCTGCGGTGGGGGAAAGACGGGAATCCGCCGTCTCCCCCACCGCCGAGTATTTGGTTGCTACCTACTCGCCTGCCCGCATCCACTGAGGTCTTGCGGACAGGCGAGGTGTCTTATCTGTTGGCAGCTACTATTCCTGGATCGACCACTGCTCGGGGTGGAAGCTCCAGTTGTCGTCGCGGCCGATGTGGACCGGGTAGACCTTGATCTGGCTCAGCTGCTGAGGCTTCGGAATGGGCTCGAGAATAGGCATCTTGAACCGCTTGTTCTTCAGCTTCACACCGGCGCTGATCCACGTCCCGACGATCGGGAGGTCGTGCATCAGGTAGTCCTCATTGATCATCTGCCAGTGCTCGGCCGCCTTCACGCGGTCGGTGATCCTCATGCCCTCATAGATCAGGTCGTCCCATCCACTGTACGCGGAGTAGCCCCAGGGGTCGCAGCTGGGAGCGTCGCAGGTTACCCACCTGCCGCCCAGATACTGGCCGGGACCGCCCTGCGTGCCGCCGCCGCCGCCATTGGACATCTCCCAGTCGTGGTCCGTGTAGAAGGACTTCGACCAGGCTGCGCCGGACTGCTCGTCGTACTCGATCTTGATGCCGCAGTCAGCAGCGTACTGCTTGACGACCGCCGCGCGAGCACGCGCCTCTTCGTTGCGGAACTCACCGGTCAGCATCTTGATGACCCGGTTCGTGTCCCAGCCCATCTCGTCGAGGAGAGCACGTCCCTTGTCGGGATCGTAGGGGTACGCATCCTCCCACTCGGGCTTCTGGTACCAGGAGTGTGTCAGCGGGGTCTGGACCAGCTTGCCCAGGCCATTCGCATACTCCTCGAACATCGTCTTGCGGTCCATGCAGTATGCCCATGCCTGGTGAAGTCTCGGGTCGTTGATCACCGGCACACGCATGTTGAACGACCAGCCGCCGGAGTGCGTGCCCATCGTCGCCCACACGTCGAATCGCGGGTCGGCCAGGAGAGCTTCCTGGGCCTCTACGCTAACGCCGCCGCGGACGTTCGTGTCCACCTCACCGCGCTGCAGAGCGATCTGCGTCGCGTCGTTGGACGGGATGATCGACATGATGATCCTGTCGATGCCGGGCCTGCCGAAGTAGAAGTTGTCGAAGGCCGTCATCTCAAGGAACTGGTCCGGTACCCACTGGACGAACTCCCACGGGCCGGAGCCGGTCATGATTTCCTTCCAGAAAGCATGCTCGAACAGCTCCGCGTCGGGAATGGCGTCAAGCTCGTGCGCCGGAAGCACCGGCACCGGGGCCAGACCGCACAGGTTGTTCAGGTCGTCCAGGAAGTTGATGCTCGGCGCTTCGAACTCGAGCGTGATGGTGAAGTCGTCCTCAATCATAACGCCCGCAACGCTGTCGGCCGAACCCTCCTGGTAAGCCACGCCGCCCTTGACCGCGGTCATGGTGGCGAGCATCCAGCTGGACTCCTCAGGATGCAGGAAGCTCCTCACCGTGTACTCGATGTCCGCCGTGGTCACGGGGGTGCCATCGTGCCAAATCGCGGCCGGGCGCAGGTGGAAGGTCATGGAGGAGAAGTCCTCCGCCAGAGACCACCTCTGTGCCAGGTCGGGAGACCACTGACCGGCTGTCGGGTCGGCCTGCGCTATGCGAGACCATATCCATGCGCCGATCTGGGCCATGTCGCCCCTGCCCTGCGTGTGCGGGGTGAACTGCGGCGACATGTTCGCCATGCGAACCGTCAGCACCTTCTCAGCCTCAGGCGCTGCACCTGCGGCTGGCGCCGAAGGGATCTCGATCATCCCAACTGCGCTCTCGACGGCCTTGCCGACAGACTCGTTGACGATCGCCTGCACGTCGGCTGCCGTCAACTGACCGCCCGCAGATGCGTCGACGATCCTCTGAACGTCAGCCGCCGTCAGCTGCTGTCCCGTCGAATCGCTGACGATCTTCTGCACGTCGGCAGCGGTCAGGCCGCCGCCCGCAGACGCGTCGACGATCGCCTGGACGTCGCTAGCCGTCAGCTGGGGACCCATCTGCGCCTGCACGGCGGCAGCGATCTCGTTTGCTGACGGGCCTTCCTCCGGGGAGCTACAGGCAACTACGCCAGCGAGTGCTATGACCGCCAGCAGCGCGACCCACAGCGCCGCTCCTCTCTTCAAATTAGTCTTCATCCACTAACCTCCTTGTGGTGTTTCGCGCGGGAGTCTAACCTTTATAGACTGCTACGTCAATACCCTAGTAACTCTACAGCCTCACCGCGGGGGGCCGACCGCAGACTGGCAGGGCAGCCCGCTGACCTGCGACTGGAGCACCGGATCTACGTCACCTGTCAGGCGATCTGAACCGGTAGCCGACCTGCCACACCGTCTCTATGAAGGTGTGGTCGGCGTCCTCTATCTTGCTCCTGAGCCTCCGAATGTGGACGTCCACGGTCCTTGTTCCGCCCAGGTAGTCGTAGCCCCATATCCTATTCAGGAGGGCTTCCCTGGAGAATACCCTGCCCGGATTGCTCGCCATCAGGAGCAGCAGCTCGTACTCCTTGTAGCGGAGGGAGACCCGCCGGCCTCCTATCGAGACCTCGAAGTTGGCCTTGTTGATGACCAGGTCGCCCGCGCGCACGACGTCCTCGTCCTCCGGGTCTTCCCTGCGCCTGAGAAGGCGCTCAGACCGGAGCGCCAACTCCTCCGCACGCAACGGGACGAGAATGAAGTCATCGGCCTCCAGAAGCTCTTCGGTCAAGCCCTGGCCGTCTGCATTCACGAGCGCTATGGACGGCAGGCCGCGCTCTTCGCAGGCGGTCAGACACGCCTTGAGACTGCGCCTCGGCATATTACCGGCCAGGATGAGGGCAACTGTGGAAGAGCTGGTGGTATCGGCCGATTCGATGTCCGTGGGCGACGTCACCAGCACGGGCTCGATGCCCCGGTCCCTGAGCGGCTCGACGTACTTGCGCCACTCTTCGAATGGAACTGGCGCGGCCATATTCCTGCTAGGGGCGAGCCCCGGGCGGGCCCGTCTCCACCGGCACGCCGGTGGAATTGCCCCACTCGGTCCACGAGCCGTCGTAGTTGCGGACCCGGGAGTAGCCGAGCAGATACTTCAGGACGAACCACGAGTACGACGCCCGGACTCCCAGCCGGCAGTACGGCACGACCTCGTCGCCGGACGAGAGCCCCTGCGCCTCGTACATCTTCCGCAGCTCCGCCGCCGGAAGGAACGAGCCGTCCTCCGACGCGCCGTCGTCCCAGGGGACGTGGACCGCGCCGGGAATCCTCCCCTTCCTATATATGTCCGGCTGCGGAGTCCCGGGCGCAGAGGTCAGATCGCCCACGAATTCTTCGTACGACCTGGTGTCGAGCGGTCTGAACCCGGGCCTGCCCAGATTCCCGGCCACGTACTCCTTCATCGCCCTCAGGGAGTGGTCCGGCGCAGAGGGCCGGTAATCGGTCGACCTGCGGACCGGCGGCTCCCTCGTCAGCACCCGGCCCTCATTCGCCCACTTTGCCCGGCCCCCGTTCATTATCCTCACGTCGGGGTGGCGGTATATCTTGAGCACCCAGAAGGCCCACGTCGCCGAGCGATTGTTGCCGTCGCCGTAGAGGACCACCGTCGTCCGGCGCTCGATGCCCGAACGGCTCATCAGCGCCTCGATCTGCCCCACGCCCGGTATGTCGCGCTTCACCCTGTCCTCCAGGTCAACGTGGAGGCTCCATCCGACCGCCCCCGGCACGTGCCCTGTGTGGTAGTCCGCGTCCAGATCAGCGTTGACCTCCACCACGGCTACCGCGGCGTCATCCAGGTGCCTGGCAACCCAGTCCGTGGACACCAGCGCGTAGGGATTAGCGTACGATTCGGGCATCGGTCCCCCCGTCATACCGACCACTTCTCGACCGCGTAGGGGTCGAGCTCCAGACCCAGCCCGGGCTTGTCAGGATACGGAGACCACATGCCGTCCTTGTGAGCGGGTATCTCCGTGTACCATCCCGCCTCGGACTCGTGAACGACGCCCAGGTACTCCACGACCTTGAGATTAGGCGTGGCGCACGCCAGGTGGAGATGCACAGCCTGGAAGGCGTGGGACGCCACCTTGAGGTTGAACGAGTGGGCCAGGTGCGCGACCTTCATCCACTCCGTAACCCCGCCGATCCTGCCCACGTCCGGCTGTGCAATGTCCAGCGCGCCGCCCGCTATCAGCTCTCGGAACCTGTACTTGCCCGAGTCGAGCTCGCCGCCGGCGATGGGGATGCTCGTCGCATGCCTCACCTCCGCCATACCGGTCGCGTCGTCGGTGAGCACGGGCTCCTCCAGCCAGCCGACCTGGAGCTGCTCGAACTCGCGGGCCATGTAGATCGCCTGCTTAGGGTAGTAGCCGTAATTGGCGTCGACGTAGATCGCCACGTCGTCCCCCAGTGACTTGCGGACGGCCGTCACGCGCTCCAGGTCCTCCCGTTCCGACTCGCCGAAGTTCTTGGCGACCTTCATCTTGACGCGCGGGATACCCTGAGCAACGTAGCCGCTCATCTCCGCCAGCAGCTCGGCCTCGCTGAAGTTCGTCCAGCCGCCGCTGCCGTAGATGGGCACCGTGTCCGTGTACGCCCCCAGCAGCCTGTATAAAGGAAGGCCCAACGCCTTCGCCTTCAGATCCCAGAGGCCCGTGTCGACCGCCGAGAGCGCGCAGATGCCGATCCCTTTGTTGCCGTAGCTGCGGATACGCCAGTACATGTCCGACCAGAGCCGCTCGATGTCGAAGGGGTCCTGGTCCAGCAGCACTTCCTTCAGGCCCGCCTCGACAACCTGGCGCACCCCCGGCGACGAGACCCCGACGCCCAGGCCCTCGACGCCCTCATCGGTCGAGATATGAACGAATAGCTGCCCCCGGCCGGCTTGCTGACCCGCCGCCCGCAGCGTGGAGTCCTCCACGACGGGACCGTGCGGGTAGTGCAGTGCGGTAGTAGTGACGTCGACTATCTTCATCGCCGCTCCGTAATGCGAGAAGCCTGCCGAGCAGTGTAGTTTGCACCGGTCGCACAGTCAACGACAGCCCAGGGCTCCTGCAGGGGCGGCTCCGTAACCCGCACTATAGGGCTGCGCACACTCCTTGACACGCCAGCGGCCCAACGTGAGAATTCGGCGGGGCCTGGAGACTATCTCGTAACCGGTCGGACAAGGACTAATGATGGAAAGGATGTCGGCGGCAGTCGTGAAGGATCTCGGCAGGGTCGAGTGCGATCGCGTCCCGGCCCTAGAGCCTGGGGACGGACGCGTCCTCGTCCGCACCTCCCTCGCGTCGATTTGCGGCAGCGATCTGCACATCGCCTACCAGGGCTGGAGCGTGACCGATCTGCCGCTTCCTCCGGGCCGCCCCGGCCACGAGGGGGTCGGCGAGGTGGTGGACGGCGGCGGCACAGCGTTCGAGCCAGGCCAGGCTGTCCTTACCGTCCCCAACATACACGAGTCGGCAACCTTCGCGGAGTTCCAGCTCCTACGGCCGGGCAACCTAGTCGCCCTTCCCGACTCGAAGCCCCTAGACCACCTGCTGATGGCTCAGCAGCTCGGCACGGTGATATACGGGTGTCGCCTCCTTCCCCCGCTGCGAGGGAAGACGGTGGCCGTTATAGGCCAGGGCTCCGTCGGCCTGTTCCACGACTTCATCATCCGCCGCCTGGGTGCGGAGCGCATCATCGCCGTCGACCCGGTCCCCGCTCGGCTGCAGGCCGCCAAGAATATGGGCGTCGACGAAGCAGTCTCCGAGACCGGCCCCGCGGCGACCCAGGCAATCTTCGACCTCACCGACGGCGAGGGCGCGGGCGTGGTGATAGACGCCGTGGGAAGCGTCGAGACGTTGAACCAGTCCCTTGCGGTCGCCGCCAAGTGGGGCAGGGTCGCCGCATTCGGCCTCCCCACGACGGCCGAGCCTGTGCCATTCGACTGGGCGTCTCTATTCCGCAAGAGCCTGACCCTGCACGCCGTCCACGGCGCCCAGGACGAGCCGGGCCTGCCCGCCTTCAGGACCGCCGTCGACCTCATCGCGAACGGGGAGATCGACATGTCGCCCTTCGTGACGCACTCGTTCCCCATCGACCGGGTTGGAGACGCCTTCGACCTTGCCGACTCGAAGGAGGACGGTGCGCTCAAGGTCTCCCTTACCTTTAACTAGCGCTGACAATTGACGCTGCAAACTGCAACGAGGCTGCCATGCACGACCTGACCATCGCACAAGCCGCAGAAGCCATCAGGGTGGGCAAAGTGTCCGCCGTCGAGCTGATGGAGGCCCTGCTGTCACGCTCCCGCGAGCTGGACACTAAGCTGAGAGTCTGGGAGACCCTCGACGAGGACTCGGCCCTCGAAGCGGCCCGGTCCGCCCAGGCCGAGATCGAGGGCGCCGGGCAAAAGGGACCGCTCCACGGCGTACCCATCGGCATCAAGGACATATTCAACACCGCGGGCGTACGCACCGCCTCCGGCTCGCCCATCTACGACGATTACGTGCCGGACTTCGACTCGACCGCCGTAGCGCGGCTGAGGGACGCCGGCGCAGTCATCATGGGCAAGGCAGTGACGACCGAGTTCGCGTCGTTCGATCCCTCTCCTACCCGCAACCCATGGAGCTCACGCCATACCCCAGGCGGGTCGAGCAGCGGCTCGGCCGCCGGGGTCGCCGCCCGCCTCTTCCCGGCCGCCCTCGGCTCACAGACGTCCGGCTCCGTGCTACGCCCGGCCTCATACAACGGCGTGGTCGGCCTCAAGCCCACCTTCGGGCGCATCAGCCGCTACGGCGTGACGCCCGTCGCATGGTCCCTCGACACCGTCGGCTACTTCACCCGCACCGTGCAGGACGCCGCGATCATGCTCGATGCCCTCGCCGGGCGCGACGAGCTAGATTCTTCGTCATCCAGCGTACCGGTCTCGGATTACGCCGGAGCCGTCGCGAGTACGTCCCCTGCCCCGCGAATAGGCGTGGTCCACAGCTTCTTCTTCGACTACGCCGAAGACGAGACGGTTGCGCACACCGAGGATGTGCTGGGACGCCTCGCTGGAGCCGGCGCGGCCCTTGAGGACGCTTCGCCGTCCACGGACTTCGACGTCCTGCTCGCGGCCCATCGCACCGCCATGAACGTCGAGTCCGCCGTGACGCGGGGCGAGGACTACGCGACCCGCCCCGACGACTTCTCACCCAACGTCCGCAGCTCCGTCGAGTGGGGACTGCTGGCCCCCGCGACGGCCTACATACAGGCACAGAGGCACAGGGCCGCCTTCAGGCGCGAGGTCGCAAAGCTCGCCTCCCGGTTCGACGCCCTTCTTACGCCGTCCACGCCAACCCCCTCCCCGCGCGACCTGACGACCACAGGCGACGCCTCGTTCCAGGCCCCCTGGACGACCGCAGGCCTGCCGGCCATATCGATTCCTTCGGGCCTCGCCACGTCCGGCCTGCCCTTCGGTATCCAGCTCGTGGCCGCCCCGTTCGCCGAGGCGCCGCTGCTGTCGACGGCATCCTGGTGCGAGGGTCTCCTGGGCGTCTCCCTGATGCCGCCCGTCTGACCTGTAAACCTGAACCTCATACTCGACCGGCGGCAGTGCCCATCCTCGTTGACACCTGCCTATGCCCTCACTATGATTGACTTGAGCGCCGGTAACGGCGTTCTCGTGCTAAATCCGGGAGCCTGCGCTATGGCTCGATACACCAAGAACGAAGCCCGCGACTGGGCCTGGGAGACCCTCCAGGGCCAGTGGTCCACCCTGGTCACGCCCTTCACCTCCGAAGGAGGCGTGGACGAGGATGGTCTTCGGTCCAACATCCGCCACGTGCGCTCCCTCGGCACCAGGGGCGCCGGATGCACCTGGGGCATGGGCGAGTTCTGGGCGCTGACGGCTGAAGAGCGGACCGGCGTCTACGACATAGTGGCCGACGAGGCCGGGGGCGAATTCCACATAGGCGCCCACGTCACCCACACCTCCGCCGCCGACATGCTGTCTCTGGCCGACCACGCCGAGGCCGCCGGGTTCGACCTCCTCATCGCGGCACCGCCCTACTTCGTCACCAAGACCGAGGAGCAGGTAGTCAGCTTCATACGCATCCTGGCCGACCACACCGACCTGGCCGTGATGTTCTACAACTCGCCCCAGTTCGGCATAGTCATGAGCGCCCAGGGACTGAAGCAGCTCTGCGACATCCCGAACGTCGTCGGTGTTAAGGAAGCCAGCTTCGACAGGGACCTCACCATCGAGACGCACCGGCTCATTGGCGACACGGCCATAGTCAGCGCGCCTGACGAGTGGGTGCTCTTCTCCGGACGCGAGATGGGCTTCCAGCAGCAGGTGATGTTCGCCAACACCTCCGACTGGCGCTTCGACACACCCGGCTCGACCCACTACGTCGACTTCATCGACAGGGCCACCCGGGGCGACATCGACGACGAGATGTACGCCGAGCACATCCAGCCACTCAAGGCCCTTTCGGACCAATGGTGGCAGCGCACGATGCAGAAGCAGAAGGGTGCTCTGCCCGTGCCGATGGTGAAGCGGTGGGGCGAGTTGATGGGCATGGCCGGCGGCGGCGTCAGGCCCCCCCTGATGGACATGACCGACGAAGAGAAGTGCGAGCTCGAGGCAGACCTCGCAGCGGTTAAGAGAGAACGGCTGGCTGCCGTAGGTGGTGCATAAATGATACTGATGGTGAGTGTCCAGAACCTTCCGGAAGCCGAACAGGCCCTCAAGGGCGGTGCGGACATCGTCGACGTCAAGAACCTGCAGGAGGCCCTTGTGGGCTCCGCGGAGCCGGGCCTCGTCAAGCAGGTCCGAGAGACAGTGCCCTCAGCACACCACGCCAGCGTAACGCTTGGCGTCGTTCCGAACCAGGCCGGCACGGTCGCCATGGCCGTCTACACCGCCGGGCTCCTCGACGCCACGTCCGTCAAGGTCGGCTTCATGCAGTCCGAGTACAGCGACGCCGTCGAGGTCCTCCAGGCCTCCAAGAGGGCGCTGGAAGGCTTCGAGACCAAGCTCATCGGGTCCCTGTTCGCCGACAACCACCTGTACGAAGGCCTGGAGCCCCGCCGCATGGTCGAGCTTGCCAAGGACACCGAGTGCGACGGCTGGCTCATCGACACCCTGACCAAGGACGGGAGAAACCTGTTCGACTTCATCCCCGAACCGGAGCTCCGCGAGATGGTGTACGAAGGCAAGGAGCTTGGCATGAGCACGGCATTGTCCGGCCACCTCAAGCTCGATGACCTGGACGAGCTCGCCCGCATCAACCCCGACATCGTGGGCGTGCGCGGCGCCGTCTGCGCCAAGGGCGACCGGATCGAGGGCGTCCACTGGGAAGCCGTCGCCGAGTTCAAGCGCCAGCTCGACGCCAGGCACACGGGCGAGATAGACGTGCGTGACGGCGCGCACGCCGTTTCGGGCAACGGGGCTGCCAGCGGCTGGATCGTCATCGACGGCACCGGCAAGTCCTGCGCCAGCATCCTCGCGGAGCTGACCGCACAGGTCGAGGCCGACTCGCAGTCCTTCGTCGAGGTCATTATGCCGGATGTCCTCAACGCCTACGATGTGCTAGTATGGGCAGAGGACGGCGGACACAACGTGCTCACCCAGCGCAAAGACCCCGACGGCATGACACGCGTACTCATCCAGCCGTAGCACCTTCGACCGCATCGATTCTTCGCACGGGCCAGTAGCTCAGCCGGTTAGAGCGCAGTCCTGATAAGACTGAGGTCCCTGGTTCGAGTCCAGGCTGGCCCACCACCGATCCGCGAGATCATTGCCTCGACAAGGGCTCCCAGGTCTCTAGTGTCCCATCAGGAGCCGTCCGCTACACTGTTTGTTTCCACCCTTGCCATGCGGTAGCCGACGCCTATTTCAGTGTGGACGTACCTGGAATTGGCGGCGTCGTCGCCAAGCTTGTCGCGCAGCCTCTTCACGACGCCGCGCACCAAGCGGGCGTCCCCCGAGTACTGCAGGCTCCAGACCCGTTCCAGCAGATCCTCGTGGGTCAACACCGCCCCGGCGTTGACGGAGAGCTCGAAGAGGACCCGGTATTCGGTGGCCGTCAAGTGCACAGGGCGGCCGGCCACAGTCACGCGTCGTTCGGCGTAGTTCACCGTCAGGTCGCCGGACACGTAGGGTTCCTGAGGTACGGCCTGCCCCGGCGAAGCCGCCCTGCGCAGGGCGGCCCTGACCCTCGCAACCAGCTCCGTGGGCGAGAAGGGCTTGGTAACGTAGTCGGCTGCCCCCATGTCGATGGCCTGGGCTATAACCTCGTGCCGGGCGTAGGCTGACAGGAAGATGACCGGCACGTCGGCGGTCTCCAGGATGGTCTGCATCAACTCTATGCCGTCGGTCCCCGCCAGCATGAGGTCCAACAGGACCAGATCGGGCTTTTCCGCATCCACCATGCGGAGCGCCTCCTCCGCGTCGGAGGCCACTATCGGCTTGTAGCCGGCCTGGGCAAGCTGGCTCCTGACGTACCGAAGGTCCTCCGGGTCGTCGTCAACCGCAAGGATGCGCTCCTCTCCCCTGTCCAGTGGCAAGGCGAGGGCCGCCCGGTGTTCGAGTGCGGAAGGGGGCTCCTCTATCGCCGGTATGGTGAATGTGAAGCGCGCTCCCATGCCCAGCCCCTCGCTCTCAGCCCAGATCCGGCCACCGTGGGACTCTACGAATCCCTTGCATATTGCGAGCCCCATGCCCGCGCCGCCGGTCCCCTTTCCCTGTTCCTGTTCGACGTCGTTCAGCCGGATGAACTTGCGAAACAGCTTGGGCAGGTCTTCGGCGGACACCCCGCGGCCCTCGTCGGTGACGGAGAAGGCGACGTGGAGCCCTTCCCGAGCGGCGGTCAACCGGATGGGGGAGGCCTCGTGCGAGTACTTGGAGGCGTTGTAAAGGAGATTGATGAGGACCTGGACAATGCGCCGCCTGTCGGCCATCACCATAGGCAGGTCCAGGGGAAGATCGATTAGGAGATTGTCTCTGCCTCCCCCGCGGAGGAATGTGTTCCTCGCCTGTTCCAACAGGACCGCCGCTTGCACCGGCTCCAGCGCCACGGGCAGCGTGCCCGTTTCTATGCGGGCCACGTCCAGAAGGTTGCCGATGAGCTCCCGCATGTTATCCGTCTGATCGCGGATCAAGCGGTGCAGCTGTACCATCTCGCCAACGTCGAGGTCGGACAGGGCCTCCAGCAGGATGTCGACGGACCCCTTGATGGAGGTCAGGGGCGCTCGCAGCTCGTGGCTCACCATCGCAAGGAACTCGGCCCGGAGACGCCCCAGCTCCTCCAATGGCTTCATGTCCTGGAAGGTCACGACATAGGTGTCCACTTCGCCCTCCTCCGAGCGTATGGGCGTGGCGTTGATCAGGGTAACGATGCTGGCCCCGCCGGGGCCCAGCATGACGATCTCCTCGGCCCGTATCGTCTCCCCGGCGCTCAGCTCCTGCGCCAGCGAAAACTGGTCCAGGGCGAGCTCCCGGCCGTCGGCGCGCCGTATTCTTATCGCCTTCAGCAGCTCCAGCCCCGGGCTGTCTCCATCGCGCAGCTCACTGAAGATTCTCGTCGCCTCCCGGTTGATGGAGGTCACGGCGCTCGTCCTGGCGTCGAACACCACGACGCCCACGGGCGCGGTGGTTACCAGGGTCTCCAGGTCCTTCCGCGCCCGCTGCTCGTCCCGGTACCTGAGAGAGTTGGCCATGACCAGGGCCGCCTGGGAGGCGAACATGACCAGAGTCTCCTCGTCTTCGAGTGTGAACTCCGGGCCATCCTCCTTTTCGGCAAGGTAGAAGATGCCCACCCGCGCGCCGCGGTTATGCATCGGAGCGCAGATGAAGGAGCGCACCGGAACGGGAAGCCGGAAATCCGTAACGCCTACGGACCTCATATGGCCGGAAAGATCCCGGACCCGCAGCGTTTGAGGAAGCCGGCTGAGGTATTCGAAGACCCGCAGCGCCTGTGGAATGCTCCACAGTCCCTCCCCTTCGGCCGCGGCGAGGCCCGAAGTCAGGAACTCGACCACCTCGCCCGATTCGTCGAGGGTGGTTATGACGCCGTAGCGAGCGTTGGTCAGGGAGCAGGCGCTGTCCAGCACCCCCTGGAGCACGGTTTCCAGGTCGAGGCTCTGGTTGATCCGAAGGCTGGCCTCGCTCAACCTGGAAAGCCGGTCCCGCAGCCTTGCCGCCTCCGATTCCGGCCGGTCTTCCTGCCGCATCTTTCCTCCCTGACATCGGCGTGTGAGCCCAGGGCTCCGGCCACGACGCCGCGGGTCTACTTCGAGCGCGGGTCTACTTCGAGTGCTGGCCTCTTGTGAGCTTCCGCAACCGATAGGCTCCTGATTGTAGTAGTTCGGAGAAACTGGCACAAGATTGATATGCCAAACGCCGGAGTGTAACGGGTTTGGCACACCACAATCGCTAGAGTATTGATGGATGGGTAAGCAGGGGCGCATGGCGACGTGGAACATAGAGTGACAGCCACAGAGATATACAGCGAGAGCTATGCCCCGGAGTACGCGGCGCTCTTCGTCGACCATCCGTTGTGGCAGCCGAAGATGCAGTGCAACCTGGCGGTGCTTGGCGCACTGTTGAGGCCATTGGGCAGCTGGTTGGACACCTGCTGCGGGCAGGGCTGGCACCTCGCGCAGTTTCCCCATCATCAGCGCACGGGCATCGACCTCAGCGCGGCCCAGCTCGACCTGGCAAGGCAACGGAATCCCGGCGTCTCCTTCATCGAGGCCGACCTGGCCGGCTACGAATTCCCCGATGGACGGCGCTTCGACCTGGTGACCAACTTCTGGAGCGCGTACTCCTACCTGAACGACGAGGGCGCGATACGGGCGCTGGTGCAGAAGCTGGTCCGCTGGACCGCGCCCGGCGGCTCTCTATACATGGAGCTGACCGTGCCGGAGCTGCTGGAGGAATTCAACGATTGCGAGTTCGCGGCGGAAACGGGGTCCAGGGTCGCTCTGCAATCACCCGACGGCGTGCGATGGCAGTTCCACGACCCCGGCGGGGTCCACCACATGGTGAGCCCTCACCTGGACTTCTTTGTCGACCTCATCGCGCCGCACTTCGCCCAGGTAGATCACTCGATAGTGGTTCGGTCGATACGCCAGCTCGTCGCCCGGGGCAAGCGACCCGGCTGACGCGGCGTGGACCGCGAGACTCCGCAAGAGCAACAAGCAAGAGGAGGTAGTTTCAATGACCATGACACAGGCAGAGATGCAGGACAGGATCGTCGCCAAGGCCGGTGAAGACGGCGAGTTCCGCGCGCGGCTGGTGGCCGACCCCAAGGCGACCATCGAGGAGGTGACCGGAGCTCCCGTGCCGGACGCGTTCACGGTGCAGGTGCACGAGGAGAGCGCCACGTCGTTCCACCTGGTGCTGCCGCCCGACAGCCGGCTGTCGGAACAGGAGATGGCCGAGGTGTTCGGCGGGACCACTTTCACAGGGACCTGGTCGCAAGGGCACGTAGGCCAGACCTAGGCCTGGCATTCGAACGAGGTAGTTGCCATGACCATGACACAGGCAGAGATGCAGGACAGGATCGTTGCGAAGGCCGGCGAAGACGGCGAGTTCCGCGCCAGGCTGCTGGCCGACCCCAAGGGCGCCATCGGGGATCTGACCGGCGCGGCCCTGCCGGAGGCCTTCACGGTGCAGGTGCACGAGGAGAGCTCCACCTCCTTCCACCTGGTCCTGCCGCCTGATAGCCGGCTGACCGAGGAGGAGATGTCGCAGGTCTTCGCCGGGGACTGGGAGCAGGACCACCGGGACCAAGACAGGAGGTAAGTTCCAATGACCATGACTCAGGCAGAGATGCAGGACAAGATCGTTGCCAAGGCCGGTGAAGACGGCGAGTTCCGCGCACGGCTGCTGGCCGACCCAAGGGCTACCATCCATGAGCTGATCGGGACGCCCGTACCTGATGCCTTCACCGTGCAGGTGCACGAGGAGAGCGCCACGTCGTTCCACCTGGTGCTGCCGCCCGACAGCCGGCTGACCGAAGAGGAGATGTCGCAGGTCTTCGCCGGGGATTGGGCTTCGGACTGGGCTCAGGCGCAACAACAAGCCTGGAGCTGACGCAAGTCAAGAGTCGAAGGGAGAAGTTGCAATGACCATGACGCAGGCAGAGATTCAGGACAAGATCATCGAAATGGCCGGCACGGACGGCGAGTTTCGCGCCCGGCTTATGTCCGACCCCAGGTCCACAATCGGGGAACTGACCGGATCGACGCTGCCGGACGGGTTCGATGTGCAGGTGCACGAGGAGAGCGCCACGTCGTTCCACCTGGTGCTGCCGCCCGACAGCCGTCTGACCGAGCAGGAGATGGATCAAGTGTTCGCCGGGGACTGGGAGGAGAACTTCTATGACTCGTGGGAAGCGCTAGGGGACATATAGAAGCCAGGCGCAGACCAACGACTGAAACCAACGCAGATCGGAATCGAAAGGAGAAGTTGCAATGACCATGACTCAGGCGGAGGTACAGGACAGGATTGTCGCCAAGGCCGGGGAAGATAGCGAGTTCCGCGCGCGGCTTGTGTCCGACCCCAGGGCTGCGATCCAAGAGCTGACCGGAGAGCCGGTGCCGGAAACGGTCACCGTGCAGGTGCACGAGGAGAGCGCCACGTCGTTCCACCTGGTGCTGCCCCCGGATGGCCGGTTGTCGGAGGCGGAGATGGCCGATTTGTTCGCCGGCGTTTTGGGCAGCAACACCACAACAAATCCTTCGTCTCCGGATCTTGGACCCGGGCAGCCAAACAGCACAATCACTTAATCGAGGGAAAGGAAGGAACGAAGGGAGAAGTTGCAATGACCATGACGCGGGCGGAGATTCAGGACAAGATCATCGAAATGGTCGGCACGGACGGCGAGTTCCGCGCCCGGCTGGTGGCCGACCCCAGGGCTGCCATCCAAGAGCTGACCGGGACGCCCGTACCTGATGCCTTCACCGTGCAGGTGCACGAGGAGAGCGCCACGTCGTTCCACCTGGTGCTGCCGCCTGACGGGCAGCTGACCGAGGAGGAGATGACGCGACTGTTCGCCGCGGGCGACCCGGGGCCAAGAGAGGATTTTTAGCGGCTATTAGCTTGCCGAACCAGGACGTGCAGAGCACCCCAACGGATGGGCGCCTCCGGGACCTGCTGCCGGAGCTGCGCCCATCCATACCCCGTGACCTGGTTGATGACCAATGGCTGGAGCGCTTGATGGAGCGTATTGGCCATCTTCCCGGTATGGCCGCGGCGCGCATGACGGCCATGGAGGTACGCCTCCAAGACCCGTCTCGCGCCGTGGACTGTTCCGTTTCTGTGGGCCCCGCAGAGCCGCTGTGCTCCTACTACATTTGCAGGGGAGAGTCGGCCCCGGCAGACTCTCACGCCGCGCGGTTAGGCAAACTCCTGGTCCGGATGCGTGAGGCAGCCGATACCCAGGCGGACGACTCGAATGCGCTCGGTGGGGTATTGCTGGAATACGACGTCGTCGATGTACCTCCGGGCGCGCATCCTGAGCCGGGTGTTTTCCTGTGCCTGAAGTTCGAGCAGGACCAGTCCCGCACGTTGGCAGTGGCTACGGACACGCTGATGGAGACGGTGGGATGGACGGACCGCGAGGTGAGCGCCGCCGCGATCCGGGTTATCGAGGCGCTGCCTCCAAGGGCCGGGATTTCCAACATCGGGGCCATGCCGGACCGGGAACTCCGGGCCATCAAGATAGTGGCGATCGGGATTTCCGCCGGGGAAATCGGCGACTTTCTCGAGCGCGCCGGCTGGCAGGGCCGGATGAGCGAGGTGGAGCGGGTCATGGAAGCTATGGCGCCGGTCCCATCGCGCCTTGGCCTGAGCCTGGACGTCGTCGAACAAGGGTTGCTGCCGCGGCTGGGGCTGGAGTTTTTGCCTCCGGCGTTCGAAAAAGGAGGAGCGGCCTGGCTGCCCTTCATCGAACGGATTGCGGAGCTTGGCTGGTGCCTGCCGGAGAAGAAACGCGGGCTGATTGCCTTTACGGGCACAGGGAGAGTATTTCGAGACGACGGCCTCTTCATGCTTTACAAGGGAATCAACCACGTCAAGCTCACCGTTTCCCATGAGGGCGTCCAGGCCAAGGCATACATCGGGTTCAGCTATTTCCCGTTTTCGGCAAGTCCGGTTACCTCCCATCATCATCATGCAGCGCCCGGGATAGCGTAGAGGCATTGAGCACTCGCAGAGAGCTCTTCCGGAGAGAAGCCGTCGAACACAAGGGGAAACCCGAACCCCTCGATAGCCTGCTGCGAGTCACCGCTCCCCACGAATGGGTGATACTGAGCGCCCTGGCATTGGCCGCGCTCGGCCTGGGGGCCTGGGCGCTGCTGGGCACCGTCGAGCGCAGCCTCACGGGCGATTGCGCCCTGGCGCTGGCCGGGGAGCGCTACCCCATCGTCTCGGGAGCCACCGGCCGCGTCGTCGAGGTTCTCGCCGGCGAGGGGGACCCGGTGGAAGCGGGGCAGCCGCTGGCCCGGCTGCAACTGCACGAGCTGGACCACGAGGTCAGCGTGGCCCAGGCCCGCGTCGCGCTGATAGAGCGGCACATCGAGGCGGGCGACAGTGAGTTTCTTGGCGTGCTCTCCACCGCCCGCGCCGAATTGTTGGACCTGGAAGCCCGCCGCGAGTCGGGCGGCCACATCGTCAGTCCCTATGCCGGAGAGGTCCTGGCGCTGGATCTGGGCCCGGAGCAGGAAGTGACGGAAGGGATGGAAGTGGCCACCATCCGTTCCGTGAGGGAGCGCCGGTTCGAAGCGGTAACGCTGGTTTCGGCGGAAGATGCCCAGGAGCTGAAGGCCGGGATGGAGTCGCGGGTGATACTTTCCGCGAGGGGCCAGGGCGCCGCGAGGGTCCTGGCAGCCGGGGTCGCGCAGGTCTCGGACCGTCCGGTTGCGCCGGAAGGCTGGCTCGAATCCCTTGGTCTCGAGGCGCCGGCGGCGGGCGCCCACCTGTTGACGCTGGCCCTGGGGGAGCCCGCCCCCCCTGAGGCAGCTGACGGGGATTCCTGCCGCCTGCGGGTCGTCCTGAGCAGAGAGCCGCCCATCGGGATGGTGGGCTCGCCTTCCAGGACAAGGTGAGATGGCCCTGAAGGCGTTGTCCATTCCAGGCATAGGCGGCGCGAGGCGTGTGCGAACGCCCATCTTCCCCCAGTTCGAAGCTGCGGAATGCGGCGCCGCGTGCCTGGGTTCGGTGCTGGCCTACTTCGGGCGATGGGTGTCCATCGAAGACCTGCGGGAAGCGTGCGGAGTCAGCCGGGACGGAAGCAGCGCCGGAGACCTGGCCCGTGCGGCGAGGACATACGGGCTGGAAGCCAGCGGATGGCGCAAGGAGCTTCACGAGCTGCAGGACGTGCCCCTGCCCGCGATCCTGTTCTGGGACTTCAGGCACTTCGTCGTGCTGGAAGGGATCGGGCCGGGCCGCTACTACCTGAACGACCCGGCCAATGGGCGCCGGGTCGTCGGCGAGGAGGACTTCAGCCAGTCATTCACCGGCATCGTGCTTCTCTTCGAGCGCGGCCCCGAGTTCCGCACCGGCGGCTCGAAGCCCGGAATCCTGGGCCAGCTGTGGCCGTGGCTGCGCGACACCAGGCAGGCACTGGCCTTCGTGGCGCTGTGCGGCCTGATGATGTCCGTACCGGGGCTGGCGCTCCCCGCGATCCTTAGCGTGTTCATAGACCAGGTCCTGGCCGGCTCCGCACAATCTCTGGGGCCGGCCCTCATGGTGGGAGCGGTCTTGGCCGGCGCCACGGCTTACCTGCTGATCTGGTTGCAGCAAAGGAGCCTGCGCCTGCTGGCCGTGCGCCTTTCGATCGTTCAGTCGGAGCACTTCATATCGCGGATGCTGCGGCTGCCGACCCAGTATTTTGCCCACCGGTTCGCCGGTGACCTGTCATCCCGGACGCAGCTCATAGACAAGGTTGCCGCCAGCTCTTCTCGCCAGTTTATCGGCGTAATGGTCGAGCTGGTGATGAGCGCCGTATTCCTGGCGTGGATGCTGGTCGTCGACCCCCTTCTGGCCCTGGCTGTCGCGGCCCTGGGCGCCGTAAACCTCGGCGTTACGCGCTTCCTGAGCAGCTTGCGGAGCGACGAGAACCGGCAGCTGCAAAGGGAGCAGGCGCTGCTGTCCGGCATCTCGGCTTCCGGACTGCTCAGGATGGACACACTGCGGGCAACCGCCTCCGAGGACGATTTCTTCACCTGGTGGGCCGGTTACCAGGCGCGGGAGCTGAACGCCAGGCAGAAGTTTGCCGAGAAAGGGTACGTCATAGCGGCGCTGCCCCGGCTCTTTCTCCTGGCAGGCGCCGCAGTCGTACTTGGACTGGGTGGATGGAGGGTCATTACGGGCGACATGAGCGTCGGAACGCTCATGGCCTTCTACCTGGTGGCCACCAACTTCCTGATGCCCATAGGCCGCTTCGTGCAGTTTGCCGACGCCTTCCAGATACTCGAAGGCGACCTGCAGAGAATCAACGACGTACTGGACGCCCCGGAAGATCCAGCGCTGGAGGGGCAGCGCGAGACCGATACGAGCCGGATCGCCACCTTCCAGGGACGAACCCATCTGGCCGGGAAGGTCGAGTTGCGCGACGTGACCTTCGGCTACCGGCCCAACCACCCTCCGCTCATCGAGAACCTAAACCTGACCATCGAACCAGGGCAGAGGGTAGCCATCGTAGGCCCGACCGGGTCCGGCAAGTCCACCCTTGCGAAAGTATTCACCGGAGAGTACACGCCATGGGCGGGAGAGGTGTTGTTCGACGGAGTCCCAAGAAGCGAGATACCTCCCCGGGTGCTGACCGGCTCAGTGGGCATAGTCGACCAGCAGATACAGCTGTTCGCCGGCACGGTGCACGAAAACCTGGCGATGTGGGACCAAACCGTGCCGGAACACCGGCTGGTTGCCGCGGCCAGGGATGCCCTGATCCACGACGAGATCATGAGCCGCCCGTCGGGTTACGAGTCCCTCGTCGAGGAAGGCGGAAGCAACTTCAGCAGCGGGCAGCGGCAGCGTCTCGAAATCGCCCGGGCCCTGGTCTACGGACCATCGGTCCTCTTGCTTGACGAAGCCACCAGCGCGCTCGACGCCCTCAGCGAGTTGCACATAGACGACAGCCTTCGCCGCCGCGGCTGCACCTGCATCATCATCGCGCACCGCCTCAACACGATTCGCGATTGCGACCAGATCATAGTCCTGGATCGGGGGCGGGAGGTGCAGCGAGGCACCC
Organism: Dehalococcoidia bacterium; assembly: GCA_965204975.1. GTDB lineage: Bacteria > Chloroflexota > Dehalococcoidia > Lucifugimonadales > CAJWER01. Next base: position 1,349,585 of record OZ242024.1, read on the forward strand.
ACGACGAGCTAATCGGCAACGAGGGCGGCATGTACTACCAACTCGTTCAGACGGTCTGAACTGCGGCATTCTCATGACGAACGCACCCCGGTCATTCGGAATCGCGGAATTAGCCCGGTCCTGTGGAGGCCCGGTGGCGGCTTCCGGGAATACCGGGATGGGAAAGCGGTGTCCAGCCCCAGCCACGTGATGCGCGCCGGTCCTGGCCGGCTGGTGTTCGGTGCAAGCTCCGGCAGCCATCGGCTGCAACTGTTTGCCAAAGCCATCCCGGATACCCTGGTCCGCCGGATCCCCGTGGAGAATCTGCTCGATGGCGTCGCCGGCGATGAGGCGACCAGCCAGGTCGACGCCTGGGTGACGGAGCTCGGCGCCAGAGTTGCCAGCCGCGTGGAGCCCCGCGCCCGCCCCGACCTCTTGCTGGACGCGGGAATGTCACTGGAGGCCCCTGCCGGCGCGGTTCTGTCCACACGCCCCGGCAGGGTTGTGTGGGCCTCCTCAGACGGGTCTGCCGCTTACCTGGGCACAGAAGAGACGGGCGACGAAGGGGTCAGCCTTGCGCCCTTGACATCGGATACCTGGCTCACCGCGTACAGCGCAGTTGGCGTCGACGGAACAACTTCAGGCGAATTGAACAGGCAGAACCGGCTGTTCCAGGCCCTGTCCGAGTTTCACCGCCTGGCGCTGGGAGCGGAGCAGCTCAACGGGATGCTGATGCTGGCCGACACGGCCAACGAGGAGGTCGCCCGCGTCACCAGCCGCCAGATGGACCGGGCCCAGGCCAAGCACAGCCTGTTCAACATCCTGGGGACGGCTCGTTCTGCGGCCGACACGGGAGGCTCGGTCCTGCTGGAGGCTCTCCGGATAGTCGGTCGCCATGAAGGTATCGGATTTCGAGCGCCGGCACGCCGCCGTATGCAACTCGGACGGGAGCCCACGCTGCAGGACATCCTCGGCGCCTCAGGCATCCGCTCCCGCAGGGTCCAATTGTCTCACCAAGACCGATGGTGGCTCGGCGACAGCGGCGCGATGCTGGGCTTCAGGAGCGATGGCAGTCCTGTCGCGCTCCTGCCCGGTGCGATGGGACGCTATCGCGCGGTCGATCCGGCCACTGGGCGCTCGGAGCGGCTGAACGGGGATCGGGCTCGCGGCATCGGCGCGGATGGATGGCTGTTCTATCGTCCATTACAGGATGACCGGGCCGCCGGTCCCGGCGACCTCGTACGCCTTGTCTCCGGGAACATCGCCCCGGTCCTGGGACGGTTCGTCGTAGCCGGACTGCTGTCCAGCCTCGTTACTTTGGCTCCCGGCATGGTGGTGGGAGTGCTGGTCACTTCGATAATCCCGGCAGCCTCGGGGCGAGCGCTGGTCCAGTTCATCATCTTGCTCGTCTCCCTGGCCATGTTCGGACTCCTGCTGCAAATGCTCCAGGGCACCTCCCTGATGCGCCTGGAAGGGCGCGCCGCCGCACGGCTGAGCTCGGCTGCCTGGGACCGCCTGATGGGGTTGCCGTCCAGCTTCTTCAAAGGCTTCACCTCCGGCGACCTGGCCTTGCGAATGACGGTGTTCCAGACAATGCGCGACCAGGTGTCGGCGGTGGCGGCCGCGGCCCTGCTTTCACTGGCATTTGTGCTGGCTGCGCTTCCCCTGCTCTTTCTCTTCGACACAGCCCTGGCCCTGGTGACCGTAGCCGCAGGCGCCCTCTCGGTGGTGGTCACTTCCGTGCTCGGCCTCTTGCAGATAGCCCCCCACCGGAGGCGTTACGCGGCGTCGCGCCGGCTGGCCGGGGATCTGCTCCAGACCATCACCGGCATTGGCAAGATCCGCTCCGCCGGCGCCGAAGCGTCGGCATTCGCCGTCTGGGTCAGGAGCTACCGAGAGCTGCAGCTTGCCACCATGCAGATCAGCCGGATCAATGAGCATCTCCTGGGGTTCTACGCGGCGGGCCCGGCCCTGCTGTCCGCGGCCCTGGTCGGGGTCGTCGTCTGGCTGGGCGTTGGGCAGTTCGACATCGGCAATTTCCTGGTCGTATTTGCGGTATCTATGACGGTATACGCGGCGATTGTCGGGATGGGGACCGCTTTCGAGTCCCTTGCCGCATTCGTCCCGGCTTACGAGCAGATCAGACCGGTACTCGAAGCGCAGCCCGAACGCGTACACGATGCGACCACGGTGGAGCTGTGGGGCGACATCCGATTCGACCACGTTAGCTTCCGATACGAACCCGACGGCCCCTGGATAATCGACGATGCCTCGATCCACGTCAGGCCCGGCGAGTTCGTGGCCATCGTCGGGGAATCAGGCTCGGGCAAGAGCACTCTGCTCCGGCTCGCGTTGGGACTCGAAGATCCGGAGGCCGGCGGAGTCTACTTCGACGGGCGGGACCTCGCATACCTGAACCGCCGCTCCGTGCGAAAGCAGATCGGCGTGGTGCCCCAGGACAGCGCGCTCCACCCGGGCAACGTCATGGAGAACATCATCGGCATGGGCGAGGACCTGACCATCGACGATGCCTGGCGGGCGGCACGCCTGGCCGCCGTGGACGGCGACATCTCCGCCATGCCGATGGGAATGTTCACCTTCGTAGGGGACAGGTCAGCCACGTTCTCCGGCGGGCAGATGCAGCGCATCAAGATCGCCGCCGCCCTGGTGCGAAACCCTCGCATCGTGTTCCTTGACGAAGCCACCAGCTGGCTGGACGTCAAGAGCCAGGCCAAGGTGATGGAGGGTGTGGAGAGCATGGCCAGCACCCGAATCGTCATTGCTCACCGCCTGTCTACCATCCGCAAGGCCGAACGCATATACGTGATGGAAGCAGGCCGCGTAGTGCAGATGGGCGCCTTCGATGAGTTGTATGGGGTCGAGGGCCCGTTCCGGACCCTGGTGCAGAGGCAAGTGAGCTGATCCCTGCAGGGACCGGACGTTGGGGGGGTATTCCCGTACCCGTCCCTGGGGGTACAACCGAACCTTGTCGATGCCCCTGAGCGGGCTAGGCTATTAGGAGTAGCGGCTTGGATTCGCTGATCACGTCAGGAGGCGTCGCTTCAGAGTCCGATCGGCCTCTCGGTCGGACTGGCCCGAACGATCTGCTGTACGGAGTGAGGATTTCGGTATGGGTGCGATGGTTTCTCCTGATAGCCTGGCTGTTGCAGTTCAACTACCGGCCCAACTTCGCCCACCCCGCCTACCTACCGACCACGTTGTTCGCCGTGTCGGTGCTGGTCTTCAACGCCTACGTTCACTACCGCATCCGGTCGAATCGGACGGTCACGTGGCGCTGGGCGCTCGCTCTTGGGGCGGTGGACGCAGTGATGATTACGGCGGGCATCGTGATCTCGGGCAGCGGGTTTCACAACACCTTCTTCGTGCTGTACTACCCCGCCCTGGCGATGTTCGCCGTGGTGTTCACGTCCTTCAGGCTCAGCTTTGCCTGGGCCACGATGATCGCGGCCGCGTACACGTCGCTGAGCCTCGTGTTGGAGCCGGGCGTGGACTTAGGAATCAAGGAAGAGAAGGTCCTGTTCACCAGGATCGCGGTCATGTACGCGGTAGTCGCCGCAGTCAACCTGGTCTCCAGGTTCGAGCGGATCAGGAGGAGAGAGGCAGTGGAAAGGGAACGTGAGCTTCAGCGGGAGCGTATGGAGCTCTCGCAGACCATTCATGACACCATCGCTCAGTCCGCCTACATGATCGGCCTGGGCATCGAGACCGCCATCGAGCTCGCGGAGGCCCGGGAGGGGGAGGACCGCGATGAGCTGCTCGCCAAGCTGTCCGCCACACACGCGCTCTCCAAGTCCACGATGTGGGAGCTGAGGCATCCCATCGACATAGGCCCCATCTTCGAGGGACGGGAGTTGAGCCGGGCATTGAAGTCGCACGTTTCGACATTCGCCACGATAACGTCGATTCCAACTGAGCTGGTCCAGTCGGGCAGAGAACCCCCGCTTCCCACGGTGACCAGGCGCTTGCTTTTCTCGATAGCTCACAACGCCATGACGAACGCGTTCCGGCACGCACGCGCGGAGAAGGTCACCATCTCCCTGAGCTTCGAGGATGAAGGCCTCCGGATGTCCGTGTCGGACGACGGCATTGGCCTGCCAGAAGGCTACGAGGACCGCGGTCACGGCTTCAGGAACATGCGGGCGGACGCCGAGCGCATGGGCGGTGGTCTCGAAGTGGCCCGGGACGAGTCCGGATGCGGAACGATCGTAACCTGCGCCATTCCGTATGAAGACCACCAGGGAGGCTCGTAGCTTGACCCCGGCCGCGCGGACCAGGGTGATGCTCGTGGACGACCACGAGATCATGCGTGACGGCCTGCGCGAGGTGCTGGAGCGGTCGGGCGGCTTCGAGGTGGTGGGCGAGGCAGGGGACGGCGAGGCCGCGGTAAGGATGGTCCAGAGTCTCAAGCCGGACGTGATCGTCATGGACGCGGTGATGCCGCTCAAGAACGGCATCGACGCCTGAGCGATCTCGACCGGCTCGGCCTGCAGGACTGCTGAGCCATGCATGAGACGCCGGCAGGTAAGGTTGTGCGGGACAAGGTGTTACCATGGTTGTATAAGGAGTGGCTCAATGAATAGGAAAGGCCTGTTTCTCGTAGCCGGGGCACTTGGCCAGGTGGTGCTGGCTCTTGTAGCGCTCTTCGTCTTCGCGCTGGGGCTGGGGGTAGGACTGTCCGTAAACTCGACCGTGGGATCGGCGCTGTGGGTCGTTGCTTTGCTGATCGCAGCGGCGGACCTGTTTTGGATTTGGAACAGCTACGTCAGAAGGACCCGCAGTCCGGCCTGATCGTCGTTTAAGCGTCACTAACGCGTGCGGCCTCTGTCACGCCTTCCTCCGGTTGAACGCGATGACCGTGGCGGGTGATGTGAGGTCCGCGCAACATCCCTTCGGTAGAACCTCCCATAGATGAGGAGGCCTACTCCGCTCCAGAAGAGGATAGCGGCGGGTATCGCTATTGCCGCGCCGCCTCTAAAGAGAATCTGTAGGACCAGTGCGGGAACGACAAGGATAAGTCCAATTGCAACGGCTGCCAGACCCAGCCTGTCCGGCCAGGCCCAGCCGGCGGACATATCCACGTACCTGGCGGCCATGCGTTTCGAAGTGCCGAACAATACATCGCGCCGGCGGGGTTTCAGGAGTACGATCGCGGCAAGTCCACCCAGAAAGAGCAGCCCGCCCAGCGTCCTGGTCGCTGCGCCGATGACCAAGCTGAGATTCTCCTCCATGATCATGCCGACGGCAACCAGGATGATCCCGATCGCCACCCCGGCCGATCCGAGCGTGTCGGCCGGCCTCGACTTTCGAAGCGCCGTGAGCAACTTGGCTCGCCCATCTTCCACTAAGGACATGTGCGCTCGCTTTCGACTCTAACCGGACTCCCGGCGACATTCTCTTCCGGGCTTTCGGACAGGGTAGTTTATCTCGATGCCCTCTCGGGCCACTATCGCGAGTGCGGCCGCAATGCCGCCAATCCCTAGTCCCGCCTGTGATTGTCGCATAGCTAGAATTGGCATGCGAATCGGCACATAGAGCGATTGATTAGATAAAGCACTGGCAAATTGGCATTATGATTGGTACGCGAAAATGCTCTGATTATGCCCACTTGGCATAAGGCAACTTGTAGACTACATGCTCACGCTCTGAGACTAAACAGGGAGATCACTAAGGGCTGCGTGCACTGTACGGGACTGGCTAGGTGACGGATAAGGCGCTGGGGGAGAGACATGTGGCGACCTTGAGATGGGCCACTCCGCGTTTAGTTTGCTGTGTTGAACCGGCAGTGACGTGACCAAGGTCGGCACGTATGAGTTTCTCCCTAAGCCTGCGCGACTTCAAACAGCGTCTCGTCGAAGCATGGCGACTGGGCCTGTTCGCGTACAGGACGCTGATCGCCCCATGGCCGCCTTTTGCCATTATCCTTGCAGTCACGACCGTGATCGGCGCAGCTATCCCTCCCTTGCTGGTACATGCGACCTCCGGCCTGATCGACTCACTCACGGCCCATGTGTCGAGCCAAGGTCAAGGGTCCCTCCTGGAATCGCTCCGCCCCCATCTGCCCTGGCTTCTACTACTTGTCGGGGCGAGGCTGGCGAGCGAGCTGTTATTCATGGACGGCTACCAGCGGTACCTGGCGACTCAGCTGCAGGAGCGCACACTGCCGAGGCTCGAAAGTGCGCTCTTTACGAAGGCCATGGCGGTGCGCCTCGAGCTGTTCGAGAGCCCTCGATACTATGACACTCTGCAGCTCGCTTGCGACGCCATCAGAAGCGACAGCCTCTCAGAAGTCCTGCCATATATACAGCGGCTTCTGGTCATGTGGGCAAGCCTCGTCACGATCCTCGTCATCCTGGCGGGAGTCCATTGGGCTATCCCGGTAGCCCTGTCAATCGCCGGCGTGTATGTGGTCCGGCGGGGGATGCAGATAGAGCAGGCCTACATCGACATCAACGTGGCACAGACCCCTGTCAGGCGGCGGCGTGACTACTGGCGAAGCCTGCTGACCGAGCGGGACTCGGCCGCGGAGATCCGCCTCTATGGCCTTCAGGAGCATTTTGCCGACTCCTGGCGCCGACTGAGTGAACGAATGCTCGAAGAGGTCAGGCGTGGGTTTCGACGCGTGGCGATCCCTTTCGAGGTGCTGCCGGCCATCGTCCTGGCCATGCTGTACGGGTCCGTGCTTGCGGTCCTGGTACTGGAGGCAGTGTTCGGCAACATGACGGTCGGCACGATGGTTGCCCTGATATTCGTGACCGAGACGTTCATGACCCATATCCAGAACATCGGCTGGCGCCTCCGGGACCTGCAGGAGTTCTTTTCCAAGTACAGGCTCGTTCGCGAATTCCAGGGGCTGGAGGGCGAAGAACCAAGGACCGGGCTCGCCTCTCCGTCACAGACCCGTGACGGAATTCGTTTCGAGGACGTCGCATTCCGGTACCCCGGAAGCCGGGCCGACGCCCTTAGTCGTGTCGATCTGCACCTGCGGTCCGGGGAGACGGTGGCTCTCGTCGGAGAAAACGGGGCCGGCAAGACCACACTCACCAAGCTCCTCCTGGGCCTCTACCAGCCCACCCACGGTCGCATCACCGTCGACGGCGTTGACCTTCGCGAGATCGATCCCGCCGCGTGGAGAAGGTCTGTCGCGGCGATTCTGCAGGACTACGTGAAGTACTCCCTTACGGTACGTGAGAATATCGGCTTCGGACGTCTGGAGACGCTGTCCGATGCCGAGGCTCTCCACTCAGCCGCCCGGAGAAGCTCGGCGGCGGAGATCGTCGCAGGCCTACCCGGCGGGTATGCCGCGGTGATGGGCAAGGAGTTCGAAGGAGGCTACGACCTCTCGGAGGGCCAGTGGCAGAAACTGGCGCTCGCTCGGCTCCACCTGCGGGACGCCGCGATCCTTGTCCTGGACGAGCCCGCCTCGGCACTCGACGCCCTTGCAGAGAGGGAACTGTATCACCAGTTCCTCTCGCTGTCCGAGGGCAAGACAGTCGTACTAGTGTCACATCGACTCGGCTCTGCACGGTTGGCCGATAGGGTCATCTTTCTCGAACGCGGCCGTGTGGTCCAGGAGGGAACTCACGACGAACTGATCGCGGCAGGCGGACCGTACTCCGAGCTCTACCGAATGCAGGCGGAGTGGTACTCGTGAGCGCTTCCAAAGAACCCGATACGAGCGCCAATAGCATGCGTCTTTGGGCGATGTTACCGCGGTTGATCACGTTCGTATGGTCACTCGGCCGGACCGAGGTGGCCCTGATTGCGCTCTTCCTTCTGATTGGCGGACTGCTGCCGATCGCCGGAGTCGCCCTGCTGCGGCTGGTCGTCGACAGCGCCGCGGACGCGGTCTCCAACGACGCGCCCTTCTCTCGTGTGGCGTTTTGGCTGAGCTTGCTGGTCGCAACGATGTTCGCAGAGAAGCTGCTGCTCTTCCTGGACCAGGAGCTGGGGCAGCACCGGTACGAGCGGCTCAGGGTCCGGGCCCAGGAGCAGCTCATCTCGAAGGCAGGCTTCCTGTCGCTCATGACATTCGAACGGCCCGAGTTCTATGATCGACTCAGGCGCGCCCAGGACGGCGTGGACAACAACCTGTCCGACACAATGAGGTACGCCCTCTGGATTCCGACCCGGCTGATCACGAGTGTTGGCCTGCTCGCCTACCTGGCAACGGCCAGTCTCATCCTCCCCGTCATCATGGTGGCCGGCCTCGTCCCCGTGTATCTCGTTTCGGCCCACTACTCGCGGCGGCTCTACGATCTACGCCGACGACACGCTCCCGACGAGCGAAGGCTCGACTACCTGGGCAATCTGATGACCGGACGCGAGGCCGCCGCGGAGGTCCGGCTCTTCGGTCTCGGCGGCTACCTCCTGAACAAGCGCCAACGGCTCTTCAATCAACTTCGGGGCCGCCGGCTCAAGCTGGCTCGCCACCGTGCGGCCAATACCGTAGCCCCAACCCTGGGCGATCAACTCACCTACGCTGTGGTTATTCTGGGGCTCGTGGTGTTGATCGCCGGGGGCGGCCTCACCGTGGGCTATTTCGTGGCGCTGCTAGGTGCGTCGGAGCGGTTCCGCGATGCCGTGGGCCAGCTCTTTTCGTACATCAGCGGCCTCCACGAGCACCTCCGATACCTCCAGGACCTCTTCGGGTACTTGGACATCCAAGACGAGCCGTCCCAAATGGACACGGGCGCCACACCGGATAGGCGGGTGTCCGCCATGGCTGGCAGAGAAGCGCCTCGCATCGAGTTGAAGGACGTAACCTTCGCCTACCCAGGCTCGTCGACCAATACTCTCGCGGGCGTTTCCCTGGTGATCAGGCCGAAGGAGCGGATCGCCCTCGTTGGAGAGAACGGCGCCGGCAAGACAACCCTGGCAAAGCTCGTCCTCGGGCTCTACTCACCGTCTGGCGGACGAATAGCGTTCGATGGCGTCGGCCTTGAGGAAGTCGACCCGTCCGTGCAGCAGCACAGGGTCGCCGCCGTGTTCCAGGACTACGTGAGATTCGAGGTCACGGCGAGGGAGAACATCGCCTTCGGTAACCTGGAGGCCTTCGAAGACTCAGCCGCGATCGAGGAGGCAGCTACGATGAGCGGTGCATCCGAAGTCGTCGCCGGGTTGCCATCCTCATACGGCACTGTCCTGGGACGGGCGTACGACGAGCGAGGCCAGGACCTGTCGACTGGCCAGTGGCAGCGGCTGGCGATTGCTCGCGCCTACTTCCGTGACGCGTCCGTGCTCGTCCTGGACGAGCCGACTGCTGCCCTTGACGCCAAGGCCGAAGTCGAGGTCTACCGCTCGTTCACAGATATGTCGCGGGGCAGGTCAGTCATACTCATCTCACATCGCCTGGGCTGCGCCCGTCTGGCCGATCGGATCGTCTTCCTTGATGCGGGCAGGATCGTGGAGGAGGGTACGCACGACGAGCTGCTGGCCCGAGGTGGCCGATACGCGGAGATGTATGAGCTACAGGCCGCATGGTATCGGTAGCGCAACTCCCACCACGCTACATCCGAATCCCCCAGCGAAACAGTCCCATTGAGTCTTGCACGACCCACCACCATGTTCCTGAGACATAGGTATTCGAGCCGTTCGGCCGGAGCGATTTCATAGATGCGGATCGGGCCTACTGGCTGCGGATTTGGCATTCTCTAAGGCCCACGATCTGTTTCAGTCGCGTTCACCGTTATTTCGGCGGGATCGTCCTCGTCCGTGACGTTGATGGTCACCACTATGCTGGCGGTTGCGCCCAACGGATCCCTGGCAGTAACCACGACCGTGTAGGTGTTCCTGGCCTCGTAGTTCAGCGGAAACCAGGTCCTGATCTGGCCAGTGTTCCTCAATATGTCGAAGGCCCGGGCGTCGGGGCCGTCCAGGGTGTAGATGAGCTTGTCGCGATGACCCTCATCGGCGTCATCGGCGCTGACCGGAGCCCCGACGTGCTGCGCGGCCTTCGTGTTCTCGGCCACTTCCCTGCTCGTCCTGTCCGACTGGACACCCGGGGTTAGGAAGTCCTGGTCGGGGAACGCCGGCGCGGCATTCACGCTCGGAGCAGGATCGTCGAACTTGACCCCCTCGACTGGGAATTCCAGCACTCCCGTTGCATCCAGCACGGTGTCATCCAGGCTGTCCGTGTAGGACGCCGTCGCCCGAAGGCACCTGCCCACGTCGACCGGCTTGGGGACGTAGACCGCCGAGGAGGCTCCACCTATCGACGTCCAGCCGTCGGCGACCCCGGCGTTCCGGCACCTGGCCTCGTCCGGGCTGTTCAGCTCGGCTGAGCGTTCCCAAACCCACCTGATGATGTCGACGCCACCGTCCGGGTCGCTGAGTGTGGCTTCTATGTCGATGCCCACATTCGGCTGCCTCTCGGACAGCGTCACTTCCCCAAGGTCGTGCTCATTCACGACCTCGATGACTACGTCCAGCCGTGCCGTGAGCCTCCGGGAGCCCACGCCTGAGCGGGCAGTGATCGTCACCGAGTACGAGATCTTCCGCTCGTAGTCGGGCTTACGGTCCGGCCTGAAGCTAAGGACACCCTCGCTATTGAAGGTAAGCGCACTCCTGTCGGGCCCGGACAGCGTGTACGTGTAATTGGCGTCCTCACGGCCGTCCGGGTCGGTCACAGCGTAGGTGTGTGCATCGATAGGGGTCTCGCCATCGTCGAGAGTGGGGACCAGCGGGTCCTCGTCCTCCCCGGTCCCCCTGTTTTCTCTAATGGCTGTAATCTCCCTGATTCTCAGCAGCGTCGGTGCGTCCTCGTCGAAGGTGGGGGGCTCATTCACATCTGCGACCGTGACTATGACGTTCACCATTGCCGAGGCTGTGGACGGATCGCTGGCCCTCACCCGCAGGACGTACTCGCTGTTGTCCTCGTCGCCGGCGGCATTCTCATCCCCAGGCAAAGCGGGCTCCCCAGTGAGGGTCGACGCATCCTCGTCCTCCCGCTCCCCGTCGTCCGCTCCCAGGACCTTGGCCACTCTGACCTGGCCGGAATCGCTGTCGATGGTGAACCGCACCTGGCCGCCCTCATCCGCTAGGTCTGGCGTGTCCAGTAGCTCGTAGAACAGCACGTCTTCGTCAACGTCGGTTGCCGATACCGGGTCCCCAATCGACATGCCCACTGCGGAGTTCTCGGGCGCCGACCGGGCGATGTCGACGTACGTTGTGGCCTTATTCTCGTCCTGCCCCGCGAAGGAGGGAGCGGCATTGGCCGTAGTCCTGGCCTCCACCCTGTTGGAGCTGACCGCCGAGACGGTCTTGCCGGCGCCGAACTTGTCGGAGTAGGTGACCGTTGCGCGCAGGTACATGCCGACGTCGTCCGTCGCAGGGCTCCGGCGAGAGGAAGTGGCTCCCTCGATGTCCATCCAAGTCATCCCATCCTCAGACTCCGCCCACTGCCACCTCTCGATTGCCACATCCTCGTCCTGGTCCCTCAGGCTGGCCGTCAGCGGTCGGTCGACCTGGGGCTGCGGCCTGTCCATGCTCGCCGTGCCCGCCTCATCCACGTCTGTAACCGCCACCGTCACCTCGCGCGCGCCGCCGCCCGCTTCGATGGTCACCCGGTACTCGTTCCTCGCCGCGAGAGACGCACCCTCCAGTTCGGAGCGCGGATCCTCGTAGTCGGGGCGCTCCCTGAATCTCAGCACCCCGCGACTGATGGTGAACCTCCCGGCATCGCGTCCATTCAGGGACCACCTGATGGGGCGCCTTTCGGGGTCTCTTGCGGAGAAGGACGCGACCGGCGACGATTCGTTCTCGGCGAAGTCTATGAAGCTGTTTCCGGTGATCCGTGCAGGTTCGTCCCTATTGGTCAAACGGATGGTCACCGCTATGCTGTCCGCGGCGCCGGATGGGTCGGTGACAGTCACCTCCACCGTGTAGCTTCTCCTCGCCTCGTAGTCGAGGGGAGCCATCGCTTTCAGCTGGCCGTTATTCCTCGATATGCCGAAGGACGCAGCGTCCGCGCCGCCAAGGGTGTAGATCAGCAGATCGCCGTCGTCGTCATGGGCGCTGACAGGCCTTCCGATGTCGTGTCCGGCCTCCGTGTTCTCGGCCACGCTGCGGCTCGTACTGTCCGACTGGACCACGAAATCCGGAGCGGTGTTGGCGGGCCTGCGCCGCTGCACGGGGCGCTCTGTCGCCGCCATCGACGTCCCGTCAGCCTCGCCTATGTCGTCCGTGTAGGTGGCGTCGGCCCGAAGACACCTGTCTACGTCGTCCGCCCTCACCGTGTAGACCGGCGATGAGGCCCCGTCTATGCGGGTCCAGCCGCCGACGACATCGACTGGTGCGCCACGGTCGTCCCTGCACGGGGTGCCGTTTTCATCCGCGGTGATCTCGGCGGACCGGTACCAGGCCCAGCTCGTAACCCTCACGCCGCCGTCGGGATCGCTGACCGTGGCATGCACCTCCTTGCCTATCTGCGGCTCCCTCTGGGACAGCGAGACCTCCCCAGGGTCTTCCGCATCCACCACCTCGATGGTTACGTCCAGGGCGGCGGCGAGCCTCCGGGGGCCGTCCCCGGAATGGGCCTCGATGGTTATCGAGTACGAGCCTTGCTTCTCGTAGTCGATCCTGTGCCCCTCTCTGAAGCTCAGAACACCCCCAGCGTCGATGGCAAGGACATTACTGTCGGCGCCGGACAACCGGTATGTGTAGTTTGTGTCGTCGTAGGCGTGCGGGGCGCCCTGGTCCTCGGTTCTGCCGTCCTCGTCGGTAATGACGTAGGCGCCTACTGCAGCCGGTGGTTCCTCGTTCTCCCGTACCCTCAACACGGCCGGTGCGCTGTCAGCAAAGCGAGGGGGCTCGTTCACGTCCGCGACCGTGACGACAACGTTGACCGTGGCGGAGGCTGTCGACGGGTCGCTTGCCCTCACCCGCAGGACGTACTTGCTGTTCTCGGCGTCATTCGCAGGAATGGCGGGGCTGCCGGTTTGACCGGACACGGTCTCGTCTTCCGTCTCTCCCGGGTCCGCCCCCAGCACTTTGGCCACCCTTATCAGGCCGGAGGCGCTGTCGATGGTGAAGCGTGGCCGACCCTCGTCGTCCGCCAGGTCGGGTGTGTCCAGTAGCTCATAGAACAGGATGTCGTCGTCCGCGTCGGTAGCCGATACGGGCCGGCCCACGGGCTTGGCTATGGCCGAGTTCTCCGGGATGGATCGGGCGATGTCGACGTACGGGGTGGCCTCATCCTCGTCCTGTTCGGCAAAGGAGGGGGCGGCGTTGGACAGGGTCCTGGCCTCCACACGATAGGCGCTTGCCGCGGAGGCGGTCTTGCCTGTGCCGAACTTGTCGGCATATGTCACGGTCGCGCGAAGGTACGTGCCCTCGCCCTCAGACGCCGGGCTCCGGCGCGGGGATGTCGCTCCTTCTATGTCCGTCCAGGTCGTCCCGTCGACCGACCTCGCCCACTGCCACCTCTGGCCCGAGACGCCTTCGTCCTCGTCCAGCAGGCTGGCCGATAGCGGCCGTTCGACTTGAGGCTGCGGCCTGCTGATTAGCACCGCTCCGGCCTCGTCCACGTCCGCCACCGTCACGGCCACGTCGTGCGTGCTCCGCCCGACCACGAGGGTCACCCTGTAGAGGTTTCCTCCCGTCCGAGACCGTGGATTCTCGTAGTCGGGGGGCTGTCCGAAAGTCAGCACTCCGCCATCTATCGAGAACAGATCCTCATCGGGACCGGCGAGAGACCACGCGATGGGGTCTCCGTCCTGGTCGTGGGCGATGAAGACGCCAACCGGGGCCGTTCTGTTCTCGGCGAAGTCTATTGAGGAGTCTGCTGTCTGCGCGTATGCGGCGTGTCCCGCCTGGCCGGCCGCGACTACGAGCCCGAGCAGCATCCCGGCGACCGCGATGACCGGCGCCGGAACCCGGGGCCTGCCGTCTTGGAGAGTCCTCGGGCTCGGAAGGGGCCCCAAGCGTGTCTGTGGGGCCATACCGGTTGCTAGGGGGCCCTGAGCCTGCGATCGTCCTAGGCAGCTGGTTGCTATTGAACACCCCGCTGGGCAGTTGGCCCAGCCCAGCCGGCATCCCACCTGAAGCGCTGGCCGGTATGCAGATAGCGTGTAGATTCCAATGCCACGTATGTAGATTTCAATACTTTAGGGCAGTGAGAATAGCACACACCATTTGCAACCTCAAGGCATTGCAAAAGCAATCTATGCACACCGCCACGGCTACTGTATCGTTCAGTCGGACTAACCCAGCGACACCATGGGCGGTGTCTTCCGACAATGACATGGAGACCGAGAAGTGAATCTGCCCAGGCTCTCGCCGCGAATTGCCGCCCAGCGCCTTTGGAGCTTGGAAGGGCAGGGCGGCAACGAGCTCCGGTACGTCGCCACCGTTTCCATCTGGCTCCGCTGGATATGCCTGGGAGCCGTCCTGGTCGAGTCCAGCTACCGCATCGAGTACGGAGCGCCCAGCCACGTACTCAACACAATGTACTTGTTCGGCATGATGGCGGCGAACGGATATGTCTGGTGGAGAATCCGCGCCAGCGGCCGCGTGAGTCCACCCTCGCTGCTGGCCCTAAGCGCGATCGACGTCGCGGGGTTCTCGTTCACCCTCTCGATGTCCGGCGGATTCGACAGCCGTTACTTACCCTTGTACTTCTTGCCGATATCGCTGTTCGCCTGGGTGTTCACCTCGCCCTACCTGGTGTTCTCCTGGACCACGATGGTGGCCGTTGTCTACGTGTCCGTATGCCTGGTTGCCGGAGATGGCATCGACTTCGGAGAGCAAGAGGAGAAAGAGCTGTTCTACAGGGTGATGGCGATGTTTGCAGTTGCAATGTCGGTCAACCTGATCACAAGATTCGAGAGGGTGCGCAGGCTCAGGGCAGTTGAGCGGGAGCGGGAGCTGAGCCGTCAGCGCATTGAGATTTCCCAGGCCATTCACGACACCTCGGCCCAGTCGGCCTTTATGCTGGCGCTGGGCCTTCAGGACGCAATGGAGAAAGCCGAAGGGACCAGCTCGGAGCTTGCCGGGAAGCTTGAGGCGCTGTGGGCGCTGTCCAGGACAACCATGTGGACCCTCAGGCAGCCGATAGACGGCGGGGACATATTCAGTGGAGGCAAGCTGAGCGAGGTCCTCGCGGCTCATGTGGATACGTTCACGGTCATCACGTCGATTCCGGCGGAGTTCGTGCAGCATGGCGATGAACCGGAGCTGTCCACCGTAACGCGCAGCCTGCTCTTCTCCATCGCCCACAACGCGCTGACCAACGCCTTTCGCCACTCGGGAGCGGAAAACGTCGCCGTCTGCCTCGACTTCAGGGAAGACCGTCTTCTCATGTCGGTGTTCGACGACGGGGTGGGGCTCCCGGAAGACTATGAGGCGCGCGGCCACGGGTTCAGGAACATGCAGGCCGACGCCGATAGAATCGGCGGAAGACTGGAAGTGGATTCCAACGGTAAAGGCACAACCGTCAGCTGCACAGTACCGTACGAGCAGAACAGAGGAGGCCAATAGATGTCATCGAAGACCAGGGTCAGTGTGATGATAGTAGACGACCACGCCATCGTTCGAGAAGGGATAGCGGAGGTGTTGGAGCGAACGGGCGAGTTCGAAGTCGTTGGACAGGCCGGGGACGCCGGGGAGGCCCTCGACAAGGTCAGGGAGCTGAAGCCGGACGTCGTGATCATGGACATTCTGATGCCGGACAAGAACGGCATCGAGGCCTGCCGTGAAATAGCGACTGACATGCCGGACACGCGAGTGCTGATGCTGACGGCGTCCAACAACCAGAGCGCTATCGTTCAGTCGGTGAACGCGGGAGCCACCGGATATCTTCAGAAGTACTCCGGCAAGGAGATGCTCCTGTCCACGGTGCAGGAGGTGGCCAACGGTGAGTTCCGAGTGCAGGGAGAGGCGGCCAGGCGTCTGGTCGCAAGCATGGGCAGCGGGCCAAGCCCGATTCCACCGAGCGAGTTGGACAGGCTGACAGCCCGCGAGAGGGAGATCCTGAGGATGTTTGCCCAGGGGAAGTCGTATGCTGAGATAGCCGAAGTGCGGGGCAACAACCCCATGACTATCAGGAACGCGGTCTACGCCATACAGCGCAAGCTGGGCGTGGGCACCAGGCAGGAGCTGGGCGTGTGGGCTGCGCGCAGCGGCCTGCTGGACGAAGACGAGCTGCGCTGATACCTCGCGCCGGCGCATCTTGTGTCCGCCCCTGTTTTCTTAAGGCTCCTTGGCAGCCACAGCCACCCTATTCCACCGTTATTATTGCGGGGTCGTCCTCGTCGGTCACGTTGATGGTCACCTGGATGCTGTCGGCGGCGCCAAACGGATCGGTGGCCGTCACCACCACCGTGTAGGTGTTCCTGACCTCGTAGTTCAGGGGAGCCTTGGTCGTCAGTTGGCCGTCGTTCCTCCCTATCTGGAAGGACCCGGCATCCGGACCGGTCAGCGTATAGATCAGCAGGTCATCATCGTCGTCAATGGCGCTGACCGGCGCGCCGATGTTCCGCCCTTCCGCGGTGTTCTCCGGCACCTCCCGGCTCGTGCTGTCGGACTGGTCGCCCTCGGTGTGGAAGTCCTGGTCGGGGAACACTGGCGCGGCGTTGACGAACCCGCCGTCCGATTCCGGAGCAGTGTCGAAAGACCCGTGTCGCCCCACTGGGACTTCCAGCACCCCCATTGCGGTCTCCTGAAGACGGCCTACGTTGTCGACGTAGGTCGCTGTTGCCCGCAGACAGCTGCCCACGTCGGCCGCCTTCGGGGCGTAGACAGCCGACATGGCTCCGGATATCGTGGTCCAGCTGCCATCGGGAAGAGTGAGGTCTTGGCACTGGGGCAACGGCGCGCCCCTGTTGTTCGTCCCGACCACCACCTCGGACAGCTCCCACCTCCATCTCCTGATGGTCACTCCGCCATCATCATCGCTGACCACGGCTTGTATCGCGATGCCCACCTCTGGCTGCCTCTGGGACAGCACCACTACTCCGTCGTCCTCCCCATCCACCACCTCAATGATCACATCCAGGGTGGCCGACAGCCTCCGTGCGCCCTCGCCCGAGTGGGCCACCAGGGTAATCGAGTACGAGCTCTGGTCTTCGAAATCAGGCTCATGGCCCGGCTTGAAGCTAAGGAAGCCGCCATCGAACGAGAATTCGTCGCTGTCGGCGCCTGACACCGAGTAGGTAATGGTGGGGCTATAGCCCTCAGGGCCGTCTGCACTACCGTCCTGGTCGGTGGCGGCGTATGCGGGAGGATCATCAATGCGGGCGCCGTAGTGTCCGACCCTGATGACTGGCGGATCCACGTTCTCCTCTACACTCAGCAGCGTCGGCGCGTCGTCAGGGAAGGTGGGGGCCTCGTTCACCTCCGTGATAATGACGATGACGTTCACCGTGGCCGAGGCTGTCGATGGGTCGCTCGCCCTCACCCGCAGGACGTACTCGCTGTTGCCGATGCTACCGGGGTCCTCGTCGCCAGTCAGCCCGAGGACGGTGGTCAGAGCGGTCGAGTCCTCATCTTCCCGCTCATCAGGGTCGTCGACCAGATGGTCCCGGGCATCGGCGCCCAGAACCCTGTCGACCCTTATCTGGCCGGTGAGACTGTCGATGGTGAACCGGGCGCGACCGCTTTCATCCTCCAGATCCGGGGTGTCCAGCAGCTCGTAGAGCAGGATGTCCTCGTCGGGGTCGGATGCAGATACCGGCTCGCCTACGGGCATCCCCACCGCAGTGTTCTCGCGCACCGACCGGGCAATGTCGATGTAGCGCGTAGACTCGTCGTCGTCCTGGCCGGCGAAGGACGGAGCGGCATCGGCCAGGGTCGTAGCCTCGACACGGTAGAGTGTCACCGCGGAGGCTGTCTTGCCTGAGCCGAACTTGTCGGAGTAGATGACCGTCGCGCGCAGGTACAACCCCTCGTCGGCCGGCGCCGGACTCCGGCTCGGCTCAATGGCGCCCGCTATGTTCGTCCACATCATGCCGTCCTCGGACCTCGCCCACTGCCATTCCTGGTCGTCCACCATGTCATCCTCGTCCAGCAGACTGGCCGTGAGCAGCCGGGAGACCTGCGGCTGCGGCCTGTCTATGCTCGCCGTTCCGGTCTCGTCCACGTCCGTGACAGTCACGGTCACGTCGCGCGTGCCGCCGGCGGCTTCGACGGTCACCCTGTACACGTTCCTCGACGACAGCAGCACGCTGGTTGACGCAGTCAGCGGGTCCTCGTAGTTCGGGGGCTCCCTGAAGGCCAGCACGCCGTCATCAATGGTGAACACGTCGTCATCACGTCCGCTTACGGACCACCTGATGACGTGTTCACCCTCGTCGAATGCCGTGTAGCTGGCTATCGGGGCCGTATCGTTCTCTGCGTAGCTTACCGAGCGGACTCCAGTTATGGTCACCGGGTCGTGCACGTTGATGACGTTGATCGTCACCTGTATGCTATCCGATGCTCCCGAGGGATCTGTGGCGGTCACCACCACGCTGTACCTGTTCCTGGCCTCGAAGTTCAGGGAAGCCTTCGTCACCAACTGGCCGGTGTTCCTCGATATGTCGAAGAAGGCAGCGTCCGCACCACTTAGGGTGTAGATCAGCAATGAGTCGTCTTCGTCGAAGGCGCTGACCGGGGTCCCGATGCTCTCCCCGGGGTCCGTGTTCTCCTCAATCTTCCGGCTAGTCCTGACCGACTGGTCTCCCGGCGAGTTCAGGTCCTGGTCCATGAACGTCGGAGCGGCGTTGGCAGTCCTCCTGTCCTGTGTCGGAGCTTCCAGCACTCCTGTCGCATTGTCGTCGTCGGCCTCGGTCGGGTTCTCTATGTTGTCGGTGTAGATCACCGTGGCCCGCAGGCACTTGCCCACGTCAGCCACCGTCGGGGTGTAGGCCGACGCCGAGGCTTCGGCTATCGGGGCCCAGCCGCCAACGACGACCTCTATGTCTGGCGTGCCAGGGTCATCCCGGCAATGTGCCGGCGGCGTGACGCTGTCGATCCTAGCCGACCGCTCCCACACCCACCTGTCGATCCTCATGCCGCCGTCGGGGTCGCTGGGAATGGCCGCTACTTCCCTGCCCACCTGGGGCTGCCTCTGGGACAGGAAGACTTCTCCCAAGTCTTCCGCATCCACCACCTCGATTGTCACGTCCAGGGTCGTAGACCGCCCTCCGGAGCTTGCCGTAATGGTTATCGAGTACGAGCTCTTAGTCTCGTAGTCAATCTCGTGGTCCCCCTCGAAGCTCAGGACGCCACTGCTGTCGATGTCAAGGAACTCTTCGTCGTCACCCAACACCGAGTATGTGAAGGTCGTGTCACCGCTGTCCTGGTCGGTGACGGGGTAGGTGCCTACTTCAACAGGAGTTTCGACATTCTCGCTGACATTCAGCACCGTCGGCGCGTTCTCAGCGAAATCTGGCGGCTCGTTCACGTTGGTGACCCTGACGATGACGTTCACAGTGTCCGAGGCTGTCGACGGGTCGCTCGCCCTCACCCGCAGGACGTATTCGCTGTTGTCGGCGGCGGCGGCCTCATGTTCCTCATCCCCATCCTCATCCTCAGGCAACGCGGGTGCCCCGGTTAGGGTCGTCGCCTGGTCTTCCTTCTCCCCGTCGTCCGCGCCAAGCACCTTGCCGACCCTTATCTGGCCGGTTGCGCTGTCGATGGTGAACCGTGCATTGCCGTCGTCATCCTCCAGGTCGGGGGTGTCCAGAAGCTCGTAGAATAGGAGGTCGTTGTCCGCGTCCATCGCCGACACCCGCCGCCCTATGGGCCTGCCCACGGCCGTGTTCTCGCGGACGGTCAGGGTCTTCGTGGTAACTTCATCTCCACTGCTGCCCACGAAGCCGGGAGCGGCGTTCGACAGGGTCCTCGCCTCAACCCTGCGTTCGCTAACCGCCGAGGCGGTCTTGCCGGGACCGAACTTGTCGGAGTATGTCACCGTCGCCCGCAGGTACATGCCCTCGTCCAACTCGGTTGGAGGCCGCCTGGTCGACGTCGCTCCCTCTATGTCCGTCCAGGTCGTCTTGTCCTCAGACCTCGCCCACTGCCATCGCTGGACCGACACCCCGTCGTCCTCGTCCGACAGGCTTGCTCCGAGCGGCCTGGACACCTGCGGCTGCCGCCGGTCGATGCTCGCGGTCCCGGCCTCGTCAACGTCCGTGACCGACACGGCCACGTCGTGCGTGCCGCCGCTGGCTCTGACGGTGACCCTGTACACGTTATCCCCAGACCTGGACTGCGGGGATTCGTAGTTGGGGGCGGCCCTGAATGCCAGCACGCCGTCGGTGATGGTGAACAGGTCGGCGTCGGGACCGCTCAGAGTCCAACTGATCGCATCTCCGTCCTGGTCGAAAGCGAGAAAGTTGGCGACCGGGGCCGTTCTATTCTCGGCGAAGTCTACGGAGGAGTCGGCTGCCTGCGCATGCGCCGGTCGGCCCGCAAAGCCGTCCGTGACCATGTTGGCATGCGCTATGCCGGCCAGGACGATCACCAGGGCGACAGCCCAGGACTTCCCGCGCATGGGAATCCGCAGCCTCAGGTGACAACCTGTTCGATATGGTGACTTCAATGCTCGGGCGCCGCCCCCCACTGATGCACCTGTCGAGTCGCACGTATTATTTCACGTATCGGATAGTGTCGGACAAGCGCCGGCTGCCGGGGCTATCGGTGCATTGTGGAAACTCGTGCGTAGGTTCACGTATGTATCGTGATACACTTGCAGACCCATTCGCAACCGGAGCACGAGGTGCAGGTTGAGGGAAGGCGACCGCCTGAGAGCCGAGAATGAAACGCTGAGGTCTCGCATAGCGAGGCTGACCCAAGCCATACTTCGCATCAGCGAGGACCTCGACCTGGACACCGTCCTGCAGGAGGTCGTGGACGGGGCCAGGTCCCTGGTAGGCGCCAGGTATGGGGCCATACTGATCTTCGACGAGTCCGGGCATGTACGGGACTTCATAACCTCCGGAGTCACTCCGGAGGAGCGCGAAAGGGTGGGGCTCTGGCCCAGCGGCCGGGGAATGCTCGGATACCTGAACGACGTGGATGGTCCGGTCAGGCTGCCCGACGTCGCCGTCCACCCGGAGTCAGTGGGCGTTCCCAGGCATCACCCGCCCATCGACACCTTCCTCGGAACCCAGATTCGCGGTGGGGGCAATGTCTGCGGCAACATCTACTTTGCTGGGAAGGAGGGTGGGCGGGAGTTCACCCCTGACGACGAGGAGACGCTCGAGATGTTCGCCGCCCAGGCCGCTATGGCCATTGCCAACGCCAGCAGGTACGGCGAAGAGCAGCGGGCCAAGGCCGACCTCGAAGCCCTTGTCAACACGTCTCCGGTAGGTGTCCTGGTATTCGACGCACGGACCAGGGAAGTGGTCAAGTTCAATCGCGAGGCCCGCCGGATCATCGGCGGCGGGCGCGCCCAGGACAGGTCATTCGAGAAGCTCTGCTCCATGATGACCTTCCAGCGCATCGACGGCCAGGAGATGCCTCGCAATGAGCTTCCCCTGGAACGCTCGATAGAAGCCGGCGAGACGGTGCGGGCCGAGCAGGTAATCATCTGCCTTCCGAATGGCCAGAGAGTCAGTACTCTGGTCAACAGCACGCCCATCCATTCGAGCGAAGGTCAGGTCGAGTCCGCGGTGGTTACCATCCAGGACACAACCCCGCTGGAGGAGCTGGAGCGGCTGAGGGCCGAGTTCCTCGGCATGGTGAGCCACGAGCTCCGGGGGCCGCTGACTTCGATAAAGGGCTCGGCCGCCACGGCCCTGCGAGCCTCGGCGCCGCTCGACCCCGCCGAGACACGCCAGTTCTTCCGCATCATCGAAGAGCAGGCCGACCACATGCGCGACCTGATCAGCAACCTGCTGGACCTGACCAGGATCGAGGCGGGAACGCTGTCGATCGCCCCCGAGCAGACCGACCTGGCGGTGCTGGTAGACCAAGCCAAGAATGCATTCCTGAGCGGCGGCTACAGGAACAGTGTCGAGGTGGACCTGCCGCCCGATCTGCCACCTGTGAGATCGGACACTCAGAGGATCGTCCAGGTCCTGTACAACCTACTGACCAACGCCTCCAAGTTCTCCCATGAGTGGTCTCCCATTCACGTGACCGCCGTGCGGCAGGACCCCTACGTTGCAGTGACGACTACGGATGGGGGCAGGGGCATAGCCCCCGACCGCCTTCCCCACCTGTTCGGGAAGTTCTCCCGCCTAGACGGCGACGGCATGGATGAGAAGTCTGGGGGATACGGGCTTGGACTTGCCATCTGCAAGGGAATAGTCGAGGCGCACGGGGGCCGGATTTGGGCTGCGAGCGATGGACACGGCCGCGGCACCCGGTTCACGTTTACGATTCCGACGGTCGATGAGAGCCACAGCGGCTCTGCGCTGCTCCCCAATTCTGCACCCCCAGTGGCGTCGGACTCGCCGGTGGACCGGGAACGGGTCCTGGTGGTCGACGACGACCCGCAGGTGCTGCGATATGTCCGAAACACGCTCACGGAAGCAGGGTATCTCCCGATTCTGACAGGCGACCCCGACGAGATGGACCCGCTTCTGCAGGATGAGAGGCCCGACCTCGTTCTCCTGAATCTCGTGCTGCCCGGGGCCGACGGGTTCGACCTGATGGCGCGCATTCCCGATGTCTCCCAAGTGCCTGTCATAGTCCTCTCAGGGCGCGGCAGGGGACACGACATTACGAGGGCCTTCGAGTTGGGGGCGTCGGACTACGTGGTCAAGCCTTTCTCACCCACCGAGCTGGTCGCAAGGATCAGGGCGGCGCTACGAAAGCGGGCGCTGCCCAGCCAGCCGGAACCCTTCCAGTTTGCGGACGTGGCTATCGACTACGTGGAGCGCACCGTCACGGTAGCCGGCCGGCCGGCGCCCATTACGCCGACCGAGTACAAGCTGCTGTTCGAGCTCTCGACAAACGCGGGCCGCGTCCTGACCCATGACCAGCTGCTGCAGCGAGTCTGGGGAGAAGGCCGTTCGGCAGATCTTCGCATCCTGAGGTCCTTTGTAAAGAGCCTCCGCTCCAAGCTGGGGGACGATGCCAGGAACCCTTCCTACATCTTCACAGAACCGAGTGTAGGCTACCGCCTGGCAAAGCCCGACTAGGCCCCCACAGGTCGTGAGCGAATAGGAGCGGGCCATTGGCCGGTCTCGACGTAAGGCTCCGGGAGAATGTCCCGATGGAGACGCGGGACGGGACCGTGCTCCGCGCGGACGTCTACAGCCCGGCCTCGGGTGGCGGCTACCCTGTCCTGCTGCAGCGCACGCCGTACGACAAGGCGTCCGTGTCCAACGAGGCGACCGCGCGGGACCTGGCCGCACGCGGTTACGTCGTCGCGGTCCAGGACATACGGGGCCGCTACGCCTCCGAGGGCGACTTTGCCTGGCAGTTCCAGGACAACGCCGAGACGTTCGACGCGCGGGACGGCTTCCACGCCATCGAGTGGGCCGCGAGCCTGCCGGACTCCGACGGCCAGGTCGGCACGTGGGGCCACTCCTACCCGTCGTGGTGCATCTGGCGGCTCGCCGGGGCCGCCCCGCCACACCTGGGCGCTCTCTTCGCCAGCGGCATGGCGTCACGCCTTCTCGACCTCAACTTCGGCGTGTTCGAGACGGGCCGGCGCCTGCAGTGGACGTACAACATGGCGGTCGATGCGCGGAGAAGGGCAGGCGATGACCGCGGCCCGTCGACGCGAGCCGAGGCGGACCTGCAGTGGCACGAAGTGGAGCGCGGCAAGTGGATCTGGCGGCTGCCCCTCGGCGACATCCCCGACCATGTCTTCTCCACGCTCGGCCCGATGCTCAAGCGGTACATGAGAGAGCAGAACAAGGAGTTCTGGGCCTTCGACAGGATTCACAGCCGCGTACAGGTGCCGACCTGCCAAGTCACAGGCTGGTACGACCGGCTGATCGGCGCCATCGACAACTTCACAGGCATGGTCGAGAACGGGCCGGCATCCCTACGCGGCCAGCACCGGATCACGATCGGGCCGTGGGGGCACGACAACGGCGCATTCGTGCGGCGGCAAGGCCCGCTCGACTTCGGCCCGGAGGCGGACACGACCTACGCCAACGAGGTCGCGCGATGGTACGACTACCGGTTCAAGGGCCTCGACACCGGAGTCGGCTCCGAACCTCCGGTAAAGCTGTTCGTGATGAACGAGAACCGGTGGCGGTACGAGGAGCAGTGGCCCCCGGCCGGCGCCAGGGAGATCGAGCTGTTCCTGCACAGCGACGGACGCGCCAACTCCGTCGGCGGCGACGGCGTCCTGTCTGCGTCCGAGCCGTCGGAGGAACGGCCGGACCGCTACGACTACGACCCGAGCGACCCTGTCATGAGCCTGATGGACCTGGGCGCTCAGGCCGCTGTGCGGGACCAGTCGCCCCTGGACGCGCGCGAAGACATCCTCGTATACGCAACGCCTCCCCTCGATAGGCCGGTCACCGTTATAGGCCCAGTCACCCTCAGGCTCTGGGTCGCCTCGTCCGCTCCGGAGACGGACTTCACCGCCAAGCTGATCGACGTCCGTCCGGACGGCCTGGCCGTAAACCTGAGCTACGGCATCATGCGCACCAGCTACAGGGACGGATACGACGAGCCTAGGCCGATGGAGCCGGAGACCCCCTGCGAGCTCACGATCAGGCTGGGGCCAACCGCCATACGGTTCGACGAGGGGCACCGCATCAGGCTGGACGTGGCGAGTTCGGACTTCCCGAACTTCGACCGCAACCACAACACGGGTGCCGACTTCTGGTCGGACTCGGAGCTGCGCGTGGCGCGCCAGACCGTCTTCCACGACCGCGAGCGCCCTTCCCGCCTGCTGCTCCAGGTCGTGTAGAAGCGCCTGCCCGGCCGGGAAAGCGCCTGGGGAGACTCGTTCCTGGCCGGCGGTCGCTCGGCGTCATCGACGATTCTGCTTCAGAATCGTCCCCATGGGAGACCCGAATCCCCGCGTGAGATTGTATAGTGGGCTGTCGACGGCAGCGTGATTCTGCCCATCGAAGTCCTCAGCGCACCCGCAGGTGCGCACCGTAGTCCTAGAGGCATAGCCAGTGAAAGACAGCCAGCGCGAGATCTCCAAGGTTCTGAAGGAGCCGTCATACCTCGTCAGGGCCGTGCGAGTACCCATTCAGACCTTCATACACACGGAGGAGGTCGGCTCGCTGATTCTCCTGCTGGGAGCGGCGGGAGCCCTCGCCTGGGCGAACTCCCCCTGGTCGCAGTCATACACCGACTTCTGGCACACCTACGTCTCGTTCGACATCCACGTGTTCGCCATCTCGGAGGACCTCCAACACCTGGTGAACGACGGCCTCATGGCCGTCTTCTTCTTCCTCGTTGGCCTCGAGATAAAGAGAGAGCTGATGCACGGGGAGCTGTCGTCTTTCAGAAAGGCGTCCCTCCCCGTGCTGGCGGCATTCGGCGGCATGGCAGTGCCGGCGCTGATATACCTGGCCTTCAACTGGTCCGGTGAGGGCGCGGTCGGCTGGGGCATCCCCATGGCAACCGACATCGCCTTCGCCCTCGGTGTTCTTGCACTCCTCGGCAAGAGGCTGCCGTCCGAGCTCAGGGTCTTCCTCCTCGGCCTGGCGGTGGTCGACGATCTCGGAGCCATCTCGGTAATCGCCCTCTTCTACACCGAGACGATCCACTGGACTGAGCTCGGACTGGGTGTGGCCCTGTTCGCCGCAATCGCCGCCTGCATTCGCCTGGGGGTGCGCTCCCTGGGCTTCTATGTGGTCATGAGCGTCCTGATGTGGCAGTTCTTCCTCGAGTCCGGAGTTCACGCCACCCTGGCCGGGGTACTGCTGGCCGCAATCGTACCGTCCAAGCCATACCTGCAAAGAAAGGACTATGCCCCCGCCGTCGAGGACCTCCTCCACGACTTCAAGCTGGCGATGGCTAACGACGACCAGGAGAAGGCGCAGGGCATAGTCGAGGAGATCGAAGAGCTCAGCAGCGGCACGGAGGGCCCCATGGAGCGGCTCGAGGGGATCGTCCATCCCTGGGTCAGCTTCGTCATACTCCCCGTCTTTGCCCTCGCCAATGCCGGTATAGTCTTCACTTCGGACACCGTGTCCGACGCCCTGGGAAGCAGCGTCACCATCGGAATCGCCGCCGGGCTCCTCGCGGGCAATGTGATCGGCATCTTCGGCATGACGTGGTTGGGTGTCCGCCTCGGCATAGGCCAGCTGCCCGAATCGGTAGCCTGGAGACACGTCGTCGGAGTCGGGCTCCTGGCCGGGATAGGATTCACGGTAGCCATCTTCGTCTCATCGATCGCCTTCGACCATAAGGCCACCGTGGACCAGGCGAAGATGGGCGTGTTCGGCGCGTCCCTCTTGGCGGGTGTTGCGGGCTACCTGTTCCTGCGCTTCGTAGGCGCCGGGACCCCCGAAACGGGAAAGTAGGTCACGCCGCCTGGAGAAACGCCCAGAGGGCGTCGAAACTTGCTCCGGTCAGCGGCTCGTGCCGGAGTATCGAATTGACGTCGTTGCCCCGGGAGCCGTCCGACATGAACGCGGGGGCATATTCGAGGGCCCTGCGCAGCTCCTCGCGGGACACGTCGATGTCCCGGGGTCGCCACCGCACCATGCACGTATCCAGCCACCCCGTCAGGGTATCGACGTCCTCCTCGCAATACCACGCTATCACCACCGCGCCGAGCGCGACCAGCTCCCCGTGGACCCAGGTACGGCCGTTGATCTCCTCGGCCGCGAGCCACAGGGGATGGTCGGCAGCAGTCGCGGCGGGGTGCTTGATGTTCTTGTCGTCCCTGTTGCGGACCGCCTCCATGATCAGGCGAACGCTGGCGGCAGTCAGCTCTCCCTCCGCTCCCAGTGTCTTGGGAAACTCCGAGACTACCTGTCGGAAGTGGCCGGCCGTCACGGCCAGCGCCGGCTCGTCGTATGGCTCCCCTATTCCCAGCCTCGAGTTCCGCCGCCACTCGCAGAAGCCTGAGTAGCTGCAGAGCACGTCCCCCAGGCCCGCCGTGTTCAGGTAGTACGGCGCTTCGAGCACCAGCTCGTAGTCGATTAGCGCGTGGTCGAAGTCGAGCCACGGCCACGTGTCGAATGGCCCGATGATCTTGTGCCCCTCCCACCTCGCGAAGAAGCTGTGGACTATGGCCCCCGACGATACTATGGTCGGGACCAGGATTAGGGGCAGCCCCCGCTTCAGGGCTACGTACTTCGACGCGTCGACTACGACGCCTCCACCCATGCCCGCGATTAGCTCCACACCGTCGGGCACGCTGTCGGCGATGTCCTGGAGATGTCCCCAGTCGAGCAGGCGGGCGTGC
Organism: Dehalococcoidia bacterium; assembly: GCA_965204975.1. Lineage (GTDB taxonomy): Bacteria > Chloroflexota > Dehalococcoidia > Lucifugimonadales > CAJWER01. The sequence goes on from OZ242024.1 coordinate 1,376,847, forward strand.
CCTCGCGCCTCCGGCTCCCGCCCCAGGAAGGGCCGGGCCGACCGGTACGCGCTGGGCGACGTGACCGCGAAGTAGGCGGGCCATCCCCTGCTCTCCCTTTCGAGCAGGCCGCTTCCGTAGCGGAGGTCGTGCTGGGCCGCCGTCTTGGCAAGGCCGCTGCTGGCGCCACTCCAGCTTCCTCTGGGTTTAGCCATGCTCTCTCCTGGCCGTCCTCGGCAGTGTAGCCTGCCCGGCGGCGGCTACACCAGGGTCGCCTCGTCCACTAGCGCCTCCGCCTTGGCGCGGTCGTCCGCGGAGAGGGCTACGATGGTGTGGCCCGCCCTGCGCTCGACGATGTGCAGGCTCTGTATGCTCACTCCGGCTTCCTTGAACGTCTCGGCCACCTTCGCGAGGGAGCCCGGCTCGTCGGGAAGCCGCAGCACCAGCGAGTCGTCCGAGACCGTCTTGAAGCCCGCATCCGTCAGCACCCGCAGGGCCTCGTCGTAGGAATCCGTGGTCAGGGTGACGACGCCCTTGTCCGCCAGTGCCTCTGCGCTGATAGTCTCTATGTTGATCCCCTCGTCGGCGAGCGCCCTGCTGATGTCGGCGATGACGCCCACTTCGTTCTTTGCCATGACGATTATTCTGTTCAACCTGTCGTCACCTATCCTTGATGTTACTCCAGGCAGTCGTCGACCACCTGGTCTATTGTCTCGCGCGTTACGTGCGGCATGGTTATCAGGTGGGCGATGCCCTCGTATGGAGCCAGCTGCCACTTCCGGACCACGTCGTCGGACGGCTTCGGGAACACGACCGTGACCGAGTTCCTGTTGCGCCACGCCGGTATGCCGCTGTCGTTGAAGCGGGCCACGGCATAGTCGGCAACGGCCAGGCAGCCAGACACTATCTCGCGAAAGCCGTCCAGCCCATGCTGCCGGAGAGCGTACCACATCATGAGCGGGGTAATCGCGTTGCGCGATCCCGTAAGCGTGGTGTCCAGAACACCCACGTACTCTATCGACCGGGCGATGCGGACAACGTACTCGCTCCTGGTGAGGGCGATGCCGCATGGCAGAGGCGAGCCAATCATCTTGTGCCCGCTGATAGCTACGCTGTCGAACCCCGCGTCGAAGCCATAGGGCTGCGGCTCTTCCACGAAGGGCAGTATCATGCCGCTCAGGGCCGCGTCGGCGTGTATGTAGTAGTTCGTGATGGCCAGGTCGTCGAGAATCTCTCGCATCCTGCCCACGTCGTCCACGGCGCCCTTCATGGTGGTCCCAACGTTCGCGACGAGGATCACGGGCGCATCGCGGTTGATTCGAATGGTCTCGCGAAGATCGTCGTAGTCCATCTCGCCATTGTCCTGGCTCTTGATCATGATGTTGCGAGCCTTCAGCACCCGCAGTATCTTGACGACGCTGTAGTGTGTGTCCTGCGAGAAGTACACCACGCCGTTCGGGTACGTCTCCCGGCCGATGTACAGTCCATACATGTTGCCCTCGGTCCCTCCTGAGGTCACATATCCCCACGCCTGGTCCCTAGGCAGGCGCATGAGGTCGGCGAAGATGTGCACGACCTCGCGCTCCATCTCATGCGTGTTGCTGCGGAAATTGCTGTCGTGGAACGGGTCTCCCACGTTGTTGGCACAGTAGCTCAGGAACGGCAGCAGCGCCGAGTAGTCGAAGTCCTGGTTGCAGGGATAGCCGACGAACCCGGCTCCCAGCGCATCGAAGTCGTGCAGCAGCGCGTCGAGCCGCTCCTGGGTCTGAGTATCTTCGTCCGTCACTTGTACCTCCCCGTTAGTCACATGCATCGAGGATAGTGCAGACACCGGCGAGTCTTCAATATGTGCAGCCACACTTCAGGGTGTGTGCTACAGTTGTTGACGGCCCGGTCTTTCTGCACCTGGCACAAGGCGGAGTCCCCCGGAGGGATGTGGATTGATAGACCTCGTTGGAGTCTCCAAGCACTACCAGATCGGCCCCGTCGAGGTCCGGGCGCTTGACGGCGTGGACCTGCACGTGGCCGACGGCGAGTTCGTAGTGGTCCTTGGCCCGTCAGGGAGCGGCAAGACGACGCTGCTGAACATAATCGGCGCGCTCGACTCCCCCACGTCCGGCAGCGTCTCGGTCGGAGGGCGCGACATCACCGCCGCGTCTCGCTCCGAGCTCTTCGCCCTCAGGCGCCAGACCGTCAGCTTCATCTTCCAGAGCTTCAACCTGTTCCCGGGCCTCACCGCGCTGGAGAACGTGGAGTTCGGCATGGACGTGGCCGGCAAGCGCGGCAGCGCGGATCCCCAGTCTGTCCTGGAATCGGTAGGGCTCGGCCACCGTACGGACCACTTCCCCCACGAGCTATCCGGGGGCGAGCAGCAGCGCGTCGCAATAGCGCGGGCCCTCGCCACCGGAAACCCGGTGCTGCTTGCGGACGAGCCGACCGGCGAGCTCGACTTCAGGACGGGCGCGCAGATTCTGGAGCTGCTGATCGAGCAGGCCTCGGGCGACAGGGCCGTCCTGGTCGTGACCCACAACCGCGAGATTTCGCGCATCGCCGACAGGGTCGTCGAGATGAGCAGCGGCAACATCATCAGCGACGGCCCCCCAGAGGGCGGCAAGACGCCCCTGTCCAAGCTCCACTGGTAGGGGCGGGGTCTGAAACCCGCCCTCTCTTGCCTGCGGGCGACGCACCCGACTGTGCGTCTATCTCACCACTTGCTGGACTCTTCCGCGTAAACGTGGTCGGGCATCCTGTACGAGATGCCCGCCGCGTCGAACATCGAAGCTTCCAGCAGCGACGTGAAGTTGCTGAAGTTCCGGTTCCGCATGCCCCTGGGCACAAACCTGTCCAGTATCCGTTCGTACTTCGCTTGGATACGGAACCACTCCAGCACCCCAAGCGTCGAGCCGGGAGGGTAATTGAGCCCGTCCGCCAGATCATTCCCTATGAGAGCCCGCGACACGCTGAACACGTACTTCGCCAGGCCCCGGCGCTCGCCCGGATCGTCGATGCCTATGACCAGCGGGGCGGAGTTGACCAGCGAGTGGGCCATCGAAACCGCTTCGGGTGATGGAGGCGGCTCGCACAGGCGGCCTGTCTCGAAGATCCTGAGCGCCTCTTCCTCGGTCTTGAACAGGATCGTCTCGGGAATGCCCATCAGCAGGCCTGAGTAGCGCCACACGGCCATGAAGCTCTCCCGCTCCTCGTCGTTGAAGACGGACCCCAGGCTCTCCATGTGCTTCAGCAGTCTCGCCGAGAACGCCGAGATCGAGAAACCCACGTGCGCGGCGCTGATAGGCTCGCCCCACGCTGCCTTGTCCCACTCTTCCGACTCCCTGAGCAGGTGCCTGACCTGCGCGTGGACCAGCCGCACCCGGACCGACAACTTCCAGCCGTCCCCGCCCCTATCCATGCCCCCGGGCACGAACAGCTCGATCATGTGGCGGTTGTTCTGCTTCAGTCGCCTGACTCCCTGGTCGCGCACACGGCCGGTGATGAAGAAGGACTTGCTTATGTTCGTCGAAAATCCCTCTACCAGGACGCCCCCTACGAACGCCCCCAGGACCAGCTTCGAGTTCCTGTGAAACATGCGGACGCCGGGGGTGAAGGCGGCAAGGTCTACCCAGTCGGGCGGAGACTCCATCTCATCGAAGAGGGCCCTTAGCGCAGGCGGCGCGTCGCGAAACGCCTCCTCGTCTTCCTGGTCCATCAGCGATTTGATAAACAGCGTCGCCTCTGCCCTGTCGAGGGAGGCAAGCTCCTCGATAGCCGCGTCGGCCACGGGGTCTCCGACCATCGTGTGGGCGACGTAGCTCGACGCTAGCTCAGGTTCGAGGACACGGGCCTTCTCATAGCCCTGGGTATAGTCGGATGGAATCTCCATGTGGCCTGTCACGCGCCCTTCGCCCCGTGAGCAGCGTGGTCTTCTGGTGCCTCTACCCGCAGGTCGGGGAGCCAGCTCAGCCAGGCCGGCAGGTACCAGTTGCCCTTCCCCAGCACCTCCATGCTGGCAGGCACCAGCACCGACCTCACCAGCGTCGCGTCCAGTAGCACGGCGATGGCGAGCCCAAAGCCCATTAGCTGGTTCACCACCGTGTCGCCTGCTGCGAACGCCCCGAACACCACGACCATGATCAGGGCCGCCCCTGTGATGATCCCCGCCGTCGAGCGCAGCCCGTAAGCCACCGCCTCCGTGTTGTTCTCCGTTTCGTCGTAACGCTCCCTGATGCGGCTCAGGAGGAATACGTGGTAGTCCATCGACAGCCCAAAGAGGATCGTGAACAGGAACAGCGGCAGCCACGCGTCGATGACCTCCGCTCGCTGGAATCCGAACAGGTCGGCTCCCACCCCCTTCTGGAACACGATCACCAGCAGCCCGTACGTTGCCCCAACCGACAGCAGGTTCATGATGATCGCCTTGATCGGTATCACGATCGAGCGGAACACCATCATCAGGATGAGGAAGCTCAGGCCTAGCACGAAGGCGAACACGATAGGAGTGTACAGGTCGACGATGCCGTAGAAGTCCGCCGTCTCGGCCGTCAACCCGCCAACGTACACCTCCGCCGGGACACCGTCGAAGGCGGCGGGGATTAGCTCATCTCGCAATGTCAAGAGGTGCCCGGTGGCCTCGCGACTCGAGGACTCGCCCGGAAACGGCAGTGTCAGCAAGGTCAGGTCGCCTGCTTCGTTGACCTCCGGTATTGGCGGCACGGGGAAGATCGGCGAGTCGACTATGGACTGCTGGAGCCTGGCCGTCGCCTCCTGCACCCGCGGGTCGCTGGCGTCCCCGTCGATAACGATCTCCGCCGGGCTCAGGACTCCCGCGGGGCTCACTTCCCCGATGGAGAATTTCTCCTTCAGGACGATGAACGCCTTCTTGGTCTCGGCCTTGTCGGGGAACGTGTTTACGTCGTTCAGGCCCGTCTGAATGCCGTCGATGCCCAGGACGCCCACGTTGAAGTAGAACATCGTCACTAGGATCATCGGCACCGCGATCGCCAGGATGCTGAGGACCGGGTACTTGGTCACCGCCAGGGTGATCGACTCCCAGAATCCCTCCTCCGTCTCCTCCGGCGTCTTGATCGCGAACCTGGCAAGGAACCGGATCGACAGCAGGTCGACCTTGGGCCCGAGCAGCGCGAGCACCGCTGGCAGCAGCGTCAACGTCGCCGCAAGCGAGGCGATCACCACCAGGATCGCGCCCAGCGCGAGCGACTGGTAGAAGGACGCCGGCACTATGAGCAGCCCGATGAGCGCCAGCACGACCGTGGTGCCGCTGAAGAACACCGTGCGCCCGGCGGTGCCTCCCGTCTTCGCCACCGCGTCCCGCGGAGGCGTGCCGCGCGACATCTCCTCCTTGAACCGCGACACGATCAGCAATGAGTAGTCGATGCCCACAGCCAGGCCGATCATCACCACCATCAACGTGACGAAGAACACCAGCTGGTTGAACTGGCCTGCTATGGCGACCGCCGCCATCGCGATGATGATGGAAACGACCGCCAGGCCCAGCGGCAATACGGTGGCCACCACGGCCCCGAACAGCAGCAGCAGCACCAGCAACGCGACCGGCACTCCGAACCGCTCGCCCTTCTGCAGGTCCGACTCAGCCAGCTCGTTGTTCTCGTGCGCCACGCTGGCGTCCCCGCCGATCAGCACCACGAAATCGTCCGCCGCGTCAGCCTCCTCCACCTTGTGGACCACGTCAACCACGTTGGCCGTGGCCTCCTGCGACGTGCCGTACAGCGTGTAGTGCATCAGCACGGTCTGCCGGTCTGCCGACACCAGCAACGGGAGCAGCCGCGCAAGCTGCTCCTGCGGGATCAGCGGCCCGGCCTCGATTGCCTGGTAGTAGTGGAACAGCGGCTGCCCGTCGATGCCTCCGGCTATCGTCTCCGGGCCTAGCGAAGCGATGTCCTCGTGGACCGCCTCCACTTTCGCGCGGAAGGCCTCATCGTCCACCGTCAGCGTCTCCGACTGCACTATGACGATCTCGGCCAGCCTCTCCGGCCCACGCAGCCGGTCTTCGAGCAGTGCGGCCGCACGCTCCGACTCGTACCTGCCCGCCAGCCGGAAATCGGTGGTGGTGGCGCTTGGAAGCAGGCTCCGGATGATGCCGAGCGCTATCACGATCAGCACCACCCAAACGCCGATGACTACCCAGGGCCTCTGTGCGCTGAAACGGGCCAGCTGCTCAGTCAAATGGCAAGGTTCCTCATACTGGCAGACATGGAGAGCAGTTCTGATTCTCTATGGGTATGGAATCGTCCGCCTCAGGATAACATAGCGCCGATGAAGAAACCCTCATATTTCCCTCGCTCTAATTGGACTCACTCCCACGTCGAGGGTTGCTCTGGCCTAAGTCCGTTTCCGTGCGCTACACTTGCTTGGTCGACCGTACCAGGCACCATGGCGTCAGGCACACTCCAATCTGCGGGCATCGCGCGCCACACGACGTGGGCGGCGCGGCTCGTGGTATTCGCTGCATTCTTCGACCTCTTCGTACAGTTCCCGACCATAGCTCCCCACGCCGAGGGACTCGGGGCCTCGGCTGCGCTGGTCGGCGTCATCGTCGCCGCCTACTCGTTCACTAACCTCTTCGGAAACTTGGGCACCGGTTTCATCCTCGACAGGTGGGGGCGCCGCACCCCGTTGATCATCGGCATGGCCATCGCCATAGCGGCTGTCCTCAGCTACTCCCTCGTCCAGACCCCGGCCCAGATGATCGCCGCCAGAGCGGTCCACGGCATCGGAACGGCCGTGCTCGCCCCGGGAGCCTTTTCGATCATCGGCGACAGAGCCCCGTCCGACAGGTGGGGCCAGGCCATGGGTCTCACCGGCGCCCTTATCGCCGTAGCGGCGCTGGTGGGCCCGCCGGTCGCTGGCATACTGAGGGATGCGTGGAGCGCCGACGCGGTCTACATCGTCGACGCCGCGCTGCTGCTCACGACTCTTGCAGTCTTCCTCCTCATCACACGCGACGCCTCCACGTCCGCACTGAAGCCGCGGGCGGCGCCTGCGCCCAACACGCTTACGTGGCGTAATCCCGGCCTATGGTCCGCTTACGGCGCAGCATTCGCCATCACAGTCGGCATAGGCGTCCTAGTCACCCATCTGCCCCTCCTGATGGAGCACCAGGGCGAGACCGCCGCGCGCACTGGCTACACATTCGCCATCTACGCCCTCGTGGCGATGATCGTGATGGCCAGCCCGGTCAGCCGCTCCGGCGACAGGTTCGGGCGCTTCGGCCCGCTCATCCTCGGCCTGCTGGGAATCGCCGCGGGCCTGGCTGTGCTCGGGGCCTCCCAGGGCTACGCGGCCATCGCCGCCGGCATGGCCGTCTTCGGCCTCGGCTACGGGCTGGTCTTCCCGGCCGCTACCGCCCTGGTCATAGGGGCGACGGGCGCCGAGCGGCGCGGAATGGCCTTCGGCATCTTCTACGCCGTCTACTCCCTCGGGGTCGTCGTTGGCGCATCGGGCAGCGGACGGCTGTCGGACCTCGATGGCGACATGGTGGGCCTCCCCTTCCTCGCGTCGGCAGCTGTAGTCATCGCTGCCGTACCCGCAGTCGCCGCAATCAAGCTCGTCGCAAAACGCAACCAGCCGTCGCAAACCTGCTAGACTACGCCAACCCTTCCCCGGAGGACTGCACCATGTCGCGCCGCACCCTGGGCAAGCCCACAGGCTCCTCATACTCCTACGGCATCTCCGTGTCCCACGGCCGGCTCGTCTTCATATCGGGAATCGTGGCCCTCGACGAGGGCGGCAACGTGATCGCCCCAGGCGACATGGAGACCCAGACCCGCCACATCTTCGACCGCATGGATGACCTGCTCCGCGAGGCGGGCGCGGACTTCCGGGACGTGGTAAAGATCACCACCTACGTCACCGACATGTCCCAGTACGCGGACTTCTCCAAGGTCCGCGGCGAGGTCTTCCAGGACGGCTACCCGGCCAGCGCAACCGTCGGCGTCAGCGCCCTCGTTTTCGACGGCCTCGTAGTCGAGGTCGAAGCCATAGCGGTAGTGTAGGCGCCTTCGGACCTGAAATGCCTGACGAAGTTGACGGGGCCGCGCGCTATCTCCCGGGCGGCACCTACGCCACCATCGCCCGCGACGAGCACACGGCTCCCAGCTTCCTCTTCTACCACGGCAGCGGCGCATACCTCCACACGACAGATGGCCGCCGCTTCCTCGATGTGATGCTCGGCCACGGCTCGCTGCTCCTGGGGCACAGCCACCCCGCCGTCGTCGAGGCCGTCAAGCGCCAGGCCGAGCTGGGCAACACCTTCACCCACGTCACCGGGCCCGCCATCCGGCTCGCCGGCATGATCGTCGAGGACGTCCCCTGCGCCGCCAGCGTACGCTTCGTAAACTCGGGCACCGAGGCCGTCATGCTGGCCCTGCGCATAACCAGGGCCCACACCGGCCGGGACAAAGTCCTGAAGTTCGAGGGGGCATACCACGGCTTCGCCGACGGCGTCCTCTTCAGCACCAACTACGGCCGTCCGGACCGCTGGCACGACCATCCCCAGCCCGACCCCGACACCCCGGGCATCCCGTCAGGCCACGCACGGGACATCCTGGTTGCGCCCTGGAACGACATCGACACAACCCGCGAAATCGTCGCGGACCATCTCGGCGACCTCGCCGGCATCATCGTCGAGCCCGTCATGCGAGGGCTCGCCTCGCGCCCAGGCTTCCTCGAGCAGGTCAGGGAGCTGGCAACGGCAACGGGCGTGCCCCTAATATTCGACGAGGTCGGCACGGGCTTCCGGCTCGCCCTCGGAGGAGCCCAGGAGTACTACGGCGTGACGCCCGACCTCGCCACCTTCGGCAAGGGCCTCGGCTCCGGCTACCCCATCGGCGCGGTCGCGGGAAGCGCCGACCTCATGCGCCATCTCGACCCCGCCTCGCCCGACGACGAGCGCGTCTTCTCACTCGGCAGCTTCCACGGCAACGCCGTCTCCGCTGCCGCCGCCGTCGCCACCATCGAGCAGCTGCGCGAGCCCGGCGCCTACGAGCATCTGGGCGCATACGGCGACCGGCTCAGGGACGAGCTGGAGGGCCTGTTTCGCAGCTTCGACCTCGACGTGCAGATGACCGGCGAAGCCAACATCGTCGAGTGGCTATTCACAACCGCGCCCGTCACCGACTACCGCGCCTCCCTCGCAACCAACCGCGCCCTGAAGGACCGCATAGGCGCGGAGATGCGCAGCCACGGCGTCTTCGGCGGCGGCGGCCGCCTCAACTCCTCCACCGAGCACGGCGACCCCGAGCTCGCCCTAACCCTCGAAGCAATGGAGTCGACCCTCACCGCCCTCCGCGACTCCGGCAACCTCCACGACTAGCCCCGCCCGCAGCCCATCCTGTAGGGGCAAGTTTGAAACCCGCCCAGGGGCCACAGAGTCTCGATTTACGGCAAGCAAACATCCTGTTTCGTCCCCGATTTACCTATACGAACCCTCATGGCCGCCGGGTATAATACGAACCCACAGGCGCGGCCTGGAGGACAAAAGACATGAAGCTCAGATTCGTCGAAGAGATCATCCTGCTCCTGCTTGAGGACGAGGGCGGAAGGTTCATAGGCGTCCCCACCTGGTCGAAGAACTACGCCCTCGCCGGAGCCGTGTTGATGGACCTCGCCCTTGACGACCGCATCGACACGGACCTGGAGAACCTCGTCCTGATCGACGCCACGCCCACGGGCGACAGCCTCCTCGACCCTGTCCTCGCCGAGATCGCCGCCAGCGAGCCCCACGACACCCGGCACTGGGTCGAGCACGTGGCCGAGCGCGGGGACGCCATACAGGAGGAGGCGCTCGCAAGGCTGGTCGACCACGGAATCCTCGAGCGACACGACGAGCGACACCTCTGGGTCTTCCGCTCCAGGCGCTACCCCGCCGTCGACGGCGCCGCCGAGCGCGAGGTCAAGCTGCGCATCATGGAGGTGCTCTTCAGCGACGAGATCCCCGACCCGCGCGACGTGGTCATCATCTGCCTGGCCGAAGCATGCGGCATATTCGGCGAGCTCCTCTCACGCCGCGAGCTCGACAGGGCGACCGACCGCATCGAGCAGGTCCGCAAGCTCGACCTCATAGGCCGTGTCACCACCCAGGCCATCCTCGACATCGAGATGTCCGTCGCAGCATCCCTCCAGGGCCACATCTACTAGCCTGTATCGTCAACCTGTAGGGGCGGGTTTGAAACCCGCCCTCGCCTTGCTTGGGGCCGCCGTTGCAATCACATATGCAACGTCATAACATAGGCTCCCGATCCCTAGAGGGTAGGACGCAGGGGGACCGCCATGGCGAGCCAGCGAATCCAGGGATACTACACCTACTTCTACGGCGACACCCACGAGCCGCCCGAGGAGCGGGCTGCCATCCCCGGCGCCCAGGCCCTCGAAGACCCGCCCAACATCGACGAGGAGACCCGCGTCAGGTACTTCCGCGAGAGCATCTACCCCTACTCCCACCGCATGGCACACGATGAGTACTACGCCGAGAAGTTCCCTCTCCAGATTGAGCTCGTCAAGCTTCAGAAATGGCTCAGGGAGGCCGGCGAGAGGGTAGTCATCCTCTTTGAGGGGCGCGACGCAGCTGGAAAGGGCGGCACCATCCGCCGCTTCATGGAGCACTGGAACCCCCGCGGCGCGCGCGTGGTCGCCCTCGACAAGCCCTCCGACGTCGAGCTGGGCCAGTGGTACTTCCAGCGCTACATCCGCCACTTCCCGACCGCCGGCGAGATCGTCCTCTTCGACCGCTCCTGGTACAACAGGTCCGGCGTGGAGAAGGTCCTCGGCTTCGCCACCGAGCGGGAGTACCGCCTGTTCATCAGGCAGGTGCCCGTCCTCGAGAAGATGATCGTCGAGAGCGGCATCCACCTCATCAAGCTCTACTTCTCCGTCAGCAGGCACGAGCAGTCCAGGAGGTTCGAGCAGCGTGAGAGGGACCCGCTCAAGCAGTGGAAGCTCAGCGAGATCGACCTCATATCCAAGGACAAGTGGGACGACTACACCTCAGCCAAGGAGGCTATGTTCCTCCAGACCCACACGCCCGACGCGCCGTGGACGATAGTCAAGTCCGACGACAAGATGCGCGCCCGGATCAACTCTATGCGGCAAGTCATCTACTCCCTCGAGTACGAGGGGAAGGACATCTCGGTCGCACACTCCCCAGACCCTTCCATCGTCGCCTCCGCCGGCGACATATACCTGCGCCAGCCCCAGCCGGTCCAGGCAGCTTCGTGAATGACACATCGCCCGGGCCTAGGCCGCCTGGAGACGTGGAGGACGCATGACTCAGAGCGGCAGCCTCTTGTGGTCCGGCGAACACTGGATCGCCTACCTCAGGCAACCCGGCGAAGAATCGAACAGCGCCTCGGTCGGCGTGTACCACACCAGGTGGAGCCCCGCCGGCGAGGGCAACGTTGCCCTCATCGACGTAAACGGCTTTCGAGCGGCTGTCGCCGACAACCGCGCCGTCTATGACTTCACCATGGAGCGCGTCCGCGCCGCCGCGCCCGACGACCCCTTCAACGACCTCGACCTGCCCCTCCTCGAAGGCTCCATCGTCAGGGGCGGCGACGTCAGGACGGCCCCGTACTGGATCATCTCCGCCGGAGGCCGCACTGTCGTCGCAACGTGGTCGGACCTCGTCACCCCCTTCATCATGACCGGCAAGCCCCCAAACGACCGCGGCGTGGCCGTCGCCTTCTCCGTCCTCATCTTCTCCGACGGCGGCTCCATCGCCCTCGACGGCGCACAGGCCCCCGGCGCCCCGTACACACGCGAAGGCTGGCGGCGCATCACCGGCCCCGGCGGCCCGGCAAGCTCCTTCTGCTTCGCCCTAGCCGAGACCTACACAGCCGGGTGACCCCACCACCTCGCACAACCGTCATTCCGGCGAGAGCCGGAATCCAGAGGGGCGGATGGGTGGGTCTCCATTCCCCGGGGATGGGTCCCGTCGCATTGAATCCAAAGGCGAAGGACAACCGCCCAACGCAGCACAACATGAGATGACGTAGGGGCGGGTCTCAAACCCGCCCTCCCCACGCACACGGAGGCACACACATGGACCTGAACGACAGGGTCGCAATCGTGACCGGCGCGGGCCGGGGCATAGGCCGCGGAATAGCCACGGTAATGGCCCGCTGCGGCGCAACCGTCGCCGTCGCCGACATGAACCTCGACGACGCCTCGACCGTCGCCGCCGAGCTGGCCGCCATGGGCCGCCAGTCCACGGCCATCCAGGCAGACGTCACCGACCAGGCGGACGTCGACGCAATGGTCGCGGCCGTCATCGACCGCTTCGGCCGCATAGACGCTGTCGTCAACAACGCCGGCATCATAGCCGCCCCCGGCTGGGAGGACCGGGAGGAGCCCGACGAGACCGACTGGGACATGCTCTACGAGGTCAACGTCAAGGGCGTTGCCAGGGTCACCGAGGCTGTCCTCCCCCACATGCGCGAGCGCCGCTACGGCAAGATCGTGAACATCGCCTCCGTCGCCGGCAGGATCGGCTCCACCACCAGCGCCCCCTACTCCATCTCCAAGGCCGGCGTCATCAGCTACACCCAGGCCATTGCCCTCGAGGAGGCAAAGCACAACATCAACGTCAACGCCATCTGTCCCGGCCTCCTCTGGACACCCCTGTGGCGGCGAATCGCCGTCCGCCACGGCGCACACCGGGACGAAGACAAGGGCCTCACCGACCGCGAAGTCTTCGACAAGTACGTCAAGCAGCGCACCCCTCTCGGCAGGGAGCAGACCCCCGAGGACATCGGCAACGCCGCCGCCTTCCTAGCATCCGACGCCGCCCAGAACATCACCGCCCAGGCACTAAACGTAAGCGGCGGCTCCCACATAAACTAGCGCCCCAGGCAGGGTGGTCTGGCCTCTTCACTCCGAGGAGACCCTCGCATAACTCCGTCATTCCGGCGAAAGCCGGAATCCATCCCCGGACGCTGCGTGGCGATGACTAAGGGGGCTGCGCCTGCCCTCTCACGTTGTGTAGGGGCGGGTTTGAAACCCGCCCTCCCCTCGACGCAGTCTGGTATCATCTACACCGAGCAGCCATCCACGACCATGAACACATCCCACGCAAACCGCAGCTTCGTCGGCATCATTACGGAGGTCCGCGCCTGCCCGCCTTCCGGGAGGACCTAGCTGCTCGATTCACTTTCACGATCTAGGAGCCTCCCGGATCGGGGGGCTCTTTCTTTTTGGAGGGAACGATGCATAGCCGGACCGAGACGAACAACGCACCGGGTCCGCGAATGGAGGAGTGGTTTGAGGACGAATCTTTCTGGCAAAAGCTCTACCCATTCCTCTTCACCGAAAGCAAGCTCGATGCCGCCGGGTCCGAAGTAGCGAGCGTCCTGGAGCTTGCGGGTCTCGAACACGGCGACGCCCTCGACCTCGCCTGCGGACCGGGACGCCACTCCATAGCCCTCGCGAAAAGAGGCTTCCGGGTGACCGGCGTCGACCTCTCGTCGTTCCTGCTGCGGAAGGCCAGGGAGCGGGCGCGCGCTGAGGGTGTCGACGTCAAGTGGGTGCGGGAGGACATGCGCCGCTTCGTGCGCCCGGAAAGCTACGACCTCGTCGTCAGTCTCTTCACCTCGTTCGGCTACTTCGAGAGCCGGAACGACGACCTCCAGGTCCTGCGAAACATCCACCGCAGCCTACGCAGCGGGGGAGCCCTCGTAATCGAAATCGCCGGAAGGGAAGCCCTCGCCCGGGGGTTCCAGCCCACGACCTCCAAGGAGCTGGCCGGCGGCAGGCTCCTGGTCGAACGTCACGAGGTCATCGACGACTGGGCCCGTATCAAGAACCAGTGGATCGTCATAGAGGATAGCGCGGCCACGACCTTCCGGTTCGAGGTCAGCATCTATTCCGGCCAGGAGCTGAAGGCCCACCTGTTCGAGGCCGGGTTCGCCGATGTCCAGCTGTACGGAGGCTACCACGGCCGTGAGTACGGCCTGGACGCGGAAAGACTAGTCGCCGTAGCCTGCAAGTGACACTGGCCGAATGCTTTGCATGACCTACCCGCATTGCCTATAGTGTGACTGAGAACATTTGCGGTGCAGGCGCAATGAAGAACATCACAGTTTCCGTGGATGACGAGACCTACCGCCTCTCCCGTGCCAAGGCCGCAGAGGCTGGGACCTCGGTTTCGACCCTGGTCCGTGGCTACCTCAAGACCCTTGTTGGCAGACAGTCCAATGGCCCGGCAGCCGAAAGGCAGCCACAGGGCGATGAGTTCGAGCGGCAGCGCCGGCTCATGAACGATGTGATCGAGGAGATCACAGCAAACGGCGGCGGACTGCGCATGGCCGACAACCTGCCTCGCGAAGCCCTGCACGACCGTAATGCGCTTCGTTGATACCAACGTCCTGCTCTACGCAGTGAGCAATCTTCCGGACGAGGCTGGTAAGCGGCGGATCGCTATCAAGTTGCTGAACCAAAGTGACTTGGCGCTTTCAGTACAGGTGCTTCAGGAGTTCTACTACCGGGCGACACGGCCCAACCGCCCGGCAGCACTCACCCACGATCAAGCCCTACGGTTCATCGGATCCGTTAGCAGGTTCCCCGTGCAGGAGACCACCCTGGACGTGTTCCACGCTGGGCTATCCATCAGCCATCGCTTCGGGTTGTCGTATTGGGACGGCGCGATCTTGGCTGCTGCCCGCGCGCTTGGCTGCGATGCAGTGTACTCAGAAGATCTCAGCTACGAACAAGACTACGATGGCCTGCGGGTCATCAGTCCGTTCGCAGGCCAACACTAGTAACGGCGCCCCTAAGACATCCGCTTCTTGCCTGTCTCCCGCTCGTACAGATCCCAGGTCCGCTCGTTGAAGGGGTAGTAGCGACCCGGCGAGCACTCCTCCGCCTCCAGCTTGGCCTTCACCAAGTCCTCGACTGCCATGTGCTCCTGGGCCCTGGCGACCACCTCCTCGGCTATGGACGACGGCACGATCACCACGCCGTCGTCGTCCCCGAGCACCGCGTCGCCGGGCCTGACCAGCACCCCGCCGCACTGGATCGCGTCACCCGCCTGCCACGGCAGGAACTCCGCGCCCCCCTGCTTCGCCGTCAGGCTGGCCGAGTACACCGGGAAGCCGTACGCCTTCATCGACCGGCTGTCGCGCACGCCCCCGTCCGTCACGATTCCCGCCGCGCCGAGCTGCTTCAGCCGGAAGAACTTGATGTCCCCCCCCACCGACGAGAACTGCCACCCCATCGCGTCGATCACCAGCACCTCGCGCGGCCCGCACATCTCTATCGCCACGTACTCCGCCGAGAGCTCGTCCTTCGGCTTGTCCGCCAGCAGGTCCGGGCGCGCCGGCACGAACCTCAGCGTCACCGCCCGGCCCACCATCTGCTGCCCCGGGCTCAGCGGCAGCGCCCCCGATACGAAGGTCATGGGCCAGCCCATCTTGTACATAGCGTCGATCGCCGTCTGCGTCGGGATCTCCCTCAGCGCGTCCAAAGTCTCGTCGGATACACACTGTCCAGTCATGTCAGCCTCTTCCGATAAAGCATTGCCCGCCAATTCTACCAGCCGTCCCCCTGTAGGGGCGGGTTTGAAACCCGCCCTCGCCTTGGCCAAGGCCAGCGCTGCCGCTGCGTGGTGGATTTGGGACCGCCGCCGCTATGGACACGCACAGCGCCCTTTTGCTATCATCGCTATGTGCGCCGAGGTGGTGGAATTGGTAGACACGCAGCGTTGAGGGCGCTGTGGCCGCTAAGGCTGTAGGAGTTCGAGTCTCCTCCTCGGCACCAACGCCATTCCAGGCGACGTAGCCAAGTGGTCTAAGGCGGAGGTCTGCAAAACCTCTATTCGGCGGTTCGAATCCGCCCGTCGCCTCCACCCCTCTCCCCCCTGCCTGTCGAAGGGCCGAAGTGCGCCCGCTTACTCGTACGGCACCCCGTACTTCCCGTCGTGGGCGATCTCAGACAGCGGCCTGCGCCTCTTCCCCCGCGGCGTCCGCGCACGGTACCCGAACGGCAGCACCGTGATCAGGTGCGTCGACTCCGGGATCCCCAGCAGGTCCTTTACGCCCCGCTGCTGCTCCGCCGTCGGCAGCCCCACGAAGCACGTCCCCATGCCCTCCTCCCACGCCACCAGTTCCATCTGCTGCAGGGCCCGCCCCGCGTCCAGCTCCGGGGAGTCGGCGCCCTCCATCAGAACCGCGATGGCAAGCGGCGCGTCCGCAAGGAACCGGCCGCTCGTCGCAATCTCGCCCAGCCGCCTCAGCACATCCCTGTCCTTGACCACGATGAACCGCCACGGCTGCCGGTTCCGTGAGCTCGGCGACCACCGGCCCGCCTGCAGCAGCTTCCTGACCACCGGCTCCGGCACGGGGTCAGCCTTGAACTCGCGGACGGTCATCCGCTCTCGAACGTTCTCGTAGACACTCACTGCGTCACCTCCGCCGAGCGGTCCACCCACTTGTATGCGCTCTTCGCGTTCCCCCACAGGAACTTCTCCGCCGCCTCATCGCCCTTCTCGCTGAAGTACCCCGACGTGATTGCCAGCTCCTGCGAGTACGGACCTATCTGCTCGACGTTCGGCCAGTTGCTCCCGTACACGAGCCGGTCCTCCCCGAACGCGTCCCACAGCACGTCCAGCGTCGGCCTGTAGAAGTCCACGTCCTCAGGCGCAGGCAGCACCGCACTGTGCTGCAGCACCGCCGATACCTTGCAGAACACGTTGGGCCGCCGCGCAATCCGCCTCATCACGTCCGCCCACCCCGGGTTCGCCGCAACGCCGTCGATGGGCCGGCCCGCGCCGATGTGGTTGATGACGATCCTCAGCCCCGGCACGGCGTCGGCCATGCGGAACAGGTCATCCATGTCGTACCAGCCCAGGTGTGCGTCGAGCTGCAGGTCCTTCTCGGCAAGAAGCTCCGCGGCCTTCAGGACGGCCAGCGTCGAGTAGTCGGAAGGATCGAGAGATCGCGGCCGTATCCCACGAAACAGCGGATTCGCGGCGAACCTGTTGACATGCCCCTCGAACGAGTCCGCCCGCATATCCAGGTTGCCCGAGAACCCCACGATCAGCGGCTCGTCCACTGCCATGTCGAGGATCCACTGGTTGTCCTCGACCCAGTGGCTCGCCTCGACCACCACCACGCCGGTCACCCCCAGCGGCCCTGTTATGCCCTTGAAGTGCAGCGGAAGCACCGTCCGGTACAGCCGCGACTCCTCCTGGGGGTCGGGATACGGCGCGCCCTGGGGCCTGGTGGGATCGATGAAGTGAACGTGCGTATCGACGATCATGCCTGCACCTCGCTTCTGCGCCGCCATTGTACTCCAGGGAGAAGCGAGGCGACCGGCCGGTCCGGCCATGCCGGCATTCGATGGGAGAAAGAAGGGGGCTAGAACCTCATTGCGTCATCGTCGAACCACTTGTCGATGAGCGCGTTCAGCGATCCGTCTTCCTTCATCGACGAGATGGCCCGGTCGAGCTTCTCCTTCAGCTCGCCGTCGTCCTCGCGGACGCCGATCCCGATGCCGGAGTCGAGTGGTACGGTAGGCCCAACGACTTCCAGCCTGCCTCCATTGGCAGCCATGATCTCGTGGGCGAACTCGCGGTCGACCAGAGCAGCGTCCGCCTCCCCGCTCAGAACGGCCTCGGCGAGGTCCTCCGCCAATTCGTACTCGATCAGCGTCGCGCCGGACTCGGACAGGTAGTCAGCGTGGATCGTGGCCACCTGTGCGGCCACCTTCCCGTTGACCGCCTCGTCACCGGCGCCTGCCTTGGCTATATAGACCGATGCCGAGGGCGGGAAGTACGGCTGCGTGAAGTCGATGACCTCGTCCCGCTCGGCTGTGATGCTCATCCCGGCCATGATGGTGTCGTAGTCGCCCGCCACCAGGTTGGGAATGATGGTGTCCCACTCGTTCGTGACCCAGGTGCAATCGAGCTCTGCCCGGCGGCACAGCTCGTCGCCCAACTCTCGCTCGAACCCGTCGACCTCGCCGTCGTCGCCGATGAAGTTGTACGGGGGATAGAACCCTTCAGTCCCCATCTTGACAGCTTGGGAGCCGCCACAGGCCAGGCAGACGGAGACGAGTATGGCAATCGCAAAGACCGGCTTGAGCAACTTCATTCCAACCTCCACTTCCAGACCCTGAGCTCGCTTGCTGCCCTCGGTTCGCTCATATATTACCCCGATCTCATCGGGGCTGCGGCCGGCCAGAACGTGCGAGTTCGACCGCCTGCCCTTGCCTGAGAAGTGGCGCACACCTAAACTTCCTTCGCACTTCGGCCCACGGGCGCATGCCGCCGAGCCAGGCATAAGGACGCCAACTTGACAGTACCTACCGCAGCCGTCTGGCAGATTCCCAAGCCCCTCTCCACCGACAGCGTTCGGGTGGACGACGACACCGTCATCGTACTCAGGCGCCACGGGAACCCGGAAGGCCCCCGGCTCGTCCTGAGCCACGGGAACGGCCTCGCCATCGACCTCTACTACCCGTTCTGGTCCCTGCTGACCAGCGATTTCGACCTGGTTCTGTACGACCTCAGGAACCACGGCTGGAACGAAGTCGGGCCCCTCGAAGAGCACACCTTCGACGCCTTCGCCCGCGACCACGACCGCGTAGCCGAGGCGATAGACAGCCTCTACGGCGAAAAGCCCAAGGTCGGCGTATTCCACTCCATCGCGGCCCTGGCCGCCCTGCACCTGCCTTCGAGAGGCAGCGGTTACGCAGCGCTGGCCCTGTTTGCACCGCCGCTGTGCAACCGGGGAGTCGGATACGGCGAGTTCGAGCAGCTGTCCATGCGCATGGCCGACATGCTCCGGGTCCGGACAACCTGGTTTCGGACCAGGGAGGAGCTGGCGGACCTGCACACCTACCTGCCCTACTACCAGAGGTCGGTGCCCGGGGTCATGGAGCTTGTAGCCCGAACGACCCTCAGGGAGGCTGACACAGGTAGGGGTTACGAGCTTCGATGCCCTCGCGAGTACGAAGCACGCATCTGGGACCACGCGCCCCGGCCTGCCGTGTCGGTGGACTTCGGCTCCCTGCAATGTCCAACAAAGATCTTCTGCGCCGACCCCACCATGGACCCGGACCGCCCGGCTTTCGACTTTCGCGACGCCACGGGTGTCGACCACCAGATCATGCCGGGGACCACACACTTCCTCCAGCTCGAAGAGCCAAAGGAGTGCGCGGCTGCAATGCTGAAGTTCCTCGTGGAGCGAGGCGTCGTCGGTCCGCACCTGCTGCCGGCCGGGTCCGCGGCATGACCATCTCGGAGCCGGAGTACGGGTTCGTCGTGGATGAGGACGTAATGGTGCCGATGCGTGACGGCGTCCGGCTGGCGATCGACATCTACCGGCCCGCCACCGACGGCGAGGCTCTCCCTGGGCCGCTCCCGACCATCCTGGGCCGCACCTCGTACGACAAGCGGTGGCGGGAGCTGTGGATCGACCCTGTCGCCCGCTACTTCGCGCCCAGGGGGTACGTGGTAGTCCTGCAGGACCTCAGGGGCCGCCGCAGGTCCGAGGGAGTCGGCCAGTACTTCCACACCGCCAACGTGCACGAGGGCGAGGACGGCTACGACACGGTCGAGTGGATTGCCGCCCAGCCCTGGTCCAACGGCCGCGTCGGCATGACCGGCAGCTCCCACGGCGCCCTGGTCCAGACGGTCGCATCCCTCACCCGGCCGCCCCACCTTACCTGCATCTGGGCGGACGTTACGCCCACGAACATCTTCGCCCACGAGGCCCGGGAAGGCGGCGCGATGTCGCTCTGGATGTTCTCGGCCCTGTTCCTCCACGCCCACGACGCACCGGAGATCTCGGACGACCCGGCGGGCCGCGAGACCGTCCTCGACGGCTGGCGGAGGATGCGCGAGCTGGTGCAGTCCATGCCCTTCAGGCCCGGCGAGACGCCGCTCAGGCCCGTCCCCAACCTCGAGAAGACCCTGTTCGACTACTACTACCGCGGCGAGTACGACGAGTTCTGGTCTAAGGAGGCGTGCGACCAAGAGCCGCACTTCCACAAGGCCGCCGACATCCCCGGCGTCTTCTCCGGCGGGTGGTACGACTACTTCGCCTCGGCGACTACGGGCCAGTACGCGGCGATGGCCGCTAGGAACGGCACGCCCCAGAGGCTGGACATGGGGCCGTGGAATCACAGGGGCCGTAGGAACGGCCACACCTGGGCGGGCGACGTCGACTTCGGCCCGGACGCGGCCTATGGCATCGAGGGCTACGGCGAACAGCGATTGCGCTGGTTCGACCGCTGGCTCAGGGACATCCCCAACGGCGTGGAGGACGATCCGCCCGTCCGGATATTCGTGATGGGCGGAGGGACCGGCACGCGAAACTCAGCGGGACGTCTCGACCACGGTGGCCGGTGGCGAGACGAGCACGAGTGGCCCCTTGCCCGGACCGAGTATGAGAACTACTATCTGCGCGCTGGCGGCGGGCTCTCGACCAAGCTGCCGGGCGCCGGCGACCCGCCGGTGTCGTACGTCCACAACCCCGAAAATCCCGTGCCGACGGTCTCAGCCACAGGCGGCGTGACGGAGCTGCTGCCGTTCCCGGAGGACTACGACCAGGATACCGGCGACCCTAGGGACCACACGCAGACCATATACCCGGAAGGCGGCGCTCACCAACAGGAGTCCCCCGACCTCGTCGGCGCTCGACCCCCCTACCCGCTTCTCGCAGACCGTGCCGACGTGCTGGTGTTCCAGACGGAGCCTCTCCACGAGGACATTGACGTGACAGGCAGCATAGAAGTCGTGCTATGGGTGTCGTCCTCGGCAGTCGACACCGACTTCACAGCCAAGCTCCTGGACGTATATCCGACCAGCGACGACTACCCCGACGGCTATCACCTGAACCTCTGCGACTCGATCCTGCGCGCCAGATACCGCAACGGCTTCGAGCGAGCCGAGATGATGGAGCCGGGCGAGGTCTACCGCGTCACGACCCCCCTGCCGCCGATCTGCAATCTGTTCAAGGCCGGCCACCGCATCAGGCTGGACATAGCGAGCAGCAACTTCCCCAAGTTCGACGTGAACCCCAACACCGGCGAGCCCATGGGCAGACACACCCATACCCAAACGGCCCGTAACACCGTATACATGGACAGCGCCCACCCCTCCCACGTGGTCCTGCCGGTCATACCTTCGGCATAGTATCCGCGGTTCGGCGATCCGTCATTCCGGCCTTGAGCCGGAATCCAGTCCCCTGCGACTGAAGTAGACCGGTGGCTATAGGGGGCCGGGGCAATCCCTTCAGTCCCCGTCCCGGGGTAGACCTCGATCGGCCAAGGGCGCTCGAGGTACACGATGACGAGACCAGTTTCGGGACGGAGCGTCGGTGACTAGAGATGCCGGTGCGGGGACTGGATACCGGGGTCCGCCAGTGTGACGAGTAGGTAACCATCGGCCCGTTTGCGTGCCTACGGCCGTTGTAGTAGTCTCGGCTTGATGCTCACATAGGAGTTCGACTATGCCCTTCGATACACTCATCGCCAACGCAACCGTAGTCGACGGCACGAACTCGCCCCGGTACGTGGCTGACGTCGGCATAGAGGACGGGAAGATAGCCGCCATAGGCTCGCTCGGGGAGGCCGAGGCCAGGCGCAGGATCGACGCGAGTGGGCACGTCGTCGCCCCGGGCTTCATCGACATGCACACCCACTCCGACCTGACCATGATCGACGACCCAGGTGGGGAGAGCATGGCCTACCAGGGAGTTACGACCCAGGTGACGGGCAACTGCAGCTTCTCCCCGTTCCCGATGGGCGACCTGGAGCCCGAGGAGATGCGGAAGGTCATGGGTGAGATATTCGAGACGCGCCAGGTGTGGCGCTGGAGCACCCTCGACGAGTGGGCAAGCCTCATGGAGACTCAGGGCGTCAGCCTTAACGTCGCGCCCCAGGTCGGCAACACGCCCCTGCGCGCGGCATGCGGCGCCCTCGATGACCGGCCCGCCACGCCCGACGAGCTGGACGTCCAGAAACAGCTCCTCGCCGAGACGATGGAGCAGGGCGCATTCAGCCTCTCGACCGGCCTGTCCCTCGCCCCGTCGGGCTACGCGCCCACCGACGAGATCGTCGCGCTGGCCGAGGTGGCCGCGAGCTACGGCGGATTCTACGTGACCCACGCCCGGGCCATGCCCGGGTGGCACATCAAGATGGTGGAAGAGGCCGTGGAGATCGGGCGGCGAGCGGGCATCCCCGTCCAGTTCTCTCACCTTGCGATAACCGACCGGCGCTACTACGGCTACGGCCCCCAGATCGTGGACGTGATCGAGCGGGCCCGCGACGAGGGCATCGACATCACCTACGACATGTACCCCTACACCGCCGCGGGGGCGGGCCTGAACCAGCTCGTCCCGCTGTGGATGCAGGAAGGGGGCATCCCCATGTTCATGGAGCGGCTGGCGGACGCCGACCTCCGCCAGCGCGCCATCGCCGAGATGAAGGAGGGCCGCGCAGGAGGGATCCCTCCCCTCTGGTACATCCACGTCATCAGCAACACGAACTCGGAGGAGAACAGGGACCTGATCGGGTACAACCTGGAGGAGATCGCGGAGATGCGCGGCGTGGAGCCCGCCGAGGTCACCCTGCAGCTCATCGAGGAGGAGAAGGACGGCGTCATGGCCGTCGTCCATAACCGCGTCGAGAGCGACATCCGCTTCTTCCTGGGCCATCCCCTGGGCATGATCGGCTCGGACGGCAACGCCATCTCGCCGGACGGACACTACAAGGACTTCAAGCCCCACCCCCGCTTCTACGGCCCGTACCCCCGCATCTTGGGCCGGTACGTGCGCGAGGAGCCCGCCGTCCTCACCCTGGAGCAGGCCGTCTACAAGATGTCCGGCTTCCCAGCCCAGCGCATGGGATTCAAGGAGCGCGGCTTCGTAAAGGAGGGCCTGGTCGCCGACCTGGCGATCTTCGACCCGGACACCGTCATCGACAACGCCACCTTCGAGGAACCGCACCAGTACGCGAGCGGCGTGCCCTACGTCTTCGTGGCGGGCGAGGCAATCATCGACGGCGGGAAACACACCGGCGCCCGCCCCGGAAGGGTCCTCAGGAACGGAAGCGCATAGACGCCTGAGGCTTCCTCAATAGCCAGGGCCCCGTCCGCTGCTATGCGCCTGCGAACCTGTGCAGGGTCAGGCAGGTGATGTCGTCGGACTGCGGCGTGTCCCCTACGAACTCGCGGACGGCGTCGAACATTGTCTGAGCCGCCTGCTCGGACCCCTTCGGGGGACTGGCCGCGAGGACATTCCGCATACGATGGACGCCGAACTGCTCGCCGTCGCCGTTCATCGCTTCCGTGATGCCGTCGGTGTAGAGGACAATTGTGTCTCCCGGCTCGAGCTGGACCGTCCGGCTCGGGAATTTCTGGTCCGGCGCTATGCCAAGAGCAACACCTCCCGTCAGCGAAAGAAGCGAAGCCGTGCCGTCTGAACGTACCAGGAGAGGAGCGTCGTGCCCGCCGCTGGAATACGTGAGGATGCCGCTAACCGGGTCGTAGATGGAATACAGTACCGTCACGAACATCAGGGACTCGTTCTCGTCGTAGAGAAGCTCGTTGACCTCGCGCAGGGCATCTCCGGGATCGGCGCTGCCGATGGCCGCTCCCTTCAGTAGGGTCCGGCTCGACATCATGAAGAGTGCAGCGGGAACGCCCTTGTCGGAGACGTCCGCTATGGCCAGTCCGACCTGCCCGTCATCCAGGCGTATGACGTCGTAGAAGTCTCCGCCCACGTTGCGGGCGGCCTCCATGTTGGCAAAGACCTCATAGTCGGAGGTCTTGGGGAATTCCTTGGGTAGGATGGACTGCTGGGTGTTACTCGCCAGGTCGAGCTCATTCTGCAGGGCTGTCAGCTTGTCTCGGGCGGAGAGAGCCTCCCTCCACTCCTCGAGGTGGCGCAATGTTCGCTCGATTGTGACCTGCAGGTCCGCGAAGTCGACCGGCTTCGTCACGAAGTCGAAGGCGCCTCTGTTCATCGCCGTCCGGATGTTCTTCATGTCCCCATATGCCGACGCGACGATGCACCTTATGTCGTCGCCAGCGACGTTGGGGATCTGCTCGAGCAGCGTCAGCCCGTCCATCTGCGGCATGTTGATGTCAGTGACCACGAGGTCAATGTCATCATTTTCGGCCAGCACCTCCAGGGCCTCGATGCCGTTTTGAGCGAAGATGATGTCGTACGTTCCGGCCCTGATTTTGCGACGCATGCGAAGCTTGATCAGGGGCTCGAGATCCGGCTCGTCGTCGACCATGAGAATCCGGTACGGTTGTTGCACTGTCGCCTCCCAGCCTTTGGTCGGTTTGCGAATCGGTACCCGGAACCGATATCTCGATCCGGTCAATGCGGCCTCTGATTCGCATCGACTGGACGCTACGGACATCCTCCAGTCCTTCGCACCATCCCAGCGACGCGAGTCCGCCAAGAATCGCCACCCATATTCTAGTGCTATTCCAACAAAAGGTATAGGTGGTGTGCAACCTCGATAAGTGCCAATCGAGGTAGGTGGGTGTGATGCCTGATCTGTAGCCTCCGGCTTGCGCCTGTCCCTGCTGGGTCGAGCCCGTCCCATATCGGAAGCGAGGCAGACCTTCCACGAGAGCGGCGGATGTCGCCCGCGGGTACTGCCCTGCCGGACCTTCCGGCCCTAAGTGACTGTGCTGGCCGTCAGCGGCACCGGGCAGCCAGGTCCATTGCAGTTGCGGGCATCAGGGCCGAGGGCGCCAGCTCAATGGTCGGGGCTTCTCTTCGCGCAGCCCTGCAGACGCAAAAAGCGCCCGGTGCATCTGGGATGCGCACCGGGCACTCTTGTGCCGTCCCTAATGCGTAGGGTGGCCTAGTGGCCGTGGTGTTCGTGATCGTCGCACTCGTGCTGTTCGTGAACGTGGGCATGGTGCTCGTGCTCGTCGCACTCATGCTGATCATGCTCATGACCGGGCTCGTCTCCGTGGTGTTCGTGGTCGTCGCACTCGTGCTGTTCGTGATCGTGTCCGTGATGTTCGTGTTCGTCACATTCGTGCTGTTCGTGACCCATAAATCCCTCCTCATGGCCCTCAGTTTGTCAGGCCGTGTGTAAGTGTATGGTGCAATTCTGGCATATATAAAGGTACTTTAGCAAGTGTGACTATAGCGGGCATTCAGCTGGAATTGCGTTGATATATCGTATCATTATTGTGATAGATATCGTGATCTCCAAGAGACTATTGCATTCGATTCCGACTCGATCTGAGAGTTCGTATCAGTCAGCTAACCTATATGGTCTATGAAACGTCCTTTGGAGCAGGGAATTTAGCGAATGACATCATGTATCAGTTTACGGGAATCTCGGCTTTTTCGACCGTTTCAGGAGCTTAGGGGGCGCACCAGAAGACGATTGCATGACACCTTTTTGCCAGCTTTCGATGACGCAAGGCGCCGTCCGCTGGCCTGAAGCACCTCCATGGTTGTTCAGAGGCACAGCGCGCCTCACACGATCCCGCGACAGGCCCCTGGACCGCTAGCGTAGCCTATCGCCTCCGGAATACCAGGTAGGCGAACGCCCCCAGGGCCAGGATACCCGTCACGATCAGGATAATGATGAGGGTGGTCCGTTGCCGGGGCGCATTGACCACACCGGTCAGCGTACTCCGGACTCGGTCGGCTGCTTCTCCAATTGCCGGCACGGACGGCAGCTCCAGACTGGGTATGAAGCGTGGACCTGGCCTGGGCGTCGGAGTAGCCGTCGGCTGGGGCGTCGGCGTTGAGGTTGGCGTCGCCGTGGGCTGAGGCGTCGGCGTGGGTGTTGCGGTCGGCGCAAGGGTAGCCGTGGGAGTAGCCGTCGGCGTGAATGTTGGCGCCGGTGTCGAGGTCGGCGTTGCCGTGGCGGTAGGGGTCCGTGTCGGCGTGGGCGTCAATGTGGCCGTCGGCGTATGAGTAGGCGTTGCAGTTGGCACGGGCGTCGGGGTAGGCGTGGATGTGGCCGTTGGCGTCGAAGTTGGCGTCGCGGTAGGCGCTGACGTCGGTGTCGCTGTTGGCGTTGGCGTCGGTGGAACAACGACCTGAACAGCAGGGGTTGGGGTATCCAGACTCGGCCTGGGCGGAGGCGCGGAAGAACGGCTCGCGGCTGGCGTGGCGGTCGGCGTGGACGTGGGCCTGCGCGTAGCCGTCGCAGTCGGCGTTGGTGTAGGCGTGCCGGTCTCGGTCGCCGTCGGGGTTGCCGTAGGCGTAGGGGTCTCTGTTGGCGTCGCCGTAGGTGTCGGGGTGGGCGTCGGGGTGGCGGTTGGGGTAGACGTTGGACGCGGCGTCGACGTGGGCGGTGGTGGTGGTGGCGGCGGAGGCGCCGGCGTCGTTGGTGTCGGCGTCGGTGTAGCAGTCGGCGTCGCAATCAGCATTGGCGTCGATGTAGCAGTCGACGTTGCAGTCGGCGTTGGCGTCGGGGTAGCGGTCGGCGTTGGCGTCGGGGTCGCCGTGGGGGTTGCTGTAGGCGTTGCGGTAGGCGTAGGCGTGGACGTCGCCGGGTCAGGTGGCGGCGGCGGCTGTTGTTGGGGTGGTGGGGGTGGCGGGGGCGGAGGCGGAGGTGGGGAGCCTCCCCCCGTGGACTGGTGAGGGCAGTATCTTTTAGTCGGGTGACCGTTCTGAAAGTGCTCGTCCGGATGCTCACCCGGACGAAGGCCGCCGCCGGGGTACTGCTCGCCGTAGTGATGGTCGTGACATGAGGCTCCGCTCGGGTGACCACCTGCCTCCAGGTCGTGCAGATGAGAGAACGAGGAAGTGTCTCCCTCGTTGTGCGACTCAACCCCAGAAACTGCGAAAGCCAGGAATGCTGCAAGCGCTGCCACCGCCAGGATGCGGAGCAAAGTGTTCGGCGAGCCCACGGATTTCGTCGGGAGCATGCTGACCGCGCTGGGCGAGAGAGTTGAGTGGTCCCGTCCAGCCCTAGCCCCTCCTCATCGCACGATTCCAAGCACTCCAAGCAAGAGAGGTCAGTTGTTCACCCAACAATACTCTTTGTACAAGAAGAGGACAACTGGAGGCTGATCTGCTTCCTGGGCCATGACTCAATCTCAATACCCTGTGGCACCGGCACAAACTGCCACCGCGGAGAGGCGACTTCAGAACCCCAGGAGACCCACCGCGCCCCTGCACCTGTTGGTTCGTTGACAGGTTCGGAGACCGTGCATACACTCCCGCTCAGCACTCACGAACTCCGAAGCGGGGCATCACGATGGAATTCGACACACTTATAGCCAATGGAGAGGTTATCGACGGGACTGGGTGGCTGCGCTACAAGGCCGATGTCGGCGTATCCGGCGACAGGATCGCGGCCATCGGGGACCTCGAAGGGGCGGTGGCAGACAGGCTGATCGACGCGTCGGGGCAGGTCGTTGCGCCGGGGTTCATCGACATGCACACCCACTCTGACAGGACGCTGCTCGACGATCCCGGCGGCGAGAGCAAGGTGTACCAGGGGGTAACGACCGAGGTCGTGGGGAACTGCGGCTTCTCTCCGTTCCCCGTGGGCGTCATGGGCTACGAGGCGGTGGACCGTTCCCACGTCTCGTCCGTCGAGTGGGACTGGACGGACCTGGACGGTTGGGCGCGCCGGCTCGAAGAGAACGGCCTGAGCATCAACGTCGCCCCCCAGGTCGGCCATTCGGCCCTTCGACACGCGGTGGGGCTGTCCGATTCCCGGGCGCCCACGCCCGACGAGATGGCGGAGATGCGGCGTTTGACCGCCGAGTCCGTCGAGCAGGGGGCGTTCAGCATGTCCACGGGCCTCACGGTCGCGCCGTCCATGTACGGCGACACTGACGAGATCGTGGCGCTGGCGGAGTCGTTCTCCCAGTACGACGGGGCCTTCTACGTCACACACGCGCGGGTGTGGGCGGGAAACCACGTGGGCGCCATCGAGGAGGCCATGGAGATCGGGCGGCGGGCGGGAGTGCCTGTGCAGTACTCCCACCTGGCGATCATCGACCCACGCGCATACGGCGAGGGCGAGCAGATGACCGGGGTGATCGAGCGAGCGCGGGCTGACGGCCTCGACGCCACCTACGACGTGTACCCCTACACGGCGGCCGGGTCGCACCTGTCGCAGAGCACGCCCCAGTGGCTCCAGGAGGGCGGCGACAGCGCGCTCGTAGCCCGGCTGCGGGACCCCGCGCAGCGGCGCAGGGCCCTCGATGACATGCGGGAGAACGGCCACTTCGGCGGGCTGCCATGGAAGCTCGACACCATCGTCATCTCATACGTGAAGTCGGACAAGAACCAGGACGTGGTCGGCAAGAGCGTGGAGGAGATAGCGGCGGAGCGGGGCGAGGACCCCCTGGAGACGTACCTCGCTCTGATGGACGAGGAGGACAACCAGGTCGGGTGCGTGGCGCACAACCGCGTGGAGAGCGACGTGCGCTACTTCCTGACCCACCCGCTCGCCATGATCGGATCGGATGGCAACGCCATCTCCCCGACGGGCATCTACGCGGGCGACAAGCCCCACCCTCGCTTCTACGGTACGCATCCCCGAATCCTGGGCCGGTACGTGCGAGAGGCGTCGCTGATGTCGCTGGAGACTGCCATCCACAAGATGGCCGGTATGCCCGCCGAGCGGCTGAGGCTTGCGGACAGGGGGCGAATCGAGGAGGGGCTGGTCGCGGACGTTGTGGTGTTCGACCCGGGCACGGTCATCGACCACTCGACGTTCGAGGACCCGCACCGGCTCTCGGAGGGGATGTCTCACGTCCTGGTCAACGGCCACGCGGTCATCTCGGACGGCGAGCACACACAGTCGCGCGGGGGACGGGTCCTGCGGCGCGGCTCCTGACCCCATATAGCCCATCCGTAGAGCGGGCGATGGCGTATACCTGTTATAGTCGGGCGGGCCGAGCTTGCAGGCAGCACCGGTTTGAAGGAGTCCAATGGAAGAGACACACGGAACGGTCGATGAGGTCCGCGACCTGGCGGCCAGGATTCGGGAAAACGTCCAGCGGGTAATCGTTGGGAAGGACGATGCGATCAACCTCGCTCTGGTTGCCCTGCTCTGCCGGGGGCACATCCTGGTCGAGGACGTGCCCGGCATCGGCAAGACGACACTGGGAAAGGCGCTGGCCGCTTCGCTCGGCTGCAGCTTCAAGCGGATACAGTTCACCCCGGACCTGATGCCCGGCGACGTGCTCGGGGTCAACTACTTCAACCAGAAGTCATCGGAGTTCGAGTTCCGAGCAGGCCCCATATTCAGCCAGGTGATCCTGGCGGACGAGATAAACAGGGCGACGCCCCGCACGCAGTCGGCTCTGCTGGAAGCGATGCAGGAGACCCAGGCGACCATCGAGGGCGTGACCATGCCCCTCCCGGAGCCGTTCCTGGTCATCGCGACCCAGAACCCCGTCGAGCTGGAGGGAACATTCCCGCTACCCGAGGCGCAGCTTGACCGGTTCATGGTGCGGGTCCTGATCGGGTATCCGACACCCCACGAAGAGGGCGAGATCTACCTGCGGTTCGAGCGGAGCTCCGAGCTACCCGAGCTGGAGGCGGTCGCGGGAGCGGACGACGTACGCCAGGCCCAGGAGATACCGCCCACGGTCAAGATCGACAGCCCCATACGCTCGTACATCGTCGACATCATCAACAGGACCAGGGACCACGACGGCATCTCGCTGGGCGCGAGCCCAAGGGCCGGGCTGGCGCTCTACAAGACCGCACAGGCACGGGCGGCCGTAGACGGTCGGGACTTCGTGATCCCCGACGACGTGAAGCACCTCGCCCCGTCGGTGCTGTCCCACCGGATGATACTGAGCTCCACGGCGCGGCTCAGGGGCGCAACGGCGGAGCAGGTGCTGGAAGAGATCCTCGCCGAAGCGCCCGTCCCCATCAGCAAGTAGCGCCGGCGCAGCGACCATGAAACGGACGCGGGCCCGGACGAGACCGGCAGGCAGGCGCTGATGAAACGCTCACTCCTGTCGGGCCATTTCTGGCACGACATCTGGATTGCCTTCTTCATCATCATCGTGGCCGTGGGCATCTTCATGGGCCAGGGCCTGGTCATTGCCTTCGGCGTGATGGGCATAGCGGCAGGCGCGATCTCCCTCATCTGGAACCGCCTGTCGCTGGAGGATGTCACATACGAGCGGGAGCTGTCGGAGCGCCGCGTCTTCCTCAACGAGGAAGTGACTATGACCCTCGAGCTGACGAACCGCAAGCCGATCCCCCTCGCCTGGATCAACGTGGAGGACGAGGTGCCGGACGACCTGCACGTAGTCCGCGGCGACGTAGCAGCCAACGTGAAGCCAAACATCCAGACGCTGGAGCACTCCACGTCGATGGCCTGGTACGAGCGTATCAGGTGGAGGTACAGGCTCAAGGGAGGGCGGCGGGGCCTGCACAAGATCGGGCCGGCGCGAATCGAGAGCGGCGACCCCTTCGGGTTCCTGAGGAGCAGGGCCAGGAACATGGACGATGACACCGTCATGGTCTACCCGCCGATATTCCCCCTGCACGACCTGGGTATACCCGCTGCGCGGCCCTTGGGCGAGGTGCGGAAGGGCCTGCCCATCTTCGCCGACCTGTCCAGGCCGGCCGGTATCCGCGACTACGTGCTGGGCGACCCGCTGAAGTCGATAGACTGGAAGGCCACAGCGAGGAGCGGCGCCCTACAGGTACGCGTCTACGAGCCCAGCTCGACCTACACGGTGGTCGTGGTCGTAGCAGTCGACACGGCAACCCCGCACTGGGACTCCTACGACCCCGAGAACCTGGAGCGCGTGATCACAGCCGCGGCCTCGGTGGCGGCCTTCGCCACCGACCAGAGGTACGGCGTCGGGCTGTTCAGCAATGACATGCCAATCACCGCGAACAGGCCTATGACCGTGCCGCCGAGCCGGGGGCGCGAACACCTTGGCACGATACTCGGCTCGCTGGCGACAATTCGATCGTACGCCCTCGCCCCCATGTCGAAGCAGCTGCTGGAGTACGTCCGGAGGTTCCCTCTCGGGGCCACACTCGTTGTGTGCACCAGCTTCATCCACGAGGAGTTCGTGGCCACCCTGGGCGCGGTCAGAGAGCAGGGATTCAGGATCGTGGTGCTGTACGTAGGTGAGGGCGAATGTCCTGCCCTGTCCGACGGCATAATCGTGCACGAGTTGCGGTCGTACATGGACGAGCTGGAGGCAGCCGGTGAGCCGGTCGCAGGATAGGTGGGTCCTCGCGGCCACGGTCGTGGTCGAGAGCGCCTGGATATTCGCGTCGCTGGGGGTCCTGGGGGCGATACTGGGCTTCGACGCCAGCCCCATGCGCTGGCCGACGGTGCTTGTAACCCTTGGCGCGGCAGTGCTGGTCTCGAAGCTGACTCCGTCGTACGCCACCGCGGCGGCGGCGGCCGGCGCGGGGGTGGTGGCCCTAGCGTGGCTTGGAGGCCCGGGCGGATGGACACTGTTCGTCGTAGCGATGGGGCTGGCGGCCGCCCTAGCCTACCTCAGGCCGGTGGGCAGCCTGTCGGAAGAGGTCACGTACCTGCTGCGCCTCGCCGTCGGGCTGTCGGTCGCCTACCTGATGGTCGCGTCCAATGTCACCGGCGCCCAGGGTGGATTCGACTTCGCGTGGCCCAGCTTCGTATTCGCGGAGGAGACCCACCAGCACTATAGGCTCGTCGCCCTGTCCGGCCTCCTTGCCGGAATGGTGCTCTGGTGGCGCGGCGGAAGCCTTGCCTGGAAGGAGTTCCCCATCGAGAGCCTGAACTTCAGCTTCAGGCTCGGCGTGTTCTGCCTGTTCCTGGCCGTCACCGTGGACATCTTGCATCCCGCGCGGCTGAACACCTTTCCGATGATCTTCCTGTTCTTCGGGGCAGGACTGGGAGGCCTCAGCGTCGGCCACCTGCTGCCGGAGTCGAGGCAGGCGGAGGAGAAGAGGGCGTGGCCCCGGGTCATAGGCGGCGTGGTCGCCTCGGTGATCGGCGTGGGGCTCATTTTCAGCTTCCTGCACAGGGACATGCTTTCGGTCCTGTCGCGCCCCGCGCTGTCCCTGCTGGACACCGTCGTGACGGGCGCGTTCTGGGGCCTGATCATCCCCATATCGACCGCGTGGACCGTGTTCGTCGAGGCGGTGCTCGGCATCTTCGAGGCCGCATTCGGAGGGCTGAGGGACAGCGAGTCGAACAGGCGGCTGCAGGCCACGGTAGCGGATCGCGCCGAGGCGGCGGAGCAGGCCGAGGAGGAGAGCGGCGAGCTCCTCGCCTTCGTCATACAGCTTATCGAGTGGATCGTGCTCGCGATAGTCGTGATGATCCTGCTCTACCTGCTGTACCGCTTCCTTCGCAAGCTGCTGGCACGAGGACCCAAGTCCACCCTGGGACAGCGTGATTCCCTGCTGCCGGACTCGGATCTGAAGTCCGACGTGGGAAGGCTCCTGCTGCGGCTGATACCAAGCTGGGTGGGGCCAAGGAGGGCCTCACCCGGCTTCCATATACCCGACGGGCCTCCCGGCGTCGTGGACGCCCTGGTTCTCTACTACGACATGCTGACGGTCGCCCAGCAGAAGGGCCAGGGACGACACCATCACCAGACACCCCACGAATACGAGGCCACTCTCGCCGACCTGTTTCCGCAGCGGCTGGTCTCGCGGGCGACGGAGGCGTTCATCCGTGCGTGCTACGGCAACCATCCCGCAGACCGGGAGCAGATCGCGGAGATGTCGGCCACCTTGAAGAGCATCACCACGGGGGCCCCCGTCCCCGGCTCCCAATCAACAGCGGCAGAAGACGATGCCCCCAAGTAGCCAGCCCCCCCGGCTACCCGCGTCCAACGCCAGGTGGATACTCGCCGCCACCCTCATCGCTGAGAGTGCCTGGCTGTCCGCCCTCTACTCCATCATCGGGCTGGCGTCCGACGCGCCCGGGGCGGCCCTGTCCTGGCCCGTCGTGCTGCTGATCATGGGCGTGTCGCTCGTCATAACCCACCTCAACCCATCTACGAACAGGTGGGTTACACGGGCGTACCGCTTCAGGACTCCCATCGGCCTGGTGCTGATATACCTGGCGGCGGCGTCCCAGCTTGGCGAGGGCGCGTCGGTTGACTTGGGATGGGCATGGACCGTCGTGGTTGGCAACGGTGGCGGCGGATACAGGCTGGCGGCGGGAATAGGCTTTGCCCTCGGAATCGTGGCCTGGTGGAGGGGCGCGAAGCTTGCGTCCGCCGAGCTGCTGAACGAGAGCCTGAAGATCACGATGGGAGTCGGCGCGGCTGCCCTCGCCTTCGCGGCCCTCGTCGACATCGCCCACGAAGCGGACCTCAACACCGCGGCCCGCATCTTCGTCTTCTTCGCCGCCGGGCTGAGCGGGCTAGGCATGCACCGGCTGTTCGAGGGAGCATCGAGGACCGCGAAGGCCGGCGGCTGGCAGAGCATCCTGCTCGGCCCGGTCTCCATCGTCCTGACGCTGGGGATAGCGTTCAGCCTCCTGAGCAGGGGCGTCCTGTCTAGCATCTCGGAGCCCGCCTCGGCGCTGCTGGGCAAGGTCGCGGCGGTGCTGTTCTGGGCGATAGTCGTGCCGATCGGCACCCTGTTCAACCTGGCCGTCGCCGGCTTCCTGAAGTTCTTCAGCAGGCCGTACGATCCGGCCTTCGAGGAGCAGACGGAGATTACGGTAGAGGAGGTGCGGGAGGGAGTCCAGCAGGCCGCGCTCGAGGAGGCCGAGCTTGCAGAGGAAGGCGTGCAGACCGGATACGCGCTCCTATTGCAGATCATCGAGTGGGCGGTCATATCCATCCTTGGCGCAATAGCCCTGGTCGTCGCCGTGTTCCTGTTCAGCCGCGCGTACAGGCGAATGCTGAAGCCGCCCGAAGGCCCGGAGGGGCCCGACCGCGAATCGGTGCGCGAGGATGCCGACCCGCTGTCAGACCTGGGCGGGCTGCTGTCGAAGCTTGGGGGCCGCTGGACCCGCAGGCGAAAGCGAGAGCAAATGCCGCTGCCCGACGGCCCGCCCGGGATAGTCGAGCCGATGCGGCTGTACTACCAGATGCTCGACACGGCCGAGAGGCAGGGCATCGCCCGCCAGCCACACCAGACGACCCAGGAGCATCGCGGGCCGCTCTCCCGCCTGTTTCCTCACGACATCGTCGCGGCGGCCACGCACGCCTTCGACCGCGCCTTCTACGGCAACCATCCGACGGACATGGACCGGCTCACGGAGGTCTCCAGGTCGGTCAAGGCTCTCGACTCCCCGGCCCGACTCCGACGTCAGTCCTGACTCACTGCCTCCCTACGACTCTGAGCCATCACTCATCCTGTACAATTGCGCCCCAGACCACAGGGAGGGAAAGCCGCGTGACACTCAGCACTTATCTGAATTTCGATGGGAACTGCCGGGAGGCGTTCGAGTTCTACCGGTCGGTCTTCGGAGGCGACTTCGACCTCATCAACACGTTCGGGGAAGGTCCGCCTGACATGGGCATTCCGGAGGACGAGCGCGACAGGATCATGCACGTTTCGTACCGGATCGGCTCGAGCGTGCTCATGGGCAGCGACACCTCGGCCCATTTCGGACCTCCTTTCAAGCAGGGCAATAACTTCTCCGTCTCATACTCGGCCAAGAGCAGGGAGGAGACGGACGAGCTGTTCGCCAAGATCTCCGATGGCGGGACTGTCATCATGCCCCCGGGGGAGATGTTCTGGGGGGCTTATTTCGGGATGTGCACCGACAAATTCGGGGTGAACTGGCAGTTCGTGGCCGACCACTAGCGGCCATTGAGGCCAGGAGGCCGCCTCGGAAACTACGTCCACCTGCTGAGCACCGCCTTTCGACAGGCTCAGGGCGAACGACCCTTTGACTGCACCGCGCACATCCGTCACTTCAGACTCCCATAGAGAGCCAGGAGTAAGGACATGACCGACGACATTCGGAACATAGGGACGGACCGGCAGCTGTTCGTCGACGAGTATTGGATCGCCGAGTCTGAGAGCGTGGAGCGGCGGTTGCACGAGCCCGACCGGCGCGACCCGGTGATCGTGAAGGAATACCCCTGGGAAGCCGGCTACGTCGGGACCTGCACGACGGCCTACGACGGCGACAAATATCGGATGTGGTACGCCTGCGACGACGCCAGGGTCATCGGCGTGGCCGGGGTGAACTTCCTCCGCCAGGCATACGCCGAGAGCGAAGACGGCATCAACTGGACCAAGCCGTTCCTGCGCCAGGAGGAGTTCGAGGGATCGCGGGAGAACAACCTCTTCTCGACGAATCCCGGCTACGTGAACATCGACGCGAACCCAGACGCAAAGGAGAGCGAGCGCTTCAAGGGCTTCAGGTCGATGGGTCGCCGGGAGAAGTCGGCGATCTACGCCATGGGCTCGCCCGACGGGATCAACTGGCGCCAGCTGTACGACGAGCCGATCCTGACGGGCTGGCCCTTCGACACCAAGAACCTGTTCTTCTGGGACGAGTGGACCGGCCAGTACAGGGGCTACACCCGGGGGATCGCCGGCAACGATCCCAACGTCGACTTCGCAACAGTCGATCTCGAATCGGTGAGGCACCAGAAAGGGCGCGAGTTCTTCGGAGGCGTCCGCTGGATACGCCACGCGACCTCCCAGGACTTCCGGACCTGGACGCCGCTCAGGAACATCGACACCGGCGGGACACCCTACGAGCACCTCTACACGAACGAGTGCTGGGCCTACGACAGAGCGCCCGGCACCTACATGATGTTCCCCTCCAGGTACGTGGCGCACAGGACGCCCGACCCCGACTGGTACGACGGGCCGGGGGTCAACGACATCGTCTTCATGTCTAGCCGGGACGGGGTCCACTGGGACAGGAGCTTCATGGAGGCGTTCATGCGGCCAGGGCTGGACAAGAGAAACTGGCACGAGCGCGGCATCTACTTCCAGCACGGCATATACCAGACGTCCCCGACCGAGCTGACGATGTACGTGACAGAGCACATCAAGACCCCGGGCGTCCACATCAGGCGGTACACGCTGCGGCCCGACGGGTTCGTGTCCGTGAACGCAGGCTACGCGGGAGGCGAGCTCACGACTAGGCCCTTCGTGTTTGAGGGCGACGCGCTGGAGCTGAACTACTCGACATCGGCCGTCGGGACGATGAGGGTCGAGATTCAGGACGCGAATGGGAACGCCATCCCTGGCTACGGCCTAGGCGACTGCCCGGAGATGTTCGCGGACGAGATCGAGGGGACGGTCAGGTGGCAGCAGGGCGGCAACGTGGGACGTCTGGCCGGCAGCACCGTGAGGCTCCGCTTCAGCCTCAACGACGCGGACCTCTACGCCTTTAGGTTCAGATAGCTAGGGCGGGCTACTAGGCCCATACCTTCGCCGGCTCACGAACCTCTCCCCGGGGTACGCTTGGACAGTGCGGCCCACTAGCCCCTCCCTGCGCAGAAGGTGTTTGACTTGCCACTCAAGGCTGGGCGGAGTCCCATTCTCCGCCAGCGTCGTCTTGATGGCCTGCTTGACACCGATGAATAGCCACGCCCAGAAGACGGGCACCAGCAGCTCCCAGTCCAAGCCTGAAAGCATGCGGACCTCTTCGTAGCCCTCGATGACCTCATCCTGGTATCCGCGCCAGGCGAGGGCGAAGTCAGCGATTCGATAGTTCAGGTGGGTTGCGTCGAAGTCAAGAACGCCGGTGAGGCTATCGCCTTCATACAAGAGGTTCCAAGGGACGAAGTCGCTATGCAAGACAGTCTTATCGGCTCCCGCCAGATCGAGGCGGTCGAAACTCACTCGCGCCCTGTCGATGTGCCACCTCACGACGTGGCCTTCAATCGGTCTGAGTTTCTCATATTGCCGAATAACGTCAATGAGCTCAGGGTCGCATATCACTTCATCGGATAGGCCGAACCCTCTACGCTGCCCCATCTCTATAAGGGGAGTCGTGGCTTCGTGCAGTTTCGCTAGTAAGCGTCCCCGCCCCCGGCGGTCCTCCGTCCTCTCGGCCGTCCGAGATGTCCCCGGGAGGAACTTCGACAGGCACCAGGTGCGTCCATCGACTTCAACTGGCCCCTCTACGGTTGCTGGTACCGGCCACCCATCCCCGTCCAGGCGGGCCAGGACCTCCAACTCATAGGCAATGTCTGGGAACGCCTGACTTGGGTAGCGGCGGGCCACCAAGTGGGTGCGTCCTGACTCGACAAGCCAGCTCTGTTTGTGTCGACCACCCAGATAATCGACTGGCGTGATACCCCACCGCTGCGTGACTGTGGGAGGAATCTGCAGGTGGTGTGCCGCAATCATGCGAACGGGGCTCCACTGTCATCGTCTTGTCTATGGCGCGGCGCGCCGAGAAGCATAGTAGTCCGACACCTTCTTCATGGCGGCGGCTATGTCGCGGGCGTCGTCCTCGGTGTAGGAGTTGCGGAATAGTATGGAGCCCGAGTTGGGCAGCTCGTGCTCGATGACCGGCAGACTGACCTCCGAGTAGTCGACACGCCGGTTGCCCTGCTCGTCGACGAAGGGGAAGCCCGACGTGCCGTACGTGTCCTCCTCGGTGAACATCGGGTAGGTGTGGAGGGCCCGCCCTTCGATGTACGGCCCGTTGCAGTCTAGTATGCCCTCAGCATTCACGGCCGCTGCGAAGTCGGCGGAGCAGACTCCCGCAGCTTGAGGATCAATCCGGTAGGCATAGACGTAGTAGGTGTTGACGTCGCCCGGGCGTACCTGCTGGACCCGGAACCCCGGCAGGTGCGGCACCACCTCGTTCAGTATCTCCGCGGTGCGAAGTCGCACCTCGGTCGCATCGTCCCATCGGTCGTGCTGGGCCAGGCCGACGGCCGCCTCCAGGTCCGTCATGCCGTAGGTGGTGCCGAGGAAAGCCGCGTAGCCCCTGGTCTCGACGGGCTCCGGCTCAGGTGCATGGGAGCTGCGGAACATGATGTCGTTCTCGGAGCCCTTACGCGCGAAGTTGGAGGCGCGCCTGGCGTACTCCTCGTTGTCGGTCATGAGCATGCCGCCGGCTCCGGTCGTCAGCGTCTTGCCGCCGAAGGACAGGATGCCCATGTCGCCTATGGTCCCCACGAGCTGGCCCTGGTACTGGGCGAGGTGTGCCTGGGCGCAGTCCTCGATAACGGGAATGCCGTGCATCCGGCCTAACTCCATGATCGCGCCCATGTCGCAGGGATTGCCGTGCAGATGGGTAGCGATGATGGCGCGGGTGCGCTCGGTGATGCGGCGGTCGATGTCGCCGGGGTCGATGTTGAAGGTGTCGCGGTCCGAGTCTGCGAACACGGGGATGCAGTTCTGGAGCATGATGCCCAGGATGCCGCCCGTGTCGGTAACGGGGGTAGTAATCACCTCGTCGCCTGGGTCGGGGTTGATGGCCGCGATGGCCGTGTGGATCGCGGAGGTAGCCGAGTTCGTCGGCACCGCAAAGCCTACTCCGTGGCGCTCGGCGATGGCGCTGCAGAAGGCGTTGACCTTGGTGCGCGACCTCCATCTCTGGCGGTCGGGCGTGTCGGCGGGCTCCGCGGCCTCGTCGATCACCTCCGCGAGGTGGCGCTTCTCCTCCTCGCCGAAGTACCAGCGCGGCCCAAAGGGCCTCGTGCGCAGGGGGGTCCCACCGTGGATCGCAAGCTTCTCAGGCGCGGACATCTCTAACCCTCCTCTGCCTGCTGCCAGGGCCTCCTCTCCCTTGACGGGAGAGGATTGAGGTGAGGGTGAAAGTGCCGGCACCAACGACTCCCCTCATCCTAGCCTTCTTCCGCCAAGGAGACGGGACCTTGGAACCCCCTCACCTGCTGCAGCGACTGGGCGGCGGACGAGCTGGATGTGACGCTGTCCCCGTCCTACTGCGTACAGCCCCTGCCGGGTATGTCCCAGACCTGCTCTACGATCCCGTTTCG
This sequence comes from Dehalococcoidia bacterium, assembly GCA_965204975.1. Classification (GTDB taxonomy): domain Bacteria; phylum Chloroflexota; class Dehalococcoidia; order Lucifugimonadales; family CAJWER01. The sequence continues at coordinate 1,415,662 of OZ242024.1, forward strand.
AACGGCTATGTACTGGTCCCAGCGGTTGACCAGCATGTCCTGGTAGGACGGGATGATCTTGATCTTGTCGCCGACCTCGAGGGTGGTGTCGTCGCCGGTGCTGAGGACTATGTGGTCGTCCTGGATCTCCTCGACGGTCACGCCCGGCATGTCCTCGACGTGGTCGGCTCCGCGGACGGATAGGGCCAGCATGCCTGCGTCGGCAACCGCCGTGCCCGGCCGAGGCGTGCTTATCACCGTGCTCAGGACCTTGTTGGCGATGAGGTAGTCCTCCATGTAGTGGTACATGGTGCCGCCAAGGGCGTAGGTGCCGCCCTCGACCTCGGTCACCTCCGGAATCTCCTTGGCCACGTCGATGGTGAAAGTCTCGCCGCTCGACACCTCCGGGACGTCGATGCCCTCGGCCTTGATGGCGTTACCCACGTCGACGCAGCGCTGGATCGTCTCGTGCCCGACAGCGAAGCGGTCCTCGTGGGTCGTAAACTCGGACAGGCTCTGGTGGCTCATCACGCCCCTGAACTCGACGCCCGGCAGCGACTCGGCCAGCCTGGCGATGGCGACTCCCTGCTCGGCGCTCCGCACCCCGCCGCGGCCCATCTGGGTGTCGACCTCGATCAGGACGCCGATCTTCACCCCGTAGGCGTCGGAGATGTCGGAGATGGTCTGCACGTTGTCGAGGTTGTCGACGCAGACCTTGATGGTGCCCCGCTTGGCAAGGGCGCACATCCTGGCGATCTTGTCCTTGTGGGTGACCTGGTTCGGGATGAGCACGTCGGTGACGCCGCCCTCGAACATCACCTCGGCCTCCGAGAGCTTGGCGGTGCAGACGCCGCCGACGGTGCCGCCGGCATCGATCTGCATCTTCGCCAGCAGCGGGCTCTTGGTGTTCTTGGTGTGCTGGCGCATCTTGACCCCGCTGTCGCGGTAGGTCTCGGCCACCTGGCGGAAGTTGTGCTCGACGGCGTCCAGGTCCACGATCAGGCAGGGCGTGTCGAGGTCCTCGACGGGGGTACCGGGTACTGGTCGGTATATGTCCATGCAGCTCCCTTCACGAATGCTGAAAGCGACTGGGAGAATAGCACACCGCCGCTTCCAAATCCATCTGCGGGCCACCGCATTCCCGTAACAGACGCACGGCTGCGCCCTCACGTCTCCGGTCATCCCGGCAGCCCCGATCAGTCCATAATTCGCAAACAGGGCGTCGCGGGATGTAGAATTGAAGGAGCACTGTAAGGAGCCCATATCGACGCGATGCGCCTGAGTCACGTCCTGCAGGTACTGTTCACGGCGGCGACGGTTGCGGCGTTCGTGTACGCGATGCGCACGAGGCAACCGAGCGGGCGCATCCTCGAGGTGCCCTATGAGTTTCGCCCGCCTACGTCCGACCGGCTGCGCGACCGGCTGTGGAACCCGGACGACCCCAGGCTGTTCACCCCTCCCATCCTGGGCATAGGCTGGTCGATCAACCTGTTCCAGCTTGCCCTCAGGACCCAGGCCCTCCTGGCCCTCGCAACGGAGCGCCGCGAGAAAGCGTAGCCCCACCCTGCCCGGTGGTGTAGTGGTAGCACGAAGGACTTTGGATCCTAAGACCCAGGTTCGAATCCTGGCCGGGCAGCCACCCTACCCTTTAGTGACGACCGATAACCCCGCCAAACGTATCTGTAGGGGTGTCCTTAGCCGTCTTGCAGCGTCCGTTGCTGTGTGGTACTATCTGGCACAAGAAGTGGTACCAAGGGGTGTAGTGTGGCAGACCTGACGACCCTTGAGGTTAGAAACCTGAAGCCCGGCCCAAAGACGAGGCGATACGGCGACGGGCGGGGCCTGTATTGCGTGGTACGCGCCAACGGCTCGAAGGCGTGGGTACAGCGCATCACGATAGATGGCGACAGGACGGACATAGGGCTGGGCGGGTACCCGGACGTTCCCCTTGCCCTGGCGCGGAAAAAGAGCGCGGACATACGTACAGCAGTCGCCGAGGGACGGGACCCCCGCGCGGAGCGCCGTCAACCGGACCTGCCCACGTTCCGAGACGCGGCCGAGCAGTATATCTCGGACAACGCCGTCCGTTGGAAGAACCCCAAGGAGGCCATCAACTGGCGAGGGTGTTTCAATGCCTACGCCTACCCGGCGTTCGGCAACACGCGGATTGACAGGATCACCCGCGCCGAAGTGTTGGACGTGCTGTTGCGGATATGGCTTACCAAGCCCTCCATTGCCCGCAAGCTGCGCCAAAGAATCAGGGTGATATTCGCCGCCGCTATGGCGTTCGGGTACATTGACATCAATCCGGCCGGGGAAGTGATTGACGCCGCCCTGCCCAAAATTCCAGCGGTCAAGGCTCATTTCCGGGCACTGCCCTATCAGGACGTACCCGAAACGCTGGAGAAGATAGAGGCGTCGAACGCGTCCCTGTCTTCGAGGCTGTGCTTTCGATTCCTAGTGCTGACTGCGGCACGGTCCGGCGAGGCTCGGGGCGCTCGGTGGGATGAGATCGACCTTGACGCCCGGACGTGGGCCATCCCAGGATCGCGCATGAAGGCAGGCCGAGAGCACCGGGTTCCGCTCTCGGATGCGGCCCTCGAAGTGCTGCGCCGAGCGAAGGCCCTAGACGACAATTCCGGGCTGGTGTTTCCATCGCTGTACAAGCCGGGCCGCGAGCTGTCCGACATGACACTGACGAAGCTGCTGCGTGACAATGGTCTTGCCGAGACAGCGACCGTCCACGGATTCCGTACTTCGTTCAAGACGTGGTGCATGGAGACTACGGACACCCCCTGGGCTGTGGGAGAGGCAGCCCTAGCCCACACCTTGGGGAACAGCACCGAGCAAGCCTACGCCCGCTCGGACCTGTTCGAGCGTAGGCGCGATCTTATGGAACAGTGGGGTAGCTTTGCTGCGGGCACCCTCATCTCCCATCAGGGGGACGCGTGATCGTTCCGCCCAGCTTCGACCAAGGCCGGATCGACTTCGAGCGGGTAATGGCTCTCACGGATGACCCACTGAACGACGGCGCTTCGCGGGTGTGGGACACACGGGGCAGCAGTTCAGGATCGGGGCCCCGGCGGAACCGCCTGCGGATAGCTGCCTACGGTTAGATTGACACCCGGACGGGGTGCTTGGTAGGATTTGGCAGTACCGCTGAAAAGTCGGGGTTGCGGCAGTCGCGAATTGGACTGACTGCAACCCCCTCGAATTAGGCCTGTTGGCCGCTTTGTGTGGTCATGCAGAAAAGGTGCATTCTGCACTCTGCATGACCGTGTGTCTTTTTCCTTCTCGCAGGCCCGCTAGGAAACGGCTCATGCCGGACCCAGCGGGCCTTTTGTATTTCGGGGAGGTGAGGGTTGACACAGAACGACCTGTTGACGCGCGATGAAGTGCTGGCCTTACTGAAGTGCGCCCGTTCGACCCTATACGTCGCGATGGCCAGGCACGATTTCCCTCGGCCGCTAAAGATCGCCACAGCTAACAGGTGGATGCGATCCGAGGTCGACGACTGGCTCGACCGCCAAGCCGCGATTCGGCGCGATTAGGCGGCGAACCCATGAAGAGTTGCACCATGTGCAGCGAGACCATCCCTGAGCCTCGCTTACTCGCGATCCCATTCACCCTGACTTGCTCGGCCGCGTGCGCACGCCTGCGTAACCTGTGGCGCAAGCGCAAGGCCGCCAAGCGAGCTCGTGAGCGTCGCAAGGCTGCCCGGGCCAAGCGGACGATGTCCCAATGACCCACCACGAACCGGACCTAGGCGACAGACTGGTCTACAGAGTCTCAGGCGCTGAAGGTGAGGGCCATGCGGCCCAGGAAGAGCAAGGCGCACTTGGAGCTTATGCAGCGGGAGCCAAGGGACCGTCGCAGCAGGCCAAGGATCGGTTGCCTCGCGGCGGAGGCTGGAAGATGGACTGGGCGGCCCCCTTGGAACCCGTTGCACGTGAACTGCTTGGCGACCCACAGCGGCGGACGCCAACGGAATGGCGATACCGGGGCAAGGGGTCGCTGGCCATCCATGTCGCCGGGCCTCGGCGCGGGACTTGGCGCGACCACGAGGCAGGAGTTGGCGGCGGCGTCCTTGAGTTCGTCGAGCACATTGAGGGCACGGACCGAGCCGGGGGCGTGGAGTGGCTTCGCCGACGCGGTCTGTTGGCAGGGAGAGGACAGGGTCTCCGGTTCGGTCCTAGCCTGCGCCAGGCCGACGCCAGCCAGCGATACCCGGGACCCAGGGTATCAGGGCAGACGCGGCTCCCAGAAAACCGCTCTGTGGGCCGTACAAGGCCTGGGTCTTCTGCGGCCGAGATCCAGAGATGGCGCGACGATCCGACGCCGGCCAACTGGCAAGCCGCCAAGGAGGCATTCACTCCGTCGGTCGACCTAGACGACACCATGCTCAGAACCGCGAACGACTACGCCATAGCAGCCCCGGCGGCGCGACTGCAAAAGGCCGGCGAGTTGGTGGATCTGCTCGACTTGGCGCGGCCGCTCGACCCGTTGGATTGGCGCATCGAGTACCCGGCCCTCGACTGGCTCGTGCCCAACTGGCTCCCACGCGGGCGGGCCGGGCTGTTCACCGGGATCGGTGGCCGCGGCAAGTCAACCCTAGTCCTACAACTCGCCGCAGCTCTAGTCACGGGGCGGCGTGACTGGATCGGTGGCGTCCACTCGCCCCAGGAGCGCCCTCACCTTCTGGCGCTAGGTCAACTGTCGGCCGTAGTCGCCAGTTGGGAGGAACGTCACGCCGAGATGGCCCGTCGGACCGTCGCGATTGCCGAGGCCCTCGACCTGGCGCGGCCCAGCGACAACCCCGACGAATGGTCCCGGCTGCAAGTCCTCGACATGGGCGAGCACGGGCCAGTATGGGCTCCCCCTAGCCTTGGTGAACTGCCCGAACTCTCGGATACCGGCCGCTGGCTCCGACAAGTGTGCGAGGACATAGGCGCGGCGTTGCTGGTGATCGACCCCTTGGACGCAGCCTACATGGCTGACGAGAACGACAGGGCGCAGGTGCGGGCCTTCATGGCCAGCTGGGACAGGTGGGCCAGCGACACGCGATGCTCAGTTCTGTTCGTCGCACACCCGAACAAGGAGGCCTTCGGGGCCGACCAAGGTGAAGGGGCGTTTTCCGGCTCGACCCCATGGCACGGGGCGTCGCGAGCGATCTGGACGTTGCGATACCCATCCCTTAAGCGGGAGGACGGGGACGAGAAGGTCTTACAGCTAGAGTGCATCAAGTCCAATTGCGCCGAGCAGCCGATGCCCGTCTGGATGAAGCGCACGGACCTCGGGGTGTTGCAGGAACGGGAGGGGCCGCAGGAGGGGGATTACGACCCGACGGTGTGATGAAAGTTGGCTAGACGATGCTGCCTGAAGCAGCGGTGACGGTACGTCGCGCCGCCGACGGCGCCCTGGCAGAGACGGCCGGCGAGAACACTCCACCGCGCCAAGATGAACTGGCATGGTAGAGCACCTAGGTTGATCCTCAACGCACAGACCGAACCGTTGCCCGACGGACCAGCCGACTACTCGATCTCTGCACTGAAGCGAACTCTAGCCTATGTGAGGCAGTCAGAGGGTCGGCTTCATCTTGCTCGCCGCATCCCGAAGTACCAGCGCCTGTGAGCAAGTTCGATCATGGGGTACACTGAGGGACACGAATCCGGTTGTATCCCTCATTCGGAGATCGGCGATGACGACCGCCCGGCGAGGCCGCCGCAAGAAAGAAAGCAGCGACGATAGCGGGGTCGCGGACTACAGGTCCGACTATTGGCGTATGGCCGACGCCCTGCGGGGCAGCATGGACGCCGCCGAATACAAGCACGTCGTCCTCGGCCTGATCTTCCTCAAGTACATCTCCGACGCCTTCGAGGAGGCCCACGCACAGCTCGAGGCGGAGGTCGACCAAGGCGCTGATCCCGAGGACCCCGACGAGTACCGCGCCCAGAGCATCTTCTGGGTACCGCCCGAGGCGCGCTGGGAGTATCTGAAGAGCCAGACCCGCCAGTCCACCATCGGCCGTCTCGTGGACGACGCCATGGTCGCCATCGAGCGCGACAACCCGGCACTCAAAGACGTGCTGCCCAAGGACTACGCCCGTCCCGCCCTAGACAAGACCCGCCTCGGCCAGGTGGTCGACATGGTGAGCAACATCAAGGTCGGCGGGGCCGATGCCCGTGCCACGGACGTGCTCGGCAGCGTGTACGAGTACTTCCTGGAGCAGTTCGCCCTCGCCGAGGGCCGCAAGGGCGGCGAGTTCTACACCCCGCGCTCGGTCGTGCGCCTCCTCGTCGAGATGCTCGAGCCGTACCAGGGCCGGGTATACGACCCCTGCTGCGGCTCGTCCGGCATGTTCGTCCAGTCGGTGGAGTTCATCCGCGCCCACGCCAGCGGCAACGGGAACGGCGGCAGGGCCAGGGGAGACATCTCCATCTACGGCCAAGAGTCCAACTACACCACTTGGCGCATGGCCAGGATGAACCTAGCGATCCGGGGCATCGAGGGCCAGATCGAGTACGGCGACAGCTTCCGCAACGACCGCCACCCGGACCTGCGGGCCGACTACATACTAGCCAATCCGCCCTTCAACGTCTCCGACTGGGGCGGCGACCGGCTGCGCGACGACAGACGGTGGGAGTACGGGGTCCCACCGGTGGGCAACGCCAACTTCGCATGGGTACAGCACTTCCTCTACCACCTCGCGCCCCGCGGCACGGCCGGTTTCGTGCTCGCCAACGGCTCCATGTCCTCGAGCCAGTCCGGCGAGGGCGAGATTCGCAAGAACCTGATCGAGGCCGACTTGGTGGACTGCATCATCGCCCTGCCCGGCCAGCTCTTCAGGTCCACCCAGATACCCGCCTGCCTCTGGTTCCTGTCCCGAGGCCGCACCAGCGGCGAGCACAGGGACCGCCGGGGCGAGACCCTCTTCATCGACGCCCGCAAGCTGGGCCACATGATCGACCGCACCCACCGGGACCTGACACCGGAGGACATCGCCCGCGTTGCAGACACCTACCACGCCTGGCGCGGTAAGGATGGTCTGGACGAGTACGCAGACGTTCCCGGTTTCTGCAAGAGCGCGTCGCTGGAGGAGATCCAGAAGCACGGCCACGTCCTCACTCCAGGCCGCTACGTCGGAGCCGAGCCTCAGCCAGACGACGGGGTGCCCTTCGGGGATAAGATGGCCCGCCTCGCCGCCCAATGGCGCGAACAGCAGGCGGAGGCCAAGCGGCTGGACGCGGCTATCGAGGCCAACCTTGAACGGCTGGGATTCGGAAAGTGACCGTGAGCGTCGCAGATTCCCTGTTCGTTACCGAGTTCCTGGAGGATGGCAGCCATACTCCGATGACACTCCCTGAGTATGCCAGTTGGTTCCTCACTGACATAGAGAACTGGTTCGGACCGCGAGACCGGTCGTTCACGCTGTTGGGCATCGACATCGACAGAACTCCGGGTAAGTCCCCGCACCTCTGGTACCCAGACTCCGGCATACCGCCAAACGATACCGAGGGGCGCTCCAGGCACATCGTCATCCGGCTGGGACCGGCCGCACTCAGTGACCCGGCCCGCGCCAGGTGGCAGCTTGCCCACGAGTGCTTCCACCTGCTCGATCCCTGGAATGCGAGGGTAGACGGACGGCCCGCGAGCTGGCTGGAGGAAGGGCTCGCCACCTGGTACCAGAACAGTCGCGTACCGGAAGCCGAGTGGCATGAAGGCTCGTACGCATTGGCAGAAGATCTCGTAGGACCCCTGGCGGATGTATTGTCCAAAGCCGTCAAGCGCATTCGCACGGAACGGACTCTACGCATCAGCGAGTTCACTCCAGACAACCTGGTAGCCTACTGCCCTGGGCTCGGTGAGGAGACGCTGCGGAAGCTCTGTCGACCCTTCTCACTACCTGCTGGAGAAGTGCACCCATGACCTACAGCGACGAAGAGATCAAGCACCAGCTGCAGCTTGGCGAAGACAGCATGTGGGAGTTCAAGGCTGTCGGGTTCTCTGGCAACGATCTCAAGAGACCGAGGCGGGACGACTTGGCGGACTCGATCGCCGCCTTCGCCAATACGGACGGAGGCGTACTGCTCTGCGGCGTCACCGACGATGGCGAAGTCCAGGGCATGTCCCGGGAGCAGATCGTCGCTTTGGACGCTCTACTAGTCGGGCTCAGCACCGATTCCATAAAGCCGGCTATTCGCATCCGTACCTACCACAAGGAGCTCGATGGCAGGCGGTTGCTCATAGTCGACATCCGTGAGGGAGACGCACAGCACGACAGCCCCGGGGGAAGCTACATCCGAGTCGGCGGCACGAAGCGAAGGATGACAAGCGACGAGCGGCTTCGCCTTGCCCAGCGGCGGGGGCAGGCGAGATTCCATTCATACGACGAGCAGACCGTACCCGGCACAGGATTCGAGACCCTTGACGAGTCGCTCTGGAGGCCCCTGCTGAGCGCGGAGGGGGCAGCGGAACCTGAATCGGCGCTGGTCAAGCTGGCGCTGCTGGCCAACGACGACACGGGGATACTCCGCGCCACGGTAGCAGGCGTGCTGCTTTGTACACGAAGCCCCGAGCAGTGGCTGCCGAACGCAGGGATCACTGCGACCCTGTATCGTGGCCATGAACGCGCCTCCGGCCAGATTGACGCGCAGGAGATTACAGGACCGCTGGATCGCCAGATCGGCGACGCCGTGGCATTCGCTGTGAGGAACATGCGCGTCGCGGCTCGCAAGGACCCGGCGCGAGTTAACCTGCCGCAGTACAGCGAGAGGGCGCTTTTCGAGGCCATCGTTAACGCCGTGGTGCACCGTGACTATTCGATACGCAGCAGCAAGGTACGCCTCTCGATGTTCGAAGACCGTGTGGAGGTCCAGTCGCCCGGCTCGCTGCCGAACAACCTGACCCTGGAAAGCATGGAAGCTCGCCAGGCCACTCGTAACGAGGCTTTGACTTCCGTTCTGAGACTAATGCCGGTGGGAGGAATCAGCGGGTCGGAAGACAGACAGTACATCATGGAGCGGCGCGGCGATGGCGTTCCCATCATCCTGCGTGAGACTAGGGAGTTGTGTGGCAAGAAGCCTGAGTACCGCCTGATCGACAACTCCGAGGTCCTGCTCACCATCCCCGCGGCAGCGCTGGAGCAGAGCCCCGCGCGCGCCGTCATCAGCGTGTGGTCCGCCGGACGGCCCCTGCCAGGTTCAGATGTACTGGCCCTCTTCCCCAACAAGACTTGGGAGGGCGCCACCACAGACGAGAGCGGTGAGGCTGAGCTCGACCTGCATACGACCCACCTCCCCATGGCCGTGTTCGTCGCTGCTCCCGGATACGGTGCTTTCGAGGAGCGGGAGTGGGTTCCCAGCCAGGGGGCCCTTGCGGTAGAGCTGGAGCCCCTTCGTGGGGGCGGCAGCGTCATCTTCGCCGAGGCGACCGGCTATCTCCCTGTAGTTCAGGGCAGATTGAACCCGATTCGCGACACCCACGACCGGACGTATCTGTACGCCTCCAACATCGCCATAGACCAAGGAAAGCAGCAGCCCGTTCACTTTGCTCTCGGAGAGGACCTGCATCTCACCGACGCCGATGGCAGCGAGGCGATAGTCCGCATAGTCGACGTGGTGGGCAGGTCGGCACTACTGGAATACCGACCTGTGGACTGAGAGAGATGGAGGAGAGCCGCTTGACCGCTGGACAGCTAGTAGAGCTACTGCAGGGCTATCCCCAGGACATGCGCGTCGTCGTGAACGGGTATGAAGACGGCTACGACGACCTGTCTCCCGAGCAGGTCTCCGCGGTCAGGATAGCCCTGAACACCGGCAAGCACGATTGGGAAGGGAGGCATGGAGACCCGGGCGGCCAGACCGGACTACCGGCCGCCGACTCGGATGTGGTCGATGCGCTAGTCCTGCGGCGGGTGTCGAATTGACGACCATAGACTACAGCAACTTCAGGACCTCCCTGAAGAACCTCGAGACGCAGCACGAGCATCTGCTTGGTCTGTCGCCGGACTACCCATCATTTGTGCATGAGGCCATGGCCGAGTCGGTGATCCAAGGTTCTGCGGACGCAAACGACAAGCACTCAGGTTCCGGGGACTCAGGCTCGGGGGAACCAGGTTCAGAGGAATCATCATCGACGGGCACGACCAGCGTGATGTCCACGGTGTTGTCCCTGTCGATGACGACCTCTTCCACGATCATCTGGAGAATCTCGTGGCGCTGCTCGGGGGTCAAGTCGTCCAGGCCCTCGCCGACGTTCCTCGCCCAGGCTAGGACATCCTCCACCAGCCGACGCTTTTCAGTTCCACTGGCGTCCCGAGCGCGGTAGTCGTCCAGCTTCGCCCTGGCGCTCTCCAGCCTCTCGGTGATGAATCTGCGCTGAAGGTCTAGTTGGGCCTCGGTGATCTTCCCCGACACGAACAGCCTGATGGCGCGGTCCTCCTCCATCTGGATGTCCCGCAGGTCTCGCTCCGCCTGGGCGATCTCCGCTTCCAATCCGCCGCCCTCCCGGGAGTCTAGGGTGTCGATACCGGCGATGAGCAGGTCGGGGTTTTGGATTGCCCGCTTCACCTCGCTCCATATCGGCTCCTCCAACCGCTCTGCCCTGATGTAGGGCTTCTCCCGGCAGCGCAGGCGCATACTTTGCATCCCATTGCACATGTAGTAGCGGAGTGGGATGGTCCGGTCGTAGTTGTACCTCTTGCCGTTCCGAACACTGGTGATTGTCCAGGAGGACCTCGCGTGGAAGTTGCGGCCGCACTCTCCGCATCTCAGAAGGTGCTGCAACAGGTGGAGCACCTTCGTATTCCTCTTGGCTCTTATGCTCCGCTGCTTCTTCAGCTTCTGCGCCCGCTTCCAGGTCTCATCGTCGATGACCTGCGGGACTGGAATCTCAATCCAGGTGTCCTTCGGCTGGTCGTGGATCTTCATGCCGTCCTCGGTGGCGACGTGGCGGTACTTTCCATACACCCAGGTACCCGTGTAGGTGGCATTCCCAAGGATGTGGTGCACGCGGGACTGGAGCCACAGTGTCTTGCCGGAATGGGTGGGGATGCCCTCGTCGGTCAGCCTCACGGCAATGGAGTATGCCCGCATTCCTTCGCGGACGTACATGTCGAAGATGCGCCGGACGACCTCCGCCTGCTCCTCGATGACCTCCGGCCTGCCGTCGTCGCCAATGCGGTACGCGTAGGGGAGGTTTCCCGTAGGCACACGTCCCTGCTTGGCCGTTCCCCGCTTGCCCATTGTGGACCGCTCCCGGAAGTTGTCCAGCTCGATCTTGCCAATGGCCGCCATGAGGCCGAAGGTCTTCATGTCTATGGCGTCCATGACGGCTTCGAGCCGTATCTGGTGGGCCTCGACGACCTCCATGAGAGCTGCGGCGGGGTACATCCCCCTGCTGAGGCGGTCGGACTTCCAGCAGACGATGGCGTCGAAGCGTCCCTTCCTGGCGTCTGCCAGCATCCTCTGGAACTCGGGGCGCTTCTTCGACCAGCCCCTGCCCACCTCCTGGTAGCGGGCGGTGATGGTCAGCCCCTTGCTTTCGCAGTAGGCTTCCATGTCGCCTATCTGCTCAGCGATGGAGGTCTTGTCCTCCTCGGCCTGGCTCTTGTCCGACACGCGGGCGTAGATGGCCGCCCGGTTCATATCCGTCTTTCTACTGTTGGTTCTCGCCATTACTGCCTCCTTCCAATGTCCCTGAAAGCAAGAAGACCCACCTCCTGTCGGAAGCGGGTCTGCGAGTAGTACAATCTATTCGCATCACCTGTTCCTGCAGGTGGCGCCACGGCCCGGGATGTTAGCAGCATCGCCGGGCCACCTTGTACTCTCATGATACCGCGATTGGCAGGACAGCGTCAAAGTGCAGCGGCGAGATCTGTTCCCTCGTTCCTTGCTGTCCATCGATTTTTCCAGCTTGATCCTGTAAAAGGCGACAAACCTAGCCTAAAGCTGGCGTGCCAGTATTCCCCAGCTCATGTGGATTCATACATAGGTCAACAGCGCACTAGGGATTTCTTCAATGAAGCGAGACTCCTCGCATGGTACGATTCGCCCAGTCGTTGCGCGCCTCGTGCATGGGTATGTAAGGAAGATGTCACGGCGAGTTCGAGTCAACCCCACATAGAACAGACGACGCTCCTCTTCCAGTGCCCTATCCCTCCTAGCGCTACGAAAGTCAGGTATGATCCCGTCCACTAATCCGACGAGAAACACACTTGTGAACTCTAAGCCCTTAGCTTGATGAAATGTTAGGAGGGATACAGCACCGATCTCGGCGGCTTCTCCCTGAGAACGGGTCCCTACGACTACTGGCAGACCCGCAAGGAAGTCGGCAAGACGTGTGTGTGGGGCATTCGACACTTCACGTAGCAGAGATTCCATGGTTTGAAGAACTGTCAGAGCATTGGAGGCCCTGTCGGAATCTTCGAACAAACCCGGAAGATCATCGCTAAGCGACTCAATGAGTCTCCCGGTGTCCCTGGAAAGCAACCGCCACTGGCTGAGATAGGACAGGAGTTCTCGCACTTGGTCCCCTTGCTCCCCGTCAGGTGTATCAGCTAGTGCAGTCTCAAGTGGAAGTCCTTCACGCAAGCCAGAACGAACGGATTCCCCGAAGAGGTCGCTCAATGATGGCTTCAGGTGATGAATCACTCTTCGGGCGCTCTGCTCATCTCGCGGATTCTGAAGCCAGCGGAGCAGTCGCAGAATGGCTTCCCCGTCCTCATCGCCGCTTAGACCTGCGGTGGAGGGCTGACCTGCCAGTATGTCAGCATCATCGAACGCGAGCCCTATCGACTCCAGGCTTCTTCGGCTCCGGCCCATGACTGCGATTTCAGACAGAGGCACATCTGAATGACGCAACTCATCTATCTTGCTCGCCACAAAGCCTGCTTCCGCTTCCTCGTCCTCGGCCTCGTGAACGAATATGGTTCCACGCTTCCGCAGATTGGTCTGTATAGCTGGCTTGGTCTGTAGTCTTAGCCGATTGTTGGCGATCACCGCATTGGCAGCGTCAACCACGGCTGGTGGACATCTGTGGCTCACAGTCGAATACGTTACTTCCGCCTTAAACTGTTCGAGATATAGGTTCAGAGTTTCCAGCCTCGCCTCGTTCCACTCAAAGATCAACTGGTCTTCATCCGCCACAGCGAACACATTCGCCGCATCAGGGTCGACGAGTTCTCTCAGCAGCTCAAATTGGGCTGGAGTAGTGTCCTGAAACTCATCAACTAACACGTAGGGGTACGCAATACGATAAAGGTCGCGAAAGCCAGGCTTTTCGGAAAAAAGCCTCAGACATTCCGTTATCAGGTCGCCGAAGTCTAGGGCGTTTGACCTTCTCAACCGGACGCGGTACTTGTCATGGATAAGAGCAAGACTTTCAAACCCGTGTGATCCTCCGTCGGATTGAGGATGTGAGAAAGAAACCCCACGGCTCTTGAGCCTAGAGAAAGCAGTGACGACACTGCCGACGTTTATGCCTTCGCCTAACTCTCCGTCGTCCCGTAGTTCTTCTAGAACCGCCCTTTGGTCAGCTTGGTCAAAGATGACGAAATCAGTGTCCAACCCGATTGCATCGCCATGAGATCTGAGCACCTGTGTGGCAAAGCTATGGAATGTGCCTATGAATAGTCTCGAATCAAAATGATCCCCGTGGAGACGCAGCCGGCTGCGCATTTCCGCCGCTGCCCGGTTCGTGAATGTTAGGGCTAGAATCTTGGATCGCTCATCTGGCGTTGAGTTAATAACATAGAGCGCGCGGTCGGTCAGCAAAGTGGTCTTACCTGTCCCAGGACCAGCTAGCACGATATATGCTCCTCTAGCAAGAGGCTGCTCCGCAGGAGTCAGGCCATCACCAGGCAATAGGTTCTTTGTGGTCGTCATTATCAGAAAGCCTTTGTGGAGGTTCCCGTCGCGTAGCTCTTGGCTAATTGTAGAGCGTCGACTATAGTAGCCGGTATTCGACTGGCATCATCTCCGCCCTGAGTGATTTGTTCAGCGACAATTCCCGCGAAGAGCACTTTCCATTTCCTTCCAGTATTGCCCTTCATAAATGCTACCAATTGATCCTCCAGGGAGGCACCAGCCATGCCTGTCGACGTACAGAAATTGCTCAGAGTATTGGGGCCAATATGATTGGCAATTGCCGTTTCATATTCGACAGTTGCACCACCTCGGATTAATGCTTCTTCTAGATTGTAACCGTTGGGCAATGTAAAGACATCATTAGGTCTCAGAATTGCTGTTTCCGTGGTACCCATATGTTCCGCACCTTGCATCTCAGCGTTTGTCACTCTTTCTAGTTTTACTAGCTGACTGGCCAGTTGTCCAAGCGAGTCTCCATCCGCCGATATGACCCAGGGTATGCGAAGTGCGTCGTCGGCCAAGATCCTAAGGAGGTGGAAGAAATACGACCCGTCTACGGGCACCAAGGAAAGGCTGAGCCTGTCCATGTCAATGTCAAGGGCGGAGGCGAAGAACGGATATGCTTGCACTTCGGACGGCCCTTCACACAATATGGTCGCTCGGCTGAACAGAATCTCCGTTGCACCCGACCGAAGTGCGACTTCCAACTTGAGCTGGTCTCTATCGTCGAGTAGTGGATTGCCGCCAACGAGCCCTGGCACGGCCCTTCGTTCCGTTCCCGTGGGACTCCTTCTCAGTACCTGAATCGACGTCAGGTCGACCGACCGTGCAAGTTCAGGTGAGTGCGTCGTTAAGAACATTTGCCTTGGTGGGGTCGTTAGCATAGTGCCCAAGGCTCGAATAGCGTGAGGGTGTAAGTGAACTTCGGGTTCCTCGATACCCAAAACAGGAGTGGCCTCGAGATTATCGTTCTCCTCTCGCGCCAGTAAGTCGATGAATGCTCTGAAGATGGCAAGGTGAGCAACGCTTCTGGTGCCTTCCCCGTGTCTGGACAGAGAAAAACCCCTCGGACCCGTTTCCGTCCGCAAGTTGACATCTAGGTTGCGTAGTATCCCTGAGGGATCGACGGTAATGGGGCTGATCGCAATGTCGTCCGGGGGAGTTGCGGTTGGAATGGCACTACCGATTTCCCTCAGGCGATTCTCGATTTCCCCGATTCTGGGAGCCGCGTTCAATATGGACTGATTGATAGATTGGACGCTGCTTTGTATTGACGCTACAGTAGTAGGGTCGAGAGTTATCGAATTAACAATGCGTCCCCAGAACCCTCGGCGGTTCTGGACATCTCTAACCGTATCTCGGAAGGCGTCGACCAGATAGAAGGGGACATAGCCCCTTAGAACAAATCGTTTTGCCGATGACATCTGGCGAGACGAACCGTCAGCTCTCACGGAAGAATACTCGGTGACGATGCGCTCCTCGGTCTGATCGTAGTGTGCCTGAGTGCGAAATGTGAGCAGTGTTTCACCTTCCGTGTCTAATGTGATCTCATTGACGAATTCTGTAGAGAAATTGGTGCTAAATTTTGCTCCGATTGCGGGTCTTATTTCTACATCAATTACTATAGTAGGTAGAGAGGCTGGAGTCGCAGAGGCAGTTGTAACATAGAAATCCTCAAGCTCGAACTCCGGAGTTGCTCGACCTAACGCTCGTTGCAAAGCGGCAAGGAGTGCGGATTTTCCCGCATTGTTCTCCCCCACCAACAAGTTCGGACCGTCCTTCGGTTCCAGCTCAAATTCACGTAGTGAACGAAAATGCTCAACTCGAATTCTAGATATTCGCATACTTGTTCAACCTGAGAGTCCTGTCCGTCCACAGTCTGTTACAGCCAGAGATATGCCTTCTCTCCAGGAGAGCGCCAACTACGTCCTAAGTGGAACTGAGAGGATCCAAAGGTAGACACCTTTCACCCAAACTCGCTGCTGACACTCTGACCCGGCCATTAGACAAACTCATTGAGACTCCCAGACCATTGTATAGTTGCAATAGGGAGCAAGGCAACATCGAAAGTGCTATAAGCTCGGTGTCCGTGCCCCCGCTCCATAGCCCAGCGGCACGAGTCGAGGAGAGGTGTGTTTCAACAACCTTCCAGTGTTCCTCAGACTCCACAGTGTCCCTCGCACTCGTTCCCGAACCCTCGGCCTGTCCACCCGCTCCCAGGTGCGCCTCATCGAGTGCGACCACCTGGGCCAGGGGCATCCGTCGGGAGTGAAGGTAAGGCTCCTTGACGTAGGCCAGCCCATCCCGCAGGTTGGTGTCGATCTCGACCGCCTCGGCGAACAGCTCTGGCCACCTGCGCTTGGTCTCCAGCCACCTCGCGCGGGACTGAAAGGGGCAGGCGACGCAGGCCGAGCGTTCCAGGGGCCTGTCGCAGCGGGCGGCCCACCAGTCGGCGCAGTCTCTGCGGGACATACCCGCCTCGATGAGCGGCTAGCGGTGGTTGGTGAGGGCCTTCACGTCCTCACGGAGGCTGCGCCAGTTGTCGACGACGTACAGTGGGAACCTCAGCCGGTCCCTGAGCCACTCGATGTGCGCGTAGACGCTTGGCGGTTCCCAATGAGTGTCGGCGAAGATTGCGCAGTCAGGAACGCGGTCGAAGGCTTCTTCGCTCGCCATGAGGGCCATGACGGAGGACTGCACGCCCCCGCCCAGGCTGATGACCGTAAGCGTTCGTGGCAAAGGCATCAGGCTTCCTCCCCGGCGTAATCGTCGGCGTTCGGGTCCTTCGAAGGGAGGCCGTCAAACGACCTGGCCAGCCTGTGCTCTCTGGCGTACTTGACTAGGAGGATGGTCAGGCGGCGCAGCCGGTCCCTGGAGTCGGGGGCGGGCTTGTAGTGGACCCTGATCTCGCCGATCTCCGAAGCGTCTGCGTCGGACCTCTTGGGTTTCTTCTGTCTCTCGTCGTTCTTCATATCGCCGTAGGCTTGGCGGATGGGCCGCCGGCGCGGACGGACCGGGCGAGTGCCGGCGGCTCCGTGGGTCGGGTCTAGCGCTCTTCTTCCTGTTCCTCGTCCTCCGGCTCCTCCTCGTCCTCCTCATCCCAGAGGTCCATCTGGAAGCCGTCGCCCAGGAGGGTCTCCAGTCCGCCGGGGATGTGGGTCGCGAAGCGGGCCAGGGAGTGGTAAGCGCCCCCGGAGGGCTCGACGCCCTTCTTGCGCCAGCGGCGCACCTGCTTGCGGTCCACGCCGATGACCTGGGAGAAGGCGCTCCAGGTGAGGCCGCTGATCCTCTTGAGCCGGTTGAGGCGGGCTAGGAAGTCCTCGGGCAGCTCGCCGCTCTGGTAGGGCAGCACCCGGCTTCCGAGGCCGCTCCGGTCGTTACCCCCGTCGAAACGGGGTTCGGGGTTACGGTTCGTCATCTCCTACCTCCAATCTGAAGATCTGGTTAAAGTCGTCTACGCCGAGGGCCTTGAGCATCCGTTCGCGGATGCGTCCCGAGGGTGCACGCCCTTCGTTGACCAGCATGGAGACGTAGCCGGGGCTGACCCCGATCTCCCGGGCGAGCCAGCTCTGGGAGCGGTTCATTAGTGCGAGCCGCCTCCAGACGGCCGCCGTGTCCAGCCGGACGACGATCCGTCCTGGACGCCTCCGGGGGCCGCTCGATTCGCCAGTGTGTTGACTCATATCCTTTCGTTCTCCTATGGGGAAAGGGAGGCGCAGAGGCTCGCGCTCTCCTCCGTTTTCAGTCGTCGTTCACCTGCTCATGGGTAGGTGGGCGGGCTCCCAGTCGCCGGGGGTGCGCCATGCCCGTCCCAGCGGCCCCAGCTCCTCCACGGCCTCCCCGTGGGAGACCCACAGGGGCACCGTCACGCCGCTCCGCTCGGCCTTCTCGTGGGCCATTCCCAGGAAGTGGGTGGCGGCCAGGTCGTCGTCGAAGACGATGAGGACGTGGGGCCTCGTTCCGTGGTCGTCGGTGGGCCGGTGGGAGGAGTAGTAGCGCAGGTAGGGGGCGAGCCGCTCCGCCATGGTTGTGGGCCGCACGGCCCTTCGCTCCCACTCCAGGAAGAAGGGCCAGGTGACGGGGCCTCTGCGCAGGACGCCAAAGGCATCGGGGTTGACGGAGCGCACCGTTTCGCCGTGTCGGAAGCGCCGCGTCGCCCGGTGGGGCGGGTCGATTTGCGCCATGTCCCATCCCAGGGCGTGGCACTCGCCGGCCAGGGCCGCTATGAAGGCGTGGACGGCGGCGGTGTGGTCGATGTTCCTCAGAAGCTGCCTGCTCCTGCCGCCTGAGACGTTGCGCCAGTCGTCGGGGCCTTCGGGGTCGATAGGCGAGACGCTCCACCGCCTGCGGGTCACCGCCACCGATGCGCGGTCCCTTCGGGCCAGCGCCCCCAGCCCTCGGTCGGTGAGGGCCAGGCGTCCGTTGGCCGCCGCCGAGCGGGTCACCAGTCCGAACGCCTCCAGGGGGATGGCGAGCTGGGAGACGCGGACCTCCGAGACCGTCATCAGGCCCGCCATGTCCCTCCGCGATATCCAGGGCCAGTCGGCGACCAGGTCGAGGGCGCGCTTCTCGGCGGGCTTCAAAATGGTGGGCAGCGCGTGGTCGGCGTCGGGGGCGATGTCCCCCGGTACGGTGGCCCGCGATAAGGGTGGCTCCCAGGGAAGCTCGCCTCCGCCGGGCATCCGCTCCAGGACGTATCGCAGGTCCAGGTCGGCGCTGCCGGAGGTGGGACGCCACACGGGGGCGTGGGAACCGGCCAGCACCCCGTCGCGCTCCAGGGCAAGGAAGGCGTTGACCGGCGTGCGGGCCAGCGTCCTCCGGGCGTGCCTCAGCCGCACGTCGTCTGACATGAGGACGAGGACGGCGGCGGGGAGCGGCCCCTCGCCAAGCCGCCACAGGCGCTTGGAGAAGGCCGAGCGGTCGGCTGCGGGTCCCTGCCTGACGACGCCGACGGTCCTCCGGTCGGGAAGCATCAGAACGGCGTCCAGGGGGTTGGCCCGGTACAGGCGCAGGCGAACGGGGCAGGCGACGTTGGCGACGGTGGAGGCCAGCCGGTATATGGAGGCCACGGCGTCGAGCCTCTCCATGAGGATGTGCCGCCACTGGGCCGAGACGGGGCGGGAGCGCAGGAGTTCGTCCACGGTCGCGCCCTCGTCCCATGCCAGCCGTTCCAGCCCCTCGGCGGTGAGGAAGTAGCGGCGGGTCGGTGGGACCAGGTCGGCCGCGTGGGGGAAGGAGGCGATGAGCCCGTCCTCCTCCATCCTGCGGACGGCCTCGTAGACGGCCGGCCTTGACCAGCCGGTGACGCAGACCATCTCCAGCCGGTCGAGGAGGGGTGTCCACGCCAGCCGGCGGAGCATCTCCGCCTCGCACTCGCGGGGCCTCATCGGCCTTGCTCCCCGGCGCTGGCGTTCCGCTTGCCATCGGAAGCGGGTTCCCTGCGGTCCCTGATGTCCTCGACGCCCTTCCGGTACTCGTCCACCTTCCGGTGGCCCTCGGCGTCTGCGTACTCGATCTGCCGGGCCGAGACGGTGTATGCGGACGTCCCCAGGCGGATGCGGGATGCTACGGAGGGGTCTCCCGGCTCCGGCTTTCTGACCATCATGGAGAAGGTGGGCATCCGCTCGATGCCGACGGTGGAGCGGACGTAGCAGTTGTGCACGGGGAGCGACACGATGTCGTCCTCGGTCACCCGGTCCTTGCCCAGCTCCCACACCAGGTGGCGTGCGTCGGTCCCGGCCACTTGGAAGACGGCGAGGCAGCCCACGTTGGCCAGGAGGGTGTCCCGCATCGTCCGGGAGAGGTCGTCGAGCTTGGCGAGGCTCTGGGTCGCCAGGATGAAGGACGCGCCGAACTTGCCTAGCTCACTGAGCATCGACTCGTAGTCCACGCCGGGCATGGACTGCATCTCGTCCACGACCACCAGCGCGCCGCGCCTCTGCTGGAGGGTCGTGCCGCCCTGCTCCCGTATCACGGCGTCCACGAGGTTGAGGAGGGACGCGCCCACCAGGGCGGCCACGTCCCTTCCCACGACGCCCTGTGCGGTGGAGACCAGCAGGACTCCGCCGTCGAGGATGGTGCGGCGCAGGTCGATGGTGGAGCGGCGCTGGCCCAGGATGGCCCGCGCTCGCTTCGACGATGCGTAGTAGGAGAGTCGCGTCTGCACCGGCGCCAGGGCCTCCGCCCGGTACTGGCGGTGCCAGCTCCCGAAGTCCCTTACCCACCACTCAAGGAGATACGGGTCGTTGACCTTGGCGAGGACGGCGTTGCGGAACGGGTCGTTGGACAGCAACCGCAGCCCGTCGAGGATGGTGTGCTGCTCGTCGGCGTCGGTGGTGGGGTGCTCGTTGGCCTCGTGGAGGGTCTTGACCGTCTGTTCGAGGATGGACTGCATCCTCGGTCCCCACTGCTCCCAAAGGCCCCTGGCCACGCGCACCACCGAGTCGGCGGTGCGGTCCCGGTCTGAGAAGATGCGGGTGTCCAGCAGGTTGATGCCGGGGGAGCGTGACCCGTCGGACAGGTCTATGAGCCGCACCCGGTCGATGAGGGACTCCGGGACGTGCTCCATCAGCCCCTCCACCAGGTCGGTGTGGGGGTCGATGACGACGATGGCGTCGTCGTCCCTGCCCTCGGCCTTCTCCCGCATCTTGTGGGCGACGACGTGGTGCATGAGCGTGGACTTGCCCATGCGGGTGCGTGCGACGTAGAGGTGGTGGCGGCGGAGCAGGTCGTCGGGGAAGCGGATGGGCATGGGCTTGCCCGCCGTGGTGTCTCCCACCAGCGCACCTCCCCTGACGCCCCTGGCCGAGGGGCTGAGCCCCCTGGCGCCGGAGCGTTCCACCAGGGGCGTCTCGTCTCCCGCTCCAGGCGGGTGCCAAAGGCAGGCGACCTCGCGGACTCCCAAGACGCTCCTCCTGCCGAAGAGTCCCGGGCCTGCCGGGTGCATCGTGTCCGGGTCGGGCGCGGCGGGCCGGACCCGGCCGACCTTGAACCGGGCGCCTGCGGGGTTGTCGAAGTGGCGGTAGGCGGCTGTCACAGGCTCAAGCAGCTCGGCGGCCCTCTGCGCCCCCGTGTCGGCGGGCAGGACGGCGACCACCTGTAGCTCGGCGTCGAAGGCGATGCGCGAGACCTTTTCACGTATGAGCAGCGGGTCCTCGACGCGCCTGCGGGCCTTCTTCCAGCGGTGCCACGCCCAGCCGCCCACGGCCAGCCCCAGGGCGGTTCCGGTGCCAAGTAGCGCCGCCTTCCATATCTCGCCGTCCTGCACCCACAGGTAGCCCTTGAGGGCTGCCAGTGCCCCGATGCCCAGCACGGCCATCGTTACGCCGTCCATCTGCAGGGGCTTGGTCTGGTAGGTGTAGGAGGGCTCCCTCGGCTCCATGCCCGGCCTCCTGTGGGCCTTTTCGAGGTGGGGCTGCGACCAGTCGGGGCCCAGGGAGCGCAGCAGGAGTCGCGCCACGGTGCGCTCTCCAGGCCGAAGGGCCGTGAGAGCGCCGAGCAGGGCTATGAGGGGGTCGGAGCCGGGGTCGAGCAGGTCGTCGTCGCGGAAGGTGCGCAGGGGGACGTACTCGGGGCCGTCGGCCCTAAGGGTCATGCTCCACGCCTGCTCGTCCTCGTCGAGGCGCAGGGGGTCTTCCTCTTCCGAGACCTCCCGTATGCGGGCCTGGGGGTAGTGGGCCGAGAGCTGGCTTCGCACCACCTCCCCGTCGAGGCAGCGGGCCATGAGGGTCACGCCGTCGGCGTCTCCGGCCAACTCCAGGGAGAAGGACTCCGGCACGGCGATGGACTGGAGCAGGTTCTCCACGCCAAGCAGGGTGCGCTCCCCGGTCCTGGGCGGCGTCACCGCCAGCAGGACCGGCCCCCTGTCGTCTTCGTCTCCAAACAGGATGTTCTTCGGGTTCAGCTTCAATGGTCTACTCCTCCTCTATTGGGGTTCTCTACGTGTCCGTCGTTGCGCTATCGCCGGTGCGCCCGTGCTGGCCCGGCCGCCACTCGATTACCTCGGTCTCTTCAGGGGTGGCCTCGATGCGGACGGGGAAACGGTTGCCCCTGGCGAGCAGGAGGCCGTCCCCACGCGGGCATGACAGCAGCCAACGCTGGAGGTCCTCGGGCAGGTCGAAGGCGTCGCCCACGGTGCTTATGGCGGCGGCGTCCTGCTGCAAGAGCAACTTGAAGGCGGCGTTCTGTAGTAGTGCCCTTCCCGAATGGCCGGTGATGGTGCGAGAGGAGTCCTCGGAGAGGAGGTCCTGCACGTCTTGGGTGATGAACTGGAGTCCCAGCCGGTGCTTGCGGGCGCGCTTTGCCATGGACACCATGAAGGCGGCCCCTTCGGGGTGCTGCATGATCGACCACACCTCGTCCACCACCAGAAGCCTCGGCTTGGGGTCCTGGGCGGCGGCGGCCCACACCGTCTCGGTGCAGACCATCGCGGCGGCGGGACGCAGCTCCGGTTCGAGCAGCCGCAGGTCGAAGACTGTCACCAGCGCCTCGTTGGAGAGCAGGTCGTCGCCCTCGTCGGACAGAAGATGCCGGAGGCTGCCGGTGGCGAAGGGCCGGAGCAGCCTTGCGAGATCGGGGTCTCCCGCCTCGCTCTCTTGCAGATACGAATAGAAGTCGCGGAAGCCGGTGCGCTCGCGGGGCCGGGCGTAGTAGCCCGCCAGGGCGTGGTCGAGGGATGCCCGGCGCTCTGCGCCGAGGCTCTCCCCCACCATGACTTCAATCAGGCGACGGAGACTGCCGATGCGCTGGAGCATCTCCTCGGAGTCGCCCTTGTCTATGACAAAGGGGTTCATCCCCTCGCCGGGGACGCCGGGGGACAGCACCCTACCTCCGGCTGCTCTCGCCATGTCCGCGTATTCGCCCTCCGGGTCGATGACGTAGGCCGTGATGCCTCTCGTCAAACCCCTGAGCACGCCGAGCTTGGTGGCGAAGCTCTTGCCGCTTCCCGACCGTGCCAGCACCGCCGTATTCGCATTCAGGTGCGTTCCGTCCCAGGGGTCGTAGACCACCGGGGAGCAGGCGCGCATGTCGATGCCGTAGAGGGTTCCGCTCCGGGTGTCCAGGTCGGGCGGCGAGAATGGGAAGAGACGGGCGATGCTGGACGTGTCCAGGCTGCGCCATTCGGCCACGGCATTGAGGGCCAGGGGCAGGGTCGAGAGCAGCCCCTCCCTCTGCCGGAACGCAAGGTTGTCGAGCTTGCCCAGGGTGGCGGCGAAGTGGGCCTTCGCCCGCTGGGTCATCTCCTTGAGGGCGTCGGCGTCCTTCGCGTGAAGGGTCACGGACAGGGACGTGTGAAACAGCCTCTCCCGTCCTCGCTGCACCTCGTCCCTGAGCCGTGTGATGTCCTCCAGGGCGATCTCCGCCTCGGGGGACATCGTGCGCCCGCGCTTCAGCGACAGACTCTGCGCCGACTCGAAGCGCACCTTCTGCCACTCCAGCGTCCTGGCCGCCTGCTCAGCGGGTATGGGGCCGACGTGGACGGACAGGTCCATCGGCGCTCCTGCCGCCATCAGCCCTTGCAGGAAGCCGGGTGCCAGCGACCGGGGCCACTTGCCCAGGTGCAGGGAGCGGACGAGGCGGCCTCCGACGCGCATCTCCCGGCGTCTGACCTCGACCTCGACGGTCGTCTCCCCGTCGAACTCGGCGGGCGAGCCGCCGAGGGCGGCGGAGACGAGGAACATGCGAAGCTGTCGTCCTCTCAGGGGGTGGACGGACAGCCCGGCCCTCGCCAGCAGGCCGCGCAGGTCGTCGACGCGGGCGTGCTCGCACACGGCATAGAAGCGCCGGTCGAGGATGCCGTCGCGCGTCTGAAGTTCGGTGAGCAGACGCCCAAGCGATTCGGCGGCGCCCCTCGTCTGCGGGGGAAGGTCGTCCGGCTGGGCCTCTTGTAGCTTCTCCCGCATCTGGCCCAGGCGCGGCGGGTGCTGCCTTATGAGCAGCTGCGCCGGGAAGTCCAGGGCGTTGAGCGCCCCGGCGAAGGCCCCCAGCTTCGGCTCGTCGATCTCAAGGCCCATCACCTCGCACACGCCCAGCCTCACCCCGTCCAGGCGGACGGGGCCGTCGTCCTCCAGGTGCGAGAGCATGAAGAACAGGGGCAGCTCGGGCGGGAGTTTCGGAGGGGTCTCAGGGTTGTCAGCGGATGGGGCTTGCTCTGCGACAGATTCCCCCGGCGGAGTCCCCGTTCCTCGCTTCGTGATTCGTTCAAGCAGATTCTTCAACTTGGTAGATTCCTTATCTCTATGGGGTTGGGATGGATGGGAGGAGTCCGTGCTTCAGCAGGGCGGCGACGCCCTTGGCCGACAGCACCAGGACCAGGCCGACCACCGCCAGGACGACGGCTGACTTCGCCCTGCCACCGCGCTCCTCGCTGCCCTCGGCCATCAGGACGAAGCCCGCCCAGACGATGGCGAATACGGCGAGTCCGGCGGCGGCGTATGCCATCGCCGTGAGCACCTTGTCGAAGGCGTCGAGCATGGCCTGCTCCTCGTCCGGGGCCGCGCCGGTGAAGACCAGCGCAGCCCCGGCCAGAAGGATTGCCGCCAGGAAGCGCCTCACCAAGGCCACTCCCATCCGAGGCGTTCGAACCACTCGCGCAGCCCGTTCGCGGGCTCCTGCTCGGTGGGCGGGTCTTCGGGTTCCGGCTCCGGCAGGGCCAGGGCGACGAATGGGTCGTCGGACCCCACACCGGACGGCGCTAGGGCCATGCTCTCCTCGCGGGTGCGTGTGAGCGGCTCGCGCTCCACGACCTCGGCCTTGACGTGCTCCTTGTGCAGGACGTCCACCGTCACCGCTCTCGTGATGGTGGCGCTGGGGACGTGGGCGTAGGCCGTCGCGGTGACGGTCTCCGTCGTGCCGTCCTCGCAGGCGGCCGTCGCCGTCTGGGTGTCGGAATCGCTGTCCCCCGGGCTATGCAGCTGCACCGTCTTTGTGACCTGCTCCGTCCGCTCCGGGTGGTGCGTGAGCAAGGTCAGCGGCGGAATGGGGATGCTCAGGCTCGCCTCAAGGCTGGCGTCCAGCGTTACGTCGTGAATCGCCTCGCCGGTCGGCACGCTGAGCCGGAAGCGGGTTTCGCCGTTGGGGACGAATGCGACGCTGGCGACCGACGCGCCGATGGTTGCGTCGATAGTCCCGGAGATGGCCGTCACCCCGGCCTCCATGATGGTCGTCTGGGTGACGCTCTCGTGCCCGGCTACCGTCTGAAGCTCCACCGGGTGCTCGATGGTCGTCACGCACTCGGACTCGATGACTCCGCTGACCGCTCCGGGCCTCCAGCCCAGGGACGCAACTCTCAGGTCGCACAGTTCGCCCTCGACCTCTGGGAGCGGGTACGGGATCTGCTCGGATTCGACGGTGATGGCCCCTGCCTGTCCGAGGGTGTCCTCCCAGGACACGGTGAAGGACGGGACGGGTCCGTTGAGGGGGAGCGAGTAGTCGATGCGCTCTCCCTCTACCAAACTGGCCGACCCCCAGAAGCGCAGGGCCGTTCCCTGGCTTCCGCCGAAGGCGCGGACGCGGATGTCCATGTCCGTTGCGGCCCGGAGGGTGACGGCGGCGCGGTCGCCGGAGACGGTGAGCCCCTCGACGAAGATGCGCCGTCCCTCCACCGGCTCGGCCAGCTCGAACTCGATCTCGTCCCGCCACCGCTCGTCGTCCTCGTGGCCGTCCGCGAGGACTACCTGCGGCACGGTGACGAAAGCCGCCGCGAGAAGGGCGACGACGGCCAGGGACAGGAACCCCTTGCGGGGCCTCCTCCGGGCGCTCTCCAGGGTCTCGGTCCGGTGGTCGCGGCCCTTGCCGTTCCCTCCGTCCTTCCCCCTGCGCTTGCCGAACCAGCGCATCCGCCCGTTGCGGCGTTCCCTGTGTTTGCGATTCCTCTTGCGCAGCTTTCCCAGCGCCCGCCCTGCGCGCTTCGCCATGAGGCTCAGCGGGCCGGGACCGCTCTTGTCGGCGGCCTGCGGGGGAGCCGGAGCCTCGCTCCTGACCAGTTGGGACACGGGGCCTGAGTAGACCCGCGCCCCCAGCCGGTACTTGAGCAGGTCGGCGGCCACCAGGGGCAGCCGCCGACCGCCTATCTTTCCGACCACCATCACTATCCCGGCCAGCCCGAAGACGACGGCAATCGCCATCCTCACCTCGGACGGGCCGACGGGGGCGTAGCGGTAGGCCCCGTAGGACAGGGCGCACACCGCCACGACGGCCACGATCTGGGTGAACGTGAACCCCAGCAGCACCCGGTCCTCGGCCTGGACGTGTGTCGGTACCTCGTGTTCTCTCATGTCTTCCTCTCTTTCCTCACGTCCGCCTATTCGCTGCTGCTGGCATCGTCCGGCGCGGGTGTCGGCTCCGGCAGGTCGACGTCAACCACCGGGTCCACGACGGCGTTCATCACCAGTTCCACGACTCCGTAGGCGACCAGGGCCAGGACGACGCCCGCGAGGGCGGTCATCATTGCGCTCTTGCCTCTTTCCATCTGGTGCGGCGCTCCGCTGGCGGTCAGGTACAGGTACGCGCCGTAGATGAAGAAGCCGACGCCCACCGCTCCCACCACGCCCAGCCCGATTCCCACCAGGTTCGATATGGTCTGCGTCAGTTGTTCCATTCCTCTCTCTCCTCTCTGATTTCGAGCCTTCCCCTCGTCTCTATCGGTCGGTGTCTCCAAGCTCCGCTACCTGCACATCTCTCGCCTCCGGTCTGGTGTCGTTCGGCGCGGCGTCCGGCCTGCGCCTGTTGGGTTGTCGTCATTGCGGCTACTCGCCACTGCTCCTTGGCGCTCCGCCGCCTCCTCCCCCTGCGGAGGGGGTAGCCATCGAAGCCGCCGAGCTGATGCCGCCCGCCGCAGCCGACAGACCCGCGCTGGCGGCCATCGCTCCCACGGCGGCGCCTCCCGGCCCTCCCGCCGCGCCGCCCGCCATCAGTCCGAGGACCCTGGCCGAGCGCACCATCGAAGCGGGTAGGTTCATCCCGAAATAGAGCATCGAGAGCCAGCTATCGAAGGTCCCGGCGTTCCCCAGGAGGCTCGGCACCCTGGTCGCCATGTAGATGAAGGCGAGGGACATGAGCAGCTTCCAGATCAGGTCCTGCACCGGCTCGAAGGCGGCGATGGCGGCCACCTCGTTCAGGAAGGCGAACCCCATCGCAAGCGCGATGAGCTGAATGGCCTGCTGAAAGGTGGTTGTCATGAACAGCCTGAGCCAGTGGCGGCCCCATCCCGCCGTGTGCGGCAGAATCCACAGCCCCAGCGCGATGGGGGCCAGGGCCAGCAGCACGTCTATCAACGCGAGGCGCAGCACCATCTGCACGATGACGTAGAGGACGAAGAATCCGTAGACGAGATAGAGGACGGCCAGCAGCAGGGCCATGCCCACGCTCCCCGCCTGCACCGCCGTCAGCAGCGTCTTCAGGGTGGAGCGGAGCATGTCGCCCGCCGTGACGTTCAATGAGGCGGCGACGAAGCCGGACACGGCGTCGGCCACGTCGAGGACCAGGGCGCACCACCACAGGGACGACGCGGCGGCGACCAGGCCCAACACGAGCCGGGGAATCATCTCCCGCCATCCCGCCTGCTGCCGTCCTAGGTGCTCGGACATGACCAGCGTGAGGCCCATCCAGCCGAGGATCACCACCAGCGCGCCGGAGGTGACGGCCCAGACGACCATCCACGCCTGGCGCACGATGTCGTGGGCGTAGGTCAAATCGGGAGGGGTGCCGGTGAGGATGTCGCTCATCGGTTAGCCCCCACCCCGGCAGTTGTCGGCGTCCTCGCCCGACGCCCGCTCGACAACTCCGCAGAGGGTCCCGTGGGTCCCCTCGATGAGCCAGCCCGCGAAGGCCCTAGCCCAGCGTCCGGGGTTGAGGGCGGAGAGAATCTTGTCCCAGATGCGTCCCGGCTGGTGGATGGGGATGACGGCGTAGAACTCGCCCCGCTTGCCGTCCTCGGCGACAGCCAGCATGACCAGCAGGTACGCCCTGTCCTTGTCGAGGTCCGGCTGCTCGTCCAGCTTGGGGTACTCCCAGCTGTATTCCCACCCGTCGCTGCGCTTCTTCTCACCGCCCCGGATGCTGTACATGGCGGTGATCCAGTCCCCCGTGTCCGCGTCGCGGACGCCGTAATGGAGGGTCGTTATCTCCCGGTCGAAGATGGGGCGGGCGACGAACTGGCCCTTGCCCTTTCGCTCCACGAACTCCCGGTCGGCGTTGACCAGGGTCAGTTCATCGCCGGGCGGGGCCTGGGCGAGGGCGGTGTTGCTCGCGGGTATCGCAAGCAGCGCCGCTAAAAGCAGCGCGGATGCCAGGGGCAAAAGGCGTCTGAAGGACCGGGCTTTCGATCTGAGGGCCAACTCGTTCACCTCCCTGCGATTTGTGGTGTCGCAGGGGAGTGTGAACAACTCAAACGCGGTGCATAACTACCTATAGGGGCGCTCACATGAGGGGGCCTATAGGCCCTTATGCAGACGGCCCCTTCCGTGATGTCATTGGGGTGTACAGAGAAATGACCCTAGTGGCAAAAATGCAAGTCGGGTCGTGGGCAAGCTGAAACGGGGGTAAATCACCCCCTACAGGACGTGAACAGTGAACACTTCGTCTGAAGGGCGCGTTCTGGTGAGCGGTTGCATCTGCCGTAGTGTGCGGCTGCGTTTTTGCAAGTGGCCGGAGCCGGGAGTGACTTGCATCGACAGGCGTGAAAGTTGCATTTCTGCAAGTGAGGAGGGATGAGCGATGAGATCGAGGGAGCCGGTGTTCGAGAAGAGCCGGAGCGTCCAGGACATGCACCACATGAGGCTGATGGCCCTGTTGAGCGAGCTGGTGCGGGACAAGGGCGTGATGAAGGCGGCGGAGGCGCTGGACGTGGACCACAGGACGCTGGCCGCCAGCATGGAGCGCGGCAGGCTGTCCAGGCGGATGCGCAATGCGCTGGAGAAGGCGCTGCTGGAGGGCGGCGGCTCCCCTGCGGCAGAGCAGCGAGAGCGCAACGACGAGCTGGAGGACCGGGTGAAGGAGGTGGAGAATAAGGTCGAGTCCCTGGGCAGGGACATGAGCAAGGGCCTCTCTGCCGTCCGGGGCGACGTGAAGGCGCTCGGGGACGAGCACGGCCGGCGGCTGGCGCGGCTCGAGTCGGGCGGGACCGGTGAGGGCGATGCGGATGCGTCAAGCGCATCCGGGGAGCCGAAGGGGAAGACTAGGCTGCGGCGCGAGTTCCCCGACCTGGTGACCCGTGAGCCGGCCGATGACGACGAGGAGGTGTTCGGCGAGGCGTGGTCCCTGGTCGCCGAGTGGCGGGAGCTGAAGGAGACGCACCCCAACCGGCGCGGGGGCCTGTCGTGGCTTACGTCCCGGGAGCGGCTGCTGACGGTGGAGCTGGCCCTGCTCGAAGACCACGGCATGACTCTGCCGCCGGAGACGTACCCGCTGCGTGACTTTGCACGGGAAGGACAGGTCAACTGGCGCAGGACAGCGCTCTCCGACACGCG
This sequence comes from Dehalococcoidia bacterium, assembly GCA_965204975.1. GTDB lineage: Bacteria > Chloroflexota > Dehalococcoidia > Lucifugimonadales > CAJWER01. The sequence continues at coordinate 1,444,973 of OZ242024.1, forward strand.
GAGGGCGCTGCGGTGGCGGGAGATTCTGAGGAGGGTCACGCGGGGCCTGTGGCGGTGGTAGCGGGCGCCGGACGCGGCCGGCCCGCTGTGAACTTTTCTGAACACTTTGGCGGCAATCTTGGAAAGGGGGCCTGCAGGCCCTCCCCCCGGGGGCGTCGGGCAGGTGATAATGGGTGCAGTTTCAGGCTTTCGCCAAGGTTTCCCGCCCTAGAAACCTGGGGGCACGATCCCTGTCTTGCCCGGGTCAGACCCGACGGATGATTCGCTCTCCAGACGGTCGCCCAAGAGGGAATGCTGCCGATGCGGAGTTGACGCTGGTCCTTCGCAGGCAGCGCTTGTCAACGCCGGTTTACTTTTGACCCACTCTCGCCGGTTTAGTTTTGACCCACCCCCACCTCTGATTTGTGCTCCTGCGACTGTGGATTGAGCAGTTGGTGCGAGGTCAGCAGACCTGCCTGTCGCTTGTCCCTGAGCCTGTAGCTTTCGCCTCGGATGTTGAGGACGTGGCTGTGGTGCAGCAGCCGGTCGAGGATCGCGGTGGCGATCACAGTGTCTCCGAGGAGCTCTCCCCACTCTGCGAAGCCCTTGTTGGATGTAAGGATGATGCTGCCCCTCTCGTACCTGGCCGAGACGAGGCTGAAGAAGGCAGTGGCGGATTCACGATCGTAGGGCCAGATGCCGAACTCGTCGACGATGAGCACCTTGGGCGCCAGGTAGACCCTCATGCGCCGGTCCAGCCGGTGCTCGGCCCGGGCCTTCCTGAGGTCTTCCATCAGGTCGTAGGCACGCGCGAAGTAAGCCCCGTACCCGTTCTCGATGGACCGCAGGGCCAGCGCCACTGCCAGGTGTGTCTTGCCCACTCCCGGGGGGCCCAACAGCAGGAGGTTGGTCGCCTCTGACACGAAGGCCAGCGTTGCAAGCTCCTTGACCTGGCGCTCGTCGATGGAGGGCTGGAAGGCGAAGTCGAACTGCTCCAAGGTGCGCCGGAAGGGCAGGTGGGCCATCCGCGTCCTGGTGGTCAGGTATCGCTCCCTCCGGGCCGACACCTCGACACCCAGCAGGTCCGCCAGCATGTCGGGGTACGGCATCTGCTTTGTGGCGGCAGCGTCGAGTCTGCTGTCGAGCACCTCGACAGCCTCGGTCAGTCCCAGGCTCTCCATGTACTGCCGGGCCTGCTCCAGGGCGATCATCGCACACCCCCTGAAGCCACCATCTCGTACACCTCAAGCGACCGCCGCTCCACCTGACCGGCCGACACCTGGACCGCTACGGCCTCCCTCCGGGGGCTATCGTCACCGTCGACCATCCCTGACCACTGACCAGGCAAGGTCAACCGCTGCCCTCGCCTGTGCGCCCTCGGATGCACCGCCAGCCGGTCTGAGTCCGACCATATCTCCACCATCCCCGATCCGAGCCCAACCTGCACTGTCCGGCCTGCCCAGATCCATGGCACCCCGTACCACGCGCCATCCCAATGCACGTACCCGTCGCGCCCCACCTTCCGCTCCTCTCGAAGGTACGGCGCCAGACCGGACCGCTCAGGCAGAGCCTCCATGTGCGACCGCTCCTCCTCGAGCAGTGCCTTCGGCCGACGCTTCGTTGTCCCATGCACCCGCTCATTGGCCACCGTCTCACACCACTCCATGCCCTGCCTGTTCATCTCCGCGTCGTCGCTGAACCGGACAGTGGGCCAAAGGTTGCGGCGAACGTACTTGACCCCGCTCTCAACCTTCCCCTTCGTCTGCGCACGGTACGGCCGGCACAACCTCATCTCAAAGCCCACGCGCAACGACAAGTCCAGCATCCGGCTGTTCCAATCCGGGCGACCGTCGACGTCGCGTCCCAACACCACCACCTTCGCGTTGTCGTACAGGCACCGGCGAGGCACGCCGCCGAAGTACTCGAACGCATTGACGTGACAGCGCATGAAGGTCGCGACGTCAGCCCGGCGTACGAACTCCACGTAGATCGCACGCGACCAGCTCAGCACCATCACGAACGCCCACACCCTACGCTTGCGGCCGTCCTCGGCGATGTAGGCCAGGCTTCCCCAATCGACCTGTGCCTGCTCGCCGGGACCCGTATCGAACCTCATAGTCGCCTGAGGCTGCCGCCGGCGACGGCGAGGCTGAACGTAGTCCTTCAGGATCGTGTAGCCGCCGCTGTACCCAAGGGCCCGCAGCTCACGCAGCAACACCACGCAGTTGTCCAAGCCCTCAGACAGGCGAGCGTCGATGTGATCGGTGTACGGGTCCAGCTTCGATGGCCGCCTGCGCCGCGGCTCCTCCTTCGGCACTCCAGAAGACCTCAGATACTTGCGCACCGAGTTCCTCGATACACCCAGCTCCCGCGCGATCTCCCTGATCGACCGTCCAGACCCACTCATCTCGTATATCTCTTTCACTGTCCCTCCTCTTAGCAATCTGTTCGGCACCTCCAGGTCGAGATTCCTCCCGACACCTAAGGTGCCTCCCGCTAAGGGGTGGGTCAATTCCATTCCGGCGATAGTGGGTCATTCTTACACCGGCGATGACACGCGGGCCGGTGGTTGGAGTGACAAGCCCTCCTTCCCCGGTCCAGTCCAGAGGGTTGGAGTGATTAGCGCTTCTCCCCCTGGACACGTCCGGCGGCTGGAGCTGATTCCTCCGGTCGTCGGGCAACCGTCTGGCGGGTCGGGGTTGATCGCTTCGCCCGCCGGACAACCAGGTCTGGCGGCTGGAGTTGATCGCTCCTTCCGTTTGGACGCCAGGGACGGAGCGCTCCCCGCGCGTCGTCCTCGACATGCAGGTCGGAGTGCGTCTGTCGCTCCGGTCGGCTCCTCATGACCTGCGGGACGGCTGGCACGCAGCCGGGCCGCTCCTTCGACACGCGCCGGTCTGCGGTAGCAAGCAGGCTGGCCGCTTCACGTCTTGCAGCTTCCCCCAACGTCGACTCTCTCCACCCCGGACCAAGCTGCGTCTTTCTTCCCGATGCGCCGTCCTGCGTTGAAGTCGTAGGCCGGCCGCTTCCCGCATAGCAGCTCCCCCTGAGTCCGATTCCCCGCGAATAAGACCGTGGGCGAACTGCGTCTTCTATACCCCCGCTCCGTCTCCCGCGTCAGGCATCCGACCGTGGCCGGAGTGCGTCCAGCGTCAACCGGTCCCATCAAGCACAGCCCGCGCCACGGATGCCCGGCACGGGTCAGACAAGGGAAAGGAGGCGGCCATCGATTAGGACATCTCAGACACACGGTTTCACAGGGCCGTCTCCCGTCCGGGGGACGGCCCTTCTTCTTTGCCCCGCAAGCGGGCTTCACGTCAGAGGCAGACACAACACAGAAAGAAGGAGGACGGACCGATGACGACGGCAACGACGGCAACCGGAAACAAGACGACGGAGAGGGCGGGACAGGAGACCGAGCTGAGGGCTGCGGCCAGGCGGCGCGGAATCACCATGAAGGAGCTCGCGGCCCTGATGGACGTGTCGGCGAGCTACCTGTCGCAGATTGCGAACGGGCACAGGCCGTGGACCCCGAAGATGCGCGAGAAGGTCATGGCGGTGCTGGGAGAGGTCCCCGGACAGGAGACCGTCTACCGTCGGAGCGAGGTGGTCACCGGCGAGAGCAGCTTCATCAGGGAGCGCGCCCGCAAGATGGGCATGACCATGAAGGACCTGGCCGACCGCGTTGGGGTGTCCTACAGCTACATGACCCAGGCGGCCCGGGGCCACCAGACCATGGGCGTGAAGGTGCAGGCTCGCGTCGAGTCGGCGCTGAACTGCCCGGCCAAGATCGCACCGGCGCAGCGCGCCAACCGCGCGTCGAGCGTCGTGAGCGGAGAGAGCACCTACATCCGGGAGCGCGCCCGCGCCCTCGGCATGAGCATGAAGGACCTGGCCCAGCGGGTCGGGGTGTCCGCCAGCTACATGTCGGAGGTGGCTCGCGGCCACAGGAACATGGGCGTGAGGGTGCAGTCCCTGGTCGAGGCGGCGCTGGAGGCCGACGCGACGGTCGCATCGGCGGAGCTTGCCTGCGTCGACCCCCAGGTCCTGTGGGAGCGCATGGACGCCCACGGCATCAGCCAGAACGAGGTCGCCCGGCGGGCCGGCATCAGCTCCTCCCACCTCTCCCAGATCATGAACGGCAAGGCCAGCCCCTCGGCGGGCGTGCTGAAGAAGCTGCACGCCGTGCTGTTCAGGAAGACGAAGGCCGAGACGCGGGTCATGCCCGCCGAGCTGAAGGTGCTGGGCTGGAGCAAGGGCGAGCGGCACGGGACGGTGGTGCACGGCGCTCGCGGGCGCGACGGCACCGCCAGGGGCGGCGCCGTTCGCATCGGCGGCCGGGTGCCCTGGGGCGCGAAGGCGGAGTTCGCCTACCGCGCCGGGTACGACGGCGCGGGACGGCTGTCGATGACGCCCGTCCTGATGCCGGGCTACTCTGCCATGCTGAAGCAGCCACGGGCGGCTGCCGCATAGACCCGGGCGGCCGCACCGGTGCGGCTCAGGACCGTCTTCGACTCGCAGACGGCCCGCACGGGCCGCATCCATAAGGCCCGCCGCTGGCGGGCATTCGACACACACTCAGGGAACCGCCGCGGGCGTTGCCGGAACCAGAACGCCCCGGCGGGGCGGGTTCCGGCGTCGTCCTCCGGCAACAACATCAAGACAGGAAAGGAGGACGACATGAACCTCGGAGAGTTCATAGACTCATTCAAAGAAGCGATAGCCAAGCGGGTGGTGGAGTCCTATCCGCCTCTCTACCGGCCATCGGAGAACGGCGGCGTGCTGCCCCGCCTGCTCCGAAAGCCCATGGGGGCGCAGGCCGACGCCATCAGGGGGGCGGCCCTCTCCCTGAAGGTCCACCGGGGCACGACGGTCGTGGGAGAAATGGGCACCGGCAAAACGTTCATCGGCGCGGCCGCGGCGTACATGGCGGGCTTCCAGCGGATTCTGGTGATCTGCCCGCCTCACCTGGTTCCCAAGTGGAAGCGGGAGGTCGAGCAGACCGTGCCCGGCGTCCGCGCCGCCGTCGTCGAGTCCATCACCGACCTGGAGCGGCTCAGGTTCTCCATAGGCTCCGGCCCCCTGTTCGCGGTGATGAGCCGGGAAAAGGCCAAGCTGTCCTACCGCTGGATGCCCGCCGTCATACACCGGTGGGCGACATCGAGAGGGAGGCTCATCAGGGAGCAAGAGACCGGCGAGCCCTTCCGGGTCCCGTGCTGCCCCACCTGCACGGCCCAGGTGGTGGATAAGGACGGCGTGCCTCTGAGCGACGCCGACCTGAATCGTCGCAAGCACGTCTGCGTCGGCTGCGGCTCTCCCCTCTGGCAGGCCGACAGGTCCGGCCCGGCCCGCTACCCGCTCAGCGACTACGTGAAGCACCACATGCGGGGCTTCTTCGACCTGCTGATCGGAGACGAAGTGCATGAGTTTAAGTCTCGCGGCTCGGCCCAGGGCATCGCCGCCGGGGTCCTCGCCGAAGCCTGCGGCAAGTCCCTCAGCCTGACGGGAACCCTGCTCGGCGGCTACGCCTCGACCATCTTCCACCTGCTGTACAGGTTTTCGCCGGAGATTCGCTCGGAGTTCGGGCGCTCCGACGAGCACCGCTGGATTCAGCGGTACGGCTTCGAGGAGGTCACCGTCGGCAAGCCCGACGACGACGCGGTGGAGGACGGGCGCAACAGCCGGCGGCGCAAGTACCGCAGGACCGTGCGGGAGAGGCCGGGCCTTGTTCCATCGGCCCTCTTCCACATCATCCACAACACCGTGTTCCTGCGCCTCTCGGACGTTGCCTCCGGCCTGCCGGACTACGAGGAGCAGATACTCCTGTCCTCGATGGACAAGGAGGAGGACGCCACGGGCTACTCCCAGCGCAGCGCCTACAACACGGTGTTCGAGGAGCTGAAGAAGGAGCTGGCGGCGGCGCTCAAGGCGGGCTCCAAGAGGCTGCTGGCGACCTACCTGCAAAGCCTGCTGGCCTACCCGGACGGCTGCACCAGGGGCGAGACGGTATTCGACCCCCGGAAGGGCGACGTCATAGTGCAGGTGCCGCCCCTGTCGGAGGAGAAGCTGTACCCGAAGGAGAAGGCGCTCATCGACCTGGTGGCCGCCGAGCGCATGGAGGGACGCCGGGTGCTGGTCTACGTCACCCACACGGGGACGCGGGACATCACCGGGCGCATGGACGACATCCTGACCCGGCACGGCTTCCGGGTGGCGGTGATGAAGGCCGACGCCGTTGCCCCCAACAAGCGAGAGGCGTGGGTCGCCGAGAAGGTCAAGCAGGGCATCGACGTGCTGATATGCCACCCTCGGCTGGTGCAGACCGGCCTCGACCTGATCGACTTTCAGACCCTTTGCTGGTACGAGTCGGATTACAGCATATACGTGGTCAGGCAGGCGTCGAGACGCTCGTGGCGCATCGGGCAGACCCGCCCGGTCAAGGTGGTGTTCATGGCCTACCGGAACACGCTCCAGGCCGACGCCCTGAAGCTGGTGGCCAAGAAGCTGCAAAGCTCGCTGGCCGTCGAGGGCGAGCTGCCCGAGGACGGGCTGGCCGCCTTCGGCGACGAGGGCGACGACCTGATGATGGCCCTGGCCCGCAAGATCGTCGGCGGCGACGAGGACGAGACGGAGACGGTGGAGGAGGTGTTCGCCCAGGCCAGGGACGCCGAGGCCGCCGCAGAGGAGTACCTCGTGGACGACGGCTGGAAGGCCGTCGAAGTGGAGCCGGAGGCCGTCGCGGTCAACGGCACTGGCAACGGCCACGGGTCCGACATATTCGGGCCGACGATCGAGCTGGTCCCTGCCAGCGGCAACGGGGCCAACATGAACGGTCACGCGCCCGTGCCGGTCAACGGAAACGGAGCGAACGGCCGCCACGACGAGGCCGAGGAGCCGCAGCAGTCGCTGTTCTCCTGGGCGGAGTTCATGGCCGAGGAGCCGGTCAGGACGAAGCGCCGCAACAGAAAGCCCCAGCCCGCCTCCATGTCCATGTTCGAGTGGGCGATGGAACAGGAGCGCGAGAAGGAGACGGTCGGCCCAGGACGCTAGATCGCCATTCACAGGGGGACAGGACTGACGTCCTGTCCCCCTGTTCGTTCATATATGCCGGCTTTTTGCATTTCAGTCTGGGGGATTCATGCTCGTCCTCGGTATAGCGAACCTTTATCATTAAACGGCTTCTGGTCTCCGGATTGACCTGACTGAATCATGCGACCTCAAGACATGATGAGGAGGTGAGCCCATGGACGAACAAACCGAATGGTGGAGAATGGTGACTCGCCTGTCGCCTTTCTTGATACCGATAGCATCAGCGATAGCGGCGCTACTAATCCGGGACTTGCTAGAGCCCCATCAGTGGCAACGCTATGTGCGCAAGACGCTCGCAAGCGCATCTGCCGGCTTTCTTGTCTTCGCTGCCATCATCGCAGCGTACATATTACTGGTCCAACGTGCAGGCGAAGACAGTCTAATCGCTGGAATTGCTGTGTGGGTTGTTGGCTTGGGCATTCTTCCGGCAACGGCGCTTGCAATCTATCTAGCATTCAACAGAGTGGAACCCAATCTCGATTTGTTCCTCAACAGCCGCTTTGTTTTTGCTTTTCAGAATGGGTCGTGGCCAACCCTCTCCATGGATGTGCGTTCAGAGTGCCTTCCGGAAGGTGCAACGTCCATTAGTGGCCGCATCGCAGCTGCGAGAGAAAATGTGGGTGAGTTTCATCTAACGGTTGTCGTTGGAACCGGAAGCGAAGTTAGAACTGTGCTTGAACGAACTACCAGGAATCCTCGGCACGGTTGGATGCGGGCAATGCGAGCAGTTCTCGATGCACAGCTTGGAGACCTTCGGGAGAATCGGGAGTGGCGAGAACGCATCCATATCCATAGTAAGTTAAGAGAATGGTTCAAGAGTCTGACACGCACTCCGGCTCCGACTGCCTCAGCACAGTACAAATGGCAAAATGACGCCTACATTCAGATCTATCATTTGGCACGAATGGTGGATGCCAGAGATGTACTCTGATAGTCAATAACCCGTCTCTGCTTGCGCCCCGGTCTAACCCACAACGGCCCAGTGCCGAAGGTTGTGACGAAGATGCCATGCTCCTTGGCGGCTGAGGACGAGAAGGCAGTTCAGCGACGGGCCGCCTCCGCCTCCTCGACGGCGAGCTGTCTCTCGCGGCGGACGGATGAGTTGTCCGGTTGAAGGCGGATGATCTCGTCGTAGTCCCGCAACGCCCTGTCCGGCTCGCCCAGGTAGCGGTACAGGCGTGCCCTCTGGAAGCGGGCGTCGATGTTGTCCGGGTCGAGGGCGATGGCCCGCCCCAGGTCCTCGACCGCCCTGCGAGGCTCGCCCAGCTTGGAGAGAGTATAGCCCCGCAGGTGGTACCCCATCGGGTCCTCCGGGGCGAGCTCGACGAGCCTGCCGTAGTCCCTGGCCGCCTCTTCGTGCCTTCCCAGGTTGGAGAGGACGAACCCCCTCGTCATGTATGCGCCGAAGTTCTCCGGGTCGGCCTCGATGACGGCGCTGAAGTCCTCTATCGCCTTGCCGCCCTCCCGCACGTACATGTAGGCGGTCCCCCTGTTGTAGAGGACGGCGGTGTTGCGGGGTTCGAGGTCGATGACCCTGGTGTAGTCCTCTATCGACTGCTCGTGCCGCCCCAGGCTGGTGCGGGCCAGCCCCCTGGCCGTGAGGGTCTCCACGTTGCCGGGGTCGAGGTCAAGGGACCGGTCAAGCTCCCCCAGCGCCTCCTCGTCGCGGCCCAAGCTGCCCAAGGCGATGCCCCTGCCCCGGAGCCCAGCGGCGCTGTCGGGGTCCAGCCGAAGAACGGCGTCGAAGTCGCCGAGCGCGGCGTCGTACTCCCCAAGGTTGAGGTTGGTGATCCCCCTGGCGTAGTGGGCGAGGCCGTAGTTCCGTTCCAGCTCGATGGCGGCGTCGAAGTCCGCAAGAGCCTTGTCCATCTCGCCCAGGTCGCGGTGCGCCATCCCCCTGTGGTAGCGGGCTTCGGGGAGGCCGGGATTGAGCTCGATGGCCCTGTCGAGGTCCTCCACGGCCCGGCCATGCTCTCCCATCGCAGCGTAGGCCAACCCCCGGTTGTAGTGGGCGTCGGCGTCGCCTGGGGCCAGGAGGATGGCCACGTCGAAGTCGCTTACCGCCCCGGCAAGGTTGCCCAGCTCGGCGTTGCACGCCCCCCGGCTGTAGTGGGCCATGGCGTTGCCGGGAGCCAGCCTGATGGCTTTGTCGTAGTCCTCCACCGCAGAGCGGTGCTCCTCCAGCGCGGAGTTGGCGCGGGCTCTGTCCAGGTAGGCCCCCGCGTTGTCGGGGTCGAGGGCGATGATGCTGCCGTTGTCCTCCGCCGCCCGGCGGTGGTCCCCCAGCTCGCTGTACACCAGCCCCCTGGCGGCCAGGGCCTCGGTGTCGCGGGGGTTGGCCGCGATCTCTTCAGTCAGGTCATTCACCATACGGAGAAGGTCCTCGCGCCCCACGCCGTCCATCATCCTCCGAAACCTGAGGTAGTCTTCAGATGGCTCTCCCCGGTCCATCTCGTCATGTTCTCCCGGCATGACGCTCCTCCTGCATTGTGCTGCTGTCCGCCTATCGGCCGGGTTCCCGTTGCGGATATGGTCGTACGGATGGGGCAGACCCCGGCCTGCGGAACGGACCTCGGTCCGTCTCCATCGGTGGGTGGGAGTCCGGCCAGAGGCCACGGAGACGTAACTCCTGGGGGCCGTTCTCTCCCAGTGCGGGCCCCGGCCAGTCCCGTTACGGGACCGACGCGAACGATGCCACTATGATGGGCCAAACCGCACCCGCAATGCAATGCCGGGTTGACGCTTTGCTTCCTGCCGCTTTGCGGCGGTCACATGCGGGCGTTGGGTTACAGGGGGGAGCGATTAATTCCCGACGGGGACGCCCCTTCTAGCGGAATGTTCGTGTGTGCCGCCCTTTTGCGTCTTCAACCCCTGCGGTCGCGCCCTGCCCGCCGACGAGCGGCATTCCTCTTGGGACTCCGGCACCGGGGCTGGAGGGTCTTGGCGGGCCTCCCGCTCCCCGCTTTGTCTGGGAGCGTCCACGCGGTCAGCAGGTGGGCGAGCCCAAGGTCGTCGGCCAGGTCCAGCAGCGCCATCTGATACTGGTAATGGGGCCGCACCCCATTCTTCGTCCATCGCTTCACGGTGTAGGGATAGGTCCCTAGACGGCGGGCCAGCTCAGCCTGCGACATGTCGGCCTCCTCCATGAACCGCAACAGTCGTTGGGGGAGGTCGTCGGGGACGACGTAGACTCTTCTGCTGTGGTCAACGCGCTGTCTCGGCATGGCGTGGCACTTTCGAGGGACTCAGCGGCAGCCGCCCCGTCCGAGCGGGACAGCCACACCGCCCTGTGGCCTCTTGGTCCTCTTGGAAAGTGGGGTTCGGCGACATTGCCATAGGCCGAGCCGGTAGACGGGGCAACACGGCTAATCCCCAACTCGCTCGAAGACCAGCGCCTGCCCGCCTTCGCTATGAAGGGTGAGCTGTTCCCCCGAGACCTCGAACCGCTCCACTGTCGCCAGTGAGTCCTGCATCCGTTGTTCCTGTCGGAACAGCGCCTGGGATGGGCAGCCCGCTTCCGTCCACGACAGGTCGTCAAGGCGCAGCTCCGACTCCCGCGCCCTGTATCTCGCCGAGTAAGAGTTGCAAGCCGTCCACCCCTTCATGTCCCCAGCGGCTGTGAACTCGGCGGTTGGGTCGCCCCCCACCACCTCGGCGGGAGCGTCGGCATTGCCCAGCGCGACCAGCCGCCACTCCGTATCGGCCAACGGATTCCCCTCGCTGCCACAGGCCGCCAGGAGAAACATGAAGCCAAGTAGAAGCCAGCGCATCATTCTTCTCCTTTCAGGGGGTGGCCTTCCGCGAGCGCCGATGTGTGCGCCTCTCGGCCAGGCCGGGTGTCAGTGTGAACTATCCTGGGGGCGCTTCCGGCAGGGTGACGATGGCTTTCACCCGAGGCCCCTTGCCCTCCTGGTTCTTCGCCCGCACGAATATCCTGTAGGTCTCACCGGCCTCCAGGCCGCGGAAGGTCACGGAGGTCTTCTTTGCCTTGGGCGTTTTGAGCTCACCCTTGCCTCCGCCCACCGGCGCGATGTGCACGATGTAGCGCGTCGGAGGATCGCCGGTCTCCGGGGCGTTCCATCTGACCGTCAGGCTGTCCGAAGTCGCCGCAAGCTGTACCTCCAGCACCGGGCCGGGCAGCTTCTGCACCCCTTCCGGTTCCGGGGTCTCCTGCGGCTCGCCGGACGGCTCCTGGGCCGATTGCTGCTGGGCAGGCACCGAGACGGCCACCTGTTGCAGGACCAACGGCGTGCCCGTGTACGCCGGGTCCGTGCCGGAGACCTCGTGCGTGATGGTGACGTCGCCCGCCGACACGCCGGTAACGTAGAAGGTCTTGGGGTCGTAATCGTCCGCCGTGAAGGTCACCGACGCCGGGCTTACCGTCACCTTGTCCGTGTCGCTGCTGGCGGCCTCGATGGTCACCGTGTGAGAGCTCGAGTAGTCGTAGCAGTCGGCGGGGTTCTCTCCGTAGACCGGTCTGGGGTCTGCGCTCAGATAGACGCGGTACTGGACGGTCTCTCCAACGGCCGGTGTGAGAGAGGACTTCTCCACCATCAGGGCCGGCGTGTGCTTGTCGTCCACGCTGACCGTCACGGAGGGCACGGTCACGGTGCGGTACTCGGCGGACGCGCTCGCCGCCTCTACCCGGTGGCTGATCACCACCTCCTCGTCGACGGCGTCGAAGTCGTGCTCGGCGCGCAGGCGCACGGTCTGGGGCTGGTCCCAGTTGTGGCGGCTGAACTCGACGAACCCGCGGATCACGCCGACCTTGCACGAGAAGGCGCTTTCGGGATAGATGCGCACCCAGTCGTCGGGCTGGGAGTCCAGCCTGATCGTATAGGTCGCGTCGGCCTCCTCGTTCCCGGTGGTCTCCTCGTCCATGCTCACCGTTTCCGTGCTCACGATGACGCCCGCCTCGTCGTTGTCCTCGATGGTGATAACGGCCTGGGAGTTGTCTCCCAGCACGTAGGGCGAGCCGACGTAGGCGAAGTCCAGGGTGAAGCTCTCGCTCCCCTCGACCCGATGGTCGTCCACGATGCGGATGTCGTAGTCGTAGGTGGTGTCTCCCGCCGGAATCGTCACGTCCAGAACTCCGATGCCAAAGTCGCAGGAAGCCTCGCCGGGAAGGCAGTCGCCGAAGCTGAAGTCGGACTCGTAGTCGGCGTCGCTCCGTGGATCTGCGCGCACCCAGACCCTGAAGGGTTTGCACTGGGCTTCGGCCAGGCGCAGCCGGATGGTGATGGTGTCGCCCTCGGTCCCGCTGTAAGTGGCGGAGCCGAACTGGATCACCGGATCGGACGGCGCAGTGGGAGTGGCCTGGAGAAGCCTGGAGCTGGCCCCGGCCACCCCGTCGACCAGCGGGCGAACCCAGAAGTCGTACACCACGCCCGCGCTGAGGCCAGTCACGTCGGCGCTGGTGACGTCGGGACTGAACGGACCCGTGCTCTTGGTGGTGGTGACGCCCTGCCCGTCCTGCCAGCGATAGCGGATGCGGTAGCCGTCGACGACGCTCCTCCGTCCGCTTTCCGGCCCGGCTTCCCAGCGCAACGTCACGCAGCCGGGGCCGGGCACGGCCGCGCGCAGGATGGGCGGGTTGGCCTTGTGGATCGAGAATTTGGTCGCGGTTCTGGTATCGCGGGTATCGCCCAGGATCGTCGACCAGGCACTCTGCTGGCTGCCAGCGGTCGCCCGGATCCGCCACTGGTACTTCGTCAAGTGCGTCAGTCCCGTGACGATCGCGGGCTGGGTCGTGCCGCTGTAGGAGACCGCCGACCACTGGCCCCAGGCGCCGCCGCTCTGGGAACGGATCTGGATGTCGTAGCCGCTCGCCCCGCTCGACTCCTCCCACCACAGGTAGAAGCCCAGGTGTATGAGCTGCGTCTGCTCGGGGCGCGGGACGCCGGGCGCCTGGGCCGCGACGGGCTGCGAGTCGTGGACGAAGAAGACCGCCAGCGCCATCAGCGCGACGGCCAGCAGGAGGAGCGGAGAACCGCGGAATATGGAGGTTCGCATCATGCCCGTCCTCCGTGGTTGTCAGCGGCTGAAAATCGGGGGGGGGGGGGGGGGGGTAGAAGGCATGGCCGCCCTCAGCAGGCGGCGCGGGGTCTTCCATCCTCAATGTCCTACACCCCCCCTGCGTGGCTGACGGTCCCACCGGCGCTACTCGTCGCGGCTCCAGCCGGAGCCAAAGACGTAGCCGTCGTAGCCGGCCACGAAGACCCGCAGCGACTCGGACTCCACCCAGACGCCATTGGTAGTGGCCTGGAACGTCTCACCGCCGAGCAATTCCTGGACGTCCCCGCCTATCAGCGAGATGTCCGAGTGCCCCACGATCTTCCCGTCGGGGCCTCCTATGAAGGCGAACCAGTGCCCGTCCACCGTCTCGGCGGCGTTGTAGTAGTCGATGGCAGCTTCCAGCCCCGCCAGGGCGCTTCCAGGACTGGCGAAGTAGGTCATGGTTCCCGCCAGCCCAACCTCGCGGTACTTGTCCACCGCCACGGACACCAGCATCCTGGTGAACTCGTCGGCGTCGATGTACCAGCCGGACCCGAACAGCAGCCCGTCGCGCTTCATCACCCAGGCGTTCTTCAGCTCGAAGTCGCCCGTTCCTATGCCCCCGCTCTCCGGGTTGCGGTACACATAGGACACCCACTTGCCTTCTTCGTCGGCAGAGAGCATCTCAGGCCCGAACTCGTAGCCGTTGGCGTCGGTGCCCACCCAGCCCTTCAGGTCCAGGCCCAGGCGTTCGGGGTCGGGGTGTCCTATCACCAGGTCGTTCTGGTCGATGATGAAGACGTACCACTGGCCGTCCACGCTCTGGGGGCTGTTGTAGTGGGCGAGGGTTGCGTCCAGGCCCTGGGCCTCGTACCTGGCGACGGCGTTCGCGACGAAGTGCTGGGTGTAGTCGGCGGGGGCGGACTTGGACGGTATGGAGGCGATGGCGGCCCGTACTATCTCCTCCACCTCGGCGCGGGTCAGGCCCGGCTCCGGCTGGGCCATCTTCTCGATGGCGTCGTTGACGATGCTCTCGGCTTGAGCTTCGGTCAACGGAGCGACGCCTTCGGTCTGAGGCGGCGCAGAGGCCAACTCCTCCCGGACGATCTCCTCGACCTCGGCACGGGTCAGCCCCGCGTCGCCGTCTCCGCAGGCGGAGAGGACAAGGGCGATTGCGGCAACAATGGCGATCAACGCTGTTGGTGCGGCCTTACTCTGGTGCATCATATCCTTGGCAACCCTCATTTCATTCTCGAAGAGTTGAGGCGGACGGGACCGCCTAGATTCCCCCTATCTGCACGGTGAAGCTCACCTCGGACGACCACGGCCCCACGCCGTCCGCGTTCCTGGCGGCGACGCGCGCCTTGTAGTCGCCGGAGTCGATGCCATTGATGCCGACGCCGCTGGGGATGAACTTGAGACCGACGCCGTCGGGCGCGGAGTTGACCGGCCTGTCCGGGTAGCTGCCGTCCGATGCAATGACCTGGACCACGTAGGCAGTCGCGCCCGTCACGGCTTCCCAGAACGCCGCGGCGTCCCGCCCCGTTACCTGGGCTGCTACCAGGGACGCGGGAGCGGCGGTCGGGACATCGGGACCATTGACCACGGTGACGGTGAAGTTCCGGCTGGCGCTGACGCCGTTGCCGTCCGTCGCCGTGTAGGTCATCGCCGTCGTGCCCGCAATCGTGGGCGTACCCGAGAGGGTGGGGTTGCGCCCCCCGGAAAAGGCCAGGCCATCGACCTGACCCGTGAGCTCATAGCTCAACGGGGCCACCATCTTCCACCACGGCCCGCTGGCCGCCCCAAGTGTGAGGGAGACAGCCCTGCCCGCGATGTAGGACTGGTCTTCTATGTTCGACAGGGTCGGAGGTCCGATCACGGAGATGCTGCTGCTGGCCGCGGCCGTCGCCCCGTTTTCGTCCCTCGCCCGGTAGCTGATGGCGTAGCCCGTGTCCCGGAGAGCGATCCGGTTGTCATTCGAGTTTCCGTCGATGGTCAGGACCCGGGTGGAGGGGTCCAGGTGTACGCCCGCGCCGGGCTCAGACGGCCCCACCGTCGCGTCGGTGCGGAACACCAGCTCGTAGGTCAGCGTCCCCGTGCCTCCGGTGGCCTCCGGCAGCGTGACGGTGAGGGGCTCCGCCTGGCCCGCGGTGTAGGTGATGACACTCCCGTAGTAGGTGTTGAGGTCTTCCGCGTCAAAGGTCACCGGCGGGTTGACCGTCACCTGGAACGTGAGGGAAGCCGTGGCGCCGGAGCCGTCGGTGGCGGTGTAGGTGACCGTGGCCGCGCCGCTGGTGGCGCTCTCAGGGACGCCCCGGATCACCCGGTCCTGGCTCAGGTAGAGTCCCGCGGGCAGGTCTGCGACCGAGTAGGTCGTGGTATGGGGATAGAAACCGCCTGTGGCCTTGGGCAGCCTGAGGGCGTCCTTCTCAGCCTCGCTGAGGCCCAGTAAGGAGATGTCGTGGCCCGCGGTGTAGGTCCTGGCCTCCACGGTTGCGCCGCCGAAGGTCGGCAGGTCCGTCACGAACTCCAGGTCGAACCAGTAGAACTGCTGAGCGTCATTCTTGTCGCGGACGCGAATAGCAGGGTGCGGGTTCTCGGAAGTTGGGCTGGCCGTCAAAGCGCTGCCTGAATCGGTGACCGCGCGGACCATCGTGGTGTCCTCCACGCTCTTGTCGGTGTCTTCCCTCATGAACAGCACGACGTCTCGCATCACATCACCGGTCCAGGTGGGCGTGAAAGTGATGCTCTGAAGCTCGGAGGGAACACGGATGGTGTAGTCCGCCGTGTTGACGTCGAACACAACCGGGTTCGGGATGAGCTGGAAGGTATACGACGTCCCGTCGGCGCGGGTGACCGTGCCGGTGATGCCCAGTCCCGTTAGATGATTGCCGCCATGCTCCGCCTGCGCAGGCTGCGCGCCGGGCGCAAAGAAGACCGCCAGCGCAACGAGCGCGACGGCCAGCAGCAGGAGGGGAGAGCGGCGGACGAAGGCCCGCGTCATGGCGGGCCGTCCCCGGTGGGGCGTTGCGTGGCTGGCGCTACTCTCTCTGCTGTTGAACATGGTTGGGTCATCCTCCAATGGCGTTTCGCCCCCGTGTCGGGAACGGGGCAGGCTCCACGTGTCATGCTAGCTGCCGCTCCCTCCCTATACTCCGCCGGTCTGGAACGTCCAGGTGCAACGTGCAGTGACGTTCGCGTGGTCGGCGAGCCTGTACTCGAACCCGGTGAAACCTGGGTAAGCCTCCAGCAGTCCGCCATAGGTGTTCGACGAGGTGAAGACCGAGCTGCCGGTCGTAAGGATTGGTACTCCCGCCAGCCATCTGCCATTCTCATCGGCCAAGACCCGGTATTCCGTCTGGACCTCAGCGGCCGGGGCCGGACTGAGCACGAGGGCCGTCTCCGGTGTCTCGGAGATGACGCTGATCGTGGACCCGCACTCCGGGTTTCCGAAACCGGTGTCCACGCTCAACGTCCCGGGCGAAGCAGCGTCGTCGTCGGTGATCCTGACCTGCACCGAGGTGATCGGGCCTGTCGTCACGCCCCTCACTGACGTCAGGTCGCCCAGCGCAACGGTGAAGGTCTCGTCATCGGCGTCAGTGTCGTCGGTGGTGGAGATGATGGCCTCGCCGGTGAAATCGCCGGCTGTGATCGTGATCGACGCCGGTTTGCTGTAGTCGGTGGTCTCGGCCGAGCCGTCGGTGAACGTCAGCGGGATCGTCACAGCACGCCCCAGGGATCCCGGCTCGCCCGGACTCGCTGTAGACAGGGTCGCCACGACCGTCACGTCATCACCCTCGGGCACGGGGTTGGGGCCGACGGTGAGGGACACCCGGCGGAGCCCGCCGTCCAGGATCGTGATATCCAACCACGACGTGTCGCTGGTTCCCCAGGTGTAACCCGAATCCGCCGTCACATTTTTGAGCGCCACGTGGAACACCTCGTCGTCAGTGTCGGCGTCCGCGGTGGTGGTGATGGCGCCCGTTCCGGTCGTCATGTTGGCGGGGATGGTGATGCTCTCCAGCGCGCCGTAGTCGCCGCTCTCGGCCGTGCCGGCGTGCATATCCAGATGGACGACCGTAGCGGAGCTCCGGGTTTCGGAAATCGTCGCCGTCACCGTCACACTGGAGCCCTCGCGCACCGAGTTAGTGTCGACGGAAAGGGACACGGTGGGCTTGGGCTGGGTGGTCGTGGAGGACCCCGTCAGGCTCAGCGACACCGTGTCGCCGGTGGACCAGCTCAGGCCGGTGGAGGTCCACGTTGCAATCGCGTCACCGGCTGAAAGACTGGCATTTGCAAGGGGGAACTGACTGCTGCCGACGTGTAGTGTCAGGGCCGACTTCAAAGCCGGTGGGATTGCCTTGTTGAGGCGTATGTTGAGACCGCCAGCACCGCTAACGTAGATTGTCGTGATGGTGTAATCCACGCCGTCATAAGTGAAGTCATCGTCCGTGAGCTGAGAGTTGCACAGTGAGTGTTGCCTTGTAGTGCAGCCAATCAACCCTGTGGTCGAATCATGCGCTACCGTCAGCGTGGCGGACCAGACGGTGGTGGTCTGGGCCTGGGCGGGCTGTGCGCCGGGCGCAAAGAAGACCGCCAGGGCAACGAGCGCGGCGGCCAGGAGAAGGAGCGGGGAGAGGCGGCGGAGGGTTAGACTAGAACTTAGGTTCGGGGGGGGGGGGGGGGTTAGAGGGCATGGCCGCCCTCAGCAGGCGGCGCGCCCTACGGCTGTTGCTCCCGGTGTCGAACATGGCTATCGTGCCTCCTTATCAGCGACGGTCTGCTTCGTCGGTCGGGATGACTCGCCAGTCCCGACGGCGGAGCGGTTGCTTCCAACCTCTCCGGTCGAGATAGGCGGCGGCCCGTGCCGTCCCCTCGGAGAGGGGGACGCACAGACCCAGCAGAAATCATACCCAACGACCTATCGCCTCCACGTGGTTTTTATCCCTTCTTTTGTGGAAAGAGATATATAATTCTGTTAGAGTCTCCAGTGCGTCCGGGGCCGGAAACGGCTCCGTCATGCTCAACCCAGGAGGTAGGATTCGGTGAGTGCAGACCAGCGGGACCGGGAGATGGAGGCGCTGAGGGAGCGCCTGTCGCGCCTCAGCGAGGCCAGCCTGCGCGTAAACGAGAGCCTGGACTTCGACACGGCGTTGCGGGCCGTGATGGACGGAGCCCGCTCCCTGACTCACGCGCCCTTCGCCTCCATCATCACCCTGGACGGTTCCGGGCAGGTGGAGGACCACCTGGTCCTGGGCTTCGAACCCGGCTACTTGGAGCGGTTGTGGCAGGCCCCCCAGGGGCAGACGTTCTTCGAGTACCTGAACGCCCTGGCGGGACCGCTGAGGGTGGGACCGCTGGAGGAGTTCACCAAGTCCATCGGTCTTGAGGAGTTCCGCTCACCCGTGGCTCTCACCGCTTTCATGGCGGCCCCGATACTCCACCAGGGAATGCGCTCGGGCCACATATACGTGGGGAGCGACGAGCCGGGCCGGGAGTTCACGAAGGAAGACGAGGAGACGCTGGTGATGTTCGCCTCCCAGGCTGCCCTGGTCATCGCCAACGCACGCGCCTACCGGGAGGAGCGGCAGACCAGGGCCGACCTGGAGACGCTGGTGAACACCTCGCCGGTGGGCGTGGTTGTACTCGACGCCCGGACAGGAGCGCCGGTGTCCTTCAACCGGGAGGCCGCGCGCCTGGTGGAGGGCCTGCTGGACGAGGGCCAGAGGCCGGAGGACATCCTCGACGAGGTGACCTGCGTGCGCTCCGACGGCAGGGAGGTCTCCCTCAGGGAGTTCCCCCTGGCCGAGGTGCTCAGCTCGGGGGACACGATACGGGCCGAGGAGATCGCCCTCAGGGTCGCTGACGGTCGCAGCGTCAGCCTCCTGCTCAACGCCTCCCCCATCCACTCAGAGGACGGGCAGGTGGCGTCCTTCGTCATCACCCTGCAGGACATGGCCCCCCTGGAGGAGCAGGAGCGGCTGCGGGCGGAGTTCCTTGCAATGGTGAGCCATGAGCTGCGGTCGCCCCTGATGTCCGTCAAGGGGTCTGCCGACACCCTGGCTGCGCAGTCGTCCCGGCTGGACCCTGCGGAGATGAGCCAGTTCTTCCGCATCATCCAGGACCAGGCCGAACATATGCGGGGCCTGATAGGCGAACTGCTGGACGTGGCCCGCATCCAGACGGGCGCCCTGCCGGTGGACCCGGAGCCTACCGACCTGCGCCTGCTGGTGGAGGAGGCCGGGGGGCTGTTCCGGAGCGCAGACGCGAGGAACCCCCTGGACGTGGAGCTGGCGGCGGACCTGCCGATGGTGCTGGCCGATAGACGGCACGTCGTCCAGGTGCTGGGCAACCTGCTCTCCAACGCAGCCGGGTACTCCGCCGAGGGTTCGCCCATCACGGTGAGCGCGGTGCGGGACGGGGTACACGTCGCGGTCTCCGTCGCCGACCGGGGCCGGGGCATACCGGCGGAGCTTCTGCCGGAGTTGTTCCGCAAGTTCTCGCGGGCGTCCGGCGAAGTGACGGCATCGGGCGCCGACGGGTCGGGGCTGGGTCTAGCCATCTGCAAGGGCATCGTGGAGGCCCACGGAGGCCGCATCTGGGCCGAGAGCGACGGGCCTGGCCTGGGAGCCAAGTTCACCTTCACCCTGCCGGCGGTGGAGCGGTCCGCAACTCCGGCGCCCGATCCCGCCACGACCGGCTCGCGGCGCACGCCCAAGGTCCGCGTCCTGGCCGTGGACGACAGACCCCAGGACCTGCGGTACGTCCGCGACGTGCTCACCAGAGCGGGCTATGCGCCCATCGCCACCGGCGACCCCGCCGACGTGCCCCGCCTCATGGAGGAGGAGAAGCCCCACCTGGCGCTGCTGGACCTGGTGCTGCCGGGGAGCGACGGCATCGCGCTGATGAACGACATCCGCAAGACGGCGGACGTGCCGGTCATCTTCCTGTCGGTGTACGGCCAGGACGAGACCGTCGCCAGGGCTCTCGACATGGGCGCGACGGACTACCTGGTCAAGCCATTCTCGCCGACGGAGCTTGCGGCGAGGATCAGGGCGGCGCTCAGGAAGCGGCTGGAGCCCTTCCAGGGCGAGCCGTCGGGACCCTACGCGGCCGGAGGGCTGAGCATCGACTACGCGCTGCGCCGGGTGACGGTGGACGGGGAGCCGGTGGAGCTGACGGCCACGGAGTACGCGGTGCTCTATGAGCTCACGGTCCACGCCCCCCGCACGCTGACCCACGCCGTGCTGCTACAGCAGGTCTGGGGTCCGGAGAAGGTCGGCGAGCCCTGGCTGGTGCGGGACATGGTGAGGAGGCTCCGCGGCAAGCTGGGCGACGATGCGGACAGCCCCAGGTACATCTTCACCGAGCCCCGAGTCGGTTACCGGATGGCGAAGGGGGAGACGGGGGAACGGGAGTAGGCGAAGCCGTCAGACTGATCCTGTACTGGCATCACTCCTGCTGGCCCTAGACTCTGGTAACAAAGAGTAAGTAGAGGGCATTGAGATATGCGTATCGTAGATATGATAAGCATCTTGGAGATGCGGATTAGTCAGATTGAGCGTCTGTCCCAAGAGGAACGACTGGAAGGGGCGGCTAAGGAGGTGTTGGAGACCGCGTTCTGGGCTCGCTCTGTCTTGGACACCATCGGGAAGTTGGGTCTTCGCAAGTATGGTCACACCCTCAAGACCCGAATTCGAATCGTAGGTGAACGGCGTTCTCAGGGAGGGGGCGAGACCATTCAACTTGAGAAGTTGCTAGGCATGATGATTCACCACCGCATGTTTGTTTCCTATCGCAGCGACACAGACAGGAGTCATTGTCTAATGGTCGTGAACGACCGCAGCGTTGAGACTCACGTGTACTATTCAGATTTTATGGAGTCCCTGAAATCACTGGTGTTGTCCCAGAGGCTGGTAACTCTGGCGTCTTGTGGTGTAATCGAACGCGACCTGGGTCGAGCGTCCCAAGATTTGTGGAGAAATGGGAGCGACATTCACCTCGCCACTGAGAACATGATGTCGCTTCTGATTTTCCAACTGAAGCCGAACACCAAGCTGAAACTGAAGATAATGGAGGAGATATTCGGTATCGGCGACCCACCCGCTACCGCATTGCCCGATCTGTATTTCTTCCCTAGCAGTTTCAGGTTTGACAAGACCATCGTTATTGGGTTTGGCCCTCCATGGGAAGAGGGGATGGATGTGTTCTCTCCTCCGTTTGAATTCAAGAAACTTGCCGACCTGATTCGAGCGTTCTACGCAGCGCCGTAGTCCATACTGTTAGCCTTGCAAACCCCTTTCAAATGAGGACATGCCATCCCCACCTATGTCTTCACCGAGCGCCGCGTGGGCTACTGGATGCCAAAGGGTGAGGCAGCACAGGGGTAGGTGAAGCCGTGAATGAAATGAGAACCGAGACTGCTGCACGTGGGGGGCCGCATGTCCATAGCTGAATCTACACTTGCCAGTTGGAGCCATCACGAGGCAGGGACTGCCTTCAAGCAGGCCCATGTACCCATTCGGAAGGCCCTTGAGGCCCACAAGGGTCTGTCCCAGTTCAAGTACGAGGTCTTTCTGCAGGGCTCGTACAAGAACGACACGAACCTCGGTGGGGACAGCGACGTCGACGTGGTCGTCCGGCTGTCATCGAAGCTAAAGCCTGCGGTGGCCGACCTTACCGGCGAGCGGCTACAGGAGAATGGTTCCCACAAGTTCGTCCACCGGCAATGGAGGTCATTCCGGGATGAGGCGCTGAAGGCGCTGCGGGCCAAGTTCGGGACTGCCGCGAAGAGCGGCCGCAAGACTCTGAAGGTGCCGAAGGGCAAGATACCGGCGGACGCCGACCTCGTGGTCACGGTGAGCCACAGGGACGGAATCGGCTTCTATCTCCCCGACGAGAGGCGCTGGGTCGTCAGCTTTCCGCAGCAACACCATGACCGGGGCTTGAAGAAGGAAAAGGCCACGAACATGCGGTTCAAGCGGACCATCCGCATGTTCAAGGCGGCCCGGAATCGGCTGGTCAAGAAGGGACTCCTCAAGAAGGAGGACGCTCCCTCCTACTTCATTGAGTGCCTGCTCTACAACGTCCCCGACAGCCTCTTCACAGGGCAGCTGGCGACGACCTATACAGGCATCATCGGCTGGCTGAAGACCGCGAAGCTCAAGGACCTCAAGTGCCAGAACGGACAGGTCGACCTATTCGGACGAGGGCGGGAGCAGTGGACCCAGGAGAAGGCGCGGGCCTTCGTCAAGGCGTTGCAGCAGCTGTGGAATACGGGGGGCTGAGGAGCGACGAGCAAGAGGGACGTGGAAAGGGGTGCTGTAGTATACTACAGCACGGGATTCAGCCTACTAGGATTGAACCATGAACGTGCCTGACGAATACACCGTACCCCAAGCGGCGACCTATCTAAATGTAAGCGAGGAAACGGTGCGCCGGAACATCAGGTCGAAGCGACTGAAGGCTTTGCGCAGAGGGACACAGTGGTTCATTCCTCGCGATGTCCTTGCGGTCTTCGCCGGCAGCTACGATCCGAAGACTGGTCAAATAAGACAGCTGCTGTAGATGCTGGGTAGTGAGAAGCCAGCGAGTGCTCGCTGGCAACTGGACATAGATATATGACAACGACTGAAACGACAGGTGTTGGAGCTTCGCGGGACGAGGCCATTTCAATCCCGCTTGGTGCGCCGCCGCCTGGTCTGGGCGTCCCCACGCCCGGGGGATGGCTCCACCCCAGTGGAGTATCGAGACTAGCCCCAAAAGGGCTGGAGCATAAGTGGCATGTCTGAAGCAATCAACCTCAGCCAAGAATGGTACATTGGAGAGCAGTTGGGATTAGGTGGTTTTGGACGCATACACCTGGCTCAGTCAGCATCGGGCGAAACGGCCGTCGTCAAGCTTGTCCCCAAGGCTCCTGGTGCGGACCGAGAGATTCTATTTGAGAACTTGGATGGCGTACCTAACGTAGTCCCCGTGGTGGACCGCGGAGAATGGAAGGACTTTTGGGTTCTCGTGATGCCAAAGGCCGATAAGTCGCTTCGGGATTATCTGGGTGAAAACATCGAACACCTCTCCATTGATGACGCCGTGAAGGTACTCTCTGATGTCACCCAAGCCCTCGTAGCAATAGAAGGAAAAGTCGTTCATCGGGACATCAAGCCAGACAACATACTGCTACTGGACGGGCGATGGTGTCTAGCAGACTTTGGAATCTCCAGATACGCGGAAGCCACGACGGCGCCTGACACGCGTAAGTTCTCCATGACTCCTCCCTACGCGGCCCCTGAACAGTGGCGCGGTGAGCGAGCCAGCAGTGCCACTGACGTGTATTCCATGGGAGTCGTAGCCTATGAGTTGCTTGCCGGACAACTGCCGTTCTTGGGGCCCGAAGTGCATGACTTTCGTCAGCAGCACCTAGAAGATACGCAAGAGTCAATCTCTGGTGTTCCTCTGAAGCTCCAATCGTTGATAGACGAGTGCCTTTACAAGAGTCCCGAAGCGCGCCCGAGACCTCAGAACTTGCTGGCGCGGCTGAATAAGAGCGTATGGGCAGTCTCGGAAGCAGCGAGTCGTCTGCAACAGGCTAATGCCCTTGCAGTTCGAAAGCGAGCCGAAGCGGCTCGTCAGGAGTCTCTGGCCAAGTCAGATGCCGAGCGCGTACACGAACTGTGTGAGGCTGCGGATTGGTCGTTGGCACACGTGGTGAGTCTGCTGGATGATCAAATCCTGTCAAATGCTCCCGCGTCCGAACGATCTGGGCCAACCCCTCAGTGGTCATGGTTCTTGAATGAGGCAAAACTGAGCGTGGCACCCTCGCGGATGGCGGGCCAGCAATTGAACGCAGACACCCAAGGGCCGCCGTTTGAAGTCGTAGCTTACTCAGACATTACTCTCAAGATTAGGCCGGACCGACATGCATTTGAGGGGCGATCCCATTCGTTGTGGTATTGCGACGCCCAAGAGACCGGTATGTTCCGCTGGTACGAGACAGCATTCAGGCGCGCCTTTGGAGCGTACAGGGTGAGCGTAGTGCCTTTCTCCATGTTGCCGGGAGAGCGGGATGTTGCCCTCGCTCTATCTTCTTTGCACACAGTTCAAGTGGCCTGGCCATTCACTCCCATCGATCAGGGGGATGAGGAGGACTTCATTGAGCGTTGGATTGCGTGGTTTGCCGAAGCCGCTCAGGGGTTGCTTCGCCAACCTAGCCACATGCCTGAGCGCGACCCACATGGCACGTGGCGACGTCTATAGCCGGCTTGGTGGTCCGTCCGCCCTTCCGGTTGCCGCGCCACACGGGAACCTACGGTCTCTTACACGGTTTCTATTCTTCCGAACCAATTCATCTGTTGAGGTTCCATGAGCGAAATTGAGTTGTCGGTGAGCTTCCCTCTTGATTCGGAAGGATTCCTTCGTCGTGCCTGCCCTGCCTGTAGCAGGGAATTCAAGTGGCTCTCAGTAGAGGGAGATGACGAATCCCCTTCTCCTGAGCATTACTTCTGCCCTTACTGCGGGACTTCTTCGGCACCGGACGAGTGGTTCACCTTGGAACAGCAAGCATACGTCGAATCCGCTGTGTTCGAGGAGGTACTTGGTCCTTCTCTAGAGGAGTTGGGAGAGTCGCTTCAGCGGTTGAATCGGTCGTCTGGTGGGCTGTTCGAAATCACAGCTAGTGTCGAGCCTCCCGAACGACAGCAGGCTCCGCCTGTGTTTGAACCCGACGATATGAGGCAGGTTTCCTTCCCTTGCCACCCTGAAGAACCCATCAAGGTTGATGAGGAGTGGCGTCGACCAGTGCACTGTCTCACCTGTGGGAGAATCTCAGATGCCTCGTCATAGCAAGGGAGAGGTGATCGGGAAATGGGAGCTCGTTGACCAGCTAGGCGAAGGGGGCAACGCGGAAGTCTGGCGAGCGAATGACGGAGAGGCCGATGTTGCGCTGAAGATTCTGCATCAGCGTAGAACGGATTCAGAGCCGTATCAGCGCTTTAGGCAGGAAATCCATGTGTTGCGAGAGATCGGTTCCCATCCTTGCATAGTGCCGCTACTAGATGCCGAGTTGCCCGAAGCTCCTTCCAAAACACGCCCGGCATGGCTGGCGATGCCCATTGCGATGCCTCTCGCCGAATCGCTTTCACAGTCTGCGCTTCCCGAGGTTGTGGCCTCCGTCGCCGAGATCGCGAACACCCTAGCAGACCTACATGAGCGCCTTCAATTGCACCACAGAGACATCAAGCCATCGAATCTCTATCTGCTTGATGGACGCCCAGCAATCTCTGACTTTGGCCTCGCTGACCTACCCTCGGCAGACGAACTCACGATGACAGGAAGACCTCTCGGTCCAAAGTTCTTCCTTTCGGACGAGATGATCGTTGATTCGAAGGGAGCGGATCCCTCTCCTGCGGATGTCTTCTCGCTGGCAAAGACTCTGTGGGTTCTGTGCGTGGACCAGCGTTGGCCACCCCAGGGCGAGCAGCAGGCCGCAAATGAAGCATACTCCATTGGAAGATACCGGCCTCACCCACTTACCAGACAACTCGACCAATTAGTCGAACGGTGCACTCGGCATGACCCTCACGAACGTCCTTCGATGAGAGAAGTCGCCGATGACTTGGAGGCATGGCTATCATTGGAGGCCGTCACGCCACAGGAAGCAATGGATATGTCGAAGATATGGATGAGACTCCGAGAAACGGCAGAACCAAGACTACGGCAGGTTCAGGACGAAACCGCACAGAGACTGTGCTTCCAGATGGCCGTCAGAAGATTCCAGGAATTGATGGACCCGCTCCACAGAGAGATTCGTCAGCAATTCCCTGCGGCTGAGTTCAACCAGCGGCCCAAGTTTGTCGAGACGATGTTCCACGAAATCAGGAAACATGAGATAACCCACGAGGATATTCGGTCAACGATCCTCTCAGGGCCGGGATGGAATCCAGTATTGCTCGCAATAGCAATCGGGATTCGCACTAAAGTCAGCGGAGAGTTGGAGTTTAGAGGTGCGTACTACCTAGGTCGCACCAAGACGGCGGGAGGCCATATCGGGAGTTGGAAATCAGAGCGGCAAAAGGTTCCCTGTGGCTCGATCGTTCTCGAAGAGAGGCTCTCTGCGTTGGCCGCTGAAATGAAAGCCATGTTTTCGTCTTGGCTTGAGAAGTTCACGGCTGCTCTGGACTCTCAAGACTCGTAGGAACTACCCGCCACACCACTAGTGACGATACGGGCTGCCCAACCTGCATCTTCACCGAGCCTCGCGTAGGCTACCGGACAACGGAGGGGGCGACGAAGGAACCCAAGCATCTCGTGGATGGTGCGCGATGGCTTGGCTTCCCGATTTCAGACGTCGTCCTCGGACAGCCCGGTGAGGGCCAGTGCTACCTATCCGAATGTATCCAGATCGACTCTCCACGAGCACCTCAGTGTTGCTTGTCGATTGTGTCCGAAGAGTGAACGGTTCGAGATCTGTTATGACTCCCTGTGGAAGGTGCTCAGGCGTCACCTCATTGAAGCGCTGGGCATAGTCGAAATCCCGAATAGCCCCAGGCCCATATTCCGCATTGCCGACGAGAACCGCCTGCTGGCGGCGGGTGTTGGACAGTGGGAGCTCTACATGCGGACTCGCATAGACACCACGCACGATTACGACCAACAAGAGGCGGCCAGGGCCATCGGCGTCATGGCCGCCTTCATCGATGACGCTACCAGACTCTGCGTGGCTATGACAGGTGAGGCTTGGGAATGATCGACCCGATCGACCTGAACCCTAACCACCTTGCGACCGTCAAGGCCATCCTCGCGGAGCATGTGCCGGAGTGCGAGGTGCGAGCCTTCGGCTCGCGCGTTACGTGGACAGCTAAGGACTACTCCGACCTCGACCTCGCCGTCGTCGGTGAGGGGCCGCTGGACTGGAGGACGCTGGGTCGGTTGAAGGAGGCCTTCGAGGAGTCCGACCTGCCCATGCGCGTGGATGTGCTCGACTGGTACGCGATCCCGGACAGCTTTCGAAGGGTCATCGAGCGGGACTACGAAGTCATTCAGAAGGGGAAAGAGCCGCACGACGTACATGAAGAGAGCCTGTGGGGCAGAGTCTCCCTAGGCAGCGTGATTGACTTAAGGCTTAGCAGCGTGGACAAGAAGTCGAAGCCCAACGAACATCCCGTCCGGCTTTGCAACTACATGGACGTTTACAGCAACAACTTCATCCGTGCCGATATGGACTTCATGGCGGCTACAGCTACTGACCGAGAGATTGCGAAGTGTGCACTGGTCCCAGGGGACGTCGTCATCACCAAAGATTCCGAGAAGTATGATGACATCGGTGTTCCTGCACTCGTGCGTGAGGACGTGCCAGGCTTGGTTTGCGGATATCACCTGGCAATCCTTCGTCCTCGTCCTGCGGAATTGGATGGCTCATATCTCTTCTACGCATTGAGCACTAGGGAAGCACAACACCAGTTCCATTCCTACGCAAATGGAGTTACACGATTCGGGTTGCGGAAGGCAGACATAGGCCTCGTAGAGATCCCAAAGCCACCCCCTTCCGAGCAGAGGGCCATCGCTCATGTGCTGGGGACGCTGGACGACAAGATCGAGCTGAACCGGCGGATGAACGAGACGCTGGAGGAGATGGCGCGGGCGCTCTTCAAGTCGTGGTTCGTGGACTTCGACCCGGTCCGCGCCAAGATGGAGGGCCGCTGGCGACGGGGCAAGTCCCTCCCCGGTCTCCCCTCCGAACTCTACGACCTTTTCCCCGACCGGCTGGTGGACTCGGAGCTGGGGCACATCCCGGAGGGGTGGGAGGTCAAGGCATTGGGGAAGTGTGCTGAGATCGAAAGGGGATTGTCCTATAAGGGGTCGGGTCTGTCTTCTGACGGAGTGCCCATGCACAATCTGAACTCCATTCAAGAGGGTGGTGGGTACAAGAACGATGGCATCAAATACTATAACGGCGACTACCAAGATCGCCATGTCGCGCACCCCGGAGATGTTCTGGTCGCTAATACGGAGCAGGGTCACGACAGGCTGTTGATCGGATTTGCCGCGATAGTGCCAAGACATCTCGGCAATCACGGGTTGTTTAGCCACCATCTATATCGGACAACTCCTAACAGGTCATCCGGTCTGTCCGCTGACTACGTCTGCCAACTGTTCAACACTCGATCCATGCACGGGACAGTTAGCGGTTACGCTACTGGCACGACCGTGAACATGTTGCCCGCAGATGCGTTGCGAATCCCATCCATAGTCGTACCACCAATGCGGCTCGTTACCATGTTTAGTAGAGTAGCTGAAGCAGCACGTGAGACGCAGTATTCGCTACTCATTGAATGCCAGCATTTGGCTGCCCAGCGAGATGGGTTGCTCTCGAGGTTGGTGTCGGGGGAGATGTAGGTGGGAGAAATTACATAATGGACATTAACTTAAGTGTGCGGGCTATCGAGAAGCTTGTCGACTATACAGCGAGTGGAATAGGTAGTACAGCGAGCTTTTTCTTCTCTCGTATGGTGGCCCGACGTGACGCTGATGTCAGGCTCATAGCTGCTGAAGGGGAAGTGGAGGCACAGCGAATCCTGACCGAGGGCCGAGCAACATCCATGCAGATCATTGCCACAGCCCAGGCGGAGGCGCGATCAAAGCTGATCTCACCTCAAGCAGCCCTTCAAGGAGAAGTAACAATAGGAGAGCTCATAGGCCAAAGAGTGCAATTTCAAGAGGAGAAGCGCCAGGCAAACATCGGGGCTGTGGTTGCGCAGGCAGCCCAAGAACTTGGAGATAGAGAAGTCCAAGACCACGAAATTGATCACGACTGGACAGCCCGATTCTTCAATGACGTCCAAGACGTGTCGTCCGAAGAGATGCAGACGCTCTGGGCAAAGGTTCTAGCCGGCGAGGTGGAGCGACCCGGTAGCACGTCTATCAAGACCATTGGCATTTTGAAAAACCTCGATAAGGCGACTGCTGGCCTATTCAGAAAGCTGTGCTCCGCTTGTGTGTCGATCAAGGCGGATAGAAGTGACTTCTTAGATGCCAGGATTCCTTTCATCCGTAGTTATGGAGATGGAAATGCACTCCGAAAATATGGACTTGGCTTTGGCAACCTCAATATGCTTAACGAACACGGGCTCATATTCTCCGAGTACAATTCTTGGTATGACATTAGGATGTGTATTGGATCTCCTTTACCTGGACCCACACCGGGACAAGTCTTGCGTATTCCCTTTGGTTTTCAAGGGCGGTACTGGATTCTGATTCCTACAAGCCAAAGTATTCTGGGAAAGGAGTTTAGGCTATCGGGTGTTGCGTTGACGCAGTCAGGACGGGAGCTTTCAACCATTGTCGGTCTGGAACCGATGGAAGAGTACGCTCAGGACCTGATGAACTACTTTGAGAAGAACAAGCTGCAAATGACTGAGATTGATGGTGGGCAACCACAGGTGTTCTCTGTATGACCACCCTCGCCAAGGCCACCGTAGAGCAGGCCGTCTTTGACTGGATTTCTGGCCTAGGTTCAGCCGTCGCCCACGACATCACCCCCAACACGCCCAGGGCCGCGCGTCGGCTGCCTGAGCCCAAGGGCGAACTCCTTATGCTGGCGTAGGCCAGGCCCACCATGACCACCCTGACAGAAGCCGACGTCGAGTCCGCCGCCTTGGACTGGCTGTCTGGCCTCGGCTGGCAGGTGGCCAACGGCCCAGACATCGCTCAAAGGCACGCCCAACGCCGAGCGCACCGACTATGGGCAGGTGGTGCTGGAGCAACGGCTGCGAGAGAATCTGGGTGTCTCTGTCCTCTTGCACGATGGATAGACATGGTCTAGCATAGACTATATCTATGCTACTCAGGGAGGCCGAACATGGTTGTCTCCGAGCCTGGTAAGGTGTGGACCGTAGCCGAGGCCAAGGCGCGGTTGTCCGAGATCCTGCGCCTCGCCGAGTCGGAGGGGCCTCAGCGCATAGGAACCCGGCGACCGTTCATCGTCGTGCCCGCCGATGCCTGGTACGCCAAGACGCATCCTCCCAAGCCCCTCGGCCAGTGGCTGATCGAGAACATGCCGCGCGGCACGAATCTCGAGATTCCTGATCGCCACGTGGGGTCCCGTCGCGAGAACCCTTTGGCCGACTGGGATGACGCCGACTGGGGCGATGAATGAGCGGCTTCCTCCTGGACACAAACGTCGTGTCGGAGATGATGAAGCACCGTCCCAGCCCCCGGGTCATCGCCTTTCTGACTCGTGAGGCCGATCTGTGGCTGGCATCCCTGGTGGTGCACGAGCTGGAATTCGGGCTGCAGCTCACGCCGCAGGGCAGGCGCCGTGAGCGGTTGCGGTCAGCAATGTCGGGACTTCTCGGAACATACGAGGAGCGGATTCTGCCCCTCGATCGCGCCAGCGCGGAATGGGCTGCCCGGTTTCGAGCGGACGCGGCTCGTTCAGGCCGCCCGCCAGACCTTGCGGACATGCTCATCGCCGGTACGGCGATGGCCCACAATCTCACGGTCGCCACCCGCAACGTGAGCGATTTTGAGGGCCTGAACGTCGAGGTATTCAACCCCTGGGAAGTCCCTTGACCACCATCACCGAAGCCGATGTCGAAGAGGCCGCGCTTGACTGGCTGCGAGAACTCGGCTGGCAGGTAGCCCACGGGCCGGACATCGCACCTGATTCCCCCGACGCCGAGCGTGACGACTACGGGCAGGCGGTGTTGGAGCGACGGCTGCGCGATGCCCTCGGGGTCCTGAACCCTGCCTTGCCCTCCGACGCGCTCGACGACGCCTACCGGAAGCTGACCCGCCCCGAGGGGTCGACGCTGGAAGCCCGCAACCGGGCCTTCCACCGGATGCTCGTCAACGGCGTGGAGGTCGAGTACAGGGACGCTGGAGGCCGGGTGCGCGGCGACCTCGTCCGGGTGATCAACTTCGAGAACCCCGCCGGCAACGACTGGCTGGCCGTCAACCAGTTCACCGTCACCGAGAACCGGAACACCCGACGCCCGGACGTCGTGCTCTTCGTCAACGGCCTGCCCCTGGGCGTCATCGAGTTGAAGAACCCCGCGGACGAGGATGCCACCATCTGGACTGCGTGGCAGCAGCTCCAGACCTACAAGTCCGAGCTGCCCGCCCTCTTCTCTATGAACGAGGTGCTCATGGTCTCGGACGGGACCGAGGCCCGGCTGGGCACGCTGACCTCCGGCAGGGAATGGTTCAAGCCCTGGCGTACCGTCACCGGCGCGACGCTGGCTACTTCTGACATGGCCGAGCTTGAAGTGATGCTGCAGGGGGTCCTCGATACTACCTACTTCCTGGCCCTCGTCCGCGACTTCATCGTGTTCGAGGACGACGGCAGCGGCGCACTGGTAAAGAAGATGGCGGGCTACCACCAGTTCCACGCAGTCATGGTCGCGGTCGACGAGACCCTTCGTGCGGCGGAGTTGCAGCGCGCCGAGCAGCAGACCGCCGAGGGGAACGGCCGGTACGAGTCGGGCACGAAGCCGGGCGGAGAGCCGGGAGACCGCCGCATCGGGGTCGTCTGGCACACCCAGGGGTCGGGCAAGAGCCTGACGATGGCCTTTTACACCGGCGCCATCATCCGCGAGCCGGCGATGCAGAACCCGACCGTCGTGGTGCTCACCGACCGCAACGACCTGGACGACCAGCTCTTCGGCACCTTCTCCCGCTGCCAGGACCTGCTGCGCCAGCCGCCGGCCCAAGCGGAGAGCCGCGCCGATTTGCGAAGCAAGCTCTCGGTGAATGCCGGCGGCATCGTCTTCACTACCATCCAGAAGTTCTTCCCGGAAGTGAAGGGAGACACCCACCCTACCCTCTCGGAGCGGGAGAACATCGTGGTCATCGCCGACGAGGCCCACAGGAGCCAGTACGACTTCATCGATGGATACGCCAAGCACATGCGGGACGCCCTGCCCAACGCATCATTCGTCGGCTTCACGGGAACACCCATCGAGCTGCGAGACGCTAACACCCGGGCGGTGTTCGGAGACTACATCAGCATCTACGACATCCAGCGGTCCGTCGAGGATAGGGCCACGGTGCCCATCTACTACGAGAGCCGTCTCGCCAGGCTGACCCTCGACGAGGCCGAGCGGCCGCACATCGACCCGGAGTTCGAGGAGGCTACCGAAGGCGAGGAGGTGGAGCGCAGGGAGAAGCTGAAGACGAGATGGGCGCAGCTTGAGGCGGTCGTCGGGACGGAGAAGCGGGTGAAGCAGATCGCCGAGGACATCGTGGCCCACTACGAGCAGCGGCTGGAGGCGCTGGACGGCAAGGCGATGGTCGTCTGCATGAGCCGCCGCATCTGCATCGACCTCTATCGGGAGCTGGCACGCCTGCGCCCCGACTGGCACGACGACGATGACGGCAGGGGTGCCCTGAAGGTTGTGATGACCGGCTCGGCCTCCGATCCGCTCGACTGGCAGCCGCACATCCGCAACAAGGCCCGCCGGGAGGAGCTCGCCCAGCGGTTCAGGGACCCCTACGACCCGCTGCGTGTCGTGCTGGTGCGGGACATGTGGCTCACGGGATTCGACGCGCCCAGCCTGCACACGATGTACGTGGACAAGCCGATGCGCGGGCACGGGCTGATGCAGGCCATCGCCCGCGTGAACCGCGTGTTCAAGGACAAGCCCGGCGGCCTCGTGGTGGACTACCTGGGTCTGGCCCAGGACCTGAAGCAGGCCATCGCCGTCTACACCGAGAGTGGCGGTACGGGAAGCACGGCGCTCGACCAGGATGAGGCGGTGGCGGTGATGCAGGAGAAGTACGAGGTGTGCTGCGCCCTCTTCCACGGCTTCGACTGGTCCAGGTGGACGAAAGGCACCCCGCAGGAGCGGCTGACGTTGCTGCCGGCCGCCCAGGAGCACGTCCTTGCGCAGGAGGACGGCAAGGAACGGTGCGTGAACGCCGTGCGAGAGCTGTCGCAAGCGTTTGCGCTGGCCGTGCCTCACGAGGAGACTACCCGCATCCGTGACGACGTGGGGTTCTTCCAGACGGTGCGGGCGGCCCTGTCGAAGCGAACCGTGACCGATGCGCGGCCCGAGGAGGAGCTGGACCTGGCCGTGCGCCAGATCATCTCGCGGGCGGTAGCGTCCGAGGGAGTGATGGACGTGTTCGCCGCGGCCGGGCTGGATAAGCCCGACATATCAGTCCTGTCGGACGAGTTCCTGGCCGAGGTGAAGGGCATGCCGCACCGCAACCTCGCGGTGGAGCTGCTGCAGAAGCTGTTGAAGGGCGAGGTGTCCGCAAGGCGGCGCAAGAACGTGGTGCAGGCCCGCTCGTTCTCGGAGATGCTGGAGCAGACGCTGCGCCGCTACCAGAACCGCGCGATTGAGGCGGCGCAGGTCATCGAGGAGCTGATCGAGCTTGCGAAGGACATGCGGGAGGCAAACGAGCGCGGCGAGGCGCTCGGGCTGTCCGAGGACGAGCTGGCCTTCTACGACGCGCTGGAGACGAACGACAGCGCGGTCCAGGTGCTGGGCGACGATACACTCCGCGACATCGCCCGCGAGCTCGTCGAGACTGTGCGCCGCAACGTCACCATAGACTGGACCCTGCGCGAGAACGTCCGCGCCCACCTGCGCGTCCTGGTGCGCCGCATCCTCCGCAGGCACGGCTACCCACCCGACAAACAGGAAAAGGCAACGCAGACCGTCCTGGAACAGGCAGAAGTGCTATCGGAAGGCTGGGCAGTAGCCTGAGACCTAGAAGACAGTTCACAGGTCTGCCTAGGCACTTTGCCAGGATCCATGACCGCTACTTGGTGTCGGCCTTCACCGCAACGGTGACTACCTCGACACCGTGACCCTGCTGGTCGGTTTCCTCCCCGGTGGCCGGGTTATGGACGCAGTCCGTGTATCCTTCCGCGCACAACCATCCTCGAATCCGTATCGAGAACTCGCCTGTTCGCTTCGGCGTTATCCGCAGCACTAGGGTCCTGTCTGCAGACCTTGGCCACGAGGCGTCGTCAGACTCCACCAGCAGGTGCTCGGCCGGAAATTGCCTGTTGTTGTCCCCATGATAGATGGTCGTTCCAGGCTGGTGGAACGTTACGTTTGACAGGCCGGTCGAATAGTCAAGGCCCTCCACTGCGCCGAGCGAAGACGAGTGACCGCCGTTCGAACCACCCGCCCGTGTCAGAGACGGAAACGAGACCGATATTCCCCCGTGCGCTCCGGCTTCTTGCACGTGGTACATGCGGACCCTGAGCGTGAAGCTCTCACCACCTTCGACGCTGGACGAGGAGGTTGACCACTCCATCTTGAACGGTAGCTGTTCGGAGGCGGTCGCGGGGGTCTGTCTGCGGGACTGCAGCGCCGCCGCCTGGAGCTGAGCACCCACACCGTCCCGCCAGCTTGGATCGTAGGGCCGTTGAAGCCATCGTCCTACATAATCTTGATGGGCGATATCCGTCGCGTCGAGAGGGGCCTGGAAGCGCCCTGCCAAGTCGACCAAGATGTTCTCGTAGGACTGCAACGCGTCCACAAGTCCGTACAGCTCGGTCTCGAAGTGTGCGACCGTCTCGGCGTGCTCCCCAATGGCCTCGCCCACCGAGGGAGTGTCGGATGCCTGCCGCATGGCTTCCTTCAAGGCCCCCGCCATGCCTCGAATGTCGGCGGCAGCGTTCCTGGCAGCTAGTACCCTCGCCTCCATGCGAAGCGATGCAGACACAGATCGCTTGAACAGGGCTTCCATCTCACCGCCAGATACGTCTGATGGGTTGGCCCTCGCAATCCGCTCAACCGACCCTCCTAGCATGCCGGCACTGTTGCCGAGCAGATTGAGCTCGTCGTCCAGCAAGTGTAAAGCTTCCGAGGCGATGGCCGCGACGGGATATGCCTCGACGATCACGTCCATGACCGACACTTCGCCGAGCAGAGGGACATTCGTCTTCACAGCCTTGAGCCCATCCAGCACGCCGACTAACTCATTCGAGGCTTCACGCGCCCCGGCTATGCCGGCGTCCATCCTGCTCACTACCGCAGCCGCCGACTTCAGGCTGTCCGTGTCCAAGCCATCGAGCGTTCGTCCCCAGGCGTAGGAACGGAGCACGTCGTTCGCCAGTCGGAAGTCGAAGACAGGGGAACCCGAGGGCGAGAAGATGGCGATTTCGTCGCCGTACTCCACCAGCGTGTAAACCTGACCCTCATGTGTGTGCTGGGCCAGCTCGCGACCGATCGAGCCCGTGTCCCCTGTCACCGGCACTTCCCTGACGATTTCCTGCTCTACAACTCTCTCTACAGGCACCTCCTTGACCAACTCGGTGACCCTAACCGCTTCATCCCTTGTCTCGGCAGGAACGCGCACCTCGACGACTCTCTCGACAGGTACGGCTACTTCCCGGACGATCTCCTTCTCCACCTCTTTCTCGACAGGCACTTCCACCTCGACGACTCGCACAATAACCTTGGGCTCCGGCGAGCCGCCACAGCTTGTCGTGATCAGCCAAAGAAAGATCGCCAACGTGGCAATTGGAAACCCAGAGACAAGACTTACCGGGCGACCCGGAGAAGCAGTCCGGGCTTGGAGCAATTCCTGGCTTGGCGCGAGGTCGGTCGGCACATTCGCTAGGGTGGGCATGGGAGATGGCGGGGCGGTCTGGGCGAGGATCCGGCGCAAACCATCCACTAGAGCCTCCTATTGCGAGAGGAGGAAGACCGCGTTAGAACCGACCTTCAACCGATTCGGGGCCAGTGAACCCCGGTTAATCTCCAAGTATGCTGGACACGGTATCGCTGAGCGACTTCGAATCGCCGAACACGGCCTCCTTGATCAACCGGCCGCTATCGTCGAGCGCCTTTCTCTTCTCCTCATCGTACGAATCTCCACCGACCCACTTTACGCCCTCGCTGGCCAGGTCTACGGCGGCACGCCCACGCTTCTCGAGGTTCAAGTCATCGCCAAAGGCCACTCGATGCAGATCATCGGCGAAACCTCTGGCGGCCTCATCACCCCAGTTTTCGCCTTCTCCCAAACGAGCTGCTATCGACCCGAGGGCTTCCACGCGTGTCCTGACGGCGGCTTCCGGTGAGATCTTCTCCATCAGCTCCAGGGCATCCTTCGCTTCCAGGTCCCCTGCGTCGAAGCGGGTCGCCAACTCCCGGGCGGCCTCCACCCGCCGCTCGGCATCTTGTTCATGGCCGGTGATCAGCCTGAACAGCTCGTTCGCCGCCTCCATGCGCTGCTCAGCATTCCATTCGCCGCTACTTGCAGATAGCTCTGCCAGCCTGTCGGCAGCCTCCCTGCGATCATCGATCGAGGCCCCCGGCGCTATCGTGTCCAGCAGGTCCAGCGCTCGGCCAGCCTCAAGCTCACGGTCGTCGAACCGCGTTCGCAGCTCCTCGGCCGCATCCGCGCGCCGTTCCGATTCCGCTTCGTCTGAGGCTGACAGCCTGGCTAGCAATGCTGCCGTATCCATCTCAAGTTTGGCCGCCGTGTCCCGTTCCTTGTACTGCTTCGACAACCCGTCGATGTCTTTCATCGCGGTCGTGGCCGCGGCGTCCCCACTGTTGGCGAGCCTTGCCAGTTCGGCGGCAACTGCATCGGGCGGAGGCTGGCTAGCGTTGGTCGCGCCGCTGTCGCCGCCGTCTGTCACTATTGTCACTCCCAGTCTATTCAACTCGCCTGCAGCTTCGGTGCTTCCGGCCTTCGAAAGCAATGCCAACTCCTTGAGCGTTGCCTCGCTGGGTGGGTTTTCCGATCCGCATCCCATTGTGACCGTCACTGCCAAGAGAGAGATGACCGTGATCAAGCTTCGCAACCGAGCCATTTCAACACCTACCTTCCCTTGGAATGATCCATCCATGCCTTCAAGGTGGTCAGACTGCCGTCCGCAATCCCCATTCAACTCCCACTGTCTGCCTGTTGTTTGGCATACTCTATCGCGTCATTCTGGTTAAGTTCCTTCTTTTCGATGCCTTCAACATACTTCGAGGCGAAGACATCGCCGTAGCGCTCCGACTTGGACCATTCTGTCATGGCATGAGCCTTTGCCCACGCATAACGGAATACATGCCCTTCGCCAAGTGCCGCCTCATATATGTCCGTGAACTTTGTCGCGTATTCGGAACTCTTTCCACTATTCCGCAACAAGGCATATCTCCAGGCACCGAACCTACTTCGTCCCTTCTGTAACTCATCAACCCGGTAAGCTGATCTAGTGAAAGCGTCCTTCCAGTATCGTGGGGCAGTCTCCCCATGACCACGGGTTTGCTTTAAGGGACGTAACTTAATCTCGTTGCAGTAGTAGTAGACCATCTCAGGAAGGGGCCTAAGGTAGTCCACAGAAAGATCGCCTCCTATTGTTAGTACGCCCCCATCTGCCTTCCAGTCTATTTCTGACCTTGTTCCAGACTGAGGCATGTCTCCTATCTTGCTGTAATATAGAGTTGGACCTGAGCTGCCGTGTCGACTTCCAAAGCCATGCTCTGTTATATAGTTGTAGCATGTTTCCAGTCGTTCAGCCCGCAGTCTAAGGTCCTCCTCTCTGCTGCGATCTTGCTCAATAGTCCTCGCGTAAAAGCTGTATCCGTGGGCGTATATGTCACTCTTTCCAGCGTTCACCTCGGCCTGATAGACGAGCGCCCTTTCAAGTGCAGTCTCATCATCGGCTCCCACTACCCTATGTCTGGCAAATGCAAGAGAAAACGAGTCAAGTGCACCATTAGCTTTCTGTCTTCCATATTCTCTAGCAAACGCTTCAAATCCCCCACTACCTGCTATTTCTAGCACAAAGAATTCACCGAACTCCACAGGCTGTTTTGTCGTCATTAAGGTTGCGAATGCGTCGGCGAATCCTGCTGACTTGCCTGCGTCGATTTCTGCGGCATATAGAAGAACATACTCTCGAGAATGTCCCTTTTCGGTGGCTTCGGAGTTAGCATGTGCATATTGGGGAGACAAGCCCTGTTGGATCAGCTCGGCGTAGTTCTCAGAATAGACCCTAGACCTTCCCTGCTCTATCTGTTCGGAGTAAATCTTGGCAATTCCAGCAGCTTCTTCAACAGACTTGCCGCGCCCAACGGCCTTTACATATTGGACGGCGTATGCATCGGCGTATGCGTCCGAGTGGCCCTGTTCTTTGAGCAATGCGAACTGGTCGGCGTATTCGTGCGGGTGTCCCTGTTCACGAGTGTTGGCATAGGCGTCTGCATACTCATGAGACTTCCCTCCCTCAACCTGCAGGGAATAATGTTCTGCATATGAGGAAGACTTGCCTCGTTCGATCTGCTCTGCGTAAGTGCTGGCGTACTGCAGAGTCTTTCCCTGTAGGACCTGGAGCGCGTATTGGTCCGCGAATGGGAGCGACTTGCCCTCCTCGACCTGGCCAGCGAACGCCTGCGCGTACACCGCGGCGTCCTGCTCGGACATCCCCTGTTCGACCTTCAGGGCGTAGCTGTCCGCATGCACATGGGACTTGTCCTCCCTGCGCTGCTGGGCATAAGTAGCTGCGGTCTCATGAGATCGACCATCGCTGCGAGCCTGAGCATAGAAACCCGCGTACTCTTCCGACTTGCCTTGCACGATCTGTGCCGCGTAGCCATCCGCGTATTCGCGGGTCTGCCCCTGCTCGCGCAGGTCAGCGTAAGTATCAGCATACTGCTCCGACTCGCCCGACTCGCGGGCCGAAGCATAGCTGCTTGCATAATCGAATGACTTGCCCTGAGACCGCTGCTCGGCAAAGAAGTCAGAGTATTCTATCGACTTGCCCTGTTCACGCTGCTCGAAGTAAATGAAGGCGTAGGCCTCGGCGGCGTCGCTGGACTTGCCATTCTCTATCTGCTTGGCGTACGTGGTAGCGTAATCGTCCGGCTTGCCCTTGTCCCGCTGCTCGGCGTATGCGGAGGAATACTGCTCGGACTTTCCGACCTCGATCTGATCGGCATAGGCGGCTGCATACGCCTCGGACTTCCCGAACTCGATCTGCTGGGCGTAGATTGCGGCGTAGGCGGCTGTCTTGCCTGCCTCGACCTGCCCGGCGTAGGCGTGGGCATAGCCCTCGGACCGCCCCTCATCGACCTGTCCAGCGTAGGCGTGGGCATAGCCCTCTGATCGTCCCTCATCGACCTGTCCAGCGTAGGCGTGGGCATAGCCCTCGGACCGTCCCTCCTCGACCTGTCCGGCATAGGCATGGGCATACCCCTCGGACCGCCCCTCCTCGACCTGTCCGGCGAAGGCGTGGGCATACCTCTCAGGCCTGGCCTGTTCGCGCTGTTCCGCATAGTTGGCTGCGTATTGGTCCGACAGTCCCTGTTCGCTCTGTTCGGCGTAGGCATCGGCGAACTCGGGCGACTTGCCATCCGCGCGCTGCTTGGCATAGGCGCTCGCGAATTCATTCGACTTGCCCAGTCCGCGCTGGGCGCTGAATGCCCCCGCGTAAGCTTCAGCGTATTCCTTCGACTTGTCCAGGGCGATCTGCTGAGCATAGGCCGTCTCATATGCATCGGTGAAGTCGGCCGACGACTTGGTCTCCGATTTGTCGGAATCACTTGCCTGTTGTGTCGACGGGGTCGGAGTACCTGGCGCCGCTGTAGTGGCAACGGGTGCCGGTGTGCTTGGCGCCGCCGCAGTGGCAACGGGTGCTGGCGTGCTCTCTTGAGTCGACGGGGTCGGAGTGCTTGGCGCCGCCGCGGTGGCGACGGGTGCCGGAGTGCTCTCTTGAGTCGACGGGGCCGGTGTGCTTGGCGCCGCCGCGGTTGTAGGTTCAATCACCACGGGCACTTCTTTGATGACCTCGATTACCTGAGGTTCGGAGGGTCCACCGCAACTGACGGCAAACAGCACTGAGACGAGTGCCGCAAGCATTCCCGCCGCACGACTGCTCTTCAGAAGCGA
Organism: Dehalococcoidia bacterium; assembly: GCA_965204975.1. Lineage (GTDB taxonomy): Bacteria > Chloroflexota > Dehalococcoidia > Lucifugimonadales > CAJWER01. Next base: position 1,484,873 of record OZ242024.1, read on the forward strand.
GGTCATCTTCATCCCGATACGAGCTATGATCCCTGCCATGGACTTTCCTCCTGCTAATCCGGCTTGTTGCTGATTTGGGGTTCATCCCTCTGTGCAAGGACGAATCTGCTGACGGCATCGCCCCAGCCCTTAAGCTCGCGCCTGTCGCCGAATCCCAGCTTGTGGCACCCGGTACTCAACTGGTTGCTGACGGTCCTTTCCGACAGGCCCCGTTCCTCAGCGATCGTTTCAGTTGACTCCCCCCGAACGAACCTGGACATGACTTCCAGCTCGGCTCTCGTCACACTGCTGCCGAGCGCATCCGCCCGGTCCTGGAGCAGCTCTTCTATCGAGTTGTCTTGTAGTACGATCAGGGCGGAGAGTATTTCCTGCGCCACCCGGACCTTCCCTATCGCACGGAGAATCTCCCTCTGAAAATCCACGCGGCTGAGATCCTCCCACGCTTGGCGAGACTTGCTATGCCGTCGTCGTCTGTTATGCAACATTCACAGGCTCATGTCATGGGAGGTGGGACTACAAATCCTTGTGCGCAAGACCCATTGACGCTTCAAGGTGATTGGTATCAGAATCAGGCAGCAATGTCTGTGACAGGCGCGTCACAGTACAGCTTGCACCTGTGAAATCGGTCATGAATGTCGACGAATCGCAAGGAGATGACAGTGCGGCCGTCCTGGTAGGAAGGCTTATCAGGTCGTACCGGGACGATGCCCGACGCAATGGAAGGCGGCTGAGCCAGGAAGGCCTTCTCGACCTGATGGTCGAGCGCGGCGAGGAGTACGCGGCCAACCTGGACCGCTCCAGTGTCAGCCGCTGGGAGAGCGGCGCCAGGCTTGCACCGCGGGAGTTCCTGGTCGCTTTCGGACGCTCCCTGAGGGTGCCGGAGCCGGAGATGGACAGGGTGCTGAGCCTAGCCGGCTATGACACCCTAGGCGAGGAGGAGGGCCGGGCCGCCATGCTGGCAGCAGCGCACTCTATAGGGCTCCAGGTAGAGAGTCTCCAGCGTGAAGTCCGCAGCCTGATAGAGTCGGCAGGCCCACATGAGCCTCCGTTGGATGCACTCGGCGTCGCAAGAGAGGCTTTGAGAAGGATGGCTTTGCCCGGCGTCTATGCGTTGGTGGTGGGATTCGTTCTGAATGCGCTGGGCCTGAATGGAACGCTGGCGCTGCTGGGCTACTTACTGGTGGCGTTCGCGATTGTGATCGGCCAGGGTGCTCTAAGGTGGGTGAAGTCTGGCCATACCCCCTCAGAGCATGACCACGTGGTCGACCTTTTCTTCATAACGTTATTCTTCACGATGAACGCACCCCTGCTGATAGGGGTACTCACCAAGGCCGACCACTTCGGGTTCTACACGATCGAGGCTTACACCAACACGCCCATGCCGTTCCTGTTCACGATTCTGGCTAACCTGGTGTTGTCGCTGTTCGCCTCGATTATGTTCAGCGTGTTGTGGAAACGTCAGCAGGGATCGGACGGCGGACGGAGTGCGTTTCAGCGCGCGGTCTGGACAATACTGCCACCGATGCTGTTTACCTATTTCACCATCTCGATATTCACGAATCTGGGTGCATGGATCTTCTTTATAGTCACATTCGCAATACTGTTCGGCGCGTTCACGACGATTGTGGCGTTGAATGAACCCAGGACATCGCTAGGAGACGTGAACTTTGCGCTCAAGGCAGCGATTGTCGTAATGACGGTCCTGTGTTCGTTTGGCGTTGCCGGGGCGCTCGTCGCCTATGTGGACACAGACATGGCACTGACCGCCGCCGCCGTCCGTATAATCCCCATAAGGGAGATCAGTGCTGTGGAGCTCGGCTACACGCCCGAGGAGGGCGTAAAGTTGCTGCGGCTGGGTTCCCTGTGGATGTCCTTGGCCACCATTTCGTATCTGGTCACAGTGGTGGGTGGGTACTTGCTAGTGACGATCCGCAGGACCGCTTCTTGATCAGACAACCGGTGGCGCCGATAGGGTGAAGGCGATCATTCACCTACACTACGCACAGCAATCGTTGTAACCTCAACGTTGTATCCTTGTTGGTCGATCGACGACCCTCTAGCCGGAATCCGCTTGCATTCTGTGTACTCCTTCGCACAAAGCCAGCCGCGAATCTCTATTGGGAACTCGTCGCCGCGCTTGGGCGTGATGCGCAGCGTAAGGGTCCTGTCTTCGGATAAGGGCCACATCGGATCGTCAGTCTCCACCAGCAGGTGAACACCCGGGAACATCCTGTTGTCGTCTCTGTGATAGATGGTCGCCCCCGGCTGGTGGAAAGTCACTCGTGACAGCCCCGTGGTGTAGTTAATGGCCTCCACATCTGCCGCTTCCGACGAGTACCGACCTTCGGTGTTGCCGGCCTCCGTCAGCAGAGGGAACGAGACGGATATGCCGCCGTGTTCTCCAGCCTGCTGAACATCGTACATTCTGACGGCGAGGGTGAAACTCTCACCGCCGTCGACAGCGGATGCAGAGGTCTCCCAGTCCAGCTCGAACGGCGCGGGCCCGATCGCAAGCTCGCCTCCACAGGCCAGACTGGACGCGAAGGCCGACAACGCAGCTAGAGCGACGATCAAGGGAATCGCGAAGGCGGAGATACCAGGCGGGATCAGGGGTAGATGCGGCTTGTGAACTTGTCGGCGAATAACCTGCCGCTCACGGACCGTCGAGGCGCTCCGTAGCCGGGCATCAGTGCTCATCGTCGATCTGGTCATGATTCTAAACCGTCGGAGGCGGTCATGAAGCTATCCGAATGATGTCATACATATGTCGGTAGAGGCGAACAGCCTGCCCTAGACGTGTGAACATTCCGCCACCGCTGGGCAGGAGGTGATCGAAGGCTACAAACTCTGTGTATCGAACATCGAGCCGGTCTCCCGTGGCCTTCACCAGCCGGCGGGACTCCGCGGACGGCACCAAGTCGTCGTAGCGATCGTGCATTACCATGAGACGTGCGCGAATCCCGTCGAGGTGATTGGAGGGTGAAATCTTGGCCAGGTCGGCTTGGAAGCTGGGAGGCATTGTCGAGTAGAGTGTCCTGGCTTCGTGCTGTTCCACGCCATCGAGCAGACGGGCCACAGTCCTTCCAGACGGGGACAGCGCCCCCAACTCAACTGAGACTGCCTCTTGGTCCTCGAGGTATTGCTTCGCCAGGGCTGCGGCGTCAGAAGAGTCACCCAAGGTCTCGATCAATTCGTTTGCCAGGACTCGGAAAGTTAGAGCGTGCGGCTCCCAGTCGGTGCTTTCGCCCTCGTAGACGACCGAACGTGACACAGCCTGGATCAAGAGCGATTCGGCGTCGAAGAAGGGCCCAAAGGCGTTTACGAAGTGCACCCGGTCACTGATCCTCGGATCGGCAGCCGCCACAAGAGCGAGTGAAGCTCCTACACAGAATCCGCCCAGACCGACGCGGTCCCGGTCCACGTAGCCGCGCTCCTCCAGGTATTGAAACGCCCAAACCAGCTTCTCAGGCTCATCGGGGTCGATGTTTGCATACAGTCCCATTGTGGGAGACCAGTGAAACATCGTGACGTAACCGGCCCGCGCCAAAGCATGGCCTAGATTAACTACGTCCGGGTCGTCCCGTCCTTCCTCGTTGGCGCCAAGGGACAGCATCACTGCGGCGCGAGGCTTCCCGTCAGCCAGACGATATATGTCTGCCACGGCCACTCCCTCGGGTGTGTCGTAGTGCACCTCCTGCCGCAGTGAATCGCCGGTGAACCAGGACTGGGGCTCGATGGGCACCTCAAGTGTCTGCGTAACGAACAGAGCAGTCTGCCACCCTGTCCGGCCCTGCGGAGTCAGAATGATGAACAGCATCAGCAGTAGGACGGCTACCACCGAGAAGCGGAGCAGCCACAACATCCCTCTGCGGAGCACCCGCTTCAGGCGACCACTTGAAGATGCTGGCGTTGTCGGATCATCGGACACGGAGCTACTCCCAATAGCCCCTAAGATCATACATGAGATGCCAAAGCGTCACAGATTGGAAGATCCCTGAGCTAAGCTGGTAACGCTTCATCTGGCTGGCAACTGTCCAGAGTCATCTGATCCCCTTGAACTTAGCCGCGACAATGGCTCGCCAACTCACCTTACAGCCGGGCAAGCGGTGTAATGACCCACTCCCACACCAGCACCCCAGCCTCGACGGTATCGACACGTCATGCCGGTACCCCCGCGCGAGGAGGCGACCTAGGACTGAACTCCTTGAGCCTCTGAAGCCCGTGGAGCTTACCGTTCCCTTGGCGAGTGAAGTAGAGTGCAAGCGGTGCGGCAGAGTGCCAGACCCGCAGCGACATCGAATTCCGTCTCATCAAAGAGGCACGGAGCGACTTCTCGCATGCTCCCTGGACAGAGGCAAGCTCTCGGCGTTCCAGCAAGACGCCGAGCCGGGCTAAAGCTTAGCCTCTTGAAGTCATGGACAGCATGATGTGCTATAGTGGGACCAAATGTGGTACTGAAGCCCATCGTAGCCAATAATTGTATTGGCCTTCGAATCCTGGCCGAACCACCTCTCTCATAAGACCCAAGCCTTCCCCGCAACCTGCCAGGTACCTGATGTGACCCCTATGAGGCTTGCAATGTTCCATGTAGCACCTGTTCGATGACGACGCCACGGCGGCGAGGGCCCTCTGCGGAAGACGCACCTCAGACACGAACCGGAGAAGCGTACGCTGTTACCTGCAGGACCGGCGTCTTTGCAGGCCCGGAAGGACATGGTCTCGCCGTCGGAGTGGGTAGAGGCGCGGACGTGAGACGTGCGATGTTGGCGGATGAATCGGAGTGAGCCACGGACGAGCCGCCTAGGCCGATACAGGTAGCGATATGGCGATCTCTGTGAAGCGTCCCGGCTCCGAATCCACCGACAGGGTTCCTCCATGCGCCCGTACGATATCGTGGGAGATGCTGAGTCCCAACCCGGCGTATCGGTTGCCCGGGCGCGTGGTGAAGAATGGATTGAAGATTCGGTCGATGACCTCCGGGGATATGCCCGTGCCGTTGTCGCGGATCGATATAACCACCGAGTTGGTCTCACGACGGGTACCCAGGTTGAGTTGCGGGCGGTAGCCCTGATCCCTCTCGGCCTGCTCCGCCATGGCCTGGCACGAGTTCAGCACCACGTTGGCGATGACCCGGTTCATTTCCTGCTGCATGACAGCTATTTCGCCTGCCCCTTCATCCAGTGCTTCGTCAATGTTGACTTCGGGCAGGTTGGCAATCTGGACGACGGCGGCGCGGCACGCAATCCGGGATTGGTCGACGACGAAGCCGTTGATGTCCACAGGCTGAGAGTCGCCGCTGCCTGCCGAGTTGAGCGCATCCATCTGGGTCACCGTCCGGACCGCGCGCTCGGCGTTGCGGACGATACGCTCGCTGCCTTCCTTCAGACTACGGACCAGCTCGTCGACCTCTGTGCGTTTATTCCGTTCCGGCAGCACCGTTTCCAACTCTTGGATCAGTGTGCCGACCTCCTCTCCATAGCTCTTGACGAACTGTAGGGGATTTCTCAGTTCGTGGGCCAGCCCTGCGGCCAAAGAACCTAGCTCCGCGACCTTTCTCCGGCTGACGAGCACGTCTTGGGTCCGTTCCAGTTCCTCCAGCGCCCGCTCCAGATTCTCATTCTTGGCCTGCAGTTCCTCGGACAAGCGGCGCACGGTGTCCAGCTGCATCGCCTTTATGGAACTCTGCCGCAGCGTCTCCAGCGCTATGCAGGTCTCCGAAATCTCGTCCCGCCCGGTGGGTTCGATCCGGTATTCAAGGTCCCCCATGCCCAGCCGCCGAATCCAAATCTCCACCTCAACGGTCCTTGGGCTGGTGTACAGCACCAGGGCGTCTATCGCTATCACGCACGCCATGGCGGTGGCCAACAGGACGATCAACAACGGTGTTCCTGCCGCGATGGATACCACAAGGCCGGCCATGAGCAGGAAGTTGATGGCGAGTATGAGAATCCCGTGCTGAATGCTGTAGCGGCGGATGGAGAACCGGGACATCCCCAGCGCCTCGTCTGAACTCAGCGGCGAGGTTTGGACAGTCGGTTCATTCGGTTCGTTCAATTGTGCCCCCTCGTGGCCAAGTCCTCGTTTCGGGTTCCTGACGGCGCTGTGGCGGGATCGCGACCGTACAGATCGTCGGACTGCACGGGGCAGCTGACGATCCTATTGGTATCTAAAGTACTAGACTCGACCCGTTTCGCCCATCTGTTCCTGCACCCGAATTCCACCATCTCCGTCATTCCCGCGAAGAGCCTGCCCCGTACTTGATACGGGGCGGGAATCCATCCCCGGCTGGGTGCACGGTGCTCATCCGAATCAGACGATGGATTTGGGCTGCACCTGAATCGGCCCTTTGGGCTGGACAGGTAGGCTTGAGGGATTGGACAGCACGACGTGTTGTAGTCGGACTACTGTGGTACCTTGCCCCTAGTGGATGCCAAATGACATTGATTTCGAATCTGGCCGGCAGCCAAGCCTCTCAACATTGGATGCCCTACTGTTGTCCGTTCACTTCGGGGCCGTCAGTGTAACCGGAGCAGTCTCGTGCCCGTAGTGTCACCCTCCTGGATGGTCGCCAACCTCGACCGCCTCCTGCTGCTCGGGTCCAATCCCGTAAGCGCCGCATCTCTCGCCGCATTCCGGATCATGTTCGGTCTGTTGGGAATCGCGGCCGTCTGCAGGTTTGCCGCCAAGGGCTGGATAGACGAACTCTACGTGCAGCCCGCGCACCACTTCACGTACTCCGGATTCTGGTGGGTACAGCCGTGGCCGGGATGGGGGATGCACGCGCACTTTGCCCTGCTCGGCCTGGCCAGCCTGGGCGTCGCGCTGGGCTACCGGTACCGGCTCTCCATCGTCGCGTTCTTCCTCCTGTTCACCTACGTGGAGCTGATCGACAAGACCACCTACCTGAACCACTACTACTGGGTCAGTCTGACCAGCCTGCTGATGGTCTTCCTTCCCCTGCACCGGACGGCGTCGCTGGATGCCTGGAGGAACCCCTCGCTGCGAAGGGAGACCGTACCGTGCTGGGTGGTGTGGGTCCTGAGGGCGCAGGTGGGCGTAGTCTATTTCTTCGGCGGGATAGCCAAGCTGAACCCCGACTGGCTCTTCCATGGGCAGCCGATGCGAATCTGGCTCTACAACAACGGCGACCTGCCCCTGTTTGGGCCGCTGCTGCAGGAAGTCTGGGTGGCTTACGCAATGAGCTGGGCGGGGGCCGCGTTCGACCTGACCATCGTGGGGTGGCTCCTGTGGCGGCGCAGCCGGCCGCTGGCCTACGTCATGCTGGTCGTGTTCCACGTCATGACCTGGCTCCTGTTTCCGATAGGCATGTTCCCGTGGCTCATGATCGTCGGGGCGACCGTGTTCTTTCCGCCGGACTGGCCCAGGCGTATCCTCTCCAGGCTGAGGCGGCGTCCGGTCGCGAGCGCGCCGGAAGGAACGCCCCATGATTTCCAACCCTCGTGGAGCTCCAGGGCCTGGCTCGTAGGATTGCTGCTATTCGCCCTCGTGCAGATCGCCGTGCCACTGCGCCACTGGGCCTATCCCGGAAACGTCCGGTGGAACGAGGACGGCTACAGGTTCTCGTGGAGAATCATGCTGACTGAAAAGACAGGGCACGTTCGATTCCGGGTGACCGATACAGGCACCGGCGAGCAGTGGCTGGAATACCCCGAGAAGTACCTGACCCCAACCCAGTACGAGCGCATGGCCTATCAGCCGGACATGATCCTTGCCACCGCCCACATCATCGCGAAGGAGGCGAACAGCCTGGGACGCGACGTCGAGGTGCGAGCCGATGCGTTCGTTACCATCAACGGGCGGCGAGCGGTCCGCTTCGTAGACCCGGACGTCGACCTGGCGAGCGTCAGGGCGGGGCCGCAGCCGAAGTCCTGGGTCCTACCCGTAGACACAGGCTCCTGAGCTAGCGCAGGCTGTCCCCGTCAGTGTCGCTGAAGCCCACCGAGATGCCCAGCAGGCTCACGACCTCGGTGCTCAGGGTGCGCTGGAGCTCCGAGAGCCGGTCGTACACTGGACGCACCTGTTCCGGCTGCTCGAGGATAGCGGGGCGGAGAGGCGTACCCACGGAGTCGATCGCCGCCAGGGAGCTCTCGAAGTGGCCCCTTATCCGGTCGTCCGTCTCCGTTGACAGCTCCTTCACAAGCTCCGAGATCCCAAGCCCCTCGGACTCCTCGTGGCCGATGTACATGTCACGCATGCCCAGTACCTGATTGCGAAGGTCGCTCAGGGCGTTGAGGCCGTTGCCGCCCGGAATCGCGGCGAGGTCTGGCCCTTCTTCACGCAGGCCAAGAGCCGAAGCCAGCCTCATGTCTACGATGGTCCGTATCAGGAAGACCTGGACTCTCACCAGCTCGGCGACGGCCTGTCCGGGCAGCAGGGAGCTGTCCGAGCGGCCGGTGAGGAAGTCCTTGTAGGGCGGTCCGCCATCCTCACCCGCCGTCCAGGCCGCGACCAGGCCTCCGGACTCCGACTCGACCAGTCTGCCGACTGCCATCAGGAAATTGCAGCGCGCTGAAGACTGATCGGCAAGAAGCTCCATAGCATCGGGCGCGAACAACAGGTACTCGATTGCGCCAAGGCCTCGCTGGGTGGAAGCCAGGCTGTGGCGCACGTCATCCTCGGTCGTAACCGGGTTCTCGGCCAACATCGACTCGATGCGTTCGGGCCGGACTTCCGGCCAGTCCATCAGACTCTTGGAGCGGCGCTCCATCACCGGACCGACCCAGGTGGCCTCTGAACGCATCCACGGAGCCCGGATTTCGCGCCACGCCTGCCGTGCTTCGCTCAGAGTGCTGTCCGACGGGCTGGCGCACAAGCCATCCAGCGCCTGCCGCAGCTCACCCGCCTCCTGGGCCACAGCTTCGTACCCGGGGACTATGACCGAGTCGGTAAGGCTTACGAGGACCGCGGCGTCGCCTGTTGCGCCCGAGCTACAGGAGACTGACAGGACCATGAGCGCAGATAGAACGAACAATCGCAGCATATTGACCTCTAGAGCGACCTCAGGAACTCGATCAACGCCTTCCGCTCTTCTCGCGACATGTCCATGAACAGGTCGCGAGAACGCTGGGCTTCGCCGCCATGCCACATGATTGCTTCCTCGATGCTCCTGGCCCGTCCATCATGCAGGAACATCGTGTGGCCGTTCACAGTCTCCACCAGTCCTATGCCCCACAGGGGTGCGGTTCGCCACTCCCTGCCGGTCGCCTGCCCGTCGGGCCGGTTGTCGGCCAGTCCCTCGCCCATATCGTGCAGCAGGAGGTCAGTGTACGGGAATATTGTCTGGGCTCGCAGCGGCCGCACTTCGAAGGACTCCGCCGTCTCGTGACGCGGTGTGTGGCAGGCGGCGCATCCGGCCTGCACGAAGAGCCGCGCGCCGTTTCGAACCTCTGGGCTGTCGGTGTTGCGCATGGCCGGCACCGCGAGGGTCTGGACGTAGAAGGTCACTTTGGCCAGCCGCTCATCGGGGATCTCGGGCGCACCACCGTTGAGGGCCTCCTGGCATGCAATCTGCCCCGCAGGACAGTTCTCCGTTGGGAAGTACGTGGAAGTGATGCCGATGTCCCCGTGGAATGCACCGGCGGACTGCCTCTCGACAGTCGGCTGGCTCGCCTTCCAGCCAAGGCGGCCCAGGACGCGAGTCTGCAGATCGTCGTCCCAGACCATGTTTGGGCGGCCCGAAATGCCGTCGCCGTCGAGGTCGTCAGGGTCGGCCAGCGCAAGGATACGCTCCTCTGGGATAGCCTCGAGCAGACCCATTCCGAAGGTTGCGGGGCCAATCCTGGGAGAGACCATCACGTCCGGGTGGAGCGGGCCGAACGCCGCATCCAGGATGGAGTAAGTGGGTCTGCGAAGGGAGTAGGACGTGCCGTCCGGGAACGTGCCGTTGATGATCTCGTACCGGATGCTTATCCGCCCCTCAGGGGGGACCCCGTTGATGGCCCGGTCCTGGAGTTGCCCGCCATACGTGGGTTCATCCACGGGACCGTCGGGCCCCGGCACACTCAACCTGAGCAGCAGGCCCCTCTCGGGATCGTCGTCATGGTCCGGCGGTTTCGCCCTGCCGTCATGGCTGTGACAGGAGGAGCACGACTGGGCATTGAAGGTCGGCCCAAGACCGTCGCGCGCCTCCGTAGACGCGGGAGCGGTCACCCAGTTCTGGTTGAAGAAGCTGTCCCCAACTTCGAACGTCCGCCGCTCCTCGTTGGTGAGGTTGCGGGCGGAGAGCTCGAACGCATTGCGGCCCTCGCTGAATGCGGTCGTCTCCCCGCCCAGCAGCTCGTCGAATACCTCTTCCAGGTCAATGTCGTCCTGCCCGCTGCAGGCACTTGTGGCGAGCAGGACGACCAGGCCACCCAGCGCGAGGGCCGCCGCAATGACCAGCTTTGACCGGCGCATCAGCTGACGCTGATTGTGATCCCGATATCCTCAGCCGCCTGTACGATCGTGTCGGTCTGGTTCTCGAGTGAGACGATAGCGGATCGCACCGCCTGCCTGCCTGCGGTCTGATCGGATACACCCTCGAGCAAGTGCTGGTCGAAGGGCTGCGGAATCACGGTGGTCAGGTGGACGCTATTGCGGATCTGCGACTCCAGCTGGTCGGCCAGCTCCTCGTCCTTGGCCGCGATCAGGTCCTTCACACCCGGCCCGGATACTCCCCCATAGTCACCCATGTAGACCATCTGGATGCCGAGAGCGTTTCCGACTATGTCGGCCACGGTGTTGTCGGAGAAGCAGGAGTGCTCGTCCTCTTGGGACCGCTCCTCGAACGCGACGGTCATCCGCTCGCCCGCCAGCTCCCCCCGGCTCAGCTCGCCGATGCCCGTGATGATCTTCTGAATGGCCTCGTCAGAGTTCAGTGCTACGAACTGTGAGCGATAATTGCTTCGTCCAGGGGCCCAGGCGTCCACCATGTCCTGCAAGTGGCCCACCAACACGTCGGACGCTACCGCCAGGTAGGTTGCCCTTCGGTCCGCATTGGCATTGGTCGTGTAATCTTCTATCGGACGGGCGCCGGGGCCGTTCATGTTCAGGTCCTGTCCCCAAAGCAGGAACTCGATGGCGTGCCATCCGGTGGAGACGTTCTCTTCGCCGCCCTCCTCATTCAGAGACACGATAAGGTCGGCGTCGATGACGGGGTACTCGTCGGGGTTGTTGATAATACCCGCTGACGGGTTCCCTTCCACGTAGTCGATGTAGGCCTCGTCGAGTGGCCACGCGTTGATCAGCCCTTCGGGGCCGTCATCCGGGTGGTCTATGGGACCGTCATAGAACCGAAAGGCTTCAGTCGGGCCGTAGTCGTCCCGGGCAACCAGCCAGAGTCGCTTTGCCGCCTCCAGGTGGGCAGGCGTCGGCTCGGCGATGAACCGGTCGATCGCACCGTCCAGCGACTTCGCCGAAGCCAGGCTCTTTGAATACAGATGATGGACGCCGTCCGCGTAGTTGGCGACCACCTCCTGCTTCAGTTCATCATCCGGACCACCACCATCCTGCTGTACAAGCCCGCACGCTGCCAGCAGCGCCGCGCTGATTATCGCGATTAGCACTAGAGACACTATCCTCGTCACAGTAGTCCTCCTTCTCGTGGCTCGTTCAATAGGGCCGTTGCTTGGCCTGGCTGACAATCTCATGGGTGCCTAGTGAGACTGATCCCCCATGCTTCTGAGTATCTCTTCACGAAGACCAGCAGGAACTATATCCTAACTATTATCCTATGTCAATCCAAACTATAGAGAATATTGCCCATAGAGCTTCCGGCTTAGTGTTATGACTTCCAGCCACTATATCCACTTATCCACATTGGGGAACGTCGATGCGACCAGGAGTGCCCGGAGGGCTCCGGCGTTGACGCGGGTAGCTGGCGTTGGTACCCTACTGGAGGTTCAAGACCATAGATCAAATCGGGAGAATGGAAACATATGGCCTCAACGGAAGATCGCATTCGAGCGCTCGTAGGCGAGAACCTGGAAGTAGACGGAAAGCCGCTGCCCCAGCCCGTCGATTTCAGTACCGGCCTCTCAGAGGTCGGCGTGTCGTCCATGGACATCGTTGCCTTCGGGAAGGTGGTCGCCCAGGATTTCGGCGTCACCATGACGCCCGAAGTTTGCGCCAACATCTCGACCCTGGATGACCTGGTCAAGTGCCTCGACGCTCAGACCTGATACCTCGCTCCTTCTGAGCGCGCACAGATAGTTAGTGCCTACACTTGCCGCCGGTTGCTGGTGGCGCCCCTTTGGGACCGTTGGCAGGGCTACGGTTATCGAGGTGGACTTGGGGCAGGATCCGGCCCGTGAGTCCACCGCTTTCGTCTGGCTGGATGAACAGGAACAGGACCGCTGGCGGCGCCTCCTGGACGGAGGACCCCGCCGGAGGTTCGCCCTGAGTCGTGCGGCCCTGCGCGCAATCCTGTGCGAACAGTTGGCCTGCGAGAACGAGCGGTTGGCGTTCGACGCCACAGAGCACGGCAAGCCGTTAGCATTGGTGGACGGCGGACCGGCGACCATGAGCTTCAACGTCAGCCACAGCGGCCGTTACGGGTTGATCGCGTACGCACCGGCTGGACGCTTGGGCGTGGACATCGAAGAGCGTACTGATCGACGAGACATCGACCTGCTTAGCGAGGCCGTGTTCGGCCCCACCGAACAGGCTGAGCTTGCGTCGACCAGCGGGTATGCGAAGACGCACCTGTTTTTCAGGCTCTGGACCATCAAGGAGGCGCTGATGAAGGCCCACGGCGCGGGCTTCCAGCTTGACGCGTCCTCCTTCGAGACACCTTTGGACATGCTCCGGGGCGCGCGGAAAGCCAGGTTCCGCCTCCCACAGCTGCCGGAAGTCGCCTGGGGGCTGAAAGACCTCGGCAACGAGCGCTTCGCCGCCGCCATTGCCCACGAAGTGAACGTGGCCTCATGACGGTCTCAGGAGCTGCCTGGGAGGTGCCCCAGCCGCTGTCGACCCACGAGGCCCGAATGGACGACGGCACAGTTATCGTCCTGCGCCGCCATGGCAACCCGGATGGCCCCCGGCTCGTCATGAGTCACGGCAACGGCATGGCGATAGACCTCTACTACCCCTTCTGGTCGCTCTTCACGAGCGACTTCGACGTGATCGTCTACGACCAGCGAAACCATGGCTGGAACGCTGTCAGCTCCATGGAGAACCATAACCTCCCAACTCTTGTGAGTGACCACGATCGGGTCGTAGAGGAGATCGACCGCCACTACGGGGTAAGACCCAAGGTCGGCGTATATCACTCATTCTCGGCTCTGAGTACCCTGCTGTCGCCAACGAAGGGGAGCGGGTTTGCGGCGCGCGTCCTGTTCGATCCGCCGCTGTGCAAGCCCGGCCGCAGCTACAAGGACTTCGAGGAGGCAGCCACCCGGCTCGCGTCGATGGCGCGACACCGCACTCCCCATTTCAAGTCCAGGGAAGAGTTTGCGGAGCTGCTCGGGTACCTGCCGCCGTTCAGTCGCGTGGTACCGGGAGCCCTCGATCTGTACGCCGATTCGACACTGCGCGAGTCCGTTGACGGCCCGGGCTACGAGCTCCGGTGCCCCCGCGAATACGAAGCGCAGATCGTCGCGTACGCCGGGGTATATGCCGTGCTGGTGGACTTCGAAACACTCCTAAGCCCCACCAAGGTGGTCGGGGCAGACCCGATCCTGCCCTTCTCCTACCTGCCTACGTTGGACCTGAGCGACATCATGACCGTCGACTACGACTTCCTGCCCGAAACCTCGCACTTCCTGCAGATCGAGGAGCCGGAGCAGTGTGCTGAGGCCACGCTGGAGTTCCTGGGATCGATCGGCTTCAGTTGAGCGACGGCGAGTGACCGGGCGCCATTAGGCGGTAGGCTGCGGGACGCGGACCCCTATGACCTCGATGTCGTGGTACTGCCTGTGTGTGACCGATGCTGCGTAGTGCCGCAGCAGCCTGAGAGAAGCCTCACTAGCGACGGAGGACTCGAGGTCGTCGCCCAGGTCCAGTCCTTCTGATTCGGGGCCGGGGGCGGTCAGCAGGGAGATTCGGTCTTCCAGGTTTTCGGCGTCGCCCGCCGCGCTCACGAATTCCAGCTCCGCGGCGCGACCGTCGCTGCTGGCGCTCACGTGCAGCCGTCTGGGGCCGCCGCTATTCTCGGCCTCATGGGCCTCAGATAGGATAGCCAGGGTCTCTTCGGCCACGGCCTGGAGCCGGTCCCTCATTGGAGAGTCCCAGCCGCGGTCCCCGGAGAAGTCCTCGAGGAACCTGGCGATCCCAGGCAGGGCCTCCATGCTCGCTTCAGTCCGGAGGCTCTGGCGCTTTCGCCTGTTGAATTCGGCGAAGACCATCAGCAGCACCAGCGCGACGCCTCCCGCGGTCATCGCCCTCTGGAACACGGCTTCCCACAAATCGCCTATCGGCAGAGGCGCCAGTCCCGTCTGCAGTCCCATACCTATGAGCAGAGCCGCTCCAATTGCCAGGCCCACACGATGATCGGTGTCGTCCTGGACGATCATCTTCATTCCCTCCACCATGAGCGGGCTCAGCATGACCACTATGAAGATCGATGTGACGGGTGCCGGAATGCCTATCAGCAGCCCCCACGACTTCGGGAAGAACGCGGCCGCGATGAGGACGGCTCCCGTTATGATTCCCACCCGGCGGGAGGCGCAGCCGGTCTGCTGGGCGAACACGTTCCCCCTTGGACTTGTGCCCAGAGGCATCACGGCGGCGAGACCCGCTAGCACGGTACCCACGGCGGTGCTTATCGACAGACCCTGGGCCATTCGGTAGTCCATCGCCCTTGGGTCGCGCCAGGAGATCCGCTGCATCGATAGCCCTATGGAGCTGCCCTGGAGGACTGTCATAGCGCCAAGAAACAGGAATGCCGGCAGGAGCGACCAGTAAGCGGCGCCGAAGCCGAAACCCAGGCCCGGCCACCCGTCCAGCGGCAGCCCGGCGAAAGGAGCCTCGCGCACAGGCCCGAAGTCGAAGATCCCAAACGCTATGCCTGCCGCGGACCCGGCAGCTATCCCGATTAGGGACGACCAGACCCTCCAGGCCCCCGAGCCCCGCATCATCAGGCCTGCGATTAGCGCGAACGTCACCAGGATGCATACCGGCCCGGCTGCCGCTGGAGCCCCTTCAGGAACGTCGTTCAGGCTGCGGAAGATCACCGGCACGATCGTGACTACGAGCAGTATCAGTATCGCCCCGCTGAAAGCCGGGGTGACCACACGCCTGAGGAGGGACAGCCGCATGGACACCGCGATCTGGAACAGGCCGGATGTGACGATCAACGCCGCCAGGGTCGAGGCCCCACCCTGTTCCAGCGCGATGATGCAGAAGGGTATGGCCGTAGGAGACGGGTAAGTGATGACGAGCAGGCCCGAGCCGGCAGGGCCGATGCGGAAGGCCTGCAGAATGGTGGCCACCCCATTGACTATCAGCATCGCGAACACCGCCCATGCAATGTCCGGGTCCGAGCCGCCGATGGCGTTGACCAGGACTATGGGGAACAGCGCAATCGGAGCGATGACGAGCAGCGCGGACTGGACGCCCAGGCCCAGAGCGTCCAGCAGCGGCGGGTTCTCGTGGGGCTCGTACTGAAGCGCCGAGGAGGCGGGCTTGGCGGTCATGTCGACAGGCTGGGGACCTGCGCCAAGCTGCGCCGCAGACGTGCGCCGAGGGAGACACCGCCGGGCCGCATTACTCCAGTGCCGGGTGTTTCCAAGACTGCCGACCCTGTTCCTGTGCTCGCTGGCATGACCTAAGGGGTGGTACCAGGGCTATGGGCGCGTCGCACTCCTTGGTGTCCGCCCTCCAAGGTAGCATAGACCTACGAAAGCCATCCAACAAGTAGCACAGACCTGCTCCAGGGAGCCCAGGCCTCCGAAACGCTTGGGCCCGCACACACTCCGCACTGCCAATTGTGGGCTTTTCGACGCCGAATAGCCCTCCAATAGGTGTAAACTGGAATCGAGCAGTGGAGGTCAAGACATGCACCTGTCAAAACATGCGCGGATAACTGTCCTGGCTATGGCGGCCCTGGCGCTGGTAGCCCTTGCGGCGTGTTCTGAAGAGGCCGAGCCCGTGACGATCATCAAAGAGGTCGAGGTCGTCAAAGAGGTCGAGGTCGTCAAAGAGGTTGAGGTCGTCAAGGAGGTCCAGGTCGAGCCCACGCCTGAGCCGGAGGCACCGGCAGGACCGCCGATCTACCAGATGGGCATCTTCGAGGAGCCCATCTCGAGGAACTTCTGGAACTACTACGGCGGACCGGCCGGATCGGTATGGACAGGGTACGTCCTTAACGGCCACTCGGGTTCGATGTACGGATACTCGGACCAGCGGTTCGACTGGGTGCCGGGGCTGGCGGCCGACTTCCCGACGGACCTGACGAAAGAGACGGTCTCCGACGGAGAGTTCTGGACCGCGGAAGTCCCGCTCAGGACAGGCGTCTTGTGGAGCGACGGGCATGAGCTGGACGCCGGCGATTTCGTGTTCACCGTCAACGCCGTGCTGGAGCTGCAGCTCTCGTCCAACTGGGCTTCGGCGGTCGACAGCGCGTTCCTCGACCGGGTGGAAGCGCTCGACAGCCACACCCTGAAGGTGTATTTCAAGACGACGGATGCCGAGGGCAATCCGCAGACACCGGGGTTGAGCGTGTGGCAGTTCGGGCTCGGGTTCATGCCGGTCATGGCAGAGCACTACTGGGCGCCGGTCGTCGAGGAGGTCAAGGGCGCCGGCGAGGTCGAGCAGCAGCATGAAGCCCTGTTCGCTCACGTTCCGGATGGCGAGCCGACACTGGGAGGATTCACCTTCAGCAAGTGGGAGCCAGGGGCCTTCTTCGAGAACAACACCGACCCGGGCTATTACAGCATGGGGACAGTGGTTACGAACTACGCGAACGGGGCGTACTCGGAGTCCAACGACCGCACCGGAGTTTCCGCCACCTACTTCGGCGAGCCTACCGGGGACAAGCTCCTGGAGTACACGGTCGGGCCGCACATCGAGTCTGAAATCTTCAGCATCTACGGGAACCAGGACGCGGCGATCCTCGCCCTCACCAAGGGCGACATCGACTACGTCTTCAATCCCCTGGGACTGGAGAAGGGCTTCCTCGACCGCGTGAGGAACACCCCGGACCTGCAGATAGCGACGAACGCCAACAACGGCGTGCGCTACATGGGGTTCAACGTCCGCAAGGCCCCCATGAACATCACCGAGTTCAGGCAGGCTGTCGCCACGGTCATAGACAAGGAGTTCGTAGCGAGGACGGTGCTCCAGGACGCCGCGATCCCGGTCTACGCGATGGTGCCGGAGGGCAACGGCTTCTGGCACAACGGGGATGTCCCAAAGTTCGGTCAGGGCCTCAGCCGGGGCGAGCGGATAGCCAAGGCCGTAGAGCTTCTCAAGAGCGCTGGGTTCACGTACGAGGAGGAGCCCGAGATCAGCGAGGACGGCAACTTCGTCGCAAAGCAGGGCAAGGGACTGAAGATGCCCGACGGCTCGCCGGTCCCCGAGATGACCCTCCTGGCACCGAGCGCGGGCTACGACCCGATGCGCTCCACCTTCGCCATCTGGGTCGACCGCTGGCTGAACGACATCGGGATACCGGTGCGCGCCCACCTGACGGGGTTCAACGTGATCGTGGACGCCCTGTTCAGCCCTTCGGTAGCCGAAGACCTCGACATGTGGATTCTCGGATGGGGACTGTCGATATTCCCCGACTACCTGGAGAACTTCTTCCACAGCCGGCACTCGCCTGAGATCGGCGGCGGATACAACTGGGGCGGGTACGCAAACGGCCAGTTCGACGAGCTCGCCCTCGGGCTGCTGTCCGAGACCACCATAGAGGGCGCGAGGGACAAGGTCTTCCAGCTCCAGGCGTTCCTGGCCGAGGAACTGCCCTACGTGCCACTGTTCACGACCCCCAAGCTGGACGCGTACCGCCCCTCGCGGGTCGAGTTCCCCTACACGTCGGTGCTGGGTGGGCTGGAGCAGCAAGGCGGAATGCAACATGCGGTGGTGATCAAGTAGCATGACGTGCTTCCCGCCGGAGAGACCGATGCTTACCTGATCGCCAGGACCGGGTGATGGCCAAGTACCTGCTGAAGAGAACGGCGCAGATACTCATAACGCTGTTCGTGTTCCTGTCGCTGGTCTTCTTCATCGTCAACGCGCAGCCGGGTGACGTAAGCAACTTCTACGCGCTCAACCCGGACGTGCCTCCCGAGACCAGGGAGAGGCTGCAGGACCTGTTCGGCGTCAACGAACCCCTGTGGAAGCAGTACCTCACCCACCTCGGAAACACGTTCAGCGGTAACTTCGGCATCTCCTTCAGCCACTACCCCAGGACGGTCGCCGACGTCATAAAGGAGCGGCTGCCCAGGACGGTGGTGCTGTTCATGACCGCTACCGTGCTCTCCTTCTACCTCGGATTCGCCCTCGGCAAGATACTCGCCTGGCGCAGGGGCGGATGGTTCGAGTACACGTCCACCGTCGGAGGGGTCGCGCTCTACACGGTGTTCACCCCCTGGTTCGGCCTGATGATGATCTGGCTGTTCGCCTTCAAGGCCGGCTGGTTCCCCATAGGGAAATTCCTCGACCCGGTCCTGTGGCGAGACGCCCCCGTCGACGCCAATACGATCTTCAACCGGATGCTCATCACCGCCTTCGTGGCATCCATAGCCGTGCTCGCCATTTTCGTGCTCACGGCACGGAGGCGCGTTGGCAGCACGGGGATTATCCGGGCCGCGAGCATTGGGGCCGCTACCCTTGCCGTTGCGGTCATCTGGCTCGCGTCCGGGACGGCGGAGTTTGCGTGGGACATAGTCAGGCACATGGTGCTGCCCGTGCTGACCCTCACGCTGATCAGCTTCGCGGGCACGATGCTGCTGACACGCAACAGCATGCTCGAGACTATGCGCGAGGACTTCGTGATGGCCGCACGTGCGAAGGGCCTGCCCGAGCGCGACGTGCGGGACAAGCACGTGGCCCGGAACGCCCTCCTCCCGGTCGTAACGAGCTTCATATTCAGCCTCGCGTTCGCCGTGGACGGCGGGGTCATCACCGAGTCGATATTCTCGTGGCCCGGCATGGGCCAGACGCTGGTGTCGGCGGTGCTGTCGGAGGACCTGCCGCTGGCGGTGGGCGCGTTCGTGTTCGTGGGGATGTTCGTGCTCGTCGCCCACCTGGTCGCCGACATCCTGTACGCCTATCTCGACCCCAGGATTCGCTACTGATGACGCCGGACCACATCCAGCAGGCGGCGCCGACCGCTCTCTGGCGGGTCAGACTCAGGCTGGCCTCCCGGAGCCTGGGCGAGAGCTGGTCGCTGTTCGTAAGGACTAGGATCGGGCTGATAGGGCTGGTGATAATCGCCCTCTACGCCCTGCTCGCCGCCGCGCACCCCATCCTGATGAACACGGTCTGGGAGCCCCGGATCTACGACCCTGTGATTGGCTACGCCTTCGACGAAACACGCCAGCCCGCTCCGCCTGGCCTGAGCCATCCGCTGGGGACCGACCCGCTCGGCAGGGACATCCTCAGCCAGCTCATGTTCAGCGCGAGGTCGGAGTTCCTCCTCGGCCTCCTGGCCGCGACGGTCACGGTCGTCATCGGCACGACGGTGGGCGCGGTCTCGGCCTACTTCGGCGGCGTGGTCGACGCCATCCTGATGAGGCTCGCTGACATCATGATCATGATGCCGGCCATCAGCGTGCTCATTGTCCTGAGCGCGCTGATCGGCGTCGAGCACCTGGAGCTGGCGCTCATCATCGGCATCCTGTCGGGTTTCGGGGGCACGGGCGTCGTGCTCAAGTCGCAGGCCCTGTCCGTGGTGGTGAAGCCATACGTAGACGCGGCCAGGAACGCCGGCGGGGGGCCATTTCACATCATCCTGGTGCACGTCGTGCCCAACCTGCTCCCCCTCTCGTTCCTGTACATGATGTTCACCGTCACCAGCGCGATCTTCTCCGAGGCGGTGCTGAGCTTCCTCGGGCTCCTGGACGTGAGGATGAGCTGGGGGCTGATGATCCACACTACCGAGTCGGCCGGTTACCTGCTGCAGGTGGGCGAGTACTGGTGGCTCATATTCCCGGCCAGCCTCTCGATCACGCTGCTGTGCTCGTCCTTCTACCTCGTCGGCCGGTCGATGGACGAGGTGGTGAACCCCAGGCTGAGAAGCCGATGACCACCGAGCCGGTCCTGGTAGTCAATGACCTGAAGATGCACTACACGACCCGGGCCGGGGTCGTGCGGGCGGTCGACGGCGTGTCGTTCTCGGTGCAGCGCGGACAGTCTCTCGGCCTTGTGGGCGAGTCGGGCTGCGGCAAGTCGTCCATAGCAATGACCCTGCTGAAGCTGCTGCCTGACAACGCCAGGCTCGTGTCGGGCAGCATCTCGCTGAACGGCGTGGACCTCGCCCCCCTCGGCGAAGCGGAGATGAGGGCACATCGCTGGGACCGGATTTCCATGGTGTTCCAGGCGGCGATGAACTCCCTCGACCCCGTCTACCGGGTCGGAGACCAGATCATAGAGGCGCTGGAGGCGCACTCTGCAACGGCGGACCGTGATGGGATGGAGCGAGTACGGGAGCTGTTCGACCTGGTGAGCCTGGACCCGAGCTTCATCATGCGGTACCCGCACGAGTACAGCGGCGGCATGAGGCAGCGGGCGATCATCGCGATGGCGCTGGCCTGCGAGCCGGACATCATGATCGCCGACGAGCCGACCACGGCGCTGGACGTGATCGTGCAGGACCGCATCCTGCGGGAGATGCAGGCCATCCAGCGGTCCCTCGACATGAGCATGATCTACATCTCCCACGACATGGCGGTCATCGCGGAGGTCTGCGACGTGGTGGGTGTGATGTACGCCGGGAAGCTGGTGGAGTTCGGGCCGACCGCCGAGGTGTACGCGAGGCCCATCCACCCCTACACCCGCGCGCTGATGTCGGCGTTCCCGAGCGTCCGGGGCGAGAAGCACGACCTGGCCACGCTGCCGGGGGAGCCGCCGGACCTGCTCGATCCGCCGGGCGGGTGCAGCTTCCACCCGAGATGCGAGTATGCGACGGACGCGTGCCGCGAGTCGGAGCCGCCCGTCGTGCGGCACGGCGATCACTGGGCGGTCTGCTGGAATCCGCCGGACGGGTGAGCCGTGAACGACACCGCGAGCACGACCATGACCCCTGACCGCGCGCTCGTGCGGGCGGTAGACCTGTCCAAGCTCTTCCCGCTGTCCTCCGGGTGGCTCCGGCGCAGCCATAGCTTCGTCCACGCCGTGGACGGCGTGTCCTTCGACCTGATGGCGGGCGAGACGCTGGGGCTGGTGGGCGAGTCGGGCTGCGGCAAGACGACCACCGGGAGGATGCTGGTGCGGCTGGCGGAGCCGACCGGCGGCCAGGTCCTATTCGACGACGGGTCGGGCGACCTCGCGGACATCGCGCACCTGAAGGGGAAGCCCTTGAAGGCATTCAGGCGCAGGGCCCAGATGGTGTTCCAGGACCCCTACGAGTCGATGAATCCCAGGCGGACGATATTCGATACCGTCGCCGAGCCGCTCAAGGTGCAGAAGATGGGCGGGCCGCTGGAGCAGATGGAGCGCGTCTCGGACACCCTCGGGCTGGTCGGACTCACGCCCCCCTCGACCTTCCTGTTCAGATTCCCCCACGAGCTGTCGGGGGGCCAGCGACAGCGGGTCGCGATAGCGAGGGCGCTTGTGATGAATCCGGCGTTCGTGGTGGCCGACGAGCCCACGTCCATGCTCGACGTCTCCATCAGGACGGGAATCATGCAGCTCATGGACGAGCTAGCGGACCGCCTGGGGATCAGCTACCTCTACATCACCCACGACCTCGCGGTCGCCAGGTACATGTGCAGCCGCATCGCCGTCATGTACCTCGGCAAGATCGTCGAGATGGGCGAGACGGAACAGGTCCTGCAGGACCCCGCGCACCCGTACACGAAGGCGCTCCTGTCGGCGGTCCCCGTTCCCGACCCGCAGGCCAGCAGGTCTCCGGTCGAGATCAGGGGCTCAGTAGCGATGCCGGTCGACCCGCCGCCCCGGTGCAGGTTCTACGACCGCTGCCCCATAGCCGACGACCACTGCAAGGACAACGATCACCCTCCGCTCGAAGACAAGGGCGGCGGCCGCCTCGCCGCCTGCTACAAGGCGGCCCAATGACGTATTGGTCTGAAATAGCGCCCAGGCCACCCCCGCGATGTCGTCCCTGAACAACGCGACGCCTTCTTCCGTATCATCCTTGACCCGTCCGCGAGGGTGACCGCCTGCTCGCTCTTCGGCTGGATCGGGGCTCTGGCCCCTTCTCCCCTTGCGGGAGAAGGCTGGGATGAGGGGGATCCTGTCGCCCACATCCCGCCATCACTGCCCCACATCCGTCCATCGCCGCTCCACATCCGTCCATAGCCGCCCCACATCCGTCCATCGCCGCTCCACATCCGTCCATCCCTGCTCCACATCCCACCATCCCGTTCCACATCCCCAACCCCCATCATCCCCCTCTCTCCTCCGTGACCTCTGTGCCCTCTGTGGTTAAATCCCCCTCTTCCCTCCGCGACCTCCGCGCCCTCTGCGGTTAAATCCCCCCCGGCTCGGCAGCCAAAACAATGAGGTCATGCGGCCGCTTGACCCGCCAGAACACCAGTGCTATTATACCTGCATGGAGGGCTCCGGTACCAACACCCCAGGTACGGCAAAAGATGGAAGTGGAACGACGTGGAACAGTTTGGAACAGAATTCGCCGAAAACCCCTCCCACGGGCAGAGGAGAGAGCCGTGACCAAGGCCAGGATGGGCGTGATAGGCGCTGGGTGGTGGGCGACGCAGTTCCACATTCCCAGCCTCAAGACGTACGAGAAAGCAGATCTCGTCGGCATCGCCGACGTGAAGCCGGAGAAGGCCGCGGCGGCCGCAGACTACTACGACATCGGCAACACCTACGACGACCACAGGGAGCTGCTGGCGGCGGGCGTCGACGGCGTCGTCATAGCGGTCCAGCATGCATACCACTACGAGGTTGCCCGCGACGCGCTGGACGCCGGCGTCCACGTGCTCGTCGAGAAGCCGATGACGCTGACCGCGGCGGACGCCTGGGACCTGGTCGACCGGGCGAAGAGCAACGGGCTGCACCTGATGGTCGGCTACACATACCAGTTCACCCGGCACGCCCAGGCGGCGCGCGAGATCGTCCAGTCGGGCAAGATCGGCGACCTGCAGCTCGTGTCGGGCATCTTCACCTCGTGGGTCGAGTCGTACCTGCGCGGCAGGCCCCAGGACTACGCCGAGGCGTTCGGCTTCCCCGTCACGGGGCCGGAGCCCGACAGCTACTCGGACCCCAGGCTGGCCGGAGGCGGCCAGGGCCACCTGCAGGTGACGCACCCGATGGGCATGGCGCTATGGGTCACAGGCCGGCGTGCCAAGGAAGTCTTCGCCTACATGCAGAGCTACGACCTGGACGTGGACCTGGTCGACTCGTTCAGCTACAGGCTGGACAACGGGGCATCGGGCACGATGGCCTCGACCGGGGCCATGCGCCCCAACCAGCAGCTCGACCAGGGCTTCGTGTACGCGGGCAGCGGCGGGTTCGTGCGCCAGAACATGGCCGGAGGCCGGCTGGAGGCGCACTACAACGACGGCACGTCGGAGCAGTTCGAGGACCTCTCGGAGGACGAGTTGTACCCCGCGCACCTGCCGTCCCGGACACTCGCGGACCTGGCACTGGGCAACGGCGAGAACCGCGCTCCGGGCGAGTTCGGCGCACGGGTCGTAGAGTTCCTAGAAGCCGGCTACCACTCGGCAGCCTCCGGGAGCCCCGTCAAAGTGGACTCGCTGCTATAGGCGGCGCGGATCCCTAGCCGCCCGGGACTCTGGGCGCGAACTGGCGGATGGCCTCCTGCTGGACCTCGAATAGGGAGCGGATGCCGGACTCGGCGAGGGTGAGCACGTCGTCGAGGGTCCGGCGGGGGAATGCGCCCTCCTCGGCGGTGCCCTGCACCTCCACGAAGTCGCCCCGGTCCGTCATGACCACGTTGAAGTCGACCTCGGCGCGGTAGTCCTCCTCGTAGTCGAGGTCGAGGAGCGGCTCGCCGTCGATCACCCCCACGCTGGTGGCCGCAACGGCCCACTTGAGCGGGACCTCGCGGAGCCTGCCCGCTCGCACCAGGCCCTCGAGGGCCTGGTAGAGGGCCACGTATGCGCCGGTGATCGCGGCGGTCCGCGTGCCGCCGTCGGCCTGCAGCACGTCGCAGTCGACGGTGATTGTCACCTCGCCCAGGTTCGGCATGTCGACGGCCGCACGCAGCGACCGTCCGATGAGCCGCTGTATCTCCTGGGTGCGGCCCCGCGGCCTGCTGCCCTCTCGTGGCGTGCGCGTGGTCGTCGAGCGCGGGAGCATCGAGTACTCGGCGGTAATCCACCCCTGCCCCGAACCCCTCAGGAAACGGGGCACGCCGTTCTCGACCGATGCGGCGCACAGCACACGGGTGTTCCCGGTCTCGATGATGACGGAGCCCTCGGCGAACGCCTGGGCGCCGATCTGGATGGTCGTCTCTCGAAGCTGGTCGGGTCTTCGTCCGTCAGAACGTGACAGTGGTCTTCTCCTTGGCTAGGCTGTGTCGAGTCTACCTCACTCCGAGCGCGACTCTATGTCACTGCGAGGTCATTTGCGAGCGCGGCTCCCTGTCATTCCGAGCGCAGCTCCCATGTCATTCCGAGCGCAGCGAGGAATCTAAGGACCCTGCGCTAAGGCTGCCACCTTGGATCCCCTACTACGCCGCCCTCCGCTCAGAACGAAAGGCTGGCAACCACTCGAATGCAGCACATCCGGGATGAGGTCTGCCTGTAATGGTACAACAGGGTCACTCCCGGAGGTCGCGCAGGTACCTGAAGCGGATCTCCGAGCGGCGGCGGCCGTCCTCCATGCCGTATACGACGGCGATGCGGCCGTCGGGCACCTGGAGCGCCGACGCGTACATCATGTCGCCGTCCTTCCTGTCGATCACCGTCTCGCCCTGGTCTTCGGTCCAAGTCTCTCCCCCGTCGCTTGACACGCGGAGCGCCGGCAGACCGAAGTTCCGCCCGATCTTCGAGCGGTAGATCATCACTATCCCGCCCGATTCGAGCCTCACCACGCTCGGAGTGCCCGACCCCTTGAAGGCGACCTGGGGCTCGGACCAAGTCTCGCCCTGGTCCTTGCTGATGCTCGTGTGGATGATCGGGCGCTCGCCGTCGGAGCGGATGGTCGCCAGGATGTCGCCGTTCTCGAGAAGCAGCAGGTTCGGCTCCTGAAACGGCCGCTTGGCGGAGGGGCCGCTGGCGATGACGGTCTCGCCCAGCCACCACTTCCCGCCGTCGTCCGAGCGATTGACGTACGCCGTCGCGTACCTGGAACCCTCGTGGGAGCCGTAGTACGCCAGCAGCACGTCGCCGTTGGGCAGTTGCAGGACGGGCGCGGACGTTGCTACGAACGAACCCGTTCCGACTGCCACCGGCTCGTCCCAGGTCTCCCCGCCGTCGAACGAGTGGACCACCCTTAGGCCGTTCCGCACCGTTCCCGGCAGCTCGTGGTCGTACTGGAAGTAGTTGACGATGAGAGTGCCGTCGGCAAGCAGCGCGATGTTCGGGTCCCTCAGATCGAGGTCGGGGTTGTCCGCGACGGTCATCTCATCCGACCAGGTCTCACCGTCGTCCATGCTCCGTCTCGCCACGATGTAGCCCCGGTCCCTGACGTGCAGCACACCCTTCCGGTAAACGGTGATGAGCGTGCCGTCGTCGAGCCTGGCGAGCCCCGGGAAGGCGTTGTAGTACTCGTCGTTCACCACCTCCACGTAGGAGTCGTCCGCGACCACCACCTCTGGCGTCGGCGACGGTTTCACCTCGAACATGCGGACCGGCGTCTGGATCGAGAAGGGCCGCGGAGTCCGGGTGGGTCTCGGCGGTACGGCTGTCGGGGCAGCCGCCGCGGCCACAGGCGTGACCACAGGAGACGGAGTTGCGGAGCGCGCCGCATCCTCATCCTGCCCGGAGCACGCCCAGACAGCCAGGGCCGCCGCACATATCAGGAGCACTCGCAGGGTCACGACCGGCTACCTCTCCCTGTTCACCAACAGGGTGCGTCCATCGCTGATGAACTCGATTGTACCGCTCTCGCTCGTGAGGATGACGTTCTCTGCCGACAATCTTGCCACTAGTGAGTCGATCACCTCAGCGTGGGGATGCCCATGGCGGCTCTCGGCATCGACCGATATCACCGCAACGGCCGGGCTCACGGCGTCGAGGAACGATGGCGACGACGACGTCCTGCTGCCATGGTGGGGCACCTTCAGGACATCGCTGTCGACCGCCATCGTCTTCACCAGCCTCGCCTCGGCATCGGTGTGAATGTCGGCGGGCAGGAGGAAGCTGGTCGCTCCGTAGGATACCCTCAGCACGACCGAGGCGTTGTTCAGGTCCGACGAGGTGCCGGAGAGCAGCTCCTCGGGCGGCCACAGCACCTCGAACAACACTCCATCCAGGTTGAACCTGCGTCCCTGCACCGCCTCGATCTCCGTTGCGCTCTCTTCCGCGACCAGGCGCCGCCACTCGTCATAGGCGGTTCCGTCGTGCGGCAGTTCGCGGTGGATGATGTGCTCCACGTCGTACCGCTCCATGACCTCGACGAGCCCCCGCACGTGGTCCTCGTGGGGATGCGTCAGCACCACCGCATCCACCGACCTGTCCCAGAAGGGCAGCGCCCCGCCAACTAGCCTCGCGGCGGCCTCCCTGTCTGGGCCGCCGTCAATCAGCACGCTCCGGGCGCTGGGCGTGACGATCAGGGTCGCATCGCCCTGCCCCACGTCCGCAAAGATCACGCGCATCCGCCCATCCGGCATCGCCAGCGCGACGGCCCAGACCACGCCCGCCGCGATTACCGCCGCAGCCAAGCCCCATTTCAGGCTCGCCCCCGGCTGTCCGAGCGTCGCACTCCTTAGGGCCGGCACAATCCGCGCGAGCGATACGGATGGCCGGGAGAGGACGTACGCAGCAGCAAGAGCGGCACAGCTCACCCCCGCCAGGTAGGGGCTCGCCCTGCCCGTCTCTATCGACGACGCCGGCAGCCTCGCAAATGCGTCCGCGACCGCAATTACGTACGACGACGTGAGCCACGCAGCCCAGCCAAACGGCACGGCCAACCAGTCCGCCCCGGCCCCCGCGAAAGCCGCGGCGGCGTGGGACACCAGCACGGTGGGCAGGGCTGGCAGGGCCAGCATCGTCGCGGGCACGCCCACGAGGGGCACGCGCCCGAAGTAGTAAACGACCAGTGGCAGCGTGGCCAGCGTCGCCGCCACGGTCATCGCCGCCGAGTATGCGACGAACCCGGCGATGGGGTTCGGACCTCCCCGACTCGCGGCGCCGGGTTGGATGACCGCTATTAGCCGGTCGCCCAGCGGCCGCGCGATGGACGCAATGCCCGCCATCGCCGCGAAGCTCAGCTGGAACGCGACGCTGGTGAGCACCATCGGATGAACGGCAACCATGGCCGCCGCCGCAAGGCCGAGGGCCGGCAGGATCGCTCGCGGCCTGCCAAGGGCCAGCGCCGCGAGGTACACCGTCCCCATGATCGTGGCGCGCACCGCCGACGGGGACATGCCGGATAGCAGCGCGTAGGCACATATCAGCCCGAGCGGGGCGAGCAGGTAGAAGTGACGCCTGCGCCCCAGCAGCCACTGGCTCGCCGCAAGAGCCATGCCCAGCAGAATGCCCACGTGCATCCCTGAGATCGCCAGCAGGTGCGACGTACCGGTCTCGCGGAACTCCTCGACCAGCTCGTCGGGCAGCCCGTCACGCACGCCGAGCAGCAGCGCCTGCCCAAGCGCGGCCTGCGGCTCTGGAACTGCCCGGGCCAGGGACCGTGCGAGGGTACGGCGGAGCGCGTACACGAGGTCCATCACGGGGTTGCCGTTGCCCTCATCGACCAGCTCGACCCCGGGGAGCCACATGGTGGTGCCGATGCCCTGGGAGGCCAGGTAGCCCGGATAGTCGAACCCGTCGAGCTCCGGCGGCGGAAGCAGGCGGCCCGTCAGCCGGAGCCGGTCGCCGTACCGGACGTATGGGGCATCCCTCGAATCCACGAAGGACGGCGGGACCCGCGTAGTCACCAGCACCCTGCCCGACGCCCCAGTAAGGCCGCCTCCTGTATCGACGCTCTGCACTTCCATCTGGACTCTCGTGAGCGACCCGGCTGGCGAGGGATCGGCCGCCACTATGCCAACTACCTCGGCAGGCACATCGTGGTATGGCCGCAGGTCTTCTCCCGGCAGGGTATGCAAGGACTCGACCGCCAGGATGCCGGCAGCCGCGGCGAGGACCAGCACCGAGGGAAATACGCTCGCCCGCATCATCCGGGAGAGCAAGGCAAGGAGGACCGCCGCTGCGACCAGCAGGGCGACGGCGACCGGCGGTATGTCGGCCCTCAGCGCGACGAAGACTCCTGCCACGAAGCACGACGCCAGGAGGAGCAGGGTCACGAGAGGCCGTGCCTCACCTGGCCTCCACCAGGTCCCGCAGGGCCGCGACTGTCTCGGGGCCTATCCCCGACACCAGCAGGAGGTCATCCACCTCAGTGAACGGACCCCGCGTATCCCGGAATGCGACTATCGCCTGCGCCCGCACCTCGCCGATGTTGGGCAGGCTGCGAAGCTGCTCGACTGTCGCGGAGTTCAGGTCGATCCTGCCAGACGGCGAAGCCTGCGAAGCTGTCGATCGCGCTTCCTGGACCTCTCCTCGTGCAGGGATGTGCCAGTGGTCCTCGTCCTGGACGCGAGCCGCCAGGTTGATGGCGCCGAGGTCTGCGTCCGACCTTGCCCCTCTGGCAGCCTCCACAAGCTCGTGCAACCTCGCGCCCTTCCGGAGCGAGTAGACCCCGGGCATGACTACTGCACCGGTGACGTATACCTTGATCTCCGCCGCCGAGGGCGGCGGAGCAGGCGTGGGCAGCACGAGCTCGATTGGGGTTCCCTCACCGGCTGTAGCACGCCAGGTGAGGAATGCCGCA
This sequence comes from Dehalococcoidia bacterium, assembly GCA_965204975.1. Classification (GTDB taxonomy): domain Bacteria; phylum Chloroflexota; class Dehalococcoidia; order Lucifugimonadales; family CAJWER01. Next base: position 1,513,919 of record OZ242024.1, read on the forward strand.
CCTGCCAGCGACGCGACGACGGCCAGGACGAGCGCCCCCTGCATTATGCGGCCAGCGAGCATGTCGATACCTTAACATAGGATGTGAAGACAAGCACACGAGTCCGCGGAGCTGCTGCGGCGCAGGGTTTTGACGGCTATGTTGACGGCCCCCGGAGGCCGGGCTAGAATCGGCAGCGGAGGATGCAATGGCAACTTACATACTGCTGGGCAAGCTGACGGACGAGGGCAGGAAGACGGTCAAGCAGCGGCCGATGAGAATCGAAGAGGTGAACCGCGAGGTCGAGGTCTTCGGAGCGAAGGTCATCGCGCAGTACGCGACCATGGGCCCCTACGACTTCGTGACCGTCGTCCAGGCGCCCGACAACGAGACGGTAGCACGGGTATCGATCGAGTTCGGGTCGAGGGGCACGCTGGAGCTGATGAGCATGCCCGCCTTCGACACCAGCCTGTTCGTTCACCAGATCCTGGACCAGGAGTCGGACCCGGACACCTAGCCCGGGCTGCGCATCGCCGCAATAGTCTGGGGCAGCCCCTACATTTCGTTGGACTTGTCGGACAACCAGCGTGCGGCCGCGATCACGCCGACGGGGACCACCACGGCCACTGCAAAAGCGATAAGTGCGTCGTCAGGCCGCCTCTCCGCATCCATCGCCTGGAAGACGCGGACCATCGAGTTGAAGCAGCCGCCCGCTATCACCAGGACCGCCAGGAGAGTCAACACCATGCTTCCGGCCGTCCTGAGTTTCTTCATCGCGTAGTATTCACCTCGCCCCTCGCCTCAACTCGGCCGCTCACCGTGTGAGCTGTCGCAGCCACTCCTGCTCCAACTCTCCCAGGCTCCGTCCGTAGACCGCTTGGTAGTCGGGGGCTTGGGCGAGCGCCGGCGCTGGGGGGCCCGGTCTGACCGTTATCGCGACTGTGGCAATGGTCTCCGCCAGCTCCTCGAAACGCACCAGGCCGTACCCGTCGATCAGGAAACCCACGAACGATGCGTACTCCGTGTATAGGGTGTCACGCCTGGCCAGACACGCCTCGTCGGAAACTGTACCCTGAACTTCGTCCCGCTGGGCGAACGGGACGTATGTGCCTGCCGAGCGAAATCCGCGGACCGCCTCGTCGAGCGAGTCCCACCCGTGCCACCTGAGCCACGAATACTGGGCAAGCCACGTGGCGAGGCCCCCTCCAAGGAGGCTGTCGCCTATGCCGCCGAACCTGGCCCATCCAAAGTGATGCGCGATTTCGTGTGCCGCGACGGCGATGACTTGGTCCATCGCCGTCTTGTCGTCGGCGACTACCCAGGCCTGTAGCGGGCCCGACACCCTCCCTGTGATCGCCAGGCCGCGCACGGGACACTGCCCGGGCCCTAGTCCCATTGGGCCCACACGTTCGCTCCTGGGCGAGACGAAAGTGATGATCAGTTCCCCAGGGAAGGCGCTCGAAGGATCGATTCCGAGCTTCTCGGCGATCTCCGTCAACTCTCCTTCGATAGGCGAAGCGTACGCGACAAGCTTGGCCTCGGACAAAGAGTTGGGCGCAAGATAGAACTTGACATGGTCGGTCCTGAGTACCTCCCGCCTTAGGGTGATCCCAAACGGCAGTTCCACTACGGGAACGGCGATGTTGCCGGGGACCGGCGTGGGAAGGGTTGGTGCCGAAGCCGCGTCGGCGCCCAGTGTCTCGGCAGGGACCGGCTCAGCGACCCTAGCCCGGTCCGACGCCACGTCGGAACAAGCAACTATCACAGCAACGACCATCGCAGTCCAGCCAATGACGCCGAGGCTATTCTGTACAGTCAGGCGGCCCACTATGTGGCCGATTCTATTCGACCCGTATCTAACCAGCCATTCGGAAGCTGTGGGACAGACCAGCGCGGGTCGGGCCGCCAGTCCTCCCAATCATCACTGAATGGCGGGCCGTGGTTCTCGATCACGCCCACCATTCGGTCTGCCTCCGCTCGCACCGACGATACCTCGTCGACGCTCAGGAGCCCTCGGGAAGCCAGGGCCTCGAACTCGTCCACGTCCTTCCACGACCATGACATATCCGGCCGTACGACAATGTCGAGTGCGAGGTCGTGAAACTGGACTCCGTGGCGCAACCGACGAATCGGCGACTGAAGATTGACGTACCAAGTTCGGAACTGCCAGTCCTGTGACCAGAACAGCATCACCGAATGCCAAACATCCTGCTGTGTGAGAGCCAGGACGTGATTGTCGGGGGTGGTGACCTCCCTGAACTCACCCTCACCCGGGTCGAGCATTCGCGTTCTCAATTCGATCCGCTCTGACAGTTCGAGCGACCTGTAGTTGTCGACGCCGCGAGTGACCATGGGAGTACCAGGATGGGAGTAGAGGGCGATGTGACCAGGGCTGTCATCAACGACCGTTACAGGCCGGACGAGACCTATTCCCTTGCCCAACATCTCGTATTGGACTATCTGAGCGCCGCGTTCCCAGTACATGAGGCTCTATCAGGTTAGGGACGGCTTCTGGCGGCCACAGGGATTTCCGATTTGCCAACTTCCAAGAGCCATACCGAACCTGCGAGCCGACCCTTTGTTAGATCGGTCTGCGTTCTGGTGGCCCCCGAGGCTGCTACTGGCCGCGGGGGCTTGCCCCGAATCGGATGGCCCGCTAGGACTCCTCGCCGAAGCGGTTGATCTCGTCGATGACGGCCTGCGGGATGTCCTTCGGCACCTGGCCCGCCGCGACCTTAGCGCTCTGCACGGCCTGGCGGATCTCCTCGACCACTTCGGGGTTTGCCAGCGTCGTCGTGTCGCCCACGTCTACGAAGTTCGAGATCGCCGCCGTCACGCGCCTCATGATCTTGCCCGAGCGCGTCTTAGGCAGGTCGGCCGAGACCCACACGTGGGCAGGGCGGGCGATGGGGCCGATGATCGTGGCGATTGCGCCCTTGACTTCGTCGATGACCTCCTGGTTGCCCTCGTACCCAGGCTTCAGGGAGATGTACATCTCGGGCACGCGTCCCCTCAGCTCATCCACGGCGGGCACAGCCGCGGCCTCGCTGACGGCCTCGACGGTCAGCGCCGCCGACTCCAGCTCCTTCGTCCCCAAGCGGTGTCCGGCGACGTTGATCACGTCGTCGACCCTGCCCACGATGCGGTAGTAGCCGTCCTCCGACTGGGTCGCACCATCGCCCGTAAAGTAGGGCCAGTCGCGCCAGTCCTTGCTCTCAGGGTCGGTGTTGAACTTCCTGAAGTACGTCTCGACGAACCGGTCGGGGTCGCCCCAGACCGTCTGCATCATACCCGGCCACGGCCTCGTGATGCAGATGTTCCCGGCCTTGCCGGACCCCGGCTCCATCTCGTTCCGGTCCTCGTCGTAGATCACGGGCACGATGCCCAGGGCGCCGGGCCCGCAGCTTCCGGGCTTCATTGGTTCGAGCGCGGGCAGCGTTGCGCCGAGGAAGCCGCCGGTCTCGGTCTGCCAGTACGTGTCGACGACGACGGCCTCCTTCTTGCCGACCTCCTCGTAGTACCAGCGCCACACCTCCGGCTCGATGGGCTCGCCCACGGTCGTCATGTGCTTGAAGTGGTAGTTGTACTTCTTGGGCTCGTCGGGCCCGGCCTTCCGCAGCATGCGGATCGTTGTCGGCGCAGTGTGGAATATGTTGACGTCCAGCCTCTCTGCGATGCGCCACGCCCTGCCGGCGTCCGGGTAGTTCGGCACCCCCTCGTACATGACGCTCGTTGCAGCCACCGACAGGGGGCCGTAGACGATGTAGGAGTGGCCGGTGATCCAGCCTATGTCCGCCATGCACCAGTAGACGTCGCCGGGGTGGATATCCTGGTAGTACTTCGACGTGCCCGCCACGTAGGACAGGTAGCCGCCGGTGCTGTGCTGCGCGCCCTTGGGCTTGGCGGTCGTGCCGCTCGTGTACATCAGGAACAGGGGCGCCTCTGCCGGCATGGATACGGGATCGACGCGGCTGCCCTTGTATTCCTCGAGCAGCTCGTCGACGAAGTAGTCGCGGCCCTCGACCATCGGAGTCTCGGACTGGTACTGCCCCTTGTAACGGCGCCAGACGAGGACCTTGTCGACCTTCTGGCCGTTCGCCTCGGCCTGCGCAACCGCCTCGTCGGCCTTTACTTTGTGGTCGAGCATGTCGCCGCTGCGGTGGTAGCCGTCCATGGTAATGAGGACGTTGCTGCCGGAGTCGACGATCCGGTCGCCGCACGCGTTCCCGCTGAAGCCGCCGAACACCTGGGAGTGGATGACTCCCAGCCGGGCGCACGCGAGCATTGTGACCGGAAGCTCAGGCATCATGGGCATGTGGAGGGTGACGCGGTCGCCCGCCTTCAGTCCGGCGAAGTCCCTGAGAAGGGCCGCGAACTCGTTGACGCGAACGAAGAGCTCCTGGTAGGTGATGACCCTGTCTTCCTCGTCCTCCAGCTCCGAGACCCAGATGAACGCGGCCTTGTTCCTGTGCTCCTCGAGATGCCGGTCCACGCAGTTGTAGCTGGCGTTGAGCCTGCCGCCAACGAACCACTTCCAGAATGGCGGGTTCGACGTGTCGAGGGTGGTGTGCCAGTACTTGTCCCACGACAGCAGGTCGGCATACTCGCGATAGTAGTCCGGGAACTTGTCCCCTGTGAACCGGTCATGGACGGCAGGGTCGGCCATGTTGGCCTGTGCAATGAACGCCGTGTCAGGGTAGATGCGCTCCTCTTCACGCCAGTGTGAGGCGATCTGTGCTTCGCTGACTTCACCATTCCCATTGGACTGAGTCATCGCCCGGGTCCTCCTCGAGTGTATTCCGGTTGAACAGGGCGGCCACCCGCGGCCGCCCCTAGCTGGCACAGAAGGATAACAGCGCCAAAACGCCGTTTCAAGCAGAGGTCCCGCGACCGATACACCGCCTCGTCATGCCTTGTAAAGACCCCACTAGGCAGTCAGGGCCTCCCACGTCGCGGCTGTGATGATCGCAAGGCCTACCAACACGACGAACAGGCCTAGGTTCACCCTCTGAGCGAACGTCAGTAGCGCCTTGATGGCCGCCAGGCCGACTACGAAAGCCACTGCTGCTGCCGCCACAGATTCCGCGGATACAACGACTCCCCCACCCAGCGCCGCATACAGGGCAGCGCCCGCGCTGGCGGGAATGCTCATCAGGAAGCTGATCACCAGGGCCTCGCGCTTCTCGACGCCGCGTCCCAGCAGGACCGCGACGGTCAGGCCCGAGCGGCTGAATCCAGGCAGGACCGAGACGCCTTGGGCGAGCCCGGCCAGGACCGCGTCGGTCATCGCCAGACGCGCCCGGTCGCGGACGCCGGGCCTGGCTCCTCGCATCTGCAGAGCCCCCGTGACCAGCATCAGGACGCCGACGAGCCCCATCGCGGACGCGCCGACGAGCCCGGACAGCTCTCCCAACGCTAGAACTAAGGGCAGTCCCACGACCATGCTCAGAACCGTCGCTACGACCAGGAAAAGGAGCAAGGGCGACGGCCTCCTCGGACGCTGCCAGGCCTCGCGGGCGAGAACGGCCACCTCGCGGCGCAGCACCACCAGCGCGGCGGGCATAGTGCCCACGTGGAGCCACAGGGCGTACCCGACCGCCTCGTCCAGGCTCTCGCCCTCCAGCAGCGAATAGGCGGCGGCAACCAGGCCCTCGGAGCTCACGGGCAGCCACTCGGCGACGCCCTGCAGGACGCCGAGCAGGACCGCCGTCGTCACCTCGATGTGCGCCGCCAGTCGACGACGCAGCGGAAGCCGGTGTTGCCCGTCGAGCTGTCGGGGGTGTTGGCGGTCCGGGCTGCAACCCTGTATCGGTTGCAGTACGACTCGTGGCAAAGGTAAGAGCCGCCGCGCGTTACGGCCGCAGTGCCGAGCTCCGGGCCGGTCGGATTCTCGCGCGGCCCGTCGACGTGGTACGTCGGGCTGAACCAGTCCGCCGTCCACTCCCACACGTTCCCCGCGACGTTGTATAGCCCAAATCCGTTGGGTGGGAACGCCTTTGCCGGGGCCGTCCCGACATAACCGTCCTCGGCGGTGTTTATGTCCGGGAACGTACCCTGCCAGATGTTGCAGCGGTGCTCGCCGCCGGGGGTGAGTTCATCGCCCCAGGGGTAGGTCCTCTGCTCCAGCCCTCCGCGCGCCGCGTACTCCCACTCCGCCTCGGTGGGCAGCCGTTTGCCGGCCCACTCGCAGTAGGCCATCGCGTCGTTCCTGGAGACGTGGACGACGGGGTGGTCCATCCGGGTCTTGACGTCCGAGCCCGGCCCGTCCGGGTGGCGCCAGCTCGCGCCGTCGACCCGAACCCACCAGGGGGCCTCCGCCACCGCCTGCTGAGCCGAGCGCCTCGCCCTCGGCGTGAGCAGCAGGTGGAACACGAAGGACCAGCCGAACCGCTCGGCCTCGGTCACGTAGCGGGTCGACTTGACGAAGCGCGTGAATTCCCGGTTGGTGACCGCCGTGGCGTCGACGTGGAACGGAGCGACCGACACTTCCCTTATGGGTCCCTCGCCGTCGGCAGGGAAGCCTGATGCGTCCTCCGTACCCATCAGGAAACTGTCGCCGGGCAGATCCACCATGCCGCGCGTCGATCCCCCGGTCCGCATGGTCTCGCGCCGGGCGGCAGCATTCGCCCTACGCGCGCTCGGCCCACAGCAGGCGCCGCTATTGTCTGGGTGTCCGTCCACGACCCCAATATAGCCCACGCGGGGCTCCCCTACCAGTTGGACGTGCTGTCCCAGGGGTGGGCGAGCGCAACCTCCTCGTCCAGGTCCGCTCCCCATCCCGGCGCGGTCGGGACGGTCATGTGGCCGTCGACGATCTCCGGGATGCTCGTCGTTAGCTCGTCCTTCCAGGGCACATCGTCCACGTCCGTCTCCATGATGCGCACGTTGGGCAGCACGGCACAGAGGCTCGCGCTGATGAAGGTCGACAGGTGGCTGTAGTAGTTATGAGGCGCGACGTTGAACTGGTAGGCCTCGGCCAGGTCGCCGATCTTCTTGGACTGGCTGAACCCGTTCCACGGCACGTCGACCATGAACACGTCCGCGGCCCTGCGCTCGAAATAAGGCAGGTACTCGCGCATGTAGAAGAGGTTCTCGCCCGTGCAGATGCGGGTCGACGTGGACTCCTTGATCTCCCGTATGCCGCCGGGATCGTACATGTCCACCTCCAGCCAGAGGAGGTCGAACTGCTCCAGGACCTTGGCAATACGCTTGGCGGCCTCAGGCTTGAAGTTGAAGTTCAGGTCGAGATTGATGTCCACGTTGGGCCCCACGGCATCCCGGAATGTGCCGATCAGGTTCTCGATGTGCCGCAGCAGCTTCCGGGAAACGACCTGGTCGGTCGTGCCGGGGCCGCTTCCAAAGCCCCCGAAGTAGACCTCGGCCGGGTCGCCCGGCAGCACGATGTTGGTCTTCAGAGCCGTGTAGCCGCGCCTGACGACCTCCCTGCCCAGCTCGGCGATGTCGTCCATCGTGCGGATCGGCGGCGTCCCCAGTATCTCCGGATACCTGGCCCTGGACGAGCCGCAGTGGGACCAGTAGACGCGGACGCTGTCCCGGGTGGGGCCGCCGAACATCTCGACCACCGATATGCCCAGCGCCTTGGCCTTGATGTCCACCAGCGCAAGCTCCACGCCCGCTATGGCCTTCGCGGCGACGCCGCCCGGGCTCTGGCGCGTGCGGCGCAGCATGTCCCAGAAACGCATCTCGTATGCGCGGGGGTCCTGTCCCAGGAGCACCGGCTTCAGGTCCTCGATCGTGCCCACGACCCCCTGCGGGGAGCGTCCGTCGCTGCACTCGCCGTAGCCGGTCACGCCCTCGTCCGTCTCGACCTTGACGAATATCCAGGGCCGCCAGCCCGCGGCGACCGTGAACGTTTCGATGTCGCTAATGCGCATTGAGGGAGCCTCCTGCCGCTGCGCATATTCTATCGGCTTGGCGCGATGTGAGTGGAATCGTAGTTGAGATTTGACCCGTTTGGGGATTTCGCGCTAACATATGGCGAATTTTGTTTAGGAGGATCGTGACATGAAGCTGACACTCGTACGGAGAGGGGTGCTGTGGACGGCGCTTCTCGTAGTTTTGGTCGCTGGCGCCATCGCCTGCGGATCGGATGAGCCGGAGCCGGTTGCGCAGCCGCAGCCGACCGCCGTCTCCGCCGAGACGATCGCTATGATGGTCGGCGACGCGGTGAAGAGCGCTATGCCCACAGATACGGGCGCAAGCGCCGACGACATCCAGAAGATGATCGACTCGGCCATGATGGGCATGGACACGGGCGCGAGCGCTGCTGAGATCCAGCAGATGATCTCCTCCCAGATGAGCGAGCAGATGGGTGACCAGATGACCGCTGCCGACGTGCAGACGGTCGTCGAGGCAGCCATCGCGGCAATGCCGGCGCCCCAGGTCGACGCCGCGGCGGTCAGGCCGCTGGTCGAGCAGGCGGTCGCAGCATCCGTCCCCGAAGGAGTGAGCGCCGAGCAGATCTCCAGGCTCGTCGAGGCTGCGGTCTCCGGAGCGACGGCTAACGTGCCTACCCGGGGAGACCTCGAGAGCTCCATCGAGTCAGCCATTACCGAGCAGATGGGCTCCCAGCTGACCGCAGACGACGTGCAGAGGATAGTCGACGCCTCGGTCATGGTGGCGGTTGAAGAGTCCAAGAAGGCGACCGCCGCGGCTTCGGCTGCTGCGATGGCCGCCGAGGGCGCGGCAATGGACGCACAGAAGGCGACCACCGCGGCCGAGGGCGCGGCGATGGACGCGCAGAAGGCGCTCGCGGCCGCGCAGGCCCCGGTAGTGGCGCCGCCCTCCTCGGACTCCGTGCTTCGCATCGGCAACTCCGGCGAGGTGCAGTTCCTGGACGCCGCCAAGAGCCAGTCCGGTACCGACATCATCTTCTCTGAGTTGATGTACAACCGGCTGCTCCAGTACGACGCCACGATGATGAACCCTAAGCCGGACGTGGCATCCAGCTGGACGATTTCGGACGACGGCCTGACTTTCGTGTTCACCCTCCGCGAGGACGTCAGGTTCCACAACGGCAAGGGCGTGACCGCCCACGACGTGGTCTACAGCTGGAACCGGTGCCAGTTCGAGATCATCGACAGGGGCCGGTGCCGCGGCGAGCTCAACGACGTGGTCTCATACGAGGCGACGGGCGACTATGAGTTCAAGGTAGTGCTGGACAAGCCTAGCCCAGTGTTCCTGGCGTCGATGGCACACTGGTCCCTGGCCATCGTCGACGAGGGCAGCACCGACAAGCAGGACACGAACCCGGTCGGGACGGGCCCGTACAAGTTCGTCGAGCAGGTCCCCGGCGACAGGGTGGTGCTGGAGAAGAACGACGACTACTTCGACAGGGAGATCCTGAACATCAGGCCCGAGAGGGTCGTCATCATCCCGATAAAGGACCCGCAGACACGCATGGCGGCGATCCGAGCGGGTGAGATCGACTTTGCTGTCGACGTTCCGCTCGAGCAGGTTGCCAGCATCGCCACGACCGAGGGCGTGGAGCTCCTCCAGCAGCGAGACGGCATCACGGCGTCCTACATGACGGTCATCTTCAACTACCGCGAGGGGCCGATGGCCGACCTGCGGGTACGGAGGGCCGTTGCACTGGCCATCGACAGGGACGCAATCAACAGGGCCATCTTCTTCGGTCTCGGCGTGCCTAGCTGCAACCCGATCCTCGAGTCCCACTGGGCGTACCTGCCGTATGAGTGCGAGCCGAGGGACGTGGAGAAGGCAAAGGAGCTTCTGGCCGAAGCCGGATACGGACCCGACAACCCGCTCAAAATCAAGTATGTGCCGGAGAACATCCCGGTAACCCAGAAGATGGCCGAGGTCATCCAGCAGAACCTGGCCGACGCGGGCATCGAGATGGAAATCGTGATCGTAGACAGCCCAACCTGGCTGGACAAGGTCTGGTTCGGCCTTGACTGCGACACCCCTGACTGGCCGGAGTCGCGCTGCTGGGCGGGCACCCACAAGGAGTTCGACCTGGGCGACGCTTGGTACACTCGCGAGCCCGATCCGGACGGACTGATGCAGAGCCTCTTCAGGGCCGACTCCCACACGAGCGGCTTCAAGGGCAACAACGGCATGAGGTACTTCAACCCTGAGATCGAGCGTCTGTTCGACGAGGCCAAGAGCACTTCCGACCGGGCTGTCCGGGCGGAGCTCTACCGCCAGATCGTCGACATCGTCGTGGCCCAGGACGTGCCTTTCGTCAAGCTGCAGAGCATGCCCCGCTTCTTCGCGGCCAACAGGCACGTGCAGGGCGGATACGTGAACCCGAAGGGCTACTGGAACGCCAAGGACTGGACCTGGCAGGAGTAGCCGAGCAAGGTTTCGAATAAGAGAATAAGAGTGGGGCGCGGGGATAGGCTTACTGGTCGGTCCCCGCGCCCCGCAAATTGCTTATGACTCAAGAGAGCCGATGAATCGTAGACGATTGCTTCGGCGCCTGAGTCAGGGTGCGACTCACAATGTGCCTCGGTGACTTCTTGAACTACCACCTCAATGTCTTCTACAGCGCAGAAGATGAGTGCTATGTAGCGGACATCCCGGACCTTCAATACTGTTCCACGTTTGGAGACAGCCCTGAGGAAGCTCTCGCCGAGGTCAGGGAAGCGATGGCAATCTGGATCGACTCCGCCAGAGAGGAAGGGAAGCCGGTACCTCCTCCCAAGTACCGTCCGGCTATCTACCAGTCCGCCTGATCGATGGAAGACTTATTTGCCCTAAGGGCATCGGACAGTGAGATGAGCCACCGAACAGTCTATCCTTTGAGCATGGGAGGCTAGTCCGATCCAGGCCTATATAGCCCGCAGGCTTATTCAGACCGCCTACGTGGTCATAGTTCTCTCTATCATCGTATTCGCACTCGTACGATTCGCACCTGGAGACCCAGCGGTCACCAGGCTCGGTATGGAAGCCACACGCGAAGCTCTCGAAATGGAGCGGGAGGAACTGGGTCTAAACAAGCCCCTAGTCGTCCAGTACGTTATCTGGGTGGGCAAGGTGCTCAGGGGAGACATGGGCGTCTCCCTCTCCTACAGCGCCGATCACCCCGTGTCCTCGCTGGTCTGGGAGAAGCTCAAGCGGACCCTCCCCCTCGCCGTGTCCGCGCTGACTCTCGCCGTCGTCCTGTCGCTGCCGATCGGCATAATCGCCGGCCTGCGCCCCTTCACGTGGTTCGATAACGTCATCTCAGCCGTATCGCTGTTCGGCGTGGCTGCCCCCAGCTTCTGGATCGGCCTCATGCTAATCCTGCTCTTTGCAGTCCAGCTGGGCTGGCTGCCCACGTCGGGCTACGGCCCAATTGGCGAGGGCTTCCACTGGAAATACTTCATCCTCCCGACCATAACCCTCGGCATCCAGTACATGGGCGCGCTGACCAGGTACATGCGCTCCGGTATGCTGGACGTGATGAGCTCCGACTACATAAGAACGGCGCGAGCCAAGGGGCTGCCCTTCAAGATGATCGTGGGGCGGCACGCCCTGAAGAACGCCATGCTCTCCGTGGTAACCGTCATAGCCCTCGACATGGGGTCTCTGCTGGCGGGAGCGCTGGTGACCGAGACCGTCTTCAGGTGGCCCGGCGTGGGGCTGCTACTGGTGGAGTCTATCAACGGTAGGGACTACGCAATAGTGCAGATGGTCGTCCTGATCGCGTCGGTCTTCTACGTGACGGTCAACCTGCTGGCTGACATCGCGTATGGCTACCTGGACCCAAGGATACGCTACGAATGAGCGAGCCTACACAAAAAGGTACAGGAGTGCTGGCAGTCGAGGAGGCTGCGGTGCGGCGCCGCGCCGGGCTGATCCGCGTCATGGTGGACAGCTTCCTGCGCAACAGGACGGCGCTGTTCGGAGTGGTGACCATCTTGCTTTTCACCCTGGCCGCCTTATCCGCTCCGATTCTAACCGAGGAAGGCTCCGGACTAGCAATGTGCAAGATCCAGAGCAGGCCTTGGCACAACCTGGCAGGATGGCTGGCTGCCCCGTGCTACCAGGACTACGACGCACTGATGCAAGCCCCATCGATTACGTATCCCCTCGGGACCGACTCTTTGGGCCGAGACAACCTAAGCCGCATACTCTACGGCGGCAGGGTATCCCTCCAGGTAGGCTTCCTTGCTACGACCGTCGCGATCATCATCGGCGTCACTGTTGGCCTCGCGGCAGGTTACTTTGGCAGATGGACCGACAGCATCCTGATGCGGGTCGTGGACGCAATCCTCGCATTCCCGGGGCTGCTCCTGGCCATCCTGATGGTTGCCGTGCTAGGGCCGTCGCTTCGGAACGCGATGCTGGCCATAGGCATAGGCTTCATCCCGTCGTTCGCAAGAATCACCCGCGCCAACACTCTGTCTCTGCGCGAGAAGGAGTTCGTGGAGAGCTCGCGGGCTCTCGGCGCGGGCCCGTGGCGCATTATGCTCAGGACGATACTGCCGAACACCATGTCGCCGATCATCGTGCAGGCGTCGCTGGTCATGAGCTACGCGATACTGATCGAGGCCAGCCTCAGCTTCCTGGGCCTCGGCATCCAGCCACCCACGCCGTCTTGGGGCTACATGCTCGTGGCAGGCCGGGAGTTCATCACAATAGCTTGGTGGCTCACCACGTTCCCAGGCCTCGCCATATTCCTGATAGTCCTGTCGTGGAACTTCATCGGCGACGGCATCCGCGAGGCCCTCGACCCCAGGCAGCAACGCCGCTAGGAGTGATCGCAGGTTCCACGACCTTGCGGGCTGCCGACGAACTGTCGTCCTGAGCAACGCGAAGGACCTGGGGAGGGGTTCCCTCGACCCGGCGCATATGTCGACCTAGTCGCCGCCAAGACCACTCCTTCCTATAGCGGGGCGACATCAGCGACACCACCTGAGCACTGCCCTTCGACAGGCTCAGGGCAAACGAACTTCACTAAGGCTCAGCCTGCCTAGACGTCGTCGCCCCAGGACGACATCTCGACCCTCAGCTCAGGGTCGAGTCCCATCTCGAACGCGGCCAGGGCGTTGTCGATGTGCCCGGTCTCCCTCGCCCCCACCAGCACGGCCGTAATGGCCGGGTGGGTCATCGACCACGCCATGGCAAGTCTCACCATGGGCACGCCCATCTCGCCGGCCTTCTCCCTCAGCTTCTCGATGATGCGGAAATTGCGGTCGTTGAAATAGATGTCCGCATGTGCCGGCATGATGTCGAATCGCGTGCCCTCTGGTATGTCCGCACGGTCCGGCGTGTACTTGCCAGCGAAGAAGCCCGCGCCCATCGGGCTGAACGGCGTCACCGAGATCTCCTCCTCGATGCAGAGGGGCAGAAACTCCTTCTCGTCGTCCCGCAGCCCCAGGTTGTACCCGGGCTGGGTGATCTCGTAGCGGGGATACCCCTTCGCCGCGCTCGTCTCCAGGGCCTCCCGGAGCTGCTCTGCGCTGTGCTGGCTGCAGCCGATCACCTTGGCGCGGCCGGCAGCCACCTCGTCTGCGAGGGCTCCCAGCGTCTCGTCGACCGGCACGTCCGGATAGGGCCTGTGGAGCTTGTAGATGTCGACGTGGTCGGTGCGCAGCCTCTCCAGGCTCTCTGAAATGGCCCGGTGGACGTTGTCGGCTGAACCGCCCGTGCTGAACTTGGTCATCAGGATGATGTCGTCCCTCACGCCCCGCTTCTCCATCCACCTACCGACGATGTTCTCCGACGAGCTCATCTCCGTGGTGACCTCGCGCTGGTCGTCGACGCCCATCGTCTCCAGCCTGACCCACTTCGAATTGCCGCCTCCGTAGGCCTCCGCCGTATCGAAGAAGTACAACCCCTTTTCCATCGCGTAGTCCATCACGCGGTACGAGTCGTCCTCGCTAATCTCGCGGCCGAACGTGACGCAGCCCAGCGCAATGGCGGGGATCGTCCTGCCGGTCCTTCCCAACGGTCTTTGCTCCACTTGCAGCTCCTGTTCGATTTACTCCAAGCAGATTAGCCTACGCCCGGCGTCAAGTCCAGAGTCAAGCTGCGCGTCCGCTCCTCCTTGAAGGCGCGGGGCGGTTCGGCATATCCTTGACATAGCACGTTCGCGGAGCAAGGGACATCCATGACGACAATAGAGTCCGATCGCCACATCCTGCTCGAAGGCAACTACAACGCGCGCGACATTGGCGGCTATCCCATCGAGGGAGGCGGCTCGACGCGGTGGGGGGTGTTCCTGCGCTCCGACAGGATGGACCAGCTGACCGCCGCCGACCGGTCGAAGCTGCTGGACTACGGAGTTCGGTCCGTCATCGACCTGAGGACCGTATACGAGACCAGGGAGACTCCGAACGTATTCGCGGGCTCAGATCAGGTCGCTTACGTCCACTGCGACCTCATGGGGGACACCCCCACGCCCCTGACGGCCGACGAAATTGCGATCGGGCTCCCCGCTACCAGGATCGAGCGCGCCTACACGGGATGGCTGGACTACCGCAAGGCCCAATTCGCAGAGGTTCTGGGCAGGTTGGCCGAGCCTGGCTTTGGACCGTCCCTATACCACTGCGCCGGGGGCAAGGACAGGACGGGCGTCATAAGCGCCATCCTCCTGAGCATTGCCGGGGTACCGAGGGACGTGGTCCTCGACGACTACACGCTGACATCCGTGTTTCTCTACAGGCGGGCCCTCCTCGGTGCGGCCCGGCCTGAGGAGAAGCCGGTGTCATCCCCTCGCGAATACGCGGACGAGTACTGCCCGAGGGACGGCATGGTACGCACTCTCGCGCACCTGGACCGCGAGTACGGCGGAATCGAGCCTTACGTGCGATCCATCGGCCTGACTCAGGGACAGGTCGAGACCCTGCGAGCGATGCTCACCGAGTGAGGACTGAATGATCGAGATTACCGACAGTGCAAGGGCCGAGCTCCACAGGATGATGGGGGGCTACGACTTCGAGGAGGGGCAGGGGTTCCGGCTGGCCACGCCTCCGGTCTGGGAGGGTCAGGGCGACTTCGGCATAGTCATCGACGTGGGGCGCGACCGCGACCACGTTGTCGAGTATGAAGGGGTGGTGGTCCTGCGGCTCGACCCCGGAACCACCGAGCACCTGGCAAAGGCCGTCATGGACTTCAAGGAATCGCGCTTCACCCTCGACGTGTACTGAGGTGCCGATGAGATACTTCCGGCCGGTCCCGGCGGACCTCGGCTGTCCCTCGCGCTGGCCTTCACCGGCTGCCTGGACGGCTCGGAGTCAGGCGAGCACGACGGCGGGCAGCGAGCCCTTCATTTCATGGAGCGCCCACGCTGAAACCGGATAGCGCAGTCGGCGCCGCTCGCCCATCCAGTGCAGTCGCCCAGGCTCGCGCGCCGAGGGGGCTCGGCCCGGTCGGGTACGCCGCCGGCCTCGACCTGCAGAGGCAGCTTCATGCCCGCGTCGTCCAAAGCGAGCTTGACGGCGTACTGCTGCTCCTGGAGCACTCCCACGTCTACACGCTAGGCCGGCGGGGACAGCTCGACGACATCCTCGTGCCGGAGCACATGCTGGCGTCTCTCGGCGTGGAGATGCACCACGTGGACAGGGGCGGCGAGGTGACGTACCACGGACCGGGGCAGCTCGTCGGCTATCCCGTCGTGGACCTCCGGCAGCTTCGCATGCGGCCGCTCGAATACGTTCGCTCGCTCGAGCGGCTGCTCATTGAGACGCTGTCGGACTTCGGCATCGCCGCGGAGGCAGACGGCCGCCCGACAGGCGTCTGGACGGGCGGGGCCAAGATAGCCGCTATCGGCGTTCGGGTCAGCAGGGGCGTAACCACGCACGGATTCGCCCTGAACGTGTCGCCCGACCTTGGCTACTTCGAGCACATCGTCCCCTGCGGCATCGAAGACTGCCGGGTCACGTCGATGGAGTTCGAGGGAGTCTCGACGGACGTTGTGGAGGTGGCTTCGAGGCTGGCAGACCGCTTCGAGCGCGTGTTCGGCGTCGAGCTCGAACCCCTGTCCGACATCCCGGTGCCCCTGCTCGCCCACCGAATCGCCGGCTGCGGGAAGTCATGAGCATCCCTCGATGGCTCTTCCGGCTCGCATTTGGCAGACGACTGCCGGCAGTGTCCGGCGAGATGGAAGTGCCCGGCGTGAAGTCGCCGGTGACAATCAGGCGCGACGGGTACGGGGTCCCCTACATAGAGGCTGGTAGCGACGAGGACGCCTGGTACGGGGTCGGGTTCTGCCAGGGACAGGACCGCGCGTTCCAGCTCGAAATGCTCCTGCGGGTGTCCCGCGGCACCGTGAGCGAGCTCGCAGGTCCTGCCGGCCTCGGCGTTGACCGGCTGGCCCGCCGTATCGGCTTCACCGAGGGAGCGGAGCGCCAGACCGGGCTTCTCGACGCCGACATACTGGCGAACATCAAGGCGTTCGCGCGGGGGATAAACGACGGTGTGCGGCTGGGCGTCAGGCGCAGCCCCCACGAGTTCACACTGCTGCGGACCCAACCCACCCCGTATTCGCTCGTAGACATAGTCGCGGCCGCCAAGCTGCAGGCTTTCGTGCTCGCCTCAAACTGGGACATAGAGCTCGCCCGCTACCACATCCTCCTGTCCGACGGGCCGGAGGCCCTGGCCGCCCTGGACCCGGCCTATCCCGCCGATCATCCCGTTTCTGCGCCCCCAGGGGCCGCGCAGGGAGTCGTCGCCGACCGGCTGGCCGAAGATCTCGCATCGCTGCGGGAAGCCACCGGGTATGCGGGCGGCTCGAACAACTGGGCGCTCGCCCCTGCGAAGACGTCCGCTGGAAGGCCCATCCTGTCGAACGATCCTCACCTGCGCCCTACCCTGCCGCCCCACTGGTACCTGGCGCAGATACGCACCCCGGAGTGGGCCGCCGCCGGGGCGAGCTTCATTGGGGCGCCTGCAATACCCGCGGGGCACAACGGAGTCGCTGCCTGGGGCGTCACCGCCGCCCTGGTCGACACGACCGACCTGTTCGTCGAAGAGCTCGGCGACGACGGGCGAAGCGTCCGGCAGGGCGACGGCTCCGCGCCCTGCGAGGTACGCGACGAGGTGATTCGGGTCAAGGGCCGGGACGACGTGATCGAACGCGTCGTCGTCACCCCCAGGGGTCCCATCGTCGCGGAAGGGCCGAACGGGGAGGCGCTCTCGCTGAGGGCCATATGGCTGGACACCCTGCCGGTCAGGGGGATGCTGGCAATACACAAGTCACGCTCCTTCGAGGAGTTCAGGACGAACTGCGGCGACTGGCCCCTGTCCTCCCTGAACATGGTCTACGCAGATTCCTCCGGCGACATCGGCTGGCAGATCATGGGCACCGTGCCGGTTCGCAAGAAGGGCTGGGGCACAATACCGGCGCCCGGGTGGGATGCCGAAGCTGGCTGGGAGGACGAGCCGGCGCCCCACGACTCCATTCCCCATACGGCAAATCCGCAATCAGGGATCGTAGCTACGGCCAACAATAGCCCTACCGATGGCAGCGGCCCCTACCTGGGCATCGACTGGCTGGATGGGTACCGCGCGGCCCGGGCATACCGCACCCTCGGGGAGCGCGACGACTGGGACGTGCCGGGCACGATGGCGCTCCACCTCGACGTTGCCTCTGAGCCCTGGCGAGAGATGCGGAACGCCGTGCTGGCTGTTCCCGCCGGTAGCCGTGACGCCCAGGAAGCCCTGGATCTGCTGGAGTCCTGGGACGGCAGGATAGCCGTCGACTCCCCCGCGGCTACAGTGTTCGAGCTCTTCCTGGCCGAGATGGCAAAGGCGATTGCCCGTGCCAGGGCCCCAAGGTCTGCCGCATGGGCTCTGGGCAGGGCATCGAACGCCATCGTGCCTTACACGCTGCTCGCGGCCAGGCGCACGGGCCACGCCTCACGCCTCATAAGGGAACAGCCCGGCGGCTGGTTCGAGGAGGGTTGGCCCACCGCCATATCCCGCGCGCTGAGCGCCACAGTCAGGACTTTGCGCGACAGCTACGGGGACGAACACGAAGCGTGGGCGTGGGGAAAGGTCAGGAGCCTCATTCTCAGGCACCCGGCTGGTGAGTTCAAGCTCCTGCGCAGCATTTTTAATCGTGGCCCCTTTCCTCTCGGCGGCGACGGCAACACGATATCCCAGGGCGCGCCGTCGCTGGACGATCCAAGTGCCGGTCCTGCCGCCATCCCGTCGCTGCGAATGGCAATAGACGTGGGCGAGTGGGAGAACTCGCGGTTTTCCATACCGGGCGGCCAGTCAGGCAACCCCGCCTCGCCGCACTACGACGACATTCTGCCCCTGTGGCTGCGCGGAGAGGGCATCCCGATAGCCTGGGAGCCCGAGTCCATACGACGCTTGGCTGTGGCCCGGCTACGACTTGTACCCCGAACGACGCGGCAATAGCCAGCAGACCAGACACCCTGGCACTGAAGCGTAGCTATGGTCTTGGTGGGGGCGGACCGACGTGTCCGTCCTCAATGTGTTACGCGGGGGAACCGGAGCTACACCCAGCCCGTACCATACGGTGACGGCCTCACTCACTCGCATTGGCGGCGTGGCCGGGTGATAATAGGCACATACTTTCGGGCTGGGGACTATGGATCCTTCCGTAACGTTCACTTCCCTGATGCTCAGGCGGCTGCGCACAGACTGGCGTGCCCTGGCAGGCGTCTTCTTTGGAGTCCTGGCGGCCGCTACCATCGCCGCCGCCGCTCCCATGTACGTTGCCGCTCTGGAGAGGCTGGGACTGGACCTCGTACTTGACCAGCTGGTCCGACCCCGGTCGAATATCAACGCCTTCGCCTTCAACCTGCACCTCACGCACGAGCGCATGGACGAAACCGACGCAGCCTTGGACGAGGCAATCGAGGAGCACATACAGCCCATCTACGATGGACGCCAGCGGTATCTGCTGACGGACAGCTACTCGGCCGCGCTTCCGAGAGTCCCCGCGTGGTTCTTCGGCAACGTCACTCCCGGCACGTTCAGCGCCTACTACAGGTCCCTGTCGGACATCGAGCATCACGTGACGTTCCTGGACGGGCGCATGGCCGGGTCGAAGGTCGAGGGAAGCCCGGAGGCGCCGCGCGTCGAAGCTATCGTGAGCGAGACCACGGCCGGCCTGTTCGAGCTGCGGGCCGGAGACGAGATTACCACCGCACTGGAACCGGGGCATCCCGTACGGGTGACCGCCGAGATAGTCGGCATCGTAACACCGACCGACCCCGACGATGACTACTGGGACCCGCACCCAAGCCTGTTTCTGGACCCGGCGCCATTTGCCTCTGAGACACCCGGCGAGGGCTTCGAGACTCAGGAGCACCCGCCGATCCCCGTCTTTGTGACCCAGGATGCCTTGGTTGACGCTCTGGGGACTGCGTATCCCACGTCCCTGGTCAACTCGATCTGGATCATGCTCGTCAAGAAGGACTCGCTCAAGGGGTGGGACATCAAAGAGATCCAAAGACGCATGGACGGGTTCGAGGACGCATTCGCGAGGAGAATCCCCGGCTCTGAGGTCGCCGCGGCCCTGAACAGGGCCGTCGATCAGTACGCCGGCCTGGTCTTCTTCTCCAGGGTGCCCCTCCTGCTCCTCCTAACCATCACCGTCGTCACGGTGCTCTTCTACGTCGCGGTCATCTCATCCCACCTCGTGCAGAGCCGGTCCGGGGACGTTGCCATGCTGAGTAGCAGGGGAATGGCGGTACTGGAGATGACACGCTTGAGCATGTATGAGGCGGTGGCTATGAGCGCCGTCGCAGTGGTCGCAGCGCCTTTCGCGGCGATGGCACTGGTTTCCCTGGCAGGTCTGCTCCCCTACCTCTGGGACGTAACCGGCGGGTCCCTGCTCCCGGCGAGGATCAGCCTAGCCGTCCTGCTGGCGGCCCTCGCCGCCGGAGCGGTGGCCGTGGCGGTCATCGTGCTGCCCGCTCTGCTCGGATCGCGCGGCGGGCTGCTGGCCCACAAGCTGCAGTCCGGCCGCCCTCCGGATGCTCCCTTCTTCCAGAGGTACTACGTCGACGTTGCGCTCGTTATTCTCGGAGGAGTCGTCTTCTGGGAGCTGCGGTCGAGGGGACACCTGGTCTCGGGAGGGCTGCTGGGGGAATTCGGCGTCAACGAGACACTGATGCTTGCGCCGGTGTTGTTCCTCCTTGCTGTCGCCCTTGCGTTCATGAGGTTCTTCCCTCTTGTCGTGAGCTTCCTGGGCGGCGAGTCCCGGGCGCTAGTCCATTCGGTGGCCCTGCTGGCGATTTCGAGCGCCGGGGCGATAGTCCTGGTTACGGGCGTCCTGGGAGACCGCCACGGGTGGGCAGCCACCCTCGCCCTCGTCGTCTCCTTGGGGTTCATGTACTGGGCAACGACCCGCGCCCAGAGGGCCAGGTACCTGGTGGGCGGTTTGCTGGTCCAGACGGCGCTCGTCTACGGCTTCTTCACGTCCGAACCCCTGGACAGAGGGGAACTCCTCTACGCGCCCTCGATCGGCCTGCTGCTCCTTGTCCCCGCACAGATTGCCGCCTATCTGCTGGAGGCTGTCAGGCGAGTCGCACCCGCATGGCTCTCAATGGGTCTGCGACAGATGGCCCGCAATCCCTTCCAGTACACCGGGCTGGTGCTCCTCATCGTACTCGCCTCAGGGGTGGTCGTCCTGTCGACGACCGTGGGGGGAACCCTGGAGCGCAACCAGGAGGACCGGATTAGGTACAGGGTCGCGGCGGATATCCGCGTCGAGAACATCCCCGCGAGGGTGTTCTGGGCGACGGAAGCGGTGAAGAACAGGTACGAGCGCATCCCGGGAGTCATGAATGCAACCGCCGCCCTCAGGTCCGATGGCAGCGCGGTCGCCGCCAGCGCACAGGTGCTGGCTCTGGAGTCCAGGGAGTTCCCCAGCGTCACCTGGTACCGCGATGACTTCTCCGATGTGGACCTCGGCACGCTGATGACGGCCCTGCGGACGGGGACCCAGGTGGAGCGGGCCGAGCTTCCCGAATCTGCGGCATCCATAGGACTCTGGGCAAAGTCTCGGGACCCCATGCCGGGGCTGACCGTCTGGATTGTCGTCGAGGACTCTCGAGGGTCGATTACGTCCATCCCACTCGGAACTCCGCGCAGCGAGGACTGGACACTGCTGACTGCCCAGCTTCCTGGACGCCTGCCAAGACCGCTGCACCTGGTCTCGGTGCAGATCTCGGAGCCTGGCGTGGGCACATCCCTCACACCCGGCCAGATTCTCTTCGACAGCATTCACACCACGTCGGACACCCTTGAAGAGGTCGAGATTATCGAGGACTTCGAGGGACAGCGGCGGTGGTTCCCGATCGTAACCGCCTCCCTCTCTCCCGAGCGCATCACGACTACGGGACGCGAGGCCCACGCCGGCCAGCGCTCCGGTGTATTCACCTTCAGCAAGGAGAACCACTTCGGGATGCGCGGGTTCTACCAGAGCCCAACTGGTGGCCCTGTCCCTGTGGTTGTGAGCACCTCCCTGGCGCGGGAGGCCTTCCTGGCCGAGGGTGACATCTTCGTCGCCGGCGTAGAAGGCCGGTTCATACCCATGGTTGTCCGTGACACCGTTGACTACTTCCCAACCATGAATCCCCTGGGAGGCCGCTTTATCCTGTCAGACCTGGACGCCCTGCTGGGACATCTCAACGTGATGGGACACATGCCCAGGACCCGGCCCAACGAGCTGTTCATTGCAGGAGTACCCGGCGCGGAGTCGACCATCGAGGCCGAAGTTGAGAGGGAGTTCAGGTACTGGGGAACCGTGCACTATCTCGACTCGCTACTGGAGTCGGCGGGACGCGACCCGCTCACGACGTCGGGCTGGAACTCCATGGTGCTGCTCGTCCTGGCTATGGCCGTGGTGACCGCGGGTCTGGGCTATCTGGCCTACATCGCGGCCTTCTCGAAGAGGACGCGGGCCCAGATAGGCTCCCTCGTAGCGGTAGGACTGTCGCGAAGGCAGCTCATCGGCCTCCTGGGTTTCGAGCACGCCGTAGTCGTCGCGGTGGGAATCGGAATTGGCCTGGTCGCAGGGCTCCAGATGAGCCGGCTGATGGTCGAGTCCGTCTCCTTCACAGAGTCTGGCCAGAGCGCCGTGCCCCCGTTCCTGCTGGTCACCGACTGGAGCCTGATGGTCCCCGCGTGCGTGGCCCTGTGCGCAGTGTTCCTCGCATCCGTCCTCTCGCTTATCAGGAGAGCGTCGAGGGCGGAAGTCAAGACGATAGCGCGGCTCGAAGTAGAGTAGCGTCCCAACACGCCGACCTCGCGTAGGCGCGGGTTTGAAGCAGTTCAAAACCCGGCCTCGCAGGACTCAGCCCCGTAGGTGGCTGTCGACGAAGGCGTACGCCTCCTGTCGGATCTCAGGCGGAAAGTCGTGCCCGGCATCGGGGTGCACCGCGACCAGCCGGTCCCCCACTCCCAGCCGGTCGTAGACCGGCCCCGCCACCCGGATGCAGTCGCGCACCCCGGATACCTCGAAGTTGGCGTCGCCCAGGGGCGAGTTTGTGAAGAAGGCCCGCGGAGCAAGCGCGCCGATGACGTCCGTGAAGTCGAAGGGCATCCTGGACGGGTCTCCGCCGAACACCTCGGCTATCCGCGGCATGTAGCCCTTGTGCGACCATCCAGCCAGGTCGCCGCCCTTGTACTTGAAGAAGGAGTTGAAACCACAGCTCGACACCATGACCTTGACGCGAGTGTCGAACGCGCCCAGGAATATGGTGTTGTGGCCGCCCAACGAGTGGCCAATGCAGCCTATCCGCTCAGGGTCGACCTCGGGCATGGACTGCAGCAGGTCTACGCCGCGCATATGGTTGAAGATGCCCTTCATGGAGGCGCTGGCGTAGCCGTTCGAGTACGGGTCGAATACGTACTCGCCGAAGTTGGGGTAGTCGGGAGACAGGGTGACGTAGCCGCGCCGGGCCAGCTCGATGCCGTACCTCAGGTTGGGCTTGCCCCCCAAGCCTACCGGTTCCTCCTTCCCAATCGGTACCGTCTGGTGAAGGCACATCATGGCCGGAGACGGCCCCGGGGGGTTCTTGGGCATCATGAGATAGGCCGGCACCAGGTCGCCCGGCTCAGGGGAGTAGGCAATCTTTCGCCGCACGACATCCCCCAGATCCACCTCCTCGACCACCTGTATGTCGACAGGCCCCGGTCTGGAGCGGTCCGGCATCGGCCCCATCACCTGCTCCATTCGCTCCAGGACCTGGCCACGATCCAATGGTCCGTCTAGTCTCGCATCCACTGCTTGGTCCACCTCTCACACTCGGACGCTATGTTGTTGTCAGTCTCAATAAGGCGGTCCGTGGCATTGCGCACCATTTGAGATTGTAGTACCGTACGTCCACCCTGGGAGCTATCTTACAGGATCGAGGGGCTGGCGTGACAACTGCGGAACATCATGCTCACGAGTGCGACGGGCACGAACACCACGGACACGGCGATCACGATCACGAAGGGCATGACCACGACGGGCACGATCACGACGACCATGACCACGACGGGCACGATCATGACGACGATGAGCACGGCGGACACGATCACGACCACGATGAGCACAACCACCATGATCATGAAGACCATGGACACGGCCATCACGACCACGCCCATGACTTCAGGAGTGCTAGCCGCAAGAACCTGATAGTCGCCCTGTCGCTGATCTCGACCTACATGCTGGCCGAGGTCGTGGGAGGCATCCTGTCGGGAAGCCTGGCACTCATAGCCGACGCGGGCCACATGCTCACCGACGCTCTCGCAATCGGGATGGCGCTGGCAGCAATGTGGGTTGCGGAGAGGACTGCGACCGCCGAGCGGACCTTCGGCTACCAGCGCACCGAAGTGCTGGCCGCTATGATCAACACCATCGCGCTGTGGCTGATCGCCGGGTGGATATTCTTCGAGGCCTACCACCGGGCCTTCACGGAGGATGTCCACATCGATGGCGTACCCGTGCTCATCGTCGGCACGGGTGGCCTAGTGATCAACATCGCCGCCGCGTGGGTGCTGCACAGGTCCTCGGAACACAGCATGAATGTCGAGGGCGCATTCCAGCACGTCATGGCAGACCTGATGGGTTCGGTGGGCGTGATCATCTCCGCCATAGTCATCATGACGACCGGCTGGAATCTCATCGACCCGATACTGAGCGTCCTCATCGCCCTGCTTATCCTTTGGGGAAGCCGTCACCTGATGGCTACTGTCACGAACGTGCTGCTCGAAGGGACTCCCCAGCACATAGACGCATACAAGCTCTGCAACGACATCGAGGAAGTGGAGGGCGTGACTCTCATACACGACGTCCACGTCTGGACCATAACGTCGGGCAGCGAGGCCTTTACCTCGCACGTACTCGTGGACCCCTCGTATGAAGGGGGCAGGGACCTGATCCGAACGCGCATCCAGGACATTGCGCACAACCAATACGGCATAGGTCACGTCACTGTCCAGCTGGAGAATACGGCCGTCACATGCAGAGAAGACCATCACGTAGACCACCTGCTGCATGCCAGCCGGCCGGGCTCCGGCTGAACTGGTCGCCCTTATATCCGACCTCGCATGAAACGTCCCGGAGCCTGGCGCCAGGCTCCGGGACGTTTCGTGTGGACTGGACCACTGAGAGCAAACCCTCGGCTGACTGGCGCACGCTGGTTCCGCGCGGCGGCCGCCCAGGCGTCCGCTAAGGCTCCGCTTGCTAGGCCCAGCCGGGGTACTTAGAATATCGTCAAGGGCAGTCCTTTGTTGGAGTAGGTCAACGGCGCGAGGAGAGCACTATGGGCAACGTTGAATTCTGGCGAGAGTTGGGCCAGCAGCTTCGGGTGGACTCGGTAAGATCGAGCGACGCGGCCGGGTCCGGGCACCCCACGTCGTCAATGTCGGCGGCGGACCTCATGGCCGTGCTGCTATCGGACTACCTGCGCTACGACTTCCACAACCCAGGCGACCCCAACAACGATCACCTCGTCTTCTCCAAGGGTCACGCCTCTCCGCTGCTCTACGCCATGTACAAGGCCGCCGGCGCAATCGACGACGAGGAGATGCTCACCTTCCGCAAGTTCGGAAGCAGGCTCCAGGGGCACCCGACCCCGGTCATAGAATGGGTTGACGTGGCGACCGGTTCCCTGGGCCAGGGCCTGCCAATCGCCGTCGGCACAGCCCAGGCGGGCAAGAGCCTCGACCGCCTGCCCTACCGCGTCTGGGTGCTCTGCGGCGACAGCGAGATGGCCGAGGGGTCCATGTGGGAGGCCTTCGAGCACGCCGCCGATGCCGGGCTCGACAACCTGACCGCCATAATCGACGTCAACCGGCTGGGCCAGCGGGGCGAGACCAGGCACGGCTGGGACCTTCAGAAGTACTCGGACAGGGCCAGGGCGTTCGGCTGGCACGCCATCGAGATCGACGGCCACGACTTCAGCCGGATCGACGCGGCCTACACCGAGGCCGTCAAGACGACGGGAAAGCCCACTGTCATTGTCGCCAGGACTGAGAAGGGCAGCGGAGTCGCCTCTATTGCCAACCAGGACGGCTTCCACGGCAAGCCCCTCGATGACCCGGAGGGCGCGGTCGCCGAGCTCGGCGGCGTGCGCAGCCTGGTCGTGGACGTGTCGAAGCCCGAAGGAGGCCGGGCGCCCCACGCGTTCGCCTCGGGGTCGTATGAGGCCCCCAGGTACGAGGTCGGCGCCAGCGTCGCGACGCGACGGGCATACGGCGACGCGCTCGCCGCTCTCGGTGCGGCCCGGGGCGACGTGGTGGCCCTTGACGGCGAGGTGAGCAACTCGACCTACGCCGACGCGTTCGCCGAAGCCCACCCCGACCGCTTCTTCGAGATGTACATCGCCGAGCAGCAGCTCGTCGCCTCATCTATCGGGATGCAGGTGCGCGGCTGGACCCCGTTCGCTTCCACCTTCGCCGCCTTCTTCGCGCGCGCATACGACTTCATCAGGATGGCCGCTGTCAGCCACGCGAACATCAGGATGGCCGGCTCACACGCCGGCGTGTCGATAGGCGCGGACGGCCCGTCGCAGATGGGCCTGGAAGACCTGGCTGCCATCAGGGCGGTCCACGGCAGCACCGTGCTCTACCCGTCCGACGCCAACCAGGCTGCGGACCTGGTGCGACAGATGGCGGACCGGACCGGCATCGTCTACCTCAGGACCACGCGCGAGCCCACTCCCGTGCTCTACCCTGCCGGCAGCGAGTTCCCGATCGGCGGCAGCATGACGGTGCGGTCGTCGAGCGCCGACGACGTCACGATGGTCGGCGCAGGTATCACGCTCCACGAGGCCATCAAGGCGGCCAACGAGCTGGCGTCGGAGGGAATATCGGCCCGGGTGATCGATCTCTACTCCATCAAGCCGGTGGACGTCGAGACCCTCGCAGGCGCGGCCGTCGAGACAGGGCACATAGTCACAGTGGAGGACCACTGGCCGGAGGGAGGCCTGGGGGAGGCTGTGCTGGCTGCCCTGGCTGGGGCCGGCGTGAAGCCACAGATCTCGACGCTCGCGGTCCGCAGCCTGCCCACGTCAGGCGAACCCGCCGAGCTCATGGCCGCCGCAGGCGTCGACGCCGACCACGTGGCCGCAGCCGTCAGGCGGCTGCTCGCCGACGACATACCGTCCAGCTAGGCGGCTACTTCAGGACGGCGAGCACCGGCTTCAGCAGCGCGGCGTCGGGTGTGAATATGACCACGGTGCGGGCGCCGTCGATCTGCATGAAGATCGCGCCGCCGCCCTCGAAATCGATTCTCTGGGCAGCCCGCCAGTGGCCGAACCATGTCGAGTCCGCCTCGTGGGGGCGGAACTCCAGCCCGGTCCGCCTCGCCGTGAGATCTCCGAAGGCCTCGTAATACTCCTCCGCGTCGTCAGCCGTGTCCCACACGTGAGACAGGACGAAGAAGACCCCGCCCTCCGGGCCGTGGAACAGCTCGTATGAGTCGCCGCCCCAGCCCTCGGCGGCTGCCAGCGCCTGATCGCGCGGCGTACCCATCTCCAGGTACGACCGGAGGTAGAACTCCCCGAGCGTGTCCTGGACCACCAGCTCCCAGCCATCCCCCAGGGTGGGCAGAAGATCGGGCAGCTCGACGGCTATCGGCTCGTCGCCGGCCAGGTACTTGTCGGGATGGAGGATGTGCTCGGTCGAGCCCGGCGGGTTCGAGAACGCCAGGTCTATGGCGTCCCATCCCCCCTGTTCTTGGTAGAGCGTGATGACGAAGTTGGCGCCGTCCTGGTAGGGGAAGCCATAGGCGCGCTGGACGATGTACGGCGCGGCCCGGAAGGCGTCGATCAGGGCCTGGGTCGGTGTGCCCTGGGACTCCGCCTGTTCCTCCTCGGTCAGGAATTCCTGCATGTAGAGGAGCTCGGAAACCCTTGCGTCGCCCTCGACCAGGGCCCTCAGCGCGAAACTGGCGTCGGTGTTGTCTTCGATGGCGTCGAACTTGGCGTCGAAGTCGAAGTGCAGCTGCTGCAGGGCGTGGGTGAACTCGTGGACGTATATCATCTCCTCCTGGGGTCCGAAGCCGTCCGACTCGCCCAGTAGGTAGAACTTGTTCTCCTCGGCACGGTACAGACCCAGGACGCCCCCGGTGTAGAGGTTGGTCAGGATTTCATACAGGTCCTGCTCCGGCCTCAGTATGCCGAAGACCTTGAAGAGCTCCTCCTCCTTCTCGATGTCCTCCCTGTCCTCCTCGAAGAGCTCCAGCACCAGGTCCGTAAGCTCCTGCTCTGTCAGTAGCTCCTGCTCGACGACCGAGTCCTCGCTGGAGAGGTCGCGCGTGGCGTTGACGCGAAGGGCTATTGCCTCCAGCCGCTCGGGGAAGGGCAAGTCCTTGAGGGGCGCCGGGGTGACGCTGGGCGCCGGGTCGGAGGGCAGAATGACCGTAGCGGGAACGAACTCAGGCGTGGGGGTGGGGGTTGGAGTCTGGGTGGGAGGCAGCGGCGTGGGCGTGGGGGCAGGCGTGGCCGTCGGCGCGGGCGTAGCGGTGGACGTCGGGACGGGAGTCGGCGTTGGGGTCCCTTGCCCGCAGGCGACGGACGCCAGCACGGTGAGGACCAGGCCGAATGGTATCAGTACTTTCAATGTCCTCATGGCTATCACCTGACAGCCCCCAAGTTTCTCAGATCGGCGACCTCGCCCTGCCCAAAGCCGTGCTCGGCGAGGACCTCGTCCGTGTGCTGGCCCAGTACCGGTGAGGGCCTCCTTATCGAACCGGGCGTTGCCGACAGCTTGAGTGGAATGCCGATGTGCCTGGTAACCCCTGATACGGGATGCTCCATCTCCTCCACCATGCCCCTGGCCGCGACCTGGGGATCGTCGTAGACGTCTCGCATGTCGTTGATCGGCCCGTTGGGCACACCCGCTTCGTCCAGGACCCGGAGCCAGTGCTCGCTGTCGCGCTGGGAGAACGTCTCTTCCAGTGTAGCAACGAGGTCGGCCTGGTTCCGGCGCCTGGACGCATTGTCCGCAAACCCCGGCTCTTCCAGCAAGTCGACACGGCCGATGGCACGACAGAGCCGCTCCCAGTTGCGCTGATTGGCTGCGCCGATCATTACGTGGCCGTCCAGGGTCGGGAAGGCCTGGTACGGCGTGGAGAGAAGGTGTCCCGAGCCTACGGGACCCGGCGGCTCCCCTGTGGCAAAGTATACGGCCGACTCCCATATCGTGTAGGCGATTCCGGCCTCCAGCAGCGAGGTCTCGACATGCTGGCCGCGCCCGGTGTTCAGGCGTTCCACGTACGCGGCAAGGATGCCGAAAGCGCCGTATATCCCCGCCGCCAGGTCAGTCACGGGCACCCCGTGACGGAGCGGGGGGCCGCCCGGCTCGCCCGTGATGCTCATCAGCCCGCTCATAGCCTGCGCAACCAGGTCGAAGCCGGGCCTGGCGCTGTAGGGCCCGGTCGTGCCGAAGCCGGAGATCGTGCAGTACACCAAGCCCGGGTTGGCCTCCGCAAGATCCTCGTAAGCCAGGCCCTTGCGCTGCATGGAGCCCGGGCGCATGTTCTGTACCAGCACGTCGACCCCCTGGGCCATGCGCCGGATGACTTCGATTCCTCCGCCGGTCCCCAGGTCGACCACCATGCCGCGCTTGTTGCGGTTGATGCCCAGGAAGGCGGCCGACTCGCCCTCGATGAAAGGCGGACCGGACCGCCGGATGTCGTCGCCGTCAGGCTTCTCGACCTTCACCACGTCCGCGCCCATGTCGGCAAGGAGCATGGTGCAGAATGGGCCGGCCATCATCTGCGTCAGGTCGAGGACCTTGACGCCGGCCAGGGGGCCGTCTTGACGCGCGCTCAATTCAACGCCCCTGGAATCTGGGCTTGCGGCGCTCCAGGAATGCCTGTCTTCCCTCGCCGAAATCTTCGCTGTCGAAGTTCACGAAGGGCAGATTTCTGTCCTCTGCCGTAAGGCCCGAGAGCTGCGGGTCCCCGGTCACTCGCTTCATGATCTGCTTGTGCTGCATGTGGGACAGTGGGGCCAGGCGGGACATCTCCTCCGCCAGCTCCGACACGTACTCGTCCACCTCGCCCAGGGGCACGACCTGGTCGACCAGGCCGAAGCCATGTGCCTCCTCGACCCCAACTATGCGCCCGGACATCAGCAGGTAGGAGGCTCGTCCGGGGCCGATGAGCTCGACGAGGCGGCGCATCTCTTCATAGCCTATCACGATGCCCAGCCTGGCCGCAGGGATGCCGAATTTCGCGTTGCCGGCGGCGACGCGGATGTCGGCGGCCAGGGTCAGCTCGCAGCCGCCGCCAACGCAGTACCCCTTGATCTTGCACAGAGTCGGCACGGCCAGGGACTCTATCGCGGCCACCGCATCGTCGAAGGCCGCCTGGTAGACCCTGGCCTGACCCGAGTCCGTGCGGTACCGGTCGAAGTCCTTGATGTCCGCGCCCGCCGAGAAGGCCTCGTCGCCGCTCCCCGTTATGACGACTACCCGTGTCTCGGGGTCGTTGGCGAGGGACCGCGCGATGCCGCCGAGCCTCATCCAGCCATCATAGCTGATGGCGTTGCGGCGCGCGGGACTGTCGATGACTATGGTGGCGACGCTGCCGCGCCGCTCCAGGCGAATGCCGTCGGTCATGGCTTCAGCTGACAGGTGTGGTCGACCTCAGGACGAGAGGGCCCGGGCGAGGGCCTTCGAGTCGGCTCCTATCACCAGGGTGTCGCCGATTACGGTGATGGGCCGCCGGATGAGCCTGGGCTCTTCCAGCATCAGGGCGATCATGCGGTCGTCGTCCAGGGAATCGCGGTCTATGTCCAGCTTGCGGAACGAGGGGCTCTTCCACGAGAAGATGTCGGCGGGCGAGCGGCCAGAAAGCAGGGCGCGCAATTCCACCTCGGAGAAGGGGTCCTGGAAGAAGTCTCGCTCCTCGACTTCCAGACCGGCCTGCAAGAGCGCCGCCCTTGCTTTGCGGCACCCACTTCACCTCTTCCACCAGTACAGTCGAGCGAACTCAGGAGCCATCAGACAAATCAGCCTGTGTATGCGGAGCACTGCCCTTCGACAAGCTCAGGGCGAACGACTTGTGCAATCCCGTTTGTGATAAGCCCTATCTAGCGGGGCCTTCTGCTGCGATACATGACGGCCATGGGGGCCCTCAGATGGGTGCGGCTCGCGGGCAGCATCGCCAGGTAGCGGGCGCGCTTGATGGCCCTCGCAAGCTCCCGCTGATGCTTGGAGCACACACCGGACTTCCGCCTCGACTCGATCTTGGTCTGGTCGGAGATGTAGCGGATCAGCATGTCCACGTCCTTGTAGTCGACGTGGGTTATGCGGTTGGCGCAGAAGCCGCAGACCTTGCGCCTGGTGTAGTACCTGCCCCTGCCGCCCCTGCGCGGTCCGCCTCTGGGACCGCCTCCGGGACCTGAACGCGGAGGCCCGCCGGGGCCCATCGGCCTCTGCCCGGGCCCAGGGCCCGACGGCGGACCGGATCGTGGCGTGCTAGTTGGTGTGGTCGTCAATTTGATGTCCTCGTTTTCTTGGAGTTACCAAGGCAGGTCTTCAATGTCGCCCGGCGGCGGCCCGCCGGGGCCGGGTCCGTCGCCCTCGCCGGGCTGTCCCGCCCGGGTCAGGAACTGCACTTCGAAGGCGTTGATCTCGTTGCCTGAGCGGGCCTGACCGTCGTTGCCGATCCAGGGCCTGCTCTGGAGCCGCCCCTCGACGTAGACCTTCATCCCCTTGGTGACGTACTGGTTGCAGTTCTCGGCCAGGCGGTTCCAAGTGCTGACCCGGAACCACTCGGTCTCCTCACGCTGCTCACCGTCGGCAGAATTCCATCTCCGGTTGGTTGCGACGCTGAATGACGTGACCGGATTACCGTTTGGGGTGTAGCGCATCTCGGGATCACTGCCTACGTTCCCGATGACGATCACTTTGTTCATGCTCATGGCTACTCGCTCCCTTCCCCGTTGGAGGCGGCGACGGGCGCCGGTGGGGCCTCAGTCTCTGGTGTGGACTCGGCCCCGGGAGCGGCCGCCGCTTCGGGAGCGGCACCGGCCTCGCTTGCGGGTCCGGCATCTTCGGCGGCCTTGGAATCGTCGGCTTCCTCCGGCGCCTCGGGCGTAGGGATTTCCTGCCGGGTCACGAGGAACCTGACTATGTCCTCGGAGGCGTTCAGCGACCGGTTCAGCTCGGAGACGCCGTTAGCGTCCAGCGAAAACCGGGTCAGGACGTAGTTGCCCTCGTTGAAGTCGTTTATCTCGTATGCAAGCCGCTTCAGCCCCCACATCTCGTGGTCCACCACGGCTCCGCCGCCGCCGGAGATCAGCCCGTCCACGCGCTCGACCGTGGCGGCGACCTCATCCTGGGTCGCCTCCGGGCTCAGGATCATGACCATCTCGTATTCTCGTATCCGCTCTGCTACCAAGTCCACTCCTCGTCAACCAGGTCAATTCAGCATCCGGTAATTATAGCACGACCGGCGCATGCGGGAGCCATCGGGCGGCACGCACGGCGCGGCTGACCTCGCAGTCGAGGCCGGGGACGCTTAAGATTTCACCACAGAGAACACAGAGGGTGGGGGTCAGGGGGGTGAGCGGCCGGGTGTGGGGAGGGTTTCTAGTTTCGAGTTGTTAGTTTCTAGTTGGGAGCCCTCGAGGGCGGGCTCGGTATTAACGGAGTTGTCTGCGGCGCTGCGGTCCCCGCCGCTCCTCTGGGTGGGGGACGGTTCCTGGGGCAGGAATCCTGCCTGCGCAGGAACGACGGCAGTGTGGTCTGCGTTGGCTGCATTGGTACGAGCCCCGCCGCCCCCCTGGGTTCCGGCCTGCGCCGGAACGACGGTGGTGGTGGGCTCGGTGTCGACTGGGTTGGCGGACCCGTCCCCGCCCCCTTCACCCTCACCCCAACCCTCTCCCGTCGAGGGAGAGGGGGAAGAGTCACCCCGGGCCCCGCCCCTCTGGGTGGGGGACGGTTCCTGGGGCAGGAATCCCGCCTCCGCGGGAACGACGGAGGTGTGTACTGTGTTGGCTGGATTGGCGGAGCACTGCCCTTCGACAGGCTCAGGGCGAACGATCTTGGCTTCCGTCTGCGCGGGAACCCCTGCCTTCGCAGGGGCAGGCTCCCCGCCAGCCTCCGTGGGAACGAGGGATAGGAGGTTGCCGGGTTGTCGCGCCGTGCCGGGGAGGGCGGGTTTGAAACCCGCCCCTACGGGAGTCGAGGGACAAGGGGTGTGGACGTGCTGTTCGTCTCGGATTATGTGTGAGATGAGCTCCCTAGCGGCGGCTATCCTGTGGTGGGCCTTGAAGCCTTCGACCCTGTTGTACATGACGGAGTGGAGGAACTCGACGACGGTTTCGCCGTGGGCAGTCTGGGCGCGGACGAGCATGATCATGAGGTCTTCGTCCACCGCAGACAGGACAGTGAGAAAGTCCTCCGTGAGCAGGTTGAGGAAGTCGTACGTGATGGCCCGGGCGTGCAGAACCCCGGGGGTCTGGTAGGTGCCCTTGGGGGAGCGTGGGC
Source organism: Dehalococcoidia bacterium (assembly GCA_965204975.1). GTDB lineage: Bacteria > Chloroflexota > Dehalococcoidia > Lucifugimonadales > CAJWER01. The sequence continues at coordinate 1,546,784 of OZ242024.1, forward strand.
CGCGTTTCCGGCTCTCGCAGTGGTCGCAGGGTTCGTCGCCGTGGTCGGCGATGAAATCGGCTGCGCCCTTGTGCCCGTACTTAACGAGCTGCTTGGCGGCGTCGATCCTGTGGCACAGCCTCGCGTCGTCGACCCTGCCCGTCATGACGTCCGTGAAGAAGTCGATGATCATTGCGCCGCCGTCGGTCTTCTGGCGGACGATGTCCGCGATCGTGGGCGGCTTCCGCTCCTCTATTGGTTCTGGAATCGGCACATATGTTTCGTACATACGTGCCATTATGTGGCATGGCTGGGTGGTTGTCAAGGGGAAGATTTCACCGCAGAGGACGCTGAGGGCGCAGAGGGAAGAGAGGGATTGTGGGGATGGGATTGTGAATTGGGAATGGTGAATTGGGGGGCAGGAGTGGCGTTTGACCGTCGGACTTGCCCGTCAATACCATAGGGTTCGAGGAGCGGAGGCATATGGCAGGCCGCGCCAACTGGTACCAGGACCATCCTCCAGCCTGCACCTGCGTGCGGTGTCAGAAGGATAGCGCCGCGGTAGGGCGCAGTCCTCGCAGGTTCCGGCGGCCTCGCCAAGCGGCGCAGGCTGACGAAGGCTCCATATACGGCAGGTCTCGACAGAAGCGGGGCGGCGGCGGGCGCAGTCCTCGCCGGTCCCGGTGGCCTCGCCGAGCGGCGCAGGCTGACGAAGGCTCCATATACGGCAGGTCTCGACAGAAGCAGCGCGGCGGCGGGCGGTGGTGGCTGTGGGCCATCGCAGCAGCCGCGTTACTTGCACTTATCGCCTGGTACGGGCAGGACAGCATCGCATCGCTCGTTTCAGGCATCCAGGACACGGGAGCGACGCGCCCCAGTCCAGTGGAGCCGTCCGCGATTCCTGTGGCGGTTGTGGGACCGACGCAGACTCCCACTGCCCCCGGGCCTGTGGCAGCAGCAGCGCCGGCCGCGACCCCCGCAATCGCTGATGCCGTGCAAGCCCCGACGGCCAGTCCTGTCCCAACCCCACCTGAGGTCCAGCCCTCTGCAACAGTGACACCCTACCCTTCGGCAGGTACGCCGGCTCCCGTCGCGCCTGCCACGACCCCAATGCCCTCGCCTACCAGAACGGCGCCGGCCGCCACTCCGACCCCAACGCAAGCACGGTCCCCCGCCGTCGTTACGCCTGCGGCCTCCACATCCACCGCCACGGCGACGCCCTCCAAAACGCCGCGCCCACCCACTCCAACTGCAACCGCGGCGCTGCCCTCTCTTCGAGATTTCAAGAACGGCGCCTGGCTGGAGCAAGAAGACCGTCGACTGGCCGACTCGATCAAGAGATTCGGCTGGCTGCAGGACGGCATCGACACTACTGAGTCGAAGGCCATCCAGGCGCTCCTCTACATAGCGGTCGACAGCCGGGCCGTCACCCGCTCCCTGGTCTCCCTGCCGTGGGTACAGGATGGCATCGAGGCGGTAGAGGCGGAAGCAATCGACTGGACCGGCAACTTCGCATCAGCCGAAGTTGCTTCCGCCGTCGTGTCACTGGGATGGATGCAGGACGGCATTGACGCAGGGGAGGTCACCACAATCGAAGAGCTGTCCTACATAGCCAACAGGGATGCGCGAGTCGGACTGTCCCTCGTTTCTCTGGACTGGGTGGGTGACGGGCTACAGGGGGTGGAGGCCGAGGCGATCAACTGGATCGGCAATTTCGGGGAGGCGGGGGTTGCCTCCGCTGTCGTGTCCCTGGGATGGGTGCAGGACGGCATCGACGGAGCCGAGGTCACGACAATCGAAGAGCTGTCCTACATAGCCAACAGGGATGCGCGAGTCGGACTGTCCCTCGTTTCTCTGGACTGGGTGGGTGACGGGCTGGACGATGCCGAGACCGAGGCGATCAACTGGTTTGGCAACTTCGGGGAGACGGAGGTTGCCTCCGCTGTCATGGCCCTGGGGTGGGTGCAGGACGGCATCAACGCAGCGGAGGTCACGGCGATCGAGGAGCTGTCCTACATAGCGAACAGGGACGCTCAAGTCAGCCTGTCCCTCGTAGCCCTTGGCTGGGTGCAGGACGGAGTGGACGGTGCCGAGGCGGAAGCGATCAACTGGATTGGCAACATCCGATCCTCCGCCGCTGCTTTGCCGGCCATCTCCCTGAGCTGGGTGCAGGATGGCATCGAGGGCGGGGAAATGACGGCCATACAGGAGCTGTCCTACCTGACCAACAGGGATGCCGCGGCGGCAGAGCGAATCGTGCTCATGCCGTTCCTGGAATCCATCGAGCCCGCCGACATAGCGGCGTTGGAATCACTGCGGGTGCTTGCCGCCTACGACACGCAGATGTTACGCAACATCGTGTCGCATCCGACGCTGCACGATGGGATAACCGACGAGCTGGCCCCGCTGGTCGCCACGCTTGAGGGCGTCGCAAAGACTAACCCAGGGCTCGCCGGCGCGATGCTTACGCCCAACGGCGCATCATTGGAGGAGCGCACTATCACATTGCCGATGGCCGGGGATGTCACACTCGCAATCATTCGCACCGGTCCGGGAGCGGCGCGGTCCATGGACCTCCTCGAGGACTCGGTGCGCAGCGCAGAAGAGTTCATGGGCACTCCACTGCCAACCAAATTCGTCGGCCTTCTCTTCGAGGAAGCCGTCGTAGGCTCCTTTGCAGGAACAAACTTCGGCACCCACATGGCCATACTCCCGAAGTACGACGTGGACGACGGCAGCCGGGAGGCGGAGTTCGCCAGCCAGAGCATTGCTCACGAAGTGGCGCACTATTACTGGAGCGGCAACGCGGACTGGGTCGACGAGGGGGCGGCCGAGCTGATGGCAGCTATAAGCGAGAGCAGGCGCACGGGCAGCCCGGTGGGCGCCACCAGCTATCCCTGCGCACATGCGGGCAGTATCGTCGACCTGGAAGGCCTGGAAGCCGACAGGGACGCCAGAGAGTTTCGATGCAACTATTCGCTGGGAGAGCGGCTGTTCGTGGATCTGTACGACGCGCTGGGCGATGAGAAATTCCGGGAAGGGTTCAGGAATCTCTACCTGGCGTCGGAAGTGGAAGACGACGCCGACAACCGTCGAGGAACCTCTGTTGGCATCGGACATCTCCGGGAAGCATTCAGGCCGTTAGGCGAGGACGCGGGCACTGTGATTGTCCGCTGGTATGACGGTTCCGAACCCCATAACCTCTCCCGCCTCGATGCCAGCCCGGTCGACCCCAGCCTGCAGAGCATCAACGGCAAGATCGAAGAGGCGTACGTAACGACAAGCGATGACGGACCACCTGTATCCGCGTTTTCTGCCGGGGCAGTATCAGACTGGGTCTACCTCACTTTGAAGTATTCGTACGATGTGTCGGGGGACCCCCGTGAAATCGAGCTCGACATCGTGGAGTACTACGAGGACGGATTCTCGTTTAGGCGGAGGTCCGGCAGTCTGACGGCCGAGGCCAAGTACATCGGAGGTACGTCGTGGTTCTCCGTGGGGGCATCCCCGACCCGGAAGTGGGCTACCGGTCGCCACTTCGTGTATGTGTACGTGGATGGCCGGAAGGTGGCGGAGGTCGAGTACGAAGTTACGCCGTGAGTGTGGGGAGGCCGCCCTATCCCGGAGTTTTCACCGCAGAGGACGCTGAGGGCGCAGAGGGGGAGTTATGTGACTGGGAGAGCGGGACAATGGGTCCCGGCCCGGAGCGCCGCACCGGGGAGGGCGGGTTTGAAACCCGCCCCTACGGGTGATGGCTGACAGGTATGTGCCGAACGTGGAGGTGGCGGACTTCAGGGTGCCCTAGCCTATTGACCGGGAGGCGGGGTGGTCATAGTATTGGGCTGGGGGCGTCCGAGGGTCGTCGAAACGCGGGCGCCAGGAGAGTTACACATGGCTCACGGCAACGGAACGAATGGCAAGAACGGGAACCACCGGTCGCTGGTCGTGTTGCAGCTTGGCGGGGGCAACGATTACCTGAACACAGTGGTGCCGTACGAGAACGGGCTGTACTACGACAACCGGCCTGCTATCGCCCATGACCCGGAGCGGCTGCTGAAGATCGATGACGAGCTGGCCTTCCGGCCCGACCTGGAGCCGTTGAAGCGGCTGTGGGACGAGGGCAAGATGGCCATCATCCACGGCATCGGCTACCCGGAGCCGAACCGCTCGCACTTCCGGTCGATGGACATCTGGCACACGGCGCTGCCCGAGGAGATCGGGACGGAGGGCTGGCTGGGCCGGGTGATCAGGGAACTGGACCCGAAGAGCGAGAACGTGCTGACGGGGGTGAACTTCGGCCGGGGCCTGCCGCGCTCGATGGGCGTAAAGGGCGTGCCGGTCGCATCGGTGGGCAGCCTGGAGACGTACGGGCTGTACCCGCACATCGAGGACGAGGAGCTGCGCAAGTACGCCCTGGAGTCCTTCGGCATGATGTACGGCGCACAGGGCAAGGACGCGGTGATGGACTTCCTGGGCGAGACGGGCATGAACGCGCTGAAGGGTGCGGACATCATCAGGACGGCGCCGGGCAAGTACCAGTCGACGGTCGAGTACGCCGAGAACCCGATTGCGCAGGACCTGAAGAACGCGGCGAAGGTGATGTTCGCCGACCTGGGCACGCGCATCTACCACACCTCGTACGGCAGCTTCGACACGCACTCTGGGGAGATATTCAAGCACGACCTGCTGTGGCAGGACACTGCGCCCGCGGTGGGAGACTTCTGGGACGACGTGGTCGAGCACGGCCTGGACGACGACACTGTGATCTTCATGTTCACGGAGTTCGGGCGCAGGGTGAAGGACAACGGGTCAGGCACGGACCACGGCTCGGGCGGCGCGGCGTTCGTGATCGGCAACTCGGTGAGGGGCGGCCATTACGGCGAGTACCCTTCGCTGAAGGAGCAGGACCTGCTGGAGGGCGACCTGCACTACAACAACGATTTCCGCATGACCTACAGCACGATCTTGGAGCAGTGGCTCGGGCTGGAGGCAGCGCCGATAGTGAACGGGCATTTCGAGCAGTTCCCGATATTCAAGAATTAACCGCGGAGGAGCCCCCATCCTAACCTTCCCCCCAGGTGGGGGAAGGGACAAGAGGAACCCAGGAGGGTAGCTATGAGTAATGACATTGCGTTGATGGCGCACCTTATGCGCAGGGCCGGGTTCAGCGCGACTCGGGACGAGCTGGAGCGGTACATGGCGCAGGGTTATGAGGCCACGGTCGAGGAGCTGCTCAACCCGGTCGACCCGCAGGTGATGTCCGAGGACATCATCCGGAGGCTGCACAGCTCGCTGGACGAGGGGCCGGAGGGCGCGGCGGCCAAGTGGCTGTACCGGATGGTCACGACGCGCTGCCCGCTGGAGGAGAAGATGCCGCTGTTCTGGCACGGCCTCTTCGCGACGGCGTACTCGAAGACGAACAACTCGCGGTCGATCCTCAACCAGTTCGAGATGTTCAGGCGGATGGGCCTCGGCAGCTTCAAGGACCTGCTGCTGGAACTGTCGCGCGATCCGGCGATGATCTTCTGGCTGGACAACAACGACAACCACGACGGCGCGGTGAACGAGAACTACGGCAGGGAGCTGCTGGAGCTCTTCGCGATGGGCGTGGGCAACTACACCGAGGACGACGTGAAGGAGGCGGCGCGCGCATTCACCGGCTGGACGCTGGGCAACGTGGACTACATGCGGGTGAAGGCGAACAAGGACTCGTTCTCGCCGTTCGGCCGCATCGCATGGCACTTCCAGTACGACGCGAACGACCACGACAACGGCGTCAAGACGTTCCTTGGCGAGACGGGCAACTTCAACGGCGAGGACATCGTCGAGATCATCGCCAAGCAGCCGGCCAGCGCCCGGTTCCTGTGCACGCGGCTGTTCCAGTTCTTCACCGCGGATGAGGTGGACGACGAGGGCGAGCAGGTCATCGACGCCATGACCCGGGCGTACTTCGAGAACGGCTACGAGGTCAGGTCGGTGCTGAGGACGCTGTTCAACTCGGACTACTTCAAGTCCGAGAAGGCGAGGTTCGCGCGGGTCAAGAACCCGGTGGAGCTGGTCGTCGGCGTGATCCGGCAGGCGGGGGACTTCCAGTCGCCGTCGCTGGCCATCGAGTCGGTCGCCGGGGTGTGCAACTTCATGGGCCAGGGCATCATGCGCCCGCCGAGCGTCGAGGGCTGGCACGAGGGCGAGGAGTGGATCGAGAGCGGGACGCTGATCGAGCGCGTGAACTTCGTCGCCGAGGAGCTGAGCAACGTCAACCTGCCGGGCATCCAGCGGATCATCGAGCGCATCGCGGCCTCGAACGGCGCGACCATGAGCCCGGACGAGCTGGTCGACCGGTGCCTGGACATCATCGGGCCAATCGAGGTGTCGGACGACACGCGGAGGGTCCTGATGGCCCACGCGGGCAGGCACGGCGACATCGACCTGGGCGGCCGGGAGACGGGCGGCGACGCGGACAAGCGCGTCGGGGACCTGCTCGGCCTGATCGGGTCCACGCGCGAGTTCCAGATGGCGTAGTGGGGAATTGGGAATGGTGAATGGTGTAGTGGGGAAGGGAGAGAGCTGAGGACATGACGATCGAGACCCGTACCGCTGGGATGGAGTACGTCAAGACCATCGGCATGATCAGCGCTGGAGGGCGGTTCACGGCGGGCCGCGGGTTCACGGGCCCGTACGCGCTGGCGATCAGCAGCGACGGCCGCATATACGTGGTGAACCGGAGCCAGCTGCGGATCTGCGTGTGCGACTTCGAGGAGCAGTGGATCGGCAGCTTCAGCGACGGCCCCGGCATGGACGACGGCCAGATCTACCTGCCGACGGACCTGGCCTTCGACAGCCAGGACAGGCTGTACGTAACCGACGAGCACCAGCACCGGGTATCGATGTTCGACACGGAGGGCGAGTACCTGGGCAAGTGGGGCGAGCTTGGCAGCGGCGACGGGCAGCTCAACGGGCCGTCGGGCATCGCGTTCGACTCGGCGGACAATGCCTACGTGGTCGACCAGCACAACCACCGGGTGCAGAAGCTGACGCGGGACGGCGAATACATCTCTCAGTGGGGCGGGCTTGGGGACGGCGAGGGCCAGCTCAACATGCCCTGGGGCATCGACGTCGACTCGAACGACGACGTGTACGTTGCCGACTGGCGGAACGACCGCATCCAGAAGTTCACGTCGGACGGCGAATTCATATCGCAGCTAGCCGGCAGCGGGGAAGAGCCGGGCAGGTTCAACCGGCCGGCCGACGTGGCGGTGGACTCGGAGGGCTACGTGTACGTGGCCGACTGGGGGAACGAGCGCGTGCAGCTGTTCGACCCGGACGGGCGGTACCTGGACCTGTCGCGCGGACAGGCGACGCATACCAAGTGGACGGTGGACTTCTTCGAGTCGAACCAGGACGAGCGTGACACGCGGGCGATCGCCAACATGTACCCAGACCTGCCCGACCACCTGAACGACCCGTACAGGGCGTCGTCGCAGACCGAGCCGTTCTTCTGGGAGCCGGTCAACATCCACGTGGATGAGCAGGACCGGCTGTACGTGACGGAGTCGCGGCGGCACCGGTTCCAGATCTTCCAGCGGTCTTAACCGCAGAGGGCGCGGAGACCCCCTCATCCCAACCTTCTCCCGCAAGGGGAGAAGGGGCCAGAGCCCGCATCCCCCTCATCCCTGCCTTCTCCCGCAAGGGGAGAAGGGGCCAGAGGCCCGCATCCCCTTCATCCCTTCGGCAGGCTCAGGACAGGCTCCGCCTTCTCACGCAAGGGGCGAAGGGGCAAGAGCCCGCATCCCCCTCAGCCCTGCCTTCTCACGAAAGGGGAGAAGGGGCCAGAGCCCCGCTCAGCCCCAAGGGCGGTTGACGGAAGCTGGCCGTGTAGTGGTATGATGGGCCAATTCCGAGCAAGGACACGGGCAGGCAGAGCCTTTTTCGTCCTTGAGCAACGATCCTGTAACAGCAAATCGCTCCTGAGGATCATCGATGCTGCAGTACCTTCTTCGTCGTCTTGTTCTTGGCCTCTTCACTATCTGGGCGATCTCGGTCATCTCGTTCATCGTAATCCAGCTCCCCCCGGGAGACTTCGTGACCACCTACATACAGACCCAGGCGGGTGGGCCGGCGATGATGGGGACCCCTGCGGGGCAGGTCGTCGCGAAAGCCCTGCGGTCCGAATACGGCCTGGACCAGCCCATCTTCGTCCAGTACACAAAGTGGGCGTGGAAGTTCGTCAGGGGCGACTTCGGGATCTCCTTAGAGTACAGGAGGCCCGTCCGGGAGATTGTGGGCGAGCGCCTGCTGATGACCGTCATCCTGGCCGTGTCCACCGCGCTGCTCGCGTGGGCATTGTCGATACCCATAGGAATCTACTCCGCCATGAGGCGGTACAAGTGGGAGGACTACACGTTCACCTTCTTAGGCTTCCTGGGTCTGGCCACGCCCGACTTCCTGCTCGCGTTGCTCCTGCTGTGGACCGGCTTCCGTCTCTTTCCCGACACCAGCATCGGCGGGCTCTTCTCGCCGGAGTACAGGGTCCACCCGTGGACGATTGGACGGGTCGTGGACCTCCTGTCCCACCTGTGGATCCCGGCCGTCGTGGTCGGCACGGCGGGCACGGCCGCCCTCATCAGGGTCATGAGGGCGAACCTGCTGGACGAGCTCAACAAGCCCTACGTCGTGACGGCGCGGGCCAAGGGACTGAGGGAGTTGTGGGTGGTCCTCAAGTACCCCGTGCGTATAGCCCTGAATCCCCTGGTCAGCCAGATGAGCTACCTGCTTCCCTTCTTTATGTCGGGCAGCATCATCGTCTCGGTGGTGTTGAGCCTGCCGACAGAGGGGCCGCTGCTCCTCAAGGCGTTGATAGGAGAGGATATGTTCACGTCGGCGGCCATCCTCTTAATCCTGGGTGCGCTGACGGTCATTGGAACACTGATCTCCGATATCCTGCTCGTGATCGTGGACCCCCGTATCCGTTACGAGAGGTAGGGCCATGGTCGTCGAGGAATACGAGGGCCTAAGTCGAGGCGAAGGTAGGAGACAGCGAGGCGTCCCGTCCGCGACCGACGAAGCGGAGCAGGTCTTCGTTGCCACGCAGTGGCAGCTCATGTGGTGGCGCTTCCGCCGGCACAAGCTTGCGATGGCCTCCGCAGTGGTCCTCGCGATCTTCTACATGTTTGCTGCGGGCGCGGAGTTCCTTTCCAGCGCCAATCCCGAGCTCTCGTACGTCGACGTCGCCTACCTGCGACCCCAGACCATTCACTGGTTCGACGACGGCAGGTTCAGCCCCTACGTGGAAGGGGTCACGGGCAGCCGCGACCTCCAGACCTTCAAGCTGGTATATGAGACCCACCCGGACGAGAAGATACCAGTCTCGTTCTTTGTCCGTGGCTGGGAGTACAAGCTCTTCGGCCTGATCGAGACGGACCGCCACCTGATCGGCATAGAGGGCGGCCATGAAGGGGAGTACGGGCGGGCAGCGCCATTCGTGCTTGGGACCGACATCCTGGGACGCGACATGTACTCGCGCATAATCACGGGGACCAGGCTCTCGCTGTCCATCGGGCTTGTCGGCGTGGCCATCAGCTTCGTTCTGGGAATCGTCCTCGGCGGCCTCTCCGGGTACTACGGCGGCTGGGTCGACAACGTCATCCAGCGCATCATCGAAATCACGCGATCTATACCGACGATACCCCTGTGGGTGGCGCTGGCGGCCGCCGTTCCCAGGGACTGGACTGTCATCAAGATCTACTTCGCCATCACTATCATCCTGTCCCTGGTGGCCTGGACAGAGCTTGGACGTGTCGTTCGCGGCAGGTTCATTGCGATGCGGGAAGAGGACTTCATCATGGCGGCCCGCATCGCAGGCGCATCCGACCTGCGGGTGATCTTCCGGCACATGGTCCCAGGATTCACGAGCCACATCATCGCCGCTGCTACCCTCGCGATCCCCTTCATGATCATCAGCGAGACCGCGCTGAGCTTCCTCGGACTGGGGCTCCGGCCCCCGGCGATCAGCTGGGGAGTGCTGCTGCAGGCGGCCCAGAATGTCCAGTCGATCGCCATCTACCCGTGGCTCATGATACCGGCGTTCCTGGTCGTCATCGCGGTGCTGGCGTTCAATTTCTTCGGCGACGGGCTTCGCGACGCGGCCGATCCGTACTCCACATAGGCGGACATGGCGACACTGCGCGATCAGGGCGGGTCAGGCGCGAGGAACTGGTCGAACCACTCTACCACCCACTCGAAATACTGCGGCAGGAACGTGTGGATGCCCGGAGGCCGGTGGACTTTGAAGAGCTCGAGATGCCCCGCGGACTCGTACAGGGGCGCCACGACCCGGATGAGCTCGTCGACGCCCTCCCGCGGCATGTCGTCGTCCTCGGTCGGCGCGACCAGCATGAGGGGGCGCGGAGCGATGCAGGCCGCCACGATCTCCGGATGGTCGAAATAGCGCAGCAGGTGAGGGATGAACAGGAACGAGCTGTGGCGCTCGACATTGCCGTAGTGGATGACCTGCTCGAGGGAGCCGACGACGCCGCAGACGGGCGCCGCAGTGCGTATCCATGACCCGCACGACATTGCCATCCACGACGCCAGGCCTCCCAGCGACATGCCAGTGAGTCCGATCCGGTCCGGGTCCACGCCGTCGATGGCCGCAAGGACGAGCGACGCCCTCAACGCCTCGTCCGTGAGCACACCGATTTGGGGCCGAGCGTAGGGAGCAAGGAGCTTCGCCTCCTCCTCCCACCGGTCCACGGTGCCCCGGCGGGCTACCGTGCCCTTTGGCGAGAAGGAGAGCACGGCGTACCCTCGTTTCGCCAGCTCCCGGCCCCATCCCACCAGGATGCCATGCTCGTTGGGCGGCTTCGTCCTGTACATCCGCGCGTCGATGACCTGCTCCATGGACCCGCTCGTCCCTGGCATGCATACGGCCCCCGCCAGCGAGCCTCTTCGCTCCCCCAGCGGCTTGAGGACCGTCGCCGAGACGGTCTCGCCCATGTAGTTGGCAAAACTGCACTCGGTGAAGCTCAGTCCATCTTCCTCGTGGGTCGACCTGATCGTGAAGTCAGCCTCGGTGGGGATTTCATCGAGGCCAATGAGCTCGCGGAACTTGGCGGGAACCTCATTGCGGGGAACTTCGATGGGAAAAGACGGGCGGATGTCCTTCGGGATGGTGTCTGGCATCAGTCCTCCGGTCTCCTTTGGCGAAAAGGCCGGCGGCGCACTCCTCGTCTTGGAATGCGCCGCCGGTCTATCCACCGCTAACTTGCAGCTACGGGGGCTTTACTCTGTCTCGTTCTTGCCGCCTTCCATGAAGAACTGCTGGGTCCGCGCGATCCCGGGGTTCTGGAGTGCGGACTGGTTCGGCGCCTTGTCGGGCACGTTCCTGAAATAGTTCTTCTTGACGATGACGCCATTGAAGGCCCCGGAGTATCCGACCAGACCAATGATCCACTGGTTGTCGATCAGGATTCTCTGCGTCTCCTTGTAGTTCTCAGCGCGGTCTTTGTAGCGCAGGTTCTTGGCTTCATCGGTCAGCTCAACCATGCGCAGGATGTCCGGGTCCTTCGGCTCGGCCTGGGCGTTGCCCGTGAAGGTACCGCCGGCGACGTACCAGTTCCTGTAGGCCGGGCCCACGTCGTACCACTCCAGGATGTTCGCTGCATAGCGATGCGCGCCCTGCCCTCCAGCGTAGACGACCAGCTCGTGCGAGTTCGCCTGACGCATCGCGCTGAAGGGGCCAATCGCCATTCCCTTGGGAAGCACTTCGATGCCGACGGCAGCGAGGTCTTCGCGCAGCAGCTCGACTACTGACTCAAAGTCCAGGATGTAGTCCTGCAGGAAGGCCATCGTGAAGTTGATCCTACCCTCGCCGTCTTTCCTCAGGCGGAAACCCTCGGAGTCCTTCTCCGTATAGCCGAGGCCGTCGAGCAGGCGGTTTGCCTCGTCCCGGTCCTGCGCGACGTACTTGGACTCGTACTCCTCGCCGAGGTAGAAGGGGTGGTCCGAGTTGAAAGTCTGCTGCTTCGGCTTGCCCAGGCCCAGGAACACTACCTGGTTGATCCGGTTGCGGTCCGCGGCCAGGGACATCGCGATCCGAAAGTCCTTGTTGGCCATCAATGCCTGTCTCTCCGGGTCCACCTCGTAGTCGACGTCCCCCAGGCCGTAGCTGATGTTCGCGGTGATTCCGGCCACCGTACCCTGGGTCTCCCAGAACATGATCTCGTAGTTGCCCTGCTCGGCGTTCTCCTGGAACACCGGGACCTTGGCCATCTGGATGAGCGCGTGCTGGAAGTCGATCTCACCAGCAATGGCGCGGAGGTTCAGCACCTCCTGCTCCTCGGTGAGCTGCATCTGGATCCTGTCGATGTACGGAAGCTGGTTGCCCTGCGGGTCCACCCCGTAGTAGTAGGGGTTCCGCTCGAACTCCAACAGCGTGGAAGTGATGGGGCTCGTCATGACCCAGGGGGCCTGGGTGGGGACTTCCTTGGAGCGGAGGGGGTCTCCCCGCTCCTTGAAGTACAGCGGCCAGCTATCGAATCCGGCCGCCTCGACCTTCGCGTCGAAGGCGTCCTTGTCCTCGGCAAAGTCCCTGTGGACCGTCTTCAGGAACTCAGAGGGGCCGTAGAGCCCATCTGCGATGCGGCCGTGCAGCGTGTAGCCGCCGGTGCGGTAGGTCCCGAGCATGTCCAGGAAGCCCGCCCCCACGTCAGGCAGGATGAGCTGGACTGTGTACGTGTCCACCTTCTTGACGGCAGGGTGATAGCCGGACCATCCTATCTGGCCCTCACGGCCAGGGTTGATCTCGTCGTTCCAGATCACGTTTTCGCTGTACCAGACCCAGTCGTCGGCCGTGAAAGGACTGCCGTCCGACCACTTCATTCCCTCACGAAGGTACAGGGTGTATGTCAGCCCGTCGTCGCTGATGTCCCAGCCCTTGACGACATTCGGGATGACGTCAATGCCGTCCAGGTCGAAGTGAAGGATGTGGTCGCTCATCAGGCGGTCGGCGTTCTGGCCGTTCCTAGGGCCGGTGAACGCCCTGCGCCAGGTCCCGCCATAGTCGCCGATACGTTCGACGACCGGGATGACGAGCACGTCGGAGGCCTTGGGCAGCCTCTCTTCGACGGGAGGCAGCGTGCCCGCAGCGACCTGTGCGGCCAGCATGGGCGCCTCCTTGAACTCAGTGGGCGCCGCCATATTGTAGCTGCTCCAGTCGAAGCTGCCGTTGAACGTGAAGGCCTTGGAGGGATCGTCGGCCATTGATGGAGCGTCGGGCACTGATGTGGCAACGGCCTTGGTGGTAGCGGGGGCCTCGGTGGCGGACGGCGCCGGAGCGTCCGATTTGGCAGCCGGAACGGCCGTGGCCTCGGGTTCCGCCTCCTGCTCAGCGCTGCAACCCAGGGAGATCACCAACAGCACGGAGAGAACTAGCAAGCCTATCGGTCGTAGAGCTTTGTACAAGACACGCTCTCCTTTTCTTCCCGTCAGGATTGTCGGGAACTCTGGGACGGCAGAAAAATGTGGCCAAGGCCACCCAAGTTGCGGAATATTCTAGTCAGCCAGACCGTTCATGTCAATTCTGGCTTTAAACTCATACATCGTTACGTTTAGCGTGCAAGGAGTGCCGCCAACGATGCAGTAGCAGTAGGCTCGGAGGCTTACACGGTTCGCGGTTACCCTCCCCGTGTAGGGTAACCGCAGTTCTGAGGTGCATTCCCCGGCTCGGTCACCAAGACCATGCGGTCATGGGACATGCCGAGCAAGGGCTGGTCACGGCAGATGTCTCAGCTAGTGCCGTACGGCGGAGACAACGATGGTGCAGAGCGTAGGGCCATTGATGATCTGTACGGACGACTGTCTGCCCTGCTTCACGGCGTCGGGGTAGGTGGTTTCGCTCCCCCGTAGCCGGGCGGAGGCCATGTTATTCCCAATCCGACCTCCCCAGGCGCCCCGGTGTCCGAGAGGAGTCCATTGAAGAGATCGAAACGCGGCATATCGCCTTCAGCAGGTCCTGATTCAAAAGGGGGCATATTGAACATATCATCCGCCGTGCCGATGTCAATAATGTACTCCTTCACCTCTTCAATGCCGTCGGACCTCTGTATGTCCCTTTTTCGGCTGGCCTTCAACAGCAGTCCTGCCTTGCTAATCCAATAGTTCCAAGCAGTACCGGTCTCTGGCGTCTCCTTCACGTACATGACATACTCGTCAGCGAGGACTCCCCCGACATACACCTCGTGGACGAATCGAATGTCGCGAGGCTCGACACAAAATGCACCGGCTGTTCCTATGTACTGGCTAACGTCGTCGAGCGGCTCTCCGTCAGTGCCGCCAGTGGTGAATGTCAACGGCGGTTGGCCCGGGATCCACCGCTTCGCAAACCACTTGTCGCCAGCGACGGCGACCTCGATATTGATGAGAGACGTACTGCGCACCACCACCGAGTATGTGTCCTGGGTTCTTGCGTGGATACATGCCGCCCTCACCGCTGCCATGTGCTCGGGCACGGGCGTCTGCGTAGGCATGTGCCACATCTCGATGAGCTTTGGCGGAGGCTCGGCCGGCTCCGGTGCGGGAGGCTCCCTGCCCATCCAGAGTGTGTACCCGAAAGCGCCCAGGGCCATCGCCCCGATGACGATAGAGGATGAAACTGCGATTCGCATACTCATGCTATCGGTGTCGGGTTCGGGATATTTGCAGGGTCTCCTACATCTGTGATGCTCACGCTGAACTCGGACCCTGCGCCGCCCTCAGAGTCGAATCTCGCCCTCGCCCTAGACTGGATAAGCACGCCGTTCCTCCCTAATGATAACCTACAGCAAAGATCATGAGTCCATGCTACAGCCAAGGCCGATGCGCGCCAACGCCCCATTTGACACTGCGCGGACCGTCGTGCTATCCGTTCCTGGTTGTCGGCTCCTCGAGGTCGACGTGATCTAGACGTGATCTATAGGGGGAATAACCCAGGACACTATGCCCACTGAAACGTCCGCTGTGCTGGTTGGGCCGCGCCGGATGGAGATGCGGGAGTTTCCCGTGCCTCAGGCGGGGGAGGATGACGGCGTGCTCGAGGTGGAGGTGGCGGGCGTCTGCGGGAGCGACGTGTTCCACTACAACGGCAGCAACGCGCCGATCATCATGGGGCACGAGATCGTGGGGCGCGTCTCGGACATCGGCCCGACGGCGCAGCAGTCCTGGGGAGTCCGGGCCGGCGACCGGGTCGTCGTGGAGACGACGTTCGGGTGCGGCAGGTGTGAGCGGTGCCGGATGGGCAAATACCGGGTGTGCAACGTGTCCAGGGGGTACGGCGGCGCGATCAAGTCGGACGAGGCGCCGCACCTGTGGGGCGGGTACGGCCAGTACATGTACCTGCCGCCGACGGCGCGCGTGCACCGCATCTCGGAGGAGCTTCCGGGCGATGTTGCGGTGCTGGTGTGCGCGGTGCTGGGCAACGGTGTGCGCTGGCTGCGTACCATCGGCGGGGTGACGATAGGCGACACGGCGGTCGTGGTGGGACCGGGCCCGCAGGGCCTGGCGGCTACGGTGGCTGCCAGTGCGTCGGGCGCGAAGGATATCGTCGTGGTCGGCCTCTCACGCGACGAGGCGCGGCTCTCGATGGCGCGGCGGCTGGGGGCGACCCGGGTCATCGCGGCGGACCGGGAGGACCCGCGGGCCGTGGTGGCCGAGCTTACGGACGGTGCGATGGCCAACGTGGTGATCGACGTGACGAACACGGCGGACTCGCCGCCGCTGGCGCTGGACCTGGTGGGGACGGCCGGGACGCTGGTGCTGGGCGGCGGCGCGGGCCAGCAGCCGAGCCCGCTGATGACGGACAGGATCACGGCGGAGGAGATCACCATCAGGGGAGTCAACACCCACGACAGCCCGGCGGTGAAGCAGGCGCTCAG
This sequence comes from Dehalococcoidia bacterium, assembly GCA_965204975.1. Taxonomy (GTDB): domain Bacteria; phylum Chloroflexota; class Dehalococcoidia; order Lucifugimonadales; family CAJWER01. The sequence goes on from OZ242024.1 coordinate 1,562,671, forward strand.
CATCGCCGAGAGCGGCCGGTATCCGCTCGACGAGGTTGTGTCGCACCGGTTCGCGGTGGAGGAGGCGGAAAGCGCAATACGGACGGTCGCCGGGGAGATTCCGGCCGAGGGGTTTATCAAGGCGGTGTTGTACCCGGACAGCTAGGTGAACCTGAATAACCACAGAGGGCACAGAGGCCACTGAGGGAAGAGTTATGGGGAGGGGAAGGCGAGTCGTCCGGCAGACGACGGGCTTGTTCAAACCATCCCCAGGGGAGTAGCGATGGGCGCTGTGAGCTTGCGGCACAAGATTGCCAAGTACGAGGAGGTGAAGCGGCGGGGCGTCGCATTCATCCTGGAGCACGAGAACGGGGACGGCTCGTTTGGGCCCGTGGAGGACGGCTTCTTCTTCTACCGGCTGCCGTGGACGTTCCTGGTGGCGGGCGAGACGCGGGCGGCTCTCGGCATCTGCCGGTGGGTGCGCGAGAACATGCTGACGGAGGATGGGGACTTCGACCGCGGCCTTCGGAAGCTGACGGACGCCTACGCATACCGCAACGGGACCTTTATGTACGGCGCGCACATGGCGCGGCAGTACGACCTGAGCGTCGGGTGCATGCCGTTCCTGCTCACGCTGCGGGACCCGGGCACGGGCGGATTCGCGAAGGACATGACGCCGGACGGGCCCAGCGACGACATGGACGTGCCGTACACGGTCGGGGCGGGGCTGGCCTGCATCGCCACGGGCGATATGGACTCGGCGCTGGGGGTGTACGGCTACCTAGTGAGCCTGTGGGAGCAGCAGGAGGAGCTGCCGGACCGCATCTACTACAACATGTCGCGGCGGACCGGGAAGGTGATCAGGGAGTTCCCGCCGGAGGAGCGCCTGTGGCACGTGGTGGTCGCCCAGGACGCGGTGATGCAGCGGTGGACGGTGGGCGGCATAGCGTCGGCGTTCCTGTGCCGCCTGTACATGTCCAACCCGAACCCCGACTATATCGAGCTCGCGCGCCAGTACATGCAGTTCTCGATGGAGAGCACGGACGGCCAGTTCGAGTTCGCGCCGGTGTGCAAGTCAGGCTGGGGATCGTCGCTACTGTACCAGGTGACAGGCGACGACCAGTACCGCGACTGGACGGTGCGGATGGGGGACTGGTTCGCGGACACGCAGTCAGCCGACGGGAGCTGGGGCGAGAGCTTCCCCTACGACGGCAGGGTGTCGAGCCAGATCCACCTGGTGGCGGAGTTTGTGGCGCACGTCGATAACATTGTTGCCGGGCTGTCGTCGCGGGGTTAGTTGTCGCCCCGCAGACCCTGCTTCCAGCATCGAATACGACCGCACCCCACAACAAATACGCCTGACAAGAGCGTACACTTAGTGTACACTTGGAGCCATGGCACTTCGGCAGCCATACCGGATCGTCGTGTCACCAGCAGCAGCGAAGATGATCCGGGAGATACGTGACCGCAGAGCACAGCGGCAAGTGCTAGACAAAATCAATGGCTTGGCAAACGCACCTGAAGACCAAGGAAGGGCTCTGCTGGACGAATTCGCTGGTCGGCGTCGGGTGCCAGCCGCCGGACGTTACCGGATCATCTACAAAGTCCGAAGACTGCGTCTCGTCGTTCTTATACTGGCAGTTGGAATACGACGTCAAGGTTCAAGAGATGATGTCTATCGGGCCTTGGCAAGACTTATCAGAAGGGGGGAAGCCTAACAATGACCAACACGATCACCGAGCCGATCGAGATGAGCGTAACTGACGCACGCCGGCGTTTCCTTGCGTTGGTGGACGAGTTGGCCGATGAAGATGGCGTGGTGCGCGTTACTAAGCACGGGCGCCCCGCCATCGCCATGGTGCCGTGGAAGGTATACGAGCAGGCCCAGGAGATTCTCGCTACCGTAGAGGTCCTGAGCGACCCGGAGCTAGTCGAACAGATACGGCAGGGGGAACGCCAGATCGATGCAGGAGAAGGCATCGCGCTCGAAGAGTTGGAGGCGCAGATTGCCAGTGACCTCGAACGGGACGACTCCTAAGCCCCTAGCAAGACCTGCACTAGCGGCTTACCTGAATTTGAAGGCGTAGAGGTCGGCGTCTTGGAGGGCGAAGCGTAGGCGTATTGGCTTGCCGGCGAGGGCGGCGAGGCTGGGGTTGGCGGTCCAGCGGGCGGTGCCGTCGATTTGGTCGCCGAATATCTCGGCGCTGTCGGTCATGGACAGGCCGGGCTGCGGGCGCCCTTCGGCGTCCTGGACCTCGACCTTCACGGAGCCTACTGCTGAGGTGGAGTAGTTGATCTCCAGCTCGGAGCCGTCGAACATGAGCGGGTGCGTGGTGAATTCGCCGCCCGCGTAGCCGGCGTTCACCGACACGAAGCCGTCTGTGCGCAGCGCGTAGCGACGGATGCGCATGGTCGGCAGGTCCTTGTGCTCCATGCCGTAGATGGACATCTCGCCGGGCGAGGTATGGAGGACGCGGAGCTCGACGTATATGCTGCGCTCGTGCCAGTTCTCCCGGTCCAGCCCGGGCCTGATGAACGCCTCCTTGAAGCTGCGGTCGAACCGGAGGCCGTCGCGGCTGGACATGAACACGGCGTCGTCGACGCCGGTGCCGCCGGGCCAGTCGGGCGTGGGCATGCGCTCGTACACGAACCTGGAGGGGAACATGAGGTAGGTGCCGGGCGCCCGCTCGTACTGGATGCACGAGTTGGTGTAGAAATGCTCGGTCGGCGTTTCGCCGGTGTCGATGTCGACGAGCTCGGACCAGTCGAGGAAGTTGTCGGACGTGGCGCGGCGGATCCAGCGCACGCCGCCGAGGAACGGGCCCGTCCCCGCGACGCCGCGGGTGTAGGCGACGTATTCGCCGCGCCAGGAGTCCCAGAACGGGATGTTGAGGCAGTCGAAGGGCCAGTCGGTCAGGATGGGCTCCTCGCGCATCTTCCGCCAGCGGATGCCGTCGGGGGACGCGATTGCGAACAGATCCCGCTTCACCCGCACGATGGCCTTGTACCGCTCCTCTTCGCTGGCGCCGGGGCTGTCGTCGCGGAATGGGGCCAGGTTAATGCCGGGTCCCGTCCAGACCAGGTTGTTGTCCGTCGAGCCCTCGAACTCCAGCACGCCCTGGTGCGGCTTGTCCCAGTGTATGCCGTCGTCGCTCTCCGCGTAGGCGGTGAAGGAGGCGTCGTCGGAGCCGCGGAAGCCGACGGGGTCGCACCTGTACCAGCCGCGGTACTTTCCCCCGTCCGGGAAGGTGGTGAGGTAGCTTACGCCGCCGCGCTCCCAGGGCTTGTCGATGGCGATGGCAGTCTCGCGCGCGACCGGGCGGTGGAGTCGCCGCCGCGCGCCGTCTATGCGGTCGATCCAGTAGTCGTCGACGAATAGCTGCCGGCCGCTTCCAATGTCTACCGGGTCACGCATGTCGTTCCTCCGTTCGTCATTTGGGCGAGCTGCCCGGGAAGGCCCACCGGCTCAGGGCGGGCTCTGCCTCGTCGCAGTCGAGCATGTAAAGGTCGCGGCGGAGATGGCTTGGGCCGCCGGTCGGCTCGCCGTCCTCGGGCGACACGGCCATGCACAAGTCCGTGCCAGAGAGGACGAGCCGTCCATCTGGGTCGAAGTCGAACCGCTGCATCTCCGAGCCGGCGCATTCTCTCAGGTAAAGCTGGGCGGGGGAACCCGTCCCGTTCGCCTCCATGCACAGGTCATAGGCGGGCATGTAGAGGTTGCCGGGGCCGGGGCGGTTTATCGCGAACATCTCGTCGTCCGCGCCGGGCTTGCAGGTGTGGGCCATGAGTGCCGCCTCCAATTGCAGGCTCCTGCCGAAGCCAGGCACGTCGACGCAGTAGTACTCGGGCTCGTCAAGCGCGTCTACGAGCTGGACGAGGGTTGCTTCCGCTGTCGCGGGGTCGACGTCGATTCCTGTCGTCGATGGAGCGGCCGGGATCGGCGCAGCAGTCGGTGTGGGCACGGCGATGGTTGGGGTGGGTGGCACAGGAGTAGGCACGGGCGTCGGGGTGGGCTGCGGTGTTGGGGCCGGGTCGGATGTTCCGCATGCGGCGGCGTTTACAGTCAAGAGGAGGGCCATTGCGCAGGCTGCCAGTATAGCTTTCATCGAATCCCCACCTCTCCATCCCGCGCTTCCGGAAGGAGGCGGCCGGGGACTGGATTCCGGCTCAAGGCCGGAATGACGGAGTGTGATACGGTCGCAACGCGTATCCGACGCATCGTCCTCATCGGAATGTTACCTGCAACCAGGCTTCGTCGAGTGTGACCGGGGCTCGTGCCTGTGGGGGCCGCTCGTCGAGCCAGACGGTGAGGGTGTTGTCGCCCGGACTGACGGCGTCGGCGGGCACGTCCCAATGCGTCTGGGTGGGAACATTGTCGGCGACGGAGTCCCCCTCATCCCAGCCTTCTCCCGCAAGGGGAGAAGGGGCAAGAGACCCGCCGCTGCCGTTCACCTGAACCGCGATGGAGTCGCCTGGTTGGATACCGTCGAGGGCTAGCGTGAGGACGGCGCTGTCGAGCCTGCCGTTGCGCTGGGCCGCGCCGAGGTCGTCGCCGATGCGCAGTCGGAGGGATCTGACTACCTTCAGTGCGCGGCTGCCGAGATCTACGGGAAGCTGGGTTGGGTGGCTGGCTATGGCGTAGGGGCCGACCCGGTCGACGTGCTCTACGCCGAACAGCTTGTCGCCGTGGGTGAGGGCCCGTGGCGACGCCAGGTCCCGGAGCAGCTCGTAGACGGGGGGCTGTGGGCGGCCGTAACTGATGCGGGGCGCGTTCCTGTACTGGTAGTTCCAGAGGTATATTCCGTCCGCTCCGGCCCAGTAGATGTTGGAGGCCGCGCCCCTGAAGGCGGCGTCGAACCCAAGCTCCGGCAGGCCGCAGTTGATGCAGGGGTAGACGGGCACGCCGTGGTCGTGCCCCAGCCGCACGAGCTCCTCGTAAGGGCTGGTGTAGGGCACGTAGCCGCCACCCACGAGAAGGCGGTCGACGAGGCCCTCCCGCAGCCACGTCTCGATGTCGATGCCGACTCGGGCGCAGGCGTCGACCGTATCCGGCACCCTGACGCCGAGCAGGATCGGCGCGTCCCTCGAAACCGACACGTCATCGAGGATGCGACGCGCGCTGCGCACGAGGTCGGTCATCAGCGGCGTCCCGGCCGACTCCCGGCCGCGCCTGAAAAACCAGGGCATGCGGAAGAAGTTCAGGTCGACGCCGTGGACGTCGTACCTCTCGGCAGAACGCTGGATCCACCGGAGCCGGTCCTCGCGTACCTGTGGAATCTCGAAGTCGAGGCCGGACCACATGAGGGCTTCCGGGGCTGTATGGAAGTCGCCTTTGCGGCTGTCGTCGCCTAGCAGCCACTCCGGGTGGTCCAGCTTGAGGGGGTAGTCGAGGCGGCCGTGAGGCTTGCCAAAGGCGTCGTGGGTGTCATTCATGCGGATGGAGGCGAATACCTCGATGCCCAGACGCCGGGCCGCGTCAGTCATGACAGGTGTCGGGTCGGCGATTGCGGGGTTCAGCGGGGTGCCTAGCTGCTGGGTCTGCCAGTACGAGGTCTGGCCCTTGCCGACGGCTATGCCCCACATGATGCACCACGCGACGCTCTTCACGTCGACGGCGTCCAGGGGGTAGAGGCGCTGCTCCAGGAACGGCTCAGGGCCCTCAGCCGCAGCCCCGGTGAACACGAGGTCGCCGTCGTCGTCCACGATGAGCCGCCCGCGCGTCTCCGCTGCCCTCCAGCGGGCATCCCGGCGACGACTTGCGAGCTTGCTTGAGGACTCGGCCATCGTCGCAGGCGCTAGGGGCCGAACCGGGTGAGCTTACCGGCGTTGGCGAGGGCCAGCATCATGACCGAGGACGCGGGGATGTTGCCTATGGACCCCGTGCGGCACGCGCGCTCTGTGAACGACTCCACACCATCTCCAAGCGTGTGCGGCGCGTGGACCAGCAGGGGCACGGGGTGCCAGCTGTGGGCTGCCAGGACGGCGGGGGTGGAGTGGTCGCCCGCCACGACCAGCGTGTCTATGTCGAGATCGAGGAGCCGGGGTATGCGCCGGTCCAGCTCCTCAAAGGCGGCGACCTTTGCCTCGAAGTCGCCGTCCTCTCCGGCTGCGTCGGCGGGCTTGTAGTGCAGGAAGAAGAAGTCGTGGTCGCCGAAGCTGCTCTCCAGCGTCGAGAGCTCGGCGTCGAAGGTCTCGCCCGTGGGGATGACCTTCATGCCGAGAATCTGAGCCAGGCCCCGGTACATGGGATACGCGGCGATGGCGGCGGGGTCGAGCTTGTAGACGTCCCCCATCTGGGACCAGTCAGGGGCCTGGGAGAAGCCCCGGAGCAGCACCATGTTGGCCCGGTCGCGCCCCGCCAGCTTCCTTTTTGCCTCGGAAGCGAAGGCATTGGCGGCCTCTGCGGTTGCCTGGGAGCCTGGGTCCAGCGGCTCGGCAGGTGACGGACGGGGGTCCGGAGGCCTGGGCTCGGTGTCGCGCACGTTCGCGGCGAGTCCTTCGCCTCGCATGACGAGCACGAAGCGGTAGTCCTTGCCCGGGCGAACGGCAAGCTCGACGCCGGGAACTTCGATCTCGTCCAGTATCGCGGCCAGCGGCGCGCTCTCCTCCGTCGGGATGCGGCCCGCCCGCCGGTCGACCACAGCGCCCGACTCGTCGACCGTGCAGAAGTTGCCGCGGACGGCCACGGCGCCTCCCGCCAGATCCACGCCGATGCCCAGCGCTTCCAGCACTCCCCTGCCGACAGTGTACTTGAGCGGGTCGTAGCCGAAGAGGGCGGTGTGGCCGGGGCCGCTGCCGGGCGCGACACCAGGTACTACCGGCGTCGTCAGCCCGGCCGCGCTGCGCTGGGCCAGACGGTCCAGGTTGGGCAGGCTGGCCGTCTCCAACTCGGACATGCCTGTTTCGGGATGCGGCAAACCGCCGAGCCCGTCGACGACCAGGAGCACTATCTTGCTGGGTGTGGGCTGAAAGATGTCGTCCGGGAAGTCGATCATCGCGTCAGCGCCTCCACGCCCGGGAGGGATCTGCCCTCCAGGAATTCAAGCGACGCGCCGCCGCCCGTCGACACGTGGGTCATCGAGTCCGCCAGGCCCAGCGCCTGTACAGCCTCAGCAGTCGAGCCACCGCCCAGCACGGTCACGGCGTCGTTCAAGTCCGCCAGAGCATGGGCGAGCCGCTCGGTGCCGTGGGAGAAGGGCGGCCACTCGCTCACGCCCATCGTTCCGTTCCAGACGACGGTGCCCGCACTCTCGACCGCCGCCGCATAGGTTGCGGCGGTCTTTGGGCCGATGTCCATGATCATCCAGCCGGACGGGATGGCATCCACTCCGGCAACACGGTGCGCGGCGGACTCCGAGAATTCGCCGGCGACCACGACGTCGGTCGGGAGCAGCATCTCCACGCCGCGCTCGCCCGCGGAAGCGCATATCTCTCGCGCTGCCCCGAGGCTGTCGTCCTCGACGAGAGACGCGCCCACGTCGAGGCCGTTCGACTTGAGGAAGGCCGCGCCCATGCCGCCGCCAATCAGGAGCTTGTCGACCTTGGTGGTGAGGTGTTCGAGAACCTTGATCTTGTCCGAGACCTTTGCGCCGCCGAGTATCGCCACAAGGGGACGCCTGGGTGCGTTCAGCGCGGAGCCGAGCACGTCAACCTCGCGGTGCATCAGGAAGCCGGCAGCGCCCGGAAGCAGTCTCGCCACGCCCGCGGTGGAGGCGTGGGCCCTGTGGGCCGCGCCGAATGCGTCGTTCACGTACACGTCGGCGAGGGCGGCCAGTCCCCGCGCAAAGTCCTGGGCGTTCGCCTCCTCGCCAGGGTGGAAGCGCAGGTTCTCGAGCATCAAGACCCCGCCCTGCTCAAGGTCACGCACGCGCGACTCGGCCTCGGGCCCCACGCAGTCGGGCGAAACCGTGACCGGGCGATCCAGTAACTCGGCCAAGCGGAAAGCTACCGGTGCGACGCTCAGCTCGCTCACCACCCTGCCGGCCGGTCGGCCGAGGTGGCAGCATAGGACGACCCCGCACTCGCGGGCAAGCAGGTACTCGATGGTAGGCAGCGATGCGCGTATGCGGGAGTCGTCCGAAATCGCGGACCTGTCCGACGTGAAGGGCACGTTGAAATCGACGCGGACCAGCACGATCTTGCCGTCGAGGTGAAGGTCATCGAGCGTCGTGAGTCGTGGCACGGTCAGCCGAGCAGGCGGTCCACGAAGTTACTTGCGGGACCGAGGTCGCCCTCCGGCGCACCCTGAGCGAGGGCCTCCAGCGCATCGGCTCGGCAGCTCGCCGCCAAGTCCTCGCAGAACTGCCTCGACCCCATTTCGTCGAGCACCTCGCGCAGGGCGGTCACGTCCTCAGGCCCCAGCACGCGCTTGAAGTAGATGTCGCCAAGCCGCCGCTTCTCCGCGATGGTGGCCCTGCCGAGGGCGTGGACGACGGGCAGCAGCTTCTTCTTGTTCAGGACCTCCGGGCTGAGGTCGCCCGACCAGAGCTCCCGGACGTCGTTCTGGACCTGCAGCGCCAGGCCGAGCTGCCTTCCGCAGCGCAACATGGCGTCGACGGACTCCTGCCCCGCGCCCGCTACCAGCGCCCCGAGGCCCATGGCGCAGGCGTAGAGCGCGCCCGACTTGCTCGCGGCCATCTCCATGTAGGCGTCGACGTCCAGGTCGATGCGCTCCTGTGCCTCGATGTCGCGGAAACGCCCCTCGCACAGGTCGAGGGCGGCCTCGTCGAGCATCTGCACGGCCCTGAACGTGACATCCGCCGACGTGCCGTGCTTGTGCAGATCGAACAGCGCCAGCCGGGCCAGGGAGTGGAAGCTGTCGCCGACGTTGATGGCCTGGGCCGGCCCCCAGACCCACCACACGGCGTCCCTGTCATCCCTCAGGGGCTGGCCGCCCTGCACATCGTCGTGGACCTCCAGGAAGCCGTCGACAAGCTCGACCGCCGCGGCGGCAGGCAGAGCTGAGTCCACGTCTCCGCCCGCAGCCAGGCACGCCACGAGGCATGCGACGCCGTGGCTGCGCTCGCGGCTCACCGCCGCCGGCTCCGCGCCGTGAGCGCCGTTCCAGCCGAGGTGGTAGGACATCATCCGGTACAGGCCCAGACTGCGGTCCGCGAAGGCGTCCTTCAGGGCATCCTCGACGCGGTCCGTGAGGGCTTCGATAGTAGGGGCAGAGTGGGTGGACATCGGTGCGAGTGTATCATATGGGAGATGGCTCACCGGCTGGCGGCGACGGGACTCACGTGGTTGGGATTGGTTCGACCAGAGCCCTGGGACGTCGCCCTTGCTGCGTCCGCACTCGTACTTTTCTCAGCCGCCGGATGCGAGGCTCCGGGAAGGGACGAGGCCACAGTCACGGGTATCGTGATCGACGTGAGCGCGAGGTCGCTCCTGGAGATCGACACCCTGACGATCGAGGACGGCGAGGGAGCGGAGTGGCGGTTCTCCGGCCGGGGCTACCGGGGGGTGACCCCTTCACACCTGCGGCAGCACATGGTGCAGGTATTCAGGGTCGCTGTGACCTACAGGGAGGAGGGGGAGGAGCTGGTCATCGAGGAGATACGCGATTACACGCCGGGGGCGACCCCGGGGCCTCATGAGTGAACGAGGCTATCCGTGCCAAGAGGCTAATGCCAATCCGCCTCGATGCCGCCGTGTGCTCCGCAGCCGGGGACTGGATACCGGCTTTCGCCGGTATGACGGTGGGTTACCTGTGGCGGACTATTGAGTCGGTCTCGCCGGTCTTGCGGGACTTGTTCCAGAGGAAGAGCACGCCGCCGATCAGGGCGACGAACACCAGGATCCATACGAAGGTGCCCGCCTCGCCCGCCGGAAGCGCAGGCTCGGCTACCAGGACAGGCACATCGAACGAAATCGGCTCCAGCCCCTCCTTGTCGACGTCGATGACGAACGTCCAGACGCCCGACTCCATCAGCGTCATGTTGGCCTTGTAGGACTCCTCATCATCGGGAGTGTTCAGGGCGCGGACCTCGATGGACTCCTCCTCATCGTGGTCGGCCCTAATCTTGACGATCGCTCCGTCCACCGGCTGGTCGGTCGCGGCCTCCCTGATCTTGACAGTGAAGTGGGTCTGCCCGACCGCGGTGAAGAAGGGCGTCGTGATGAACACGACCTTGTAGGGGCCCACTTGATCATCGAACTTCGGGCGGACCTCGAATTCGTCCTGCGCGATGGCGGCAGCGGGAACGGCGAGCGACGCGACCAGTGCCAAGGCAAAGCCGACAGTCAGCCCCCTGCGGTACTTCATGAGATCCAAGCCCATCACCCCAGCACTTTCTTGAGGGCGGCCTCCAGCTCCTCTTCGGTCACGAACCCCTCGAACTTCGATTTGATGACTCCCTTGCCGTCTAGTATAAACGTGTACGGCTCGGATATCAGGCCCCACTCCTCCAGCACGGGCGAGATCCGGCCCTTCGAGAAGTCCCCCCGCATCTCCACAGGGTTGTCGTACACCTCGACGTGGATGAAGCTGGCCTCATCCCCGTAGCGATCCTTGAGGGCGGACACCACCTCGACCTGCGGGCCGCATGTGGCGGTGGTGCAGAAGGCCGGCGTCGCGAAGGTTACGACGGTGGGCTTTCCCTCGTCTATGGCGTCGGCGACGGTCATCCTGTAGAGGTCTGGGTCCGGCTCGGGTGACGTTGTGATCTCCGCGTAGTCCGCACCGTCGCCGCCGGTCTTGTTCAGGCTGCGAGGCGCGAGGGAGCCGACGGCCGCGGAGGAGCTTGTGAGCTTGACGTCGAATCCGAGCTGGCCGACCGCTATCACACCCTCCTCGGTCTCGACCTCGACTACGAGGCCCCACCGGCCCGCCCTGTCCAGGCCCACACCGTCAACCACGTAGACTCCCGCCCGGCCCGTCGGCCAGGTCACAAATGACGCCTCGCGCTGCGCTCGCACCTCATACGGGGTCGACTCGATGAACATGAAGGTCGCGAGCGCCGTGGGAGTGCGCACCGGCTTCGAGTCCTCGCCCCGTATACCGAAGGCGAAGCGGTTGAGCCCGACGCCGAGGTCGACGGTGGCCAGGCCGAGTCCGACTTCGGGCGGCCCGGCGGCGGGTACCTGCGTGGAGGAGGCAGCCGGCGCAGGGGCAGGCGTCGCCGGAGATGGCGGCGGTGTGGGCTCTGCCGCCGAAGAGCACGCCGATAGGACTACAGCCGCGAAAACGAGGGAAGCGGCGATGCCTGCACGGTGCAGCCGTGCCGGCGTCGCCGCCCTTGCATGCTGAAGAAACGTGGCGCGGGTCAGTCTCTCTGAGTCTCCTGTCATTCCTCAAGCCGCCTGCGCCGCCGAAGCTTACACGGCAGCGCAGGCGATTGCCATAGCCGCTACTCGTCCCTGCCCCGCCGGACCCGCTGCCGGGCAGCCAGCATCATGGAGCCCGAAAGGACAAGGAGAGCCCCGGCGAGTCCTACAGCCATTACCCAGCCGGTGGATGGCGTGTACCCACCCGTGACCGGCAGCGAGGGCGCGGGGCCCCCGGGTACCGCGGGAACGGGCCTGGTGACAGGCACCGGCGGAGGAGTGAGTACCTGCGACCTGCCAGGCTCGTGGATGCTGACCCTGGCCGTGGTGTCGGCGGTCCAGCCGTGCTGCATGGGGTCGAGGTCTGCGCCGCCGGATATGCCGGGGTGGACCGATCTCGAACCCTCGCCCAGCCCTGGCGAGAATGCCGCAGGACCGCCGCCGAGGCACGGCACGGTGGCCGCGGTCTCGTCGTTGGCCTCGGAGCCCGAGTCGATGACGGCCGCCACTGTGAACTCTCCGCGTACCTCATCAACCGTACCCGCAAGCGGCAGGGTCGCCAGGATGTAGGCGTCGTTCGTGCAGGCGAACATCCCTACCACAGACACGTGCGCGCCCAGCACGCCGGTCGCGTCGGCGATCAGGGACGTGCCAGCCGGTATGGGGCCGATGGCTTCCAGGTTCTTCACCGCCACGACACCGGGCCTCGTGCGAAGGGTCGCGGCCAGGGCGTCCCGGGCGCCTCCCTCGGCCAGGTCGGAGATGCCCTCCAGCTCATCGGGGCTGTCGTAGACAAGCACGTCGACGTTGGGGTCGTGTACCACGGCGAGCGGGGGCGTGATGGGCTGTCCGAGCGTCAGGTTGTCTATGGTCAGTCCGAACTCCGCCATACCTGGGACGTCGTGGGTGTCCGACAGGAACAGCTGCATGGCGACGTTGTCCCAGCCATGCTGCTCGCCGGTGAGGTCTGCGTCCCCGGCGATTCCCTGATGGTGAGCGATACGGCCCTCGCCGTCGGGCGAGTCGGCGTTTGATACGCCGGCGCTCTCGCCTCCCAGGCATGGGACCGTGCTCGCGGTCTCGGCGTTGTCCTCGGTGCCCGCGTCGTAGACCCGCCCGGAAGACATGGCCTGCCCGGACTCCGACACGACGAGGGTGCCGATGGTGATGGCGTCGTTCGTACACGCGAGCATCGAGATGACGCTGACGTGGTCGCCTGGCGACGCCGCAATGTCTGCGGTCACCTCCTCGCCCGGGAGAATCGGCGGCGGGTCGAGGCTGAATACGCCCTTCACGCCGGATATATCACCCAGAGAAGCCGCCAGGGCGGACTGCGCGCCGGCCTCGGCAAGCTCCTCAAGCCCGTCCAGGGAATCGGCGTTCTGCGGGAGCAGCGTCGCCCCGGGGTCGTGTACCACGGCGATCGGCGGTGTCAGTGGCTGGCCCGACGTAATGTTGCGTACCGTCAGGTGGAGGCCCGTTTCGCTGTGCGCCTCTGCGGGAACGGAAAGCGGCTGAAGGGCCGCTACGGCTATGGCTGCAACGATCAAGGCGGCTACTATTCTGGACATTTGGGATGCCTCCTCGTCTCATGCTTGAGAGAGATGTTTCGATTTGGCCAAATCGGGGTAGCTGCGCATGTTCAGCTACCTAATTCAACGCTAACATTTTTCGCCGTCCCGCGTCGTGCCGAGGACCCGCTGGGCTAGCTGCTATACTTGGCCTATCCTAGCCAACTACGGAGATCCGATGGACCTCGAATTCATCAAGTACGAGAAGCGCGGCCGCATCGCGCACGTGACGATAGACCGTCCCAGGAGCCTGAACGCCCTACACCCCCCGGCGAGCCTCGAGATGCGCAGGGTCTTCCTGGACTTCCGCGACGACCCGGACCTGTGGGTCGCCGTGCTGACCGGTTCGGGCGAGCGGGCCTTCTGTGCGGGCAACGACCTGAAGTACCACGCCGAGCACGGGGCCGGGGGCGAGGCTTACCCCGGAGAATCCGAGGTCGCCTTCGGCGGCATAACCAGCGACTTCGAGTGCTGGAAGCCGATAATCGCGGCGGTGAACGGGTACGCGGTGGGCGGCGGCCTGGAGATCGCGCTGGCGTGCGACCTGATCGTCGCGGACGAGTCGGCGCAGTTCGGCGCGCCGGAGGTCAACGTCGGCCTGGTTGCGGCGGCGGGCGGCGTGCACAGGATCCCGAGGCAGCTGCCGCTCAAGATCGGGATGGGTATGCTGCTCACCGGCAAGCCCATCAGCGCCGCCGACGCCCACCGGTGGGGACTCGTGAACGAGGTCGCGCCGAAGGGCCAGGCCCTGGAGGCGGCGAGCCGGCTGGCCGAAGTGATCATCGAAGGGGCGCCGCTGTCGGTGCGCGCCAGCAAGCAGATGGCGATGGAGGGGCTGGGCGTATCGCTCGAAGAGGCTATGTCGGGCGACTACAGCGAGTACGAGCGCGCCGTGGCCTCGGAGGATTTCGTGGAGGGGCCGAGGGCGTTTGCGGAGAAGAGGAAGCCGGAGTGGAAGGGGGAGTGACCCGGGCTAACGCAATCCAGCCAAAGGACGGTGCAGATCCATGCCCGCACAATACCATCATGGAGTATTGTAGCCAACAGCTTGCTGCCACCACTTCCTCAATCTCTGCGAAGGGCAACACAATCGTATGAAGTGCTCTCCCTTGTCACGTCCGAGTTGACGGCGGTGACCGGGGATGGATTCCCGCCTTCGCGGGAATGACGGATTGGAGGCGCCCTACGCAAGTTCCCAGGAACGAACGAGGCAGGAGTACCAGAAAGGACCACGATGACCGAATCGAATGCCGTCATGCTTCCGAAGGATGTCCGGCCGAGCAAGTACACGCTTACGCTGCAGCCCGACCTGAAGGCGTTCACCTTCACGGGCAGCGTTGCCATCGACATCGAGGTGCTGCAGCCTACGGACTCCATCGTACTGAACGCCGCTGAGTTGGAGATCGGGTCGTGCAGGGTTGAGTCGGCGGCGGGGGAGGCTCTGCCGGGCAGCACGACCCTGGACGAGGAGGCCGAGACGGTTTCGTTCGCATTCGGCTCCGCGCTTCCGGTCGGTCCGGCGAGGCTGGAGATCGAGTTCACCGGCGAGCTGAACGACCGGCTGCGCGGCTTCTACCGCAGCCGGTACACCGATACGAGCGGCGAGGAGCGGCACCTGGCGACTACCCAGTTCGAGGCAACGGACGCACGGCGGGCCTTTCCGTGCTGGGACGAGCCCTCGATGAAGGCGACTTTCGATGTCACGCTCGTCGTTCCCGAAGAGCTGGAGGCCGTGTCGAACACCTTGCCCGTCGAAGAGTCCGCGATGGACGGCGGGCTGAGGCGCATTCGTTTCGAGGAGACGCCGGTGATGTCTACCTACCTGCTGGCGTTCATAGTGGGCGACATCAAGTGCGTGGAGCGGACGGCCGACAACGGCACCCTGATCCGCGTGTGGGCGACGGCCGGCAAGGAGGACCTGGGCGAGTTCGCCGCCGAGACGTCAGTCAAGCTCCTGGCATTCTTCAACGACTACTTCGGGGTCCCCTACCCGCTGCCGAAGCTCGACCATATCGCCATCCCAGACTTCGCCGCAGGGGCCATGGAGAACTGGGGCGCGGTCACGTACCGCGAGGTGGTGCTGCTGGTCGACCCCGAGCGAACGTCGGTGCAGGTGAGGCAGCGGATCGCGGCCATCATCTCGCACGAGATGGCGCACATGTGGTTCGGCGACCTGGTGACGATGGCGTGGTGGAACGACCTGTGGCTCAACGAGAGCTTCGCGTCGTGGGTGGGAGACAAGGCGGTCGACTCGATCTTCCCCGAGTGGGAGATGTGGACGCAGTTCGTCTCGAGCGACACCAACAGCGCGCTGAGCCTGGACGGGCTGCGCAGCTCCCATCCAATCGAGCAGGAGGTGAAGGACCCGGCGGAGATCGGGCAGCTCTTCGACGCGATCAGCTACAGCAAGGGCGGGTCCGTGCTGCGGATGCTCGAGGACTTCCTCGGAGAGGAAACCTTCCGCGAGGGGCTGCGGCGCTACATCTCGCGGCACCAGTACGGGAACGCGGTGACGCGCGACCTGTGGAACGCGCTGGGTGAGGCGTCGGGCAAGCCGGTTGCCGAGATCATGGATACGTGGGTCCAGCAGACCGGGTACCCTGTGCTGGACGTCGAGGCGGCCCATTCCGACGACGGCGTCGAGCTCCATGCCTCGCAGTCCCGCTTCGTCTACGAGCACCTCGTCGACCCCGACGCAACGGAAGACACGACGTGGCACGTGCCGGTGAAGGCAGCTGCGGAGGGGGGCGCGTCCGCGTCCGCGCTGATGGAAGGTCCGCAGGCCGACATCCGGCTTCCCGGCGCCGGAGGATGGGTCAAGGTCAACCCGGACCAGGTCGGTTTCTACCGGGTCAACTACGGCGGGGACGGCTGGGAGCGGCTGCGGCCCGCCGTGGAGGGCATGGAGGTCTCGGCCATCGACCGGCTGGGGCTGCAGAACGACGCCTTCGCACTGGCCCGCGCGGCCTACCTGCCCGTCACCCAGTTCCTGTCGCTGGCGCGGTCGTACGTCAACGAGACGAACGCCATCGTTTGGGAGGACATCTCGGCCAACTTCGGCAAGATCGACCTGCTGGTGGCGGACGAGCCGTATTACGACAGGTTCGCGGGGATGATGCGGTCCGTGTACGGCCCGGCCGGCGAGCGCGTCGGCTGGGAGGCCCGCCCGGGCGAGAAGGAGCTGGACGCGCTGATGCGCTCGACCATCCTGGGTCAGCTTGGCCAGTACGACGACGAGGCCACGCTGGATACGGCCGCGTCTCTCTTCGAGCGCTACACCGACGAGCCGGCGGACGTACACCCCGACGTCCGCGGCGTCGTGTTCAACCTGGCGGCCCAGCAGGGCGACGAGGCGACGTACGGGGCTATCTGGGACCTGTACGACCGCTCGCCGCTGGAGGAGGAGAAGATGCGGCTCCTCATGGCGCTGGGCAGCTTCAGGGACTCCGGGCTATTGTCGGAGACGCTCGAACGGTCGCTGTCGGACCGGGTGCGCTACCACGACACGATCCAGGTCGTTTCGGGAGTAGCGGCGAACCGGCTAGGCAGGGACATGGCGTGGGACTTCGTGAAGGACAACTGGGAGGAGTTCAGCAGGCGCTACAGTGACGGCCTGTTCGCGCTGTCCCGGCTGGTCGCCATCACCGCGCGGTTCACGACCCAGGAGCGGCTCGACGACGTGGAGGGCTTCTTCGACGAGCATCCGACGCCGGCCGCCGACCGGGCCATCAGCCAGTCCCTGGAGACGGTGCGGCTCAACGTGGCCTGGCTAGCCCACAACCGGGAGGACCTGGCGGTTTACTTCGGGGAGTGAAGCTGGATCTTCTCGAACTGTTTCTTGTATGTGAAGATCAGCTGCTGTTTGGACGGGGATAGGCCTGCTGGCCAATGGCATCCGTTGCCGAATTCCTCAGTCTTGAACGCCTCAAAGCCCTCGCGATCGCGTTCTGCCTCGCGCCTGCGGTGGGCGACAGCGCTGTTTGAGTAGTGCAGGACCCGATGGAGAGATCGTCCTGTTCTTCCCTCCAGGTCACGTCGCTGAAGAAATCTCTCTACCTCCTTGCTAAAGGCGACGATCGGAGCCTTAGGCTTTCCCACGATTTCGATCTCTTCCATCAACAGGTGATACCACTCCTTGTATTTCCGGTCACGGTCTGCGGCCGCCACCTTCACCGGCATCGCTCCCTTTGCCAAGTCCGTCAGGTGGTAGGTCCTTTCGGATTGGCAGAGGAAGCGGTCTATTGAGTACATGAAGAGTCTTAACGGGTCCTCGGGTCTGTTGGGCTCAAACTTGCTACGCGGGCGTTCGAAACCCCAGAAGTTCCGGAAGCCACGTGCTATTTTCTCTTCCGCGTGTTCAATGCTGTCGGCAAAGCTGAAGCTCGGTTCCATGCCTACGAAGATGTAGTCCACTTGTTCTTCCGGTTGGAGACAGGGCAGATAGACGCCCCTACCCTCGACGTGGGCCCTGTCCCGGTCAACCTGGGCTCTAAATGAACACTCCAATTCGCGGTATCTGGTCTTGTCCAACGGCATTCTGTCCTCCTTCGTGCTTGCGCCACCTCTGTCGATCCGGCCTAGCGACAGAGTTCTCGGTACTGTTCAGGACTAGTGGGACATGGACAACCTTATTCTTCGGGAGGGCGAGAGCCCCCATCTCAATCTTTCCCCCCGCGGGGAAGAGGCCGAGCCGCTTCCCGTGGTGGATGCGCTGGTACCCCCTGCAGCATACCTGTGACACTTATGTCCTCGTCGACATCGGGCCAGTGCACACCTTCGCCGTCGCCAATAATCTCGAAGTTCAGACGCTGTTCCCGTGTAGCCTTGGACAGCCTCCATGACCAGGCAAGCGGAACGCTAATCGTTCGTCCGTCGACGAGCATTGCGGTGATGAGGTCGTCCGAGACGTCCAGCGAAACAATGCGTGCTTCCGTTTCCACAGGCGCCTCCGGCTCACCGGCCCTCGTATAGCTCGTCGTTCAGGCGGGACTCCTGGAGATCGAGGTAGGCCTGCTTCGTTAGGGGCGGCCTGCTCCCGGCCAGCACTTCGAGGGCCTTGGCTGCGCCGTTGGCGAGGAGGTCGATGGCGGCCATCGCCATGGCCTTGGCCGGGCGAATGACGGCCTGCTCGTAGTCCCTCACGGCGTAGTCGGGCCCGTGTCCCATGCCCACTGCGCCGCCGGTGTACGGGTGGATGGCGGGCATGATGTGGCTCAGGTCGCCCATGTCGGTCGATCCGCCGCGCACCACGTCTCGCCGGTGCTCGACAAAGCCTGAATCCCCCACAAGCTCGACGGCGTTCTGGCGGAAGACGTCCATCAAAGCCGGGTCGTGGCGAATGGGCAGGTAGCCGGGTATCGACACGATGCGGACGTCGGCGCCCAGCGCCAGTGCGCCAGCGCGCAAGCAGCGGTCCACCTTGCGGGAGGCGTCGTCGATGGCGTCAAGGGAAGCGCCGCGCACCCGCCCCTCGTACCGCACGTCGTCAGGCGTGGCGTTGGCCGAGTCTCCGCCCGAGGTGATGATGCCGTGGAGCCGGACCGAGTCGCTGTCCCGGAGGGTCTCGCGCTGGGTGTTGACCGCGTTCAGCGCGACGATGGCGGCCTGGAGGGCGCTCACACCCCGGTGGGGCGATCCGCCGGCGTGGGATGCCTTTCCGATGAACCTGACGTACTTCACCAGGTGGCCGTTGTTCCGACCGCCGCCGGAGAACCGCGAGTCCCCGGGGCTGGACGACGTATGCACCATCATCGCCATGTCCACGTCGTCGAATGCGCCCAGGCGTATGAACTCCTGCTTGCCCGACAGCAGGCCGAGCTTGCCCTGCTGCCAGAGCCCCCAGCGGTACTCGACGTCGATGAACTCCTCGGCAGGCACGGCCATCAGCACCACGCGGCCAGACAGGGCGCGCAGCACCTCAGGGGACGAGAGCGCAGCCGCCACGCCCAGCATCATGCCAAGCTGCGCGTTGTGGCCGCACGCGTGGGCCGCGCCCGTGACAGGGTCGGCGTGCGGATGACCCGGCGCGAGGATAGAGTCCATTTCGCCGATGATGGCGACGGTCGGACCGGCCCCGGCTCCGGCCAGGGTGGCCTTGAGCCCCGTGATGGCGATGCCGTTGCGTGAGGGGATGCCCAGCTCCGCCAGCTTCTCTTCAACGAGCTTCGCCGTCCTGAACTCGCGAAATCCGGTCTCGGGCGCGGCGAGCACGTCGTCGACCACTGAGGTCAGCCAGTCCCTGCGCCGGTCCACCGCGCCCTGGGCAATCGCTTTCAGCCCGTGCAGGTCAGTCACGGACGGCTCGCACGCGGCCTATGCCCTGCCCGACCCTGCATCCGCGGCTACTCCTCGTAGGTCTCTTCGCTCGTGACGCCGCGTATCGTGGACAGGTACCCGGCCTTGGACATGGGCGCCCTGTAGGAGTGCTTGACCTGCAGGGCCTTAGCAGCGCCGTCCGCCAGCAGGTCGATGACCGTCATCGCCATCGCCTTCCCCGCCGTCAGCACACCGGTCTCGTAGTCCTCGATCACGTAGTCCGCGCCGTGGGCCCTCCCGGTCGCCGCGACCACGTATGGGTGAATGACCGGCATGATCTGTGACACGTCGCCCATGTCGGTGGAGCCCGTGCGATGCCCGAGCGGTGCGATCTTGTCTTCGCCCACGAGGGACGCCGCGTTCGCGCTGTGCAGGTCGACCATCGTCTGCTCGCTGCGTATGGGCATGTAGCCGGGCAGCGTCGTTATGGTGACGCTGCCGCCTACGGCCAGCGCACCGGCCCTGAGCGCCCGGTCGACCTTGCGGGCCGCCATGGTGAAGGCCTCGACGCTGCGCCCCCGCACGAACGTCTCCATGCGCACATCCGCCGGCACGGAGCTTACCGCCGAGCCGCCCCTCGTGATGATCGGGTGGATCCTGATCGTGTCCTCGTCCTTGTGGGTCTCGCGCTGGGCGTGGATGGCCGACATGGCGATCATGGCGGCGTTGAGGGCGTTCACACCTGCATGGGGCGCGGCACCGGCATGGGCCGCCGTCCCCCTGAAGGCGATCCGCTTGGCCAGCATACCGTTGTTCGTGCCACCGACAGCGAACTTCGCGTTTCTCGGGGCGGCGATGGTGTGGGTCATCATGGCCATGTCCACGTCGTCGAGCTTGCCCAGCCGGATGAACTCAGGCTTACCGCCCAGGAACTCTATGCCGCCCGCCCTGCGAAGCTCGTCCCGGTACTCGATCTCGATGTACTCCTCGGACGGCACGGCGAGCAGGGCGACGCGCCCCGAGAGCGCCTGCAAGACGCTGCCCGCCTGCAGCCCGATGGCCGCCGCGATCATCGAGCCGATCTGGCAGTGGTGACCGCAGGCGTGGGCCGCGCCCGTCGATGCGTCGGCGTTCGGGTGGCCGGGCACGATCAGGGAGTCGAGCTCGCCCATGACCGCCACGGTAGGGCCCGCCCTGCCCGTGTCCAGCATCCCCCGCATGCCCGTCAATGCAATGTCCCGCTCCACCGGGACGCCCATAGCAGCCAGCTTTTCGGCCGTGACTCGGGACGTGCGCTCCTCCCTATACCCTGACTCCGGGTGGTCGAGGATGTCTTTAGCTATGCCTACCGCCTCATCGCCCCTCCGGTCTATCTCCGCGCAGGCGAGGGCCTTCAGCTCGTCGATAGTCAATTGGCTGCTCCTATGAAGGCCGATTCTACCAGAGGAGTCGAGGGGACTAGATGGGGGATGCTTCCTGGAGCAGGAATCCGGCTCAAGGCCTGAATGAAGGCGTTGAAAGCACTCGCTAGTTCAGTGGAGGCTGCTCGTCGACCACAGCGTGGAATGCCTTCTCGTAGGTTGCGGAGCCGTGGGGCTGGGGCGTGTCCTGGATCAGCATGTCGGCGACCTCTTTGTCGACGTGGACGCTTGCCACTGCAGCATAGGTCGCCCTGCCGGTAAAGTGGGTAACATAGCCGGCGTTTCGTATGGCGCGATCGGTATCCTGCTCCGCCGCAGTCCACGAAATCTCAGCAACGACGTAGGCGGGCTGGCCCCGGTCATCGGCCGCTTCCATGATCAGGTCGGCCCGGCGGAGGGCGCGCAGGTGGTTGGTGGGGATGCCCTCGGCCTTGCCGGTGCGGACGGCCTCGTCCACCAGCGCGACGACCCCTCCCCTATCCAGGCTCTTCTGCCAGACGAGCCCCATCTCACTGACGATAAGGGCGGCATTGTCGGCGACGTCCCGCTCCATGAACATGCCCTTCATCTCGCCGATATGCCTGGTGTTTATAGCAATCTCCCGGGTGTTCATGGCCAACTGCTTTTCGACAGCGTCCAGCCTACGTTCGATAACCTCGAGGCGATGTTCGACAGATTCCAGACGGTGCTCGACAGATTCCAGACGGCGCTCGACAGATTCCAGACGGCGCTCGACGATTTCGAAGCGACGGTCGGTTGACTCCGCGTACTCAGCCAGGCGCTGCGGGAGGGTGAGTACCTCCTCCGGAAGGAGCATGCGACGAAGCTCCTCGCGCCATTCAGGATGCTCGCGAAGTATGCGGCCAAGGTCATGTATGGTGTTGATTGTGGTCATGGCGGCTGCACCGCAAACCAGTATAGCGCATAGGGATGATGATATATAATTGCGCCGCCGACCCGCTGGGGCCTTATCACTTATGAAGATCGTAATCGCTCCCGACAGCTACAAGGGCAGCATCTATGCCTCCGACGCGGCCAGGGCCATGGCCGACGGTGTGCGGCGGGTGCTGCCGGACGCCGAGGTGGTGCTGGTCCCGGTCGCGGACGGCGGCGACGGCACGCTGGAGACGCTGGTCGAAACGTCGGGGGGCCGCATCATCACGTCCGACGTGACAGGGCCGCTGGGCGAGACCGTGTCGGCGCAGTGGGGCGCGATGGGCGACGGCGTCACGGCGGTAGCCGAGATGGCGCGGACGTCGGGGCTGGCCCTCGTGAGCCTGGAGGACCGCGACCCCCTGAACGCGACGACGTACGGCCTGGGCGAGGTCATCCTGGAGGCTCTGGAGGCCGGGTACCGGCGCTTCATCCTGGGCATCGGCGGCAGCGCGACCAACGACGCAGGGGCCGGCATGGCCCAGGCCCTGGGTGTACGGCTGCTCGACGCGGACGGCGGGGAGCTGCCCCCGGGAGGCGCGGCGCTGGCGAGACTTGCGCGCATCGACGCATCGGGGCTCGACCCGCGGGCGGCTGAGGCGGAGTTCGACGTCGCCTGCGACGTCAACAACCCGCTCACCGGGCCGGAGGGGGCGTCGGCGGTCTACGGGCCGCAGAAGGGCGCGACGCCGGAGATGATCGAGCAGCTCGACGCCGCCCTCTCCAACTTCGCCGAGATCGTCAAGCGCGACCTCGGCGCGGACGTGAACGACGTGCCGGGTTCCGGCGCGGCGGGCGGCCTCGGCGGGGGCATCATGGCCTTCCTGGGCGGCAGGCTGCGCCCGGGCGTCGACATAGTCCTCGACACGGTCGACCTGGCGAGCCGCCTGGACGGCGCGGACCTCATCATCACCGGCGAGGGCTGCATGGACTTCCAGACCGTCTACAACAAGGCCCCCATCGGCGTGGCGAGGCTGGCAGGCGAGCGGAACATCCCGGTCATCGGCGTGTCAGGGTCGCTGGGCGACGGGTTCACCGACGTACACGACCACGGCATAGCCGCGGCGGTAGCCATCACGCAGGCCCCCATGACGCTCAACGAGGCCACGGATCGGGTGGCTGAGCTAATCGCCAGCGCTACCGAGCAGGCCGTTCGCCTCATTGGGGTAGGCGCGGCGGGTCGATGAGCGCGGCGGACGCAGAGGGCCGCATCGCCGACCTCGCTCGTTGCGTCCAGGCCTTCCACGAGCGCTTCGGTATCACCGGCACCGCATCGCGTGAGGACTTGCTGGCGCGCATCCTCATCCAGGACGAGGAGGTGCGGGAGCTGCACGAGGCCATCGCGGGCGAGTCTGACGAGCGCATCGCCAGCGAGGCCGTGGACGTGCTGTTCGTTGCCATAGGAACGGTGCTGCGACTCGACCCTGCCCTCGCCGCCGAGGCCATCCGCGAGGTCATCGAAAAGAACGACGCGAAGACCTGGGACACGCACCACATCAACGACGCCGGGAAGATAGCCAGACGCTGAGAGCCAGCTACGAGACTAGTGGCCTGAAGATAGGTAGTCTCCCAGAATTGGTGTACCATATGCCCATAGAGGGGGCATTGACATGGTAACGACGACGCGGCCTGTCACAGCGGAAGAGCTGCTGCGGATGCCGGACGACGGCTTCCGCTATGAGCTCATTAGAGGTGAACTAAGAAAGATGCCTCCAGCAGGTCACGTTCACGGACGATATGCGAGCTTCATCGGGGGATACCTGATGATACATGTGAAGTCGAACGGACTAGGCTTGACCTATGGATCCGAGACAGGGTTCCTCCTGGAGTCTGATCCTGATCACGTTAGGGCACCTGATTCGGCTTTCGTCCGGCGCGAGCGAGCAGAAATCGTAGGGGATACGCCTGGCTTCTTCCCCGGCGCTCCAGACCTGGCAATTGAGGTAATCTCACCTCGAGACAGGTATGCAGAGGTTGACGAGAAAGTGGCAGACTGGCTGGATGCCGGGACGCTCGCGGTCATTGTAGTGAACCCGCGCATTCGTACCGCAAAGGTCCACCGCTCTCGTACCGACATCGCAGTCTTCGAGGAATCAGACATCCTCGACGTCAGCGACATCGTTCCTGGCTGGCGAGTGCCGGTCAAGGACATCTTCGAGTAATCTCGCCGCATACGGCGGTCGGGCGCTCTGCTAGTCGTTCACTCCAGCAGGACCATGTGGACGTCGCCGGGGCCGTGGACGCCGGTTACGAGGGTCTGGGCTATGTCGGCGGTCCGGCTTGGTCCCGTGATGATGTTCAGGTAGCTGCCGAGGTTGTCGAGGTAGAACTCGTCGCGGCGCAGGGTGAATAGCTCGTCCAGCGAGGGCAGCACCTTGCCCCGCTCAACTATTGCGACGTAGGTGGGCGGCAGCAGGGCCGGCAGGCGGCTCACCTCCGACCGAGCGAGGAGCACGACGCTGCCGGTCTCGGCCACCGCGTAGTCCACGCCCGTCACTCCAAGGCCGGCGTGAATGGCGACTTCGCGCAGGGCCGTGCGCTCGGTGTCTGGGTCCTCGCCAGCCAACGTCATCGTGTAAGTGACTACCCCCGCCCTGTCCAGCGCGACGTCGACATCCATCCGGGCGAGTACGTCGTGGGCCGACCTGACGGCCGTGCGGGCCTCCACGTCGACCGCGACGGACCTGACGTAGGCTGCCGCCTCCTCGGGCGACCCCGCCCTCACGACCTTCCATCCCGCTGTCGATGCCGAGCTCTCCAGGTCCGACATTAGCTCCGACGAACGCTCGGAGGCCTCCTCGAGCACCGTCCAGGCGCGCCTGCTTACGTCGGGAGCCTCCAGCGAGAGTGCCGTGTCTGACGGAATCGCAGTTGGCTGACCGGCCCTGCTGCGGCCCAGTGCACTCCGGACGCGCGACAGGAATTCGCTGCGCTCAGTCATCCCGCGCGCTGTCCTGCCAGCGCTCTCTGAAGGAGCGTGCTGCTATGGTCGGGAACGTGCGGTGGCGCGTCCAGCCTGACAGTGGCGGCGGAAGGCTTCGCAACCTGCCGTCTCGCACGAGGGGCTTTTGGGCAGCCCTTCCAAGACGTGCCGCCAGTCTCAACATCGACGGCCGCCCGACGGTGAGCCGCCACGCCTTCATCATCAGCCATTCCATGGGCGATGCGCGGCGTGCGCCCGAGTGCCTGCCGCCCTCTGCGAGGTCGCTTCGCAGGTGCAGCAGCATCCGCGGGATGTCGATTCTCACCGGGCAGGCTTCGCGGCAGGCCCCGCACAGGCTGGAGGCGTTCGGCAGGTCCTTCGCGTCCGGCAGGTTCGTTAGTATGGGCGACACTACTGCGCCGATGGGGCCCGAGTAGACCCAGCCGTAGGAGTGGCCGCCGACCTTGCGGTAGACGGGGCAGGCGTTGAGGCACGCGCCGCACCTGATGCAGTAGAGGGCCTCGCGCAGCTCGGGGTCGGCCAGCATTTTCGAGCGGCCGTTGTCGACGATCACGAGGTGGAACTCCTCCGGGCCGTCCACGTCGTCGCCGCGCCGGGGCCCGTTCACCATAGTCACGTAGCTCGAGAGTCGCTGGCCGGTCGCCGACCTGATCAGCAGCCGGAGGAACATCCCCATGTCCTCCATCGAGGGGACCACCTTCTCCATCCCCATGATGGCCACGTGGACGCGGGGCATCGACGTGCACATCCTGCCGTTGCCCTCGTTGGTCACGAGCACCAGCGTGCCCGTCTCGGCGACGAGGAAGTTCGCGCCCGTTATGCCCATGTCGGCCTCGATGAACTTGCCGCGAAGCTCGCCGCGGGCGGCGGCCGTAAGCTCCTCGGCGCGCTCGTAGCGCGGCCCGCCAAGCTCGTCCTGGAGCAGGTCGGACACCTGGTCCTGGGAGAGATGCACTGCCGGCGCGATTATGTGGTACGGCGTCTCGCCGCGCAGCTGGATCAGGTACTCGCCGAGGTCCGTCTCGACAGGCTCAATCCCGGCCCGCTCCAGGTGCCCGTTCAGCCCCATCTCCTCGGAGATCATGGACTTGCTCTTGATCACGGTCCTGACGCCGCGGGCCCTCGCGAGATCCAGCACGTACTTGGTCGCCGAGGCCGCGTCCTCCGCAAAGAACACGCTGCCCCCGGCCTTCTCGACGTTGGAAGCGGCCATGTCCAGGTAGTGGTCGAGGTGCTCGATGGTGTGGACCTTGACCGCGCGGGCCCGGTCTCGCAGGTCCTCCCAGCCGGGCGTCGCGTCGCCGGCGCGCTCGCGGCCCTTGTGGAAATTGTCGTACAGCCCCTGCATGTTCCGCTGAACAACGGGGTCTGCAATAGCGCTGGCCGCGCCCTTCCTGAACGCCCTCGTCTTCAGGTCCATCTCAGGCCGTAGCCTCGTCGAGAAGCTGGGCTATGTGCAGGGGCCTTGCGGACATGTCCTGCTTCTCGAGACCGCCTCCAATCTGCATCAGGCAGGTGCTGTCGCACGAAACGACCGCATCCGCTCCCGTGTCCGCGACGCTGCTCACCTTGTCGGCCAGCATCGCCCCCGAAATGTCGGCGTACTTGACCGCGAATGTCCCGCCGAAACCGCAGCAGACCTCGGCCTGCTCCATCTCGACCAGATCCACGCCCGGCGCGGCCTCGATCAGCGCGCGCGGCTGGGTCGTGACGCCGATCTCACGGCGCAAATGGCAGCCCTCGTGGTAAGTGACAGTACGACGGGCGGTCTCCGGGTTTGCCGGAAGCTGGGTAACTCCCAGCACGTCGACGATGAACTCAGTCAGCTCGAAGGTCCTGCCTGCCACGGCGTCGATCCTGGAAGCGATGCGGGGATCGTCGTGGAAGAGCTCGGGGTAGAAGACACGGACCATGGCCGTGCATGAGCCGGACGGCACCACGACAGCCTCGGCGTTCTCGAAGGTGTCAAGGAAGCGCCGGGCCAGGGGCTTCGCATCCGACCGGAAGCCGGAGTTGAAGGCGGGCTGGCCGCAGCAGGTCTGCTCCTCAGGGAAGTCGACGTCTACTCCGAGACGCCTGAGGACGCGCACAGCGCTCTCCCCGATCTCCGGGTAGAACTGGTCGACTACGCAGGTGACGAAGAGGGATGCCTTCAACGGCGGAGGCCGCGCCGTCAGCTGATCAGTCCGCGTGCGACGAAGCCCACCATCCAGGCCATCATGAACGCGGGCCCGGAGGCGAACAGCATCCCCTCGCTCCCGTGCTGAGCTGGCCCTCTGAACCGCAGGTAGAGCAGGTGCCCGCCCAGGCCTATCGCCATGATCCAAGCCGAAGCGATAGAGACACCAAGGGCGATGCCGATGATCAGCCCCGCAGCGCCCCAGAGGAATGGGGAGTCGGTGATTCGCGTTATTTCCATGCGGTAGAGATTACACAGCAGCACGGCACTTTGCAAATGGCAAGCCCTGTAATCCGCCGTCTCTTACGGTAGTCTCCGCACCGGCTGAAAGTGCCTTGAAGGGCTGAGGGGGCGGAATAGTCCGGGAAGCGGAAGCGTCGATTCGGGAGCGCTGTCGCTACTCTCCGGCCTGTATGACGACGCGCCCACCGGTCCTAATTTGGATGCTCAGGTCAAACGCTGCGACGCGTGCCGTCATGATTCCTGGAACTCTTTCCAGTCCAAGCCCAACTGCCTGATCGCCGCGCGCAGGGTCCCGATTCTCAGATCGCGCCCGCCCCAGTCCGGTAACGGGACGCTTCTTCGTGTTTGAGGGTTGTGCCACCTTCTATGAGAGCCCCTTTTTCGCGTCGGAACTTCGTAACACCCAAGCTCTGTCAGCTTGCGGGCGGCCTCCCGGTATCTCACGAAACGGAGACGACGGCCTCTACAGACACCGGACTGTTAGGGTCATCCACATGGATACCTGGCGGAAGGGGACGCCCTTCGTCCTCGTAGATCTCCAATACCACCGCGAAAGCGTCCTCCACGTTGACCAGGCACTCCGAGATGGTGTCGCCCTCGGTTATCAACTCCGGCAGCAACGGAGAGGTAACGGTGTACCCCCCTTCGGGTTGAGGCTCCAAGACCAAGGGTATCTTCGCTATCATCCTGCTTCTACTACCGTATCGCTCCTTCAGCTTGCGACTCTCGAGAGATTTCCACGACCACTGCCGGGGCGATTCGCAGACGGTCGGATAAGTCTACATTCGCCATTCTACCACTCGCGCCAATGCGCAGTGCTTCCGGCGTCGCCGGGTGAGCGCTGGCCGGAATGTCCGGCTGGAATATAATGTGTGCCAGTCCATAGGAGCCGGATGCGATGCACAGCTAGATGGAAAAGCCGCTCGCCAATGCCGTGAGGGTCGTTCTGGCCCTCGTGCTGGTAGCCCCGCTGATCGTGATGGCGGACCCGCTGCCGTCGACGATATTCCCGTATGTCGTGGGCAAGGCAGTATACACGAGGCTCCTGGTCGAGCTGGCCTTCGGGCTGTGGCTTGTCCTGGTCCTCTGGCACCCCGAGTACCGGCTGCCCAGGTCGCGCCTGATGTTGGTTCTTGGGATCTACGTCGGCGTCGTGCTGGTCGCCTCGTTCACCGGCGTGAGCCTGCAGCGCAGCCTGTGGTCGACATATGAGCGGATGCAGGGCTGGGTCGGGCTGCTGCACTACGCGGCATTCTCGGTGATGCTCGCGTCCGTTTTCAGGAATTTCCGGGACTGGCGGCTGGTCCTGAACGTCAACCTCGCCGTTGGGCTCGTGATGGGCCTGCTGGGCGTTTCCCAGATGGCGGGGCTCGATCTGCTCGTATACCTGGTCGACGCCCCGAGAATCAGCGTCACCCTGGGCAACGCCACCTACGTTGGGGCGTACATGCTGGTGAACGCACTCATCGCCGCGGCGTTCCTGGCCCACTCCTTCGCGGCACCCAGGGCCCGTCCGGCGGAGCCCCCCGGGCGCGTCGAGCGAGGGAGCCGGAGGGGACGCGAACAACAGGCGGGGGCGCGGCAGCCGTCGTGGGCCTCGCCCGACAATCTGATGCGCGTATTCTGGGTGTCGGTAATTCTGCTGGACCTGCTGATGCTCTACCAGAGCGGTACCAGGGGCGCGATCGTCGGGCTCGCCGCCGGGTTGGGGACGTTCGTGGTCGGCTACATCCTGTGGGGCAAGCTCCGGCCGGTCAGGACCGCGTCGATCGCCCTGGCTGTTGCCGGAGCAGTGCTGGTCGCAGGGTTCCTGCTCGTCCGAAACACTGCGGCTTTCGAGAGCGTCGCCGAGTCGAGCTTCACACTGCAGAGACTCGCCAGCCTCGGCCCCGAGGACCGGTCGGTGCGCTCCCGGTGGACCTCGACCCTGATGGGCCTGCAGGGGTTCGCGGACAGGCCGGTCCTGGGATGGGGCCCGGAGAACTACGCCGTCGCGTACGACCTGCACCTCACCGAGCAGGGCGCGGTCGACTCATCGCTTCTCACCTTCGACCAGGCGCACAACAGGGTCATCGAGGAGATGGTCACGACTGGCGCGCTGGGGCTGGCCGCATACCTGGCGGTCTGGCTCGTCATGGCGTGGGTCCTCGCGAGGCGCATCAGGGCACTGGAGCCGGACGCGCAGATCTTCGCATTGCTGATCGCGTCGGCGTTGTCGGGATATTTCGTCCAGAACCTACTGCTGTTCGACACACCCGGTACCGTCGTCCAGCTGCACCTCCTGATAGGGTTCGTGCTCTACCTGGAGACGACGCCAGTGGAAACCGCGTTCGCCCCGGGCCGTTCACGCGAAGGGTCCGCCCCAGGGCTCCTCGAGCGGCTCGGCGGTCTCGAACGGCCCGCGAAGGCAGGGGCCGCGGTCGCGGGCGGCGCTGCGATGCTGGTGCTGGCGTACTTCGCTGTCATAGGGCCGCTGGCAGGGTCGAGGGCAGCGGACGCGGCGCTGGCCGAGAGTCGGTCGGGCACCGAGAGGCTGCAGAGCCTTCGTGACTCGATCGACGCCGCACCCTGGCTAGCCGTATACCCGCTGAGGTTCACTCTCACTGGGCTCAACGCGGCGTGGGCCGGCCTGACCGGACAGGAGAGACAGGCGATGTTCCAGGTCGCCATGAACGAGGGCGAGGCCTCGCTCGACGGCGAGCCGCGCGAGTGGCGCCTGCACCTGGTCCTGGCCCGCGTCTACCAGCGCGCGTCCCCGGACGACGCCACCACGATGGCCCTGGCGCGGGAGCACACCGACAGAGCACTTGAGGTCGCGCCGGGGCGGGTCGAG
The DNA here is from genome assembly GCA_965204975.1 of Dehalococcoidia bacterium. GTDB lineage: Bacteria > Chloroflexota > Dehalococcoidia > Lucifugimonadales > CAJWER01. Next base: position 1,592,297 of record OZ242024.1, read on the forward strand.
GTACTCGAGCTCCGTGCCGCGCAGCTCTTCCACGAGGGGGATGCAGAAGCGGCGCTCGAGGTCATCGACGGCTACATGGAACGGAACACGGAGCAGCTGGACGAGAACCCGCGCATCAGGCGGCGTCTAGTCGAGGTGAGACGACAGATCGATGAGCTCGGCAAGGAGGACCAGTAGTGAAGATACACCCCGTGATACTCGCCGGGGGATCGGGCACGCGCCTATGGCCCCTCTCCCGCGAACACCTTCCCAAGCCGTTCATACCCCTCGTCGGCGACGGCACCATGTTCCAGCAGACCCTGCGCCGCGTTCGCCCACTGGATACGGCTTCGCCTGTGGTCGTCTGCAACGAGTCCCACCGCTTCCTGGCGCTCGACCAGATGCGGGAGATCGGTGTCGAGCAGGCAGACCTGGTCATCGAGCCGGTCGCGCGGAACACGGCTCCCGCCCTCACCCTTGCGGCCCTCAATCTGCTGGGGGGCGGGAGGGGCGAGGACGACGCGCTGATGCTTGTCCTGCCAGCCGACCACCTTATGCAAGACGAGGCGGGATTCCACAACGCGGTCCGGAGCGCCGCCAGGCTCGCGCAGGAGGGCTTCGTCGTCACATTTGGAGTCGTTCCCACGACCCCGCACACCGGCTACGGGTACATCAGGAAGGGTAACGCGACGGACGGGGCTGCCAGCGGCTTCGCCTTTTCAGAGTTCGTCGAAAAGCCCGCATCCGACGTTGCGGCTCGGTACGTGGAGTCTGGCAAGTGGCTCTGGAACAGCGGCATGTTCATGCTGCGGGCCTCGGCATGGCTCGCCGAGATCGACCACCACAGGCCGGACATCGCCGCCGCCTGCAGGTCGGCATACTCCAACGGCCACAGGGACGGCCGGTTCTACAGGCCCGGGGCCGCCGAGCTGGTAGGCTGCCCCAGCGAGTCCATCGACTATGCCGTGATGGAGGGGGCAGCGCGGGACAACGACATGGACCCCCACGCCCGCACGGGATTCGCCGGATGCGCCGTCGTCCCACTGGATGCCGGATGGTCGGACATCGGAGCGTGGTCCGTCCTGTGGGAGGAGCAGGACCGCGACGAGAAGGGCAACGTGACCCAGGGAGACGTGTACGCCGACTCGACCGAGAACGCCCTCCTGATCGCCCAGCACCGGCTCCTCGCGACCTTAGGTGTGAAGGACGTTGCAATCGTCGAGACGCCGGACGCCGTGCTGGTCGCAGACAAGGGCAGGGTCCAGGAGGTGAGGCGCATAGTCGACCGGCTCAAGCAGGACGGCCGCACCGAGCACGTCAACCACCGCCGCGTCCACCGTCCCTGGGGCACGTACGACGTCCTCGACTCCGGCCCGGGCTTCCAGGTCAAGCGGCTCACGATCGATCCAGGGGCGTCCATTTCGCTCCAGATGCACCGCCAGAGGGCCGAGCACTGGGTCGTCGTCGCCGGCACGGCGCGGGTCACACGCGGCGACGAGGTGTTCCTGCTGCGGGAGAACGAGTCCGCCTACGTCAGCCAGGGCACCAGGCACCGCATCGAGAACCCCACGGACGACCCGCTCCAGATCGTCGAGGTCCAGACCGGCGATTACCTGGGCGAGGACGACATCGTCCGTTACCACGACCACTACGCCCGCTCCTAGCCCCCCGGTCCCTGCCGGTATGCGGCTTGACCGGGCTGCGGTGACGGGCTGTCAGTTACGCCGGGAAATCCGGTCCTGCGGTCCTGGGGCGACGGGACTGGATGCGGAGAAATAGGCGACCAGCGCGTCGAGATCGATCACCCCGCCGGTCCGCTCCGTGCCCTCCCGCAGCACCGCGAAGCCGTCGCCTCCGTCGGCCAGGAAGCTGTTGACCGTCACCCGGTAGGTCGCGCCAGGGTCGACAGTCACTCCGTCGATGGCAATGGTCGATGGGTCGACTCTCTCACCCACGGGACGCGCCGCATCCCAGGTGTAGCTGAATCCCCTGGAGACCTGGAGCACGTCGCTGGCATCGCCGGTCGGTTCTCGGAACTGGGACTCTAGCAGGGCATCGAGCTGTGCGCCCGTGAGCGAAAGGGTTACCAGGCTGTTGCCGAACGGGTGCACCGAGAAGGCCTCTCCGTACGTCAGCTCCCCGTCGGACTCCGGGCCGGTGCTGTCGAAGAGCATGTTCCCCCGGATGCCTCCGGAGTTCATGAAGGCCACCACCGCGCCGCCTGCGCCGGCGGCTCGCGTCGCCTCCAGGTGAGCGTCCGCGATGACGTCTCCCAGGGCGGACTCGCCGGCGGCGTTCGGCTCGCGGGTGAGGTCGGCGGTTATGGAGCCGATGACAAGATTGGCGCGAGGGGCCGAGAGGGCGTCGTACCGGTCGATTAGGGCTGTGAGAGCTGGGGAGGGCGTGACTCCTGCCTGCGAGTTGGGCCGGTTCTCGATTGCCTTCACCGTGAGGTCCCCGGTTGCCCTGCTCAGGGTAACGTCGATGACGGTGAACAGCCGGCCCCGGTTGTCAGCCATGGTGACCCATTTGCCATCGATCTCACAAACGAATTCGTCGTTCGTGTGGGCCGCGATTACTACGTCCACAGCGTCGTCCAAGCGAGCGGCGATATCGGCGATGGCCCCCGTCAGACCCGAGCCGCAGTCGCTCTGACCGCCGTCCGACCGGCCGCCCTCGTGGAGCAGGACCACGATGGCCTCGATGCCCTGCTCGCGCAGGCTGGGCACGAGTGCGTTGACCGTTTCCACTTCGTCTACGAAGGTCAGCCCCTTCACCTCTGCCTGGGACACTATCGCCGGTGTGCCCTCGAGGGTCAGTCCGATGAACGCGACGCCTACGCCCTGGTAGTCGCGGATGGCGTAGGGAGGGAAGATGGTGTCGCCGGTGGCGTCGTCGATGACGTTGGCGGCCAGGAACTCGAACGCGGCGCCGCTGAAGAGGTTGCCGTCCAGGTCGCCCTCGACCGGGTGCGGGCCGCCCTTCTGCATCCGCTGTAGCTCCGCGAGGCCCTCGTCGAATTCGTGGTTGCCCACGCCGTTGAAGTCCAGGCCCATCAGGTTCATGGCCTCGATGGTCGGCTCGTCGTGAAAGAGAGCGGAGATGAGCGGCGACGCTCCGATCAGGTCGCCGGCGGAAACGAACACGGAGTTCTCGACCTCGGCCCGGGCGGCGCTGATGTTGGCAGCCAGGTAATCGGCGCGACCAACCCCGCCGAAGGAGTCCGAGGAAGTGGCTATGTGCCCATGGAAGTCGTTGATGGCCAAGATGCGAAGCGGTATCTCATCCGGTTCCTCCACCGTCGAGCAGCCGGACGCCAGCAATGCCGCCGCAAACAGAATTGGGACCCAGACGATGCCTGCTATTGCTCGCACTACGTTCCTTCCTTAGATGCGCTGGGAATCAGCAGCGCAGGTCATACTTCAATAGTAAACCCCACGACCGCTGCGTTGACAGCCCCCCAGCGGTTGCTATAATCGCCCCGAATTGGCAGCTTTGACTTGGCCATCCTGACTTCCCTCCAACCGCTTCTCGGAATCGCCCTCCTACTCGGACTGGCCTGGACCGTCAGCGAGGGCCGCAGCCGCTTCCCATGGCGTACAGTCGCCGCCGGCCTGGCCCTGCAGCTGGCCCTGGCCCTGCTCCTCCTCAAGCTGCCAGGCTCGCAGTGGGGATTCGCCTGGATTGCCGGCGTGGTAGACGCTCTGCTGCGAGCCACTCAGGCGGGCACCACGACGGTCTTTGGGTTCCTGGGTGGAGGCCCCATACCCTACGAAGAGACCCTTCCCGGGGGCTCCTTCGTCTTCGCTCTCCAGGTCCTGCCCCTGGTGATACTCGTCAGCGCCCTCTCGGCGGTCCTCTATCACTTCCGGATCCTCCCCTGGGTGGTCCGGGGATTCGCCTGGGTGCTGGGCAAGAGCCTCCGTATCAGCGGCGCGTCCAGCTTTGCTCTTTCGGCCAACGTCTTCATAGGGATGGTAGAGGCCCCGCTGCTGGTGCGCCCCTACCTGGAGCGCATGACTCGATCCGAGCTCTTCCTGGTCATGACGGGCGGCATGGCCACCATTGCCGGCACCGTCTTCGCCGTCTACGCCACCCTCCTGGATGACGTCATTCCCGACGCCGCGGGACACCTTCTCACCGCCTCCATCGTCAGCGCCCCGGCTGCGGTCGTAGTCGCCGTCATCATGTCTCCCCCGTCAAGTACGGAGGTCGACCCCAAAGTCGAGCTCGAGGACATGTATGAGAACGGCATCGACGCCGTCACCCGGGGCACAGTGGACGGCCTCCGCCTCCTGGCATACATCGTCGGAATGCTCATCGTCCTCGTCGCCCTGGTCGAGCTGGCCAATATCACCCTCGGCCTTGCGCCCGACGCTTACGGCAGCCCCCTCACGGTCCAGCGCGCCCTCGGATGGTGCCTCGCTCCCGTCGTCTGGACCATGGGCGTGCCCTGGAATGAGGCGGTGACGGCCGGGCAGCTCATGGGCACAAAGGTCGTCCTCAACGAGTTTATCGCCTACATCGACATGTCCAAGCTCCCCGCCGGAGCACTGGGAGACCGCAGCGCCCTCATCATGGCTTACTCCCTCTGCGGGTTCGCCAACTTCGCCAGCCTCGGCATCATGCTTGGAGGCATAGGCGCCCTGGTTCCGGCGCGGCGGCTCGAGATCGCACAGCTGGGGCTCAAGTCCGTACTCGCGGGCAACATCGCCACCCTCATGACCGGCGCCGTGGCCGCCCTGCTGTCCTGGTAGCGGCGACGCGCCATCCTCCAGCGCTTCACCTGTCCCGCGTGGGACGCCGCCGGCAGCCTCAGTAAGACGCCCACTTGACAACGGCGTTACCCACATGTAATACTTAGCGTGACGCTAACAGTTAGGACGCGGCAATGCAATCACGCGAAGAGCTCATATCGAGCCTCATCGAGCACCTGGGACGATGGCAGGGCCGAATGCGTGCCAGGCCCTCGTCGGCGTGGACCGGTCTGGACTTGACCATGCCCCAGGCCAAGACGCTCTTCTACCTGGCCGACGGGCCCCGCCGCATGAGCAACATCGCCGGAAGGCTGGGCGTGGAGATGCCCTCGGCCACCACCATGATCGGTCGCCTGGTGGCCAAGCGACTGGTCGAGCGGCAGCAGGACCCGGCGGACCGGCGCGCCGTCGTCTGCTCCCTCACCGCGGCGGGCAGGGACGCGGTGGAGAAGTTCTGGTCGCTCCGTGCGGCCAGGACAGAGGCTCTCGCCGCCGCCCTCACCACCGAGGAGCTGGAGATAGTAGTACCGGCAATGGAGATCATGGCAAACGCCGTCCGCAGGCCGGGGTTCAGAGAATCCGTCCGGGAGCACGGCGCATTGGACCGTGAAGGCCAGACCGAGGAGGCCAGCCTATGAGAGTAGCGTTTCGTCTTATGAAGTATGCCTTCAGGCACAAGTGGTATCTCGTCGGCGCATACGCGGCGATGATAGCGTCCACCCTTGCGGCGTTGGCAGTGCCGAGGATGCTGGGGCAAGCCATCGACACTGCCCTTGCCAGCGGGCTCCAGAGCCGTCTCCTTCTGCTGGCCGTCGTGATAGTGCTATTCAGCCTTCTGCGGGGTTTCTTCTCCTACGGCCAGCGGTATCTCTCCGAGTCCCTCTCCCAGAGGAGCGCCTACGACCTGCGGGAGGACTTCTTCAAGAAGCTCCAGAGCATGAGCTTCGGATTCTTTGACAAGGAGCAGACCGGCAACCTCATGTCCAAGGCGACGCAGGATGTCGAGGCCGTCCGCATGTTCATCAGCATGGGCATGGTGCGCGGCCTCTCGATCTTCGTCATGCTAGGGGCAGTCTCGGTACTCATGGCCACTACGAACTGGCGCCTAGCCATCGTCAGCATGGCCTTCGTCCCTCTCATTCTCTGGAGGGCCCTGGCCCTGTCCAGCGTCCTCCGCCCGACCTGGATGAGGGTGCAGGAGGAGACGGGCGCGCTGACCACCGTCCTGCAGGAGAACCTGGCCGGCATGAAGGTGGTCAAGGCGTTCGGAGCCCGCCGCTTCGAGGAGTCGAAGTTCAACGCCAGGGCCGACTCCCTAGCCCAGCTCACCTACTCGGCGACCCGCCTGTTCGCGTCGCAGGGCTCGCTGATGACCTTCATCTTCACCGCTGCGACCGGGGCAATACTCTGGGTCGGCGGCAGGGAGATCGCAGCCGACAGGCTCACCGCCGGCGGCCTGACCGAGTTCATCTTCCTCATGGCACTCCTCGGAATGCCCATCAGGATGAGCGGCTGGATGGTCAACACATTCTCTCGCGCATCTTCGGCGGGGCAGCGCCTATACGACGTGCTCGACGCCGAATCGCCGGTCATGGAGAAGCCCGACGCAGTGCCCCTGCCCAGGGTCGATGGCCGCGTCGCTTTCGAAGACGTCGCGGTCAGCTACGACGAGGCAGGAAGCGCGGTCCGAGGCATCGACTTCGAGGTGCAGCCCGGCCAGATCGTCGCCCTGCTTGGCGGCCCCGGCTCCGGCAAGAGCACCATAGCCCACGTCATCCCCAGGTTCTACGACGTCTCCCAGGGCCGAATCACCATCGACGGCCACGACATCAGGGACGTGACCCTGTCGTCCCTGCGACAAAACGTCGGCATCGTCATGCAGGACGTGTTCGTCTTCGCGTCCAGCATGAAGGACAACATCGCCTACGGCCTCGACGACGTGGACATGGACGAGGTCGTGAAGGCAGCCAAGATTGCCCAGCTCCACGACTTCATCGAGGGCCTGCCCGACGGGTACGACTCGTGGGTCGGCGAGCGCGGCATCACCCTCTCCGGCGGCCAGCGCCAGCGCCTGGCCATCGCCAGGACGATCCTGCTCGACCCGCCGGTCCTCATCCTCGACGACTCCACCTCGAGCGTGGACATGGCGACCGAGTACAGGCTCCAGCAGGCCCTGGACGAAGTGATCAGGGGCCGCACCACATTCGTGATCGCGCACAGGCTCTCGACCGTCCGCAGGGCCGACCTGATCCTGGCCCTGGACGACGGCGAGATCGTGGAGCGCGGGACCCACGACGAGCTGCTGGGGCGCGACGGCTTCTACCGCAACATCTACGACCTGCAGCTGCGTCCCCAGGAGGACGAACGGTCGACCCTCGGAGGTGACACCCTATGATGTTCGGAGGCGGAGGCGGAAGCTGGATGGCCCGCGGCGGAGGCGGCGGGAGCTATGGGCGTGGCATGGCGGGGCGCCTCGGCCTCGACCAGGAGGAGGAAGACGGACAGCTATACGACCATGCCGTGGTCAAGCGGCTGTTCAAGTACCTGCTCCCCCACTGGCCCAGGCTGCTGCTCACCCTTGCAGCCGTGTTGGTCTACACGGGGACCGTGATCGCCATTCCGTGGATGGTGGCCCTGATAATCGACGACTACGTGCGCGCCGGCGACCTGTCCGGCCTGAACATAGTCGTCCCGATCTTCGTCGGGCTGGCGCTGCTCCAGTTCGGCAGCCAGTACGTGCACCTCAGGACCATGGCATTCGTCGGACAGAAGGTGCTATACGCCCTGCGCGTGGGCCTGTTCCGCCACCTCCAGGGCCTCTCCATGAGCTTCTACAACAGGAACGAGGTCGGGCGCGTGATGTCCCGTGTCCAGAACGACGTGCAGCAGCTCCAGGAGTTCCTGTCCATCGTCATCATCACCGCCGCGGACATCCTCAGCCTCGGCGGGATCATCGTGGTGATGGTGAGCATGAACGCCCGGCTTGCCTTGGTGACGCTGCTACTGATCCCGCTGCTCTTCGTGATGATGGCAGTCTGGCAGAGGTTCGCCCGCCGCGCCTTCATGAGGGCGCGCAGGGCGATATCGGCAGTCAACGCCGGGCTGCAAGAGAACATATCAGGCGTGCGCGTCGTCCAGAGCATGAACCGCGAGGGCGCGAACATCCGCTCCTTCGGCGCGGCCAACACGGAGAACCTCGGCGCGAACCTCGAGGCAGGGCGGATGCAGGCGGTCCTCTTCCCTGCGGTCGAGTTCATGTCCGCATTCGGCCTCGCACTGGTGGTATTCGTGGGCGGCTCGCTCGTGCTTGACGACGCCCTCGAGGTGGGCATGCTGGTAGCCTTCGCCCTGTACATCCAGCGCTTCTTCGAGCCAGTGTTGAACCTCACGATGCAGTACGGCTCCCTGCAGCGCGCGATGGCGTCGGGCTCCCGCATCTTCGAGCTGATGGACGTGGAGCCCGAGATAGTCGACAGGCCCGACAGCACGAGCGTAGAGACCGTGGCCGGCGACGTGCGGTTCGAGGAGGTCGGCTTCCACTACGTGGAGGACGAGCCCGTGCTGCAGGGCGTGGACCTGCACGTCCCGGCGGGCAATACCGTCGCCCTGGTAGGCCCGACCGGAGCGGGCAAGACGACCATCGTCTCGCTCCTGATGCGCTTCTACGACGTGACCGAGGGGCGCGTGCTACTCGACGGCGTCGACATCCGCGACATCACACTCGAGTCGCTGTCGAAACAGATGTCCATCGTGCCCCAGGAGCCGTATCTCTTCTCCGGCACGATCCGCGACAACATCCGATACAACCACACCGAGGCAAGCGACGATGACGTCGTCCGGGCCGCAAGGGCCGTGGGCGCGAATGACTTCATCATGAAGATGGAGAACGGGTACGACACGCCCCTGCAGGAGCGGGGCGGGAATCTCAGCGTCGGCCAGCGCCAGCTAATCAGCTTCGCCCGCGCCCTCGTCGCGGACCCGCGCGTGCTGCTCCTGGACGAGGCTACTGCCAACATCGACACCTACACCGAGATGCTGATCCAGAGGGCGCTCGACGAGCTGCTCCGGGGGCGCACGGCAATAGTGATCGCCCACCGCCTCTCGACCATCAGAAACGCCGACCGCATCGTCGTCCTCGACCAGGGGCAGGTCGTGGAGGAGGGCAGGCACGCCGACCTGCTGGGGCGCGGCGGCCTCTACCACCGCCTCCACTCCTACTCGACCGAGGCCGCAGAGCCCGATCAGGCGACAGAGGAGGCGGCCAGTGCGGACGAGCCGGATAGTCCGGCGGGCACGTGGAATATGAAGCTGGAGTCGCCCAGGGGCACCCGCGAGGGCGTGCTGGAGCTCGAAGTGGACGGCTCGTCTCTCAGCGGGACGTGGACCGGCGAGCGGGGGACGCAGCAGTTTGCGGGAGGGACGGTAGAGGGATCGAACCTTTCGTGGGAGGTGCAGATGTCCGGGCCCATGGGCCAGATGTCCCTGCGCTTCTCCGGCGTCCTCTCCTACGGCGTCATATCGGGCGAGGTGGAGTTTGGCTCCTTCGGCAAGGGTACCTTCCAGGCGACCCGCGCAGAGCCAGTCTAGCCGTCTGACTCTGCTATAATTCCACCCGCCTGACCAGCGCGTTCGCCCTGAGCCTGTCGAAGGGCAGTTCTCAGGGTGCGCGGGTGTTCAGGGGCAGCGCCTAAGCCCATCCGGAGGCCGCGAATGGCCGTGCTCGCAGTAGTATCCGACACCCCCGGCGCGGGGAAGACCGCCGTCTCCTCCGCGCTCGTCCGACTGGCCCGCGACGCGGGGAAGACCGCCGCGGTCTACAAGCCCGTCGGGCAGGCCGGCGACTCCGACCCGGCGATCTACGAGAGTCTTCTCGGCCAGCGCACGAACGGCGCGGCAAGAATCACCGACGGCGAGTCTCTGGGCGACGGCATCTCCGGCATACAGGCGTCGGCCGCCGATCTAGCGTCCAGCAGCGACCTGGTGATCGTCGAGGTCTCCTCCGCCCTGTCGGAGGGCGACTCGGTCCGGCTCGTCGAGGCACTGGACGCTACCGTGGTGGCCGTCGTGGGCTATCGCCCGGACCTGCAGACCGCCGACGTGGCCCGGGCTGCAGGTGCATACGGCGACAGGCTGGCGGGCGTTGTGATCAACGGCCGCACCCGCTACAAGGGCCACGACACCGAGACGAGATTGCGCCCCGAGGCCGAGGCGGACGGGGTAAGAGTCCTGGGCGCGGTGCCAGAGGACCGCACCATGATGGGAGTGACCGTCGCCGACATAGCATCGCACCTCGGGGGACGGAACATCACCGACGTGGACGGCATGGACAGGCTGGTCGAGCACTTCCAGGCCGGCGGTTTCGGTCTCGACAGGGGCACGGACTACTTCGGCATCCTGGAGCGCCAGGCCGTCATCATCCGGGGCGACCGCCCGGACGTGCAGATGGCCGCGCTGACGACGCCCATGGCCTGCCTGATGCTCACTATGGGCATCGAGCCCATCGAGTACGTCTACTACGAAGCGGAAGAGCAGGACGTCCCGATCATCCTGGTAGACCAGGACACCATCCCGGCCATGGAAGCCCTCCACAGCATCCATGAGCGCGCCCGCTTCAACCACCCCGACAAGCTAGCCCGTTTCACGCAGCTGCTCAAGGAGCACACGGACATCGTCTCCATTCTGGGCGAGTAAGTCCGCGTATTCTGGCGGGTGTACTGCGGACCTAAGCCTCGCAGTGCGTGTTGAAGTTGTCGTCTGGCATCATACCTGGGTCCCCCCCCACTAGGAGTTTCAGCCTCATGGCGTGGAGAGGGGAACTTCGCGTTCCTCCAGCCTCCAGGCGGCATAGGCCAAGCACTGGTCGATGTCCTCCCGTTCAAGATACGGGTAGGCTCGGAGTATCTCAGCAGGTGAGCGGCCAGCCGCCAGCAGGCCTACCACCGTCCCGACCGTTACACGCATACCTCTAACGCATGCTTTACCTCCCATGACGGCGGGGTCGATGGTAATCCTGTTGAACGATTTCACCGGTTGTCCACTCCCTCGTTCTATTCGGGCCTAAGTGCCCACTCTGATGCCGGGGGTGCAGGCGACGCGCAGGGCTTCGACTGCGGAGACGATTGCCAGGAAGCTGGTCTTGGGGTTCCTCTCGTGGGGAAGCAGCTCCATCCTGAACCGGAGCGTGCCGAGCCCACCCACTGCCTCGATCTCGTGGATGTTGACGGTCGAGCCGGGGTCGGCCACGACCTTCACCCGCGTCTCCTCGGCGCCCAGACCGGCGAGGCTGAGGGTCGCGGCGACGTTGACGTTTGCCGGGAATAGCTTGACGGCCTCGACCGCCGGGCCGTCGAATATGACCGTGGGCTCTGAGATCTCGCTGGACTCCCACTCGGCGAATCCGGGCGCGCCGGTGAGGCCACGCGGCGGCTTGGTCGTGGTCAGCGTCACGCGCTCGAGGCGCCCCTTCGCTGCCCTGATGGCGTCGATGCCGCCCAGCGCGCCCGACGGAACGATGAGCCGTCTCCCCTGCCCCTGGGCGAGGTCGGCCAGCCGCTCGGCCAACGCCGGGTCGGCGAGCGCACCCGAGCTCATCATCAGAAGGTCCTTGCCGGCAGTGAGCACGGCCTCGGCGTGGGCGCGCACCGCGTGGGGCGAGGCGCACTCAACTACAAGGTCCAGTCCGGGCGTGCCCAGGAAGTCCTGGATCGAGTCCGTGCCGATGACTTCGCCGTCCAGACCGCCGGCCACCGACGCCGCAAGTCCTTCGACCTGGTCGAACAGGGCCATGATGCGCGCATCGCCGGCCTCTCCGGCCTGGATCGACCGGGCCAGCTCCTGTCCGATGGCGCCACAACCAAGCAGTCCGACGCCGGTCGCCACGACGCTCCTCCCTCGATTCTCGTAGCCGGAGTGTATCGGCAGGCAGGGATGACAGTCAATCGAAGCCGTGTGTACAATCGTTTGCGCAGCTTGATATGGAGGTGACGGTTTGAGCGACGGTCCGGCCCTGGCGGGGAGTCCCCCGGAGGCTATCGGCACCCACTTGCTGCTCGAGCTGAACGAGTGCGACTCGGGCCTTCTCGACGAGCTGGACCTCATCGAGACCGCCATGGTCGACGCCGCACGAGAGGCGGGCGCAAGCATACTCGGTCGCTCCTTCCACAAATTCAACCCGCGAGGCGTCACCGGAATCGTCGCCATAGCCGAGTCGCACCTGGCCATCCACACCTGGCCCGAGCACGGGTACGCCGCCGTCGACATCTTCACCTGCGGCGAGTCGTTTGCGCCCGACAGGGCCGCCCAGCTCATCATCGGCAGCCTGAAGTGCCGCAGTCCCGTCACCACCACCATCAGGCGAGGGCCCGCCTCGTCCAACACCACGGCCGGCCTGTGATGGACGCCGGGGCGCCGCCCCAGGACGGGTGGCACTACGAGCACATCACGCCCGACCTCCTGCAGGCCGAGCGGGTCGAGCGGGTGGTGCACTCGGGCAGGACCGCCTACCAGTCGGTGGTGATCCAGGACACCGCCTGCTTCGGGCGGTCCCTGGTCCTGGACGACAAGACCCAGTCGACCGAGGTCGACGAGTTCGTATACCACGAGTCCCTGGTGCAGCCGGTAATGATCGCCCACCCCGGCCCTCGCAGCGTCTTCATCGCCGGCGGCGGCGAGGGCGCAACGGCGCGGGAGGTGCTGCGCCACCGGACGGTCGAGCGGGTCGTGATGGCCGACATCGACCAGCAGGTGGTCGACCTGTGCCGCCGCCACCTGGGCGCGTTTCACCAGGGCTCCTTCGACGACCCGCGGCTGGAGCTTCACCACAGGGACGCGATGGCCGTGCTGGACGAGTCCCGGGGCGGGTTCGACGTTGCCGTCATCGACGTGCCCGACCCCCTAGAGGGAGGCCCGGCGTACCTGTTGTTCACGGCCGAGTTCTACGCACTGGCGAGGGAGCGGCTGGCGCCCGGCGGACTGCTCGTCGCCCAGGCGGGGCCGACGGGACCGGCATTCTACGAGCAGTGCTTCTCGGCCGTGGCCAACACCGTCGGCTCGGCGTTCCCCGCGATGTCTGCCTACGAGGCATTCGTGCCGTCCTTCGGCGCGACGTGGGGCTTCGTTGTCGGCTCGCTGGGCGACAACCCGGCTGCCCTCGCAGGAGCCGAGGTGGACTCGAGGCTCAGCGAGAGGGGCATCGGAGGACTCCGCCACTACGACGGCGAGACCCACACCGGCATGTTCTCCCTGCCCAAGTACCTGCGCGAGGCGATGAGGGCCGAACGCAGGACCATCACGAAGGCCAACCCACTCTTCGTCACATAGCGACCCAACGGAGGCATCGTCAATGCAGCTAGGAATCGTCGGACTCGGAAGAATGGGCGGGAATATGGCGCAGCGCCTGCTGGGTGGAGGCCACGATATCGTCGCCTACGATCCCAACCCGGAGGCGGTCGAGGCCCAGACGAGCGCGGGCGCGGCGGGCGCGGCGTCCCTGGGCGAGCTGGCGTCAAAGCTCGACGCGCCCAGAGCCGTGTGGTCGATGGTGCCTTCGGGCGACGCGACGGAGGCGACTATCGCTGCGCTCGCGGACGAGCTGGAGCCGGGCGACACGATCATCGACGGCGGAAACGCCAACTACAAGGACACCATCCGCAGGGCCGAGGCGCTGTCCGAGAAGGGCATAAGCCTCCTCGACTCCGGAACGAGCGGCGGCGTCTGGGGTCTGGCCGAGGGGTACAGCCTGATGATCGGAGGCGACCGGGCCGCCTTCGACCGGCTGGAGCCTATCTTCCAGACCCTTGCCCCAGGCCCGGACAGGGGCTATGGACACGTCGGCGGGCCGGGTGCGGGCCACTTCGTGAAGATGGTGCACAACGGCATAGAGTACGGGATGATGCAGGCCTACGCCGAGGGCTTCGAGCTCATGGCAGCCAAGGAGGAGATGGCCCTGGACCTGTCGCAGATCGCCGAGATCTGGCGACATGGCAGCGTCGTCCGCTCGTGGTTGCTGGACCTCACCGCCGCCGCGCTGGAAGAGGACCCGGAGTTGGCGGGACTGGAGTCGTACGTGGAGGACTCGGGCGAGGGCCGGTGGACGCTGCAGGAGTCCATCGAGCTGGCCGTGCCGATACCCGTGATCGCCCTGTCGCTCCAGGCGCGGTTCCGATCGAGGCAGGACTCGCCTCTGGGCCCGAGGCTGCTCGCCGCGATGCGCAACCAGTTCGGAGGCCACGCCGTCAAGAAGGCGTGAGGCCGGCGGTCACCAGGAGGGTTCGGTATCCTCGGCCTCGTTGCTGGTCAGCCGCTGCTGATTGCTGCCGTCAGCCGACATGACGAATATCTCGGCGTCGCCGTCCAGGTATGAGACGAAAGCGATGCTCTTGCCGTTCGGCGACCACACCGGTTGGCCGTCCGGGACCGTGTTGTGGGTCAGGCGCGTGGCGTTGCCCGAACCCGCGTCCATGACGTAGATCTCCGCATTGCCGTCCTGCTCCGAGACGAACACGAGCGTCCGGTTGTTTGGCGACCAGGACAGTCCGTACTCGGGCGAGTCGTTGTTGGTGAGCCGCTTCTGGCCCGTTCCGTCCTCGTTCATCAGGTATATCTCGGGCGTCCCGTCACGCGTCGAGATGAAGGCCAGCCTCTCCCCGTCCGGCGACCAGACGGGCGCGGAGTCCGGTGTCTCGGTAAGCCTGAACTCGTTCACGCCGTCCGGATTGCGCAGGTATATGCCCATGCCGGGGCCGTCCGAGACCACAAACGATACGGCTGTGCCTTTGGGCGACCAGCCGCCAACCTCGTTGGCGTCGACAGTCGTGAGCGACATCTGCCGGTCACCGTCGATGGCCTTGAAATAGACGGACTCGCGCCCCTCGACCTCTGCCACGTATGCGAGGCGCAAGGAGTCGTGGGACCAACGGTGATCCCGGTGTACGCCGGGCGACGTCACACTCTTACGAGATTCGCCGGCTACAGTCGCCACATCGAGCGTAGCGCTATCCGGCGCACCGGCGAGAAAGGCAACCATCTTGCGGTCTGGCGACACTCGCGGAGCAGATTCGTCCGCGGCGCTCTGGGTCAGATTCGTCTCGGTGCCGTCGCTTACTCGGACGGCGTATATCTCCAGGTTGCCATCGCGGTCGGACGTGAACACCACTGCAGGCTCATCGGAGGTGCATCCAAGGGCGAAGAGTAGAAAGACAAGTGGTATGACCCAGATAGCATCGCACCGAGCCCGTCGGGGAGAACCCCGCGAACCGGTGCGCCGTAACTCCAAGCCGTTCTGCGTCAGGTGGGGGAGCCGCCTTGATTGCTTAGGAGGACCTGCCGATCCTGAACACCTTCGTATCGCACTTCCCACAGGTTCCCTGGGTAGCAGGGCGCCCGTTCTTAAGTGTGACGGACTGGGCGTTCTCGATATCGACTTTCGTCCTGCACTTGAAGCAATACGCCTCCATTCAGCGCCTCCTATGCTGACTCACCTGGAGAATCCCTTTAGAGGCTTGCGAAGACCAGCCCCCAACTAGTGCAGGACCTTGTTCTAGCTCTCTTCTTCGATTCCCGACGCCCGCAGCTTGTCAGCCTCTGCGGTGCCCAGAATACGGAACACGGACGTGTCGGGATCCTCGTCTGCCACGCCTCGAACAGCGGGGCGGCCGTTCTTCAGCATCACCAGCTTGGGATTGCGGATCACGACGCTCTTCCGGAGCTTGAACGAGTATGCGGTGAGTTCGGCCATAACAATCTCCATTGCGCAGGATGTACTAGTCTGTGCTGCCAACTCGTGCAGGAAACAACACCGTCGCTACGGAACACCTAGAAACATAGGGGTTGCAAACGCACTTGTCAATCCCTAATCAAGCCCTTGTCTCAGATTTGCCTCACCTTTTGGTTGCCTATCGCAACACTTGCGACCGCGCGGACGTTCTCAGCAGGAGTATCCGGCGGGAACGTGCATCCGGTCCCCAGCATCCACCCCCTGGACCCCATTGCCCCGGTCGTGCTCCGGACTTCGCGTGCCAGCTCACCCGGCGAGGCATCGACGAGCCCGTTCTTGTCCGGAAGACCGCCGACCACCGCTCTCGGCTCAAGGGTCGCGCGGCCGTCCGCAAGGGAGAGATTGCCCTCCCCGCGAGCGTCCCAGTTGAACGCGTGCACCGGATAGTCGCCAAGCTCGGCGAGCATGTTGTTGTCCCGGCAGACGTGGAGCAGGTTGAACTCCGCATCCGACGCCGCCTCCAAGACGCGCAGGTCGTACGGCCTGGCGAATTCGTTGTACTCGTACAGGGTCAGCGAGTCGGTCGTGGCCCAGGACGTGGTGGCGTAGAAGAGGCCGCTCGCGCCGGCTTCCAGGCACGCCTTGGTGTAGAGTGCGAACGTCTCGGTCACGACCTCCAGGGCGTGTCTCACCTCCTCGGGGCTCTCGCGGAGATGCCGGACGAACGTCTCCTCGGACTGAACTAGCCGCGCGGCGATCGACAGCGGCGTAAAGACCGTCATCAGGAACGGGACCTGGCCCTCCAGCCCTTTCGCGATGAGCCCGAGCGCCTGCAGCTGCTCGCCGAGGACGCCCGCGTACGGGTCCAGGACCTCGAGCCGCGTCCAGTCGGCGGGCTCGCTCACGGGCCACGAGACGGCCTCGGGCGAGTCGTCGCCGCCGGCGCGCATCGTAAGCCCCCAGTCCTCGGCGTGGTACGATGCGCGCGGGTTGACCTTCATGAAGTCCCAGTCGTACTCGCGCTGGAAGCCCAGCATGGCCTCGGCCAGCGTGTCGGGCGCCGTCTCCTCGGCGTAGAAGTGCCGCCACATGCTGACGGGCGGGCGGTCCACATCCTCCCCGGCAAGGCAGGCGAGTACGCGTTCGCGGTGGTTCATGGAATCGCTCATGGTCTACACCTCGCTTGGGCTTAACCCAGCGACTGGCTCAGGCTGACCAGCGCGTCTAGCCTGGCTTTCGCCGCGCCGCTGTCTATGGACTCCGCGGCGAGGGCGACGCCGTCGCGCAGCGTCCCGGCCCTGTCGGCGGCAACGAGCGCCCCCGCGCAGTTGGCCAGCACCACGTCGCGCGCGGGCCCGGCCTCACCGCCGAGCACCGACCGCACGGTCGCGGCGCTCTCGGCCGGGCTGTCGACCCTCAGCGAGTCTACGTCGACGCTGCCGAGCCCGAAGTCGTCCGGCGTAACGGTGTAGGTCTCGACCTCACCGCCCTTCACGTCCCACACGTCCGTCGGCGCGGCCAGGCTGATCTCGTCCAGGCCGTCCTGGCCGTGCACCAGCAGGGCGTGCGCGACGCCCTGGGTGTGCAGGAACTGCGCCACGGTCTCGGCCAGGCCCGGGTCGGCCATGCCGAAGACCTGGGCCGTGACGCCCGCCGGGTTCATCAACGGCCCCAGCGTGTTGAAGATGGTCCGGATGCCGATCTCGCGCCTCGGGACGGCGGCGAACCTCATAGCCGGGTGGAAGGTCTGGGCGAACATGAAGCCGAACCCGGCCTCGTCGATGCACCGCGCCACGCCCTCCGGCCCCAGGGTGATGTTCACCCCCAGCTCCTCCAACACGTCCGCGCTGCCCGTCGAGCCCGACGCCGCGCGGTTGCCGTGCTTGGCGACCTTGACGCCCGCGCCGGCGGCCACGAGCCCGACCGTCGTGGATATGTTGAAGGTGTGCGACGCGTCGCCGCCCGTCCCGCACGTGTCGACCAGCGGCCCCTCGACCTCCACGGCCAGGCCCTTGCTCCGCATCACGCCCGCCATGCCGGTGATCTCGTCCAGGGTCTCGCCCTTGACGCGCAGGGCCGTCAGGAACGCGCCGAGCTGTGAGGGTGTGGCCTCGTCCTCCATGATCTCGCCCATCACCTGCGCGGCCTCGTCCGCGCTCAGGTCCTGCCCCTCCACAACCTTCGCAATGGCTTCTCTAATCATGCCGCCCTCACATCTCCAGGAAGTTTCGCAGGATGTCGTGGCCCACGCTGGTCATTATCGACTCGGGGTGGAACTGTATCCCCTCGACCGGGTGGCGCTTGTGGCGCACGCCCATGATGATACCGGCGTCCGTCCAGGCCGTCACGTCCAGGTCCTCGGGCAGGTCGTCCCTGTACACGGCCAGCGAGTGGTAGCGTATCGCCTCGAACGGGTCCGGCAGCCCCGCAAAGATCCCCTTGCCGTCGTGGTGCACCATCGAGGTCTTGCCGTGCATGATCTCGCCCGCGCCCCCAACCGTGCCGCCGTACGCGTACCCGATGCACTGGTGGCCCAGGCACACGCCCAGCGTCGGGGTGCGCTCGCCGAAGCGGCGGATGACGTCGTTGGATATGCCCGCCTTCTCCGGCGTGCTCGGCCCGGGCGAGACGACGATCTTCTCGGGCGCCATGCCCTCGATCTCGGCGAGGGTCGTCTCGTCGTTCCGCACCACGCGCACGTCCGCCCCCAGCTCGCACATGTACTGGTACAGGTTGTAGGTGAAGCTGTCGTAGTTGTCTATCAGCAGTATCATCACGCTCTCCCAACGCAGTCCAGTGATCCGTCATTCCGGCCTTGAGCCGGAATCCAGTCCCCGGCCTTTGACGCGGACCGGGTGGCTATGCGCAAAGCCGGGCCACTCCTTCTGTCTACATCTGTCCACTTCACGACCTGCCCTTTCGATAGGCTTTCAAGTAACTGCTCCACATCATGGTTGTTCTGATGAGCACTGCCCTTCGACAGGCTCAGGGCGAACGGGCTTTCCTTCATTGCGCTCTCTCCGCCTGCTCTATCGCCCGCAGCACGGCCGACGCCTTGTGCACCGTCTCCTCGTACTCCAGGTATGGCTTGCTGTCGTAGACTATGCCGCCCCCCGCCTCCACGTATGCCACGCCGTCCTTGACGAGCATCGTCCGTATCGTGATCGCCGTGTCCATGTTCCCCATGAAGTCGAAGTAGCCGACCGCGCCCGCGTACGGACCCCGCTTGTCCGGCTCCAGCTCGGCGATGATCTCCATCGCCCTGATCTTGGGCGCTCCCGATACCGTGCCCGCGGGGAAGCACGCCCGCAGCACGTCGTAGCAGGAGTAGTCCGCCTGCAGCTTGCCCTTCACGTGGGACACCAGGTGCATCACGTGGGAGTACCGCTCCACGTCCATGAGCTGCGTCACCTCCACCGTGCCGGGCACGCTGACCCGCCCGATGTCGTTCCGGCCCAGGTCCACCAGCATGATGTGCTCGGCGCGCTCCTTCTCGTCGGCCCGCAGGTCCGCCTCCAGCTCCAGGTCCTCGCCCGGCGTGTCCCCCCTGGGGCGCGTGCCCGCGATCGGGTGAGTTGCGACGTCGCCGCCCTCCACCTGCACCAGCAGCTCCGGGGACGCGCCGACGATCTGGAAGCCGTCCAGGTCGAGGTAGTACATGTACGGGGACGGGTTGATCGCCCGCAGGGCCGTGTAAATCTGGAACGGGTGGGCCGACGTCGGCCGGCGGAACCGCTGCGCCACAACGGTCTGGATCACGTCTCCGGCGTGGACGTACTCCTTCACCGCGTCGACCATCGACTCGTAGTCCCGCCGCGACATGTTCGACTCTACTTCGGCGTCCGGCGGCGGCCCCCCCGGGCTCGGGAGCGTCGAGGGCGGCCCGTTCAGGCGGTCGGCAATGTCGTCGATCCGGCGGACCGCGTTCGCATACCCGCGCTCCACGTCCCCGTCGAGCCGCGCATAGCTGACGATCCTGATCTTGTGCAGCACGTGGTCGAAGATCAGGAACGTGTCGGTCATCATGAATATCGACTCGGGCACGTCGAGCGGGTCGGCGGCCGGGCTGGGCAGCCGCTCGAAGTACCTGACGGCCTCGTACGACATGTAGCCGACCGCACCGCCGTTGAATCGCTGGTCCTCCGGCAGGCCGACCGCCCGCCTGTCCGCCAGCTCCCTCTCCACGTGCACGAGCGGGTCGGTCGCGCCGAGCTTCTCGCCCGGGCCCGTCCTGATGACGTCGTATGGCTCCGTGCCGATGAAGCTGTATCGGGCGACGCTCTCGCCGCCCTCGACGCTCTCGAGGAGGAACGAGTAGGGTGGCCTGGCGACCTTCAGGTAGGCCGAGACGGGGGTCTCCTCACCCGCGGGAATCTCGCGGTAGACCGGCGCCATGTTGCCGCTGCCCGCCAGCCGCCTCATCTCGTCCAGGGTTGGGTGATATGTCGCTCCGTCGCTCATCCCGCGCCCTTCCCGGGCAGCACCAGGCCGATGCGCTCCTTCACCTCGTCGATCTTCGGCCCGCTCACCGCCTCCGCCTGCTCCGCGCCGCGCGCCATCAGCGCGTCCAGCTCGCCCACGTCGTCGATCAGGCGGTGGTAGCGCTCCTGCACCGGCCGCAGCTCCTCGATCACGACCTCGGCGACGCGCACCTTCAGGTCGCCGTAGCCGCGGGCGTCCGCGAAGTCCCGCTCCACCTCGTCGTTGCTCCTGCCCGTCACGGCCTTGTAGATGCCCAGCAGGTTGTTCACCCCGGCCCTTGCCGGGTCGTCCGAGAAGGCTATCTCGTTGCCCGAGTCGGTCACGGCCCGTTTGAACGACCGCTCGATCTCCTTCGGGTCGTCGAGCAGCGCGACGGCGTGGCCGCGCACGTCCGAGTACGTCTTGGCCATCTTGACCGCCGGATCGTTCAGGCCCATCACGCGGGCGCCCACCTCGGGAATGACCGCCTCGGGCACGACGAACGTCTCGCCGTAGAGCCGGTTGAAGCGCTCGGCAATGTCCCGCGCCAGCTCCACGTGCTGCCTCTGGTCGTCCCCCACCGGCACCTCGTGCGCGTCGTACAGGATGATGTCGGCGGTCATCAGCACGGGGTAGTCGAGCAGGCCGGTCGAGACGCGCTCGTCCCCTGTCGACTTGTCCTTGAACTGGGTCATGCGCTCCAGCCAGCCGACGGGCGTGATGCAGTTCAGCAGCCAGCACCCCTCGGCGTGGGCCGTGACGTGGCTCTGGATGAACAGCGTGCAGCTGTCCGGGCTCAGCCCCGTCGCCAGCAGCATCGCCGCCACCGACCGCGTCCTGCGCCGCAGCAGCTCCGGTTCCTGCGGCACCGTGATGGCGTGCAGGTCGACGATGCAGAAAAAATTCTCCTTCTCGTGCTGCCGCTCGGCCCACCCCTTCATCGCGCCCAGGTAGTTGCCCAGGTGAAGCTCGCCCGACGGCTGGATGCCGCTGAACACCCGCTTCCGCTCAGTCCCCACCGACCCGTTCCGGCTAACCTGCGTCTCGACCATCGCTCGCCTCCTGTTCTTTCCCCCTCTTCCCCCATCTGGGGGGAAGATTGAGATGGGGGCTCTCCCCCTCCTCTCCCTCGACGGGAGAGGACTGAGGTGAGGGTGTTCCCCCCAACGCAAAAAGCCCCGTCCTCCAAGGGACGGGGCTTCCGTGGTGCCACCCTTCTTTACGGCCTGCGCTCCGCGCCTGCCGCATCTCTTGCGGGCACTTGCCTCTATAGCGCATGCCCCGGGCAGTGGTAACGGCGCCCAACCCGTCCGGCCCTACAGCCCCAAGGGGCCCTCGGACCGGAGGCTCCCAGGTCCATTCGGTCTCCGCGTAGGCGCCGGCTCCCACCTTACCCGGCTCTCTTGGCCTCGCCCTGAGACGTACTACTCCTGATCTCAGCCTGTGTCGATATGTGTCTGTAATCCCAGTGTAGGCACCCCCGCGAGAGAATGTCAACCTGTTGACGGATAGCGAAGTCCGAGACTAGGGGCAAACTGTATGAGTGGATCATTTGATACGACATACGCCTGACCGCTGCCCACCTGCTGAGGGGGCTAACACAACTTGCGATGGCCCAAGATCGCTCCGGCCAGCTAAGTCCTTTCGAAAACTTGCTTGCCACGCCAGACGAGTGGCGACCCTGTCTCAATGTCTGTCACTCCATCAAGTTTGGGCGGGTGATTGGATTCAGCCCAAGCCTGGTCCAGTTGTGCCTGTGTGAGGCCGATGGCTGGCCTATATTCATAGCTATCAAAGCGTTTCGACATTTCTTCCGTACTGAGATCCTCGAGTTCTTCGGCCACTTGTTCGGCATCGGACGGCTCCGCCTTCAACACACGTGAGCCTGACAGATTCGCGCCTGACAGATTCGCATCCTGAAGCATCGCACCAGAAAAATCAGTTTCGAGGAGCGAAGTAAAGGACAGATCTGCTCTTCTCAGGTCAGCGCCGATGAGCCTTGACCCATCAAGTATGGCTCGAGACAGGTTCGCTCCCCATAGATGAGTGTCGGACAAGTCGCCCCCATCCAGATGGCATTCGGTCATCTCAGCCCGTAGGAGGTCTGCGCGCGACAGGTCTGCGTCGCTTAGAATCGCCTTCTGTAGACTAGCATGTCTGAGCATCGCTCCGCGAAGGGTTGCGGACGAAAGGATCGAATGAGACAGATTGGTCTTCAAGAGTCTTGCGTTGTCCAGGTTAGCCCTCCGTAAGTCTAACCATGTGAGATTCCATCCCAATGCAGTAATGGTTCTAAGGTGGGCGCCACTCAAATCCAGACGTCCCAGTGCTTTCTGTTCAAGGACACGCTGGGACTTTGATCTCGCAGAGATTAGCTCAATAATGGTCTCCACATCGTGCCGTACCACCGAGTCTAAACGAGTTTCTGGCTGTTCCCATTGAGCCCCTTGGCCTCTGGGTGGCAGGCGCACGAAGGCACTCAATAGACTCATGATCTGGACATGGTATTCGTATGGATGCTGTTCGGCTAGGTAGCGAAGGGCATAGATACCACCTAGTCGCACTGGTAATTCTTCATTACCTAGCATTTCGACACCCTTCTGGTAGCGTCCATTCAACAGGTCACTTTGGGCTGTGACACCTCTATGGTGTGCGATCATGCTACGCCACAGAGTCACGGGTAGAGCGATTGTTGCTACCATGACAAGTACGATGTCGCGTATTGTCGTACTGGTCCACTTGCTTCCCTTCAGCAGTTCCCATTCAAACACGAGACAGACTTCAGCGGTCAGAAGACCCACAACCAACAATGTGACGACGTAAACGCCGAGGTGTTTACGCAGGTGGAGGCAAATGCGAGCGCTGATGCTAATCTTGGTCACCTTCTTCAGCTTGTCAGTGATGCGTTGGACTGTTGTTGTTAGTCCTATACGGATTCTTGAGGATAGGACCTGACAGGCGGAGGCTTACCTCACTCAGTCCAGCGGACTCCGCCCCTACGTGTAGTCGTTGATGACCGCGTTCAGCCTATCCCGCATCTCAGCGACGTCGGCATTTGTGACGGCATATACACCTAACAGTTCTTGTAGCCTGTCGGCGAGCCGCTTCGCATCCTTGGCGGAAATTTCATAGAGCGTTTGCCTGTAGATGTCAGTCCGTTCGAAACGGATCTTCACAGTAGCGTCCGTCAAGAACACACCGTCAACTGTCATTGGCTGTATAGTCAAGCCACGATAGACCATGCTCTAGCCCTCCCGTTACTCGTCAGAGGCGACCCCCGCCAAGCCGCGTCTTCGTCCACCGAACCCAGGAGGATGGCTCACGGCTATGACGACAACTGATTCTGCTTACCCTTCTTCGGTAGGAAATTGGAGCCTGAGAGGACTCGTCGGCCTGTCTTCCGCTCCAAGGCCTTGCGGGCATCCCCTGCGACTTTGCCGCCGTCTTTGGCGGCCTGCTTGTTCGAAGGGAATCCCTGGGCATCAGTTGCTACCGCTATGTCTTTGGTGGAACGCTCACCCAGCATGGTGAAGATCAGCTCGGTGTCGGTCATATGATCCCTAAGATTGTGGTGCTTCTTGAGGCTCTTCAAGCCCCGATGGTCCCGGACTCCCAACCCGAAGGTCTCTTTCTGAATCACGTTGGTCAGGATAGCGTACTCCTGACCTTCCTTGATCCCCCGCCTGCCCCATTCGCTCACGAGGTCATTCCGAGCCATGATAGATCGGACACGAGCATTGATCCATTCATCGTCATAGCCCCTGATCTGGTAGTCAAGGATCGCCCGCTTGATTGCGATCTCGGGGTTCTGGTATTCGAGCAGCCGGTCGTAGCCGACCTTAGCAAGCCACCGCTTGAACGGCTCAGCTTTCTTGGACGGAATAGACTGGATTATCCTGAAGACCGTCTCCGTGTCTGCCACATCTGTGGACCTCCGCTTGCCGTCGGCTCCAGCCATCTTCAACTTTTCGATATTTGCGAAAAGTTCATCCGCGCCCTCAGCGACGAGCCTCGCCTTTAGCTCATTCCAGTATCGACTTGGCGAAGCGCTCTCAGTGATCGCCTCTACCACATCGACGATGGAGAAGTACCATTCGTCGTCATGGAGAACCTTGCGAATCTCCTTGCCTCTGAACTCGGCGATCTCAAGCTGTCCTTCCCCCAAGACTGGGGCTGTGCTTTCGGCCATGTTCTGTCCTCCGGATAATTAAGACTGACAATAGCAGAGTTCTAATCCTCTATACAAGGGGCGTCGAACCGCACCAGTGGATTTGCCACCCATCAACCCTTCCTCACCACAGCCTCGCGTTCAGGCCAGCGGCTGGCCCCAGCCCTGCATAGCCGGCTCCGGCGGCAGCGTTACACGCTTGCCCGTGTGGGCTGAGATGGCCACCGCCTCGGTGAACTCCATGTAGCGCAGGCCCTCCTCGAAGTCGGGCTCGATGGGGCCGCCGTGCAGGATTGCGTTGACGAACTCGGCGTCGGTCGTCTGCAGCCGGACCTCGTCGTTGGGCACCTCGATCTCCCTCAGCCCGTCGTCGCCGGCGGTCGCGCCCCTCACCACGTCGCCGAACATCGTGTAGTGGACCGCGCCCCGCGTGCCGTATATCTCGATGGCCTGGGGCGGCGCGAACGACGCGTGGGTCGAGAAGTGGTACGAGCCCGTCGCGCCGCACTCCAGCTCTGCCGATATGGCGATGGAGTCCGGCACCGTGGCCGGAGCGAGCCCGCCCCGGGCAGTCGTCCGGCTCCCCAGGTGCGAGGTGGCGGTGGCGCTCAGCGACCGCGCCGGGCCGACCCAGCGGTTGAGCACCTCGGCCCACATGCCCATCGTCATCGTGTTGAGCCCGGCCACCGCCGGGTCGATCTGCCAGACGTAGTCGTCGCCGGGCGGCTGGTGCGCGAGACCGGCCACGCGGACCTCCCGCACCTCGCCCACGTAGTCGCCGTCCCCCAGCAGGCGCCGGACGATCCGGTCGCCTCTGAGCCCGGGCATCGGCGGGTACAGCGCCGTGACGAGCCCCGACTCCCGCGCCGCCGCCAGCATCTGCCGCGCCTCCAGCAGGTTCCGCGCCATCCGCGCCTGGCAGAGCACGTGCTTGCCCTCAGACAGGGCCGCCAGGGTCGCAGGCAGGTGGTTGACCGGCGGAGTCGCGACGATGACCGCGTCGACCTCAGGCGACTCGACGACCTCGCGCCAGTCGCCCACCACCCGCGCGATGCCGAACTCGGCCGCAACTTCTGCCGCCTTCGACCCGTCCCTCGACCAGACGAGCGCCAGCTCGACCTCGTCGATG
Source organism: Dehalococcoidia bacterium (assembly GCA_965204975.1). Taxonomy (GTDB): domain Bacteria; phylum Chloroflexota; class Dehalococcoidia; order Lucifugimonadales; family CAJWER01. The sequence goes on from OZ242024.1 coordinate 1,617,505, forward strand.
GCCGCCAGCCGCGGCAAATGCCTGGCCCGGGCTACCCCGCCCGCCCCGATCAGCCCGATTCTAACTTTGTCCAAGGGGACCTCCTTCGTTCGTGACGTTGTCGATGTGGCCGCTTCATGCTCTGCCGATGCGGCCGCTCCATCACTGTCATTCCGACCGCGCTTTCCTGTCATTCCGACCGCAGGGAGGAATCTAAGGCGTTCGTGTTACGGTCATCAAGCCCTTCGCAAGGACCTTAGATTCCTCTCTCCGCGTAGCCTGTCCTGAGCCTGTCGAAGGGCTCCGTTCGGAATGACAGTGGCGACGCCGTCCTATGCTCTCACTCGGGGAAGGGCCCACTAGGCACTACGGGAAGCCCCGCGATCCCGGCTCTTCCGGGTTCGCCAGCGGCGCGGGCTCCCGCTCGCCGCGGAACCTGAAGGCGTAGAGCGCGGCGTTGTCGAGGTGGAAGCGCAGGCGCACGGGCAGGCCCTCCAGGCCACCAAGGTAGCCGCTGCCGTTCCATGTGACCGTGAAACGCACGTCGTCGCCGGTGAACACGTCGCAGTCCTGACGAGAGTACCCCGCGATGGGCACGGAGTTCGCGTCCAGCACCTCTACCGCAAACCGCCCGTGCGGCCGCGTCCCATCCGCCGCCTCGACCGGCGCACGGACGTTGACCTCCAGCCTGTCGCCCTCGAACCGGAGTGGCCTCGTCGTGACCGACGAGCCGGGCCCGTAGCCGTCCAGCGACACGAATCCGTCGAGCCTCATGGTGGCGACGCCAATCGCCTCGCGGCGCCCCCAGTCGAACTGGGGATGATCGGGGTCGTTGGCGTTGTTGGCGACGCTGCCGCCGCTGTAGTAGATGTAGACCACGTCGTCTTTGACGATAGGCTTGTGCAGGGCCACGTGGTCGCAGTCCCAGGCGTCGTACATCCCGGCACGCATGAACTCGAAGAACGGCGTCGCCCTACGCCAGCTACGCCCGTCCCTGCTGACCACAAGCTCCGTCCTGTACTCCGCGAACTCGCTGCCGTGTATGCGCCACATCGCGGGGTCGACGTCCTCGACCATGTGCGAGTACACCGTGTCCACGAAGCCGGCGTACAGGTCGTCGGTGTACAGGACGCCCGCCAGGTCGATGCCGTGGCTCGGGCTCCAGTTGAGGGGGTCGCCGGGCTCGCGCGTCAGGGCCTCCGTCGTCTCGCCCCAGGTCTCGAAGTCGGGGCTCTCGGTGCGCATGACCGCCGCCTTGCGCCGCGTGGTCCTGCCGTCCACGTCGACCCTTAGCCGCGCACCCTTCCGGTGGTAGTGGACGAAGCGCTCCAGGCCCGGGTCCCACCCGAACAGGACCCCGTTCGGCGCGATGCCCGGCTCGAACCGGTGCGGCGTCCCGACATTCATCTCCCACGCGATGCCGTCCGGCGAGTACGCCTTCGAGAGCCCCCACGCGCCGTAGACGTAGTCCATGTACACCATCTTGTAGCGCCGCGCCAGATCGGGGTCGTCGTAGTCCTTGACCAGGTTGGGGCGCCTGATGAACTGCATTCCATCGGCGGAGGGCGGCAGCAGGTTATTGCGGGTATCGCCGCCGAACTCCGACGCGCCCAGGTCCGGCTTGTGCCACTCGAGGCCGTCCTCCGACACCGCGTAGCACGCCCGGTAGCCCCCCGGGTCCTCGCCGCTCATGGCCCCGCGGTCCCTGGAGATGGGGCCGGACGTCCTGTACCACATCTTGAAGACGCGCTCCTCCGAGTCGAACAGGACGCTGCCCCCGTACATGTACACGCCGCCGCCGTCCGTCTCCCACGGCCTGTCCGCCTCCAGTACCGGCGGGCCGTGCCGGACCGGGCGGTGGGGCTGCCTCTGCACGTTCGACGAGGCGGCGACGACCGAGTCGTCGATGAAAAGCTGCTTCGTGCTGCCTATGTCGAGCGCGCGGCTACGCATCGTCCCCACTGGCGAGCAGGCCTTGGTCGCACAGCCAGTCGACGACCGAGTCCAGCGCGGCGACCGGCACCCGCGTCCCGTCGTGCCCCGGGATGGGCATCAACTCGCGCGTGAATCTCGATGCCGAGCCCCGGCGCTCGTACTCCTCCGTCAGGGGGCCGATCAGCGCCTCGATCCAGTCCTGGCCGACGCGCAGGTCGGCGTAGCCCGTCTGTATGTACAGCGGCCTGGGCGCGAGCCTGTCGACCAGGTCGTAAAGCGAGTGCCGCATAACGACGGGGTTGCCCTCCATGCCCTGGAACTCCCTCATGCGCGGCCAGTGCACGACGGGCTGGTGCGCCACCCCGGCGGACACGTCCGGGTTCCTGGCCATGGCGTGGAGGGTGACGAAGCCGTGGCGCGAGCTGCCCATGAGCACCACCCGGCCCGGCGTCGCCCACCCCCTCGACAGCGCTCCGTCGATGGCCGCCGCCATGCGCGCCTCGATCCGGGCGAAGTAGTCGATCCCCCTGGTGGCCATCGACGCCGATGTCCACATGTTGTCGAGCCACTTCCCGTGCACCAGCAGGATCCCGGCGCCCCGCGCCGTCAGCCGGTCCAGCCACTCCGACATGACGTTGGGTTTGACCTTCATGCGCACGGGGTCCTCGACCACCGCCGGCCTATGCGTGGGGATGACGCACAGCGCGGCCCTGCCACCGAGGTCCGGGTTGGCGTTGAAGTTGCAGGAAATCAGGTCGCCGTCCACCGGGATCCGGCACGGCTCCCAGGCCTCGGCGATGTACTGCCGGGAGTTGAGCGGCCTTTCGGCCGGGGCCTCGCCTTCGGAGATGGGTGTCCCTGCGGCGGTCAATCCCCAGGCTACCAGCCGACGCGGTTTATCCCGTCGAGGGCGGCCGTCTTGTAGCACTCGGCCAGCGTCGGGTAGTTGAAGACAGTATCCACGAAGTAGTCGACCGTGCCCTCGTGCGCGAGAACGGCCTGCCCGATATGCACCAGCTCGCTAGCCCCCTCGCCGATGATGTGGACGCCCAGGAGCTTGCGCGTCCTCGCGTGGAAGAGCAGCTTCAGCAGCCCGGAGTCGTCGCCGATTATCTGGCCCCGCGCTATCTCACGGTACTGCGCCCTGCCCGCCTCGTACGGCACCACGTCCTCGGTCATCTCCTCCTCGGTCCTGCCCACCATCGAGATCTCGGGGATGGTGTAGATGCCGTACGGGAACAGCTCGGGCACGCTGCTAGCGGGCACGTCGAAGGCGTGGCAGGCGGCGATGCGGCCCTGCTCGCCGGATGTCGACGCGAGGCTCGGGAAGCCGATCACGTCGCCGGCGGCGTAGATGTTCGGGACCGTCGTCTGGTAGTTGTCGTTCACCTTCAGCCGGCCCCGGCCGTCCGCCTCCAGGCCGACGGCATCGAGATTCAGCGATTTGGTTGCGCCCGTCCGGCCCACGCTGTACAGCGCCGTGTCGGTGACGATCTGCTTGCCGCTGACCAGCCTGATCCTCACGCGCTCTCCCCTCTCATCCTCGAACGTCTCCACCCAGGTGACCTCTTCGTCCAGCCTGAAGGTCACCCTCTTCTGGCGCATGTGGTACACGAGGGTGTCGACGAGCTCCCGGTCGACGAAGTGGAGCAGACTCGGATACTGGTCGATGAGGGTGACTCGTATGCCCAGGGTGGCGAATATGCTGCCGTACTCCAGCCCAATCACCCCAGCGCCGACGATTGCCAGGGTGCGGGGCAGCGAGTCCATGCTGAGGATGTGGTCGCTCAGGAGGATGCGCCTCCCGTCGACATCCATGTCATCGGGGTACGCCGCCGAGGTGCCGACCGCCACGACGATCTTGTCGGCTGTGACGGGCTGGTGCGCCTTCCCGTTGACGGATGACAGGTTGACGGTGTGAGCGTCGACGAATGACGCCTCCGCGGTGATTAGCTCCACCCTGTTCCGCATGAGCTGGAGGCGCAGCGTGTCCTTGTTCTGCTGCATGACGTGGTTGGTGCGGACGGTCAGGTCGCTTATGGTGATGTCCTGCTTGACCTGGTACGACTCGCCGTAGATGCTGCGCTCCCTGTACCCGGTCAGGTACATCACCGCCTCGCGGAGGGTCTTGCTGGGGATGGTGCCGGTGTTGACCATGACGCCGCCGATCTCGGCCTGGCGCTCGACCAGCGCGGTGCGCTTGCCCAGCTTCGCAGCCTGGATCGCGGCCCGCTGTCCCGCAGGGCCCGACCCAATCACCACCATGTCATAGTCGTACTCAGCCATCCCTCACCCACTCGCCCATCAAGGGCGTGGTCTCACAAACGGCTACATTGTACACGCTGCCGCGGCCCGGCGAGTGTTGAGGGCCGCAGCGGGCGGAGCATATATAATCGGCGGCATCATGCGCCTTGCTGACATCGGCGAGACCGGGACTATCGACCTGATCGCGCGCGCCATCGCGGCGAGGGCCGGTACGGCGCCGGATGCGCGCGGAGACGGCGGGTTCAGGCTCGTCCGCGGGATCGGCGACGACGCGGCCGTGTGGCAGAGCGGCCCGGGAACCCGGGTGCTGACGACGGACACGATGGTGGAGGGCGTCCACTTCAGGGCCGACCTGGCCTCCTGGCGCGACATCGGCTGGAAGGCGCTCGCGGTCAACCTGAGCGACGTGGCGGCCATGGGCTGCGAACCGCGGGTGTCCGTAGTGAGCCTGGGCCTCGACCCGGACCTGGGCGTCGAGGTCGTGACGGGGCTGTACGAGGGTATGCTCGACGCCTGCGACGCCCACGGAGGCGAGATCGTGGGCGGCGACATCGTCAGCTCGCCCACCCTCTTCGTCACGGTCGCAATGGTCGGCGACGCGTCGACGGTCGATGGGCCCGTGCTGGACCGCCGCGCGGCCCGCCCAGGCGACCTCATTGGCGTCACAGGCACGCTCGGCGACTCGGCGGGCGGGCTCAGGCTGCTGCTGGCCGGAGACAGCGAGCGGGACTCGACGGAGGACTCGCTGGCAGGGCGGCACCTGCGCCCTTCGCCCCGCGTCGAGGAGGGCCTCGCGCTGAGGCAGGTCGGCGTGCGGTCAGCCATGGACATCAGCGACGGGCTGATCGCCGACGTGGGCAAGATGTGCGCGGCCAGCGGCGTGGGCGCGGTCATCGACGCGGCCCACGTCCCCGCTGGAGAAGAACTCAGGCGGGCGTTCCCCGACGACTGGGCGGACCTGGCGCTCACAGGCGGCGAGGACTACGAGCTGGTCTTCACCGCCCCGGGCGAGACCCTGGCAAGGGCAAAGAAGATGCTCGACACGCCCGTGACCGTGGTGGGACGCATAGTCGACGGGGAAGGGGTCGAGGTCGTCGGGTCAACAAGACCGAGCACGGCTAGCGGCGGCTGGGACCATTTCCGCAGCCGAACCGGGTAGCACGAGCACCGTTTCCATATCAAGACGAAATGGCGTTATAGGGAGTTTAGCCAGTTTACTATGGTTTATCACATCACACTAACATGGCTAATTTCGGCATAAACGCGCAACCAGGAGGAGAGTAGCCATGAGGGCAGCCGTACTGTACGAGGCAAACACGCCGGTCGTGATCGAGGACCTGGACATGGAGGAGCCGGCGCAGGGCGAGGTGCTGGTGAAGCTGGGCGCGTCGGGCGTCTGCCACTCCGACTGGCACGTCGTGAAGGGTGAGTGGACCCACCATCCCCTGCCGACCGTGCTGGGGCACGAGGGCGCGGGCGTGGTGGAGGCGACCGGGCCGGGCGTGACGAACGTCAAGCCCGGCGACCACGTCATCCTCTCGTGGAAGGCGAACTGCGGGCTTTGCGAGGCGTGCCAGAAGGGCTGGCCGAACGTCTGCTACAGCCCGATGGAGAGCCCGAAGTACCGGCGGCGAAGCGACGGCGCGACGGTCAACCGCCTGGCGCACCTTGGCACGTTCGCCGCCTACGCGACGGTCCCGGAGATCGCTGCCGTGCCCATCGACAGGGACGTGCCCTTCGGCCAGGCCGCGCTGGTGGGCTGCGGGGTCACGACCGGCGTAGGCGCGGCTATCAACACCGCCCGCGTACAGCCGGGCACGACCGTGGCCGTGTTCGGCGCGGGCGGCGTCGGGCTGAACTGCATGCAGGGCGCTGAGATCGCCGGGGCAACGACCATCATCGCCGTCGACATCCTCGACAACAAGCTGGACATGGCGATGGAGTTCGGCGCGACCCACGCCGTCAACGCATCCAGGGAGGACCCCGTCGCCCGCATCATGGATCTGACGGGCGGCCTCGGCGCACACTACGCATTCGAGGCGATAGGGCTGGTCGAAGCGCCCTTCGTGCAGAGCATCCAGTGCACGCGCAGGCGCGGCGTCACCGTGTGGGTCGGCCACGCGCCCGAAGAGACGCCGGTGACCATCGACGCGCGCGAGCTGATGCAGGAGAAGACGGTGATCGGCTCGATGTACGGGACCGCGAGGCCCCAGATCGAGTTCCCGCGGCTCCTGGCCCTCTACAAGGCGGGCAAGCTGCGGCTGGACGAGCTGATCACTCGCACGTACCCCCTCGACGAGGCGGACGCGGCCTTCGAGGCCCTCGGCAGGGGCGAGGTCGCCCGGAGCGTCCTGACCTTCGACTAGATTCTAGTGGCGGTCAGGAGCGCCCGGACGTTCTTGCCGTAAGCTAGCCGCCTACCTTGGCGCGAACCGACGACTCGAAGGCCGTCATCTGCGAGAGGGTCTCGCGCGGCCACGTGCGCTTCCAGTCGTCCTTGACGTTGACCCTGAGCCTCGGCCCAAAGCCCTCGATCTCCATCTCGATGGCGTCGCCGTCCTGGATCGGGCCCAGGCCCTGGTGGTTCGTGCCCGCCGAGATCACGTCGCCCGGCTTCACGGTCGTGATCCAGGAGACGAACTCGACGACCTCGTATACCGACCGGGCCATGTCCGAGGTGTTGAGGTCCTGGCGTATGTCGCCGCTGACCCAGAGCTTCACGTCCAGGTTCTGGGGGTCCCCCACCTCGTCGGCGGTGACGATGGCGGGCCCGATGGGCGCGAACGTGTCCCACGACTTGCCCCAGAAGAAGCTGCTGTTGCCGTTCGGGTCGATCCCCCTGGCCGACACGTCGATGAACTGCACGAACCCGAAGATGTTGTCAGCCGCGGTGTCCGCCGAGACGTGATCGGCCGTCTTGCCGATGACGATTCCAAGCTCGCCCTCGTGGTGGAAATGCGGCGCGGGGCAGTCCGGCAGAACGACGGTATCCCCGTCGCCTATGATCGCGGACGGGGACTTGAGGAAGGCGTCCCGGTCCCCGTAGGGGCCCGTCGGCTTGCTCTCCTTGTAGTTGCCCGCCATGCAGACGAGGCGGCCCGGCTCGGGCAGCGGCGCGCGAAGGCGCACACTGTCGATCGGAACGCCGTCCGACGCCGCCACGGCGCTCTCGATGCCGCCGCGAAGGCTGTCGAAGTTACCGATGATGCCGTTCATCCACGTCTGGCCGTCGATGTGGGGAACGTCCGAGACTGCGCCTGAAATGTCTACCACCGCGTCGCCCTTCAGGACGCCGGGTGTGAAGTCGTTGAACAGAACCAGTTTCATCTTTGCACTTCCTCTTTTCTGCGGGCCTGCCTAGCTGGCGACCCGGTTTGATAGCGTTCCGACACCCTCCACGACGCCCTCTACCAGGTCGCCCGGCTGGATGAAGATCTCGTCATCTGTGCCCGGCGCGAGGGGAACCACGCCGGTGGCGATCATGTCGCCGGGCTCGATGGTGGTGAGCTTTGAGATGTAGGCGATCTGGTGCGGTATGTCGAAGAGCATCCGGCTGGTGTTGCCGTCCACGCGCACGTCGCCGTTGACCACCGTGGTCACCTGCAGGTTGGTGGGGTCTCCCACGTCCTCGGCCAGCCTGATCCAGGGGCCGACGGGGCAGAAGCCGTCCAGCCACTTGCCGTTCAGCCACTCGAACCAGTCCTCGCCATGGGGGTCCTTCGCGGCCTCCCTGTCCGGGCTGAGGTTCAGGTCGCGCCCGGAGAAGTCGTTGATGATCGTGTATCCGAAGACGTGGTCCATGGCGTCCTCGAGCGACACGTCCTTGCCAGGCTTGCCGATGACCACGCCCAGCTCGATCTCCTCGACCGTGTTGATCGTCGCGCTGCCCTGAGTGTTGGGGATATCGTCCCCGTGACCGATGAGCGCCGTGATGGGCTTGATGAAGAACTTGGGTATCTCCACGTCCACGTTCACGTCGCGCAGGGAGTCGTGGGGATGGTAGTTGCCTGCCAGGGCGAATATCTTGCCCGGGCGGCCGACCGGCGGGAGCAGACGCACGTCGTCCAGCTTGTGCGTCCTGAGGGAGGTGCAGGCGACCTTGCCGAGCCCCTCCTTGTCCAGCAGGAGCAGTGTGCCCACGTCTCCACCGGAGCCGTGGACCTCCATCACGTTGTCGTCGTCGTCGATTACACCTACAGCCGGGCTCGAATAGCCGGGCGCAAGAAAGCGAGCAAGTCGCATTGATTCTCCTCCTTGAGAAATCGTATGAGCCGCCTGTCACAGGATGCCGCGGGACATTCGGAACGTCCCTTGACTACCTCCCGCAACGGCGGCCCAATTCTATGACGCGCGGCCCATAAGCGTCAACAGAGGCACGTCTGGAATACTGCCTCGATTTGAATGTTAGAAGCCCTGTATGTCCACTCCGATGCTTATCATGTACTGCGCTACCAGAAGGCCGAGGACTAGCAGCGCGCCTAGCCAGATGTAGGAGAAGACGAAGGGCCGCGCGTAGTACATCATCTCCGGCAATCGGCCGGCGACCCTGTCTTGTCTGTATCGTCTATATATGCCCCTTGCCGAGAGGAGCAGGGTGCCGACGTTCACGGCGGCGCAGAATCCAAGGAATACCGACATCAGCGCTGCTGAGACGGGGTTGGCTCGCGGGGCCACGTAGCCTATGTCGGTGCCGAGTGTGTACTCCCATATAAAGAGTATGCCGCTAGCGATGCCCGCAAAGACGCCGAGCCAGACGGCGCAGGGGAGCAGGTATATCAGCAAGGCGACAATGGGCACCGGACGGCCTCTCGCCTTGACCATCACCAATATCCAGGGCAGTAGAAGGATGCCGTTCAGCGCACCCTCCAACGCGAATCGCCAGATGCTCTTCTTCTGCCACCACGCGAATGCTCCGCAGAGCAGCGCTGCCGCAGGTGTCGTTACCAGAGCCGCCATGCCGAGGAAGATGAAGCCTGCTATGCTCACGATCCCCATATCGTCTATCCCGCCAGTCGCATCCTACTACCAGGGCATAGTGCGGCCGTACTTCCTCCGGACGAAGTCCGCTACCTCCGCGTTGGGTGCGGGGATGATCTTCGATCCCTCGTTCTCAATCAGGTAGAGGGCGATCTCCTCGTCCGTCATAGAGTCGTCCTTCCACGAGCAGTAGAACGCGGCCCCGGCCTTGTCCAGCGCCGACTTGACGGTTGCACGTGCCTGGTCCATGTGGGGCGGATAGGGCGCGTCGTGGCCGTCGGGGTCGCCGAAGGACATGCCCATGTCGCCTGGGCCCCACTCGGCCCACGAGATGCCCGGCACGGCGGCGATGTTGTCGGCGTCGGGCAGGCAGTGCCTGTCCTCGATCTTCAGCCCCAGGAACAGCTCGCCCTCCGGGTTCAGCGGCCACGGGTCGGCGATCCTCACGTAGCGGGTGGGCTCCACGTTCCATATCTCAGCCGGCTGCCCCTGTCCGCCCCCGCCACGCAGGCCCTCGGGTATCCCCTGGTCCATGCCGATGGTCTGGAACGGGTACCTGGCCGTTGCCACGAACCACTTCACCGCCTCGGCGCTCCGGGTGTGCGTGTGCAGTATGCCGTGCACTCCCGCAGCGAGCACGTGCCGGGTCTGCCAGGCGTTGTACCGCACCTCCTCGGGGCTGATGCAGTTGGACGGCAGCGTACATATGACGGTCGGCGTCGGATGGCCGCTCTTCGTTGGGCCGCCCGCGTGCAGCCCCTTCATATACTGGTACAGGCCGATTGTGTCGAAGGCGTGATGCTCGAACTCCACCTGAATCATGTCCGACCACGTCTGCGCCTGGGCCAGCCCTGCCTCGTACGTCAGCGCAGTGGCCCCTGTCGAGATTACCGGCTGGCCCTGCTCCAGCAGCTCGATTACCTTGTTCACTCTACCCATCGGGTTGACCTCCGGGGTGTGCCGCCACCCTTGATATTGGGGCCGTAGTCTAGCACAGCCCCGGGGCGACGACCCCTCGGCTTCGCCATTCCTCAATTTGTAGGGGCGGGTTTGAAACCCGCCCTCGCCTTTAAGGCCAGCGATGCCACTAGGCGGTGGAGTTGGGCTCATCTCGTCCCATTGCACCCGGCAATCCACTGGAATACACTCCGGCTTGACCAGAGCTTTGAAGTGCCCTCAGGTGGCCCGCCATGAACGAAGGAGGCTGCTATGACTGCCGACCCGGCTGCAACCGCTGACCGCGTTATCGACTTCTACAGCGCCGAAGGGCAGGCCGAGTACCACGGCGAGCGCGTCTCCCAGCTCGAGCACGCCCTGCAGGCGGCCCACAACGCCCGCCAGGACGGCGGCAGCGACCAGGAGATCATCGCGGCGCTGCTGCACGACATCGGCCACATCTGGCCCGTCGAAGGGCGGAAGATGACCAGCGTAGGCGTCGTCAACCACGACCGGCTCGGGGCCCAGGCACTCAGGGAGCTGGGCTTCTCCGACGACGTCGCCGACATCGTCAGCGGCCACGTCGCCGCCAAGCGCTACCTCGTCGCCACGGACAGCGACTACGCGGCGACGCTGTCCGACGTCAGCGTCGAGTCCCTCCGCCGCCAGGGCGGCCCCATGTCCGCCGAGGAGCTGCAGGACTTCACACGGTCGCCCAACTGGAAGTCCAAGGTACGAGTCCGCACCTGGGACGACCGCGCCAAGACCCCCGGCACAGATGTCCCCGACCTCGAATCGTACCGCGAGATGCTCACCGCCCACCTCTCCCGCCACCAGGCAGACAACGGATGATTCGCTTGGGCAGTGTCCAAGCCGCTCCGATTTAGGTAGCCCTCGCGCAGGTCGCCGGCAATGCCAGTCTTCGAAGCGGACGAGGTCGAATTCAGCTACGGCCCGCTAAAGGTCCTCGACGGGCTGTCCCTGGCCGTGAACGAGTCGGAGATCTTCGGCGTGCTGGGCGCGAACGGCGCGGGCAAGACGACCCTGATGCGCCTGCTCATCGGCCTTCAGAAGCCCTCATCCGGCGCTATCCGCGTGTTCGGCGAGTCGCCTTCCCCTCGCATCGCCGGCCGCATCGGCTACATGCCCCAGCTCAGCGCCCTCTACCAGGAGCTGTCCGTCCGCCAGAACGTGGACTTCTTCGCCCGCATGTACGGCCTCTCCCGATCTTCAGAGCGGCGCGAAGCCGTCGACCGCGCCATCGAATGGGTCGACCTCACCGCGCGCCAGAAGGACCCTCTCACGAAGCTCAGCGGCGGCATGCGCCAGCGGGTGAGCCTCGCCATTGCCCTCGTACACAGCCCCGACCTGCTGGTGCTCGACGAGCCCACCGTCGGCCTCGACCCCGAGCTTCGGGCCACCTTCTGGGAGCAGTTCCGCAGCATGGCGTCAGACGGCGCGACTCTCATCATCTCCAGCCATACGATGGACGACGCGGCACACTGCCACAGGCTAGCCTTCATTCAGGAAGGGCGCGTCGTAGGACTTGGCTCCCCCGGCGAGCTCCGGGAAGCAGCGGGTGAAGGCGCCACGCTGGAGGACGCGTTTCTCCACTTCGTCAGGCAGGGCGGACCATCGTGAGCATCGACCGCACCCTCGCCATAGCCGTCAGGATCATCAGCCAGATCTCGCGTGACCACCGGTCCGTCGCATTGATCATCGTCGCCCCTATCATCGTCATGTCGCTGGTCGGCTTCTCCTTCGCGGACCAGCGGGACATCCTGAACCGCATCGCCCCAGGCCTGATCGGCGCGTTCGCTCTCTTCTTCGTCTTTCTCCTCACCGGCGTGAGCTTCCTCCGGGAGAGATCGCAGGGCACCCTGGAGCGGCTACTTACCACCCCCGTTGGCCGGGCTGACATCCTGGCCGGCTACCTCCTCGGGTTCCTGCTGTTCGCGGGCATACAGTCCCTGGTGATCCTCCTCTACACGATCTTCGCTCTGCGGATCGAGTACGAGGGCTCCCTGTGGCAGATCTTCGTGCTCCTCGTGGTCGTCACAATCGTCGCCGTGAACCTGGGCATCTTCATATCCACCTTCGCCCGGAACGAGTTCCAGGTGGTCCAGTTCATCCCGATCATGCTGCTGCCCCAGATATTCCTGTCGGGCGCGGTGCTGCCGTTCGAACAGCTGCCGGGCTACTTCCAGGCAATCGGCAAGGTCCTGCCGCTCACCTACGCCGTCGACGGCCTGAAGGCCCTGATGCTGGAGGGGGAGACGCTAGGGGGCATCGGCCAGGAGCTGGCCGTCCTGGGCGCTTTCGCAGTCGGCATCCTCACCCTGGCCGCCATCACGGTCCGCCGGACCTAGCCTTACTCGATCTGGTGACCAAACATAGGCCACTTGGAACTATGCCACGAAACACATCGACGAGTTCTGGACTGAGAGAAGGATCCTGGGAGGCCAATTGTGCGTGCTAAGTGGAGCGTGTCCGCTGGCTCGGCTCCGTCGCTTCGAGCGGCGCTAACCGGGTTTGCCATTGCACTTGTAATGACCGCCTGTGGCGACGACCCAACGCCAACGCCCACATCCGCGCCTGTAACGCCTACAACCGCTGCCGCATCGTCGACTCCTGGGCCTGCTTCCCAACCGTCGCGAGACTTTCCCACTACCTTGCATGATTATATTCTCCTGATTGAGCCGAATCCCGCCGGTCGTGAGGCCTTTATAGAAGAGGCAATTGAGACGTTGAGCGAGGACATTCGAAGTGACCCGACCAACGTCGACGCCTACGTGAAGCGGGGAGCCGCCTACACGGCCATGTACCACTATGGTCCCCCCCGCCTGCGTAGAGGCGAAGGTGAAGCCCTGCTCGAACAAGCCGTTGAGGACTGCACCAGGGCCATCGACCTCGATCCAGGTAGTGCTGACGCCTACATAGGTCGAGGATCGGTCTACAACCGCTGGAGGCAGACAGACAGAGCCGACCAGGATTTCGATATGGCGATTGAGCTTCTCAGTGAGGCTATTCGCCTGGGGTCCAATAATGCGGAGACGTACTTCGTTCGGGGAGGTGTCTATCGATTCAGACGTGACTTCGACAAAGCGATCCAGGACTTCGACACGGCGATTGGCCTCGATCCCGGCAACCCTGACATCTATTACGCCCGCGGGCTTGCCCACCGCCAGAAAGACGAGCACGACAAGGCATTTCAAGACTATGAAATGGTCATCCTCCTAGACCCAAACTATGTTCATGCCTACAACGGCCGGGGAAACGGATATCGTCTAAAGGGCGAACTGGACAGGGCAATTCAAGACTTCGACAAGGTCATTAGTCTGAGTCCGGATTTTCGGTGGGCGTATGGCAATCGGGCAGATATCTACAATGCGCTGGGCGAATACGACAGGGCAATTCAAGACTTCGACAGGGCCATCGCGATCATTCCATACGTTAATGCTTATATAGGCCGGGCATCGGCCCATTACTTCAAGGGTGAATATGACAAGGCGATTGAAGACTATAGCACCGCCATCCATCACAGCCCCAATCACTCCATATCTTATGCTGCCCGGGGGGCCGCCTACTTCGAAAAGGGCGACTATGACAGGGCGATTCAAGACTACGATGCCGCAATCCGCCTCGACGAGGACGATCCCTATGCCTACAACAGCAGAGGCGACGCCTACTATGAAAAGGGTGAATACGACAGGGCAATTCAAGACTACGATGCCGCAATCCGCCTCGACGAAAACGACCCAGTTTTCTATTACAACCGGGGATGGGCTTACTATGCGAAGGGCAAGTACGGCAGGGCGATTCAAGACTACGGTACCGCCATCGCCCTCGATGGAAGCGACCATGATTTCTTCTACAGCAGGGGTTGGGCCCTTTTGTCGCTTGGCGACCCGTCGAAGGCAAGAGCCGATTTGAACAAGGCGCTTGAGCTGGGACACGATCCAAACGAAATCGAGGACGCGCTTGCCGAGGTCAAGAAGCTGGAAGGGGACCGTTGATGGAAGCGGCCCAATGGGGCCGATTATGCTTGCTAAGTGGAGCGTGACATCTCCGTAACGCCTACCGGGTTGCCGTCCGGGTCCAGGTAGTCGGCGCTGAACCCCCATGAACGTTGACTAGGCGCTCGTTCGACTCGCACGCCAGCAGCGACTGCCTTGACGTGGACCGCCTCAACGTCATTGGTGCTGAACATGAGCTCCGTCCTCGTGGCCTTTAGACGTAGCCGAGCCATCACCGGGAGCCGGACGTAACCTTTCACCGACGAACAGTATGCCAGTAAGGTGGTAGATCTAGTCTTACCAATGGTATGATGTTGTATATGGCCGAGGTGAAGCATGGCTAGCACAGGAGTCGAGAAGGTCACTATCAGCCTCCCCAAGGACTCACTCGCCCTCGCCGACCGCCTGGCGGAGACATGGTCGACGACCCGTAGCGGCGTCGTCGCAAGACTCCTACAGCAGGCAGAGGAGGCGCGCGTGCAAGCGCTCATGAGGGAAGGCTACATCGCGATGGCCGCGGAGAACCTCAGGGACGCAGAAGAAGCACTGGAGCTCACCCGCGAGGTCATGTTGCGCAATGATCCGTAGAGGCGAGATATACCAGGTCGACTGGTCGAGAGGACGCGGGTCAGAACAGTCAGGGGTCAGGCCGTCACTCGTCGTGCAGAACGACGTGGGTAATGATCTCAGCTCGACCACGATCGTGGCGGCTGTAACCACGCGCCGGGGTAGGACCTACCCCTTCCAGGTGGCAATTCGAGCCGACGACAGCGGGCTTCCCCGAGACAGCGTCGTCAAGTGCGAGCAACTGCAGACGGTCGCCAAGGCACGCCTGGGACAGTTGATGGGAAGGCTCGATGACGAGGCCATGAACCGCGTGGGAGAAGCACTGAGTCTCAGCCTGGGACTTTAGCCCTCGCCCTGGCCGCGATAACAGTTCGCCGGGAACTAGCCTGCTTCGATCTGGCAGACCCGATGCCAGTCTAGCCGCTCGCCGCCCGGGTCACTTCATGTTGCTCTTCATCTCCGTAACCCCTACCGGGTTGCCGTCCAGGTCCAGGTAGTCGGCGCTGAACCCCCATGAACGTTTAGTAGGAGCTCGTTCTACTCGCACGCCGGCAGCGACCGCCTTGGCGCTGATCAACGGTACACGCGGTCTCGTCCGCCTACTCTCACGACCAACACGCGCAGCGCTCGGTCCTGGATGTCGCAAATGACCCTATGGCTGCCTATACGATAGCGCCAGAACCCACCTAACGGTCCTGCTAACGCACGGCCCATGCTACGAGGATTCTCCGAAAGCGCAACGCGCTTGTCCATGTAGTCGACGATGCGCCTGGCGGCCTGTCTGTCCAGCTTCCGGAGTTGGCTCCTGGCTGAGTCGGTATACTCAATCGTCCAGGCCAAGCTCTCTCCTCACGTCCGCGGCAGCATGTACTTGCTCTTCGCCCTTGCGAACACGTTCGAGAACGTCGGCGGCCAGGTAGTAGTCCTCCATGTCCTCTAGCCCACGCTCAATGATCTCGCGCAGGTAGAAGGCCTTGGTGCGCCCAGTCTGAGACGCCAACAGTGTCAGCCGCTGCTCAATATCGGGCGAGAGCCTGATCGACGTTGCCATGTCGCTATGCTCCGTTCAATGCGATATATGTATTCACTGTATCACACACCGTGTCTACGTACATCGGCCGCACAGGGGACCTCAGGAAGCCACCGCGAAGACGTCGATCTCGAAATCGACCTCCGGGCGGCCGAATCCCTCACCACCACGCCCGTCGATACAGGCCGCACGCCACGCATGTGCTCGGCCAGGACCGGGTAGACGGCCTGCCGTACGGACGCGTCCTTCACGTAGGTGATCACCTTGCAGATGTCCTCCATGCGCGAACCTGCCTCCTCCAGCAGCGTCCTGACGCATCGCATCGCGTTGTCCGCCTGCGCCGCCGGGTCGCCCAGCCCCACGAAGTCGCCCTCGAAGGTCCAGCCCGTCTGGCCCTGCAGGTAGACCAGGTCGTTCGCGCGCACGGCCCTCGCCAGGCCGTAGTCCAGGCCGTCGAACATGGGGTCCTTCGAGCTGGTGTTGAACAGTCGGAACCGCTTGTGCTCGCCCCCGTCCCTGGGCACCACCGCAAACACGTCGATCTCGAAGTCCAGCTCAGGCCGCGCCAGGCCTGAGATGACCAGCCCGGTCGAGACGGGGTTGACGCCGCGCAGGTGCTCGGCCAGCACCGGGTAGACCTTCCAGCGGTGGTCGATGTCCGTGACGTACGTCGTGACCTTGCAGATGTCCTCCATGCGTGCGCCCGCCTCCTCCAGCAGCGCGCGCACCACCCCCATGGCGTTGTCCGCCTGGGCCGCCGGGTCGCCCTCCCCGACGAACCCGCCGTCCATCGTCAGGCCGGTCGCGCCTACTAGGAAGACCTGGTCGCCCGCACGCACGGCCTTGCACCCCCGGTAGTCAAGCTCCGGCAGCAGGTACCCGCCCCTCGACGATCCCTTGCCTATGCGAATGTGTGACATTCGGGTCCTCCTAACATTCCAACCGTCGTGAACAACGCAACGCGTTCCTTCCGTATCATCCTTTGACCCGTCCGCGAGGGTGAACGCCTGCTCGCCCTCGGCTGGCTCCCGCCACCCCTGCTCCACATCCGTCCATCACCGCTCCACATCCGTCCATCACCGCTCCACATCCGTCCATCACCGCTCCACATCCGTCCATCACCGCTCCACATCCGTCCATCGCCGCTCCACATCCGTCCACCGCTGCCCCACATTCGTCCACCGCCGTTCCACATCCCACCATCCCGTTCCACATCCCACCATCGCCGTTCCACATCCCACCATCCCCGCTCCACATCCCGCTCCACATCCCCATCCCCCATCATCCCCCTCTCCCCTCCGTGACCTCTGTGCCCTCTGTGGTTAAATCCCCCTCTTCCCTCCGCGACCTCCGCGCCCTCTGCGGTTAAATCCCCCCCGGCTCGGCAGCCAAAACAATGAGGTCATGCGGCCGCTTGACCCCACAGAACAACAGTGCTATTATACCTGCATGGAAGGCTCCAGTACCCAACAGCCCCAGGAACAAACAAGGTGGAAGTGGGACGACATGAAACAATTTGGAACAGAATTCGGCGAAAACCTCTCGCACGGGCCGCTGCCACCCATCTCGGCCATGACGAGGCCGGACATTTTCATACCCTTATCTGGCCTTGGCAAGGCCATGGTGATTCCTGCGAAGGCAGAGCCTGCCCCGTACGACCCCAATCATTCGCCCTTCCACGCCACCGCGCCCGGCTGTAGAATCCTACACTATGGAGCACCGCTTCCGTCGACTACGCCAATGCCCCTTGTGGGTCGTGCTGCCGCTCGCAGCCGCCCTGGCCTTGGTCGCCGCCGTTGCCTGTGCGGGAGGTGCAGAGCCTACCGCCGTGCCGACCGCTGTCCCGACGGTCGAGCCCACGCCGGTCCTCAAGACCTCCACGCCTAACCCGACCCGGCAGCGCAGGACCGCGAGCGGCGAGCGGCAGACCATCTTCGTCGACGTGACCGACTCCGCGGGCGTCCGGTTCAGGCACCACGAGGTCGAGACCGAGGTGCAGCCAATCGGCGCGGGCGTCGTCGTGTTCGACTACGACAACGACGACCTGGAGGACATCTACGTCACCGACTCAATAGGCCCCAACGCCCTCTTCCGCAACAACGGCGACGGCACCTTCTCCGACGTGGCCGCAGCGGCGGGAGTCGACGACATCGAAGGCCACTCCAACGGCGGGTGCGCGGCCGACTACGACAACGACGGCGACAAGGACCTCTTCCTCACCAACTACGGCACCAGCAAGCTGTTCAGCAACGACGGCGACGGCACGTTCACAGACGTGACGGACCAGGCCGAGGTGGGCGACGACGACCGGAGCCTCCGCTCGTCCGGGTGCGCCTGGGGCGACTACGACCGCGACGGCTTCCTCGACCTGATGGTGGTGCGCCACCTCAAGGAGCTGGACCCCGACACGCTGGTCAGCGGCGACTTCTACCTCGCAGTTGGCATCGTCGCCCTCTACCACGCGAACGGCGACGGC
Source organism: Dehalococcoidia bacterium (assembly GCA_965204975.1). Lineage (GTDB taxonomy): Bacteria > Chloroflexota > Dehalococcoidia > Lucifugimonadales > CAJWER01. The sequence continues at coordinate 1,635,686 of OZ242024.1, forward strand.
TCGTTCACCGACGTGACCCCGATGCTCGGCGACACCGGGCCGCGCAAGAAGAACCTGTACGGCGAGGCCATCGGCAGCCTCTGGGGCGCGGGGTTCCAGCCCGGATGGCTCGACTACGACTCGGACGGCGACCCGGACCTCTACGTCGTGAACGACTGGGGCCCGAACGTCCAGCCCAATGTGCTCTGGCGCAACGACGGGCCGTCGGACGACGGCGGCTGGACCTTCACCGACGTGTCCGGCGAGTCCAACGCGGGCGTACCCATCTACGGCATGAGCATGACCGTCGGCGACTACGACAACGACGGCCACTTCGACATATTCATGACCAACATCGGCGCGACGGTGCTCCTGCGGAACAACGGCGACGGCATGTCCTTCACCGACATGGCCGGCCCGGCGGGCGTCGAGGTGGCCAAGATCGGCACGGAAGACCGGGTGACCTGGGGCTCGGTCTTCTTCGACTACGACAACGACGGCTTCGAGGACATATACATGGTCAGCGGCTACCTCAGGCTGCCCGGCGTAGACGACGTGCCCAGCTACCTGCGCGAGCAGCACAACGTCCTGCTGCGAAACAAGGGCGACGGCACCTTCAACAACCTGTCGGTGGTCAGCGGCGCGGACGACCCGGGCGTGGGCCGGGGCCTGGGCTACCTGGACATCGAGAACGACGGTTGCCTCGACCTGTACATCGGCAACCTGGGCGGCGAGACGACCCTGTACAGGAACCGGTGCGAGTACGAGCGCAGCTGGCTTGTCGTCGAGACCGTCGGCACGACCAGCAACCGGGACGGCATCGGCGCCCGTATAACGGTTAAGGCCGGAGGGATGTCCCAGGTCCGGGAGGTGGCGAGCGGTCGCAGCTTCATGGGCCACCCGATGGTCCCGCCCCACTTCGGCCTGGGCGACGCGGACATCGTGGACGAGATCGTGGTCCAGTGGCCCAGCGGCGCGGTCCAGACCGTCTCGTCCGTCGAGCCGAACCGGAGGATCACGATAACCGAGCCGAACTGACGCCCGAACGTTGGGGCGGAATCCGCGCGCTGGTGGTATCTTGGAGCCATGATCGACCATGCAAAGCGCATCATAATCGCCGCGGCGCTCCTACCGGCCGCAGCCGTCGTCCTGGCCGCATGCGGGGCCGCGGAGGGAGCCGAGCCGCCCACCATAGGCGAAGCGCCCGCCATCGCCGAGCACACGGACCAGAAGGCGATCAGCAGCGGCGACCTGTCCATCGACGAGATCATCCGCCGCGGCGAGCTGCTCTTCAGCGCGCCCTTCAACACCCTGGACGGCGCGGGCAGGCCCGAGACCGCCGACGTCGAGCGCCGGAACAACGTCAGCATCGGCAACCCGCGCCCCAGGCACGAGTTCCCCGACAACTTCAACCGCATCTCCGCCCCCGACGCCAACACCTGCCTGGAGTGCCATACGACGCCCCGCGCCGGCGGCGGGGCCGGCAACGCCGCCAACGTCTTCGTGCTGGCCGACCGGCTGCCCTTCGCCACCTTCGACGGCGGCCCCGGCGACAACAACGAGACCCACACCCTCATGAGCATCGGCAGCGAGAGGGGCTCGCTGGGCCTGTTCGGGTCCGGCTGGATCGAGCTGCTGGCGCGCGAGATGACCGTCGAGCTCAAGGCCACCGCGGAGGAGGCCATCGAGGAGGCGCGCCGAACCGGCAACGACGTCACGGTCGATCTGGTGACCAAGGGCGTCAGCTTCGGGCGCATCACCGCCCACCGCGACGCCACCATCGACTTCAGCGAGCTGGAGGGCGTCGACAACGACCTGGTGATACGGCCCTTCCAGCAGAAGGGCGTCGTCGTCTCCCTCCGCGAGTTCGGCGTGAAGGCGATGAACTCCCACTTCGGGATGCAGGCCTCGGAGCAGTTCCGAGACGGCGTGGACTTCGACCGCGACGGCTACGTCGACGAGCTGACCCGCGGCGACATGACGGCCCTCGTCGTGTTCCAGGCGACCCTGCCCGTGCCGGGCCAGGTCCTCCCCGCCGACTCCGAAGCGAGGGCGGCGGTCGAGAAGGGCCGCGAGCTCTTCTCGTCCATAAACTGCGTCTCGTGCCACATCCCCGAGCTGCCGGTCGACAACCCCATATTCGCCGAGCCCAGCCCCTTCAACCCGCGCGGCAAGCTCCAGCCCACCGACGTCAACTCCCCCCTGCAGTTCGACCTCACGGTAGCGGGGCCTGGCCCCCACTTGGAGCGCCAGCCCGACGGCAGCGTGCTCGTGCCAGCCTTCACCGACCTCAAGCGCCACAAGATGGGCGACCTGCTCGACAACGAGGTGCTAATCCAGGACGGCGTGCCCACCGACGAGTGGCTGACCCGCAAGCTGTGGGGTTTCGCCAGCGAGCCGCCCTTCCTCCACCACGGCAGGGCCACGCTCATCTCCGAGGCCATCCTCGCCCACGGCGGCGAAGCCCAGGAAGCCCGCGACAGCTTCGCCGCCCTCTCACAGGACGACCAGGCCGCCGTAGTCGAGTTCCTGAAGACCCTGCAAATCCTCCCCGAAGGCGCAACCAGCCTCGTAATCACCGAGGGCGCCAGCGTCAGTTCAGGCAACGTCGGCCTCCTCCCCATCATAGGAGGCGCCGCCGGCATCGTCGTCCTGCTGCTAGCAGCGGGTGTGGTGCTTTGGGCGAGGAGGCGCTAGCGCTTCACCCTCACGAACTCACCACACCCACTGTGACAAGATCTCATGTCTGGAAGGACATGCGGCTTGTAAGAGCTCGAAGTTACGCCGGGCCGTCTGTTGCACGGGCGCGGGCAACTCCTGGAAACGGCGCCAGAAGTGTGGACCCGTCCTGTGCACCTAAAGGTCCTTCAGATCCTTAAGCTCGCCCTTGGCCTTGGCCTCCAACGCCTCATCTGCAAGAGCGTCGAGCTTGCCAGCCCTCACATCCTCGTCGAACTCCCGTTCCCATCGCTCCCAGTCCTCGTCCAGCAACCAGCCGCGCAATTCAGCGTATTCTGTCTCGGACAGGCCCAGGATGACCTTCTGTAGCTCTGACACGGTCGTCATAGTCACCTTCCTCCTGTCATTCTAACCGAGAGCCCGTCGCCGCTAGAGGGTTGACGGCTCCTCCTCCACATCCTCTTCCTTACGCCCCGGCTTCGCGAACCTCGCCACCAGCACTCCCGCTATTAGTCCCGTCAGGTGGCCCTCCCATGACACTCGGCCGTCCGTTGGCAGTACGCCGAATATCAGGCCGCCGTACACCACGATCACCACGACCGCTATGAGTATCGAGACGATGCGCCTGTCGTACCAGCCCCGCGCGACCAGGTAGCCGAAGTACCCGAACACGAGGCCGCTTGCGCCGATGTGGGAGCCGCCGCGCGCGACCAGCCAGACGCCGGCCCCGCCGAGCAGCACCACGAACAGGGTCACGCCCAGCAGGGTCTGCCAGCCCCTCGTCGCCACGAGCCCGCCCAGCAACAGCAGCGGGACCGTGTTGGACAGGACGTGGCCGAAGCCGCCGTGCAGGAAGGGCGCGAGGGGGATGCCCCACAGCCCGTCCATGGTGCGGGGAACGATGCCGTACTCGGCCAGCCGGTTGTCCATCAGGTAGTCGACGCCGGCCAGCACCCATATGGCCGCGACGAATATGCCCAGCAGCACGAACCCCTGCTTCACGGCGTTGTCCTGCCCACGCCCCACCCCTCTGGATTCCCGCTTTCGCGGGATTGACGGTTGTGCAAAAGTCTCGTCTCCTCAGGAGGAAGGTACTGGCTCGCCGCCGTTGCGGAGCCACCGGTCGAGCCAGTCGTAGGCCTTGCGCCCGCTCCACCGGTGGCCGCCGTCGAACTCGTCCACGTCGAACCGGTCGGGCACTCCCGCCACCTCGTAGGCGCGCCTCACCGCTGCGGATGCCTCCCGGCTGGCCTCGATCGGGAAGCCGTCGTCCTGTGCTCCCGACTCGATGAGCAGCGGCCGCGGCGCGATCAGGCATCCTACGTCCGATGACTCGCCGTACTCCAGCAGGCCGTGGGGGGTCTGCGCACCGCAGGTGTTCCCCATCCCCACGGCGTACGCCTCGAAGGAGTTGAGGTAGCCGCTCACGACCGCGCACTTGACGCGCTCGTCGAGGGCCGCCGTGTACAGGGTCATCGTCCCGCCATACGAAAGTCCCACGCAGCCGATCCGCCCGGGGTCCACCTCGGGCCTGAGCTGCAGGTACTCGACGCTGCGGAGGGCGTCCCACACGTTCAGCGCCAGCAGGTTAACGCCCATGAGCATCCCCTTGATGAAGAACACGTTGCACGCGTCCCTCTGTCCGAAGTTGCCCCCCAGGCCCCGCTCCCCGAAGGCCCGCCAGTCCGGCGCGACCACCACGTACCCCCGCAAGGCAAGCTGGTGGGCGTAGTCGTAGTTCAGGTCGGCGATGCGGGCCTGCCTGATCCGTTCGCCATGATCGATGTTCGCCAGGTCGTCCTTGCCGTGGCCGTGCCCGTGGCAGGCGAGAATCCCGGGCCGCCGCTCTCCCGGCGCGATGTCGTTGGGCACGAAGACGTAGGCGACCACCGCCATGTCCGGCTCGGAGTTGTACAGCACCTTCTCGCGCCGGTACGGGCCGGTGTCGACCGACTCGATCACCTCCGGATCCAGGAAGCAGGACTCCGGGAATGGCCCCAGGCACTCCCTCAGCCTGGCGGAGAAGGTCCTTCTCCACTCCTCCATCTCCCCCGCCGAGGTCGCGGCGAATGCGAGAGACTTCGGCGCCTTCTCGTACCGGCGCTTCAGGTACTCGCCCACCGACAGGTTGCGGTCGCGCTCCGGGGCCGCCGTCGTCGCGCCGCCCCAGGCCAGGTTGTACCGGACACGGTCCCGTTGCTCCATTTCGCCGCCTCCACCGGTTGCTGTTCGTGCCGTAAGGATACCGCAACCTCCCCCGGCGTGTGGGAGCGCCCCGCATCTCTTACAATGGTCGCCACAACCGATGGACCGGAGGTCCCGGCGATGATCGAGATATACACGGACGGCGCGTGCTCAGGGAACCCTGGCAAGGGGGGCTGGGGCGCCTTAATCCTCCGGGACGGGCAGACGCTGGAGATCAGCGGGGGCGAACAGCAGACGACGAACAACCGGATGGAAATGACCGCCGTCATAGAGGGCCTGGCGTCCGTACCCAGCGGCGCCCAGGTGACCGTCTACAGCGACAGCCAGTACGTCGTCAACACCATGACGAAGAACTGGAAGCGCAGAAAGAACCAGGACCTGTGGGAGAAGCTCGACCGGGAGACGGCTGCACGCGACGTGTCCTGGCAATGGATTCGCGGACATGCCGGCCATCCCATGAACGAAAGGGCCGACAGGCTGGCGACCCAGCAGTCAAATCCCAGGGCGCCTGTCGGCGGAGGCTCCCAGCTCTCCCACGTCGACGACGAGGGCAAGGCCAGCATGGTCGACGTGGGCGCAAAGGCCGTCAGCCAGCGGGTTGCCGTGGCCAGAGGCTCCGTCGTGATGCAGCCCGAGACGCTGCGGCTCGTCGGAGAGAACTCGATGGAGAAGGGCGACGTGCTCGGCGTGGCCCGGATCGCTGGGATCATGGCTGCCAAGAAGACGGCCGAGCTCATCCCGCTATGCCACCCCCTGCCGCTGGACAAGGTCTCGGTGGACCTGCGGATCGACGAGGCCCGGTCGGCGGTCGAGATCGAGGCGACCGCCGCGACCACCGCAAAGACCGGCGTGGAGATGGAGGCGCTGACGGCCGTCAGCGTCGCCGCGCTCACCGTCTACGACATGGTCAAGGCCGTCGACAGGGGCACGACCGTCCAATCCGTCAGGCTCGTCCGCAAGACAGGCGGCGCAAGCGGCGACGTCGAGTTGGAGTAGGCCAACCCGTGCCGCTCCCCGAGCCGGTCGGCGGTTGCTTTCGGATGGGCGGTGTCGTAAAGTACATGCCAGCCGGGTAGCCTGCCGGCGAACTAGGGAAGATCTGAATGGTCGACGACTACTTTCGCCAATACGGCCTGCTCGCCATATTCATGGCGGTCGCACTCGCAATCCCCGCGGGGATGCTCCTAGGTTCCTGGCTCCTCTCCTTCATCCGGGTCAGGCCCAACAAGCCCGACGCCATAAAGCTCAGCATCTACGAGTGCGGCTTCGAGACCATGTCGGGCACCTGGAACCGCTTCAACTTCCGCTTCTACTCCATCGCCCTCATATTTGTGATATTCGACGTGGAGGTCGTCTTCCTATTCCCCTGGGCCGCAAGCTTCGGCGTGCTCTCGCGGGAGTTCGGCATCTTCATCCTGCTCGAGATGGCCGTGTTCATCGGCATCCTCCTCGTGGGCTGGCTCTACGCATGGCGCAAGGGCGCGCTGGAGTGGGCCTGAGCATGACGCCTGAACCCGGAGGACCCGGCATCGGCGCCGGCATTCCCCTCTTCACGACCACCCTCGAGGTCGACCAGGCCGAGGGCGACTACATCAACAATCTCAAGGCGACCAACACCTCGCCGCTGGCCGAGCCTCTCGTCGAAGTCCCCGACGACCTCCAACGCAACCTCGCCGTCACGTCAGTGGACGCGCTCCTGAACTGGGGGCGCAAGTCGTCCGTATTCCCCCTCTCGTTCGGCCTCGCCTGCTGCGCCTTCGAGATGATGGCCAGCGCCATGTCGCGCTTCGACCTCGCCCGGTTCGGCATGGAGGCGTTCCGGGCCTCGCCCCGCCAGGCCGACCTGATGATCGTCGCGGGCACCGTCACGTGGAAGATGGCCCCCGCCATCGAGCGCGTCTACAAGCAGATGGCCGAGCCCAAGTGGGTCATCTCAATGGGCGTATGCGCCACGAGCGGCGGCCCCTACTACGAGTCGTACAGCGTCGTCCCCGGCGTGAACCACATCGTGCCCGTGGATGTGTACGTGCCGGGTTGCCCGCCCCGGCCCGACGCGCTTCTCTACGGCATCATGCAGCTCCACGAGAAGATCAAGCGGTACCGGCTCCAGGGCCAGGCGGCCGGCCACTAGACATGCGGCAGCTCGACGGCGCTGAAGTCGCGCGGCGCATTAACGAGGCGCACCCAGGCGCCGCCGTAAGCTGGAACGGCACGGACGTCTGGATCGAGCCCGAGGACCTGCTCCCCGTGGGCGGCTTCCTGCACGACGACCCCGAGCTGGACTTCGCCACGCTGAGGGCGATCACCGCCGTAGACTACGTCGAGTACTTCGAGCTCATCTATCACCTGTTGTCCATGAGGAAGAACCACTGTGCCGTCATCAAGATGAAGCGGTACGGCAGGGACGAGCCCGCTATCGACTCGGTCGTGGGCATCTGGAAGGGGGCGGAGCTGCAGGAGCGCGAGGTCTGGGACCTGATGGGCATCCACTTCGAGGGACACCCGAACATGAAGCGCGTCCTGCTCTGGGAGGGGTTCCCGGGCCATCCCCTGAGGAAGGACTTCATCAGGTAGCGGCCCGGCACAGCCCAACTATGACAATACAGACCGAACCGGTAACCATAAACCTGGGCCCGCAGCACCCGAGCACGCATGGCGTGTTCCGCCTCCGCGTCACCTTCGACGGTGAGGAAGTGCTGGACATCGAGCCGATCTTCGGCTACCTGCACCGCGGCACCGAGAAGCTGGCCGAGGAGCGCACGTACGTGCAGATCGTGACGCTCACGGACAGGCTCGACTACGTGGCCAGCATGACGAACAACCAGGCCTACGTCCGCAGCGTCGAGAAGCTGGCGGGCATAGAAGTACCGGAGCGCGCCCAGTATCTACGAGTCATATCCGCTGAGCTGCAGAGAATAGCCAGTCACCTCATCTCGACCGGGTTCTTCATGATGGAGCTGGGCACGTTTGCGGGCACGCCCCTCATGTACTGCTTCCGCGAGCGAGAGCGCATCCTCGACATGTTCGAGATGCTGTGCGGCGCTCGCATCACCCTCAGCTACATGCGCCCGGGCGGGGTGACGCAGGACGCGCCGCCCGAGTTCTGGGACTCGCTGGCCGTCTTCACACGCGACATGCCCGGATACATCGACGACCTCGAGGGTCTCATCACCGGCAACGAGGTGGTGCTCGCACGGACACGCGACGTCGGCATACTCACGGACGAGTCGGCCGTGGCCAATTCGGTGACCGGTCCCATGCTCAGGGCGAGCGGCGTGAAGTGGGACCTCCGCAAGGCCGACCCATACGAAATCTACGACCGCCTCGAGTTCGAAGTGCCCATCGGCGCGACCGGGGACACCTTCGACCGGTACCTCGTGAGGATCCAGGAGATGCGCGAGAGCGTGCGCATCATCAAGCAGTGCGTGGAGCAGATCCCCGACGGGCCCGTGAGGGAGGATGCGCCCTTCTTCATCAGGCCCCCGGCGGGCGACGCCTACGCCGCGGTCGAGGCCCCCAAGGGCGAGCTGGGCTTCTATCTCGTCAGCGACGGCGGCATCTCCCCCTACCGCTGCAAGATACGCGCCCCCTCCTTCATCAACATGAACGTCCTGAAGGAGTTGCTGATCGGGTGGAAGATGGGAGACCTCATCATCATCTTCGGCAGCACCGACATCGTCATGGGCGAGGTCGACCGCTAGTGACCCAGCCCTTGCGTAGTACAATGGCGGACATTCGGGCAGGTATCGGAGGCGTCGGGGCTTCATGAGCTTCGAGAACCTATACGACATCGTAGTCGGCCTGGTGCCGGGCGGGCTGGAATGGATGGCCTTCCTGGTGGCCGGGGGGATACTCGCCTTCGCGGTCATCAACGCCGTCGTGATGTCCGGCGCAATCTACACCTGGTTCGAGCGGCGGGCGCTGGGCAGGTTCCAGTCGCGCCTGGGCCCGAACCGCTGGGGTCCTTTCGGCCTCTTCCAGCCCTTCGCCGACGTCCTGAAGCTGCTCTCGAAGGAAGACGTGGTGCCCGAGCCCGCCGACCGGGTCGTGTTCCACATCGCCCCGCTGTTCCTGGCTATTCCGGTGCTGCTGGTCTTCGCGGTCATCCCGCTTGGCGAGAACAGCTTCCTGGGCCAGCTCAACGTCGGCGTGCTGTTCATCATCGGTGTAACGGGAATCAACACGTTCGGCGTCTTCATGGGCGGCTACTCCTCCAGGAACAAGTACGCTCTGTTCGGGGCGATGAGGGGCGTCGCCATGCTCATCAGCTACGAGGTGCCCATGGCCCTCGCGCTGGTGGGGGTAGCGCTGGCGGCGGGCTCCCTAGCCCTGACGGACATCGTCGCCAGCCAGAGCCTCTTCTTCGTGGTGACGCAGCCGCTGGGCTTCCTGGTCTTCATGACCGCCGCGTCGGCGGAGATGAGCAGGGCGCCATTCGACATGATAGAAGCCGAGTCCGAGCTGGGCTCCGGGTATCACACGGAGTACAGCGGCATCAAGTTCGCGGTCTTCCAGCTCGCCGAGTTCCTCGCGCCCATCGCCACGGCGGTGATAGCGACCGCCCTGTTCCTGGGCGGGACGAAGGGCTTCGATCCCATCCCCGGGCAAGTCTGGTTCGTCGCCAAGTCGATAGCGGTCGTCTGCTTCCTCGTCTGGTTCAGGGCCACCTGGCCCAGGCTGCGCGTCGACCAGATCATGGCCTTCGCGTGGAAGGGTCTGTTCCCCATGTCCCTGCTCAACATGTTCCTGATCGCCATCGAGATGCAGGTCTTCCAGGACGACGCCGGGGTCATCTCGACCAATTCCCTGATAGTCATGGCGGTCATCAACTGGGCCGTCACCGCTGCTACCATCGTCGTATTCGCGCACCTGCTGGGCCAGGGGAGACTGCGCAGGCCTGAGCCCGTGCCATCCCCGCTGGCGAACATGGCCGAGGGGGGCTGACCATGTACGGCATTGGACTGGTCAAGGGTATGCTCGTGACCCTCAAGAACCTGGTGCTGCCTAGCCGGCGCTTCACGCTGCACCAGTACCCCGACAGGAAGGTCGGCCCACTGGGACTGGCCAAGCACAACGGCACCAACGTCGTCGGCCTCGCCCTACGCAGCCCCGGCCAGTTCTTGAGGTCCATCGTCGGCCTCGTCAGCATTCCGGACAGGTACCCGCAGCACGCGCGCTTCCGCGGCGAGGAGTTCACCTGGTACGAGGAGCGTTGCACGGGCTGCGCCAGTTGCGCAAAGTACTGCCCCCTGGGCATCATCGAAATCGTTACCGATCCCAGCGGCGAGGCCATGCAGGAGGGCCAGAAGTACGGCCTGGAGGTCTTCGACATCGACATAGGCCGCTGCATGTTCTGCGGCCTGTGCGTCGAGGCCTGCCCCTACGACGCGTTGCACATGGGCAGCGGTTTCGAGGAGGGCCGGTACGTCAGGAACGACCTCGTCATAGACAAGGCCAGGCTGGTCTCGTCGTCCAAGCGGCCGAGCAACTGGTTCCGCCCGCAACTCGAGGGCCGCGAAAACGACCCGCGAGGGGACTCCGACGTGGCCTGGCAGGATGCCGGGCGGCACGAGAAGCCGAGCGTTCACGACCAGGAGGAACGGTGGGCCAAGAGATAGCCGCCGGCATGGCGACCGATACGCCCCTGATCATCGACATCGCTTTCTGGATAATAGCGCTGTCGGCCATAGGATCGTCCATAGCCGTCGTGCAGACGCGCGACCTGTTCAGGGCCGCCCTGTTCCTGGCCGCGGCGTTCCTCAGCATCGCCGGGCTATTCGTGCTGCTGAGGGCCGAGTTCCTCGCGGTCGTGCAGGTGCTCATATACGTCGGGGCGATCTCCGTACTGATCATCTTTGCCGTCCTGACCACCAGGGACGTGGAGCACGGCAACCCGTCCAACATGCTCCGCATACCCGCGGCCTTACTCGCCATCCTCTTCCTCGTAGTGGCCTCCATCACCATGCTCAACACCGACTGGAACCTGCTGTCCAACTCCGAGGCTGCTTCGGCAGCGGCGGCCGGTGTCGAGGGAGACTCCAGCGGCGACGTGCCCGACCTGATACCCACGATTGCCGAGCTGTTGCTGCAGGACTACGTCCTCGTATTCGAGGTCGCCTCGGTGCTGCTGCTAGCGACGATCGTCGGCGCACTTGTACTGGTGCGGAGGGGCAGCGGGTGAGCCTCGAAAACGTCCTGCTCGTAGGCGCGGTAATATTCGCCATCGGCCTGTACGGCGCTCTCTCCAAGCGCAGCGCCATCACCGTGCTCATGTCGCTGGAGCTGATGTTCAACGCCGTCAACATCACCGCCGTGGCCCTGTCCCACTATGTCGTGCCGGCGGGACTGGCTTCGGACTCGGGAATGGCAGCCGGCGAGATAGCCGGAGCCCTGCTGACAGGGCAGATATTCGCCATCTTCATCATCACGGTGGCTGCTGCGGAGGTCGCCCTCGGCGTGGCCATTGTCATTGCGGTCTACCGGAGCCGCCAGACCGCCTTCGTGACCGACGCGAACCAGATGAGGCACTGATGTATACCGACTACCGGAAGGCGCCCAACCTGATGACGGCGGAGATGTGGAAGAACGTCCTCGAGTGGGAGGGCCTCCCCACGAAGATACTGCCCGAGGGAGACATCACCACCTGGGGTGAGCGCGTCCCATACCGGATAATGGTGCCGAAGGGGCGCGAGCACGTGGCCGACGAGATCCTGAGGAAGCTCTAGCAGATGATGAACGAGCTGGCCGTCTGGCTGATTTTCCTGCTGCCCCTGGGCTGCTTTGCGCTCGTCGCGCTCGTCATACGGCCGTTCTTCAACAGGGACCCGTCCATCGCCGGATACCTGACGGTCCTCACAATAGGTGCGAGCTTCGCCCTGTCCCTCCTGGCGCTCGTATCCGTCATCAACGACCCTGAAGCCCTCGCTTTCGAGCCCCACAAGTGGCTCGAGGTCGGCAGCGTTGTCATAAACATCACCGCGCTGGTGGACCCCCTGACCGCGATCATGCTGGTCGTGGTGACCGGCGTGAGCCTCATGGTCCAGGTCTATTCGATCGGCTACATGCACGGCGACCCGGGCTACGCCCGCTACTTCGCCTATATGGCCCTCTTCACGGCCAGCATGATCGGGCTCGTGCTCGCGGGGAACATAATCCAGCTCTACGTATTCTGGGAGCTGGTCGGCCTCTGCTCGTACCTGCTCATCGGCTTCTGGTACCACAAGCCCTCAGCGGCCGTCGCCGCCAAGAAGGCATTCATCATCACCCGCATCGGGGACTTCGGCCTCCTGCTGGCCATCCTCTATCTCGTGTTCAACGTCGACGCCTTCGCCTCCCAGGGCCTCAACCCGCTGGAGATCGCGGACATCCACAAGGCCGTGGCAATTCCTGGGCTGCTGGCCTCAGGCGTCGTGACCTGGATCGCCATAGGCATATTCACCGGCGCGGTCGGCAAGTCCGGCCAGTTCCCGCTTCACACCTGGCTGCCCGACGCGATGGAGGGCCCGACTCCGGTCAGCGCCCTCATCCACGCGGCTACGATGGTGACGGCGGGCGTATTCCTCGTCGCACGGTTCTTCCCGCTCTTCGAGAGCTCGGAGACGGCCATGACCGTGGTAGCAATCGTCGGCGGCTTCACCGCCGTCTTCGCGGCTTCCATGGGGCTGGTCGCCAACGACATAAAGCGGGTGCTGGCCTACTCGACCGTGAGCCAGCTCGGCTACATGATGCTTGCACTGGGAGTCGGCGCATACGGCCCGGCCATATTCCACCTCTTCACCCACGCCTTCTTCAAGGCGCTGCTCTTCCTGGGCTCGGGCAGCGTCAACCACGCCACGGGCACCTTCGACATGCGCTATATGGGCGGACTGCGGAAAGCGATGCCGTGGACGTACAGGACCTTCCTGATTGGGGCCCTGAGCCTCGCCGGGATATTCCCCCTGGCGGGGTTCTGGAGCAAGGACGAGATACTACTCGGCGCGTTCCACTCAGGCGACGCGGTCGGGCAACTGGTCTTCTGGCTCGCCCTAGCCGCGGTGTTCATGACGGCCTTCTACATGTTCAGGGCCCTGTTCATGACCTTCGGGGGCGAGTTCAGGGGCGGGTCCGACGCCGACCCCGAAGCCGAGGCCCACGGCGAGGTACACCTCGGCGAGTCCCCATCCGTGATGGTCTTACCCCTGGTCGTGCTGGGCATCGCGTCCATAGTGACCGGCTTCCTCGTGAACCCGATCATCGACATTGGAATAGTGCCCATCCACTGGCTCTCGTACTTCCTCCACGCCAAGACCGAGGACCCCTCGATCTTCATCGCCCTGGGGTCCACCGTCGTAGCCGTCGCCGGCATAGCCCTCGCCTACCTGATGTACTCGGACGGGAGACTCTCACCGGAGCGTATGGGGGAGAGAGCGGGCCCCGCATACAACGTGCTCCTGCGCAAGTACTACTTCGATGAGCTCTACGAGACCTACCTGACGGGCCGCGTCTTCTACGGCGCGGGCGCGAAGTTCCTGGACTGGGCCGACAAGTCCATAGTAGACGGCGTCGTCCGGCTGGTCGCCGATCTTGGGCGCAACGTGGGCCGGGCGATGGCCCACGTACAGACGGGACAGCTGCAGGGCTACGGGATCGTCGTCTCGATGGGCGTCATCGCAATCTTCGCTGTCGTGCTTCTGCTGAGGTAGCGGTTGAGCAACGATTTCACAGGACTGCTGTCCACAGTCGTATTCCTACCCCTTGCGGTGGCGGTCGTTATCGCCGTCTTCGTGAGGGGCGACCGCATGGTCCGCATCTTCGCCGGAGCCGCGGTTCTGGTGGAGCTTGCTCTCAGCGCTGTTGTGCTGTTCCGCTACGACTCCGCCAAGGGCGGCGTGCAGCTGGTCGACCGCATCGAGGACTGGATTCCGATAGAGTCGCTCGAAGTGCAGTACTTCCTCGGCGTCGACGGGCTCAGCGCCCCGCTGGTGCTGCTGACCGGCTTGCTCGGCATGGCAGCGGTGTTCGCGTCGTGGAGCATCAGACACAGGGTGCGCGAGTACTTCGTCTGGCTGCTCATTCTCCAGACGGCGGTCATGGGCGTGTTCACGGCCCTCGACTTCCTGCTCTTCTTCCTGCTGTGGGAGTTGGAGCTGGTCCCGATGTTCTTCCTCATTTCCATCTGGGGGAGCGGGCGCAAAGAATACTCGGCGATGAAGTTCCTCATCTACACCTTCCTGGGCTCGGCGTTCATGCTGGTCGGCATACTGGCCGTCTTCTTCATGACCGGGACCTTCGACATGACCCAGCTGCCGGCGGAGATCGCCGCGGCCGCTCCCATAGTCCCCATGGGCGTCCTCTTCACACTGCTCTTCGTCGCGTTCGCCGTCAAGCTGCCCATCTTCCCGCTCCACACCTGGCTGCCTGACGCGCACACCGACGCCCCGACGGCCGTCAGCGTCATGCTGGCGGGCGTGCTGCTGAAGATGGGTGGCTACGGGATGATCAGGGTGTCCGTGACGATGTTCCCGGATACGATATCCGACGCCGCCCAGGCCCTCGCCATATTAGGCGTGATAAACGTGCTCTACGGCGCCGTCGTCACCCTGAGGCAGACCGACCTGAAGCGGCTGATAGCCTTCAGCAGCATAAGCCACATGGGATACGTGCTCATCGGCATCTCCGCGGTCTCCGGCTCCGAGGCGTCCACGGGACTCACGGGAGCCGCCATGCAGATGTTCACCCACGGCACCATAACGGGCCTGATGTTCCTGCTCGTGGGCCTCGTGTACGAGAAGGCCCATACCAGGTACATCCCTGACCTCGGAGGCCTGGCTACGCGGATGCCCGTGCTGGCCAGCGCTTTCCTCCTGGCAGGTCTCGCGTCCCTGGGTCTGCCGGGCACCAGCGGGTTCGTCGCCGAGATCCTGGTCTTCCTGGGAGCATTCCCGGCGTGGAGCTGGGCGACTGCCCTGGCCGCCTTCGGCATAGTCATCACCGCCGGCTACATCCTGTGGATGGTCCAGCGGACCATGTTCGGCCCTGCCAAGGAGAGGTTCGGCAACACGAGAGACGCTACAGTCGCCGAGATGGTGCCCATATTCGTGCTGGTGGCGGCGGTGATAGGCGTCGGCGTCTACCCTTCGATCATATCGGACACATTCGCCGCAGAGATGACCAGGGTCGCTGAAGCACTGGCCGGACCGGGACTCCTCGCCCTCAACAACTAGGCAGACATGACAGCACACGACATATACCTGCTCTCGCCGGAGATAGCCATGGCCTCGCTCGCAGGCCTGCTGCTTCTCCTCGACCTGGTGGTGCGCCGCAAGGACTACCTGGCCCCGCTGGCGTTTGTGGGGTTGATCGTGCCGCTCGCCCTCTGCCTGATGCTCTGGCTCGACCTCGACGGTAGCGACGCCATTGCCAATGAAGGACTCTTCTCGAGCTCCCTCGTGGTCGACCGGTTCAGCCTCTTCTTCAAGCTCCTGTTGGTGCCGGTCGCGGCGGCCGTCGTCCTGATGTCGGGCGCATACGCAAGAAGGAGCGGCAGGTTCGAGGCGGAGTTCTACGCCCTGGTCCTCTTCTCCACGTCGGGCATGATGCTCCTGGCATCTTCCGTCGAGCTCATCACCATATACGTGGCGCTCGAGCTGACGGCCCTGCCCATCGCCGCCCTCGCCGCGTTCATGCCCGAGGGCCGCTCGTCCGAGTCCGGCCTGAAGTTCCTCATCCTCAGCGGCGTAAGCTCTGCCCTCCTGCTGTACGGGATGGTCCTCGTGTACGGCTTCACCGGCAGCACGGTCCTTCCCGAAATCGCGGCCAGGATAGCCGGGGCGGGGCTCGACGTGGAGCTGCCGTTCGGTAGCTACGCCCTGCTGCTCGGAGTGGTGCTCATAATCGCCGGTTTCGGGTTCAAGATCACCGCCTTCCCCTTCCAGATGTGGGCGCCGGACGTGTACGAGGGCGCCCCAACCTCGGTCACCGCCTTCCTGTCCGTGGCAAGCAAGGCAGCGGGATTCGCCGTGATACTGCGGGTCTTCTACATAGCCTTCCCCCTCGAGTCGCTCTCCCTCGAGTGGAGCGCGATATTCGCGGTCCTGGCCGCCCTGTCCATGACGGTCGGCAACCTCATCGCCATCGCCCAGTCCAACATCAAGCGCATGCTGGCCTACAGCACAATCGCCCACGCCGGGTACATCATGGTCGGGCTGGCTGCGGTCGCCGCCCGTGTCGACTCGGGCGAGGCCGACGCCGGACCCTCCGGCGTCCTCTTCTACCTCGCCGGCTACGCGGTCACGAATCTCGCGGCCTTTGCCGCCGTTATCGCCGTATCGGCCAGGACGGGTACCGACGAGATCGCGGGGTTAGCGGGACTGTACAAGCGCGCCCCCCTCCTGGCCACGGTCATGGCGTTCTCGATGATCTCCCTTACGGGTGTCCCCCCTACGGTGGGATTCATGGCGAAGATCTACATATTCGGCGCAGCCGTAAACGCCGGGCTCATCTGGCTGGCTGTCGTCGGAGTCCTGAACAGCGTCATCTCGGCCTACTACTATGTGAGAGTCATAAAGGTCATGGTGCTGTCCACCCCCAGGGACGAGACACCCGTAGCGGCCTCGCTGCCCGTGGGCGCAGCGCTGGGGGTGACGACGGCTGGCATCCTGGCATTCGGCCTCTACCCTGCGCCGCTGATCGAGTTCGCCCGCTCGGCCGTCTCAGTGCTGCTGTAGCGGCCCGGGCTGAGAGCCGCAACCAGAACAGAGCTATGACGGCAGCCCCCTCAAAGGACCTCGTCGGATTCGCTTACAATCCCATGATTTCCCGCACTGCGGGATTCCTCGATTCGCTGGTCGACGACCTCGGACTCAGGCACAGGTCCTGGGTGTCGGCCGCTTCGGACGTCGCCCTCGACTTGGAGCGGCTCCGGAGGACCTCGGTCCTAATAACCGCCGGCGGCGACGGCACCATACTCAGGGCCGCACGTCGCGTTGCCCAGTACCAGGTCCCCATCCTTGCCATCAACATGGGCAGGGTGGGCTTCATCACCGAGCTCTCCGTCGAGGACGCGGCCGAGAAGATTCCGGAATACCTGGACGGCTCGGCCCGCGTCGAGCACCGCATGATGCTCAAGGCTTCCCTGCAGCAGGCGGACGGCTCCACAGACGGTATAGAGCTGCACGCCCTTAACGACGTTGTCGTCACACGGGGGTCGCCGCCGCGGCTCCTGGACGTCGAGACCAGGATCGACGGCGTCATGCTTTCGACCTACCGGGCAGACGGCGTCATAGTGTCGACGCCCACGGGCAGCACCAGCTATTCACTCTCGGCCGGCGGTCCGATCCTCTACCCGGAGGCGAAGGAGATCGTCATTCAGCCCCTTGCTGCCCACATGAGCTTCCAGACCGGCCTGGTCGTCTCCCAGGAGTCCGTCGTCGAGCTCACCCTCAAGAGGGGCAGAAACGCCATTCTGAGCGTCGACGGTTCGACCGACGCTATCGAGCCCGGCCAGACCATCGTCATCGAGCGGAGCCCGTACGTAGCCAGCTTCCTCAGAAAGGACCCTCCAGAGTCCTTCTATGCCACGCTGACCCAGCGTCTCGGCATAAGCGGCCGTGTGGTCCCGCCCCCCAGGACGCCGTGAGCACGCCTCCCGAACGGCAGCTCTCCAGCAGGTCGCTCTTCGAAGGCCGCGTCGTCTCCGTGCGTGTCGACGAGGTGCGTCTGGCCGGCGGCGGCTCTGCGGTCCGCGAGGTCGTCGATCACCGGCCGGCCGTCGTGATCGTGCCGATCGATGACCTCGGCCGGGTACTCATGGTCAGGCAGTACCGCTACGCCGTGGGCGAGACACTTCTCGAAGCCCCCGCGGGCATAATGGAAGACGGCGAGGAGCCATCCGAGACCGCCCAGCGTGAGCTACAGGAGGAGGTGGGCCGTATAGCAGGCGACCTGCGGAAGCTGGGAGAGTTCTGGGCCACTCCGGGCTTCTGCAACGAGCTAATGCACGCGTACGTCGCCCGCGACCTGCGGCACAGCGACCTCCCCGCGGACGAGGACGAGGACATCACAGTCGTCCCAGTACCCATGGCCGAGGCGCTGGACATGATCCGCTCCGGGCATATCAGAGACGCCAAGACCATAGCGGCGCTCCTGCTGGCCGAACACGCCTCGGGAACCTAGACCAGCCTCTGCATTCCTCCCGCCAGGGCTTCGGCGTGCCCGTTGACCGCCACGGGCCCGTTGACCGCATGAGAGTCGGCGTCGTGCGTCAGGACGGGCGGCACGCCGACTTCCTCCTCCAGCGAGGTCTCCCCAACTCCCGTCGCCACGAGCGTAACGGTAACCCTGTCCTTCATCTTCGGGTCGCTGACGACGCCGAAGATGACCTGGGTCTGGGGACCGCCCGCGTGCCTGATCAGCCCGGCGGCGTCATCCACCTGCTCGAGGCTCATCCCCTTCCCGCCGCGCACGTTCATGATCACGCCTGAGCACCCTGCCATCGGGCTGTCGAACAGTGGGCTGGCGAGGGCGTCCCGTACGGCGTCGTGCGCCGCCGATGGTCCCCTGCCCTTCCCCATCGCCATGAATGCCGGGCCGCCCTTGTGCATCACCGACCGGACATCCGCAAAATCGACGTTGATCAGGCCTGGAACGGCGATCAGATCCCATATGCCCCTGACGCCATCGCGCAGCACCGCGTCCGCGGTGTGAAAGGCCGATTCCAGCGAAACCCTGCCGTCCAGTCCCGCCAGGAGACGGTCGTTGTCGATCGTGATGAGAGTGTCGACCTTCTGGCGAAGCGCCTCAACGCCCCGCTCAGCGACCTCCCTGCGCCTGTCGCCCTCAAACGAAAACGGCGTTGTGACTACGCCCACGGTGAGGGCCCCCCGCTTCCGCGCCATGTCAGCGATGGTTGGAGCGGCCCCTGTGCCGGTGCCGCCTCCCATGCCGGCCGTAAGAAACACCATGTCCACGCCTGAGAAGAGCTGGCTGATCTGGTCCTGGTTCTCGCGCACTGCTTTCCGGCCCACGTCGGGATTGCCCCCGGAGCCCATGCCGCCCGTTACCGCCGGCCCGATTGCGAAGGTGGCCGCGCGGTCGATGGCCCTCAGCGCCTGCATGTCCGTGTTCACTGCGAGCAGGTCCAGGTCGGAGACGCCGGATGCCGCCATCCTCACCACGGCATTGCAGCCCGCGCCTCCCACACCCACGACCTTGACCTTGACATCGGGGAGCCCTGCAGCCGCGGCATGGCGGCCGTCGTCCGCAGGGGTAAAGAGGTCCGCCAGTCGGCGATTCAGGAAGTTCATAGAAATGCTCCTTGCTGGGTCCGGGGCGGACTAAGCCGCGGAAATCTGGGACCTGTTAGCCGACCTAAGGAAGTAATATGGGATGTGCCACTTGCCCGAACGCCCCATGTCCACGAGGACGCGGCGGCTGTCCGACCGCCTCACCACACCCCGCTCTCCCCACTTCGGACCGCCCAGGACATTGCCCATGTAGAGCACTACCGTCCCGGGCGCAACACTGCCCCCCATAACCTTGTCGCCTGTCCGATTCCTGGCAGGCATCCCAGGCATCTCGATCTGCTCTCTGGCCACCGTCTGCACGGTCATGGCTCACCTCATCACTGGTGATTAGAACAAGCATAGAACAGAACGAGAGTTCGTGTCAATACCCTGTACAGCGAAAATCGCCCAGATGTTCGCCGTAGGCCTTGCTGGGGAACACAGCGGGAGCGCGGGATACGGCCGGATCTTGGCTAGCGGCGACCCCAGAGTGGATGGCGGAAGGTCGGCTGCGGGCCATCCGGCGGAGCGTCAGTCTTGCCGGGAGGAGTGACCTCGGGGCTTGACGGCTGAGCCGCCGCAACATCCTCCTGGATGATTGGAGGACGCTGCCGCCTGGCGGGCCGGTGCTGCGGGATCCGGTTCAGGCGGTCGGCAAGGTCCTCCAGGCTCGCCAGGTTGTGCACCGGCAGGTGGTCGTCCACGAACGGCAGCGCGGCCTGCATCCCCCTCGTCAGGGGCGCGTACGTCTCCGAGCCCAGCAGCGGGTTGAGCCAGATCAGCCGGTGGCAGCTCCTCTGCAGCCTGGCCGTCTCGCGGCCCAGCAGCTCGGGCTCGCCCCGGTCCCACCCGTCCGAGATGATCAGCACGACCGATCCCCAGCCCAGCACGCGCCTGCTCCACTGGTAGTTGAAGGTCTTGATCGCGTCGCCGATGCGCGTGCCTCCCGCCCAGTCCGGCACCGCCCGCGACACCTCGCCGACCGCATCGTCGACGCCCCTGTGGGACAGCCTGTCGGTGACGCGAGTCAGCCTCGTCGCGAACAGGAACGCCTCGACGCCGTCCCAGTTGTCGGCCAGGGCGTGGATGAAGTGAAGCAGCATCCGTGTGTACCGCTCCATTGACCCGCTCACGTCGCAGATCAGCGTGAGCCGCCTGGGCTTCTCCCGCCGTTCGAGATGAGGAAGGTCCAGCATCTCGCCCCCGTACTGCAGGCTCTGCCGCACCGCCCTGCGCAGATCGATGGCCGTCCCCGTGCCGGGCGTCCAGCGCCTCGACTTGCGGCTGCCTACCTCCCACTCCAGGTCGTCCATCATCCGCCGGGCGGAATCCACCTCCTGCATGGTGAACTCGGCAAAGTCCTTCTGGCGCAGCACCTCGCGGGCGCTGTACGTGCGCGTCAGGTCGACGTGCTGACCGCTGCCGTCCCCTGCATCCCCGTCGTCACCGCCCACGCCTCCGGCGGACGGCGGCGCGACCTGGGGCTGCCTGAACTTGCGCTGCTCGCCGATGGAGCGCAGGTCCAGCGTCGTCAGCCTGTCCTTCGGCGCCCTCCAGAAGGTGTCGAACGCCTCCTCGAACAGCTCCAGGTCCCTCTTCCGGTGAACCAAGACCGTCCGCAGCGTGCTCCGAAAATCGCGCTTCCTGCGCACGCCCACCAGCTCCAGGGCCGCCACGGCGTCCAGCATCCGCCCCGAGTGGACGTCCAGCCCAAGCTCCTTCAGCACCCGCCCGAAAAGCAGCAGGTTATGCAGGAAGTGCCCGCCGTCCCCGTTCATCGGTCCTTTTTCCAGGTCAACCCCTGCGGCCGCCCCTGCGAGTTCCCCGGTTGGCCGACCGGTTCAGCAATGCCCGCACCTGCTCGCCCCGCACCGACTGGATATCCTCGTGGTACTTCAGCAGGATGCCCAGCGTGTCGTCGATCACCGACGGGTCCAGCTTCCTCTCGTTCAGCGCCACCAGCGCCGCCGTCCAGTCCAGCGTCTCGGCGACGCCCGGCACCTTGTACAGCTCGCCGTCGCGCAGCTCCTGCACGAACGCCGTGATCTCCCCCGCCAGCTTGCGCGGCGCGTCCGGCATCTTCGACACGACGATCTGCTGTTCCTTCTGGAAGTCCGGGTAGTCGATCCAGAAGTACAGGCAGCGGCGCTTCAGCGCGTCGTGGACCTCACGCGTCCTGTTCGAAGTGATCACGACGATGGGCGGCGAATCGCCCCTGAACGTCCCTAGTTCGGGGATGGTGATCTGGAAGTCCGACAGCAGCTCCAGCAGGAACCCCTCGAACTCCTCGTCGGCCCTATCGATCTCGTCGATCAGCAGCACCGGCGGCTTGTCACGGCTAGCCTCTATCGCCTGCAGTAGCGGGCGCTTGATCAGGAAATCCTCGGTGAACAGCTCCTTTGACATCGCGCCCCTGTCCACCTCTCCGGCCGCCTCCAGCACACGGATCTCGAGGAGCTGACGCGCGTAGTTCCACTCGTACACGGCGTTGTTGACGTCCAGGCCCTCGTAACACTGGAGCCGGATCAGGTCGCGCCCGAGCCCGGACGCCAGCACCTTCGCCACCTCCGTCTTGCCGACGCCCGCCTCTCCCTCCAGGAAGAGCGGCCTCCCCAGCTTCAACGCCAGGAAGATCGAGATCGCCAGCCCCCGGTCCGTGATATAAAGCTGCTCCGCAAGCAACCCCTGCAGCTCGTCTATCGTCGACGGAGCCGCCACATTCTGTTCCATGTCTATCTCCGGTGTCTTCGTCCCTGCCAGGTATCCTAAGGTCGCCCAGGCCCCAAATCAACTTGTGTGAACGCAAACGCAGCCCGACGCGCCCAAGTGTCCTGGCGTCCGTCTCACAAACAGCACGAGCCGGGGCTGGCCCGGCTCGTGCTCCAAATCGTCCGTTCTGGCTCTGTGACTTGCGCCGCTATCCTGCCCGTTCCGCGGCGCACGTGAGGGCCCGCCTCACGTACACCTCGGCCATGGCCCGCCTGTACTCGCCTGACGCGAACACGTCGTCCATGGCGTCGCCCGTCAGGTCGTCCGCGACGGCCTTCGCCGCGCTCTCGATCGAGCACGCGTCCAGCGAGCTTCCGAGCAGGGCCGCCTCGACGCTGCAGGCCTTCGCCGGCTTCGCCTCGACGCCGCCAACCGCGACGCTGGCGCCCGTGCACTTCCCGTCGCTAGCCGTCACCACTGCCGCGGCGCTGACCACCGCATAGCGAGAGGCGGGATGCAGCATCTTGGCGTACGCCGTCCCCTGGCCATCCTGTATTTCCGGTACCTCGACGGATGTCATCACCTCGTCGTCGCCAAGGGCCGTCGTCATCAGGTCCTCGAAGAAGTCGCCGGCGGCTATGCACCGGTCGCCGTTCGACCCGGTTGCCTGGATCGTTGCCCCCAGCGCGACCGCCACCGTCGGCAGGTCCGACGCCGGGTCCGCGTGGGCCAGGTTGCCGCCGATGGTGCCCCGGTTGCGGACCGCAGGGTCGCCGATGAGCGCCGCGGCCTCCGACACCAACGGGCAGCACGACTGCAGGTCCGAGCAGGACGCCAGCGTCGAGTGGGTGGTCAGCGCGCCGATGCGCACCGAACCGTCCCCGCAGCTGGTGCCCTTGAGCGAGTCTATGCCGCCTATGTCGATGAGCGCTGTCGGCGTGGCAAGCCTCAACTTCATCAGCGGGATCAGGCTGTGCCCGCCGGCAATGAGCTTCGAGTCCTCGTTGTCAGCCAGTAGCTCTAATGCCTCGGCGACAGAGCTCGCGCGGTGATAGGCTACGTTTGCCGGATACATGGGCTACTCCTTTCCGTTCGAGTGGATCGCCCGCCAGACCTTCTCCGGCGTCAGGGGCATGTCGACCTTGTCGACCCCAAACGGCCTCAGGGCGTCCATCACGGCGTTGTAGACGGTAATCGTCGAGGCGATGGTGCCGGTTTCCCCGACGCCCTTCACACCAAGCGGGTGATGCGGCGATGGGGTTACGGTGCTCATCGTCTCGATCTCTGGGAACATGTCGGCCCTCGGGAGCGCGTAGTCGAGCATCGAGCCCGTCAGCAGCTGGCCGTCGTCGCCGTACACTGCCCCCTCGCAGAGGACCGGGCCGATGCCCTGCACGACTCCGCCCAGCACCTGGCCTTCCACGATCATCGGGTTGATCTGCGGCCCGCAGTCGTCGGCCGCAACGTACCGCTTGAGCTCGATCGCCCCCGTCTCCTTCTCCACCTCCACGACGGCTATGTGCGTGCCGAAGGGGTACGTGAAATTGGGCGGGTCGTAGAAGGTCGACGCCTCCAGTCCCGGCTCCATGCCCTCGGGCATGTCCCAGGCCACGTTCGCCATCAGGGCGATGTCCTGTATCGTCTTGGCCTGGTCCGGCGACCCTCGGACGAAGAACTTGCCGTCCTCGTAGTCGATGTCCTCCACCGCGGCCTCCAGCAGATGCGCCGCGAGCTGGGTCGCCTTGTCCTTGATCTTACGCGTCGCGAGGGCCAGAGCGGCTCCGGTCACCGCTGTCGTGCGGCTGCCGTACGTGCCCCAGCCCATCGGCGTCTGGTCCGTGTCGCCGTGGAGCACCTCCACGTCGTCCACCTCGACGCCCAGCGCGTCCGAAACGACCTGTGCGAACGTCGTCTCCTCACCCTGTCCGTGCGGCGAGGTGCCGACGGCCACCGTGACCTTGCCGGTCGGGTGGAACCGCACTATCGCGCCCTCCCACAGTCCGCCCTGGAACCCGATGGCTCCGGCGACCTGCGACGGGCCAAGACCGCATATCTCCGCGTACGACGTTACGCCGATTCCGATGTACTTGCCCTCACCCCGCAGGCGCTCCTGCTCCTTGCGAAGGTCGTCGTAGCCAACCCTGTCGGTTGCCATGTCGAGGGTCGACGCGAAGTCGCCGCTGTCGTAGGTCAGGCCGGTCGACACGTCGTGGCCGTCCTCGAACGCCGGTATCAGGTTGTTGCGCCTGACCTCGACCGGGTCCTTGTCCAGCGCGTTGGCCAGCTTGTCGACCATCCGCTCGACCAGGAATATCGCCTCGGGCCGCCCCGCGCCCCTGTAGGCGTCGACCGGCACGGCGTTGTTGAAGACGCCGTACACGTCGGCCTTCACGCTCGGTATCTCGTAAGTCCCCGCGTACATCAGGCCATGAAGGATCGTCGGGATGCCCGGCGCCGCCGTCGACAGGTAAGCGCCCATGCCGGCGTAGACCGTCGAGCGGATGCCTTTGATCTTGCCGGAGCTGTCCGCGGCAAGCTCCACGTCCTCGACGTGGTCTCTGCCGTGAATCGTCGACTGGTACCCCTCGCTACGCGTCGCCGTCCACTTCACGGGCCGCCCCGTCTGCATCGAGCAGAATACCGTGATAGCCTCGTCCGCATAGTAGGGGATCTTGCTGCCGAACCCGCCGCCCACCTCGGGGGCGATGACCCGCACCTTGTGCTCCGGCACGCCGGATACGACCGACGTGAGGAACCTCACTATGTGGGGGTTCTGGGTAGTCGACCAGAGAGTTAGCTCGCCGGCGGCCTGCGAATACTGGGCAACCGCGGAGCGCGGCTCCATCGCGTTCGGGATCAGGCGCTGGTGGAGAATCCTCTCCTTGACCACTACGTCCGCGCCGGCGAACGCCTCGTCCGAGTCCTCGCCGCCAACCATCACCCAGTTGAATGCCTGGTTGTTAGGCGCGTCCTCGTGGAGCTGCGGTGCATCCGCGCCCATCGCCTCCTCGGGGTCGACGACCGCCGGAAGCGGCTCGTAGTCGACTTCAATGAGCTCCAGCGCGTCCTCGGCTGCGTAGCGGTTCTCCGCTACCACCACCGCGACCGCATCCCCCTGGTACCTCACTGTGTCGTTTGCGACGGGGAGATGATCGACAGTCTTCAGGTCGGAGTCCGGCAGCAGCCACGCGCAGGGAACGGGGGCGAGCGCCGCGTTCACCTCCGCGCCCGTGTAAACGGCAACCACGCCGTCCGCCGCGGCCGCTGCGCTCGTGTCCAGGCTCGTGATCTTCGCGTGTGCGTGGGGGCTGCGCAGGATCGCCGCGTGGGCCATGCCCGGCAGCACCACGTCGTCGGTGTAGGTCGCGCGGCCCGTGATTAGCCTCGGGTCCTCGCGACGACGTATTCCAGAGCTGAATATCCTGGTTGTCATTGCGCCACCTCCTTGGCGGCCTCGCCTACAGCCAGCACGATATTCTGGTAACCCGTGCACCTGCAGAAGTTGCCCTCCAGGCCGTGCCGTATCTCCTCTTCACTGGGGCTCGGGTTGGACTCGAGCAGCTTGGACGTAGCCATGATCATGCCCGGCGTGCAGAAGCCGCACTGCAGGCCGTGCTTGGCCCAGAATGCGTCCTGCAGCGGGTGCAGGTCACCGTCGTCAGCCAGGCCCTCGATGGTCGTCACGCACGAGCCGTCAGCCTGGGCCGCCAGCACCGTGCACGCCTTGACCGCGACACCGTCCATGTGGACCGTGCACGAGCCGCACTGGCTCGTGTCGCATCCGACCTTGGTGCCGGTAAGGCCTGCTACATCCCGGATGAAGTGCACCAGCAAAGTACGGGCTTCGATCTCGCCTTCGTAGTCCTGCCCGTTGATGTTGATCTTCGTTAAGACATTCACGGGACTTGCCTCCTTTCGCGTTCCTGCGAGTGAAATTCAGGAATCCGCAGCTAGCCAGGCTACGGAAATCCACCAACGCCCCACACGCCGGCGGATGTGCGGCACACTATATCTGTGACCCCTATTGGGGTCAAGTGCCCCGCAGCTGGGCATGACCGGGCCCCGCGAAACTAGTACGATGTCCACGTCGAGTCCAGGAGGCCGCCATGAAGATAGAAGGCACATACCAGATAGAAGCCGACCCCGAAAGGGTCTGGAAGGGGCTTATGAGCCCCGACCTGCTGGCCCGCTGCATCCCAGGCTGCCAGCAGATGGAGGAGACCGGCGACGGGTCCTACGCCGTCAAGCTGAAGACGGGAGTCGGAGCCGTGTCCGGCACCTACACGGGCACCGTCAGGATATACGACGTTGAAGAGACCCGCTCGTTCAGGATGTCGGGCGAAGGGAAGCGGGCGGGATCGTTGGCTTCGGGCACGGGGCTCATCACCTTCACGCCGGAGAACGGCGGCACCCGCCTCGACGTGGAGGGTGAGGCGAAGGTCACGGGAATAATCGCCCGCGTGGGTCAGAGACTGATCGGCAGCGCCGCCCGCGTGCTGATGGACCAGTTCTTCAAATCGGCGAAGTCCGCCCTCGAGTCAAGGGACTGACCGCGGGGGTTTTGCGAAGTCCCTTCTCCCCTGGCGGGAGAAGGTTAGGATGAGGTGGAGGCGCCGGCCTTATGCAGCCTGCGCATGAGCCGCGACTTGCGCCGGGCCGCATTCTTCGGGTGGATTGCACCCTTTTGCGCGGCCTTGTCCAGGGCCACCACAGCCTCGTGGACGACCGACTCCGCCGGCTCTATCTCGTCGTCAGCTATGTGGCGCCTTGCCTTGGTGACGAGCGTCTTGGCCTTCGAGCGAAGGGGCGCCTTCATCCTTCGCCTGTTCTCGGATACTCTTGCTGAACGGTCTGCTGGCAACTTTCTCTGATCCTCCGTGGCTGTTCCCTAATAGTCTACTACGTCCGCCTACCGGGATGCAGCCGCCGGTGACAGCGACTTTGCACGGATTACGCGGATTACCCCCTCGACGCCCTCCAGCTTGGAGAAGAGGCGGCTGAGCTGGTTTATCCCATCAGTGTACACCGTGAGGGAGATGACGCTGATGTCGTCGGACTCCTCGGAGACGCACGCGGCGATGTTCACCCTCTCTTCCGATACCAACGATGTCACGTCCCTGAGCAGGCCCACCCTGTCCCAGGCCTCTATCGAGATTCGCACGGGGTACAGCGTCTGCGTCTGCCCCCAGGTGACCTCCACCAGCCGTTCCCTTTCGCTCTCGTTCACGATGTTCGGACACGTCTCGCGGTGTACGGTCACTCCCCTGTTCCGGGTGATGTACCCCGTTATCTTGTCCCCCCGTATCGGGCTGCAGCACTGCGCCATCCGGGTAAGGAGGTCGCCCACACCGAGCACCTGGATGCCGGACGCTGGCCCCGTGGCAGGAAGCGCGACCAGGTGGTCCTGCTGCGGTGTCACCTCCTGGATCGAAAGCTTGTTGACGACGTCCGATATGGTTATGACGCCGCCGCCCAGGGCAGCGAAGAAATCGTCGGTCGAGTCCAGCCCCATCGCCTGGGCGACCTCCCCGTCGTCCAGGTCCGTGCTAAGCCTCCGAAGCTGCTTGACGAACAGGTCGCGTCCCCGCTGTATGCTGGCCCTTCGCGCCTGGCGGTTGAACCACTGCCGCACCTTCACACGGGCCGACGTGGTATTGATGTAGCCGAGATTCGGGTTCAGCCAGTCCATGCTCGGCCCGCGCACGGTCTTGCTCGTCATGATGTCCACCGTGTCGCCGTTCTGCAGCTGGGAATTGAGCGAAACCAGCTTCCCGTTCACCTTTGCCCCTATGCACCTGTGGCCAACCTCGGTGTGTATGCGGTAGGCGAAGTCTAGGGGCGTCGAGCCCGTCGGCAGCTCCTTCAGGTCCCCCTTGGGCGTGTAGACGAACACCTGGTTCTGGAACACGTCCGTCTTCAGGGACTCGACGAACTCCTCCGCCCCGCTGACGTCGCGCTGCCACTCCAGGAGCTGCCTGAGCCAGGTCATCTTCTTCTCAAACTGTTCGTCGGCCGGCTCGCCCTCCTTGTACAGCCAGTGCGCTGCTACGCCGTACTCCGCGAGCCGGTGCATCTCGTACGTGCGTATCTGTATCTCGACGGGCGAGGCATCCTCGCATAGCACGGCTGTGTGCAAAGACTGGTAGAGATTGTCCTTAGGATTCGCTATGTAGTCGTCGAACTGCCCGGGAAGAGGACGCCACATCGCGTGGACCACCCCAAGCGCCGTGTAGCAGTCCTTGACGTCATCTACGAGGATGCGAAGGGCAAAGAGGTCGTAGATCTCGTCTACCTTCTTGTTCTGGGCCTGGTACGCCGCCATCTTGTTGGCGATGCTGTGGAAGTGCTTGGGCCTCCCCTTCACTTCCGCGCCCAGGCCGTTCTCCACCAGGGCGGCCTCGAGGGTGGACTTGACCCGCTCTATGTACGCCTCCCGCTCCTTGCGTTTCGAGCTGACCAGCTCCGCTATCTGCATATACTTCTCGGGCTCCAGGTGCTGGAACGAGAGGTCCTCGAGAAGCCACTTGATCTCCCATATTCCCAGCCTGTGAGCGAGGGGTGCGTATATGTCGAGCGTCTCCTGGGCGATTGTCTTCCTGCGGTCCTCGCCCAGGGCCTTCAGGGTCCGCATGTTGTGCAGCCTGTCAGCCAGCTTGATCAGGACGACCCTGACGTCCTCCGCCATGGCCATCAGCATCTTGCGCACCGTGGCGGCCCTCGCCTGGTTGTCCTGCGAGCCCTCGGGGCGCTCCAGCTCCGGCACCTCGGAGAGCAGGTCGGTGTTATTCAGCTTGGTTACGCCGTCCACCAGCTTGGCGATCTCCCCGCCAAATCTGTTGTCCAACTCCTCGTAGGCCACGCCGCAGTCCTCAATCACGTCGTGCAGGAGTGCGGCCGACAAAGTGTCCGCGTCCATCTTCATGTCGGCGAGGTACAGGGCGGTCTGGAGAGGGTGGCTGATGAAGGAATCGCCGGACTTGCGTACCTGCCCCGCATGGCACCTCTCCGCGAATGCGTATGCCCGGCGCACGTCGCTGACGCGCTCCTCCGGCAGGTACTCGGATGCCCGTGTCATCAGGCTCTCAACCAGGTCCAAGGCTCTCTCCTCAGTCCCAACGGCTCATATGTGGCGGGCTGGCGCTGCGGGGAGACGTCCTATACGGCCAGCGGCGCCAGCTTCTCCACCAGCCGGCCGACCTGGGAGAGCCCTGCCTCGACCGCCTGGCGGGTCATCCAACCCTCGTAGAAGTTGGTGTGAAGAGAGTTGGCGGAGTGAAAGAGGACCCTCAGCTCCTGGTCGCCGGTCTCGTCGCCTAGGCGGTCGACAGCGGTGAACAGGTGCCCATGGTTCTTGTGTGGCCAGCTGCGAGACTCAGCGGCGGCCTTGACGGCCTGCGCGCCCGCGCCCCAGCCCTTCTCGGAGGCCTGCAGCAGGTCGTCTTCGGCAAGGTAGTCCCAGGCCCTGGACATGAAGTCGCGGGCGGTGGCGCCGTAGTATTCGGTTCGAGTGGCCATCTTGGCTATCCAGTTCCGCACCGCCGGCTTCGGCGGCAATCTTCGAGGAGACCCATGTGTCTCCGTCCCGTCGTCTGCCATCATAACACAGCAATTCCCGCTGCTTGCGATGCGCGGCAAGCCTGCGCCAGTATGCTACTCTAGTTGTCCGAACAACCCCGCTCCGGAGCACCCGGCACGATGACTAACCGGACATTCCAGGCGCCCCGCGGCACCACGGACCTGCTCCCGGAGGCCCAGCCGTACTGGCGCTTCGTCGAAGGCGCCGCATCGCGCGCCGCAGAGACCTTCGGCTACGACAGGATCGACACCCCGACCTTCGAGGACGCGGGCCTCTTCGTCAGGGGAGTAGGCGAGACGACCGACATAGTCGAGAAGGAGACCTACACCTTCGAGGACCGGGGCGGCGACCTCCTCTCCCTGCGTCCGGAGGGAACGGCCCCGGTCTGCCGCGCCTACCTCGAGCACGGCATGCACAACAGGTCCCAGCCCGTCAGGCTCCACTATATCTGCCCCATGTACCGGTACGACCGCCCCCAGGCCGGCCGGTACAGGGAGCTGCACCAGTTCGGCGCCGAGGCTATAGGCGACGGCGACCCGGCCGTGGACGCCGAGATAATCGAGCTTGGCTGGAGCCTGCTGAAGGGCGCTGGGCTGACCGGCTTGACCCTGCTGCTCAACAGCATCGGCGACCCGGCCTGTCGCCCCGTGTACATCGATGCCCTCAGAACCTACTTCGAGTCACAACAGCAAAACCTCGCGCACGAGGACTGCAGGCGGCGCCTACATTCGAACCCCCTGAGGCTGCTGGACTGCAAGGAGGAGCCGTGCCAGCCCGGCATCGACTCCGCGCCTCGCAGCGTCGACTACCTCTGCGAGGACTGCGCCGGCCACTGGCATGACCTCCTCGGATGGCTCAACAAGCTCGGCATCCCCTACAAGCTGGACAGCGGGCTCGTCCGCGGCCTCGACTACTACACCAGGACCGTGTTCGAGATAGTCCCTGAGGGCGGGGGAAGCCAGGGAACTATCCTGGCCGGGGGAAGGTACGATGGGCTGATAGAGCAGCTCGGCGGCAGCCCCACGCCCGGCATCGGGTTCGCCACGGGCATCGAGCGGATCATCCTGAACCTGGAGGCCCAGGCCGTTGCGGCCCCCGGGTCCCCGAGTACCAAGGTCCTCGTGGCCCACGTCGGCGACGAGGCAAAGGAGGCCGCGTTCGCGCTCAGCTCGGAGATGCGTTCGCGCGGTCTCGCGGCTGTGCTCGCGCCCTCCGGAAGGGGCCTCAGGGCCCAGATGCGCTACGCATCCTCCATAAAGGCAACCCACGCGGTCATCATAGGCGAGCGGGAGCTCGAATCGGGCAAGCTAGCCCTGCGGGATCTGGCGCGGAGCGAGCAACAGGAATTGGCCAGGGCCGAGCTGCTCCAGGCCCTGGCCGCACCTTAACCAGCACGTACAGCTCAGAAACAGTCTGTTAGCCTCTAGTCCCTTGCGCCGCGTCGTTCTTCGGAACGGCTGCCTACCCGACCAGCACCGGCTCGCCGTAAACCTCAGGCCTCGCCGTGTCCACCGTGCAGGACATCGACGCCCGTGCCCTCCGTATCGCCTCCCGCGACACCTCCACCACGATCATGCCCTCGTCCGGCAGGTGCTCGGCGATCAGCTCGCCCTCCGGGTCCAACGCCATCGCCAGCCCCGGAAACCACGCGTTGCCGCTCTTGCCCGACTGGTTTGCCTTGATGATGTACATGCCGTTATCCACTGCCCGCGAAGGCATGTACTTCATCGACAGGTCCCTGTGGCGCTTCGCCTGCTCGGTCTGGTCGCCGCCCGGGCCTATCAGCTCGTCTATGCCGCTTGAGCCTACCGCCAGCAGGAAGAACTCGGCCCCGTGGCCCGCCGCCGTCCGGAACAGCTCCGGGAACCGCGCGTCGAAGCAGATGCCCATCGAGAACGTCCAGCCCTGCGACGTCACCACCGGAAGGGTGTCGCCGGGGGTGAACCAGTCGTTCTCCCTGCCCGGCAGGTGCACCTTAGAGAAGGTCGCCAGGTGTCCCTCAGGCCCCACGATGTAGGCGCTGTTCTTCAGCCCGCCGCCCACGGACTCGATGGTTCCCACGACCAGCGTCATATCCAGCTCAGCGCATATGCGCTCTAGGAACGGCAGCGCCATGCGCTCTGCCCGCCGCGCGATCTCGTGGACCTCATCCACCGTCAGGTCCGACTTGTTCATCGAACCCGTGATGCACTCCTCGGTGAACAGCGCAAAGGCCGCGCCCTCCGCGTGGGCCTTCCTCGTCCACTCCTCAACTCGCGACAGGTTCGCCTCCGGCTCCCCCATCTCGCTGTGCATCGCCACCGCCGCAACCCTCACCGTCTCATTAGTCATCACGGTTGCTCCTGATCGTTCTGCTTTTCCGGATTCTATTGCCGTCCAACCTGGCCGGTCAATTACCCTCCCCCCTCCTGCTATACTTGACCTCACTCCTAACTTGGTTCCACGAGCAACCGCAAATGTTAGACAGGCTCGCTTCCGTAGAAAGGCGCTACGACGAAATCGAGAGGCTCATGGCCGACCCCGAGATCTCGACCGACTATGCGCGCGTCCAGAACCTCGCAAAGGAGCACGCCTCGCTCAGACAGGTCGCCGGACTCGCCTCCCAGTACAGGGAAGTGGCGGAGGCCATAGAGGAGACGACTGCCCTCGCACGCGACGAGTCCGACCGCGATATCGCGGCCCTCGCACGCGAGGAGGTGGCTGAGCTCAGGGAACGCAGGGCGGCCCTCGAAGACGAGTTGCGCGTCGCCCTCCTGCCGAAAGACCCCAACGACGAGAAGAACGTCATAGTCGAGGTGCGGGCCGGCACGGGCGGCGACGAGGCCGGCCTCTTCGCCGCCGACCTGTACCGGATGTACAACCGCTACGCCCAGCGCCGCGGATGGGGCATCGACGTCATTAACAGCAACGAGTCGGGCCTCGGCAGCATCAAGGAGATCGTCTTCAAGATAGAGGGCGGCGGCGCCTACAGCCGCCTGAAGCACGAGAGCGGCGTGCACAGGGTGCAGCGCGTGCCCGTCACCGAGTCCAGCGGCCGCGTCCACACCTCGGCGGCCACCGTCGCGGTACTGCCGGAGGCCGAGGAAGTCGACGTCGAGATCGACCCCGACGACCTCCAGATCGACGTCTTCCACTCCAGCGGCCACGGCGGACAGAACGTCCAGAAGGTCGCCACCGCCATCAGGATCACCCACACGCCGACGGGGATCGTGGCCGTGTGCCAGGATGAGCGCTCCCAGCTAAAGAACAAGCAGAAGGCCATGTCCGTCCTCAGGTCGCGCCTCCTTGCGATGGAGATCGAAAAGCAGCAGAGGGAGATCACCGACGCCCGCCGCTCCCAAGTCGGCACAGGCGACCGCTCGGCCAAGATACGCACATACAACTTCCCCCAGAACAGGGTCACCGACCACCGCGTCTCGCTCACCAGCCACAACCTCGACCTCGTATGCGACGGCGACATCGACGACTTCATCGACGCACTCATCGCCGACGAGCAGAGCCGCAAGCTCAGCGAGTCCAGCCTGTGACCCACTCCGCCCCGGGCCACCTCCTCCTACCACGCCACCACCATGAAAACGGCCCGCTAGTCCACTCCGTACGTAAGGGCGGGTTTGAAACCCGCCCTCCCCGGCCCTCGCCTTAACCCCAATGACCCTGCAGTCGGCATGGTTGCGCCTCCGCTCCCGCCTCGAGCGCGCAGGCATCGACGACCCGGCTCTCGAGTCCGAGGTGATACTGCGCCATGCCCTCGACATCGACCGCGCGGCCTTCTTCGCCTCGCTCCAGGAAGAACAGGACGCCGCCGCCCTCAACCTCGCCGGCTCCCTCACCGGACGCAGAGTGCGGGGCGAGCCCCTCGCCTACATCCTCGGGCACCGCGAGTTCTACGGCCTCGACATGCTGGTCACGCCTGCCGTACTCATACCGCGCCAGGAGACCGAGCTAATCGTCGACGCCATCCTTGAGTTCGGCGCCGGTAGACCGGACTTCACCATCGCAGACGTGGGAACGGGCAGCGGCGCGATAGCCGTCGCGGCCGCCGTCAACCTGCCGGGCAGCCGCGTCTACGCCACCGACTCTTCGCAGGCGGCTCTCCGCGTCGCGGGGGACAACTGCCGGGCGCACGGCGTCGACGACCGCGTCGAGCTGCGGCACGGCGACCTGCTCGAGCCCCTCGACGGGCCGGTCGACGTCATCGCCTCCAACCCGCCCTACGTAATGACCCGCGAAATAGCCGGACTCGGCCGGGAGGTCGGACGCGAACCCGTAGCGGCCCTCGACGGAGGCCCCGGCGGATTCGACGTAATGCGCCGCCTCTTCGCACAGGCGCCCGCCGCGCTGCGGCCCGGAGGCGCAATGATCGTGGAGATCGACCCCCGCCGGCTCCCGGCCGTCGCGGCCCTCGCCGCCGCGGCCTTCCCCCAGGGGGCCGTCTCATCCCGCCGCGACCTGTCGGACAGGCCCAGGCTCGTCATCGTCACCACCTGAATTCGCGGAACCGTGACGTCGATTATCGTTGCGCCGGTATCCATTCGGGGCTAGGCTGGAATTGGACGCAATTCCCAGGGTGGAGGTGGTGAGCATGTTTCGTGAACACACTGGCGGCCTGACTACCTACGGACCACGCGCGGCGCTGCTCGTTGCCGCCATGCTCGCCATCATCCTGTTCGCAGCATGCGGAAGCGACGGCGGCTCGGAAGTCGCGCCTACTGCAGCTCCGACCTCGACTCCGACAATCGCGCCCGAGCCGACAGCAACCCCGGTCCCTCCGACGCCCACCCCGGTCCCCAGCCCTACGCCCGAGCCGACAGCAACCCCGGTCCCTACGCCCCAACCCGCCGCGACTCCCGCTGGTACGTCGGCGACAGACCTCTACGGCCCTGAACAGCTGCTGGAAATCGCCGTGACGTCCACCTCCGCCCTTGAAGCCTTCCACTTCGAGATGGAAGTCGTGCTCTCGGTGGAAGCCGAGGGCGCCGAAATCGAGCTCCCCATCAAGATCTCCGGCGACCTTAAGACCCCCAACATGGTCCAGGCGAAGATGAGCATGAACCTCGGCTTCCTCGCCTTCGAGACCGAGATCGTCGACACCGGCGACAAGATGTACCTGAAGGACCCGGCCACCGGCGAGTGGACGATCGACGAGAGCTCCAGCTCCCTCGTCGCCAATCCCACCGAGTTCATCGACCTGGACATCGAGGAGCTCGGCAGCGTCACCCTCGCCAGGAAGGAAACGATTGACGGCGTCGAGCACTACGTCATCGAGGCCTCAGCCGACGTCGAAGGCGCCGAGGTCGCCTACCTGTTCTGGGTGAGGGTGCCCGACAACCTGATCGCCAGGATCGAGGTCGAGGGCCAGATCACCCCGCCGGAGGGCCAGATCACCCAGGGCCTCGGCGACATCGGCAGCATGAAGCTCGCCATGACCCTGTCCGACTACGGCAAGGACATCGAGATAGTCGCCCCTGTCCAGCCCTCCCTCCAGACCCCCTCCCTGCCGTCAAACGTGCCCACCGCCGCGCCGTCGACGAAGCCGGCGCAGGCCATCGGCGAGCCCCTCACCGACGACAGCGTGCTCGCCGCATACGCCCAGGCCATGACCGCCGCCGGGGCCGCCCACGTCGTCGGCGAGGTCACCATCAAGAACAGCCCCGGCGCCGAAACAAGCATCATGCGCCAGGCCTTCGAGGGCGACGGAGTGCTGGGCGGCGACAATCGCACGGTGGGGACCATCGAGATCAACGACTCCGGGTTCTCCGCAACGATTCCGTTCGAGACGCGCAGGATCGACGGTGTGGAGTTCGAGAAGGACCCGGAGTCGGGTCAGTGGATCGAAAACCCCTCCGGCGAGCCCGGCATCCTCACCACCCTCTTCGACCTCTCCATCATCGGCCCGGAGAACCTCTCGGACCCCACCGTGTCCAACCAGGACCTTGAAGGCGTCCCCGTACTGCTCATCCAGGCAAGCGTCGAAACCGAGCTCCCCATCGACACGGTCTACCTGTGGATCGGCCAGGACGACAACCTGCTCCGCCGGGTCAGGCTCGAGGCCATACAGTCGGGAGCCGAGTTCGACCTCCCCCCCGACGTGACCCTCTACATCGCCATCACCGCCGACTACTCGGATCACGGCCAGCAAGTCACTGTAGAGCGCCCCTAGCCCCAGACCGTCGTTCCGGCCCCCGAGCCGGGACCCAGACGGGCGTAAACCGGGTGTAACTCGACCTGGCAACCGGAGCTTGACGGGAGAGGGCTGGGATGAAGGTGAAGTCCCAGGCGCTACCCTCCGATGTGGTACATCTCCACCTTGTCGCGCGGCGCGGTCATCGCCGTCCTGATCTCCGAGTAGCGGTCGGACCTCACCCGCCAAACGCCCGTGACGATTTCCGCCAGGTCCTCGTCCGTAGCGCCGCTCCTCATCGGCCCCCGCAATTCCGTGCCATTGCCGGAAAACAGGCACGTGTAGATCGAGCCCTCGGGTGACAGCCTCAGGCGCGTGCAGTCTCCGCAGAATGGCTGCGTGACCGAGGCGATCACCCCGATCTCGCCGCCGCCGTCCCGGTAGCGGTACCGCGCGGCCACCTCGCCCCGGTATGCGCTCTCAACCGGCTCCAGTCCCATCTCCGCATCGATAGCCGACACGATCTCCTCAGCCGGGACCACCTCGTCCATCTTCCAGTCGTTCAGCGTGCCCACGTCCATATACTCGATGAAGCGCATGATGTGGCCGCGCTCCCTGGCATACCGCGCCAGCTCGACGATGCTGTGGTCATTCATCCCCCGCCGTACGACCGCGTTGATCTTGATTGGGCTGAACCCCGCCCTCTCGGCAGCCTCAATGCCCTGCAGTACCTTGGCGGTCCCGAAACCCCGCCCGTTCATCAACCGGAACACCTCGTCGTCCAGGCTGTCCAGGCTGACAGTCACGCGGCCCAGGCCCGCCTCCCTCAGCGCTTCGGCCTTCCGGGGCAGCAGATACCCGTTCGTCGTCATGGTAAGGTCGTCGAGACCGGGGATCGCAGCCAGTCTGGCGATCAGCTTCTCCACCTCGTTGCGGACCAGCGGCTCGCCCCCCGTTATCCTGACCTTCTGCGCGCCCAGCCCCACGAGGACACGGGCGACTCTCTCCATCTCCTCGAAGGTCAGAAGCTCGGCCTTGGGCAGGAATTCGTAACGCTCCCCGAAAATCTCCGCCGGCATGCAGTATGGGCAGCGGAAGTTGCACCGGTCGGTGACCGAAATTCGTAAGTCGCGGAAGGGCCTGCCCAGGGTGTCTGGATTCACGCCGTCGCACGCTCCGCGCTCATGGCCTTCAGGGCCTCCGCCGCCTTGCGCACGGCCGTCCCGCGGTGGCTGACCCCGCTCTTCTGCTCCGGCGTGAGCTCCGCCATCGTCCGGCCCAGCTCCGGCACCAGGAAGATAGGGTCGTATCCGAACCCGCCGTCGCCGCGCTGCTCCCGCACGATGCGGCCCTCGCAGACTCCTTCGTGGAAACTGGGGACCCCTCCGGGGGCGACTATCGCTATGACGCACCTGAACCGGGCGGTCATCTCATCCGGGTCCACCCCGTCCAAGTTGCGGAGCAGGAGGTCGATTCGGTCCTGGGAGGAGCCGGGCGCGTACCTGGCTGACCTGACCCCCGGATCGCCGCCCAGCGCGTCGACCTCCAGGCCGGAATCGTCCGCCAGCGTCAGCATACCAGCAAGCCGCGCGTACCCGGCCGCCTTCAGGGCAGCATTCTCCTCGAAGGTGTCCCCCGTCTCCGGCACCTCTTCACGGATGCCCGCCTCGCCAAGCGACACGCACCTGTACGGCACGCCCTCCAGCAGCGAGTCCAGCTCACGCAGCTTGCCCTCGCTGTGAGTAGCTATCAGCAGTCTCTCCCGCCCGTCATCCACTCGGAATTCCACCTCACCCCATCGTGTCCATCATACCCCACACGCCTCACCCCACGCGAGAAAGCCCTGAACACAACCGCTCAGCCATGTAGGTCGCGCGACCCCCGCAAATGTCATTGAGTCTGCGACCCCCGCGAATGTCATTGAGTCTGCGACCCCCGCGAATGTCATTCCGAACGCAGCGCCAGCGGAGTGAGGAATCTACGCGTCTGATCGGCGACGTCTTAGCATGAGTCCAAAGAAGATCCTCTCCCTTCCTCCCTCTGCGCTCTCTCCGATCTCTGCGGTAAAATCTCCCTCCCCGGCGGGTTGACGAAATTCGTCACGATGGGTTACACTGGAATTCGGTGGAGGAATTCGTAACACCTCCATAACGCTAGAAGGAGGTTGCTGGGTAGTCATGATTCAGTTCAAGGCGTGTGAGAGATGCAAGGGCGATTTGATTCGAGTGCGCGACATGTACGGCGACTACGTGCAGTGCCTCCAGTGCGGGTCCGTCCAAAACGTCCAGAGCGTTAGGGCCCACTTCGAGGTCCCGCGAGGCCGGCAGAAGCCTGGCCGCCCGAGGAAGCAGAAGGCCAAGCGCCCGGCAGCGTAGCCGCGTGAAGATAACTCACGTCACGAGCGAGGTCTTCAAGTGGGACAGGCCGGCCATCTGGAACGGCAACCACCTGTACGGCCCCGGACGCCTTCACAAGGTCACCGTATACACCGACGACGGCGTCACCGGCGTGGGCTGGAACGGCGGCACCGCCGCTGAGAGGCCGCTGGGCCTCATGCCCGGATACGTAGACTACTTCAGGCCCCTGCTCGTCGGGCGCGACCCGCTGGACACAGCGGGAATCGTCGACGCCCTCGGCAAGAACCTGATCAAGATCCTGGGGCCGGCCGGCCTCAACACCCAAGTCCTGGCGGCGATCAACATCGCCTGCTGGGACATCAGGGGCAAGGTCGAGGGCCGGTCGGTCCACAGCCTGCTCGGCGGCGCGCAGAAGCGGATCAGGACCTACATCGCCGGCGGCTATTACGCCGAGGGCAAGGGGCTGGCCGAGCTTCAGGACGAGCTCCGCTACAACGTCGAGGAGCTCCATTCCACGGCCGTCAAGATAAAGATAGGCGACCCGGTCGCGGGCTTCGACCTGGACATGAAGCGCGTCGAGGCCTCCCGAGACGCCATTGGGCCCGACGTGGTCCTCATGGTCGACGCGAACTGCGCCCTGGACCTCGAGACCTCCCTGCGGTTCGCCAGCGCCCTCGAAGAGTACGACGTCTACTGGTTCGAGGAGCCGATGCCCATCCACGACTACGAGGGCCACCGTCGGCTGGCCGAGTCCACCAGCATCAAGGTCGCCACGGGCGAGAACGGCTACACCACCGCCCACTTCCAAACTCTCCTCGAACACAACGGCGCGTCCATCCTGAACGTGGACGTGACCATCTGCCCGGGCTACGACGTCGGCCTTGAGATCGCCAACATGGCCAAGGACAGCGGCGTGACCATAGCCCCCCACGGCTGCCAGGAGCTCCAGCTCCCCCTCGCCGCCGGAGTCGCGCACGGCGAGTTCCTCGAGTACTACCCCACCGAGGTCGACCCTCTCCGCGCCGAGATGTTCCAGCCCAGGCTCCAGCCCGACGAAGACGGCTACGTCACCGTACCCGGCCGCCCCGGCGTAGGCTTCGAGCTAAACATGGACCTCCTCGACCGCTTCAGGGTCTCCTGACCACGGTACCGTCGTTCCCGAGAAAACGGCAACCCATCCCGGTGCGGGCCGGGCCCTTACACCTTACTCCCCTGGCGGGAGAAGGTTGGGATGAGGGGGACTTCCCTGCCGTCCACACCGTAGGGGCGGGTTTGAAACCCGCCCTCCCCTCATGTGCCAACCGGCGAATCGCCTACTGATCCCCCTCCGCCAGCCCCACGAAGAAATCCAGCGACTCCGGGTTGCTCATCGCATCCATGCTGATGACCTGTGCAGGAGGCTCGCCGGACAGGATCCGCTTCACCGGCACCTCCAGCTTCTTGTTGTTCAGCGTCTTGGGTACGGACTCTATACCGTAGATCTCGTCCGGAGCGTGACGGGGCGAAAGCTGGGACCGCAGGCGCCGCACGATCGCCGCGCGCAGTCCGTCACCGAGCTCGACACCGTCCCGGACCACCACGAAGAGAAGCAGCCGCCCGCCGCCCTCGGCCCCACCCGTGTCCACTACAAGGCTGTCGAGCACCTCGTCCATCCCCTCGACCACCCTGTAGAACTCGCTCGTCCCCATCCGCACTCCGCCACGGTTCAGCGTCGAGTCCGACCGCCCGTATATGACGCACGTCCCTCGCTCAGTGACCCTGACCCAGTCGCCATGTCTCCATACGCCAGGAAACAGGCCGAAGTAGCTCTCGTGGTACCTCCGTCCCCCAACATCGTTCCAGAAGTAGATGGGCATGGACGGCATGGGCTGGGTGATGACCAGCTCGCCCACCTCGTCTACCACCGACTGCCCGTCCTCGTCGAACGCCTCCACCTTCGCGCCCAGGCAGAGGCACTGTATCTCGCCAGCATGTACGGGCAGCAGATCGCACGAGCCGACGAACCCCGTGCAAAGGTCGGTGCCGCCGCTGAACGACCCCAGCAGCAGGTCCGACCCCACCTTGTCGTACACCCACTCGAACCCCTCAGGCGACAGCGGCGAGCCCGTCGACCCTACACTCTTGATCTTCGACGTGTCGAAGTCGCGGTTCGGCTCCACTCCGGCCTTCATGCAGGAGTATATGAAGGGCGCTGCGGTCCCGAAGTAGGTCACTCCCGTCTCCTCCGCAAACCTCCACAGCGCATTCATGTCCGGGTACGAGGGGTCACCGTCGTACAACACCGCAGTTGCCCCGTGCAGCAGCCCGCCGATCAGGAAGTTCCACATCATCCAGCCGGTCGTCGTGAACCAGAAGAAGCGGTCGTCCTGCCCTATTTCGATGTGCAGCGAAAGTACCTTCAGGTGTTCGAGCAGGATGCCGCCGTGCCCCTGGACAATCGGCTTGGGCAAGCCTGTCGTCCCGGAGGAGTAGAGGACCCAGAGGGGATGATCGAAGGACACGGGCTCGAACGTCACCTCGCACGGCTCCGACTCCAGCTCGCCCCACAGCATCGTCGACTCTAGCCCGCTCAGATCGGGGTCGTCGGCCAGGTTTGGAAAGACCACCGTCCGCTCCAGTCCCGGCAGCTTGACCTGGATCTCCGACACTGCGTCGAGCCGCGGGAAGGTCCGGCCGCCGTACCTGTAGCCGTCCACCGCCAGCAGCACCTTCGGTTCGATCTGGCGGAAGCGGTCTACGATGCTCGTGACGCCGAACTCGGGGGAGCAGGCAGACCAGGTGGCCCCAAGGCTGGATGTGGCGAGGAACGCGATCACAGTCTCAGGGATGTTCGGCATGAGCGCCGCGACCCTGTCTCCCCTTCCCACGCCCAGCCGCCGCAGTCCGGCGGCCACGGCCCCTACCCTCTCGCGCAGCTCGCCGTACGACACCGACGACAGTTCCCCCGACTCTGATCCCGCGATCAGGGCAGCGTGGTCGTCCACTCTCTGCAGAGCGCGTTCGGCATAGTTCAGTGTCGCTCCCGAAAACCAGTGGGCGCCTGGCATCCCGCTGTCGCCGAGCACTCTCTCATATGGCGAGCCGGACATGACGCCGAAGTAGTCCCAGATCGACGCCCAGAACCCCTCCAGGTCGTCGACCGACCACTTCCACAGGTCGTCGTAGCCCTCGAAACGCAGGCCCCGCTCGGCGGCGAGCCAGGCCATGTATCGGCTGATGTTGGAACCGGCCATGCGCTGGGCCGACGGCTCCCACAACAGGTCGCCGTCCCTCACCGGCCGCGAGGGTGTTGGATGCGCCATATGTCGTTCGCGCTGTACAGGGTCATCGGGGATTCCTTTCATCATCCTGCATCCTGTGACATAGGCAGTGGCAGACCTCCTCCTTGCCAACAGGGCACGTGTTGAACTCAAACACACATCCACACTGGAGGTAGACACGAACGTCTTCAGTGCAACGCAGGGCGTAGCGGATGCGCTCCCGCGCGAGTCCTCCCAAGTGAGCCGTGCCTGCGATGATGATTGCGAGGAGTAGGATTAAGAACAGGGCGCCGACGATCCCATCATAAGCATAGGCTAGGACTGATAGGAGAGGGCATGCCCATAGGATAGTTCCAGCGAATGACTCAGGGTACTGTCTAGCCCATCTGCGGAGCTTGCAGAACCAGCCAGGCACGAGAAGCCTCCATGCAATGTCGACTTCACGGTAGTGTATCAGTATGGCCTATTCTTCAGAGTGGTTTCGTGGGGGCCTTCTGCTACCGCGCGTCCGGCGATACCTCTCGAC
The DNA here is from genome assembly GCA_965204975.1 of Dehalococcoidia bacterium. Lineage (GTDB taxonomy): Bacteria > Chloroflexota > Dehalococcoidia > Lucifugimonadales > CAJWER01. The sequence goes on from OZ242024.1 coordinate 1,677,359, forward strand.
AATGTGCGGCACGGCCTTCTCGGCTGGACGGAAGCGAGCGAGCTCTTCACTCGAATACTCCCGGGTATCTGGATCCTCGGCGATGCCGGACCGGATCACCTGGTCTTCCTCGGGCGTCGGTATAGCGATACCATCTGGAGCGTTTCTTGGCATAGTCCCGGGATAGAGTTGCCGTCACGACATCGCGTTGAACTCGGCGCGGTATGTCTCGGCGTTGTCCTGCGGCTCATACCCGATGCGCTGGCGAGCGTGCTCGGTGTCCCAGAACCGCCAGGTGTTGCCGGATACGCCGTAGAATATCTCGAACCCCAGCGACTCGACGTCCAGCGACTTCTGGACGAGCTGCGCCAGGTCCCCGTAGGAGCACCAAGTCGCGAATGCGCGTATGCTGCCGAGCGGGTTGTTGCCCCGTGCGAAGGTCCCAATCCTCAGGCACGCGAACTCTATCCCGTACTCCTCGAAGTAGTAGCGCCCCAGCGACTCCCCGTACTGCTTGGCGACGCCGTAGTAGCCGTCGGGGCGTATCGGCATCCTGTGGTCGATCCTCCGGAAGCCGCCGGGCTCCAGCCCCTCATAGCGGCCCGCTACTATGGCCGAGTAGGGATGGTCCCGCTCGTACATGCCGGTGGCGTGGTTCGAGCTGGCGAAAACGACACGGCCCACACCCGCCTGTTTCGCCGCTTCGAACACATTGTAGGTCCCGATGATGTTGTTGCTGATCACGGTGTCCCACGGCGCGCTCGAAGAGGGGTTCGCGGCCAGGTGAATCACGGCGTCCGCTCCATCGAATGAGGGGCGTATCGACTCGAAGTCGGAGACGTCGCCGATCGCCGACTCCAACCCGTCCACCGCGCGCACGTCGATCCCATAGAGCTCGTGCCCGGTGAGAGACTCCCTCAGCACACCCCCGATCAGTCCGGCCGCCCCTGTTATCAGCACTCTCATCGCATCCGTCTCCATCGCTAGATTGGTTCGGGCGCCATTGTAATGACGGCCTGCCTGTGCGGGCAAGGCGTCCCTTCTCCCTTGACGGGAGAAGGGAGCTTTGGAAGCGCCTGGCTGATTGAACATAGGACACGCTCCCGCTACAATACTTGTGGTCGAAATTCGCAATTTCCCGTGGAGGTCCTCCTTGGCAAGGCCCCTCAAGAACCTGCCCCGCAAAGCGGCGCTTCCGCTCATTGCCGCCGTCTCGCTGATCATACTGGCCGGCTGCGGAGCGTCCTCCGTCTCCAGCCCCATGTTCCCGGACTCCCCTGCTCCGCCCGGGCCCGCCCCGGCCAACCTCGTGGCCCTCAGCATGGCCTCCTATGTCACAGGCGACGCGGAACCAATTCTCGAAACCACGCTGGCTCCCCCGGACCCCGAGGGCACGCAGGTCGACGTCAGGCTCAGGGACGAGGCTGGAAGCGGCGCCTACATCTTCGACCCCGGCGAGCTGACCTTCAACGTCGGCGACTCCATCAACTTCGTCATCGAGTCCGAGACCGAGTTCCACACCTTCACCGTCGAGGAGCTGGAGATCGATGCAGCGGCCGACGCCGGCGAGTCCGTCGAGTTCAACTTCAAGTTCGACCGCGCCGGCACATTCCAGATCGTCTGTATACCCCACGAGACCCAGGGCATGGTCGGCACCATCACCGTCCAGTAGGCAGTCGATGCGGGCCACCTATAGAGACTTCGGCGACGACCTGTTCCCCACTTTGGTTGTCGGAAGCCTCCCGCGGCCCCTCTGGGTGCGCGACCTCGTCGAGGACCGCAAGGCCGGCCGCGTCACGCCCGAAGATGCCGGCGCGATGCTCGACCACGCCATCCCCTCCGCCATCAGGATGCAGGAGCGCGCTGGCCTCGACTACATCTCCGACGGCGAGTGGCGGCGCGAGAGCTACGTCAAGGTCTTCGCCGAGGCGGTGGACGGCTTCGAGCACGACCTGCTCATGGCCGGCACCGGCGGCAGGACCCCCGTCCTCACCTACCCGGCCGTCGTGCGCAGGATGGAGCAGAAGCGCCCCCTCGCCGGCGGCGAGGCCGAGTTCCTGCGCAGCCACACCGCGTCCAGGACCATCGTGGCCATCCCGTCGCCCTACACCGTCGGCTGCAGGCTGTGGAGCGCCCAGCACTCCACCGGCGCATATGCGACCCGCGACGAGTTCATGGAGGCCTGTATCCCCATCATCCGGGAGGAGGCGAAGCTCCTTGCCAGCCTCGGCGTCGACGCCATACAGATCGACGAGCCCTGGCTCGCCCTCCTCGTCGACCCCGACTTCCGCAAGCGCGACGGCGTAACCGACATCGACCGCGAGATCGAGCTGTCCGTCAGGTGCGTGAACGAGGTCGCAGACGCCGTCGACGGCGTGCCCATCAGCGTCCATCTGTGCCACGCCCACTTCGCCAGGAAGCACGGCACGTCCGGCCCGTACGACATCATCATGGCCGCCCTGGGCGAGATGCGCGTCGAGCGATTCGCCATGGAGTTCGCCACGCCCGACGCCGGCGGCATCGTCTCGCTGAGGGACTTCCCCGACGACAAGGTCCTCGGCCTCGGCGTCATCGACCACACCGACACGCACGTCGAGACCCCCGGGGAGGTCGTGCAGCGCTCCGAGGCCGCCATGAGGTACGTCGCCGCCGACCGCATGTCCCTGAACCCCGACTGCGGCTTCGCGCCCTCCAGCATCAACCCCATGGACTTCGACGAGGCCTACCTGAAGCTCAGCGCGATGTGCAGGGGCGCCTCCATACTCCGCGAAAAGCACGGCTAGGAGGCAGCGATGGAACTCCTGGAACGAATCTCTACAGATCCACAAGTATGCCACGGAAAGGCATGCATACGAGGTACGCGCATCATGGTGTCTGTGATCCTCGACAACCTGGCGGCTTCGGTTCCGGTGGAAGAGATACTTGACAGCTACCCGGGCCTGGAGCGCGAGGACATCCACGCGGCAATCGCCTACGCAGCCGAGCTCGCCCGGGAAAGGGTTGTGACAACCGTCTCGTGAGCCGCGGGCCTAGCTTCAAGATCGACGAGAATCTGCCAGAGGAAATCGCAGTCCTTTTGAGGGAGGCTGGCTACGAGGCTGTGAGCGTGCGAGACCAGGGTCTGGTAGGCGAGCCTGACAGTACGATAGCGGACGTCTGCAATGCGGAGGGCCTTGTTCTTGTCACGCTGGACTTGGACTTCGCAAACATACAGGTCTATCCCCCCGACCGCACGTCAGGCATCATGGTGTTCAGAGTCTCCGACCAGGGCAAGCCGCGATTATTGCAAGTGCTGAAACAGACATTGCCGTTGCTTGGTTCCGAGCAGATCGAACGGCGTCTCTGGATCGTCGAAGACAGTAGAGTGCGGATTCGCGGTGATGAGTAGCTCGCGTCGGCCTGAGCCGCGGTTCGACTGGTTCATTCCCATCGACGGCGACGGCGCGCACATCGGCACGCGCAGGGCCGAGCGCCCGCCTACCTTCGAGTACCTGCGCTCCGTCGTCGAGACCGCCGAGGAGTGCGGATTCCACTCCCTGCTCATCCCCACGCGGTTCGCGAATGGCCTGTTCGAGGAGGGCGCGCCCCTTGCCGAGACCTGGACCACCGCCGCCGCCCTTGCCGCCGTCACGGGCCGCATCCGGTTCCTCGTCGCGGTCAGGCCCGGCTTCATATCGCCGGGGCTGTTCGCGCAGATGGCCGCGACGTTCGACCGGATCAGCGGCGGCCGGCTCGACATAAACGTCGTGCCCGGCGGCATACAGGGCGACCTCGAGCGGCTGGGCGAGACCATCGACCACGCCACGCGGTACGAGCGCGCCGCCGAGTTCATCGCCGCCTGCCGCGCCCTGTGGCGCAAGCCCGAGCCCGTCGTGTTCGACGGCGAGTTCGTGAAGCTCGACGGCGCGCTGGCGTCGCCCGGGCCGGTGGGTGACGGGCCGCGATTCTACCTGGGCGGCGCGTCGCCCGCGGCGTTGCGGCTGGCGGGCGCGCACTCCGACGTATTCCTGGCGTGGATACAGCCGCGCGAGGCCATCGCGAAGCTGCTGGGCGCTGCGGACGGCGAGTTCGGCGCGGCCGGGCGCTCGCCGTCGTACGGGCTCAGGACGCACCTGGTCGTGCGCGGTACGGAGGCCGAGGCGTGGGACGCCGCTGCCGGGCTCATATCCCGCGCCGACGCCATTGTGAAGGGCCAGCGCCAGGCCGTGTTCGCCGGCACGCCCATGGCCGGCCAGGCGGCGCAGCTCCGCGAGGCGGACGGGCACCGCGTCGGCGAGCGGCTCTGGAACGGCATATCCACGGTGCGGGTCAACTGCGGCACGGCCCTGGTCGGCACGCCGGAGCAGGTCGCCGCCGAGCTGCTGGAGTACTGGCGGCTGGGCATCGACGAGTTCATACTATCGGGGTTCCCGCACGTCGAGGAGTGCCGGAGGGCGGCGGACGAGCTGCTGCCCGTTGCGCGGGACCTGATCGACAGGGAGAGGCAGGCCTGACATGCCCAGCGCGGAGATCGTATCCATCGGCTCGGAGCTGCTGCTCGGCCAGATCGTCGACACGAACGGCGCGTGGATGGCCCAGCGGCTGACCAACGTCGGCGTCGACCTGTACTTCAAGACCACCGTGGGGGACAACCCCGGGCGGATGAAGGCCGTCGTGGGGCGGGCGCTGGACAGGTCCGACATCGTCATCACCGGCGGGGGGCTTGGGCCGACGCGGGACGACCTGACGCGCGAGACGGTCGCCGCCGTCACGGGCCGGGAGCTGGTGCTGGACCGCGACCTGCTGGACCAGATCGAGCAGCGGTTCCAGCGGCGCGGGCTGGTCATGACCGCCAACAACTCGCGCCAGGCGTACATCCCCGACGGGGCGATTCCGGTCGAGAACCCGAACGGCACCGCGCCGTCGTTCATCGTGGAGGACCCCAGGGGCGTGGTCATCGCGCTGCCGGGCGTGCCGTTCGAGATGAAGTGGCTGTTCGACAACGAGGTGATCCCGTACCTGCGGGCCGCGTACCGGCTGGACGAGATGATCACGTACCGCGTGCTGAAGGTCGCCGACCTGGGCGAGAGCTCGGTGGACGACCGGATAGGGCACCTGATCGCGGAGTCGCGGAACCCGACCGTGGGCGTGCTGGCGCACCCCGGGCAGGTGGACGTGCGCATCGCGGCGAAGGCGCGGGACGAGGCGGAGGCGGCGGCGCTGATCGACCCGGTCGAGGCGGAGGTGCGGGGGCTGCTGGGGCGGCACGTGTTCGCGGTGGACGACGAGACGATGGAGGACGCGGTGGGCCGTGAGCTGGCGGGCGCGGGGGCGACCGTCGCGGTGTACGAGGACCTGACGGGCGGGCTGGTGGCCGGGCGGCTGCTCGAGGCGGGGCCCGACCGGTTCGTCGAGGGCGTCATAGGCGGCAGGCCGGACGTGGTGAGGCGGCTGCTGGCGCACTCGCGGCGGCCGGGCGAGGCCGAGGCGCTGGTGTGGGACGCCGCGGCGCTGGCGGACGAGCTGGCGTGGGCGGTGCGGTCGCGCTCGGGGGCGGGGCTGGGGCTGGCGGTGCACGGCGTGGAGGACCCGGGCGACAGGGCCGAGAACCTGGCGCGGGGCCGCACGGTGATGTCCATCACGGACGGGCGCGGGTTCAGGCGGCGGTCGTACAACATGGCCGGGCGGGGGCGGCCGGACCGGACGCGGATGAGCCTGAACGCGATCGAGCTGGTGCGGGCGGCCCTGGTCGAGGGTTTTTTGTAAAGGGGTTCGCCCCGTTCGTGCTGAGCCTGTCGAAGCACCCCGTCCCCGCCGCCGGGGAGGGCGGGTTTCAAACCCGCCCCTACGGGAAAGCCCCCTTCTGTGTCTTCCCCCTCGGGGGGAAGAGGGGGAGCCCGCCCATCCGCCCCTCTGGATTCCGGCTCGGGGGCCGGAATGACGGGGGCTAGAGTGGCAGTGTGGGCGCGGGGACCAGCCTGTGGTGGGTCGTGTCGGGTATCAGGCCGAATATCTGCAGCGTCGTGGCTCCCAGCAGGAACTGTCCCTCTTCTCCGAATACTACCCGGCTGGGGATCTCTCTGTCGTCGATGCACAACACGGCATCACTGACCGGCATTAACATCTCGCGGCCATCGGCAAGCGCAAACAGGAGATGTTCCTTGGGGTACACACCGCAAGCGCGCAGCACCGAGTCCGGCAACACGGTGTATGTAGCGCCCGTGTCCACCAGGGCATCGACCCATTGGGTCGGCCCGCCATTACCGTCGGTGACGCCCATATGGGCCTTGAACGTTCCCATGCGCACCCTGCTGTGTTCTGCCCTTCAGCGAGAGGGGAGCCCCGCCCGTCCGCCCCTCTGGATGGGGGACGGTTCCTGGGGCAGGAATCCGGCCTGGGCCGGAATGACGGAGGGGAGGGGCTGGTCGGGGTGACTGGACTCGAACCAGCGACCCCCTGCACCCCATGCAGGTGCGCTCCCAAACTGCGCCACACCCCGACCTGGGTTCCAGCATAGCACGATGGGGGCGGAGATTCTAGTTGTTAGTTGGGAGGGGAGAGAGGGTCTCCCGCTTCAACCTACAGAAGAACCTCTCTTGACCCAAGCCACTCCGCCCAAGATCGAGGCGACAGAGAAAAGGAGTGCCGCCAAGGGCTGCGTTTGCAGCAGGGTGGCCATTATGGCAACCCAAGCCACTGCACCTATGAGGAACACCATCACTGAGTCCATCAGTTCATCACCATGCTAGCGCAGCGGCGCGCATGAATCAATGGCCTTCACCGTCAGAGGCGCCCTCGGGCCAGATTCGTAGATTCCTCACTGCGTTCGGAATGACATTCCGGGGGTTAGAAGCCGGAGAGGACCTCCGTGTCGACGGCCAGCACCTCGTACTCTCCCTGGCCGCCTTCGATGTGGGCGATGACCCTGTCGATGGACTGGGCGGCGTGCCGCTGGGAGTTCGACACGGCGGCGATACCGACGGCCGCGGCCTGCAGCAGGTCGTTGTCGCCCACCTCCGCGATGGCCACGTCGAACCGGTTCCGGACCCTGGCGCACAGGGACTTGAGGACCCGGCGCTTCCCCTTCAGGTCGCGGTTTCCCGGCAGGTGAAGGTCGAGCTTCGCTACGGCGACGTGCATAGGGGGATTTAACCATAGAGTGGTGGGGCGATGACAGACCCCGCGCCGCCGGGGAGCCCCCTCATCCTAGCCTTCTCCCGCGAGGGGAGAAGGGACCGGCCAGGGGAAGGGATCCCGCCGCGCTGCCGGGGAGCCCCTGCCCCGCCCCTGGGTTCCGGCTCGGGGGCCGGAACGACGATCAGGAGCGCGGGAGGGGAGGGGGAAAAGAGGGAGCGCCGCCGGTTTTTTGGGCCGGCGGCGCTTCGTTTGGTTTGGGGTCTCGGTTGGTTGTCCGCGGCGGGGGCCTTGTTCCATCCTCACCCTTGCCCTCTCCCGTCGAGGGAGAGGGGGGGCCGCCGCGGTCTATTTGTTTGGTTGGCTAGGAGCCGTTGCAGGTCTCCAGGCCGAGGTCTGCGGCGTCGGTGCTGGGCGCGTTGGCCAGCGCCGCCGGGATGCAGCCCGTGAAGTTGTTGTCGCTTATGCGGACCCTCTCCAGGTTCGTCAGGTTGTCCAGCTCGTTGGGCAGCGCGCCCTCGAGGTTGTTGTGCTCCAGCCACAGGTTCGTCAGGTTGGCCAGGCCGCCGATCGAAGCCGGCACCGAGCCGCTCAGGTTGTTCCTGTGGAGGTAGAGCCTCTCCAGGTTCATGAGCGCGCCCAGGCTGCTGGGAATCGTGCCGTCCAGGTCATTCTGGTACAGACCGAGCCATACCAGGCTGGTCATCCCGCTCAGGTCGGGGATGTTGCCCGTCAGGTCGTTCTGCTGCAGCGTGATGTGGGTCAGCGTGTCGTTCATGCCCAGCTCGGCAGGGATGCCGCCGCTCAGCTTGTTCCTGTGCAGGTAGAGCCGCTCAATGCTGTCCATGCCCGCCAGCTCAACCGGAATGCTGCCCGTCAGCCCGTCGTCGGGCCTCTGGCTGCTGATCTGCGAGTCGAGCCTCAGCCACACGAGGTTGTCCAGGTCGCCCAGGTCGGCCGGTATCGACCCCTTCAGGTGGTTACTGTGGGCGTAGAGGAGCGTCAGGCTGCTTGCGCCGCCCAGGCCCATCTCGATGCCTTCCAGCTCGTTCCTGTGGAGCCTCAGGTGCGTCAGGCTGCCCAGCATTCCGAGCGAGCCCGGAATCATGCCGTGCAGGTTGTTCCCGTTGAGGTTCAGTACCTCCAGGGCATCCAGGTAAGCGATACCCGCCGGAATCTCACCGCTCAGGTCGCCCTTGTTGCTCAGCCTGATCTGCGTCACCCGCATCGCGCCGGCGTCGCCGGAGACCACCACGTAGTCCCAGGTGGTAATCGGCTCGTCCTCAGTCCAGACATCCAGGTTACCGGAGCCTCTCAGGTCGTCCTTCAGGCCCAGCACCGTCTCGCAGTCGTTCGTCAGGGCGTCCTCGCCCTCCATCGTGCAGCCTGGGTACATGTCCCCGACCATGATGGTCACCATGATCGTGGCCGTGCTGTTCTCGTCCTGGCCGTCGCTGGCCGTAACCGTGAGCGAGTAGCTGGCCGCGTCCTCGTAGTCCAGGGACCCGGTCGTCGTAATCTCGCCGCTTGCCTCGTCGATCTCGAAGTTTCCGCCGCCGCCGTTCAGGGTGTAGGTGAGCGTCTGGCCCGCGTCCTCATCCATGGCCGTAACCGTGCCCACGGAGTCGCCGGCCATCCCGTTCTCGTACACCATCAACTCAGCCGTCTCACTCTCGAATGCCGGTGCGGTGTTGACCGCGGGACCCAGGCTGACGACCGTCTTGTCGTCCTCGTCGGTGACCTCGATGTTCACGTTGATCGTGTCCGTCGCGCCCGACGGGTCCGTCGCCGTCACTACCACCGTGTACATGGCCTTCGTCTCGTAGTCCAGCTTCATCGCCGTCTTGATCTGACCAGGCGTGTCCCCAGCCTTCAGCCCGCTATCTATCTTGAACGCTCCATCACCACCGCTCAGCGAGTAGATCAACAGGTCCGCATCACTCGCCGTCACAGGATCACCAACATTCGTGTTGTTCGCGTTCTCAGGCACCGACCGCTCCGCGTCAGCCTGGTCACCAGGCGTGTTCGCATCCTGGTCGTCCCGGAACTTCGGTGCCGTGTTCGCAGGGTTCTCCAACTGCACGACAGCCTGCAGCACCACGTGCATCATGTCCCCAGCGTCAGTAGGAGGAGTCTCCGTACTAAGCGTGGCGTAGGCGTCGTTGTAGGTCACCCTTGCCGCCAATCTCCTGGCCGGGATAACCGCCGGTGGGGTGGCAGTATCATAGGGAATGTCAGCCAAAACCGGCGTGTAGTTCGGCGACGTTGCGCCCTCTATCATGCAGAGTGTGGTGCCCCCGGTATCGGCCGCACATACAGGAACAGTGTCAGCAGACAGAGCGTCCTCTTGAAGAGCTGCAGTCAGACTTGAATCAGCGTTCCTGAACCACTGCCACTTCTGATTACGGATATCCCCGTCCTCGTCACTGAGACTCGCCACCACTTCCTTGCCAACCTGCGGCTGGCGCTGGGTCGGCGTCACCACGCCATTGTCCTCAGCGTTAATCACCGTAATCGTCACGTCCACCTTGCCAGTCCCCTCAGGGGCAGAGTCGTCACTGGCCACGATGCTTATCTCGTACTCGTCCTTCGACTCGTAGTTCACCTTGTGCGTGCTCTTGAATTCCAAGGTCGCCACACCGCTGGTGGCGTCTGCCATCACAGGAGACACGAACGCACTTGCATCAGCGCCCGTCACCTCGTACGTGAGGACAACGACGGGAGGAGTGCCGTTGGGGGCGGCGGGGAAACCGTCGCCAGCATCGGCGTCCGCCGCCAGGTAGCTAGCTGTATTCTCAGCAGGGGTCGCAGTAGCATCAGCCGCGAAAGCCGTCGCCGCCGCCGCCGTATTGGCAAGTGAAGTGGGACTGTTCTCGACAACATGCAGAGCCGTCGCGTTGTTGTTCTGAGTGCCCGCATCATACTTAGCAAACGTCGGCGAGTCGTTCACGTCATTGACCGTCACCGTCACAGCCTGCGTGGCCGACGCACCGGACGGGTCGGTAGCCCTCACAGTGACCGTGTAAGTCACTTCTGGTATGAGGGTGCCGCCGGCTGGCGTGGTGCCTGTGGTGTCAGCCGCACCCATGAGGCCGTCTTCGTCCGAATTCAGCGCCGTACTCGACGATGTCTTCAACTGGCCCGACCTCGTGTCAATGCTGAAGAGCTTGTCACTCGTAACGTTCGCCGTCGCAGGATCGGTGGCAGTGCCACTGCTGGTGTGCATGACGGTGTCAATGGAGTAGACCAGAACGTCGTTGTTGGCATCAGTCGCCCGTATCGGCTTGCCAACGTTCGCGCCCTTCAATCCCTCGTCCACGTCCCTGTTCACCTGGATCCCTGGGTTCTCTACGGCGGGCGTGTTAGGGTCGTCGGGCTCATCGCCCAGACTCGCGAAGGACGGTGCCGCGTTGGCCCTCGTCCTTTCCTCCACGGCGTTCTCAGTCACCGCCAACTCCGTCTTGCCCTCGCCGAACTTGTCGTCGTACGTCACCGTGGCCTGAAGGTACATACCCTCGTCAGCCGCCTCAGGACTGCGGGATGGCGACGTCGCCCCGTCTATGTCCGTCCAGGGACCGTCGGCGGTCTCACCACGAGCCCACTGCCACCTCTCGTCCTCCACGGGGGCATCCGGGTCCGTGAGGCTGGCCTCCAGGCCCCTCCCAACCTGCGGCTGGAACCGGCCCTGACCTCCAAAGCTAACCTTGCCAGGCTCGTCAACGTCCACCACCGTGATCTCGAAGTCCAAGGTATTGGATGTCTCAGACGCAGCCACCGACACCAGGTACACGTTGTTCTTGTTGTCGTCAGCCGGACTCTCGTAGTTCGGCGAGCTCTTGAACTCGAGCACCCCGTCGTCGGAGATCTTGAAGTCGCCAGCGTCCTCTCCAGACAGCGACCAATCGATCGCATCGCCGTCCTCATCCGTTGCGCTGAGTGTGGCAACCGGATCCGTCCCATTCTCCTCGTAATTCCGCTCTTCCGCAGCCGAAACCACGGGCGCGAGGATCATCAGCGTCGCCAGTATGGCGGCGACCAAGCCCAGACGTGCCAAAACTGTGTTGAACCGTCTTTTGAGGCACTTGCAACGGACTCAGCTTCAGGGGACGGAGCGCCAGGTGAATGATGCCCTGAGAGATCATCATCTATCGGCACAGCCAAGGTGATGTCCACGTTGTTCTCCCGGTCGATCACCACCTGCTCCACGGTCATCTGCAGCAGCTCCCTGCGCTGCTCATCGGTCAGATCGTCCATGCCACCACCGACGGCCCGCGACCAGGCGTGGACTCTCTCCACCAACCGACGACTCTCACTGCCACTCGCCTCACGGGCACGGTAGTCGTCCACCTTCGCTCGGGCGATCTCCAGCCGCTCCGTGATGAACTTGCGCTGTACGTCCAGCTGGGACTCCGTGATCTTCCCAGACACGAACAGCCGAATGGCGCGATCCTCCTCCATCTCGATGTCCCGAACCTCTCGCTCCGCCTGAACGATCTCATCCTCCAGTCCACCACCATCTTCCTGGGTATCAAGCGCGTCGATGCCAGCAACGATCAGACCAGGGTCCCGGATCACCCGCTTCACCTCAGCCCATATCGGCTCCTCCAACTGCTCCGCCCGGATGTACGGCCGCTCTCGGCACTCCAACCGCAGGCTCTGCATCCCGTTGCACTTGTAGTACCGGTGAGGGGACGGATACTCGTACCGGTACCTCTTACCGTTCCGAACGTTCATCGTCTTCCACGTCGACTTCGCATGGAACCGGTGGCCGCACTCCCCGCACTTCAGAAGGTGCTGCAGAAGGTAGAACACCTTGGTGTTACGCTTCGACCTCGTGCTCCGCTGCTTCTTCAGCGCCTGAGCTCGGTCCCACGTCGCATCGTCGATCACCTGGGGTATCGGGATCTCGATCCACTTGTCACGCGGCTGCTCGTGTACCTTCACCCCATCCTCCGTCGCCACGTGGCGGTACCGCCCATAAACCCACGTGCCCCGGTAGGCCGCATTACCCAGTACATGCAGCACACCCGCCTGATGCCACAGCCGCTTGCCCGTCTGGGTGAGGACTCCTTCGTCCGTCAGACGGATGGCGATGGAGTGGGAACCTATTCCCTCATGGACGTACATGCGGAAGATACGACGGACCACCTTCGCTCCATCCTCATCCACCTCCGGCCTTCCGTCCTCGCCTATCCGGTAGCCAAATGGCAGACCGCCCGTCGGCGCACGGCCTTGCTTGGCCATGCCTCGCTTGCCCATCGCCGACCGCTCACGGAAGTTGTCCAACTCGATCTTGCCTATCGCAGCCATCAACCCGAACGTCTTCATGTCGATCGCGTCCATCACCGATTCCAACCGTATCTCGTGCGCCTCCACCACCTCCATCAGCGCCGACGCAGGGTACATCCCACGGCTGAGACGGTCAGACTTCCAGCACACGATCACATCGAAGCGCCCTTCCCTCGCGTCGGTCAGCATCCTCTGGAACTCGGGACGCTTCTTCGACCACCCCCTGCCAACCTCCTGGTACCGGGAAACTATGGTCAGCCCCCTGCTCTCGCAGTGGGCTTCCATCTCAAGTATCTGCTCGGAAATGGACGTCTTGTCCTCTGCGTCCTGGCTCTTGTCAGACACCCGAGCGTAGATCGCCGCACGGTTCATCTCCGCCTGAACCTTCGTGGTCCTAACCATGTTCGCCTCCTTCTTTGGTAGCTCTCAGCAAGAGTAGTTCCTGGGGGGATTCTCGTCCCCGTTCCGCTATTTCCCATGTGCGCGAAGATGACCGCAAGAAGCCCTAGGCCGGCGTCATGCGGCTTCGACATCGGTGAGCTCGAAGTCTCGTCCCTTGAACAGAAGAGGCTCCCGCATGGATTCCGCAAGCGCATACGCGAAGCAGTCGCCGAAGTTCAATCCTGCCGGGTGGTTGCCCTTGCCGAATCGACGCCAGGCCCTGCGCGCGGCCTGCGCTTGGGCGGGAGTGACTGGCTCCAATTCAATCGCCGCGTCTTCCAAGAAAGCATCGAGTTCGTGTCCGGCTGTGGCACCGCTGCGACTCTCCAGAACGATCGTAGCTTCCACAAGATTAGCGACGGACATCCGGCAAGGCGATGCCTTCGCGATGGCTCTGGCATAGCGCTCCGCGTCTGACTCATGGAACAGGACCGCAAGGACCGCCGATGTGTCGATGATCACTTGGGCAGCCCTCGCTCGTCATATAAGAAGTCGCCGTGCTCGACTGCCGACGGGCCGTCTCTCAACATGCCTGCGCAGCGCCTTCCGATGGCGAGAAGTCTTTGGGCACGGGCTTCGGCGCTGCGTTCGCTCCTCTCGCGCTCCAGGCGCTCCCTGAGCGCCACCGTGATCGCTCCTGTCATGGTTTCACCCGTCAGGTGCGCCAGTTCGCCGGCCAGCCGACACGTCTCTTCATTCTTGATGTTAAGACTCACCTGGGCCTCCTTATCTGGGGTAGAATGACGCTATACCAGTCTACCGTACATCTTCCCGTTAGCGTAAGCCCGCATCCACCTAGTGATCACTTGGTGAGGCTACGTCCGTTCTCTTCTCCCCTCGTGATTCTCTTCCAAATAGTCTATCTGGTCAGAGCACCTGGTGAGCGTTAGGCACGCGCTCGAAGTAGGCGTGGGCAAACTGGGGCCGCAGGACGGACCGGTCGCGGTACGGCACGGCGACGACAGCGATCTTCGCCAGCCGTCCGTGCCAGTTGACGGGCCTCGCGGCTACCGTCACATCGTCGTTCTGCCACAGGTCGTATCCGCTCACCCTCTCCACGTAGACCGGCCTTCCGGCCAGCGCGACCCTCTCCGCGACCGACCCCTGAGCTGGCGGAGCGCCCCTGCGAGGCAGCAATCCTCGAAGGTAGGACAGCGGCCTCTTTCGCGTCCTCAGCCTGAATCCAGGCGTCCTCGCCACGACCTTAGCTCGGAAGAGGTCCGGCGTTGGATCGACCGCCCACTCGCGCGGGACTCCCTCTTCTTTGCGCTCGTACAGGACCGCCAGCAGCGGCTGGTTGCGCATCACCTCGGCCAGCCTGATGGTCAGCGACGAGTAGGCTCTGCCGTACGACCGCTGCAGGGCCAACACGTCGAACCCCGACGCCTCGGCGAACAGGGAGAACCAGTAGGGCTGCATCAGTGTGGATGCGGCGAATCTATCGGCCGGCCGGCATTTGCTCCTGCCGTCGGGGGTTCCGACGTGCGGGTAGAGGTCGTGGAGCCTCTCCCTGACGATCTCGTAGGCTTCGTGAAGCGCCGTATGCTCCTGCGTGGCGTTCGATTCGGACTCGTCTCTGGGAAGTCTCCAGTTAAAGCATCTGGTAGAACGATTCCGTACAGGCCGATTCAGCTAGAGACAGCTATTGGGATACCCAGTCCTCCGGGCAATCCGAGAGCGCCGGTGGCGAGGGCAAGACGACCGGCGAACTGCAGTCGCCCACAGGTTATACGGGCATTTACGAGAGATGGGACCTTAGACCTGGACGATGATAGGCCGGGGACGACCTGTGGGACTTCGGCACCGCGAGCCAGTACCCGGTTTTGAAGAGAGTGGGAGCTCGATGATTCTGTGCCGGCGTAGTGCCATGAATCAACGGTGGGCCTGAACGGTATAATCGATTGGGCATGAGCGTTGAGGCTACTGGGATGAATTGACCCCCTGTCGCGCCGCAATGGGAGTTGCTGGCATTGAACCGGTAGGTTGGCGCTAATGTCCGATATGGCGGTCGTCCAGCAGGCCGTTTCGTACAGCCCAGACGACCAGCTCCTGCTTTGTGTCGATTCCCAGTTTGTCCTGAATGCGATAGATCGCGTTGCGAATGGTAAGAGGCCTGTTCCCTCTGACCTGCGCGACCTGCGCGTAAGACATCCCCTGCGCGAACAACGTTACGATCTGCTCCTCTCGCGCGGTGAGACTCCTAGGCTCCGATGTATCCTTTCGCTGCACCGCTTCCCGAGGTCCGCCGAACACGCGCCTCATCACGTCGGCGGGTATGCGGTACTCCCCGTCGGAAACGTCGCGGACGGTGCGCAGCAGCCTATCTCTCCCGGCGTGTTTCTGGAGGTAACCGGTCGCACCGGCGGCTACCGCCTCCATCACCGCATCGTCTTCGGTGGAGGCCGTCAGGATGAGCACCTTGGTTTCCGGCAGCATCTCAGTGATGTCCCGGCTCGCTTCGACGCCGTTCTTCACCGGCATCATGACGTCCATGATGATCACGTCGGGCCTTAATTCCTGGGCGAGCTTGACTGCCGTGACACCGTCTCCGGCTTGCCCCACGACCTCAAAGCCGCACGAGCCCTCCAGTGTCTCGCGGAGGCCATCCCGCATGAGCGCGTGGTCGTCCACTATCATCACCCTGGTTGGTTCGGCAGGGGACATTCACGCGCCTCCTTGATCTTCGGCGTGCGGAATGGTGCAGGTCACGGTCGTGCCGCGCCCGCCCTCGCCAGGGCCGGCTTCCAGCCTGCCTCCCATTCTCTCGGCGTCCGCCCTCATATTACTGAAGCCGTGGCCGCGCTCCTCGAAGTCGTCCGGGAGGCCGATCCCGTCGTCCGACACGGACATCCTTAGCCCGTCTTCCCCGAAGTTCAGGGCTATGGTGACCTTTCGGGTATGCGAGTGGCGAAATGTGTTCGTCAACGCGTTGTGTGCTATCGATAACAGCAGCCCTCGCGTCACCGGAGAGAGACGCGTCTCCATGCCGGACTGGACCACCTCGGTGGGGATCGACGTGATCGAGGTGAAGGCTGAGGCGTGCGACTGCAGCACGCGACCGAGATCGCGACCCTCGTAGATGGGTCCCGCTTCTATGGGATGCCTCAGCTCCCACATGGTCGATTTCGACAACGCAATTGTCGCCTCGAGCTTGGCGATCAGCTCGTCGCTGCCTTTCTCGCCCCGTGCTCTCGCCAGAATCATGGCCGTCTCAAGGCCCAAGTCGATCAGGTATGCCGACTGTGCTATCGTGTCGTGGATCGTCTGCGAAAGCCTGATCCTCTCCCGCTGAAGCCCCCGCTCCCGTTCCAGGGCTTCCCGCCTCCTTATCCGCTCGAACCTCGAGACCAGGTTGACCGCCGCCACGACCGCGTACATGACGACGATCCTGGTGAACAGCACCTTCTCCTCCTTGATCTCGAGGTCGACGCCCTGGCCCACCCCAAGGCTCAGTGCCGCGTAAACGACCGCGACTGCCGTAACTACGGCCAAGCTCAGCCTGAACGAAGTGAACACCACAGCAAACATGGCGAGAGCCGGGTAGTAGAGTACGAAGAAGGTGTTCGCGAACCCACCTGAGATCACGAGGCCCGCGGTGATCATCGCCGCGTCCATCATGCTCAGTGCCGCGGCCCAGCGCCACGTCACCGTTCGTTTCGACTCAATGCGGTAGTGGACGTACCCGTTGAGCGCAAGCAGCGACAGAGCGAAGAGCGTGTGCGCAATGTAGGCGGGATGCGCGAAGTTGACGCGATAATGGAGCTGCGCCAACCAGGCGAGCACCACGAACCATCGCACCCATACCGAGATCCTCAGCCCGTAACGGAGATCGTCGGAACGGGACCCATGGGGCGTCCATTGGGACTCTGCAACCGTATCGTTCGGGGTGATTTGCAAGTCCAATACCTCTCCACCCTTTGTGTACGCGTCTCAACGACGACCAAAAGGTTCAAACGTCCCCCTGTGCTTACGGATGACCCGCAGCGTGGTAGGGGTGCTCGGCCTTCAGAAACTCGCCACTGGCAAACCGGGCCGATCCGAACCGGCGAACCGGGTGGCCTCTCGACTCACCGTGCATGACCAGCTCTGCGACCATGCGCCCGACGACGGGAGATAGCTTGAACCCATGTCCGCTGAATCCAACCGCCCAGTAGAGTCCTTCCACCACGCTGGAGCGGTCAAGGATCGGGTTGCCGTCGGGCGTCATATCGTAGAGAGCAGCGTAGCCACCCAGGCGGACGGCTGCAGCGAAGTCAGGAAACCTCTGTTTAGCGCGGTCCCATAAGCTGCCAATTGTGCTGTGGTCGGCGCTCAGTCTGTAGGAGTCCGGGTCCACGACCTCGGTCAGGTCTTCCGGCATCTCGCCTCCCACCAGGGTTCGATAGTTCGAGTCCGCCCGGAAGTATGCTCCCGTCGTGTGGTCTATGACGATGGTCGTCGTAGAAGAAAGAGCGGGCGGACGCCTGAAGCTGAGCATCTGGACGCGGATCGGCGTTACAGGCAAGCGCTCTCCGACAGAAGCCGCGAGCTGTTTGCACCATGGGCCAGTCGCGACGACGACCGTCGACGTTGCCATTGGGCCGGCGACGGTTTCGACGCCGGTGACTCTCTCACCGGATGTGGCCAGTCCGGTGACCGCAGTTTGAGTGAGTATCTCCACGCCGTGTTCCTGACCCCGATCCGCGTATGCGTAGGTCGTGGCCACCGGATCGGCGTAGCCGGACCCTGGCTCGTAGGCGCCGACAGCTAGTCCTTCGGTGTTAATCCCCGGCGCGATGTCAGCCAGATGGGATGGGACCACTGTATCGATGTCGACTCCGAGGTCGCGGTTCATCTCGACGTTGGCCTGAACAGCCTCGCGGTCGCGTTCCGCAAACAGCAGCAGCCTGCCAGTTTGTGTGAATCCCACATCCCTGCCGATGGCGTCCCCGAAGTTGTGGAATACCTCGCTGGACTCCATTGCCATTCTGACAAGGACGGGGTGCAGGTAGTGTTCGCGCACCATGGCGCCCGACTGACCGCTGGCGCCTCCAGCCAGGTGGCCCCTCTCCACCAAGACAACCTTTCCGGCGCCCATGCGGGCCAGGTGCATGGCGACGCTGGTCCCGATCACGCCGCCCCCCACGACGACAATGTCAGCAGTTGCGATGGTCATGCGCCACGTCCTCTCGACTCTGCAGTGACCCACCCGCCAGGTGGATACCCCAACGACTCGTCACTTCGATTGTCCTTAGTCTTCCTACCACCAGCAAGCGACTAAATGTCCTATCGCCAAAGGGCGTTTTGTCCTAACCAGAACACAACAAATGCACCGCTCCCAACCTTGGGGGGACTTAGCGTCCCAGACCCTTCGCGCTCCCGGCTGCGGGTCACGGCCCCTCGGGTACCGCTAGGAGTCAACACCCGTCACCACGTCGTCCACCAGGCCGTTCCGAACAGCCCAGACAACGACCTCCTGCTTGCTGTCGAATCCCAGTTTGTCCTGTATGCCGTAGATGGTGTTGCGCACCGTCGACGGACGGTTGCCCCTGGACTCGGCGATGGCGGTGTAAGACATGCCCTTGGCGAACTGTACGAGAATCTCCTTCTCCCTCTCCGTTAGCACCTTACGCTTTGGCGATTCCCTCTCCTCCAGCGCGTTGCGCAGTCGCTTAAACACCCGGCGCATGGCGTCCCGGGGCATCCGGTACTCGCCCCTGGCCACATCCTTGACCGTAGTCAGCAGCTGCTCCGTCGGGACGAACTTCTGCACGTAGCCAGCGGCACCCGCGGCCACAGCCTCCAGGACGGCGTTCCTCTCGGTCGACGCGGTCAGCATGAGCACATGGGTGTCGGGAAGCGCGTCGATGATTTCGCGGCACGCCTCTATGCCGTCTTTGCCCGGCATCAACACATCCATGATGATCAGGTCCGGCACAACGGACTTGGCTATCCGTTCCGCCTCATCGCCGTCACCTGCGTGTCCCACCACCTCGAATTCACCAGAGCGTTCCAGCAGCTGCTGGAGCCCGCCCCGCACGAAGGGATGGTCATCTACGAGCAGAACCCTCACAGGTGTAGAAGGCATTTCAACTCCCTCCCGTAGGTTTGTAGGGCGCTACGCAGACCACAGTGGTTCCACCATCGGTCACGTCTGACTCCACCATGAGCTTGCCGCCCACACGCTCTGCGTCCTTTCTCATATTCTTGAAGCCCTGGCCTCGTGTCGCGTAGTCACCGGGAAGGCCGTCCCCGTCATCCGAAATGGACATTCGAAGACTGGTGTCCTGGAAATCCAGGCAGACGCGGACATGATTCGCATTGGAGTGGCGGAGCGCGTTGGTCAGAGCATTATGCACGATTGAGAACAGCGCCCCCCGCGTTGACGTGGGCAAGGGCGGTTCGTCACCCGACTGAACGAACGCGGCGGGAACGGAGGAGATGGTTGAGAAGGTAGCTACGAGCGACTCCAGCACAGCGCCAAGTTCCGTGCCATCGAAGATCTCCCCGATTTCAATCGGGTGTCTGAGCTCCCACATGGCGGATTTGGACAGGCTGGAGGTCTCTTCCAGAGCGGACATCAGGTCCTTGTTCGACTCGTCTGCAAGCTCCTTCACCCTGTCTATCCCCACCCCGATCATGTAGGCGGACTGGGCCATCGTGTTGTGGATGGTCTGGGATAGTTCTGTCCGTTCACGCAGAAGCGTCTGTTCGCGCTTCACCGCCTGGCTCCACCTGGCCCGCTCGAACCTGGAGATCAGATTCACCAGCGCGACGACCAGGTACATCACGAATATCCTGGCCAGCAGTACCTTCTCGTCCCTTGCCTCGAAATCCAGTCCGTCCCCCGCCGTCAGGCTCAGCGCGAGGTAGATGGCGGCCACCACCGTCACCAGGGCCATGGTGGTCCTGAAGGAGGTGATTACCACTGCCAAGAAGGCCAGCGGGGGGTAGTAGAGAAGGTGGAAGTGGTAACTGCTGAAGCCGTTGTCTATCGCGACCGCGAGCGAAAGTAGGGTCACGTCAAGCGCACAGAAGACAAACACCCAGTGCCACGTGATCACCCTTCTCGACAGAACAAGGTAGTGAAGGTAGCCGTTGAACGCCATCAGCAGCGCTATGAACAGCAGGTACGCCAGATACTGGGGAGCCCAGTAGCCGTCGATGGGGCGATAGAACGCTTGTATCAAGCCGTGGATGCCAAAAGCCCAGTGCATCCAGACCAGGATGTTCGCAACATATCTCAGGCCGTCCGGGTCTATCTGCGTGAGTATCCAGTCACGCAACCGAAATGCATTAGCCATCTTCGCCATCAATCCGATGCCCCGCATGCCGTGGGCTTCGTTAGACATGCCAATCTCCGGAAGTCAGGGATCTCATGGTCACTTGCCTATCGCAGGTGTCTATAAGCGCATCCGCCATGTGTCCTAATCCCTCGGCGCGTCAGGAACCGAATCGACCAAGTTGAAATGCGCATCCAGCAACCACTCACCTTCTGGAATTTAGTCCGAATGGCTGGAGGGCATCAAGGTCACGGCGCCCACAAACTCTATGGGCATATGCCCATAGGTGAACGCGGCTGAGCTGCCCTGATACCAGTTCGGAAGACCATATCGAATATAGGCGTGCAGACCTTACGGAGCACGTGGGAGCACGCCTAACGTTATTCACGCGAGGTGCGCACGGCCCGAAGTCTTGAGAGTCGTACTCATGCCGGGGACAGCCCTGCCGGAGCTTTCTGCGGACGCGGCCTCGCCGGACGGCAACTCCACGCGGACGGAGGCATTGGCATGACCGCACCGAAGCAGACCCAACGGCAAGAGCCCGCAGGAGGATTCCTCAAGACCTGCATCGGCGCAATCTCGGACTTCGTTCGCCGGCGTCCCGTCGCATGGGCGTTCGCCGTCGGGGGTCTCGCGATCACGCTGGTTGCCGCGCTGGGGCTGCTTGCCGCCACGCTTGTCCTGTCCCAGTCCGCTCATGCACAGCAGGCGAGCGAGTGCGCCACCGGAGGCGCGGTGACGGACCCGGCCAACAACCCCGGCCTGGTGTCCGACTGCGAGGCGCTGCTTGCGGGACGGGACACGCTGGCGGGAACGGCAACCCTGAACTGGGCGGCGGATACCCCCATCGCAGACTGGGACGGGGTCACCGTAAACGGGACCCCTCTGCGTGTCACGAGGCTATGGTTGTTCGATAAGAACTTGTCTGGGGAGATGCCGGCGGAGCTGGGCAGCCTCTCCAACCTGCGCACGTTGAACCTCGGTGCTAACGACTTGGTGGGGGCGATACCACCGGAGCTGGGCAACCTCTCCAACCTGATATGGCTGTTCCTCCACAGGAACCAGTTGACTCGTGAGGTACCGGCGGAACTGGGCAGCCTGTCCAATCTGGCAGCACTGTACCTCTACAGCAACGAGTTGACCGGGGAGATACCGGCGGAACTGGGCAGCCTGTCCAATCTGGTAGCACTGTACCTCTACAGCAACGAGTTGACCGGGGCGATACCGGCGGAGCTGGGCAGCCTCTCCAATCTGAAAGCGTTAGAACTCAGCTTCAACGATTTGAACGGAGAGATACCGGCGGAGCTGGGCAGCCTGTCCAACCTGACAGAGTTGTCCCTCGATTCGAACGATTTGACCGGGGAGATACCCGCGGAGCTGGGCAGCCTCTCCAACCTGACAGAGCTGTTCCTCAGTTTCAACCAGCTGACCGGGGAGATACCGGCGGAGCTGGGCAGCCTGTCCAACCTGACAGAGCTGTTCCTCGATTCGAACGATTTGACCGGGGAGATACCGGCGGAGCTGGGCAGCCTGTCCAACCTGACAGAGCTGCTCCTCTCAGGGAACCAGTTGACCGGCGAGATACCGGCGGAATTGGGCAGCCTCTCAAACCTGACATGGATGAGTCTCCATGCCAACCGGCTGACTGGGGAGCTTCCCGCCAGCTTCACGGGGCTCACGGGGTTGGAGGTATTACAATTCCACTTCAACGCAGGACTCTGCGCGCCGACTAATGAGGCATTTCAGACTTGGCTCCAGAGTCTGCCGTTCGTCACTGGGGACTACTGTGTGCTGGGGGACTCTGTACCGGAGCGGTTGGCACTGGTCGAGCTCTACAATGCCACGAATGGGGCCAACTGGACGAACAACACCAACTGGCTGAGCGACGAATCCTTTAGCGAGTGGCACGGCGTCACCACCCACGCCTCAGGACGGGTCGTTGTTGGGCTGGACCTCGATAACAACCAGTTGACCGGGGAGATACCGGCGAAGCTGCGCAACCTCGTTAACTTACGCGACCTGTGGCTCCACGGGAACCAGTTGAGCGGGAAGATACCGGCGGAGTTGGGTAGGCTCGCCAACCTGCGATCCCTCCTACTCTCTGGTAACCAGTTGACTGGGGAGATTCCTGCGGACCTGGGTATCCTCCCCAACCTGATATCGCTGGAACTCAATGACAACCAGTTGACCGGCGAGTTACCTCAGAGTTTTACGAGGCTCACGGCGTTGGAGACGCTCCGCTTCCATAACAACGTAGGGCTCTGTGCGCCAACTAATGAGGCGTTTCAGACCTGGCTTCAGGGTGTATCCACCGTCAGTGGAGACAACTGTGGCGTGGCAGACTCAGAACAGGACCGGGCAGCGCTGGTGGCACTCTACAATGCCACAGACGGAGCCAACTGGACGAACAACACGAACTGGCTGAGCGACGAACCCATAGGCGAGTGGCACGGCGTCACCACCGACGACGAAGGACGGGTCGCCGAACTGTCCCTCACCAGGAACCAGTTAAGCGGCGAGATACCGGCGGGGCTGGGCAGCCTCTCCAACCTGACAGAGCTGTACCTCAGTTTCAACCAGCTGACCGGGGAGATACCGGCGGAGCTGG
Organism: Dehalococcoidia bacterium; assembly: GCA_965204975.1. Taxonomy (GTDB): domain Bacteria; phylum Chloroflexota; class Dehalococcoidia; order Lucifugimonadales; family CAJWER01. Next base: position 1,700,051 of record OZ242024.1, read on the forward strand.
GCAGCCTCTCCAACCTGCAAGGGCTGTGGCTTCAGAGGAACCAGCTGAGTGGGGAGATACCGGCGGAGCTGGGCAGCCTCTCCAACCTGCGATCCCTATCGCTGTGGGGTAACCAGTTGAGTGGGGAGATACCGGCGGAGCTGGGCAACCTCTCCAACCTGCAAGGGCTGCGGCTTCAGGGGAACCAGCTGAGTGGGGAGATACCGGCGGAGCTGGGCAGCCTCTCCAACCTGCAAGGGCTGTCTCTCAATTCCAACCAGCTGACAGGGGATCTCCCAGGAAGTCTGACAGGCCTGGCCCTGGAGTCGTTCGTTTTCCAGAACAACGCAGGGCTTTGTGCGCCGATCGATGAGGCATTCCAGACATGGCTCGGAAGCATAGCCTTCGTCATTGGCAGCAGCTGCGCGCCGGTGGACTCGCCCGAGGATCGGGCCGTGCTTGCCGAGCTTTACCGTGCCACGGGCGGGGAGGGCTGGCCGACCAAGACCAACTGGCTCAGCGACCGGCCGATCAGAGAGTGGCACGGTGTCACCAACGATGCGAACGGTCGTGTCGATCGACTGTTACTCGTGTCGAATGGGTTGACAGGGGAGGTGCCGGCGGAGCTGGGCAATCTCTCCAACCTCCAAATCCTGCGGCTCGAAGGCAACCAGTTGACCGGGGAGATACCGGTCGAGCTGGGCAGCCTCTCCAACTTGGAGTGGCTATACCTACACAGAAACCAGTTGACCGGGGAGATACCGGCCGAGCTGGGCAACCTTTCCAACCTGACGCGGCTGATCCTCTTCGGCAACCAGCTGAGTGGAGAGATACCAGCAGAACTGGGCAACCTCCCCAACCTGGTATGGCTGCACCTCAGTGAGAACCAGCTGAGTGGAGAGATACCGGCGGAGCTGGGCAATCTCCCAAACCTGACATGGCTGTACCTCAGGGACAACCGGCTTACTGGGTGCGTCCCTCCGAGTTTGCGGGACGTGCCCAACAATGACTTCGACCAGCTCGGGCTGCCATTCTGTCCGGCGTCGCCGCCAGAAGCTCCAACCATAGACTCTGTGATGTCCGCGATGGAGTCCCTCACGATCTCCTGGTCCGCTCCGCTGAACGACGGGGGATCGGACATCACCGCCTACGACCTGCGCTACATCGAGACCGACGAGGACGAGACAGCGGACTCCAGCTGGACGGTGGTGGAGGACGTGTGGACCACTGGCGGCGGGCTCCTCCAGTACACCCTCGCCGGACTCACCGGGGGTACGCAGTACGACATCCAGGTACGGGCGGTAAACGACGCGGGGGACGGCTCCTGGTCGGATACGGTCACAGGGACGCCAATAATGGCAACAACGATGGCAAGCGCCTGCGTGACCGAAGGCGCTGTGACCGATGCCACGAACACCGGCCTGATCTCCGACTGCGCTGCGCTGCTGGCCGCACGGGACGCGCTGGCGGGGAGTGGCGCCACCAGATCACTGAACTGGGAGGTCGGCACCTCCATATCGCAGTGGTACGGCGTGGTCCTGTCGGACACAACACCGCAGCGCGTGACGCAGCTGCGTCTGCATGGGCAGAGCGCGAACGCGGACAGGGGTACGGCGGAAGCGAAGCTCAACGGGACGATACCGCCCGAACTGGGTCACCTCAGCGAGCTTGAGATTCTGTACCTGCATCGCAACAACCTTAGGGGCGAGATTCCGGGTGCGTTGAACAGCCTGTCCAAGCTGCGGCTGTTGTACCTGTACGACAATGAGCTGACCAGCATATCGGACGAGCTAGGCTCCGGGATGAGCAGTCTCAGGCGGCTGTTCGCCCAACGCAACAGAATTGAGGGGGCGATTCCGGCCGGGCTTGGGGACATGCCAAGGCTGGACTGGCTGCGCCTCGAACGCAACAGGCTGACCGGTCAGATACCTGACCGGCTGGGCAATCTCACTACCCTGCGGCGACTGTACCTGCATGAGAATAGACACGATGGGAGCGGCAGGGCCGGGCTGAGCGGAGGGATACCGGCTACGTTCAGCGGGCTGACCAATCTCGAATACCTGGTAGTCCACCGCAACGGCTTGAGCGGCACGATACCCGGTGACCTGGGCAGCCTGTCGAACATGAGGTGGCTGAGTCTGTACGACAACGGCTTCAACGGTCCGATACCGGCTGAGCTGGGTGGTCTGGCGAACCTGGAACGGCTGTATCTGCACGGCAACGAGCTGAGGGGCACGATACCGTCCGAGTTGGGAGGTCTGGCGAGTCTGACGAACCTGTGGCTGAGGGACAACGATCTGAGCGGCCAGATACCTCAATCGCTTGGCGAGCTGCCGAACCTTGAGCGTGTGCGAATCAGCGGCAACGACTTCACGGGGTGCATACCCGCCGGACTGCTGGATGTGGAGGATAACGACCTCGATCAGCTCGGGCTGGAGAACTGCCCGTCAGACGCATTGGAGGGTTTCTCGAGGGTCACGCTCCCGACGCTGGAGCCGCCCCCTGCTGGCTCAATCAAGTCCGGCATCACGCTGGCTGATCCGCAGGAGCTCCAGTACCTGTACCAGCGGGGCCCCAAGGAAGAGATCACTCCACCGTTTAGAGAGGGCGGCGGTGACAGGGCCAACTACTGGTGGATTTTCATGCCGCCGTTCCACTTCGCCTCCATCGCCAACAACTATGAGTTGAGGCAGGGGTTTGCGACAGGCTACTCGGTCAGCGACGACGGCATCGAGTACCTGCTGCACATCAACCCTGACGCTGTCTTCCATAACGGCAAGAGCATCACGGCAGCGGCCCTCAAGGACGCCTGGGAGTTCGCGGCATACCCCGACAACCAGGTTGGCTGGGGCGCGATTCTGCTCCACACCAGGGCGATCCAGGGCATGAAGGCCCTTGAGGCCGGCGACGCGACCGAGGCCTCCGGGCTGAACGTCGTCGACGACCTGACGCTGTCGATTACGATGGAGGAGTTCACGCCCACGTGGCCGCTGCAGATGGCGGTCTGGATGCTCGGCATCTACGACACGGAACAGGCGAGGAACGACCCTGAGACCTTCAGGGTCAATCCGATCGGCGCTGGTCCCTACCAGGCCTCCTACGACGACGCAACCGACACTCAGCATTACGACAGGGCCGCGAACTACTGGGGCGACTCTCCCTTTATGGATCGGGTCGTAAGGCCGACGGTCAGGGACCTCCAGACCGGCTACCTGCTGTATGAGAACGGCGAGCTCGACGTGTTGTACGCCGACTCGGTGCGGCAGCCTGCCATCTGGCAGCCTGACAACCCGTTCCACGGCGACCTGGTTCTCCAGGGCGGCAAGGGCCTCTGGTACACGGCCTTCGTGACCGACCATCCGCCCTTTGACGACCTGAACGTGCGCAAGGCATTTGCCCACGCGGCCGACATGTGGAACATCGTTCCCGCCATCCTGGGCCCCAAGGCCCAGTACGGCGCCGGCATGGTGACTGAAGGCAACGCCTGCTCCCAGTATCCCGACGTTGGCTACGAGTACAATCCTGAGTTGGCGCGCGAGGCTCTTGCGGCCTCCAAGTACGGCAGCGCAGAGAACGTGCCGGTTCCCACGCTGGAGATCTCCCGCCCCTCGATCATCAGCATCTTCGAGGTGGTCCAGGAGCAGTGGAAGGACAACCTGGGTATCGAGATCAACCTGGTGAGGCTCGAGCCTGGCCAGCAGAGGCGCGAGGTTGTTGAGTTCAGGCGCCGGAGTCTGGGCGCACGCATACCCGACCCGAGCCGCATTCTGACCAGCCTTGGCCACTCGTCGTCCGGCACTGTGCAGAACTCGGGCAAGTTCAGCAACCCGCGGCTGGACGCACTGATCGAGGCGGCCCAGTCGATGACGCTGGACGACCCGAACTACTGCGCAGCCTGGCAGGAGATCGAGAAGACGATCATGGACAACTACTACTACTTCCCGCTCATGGCCGGTGACGACCGCACATGGGTCGTTCAGCCTTGGGTGCAGGGTTATGTAGGGTCCCATGGTCAGTACTTCAACACCCTGCCTTGGTGGCAGATCGGAGTCCGCGACAGGGGCCTGTATGAGTAAGGCCCGGGCCAACAAGCCGAAGACCCTGGCCCTCAACTCAAAGATCGCTAGCAGGTCAGGCGAAGCTATGGCCAGCCCAGCCTCAGGTCTTCGGCTTCGAGCTCCTCGTAGCATGGGCGGGGCATCGGCTCCGGCTCGCCAAGCCCATTTTCGCTGCGCATGGAAGAAGGGGGGCGTCGCGACCTGCTTGAGGGAAGCTCGACAGCCCGCCCGCAGGCCGCCGACTTGAAGACTCCCATCGCCAGGAAGTTCGCTGAGAGGGAGAGGGGGACTTCAAATGAAGCTGAGTAGCAATGCGTATTCAATAGCCATTGGCGTCAGCGTCCTGATAGTAATGATGATAGCGGCGACATACGTCAGACTTGGCGTGCTGGCTTCCGAGCCCCCGAATGAAGAGACCTCACCCACACCTGTCACTGTCACGGCCGAAGTGAAGGCGCCCCCGACGCGAATGCCCTCACCCACTCCTACGCCCATACCCGAGGTGATGACCCCCCCACCCCCTACGCCCGTAATCGAACCTAAGAATGAACCGACCCCTTCTCCAGATCCGGCAGCCGTGAAACTCTCCTCGCTACGGGATAAACCAACCCAGCAATCCGATTCACCTGCTGGTACTTCGTCGAAGGCAACACATTCCGCACAGGGGGATCCCAACGAAGGGACTGTCTATACGTATAGGGACGGTGACAGAACCCTGAGGGTCGTTTTGCAGGACGATCTCGTTGTCCAGGAGACCGCAGCCATCACCCCTGACGACATCGTGGTTGTGAAAGGGGACGAGGAGAGCATCGTCGGCAAACAGGCCAGGCATGGGCAGGACGCTCACCCTGTGTTCCGTTCGGAATCGGGAGGTGGGCTGATGACGCTGCCCGGCGGAGTCCTGCTCGTGCTGGATGCCGAATGGGGCCGGAAAGAGGTTGCGGGTTTCTTGTCCGGGAACGACATCTCGATTGACCGGGTGTCCGACTTGGGATTCCTGCAGAACGGCTTCATGGTGGAAACGGAGCCAGGCTTTGCGTCGCTGGAGCTTGCCAACGCGCTTGCCTCCCAGCAGGGGGTAGTTCTCTCCAGTCCCAACTGGTGGAGAGAGGTAGAGACGAGGTAGGCCCCTCACCGCAGAGGACTCCATGCGGGCCAGCGGCTTGCAGGAGTGGTGAATGGAGAGGTCCGACTTGATGCTCAAACCCGCGCGAAGACGTCCCATACAGTGTTTACCGGCGAAGGCGCTCCTTCTCTTAAGTTTCTTCGTTCTGGGTTTCGTCCTCAGTACAGGCGGTGTCGGGGGACAGGCAGGCGACGACCATGGAGACACGATCGGCACAGCAACATCTCTGACGCTCGGCTCTTCTGTGGAAGGGCGCATCGACCCGGGCGAAGACCTGGATGTGTTCAAGGTGGACCTGTCTGGAGAATCCGCAGGCACCGACGTTTGGATATACGCCACAGGAGACCTGGACAGCTTTGGCGAACTGCTTACGAGCACAGGCACGGTGATCGTATCAAATGACTACAGCTACATCCATGGCAGGCGGACGGCCTTCCACATCAGATGGATGCTCTCGCCACAAGTCTACTACGTCCGAGTAAGTGCGAGCCAAGAGGAGTCGGACGGTGAAAGGCCCATTGGGGAATACACACTGCACGCTGAGGCAGTTACAGACTACCCCGGTGGCACCGCGGCAACAGCGGAACTCTTGGAACTCGGACCGCCAACACCCGGAATGGTCGAAACGGCAAGCGACGCGAACTACTTCAGGTTAGATCTTGCCGAATCTACGAATCTGTTCATCTACGCATTGACCCTTGACCTCTTCGATGAGAATGACGAAGTGCTGCCGGAAGAGCGCATCGATGCAGAAGTCCTGGATAGCGAGGGAGTAGGAATTCCCGTAAATGTGCATTGGGACTCTCTGGGGTTCCATATCATCGATGACTTGGGACCGGGCACCCACTTCATCAAGATCACCACTCCCGACTACGTCACCACTCATCCCGTTCCCTACACAATTCACGCCTACGTGGATACGGAATACTCCATCTTCATCGAAGACTGCGAAGCCGCTACTCAAGCGCTAACCGCGTCCCAGACCGGCGATCCGCTGTATGGCTGCCAGTGGCACCTAAACAATCGTGAAGGAGAGGACATCAACGTTGAGGCGGTATGGGCGGAAGGCATCACTGGAAGGGGCGTCAACGTCGCGGTGGTCGATGATGGGATGGACCACAGACACGAAGACCTGAGAGACAACGTCGACATGTCTCGCAACCACGACTACACCGGCGCCGGTGACCTTCATGACCCTTACGCACACCACGGCACGAACGTGGCGGGCATCATCGCGGCGCGTGACAACGACACAGGGGTGCACGGAGTGGCCCCACGAGCAACTATATACGGGTACAACTTTCTACACCCCGACGCGAACACGGACATGGAAATGGCGGACTCCATGGCTCGCCACCGAGACGTTACGGCGGTGTCCAACAACAGCTGGGGGCCATTCGACGGCCCTGGATTGGGCACCGCTCCGCGTATCTGGGAGTTGGCCGTGGATAGTGGAATCAAAGGAGGCTACGAAGGCAGGGGAGTATTCTATGCCTTTGCGGCCGGAAATGGACACTTGGCCGGGGACGAAGCCAATCTCGATGAGAACTCGAACTACTATGGGGTAACCGCCGTGTGCGCTGTGGACGACGGCGACACCAGAAGCGTCTATTCGGAAACGGGAGCCAACCTGTGGATCTGCGCACCATCAGACGGCGGCACCCGCGGCATCCTCACAACCGAAAACTCAGACCGCTACAATCCGCAATTCGGCGGGACATCGGCGGCGACTCCCATCGTTGCGGGCGTGGCGGTGCTGATGCGTGAGGCCAACCCGGACCTAACCTGGCGGGATCTGAAGCTCATCCTTGCCGCCTCGGCTCGAAAAAACGACGCCGCCAACCCCGGCTGGGAAGAAGCGACCCACAAATACAGGGCCGAATCCGACACCGATCGCTATCATTTCAACCACGAGTACGGGTTCGGTATGGTCGATGCCAAGGCCGCCGTCGACCTTGCCAGGGAATGGAATAGCCTTCCGCCTCTCGAGAGTTCCAAAGCGGAGTCCAGCGATCGGAACTTGCCCGTGCCGGACTCACCGGTAGACGGCTACGCAACAACTGTCGAGAGTACGGCAAAGGTGGACACGAGAGTCGGATTCGTAGAGTTTGTGGACGTCACCGTAACGTTCCAGCATGATTCTATCCGAGACCTCGATATCGAGTTGGTTTCCCCGTCGGGCGCCGTCTCTCAACTAGTTGGCCACTTAGACACCCATGACGCCTTTGGAGAGCTCGTCCCCTTGCACGGAGCGTTTCGATTCGGCTCGGCTCGGCACTTGGGCGAGGATCCCAACGGCGAGTGGCGGCTGCGAGTCACCGACCACATTCCGACTATTGAGGGCTCTCTAGAGTCATGGAGCGTGACCGTCTATGGGCACGCAAGCACTCCCGGCCGTCCGGTCATTGATTGGGTCACGACGGACGACGGCTCGCTAACCGTAGGGTGGGGCGCTCCCCAAGAGACAGGAGGAGCACCGGTAACCGGATACGACCTGCGGTATATCGCATCCTACAGCGATGAGGCCGTGAACTCCAGTTGGACTGTAGTGGAAGATGTGTGGACCGCGAATGGCGGGGAGAAGCTGGAGTACACACTCACGGGGCTCAAAGCCGGCTCACGGTACGACGTTCAGCTGCGTGCGGTCAACGAAAACGGCGTCAGCCTATGGTCTGAGACATTTTCGGCAGCGGCAGCGGCCAGCGCCTGCGCCGCGGAGGGAACCGTACCAGGCGCGTCCAGCAACCCGGGACTGGTTTCCGACTGCAGGGTGCTTATGGAAGCAAGAGACGCCCTCGCGCCGGGTGGGAGCCTTGACTGGGATCCGAATACGCCGATTACAACTTGGAGGGGCATTACAGCGAAGGGCGCGCCGAAGCGTATAGTAGCCCTATCTCTCCAGGAAGAGGGGCTTACGGGCACAATTCCGGCGGAGATGAAAGGCCTCGTCAGGCTGACGGAGTTGGACCTGTCGCAGAACGGGCTGACAGGCACGATTACCCCGGATCTGGGCGGACTTCTCGAACTGACGGAGCTGGACCTGTCGCAGAACGGGTTGACAGGCACGATCCCCGCGGAGCTGGGCAGTCTCGTCGAACTGACGGAGCTGGACCTGTCGCAGAACGGGTTGACAGGCACGATCCCCGCGGAGCTGGGCAGTCTCGTCGAACTGACGGAGTTGAATCTCTCGCAGAACGGGTTGACGGGCACGATTCCTGCGGTATTGGGACGACTGGCGAGTCTTGCTCTCCTGTCGCTCAAAGACAATGAACTGGGTGGCCCAATACCGGGGCAGCTTCAAGGACTTATCAATCTGCGCTCGCTGTTCCTAGCCGGCAACTCGTTTTCGGGATGCATTCCCGCGAAACTCCAGGAATTGAAGGAACACGACCTTGACCAACTCGACATTCGCTACTGCGACGACCGCAGCATCTTGGTCGAGCTTTACCATGCAACCGAAGGAGGGAATTGGCAGAACAACACCAACTGGCTCAGCGACGAACCTATAGGCGAGTGGCACGGCGTTACCACCGACGACGAAGGACGAGTCATCCGACTTAACCTTGACAAGCACCAGTTGAGTGGGGAGATACCTACGGGGTTGGGTAGTCTCTCCAACCTGCAACAATTGAGTCTTTGGGGAAACGAGTTGAGTGGGGAGATACCTACAGCACTGGGTAACCTCTCCAACCTGCAAGAGCTGTACCTCTTTAACAACCAGCTGGCTGGAGGGATACCCACGCAGCTGGGCAACCTCTCCAACCTGGTATGGCTGGACCTCGGTAACAACCAGCTGGGTGGAGGGATACCGGCCCAGCTGGGCAATCTCTCCAGCCTGCAGTTCTTGAGCCTCCAAAATGACCAGTTGACTGGGGAGATACCTAAGGAACTGGGCAACCTCTCCAACCTGCAACAGCTGTACCTCAATCACAACGACTTGGAAGGCAGTATTCCGGCTTCCCTGGGCAGACTGTCGGATTTGAGGTACTTGCACCTCAGCAACAACCGGCTTACTGGGTGCGTCCCTCCGAGGTTGCGGGACGTGCCCAACAATGACTTCGACCAGCTCGGGCTGCCATTCTGTCCGGTGTCGCCCCCAGAAGCTCCAACCATAGACTCTGTGATGTCCGCGATGGAGTCCCTCACGGTCTCCTGGTCCGCTCCGCTGAACGACGGGGGCTCGGACATCACCGCCTACGACCTGCGCTACATCGAGACCGACGAGGACGAGACGGTGGACTCCACGTGGACGGCGGTGGAGGACGTGTGGATCACTGGCGGCGGGCTCCTCCAGTACACCCTCGCCGGACTCACCGGGGGTACGCAGTACGACATCCAGGTACGGGCGGTAAACGACGCGGGGGACGGCTCCTGGTCGGATACGGTCACAGGGACGCCAATAATGGCAACAACGATGGCAAGCGCCTGCGTGACCGAAGGCGCTGTGACCGATGCCACGAACACCGGCCTGATCTCCGACTGCGATGCGCTGCTGGCCGCACGGGACGCGCTGGCGGGGAGTGGCGCCACCAGATCACTGAACTGGGAGGCCGGCACCTCCATATCGCAGTGGTACGGCGTGGTCCTGTCGGACACAACACCGCAGCGCGTGACGCAGCTGCGTCTGCATGGGCAGAGCGCGAACGCGGACAGGGGTACGGCGGAAGCGAAGCTCAACGGGACGATACCGCCCGAACTGGGCCACCTCAGCGAGCTTGAGATTCTGTACCTGCATCGCAACAACCTTAGGGGCGAGATTCCGGGTGCGTTGAACAGCCTGTCCAAGCTGCGGCTGTTGTACCTGTACGACAACGAGTTGACCAGCATATCGGACGAGCTAGGCTCCGGCATGAGCAGTCTCAGGCGGCTGTTCGCCCAACGCAACAGAATCGATGGGGCGATTCCGGCCGGGCTCGGGGACATGCCAAGGCTGGACTGGCTGCGCCTCGAACGCAACAGGCTGACCGGTCAGATACCTGACCGGCTGGGCAATCTCACTACCCTGCGGCGACTGTACCTGCATGAGAATAGACACGATGGGAGCGGCAGGGCCGGGCTGAGCGGAGGGATACCGTCTACGTTCAGCGGGCTGACCAATCTCGAGTACCTGGTGGTCCACCGCAACAGCTTGAGCGGCACGATACCCGGTGACCTGGGCAGCCTGTCGAACATGAGGTGGCTGAGTCTGTACGACAACGGCTTCAACGGTCCGATACCGGCTGAGCTGGGTGGTCTGGCGAACCTGGAACGGCTGTATCTGCACGGCAACGAGCTGAGCGGCACGATACCGTCCGAGTTGGGAGGTCTTGAGAGTCTGACCAACCTGTGGCTAAGGGACAACGACCTGAGCGGCCAGATACCTCAATCGCTTGGCGAGTTGCCGAACCTTGAGCGTGTGCGAATCAGCGGCAACGACTTCACGGGGTGCATCCCCGCCGGACTGCTGGATGTGGAGGGCAGGACGAGCGACGCGGAAAGTCTTGGCCTGCAAGTCTGCGGGGAATCAACTTCCACGGTTCCGGCCCCCACTGGAGTTGAGAGGGACAGAGCAGCTCTGGTGGCACTGTACCACGCAACGAACGGTCCAGATTGGTGGAACAGTAAAGGTTGGCTGAGCAACGCTCCACTCGACCAGTGGCAAGGCGTCACAGTCGACGATCATACTGGTCGAGTAGTTGGTCTTGATCTAAAAACCAACAATTGCAAGGGAGAGCTGCCACTCGAATTTGGCGACCTGACTGCCCTTGAAGAGCTGGATCTTAGTAGCAACGAGATCTCCGACGTGTCATCTCTATCAAACCTCACGGGCTTGCGGAGCCTTGATCTTGGTTCCAACAGCATCTCTGACATCTCGCCTCTGGCAAACCTGACTAATCTGCGCAGACTTGGGCTTGTGGCCAACGAGGTCACTGACATATCTACACTTTCGACACTCAATCAACTGGAGTGGCTTAATCTGCTGAGCGCCAACATATCTGATGTTTCTCCGCTATTGGGTCTTCCCAGTTTGCAATTTGTAAACCTACTCAACAATCCGCTCAGCTGGCCATCAGTCTACGAGCATATTCCCGTGCTCCAGGCTAGAGGTGTTTCGGTCAATTACCACGCGGTTGCCTTCACGGGCGGTGGTTTCACGGTTGAAGATGGTCCGCAGATTCACAACGACAATCTATTCGTACTACCTGTAGAGTTTGGAGAACTAGAAGAGTTCTCACCCCTTCCCAAAGACTTTGGGCCCAGTTTCCAGACTTTCGCAAGCAGCTTCTACAAGTATTTCGAGGACGAGTTCGATTTCCTGATATTTGTTACTCCTCGCAAGAGTTTGTTAGGAACCAGTTATGGCGGGTTCTTTGTTGAGGTACAGAACCATGTGCAGGGGATCGGCATAGACATATTCTCACACAGCCAGTCGTTTGGATCGGCGGGCAGGCTCCAGGGAGTGTGCATAATAACTAGTCCACTTGATTTTCGCCGTCCAATTATTCATGAGTTGATGCACAGGTGGGGCGCATATATGCCGGCGCTATCGGATAGATCGCACTGGGCCCCTGTGTCCAATGTACACGGAGTTCTGGGGAACGGCCTTACAGTGCCTGTAGCAGTCGATGAGCTTGTGAAGATCAGTGAAGACACATATCTAACGGGTATCACTAACCGCCCTGCTTTTGTCCGTCAGTACAATTCTCTTGAACTATATGTGGCGGGGTTTATCCCACCAGACGAAGTCTCTGATGTATTTTGGGTCGCTTCTGATGGTAGATGGGTTGACCGACCCAGCGAATTCACCGCAAGCGAGATAAGAGAGTACACGATTGATGACATTATCGCGGCGTATGGCAAGCGGCTTCCTGAAGCCGCCCATGCTCAGCGCGACTTTCGGGCCGCTGCGGTCCTCTTGATAGACAAAGATAATCCGGCGAGCGCGGACATACTCAATTTGCTGAGTAGGGAGGTAACTTGGCTCAGCCTCCCGGGCATTGTCGAGGGCTATCACGCCAATTTCTACGACGCGACCGGCGGCCGAGCTACGTTGACCATGGATGGCCTGTCCAAATTACAGAAAAGCCCTCAGGAACAGTAAATGGCGGTCTTAGCTACAAATGAGTGGGGCCCGCCAAGCCGGAATTGCGAAGCTTCTCTGGGGCGGTCTCCATTTGAGGAATCAGTAAGACTACCTCGGACACGCCCGCAGAACCTTTATGACTGGCGGGGAGGCGCTGGCCGCACTCTAACAGGGCCGGACTGCCCCGAAGGCTGACGACCACTCCGATTTCCCGGTTGCGTGTTCAGGACCTCCAACTCAAGACGAAATGAGGCGATTGGAATGACCATGTCCTATGTTCGTATCCGCTGGTATGCAGTCATGGCGGTTCTGGCCGCCGCCGTCGCTCTGAGCGCATGTGGAGACGGTCCGGCACCCACGCCGGAACCCATTGTCGCTCCAGGCCTCACTCCTGCAACGCCTGCGAACACACCCACGCCGGTTCCTACACCCACTCCGATAGACACCCCCACACTGCTACCAACCGCCACTCCCACAGACACACCCACGCCGGTTCCTACACCCACTCCGATAGACACGCGCACACCGCTACCAACCGCCACTCCCACAGACACACCCACGCCGGTTCCTACACCCACTCCGATAGACACGCGCACACCGCTACCAACCGCCACTCGCACAGACACACCCACGCCGGTTCCTACACCCACTCCGACCGCCACCCCGACGGGCACCCCTGCGCTGACACCTGCGCCTACGCCAACAGCTACGTCACCGGCGGAGCCTACACCCGCACCGACCTTCACACAGACCCCAACGCCCACGCTAGGAGCTGCGTCTGCGCTCGAAGAAGTCACAGCCTATGTACAGGGATGTGAGACAGTGGCGGTCTCCGTGTCGGACTCATTCTCGCTCGACGATGAGGCCAAAGACTTCACTTGGGGGAAGCTTGCGGAGATGTACTATCTCCTAGTGGGCGCATTCGGCCAGTTGACTCCGCCCCAAGAGCTTCAGGCATACCACGACGCCAACATTAGTGTTGCTGAGTCCATCCGCGATCATGCGAGGACCCGTCCCAGCGAGGACTCGTTCTTGGAGGAGTTCATAGCCGTTGCTTTCGAGATACTTGGGGCGTCTTTAGAGATCGGGCTCGATACCACCAAGACCGAAGAGGAGAAAGAACGCCTGTACGCGGCACTTGAGGAGGAGAAACTCGGCGAATTATTTGGCCCGGATTACGTCACGGCGGCATTAGCATTGGAGGAGGCCAAAGCGGGACTCCCCGAGGAGACACTTGCTCGCCTGGATGGCTCCAGCTGCGAGAGCCTCCTTGGGTTGACAGCAGAAGCTGGTGATTCGTTTGAAGAGCCCGGGCCTTCCTCAGGTTCATTCGAAGAGCCAGAGACTTCGATCGGCACATTATCCGTTGGCGAGGCTCCTCGCGTTGGCGACTATCGGGTATGGCTCAGGTCTTATTCTCAGAACGCACAGAGCGGTACGACAGTGGTTGTGAAAATCACAGGCGTTGGTGAGGAAGCTGTTGCTACTCCGAACTGTGACCGCCAGATGAGCCTTCAGGGGCAAGCGGGCGCCCATTACCAAGAAACCCAGTGTGCCTGGTCATCCCCTTTGGGGGGTGGTCAGGAATGGCTATATACCCTGATTTACCGGACCCCCGAAGACGCAGACGGGCTCGTGTGGAAGTTTTCGGCAGGTACCGTCGGTGTTGAATTCGCGCTGGAAGACCCAGGCACCGACGTCGCCGACGACCACGGAGACGACATAGGCTCCGCCACTACTGTTACGGTCGGGGAGGCCATTGAGGGTACGTTGAACTACGATGGCGACGTCGACGTCTTCGGATTCCATGCCGAAGAGGGAGAGATCTACCAGGTAGACGTGGCCCAGGGAACGCTGTACGACTCGAGCCTGGCACTGTATGACGTTAGAGAGCAGTTCCTGAGTTTCAGTAACGACCTCGGAGAAAACCAAGCGCCGCGCATCGTCTGGAAGGCTCCTGCATCTGGGAGTTTCTACGTTGAAGCCTCGAATGGAGATTCGTGTGGTTTTGACCCCTGCCTAGGGTCGTACACGCTGACTGTCGCTCTCTCCGACATCACCGACGACCACAGCGACGGAGCGTTGGACGCCACTGCAGTTACGGTCGGGGAGGCCGTTGAGGGTGAGCTGAACTACTTCGGCGACGTCGACTTCTTCGGATTCCAGGCCCAACAGGGAGAGTTCTACCAGATAGACGTGGTGCTGGGAACGCTGGGTGACTCGGCACTGGATCTGTACGACGCCGGCGAGATGTTGATTGAGTCCAATGACAACCACGAAGATTCTCTGGCGTCCCGCATCGTTTGGAGAGCCCCGGACTCAGGGCATTACTATGTTGAAGTGTCGGCTGGAGGTTGGGTGTCAGCCAGCGGCAGTTACACCCTCACGGTCGGGCTATCCGACATCACCGACGACCACGGCGACACCGCCTCGGAAGCCACCGTCATCACAGGAGGTGAGGCCTTGTCGGGAACTGCGGAGCTCGAGGATGACACCGACGTCTTCCACTTCCAGACCGAGCCAGGCCAGCTCTACTGGATCGATTTGGCCCAGGGATCGCCAGCCGGCGTGGGCGCGAGACTGTACGACGAGCCTGACGAATGGAACGCCCAGTCCCCTTCGTCGATCTTCCGGGTCACGGGACACTGGAATATCTGGAGTTCTGAAGAGGAAACCGTCTATATAGTGGTCAGGCCAGTCAACGGCGAGTCGAGCTCATACACGCTGAAGGTAGAGAAGATCGCCCCGGAGACAATCTGGATAGGTAACACGGACTACGACACGGACGACGATGGCCTGATCGAGGTGTCCAGCTTGGCCCAGCTGAACGCCATACGATGGGACCTGGATGGCGACGGGCTGCCGGACGGCGCGTCGGCCGTTTCCGGTTACACAGCGGCATTCCAAAGACCGGCTGACAGAATGGGATGCCCCGATGGAAAATGCTCCGGCTACGAGCTCACCTCTAGCCTGGACTTCGACACCAACGGCAACGGCTCGCCGGACTCGGGCGACACCTACTGGAACGAGGGCCAGGGATGGGAGCCTATTGGGAGAGATATCGAAACTGAATTCGTCGCCTCGTTCGACGGAGGCGGACACACGATCTCCAACCTGTACATTGACCGCAGGGACGCCGAAAATGTCGGGTTATTCGGGATTGCAGGCTCGGACGGCAGTAGGAGGTTCGTCGGCCTTAAGAACAACATCAGGAACGTTGCCCTGATCGACATAAGCATAAATGGCGGCAGAAAAACTGGCGGCTTGGTTGGGGATAACGGACTCACTATAGCCGCCAGCTATGTGACCGGCAGTGTCAATGGCAGCAGTAATGTCGGCGGCCTCGCCGGCGCCAACTTCAGCGGCACGATCATCGCCAGCTACTCAACTGCCAGCGTGTCCAGTGCGGGCCAAGCCGGTGGACTTGTCGGTAGCAACTTCGGCGGCACTGTCATCGCCAGCTACTCAACTGGCAGTGTGACCAGCGAGATAGGAGATGCGGGAGGTCTCGTTAGAAACAGTTTCGTACGGCCCGATTCAGTTAGGTACAGCTATTGGGATACCGAGACCTCCGGCCTGTCCGAGAGCGTTGGCGGCGAAGGCAAGACGACCAGCGAGTTGCAGTCGCCCGCGGGTTATTCGGGCATCTACGAGAGGTGGGACGTAGACCTGGATGGAGATGGTGCCGGGGACGACCTCTGGGACTTCGGCACCGCGAGCCAGTACCCGGTTTTGAAGAGAGTGGGAATTCGATGATCCTGTGCCACCGCAGCCCACTGTTACACTGGAGCCGACCGCTACCGTCGAGCCGGTAGCAGACGCTCCATTGTCGGCGGCCGAAGTGTACGCCCGCGTGGCCCCGTCCATAGTCTTCATCGAGACCCCGGCCGGAACGGCCAGCGGCGTCCTCATCGACGAAGGGTCATAGTGACCAACCGTCACGTCGTCTGGCCCTACGAGTAGGTCTGGGTCACGTTCCCTGACGGTGCCTGGTACCAGGACGTGCCCGTTATCGGCTGGGACTCGCTGTCGGACCTTGCCGTGCTCGGACCCGTCGAAACACCGGTCGCCCCGGCGGAACTGGCGGACGGAGAGGACCTGGCGCCCGGCAGCTACGTCATCGGAATCTCCTTCGGCGCTTTCATGGTCCAGGAGCTCCTTGCCATTCAGGGCAACGTCGCCGAGGGATACCTGATTGCAAATGGGCGACTCGACATGCCGCCCGAGATATGGATGGTGTTTGCCGAGGGCGGCTCCATCGGATTCGTTGATGTCCGGGACGACGCTGGCGCCGAGACCTCTACCCTCCACCGCAACTTGACCCGCCTCGCTGCCGGTCTCGGACACCATCGCTACACCGAACGGCTCGCCGGTCTCGACATGAGCAACGTTGTATACGTCACCGGTGCTCTCGACCGGCAGGTGGGACGGCTCAGTGACGCCGAGAATGCATTTCTCATCGAACGCGGCGCGGATGTCGTTCAATACGACGGCGGCCACGTCGCGCCCGATGCCGTAACCGGCAACGCCTTCAGCCGGATATTCCCCCCCGAACTACTCAAATAGTCCATGCCTGTAGTGCTCTCAGCTGCGGCGATGCCCACCCCCAGCAGCACGGCCTTCCAGGTCTCTCCTGCCCGCACCCACAGGTAGGGTAGATATCTGCTGCCGCACCACCTGCTCGTCGAGGCAGCGGGCCATGAGGGTCGCCAGCAGGGACCGGGGCAGGAATCCGGCCTGCGCAGGGACGACGATGTAAGAGCCCCGCCGCGCTGCCGGGGAGCCCCCTCAACCTAACCTTCTCCCGCTAGGGGCTCTTATGTCATCGCCGGTGTAAGAATGACCCACCATCGCCGGAATGGAATTGACCCACCTGAAAGCATGAAGCACCTTGGGTGCCGGGAGGAATCCCGACCTGGAGGTGCCCAACAGATTGCTAAGAGGTGGGACAGTGAAAGAGATATACGAGATGAAGGGGGCGGGACGGTCGATCCGGGAGATCGCGCGGGAGCTGGGTGTTTCGAGGAACTCGGTGCGCAAGTATCTGAGGTCTCCCGGAGTGCCGAAGGAGAAGCCGCGGGACAGGCGGGTATCGAAGCTGGACCCATACACCGATCACATCGACACTCGTCTGTCTGAGGGTCTGGACAACTGCGTGGTGTTGTTGCGTGAGCTGCGGGGCCTTGGGTACGACGGCGGCTACACGATCCTGAAGGACTACGTTCAGCCTCGCCGTCGCCGCCGGCAGCCTCAGGCGACGATGAGGTTCGAGACGGGTCCTGGTGAGCAGGCCCAGGTTGATTGGGGGAGCCTGGCCTACATCTCGGAGGATGGACGCAAGCGCCGGGTGTGGGCGTTCGTGATGGTACTGAGCTGGTCACGGGCCATCTACGTCGAGTTCGTCCGGCGGGCTGACGTTGCGACCTTCATGCGCTGTCACATCAATGCGTTCGAGTACTTCGGCGGGGTGCCTCGCCGGTGCCTGTACGACAACGCGAAGGTGGTGGTGCTCGGGCGCGACGATGATGGACGTCCCGAGTGGAACAGCCGGATGCTGGACTTCTCGCTGCGTGTGGGCTTCGAGATGAGGTTGTGCCGGCCGTACCGTGCACAGACCAAGGGGAAGGTGGAGAGCGGGGTCAAGTATGTTCGCCGCAATCTGTGGCCCACTGTCCGGTTCAGCGACGACGCGGAGATGAACAGGCAGGGGATGGAGTGGTGCGAGACGGTGGCGAACGAGCGAGTGCACGGGACGACGAGGCGGAGGCCGAAGGCGCTGCTCGAGAAGGAGCGGGCGCATATGCTGGCTCTGCCTGAGCGGTCCGGTCTGGCCCCGTACCTGCGAGAGGATCGGAAGGTGGGGCGCGACGGGTACGTGCATTGGGATGGCGCGTGGTACGGGGTGCCGTGGTCGTGGGCAGGCACGATCGTGCAGGTGGGACTGGGGGCCGGGATGGTGGAGATCTGGTCGGGCTCTGATCGGCTGGCGGTGCATCCGCGGGCTCACAGGCGTGGGCAGCGGTTGACGTTGCCTGGCCAGTGGGCCGGTCTGGTCAACGGCGATGAGAGTCCCAGGAGGGAGGCAGTGGCGGTCCAGGTGTCGGTTGGCCAGGTGGAGCGGCGGTCCCTGGAGGTGTACGAGCTGGCGGCGACAGGGGGTGTGTGATGATCGCCCTGGAGCAGGCGCGGCAGTACATGGAGAGCCTGGGGCTGACCGAGGCTGTCGAGGTACTCGACAGCAGACTCGACGTGGCCGCCACAAAGCAGATGCCGTACCCCGACATGCTGGCGGACCTGCTGGGCATTGAGGTGGCGGCCCGCAGAGAGCGGTATCTGACCACCAGGACGCGGATGGCCAAGCTCCCCTTCCATCGCACCCTGGAGCAGTTCGACTTCGCCTTCCAGCCCTCCATCGACGAGCGCCAGGTGAAGGAGCTGGCCTCACTCGCCTTCGTTGCAGAGGCATCCAACCTCCTGCTGCTGGGTCCTCCGGGAGTGGGCAAGACACACCTGGCCGTGGCCTTGGCCCTGCGGTCCATCGAGAACGGTTACGGGGCCTACTTCGTGCGGGCCTACGACCTGATGGAGGACCTGAGGAAAGCCCGGGCCGAGCACCGGCTTGACCGGCGCATGAGAGTCTACCTGGCGCCCAAGGTGCTCATCGTCGACGAGTTCGGCATCTGGCCCTACGACCGAGATGCCGCCACCGCCTTCTTCAGCCTCGTCTCGGCCAGGTACGAGAGGGGCAGCATCATCCTCACATCCAACAAGGGCTTCGCAGAGTGGGGAGAGCTGCTCGGAGACACTGTGATCGCCACCGCGATCCTCGACCGGCTGCTGCACCACAGCCACGTGCTCAACATCCGGGGCGAAAGCTACAGGCTCAAGGACAAGCGACAGGCAGGTCTGCTGACCTCACACCAGCTGCTCAATCCACCATCGGAGGAAACCCAGAATACCAAGTCACAGGTAGGGGTGGGTCAAAACTAAACCGGCGAAACTGGGTCAAATCTAAACCGGCGTTGACACTTACCCCCTCTCCCTTGACGGGAGAGGGCTGGGGTGAGGGTGAAAGGGGGGGAGGGCCCCCTCATCCTAACCTTCTCCCGCGAGGGGAGAAGGGACCGGCCAGGGGAGCCCCCTCATCCTAACCTTCTCCCGCGAGGGGAGAAGGGACCGGCCAGGGGAGCCCCCTCATCCTAACCTTCTCCCGCGAGGGGAGAAGGGACCGGGCCGGGGAGGGCCCCCTCATCCTAACCTTCTCCCGCGAGGGGAGAAGGGACCGGCCAGGGGAGCCCCCTCATCCTAACCTTCTCCCGCGAGGGGAGAAGGGACCGGCCAGGGGAGCCCCCTCATCCTAACCTTCTCCCGCGGGGGGTCTTACCCTCTCCCTTGACGGGAGAGGGCTGGGGTGAGGGTGAAAGGGGGGGAGGGCTGGTCCCTCTGCACGCCGGGGCCGGGGAGCCCCCTCATCCTAACCTTCTCCCGCGAGGGGAGAAGGGACCGGCCAGGGGGGCCCCCTCAACCCCCTTTGTTCCACCCTCACCACGGTCCTCTCCCGTCGAGGGAGAGGAGGGGGAAAAGAGGGAGCGCCGCCGGTTTTGGGTTCCGGCGGCGCTCTGCTTTCGGTCTCGGTTGGTTGTCCGCGGCGGGGGTCTTGTTCCACCCTCACCCTTGCCCTCTCCCGTCGAGGGAGAGGGGGGAGCCCCTCACCTGGGCCCTCTCCCGTCGAGGGAGAGGGGGGGCCGCCGCGGTCTATTTGGTTGGTTGGCTAGGAGCCGTTGCAGGTCTCCAGGCCGAGGGTTGCGGCGTCGGTGCTGGGCGCGTTGGCCAGCGCCGCCGGGATGCAGCCCTCGAAGTTGTTGTCGCTTATGCGGACCCTCTCCAGGTTGGTCAGGTTGTCCAGCTCGTTGGGCAGCGCGCCGCTCAGGTCGTTGTGCTCCAGCCACAGGTTCGTCAGGTTGGACAGGTTGCCGATCGAAGCCGGCACCGAGCCCGTCAGGTTGTTCCTGTGGAGGTAGAGCCTCTCCAGGTTCATCAGCGCGCCCAGGCTGCTGGGAATCCCGCCGTCCAGGTCATTGCTGTACAGTCCGAGCCATACCAGGCTGGTCATCCCGCTCAGATCGGGGATGTTGCCCGTCAGGTCGTTCTGCTGCAGCGTGAGGTGGGTCAGCGTAGTGTTCATGCCCAGCTCTGCCGGGATCGTCCCGCTCAGCTTGTTCCTGTGCAGGTAGAGCCGCTCGATGCTGTCCATGCCCGCCAGCTCTGCCGGTATGCCGCCCGTCAGCCCGTCGTCGGGCCTATCGCTGCTGATCTGCGAGTCGAGCCTCAGCCACACGAGGTTGTCCAGGTTGCCCAGGTCGGCCGGTATGGCGCCCCTCAGGTGGTTCCTGTGGGCGTAGAGGGTTACCAGGCTGCTTGCGCCGCCGAGGCCTTCTTCGATGCCTTCCAGCTCGTTATTGTCAACCCTCAACATCGTGAGGTTCGTCAGGCTCCCAAGCTCGCCTGGGACCATGCCGTGCAGGTTGTTCCTGTGCAGGTACAGGGTCTCCAGCGCGTCCAGGTCGCCCAAGCCAGCCGGTATCGTACCGGTCAAGCCCTGGCCATGGAGGCCCAGCTCGACCACCCGTACCATCTCCACTGTCTCACCCGAGAGGGCCACGCCTGTCCAATCCCAAGGATCAGTGTCCTCGGACCAGTCCAGGCTGCCGTCGCCCGTCAACTCGTCCATGATGGCAAGCAGGGTCTCACAGTCGTTGGCCAGGTCTACAAGAATCTCGCCCGTCTCTGTTACCTCGTACGTGCAGCCAGGGTTCACGTCTCCGACCATGATGGTCACCGCGATGGTGGCCGTGCTGTTCTCGTCCTGGCCGTCGCTGGCCGTCACCACCACCGAGTAGCTGGCCGCGGCCTCGTAGTCCAAGGACCCTGTCGTCGTAATCTCGCCGCTTGCCATGTCGATCTCGAAGTTTCCGCCGCCGCCGTTCAGGGTGTAGGTGAGCCTCTGGCCTGTGTCCTCGTCCGTGGCCGTAACCGTGCCCACGGAGTCGCCAGCCATCCCGTTCTCGTACACCATGAACTCAGCCGTTGCCGCGTCGAATGCCGGTGCGGTGTTAACCGCCGGGCCTGTCGAAATCACTGCGTCGTCTGGACCGTCGATGACCGTGATGTTCACAGTGATCATGTCATACGCACCCGACGGGTCTGTCGCCGTCAGCACTACCGTGTGCATCGACTGCGTCTCGAAGTCCAACTTCACCTTCGTCTTGATCTGACCGCTGTTGTCCACGCTGAAGTTCGCCGCGTCAGCACCGTTCAGCGTGTATATCAACAGGTCGGCGTCGGCCGTGTCAGTGTCACCGGCAGGAATCGGCTCACCAACAGACTCCTTGTCCATGTTCTCATCCACCGACCGCATCGCCGTGTCCGACTGGTCGCCAGCCGTGTTCGGGTCCTGGTCAGGGAACTTCGGCGCCGTGTTCGCAGGGTTGCGATCCTGCACCACTCCATCCGACGACACTACCGCGTGGACATCTGTCGTACCAGACTGTGCGTCCGTGTACGTCACCACCGCGTGGAGCGTAAAGCCAACATCACTGTTGTCCTCAGCAGCACTCGGCGTGTAGAGCGGCGACGTGGCTCCACCAATCACACAAGCTTGGTCAGCAGTCGGGGGACTACCAGTGCTGCCGTCATCGCCACATACGTTGTTTGTACCTGCGTCCGCATTATGCTCCAAGGTCGTCAGCGTAGTGATCAACGCTGCCCGCTCAGTGGCATTGGCAGCCGGTGAGTCACCCCTGTACCACTGCCATGTCGGACCGGTGATCCCGCCGTCAGGGTCGGTGACCTTGGCAACCACCGAACGGCCTACCAACGGCGCCCGCGTCCCACCAACGAACGACGCACTGCCCGCATCTGCTCCGTCCACCACAGTGATCGTCACAGCCATCGTGGCGTACATCATCACTGCATCATCACCAGTGCCTCGGGTGGAAGTGGCCACTATGGATATCGAGTACGAATCCTTATCCTCATGGTTGGCCGTAAGGATTTCCTTGCCGTCCGGGTTAGGAACAGGAACAGTGTCAACAAGAGTCAAGGTGCCATCAGCTTCGACGATGCTGAAGTACTTCTGGTCAGCACCCTCTACGCTGTAGGTGACTGTGTCCGTAGTACCAGCAGTATCTCCGACAGTACCGTCTTCGTCCGTCGCCGAGTAGGTGATCGTCGGAGTCGCCGCAGCCTCAGTCGTGCGCAGAGAAGCAGCAGCACCTGCCTGATTCTCGTCAATGTACAGCTTCTTCTGATTCGCAGCGTCAGCTGCAGCGCCAAACTCCGGCGCTTCGTTCACGTCCTTCAAGTAAACCGTGACATCCGCCATGCCAACCGCACCAGACGGATCCGTTGCCTTGATCTTGACAGTGAATGTAAGCGCACCGTCAGGTATGCCGTCGTCGTCGGTGCCAGCAGGGTTCGGCTCCCTGGCACCACCAGAAGCAGTAACGTGGGCCTCGTAGTCCAGCCCGTCCTCGTCCTTCACGCTCAGCTGGCCTGAAGCGTTGTAGCCGAACAGGGCGTTGTCACCGGTAGTACCGTCAAGGGCCAGCTGCAACTCGTCACCGTCGGCGTCCGATGCCAATATCGGATCGCCCAGGTTACCACTCACGTTCTCATTCAACTCAAGCGGATCAATGTCGCCAAAGTCCGGCTTGGCGTTCGCCAGCGTCTCCCCTTCCACCGCGTTGTCCGTCACGCCCGATACCGTCTTCGTGCCATGCTTGTCCTCGTACGTCACCGTTGCGCGAAGGTAGTAGCCTACGTCCTCCGCAGTCGGGGTGCGCTTCGCAGACGTACCGGATATGGACATCCAGTCAGCATCAGCCGCATTCGCGTCCATCGACTTGGACCACGACCAGGACGGCTTGTCCGTGCCGTCGTCATCGTCGAGTGACGCCGTCAACTCCCGAGTAGCCTGAGGCTGAGGCTTGTCGAAGCTGACGCTCCCATCCTCGTCCACGTCGGTCACGGTCACTACCACATCCAGGTCACCGCTCAAAGCCTCTACCGTCACCTTGTAGATGTTGTCGCCCTTGCCCTGGTTGCCGGATGCGTCCGGGTCCTCGTCATCGTCCTTAGCATTCTCGAAGTCCGGCTGCGCCTTGAAGGAGAGCACGCCGTCATCGGATATCTCGAACAGATCATCGTCAGGACCACTCAAGTCCCATTCAATGGTGGCGTCCGCATCTGCTGCGTCAGGATCCGACGCGCTGAACGTCGCAATTTCCAGATCCTCACGATCCTCAGGGAAGGTAAATGTCTCGACACCGGTAATCACTGCGTCGTCTGGACCGTCCATGACCGTAATGTTCACCGTGATGCTGTCCGACGCGCCCGATGGATCTGTCGCCGTCAGCACTACCGTGTGCATCGACTGCGTCTCGAAGTCCAACTTCACCTTCGTCTTGATCTGACCGCCGTTGTCCACGCTGAAGTTCGCCGCGTCAGCACCGCTCAGCGTGTATATCAACAGGCCGTTGTCGACCGTGTCAGCGTCGTTGGCAGGAACCGGCTCACCAACAGACTCCTTGTCCATGTTCTCATCCACCGACCGCATCGCCGTGTCCGACTGGTCGCCAGCCGTGTTCGGGTCCTGGTCAGGGAACTTCGGCCTCGTGTTCGCAGGGTTGCGATCCTGCACCACTCCATCCGACGACGCTATCGCGTGGACATCAGTCGTGCCAGACTGTGCGTCCGTGTAGGTCACCAACGCGTGGAGCGTAAAGCCTACGTCGGTATTGCCCTCAGCAGCACTCGGCGTGTAGAGCGCCGACGTCGCTCCATTGAGCACACAGGCAGTGCTGCCATCCGCAGTCGTGTCCACAGTAGTAGTGTTACCATCGTCGCCGCATACTCTATTTGTACTTTCGGTCGGATCATCTTGCGTACCATCGAGCAGACCCGTCAGCGTAGTGATCAACGCTGTCCGTGCATCGGCGTTGGCGGGCGGAGCCGCGCCCCTGAACCACTGCCACGTCGGACCGGTGATCCCGCCGTCAGGGTCGGTCACCTTGGCAACCACCGAACGGCCTACCAGCGGCGCCCTCGTCCCATTGACGAACGAGGCACTGCCGTCATCTGGTCCGTCCACTACCTTGACCGTCACGGCCAGCGTGGCGTACATCGTTCCGCGGTTACCACCAGCAGGAGGCGGAGTAGCATCATTCGTCCCTGTGGTCGCAGCCACAATGGTTATCGAGTACGAACTCTTGTCCCCCTCGAAGTTGGCATTAAGGGTCTCCTTGCCTGTCGGAGGAGAAGCGCCAGCGGTAGTCAGTGTGCCGCCCGTGATAATGAAGTACTTCGCGTCAGCACCCTCTATCGTCAAGACGGGCGCGGCGTCCAAAGCTGTACCGTCCTCGTCCTCAGCTGTGTAGGTGATCGTCTCAGTCGCAGCAGCCTCAGTCGTGCGCAACGCAGGCCCGTCAGCGTTCTCGTCAATGTACAGGGTCTTCTGATTCGCTGCTGCAGCTGCATCGCCAAACTCCGGCGCTTCGTTCACGTTCTTCAAGTAAACCGTGACATCCGCCATGCCAACCGCACCAGACGGATCCGTTGCCTTGATCTTGACAGTGTATGTAAGCGCACCGTCAGGTATGCCGTCGTCGTCGGTGCCAGCAGGGTTCGGCGTCCTGGCAGGAGTAAGGTTACCAAGCCGAGTAACCTCGGTCTCGTAGTTCAGTCCGTCCTCACCCTTCACGCTCAACTGGCCTGAAGCGTTGTAGCCGAACAGGGAGTTGTCACCGGTAGTACCGTCAAGAGCCAGCTGCAACTCGTCACCGTCGGCGTCCGATGCCAATATCGGATCGCCCAGGTTACCACTCACGTTCTCATTCAACTCAAGCGGATCAATGTCGCCAAAGTCCGGCTTGGCATTCGACAGCGTCTCCTCTTCCACCGCGTTGTCCGTCACGCCCGATACCGTCTTCGTGCCATGCTTGTCCTCGTACGTCACCGTTGCGCGAAGGTAGTAGCCTACGTCCTCCGCAGTCGGGGTGCGCTTCGCAGACGTACCGGATATGGACATCCAGTCAGCATCAGCCGCATTCGCGTCCATCGACTTGGACCACGACCAGGACGGCTTGTCCGTGCCGTCGTCATCATCGAGTGACGCCGTCAGCTCCCGAGTAGCCTGAGGCTGAGGCTTGTCGAAGCTGACGCTCCCATCCTCGTCCACGTCGGTCACGGTCACTACCACATCCAGGTCACCACCCAAGGCCTCCACCGTCACCTTGTAGACGTTGTCGCCCTTGCCCTGGTTGCCGGATGCCTCCGGGTCCTCGTCATCGTCCTTAGCATTCTCGAAGTCCGGCTGTGCCTTGAAGGAGAGCACGCCGTCATCGGATATCTCGAACAGATCATCGTCAGGACCACTCAAGTCCCATTCGGGATCGCCCGCGTCAGCGTCAGGGTCGTCCGCGCTGAACGTAGCTACTGTCAAATCCTCGCGATCCTCTGGGAAGGTGACTTCATACGGGTCCGCGGCGGAAGCCACGGGCGCGAGGAGCATCAGCGTCGCCAGGATGGCGGCGACCAAGCCCAGACGTGCCAAAACTGTGTTGAACCGTCTTTTGAGGCACTTGCAACGGACTCAGCTTCAGGGGACGGAGCGCCAGGTGAATGATGCCCTGAGAGATCATCATCTATCGGCACAGCCAAGGTGATGTCCACGTTGTTCTCCCGGTCGATCACCACCTGCTCCACGGTCATCTGCAGCAGCTCCCTCCGCTGCTCATCGGTCAGATCGTCCATGCCACCACCGACAACCCTAGACCAAGCGTGAACTCTCTCCACCAACCGACGACTCTCACTACCACTCGCCTCACGAGCACGGTAGTCGTCCACCTTCGCCCTCGCACTCTCCAACCGCTCCGTGATGAACTTGCGCTGTACGTCCAGCTGGGACTCGCTGATCTTCCCAGACACGAACAGTCGAATGGCGCGGTCCTCCTCCATCTCGATGTCCCGTACCTCTCGCTCCGCCTGAACGATCTCATCCTCCAGTCCACCACCATCATCCTGGGTATCGAGCGCGTCAATCCCAGCAACGATCAGCGCAGGGTCCCGGATCACACGCTTCACCTCAGCCCATATCGGCTCCTCCAACTGCTCCGCCCGGATGTACGGCCGCTCTCGGCACTCCAACCGCAGGCTCTGCATCCCGTTGCACTTGTAGTACCGGTGAGGGGACGGATACTCGTACCGGTACCTCTTCCCGTTCCGAACGTTCGTCGTCCTCCACGTCGACTTCGCATGGAACCGGTGGCCGCACTCTCCGCACTTGAGAAGGTGCTGCAACAGGTAGAACACCTTGGTGTTACGCTTCGACCTCGTGCTCCGCTGCTTCTTCAGCGCCTGAGCTCGATCCCATGTCGCATCGTCGATCACCTGGGGTATCGGGATCTCGATCCACCTGTCACGCGGCTGCTCGTGTACCTTCACCCCATCCTCCGTCGCCACGTGGCGGTACCGCCCATAAACCCACGTGCCCCGGTAGGTCGCATTACCCAGTACATGCAGCACACCCGCCTGATGCCACAGCCGCTTGCCCGTCTGGGTGAGGACTCCCTCGTCCGTCAGCCGGATGGCGATGGAGTGGGAACCCATTCCCTCATGGACGTACATGTGGAAGATACGCCGGACCACCTTCGCGCCATCCTCATCCACCTCCGGCCTTCCGTCATCGCCTATCCGGTAACCAAACGGCAGACCCCCCGTCGGCGCACGGCCCTGCTTGGCCATGCCTCGCTTGCCCATCGCCGACCGCTCTCGGAAGTTGTCCAGCTCGATCTTGCCTATCGCCGCCATCAAGCCAAAGGTCTTCATGTCGATCGCGTCCATCACCGATTCCAACCGTATCTCGTGGGCCTCCACCACCTCCATCAACGCGGCAGCTGGGTACATCCCCCGGCTGAGCCGGTCAGACTTCCAGCACACGATCACATCGAAGCGCCCCTCCCTCGCGTCGGTCAGCATCCTCTGGAACTCGGGACGCTTCTTCGACCACCCCCTGCCAACCTCCTGGTACCGGGAAACTATGGTCAGCCCCCTGCTCTCGCAGTGGGCTTCCATCTCAAGTATCTGCTCGGAAATGGACGTCTTGTCCTCTGCGTCCTGGCTCTTGTCAGACACCCGAGCGTACATCGCCGCACGGTTCATCTCCGCCTGAACCTTCGTGGTCCTAACCATGTTCGCCTCCTTCTTTGGTAGCTCTCAGCAAGAGTAGTTCCTGGGGGGATTCTCGTCCCCGTTCCGCTATTTCCCATGTGCGCGAAGATGACCGCAAGAAGCCCTAGGCCGGCGTCATGCGGCTTCGACATCGGTGAGCTCGAAGTCTCGTCCCTTGAACAGAAGAGGCTCCCGCATGGATTCCGCAAGCGCATACGCGAAGCAGTCGCCGAAGTTCAGTCCTGCCGGGTGGTTGCCCTTGCCGAATCGACGCCAGGCCCTGCGCGCGGCCTGCGCTTGGGCAAGCGTGACCGGTTCCAACTCAATCGCCGCGTCTTCCAAGAATGCATCGAGCTCATATCCCGCTGCGGCGCCGCTGCGACTTTCGAGAACGATTGTAGTTTCCACGAGAGTGGCGACAGACATTCGGCAGCGCGACGCCTTCGTGATGGCTCTGGCATAGCGTTCCGCGTCTGACTCATGGAACAGGATCGCAAGAACCGCTGACGTGTCAACGATCACTTGGGCAACCCTCGCTCGTCATATAGGAAGTCGCCGTGCTCGACGGCCGACGGGCCGTCTCCCATCATGTCTGCGCAGCGCCTTCCGATAGCGAGAAGTCTCTGTACGCGCGCCTCGGCGCTGCGTTGGCTCCTTTCGCGGTCCAAGCGCTCCCTGAGCGCCACTGTGATCGCGCCAGTCATGGTTTCACCAGTAAGGTGCGCCAGTTCGCCGGCCAGACGACACGTCTCTTCGTTCTTGATGTTGAGACTCACCGGGCCTCCTCCAAGAAAAGGGTAGACTCCTAGTCTACCAGTCTACCATAAATCTTCCGTAAGAGTCACGTCTCCCTATGACGCTTCTGCTCAGGCGAAACGAACTGACTGAAGAAGTCCCCGCGGAACCGGAAAGTCTCTCGTGGCTGGCGGGGCGTGATTCGCCAAAGTAGTATGGAAGTGCCCTACCGAATCGCTGAAGGCGCTTCGGGACGTGCTATTCGCGAGATTCGCGATGGGCGCTGGGTAACTGGGGCGTGTTCACACTACCACTAATCAGATACGACATCCAGGGCATGGGTGGACCTGACGATGCAGGAGAGGGACCTGTACGTGTTCCACGTGTAGGAGGGTGTGCGAGAAGCCCCTTCTCCTCCGGCGGGAGAAGGTTGGGATGAGGGGGTGTCGTGTCAACCGCCTTCACCCCTCACCCCTTCGACAGGCGCAGGACAGGCTCGATCTCTCCCTTGACCTGGAGGGCGTCTCTTTCCGTGAAGCTCAACGAGTCCCTTCGTTCACCTTGAATGGTCGTAGGTCAGGCCCGCGAAATCCTCATACTGTGTCACGGAGCCTCTTTGCTCCGACCCAACCCAATACCCCGTGATTACCGACACCTCCCCCTCGTGGGATGAGCCGGGGCCCATATCTATGCTATCGACCGGAAACTCCAAGTCGTCTAAGACCTCCATGACCCTCTGCCCGTTGACGAGAACCCACGCATAGGGTCCGTCGACCCAGAGTTCCAGCTCGTTCTTTTGGCCCTCCCCCGTCAGGAGCTGGGGCGCCAGCCCCTCGTGTATCGTGTGGAATTCGCCATCACGGTAAGTCTCGACGACCCACTCACCGAGAGAGTCTACGACGAGGAACGAGACGTCGTCGGTCCCTTCACCATCCCCAAACATGAAGCCGTAGCTCCATAGGTTCTGCTCGGCCGAGTATGGATTGGTGAATGTCGCGCGGATGGCGAATTCGTCCCCTGTTGCCTGAAACTCTGAAGTGAAGCTCTCCATGCTATTGTCAGTGTCGTGTGCCATGCTCCCGGTAAGCGGCCCGAAGCTCGCCGAAGGCCCTAGGTCCCAGAGCCTGATTCTCTCCTGCACGGTCGTCTCAAGAACGGCAAAGTGGAGCCCTTCGATGTCCAAAGCAACAAGTGACAAGGTGTTCACGCCGACCACCCGGCCGTCGCGTGAGAGCAGGGGGCCGCCGCTATTGCCGCCGTTGATCGGGGCATCGTGCTGGAGCAACTGGGCGTCCATCTGTTGGCCGTATCGGAAAGCTGAGATAATGCCCCTGGTGACTGTAGCCGCGCCGTGCACAATGTCCCTGCCTACCTTGAATTTGTGAGGCACGATCATCTCTGTGCCCAGGGCGTATCCTATGGCTATTACCTCGTCCCCGGGGTACATATCGTCAGTGTCCTTGAATTCGACCGCCGTCCATTCGGAGCTGCAGCAGATGCGTAGCATCGCCAGGTCGCGTCTTGGGTCGGTCGCTACGAGAGTGGCCCGGCGATAGGCCGTGTCTTCCACCAAGACACGCAAGTCGCTGATCTCCTCTATCACGTGGAAGTTGGTCATGATGTAGGCCGCGCCCTCGTCGGGGTCGTCGTCGTCGGGGTCTTCGTCCACTGTGCGGAAGATGAAGCCGGTTCCGACCACGTTCAGGCCTTCCGAGACGCCGACCACGGCTGGGCGCACACGGCGAATCATCTGGCTCAGGGTCTCGTTCGTCGGGGTAGGGGTAGCGGCAGGAGCCTCCACGTCACTTCGCGTCGGTGGATTGGGCTCTGCCTCGGCTGTGGCTGTGGAAACGGCGAGTATGGCTATCATCCCGACCGCTATTGCTGCGACCAACTTCGTGCCTCTAGGAACCATCAGGAGCCTCCCCGAGGAGATATGCCCGTGCAAGGCCGGGTGAAGGCTAGCCGCTGTGTGGATGGGTGTCAAATTGGCGCAACTCTGCTTGCGTCAATTTGCAAGGATCACCTGAATGTGCAAACAGGCCCTAGTCCACAGTCTATCTGGTCAGAGCACCTGGTGCGCGTGCGGCACTCGCTCGAAGTGTGCGTGCGCAAACTGTGGTCTGAGCACTGACCGGTCGCGGTACGGCACGGCGACGACGGCGATCTTCGCCAGCCGTCCGTGCCAGGTGGCCGACCTTGCGGCCACGGTCACGTCGTCGTTCTGCCACAGGTCGTATC
Organism: Dehalococcoidia bacterium; assembly: GCA_965204975.1. GTDB lineage: Bacteria > Chloroflexota > Dehalococcoidia > Lucifugimonadales > CAJWER01. The sequence continues at coordinate 1,730,481 of OZ242024.1, forward strand.
CGCTCACCCTCTCCACGTAGACTGGCCTTCCAGTCAGCGCGACTCTCTCAGCGACCGACCCCTGAGCTGGCGGAGCGCCCCTGCGAGGCAGCAATCCTCGAAGGTAAGACAGCGGCCTCTTTCGCATCCTCAACCTGAATCCGGGCGTCCTCGCCACGACCTTAGCTCGGAAGAGGTCCGGCGTTGGACCGACCGCCCACCCGCGTGGGTCTCCCTCTTCTTTGCGCTCGTACAGGACCGCCAGCAGCGGCTGGTGCCGCATGACCTCGGCCAGCCTGATGGTCAGCGACGAGTAGGCCCTGCCGTACGCCCGCTGCAGGGCCACCACGTCGAATCCCGACGCCTCGGCGAACAGGGAGAACCAGTAGGGCTGCATCAGCGTGGATGCGGCGAACCTATCGGCCTGCCGGCATTTACTCCTGCCGTTGGGGGCTCCGACGTGCGGGTAGAGGTCGTGGAGCCTCTCCCTGACGATCTCATAGGCTTCGTGAAGCGCCGTGTGCTCCTGCGTGGCGTTCGATTCGGACTCGTCTATTACGATCTGGTAGCCGCCGTGCTTCTCACCTACGTGATAGCCCCTCAGCCCCCTGGTGTCACTGGAGCGGATGACGGTCCCGATCCCGGCCCCTTCGAGCAGCGTCTCTATCTCGTCCATGTCGGGGAAGGCTGAGAGGCCGAAGAAGTCCACGAACTCCTTGGCGATGGCGGTTGGATGAAGCCCCACGTCGGGAGCGTCTCCGTTGATCAGGAGATGACAGAAACCGTCCAGCGTTACCCCGTTCACGACAAGAGCCTCTTTCCGCTGTAGCGCTCATACAGCTCGACGATGAAGCGCTTCGACTCGATGGACAGCGGCCCCCTGGGCCTCGTTCCCACACGGAACACCGGGTCGGCCAGGACGTACTGGTAGGCTCTCTCCACCTCGGCGGTCTCGTCAACCTCCGGCTCCTCTCCCTCCCTCTCCAGGTACCCGGCCTTCCTGAGAAGATCCTGCACCCCGACGCCGTAGAGGGCGGCCAGGCGTCTGAGCACGTTGGGACCTGGTTGGCGGGCGCCCTTCTCTATCTGGGAGAGATAGGCGTTCGAGATGCCGGAGAGCCGTTGGACTCCCCGCAGGCTCGTGTCTCCACGCAGCCTCTTGAGCATCTGGCCGATGCTCTCCTCGCGCTGGTCTGTCCCCTCGTTCATTGCAGCCTCCCCGTTCGACTCCTGTGTCACACAGGCGCTCCAAGACTCATGGAGGTCAATAGTTGGTCAATGATTGTTACATTGCAGGAAGCAATCGGTCAATGATTCCATATTGCTCACCGTTTGCTATTGCCACTTGGTGTGCGCTGCTGTTAGACTGACCTAATGCAGAACAGGCGTCCTGCTATGCATATCATACACCAATGACCACCACTGCGCCACCGGGGTGCAACGCATGAGAGTAAGAGACCTGAGCAGAGACCCACGTCTCACGGAAGAGCAGAATGCGACGCGGCTGCAGGGCCTGAGAATCCTGGCCCGCATGATCGTTCGCGCTCACCTGGCGTCACCCAACGAACGGGACGCCACCGGCGACGGCTCCGCATCTGCCTTGGCTCCTGACGATGGCGATATCCCAGCAACGGAGGGCAAGCGTGGCAGGTAAGCGCCCCGTCAGAAAGGTCAGACTCAAGGCCGATACGATTTGGGACCGGCTCAGCCGGCTCAACATGACCCAGAACGACCTCGCCGGTCTGCTCGACGTCTCCTCCGGCCATCTCTCACGCCTCATCAACGGCAGGCGATGCCCGTCGCCGTCGATGCGGCGTCGGCTTATGGAATCCCTGGAATGCTCCGAGTTCGACGACCTGTTCGTCGTGGTGAGCTGCGATGAGTAGGGAGCGCCAGGTTCCGGCGCGGCACTTTCCTTTGGGAGTGTCCCTGCTGCCGGAGGATTTTTCGGAACGGCTGACTGCGCTCAAGGAGCTCACGGGACTCTCCTGGGAGGGGATGTCCGTCTGCCTGGGGGTGGACCCGAGACAGCTGAAGTACTGGCGTGATGGCGGGACCCCCAACGGAGGGGCCATGCTGGCGCTGGTGGGGCTGGCAATCCGAGTGCCCGGGGGGCTGGGCGCGCTGTTGAACGAGGACCTGATCGTGGCTCACCGAAGTGGAGTGGGCGGGTACGGAGTAGCAGGATGAGCCGTACGCAGCAGCATGTCTACCGCACTGAGCCTTCGCGGTTCCCGCCGGACTTTCCCGAGCGACTGGGGAGGTTCGTGGAGGCGGCCGGGCTTTCGTGGCGGGGCCTTGCCCGCCGCCTCCACGTGAGTGCCCGCTGCGTGTGGCGCTGGAAGGCCGGGACCAACCCGGACCCCGGACACCTAGTCGCCCTGTTCAACCTCGCAGCCGAGATGGGCCTGCTCCACATCTTGCTGCCTGCGGTCGAGGAACCGGGTCAGACCGTCGACCAGCGCGTCGCCTGACCGGATCAACCTGGACGAATACTGCAAGGAGGAGACCCTTCCGTGGAGTCTCCTCTCGCTCGTCGATGCTGCTCTCATTTGATTGTCACAGCTAGCAGCTACGGTAGGTAGATGTAATGGTAGAGGGGACGTATAGCAATTGCTGAGAGCCCGGCGGCCAGCGTGACAACTTAGGGCACGACTTCGACGGCCTACACCACGCGGGCATCGGACGAGATCAAGCGCGGCCCGGTCGAACAGGGGGGTGGCCGCCTTCGCCGACCGGATCTTCGAAAGCCCCCTACCCTGGGCCAAGGTAAGGCAGGGACAGAAGCTGCTCTGCCTGAGTCAGCGCTACACCCTGGAACTGCTGGACGCAGCCTGCCGCAAGGCCCTGGACGTGGACATTGTCCGGAGGTCACGCCCATGTCATATCGGCGTGGTATGTTGCGACAGCGAGATGCGCGGCCTCAGCGTGCCCGTTGATGGTTCGATACGCTCACCACGAACGGCACGGAGACGGTTTTCGTTGCCCTTTGCGGGGGACGCGCCGACCGTGCGCAATGGGACATATCGATAGAAGAACGGCAGAGGTCGAATCCGAGAGGGCTGGGCACAATGGGAATCGGCATCTGAGGGACACGGTGTCCGTCGCCACCCGACTACTCCACGTTGACGTTGACGGCCCAGGTCCGGGGCACGGCGACGATGACGGTCACCGCCAATGACGGCAACAGCGGCGCGGTGGACGATACGTTCACCGTCACTGTGGAGGCCGTCCCTATAGTAGCGTAAGCCCTGCCCGACGTGTCCGGCCTGACCGCCGGGGATACGCGGGACGTGTCCCTGTCCGGTGTCTTCAGCGACGCCGACAACGACACGCTGACCATCACGGCGGCTTCGTCCAATGACGCCGTGGCCACCGTTGTCGTGTCAGCGGATCACTGCAAGCTCACCCTTACCGTGGTGGCCCAGGGCACGGCGACCGTCACGGTCACGGCCCAGGACAGCGACGCCAACCGGGTCAGCGACGCCTTGACCTGTCGAGTGTGCCCCGCCTGGCAAGAGCACTCTCGATCTTTGGATCGGAAGAGACCGCGCCGCGGAATCACTTCCCCTGGATGACAATTAATCAAGGGGCAGATGCTTGCCGACGCTCGCCGCAACCCCCCTCCCGAGTCCAGGATACCTGACGATGATGAAGTGCTCTATGGCCGCGTTTACCGATGGCATGAGGCTGTCTGTATGGGACAGCCTGGAATGTTCAAGGCTATACTGGAGATGCGCAATCAACTCAACCAGGATGTTAAGAACCTACATTTCGCAGGCGATTACATGAGATCGCCCATCGTCAATGGAGCCTTGGCCAGCGGCGTCGCCGCAGCCAAAGAGGTCCTGGGCGTGTTGAAATCGGAGGACAGTCCCAGAGAGGAGACTTGTCACCATGAAGAGAGTGGCCCTGGCGATGACGGCGGTTCTCGTGTTTCTCCTGGCGGCCTGCGGCGCCGAAGAGAATCCGTTGGCCAATACGGAGTGGCGGCTGGTCGCGCTGAGCAATGCCGACGCTCCCGCCGAGGTGGTGGTGGGCGATCCAACCGCCAGGTTCACCACCACTACGGACATGACGGGGTGGACGGGCTGCAACTCCTACGGTGCGACATACAGCGCGCGGGAGTCGGAGCTGCGCCTTAACGAGCTGATGTGGACCGAAGCGGGCTGCCCATCCCAGGCGCTATTCCGACAGGAACAACAGATGCAGGACTCGTTGGCGACGGTGGAGCGGTTCGAGGTCTCGGAGGAACGACTCACGCTTCACAGCGAAGGTGGGCAGGCGCTGGTCTTCGAGCGGGTTGGGAAGTAGCCGCATCGTCCCGTGTTCCGGTTCGGCCTATGGCAATGTCGTCAAACCCTAATTTCCAAGAGAACCCGAAAGGCCGCACACAAGGATGTCTGGGCGCGGCCGCCGCAACGCATCGGACGGGGGCAGCCACCAATGAATCCTGGTAACGGACCAGCCCGATGCCGAGACAGTGAATTCACTACGGGAGGAGGGTCTACCTCCTCCCCAGAGACTTCTCGGAGCGGCTGAAGCTGCTTAAGGAAGAGTTCGGCCTGACGTGGTCAGAGACCGCCCTGCGCATCGGTACATACCGCCACACCGTATGGCGCTGGAAGGAGGGCCTGAGCAGTCCCAACACCGAGCACTTGGTACAAGGTCAACTCTATTTCTCGCTGTTGAGCTTTGCCCGACACTCAGTGCAAACTCCTCGGAATATCACCTGGGCCTCGTCAACTTCACCATTGACTTGGCCTGGGTCCAGGCAGGGTTTCGATCCAACAGTGCACTCAACATCCTCGATAAGGCCGCAGGTGCGGCAAACGAAGTGATGATGCCACCTCTCGGCAAGCTCGTAGAGCGCACGTCCGGGGCCGACATCAGTCACCATCATTAGTCCGTGGGCCGCCAGAGCCCCCACCACACTGTACACAGAGCCACGTGGCAGAGGAGTGCCACGGGCAACGAGAGCTTCGACCAACTCGTCCGTAGAGAGGTGGGGTCCCGCCTCTTGAAGGACCTCCAAGACCAGAAGCCGTGGCCTGGTGGCTCTGAGACCGGTGGCCCGCAGTCTCTGGGCCAGCTCCTGGCCGTTTATCATCGCTGTGCCCGCAGCATCCATTGGTGTTTCTCTAGACCTCGCACTATCTCGATGATGAGGTCTTGGCTGGCTAGGTCCAGACCGCCGAGTCGCTCCGCCGCCTGTCTTGCACGAGAAGCGACGCCGGCCACCCGTCTTTCCATCAGCGCTACAGCTTCTCTGTCGGCTATGTATCCTTGTGGCAATGGCTCGAGACGGCTTTCCTTCGCCACGTCACCGGGTTGCCCATCGGCTGGAAGATCAATGGTAACCTTGCGCTCCGCTACGTCGTCTGCCCACGTCCGAGCATCGTCTACGATGCTGTCCAACTGGACATGCACAGACTGGAAGAGAGGACCCGCCACATTCCAGTGAGCTTGTTTGCCTTGCAGACTCAGGTCAATGAGGTCTGCCAGCAGGACCTGTAGCTCCGTCGCCACTTTGGTCTGGACCTCATGGCTGAGGCCGGTTGAAGTAGAAACCACCATGTCTGTCTCTCTCCTTTCCTGTTCTTGGTCGCTTCTGCCGCGACGATTGTCTACTGGAAGTTATTCTGACAATGTCAAGTTACCACCTTATTTAGACATTGTCAAGAGTAGCTGGTGGTAATAGCCGCTTGGCCTGGGGGCCTGACCCGTCAAGCGCGATCATCGTGATAGGCCGCCAGCTCCTCGGGAGGGGAGGGGGCGCGTCCTTCAGCCAGGTTGCGATGTCTTCCCAGCGGCGCGCGATCGCTCCTCAGGTACGGAGTCCAGGTAGTCGTCGGGGCTGTCCTTATCGACACAGGCCTCGGCGTACTCCTTCACGGTCATTCGCGGCCCGACCAGTGCTGCCACCACGGTGCTCATGGCTTCGGTCGGCTACGTCGTCGGCTCAGGGTGTGCAGCGTCCCGGGTCTCGATAGCGCCCGCCCGCGGCGTGGGTTGGTCCCGCCATTCTCCGGCGCGTCATCCCCGTCTCCGCATGCTGTCAGCGCAACGAGCAGTAGAAGGAGCCAACAGAACGTCGCAAGGGCCGCAAGCCCCGATGGGCAGATGGACGCGGGCGCCGACCGTCGAAGCTGTTACAGCTTATGGTCCCATCTGCTATTGCACTGCTCCTCGCCTTTGCACGAGGGGGATCCCGGACGTCACGGCGTCGCCACATCCTGCTCTTCCGCCTCGCCCAGGCGGTAGCCGACACGAGGCTCGTTGAAGATGTACCTGGGGTTGTCGGCTGTCTCCCCCAGCTTCTGGCGCAAGCGCTTCACGTAGGCCCGCACCACACTGGAATCGTTAGGCTCCCGCGTCGACCAGACTCGGCTCATCAGGTGCTCCCGGCTCAGTGTCCGGCCAGGGTTCACCGCAAGCTCGCAGAGCAGCCGGTACTCCGTGTCGGTCAGCGTCACCGCCCGGCCGCCCAGCGTCACCCGGCGCCCGGCGTAGTCGATGGTCAACTCTCCCAGCTGGAAGGGTTCCCCGTAGGATTCCCTTTCCGGCGCGTCTCGTCGTCGCAGCGCCGCCCCCACCCGTGCCACCAGCTCGGTGGGGGAGAAGGGCCTGGCGATGTAGTCGTCTGCGCCGGCCTCGAAGGCCGTGGCAAGGTCCTGCTCCTGGTTTCGACCGTGACCCGACAGCAGCACCACCGGCACGTCGGCCACCTTCGATATGCGCTGCATCAGCCCCGATCCGCCGTCCGCGATCAGCGCCGAGTCCAGCAACACCAGGTGGGGCCGCTCCATTGCGATGAGCCGCTCCACCTCCTCCGGATTCCAGGTGGCTACGGGGGTGTAGCCCGCCTCGGTCAGGGTGTTGCGTACGTGCCACAGCACCTGGGGGTCGTCTTCCACCACCAGCACGCGCCCCCGGCCCCGGGCGGCACGCCGGCCGCCGGTGGAAGACAGGCCCGCCAGTTCCGCCCTGCGCGGCGCGGTATCCTCGGTCGCCGGCAGGGTGAAGATGCACCTGGACCCCAGGCACGGGCCGTCGTTCTCGACCCAAATGCGGCCCCCGTGGGCCTCCACGATGCCCCGGCACACCGCCATGTCCAGGGCTTCTCCCCCGGCCTCGCTCTCACCCCCGCCTCCCACCGGGGAGAGCCTCTGGAACAGCAGAGGCGAGGGCTGGGACGGCATGTCCCGACCCCTGTCGGCCACGCACACCGCCACGTGCGAGTCCTCCCGGCGGGCGCTCACCGTGATGACCGAACCCTCCGGGGAGTGGCTGGCGGCGTTGGACAGCAGGCGGTCCAGCACCTGGAGCGCCCGCTGCCGGTCAGCCGAGACCTGGGGCAGGTCCGGGTGAATGTCCACCTCCACCGGACTTCCGGCCCCACCCTCCAGGAATGACGCCTGGGCCTGTCCCACCAGGAAAGCCAGGTCCGTCGGTTCGGGGCTCAGGAGCAGCGTCCCCGCCTCGATGCGAGCCAGTTCGAGCAGGTCCCAGATAAGGCCCCGCATCCGGTCGGCCTGCCACTCGATGATGCCGAAGAACTGGCGGGCCTTGGCAGCGTCCAGCCGGGTGAGGTCCTCCAGCACGGCGGCGGCGGAGCCCTTGATGGAGGTGAGGGGCGCCAGCAGCTCCTGGCTCACCATGCTCAGGAACTCGGCCCGCTGCTGGCCCAGCGCCTGTATGGGCGCCAGGTCCTGAAGGGTGACCACCACCGATGCAACGCCGCCCTCCTCCGAGAGGATGGGCGTGGAGTTGATGATGGTGTTGACCCGGCGTCCGTCCGGGACCTCGATGACGATCTCCTCGGCCCGCAGCGTCTCACCGGAGTTCAGCACACGCGCCAGGGGATACTCCTTCAGGGAGACCTCCCGACCGTCGGCCCGCCTGAAGGTCAGCGTCTCCAGTAGCTGCTCCGCGCTCTGGTCCGGGCTGCGCAGCCCATCCACGATCCTCAGGGCCTCCCTGTTGATGAAGGAGAGTGTAACCGTACCGGCATCGAAGACCGCCACGCCCACCGGCGAGGTGTTGACCAGCGTCTCCAGGTCGGCCCGGACCCGCTGCTCCTCCCGGTAGCGGCGGGCGTTGGCGATCGCCAGCGCCGCCTGGGAGGCAAAGAGCGTCAGCAGCGCCTCGTCCTCCGGGGTGAACTCAGCGTCCCCCTCCTTGTCCCCCAGGTATAAGTTGCCCACCTGGCGGCCCAGGTACCGGATGGGCATTCCCAGGAAGGCTCCTACAGGTCCCAGCGGCGGATGGATCTCTGGCAGTCCCAACTCCCTGACGTAGCCGGATAGGTCCGCGACCCGCAGCGGTTCCGGGAGGCTGCTCAGGTGTCCAAAGATCTCAGGCCCGCCGGGCAGATCAAACCGCATCTGGCGCTCCTCCTCGGTCAGGCCGGAGCTGATGAAGATGGGCGACTGCCCCCTGTCGTCTATGACGGTGGCACCGGCGTGGCGGGCGCCCGTCAGCGATCGGGCCCCATCCACCACCCCCTGCAGCACCGCGTCCAGGTCCAGGGTCTCGGTGATGCGCAGGCTGGCCTGGCTCATGCGGGAGAGGCGGTCTCTCCGTGCCTGGCCTTCGGGTCCCGCTTCCGACTCCTCCTCTCGTTCCAACGATGCACCTCGCTCACGGCGTGACTTTGCGGTTAGTATAGCACCCCTATCCGACCTCGAAGGGCTGTCTATAACGGAGATTTCACCTGAATTGTCACTATATGTTCACTGACACCTCACCCACTATCTCCTATAGTGTTCACTGCTTCGAGCTCCCTAGACTAGGACTGAGAGGAAAGACCTATGAATCTCCAGGAGCGGTTCATCACTCCGGGCCTTGGCATCGTGGTCTTGCTTTCCGCCTTCGTGCTTGGCGTGTCGCTCGTCTACCAGTTGGCGCTGGGACTTCTTGGACTGGCAGTGGCCGCTTCCTATTGCGCACCCCACAGGATGCAGGTGGAAGTACGGATAGCAGCATCAGCGTTGGGCCTGGTCATCCTGCTCATCATCAGCTCTGCGGCCTTCTGGTTGATCCTGCTTTCGTTCGGAGCCATCGCCGCCCTACAGTTCCCGCATCGCCATAAGTTGCAACGGAACCCGGCCACCATCGAATGGCTGGGTACGGTATGGAGAGACATCCAGGCGCGCCGGTCCGGTCGGGTTGTTGAGAACGTCGATGGAGAAGCGGAGACAACCCCTCCCACGCTGCCGGGCTTTATTCGAGTGAACGCGGCCGGCATCGGCGGACTGGTCGCCGGACTGCTGGTGCTGGTAGCCGTCTTCATGCCCTGGTACGGCTTCCTGATTTCAGCCTATGGTGAGATGGCAGGTGGGGAGAGCCTGACCCTCAGAGCGGCAAGCGAAGAGTTGGACTTGCCCATAGTTGCTGCCTTCTTCTACGTTCTGGCCGGCCTGGGTGTACTGAGCGTCGCTACGATAGTGCTGCCCCGCGTCGGGGCTGCGATCGTAGCTGTCCTGGGCCTTGTCACCACTATCGCTTCCTACGGCTATGTCGTCGCACAGGTCGAGCGCGAAGTGGCTGAGCTGAGCCAAATCGGAGTTGGGGCGACTACGATCCCCGCTGTCGGAGCGCTGTTGGCCGGAGCGTGTTTCCTGGTCATGCTGGTGCTGCAGCTGATTCCCGCAGCGAACCGACCCATGTAGGAGAGTGCGATGCGCCAGGTGGCACGCTGGATCTTCCGCTCGGTGATAGTCGCGGGCACACTCGGGCTCCTGCTGTCCGTCCTGTTTTTCATCCTGGCGAGTCGGGACGCTAACCGCATGACCGGAGCGGAGGTCGCGGTCGGCATTCCGATGGTGCTCACGTGGCTCTACTTCTGGCCCGCGCTGGTGGTGGGCATCATCCTCAATCTATTGAGCCGGGAGAGAGACGGGAAGTAGCTATCGAGCACTGCAGGATAATCGACCAGGGAGGCGATCCATATGCCCTACATGGCCGACATCAGCCGAAGTAGTCCCGGCTGCTTCCTCTTCCTGATCGACCAGTCGGCTTCCATGAACGGGGCGCTGGGCGGACAGCCCGACCTGCGAAAGATGGACGGGGCAGCCGACGCCGTGAACCGCATTCTCGACGCCATATCCCAACGCTGCTCCCAGGGAATGGACATTCGCGACTACTTCGACATCGGCGTCATCACGTACGGCGCCCACGGATTGGGCGGCCCGAAGTTGGAGACCGCCCTGCCCGGGACATCTCCGAAGCGACCCTTTCTATCTGTCAGCCAGGTGGTCGACGCCGCGGAGGTGGAGGAAAGGCAGGTCAAGGAGTCCGACGGCGCAGGCGGCGCTGTGGACGTTACAAGGAAGTTCCCGTTGTGGCTCCACCCCAAGGCTGGATACGGAACCCCTATGTGCGAGGCGTTGTCCGCCGCGTCCAGGGCCCTCCGGAAATGGACGGCCCAGCACCCGGACTCCTATCCCCCCATGCTGATCAACGTCACGGATGGCGCGGCCACCGATGGGGACCCGGAGCCCCTGGCCCAGGAGATCATGGCCCTGGGGACCAACGACGGCAACGTGCTGATATACAACGCACACCTCTCTGAGATGGCAGCGATGCCGGTCCAGTACCCCTCCGAGGAGAGCGAGGTGCCTCCCGACGAGTACGCGGCGCAGATGTTCCGCATGTCGTCGGTCTTTCCCGACCCGGTCGTGGATCTGGCGGCCGGCATGGGTCTGCCTGTCACCCAGGGCTCCCGTGGGTACGTCTACAACGCCGACATGGTGACCCTGGTGCAGTTCCTGGACATTGGGACGCGCGCCACTTCAGACCTGCGCTGATCCGTCAGGAGGTGAAGGAGCGGGGACGGACCTGAGCATTGGGAGGGTACCGCCAAGTCCTGGCTGCCCCCGTCTCGCCAGGAACGGTGATCGCTCCGTAGCGGGGTCCGGTCAGGGTCCTTGCGCTGTACACCACCTCCTGAACACCCTGTCGTAGTCCAGGCTCTCCTCCAAGTGCAGGCTGGCCTCGCTCATGAAGGACAGGTGGTCTCTCCGTGCCTGGCCTTCGGGTTCCGCTTCCGGTTTCTCCGCTCGGTCCCAGGCTTTGCCTCGCTCATGGCGTGAATTTGCGGTTAATGCACCACCGCTAACTGGCCTCCAAGGGCTGATTATGGCCGACACATCACCATAATTATCACCAAAGATTCACTGATAAATCACCCACAATCTCGCAGAAGCTCTGTACACTCTCAGCCTGTGCCATCACCCAGCCGAGGAGGGGACGATGAGAAAGCCAGTCGTGGTCATATTGCTTGGGGCCATAGCCTTCGTGTTGCTCGCCACTTCCGCAACCTCCACCGCCGAGGCGGAGTCCAATCCCCCGACGCCAAGTGACGTAGAGGCGCCCAGTACCCCGGAGGGCGAGACCCTCAGCCAGATGATACGCCGCGTGCGCCCCAGCGTCGTCGGCGTCTCGGACGGCCTGAACGTATGGGGGACCGGCTTCATCTTCCGCACTATCGATAAAGGCGCCGACAAGGGCGCGGCCTACATCATGACCAACTTCCACGTCATAGAGGAGATCAGCGACCTGCGGGTATTGGTGGAAGACACCGCCTATCGCCAGGCCACTATCGTCTCGACCGACCCCAGGCGCGACCTGGCAATGCTGCGCATCTGCTGCAGCGCCAAGTGGAGGGCGCTCGAATTCAAGGACTCTACCGACATGTACCCGGGGGATGAGGTCATAGCCATCGGGTACGCTCTGCCCGATGCTCTAGGAACTCGCACATTCAGACTCAGCAGGAACTTCGTGCCCGGGGCGGCGACAATCACCAGGGGCATCATCTCGGCTTTCCGATACGACCAGCGGATGGATGCCCAGTGGATCCAGCACGATGCCCCGATCAACGGCGGCAATAGCGGAGGACCCCTGCTCTCTCGCGACGGCCGGGTGGTCGCTGTCAACTTTGGGAGATTTGATTGGGCGGAGGGAATGGGGTTTGCCGTCCTGGAGACCACCGCTCAGGAGCGGATCAGGCTCTGGGACCTCGGGCCTTCGGCGAGCTTCGGGCCACTGATCGGAGGATTGCAGCACGAGCTCGATGACTACATGGAAGGCTACACTCCAAAGTTTGAGGCGACCGGGGACGAGTTCGCCATCCGTGCGACCTTCTTCAATCCATATAACGGCAGTAACGAAAACCTGTGGAGCTACGGCTTCAGGTTTGGGGATGCTGGAGAGTCCGACGACTCGATCATGTACCTCATCCTAGACTCTCGTGGCAAATGGACCGTCAGGACTCTTCGTGACGGCGAGTACCACGGGATACAGGAGGGACCGGCACCCCAGCTGCTGACAGGGAAGGGGCAGAAGAACGTGCTGGAGCTCTGGGTCGACGGGTCCTATGCATGGGTTCTTGTGAACGGTCAGAAAGTCTTGGAAGTCTGGGAGGACCTGGAGTTTACGGTAGGGGCTATCGACCTCGGCCCCGGCTCATCCCACGAGGGGAAAGTGTCGGTGATCACGGGATACTGGGAGGGCTCGGAGCGCAGAGGTGCCGTGACGCAGTATGAGGATTTCGCGGGCCTGACCTACGACCATTCACGGTGACGGGCAGGGATAGCGAGGGACGATTGGGATGAGAGCGTGGAAGCCGGTGTTGGTGATTGCGCCGCAGCCGCGGTCATGACCTATGGTCCGAACGATCCGCGGAGCTGCGGGGCATGGTCCGGACGGAGACGGCGAAGGAGAAGAACTCCCAGTGCCTCCTGGCCCGCAGGGTGAGCGACCAATCAAGTTAGGTCTACCCACCTGGGGGGAAGCGTTCCCAATATCACCTTCATTTCGACTGAAGGCCAAATCTCCTACCCCTCGAGGGCTAAACCTACATGAAGCACACAGTCAAACTCGACCTAGACACCAACACTGTGACCGTGCATCGGCTCGATTGCTGTACAGTAGCTACGTACCGAAAAGGTTGGGCGGACTTTGCCACTAGGGGACAGGCTTGGGCTTTCGCGCAGAGGCAAAGCCGTAAGAATCGCCAAATCAGACAATGCCGAATCTGTGAGGCGTGATGGAAGCGATACTGACAGAGCTGGTTTCTCATCCTCGGTTGCCTGATCCTCGAATCGGGCCGGGTACTCATCGTCAAAGAGTTCGCCTACAAGTACATGACGCGAAATAGCGTGACATTTGGGGTTGGCTGGACTGATCTGCTTCGTGCGAGACCGGAAAGCTACAAAGTCTCAGGGTGGGCAGTGGCACGGCCCGTTTGCGTCCAAGGATTCTGCCCTGTCCCTTGCCGAGAGGTTGGATAGTAGTTGCTCTCGTTATCATCGTTGTGTTTCTGGCAACGACCGCTTGGGTTAGTCTGGTATCCGAAATACCACCGTTAGGGTCTGTGCGCGATGACTACATGCATACGCGGATATAGTTGGTAGAAAGATGGGCACATTTGTCTAACATAGTCGTCGGAGCATTGACTCTATTGGCGAGAACTATATAGCAAACTAAACCAGAATTAGCCGTTACAGGGACTAGTCCAACTCGCTCATGAACTCGTGCATCTCCTCGCACAGCTTCTCTCTATCGAGTCTAGCTGAGGCCAGTGCATCTTGCACCTGACGAGAGAGTTGACCGCATAGGACATTGAGAGCTTGCTCGAACGAGACCTGAGACCCTTCATGTTGTATACCATCCTTCTTGACCTCAGCCCAGGATCCGCTAATCCATGTGTAGGGTTTAGGGCCTACGAGGGAGACACCAGCCCAACCAGTTTGGCCCTCGTACTTGACGGTCACATAGCAACCCTCTGAGTCGTCCACCTCGAACTTCTCACCTAGGTACTCATATGTCTTGGCCATTGCTTACCTTCTCGCTGAGAATACGAGTATACCACTATCCCAGACTCATTCGGCCTCTTGTAAAGCCTCTAGCACGTTCGACGAGCACCTCAAGGAGTTTGAATACATCACCACGCGTCAACGTCATGGCGTACTCGTAGTCTGAGTATTCTGCGACTAAGTATAGATGTGTCAGGTCGTCTGCATGGTGGTCGCCGGTGTTATATGTAGATTGTATCCTGTTCGCTTTCGATTGTTGTTTCGAGAGCGTCGATCCTTACGTAGCGGGGTTACCCTCATGTCCGCTTCACCCGTAGGTGATAGTAGCTAGCTAGCATAGACTACCTGCGTAGCAAAGTAAACCAAATCTTACGCACCTCTAACTCCGTTCCGGTTTGACGTGTATCATAGGCGCACTTGACGACGCTAGTATAATGGACGGGTAAACGAGATCGGCCCCGGTTGCACGCTGAGTCTCTTTGAAATACGGCTATTGTATCATTTGCCGTACGGAAAGCAATATCATGACTAATGCCACCCACATCGTAGTGGAGCATACAAAGACCTTCAGCGTTAACATGAACACCTCCGACCAAGTCAAATCTATGCTCGTGATCTGCACCTGTAGGTATCGCTCACTGAAATCTTCCATTTGGGTATCCCTCCACGGTTCTATTGGCTTCTTTTCTCAATCCCATCACCTCAAGACTGTGCTCAAGGGCATTCCACCTTCGCGTACGTCGTGGAAAGCTACCCTCTGGCATCCAGTTGGACCGCTGAGACTTTGAACGAGGCTTTGGATCACTCAAGAACTGTCTTGTGTCTGGCGTCCTACTACCTGGCTCGAAGTCGTCGTCCCAGCCACCGTATGAAGCGGCCTATCATCCTACTGTATGCCACTGCCGTGCCTGGAGCAAGCGACGAGCTTTCTACCTCGCGCCCAAATCGGTCAAGGGCCTCCCGGATTTCATCTAGGGTCTGCTGGCTGACTTTCGGCATCAATGGCCTCCCTTACCAATCCCGTCGGATCACTCGCATTAACTCCGTGCCGTCATCCCGATGGCAGTTTCTGATCACCTCGGCAGGGGCAGGCACTAGCGAACGTCCATCTCGATGGGACCTATATCGACCTGAACAGGCCTAAACCAGGGCATCTCTCGTTTCTCCTTGATTAAGTCCACGTACCTGAGCCTCTTTCCAAATCCATCAGCAACCACAGATGCCATCTTCTCCAGCGTTCCCGAGTGGCCGTCTGTTATGCCGCTCTTGTAGCTCTGTCGTGTAGCGATGAAGATGCTCAGGATCCATCACGTGGTAAGTCCCTTTGTAGGCTCGATTCCGAGATACTGAGGCTTCGCACTATAGTCGGCGACCAGAACAGTACGGCGTTCAGCACCCTGTACTGGAGTCCGCCGGCGCGATACGCAGGTACGAAGGCCACGCTGTCCGTTCATGCCGCCATCCTCGACCCTGGCCGCGACGACTACATACGCCTCGACGAGACGCATGATGTAGATGTCACGCGGCCTTGAAGTGCTAACTTGACCGGCAGGGCCTCGTCCTTTCCGCCTCGGGCGCGCGGCCTCGAGGCCTTCCGCACACGGCGCGGTCCGATCCAACTACTCCCCTTTGCCACACGGACGGGCCGCGCCCGCGTATAGGGGTCTGAATGCTGGATGGAACGTCCTGACCCGCCGCAACTCTGGGTCCGGCCTGTTCAGATCCCCACTAGAGGCGGAACTCGACACTCAGCATCTCGTTGCTCGGAGCTGCGCGCCTCATCCAGGCAGTCGGGCAACCTCGATAGCGTGCCGTCCGTTCCCACATCCGACATCCAGAATTCGCGCTGGAGGTACCAGGCCCGCGAATCCGATTTCTCCACTCGGTCCGAGGCTCTTACCTCGCTCACGGCGTGACTTTGCGGTTAGTACAGCAAGCCTTTCCGACCTCGAAGGGCTGTCTATAACCAAAGTATCACCTAAATTGTCACTAGGAATTCACTTACTGGTCACGCCACTTCCTCTATAATGTTGGGCTGGACGGGGTGTGCATGTCTACCCATAGGTGGCGACTCACCAAGCTGTTCGAGCGCATTTTGGCGCTCCCCGATACTCCGAATGGAGGAGGCGATACCGATGCCACGGATAACGTATGCCGTTCCGGTCATCATCACGATGTTGGTCGCTGGGTTCCTCTTGACCACTTTGAACCCCTGGGTCAGCCGGCCGGCTCACGCTCAGGCCGTCTACAACATTCACACACAGATGGTGCCCAACAATTGGTCCATGATTCCCGGCCGCCTGGGGGTGGGAGACTCCTTCCGGCTGCTCTTCGTCACCGATGGGACGACAGCCGCGACCTCGCAAGCCGTAAGCCACTACAACGCGATTGTGCAGAACGAGGCCGCGGAAAACACCGAGTTCAAGGCGGACATGGCCCTCGTGTTCCGCGCCCTGGTTTCTGTCTACCAGGGCATAGACGCGCGGGGCAACACCCTGACGCGCCACCTTGGTGACACACCCGACCCTGGCCACAGCTCCCCCATCTATTGGGTGAAGGGCGACAAGGCAGCCGATGATTACGCCGACTTCTACGACGGCAGTTGGGACTCCCGCAATTACAAGAACTCCAAGGGAGCGGACATACACCCGTCCGGCGGGCGCATTTGGACCGGCAGCAGCAACGACGGCACACCCGCCCACACGGACGACGCGATCAGATGGAGTCTGGCGCTTGGCAGCCCGGTTGCGTGGTGGAACCTCTTCCGGCAAACGTCGGCAGTGGCTGGGGGGGAACGAAGATGGAGTCACGTCACGGGCAACGAAATCCAATTCGAATTTCGGCCCGCCACCGACAGCTACCCCATTTACGGTGTGTCGCCGCTTTTCAAGGTCCGCGACGCCCTCGGCCCCAAACCGATCATCAGCGGCCCCACGGAGAAAATGACCGGTCCCTTCGACGTGACCATCACGTTCCCAGACGACCACCACATCAAGGGCATGGAGGTGAGCGATCTGGTCGTGGCCGGCGGGAAAGCGTCGAACTTGCGGGGACGCCACTACACGGACGCCGGCAAATACGGCGTGACGTTCACCGTCACCATCACGCCTGACTATGCGAAGAGCATCTATGACGAAGACCAGACCACCGTCACCGTCAACATGGAACCCGGAGCCGTGTCCGACCAGAACGGGTGGGGCAGCATCTGGTCCGACACCTACACCGTCAAGTCGTCCTACGTGGAGAGGGTGGCCACGACTATATCCTTCGACAGCAACGGAGTGGGCACGGTGCCCCGTTCCTGGGCGTTCATTCCTTCCACCTCCCTAAAGGCCGGCGACAGCTTCCGGCTGCTGTTCGTCACTTCCGATACCAGAGACGCACAGTCGAGAAACATCGACGACTACAACCGCTTCGTCCAGAACGCTGCGGGCAGGAACGAACTATTCGAGGGCTTCAGCAGCCGCTTCCGTGTCCTGGCTTCCACTTACTTCAACAATGCCATAGACAACGCCGGTACAACAGGGACCGGCGTGCCCATCTACTGGGTGGAGAGCGCCAAAGTCGCCGGCAGCTACACCGATTTCTACGACGGCTCATGGGCGTCCAAGGGAGGGACCGACGAAGTGGGGAGGCGCCTGGAGCACTCGACCGACATCTGGACAGGCACGGAGAGCAACGGGACGAGGAGCGGACAGGGGCTGGGCAGCAGAACCTTCTACGCCATCTATGCCGATCTGGGCCGCCACAGCACCTTTGGAGACACCGGCACCAGCACGTCTTACAAGAACCACTTCTACGCCCTCTCCCCCGTGCTGAAGATTGCAGAACCGGGTGGGCTGTAGGGAATGAGGAGGACGAGGATGACCGGCAGGATGCGCTGCACTGCTTCACTCCTGGCGTTGCTGCTCGCCGCTTCCGCTGCGATCGCCGCCTGCGGAGACGGGGACGCCGATAGGACAGAGGGGTTGACCCGCGCCGATGTTGAGGAGATAGTCCGGGCGGAGATGGCCGCTGCGCCCTCTCAGTCCAACTCCCTTCCCGCAATGTCCTCCTCAGACGTGGACGAGGCCGTTAGCAAGGCCATGGCGGAGATGCCCCGTCCCGAGCCGGGCCTGTCCAGGAGCGAGGTTGAGGAGATCATCCGGGCCGCTGTCGCAGACATCGAGCAGCCCCAGCCCGGCCTCACCGAGGCCGAGGTGGAGCGAATAGCTCGCGGCGTGGTGGCATCCATCCCGCCCAGGTCCGCCCCAGCCGAGTACACCCGGTTCTTCGTTGAGAGCGCCATCGCCCGGTACGAGACCCGGGGACTCGAAGCCACCCTCGCCCACTACAACAGCCCGCAGAGCGTGGACGGCCAGTGGTACGTCTTCATCATAGACGAGAACGACCGCGTGATTGGACATCCCGACCCCGAACGCCTCGGACTGGACCTCAATGGCTGGGTGGGCACCGACGCCAACGGGTACGAGTTCGGGCCGGAGATGCTTTCTGCGACGGAGGATGGCAAGTGGGTGTCCTACGTGTACCGCAACCCTGAGAGCGGTGGCATCGGCTCCGGCAAGTTTGATCTGAAAAACGTGTGGGTGGAGCGGCGCGACGGGTTGCTGTTCGCCTCGGGCTGGTACATTGACGCCGACGAGTTCACGGAGAGGCTGGTGTCCATTGCGGTGGACCATTTCCGCGATGGAGGGCTGCCGGCGACGGTGGCCTACTTCGCCAGCCCCGGAAGCGCCCTGGCGGGCCTGGAAGCGGCCATCGACTACTACAACACGGCCGAGACGTTGGACGGCAAGTGGTCCGCCTTCATAGGTGACCCAAGCGGGAAGATCGTCGCGCACTCCGACCCCTCGATGATTGGACGGGACACCCAGGACCTGTTCGGCAGCGAGCCATTCGACGCCACGGAAGACGGCGTCTGGGTGACCTCGGAGTCGCTGCGCCTCTTCGTGGCGGAGTATGACGGGTTCGTCTTCGGCTCCGGCTGGAGCCGGGAGGAGTAGGCCCGAAAGCAACGACGGACACACGGGGGCGGGCTGCTGTTCGGAATAGCCCACAACGCGATGACGAACACGTCCCGGCACTCGCGGGCCGGTAAGGTCGCCATTGCGTGAGCTTCAAGCAGGAGGAGCTCAGCATGTCGGTGTCGGACGACGGGATCGGCCTGCCGGACGATTACGAAGAGCGCGGCCACGGCTTCAGGAATATGAGAGCGGCCGTCGAGCGAATGGACGGCCGCCTGGAAGTGACACGGGGCGAGGGTGGACG
Organism: Dehalococcoidia bacterium; assembly: GCA_965204975.1. Taxonomy (GTDB): domain Bacteria; phylum Chloroflexota; class Dehalococcoidia; order Lucifugimonadales; family CAJWER01. Next base: position 1,749,548 of record OZ242024.1, read on the forward strand.
CGGCGCGACGGTTACCTGCACCGTTCCGCATGGCGCAGATGGCGGATAGAGGAGGCGCGGGATTGGTTGAAGTCGAGCGGATCAGGGTGGATGGTCGTGGACGACCACGAATTCATGCGGGACGGCTTCCGCGAGATCCTGGAGCGTTCGCGCGGCTTCGAGGTCGTAGGACAGGCCGCGGACGGCGCGGCGGCGGTGAGGACCGCCAGGGAGCTCGAGCCCGACGTGATCATCATGGACGTCATGATGCCGGTCAAGAACGGCGTCGACGCGAGTCGTGAAATCACGGACATGCTGCCGGAGACCAGGGTGCTGATCCTGACGACCTCGACGGAGAATAACGCCGTGATGGAGGCGGTGGCCGCTGGCGCGACGGGATACCTTCAGATGCACTCCGGGAAGGACACACTGCTGCGCACCGTCCACGACGTCGCCGAGGGGGAATACCGCATCCCCGCCGACGTGATGAGGCGCGTGTTCGCTGGAACCCAGGAAATCGGGCGGAGGAAGGCCGTCCAGAAGCTCGGCAGGCTCACCGCGCGCGATCGGGAGATTCTCGCGCTGTTCGCACAGGGTATGTCTTACGCGCAGATCGCGCTGGCTAGGGGGAACAAGCCGCTCACCATTCGCAACGCCATCTATCGCATCCAGGACAAGCTGGGGATCAGGACCAGGCAGGAGTTGGTGGTCTGGGCGGTGCGAAGCGGCCTGCTGGACGAGCGCGGGCCTGATGAGCCTGATGGATAAGCGGGACACCCAACGAAACTGCTATGGGCCCACCACCGCTTACGGTAGAATCGGCTATCTTTGAGATGTGGCCCAGCAGCCTATCGAAGCATCAGGGACTCGCGATTCCTGTAGCGTGGCACTTAGGGACGGCAGACGCGTCACGCCGGTCAGGAATGGATACAACCCTTGTGCCCTTGCTCCAAGACAGGTTGACTCCCCCGCTCAAACAAATCCCCTTCAATCGAGCCTGCGCCGTAGACGGAATCGCCGCGTCTAGGAATTCCTAACCCCCGAGCCGAAGGGGCTCCTCCAGCACATCAAGGATGGCTCCGGCACAATACACGCGATTGCGCCGCGCTTCTCCAACCTGCGCGACTACGCCCTCCTTCTCGAGCCGGTCGATGGCTCGCTGGGCCGTGGTGAAGGCAACCTCCAGTCTGGCGGCCACACCGCCAACCGTCCAAAAGGGATTCTCGGCGAAGAGGTCAAGCGCTCTTTCCGGGAGCCGAGACTGTCCCCGTACTAGCCCTTGCTTCCACTCTGAGAACAGGCCGTCGATACGCTGAATCCGGTCCACTGCGTCTTCAGACTGGAGGGCGACCCCTGTCAGGAAGTAGGTCAGCCACTCCTCCCATTCTCCCCGCTCCGTCACCCCAAGCAGGCGCGCGTAGTATTCCTGTCTCGTGGCTTCGAAGTAGGCGCTCAGATAGAGCAGGGCAGAGGGAATTACACCCCGCCTGACCAGCAGCAGCGTGATGAGCAGGCGTCCAACACGGCCATTCCCGTCGAGAAAGGGGTGAATCGCCTCGAATTGAGAATGGGCGAGCGCAGCGTGCACCAGCGGCGGCAAGGTGTCGTCATACAGGAACCGCTCCCAGGCATCCAAGCACTCCATGAGTTCAGAAGGGGGTGGTGGGACGTAGGTTGCGTCGTTCAGCGTGCATCCGGGCGGCCCGATCCAGTTCTGGCTGCGTCGAAACTCCCCTGGCGTAGCCATGTCGCCCCGAACGCCCCGCATGAGATATTCGTGCATCTCACGCACCAGGCGCAGCGACACAGGCAATGTGTCCAGGCGTTCCAGTCCGTACTCCAGGGCTGTTACGTAGTTGCCCACCTCACGCAGGTCGGAAGGGCTTCGCTCCACTGCTGCTCCAGCTTCAGCGGCCAGCAACTCGCCCAGGGTCGCTTGGGTTCCCTCAATGCGGCTGGACAGCACCGCCTCTTTACGGACGAAGGGCCGGATCAAGAGATGCGGATTGGGTAAGCGCCGCCCTTCGCCCGCAAGCCTGCCGATAGCCCGGTCGGCATAAGATAGATTGACTGTCAGCCCCTCATCCCACGCCAAGGGCGGCGGAAGCGAGGCCGGCACATAGGCCCGATAGCCGCCGGGACAGGTCACTAGACGACCATGAGGGCGGCGTTCTAACTCAGAGTCAGATGCCATGTTGGTCCTTATTAGCGGAAGCGAGAATAGCTGAGACCCTTATTATCAGTCTAGCACCCTTTTGAAAACAAGCCCCAGGCCGTCTTCTTCACACTCTTCGTGGCTTTAACAAGCGTAAGAGATACATAGTACATTTCTGACAAATGAACTGCTTTCGTGAAGGTGTGGTCTAATGACTCCGATAGCCCACAAGACCATGAAGGAGATGTCCAGGCGCGGCAGAGGAAAGTGGGTATGCACGCCAAAGGACTTCCTCGGTCTCGGCAGCCGTGAGGCCTTTGACCAGGCGCTGTCGCGCCTCGTCAAAGGCGGCCAGCTGCGCCGGGTCGGCCACGGTCTTTACGACATGCCCAGGATGAGCGACGTGCTGAAACGGCCCGCACCGGTCAACTGGGATGCCGCCATTGCAGCACTGGCACGGCGGGACGGTGTCCGGATTATCCCGGACGGCCTGGTGGCCGCAAACCAGCTCGGTCTCACCAACGCAGTGCCCGTGAAGGCCTCATATGTGACGGACGGCTCCACGAGGACGCTCAAGATAGACGGGCGAACGGCGCGGTTCCGGCATGCGGGCCCCGGCGTCATGCAGTGGGTCGGAAGACCGGCGGCTCCCGTCGCGCAGGCACTGCGTTGGCTTGGCCCCGGCAACGCCACGGACCCGCAGGTCATTTCGACCCTGAAGCGGACGCTCCCGGACGATGTGAAGCGCGACCTGGTGCAAAACAGCGGGGGTCTACCCGGCTGGGCGTTGCCCGTAGTGAATAGCTTGACGGCCGATGAGGCCGTTGCCGTATGAGCGGACTTCCTCACCAAGACAAGCGGGACGTGTTCGACACGGCAGCGAGCCGGTTCGACACGCTGGCCAGTGACGTGGAAAAGGACTACTGGGTCTGTCTCGTCCTCGAGGCGCCCTACAACCGGCTTCTACTGGGACCTCATCCTCCTGAGCCACCATTGGGCTGTAACGACGGTAACTCCATCGATCAGCCTATCCTCCCTATTAACTGAGTCTCTCCACCCCGCTTGGTATCTTGATCAACCGCTGTCCACGTGTACAGACTGCCTTTATCCTCATCAGTAAGCAGGACAATCCCCGGCCGTTGATTCTATCTGATGACTCGGGACAACGTTGCTTGTGCCTGTGGCGGACTGGAGCAACTATAGTCGGAGTCAGACACGTCGTCCTGCTGGGAGTATTGACGACGAGTTCTTCCCTCAAAGCTGCCAAATATCAAGAGAGGCTGGTGACGGGAATGCATAGCCCGGCTCCGAACCGCTGGGACCGACCCACGTCCGTCCCAGCGGCCCGGCCCTCTCCAGGAGGCTCCTGTGAGACACCCGGAGGGGCACGTTGACGCATGTCCGCTGCATCTCGTCCCGCGCGACGCGGAGGAAGTGCATCTGCGCTATCTCGTTCTCAAAGACGACGAGGACGAGGGGTTGGGAGCCGTTGTCGTCGGTAGGCCGGTGGGATGAGTAGTAGCGCAGGTAGGGGGCGATGCGGTCGGCCATCGTCGCCGGTCGGACAGCGCGGCGCTCCCACTCCAGGAAGAAGGGCCAGGTGTCGGCGCCTCTTCGCAGGACGCCGAAGGCGTCGGGATGGATGGAGCGTACCTTGTCCTGATGACGGAAGTAGCGGGACGCCCTGGTGGGCGGGTCGAGCTGGACGACCTGCCTGTTGCGAGAGTGAGCCTGTCTCTCCAATACGGCCGCGAACCAGTTGACCGAGTCGGTGTGCTCGATGTTTCTGAGCAGTTGCCCGCTCCTTCTGCCGGAGACGTTACGCCAGTCGAGCGGGGCCTTCGGGTCTGCGGGAGCGACGCTCCACCGCTTCCTCGCCGCACCGACCGAGGCTCGGTCGCGGCGTGCAAGCAACGCCAGTCCCCGGTCGGAGAGAGCCAGCCGCCGGCTTCCCTCCACATGGAGGTCGACTGCCAGTCCCAGCCCTCCTAGCCGTCCCAGGATCTCCGACAGCCTCGACCGCCTCACTCCCAGCAGCTCACCGAGGTGTGCAGGCGCGATCCAAGGCCAGTCCAGGAGCAGGTCGAGGGTGCGCTTGTCGGTTTCCTTCAGGATCGTGGGAAGGGACCAGTCAGGCGGGCACTCCTCCGAACCGCCTAGCGAGAGGTCTTGTGGGAGGGACACCCGCTCAGGCCGCTTTTCTGCTAGCCACGCGCCACGTGGCCTGACGTGGGCCAGGGCTGTGCGAAGGTTGAGGACGGCCGACCCAGACGGCGTGCGCCATATCGGGTTTCCGGCCCCGGCGGTTGCGGCCTCGCTCTCCAGGGCTAGGAACGTGAGGGACGGCGACCCGGCGGCAACCCTGCGGGCGTGCCTGAGCCTGATCTCGTCGGGCATGAGCATCAGGACCGCGCTGGGCCGGGATCTCCCGCGCAGCCTCCACAGGCGCTTGGAAAAGGCCGTCCTGTCGGCGGCCAGTCCCTGCCTGACGACGGCGACGGTCCTGCCGTCAGGGAGCGTCATGGCGGCGTCCATGGGCATGGCGCGGTACCAGCGGAAGCGGATGGGGTATGCCGCGTCCGACACCGCCGATGCCAGGCGGTAGATGACTGCCACGGCGTCAAGCCTCTCCATGAGGAGTCGCCGCCCCCGCTCGTATACCGGGCACCGCACGAGCAGCTCGTCGACGGTCATGCTCTCGTCACGTGCCAGGCGGTGGAGCCCAGCGGCCGTGAGGCAGTAGCGCCGAGTCGGGGGAATGAGCGGCGAAGAGTGGGGGATGGGCGCCACGAGGCCGTCGCCCTCCATCCTTGCCACTGCCTCGTAGACCGCTCCCCTTGACCTGCCCGATACGGCGGCCATCTCCAGCCGGTCCATGAGGGGCATGGAGGCCAGGCGTCGCAGGAGCTCGGCCTCGCATCCTTCGGGCCTCACTCGTCACCCTCCTCTCCGTCGCCGGACGCTGCGGGCGGCTTGTTGTGCTTGCTGCGCGACTCCCTCGGATCCGTGTCCTCGTTTGCTTCGCTCTTCGTCTCCTCCGGCGACGGGTCTTCGCCGTTCTTCAAGGCGAGGTAGGCTTCACGGTACGCCTCGACGCGCTCTCTGGCCTCGGCTTGCTGTGTCTCCATCTCCTCCTCGGTGGTGACATATGAGGACGATGCGGCGCGGATACTGGCGGCCCTTTCCGGGTCTCCAGGCTCGGGCTTCCTGACCATCAAGGAAAAGGCGGGCATTCGCTCCGTGCCGACCGTGGCTCGGACGTAGCAATTGTGGACCGGCAGGGACACGATGTCGTCCTCCGACACTCGATCCTTGCCCAGCTCCCAAACGAGCTGGCGGGCGTCCGACCCGGATACCTGGAAGACGGTGAGGCACCCGACGTTGGCGAGCAACGTGTCGCGCATGGTCGGCGAGAGGTCGTCGAGCTTCGCGAGACTCTGGGTCGCCAGGACGAACGACGCCCCAAACTTGCCGAGCTCGCTGAGCATCGACTCGTAGTCCACGCCGGGCATCGACTGCATCTCGTCGACGACCACCAGGGCTCCGCGTCTCTTCTCGGGCGGCAGTCCGCCCTGCTCGCGGATGACCGAGTCGACCAGGTTGAGGAGCGAAGCTCCCACCAGCGCGGCCACGTCCCTGCCGACCACTCCCTGGGCGGTCGATACGAGAAGAATGCCGCCGTCGAGGATCGTCTCGCGCATGTCGATGGTGGAGCGGGACTGTCCGATGACGGCCCTCGCCCGCTTCGAGGACGCGTAGTAGGAGAGGCGGGTCTGGACGGGCGCCAGAGCCTCCGACCTATACTCCTGCCGCCAGTTGCCGAAGTCCCTGGCCCACCAATCCATCAGATACGGGTCCGAGACCCTGGCGAGCACGGCGCCGCGGTAGGCGTCGTCCGACAGGAGCTTGAGCCCGTCTAGGAGGGTGAACTGCTCGTCCGCGTCCGTGTCGGGATGCTCGTTGGCCTCATGGAGGCTCTTTATGGTCTGTTCAAGGATCGACTGCATCCTCGGCCCCCACTGGTCCCAAAGGCCACGCGCCACTCGCACCACCGAGTCGGCCGTGCGGTCGCGGTCGGCGAAGACGCGGGCGTCGAGCAGGTTGATGCCGGGCGCTCCCCGGGTGTCGGCGAGGTCGATGAGCTTCACCCTATCGGCGATCTCCTCCGGGACGTGCTCGAGGAGCGATCCCACCAGATCGGCGTGGGGATCGACGACCACGATGGCGTCTGAATCTCTGCCCGCCGCCTTCTCCCTCATCTTGTGGACGATCTGGTGCTGCATGAGGGTGGACTTGCCCATGCGGGTCCTGGCGACGTAGAGGTGGTGACGCCTGAGCAGGTCCTCGGGGAAGCGGATCTCCCTGGGCTTGCCGGCAGTGGTGTCGCCGACCAGGGCGCCTCCCTTCGCGCCGTGTGCAGACGGGATGAGCGCCTTCGCTCCCGACCTCGCAACGAGAGGGGTCTCGTCGTGCGCACCCGGCGGGTGCCACAGGGCGGACGCCTCGCGCACCCCCAGGATGCTGCGGCCCCCGAACAAGCCGGGTCCTGCGGGGTGGAGGAAGACGTTGGGGATGTCTACGGGCCTGACCCTTCCCACCCTGAAGCGCGCCCCAGCCGGGTGATCGTAGTGGCGGTACGCTGCGGCCACGGAGTCCAGGAGGCCACGAGCCCGCTCCGCCGTTCCTCCGGTGGGCAGAATCGCGGTCACCTGTATCTCGCCGTCGAAGGCTATGCGTGCGACCTTCTCCTTTACCAGGAGCGGGTCGTAGACGCGGGACCGCCACTTCTTGATGCGCCACCATGCCCATCCCGCCACTGTGAGGGCTGCGGCGATGCCCACGCCCAGCAGCACAGCCTTCCACGTCTCGCCCGCCCGCACCCACAGGTAGCCCTGGAGTGCGGGCAGGGCGGCCAGCAGCAGGAACGCCATCGCGTTGACCTGGGACTGGTGATGTCCGACCTGACTGGAGTAGGTCGACTCGCGCGGCTCGGCCACCGGTCGCTTATGGGCCTTCTCAAGGTGGGTCTGCGACCAGTCGGGGCCGAGGGAGCAGAGCTTCATCCGTGCGACGACGCGCTCCCCCTCGTTCAGGTCGGACAGCGCGCCGAGCAGGGCTATGAGAGGGTCGGAGCCGGGGTCGAGCAGATCGTCGTCGCGGAAGGTGCGCAGGGGCACGTAGTCGGGTCCGCTCGCGCGGAGGGTCATCGACCACGCCTGCTCTCCATCGTAGAGACGCATCGGGTCGTCCTCGTGCGGCACCTCGCGGATGCGCGCCTGGGGGTAGTGGGTCGAGATCTGCTGCCGCACCACCTGCTCGTCGAGGCAGCGGGCCATCAGGGTCACGCCGTCGACGTCCCCGGCCATCTCCAGGGAGAATGGCTCGGGCACCGCTATGGACTGGAGCATGTTCTCGACACCGAGCAGGGTTCGCTCGCCCGTGCTGGGCGGCGTGACCGACAGCAGCACGGGGCGGTTGGGCTTCGAGTCGCCGAATAGGAGTCTTCTGGGGTTCAGTTTCATCGTTATTCCTCCCTCACTCTTGGTTCTGTGTGTCTGGCTATCCGTTGTCGTTCCTGCGTCCGTGTGACCCCGGCCGCCACTCGATGACCTCCGTTTCCTCTGGAGTGGCCTCGATGCGGACCGGGAACTTCTGTCCACGCGCGATCAGGAGCCCGTCCCCGCGCGGGCAGGACAGGAGCCATCGCTGGAGGTCCTCGGGCAGGTCGAAGGCGTCTCCCACGGCGCCCACCGCGGCTGCGTCCTGCTGGAGCAGGAGCTTGAAGGCGGCGTTCTGCAGGAGCGCCCGCCCGCTGTGGCCGGTGATGGCCCTCGACGAGTCCTCGGACAGAAGGTCCTGGACGTCCTGGGTGATGAACTGCAGACCGAGGCGGTGCTTGCGCGCTCTCTTGGCGACGGAGACCAGGAAAGCCGACCCCTCAGGGTGTTGCATGATCGACCACACCTCGTCGACGACCAGCAGACGGGGCTTGGGGTCCTGGGCGGCCGCTGACCAGACCGTCTCGGTGCATACCATCGCGGCGGCCGGCCGCAGCTCCGGTTCCAGCAGCCGCAGGTCGAAGACGGTGACGAGGGCCTCGTTGCCCAGGAGGTCGTCGCCCTCGTCCGAGAGCAGATGACGGAGGCTTCCGGTGGCGAAGGGCCGGAGAAGCCCCGCCAGGTCGGGGTCTCCCGCCTCGTCCTCCCGCAGGTAGGTGTAGAAGTCCTTGAAACCGGTCCTCTCGCGGGTTTGGGCGTAGTAGCCCGCAAGGGCGTGGTCCAGGGATGCCCTTCGCTCGGCGCTGAGCCGCTCGCCCACCATCACCTCGATGAGCCTTCTGAGGCTGCCGATGCGCTGGAGGAGCTCCTCCGGGTCGCCCCTGTCGATGACGAAGGGGTTCATGCCCTGGCCGGCGACACCCGGCGACAGTACGCGGCCCCCCGCCGCCCGTGCCATGTCCGCGTACTCTCCCTCCGGGTCGATGACGTAGGCCGTGACGCCGCGCGTCAGGCCCCTGAGCACGCCGAGCTTCGTCGAAAAGCTCTTGCCGCTGCCTGATCTCGCGAGGACGGCGGTGTTGGCGTTCAGGTGCGTCCCGTCCCACGGGTCGTAGACGACAGGGGAGCATGCCCTCATGTCGATGCCGTAGAGGGTCCCACTCCGGGTGTCAAGGTCGGGCGGCGAGAACGGGAAGAGCCTCGCCAGTGACGAGGTGTCCAGCGTCCTCCAAGTCGCCACCGCGTTCAAGGCAATCGGAAGGCTGGACAAAAGACCCTCGCGCTGGCGGAAGGAGAGGTTGTCGAGCTTGCCCAGGGTGGCAGCGAAGTGGGCCTTCGCACGCTGGGTCATCTCCTTCAGGGCGTCCTCGTCCCTCGCGTGGAGCGTCACCGAGAGCGACGAGTGGAAGAGCCGCTCGCGGCCTCGCTGCACCTCGTCTCGCAGGCGGGTCACGTCCTCGAGGGCGATCTCCGCCTCGGGTGATAGGCTGCGTCCCCGCTTCAGGGAGAGGGACTGTGCCGACTCGAACCTGACCTTCTGCCACTCAAGGGTCCGGGCTGCCTGCTCTGCGGGAATCGGCCCCAGGTGGATCGACAGGTCCATCGGCGCTCCCGCCGCCATCAATCCCTGCAGGAACCCGGGGGCCAGCGACCGGGGCCACTTGCCCAGATGGAGCGAGCGGACGAACCGGTCTCCGACGCGCAAGTCGCGACGGTTGATCTCCACCTCGACTTCTTTGTCCTGGTCGAACTCCGCCGGCGTTCCACCCAGGGCAGCGGACACGAGGAGCGTCCTGAGCTGCCAGGCCCTGAGCGGATGGACGGACAGCCCCGCCCGCGCGAGCATCCCGCGCAGGTCGTCGATCCGCCCGAATTCGCAGACGGCGTAGAAGCGCCGGTCGAGGATGCCGTCGCGGCTCTCCAACTCGATGAGGAGGCGGTCGAGGGACCCGGCGGCGGCTCTCGTCTGCGGGGGCAGGTCGGCTGGCTGGGACTCGCGCAGCTTGTCGCGCATCCCGTCGAGGCGCGGCGGGTGCTGCCGGATGAGGAGCTGCACGGGGAAGTCCAGGGCGTTTAGCGCGCCCGCGAAGGCTCCCAGCTTCGGCTCGTCGATCTCCAGGCCCAGCACCTCGCAGACGCCGAGCTTCACCCCGTCGAGGCGCACGGGCCCGTCGTCTTCGAGGTGCGACAGCAGGAAGAAGAGCGGCAGCTCGGGCGGCAACCTGGGCGCGACCTCATCTGATCCAGTCACTTCTTCTGATTGGGGAACGGCGGAGCCGTCCTGCTGCTTCCCCGCTCCGCGTCTCGTCAGTCTTTCGATCAGCTTTCTCACTTTGAAAAACTCCTTGGATGGGTCTAGGGGATGGGGACGATGCCGCTGCTCAGCAGCGCTGCGACTCCCTTGGCGGACAGGACCAGGACGAGGCCGACGACCGCCAGAATCACGGCTGCCCTGGCTCCGCCGCCGCCCCGCTCGTCGGCGCCCTCCGCCATCAGGATGAATCCGGCCCATACGATGGCGAACAGGCAGAGGCCGGAGGCGGCATATGCCATCGCCGTGAGCACACGGTCGAAGGCGTCGAGCATCGCTTCCTCCGGCGTCGCTCCCATGAGGACGAGGCTCGCTCCAAACAGAAGGGTTATCGCCAGTGCGCGCCTCACCACGGCCACTTCCATCCCAGCCGCTCAAACCAGCTCCGCAGATCGCCGCCGCCAGACGAATGCTCGGCCGGCGGCTCGACGGGCTTCGGCTCGGGCTTTACGAATAGCTCGAACGGGGCGTCGGACCCGATGCTCGACGTCATCTCGAGGCTCTCCTCGCGGGTGCGGCTGAGCGGCCCGCGGTCGACCACCTCGGCCCTCACGTGCTCAGGGTGAACGATCGTGAGGGTCACGCCCCGGCTCACCGTCGCGCCGGGTATCGACACCGTGGCGGTGACGACGTGCTGCGTGGTCGTGCCGTCGTCGTGGGTGACCGTGACCATCTCGCTGACGGTCTCGCTCGCCCCCGGCCTGTACAGGCTCACGGTCGTGGTGCGGCGCTCCGTCCGCTCCGGGTGATGGGTGAGCTGCGTCAGCGGGGGAACCGGGATGCTGAGGGCGGCCTCCAGATCCGCCTTGATTGCCAGCGTGTGCACAGCCTCGGCCTGCGCCACTGGCAGGGAAAAGCTCGTCTCTCCGCCGGGGACGAACGGGACGCTCGTTTCCGATGCCCCGTTCCCGACCGTGACGGTCCCCGTGATCGCGGTGACGCCGGCTGTCATCACCGTCGTCTCGGTCGTGTCCGCGTGTCCGGCCACCGTCTGAAGCTCGACCGGCTCCTCGACCTCCGTCACGCACTCGGACTCGACGACGCCGATGACGGTGCCCTGAGCCCAGCCCAGGGACGTGACTCTCAGGTCGCACAGTTCCCCTTCCGTGGATGGAAGCGGGTACGGGATCTGCCCTTCCTTGACCGTGACGGCTCCCGCCTCTCCCAGCTCGTCCTCCCACGAAAGGGTGAAGGACGGCAGGGGGCCGTTCAGCGGGAGCGAGTATCTGATCTGCTCTCCCTCCGACAGCCTCGCCGATCCCCAGAACCTGAGGGCTCGGCCCTCCGGACCGCCGAAGGCCCGGACGCGCAGGTCCAGGCCGGTCGCGGCCCGCAGCGTCACGGCGACCCTGCCGCCCGACACGCGGAGTCCCCTTACGAAGATCCTCCGGCCGGGCACGGTCTCGGGTATCTCGAACTCAATCTCAGGGAAGATCTCGACTTCACCGGGCTCGTCGCCGTCCGCGACGGCAACCTGGGGAACGGCGGCCACCAGGACCGCCAGCGCAGCAACGGCCATGAGGGAGTGCCAGTTCCTTGAAGGCTTCTCGTTCCCCTCACGGCTGGCGGCGCTGCGGCCGCTGGCGTCGTGGACTCTTTTCTCGTTGCGACTGCGGCGCTTGCCGAACCAGCCGTGGGGACGGAACGGCATCCGTCCGTTCCGCCGCTTTCGGTTCTTACGCATCTTGCGAAGGCCCCGGCGCGCCATGACGCGCATCCTGCGGGCCGCGTGCCCGCCCCGCTTCGCCATCAGGCTGAGCGGACCGGGGCCTCTCTCGACCGGCGCGGGCGGCTCGCTCCGCACCAGCTGGGCCGGGGACCCGGCGTAGAGCCGGGCCCCCAACCGGTACTTCAGCAGGTCGGCGGCAACCATCGGCAGCCGCCTCCCTCCAATCTTCCCCACGACCATCGCGATCCCGAACAGTCCGAGGAGGACCGCCAGCGCGATCCTCGTCTCGGACGGGCCGGGGACGTAGTGGTACGCGCCGTAGGACAGGGCGCTCACCGCTATCAACGCGACGACCTGGGGAAAGGTGAACCAGAGCAGGACCCTGTCCTCGGCCTGCACATGGGTCGGTACCTCGTGCTCTCTCATCTCTCTGTACTCCTTCCTCGCGTTCGTCTAGCCGCCATCCGGCGTGGGCGTGGGGGTGGCCGGGTTGGGCACGTCGATATCGACAGGCGGGCTCACCACGGCGTTCATCACCAGTTCGACGACGCCATACGCCACCATCGCCAGGATGATGCCCGCGAGGGCCGTCATCATGGCCGACTTGCCTCTCTCCATCTGCTGGGGCGCGCCGCTGGCCGTCAAATACTGGTACGCGCCGAAAACGAAGAACCCCACTCCGACGACTCCAACGACGCCGAGTAGGATCCCGACCAGGTTGGAAATGGTCTGCGTCAACTGTTCCATCTCTTGTTTCCTCTCTTTCGTTCTCGCTGCGCCGGGCGGGCTTCCCCAGCCCGGCGCTCCATCCGTCCGTTCTCGCCCGTTGTTCGCTCACCTACCTGCACATGGCTGCACCTCCCCGCCGTATTTCGCGGCCGCGGTCTCGTCCGCGCCCGCCGGTCGTCGTTGTTGTCATGGGCCCGCGCTCCTGGGATTCCCTCCCCCGCCGCCGGTGTTGCCTCCGGCGGACGGAGTGGAGGCGGAGGCGGCCGAGTTCGTGCCGCTCGCTGCGGCGGAAGTGGCCGCTGCCGCCGCGGCGCCTGGTCCTCCGGCTGCTCCCCCGGCCAGGAGCCCGATGCTCCGGGCAGACCGCACGATGGACGCGGGGAGCGTCAAGCCGAAGTAGAGCGTGCTGAGCCAGGCGTCGAACGTCCCTGCGTTGCCGAGCATCGACGGCACCCTGGTCGCCAGGTAGACGAAGGCCAGGGACATTAGCAGTTTCCAGATCAGGTCCTGCACCGGCTCGAAAGCGGCGATCTCGGCGAACTCCTTGAGGAACCCGAACGCCAGCGCCAGGGCGATGAGCTGCACCGCCTGCTGGAAGACCGTCGTCATGAAGAGGCGGAGCCAGTGGCGGCCCCAGCCCGCCGTGTGGGGCAGGACCCAGAGCCCCAGCGCGATGGGAGCCAGCACGAGAAGGAGGTCTATCAATGCGAGGCGTATAACCATCTGCACGATCACGTAGAGGACGAAGAATCCGTAGACCAGGTACAGCAGCGCGAGGAACAGGGCCATGCCCACGCTCCCGGCCTGCACCCCTGTCATGAAGGCGTCGAGCGGAGCCCTGAGCAGGTCCCCGGGGTTGACGTTCATCTCTGCGGCGATGAAGCCGGTCACGGCGTGGGCCACGTCGAGGACCAGGGCGCACCACCAGAGGGACGACGCGGCGGCTACCAGGCCGAGCACCAGCCGGGGGATCATCTCCCGCCATCCCGCCTGGGAGCCGCCCAGGTGCTGCTGCATGATGAGGCTCAGACCCATCCAGCCGAGGACCACCACCAGCGACCCCGATGCGATGGCCCACACGACGAGCCATGCGTCCCGCACCAGGGGATGGGCGTAGGTCAGGCCGGGCGGGGTCCCGGTGAGGAGGTCGCTCATGGCCTAGCCTCCCCCGCACTCGTCGGCGTCGGTGCCGGACGCCCGCTCCACGACGCCGCACAGCGTTCCGTGGACTCCCTCGATCACCCAGCGGGCGAAGGCCCTCGCCCAGCGCGACGGGTCGAGCGCTCCGAGCACCCGGTCCCACAGGCCGCCCGGCTGGTGCACCGGGATGACCGCGTGGAACGCCCCCGACTTTCCGCCGCCGCTCGCCAGGATGACGAGCAGGTAGGGCCTCTCGGGGTCGAGCTCGGGCTGCTCGTCCAGGGCCGGGTACTGCCACGAATACTCCCAGCCATCGGACAGCCTCTTGGACCGGGCCTTGACGTGGTACATCGTCGTTATCCAGTCGCCGGTGTCGGCGTCCCGGACGGCGTAGTACATGTCCTCGATCTGGCGGTCGAGGACGGGGCGGGCGATGAACTCGCCCTTCTTCTTGCGCTCGACGAAGTCGGCGTTGACCAGAACGATGTCGTCGTCCGGCGGGGCCTGGGCCAGGATGGTCCCGCTCGACGGTACTGCCAGAAGCGCCGCCAACAGCAGCGCGACTCCCAGCGAGATCAATCGCCTCGCGGACCGGACTCTCGATTGCGGTGACAACACCTCGCCGCCTCCTCGTCGTTGGTCGAGCCGAAGCTCGTGCTATCGAGTTTGGGGAGGCAGGAAGCCCATTCCAAGGACAGATAACGGGTGTCGTGCATGACAGCGGTGTCACGCGCGACACCCGTTATGACGTATGGGAATCCGGGGGCCATTCGTGGTGTCATGGGGCTGTACAGGAAAAGGCGTTAGTTCCGAAAACGGAAGTGGGTGAAGATTTGAAGCTGAATCGGGGCGAAAGGCTCCCTACAGGACCATCGGAGGAAGCACTTTGGTTCCGGTGCACCTTCCGGCGGCATTTCCAGTCGCCAGCTACGAAAGTTCCGTTTTCGGAACCGGGCCTTCCGGGGGCCGACTTCCGTTTCGTAGCTTCAAAAGTTCCGTTTTCGGAAGTGGCCGTTTCCTCTGGTCTCAGCTATGGAAGTTCGAGCATGCGAATTCAAAAGGAGGAGGGAAATGGAGAAGAAACTGTTGGACGGTGACGCCACGGACAACCTGGAGGACCTTCACAGCGTGCGTCTGACGGCGCTGCTGAAGGAACTGATGAAGGAGGGAAAGCTGGAAACCGCCCAGTTCCTGGGGGTCAATCACAAGACCCTGACAGCCGCGCTCGAGTCGGGGGTCCTGACGCGCAGGCTGTCCGACGCACTGGAGAAGGTGCTGCTGTCGAGAGAACTGGAGGCAGTCGAGAAGGTCAGGGAGCGGATGGGCGAGCTGGTGGAGCGAATGGAGGCCGTTGAAGAGCGAGGCGAGAAGGTCTCCGGCGAGGTCGAGGAGGCAGTCGAGAGGGAGGTGGAGCGCCGAATGGCGGAGTGGACCAGGGCCGCAGTGAAGGAGGAGGCCGGTTCCCAGGAAGAGGGTACACCCGATGCAGTGGGCAGGGACTCACCCCCTCGAACGCTGTTCAGGACCACGAGCCCGTCCGTGATCACGATGGAGCCGCAACCGGGGGACGAGCGGGTATTCGGCGACGCATGGCCGCTGGTGGACGAGTGGCGGCGGCTGCGGGAGAGCCACCCGGCCGAGGGCAAGGGGGTGGAGTGGCTGGCCGACGAGGAGCGACTGCGTGAGCTGGAGATCGCCCTGGTCGGCGAGCACAAGCTCACGATGCCTCCCGGCACGGATCCCTGGGACAGCCTGAGCCGGAGGACGCAGGTCCGCTGGCGCACGCAGACGCTGGAGAGGGTGCACAGGGAGCTGGTCCTGGCGCAGATCAGGCGGCGGATTCTGCGGATTCTGACCCTGGGACGGTGGCGGAAATAGGCTCCGGGGTCCATCGCAGGCCCATCGTTGGTGAAGAGCGGGAAGTGATTCCAGCGATGGGGCCTGTTTCCGTTGCCAGCACACCCGTTCATCGGTGATACTGGGTTCAGTTTCCGGTTTTTGCCAGCGTTTCCAGCCTTAGAAACCTGGAGGGTCCATCCCAGACCCGGAACGGCCGCCTAGGATTGAGCGCTGCTCTCCGAACGGCTGGACCAACAGGGATAAGCGCATTCCCGCTGCGTGACGCGGTTGACGGATTGAGCTCTGCTCTCCCGACACCGCCTCGAAAGTAGGGACATCTCGGTCGGAGTGGATTGCCGCTTCGTCCGGTTCCTCATGCCTGCGGCACGGTCAAGCACTGGCCTGGTCGTAGGCTCCCCCTCACACGCGCCAGTCCCGCGATGACGTTCGCGGTCCGGTCGCTCCCCCATTGACGAAGCTCCCCAGCCCGAATCTCCCGGCGCTGGCAGGACTCGTCACACCCCCCCAACACTTCGTCCCGCGGTCGGCATCCGGTCGACTCGCACTCCCCCCGTCGCAGCCCCCTGGCGTTTCCCCATGTCCCCAGGCCGAGCTGCGTCCATTTTTCCCCCACGACGTCCCGTAACTCCCCCGTTGCGGTCGACGCAATCCACGCGCCCGTTCGATGGCATCCGTCGAGCGGGACCGCGGCACACGTCTGGCAACACAGGATCCCCTGCGCTTCGGATGCGGCGCGGGGCCAGCGATGAAGGGAGGTTCGGAGATGCACTTTCTGAAACGGGTCGTCGGGATTGTCGGAGCAGTCATTGGATTTGCAGTGCGGCGAAGAAGGTTGCTGGTCGCGGTCGTCGTGGCCCTGCTGCTGGTCATGCCGCTGGTGCTCACGGGAGACGGAGAGCTCTTCGTGCTGAACGCCCTGGGCATCGGCATCACAGCGCTGGTGATTCGGCGGATCGCGCGGCTCGTAAGAGGCGGATAGCCCGGAGACAGGTGGTCGGATCGGAAGGAACGAAATACGAAAAACTTGAAAGGAGAGAGGACTATGACGACGGCGACATTGGTGACCAATCGGACGGTGGAAGACGTAGTGCAGCCCACTCGCAGCCTCGAAGAGCTGGTCGACCGGCTCATGGCGGCGCTGAACTTCGGGGACGACGAAGGGACGGCGGAGCGGAGCGCGGCGCGGGCGATCCACGAGGCGCGCCGGCTCAGGCAGGCGGGGGACGTCGACGGCGCCCTGGGAGTCCTCGCCGGCGTGGACATGGCGAAGGCGGAGACGAACCAGGCCCGGTGGGTCTTCTCCGAGTGGAAGCAGCTGGTCAAGCGGCGGTTCGGAGACAGGGGACCGGTGCTCTACAGCCAGGGCACGGGGCGGGCTGCCGCCCTGGTCCCACAGGGGGCTGGCGGGACGCTGGCGGTCGCCGCGGTCCTGGGGATGCGCTGGCGGCCCGGCAAGGTCGTCTCGGGGCGAAGCCTCCGGGGTCTGCGTCCCCTGGCCGGGGGTGCGTGATGGTCACGGCCAACGTGGACATCCCCGCGCTGAAGGCACGGCATCCGCTGGCCGACACGGTGGAGGCAGCGGGTGTCCGGCTCAGGGGAAGGGGCCGGGTCCGCCAGGGAGTCTGCCCCTTCCACGATGAGGCTGAGGGCTCGTTCACGGTGTACTCCGACTCGGAGCGCTTCTACTGTTTCGGGTGCGGTCTCGGCGGCGACGTGCTGGACTTCGTTCAGAGGTCCGAGAACCTGAGTCTGCCGGAGGCCATCGCGCGGCTGGACGGCAGCCCAGGGCTTGCGCCCAGGGCCGCCACTCGTCCAGCACGAACACGGCGTCCTGCGTCCGCCGCGTTGCCCCCACGTGACCCGGCGCTGCTGACGGCGGCGGCGCGCTTCTACGCCGGTCAACTACGCCGTCACCCTGAGGGGCAAAGATACCTGGCCTCGCGGGGCGTCGGCCCCGTCGCCGCTGCCCGTCTCGGCCTCGGTTACTCGCCGGGCAACGGGCTGCGGCAGGCCCTCGAGTCCCTCGGCTTCTCCGAGAAGCGCACTAGGGACTCGGGGCTGTTCATGGAGCGGGGAACGGAGCGGTTCGCCGGCATGGTCGTCGCTCCCGAAGTCTCCGGCGGGCTCGTCCGCTGGCTGAAGGGCCGGGGCCTGCAACCGGACGCAAGGCCCCGCTTCCAGGCCCTCCCAGGCCCCAAGCCGGTGCTCGGTCTGGGGCGTCTCGGCCCCGCTCCACCGCGGGCCATAGTCACTGAGGGACTCTTCGACTGGCTCACCCTTGCCGGATGGGGCCTGCCAGCCTGCGCCGCCCTGGGCACCCAGGGCGTGGAGCGGATCGCCTTCGCCCTCCGGGGCTGCGCCAGCGTCTTCCTCGCCTTCGACAACGACGACGCTGGCCGCGAGGCGACGGACGGGCTCCTGGCCCTGCTCGGACGCAGGGCCGCTGCCGTCGCCCTTCCCCAGGGCATCGGCGACGTGGCCGAGCTTGCGTCCCTTCCCCAGGGCCACGCCCTATTCCTTCGCCTGCTCTCGCAGGCCGCCCGCTCAGCCCGCTAGCGGCTCCCCGCCGCTCCTTTGCGGGCTTCGCGGCCCGCCACCTCCCCAACCCCTCTTATTGGCACGACGAGCGTGCCCCGCGTTCGACGTGGGGTCTCGCCCGCACACGGCTTCCTTTCAGAGGAACCCGCATCGCTCATTCGCTACAGGAACTACACCCAGAAGGAGAATCGAAATGTCTAACGGCAACAACAACGGACACAGCACCAACGGAGCCCACAAGGACACCGCCCCCGTATCGAGTACGGGGCAGGCTATCGTCGCCAGGAACGGCAATGGGCAGAAGCCCGACGCCGCTGTCATCGACACGCATGACCCCGCATCGAGTGCGGGGCTGGCCCTGCTCTGGGACGGGCTCTCGCCCGCAGTCACCCAGAAGCTCGACCAGCCCCTCGATTCGTCGCTCGTCTCCCAGCGCAAAGGGCGCGGCGGCAGGACCTTCGACTACCTCGAAGGCCACGTCGTCATCGACCAGGCCAACCGCATCTTCGGCTTCGGAGGGTGGGGCTACGAGCTGGTCGGCGACGTAACGCTGCGACAGGTGGAGACTGTCGATTCCCAGACCGGCGAGGTGAAGACCTCGCTCGGCTACAGCGCCTCGGTGCGGGTCACCGTCGCGGGCGCGCTGCCCCGCACCGACGTCGGCGTCCATCCGGTCACGGAGGAGAACTTCGAAGGGCACGACACGGCGATGAAGGGGGCCGTGACGGACGGCATGAAGCGGGCCTTCCGCAGCCTCGGCGTCCAGTTCGGCAACGGCTTCTACGGAGACCAGCCCTCCGCCAACGGCTCGGCTCAGCCCCAGCGGGGGCCCGCCAGGGCCCGGTCCAACGACAGGCCCCGGTCGTCTCAGGCGCAGGCCAGGGACCCCGTTCGGCAGGCTCAGGGCTCGCCCTCGACCGGATCGAGGGGCGGGCGCAGCGAGTCCCAGGCCGAGAAGCTGCGCAAGCGGATCTTCAAGATGGCCGCCGAGCAGGGATTCGACGAAGACGGCGTTCGCACCGCCGTGGTGGAGAGGACGGGCAAGAGCATCGACGACCTGACGGCCGACGAGCTCAAGCCGCTGGTCGAGGCCGCAGCCAACAGGCTCAACCAGATGAAGCAGGCGCAGGCGCAACAGGCCGAATAGCAAGGCAGGATCCACCGCACGGAATCGAGCGGGGTCGTCTCCTCCGGGGCGGCCCCGCTCTCCATTACAGGATAAGGAGGAGACGAATGACGACGACGATTCACACGCCCTGGGGTCGGACGCGGGATGTCGTGGAGCTGACGGAGGGAGTCTGGAGGGCCTGGACGCCCAGCCATGGCGGGTTGAAGCTCAGCCCGCAGCGATGGGACTCACTACCCCGGGACGTCCAGGGCACGATGCGGAACCCGGGGTTCGCCGAAGAGGACTGCGAGGAGCCCATCGTCAAGACGGTGCTGGACATCGGCGACGACAGCGACAGGGAGAGGGCCTTGGAGGTCGTGGAGCACTTCGAGAGGTACGCTCCCGCGCGCCGCTTCGTCCACTGCTACCGGCCTGGCCTCCATTACCACCTGTTCTTCTACTGGGGAGGACTTGGGTCGGACCCCTTCGAGCGGTTCGACAACAGCGAGCAGGCCGAGGCGTTCGCCAACGACCCTGAGAAGGTGAGGTGGTACGGGAAGATGGAGGCCATCGAGTGTCACCAGAGACGCCCTCTCTGCCTGCCGGAAGGGGGCAGGCCATGACCACAAAGACGCGAGACAGGCCGCGCACCCTTCCCAGCACGACGACGCGGCTGCAGACGGAGATGGGCAACCTGTTCGTCACCGTCTCGACGGACGAGGACGGCGAGCCCTTCGAGGTCTTCGGATGGCTTGGGAAAGGGGGGAGTTTCCAGCACGGCGTGACCGAGCTGGCCTGCCGCCTCATCTCACTGCACCTGCGGCGCGGCACTCCGCTCGCCGAGATCATCGAGCAGTGCCAGGGAATAGCCGAGATGCAGCCTTTCTTCAACGTCCTCCCGGACGGGACGAGCGTCCCAGTCCTGGGGCTGGCCGACGGTATCGCCCACATCCTCAGGGGGCACCCCGCATCAAGTGCGGGGCAGGCTCTGAAGGCGAGGCAGGCAAGGGAGGCGGCGGACACGGAAGCGGTGGAGACGAAGGCGGCCGCGTGAGCGGCACTGGACGAATTCTCATCTACAGGACATCAGGAGGCAAAGACGATGGTAACGACGACTGACGACCGGGCGGGGGTCTTCTCCCGTCCTGCGGCGCAAATCAACGACGACGGCGAGCTCGTCATCCGGGCCTCGGCCGCCCTGGGCTGCCGCCGCGCCCTCTGGTATTCGGCCACCGGGTACCAGCCCACGAACCCGCCTTCGGAAGAGTCGCTGACGGCGATGGAGGCGGGCAACGCCCTCGAGCCGGTGGTGACGCGGGCGATGGAGCGGGCCGGGTGGGAGGTGACTCCCGCCGACACCCGCAACCCCGAACCGGTGTCCATGCGGCTCGGCCCGAACATCCTGGTGACCGGTCACCCGGACGGTACTGCGCGGATGCCGCTTCCCGAAGGTGAGGCAAGTGAACCTCAGCTGTTCCTCTTCGAGGACGAGCCGGATGTTCCCGCCTACGGCGACCCGATGGTCGTCGAGATCAAGACGCGGGGACCGGATGCGTTCAAGCGGTGGCGGACGCTGGGGGCCGAGCGGAGTCACCCGGAGTCGGTGGCCCAGGCAGCCTTCTATACCTACGGGATGTTCGGAGGATGGCCCCGCGACGCCGTGATCGCCACGATGGACACCGGCAGCCGGACATGGGAATACGAGGTGATACCCGCCGACCGCATCGAGCGGGCATTGGACAACGCCCGCGCATGGCTCGGCGAGCTTGCCGCCCACCACAGCGAGAACGGGCCTGATCCCGACGCTCTGCCGGACCGCGACTTCTCAGCCGCAAGCTGGCAGTGCCGGTCATGCCAGTTCCTGGCCGTCTGCCTGCCGGGTTCGACGGAAGACGACGGGACGGACGAAGGGACGGAGATCGAGGAGGTGAGCGACGACGAGGCACGGGACGCGGTGGCGGCCTACGCGGATGCCAAGGCAGCCATCAAAGAGCCTGAGCGGGCCAAGCGTGAGGCTCTGGACACCCTGAAGGCGTGGATGCGCCGGAAGGACGACGCGAAGGCGGTCGTCAACGGAAAGACGGTCAGCCTCGTGCGGACGACACGATACTCGACGAACTACCGCAGGCTCAACGAGGCCCTCGACCCGGAGACACGGGCAGGGATAGTCACCGAGAGCGAGTCCGAGTACGTGCGGGTCAGCTAGACGCTCTCCCTGTCGGGAGCGCAGGACGGGGCCGTCATACCCACCACAGGCGACGGCCCCGCCTTCACCAAAGACGGGGGCGCAAGAACGCACCCCATCCACCAGGAGGATACGAAAAATGGCAAGGACGATCAACAAGGTAACGCTGCTGGGCAGAGTCGGAACGGACCCGGAGATGAAGTACACGCAGGGCGGCACCGCCATCACCAGGTTGCGGCTGGCTACGGACCGCTACCGCAAGGACGCCGAACCGGAGACGGACTGGCACGACGTGACGTGCTGGGCCGGGCTTGCAGAGGCCGTCAACAACTACGTCGGCAAGGGGCAGCGGGTTTACGTCGAGGGCCGCCTGGTCCAGAACTCGTGGGAAAGCGAGGACGGGCAGCGCCGACACCGCACCGAGGTCCACGCCTCCGAGGTCGTGTTCCTCGACGGCGGCAACGGGGAGAGCGACCACGGCGACGACGCCTCCCCCTTCGACTAGGCACGCACCGACCCGCAACCGCATCACGCCGCCCGTATCAGCCGGGCGCTACACGGGGCCGCTTCCATCTACAGGAGGCGGCCCCGCTCTCGTCCATAACCCGACACGCAAGGAGACCCGACATGACCAGGAAGAAGAACGCCAATCGGACCGAATCCCCGAACGTCAACCACGACCACGACCCCTCGCCCAGCGCGGAGGGGCAGGCCGTCCTGGAAGCGCTGCGCAACAACATGAGCCTGCTGGGAGAGCTGGCGGCCCGCTACGAGGTGGCCATCAAGCCCGAGGGCCCGGAGGACCGCCCCTCCATCAGCACCGCCCAGGACGTCTACGACATACTGGGACCGGAGATGTCGCAGCTCGCACAGGAGCAGCTGCGCGTGCTGCTGCTGGACACGAGGAACAACGTCGTGGGCCAGCGGGTGATCTACCAGGGTAATGTGAGCTCGGCGCTGGTGCGGACTGCGGAGGTGTTCCGCCCCGCCGTCGTCGACACCGTTCCCAGCATCATCGTAGCCCACAACCACCCGTCGGGAGACCCGTCGCCCAGCCCGGAAGACGTGCTGCTAACACGGAAGCTGAAGCAGGCCGCGGAGCTGCTGGACATCCAGCTCCTCGATCACGTCGTGATCGGGGGCAAGCAGCACGTCAGCCTCAAGAACCGGGGCCTCGGCTTCGCGTCCTGACTCACCGGCAATCGACCCCTACCGGGGCCTCACACGGGGACTCGCTTCCCCGCGCATCGAATCAACCCCACGACGAAAGGAGGTCGCAATGCTCGCGACTCACAACATCGACCCCGAAGACCTGTTCACCATCTCGGCAGGCGGCTTCAGCGCCACGGTGGACGCCTTCGCCCGCGACGAGGACGCCGAGACCCTCTGGTTCGTCTCGATGGTCGGCTCCCAGACGGCGCTCAAGGCGATCTGGGCCTCGCTCCTAAAGCAGCCGCCCGACGTGGCCCACCTGATCAGGGGCGCGGACGGGATGGCGCTCCAAGGTGGCTACCAGGTCTGCCGTATTCCACACGAGACGCTGGGCACGTGGACGACGAAGATCGCCCGGCTGCCCGCGTCCGGCGGCTGGCACGCCCTCGTATATACGAAACAGGCGGAGTACGCATTCGAGAAGGACTCGTTCCTGCTGCTCGCGCAGTCGGCGGATGAGGCCCCGGCACTCCACCACCGCTTCCTCGACAAGCGCAGCCCGCTTCCCCTGCACGGCTCCTGGGCCGGATGGCTCTGGGAGCGGGGACTGAGAGAGGGCGAGATAGCTCCCCTCCAATCGGTCGGAGTCTCCGCCTACCGGTGCTCCCCAAAGGCCGACAAGCTCCGCGAGGACCTGTCCAAAGCGGTGGCGTGGGGAAGGCTCACGCTGCCCACGGAGGAGTCCGCGTCGGGAGACGCCACGTCATGATCGACTACCGCTATGACGACGGCGGACGGGCGGCGGCGGGGTACAGGGGCGATACCGGCGACTGTGTCGTCCGCGCCATCGCCATCTGCGCCCGCGAGGACTACCGCGCCGTCTACCGCACAATGGCCGAGCACATGAAGCGCAACGGCTACGCCGCCAGCGGCAACGCCTACGCCACACGGGAGAGCAACCGCAACACGCCCCGCCGCAGGGGCCAGCTCACCGCCCGGCGCGTCCAGCGCCGCGTCCTCGAAGCATACGGCTTCAGAAGGGTCCGCCTCCCGGCGGGAGAGCGGCCCACGTTCACGGAGGCGCACCACCGGTTCGGCGACTGCGTCGTCGGCACCGCCAGGCACATGGCGGCCATCGTGGACGGCGCCCTCCAGGACACATTCGACGGCCGCACCTACGAGTGGGACTTCGAGACGCGCGAGCGCAAGGCCCAGTCCGTCTGGGTGCGGCGCCAGGAGACCCGAGAGTAACCAGGAAAGGAGAAGTGACATGAGACTAGCTGCACAGTCCAAGGGAGGCTACTACCCGACTCCCGACCGGGTGGTGGACCTGATCGCCGACCTGATCCGCACCCCCAACGGCTACTACTACCGGGAGAAGGAGACACTTCGCATCCTCGACCCCTGCTGCGGGGCCGGAGACGCCCTCCACCGGCTGGCCGACGGCCTCAACCGGCCCAACGCCGTCTCCATCGAGACCTACGGAGTCGAGCTGCACCGAGACCGGGCCGAGGAGGCCGAGAGGCGGCTGGACCGCACCCTCGCCTCGGACCTGTTCGCCACGTCCATAGCGAACGGGGCCTTCGGCCTGCTGTACTTGAACCCGCCGTATGATTGGGACTCCGAAGACAAGCGGACCGAGCACGCCTTCCTGACCCAGACGACGCGCTACCTGGCAGAGGACGGCCTGCTGGTCTTCATCGTCCCCCGCCAGCGCCTCGGGGTCTCGGCACGCTACCTGTCCACCCACTACGGGCAGATGCGGTGCTGGGCCTTCCCTCAGCCCGAAAGGGAGGCCTTCGACCAAGTTGTGCTGTTCGGCTACCGGAAGAAGGACCCCGTGCCCGACGCCCATGCCGAGAGCATGGTGACGGAGTGGTCGATGGGCGACCCGGAGCCGTTGCGCTCCCCGCCCTACCCGGAGTTCAGTCCGGCCACGACGCCCAGGGGCGACATCCTGTTCGCCACTCGGACGGTCGATCCCGTCGCCGCGGCATCGGAGGCGCGCCGGTCGGGGCTGTGGACGAACACGGAGATCACCGACACCCTCTGGCCCGCGCAGGTCACCCCCACCCGCCCGCTGATGCCCCTCAGACGGGGCCACATAGCGATGCTCGTGGCGGCGGGGTTCCTCAACAACCTCGTCCTCAAGGGGGACGGCAAACGCATCCTGGTCAAGGGGCGCACCGGCAAGGAGATGGAACTGGTGGAGGACTCCCCACAGAAGGAGGTCCACCGCGAGCGACTCAAGACGACGGTCGTTGCCCTCGACCTCGACGACGGCGAGATCACCGACATCGCAGCGTAGACGGTCGGCACCGCCTGGCCGCACCCACGAGGCCTCTTTCTTCCCCACGGGGACGGCGGGGCCTCGCTCCATTCGGACGCAACTCCACGTGCAAGGAGAGAACAGAAGATGCAGACGCAGACGACCATGACCCTGGAACCCTGCTGCCGGTGCGGGAATCCCATCGCTCCCGGCGAACCGGCGATGCAGACGGCATCGGTGGACTTCGACGAGTACGGAAGGGTGGCGTCCTCCCCGGTGAAGGCTTACCACCTGTCGGGCCCCTGCCACGACGAGTACAGGGCCGCGGAGAAGGCCCGCAGGGAGGCCCTGCTCGCCGCATAGACGGCTCGATTCGAGCCGCACCACGAGAGCCCTGTCGTCCCCAAGGGAAACGACAGCGCCTCGCCAACCGGAGAACATGAAACCCTTGAAGGACGCACACTGCGAAGGGTGCCTCACGGCACTTTCCCCAGGGCTTTGCCCAGGCACCCTCTCACAGAAAACACCCCCGTGGGGAGTTCAGTGGGCGTGGTGCGTCTCGCGTTGGTGCGGCCAGCGGGCCGCTCACGGCGGAGGCGGGCGCTCTGGGTCCGTGGGGCCTCTTCGAGAAACGAGGAGAACCCACGATGAACCTGGCAGGATTCATAGACACGTTCAAGGACGCGATCGCGCAGAGGGTGGTGGAGTCCTACCCGCCGCTCTACCGGCCCTCGGAGAACGGCGGTGCGCTCCCCCGCCTGCTCCGAAGGCCCCTGGGAGCGCAGGCAGACGCCATCAGGGGCGCGGCCCTCTCGCTCCAGGCCCACCGGGGTACCACCGTCGTCGGGGAAATGGGGACCGGCAAGACCTTCATCGGGGCCGCCGCCGCGCACATGGCGGGCTTCCGGAGAGTGCTGGTCATCTGCCCGCCGCACCTGGTCCGGAAGTGGAAGCGGGAGGTGGAGGAGACTGTGCCCCTGGCCCAATCCGTCATCGTCACCTCCATCACAGACCTGGAGAGGCTCAGGCTCCCCATCGGCTCCGGCCCCCTCTTCGCGGTGATGAGCCGTGAGCGGGCCAAGCTGTCCTACCGCTGGAAGGCCGCCGTCATCTACCGGTGGGCCACGTCCGGGGGCAGGCTCATCAGGGAGGAGGAGACGGGGGAGCCCTTCCGGGTCCCCTGCTGCCCCGACTGCACGGCACAGGTCGTCGACAAGGACGGCGTGCCGCTCACCGACAGGGACCTGAACCGCCGCAAGCGCACCTGCGAGGTCTGCGGCTCACCCCTCTGGCAGGCCGACAGGTCCGGCCCGGCCCGCTACCCGCTCAGCGACTATGTGAAGCACCACATGAAGGGCTTTTTCGACCTGCTCATCGGCGACGAGGTCCATGAGTTTAAGGCCCGAGGCTCGGCCCAGGGCATAGCTGCCGGCGTCCTCGCCGACGCCTGCGGCAAGTCCCTCAGCCTGACCGGGACCCTCCTCGGCGGCTACGCCTCGACCATCTTCCATCTCCTCTACAGGTTCTCGCCCGAGATCAGGACTGAGTTCGGGCGCTCCGACGAGGGGCGGTGGATCAAGAGGTACGGCTTCGAGGAGCACACCATCGGCAAGGACGACGACGACGCCCTGGAGGACGGGCGCAACAGCCGTCGCCGCAAGTTCCGCAAGGTGGTCAGGGAGAGGCCGGGCCTCGTGCCATCGGCCCTCTTCCACATCATCGGCAACACCGTCTTCCTGCGCCTCTCGGACGTGGCCTCCGGGCTGCCGGACTACGACGAGCAGATCCTCCTGTCCTCGATGGACAACGAGGACGACGGCGTGGATTTCTTCACCCAGCGGGGAGCCTACAACCACGTGTTCAAGAACCTGAAGGATGCCCTAGCCAGGGCGCTGAAGAGCGGCTCCAAGCGGCTGCTTGCCACCTACCTGCAGACCCTCCTGGCCTACCCGGACGGCTGCACCAGGGGCGAGACGGTGTTCGACCCCCGGAGCGGCGAGATCATCGTCCAGGTGCCGCCCCTGTCGGAGGAGAAGGTCTACCCCAAGGAGAAGGCCCTCATCGACCTGGTGGCCGCCGAGCGGCTGGCCGGGCGCAGGGTGCTGGTCTACGTCACCCACACGGGGACGAGGGACATCACCGGGCGGATGGACGAAATCCTGACCCGGCACGGCTTCCGGGTGGCGGTCATGAAGGCCGACGCGGTGGCTCCCGACAAGCGGGAGGCTTGGGTGGCCGACAGGGTGGCGAAGGGACTGGACGTGCTCATCTGCCACCCCAGGCTGGTGCAGACCGGCCTCGATCTCATCGACTTTGCGACGATCTGCTGGTACGAGACGGAGTTTCTAGTCCTGCAATTGACACTACATTCTCGGTCGGGACGGCCAGGGTCAGCTCCACGCTATTGCTCCCGTCGATGGTCGCCCCGTCCAGGATGAGCCGCAGGACCTCCCTGCGCTCCTTGTCGCTCAGGTCGTCCAGCCTGCCGCGAATCCGGTGCGCCCACTCGACGATGTGCTCGCCCAGCGCCCGCTTCTCAGCCTCGGCCATCTCCCTGGTGCGGTAGTCGTCCAGCTTCAACCTAAGCGTCTCCAGACGCTCGGTGATGAACTTGCGCTGGCGGTCGAGCTGCTTCTCGGTGATCTTGCCCGACACGTAGAGCCTGATGGCCCGGTCCTCTTCCGTCTGGACCTTTTGCAGCTCCCGCTCGGCGATGGCGATCTCCTCCACCAACTCGCCGTTGTCCGCCCGGGAGTCCATGGCCTCGATGCCGCCGACGATCAGGCCAGGGTTCTCCAGCACCTTCTTGACCTCGCCCCAGACCAGCGCCTCAAGCTGCTCGGCCCTGATGTGGGAGCGCTCCCGGCACTGCACCCCCTCATTCTCCATCCCGTAGCACCTGTAGTAGCGGCGGGGAGTCTTGAGCTTGTAGCTGTACGACTTGCCCTCGCGCCTCGTGCTCTGGCGCGTGTTGGCCCGGCAGCCCATCAGGTACCCGCACTCGGCGCACCTGACCAGGTGCTGGAGGAGATAGAATATCTTGGTGTTGCGGCCCGAATGGGTCAGACGCCGCTTCTTGACCTCCTGGGCCAGGTCCCATATCTCCTCGTCCACCACAGCCGGGAAGGGCACCTCGACCCACTCGTCCTCGGGCCGGTCGTATCTCCTCATCCCCTGCTCGGTGGCGACGTGGCGGCGCTTGCCGAAAATCCAGGTGCCCTTGTAAGCCTCAAGCCCCAGGATGCGGGTGACGGTGCGGTCGTACCATCGACCGACGTCCCTGGGCGTGGGAACGCCCTCGGCGGTAAGCTGCTTGGCGATGGCCGGAGATCCCATGTCCTCGCGGACGTACATGCGGAAGACGCGGCGGACGATCTCGGCCTCCGACTCCACCACCTCCGGCCTGCGGCCCTCTCCGAGCCTGTACCCGAAGGGGACGTTGTTGACCGGGATTCGGCCCTGCTTGGCCGAGCCCCGCTTGCCCATCGACGCCCTCTCCCGGAAGTTGTCCAACTCTATCTTACCGATGGCCGCCATCAGGCCGAAGGTCTTCATGTCGATGGCGTCCAGGACGGCTTCCAGCTCTATCTGGTACGCCTCGACGACCTCCATGAGGGCGGCTGCGGGGTACATGCCCCGGCTGAGCCTGTCGGACTTCCAGCAGACGATGACATCGAAGCGCCCCCGCTTCGCGTCGGCCAGCATTCGCTGGAACTCCGGGCGGTTCTTAGACCAACCCCTGCCCACCTCCTGGTATCGGGCGGTGATGGTGAGCTCCCTGCGCTCGCAGTGGGCCTCCATGTCGGATATCTGCTCGGAGATGGAGGTCTTGTCCTCCGTGTCCTGGCTCTTGTCCGACACGCGGGCGTAGATGGCCGCCCGTTTCGTTCCCGTCTTCCTATCGGTCATTGTCGGCATGTCTGCCTCCTCTCGGATTCCCTGAAATGAAGAAGACCCGCCTCCTGTCGGGAGCGGGTCTGCGAGTAGTACAATTATCTCGCATCACCTGTTCCCGCAGGTGGCGCCACGGTCCGGGGTGTTTCCAGCACCGCCGGACCAACTTCTGTCTGCCCTCCATTTTACCGCGCCAGGCTGGGGGGAGTCAAAGCTTGACACTAGCCATACCCGTGTGGCTGGATGTGAACGAGGCGCGAGAGTTAGGCTAGTCACGGATCCCTGTGTTGACTCTCTGGTGCAAGGTGAATCATAGAACAGTAGAGTGTCTGGGGGAATGAACATGCCAGTAGACCTCGAAACTGAAATTGCACAGATGTGGGCGGGTTCGCGAGTCATCGCCAATGTGCTAAAGAGCAACCTCCTTACCCGAAGTGAGAACTTAACCATATCTTCAGTTGGATTGCGTTCAGGCCACGATACTCAGCTAGCCGGGCTGTTACAGATACTCCAATTGTCCCAAGCATTCACGCTTGAGCTTGCGATCAAGGCGTTATATCGGACTCTAAACCCCGATAGCAACCCAGAAAACACACATGATCTCTCAAAACTCTTCAACTCTCTGAGCAAAGACATCAAAGCTCGGCTTAGGGCAAGATGGGGGAAAACGTCCGGCCGTAGTCATATTGCGCAAGGTCTAACTCTTGATGACTTCCTGGGTCGGTATTCTCTATTGTTCGAGACCTCGCGTTACTTGTTTGAAGCTGGCGAATCATATTCGATCAACACCAAGGACTTCGACATAGCCATTTGGCTCATGGCAGACGAACTGATAACCAAGCAACAAGACAAAACACTGCTTTACAACCTATTCAACGTGCTAAGCCAAGAGCTACGGGCTTGAAGCCCATTCCGGCAACTCAAAGGATTGTCGACTTCATGGTTCCGCTAGTGCATGAATTGGCTAGGGTCGAGACTACCCTCCACCAACTGCCGCGTCCGGTCGAGTTCCGCCGCTAGGACAGTCTCATCGGGCAGGGTGAAGCGGTACTCCCCTGCCATCACGTTGTTGGGCAGACCATCGAGGGCGTACCGCGCCAACGCCTCGTCCTTCTCGGAGCAGAGGATGAGGCCGACGGGCGGGTTCTCGCCCTCGCGGACCCAGTGCTCCCGCGCGTAGTTCAGGTAGAGGTGCATCTGCCCGGCGTCTGCGTGGCTGAACGCCCCGATCTTCAGGTCGATGACCACGAGACACCGCAGGCCCCGGTGATAGAACAGCAGGTCAACCCTGTACCACCTGTTGCCGACGCGGAGGCGCCTCTGCCTGCCCATGAAGCAGAAGTCGTCTCCCAGCTCCATGAGGAAGGTCTCCAGGTGGCGTACCAGCGCGTCTTCGAGGTCGCTCTCGGAGTATTCGTCCTTGAGGTCCAGGAACTCCAGGACGAAGGGGTCCTTGATCTGCTCCTGGGGCACTGCGAGGTCTTGGGTACGCTGCTCCTGTCCGCCGGTCAGCATGGCGGCCTTGTTCTTCGAGAGGGCTGTGCGCTCGTAGAACTGGGTGCCGATCTGCCGGTCGAGCTGTCGGACCGACCATCCTCCCCTGAGGGCCTCGGTCTCGTAGAACTCGCGGGCGCCCTCATCCCCGACTGACAGTAGCCGAACGTAGGCCGACCAGGGCAGTGGAAAGGCGGTCAGGAGGTCGTCGAGGCCAACCTCGGTGGATGGAGACTCGAATTCTCCAGACGGCGTCGAGAGAATCCTCCGTCGCTGGTGTGGACCCGATTTTCCCGACGGTGTCGAGAGAATCCGGTCGGGCGGGAATGCGAGGTAGAAGAGGCGCATTCTGTAGAGGTTCTGAAGGGAGAAGCCACGCCCGAATTGCCCGGTCAGGTCCTCCGCCAGCTTCTCGACGAGAGCGGTGCCGTATTCGGCCCGTTCTTCACCCGACTGCTCGAACTCGACGATGCGACGTCCTATCAGCCAGTACGCTGCGGTCATGGCGGCGTTCACCGAGCGGGCTGCCGACTCCCTGGCCGCGTCGATGATCTTGGACACGTCTCCGAAGACGGCCTGGTACGGGACGTCCTGGCCGCGTCGATGATCTTGGACACGTCTCCGAAGACGGCCTGGTACGGGACGTCCTGGCTGAGGGCGGAACGCTGCCGCTGAAGCTGTTGACGGTTGGGAGTCTGCTCGGACGGCATCAGGTTTCCGCCTCCACATGGTCGCCGTTCCGCCAGTCGTCCGGGGGCAGGTCCTTCTCGGACTCCGCCGGATCGTCACCGGCTGAGGACCCGAGCAGCAGGGTGAAGAGACGGCGCAGCCTATCCTCGGCGTCGGGTGCGGGCTTGGAGATGACCCTGACGACGCCGAACTCGGAGGTCTCCCCTTCGGGCCTCTCCCGTCCGTTTTGTCTCTTCGTATCTTCCATATCGTCTAGTTGCCGCTGTCTTCTCCCGAAGACGGTCATGGTCGTTGCGGTCCGCCCATCTCGTGTGCATCGGCGCTGTCCCGGGTGACTCTGTGCAAGTGTGAGCGATTGAAATGCGACGCGAAACTACCCGGAAGGTGCATCACGCATGATGCACCTCGCAGGTAGTATCCAGTCCCCTTCTTCTGTGCTTTCATTGGCGGCGTCCCCAGCCGGATCCTCGGCGGCCCGGATGAAGTGTGAACGGTCGGAAATGGGATTGAAACTGCCTGAAAGGGGTAACAAACGATGCACCTTTCAAGGCACTACGAATGCTCTCGGCCCCTCTGTTTGGCAGTCTCCCGCTGCCCGGCGGAGTATGACGGCTATTGGCCGATGGTCTTCGTCCGGTGGCGCTTCTCATCCGCTCTCCCTGTGGCCGGGCGTGTCGTGGGCCAGGTCTCCGCAGTCCAGTGTGAGCGGTCGGGAAGCCGTGCATAACTACCTGTGGGACCGCTCACGTGAGCGCCCCTATAGGGCCTCGGGCGGTAGGCTCCTCGCGGAATGCCGTTGGGGTGTACAGAGAAAGGGCTTTGGTTGCAGAAATGCAAGTCGGTCGTTTCGTAGCTGAAACAGGGGAAAATCCGCCCTACAGGTGAAGAAAAGTGAACACTTCGACTTTAGGGCGCGTTCCGGTGGGCGGTTGCATAAGACGTAGCTGAGAGTTCCATTTCTACAAGTGGCTGAAGCGGGGTTCGGGTTGCATAGGCCCTAGCTGACAGTTGCATATTTGCATGTGGGCCGGGAGGGCTGAAAACGAGGAGGTTGAAGTCGGGTCGATGACCGGGACCGGCGGCAGTCTTCCGATGCGCAGCCGACTCGGACCACGGTCGTAATCCCTTGGAAGGTGCAACAAACGATGCACCTTACGAGGTACTAGGAATGCTCCCTCGCCTGTGCTGTCATAGAAGATGCGGCCGGCGACGGTGGCCCAGGTTGGCCCAACTGTTGGGACGCAAATTACTGTGAAGGGGCTGTACAGGGAAATGCGACTTGGGGGAGATATGGACATTCTGGGCCAATGTAGCTAGGAAAACAGGTGAATTTCGGGGGGTTCAGGCCCATTCCAGTGAACACTTTTTTGAAAGGGCGGGTTCCGGTGAAAAGGATGCTCGGATTGCAAACCTGGGCCACCCTACAGGACCCCCTACAGGAGGGTAGAGATGAGTAGCAAGACGGCAGAGAGGAACGGCGGTCGGCAGACCGGGGCGCGTGCGGATGACCCCGACTTGAAGTGGGCTGTGGAGTACCTGGTCAAGCGGAGAGGGCAGCGGCGAGCGGCGAGTCTGCTGGGGGTGGACCGCAAGACTGTGGCTCTGGCTCTGCAACGGGAACGGCTGACGCCCACGATGACTTACGCAGTCCAGACCCTCATGGCCAGGGTGGACGATTCAGATGTCCAAGAAGTCATGCCGCTGGACCGGATGGAGTCCCAGATCAGGTTTCTGCTGGAGTCGATGGGAAAACTGGAGGACCTGGTCGAAGGGCTCACCTTGAGAGTGCAGGCGTTGGAGGAGGCACAGTCACAGGCACAGGCCGGGGACGGTGAGGCGGAGAGCGGAGCCAAGTGACGTAGCCGGACATGCTGCCGTGGCGGAAGGCCGCCTACCGGACGTGACGGGTATGGCCGTCACGGGTGGAGTCACACTTGAGTTCGGAGAATCGGGCTTGTGGATAGAACACAGAGAGAGGAGCAACCGGATGAAACAGGAAGGAGCAGCTATCGAAGACAGGGAGGTCGTGGACATGCGTCTCCTGGCGTTCCTGCGGGAGCTGGCGCGCGACCACGGACGGAAGAAGGCGGCGGCCATGCTGGGGGTGGAGCGCAGGACACTGGACGCCGGTCTGGACGAGGGCGCGCTGTCCAGGCGCATGAGGAGCGCCCTCGACAGGGCTCTTCAGTCGGGTTTGGGCTCCGCCGCAGAAGAGCAGCGGGACCGCAACGACAAGCTGGAGGAGCGGTTGACGGACATGGAGGGCGCGGTCAATGGGTTGGCCAAGGAGGTGCGCAGGCGTCTTGCCGGCATCGAGGGTGCGGTCGAGGCCCTGCGTCGGGACGATGGCCTCGGCGTCCGTCCTCGGCAGGTGGAGGTGGACGGCTCGGAGGCCGGTGAGACGGCTCAGGGCGGGAAGCCTCCGCCGAGGCCCAGGGTGCGGAGGGAGTACCCCGACCTCGTGACGTTGGAGCCTGCCGACGACGACGAGGAGGTCTTCGGCGACGCCTGGCCGCTGATCGCCGAGTGGCGGGAGATAGAGAACACTCACCCCCACAATGGCAAGGGCTTCAAGTGGCTGACGGTGCAGAAGCGTCTGTTGGCAGTGGAGTTGACGCTGCTCGAAGAGCACGGGATGACGCTTCCCCCGGAGAAGCGGCCGCTGCGGGACTTCGACCGGAGTGGGCAGATCACCTGGCGCTGGAGTGCGTTCTACGACACGCGAAAGGCTTGGTTCTGGCGCTGGCGGGTGAGGCAGGTCCTGAGGTTCCTCACGTTCAGGCGGTGTTGGCGGGATCTGCCTTCCGACGCTGGACCGGTCCCTCGACGAAATCACTAAGGAGGAGCGGCTGACATGAAAACGACAGAACACGGCATCGTAGACAGCAGATACGTGGAGAACATGCACCACATGCGGCTCATGGCGTTGCTGCAAGAGCTGGTGCGGAAGAAGGGCTACAGGGGCGCGGCAGAGGTGCTGGAGATCGACCCCAAGACGGTGACATCCAGCATGCGATCGGGCCAGCTCACACACCGGGTGCGCGAGGCCCTAGAGCGTGCGTTGCAGGAGGGCGTGGGATCGGCGGCGGAGCGTCAGCGCAGGCGCAACGAGAAGCTGGAGGCCGAGCTCAAGGAGTTGAAGGAGGAACTCCGAGGCGGCCTCAAGGGATTGAACAAGGTGGAGGGCCGGCTGGAGAAGCTGGAAGGGCAGGTCAAGGAGCTGTGGGAGACCCTCCCATCCGACGTCACGAGGTTAAGGATGTCGCTGGACGGGGTGCGGAAATACTATGGCGTGCAGCGTCGCTTGATCGAGCAGCGACTCCAGGCGTTGGAGGCGGGCGATGGTGGTGCGGAGACCGGGACATCCGCAGGTGATGGGAGTGGAGCCCCTGAGTCGACCAGCGCAGCACATCCACGGCAACTCACTGATGCGACACCGACGGATTCGCCGGGTGCCGCAGAGCGGCTGAACATGGTGGCAGGGTGCGACACGTGGGCTGTGCCTGCCAACGGCGACGACAGGGCTCAAGTTTCCCCTGAGTCTGACCGCCCCAGGCGGGCTCAGCGGTCGAAGCGGAAACTTGCCCGACCAAAGGCCAATGGGGAGGCTCAGCCGAAGCCAGGCTGATGGTGATGGCCTCCTGTCTCTGTGGCGCCATTGACGCCGTCTGTCCCGAAGTCTAAACTACTGTGGAAATCACCGGTAAACTTACCCAATAATTCCTCCAGATCGGAGTTATCATGACGAGCCACGACGACATCCTCACCATCTCGGACGTCGCCAATCTGTTCAAGGTCACAGAAAAGACTCTGTATGGGCTGGCTCAGAAGGGCGAACTGCCTGGATTCAAGGTCGGTGGCCAGTGGCGGTTTCAACGAGCAGCAATTGAATCTTGGATTCAGGTGAAGACCGAGGCTGCCAGCTCACAACCGACCAGCGACGGTGCGAAAGCAACAGGCTCCGGTCGAGGGAGGAGTGAATGAACACCGACCCCGCAGGCCGGGGCCTATTCATAGTCGACAATAGCGTATCCGGCTGGACAGGACTGCGTTACCTCGAAGAATGGTCCGGCATTGCACGGGCCTTCGACGTGGCAACCGGGTTCTTCGAGATCGGATCTCTCCTTGCTCTGGATGGTAAGTGGCAGGGATTGGAGAAACTTCGCATCCTAATGGGTGCGGAGACAACCCATAGCACGCGCAGGGCACTTCTCAACGCCGTACGAGCCCGGGCGATTGAAGCGCTTGATGAGAGCATCGAATCTGACAAACAGGACAATCCTTTCCTACATGGGGTGCCGGCAGTTCTCGAAGGGCTGCGCAGCGGTCAGATTGAATGCCGCGTGTACGACAAAGGCAAGTTCCACGCGAAGGCATACATCACCCACGCCAAGCTAGAAGTCGTTGGTTCACAGGCATTGGTGGGGTCCAGCAACTTCACGAGACCGGGACTCACGGAGAACATCGAGCTCAACGTTCAGATTCAAAGTGCTCGTGAGGTGGCGCAGCTCCAAGATTGGTTCGAGGACCATTGGAATGAAGCCAAGGAGGCAAGCGAAGCGCTAATTGAGACGATTGAGCGTCACACCCGTCTTTACTCTCCATTCGAGGTCTACGCAAAGGCCCTACAAGAGTTCTTCCGAGGGCATGAACTGACGGCAACCGAGTGGGATGAAACCAGGTCGAGGATGTTCCCCAAACTCGACCGCTACCAACAGGAAGCTTATTGGGCTCTCATGAAGATTGCCCGACAGCATGGCGGCGCGTTCCTCTGCGATGGCGTGGGGCTCGGAAAGACATTCGTGGGCCTGATGCTTATCGAACGTCTGGTCCTCCACGAAGGCAAGCGCGTCGTGCTGTTCGCGCCCAAAGCCGCGAGAGAGGGCGTATGGGAACCCCACCTTCGGGAGTGGCTGCCGCACATAGGAGGCGGTGCGGCCGACTTCAGCAACCTGGCTGTCTTCAGCCACACCGACCTCCACAGGAAGGGGGACTTCCCGGAGCGCTTCCAGCGGATAGCCGAGTTGGCCGACGTCGTGATCATAGACGAAGCACACCATTTCAGGAACCCTGGCAGGCGAGGGAGTGATAACGGCAGGGACCCGTCTCGCTACTATCGGATGTACGATCTCTTGGATGACGCCGTGCGTTCCAAGACCCTGTTCATGCTTACGGCGACGCCAATCAACAACCGGCTGAGCGACTTCCGCCACATGGCCGAGCTGTTCACGCGACGGGACGAGGCATACTTCGCCCGGACGTTGGGCGTTAACAACCTTAGGGCTCACGTCAATCAGATGGAGCGCGACTTTCGCCAGCGCATCGGTCGCGATGTGGTGGATGTGGCCGACCAGGTGAACGAGGCGCAGGACATCCTGTCCACGGACGCGATATTCCGTCAGCTCGTTGTGCAGCGCAGCCGTGGCTACGCTCGCGAGAGTCAGATCCGAGAGACGGGACAGGCAACGGCGTTTCCAGAACGCGAGGCTCCGCAGGTCGCGGGGTATTCGATACGCAAGACATATGGTCACCTGCTGGACCTGTTTGAGAAAGCCTTCACGCGGGAGAATCCCCTATTCACCCTCCCCATGTACTACCCGCTCCACTGGTACAAGGGACCAGACAAGGATATAGACCCCTTTGAGCAGAACCGCCAGCAGCAGGTCGTGGGACTGATCCGGACGAACTTCCTCAAGCGATTCGAGAGCTCTGTGACGGCTTTCGAGCTATCGTGCAACCGCCTCCTCAAGAAACTCTTGGCCTTCATTGAAGTTCACAGTGAAACGGAGGGCGAGAAGAGACGACTCGCTCGGTGGAAAACCCAGAACGCAGAGATTCTCGGTTACACGACGCAGCGTCAACTCGATCTGTGGAACGAAGATGACGACGAGGACGAAGACCAGGACGAGGACATTGTGCCTGTGGAGATGCTTGAGGCGGTCGAGAAGCTTGACCGCGACGAGTACGAGGTCGGGGAGATGATCTCCGAGTCCTTCTTGGACCTCGATCAGATCGTACAGTTTCTCGGCGAAGCAAGAAAGTTCGAGCCACGGCACGACGACAAGCTTCTCAGGCTGGTCCGACTGTTGAAGACCAAAGACCTCGCTGCGCAGAAGGTGCTTGTGTTCACGGAGTTTGCGGACACGGCGCGGTACCTGAAACGCCAGCTCGACGAGGCCGCCATCGAAGGGGTGGCCCAATTAGATAGCGCTTCCAAGGGCAATCGGGCGCAGGTGATCAAGCGCTTCTCGCCCTTCTACAACGGCAGTGCCCCGGATGCGCTTGAGGAAGCGGGCCAACGTGAGATCAGGGTCCTAATCTCCACAGATGTCCTATCAGAGGGACTCAACCTGCAGGACGCCTCGCGGATGATCAACTACGACATCCACTGGAACCCGGTGCGTCTGATGCAACGCATCGGGCGCGTAGACCGACGAATGAACCCGGAGATTGAGAAACGGATCTTGGCTCACCACCCACAGGCAGCGACCTCGCGCGGCAAGGTCAAGTACTGGAATTTCCTACCGCCCGACGAACTCAACGCCATCCTCACGCTCTATACGAGGGTCACCCAGAAGACTCTTCTCATCTCAAAGACGCTCGGGATCGAAGGCAAGAAACTCTTGACTCCCGAGGATGACTTCGACGCTCTCAGGGACTTCAATCACGCCTACGAGGGCACACGCACGGCGATTGAGGAGATGCATCTCGAATATCAAGCCTTGCTACAGTCTGATCCGGGACTGGAGAGCCGTCTCCGAGGCTTGCCCGGCTCCACTTTCAGCGGGCGAGAACGGGTTTCGGAGGGCAGCCAAGGAGTGTTCTTCTGCTATGGGCTTCCGGCCCTCGACAAAGAGACCGGTGAGTTCACCGATGAGGCTGGGTCAACTAGATGGTATCTCTATGATCTCGACCGCGACATGATCCTCGAAGAGCCAGGCGAGATAGTCGAAAGCATCCGGTCTGAACGACAGACGCCTCGCAACTGCACGATGGATGAGAAGGCGCTCATAGGAATCCGCGGCAAGGTGGAGACTCACATCAAGAACACCTATCTCAAGCGAGTCGACGCCCCGCTTGGTGTGAGAGCTTCACTCAAGTGCTGGATGGAGCTTAATGAAGGGTGAACAGGATGACGACTGACTACAGGTCGACACTCGCCTCCATCAGACGCTTCGATCAGTTGATAGCGTTTCTGCGAGACGATATGGACTGGCCCATTGTCAGCGACGATTTCGAGGAACTGACCTTCGAGTACAGCGCTGAAGAGCTCGGGATTGACGCTGCTAATGCTGCGAAGATTCAGGAGATCAAGCGTCTGCGCCCTTTGGCGGTGAACCAGCCCTGGGGAGTTTTCTTCGTCAAGTTCGAGCCGAAGCGTCTCCCCGTGGTGGCCTTGCGTAGCATTCTAGGTCGGGTGGCCCTTAAGAAACGCGCTTCGGCCAACAACGCGGAGCGACCTGCCTGGGCGATGGAGGACCTTCTCTTTATCTCTAACTATGGTGAGGGGGACGCTCGTCAGATCAGTTTCGCCCACTTCGCAGCCCCGGCCAGCAGCGCCAAGATGCCCACCCTCAAGGTAGTCGCGTGGGATGACCAGGACACAGGGCTACACCTAGATCAGGTCGCCCGCGACCTCACAGAGCATTTGGCGTGGCCCGTCGACGAAGATGACGCAGACGCGTGGCGCGAGCAGTGGCGTGCCGCGTTCACCCTGGGTTACCGGGAGGCCATTACTACCGCTCAGGAGCTTGCCGTTCGTCTCGCGGAACTGGCCAAGGTGACCCGCGACCGAATCCACGGAGCGCTTGAGATTGAAAGCGAGAGAGGCCGCATCACTAGACTCATGAAGGCGTTCAGCAAGACGCTCGTGCATGACCTCGACGCCGAGGGGTTCGCCGATATGGTCGCGCAGACTATCGCCTACGGCCTGCTGTCAGCGCGCATTACGGACCCACAGCGTGCGTCTGTCGACGGCCTGGCACATCACATGCGCACTAATCCTCTGCTACGCGACTTGATGTCTGCCTTCTTGGAATTGTCCGATCGGCAGCTCAGCATAGGAATCGACTTCGACGAGTTGGGCGTTTCCGAGGTCGTCGAACTCTTAGACCACGCCAACATGGACGCCGTGGTACGCGACTTTGGTGACAGGAATCCCCGCGAAGACCCAGTTATCCACTTCTACGAGAGCTTCCTATCGGAGTACGACAAGCAGAAGAAGGTCGAACGGGGTGTCTTCTACACACCGCGCCCAGTGGTTTCGTACATCGTCCGGTCGGTGGACCAGCTACTTCGAACGGAATTCGGACTGGATGATGGCCTAGCGGATGTCACCACCTGGCACGAGATGACAAAGCGCTACAAGAACCTCTCGGTCCCGGAGGGCATCTCACGGGATCAGGATTTCGTTCAAATCCTCGATCCGGCTACGGGCACTGGGACCTTCTTGGTCGAAGCCATCGAGCTTATCTACCGTACCCTCGAGGATAAGTGGAAAGCGCAGGGTCGTGGCAAACGCGACATCGAACGGCTATGGAACGAATACGTCCCTGCACATCTGCTGCCTCGGCTCCACGGGTATGAACTCCTGATGGCACCCTACGCTATCGCTCACCTCAAGATTGGCCTCAAGCTCTACGAGACTGGCTACCGATTCGGTAGCGAGGAGAGGGCGCAGGTGTATCTGACCAACGCCTTGGAGCCTGCCCAGGACTTCTCCAGTCTGATGGACTTCGCGATACCAGCGCTTGCCGAAGAAGCGCAGGCAGTCAATCAAGTCAAAGCTGGGCAACGGTTTACGGTGGTCATAGGTAACCCTCCGTATTCCGGCCACTCCGCCAACAAGGGCGATTGGATAAGGGGTCTGCTACGAGGAGAGGATGGATCAGACGCGACCGGCAGCTATTTCCATATTGATGGCAAGCCGCTAGGTGAGCGGAATCCGAAGTGGCTGAATGACGATTACGTGAAGTTCATCCGTTATGCTCACCGGAGCATCGAACGAACCAGAGTGGGGATCCTCGGATTCGTTACAAACCACAGCTACATGGACAATCCTACCTTTCGGGGGATGCGGCAGAGTCTGAAGGACACTTTCGCCGAGGTGCATCTCTTAGACCTGCACGGCAACTCCAAGAAGAAGGAACGTACGCCCGAGGGCGGCAAGGACGAGAACGTCTTTGACATCCAGCAGGGTGTGGCCGTGTGCCTATACGTTAAATCGGCGGCTGGCCCTGACGCTCCCACACAATTGTCTCATTCGGACCTCTGGGGAGAACGTGATGCGGGGCCAGACGGTGGTAAGTATGGATGGCTAGCTGACAACATCGTGACATCGACTCCGTGGGCTGAACTATCCCCGACGTCACCTCTTTATTTGTTCGTACCGAGAGATGAGACCCTTGCAAGGGAGTACGAAGATTGGTGGGGAATCAACGGAATATTCCCCGTCAGCTCGGTGGGCATTATAACGGCCCGAGACAAGCTGACTATCCAGTGGAGCTCCAACGAGATGAAGCGGGTGGCGGCCAATTTCGCCGAGCTTCCGGAGGACAAGGCAAGGAAGGACTATGACTTGCCCAAAGACGTTCGAGATTGGAGAGTGCAGTGGGCACAGGAAGATGTCCGTTCACATCCGAATGCAGACAAGCAGATTAAACCGATACTGTACCGGCCATTTGACAGACGCTACACGTACTACACCGGCCAAACACGTGGCTTCATCTGTATGCCCCGGCCAGAGGTCATGCGCCATATGCTAGCCGGGCCTAACTTGGGCTTGATCTCGGTGCGTCAAGTTGCAGAGGGCATATTCAATCACGCATTGGTGGCAAAGACTATCTCGGACTTTCGAACGACACTGAGCAATAAAGGAGGGTCGTATATCTTCCCCCTTTACACCTACCCGACCGAAGGGCAGGAGCATCTTGGTATGGAACGCGAGCCAAACTTAGGCGAGGAGTTCGTTGAGGCTCTTGGTTCCTCCCTTGAGCTCGAATTCATCTCTGACGCCTCCGGCAACCTGCAAGAGTCGTTCGGTCCCAACGATGTGTTCAATTACATCTATGCAGTGCTGCACAGCCCTGAGTACCGCCAGCGCTACGCGGATTTCTTGAAGTCAGACTTTCCACGCATACCGCTTGCCAGCGACCCGTCTGTATTCGCCGCTCTCGTTGCCCTCGGCAAGAGCCTTGCGGCCCTTCATCTGATGGAGTCGGAGGGCGACGAGGTCCCAGCCTTCCCTGTGGCAGGGGACAATCGCGTAGACAGGGTGCGGTATGCGCCCCCAAACCGCGTGTTCGTAAACCGTGCCCAGTACTTCGAGAGTGTGAGTCCGGAAACCTGGGAATTCACCATTGGCGGCTATCGCCCGGCGGAAAAATGGCTTAAGGACCGGAAAGGCCACGTTCTCTCCGATTATGATATCGACCATTACAGACAGATCATCGCGGCCCTTGCTGGCACTGGCCACCTGATGAAAGAGATAGACGAACTCATTGAAGGACACGGCGGATGGCCTGAGGCGTTCCAATAGTTGGCCAATAGACTAGGGGTGATCATTGAGACTTCACCATCAAATGCGACATCAAGTACCGCATGGGGCGGGAGGGGTTGATGGAAGACGGCAGAATGGTCATAGACTACATCGACAACATAGCGGTCTCGACCGAAACTCACCATAACAACTTGAGTGTCTTGCACTCACTTGATGTCGGGATGTTTCATTTGGCTGAGTTCACCCGCAGACGGGAAGTTGAAGCCTTGGAGAGATTTGGGAAGGACAAGGTTACCTTCTTTACAGATTTTGGTAGCAGCGTGGAGCTACTGCTTGGGTGTATCTTTGACTGGTTTTCCATAAGTCTGGTCAGTTACATGCGAACGATTCAGCTAATGCAATTGATGGAAGCCAATGGCTGGGGTCTGGATGACCTGAAACTAAAGCCTGCGCAACGGGAACTGCGTAAAGCTTGCGATGTGTACATCAAGAAAATTGCCCCAGATGTGCTTGAGTGGCGCAACAAGATCGCGGCCCATAGAGCCGCAACAGATCCCAGATCAGATAGCCTGGCTCTTCTAACATATTCGACCTTCCCTACGGTCGGGTACCAAAGTCCTTATTACGGCGTCGGTCATCTCAGACTTAACTTGGGCGATGGTAGCTCTGCCGCCCTCCGGGAGTGGTCGCTAACGCAGAGATACGAGGAACTGGCTCGACGATATTGGCCAGGTCGGGAACTCACAAAGCTCGACTGGTGAAGCAAGAACAGTAATTGGCTTCTCGAAGGAGTTGAGAACATGCAGAAAGTGTTGCACATAAGGACGAGGGTGCTGCCTGGAGGCAAGGTCGAGATAGTCAGCCAGGAATTGCCGGTGGGAGAGGATGTGGACGTGGTGGTCAGTTCCGCCTCTCCACCTGAGAGGCGCTCTGCCGTTGACATTCTGGCCGAAGCCCCGGGTGGCCTGGCGTTCAAGACGGCGGCGGACGTAGCGGCCTACTTGAAGGAAGAGAAGGAATCATGGGGCCGTTGATACTGCCTACGGGCGGTTCTGTCTATGTGGATGCCAATGCGATCATCTACAGCGTAGAACGCGTTGAGCCGTATAGCAATTTGCTGGTCCCGATGTGGGAGGAGGCCAGGGCGGGCCGGTTCGCTCTGGCAAGCAGCGAGCTCGTCGCATTAGAAACCTTGATCAAACCCTTGCGAGACAGGAATGCCCGCCTTGAGATGCTGTTTCGGTCCATCCTTGCCGCTGCGGAAATGGAACTCATCCCTGCGACCCTCGCAACTTGGGAAAACGCCGCCCGTATCCGCGCCGAGACAGGCTTAGCGACACCCGATGCACTTCACGTCGCGACTGCATTGCGTGCAGGCTGCTCACTCTTCATCACCAACGACACCGACTTTCGCCGTGTCGATGGCTTGCCCGTCGTCGTCTTGGACGATCTGCTCGAAGAGGAAAGCCAGACATGAACCTGGGAGAGGTCAAGAGCGTCAGTGCGGCTTACTTGCCACAACTCACAGCACAGAGCCACCGGCTTCCGAGTGAATGGCCAGATCGTATATTCTCTGCCGTCCTGGTGGCTATCCTAGACGGTACGGGGGGTGGGACGGATGCAGGATGAAGCCCGCCTTCGTCAAGAAGACGCTCGGTATAGACCCTTCTTTCGAAAGATAGCAGAACGGTTGAAGAGCCAAGGATTCGATGACCCGCCGACTCCCACACCAGCACATTGGCTAGAATTCCGTGCCACATACCCGTGGGTACACTATCGGGCTGCATTCCTTCCAGACTTGCGTGAAGCAAGAGTTGCGGTTGTGATTCACAACCTCGATGCAGCTAGGAATTGTAGGCTGTTCGATTTCATCTTGGAAGACAAGAGGAACATTGAAACCGAGCTTGGGGGATTGATCTGGGAGCGAGAACGCGACGGAGAGTCCCAGATATCAGTGCGACTTCCGAACTGTACCATTGATGACAACGCCAAGGCCTTGAAGGAAGTAGAGGAGTGGTTCGTTCAGACGCTACGGGACTTTCGTAGAGTGTTCTGGCGGCAGTTGCCCACGAAGCCAGCCTGGTCCTTCTTTCGGAACTGGTCACACAAGAGATGGTCCTACAAACCGGATTGTACAATTTCGGCGGACATCAGTGTGCGGGAATGGTGGGAACCCAGCCAGGACAGAGCCGGGGTAGGAATATGGATTGAGACTGTCTATAGGGGGCGTTATGAGGACACAGACCCAGAACGGGAAGCACAAGCCTTAGCGATACGCCAAGAAGTCCTGACCGCTCTGATGCAGCAGCGGGTATCTATTGAGTCGGAGTTAGGACCGTTGAGTTGGGGCATCCCATACTCCGACAACTCGTATCGCATATGTGCGTTCCTATCTGATCGGACCTGCTTTGACGACGATGCCGTGATAACCGCGACTCGGCGCTGGACCGATAACGCAATCGAGAAGTTCAAGAGAGTTTTCGGGCAAGTCGCTGAGACGATAGAGCTACACGAACAGTAAAAGCACTACCCAATGGGCAAATTCTTGGAGGAAGAAAAACGACACCAAATCCTATTCAAGAAGACTTCGGAGTATTTCACGGAGGCCGCAAGGCCCGACGGCCCTTATCGAGGCAAGCCTCGGCCATTCTGCCTTCCCGTAGCCCACGCCGACGAGAATTTGTTCAGGGAAATTCGCGCTGGCGCAAAGGCGTACTTCAAACAGAAGCGGATCAAATGGCACGACGGGCGAGACTCAAGACCAAGCAA
Source organism: Dehalococcoidia bacterium (assembly GCA_965204975.1). Classification (GTDB taxonomy): domain Bacteria; phylum Chloroflexota; class Dehalococcoidia; order Lucifugimonadales; family CAJWER01. The sequence goes on from OZ242024.1 coordinate 1,793,486, forward strand.
CCATCTTTGCAGTTCGCAAGTGCAGTGTGTCAACTTCCTATATCCCTTCGCAGATAAGCCGGAAGCCTTACACAGCTTGCTAAGTCCCATCTTTCCTGACGCGGAGTCAATCGTGCCAATGGAAGGCGAAGGCCGGCTTGTTTCGTTCGAGTGGATAGGTCACTGCAACTATCTCGGGGAGAGGGTCCGCCGGAATAGTACCCGTACTAGAGGAGCCAACTTCACCAGTGCCGACGCGGCCGTCATGTTCCTTCGGCAAGACGGAAGACGCCAGATAGTGTTGATCGAGTGGAAATACACGGAGTCCTACAATCGCACGTGGCTGGGGATTTCTGAGAGAGGAACCGATAGGAGGGACATCTATCGGCACCTGTACGACAGCCCAAGTTGTCCTGTAGACAAGACCAAGGTTTCTGACTATTCCGACCTCTTCTACGAGCCATTCTACCAACTCTTGAGGCAACAAATGCTTGCCCATGAGATGGAGCTGGCGCAAGAGGTGGAATGCGATCTTGTGACGGTGTTGCACGTGGCTCCAACTGACAATCGCGACTTCCACAAGGTTACTTCGCCCGGGTTGCAGCCACTCGGTGATTCGAGCATCGAGATCTGGAAGGGATTGCTGAGACAGCCGGGGCGATTCATCAGCGTGTCCACCGAAACGCTGTTTGGTGATTTCCCCGTCGACGCCCACCCAGGGCTTGCCGATTGGTGGCGATACATTAGCGCACGCTATCCGTGGCTTCAGCGCCGAGACGCGGGAAGTGGGAGGAGGCCCGGATGAACAAGGGGCGCACTCCGATCATTCCTATTAGCCCTCATGGAGACACAAGGGGGAGGAGCTGTATTAGAGCTAGGGTGACCAACCAGAGAAGCCGGAAGCTTCAAGTGAGTGGGAGTCCCGCAAGTTGGTTGAGAACAGGAGGTCTTGCATGCAGTTGGCAATCCACGATTCCTTGTTCCAAACCTGCTTAGACAGAATAGCCCCATACAGGAAAGAGAAACCAAAAGGCGCGATAGCCGAAGGCTACGTGGGCTTGGTCCTCGATAGTTGCTCTGGTCAGCTTGACCGAGAGCCTGATTTCTCTGGCAAGCGACCGGACTACGAATGGACAGTGAAACCGGAATTGCCCAGCTCCTATCGATTCATCGTAGAGGTTGTCTACATCGGCAATGATGAGAGAGCCGTTGACCTAGTGAAGGGCAAGGCCCATAAGTACCAGCCTCTAGCCGAGCATCAGTATTACGTAGTCGCGGCTGTGTACGAAGACGGGCTGGACATCGAGGAGATCCAAAGACCCTGTATGCCGCGCCTCCAACTAGGCATCGGTATAAACGTGAAGACGGGCGAGACTTGGTCTACGGATGATGGCCCTATTCCTCAAGAGTACACCACAGGGTACGCTTCGCTGCTTTGGTTGATACCATTCCCTCCGGAGTTATCGGAAGGAAGCCTAAGTCAGACGATGACGATAGCCGAGATACTGAGTAGCAACGCAAAGCACCTTCACGCGGACATACTGACAATGAACCTTGCCCGGTCGTCACCTTGGATATCAAGAGTCGAGAAGGGGTCACTGTGATAGGTGGGGACGCGTCTGCGGGAGGACGGGGCTAGGGCCATCTGACCGGGCTCGAACCAGTCCTGGCGTAGATCACTGAAGCTCCCAACCCACTGACTCGACCTTCGTAAGAACTCGCCCGATTGCGTAACCTCGGGTGCGCACTGGTTTCGTGCCCAGCCGGGTCACCTTCTCCATCAGAGTCCTGTGGCACCCTATTGTCTGGGAATCCGACCTAGCTCGGATGGACCTAAGTCAGCCGCTAACGTTCACCATCGCTATGGCGTCTGTCAGATGAACGCCTAGGAAAGCTCGCACTTTCAGGCGGTCGGCAGGCCGGTTCGTTGATCCACCGCCTTTAGTCCCCTGCTGCCCGCCGCGTCTCATTCAATCCCGGCCGCCTCCAAGTCGACTGTCCATGAGAACCGTACTTTGTCGTGTCGATTGACAGACAAAGAACGACTATTCGGTGTACGTCATGCGGCAGGCTTCCCGCCGCTCGTGGCGCATCGGCCAGACCCAGCCGGTCAAGGTGGTGTTCATGTCCTACCGGAACACCCTTCAGGCCGACGCGCTGAAGCTGGTGGCGAAGAAGCTGCAGAGCTCCCTCGCCGTCGAGGGCGAGCTGCCGGAGGACGGCCTCGCGGCATACGGCGACGATGGGGACGACCTGATGATGGCACTGGCCCGAAAGGTGGTGAGCGGCGATGAGGAGGACGCCGACGACGAGACGATGGAGGAGGTCTTCGCACAGGCCAGGGACGCCGAGGCGACGGCAGAGGAGCTGCTGGTGGACGACGGCTGGAAGGCCGTCGAGATCGAGCCGGAGACCGTCGAAACCAACGGCAATGGGACCAACGGACATCACGCCAACGGCCACGACGACGTCTTCGGGCCGATGGTCGAGCTCGTACCGGGCACGGCCCACGCAACCAACGGGAACGGCCACGCGCCTGTCCCGGTCAACGGTCACAACGGCAACGGACACGCCGCCAACGGGAACGGGGCCAACGGCCACCACAGCTTGCCCCGTACTGGATACGGGGACGAGGCCGAGGAGCCGCAGCGGTCGCTGTTCTCCTGGGCCGAGTTCATGGATGAGGAGCCGGTGAAGCCGAAGGGCCGCAACGGGAAGCCCCAGCCCGCCTCCATGTCCATGTTCGAGTGGGCGATGGAGCAGGAAAGGGAGAAGGAGACGGTCGGCGCGGAACGCTAGACCGCCATACACGGGGGGAGGACGCCACAGCCGGTGTCCTCCCCTTCCAACGGTGTCCCGGACGGGACGCCGCAGACACGGCAGAGGAAGTGATTTCAGCACAGATAGCACAGATAAGGAAGGAGAACGACCAATGGCACGCATCTTCGTGTACGACGACCGCGAGTTCCCGGACCCCGACCCCAACATGACCGTCGACCAGGTGAAGGGAACGCTCGCCGACTTTTACGGCGAGATCGCCAACGCCTCGGTCAAGGAGACCACCAGGGGCGAGGACACCATCTACGAGTTCCAGCGGCGGGTGGGCACCAAGGGCGCCCACACCCTGTAAGGAGGGGCATCCGATGGACAACCGCACCCTGACGGGTCTGCTGGCATCGGTACCGCCGACAGACCTGCGCATCATCGAGCTCACGGCGGAGCTCACACGGCCCGACGGCTCCTTCGACCTGGACGCCGCGGCCGCAAGGCAGAAGGAGGTCGAAATGGCCTGCGCCCAGGCCCAGGACTACGCCGCCTCCACCGGGCGGCTGCTGGAGGCACTGAAATGGAAGCTGCGGCCCCGGCGAGCCTGAGCGGTCTGGCGCAACAGCTCCTGCAGCGTCCGCCGTCGCTGCGGGAGCTGATAACCCTCATCGGACACGCCGATGACTACGCATGGTTCACAGGGCTGGTGCACCGCCTCTTTCCCAACGAGGCTGAGGCGACTCTCTCGGCTCCCGACGTACGCACGAGGGTGGAGTCTTTTGCAAGACTCTTCGGGGAGCGGCACTTCCCCCTCTACGCGCCGGCATTCGAGTTCTGGACGGACGTCGAAGGGGAGGAGCCGCCGTGGTCCTGGCTGCGACGGGGAATCCCCTTCGACCTGATGGGCTTCGGCTACGACGGCCTCCACGAGATGTGGAACGGCTACCGCGACGGGCTCTCGGCCCTAGCCCTGCTGGTCAGGCCGCCCGACCTCTACGACGACGGCCCCGACGGGCTGCGAACGGCCTGGCTGGAGTCGGCCGCCGAGCGCATCCCGAAGGAGACCCTGCTCAGGATGCCCAGGGGCGGCATACCGCTGGAGGACCTGACCGCGGCGCTGAAGGGCACGAGGTTCGAGGGGGCGGCGCACGCCTGCTCATGGGTCCTCGCCGAGACCGGCAACCTCTTCCTCGACAACAGCCACGACGATGGGTCGTTCGACGGGTTCTGCGACCCCTGGGTGGACGAGGTCATCGCCGAGGGCACGGAGGAGTGGCGGAAGGCCAGCGCCCTCATGGACTCGGTGAGCCGGCTGACCGACTGGCTGGAAGAGGACCTACCGGGCCGCTTCGCAGAGATGCTGGACTTCGTCCTGGAGCGGCTACCAGAACAGGAACAACAGGAACAGGAGGATAGCGATGACTAGTGACGCAAACGCGACGGAGTGGTCCCTGCCGGGGCCGATGGACGCGCCCAGGGACGAGCTCAGGATGCAGCTGGAGGTCTACGCCGAGAACATCCTCCTGCGGGGTTTCGAGAACGACTCCGCATGGGTCAGGACCGTCTCGGCCGACGAGATCGCCAACGTCTTCACCCGGCACATGGGGTTCTCCTCGGGGCTGCTGCCCCAGGACGCCCTCTGGTGGAGCCAGGGCGAGACAGGGCACTCGGTGGCCCTGTGGCGGCCGCCCCAGGTCTGGTCCGTGGCCCTGCAACGGGAGGCGTTCAAGCCACCCGCCAGGCTCCGGCTTCCCATGCCGGGCCTGCTATTCGTCTGTTCGCCGGGCCGCGCGCCCTGGGTCTACGCCGCACACAGCAGGCCGACCGACCCCGAGCAGCAGCTCTTCCGGGCGCCAGCCTTCAACGTCTTCAGCGACGGGCGGGCCTGTCCCGGAAGCCACCGGTTCCCGGAGGAGGTCGGGCTGATACCCGAGTCCTTCTTCCAGTCCTTCTTCTCCCTCACGGGAGACAGCCGGAGCCGCTCGATCAAGCACCCCGAAAACCTGCAGGAACTATGGGAGGAGCTGGATGGACAGACCGAGTACCCGATGGAAGACCTTGTTCCCCAGTGTACGGTGGCCCACGCCATGGCGGTCTCAGAGGGGAGACGGCCCGGCTACCGCTAAGGCCGGCCCGACGCCTGTGGGCTATCTGGTCAACCATACTGACGGACTGACCGGCGCCCACGGCGTCGGCTACGACTACGTTCTCGGGTCGGGCGGCCTCTACGTCCAGTCCGAGAGCGCACACCTGACGGCGCGGGTGCCTGTGGCTTCCGCCCCGGTGCGGGGCCTGGCGCCCGTCGCAGAGAAGGTGGAGCTTGCCCACGGCCCCATTCCGGCAGGCCTGTTCGGGCTGGGGCTGTGCTGGTTCATGGACGACCCATCCACCGAGCGGTTCTTCGCCGTGCGCTGGGACGGGCACTCCTACAGGATGGTGGTTCCCCCACAGACCGGGACCGCCACGTCCCTCGAGTACACGCCCCCCGCAGGGGTGGTCGCAGAGTTCCACTCTCACGGGACCTCCCGTGCCTTCTTCTCGGTCACCGACGACCGGGATGAGCAGGGGTTCCGCATCTACGGTGTCGCCGGACGCCTTGACACCGACCGGCCCGAGCTGAGCCTCCGGGTCGGCGTCTACGGCCACTTCGCACCGGTGGACTGGCCGCAGGTCTTCGACGGCCCGACTCCGGGCGTCCGTCTGACGGACGAAGGGGCGGCGCCGGACACCAGCACATAAGGAAGGAGGCTATACAAGAAATGCCATACCACCTTGACAACGAGTTCCTGTTGGACAACCCCTGGATAACGGTGGTCGGATGCGGCGGGACCGGTGGCTTCGTCGCCGAAGGTCTCTGCCGGCTCTTCCAGGGGCGGTACGCCAACATCGTCCTGGTCGACCACGACCGGGTGGAGCCCCACAACCTGCTCCGCCAGAATTTTCTGCAAGGGGACGTGGGCAAGTTCAAGAGCGAGGCGATGGCCGACAGGCTGGCGCGGGCCTACCGAAGGCCCATAGGCTACTCGGTCTATCCCTTCCGGGCTGACGACTCCCGCTCCTACGGGCACCACTGGCCCGGCCTTCCAACCTATGGGACCGGCCTCATCATCGGCTGCGCCGACAACGCAGCCGCACGACGGGCGATGGCCGAGTGCCTCAACGGAGGCCCGCACCGGTGGCTCATCGACGCGGGCAACGACACCAACTGGGGACAGGTCCTGATCGGCAACGTGGCCGACCGGGTGGACTGGGACGAGCCCGCCTTCACGGACGAGACCTGCCACCTGCTGCCAGCACCCACGCTCCAGCGCCCCGACCTGCTGACGGCGGTCTCGACCAGGCCGCCCGACGTGGACTGCGCGGCGGCCCTCGACCTCACAGACCAGGACCCGACCATCAACCAGATGATGGCCTCCCTCGTGCTACAGGTGGTCCGCCGGATGGTGGCGGGAACCTGCCCGTGGATGGGCCTCTACCTGGACATGGACCAGGGCACGGTGACCCCTACCTACGCCACCCCCGAGGCGGTGGAGCGGCTGGTGGGGGCGGACGCCGGGTGACCGGCGCAAGCAAATCCCATTCAGAGAGGAACGACGAAAGGAGACGTCATGTCTGAGGCAAACGGAAACGCAACGACCCCGCATCAGGTGCGGGGCAGGTTCTGGCAGGACACCAACAGCAGCCTCCGCAGGCACGAGCTGATGACGAGGGAGCTCGGGGACACGATCCCGGCCCTCCGCGCCAACGAGAACGCCGACGACCCGGATGACGTGCTGGCGCCCGCCAAGTTGTTTTGCCCCTACAACGGCTGGCGCTGGTACATCACCGAGTGGGACCCGCGGACGGGAGAGTGCTTCGGCCTCGTCGAGGGGGTCGAGACGGAGTGGGGCTACTTCTCGCTCGACGAGCTGGCGGAGATCACCGTGTTCGGCGGCGTTCCCGCCATCGAGCGCGACCTCTACTGGGAGCCGAAGACCGTCGGCGAGATCAGGAGGGAGTCCTCGAGGACGGCGGCCTAGCGGTCGGCGGTCGCGGATGCAGTGAGAGACAAGCACAGAAAGGAGAGGGACATGGCAGACGAGGTTGGAACGGAAGCGGCGCGCCCGGACGCTCCGAGCGCAGACGACGCCAACGGCAGGGACGAACAGGACCCGCAGGATTCCGACGACACGGCGGCTGAGAAACCGCAGGAGGCGCAGGACTCCGGTGACGCCGGGGAGACTGCCGACGACGAGGCGAAAGCCGCGGCGGACGAGCCCGCCCAATCGGAAAACCTGAAGGTCGTCGTCTCCATCAATGACGGCAGGGCCATCATCGGTGTCCAGAAACCCACGGCGGACCCGCACATCGAGACCTTCGAGTACAGGGACCTGTCGGACCTGGCGCAGGAGGTCCTTGCCGTGACCGAGAGGGCCAGGACCAGGTGGGAGGACGCGCCCAAGCATCCCGCATACGCGCGGCCCGCTCCCCCGGCTAGAAGGCGGAACCGTCGCCAACAGGGGGCGGCCCAGGACACAACGACTGCGGGCGCGGAAACGGAGCAGGCGCAGCAGCAGACGCTGAGACTGTTCTAGGAGCCGGTCGGGAGCGCCATCGACCGCAGGACTACGGGGGAGGCTTGTCGCCGCAAGTGCGACGGCCTCCCCCGCCCAAACCCATATGTGGGCCTTTTGCGTTTTCAGGCACGTGTGGGGCCTCCTCGCATTTGAGAAAGGATGGGGACCGATGACAGTTGCAGACGATAACACCTTGACGATGACTCCAAGAACCGGAAGGAGGCATGAAGCCGTGAGAAACGAAGTCATGGAGATGCACCTGTACGACGCTGAAGCCGCCGAGGAGAAGGCCCTCTGCGGAGAGGACTCCTCGTCCATTGATCGAATGAGCGTGGGCTACTACCTGGAAGAGTGCCTGTACGGACGTCCGGACTGGACGGTCTGCGACAGGTGCAAGGTCCTGGCGATGCCGCTTGCCGAAGTCATCATCGAGGAAATGGCCGAGGACCTTGAGGACGAGGGCCGGTTGGGTGACGCGGAGGACTGCCGCGAGCTGCTCGACAGGCTGGCAAGGGAGATGGCGCTGATTCGGGCGCCGGACTAGGACTCACCCATGTGTGGGCCTTTTGCGTATCCGGCCGTGTCCTGGTGGGGGTTAGAAGCCGGAGAGGACCTCGGTGTCGACGGCCAGGACCTGGTACTCTCCCTGGCCGGCTTCGACGTGGGCGATGACGGTGTCGATGGATTGGGCGGCGTGGCGCTGGGAGTTGGACACGGCCGCGATTCCGACCGCCGCGGCCTGCACGAGGTCGTTGTCGCCCACTTCCGCGATGGCCACGTCGAACCGGTTCCGGACCCTGGCGCACAGGGACTTGAGGACCCGGCGCTTGCCCTTCAGGTCGCGGTTACCAGGCAGGTGGAGGTCGAGCTTCGCTACGGCGACGTGCATAGGGGGATTTAACCATAGAGTGGTGGGGCGACGACAGGGGACCGCCCCTCTGGGTTCCGGCTCGGGGGCCGGAACGACGGACAATAAGGAGCGCCGCCGGGGTCTTGGTCCGGCGGCGCTTCTTTTGGTTTTGGGTCTCGGTTGGTTGTCCGCGGCGACCGGGTTTAGCGGCCGCCGCGGTCTATGTTTGACTGGCTAGGAACCGTCGCTGCACGTCTCCAGGCCGAGGTCTGCGGCGTCGGTGCTGGCCGCGTTAGCCAGTGCCGCCGGGACACAACCCGTGAATCCGTTGGGTGCGATCCGGACCCTCTCCAGGTTGGTGAGGTTGTCCAGCTCGTTCGGCAACGCGCCGTCCAGGTTGTTGTTCTCGAGCCACAGGTTAGTCAGGTTGGTCAGGTTGCCGATCTCCACCGGCACCGAGCCCGTCAAGTTGTTCGTGTGCAGGTACAGCCTCTGCAGGTTGCTCAGCATGCCCAGCGTCGCCGGGATGCTGCCGCTCAACTCGTTGTCATACAGTCCGAGCCATATCAGGCTGGTCATGCCGCTCAGGTCGGGAATATTGCCTGACAGCATGTTCTGCTGCAGCGTGATGTGGGTCAGCGTGGTGTTCATGCCCAGCTCTGCCGGGATCGTCCCGCTCAACTTGTTCCTGTGCAGGTAGATCCGCTCGATGCTGCCCATCCCCGCCAGCTCGGCCGGAATGCTGCCCGTCAGCCCGTCGTCGGGCCTATCGCTGCTGATCTGCGAGTCGAGCCTCAGCCACACGAGGTTGTCCAGGTTGCCAAGGTCGGCCGGTATGCTGCCCTTCAGGTGGTTCCTGTGGGCGTAGAAGGTTACCAGGCTGCTTGCGCCGCCGAGGCCTTCTTCGATGCCTTCCAGCTCGTTATTGTCAACCCTCAACATCGTCAAGTTCGTCAGGCTTCCAAGCTCGCCTGGGACCATGCCGTGCAGGTTGTTCCTATGCAGGTACAGGATCTGCAGCGCGTCCAAGTCGCCCAAACCAGCCGGTATCGTACCGGTCAAGCCCTGGCCATGGAGGCCCAGCGCGGCCACCCGCAGCATCTCCGGCGTCTCACCCGCGACGACCACGCCTGTCCAATCCCTGATCATGTCAGTGTCCTCAGACCAGTCCAGGCTGCCGTCGCCCGTCAACTCGTCCATGGCGCTGATCAGGACCTCGCAGTCGTTGCTCAGGTCTACAATCAACTCCCTCGTGTCTTTTACCACGTACTTGCAGCCAGGGTTCATGTCCCCGACCGTGATGGTCACGTCGATGGTGGCCGTGCTGTTCATGTCCTGGCCGTCGCTGGCCGTCACCGTGACCGGGTAGCTCGGCGTGGTCTCGTAGTCCAGCGACGCAGTGGTCTTTATCTGGCCGGTCGCCGAGTCGATCTCGAAGTTCCCGCCGCCGCCGTTCAGGCTGTAGGTCAGCGTCTGGCCTGCGTCCTCGTCCGTGGCCGTAACGGGGTCGCCCACGTTCGTGCCCATCGGCATGTTCTCGTCGACCATCCTGTCGGCCGTATCTCCCTCGTCGAATGCCGGTGCGGTGTTGACCGCAGGTCCAAAGGTAATGACAGCGTCGTCAGGACCGTCGATGACCGTGATCATCACCGTGATGCTGTCAGACGCACCCGACGGGTCCGTCGCCGTCAGCACTACCGTGTGCATCGGCTGCGTCTCGAAGTCCAACTTCACCTTAGTCTTGATCTGACCGTTGTTGTCCACGGTGAAGTTCGCCGCATCTGCGCCGTTCAACGTGTATATCAGAAGGTCCTTCGGGTCAGTCTCAGCGTCGTCGGCCGGTATCGGCTCTCCGACGTTAATCTTGTCCTTGTTCTCATCCACCGAACGCATCGCCGTGTCCGACTGGTCGCCAGCCTTGTTCAGGTCCTGGTCAGGGAACTTCGGAGCAGTGTTCGCAGGATCGCGATCCTGCACCGGTCCCTCAGACGACACTATCGCGCGGTCAGTAGCCGTAGCAGACTGTGCGTCCGTGTAGGTCACCAACGCATGGATCGTAAAGCCCACGTCACTATTGCCCTCAGCAGCACTCGGCGTGTAGAGCGACGACGTGGCTCCATTAATCACACAAGCAGTGCTTCCACCCGCAGTAGCGTCCACAGTCGTAGTGTTACCGTCGTCGCCACACACTCTGTTCGTACCTGCGTCCGGATCATCTAGCGTACCATCCAGCAGACCCGCCAGCGTAGTGATCAGCGTCGTCCGTGCAGCGGCCCGGGCAGCGGCGTCGGCGCCGGCGGGCGGCGCGGATCCCCTGAACCACTGCCACTTCGCACCGGTGATACCACCGTCAGGGTCTTTGTGCGTGGCAAGCACCGGCCTGCCCACCTCAGGCACCCTCACCCCTCCACTGAACGACGCAGTGCCAGGGTCTTCCCCGTCCACCACTTTGACCGTCACGGCCAGCGTGGCGTACGTACTTCCACGGTTACCACCCGCAGGCGGAGGAGTGGCATCAGACGTGCCTGTGCTCGTGGCCACAATGGTTATCGAGTACGAATCCTTGTCCTCGAAGTCGGCCGCAAGGACTACCTTCTCGTCTGGGTTAGGATCAGGAAGAGTTGCAATAGGAGTCAGGGCACCAGCGTCTATGTCGAAGTACTTCGCGTCAGCACCCTCTATGGTCAGGACAACCGTGTCCAACGTACCAGCAGTAGTCCCAACGGTACCGTCTACGTCCGTAGCCGAGTAGGTAATCGACCCAGCCGCACCCGTCATACCTACGCGCAGAGCAGGCGTAGCCCCCTCGTCAACGTACAGCGTCTTCTGGTTCGCATCGCCCGATGCATCGCCAAACTTCGGCGCTTCGTTCACGTCCTTCAGGTAAACCGTGACGTCTGCCCTGCCAACCGCACCGGACGGATCCGTTGCCTTGATCTTGACAGTGAACGTAAGCGCACCGACAGGTATGTGGTCGTCATCGGTGGTTGCGGTGTCGTCTACGTGCGGTTCCCTGGTGCCACCACTAGCAGTAACGTGGCCCTCGTAGTCCAGACCATCCTCGTCCTTCACGCTCAACTGGCCTGAAGCGTTATAGCTGAACAGAGCGTTGTCGGCGGCAGTAGCACCGTCAAGTGCCAACTGCAACTCGTCACCGTCGGCGTCCGAGGCCAATATCGGGTCGCCCAGGGTGCCAGACACGTTCTCATCCAACTCAAGCGGATCAACTGTGCCGAACTTCGGAGCGGCGTTCGCCAACGTCTCCTTCTCCACAACGTTGTCCGTCACACCCGATACCGTCTTCGCGCCATACGAGTCCTCGTACGTCACCGTAGCGCGAAGGTAGTAGTCAATGTCCTCCGCCTTCGGCGTGCGCTTCGCCGACTTACCGGATATGGCCACCCAGTCAGCATCAGCTGCGTCCTTGTCCATCGACTTCGACCACGCCCACCTCGGGTTGTCCATGCCGTCATCGTCCTTGAATGACGCCGTCAGCTCCCGAGTAACCTGAGGCTGTGGCTTGTCGAAGCTCACGCTCCCAGCCTCGTCGACGTTCTTCACGGTCACAACAACGTCCAAGTCACCGTCCAAGGCCTCTACCGTCACCTTGTACACGTTGTCATTAAAGCCCTGGAGGCCGGATGCGGTTTTGTCCTCGTCCCTGTCCGTGGGCTTCTCGAAGTTCGGCGCCTTCTTGAAGGTGAGCACACCGTCACTTGAGATATCGAAGTCCTTCTCGTCAGGACCACTCAAGTCCCATTCGGGATCGCCAGCGTCAGCGTCCTCGTCGTCCGCGTTGAACGTCCCGACCTCCAGACTCTCACGATCCTCAGGGAAGTCAAAGGTCTTGACTCCGGTGATCACAGCGTCGTCAGGACCGTCGATGACCGTGATCATCACCGTGATGCTGTCAGACGCACCCGACGGGTCCGTCGCCGTCAGCACTACCGTGTGCATCGGCTGCGTCTCGAAGTCCAACTTCACCTTAGTCTTGATCTGACCGTTGTTGTCCACGGTGAAGTTCGCCGCATCTGCGCCGTTCAACGTGTATATCAGAAGGTCCTTCGGGTCAGTCTCAGCGTCGTCGGCCGGTATCGGCTCTCCGACGTTAATCTTGTCCTTGTTCTCATCCACCGAACGCATCGCCGTGTCCGACTGGTCGCCAGCCTTGTTCAGGTCCTGGTCAGGGAACTTCGGAGCAGTGTTCGCAGGATCGCGATCCTGCACCGGTCCCTCAGACGACACTATCGCGCGGTCAGTAGCCGTAGCAGACTGTGCGTCCGTGTAGGTCACCAACGCATGGATCGTAAAGCCCACGTCACTATTGCCCTCAGCAGCACTCGGCGTGTAGAGCGACGACGTGGCTCCATTAATCACACAAGCAGTGCTTCCACCCGCAGTAGCGTCCACAGTCGTAGTGTTACCGTCGTCGCCACACACTCTGTTCGTACCTGCGTCCGGATCATCTAGCGTACCATCCAGCAGACCCGCCAGCGTAGTGATCAGCGTCGTCCGTGCAGCGGCCCGGGCAGCGGCGTCGGCGCCGGCGGGCGGCGCGGATCCCCTGAACCACTGCCACTTCGCACCGGTGATACCACCGTCAGGGTCTTTGTGCGTGGCAAGCACCGGCCTGCCCACCTCAGGCACCCTCACCCCTCCACTGAACGACGCAGTGCCAGGGTCTTCCCCGTCCACCACTTTGACCGTCACGGCCAGCGTGGCGTACATCCTCACCGCATCATCACCGGTACCCCGAGTGGATGTGGCCACGATGGTGATCGAGTACGAATCCTTGTCCTCGAAGTCGGCCGCAAGGACTACCTTCTCGTCTGGGTTAGGATCAGGAAGAGTTGCAATAGGAGTCAGGGCGCCAGTGCTAGCATCCATGCCGAAGTACTTCGCGTCAGCACCCTCTATGCTGTAGGCGACTGCGTCCGTAGTACCAGGAGTAGTCCCAACGGTACCGTCCTCGTCCGTAGCCGAGTAGGTAATCGACCCAGCCGCACCCGTCATACCTACGCGCAGAGCAGGCGTAGCCCCCTCGTCAACGTACAGCGTCTTCTGGTTCGCATCGCCCGATGCATCGCCAAACTTCGGCGCTTCGTTCACGTCCTTCAGGTAAACCGTGACGTCTGCCCTGCCAACCGCACCGGACGGATCCGTTGCCTTGATCTTGACAGTGAACGTAAGCGCACCGACAGGTATGTGGTCGTCATCGGTGGTTGCGGTGTCGTCTACGTGCGGTTCCCTGGTGCCACCACTAGCAGTAACGTGGCCCTCGTAGTCCAGACCATCCTCGTCCTTCACGCTCAACTGGCCTGAAGCGTTATAGCTGAACAGAGCGTTGTCGGCGGCAGTAGCACCGTCAAGTGCCAACTGCAACTCGTCACCGTCGGCGTCCGAGGCCAATATCGGGTCGCCCAGGGTGCCAGACACGTTCTCATCCAACTCAAGCGGATCAACTGTGCCGAACTTCGGAGCGGCGTTCGCCAACGTCTCCTTCTCCACAACGTTGTCCGTCACACCCGATACCGTCTTCGCGCCATACGAGTCCTCGTACGTCACCGTAGCGCGAAGGTAGTAGTCAATGTCCTCCGCCTTCGGCGTGCGCTTCGCCGACTTACCGGATATGGCCACCCAGTCAGCATCAGCTGCGTCCTTGTCCATCGACTTCGACCACGCCCACCTCGGGTTGTCCATGCCGTCATCGTCCTTGAATGACGCCGTCAGCTCCCGAGTAACCTGAGGCTGTGGCTTGTCGAAGCTCACGCTCCCAGCCTCGTCGACGTTCTTCACGGTCACAACAACGTCCAAGTCACCGTCCAAGGCCTCTACCGTCACCTTGTACACGTTGTCATTAAAGCCCTGGAGGCCGGATGCGGTTTTGTCCTCGTCCCTGTCCGTGGGCTTCTCGAAGTTCGGCGCCTTCTTGAAGGTGAGCACACCGTCACTTGAGATATCGAAGTCCTTCTCGTCAGGACCACTCAAGTCCCATTCGGGATCGCCAGCGTCAGCGTCCTCGTCGTCCGCGTTGAACGTCCCGACCGGGTCCGTCCCGTTCTCCAGGTAGTCGACTTCATACGGGTCCGCGGCGGAAGCCACGGGCGCGAGGATCATTAGCGTCGCCAGAATGGCCGCGACCAAGCCCAGACGTGCCAAAACTGTGTTGTGCGGTCTGTTGAACATACGTACCCTCACTTGTCCAGACGTGAATGGCAGAACATTATCATCCGATTAGCCATGTGTCAAGCATGTGGCACAGGTCTTCGTCAGATAGATTCCACCTACGCGGCGATTATACCACAGAGGTCACAGAGAGCACAGAGGGGGGAGAGGGTTTTGGGGGAATTGGGGAAGTGAGAATGGTGAAGGGGGAATCAGGAATCGGGAAGGGCTGGGGCGTTTCACCGCCCTTCGGCAGGCTCAGGACAGGCTACGGACGCGGAGAGCGCAGAGGGTAGGTTCTATAGGGTACGAGCTATGGGTGAAGGGTCACGATAGAGGTTTCTTCAGACATGGCTGCATCGGACTCAGGCTCAGGGGACAGAGCGCCAGGTGAATGATGCCCTGAGAGATCATCATCTATCGGCACAGCCAAGGTGATGTCCACGTTGTTCTCCCGGTCGATCACCACCTGCTCAACGGTCGTCAGCAGCAGCTCCCTCCGCTGCTCATCGGTCAGATCGTCCATGCCACCACCGACGGCCCGCGACCAGGCGTGGACTCTCTCCACCAACCGACGACTCTCACTGCCACTTGCCGCACGAGCACGGTAGTCGTCCACCTTCGCCCTCGCACTCTCCAACCGCTCCGTGATGAACTTGCGCTGTACGTCCAGCTGGGACTCGCTGATCTTCCCAGACACGAACAGTCGAATGGCGCGGTCCTCCTCCATCTCGATGTCCCGTACCTCTCGCTCCGCCTGAACGATCTCATCCTCCAGTCCACCACCATCATCCTGGGTATCGAGCGCGTCAATCCCAGCAACGATCAGCGCAGGGTCCCGGATCACACGCTTCACCTCAGCCCATATCGGCTCCTCCAACTGCTCCGCCCGGATGTACGGCCGCTCTCGGCACTCCAACCGCAGGCTCTGCATCCCGTTGCACTTGTAGTACCGGTGAGGGGACGGATACTCGTACCGGTACCTCTTCCCGTTCCGAACGTTCGTCGTCCTCCACGTCGACTTCGCATGGAACCGGTGGCCGCACTCTCCGCACTTGAGAAGGTGCTGCAACAGGTAGAACACCTTGGTGTTACGCTTCGACCTCGTGCTCCGCTGCTTCTTCAGCGCCTGAGCTCGATCCCATGTCGCATCGTCGATCACCTGGGGTATCGGGATCTCGATCCACCTGTCACGCGGCTGCTCGTGTACCTTCACCCCATCCTCCGTCGCCACGTGTCGGTACCTCCCGTACACCCACGTGCCCCGATAGGTCGCATTACCCAGTACATGCAGCACACCCGCCTGATGCCAAAACCGCTTGCCGGTCTGCGTCGGTACTCCCTCGTCAGTCAGACGGATGGCGATCGAGTGCGACCCTATACCCTCATGGACGTACATGCGGAAGATCCGACGGACCACCTTCGCTCCCTCCTCATCCACCTCCGGCCTACCGTCGGCGCCTATCCGGTAACCAAAGGGCAGACCCCCCGTCGGCGCTCGTCCCTGCTTGGCAATACCGCGCTTGCCCATCGCAGACCGCTCTCGGAAGTTGTCCAACTCGATCTTGCCTATCGCAGCCATCAGGCCGAACGTCTTCATGTCGATCGCGTCCATCACCGATTCCAAACGTATATCGTGCGCCTCCACTACCTCCATCAGCGCCGCGGCTGGGTACATCCCTCGGCTCAGACGGTCCGACTTCCAGCACACGATCACGTCGAAGCGGCCTTCCCTGGCGTCGGTCAGCATCCGCTGGAACTCGGGGCGCTTCTTCGACCAGCCCCTACCAACCTCCTGGTACCGGGAAACGACGGTCAGCCCCCTGCTCTCGCAGTGGGCCTCCATATCACCTATCTGCTCGGAAATGGACGTCTTGTCCTCCGCGTCCTGGCTCTTGTCCGACACCCGAGCGTAGATCGCCGCACGATTCGTCTCCACCTGCCTCCTGGGCCTAACCATGTTCGCCTCCTTTCGCTCACCCCTAATAGAAGAAATGGCCGCCCCTGTTGGAGCTGGGTCGAGCCGGTCTGCGCCCTCCGCGGGCTGATGACGGCCGGTCCCGGAGTGGAGCGAGTCAGCCTTCCACCTCGGCACGAGGCCGCACGGGCGGGGTGTCCGAGGGCGAGTCCTTACCAGGCGCGGCCTGGACGTCCCTGGTGGCGTGCCTCACCATCAGGGACATCAGTCGTTGCAGCCGATCCTCGGCGTCGGGGCCGGGGTTGGCGACGACCCTGATCACACCGATTTCGAAAGCGCTCCTTCCCGGGAGCTTCTTCTCGTTCCGACTGCTCGTATCCCTCATGCCTCTACGTCCATCCATCCGGTGGCAGGCCGCAGGCGGGATACCCGGTTACGGTGGCACCTCGCCGCCGCCTCGCACATCCAGTGTGGGGAGGCCGGGAGTCTATTCCAACGGCGTATAACGGGTGTCACGCATGACGGCGGCGACACGCGTGCCACCGTTATGAAGCACAGGAATGAGGCCCCCATGATTCGGCTGCTAGAACACAGTCAGCCCGACGCTGATGGAATAAGAGGATGGTGGGGCGCCGGAGAGGACGGTGGAGCTAGTGAGCAAGGCACTCTTAGAGAACGTCGGGCATCTAGCCGGCGAGATGCCTAGGGTCACATAGGAGGAAGCCGCAGGAATAGCAGGAGAGGCGATCCAGGAGCGCGAGAGCGTAGCCCCGTCGGAGGTACTAGACGACTACCCTTCCGACAGGACTACGAGCTTCCGGACATTGGTCGAGGCGACGGACCACGACGTGGAGTAGTGGGGGCGAAGAGGGATCGGGAGACTCCTACGGTGGCCTGGGGGGAACTCACTTCACGACGTTGACGGTGTAGTGGGGGACTCGGCTAGTGTTGTTCTGCCCCTACCTGATTTGAAGGGGCCCATGGGGACTGTCCACGAATATCTGAGTTTTCCGTCGCTAAGTCCACAGAACAAAAGGTCTGTTGAACATGCGTACCCTCACTTGTCCAGACGTGAATGGCAGAACATTATCATCCGATTAGCCATGTGTCAAGCATGTGACACAGGTCTTCGTCAGATAGATTCCACCTACGCGGGGATTATACCACAGAGGGGAGGGAGTTGCACCGCAGAGGGCGCAGAGGGCGCAGAGGTAAGAGGGGATTTTGGGGGGGGAGATTCCGGAATGGGGAATCAGGAATTGGGAGGGGGAGGGTTCACCGCTGAGGGCGCGGAGGGCGCGGAGGTAAGAGGGGGGGGTTCACCACAGAGGTCACAGAGGGCACAGAGGGGGGAGGGGATTTTTTGGGGGGGGGATTCACCGCGGAGGGCGCTGAGGGCGCGGAGGTAAGGGGGGGGGGTTCACCACAGAGGGCACAGAGGGCACAGAGGGGGGAGGGGATTTTGGGGGGGTTAGGCGAATTCTGTTCCAGGTTGTTCCATTTTGTTCCGCTTGTATGTTTGGCGTAGCTGGGGCTGTTGGGTCGTGGGGCCTTTCATGTGGGTATTATAGTACTGGTGTTCTGGGGGGTCAAGGGCCGGGGAGGGTTTTTAGTGGTTAGTGGTTAGTTGTTGGTGGGAGGGGGACGGGGAAGGTCCTCACGTCGGGGACTCCTCAGGACGACGAGGGGGAGGGGGCAGGGCCGGGCAGGGGAAAGAGGGAGCCCCGCCGCCCCCCTGGGTTCCGGCTCGGGGGCCGGAACGACGAGTAAGAGGGGGACGGGGAAGGTCCTCACGTCGGGGACTCCTCAGGACGACGAGGGGGAGGGGGCCGGAACGGCGAGTAAGAGGGGGACGGGGAAGGTCCTCACGTCGGGGACTCCTCAGGACGACGAGGAGGAGGGGGCCGGAACGACGAGGGGGAGGGGGCCGGGGATGGACGGGTGTGGGGCGGGGGTGGACGGATGTGGGGCGGTGGTGGACGGATGTGGGGCGGCTATGGACGGATGTGGGGCGGCTATGGACGGATGTGGGGCGGCTATGGACGGATGTGGGGCGGTGATGGACGGATGTGGAACGGCTCGGTGAAGAGGGGGAGGGAGCTGGGGAGTGTCTGAATCAGGATTCTGGGGATTAGAGGATTATCAGGATTGGGAGGGGGAGGGGCCTTCGACAGGCTCAGGGTGAACGAGCTTGGGACGGGGGCCGGGGAAGGTCCTCACGTCGGGGACTCCTCAGGACGACGAGGGGGGAGTGTCTGAACTGTGATTTTTGTGATGGGGATGATTGGGATGATTGGGAGGGGGGCAGGGACCGGCTACGCCGGGGATGGTTCTTAGTTTTTAGTGGTTAGTTTTTGGTGGGAGGGGGATGGGGAAGGTCCTCACGTCGGGGACTCCTCAGGACGACGAGGGGGAGGGGATGTGGAGCGGGGGTGGGGAGTGTCTGAACTGTGATTTTTGTGATTGGAATGATGGGGATGATGGGGAGGGGGAGGGGACGGGAGCCCCGCCGCCCCCCTGGGTTCCGGCCTGCGCCGGAACGACGAGTAAGAGGGGATGATTGGGATGATGGGGAGGGGGAGCCCCGCCTGCGCCGCCGGGGAGGGCGGGTTTGAAACCCGCCCCTACGGGGGAGGGAGAGGGGACGGGAGCCCCGCCGCCCCCCTGGGTGGAGGACGGTTCCTGGGGCAGGAATCCGGCCTGCGCCGGAACGACGAGTTAAGAGGGGGCCGGGGAAGGTCCTCACGTCGCGGACTCCTCAGGACGACGAGGGGGAGGGGATGTGGGGCGGGGATGGACGGATGTGGGGCGGGTGGGGGAAGAGGGGGAGCCCCCATCTCAGTCTGCCCCGCAGGGTGGGGGAAGAGGTGGTATACTTGGGGCGTGGTGTTTGGTTGGTGGATGTATACCTTTATTAGAGGAATAGGCAGGCCGATTACCCTGGGGGCCGCTCGTGTGTGCGGTCGCTGCGGGTGTACGAGCTCCGCGCGCGGCTAGTTCCGGCCGGCGTCTTCTCGCGCGCGTCGATTTGCGCCGGGTTTCCCGGCGTTTCATGTGGATGCAGTGTTGGGCGGGGTGTGTCCGGGGCCGGGGAGGGTTTTTGGTTTTTAGTGGTTAGTTTTTGGTGGGAGGGGGGCCGGACGATGATTAGTGAAAGGACTGGTTAGAGATGGCTATTGGGACTCGGGAGCGGGCTGGGGCGCTTACGCCTTATCAGGTGCGGCGGTATAGCCGGCATATTATTATGCCGCAGGTTGGGAGCGGGGGTCAGCGGACGTTGCTGGACTCGCGGGTGCTGATCATCGGCGCTGGCGGGCTGGGGTCGCCGGTGGCGATTTACCTGGCGCTGGCGGGGATCGGGACGCTGGGGATCGTGGACTATGACGTGGTGGACGTGACGAATCTGCAGCGGCAGATCCTCCACCATGACGCGGATATCGGTCGGAGCAAGGTGGAGTCGGCGCGGGAGACGCTGCTGGCGTATAACCCGGAGCTGGAGGTGGTGACGTTCGAGGAGCCGATCACGTCGGAGAATGCGATGGAGATGATGTCGGGGTTCGACGTGGTGGTGAGCGGCGCGGATAATTTCGCGGCGCGGTACCTGATCAATGACGCGGCGTACCTGAGCGGGAAGCCGCTGGTGGACGGGAGCATCCTGATGTTCGACGGGCGGGCGACGACGTATGTGCCTGGGAAGGGGTGCTACCGGTGCGTGTTCCCGGACCCGCCGCCGCCGGGGGAGGTGCCGAACTGCTCGGAGGCGGGGGTGCTGGGGATGCTGCCGGGGATGGTGGGGTCGATCCAGGCGGCGGAGACGGTGAAGGTGCTGCTGGGGACGGGTGAGCCGCTGGTGGGGCGGCTGCTGCTGATCGACGCGCTGGATATGGATTTTCGCGAGGTGAAGGTGCGACGGGACCCGGGCTGCCCGCTGTGCGGGGATGAGCCGACGGTGCGGGAGCTGATCGATTATGAGGTTTTTTGCGGGGTGCCGGGGAGTTAGATTCACCGCAGAGGGCGCGGAGGGCGCGGAGGGAAGAGTTCACCACAGAGGGCACAGAGGACACGGAGGGAAGAGGGGGATTATGGGGGACGGGAGTGTCTGAATCAGGATTCTGGGGATTAGAGGATGATCAGGATTGGGAGGGGGCCGGGAGGGTCTGAACTGTGATTTTTGTGATTGGAATGATGGGGATGATTGGGAGGGGGACGGGACCGGGCAGGGGAAAGAGGGACCCCGCCGCGCCCCTGGGTTCCGGCCTGCGCCGGAATGACGGTGTGAGGGCTCGGGGGCCGGAATGACGGAGTGGGAGCCGGGGATGGATTCCGGCTCGGGGGCCGGAATGACGGAGTGAGGTAGATGGCTCGGTTTTCTAAGGTTGGTGAGGGGGAGATTGGCCTCGTTGGTGAGGGGGAGATTAGCCTCGATAGGGAGGAGGAGGGATTTATGCCGGCTAGAGTGGCGCATCCGGAGTCGATTGTGGAGACGGATTGGGTGGCGGAGAACCTGGGCGAGGACGGGCTGGTTGTCGTGGAGGTGGACGTGGACACGGCGGCTTACGACCAGGGTCACGTGCCCGGGGCCATCGGGTGGAACTGGACGACGGAGCTGAACGATACGGTGACGCGGGATATCCTGAGCAGGGAGCAGATGCAGCGGCTGCTTGGGGGTTCGGGCATCACGAAGGGGACGACGGTGGTGCTGTATGGCGATAACAACAACTGGTTCGCGACGTACGCGTTCTGGCAGATGAAGCTGTACGGTCACCGCAAGGTGAAGATCATGAACGGCGGGCGGGTGAAGTGGGTGAAGGAGGGGCGGCCGCTGAGCACGGACGTGCCGTCGCCCACGAAGCGGACGTACCGGGCGTCGGACCCCGACACGAGCATCCGGGCGACGCGGGACTACGTGCTGGATACGGCGACGACGGCGAACAAGACGGGGCTGGTGGACGTGCGGGCGCCGGAGGAGTTCAGCGGGGAGCTGCTGGCGCCGGCGCACCTTCCGCAGGAGGGCTCGCAGCGCGGCGGGCATATCCCGGGGGCGGCGAACGTGCCGTGGCTGAAGTCGGTGAACGAGGAGGACGGGACGTTCAAGTCTGTGGAGGAGCTGCGGGAGCTGTATCAGAGGGACGCGGGGCTGAGCAAGGAGAATGAGGTGATCGCGTACTGCCGGATCGGGGAGCGGTCGTCGCATACGTGGTTCGTGCTGTCGCAGATCCTGGGGTTCCCGAAGGTGCGGAACTACGACGGTTCGTGGACGGAGTACGGGTCGATCGTGGGAGCGCCGATCGAGAGGTAAGAGGCCGGGGAAGTTGTTAGTTGTTAGTTGTTAGTGGGGAGGGGCTCCTGCCCCTTCTCCCCTGGCGGGAGAAGGTTGGGATGAGGGGGCTCCCCGGCGCGGGAATAGAGGGGGCGGTGCTTTAGGGCGCCGCTCCTTTATTTTTGTGGTCTGAACTGTGATTTTTGTGATTGGAATGATGGGGATGATTGGGAGGGGGGAGGGGGAGCCCCCCAGCCCGGCCCATCCGTCATTCCGGCCCCCGAGCCGGAATCCAGAGGGGTGGGGATGGGTTCCCCGTATCGGTGGGGTGAGGGTGGCGGCGGTTCCTGGCAGGGTGCCGGGGAGGGACCGGCTACGCCGGGGAGTCACCCTCACCTCGGTCCTCTCCCGTCGAGGGAGAGGAGGGGACCCCGCCCTGCCCCTGGGTTCCGGCCTGCGCCGGAACGACGATTGGGGAGCGGGGGAGGGACCGGCTACGCCGGGGAGTCACCCTCACCTCAATCCTCTCCCGTCGAGGGAGAGGAGGGGACCCCGCCCGTCCACCCCGCCCCTGGGTTCCGGCCTGCGCCGGAACGACGAGCATAAGGGCCGGGTTCCGTCATGCCGGCGAAGGCCGGGGAGGGACCGGCTACGCCGGGGAGTCACCCTCACCTCAGTCCTCTCCCGTCGAGGGAGAGGAGGGGGAGCCCCCCATCTCAATCTTCCCCCCAAATGGGGGAAGAGGGGGAGCGGCTAGATGCGGTTGGTGCGGTCTATTTTTTGGCCGGACTGGTATACGCCGGCGACGTTGGTGAGGGCTCGGATGTCGGTGGAGGGGTCGCCGTCTACTACTAGGAGGTCGGCTAGCTTGCCGGGCTCGATGGTGCCCACCTGGTCGTCGATCCAGCATGAGCGGGCGGCGTCGGCGGTGCCGGAGACGATGGCCTCCATGGGGGTCATGCCGATGTCGACGTGTGCGCTGATCTCGTCCTGGAAGCTGGTGCCGCCGAGCCGGTAGTACTGCCATGAGGCGTCGGAGCCGGCGACGAGCTTCACGCCGTCGTGGTGCATGCGGCCCCAGAATGCGGCGGTGTCGTCCCAGCCGCGGTTGTAGTCGTCGACGGCGGCCTGCTCGTCCGCGGTGAGGAGCTGGGACTCGGCCTTGCGCTCGAGCTGCCATATGCGCTCGCGGCCCTGGTGGATGGTGGGGTTGACGTAGACGTTGCGCTCGACCAGGCGCTCGGTGATGCCGGGGTTGTACCGGCGGACGCCGTCGGGGTCGATGTGGCTGCCGTGTATCACGGTGTCGATGCCGGCGTCGAGGGTGTTGGAGATGGACTGGGAGTCGGTGGCGTGAGCGGCGGCGTGCCGGCCGAAGCTGTGGGCCTCGTCGACGATGGCTGTGAGCTCGTCGACGTTGAATGAGGGGCGGCCGCTGACGGAGGTGCGGGTGCTGCCGCCGCTGGCGGTGATCTTTATGAAGTCGACGTTTTCCTTAATTAGCTGGCGGACGGCGGCGACGCACTCGACGGGGCCTGTGGCCTGTATGCCGAAGTAGCTGAGGTGGCCGCCGATGATGGCGATGGGGCGGCCCGACAGGACGAGGCGAGGCGCGGGTGTGATGCCCATCTCGACGGCGCGGCGGAGCTCGAGGGTGGTGCGGTTCTTCGCGCCGCAGTCGCGCACGGTGGTGACGCCGGAGTAGAGGTGTGCGCGGGCGTTGCGGGCGGCCTGGAGGGTGAGGACCTCGTCGGGGAGCGTGGTGAGCTCGTCCCCCGCCCTGCCGTCGCCGATGCCGATGAGGTGGACGTGGGAGTCGATGAGGCCGGGGAGGACGGTCTGGGCTTCGTATACGTGCTCGACGACGTGCGCGCCCTCGGGGGGCACGACGGTCTCCTCGGGCCCGGCGGCCCTGATGGAGTCGCCCTCGAGGAGGACGGCGGCGCGCTCGACGGGGGGTCCGCCGGAGCCGTCGATGAGCCGAGCCGCGCGAATGAGTGTGAAGCCGCCGTTTGGTTCAGCCAATTGTTTCTCCTTGTTTCACCCTCACCCCAGCCCTCTCCCGTCGAGGGAGAGGGGGAAAGCCCCCATCCTAACCTTCCCCCCAAATGGGGGAAGGGACTAATCGGAAGGGGGTTACCTTCCCCCAAATGGGGGAAGGGACTATTCGGATGGAGGGCGTGGTTGTCTTGTGGCCATGATGGCGTCCTGGGAGCCGCGGTCGATTCGGTTGCCGGCGGCTATTACTTCGGTGACGGACCATAGGGCGTCGAGGGTTTGGGCCGGGTTGCCGTCGACGACGATGATGTCGGCGGCCTTGCCGGGTTCGAGGCTGCCTGTGATTTCGTCGACGCCGAGGGAGCGGGCGGCGTCGCTGGTGATGGACATGACGGCGTCCATGCCGGGCATGCCGGCCATTTGCAGGCACTCGGTCTCGTGGACGGCGTTGCCGAGGGGGTAGTCGCCCCAGGAGGAGTCGGAGCCGGTGATGATCTTCACGCCGCGCTCGAGGAGCCTGCGTGAGTGCTCGATGGCGGTGTCGAAGCCGCGGCAGTCGTCGTCGAGCTGGGCCTGCTCGGCCGGTGTGAGGCCGGACGCGGCGCGCTTACGCAGGCCGGACCAGACGCGGCTGCGGAGCACGTGCAGGGTGGGGTTGACGTACGCGCCCTGCTCGGCGAGGCGGTCGGCGACGTCGGGGCGGAAGTCGTAGGAGCCGTCGGGCTCCTTGAATATGCAGTGGATGATCATGTCGACGCCGGCGTCGAGGGAGTTCACGATGCCCTGGGTCGAGGTGCAGTGGGTCGCGGTGAGGCGGTCGAACTTGTGGGCCTCGTCGACCATGGCGTTGAGCTCGTCGACGTCGAAGGAGGGCCTGAGCGGGTCGGATGTGCGGGTGCTGCCGCCGGTGGCGGTGATCTTGATGTAGTCCGAGCCCTCCTTCACGAGCTGCCTGACCATGGCGCGTCCCTCGACCGGGCCGGTGACGACGGAGCCGAAGTAGTCCATGTGGCCGCCGATGATGGAGACGGGGCGGCCGCAGAGGACCATGCGGGGGCCGGCGGTGATGCCCTGGTCGACGGCGTCGCGGAGGCGGAGCATAGTGACGTTCTTGGGGCCATTCTCGCGGATGGTCGTGACGCCGGTGAAGAGGGATCTGCGGGCGTTGTGGGCTGACTGGAGTGTGAGGACCTCGTCCGGGAGGGTTGCGAGGTCGTCGCCGGCGCGTCCGTCGCCGAAGCCGTTGTGGTGGGTGTGGCAGTCGACCATGCCGGGCATGACGGTGCCGGAGGGGTGGTCGAGGACCTGGACGCGAGCGCCCTCTGGGGCTGCGACGTCGTTCTGTCGGCCGACGGCGACGATCTCCGAGCCCCTGGTCAGCACTGCGCCGCGCTCGACGGGGGGACCACCGAGGCCGTCTATGAGCAGGCCCGCCCGAACCAGCTTGAAGTCGTCAGCGGCTGGGGGCATCGAGGCTACTTTTCCTTGCCCTCGTCCTCAGGCCGGTCGGGCTTTTCGGGGGTGTCGTCGCCGGTATCGGCGGCGGCGTCAGAGGCGATGAAGCCGCCGTGCTCCTTGATTTTCTCTCGAATGAGAGCCTCGGCGTTGGTGACTATGGGTACGTAGGAGAGGGAAGCCACCGCGCCGTTGTCCATCATGACGTCGACAGCCTGGTACCCGAGGGCGCGCCCAAATATGCCGTACCTCGCTCTAGTGTCCTGCATCCGCGAATAGGGGAGCGGGTACGCCTTGGACGAGAGGATTCCACCGCGCTGGTACATCAGGTGGGAGTTGGTGATGCCGTACAGGGTCCGGCGCCACATGAAGAAGCGGGGCACAACGACAATTACGATCAGTATACCCGCAACCCACTCCTCTATTCCGATCTGAGGAAACATGAGCATGAGGACAGTAACGACAAGCCAAGGCGCCGATGACATTATCCAGGCAAGGGGAACCTGGCGAATCGCAATGTCGCCCGGTCCTGGAGTCCACTCCTTAAGCTCGACTTCCTGTTCTCTCGCCTGTTCCTCGGCCATTCGCTGCGCACTCCCTTGTTGCGGGCCTCGCGAGGGCCCGCCGAGTCAGAGGACAGTATACACGCAAACTGCGGGGCACGTTCGACATGGGGAGCGGCTGGGGCTCACCGGGAGGGTTGGCCCTCAACGGACTCCAGGATGCGTTTGAGGCGGCGGTTTTCGGACTGGAGGCTGTCGAGGTCGGCCTGCATGTCGTCGATGCGGTCGAGGAGCTTCATCACGACCTCGACGCCGGCGAGGTTTATGCCGAGGTCATCGATCAGGCCTCTCATGCGCCGGACGCGCTCCACGTCGCGGCGGGAGTAGACGCGCTGGTTTCCGCGCGTGCGATGGGGCTGCACGAGTCCGAGGCTCTCGTAGTAGCGCAGGGTCTGGGTGTTCACGCCGACGATGCGTGCGGCGACGCTGATCACGAAGCAGGGCTCGTCGTATGGCAGGCTGCTCGTCATGGGACCAGCCACACTCCTTTCAGTCGGTGGCCCGGAGTCGGCTCAGGCGTCCGGGCCATGCGAGGACGCGGCGGTCCGCGGTGACGAGGCGGTGGCCCTCCAGAGCCGTGGCGACGATGAGCCGGTCTGCCGGGTCGCCGTGGATGTCCTGCAGGAGGCCGGCGAGGGCGGCGATCGCCCCGTCCACAGGGATTTCGACGAGTCCCAGCCCCAGCAGGTCGCGACGCCAGGCATCGACATCCAGATCGAAACCGAGCCGGCCCTTTCGGATCTGCATTCCGACTTCCCAGAACGATATTGCGGAAACCGCGGCGTCATTCGCCAACCACGAGCGCTCGACCTCCATGCGGGTCTGAGGTCCCAGCCTCTGATCTCCTCGTTCATGCCATAACAGGACGTGCGTATCGAGAAGTATCATTCGCGGATCCTGAAGAGATCCTCGTCAATCCCATCGCCCTCGGGGTCCTCGAACCACTCAGAAGGCATGGGCGAGACGATGTCGCCCAGAACTTCAATGTGCTCGCGGTTGCGGCCAAACAAGCTGTCCGGCTTCTCCCTGTAGGGAACGAGGCGTGAAACCGGGCGGCCGTTCTTGGTGATCACAATTTCGCCGCCGCCGTCCGCGACCTCGTCCATGAGCTTCAGGCACTTAGCCTTGAACTCCGACGCCTTGATAGTCCGGGTGCTCGCCGCCGCTTTACCAGCCGTTTGCATCACGCCCTCCCCAAGTGGACCGGTACCTGACGATTCTAGCATGGTCATCGACATGGTCACGTTGCTGGCGCACCAAGCTCCTTCAGCTTCCTAACCAGCTCCTTCTGTTCGTCGGTCAGGTCCCGGGGCATGACTGGGCGGAGGACGACGTAGAGGTCGCCTCTCTTGTCCGGCGAACCGAGGACGGGCATGCCCTTGCCCGCGAGCCTGATCTTCTGGCCGTTGCGGCTCTCCTGGGGGACCTTCAGCTCGATGGGCCGCTCCATCGTGGTCACCTCCACGCTGCCGCCGAGGATGGCGTCCTCGAAGGGCACGTCCACGTCCAGGTAGAGGTCCGAGCCGCGCCTGGTGAAGCGGCGGTGCGGGGTCACGGTGACGTTGAGGAGCAGCTCCTGGCCCTGGCCGGGCCTGACACGGACGACCGAGCCGTTAGCGACGCCGCGCGGGATGGTCACCTCGATGCGGCGGTCCTGCCCTCCCCTGGAGATGGTGACGATGTGCTGGGAGCCGGCGAAGGCCTCCTCCAGGGTAACCTCCACATCGGTCTCCATTTTGGCCATGGAGGGCCGACCTGCGCCGAAGCCCCCGAAATTACCGGAGCGGAAGCCGCCGAGCAGGTCTTCGAACCCCCCGAAACCGCCTGCCCCGGTCGTGCGGTAGGCCCCGCCGCCGTGCTGGGACTCGATTTCTTCAGCGCGTCGCCAGTTGTCGCCGTACTTGTCGTATGCCTTGCGCTTCTCGTCGTCCGACAGGACTTCGTAGGCCTCGTTGACGCGCTTAAACCGATCTTCGGCCTTCTCGTCGCCGGGGTTGAGGTCCGGGTGGTACTGGCGAGCCAGGCGCCGGAATGCGCCCCGCACCTCCTTCTCGTCGGCATCCCTGCCGATACCCAGCTCTGCATAGTAATCTGCCATTGGTTCGCCCGCTCGTCACCCTCGGGTCCAGCACCAAGCCGGAGGCTTGGCGGGTGTGGGCCCGCTCGTGGCGATTCTAGCATACTTGATGTGCGCTCACAATCTATCTTATTCTGTTTACTATAAGTCTCTTGACAGATATAGCATATTATCTATATAATCCAATGTGTGAGGGCCGGAAGCAGGGCCGGAAGCCCCACGGACATTACGGCAAGGAGGTATGGATGGTATTGCAGCGCTGGGACCCAATCGTGGAGATGAGGAGCATGGAGGACGCGATCAACCGGATGTGGCGGGGTTTCGGCCAGAGGCCCGCTGAGTCCAACGGCGGGGAGCACTGGCACATCCCGCTCGACGTGGTGGAGGAGGGAGACGACATCGTCGTCCACGCCTCGCTGCCAGGAGTCGAGACGGGGGACATCGCGGTCAACGTCGAGGACGGCGTGCTGACCATCGACGCGAAGACCACGACTGAGAGCGGGACGGACAAGGGCGGCTACCTGCTCAGGGAGCGGCGCTCGGGCTCCTATCACCGGGCACTCCGGCTCCCTGACACGGTGGATGCGACCCAGGCGGAGTCGAGCTACGACAAGGGCGTCCTGACCGTCAGGTTCGCCAAGCAGGAGGCCAAGAAGGCGCGACGCCTGGAGGTCAAGGTCAAGTAGAGCGGCCGGGGGGCGGGAACCCATCCCCACCCCCTTCACCCTCACCCTAGCCCTCTCCCGTCGAGGGAGAGGGGAGGGAAACCATCCCCGCCCCTATTCACCCTCACCCTAGCCCTCGTCCGTCGAGGGAGAGGGGGCCTGCCGCGCATCTGCTGCGCGGCGGGCCCTTTGTTTGTGAGGTGGGACCCTGCCCCTAGCAGCCGGGGGACCCGTCCCCGCCCCTTTCACCCTCACCCCAGCCCTCTCCCGTCGAGGGAGAGGGGGCAAAGCCGCCGCAGAGCCTCTTCGTGATAGGCTTTGGTGTATGACGTTGTACACGCGAGCGGGAGACGAGGGGGAGACGTCGCTGCTGTTCGGGCGGAAGCTGTCCAAGGCGAGCGACAGGACCGAGGCTTATGGGAGCCTGGACAGCGCGATTTCCGCGATGGGGCTTGCGCGCGCCCTTTGCAAGGACACGCGGGTCAAGGCGACACTGTTGAGGCTGCAGCGCGAGCTCTTCACGGTGGGGTCCGAGCTGGCGACGCCGCCGGAGGACCTGGACAAGCTGGAGGAGTACTTCAAACCGGTCGATCCAGGGATGACCGAGGCGCTGGAGAGTGAGATAGACGACCTGAAGGCGCAGGTGAAGCTCCCGCGGGCATTCATCGTGCCGGGCGCCACCGCTGGGTCGGGGGCGATAGACATGGCGCGGAGCCTGCTGCGTACGGCGGAGCGGCGGGCCGTGGCCCTGAGCGATGCGGGGGTGCTGCCGAACCGCGAGGTGCTGAAGTACCTGAACAGGCTATCCGACCTGCTGTTCATTCTCGCGCGATACGAGGACCGGGATCTGCCGTTCGAGCTGACGACGGGCGAGACCGGGTAGGCTGGGTACGAGACCCATGATTATGGAAGAAGGGCCCTCATGAGCATCGACCAGATGGACTTCTACCAGCGCAAGCTGTCCTACGAGATGGACTCGTTCGACGTCTACGAGGCAGTGGAGAGAGGCGAGCCCATCGTGGTGGTGGACGGGCGATCCGGCAGCGCCTATGCCGAGGAGCACATACCCGGCGCGGTCAGCCTCCCCCACCGGGAGATCAGCTTCAACTCCACGGAGGCGCTGGACAAGTCGAAGATCTATGTCTGCTACTGCGACGGCATCGGTTGCAACGCCTCGACGAAGACGGCGCTGAAGCTGCTGACGCTCGGGTTCCAGGTGCGTGAGCTGATCGGTGGGCTGGACTGGTGGAAGCGCGACGGCTACGCCACCGACGGGGAGAAGGCCCGGACCGAGAGCGGCATCAAGTGCGGGTGCTGATCGCTGGCGGATGAGTGGGTCGGCTCACCCCACCGCGCTCCTGGACTCGGGCTTCCGCCGGTATCACTATGGCCTTGCGGAGGCCACATCAGGGGATGAAAATGGGCAGCCTAGATTGGGACGACAGTCTTGACTGTTAGGGGCCGGGGAGGGCGGGTTTCAAACCCGCCCCTACAGGGTGGCCGGGCGCTATTTTCATAACAATGACGGTTGTGTTGCCCGGTTCCCAATTCTGACCAGTGAGCAGGGGCGATCCGCTCGAGGGCCGTCTGGTATAATGCGCGGCGACATCGAGACGGGGAGCGACACGACAATGAAGAACGGTGACAGCTACTCGCGGCGAGACTTCCTGCTGAAGGGACCGGCCGCGATCGTGAGCGGGGCGGTCGCCTCGCTGGCCGCGGTGGGCCTGCCGGCAGCCCTGAGAACAGGGTCGCGAAGAGCGCCGCGGGTGCCCGAGGGTTCCATATACACCCCTGCCGAGAAGCAACGGGAAGCATAGGCTGAGCCGTCCGTTCCAGCGCCACGCAACTGGAGAACTAAGAATGCAACAAGCTCCGAGAGGGGCCGCCCTTGTCGACCAACTAATCCCCCGGTCCAGCGCCGCGCTGACCAATGCGGCCATCGACGCTTTGCTCGTCGTCGGCTTTGCGGCGCTCACTGGGCTTTCGGCCCAGGTAGCCGTTTACCTCAATCCCGCGGTCCCCATCACCGGGCAGACCTTTGCGGTATTGCTGTCAGGCGCGGTCCTGGGCAGCAAGAGGGGCGCGGCCAGCATGCTCGTCTACCTCTACCTGGGGATAGCGGGGGTGCCTGTCTTCGCCGCCGAAGGGGCGATTCCCAACGCTAGCAGAGGCTACCTGTTCGGGTTCGTGGTCGCGGCGTTCATCGTGGGACTGTTCGTCGAGAGGGGCTGGGGAAGGAATCCGCTCAAGCTGGCCGGCGCGATGCTCCTGGGCGAGGTTGCGATATATGGTTTCGGGCTTCCGTGGCTAGCCTTCTACATACCAGACTCCGAGCTTGTCGAGCGTTCCAGGCTGGCGGTTGTCATCGACTGGGGTCTCGACGACTTCATAGTGGGCGACACGATCAAGCTGATAATGGCGGCGGTCGGCGTGCCGCTGGCGCTGGAAGGGATCCGCAGGCTGAAGGGACAGGAACCGCCGGGCTAATTGCCATCTGAATACTATTTGACCCGCTGGAGAACTGTCCTTCGACAGGCTCAGGACGAACGCATTTCCCTCTCCTTCCAAGTCTGAACAGCTGCCCTCCCATAACCTACCGGCAGCTCTAAGCAGGCTGCGCCAGCAACTTTGTGCGGCGTGGGCGCATCTAATCCTTTGAGACGGCCCAGCCGGAGGCCCACTTTACTCCCCAATCCACGCACGGCCGGGTGCAGTCCCCTGCCCCAGAGTCAGCCCAGCGACGGCCCGGAGACCAAGCACGGTCTGCAGGCCCGATAGCAGGGCCCAAGGAGACGACATGAGAAGAGGCTTTTTCGTATTTGCACTGATCGCGGCCCTTTCGCTGCTGGCGCTGGCCTGCGGCTCGACCGAGGAGGAGCCCGAGCCCGCGGCCGCGGTTGTTCCCACAGCCGCACCGACCACCGCTCCGACCCCGATGCCGGAGCCTACTCCCGAGCCGACCCAGCCGCCGCAGGAAGCGCCGACGCCGGAACCCACCCAACAGGCGGCCAGCCTCCTGCCAAGCTCGGATAGCGCCCAGAGCATGGCGCCGGAGCTGGTCGGGCTGGACGGCTGGCTCAACAGCGAGCCGTTCACGCTCGAGGACAAGCGCGGCGAGGTCGTGCTCATCGACTTCTGGACGTACACGTGCGTCAACTGCGTGCGCACCCTGCCCTACCTGAAGGAGTGGCACGACAAGTACGCGGACAAGGGGCTCGTGATCCTGGGGGTGCACGCGCCCGAGTTCGAGTTCGAGAAGCTGCCCGAGAACGTGGCCATGTCGCGTGACGACAACGACCTGAAGTACCCGATAGCCCAGGACAACGACCACCAGACCTGGCGGGCTTTCGAGAACCGGTACTGGCCCGCCAAGTACCTGATCGACAAGGACGGTGCGATCCGCTACAGCCACTTCGGCGAGGGCGCGTACATCGAGACGGAGGCGGAGATACGCAAGCTGCTCGTGGAGGCGGGGGCCGACCTGGGAGCCGTGGCGATAAGCACGGAGCCCGAGAAGGAGGTCGATGAGAGGGCGTTCACGGGCACGGACCCGTTCGCGAGGCAGACCCGGGAGCTCTACGCCGGGTTCATCCGGAACTTCGGGGCGCTGCGGAGCGGCACGCCGCCGTACGTGATGCACGAGGACTTCTACGGTGCGCCGAGCCAGAACCTGCTCTACGAGGACCCGGGCGATCACCGGAACCACCACATGTACCTGCAGGGGCTGTGGCACAACGGCCTGGAAGAGCTGGTGCACGCGCGTGAGACGGAGAACTACGAGGACTACATGGCCCTGACCTTCATGGCCATCGAGGTCAACGTGGTGCTGAGCGAGGGCGACGAGCCGTACGACGTGCGGATCACGATCGACGGCCGGCCCCTGGAGGAGAATGAGGCCGGGTCGGACATCATGTTCGACGACGAGGGCAACAGCTTCTTGAGGGTCGCCTCGTCGGACATGTTCAACATAGTCCAGCTGCCGGAGTACTCGGGCCACGAGCTGCGGCTCAGCTCCAACTCCGACCAGATGGCGGTGTTCGCGTTCACCTTCGGCTCGTACCTGGATGGCGAGGGAGACTCAGACGGCTGATGTCGCGACGAGCAGGGACAGACCGGCCAGAGAGGTCGCGATGAAGAAGCTGTACATACTGATGGCCGCGGGGCTGGCGGCGCTGGCCTTGGCGGCGTGCTCGACGGGCGGCGACGGGGACACCACCGAGCCGACGGCAGCGCCGACTTCCCCACCTGCGGCCGCAGCGGCGCCCACCCCATCGGAGACGCCCGAACCGGCGGCTGAGCCAACGGTGCGGCCCGACATGACGAAGCTGAACTACGGGCCCAAGTCGGCGGAGGGACTGCAGGCGATCCTGGGCACGGGCGACCTTGGGGTCGGGGCGAACCGGTTCGGGTTCGTGATGACATCTCAGACGGGGTTCGTGACGGAGCCCACGACGGAACTGTCGACCCGGTTCGTGGCTGACGGGGGCGAGGAGAGCGAAGTGGTGCAGCAGGCGACGGCCCACTTCCAGCCCTGGCCGTACGGCAACCGGGGGCTGTACGCCGCAGACCTGGACTTCGACCGAGCGGGCACGTGGCGGGTCGAGATCGAGGTCGTCCAGGATGGCGACCCGGCGGTCGCGGAGCTGGTCTTCGAGGTGGGCGAGTCGACTTCAGCGCCCGATGTAGGCGACCCGGCGGTCCGCAGTGTGACGAAGACGCTGGAGGACGTGGGGAGCCTCGCCGAGCTTTCGACGGGGTCGAAGCAGGACGAGGACCTTTACCAGACGACGCTGGCCGCCGCCGTGGACAGCGGCATGCCGACGGTCGTGGTGTTCGCCAGCCCCGCCTTCTGCACGAACGCGGTCTGCGGGCCGCAGGTGGAGGTGCTGAAGGAGCTGAAGGAGCTTTACAAGGAGCAGGCGAACTTCGTCCACGTTGACTTCTACGAGAACCCGCACGAGATCCAGGGGGACCTGGACCGGGCGCGGATATCGCCAGCCGTCACGGAGTGGTCGCTGCCGAGCATCGAGTGGACCTTCGTGATCGACGGCGAGGGGACGGTGACGGCGAGATTCGAGGGGTTCGCGACGCTGTCGGAGGTGGAGGCGGCGCTCAAGCCGTTGCTGTAGTAGGCGCACTTTCCATCCCACTAGACGGCAACAGCCGGGGATAGGTTCCCGCCAGCGCCATGGGGCGATTGGCTTCTAGCCGTATTTGGCGGTGAAGGCCTGGGGGAAGGCGGCGGTCTTGGCGAGGACGTAATCGGGCCGGTTCTCGAGCTTGTCCGGCGGGAAGAGTGCCTCGAACATGAAGACGCCCTGGTAGTCGATGTCCCTCAGCGCGCCGAAGACCTCGACCCACTGGAGGTTGCCGTCCATGGGCGCTATGTGGTCGCGCTGCAGGAAGTCGTGCAGGTGGAGGTGGATGAGGCGCGGGCCGCACTGTGCGAGGGTCTCGCGGGCGCGGTCGGGCTTGATGAAGGGGTTTATGCCGTCGTCGTCGCGGGTGTGGCCTACGTCGACGACCATGCCGAACCGGTCGGAGTCGATCTCGTCGACGACGGCCATGTAGTCCCGGAGATCCGTGCCGTTCTCGTTGGCGAGCTTGATGGTGGAGCCCTCGAGCTCCTCGAGCATGTCGACGACGGTGCGCTTCGACTCCTCGGTGGTGCCGAAGTGGCAGACCATCACCTTTGCGCCCATGTTCTCTGCGACGCGGGCGGCAGATGCGGCTTCCTTGGCAGCAGCACAGCGCTCGTCCTCGTCCATGGAGTCGTAGGCGACGGTGGGGCCGTGGGCCGAGGCGATCTCGACTCCCTGCTCGCGGCACTCGCGGACCACGTCGGCGGCCTGCCGGCTGCTGCCGAAGTCGAAGTGCTCGGGCGACTTGATCCCGCACACCTCTATCCTGGTGATTCCGGCGGCACGGATGGCGGCAATCTCACCTGCGCCGAGGCGCGTGTCTTCCAGTCGGAAGGCAGCGGTGGTTGCGCCAAGCCTGTCCTCGATCTCGGCGGCGGTGTATGGAAGCTTGCCCATGGTTTCGTGCACCTCGCGGGGTTGTGTTTCGGCCATTGTATACCCGCCAGGTTAACCGGCGGTTAAGGCCGGGTTAACGTGCGTCGCGGGACTGGCGGAGGTGGAGGCGGACAAGCCGCAGCTCCTCGTAGGAGTAGCCGCCGCCGAGGCGGTCGACCACGGGCTTGAGGCGCCCGCCGTCGGAATTGCGAAGGGCGTAGGCCATCCTCGTGTACCGGTGCTGAGGCGGCAGGATGTGGGTGATGTCGAAGGACTCGCCGTCGTCCATGAGGCGCTCGAGGTGGGTGAGTACGGTCTGCTGGGAGATTCCGCGGGCGGCTGCGATCTCGGCGATGTTGGAGCCTTCGCGGACCAGGTCCAGGGTTTGCATGTGAGTCCGGCCTAGCCCGGGGGTCGGGGCGGCGGGGGCTCGGCCGGACGGGGCTACCCCTCTAGCCGCGGCGTGGTCGCGGATGGTTGCCAGGAATGCGTCGCCGTACTGGTCGAGCTTGGACTGGCCCACCCCTCTGACTCGCAGGAAGGCGTCGCGGTCGAGGGGCATGTGCGTGGCCAGCTGGCGCAAGGTGGCGTCGCCGAAGACCGCGAAGGCGGGTGCGTTCATGTCGTCGGCGAGCTTCTTGCGGAGGGCGCGCAGCTTCTCGAAGAGGTCCGCGTCGAGCTCGCCCGCGCCGCTGGCGGGGGCCAGGGAGGTCCTGGCGAGGGTGATGGTGTCGCGTTCGTCGAGGAAGCGGCGGCCCTCCGGGGTGACGTACAGCGTCGGATAGTCGCGCCTCTGAGCGATCAGCCCTTTGGCCTTGAGCTGGTCGATGATGTCGTTCAGCTCATCCCTGGGAATATGGCGGGCTATTCCGTAGACGCTCAGGCTGTCGTGGCCTAACTCGAGAACGCGCCGCGCGCGGCTGCCGCGTAGTACCTTGACGACGTGGCTTGGTCCGAACATCTCGCGGGTGCGGATGATGGCTGAGAGGACCTTCTGGGCAATCTCGGTGCCGTCGTAGGTTGCTGAGGGGTCGGGCTGCTCGGAGGGGGCGATGCAGACATCACACGCGCCGCAGCCGTCCTCGGTCCACTCCTCGCCGAAGTAGCCGAGGAGGAAAGCCCTGCGGCAGGACACGGAGTCGCCGTACTCGACCATGCGCGCGAGCTTCTCCTCAGCGTTCTGGCGCTGGGCGTCGTCCTCGATCTGGCCGATGAAGAACTCCTGGTTGATCTTGTCACGGTAGGAGTAGAAGAGGACGCACTCGCTGGGCTGGCCGTCGCGCCCCGCCCTGCCCGTCTCCTGGTAGTAGCCCTCGACGGACTTGGGCAGGTCGTAGTGGACGACGAGCCGGACGTCGGGCTTGTCGACGCCCATGCCGAAGGCGATGGTGGCGACGATGATCGGGGCGTCGCCAGCCAGGAAGCGCTCCTGGGTCTCGCGGCGCACGTCGTCCTCCAGCCCGGCGTGGTATGGGAGGGCTCGCAAGCCGTGGTCGGACAGCCGGGAGGCCAGTTTCTCCGTGCCCTGGCGGGAGAAGCAGAAGACGATGGCCGAGCCGCCCTCGAGATTGCCCAGCAGGCCGGTCAGCACGTCGAAGCTGCGGCGCTTGGGGATGACGCGATAGGTGAGGTTGGGCCGGTTGAAGCTGGCGAAGAACTGTGCGGCCTGGGGAATCCGGAGCTGGTCGACGATGTCCTGTCGCACCCTCTGGGTCGCGGTGGCGGTGAGGGCGATTACGGGGACGCCGGGGAAGTCGCCGCGCAGGGACTGGAGGTTGCGGTAGTCGGGCCTGAAGTCGTGGCCCCACTCGGAGATGCAGTGGGCCTCGTCGATGGCGATTAGGCCCAGGTCGAGGGCGTGGAGGAAGTCGCGGAACCTGGGCAGAGCGATGCGCTCGGGGGCTGCGTAGAGGATGTCGAGCTTGCCCTGGTAGGCCTCCATCTGCACGCGGTGGATTTCGGCGTAGGTCATGGTGCTGTTGATGAAGCCGGCGGCGATGCCGCGCCCCTGGAGGGCGTCGACCTGGTCCTTCATGAGGGCGATGAGGGGCGAGACGACGAGGGTCACGCCCTTCATGGCCACGGCGGGAAGCTGGTAGCAGAGGGACTTGCCGCTGCCCGTGGGCATGAGGACGAGGGAGTCCTGGCCAGCGAGGACGTTGGCGACGACGTTTTCCTGGAGGGGCAGGAAGGCGTCGTGGCCGAAGCGGGACTTCAGGATGTCGTGGATCTGAATCGTAGTCGTCAAGTCAGCGCCTAGAGTCCGAAATACGGTCGAAGTGTTCGCGTAGACGTTCGGCCACACCGGCTATGCCTTCACACCTGAACCGGCTGTACTTATCCTTGGAGCCCATCTTCATGCTTGGCCTTATGACAAACCGGTTTTCGTTGGATCCTGCGACCCCCGGAAGTTCTCCCATCGGCAATAGCCAAGCTCGGACCACCTTGTACCCGTCTGGATCCAACAACACGGCCAGAACAAATCCGTCCACATTCGAGTCGAAAGTGGCACGGCGAACTTCGAAGTGCACTATGTTGGGATGCCTCTTGACAGTGCCTGTTCTTGTCTTGACTTGAATAGGGGCAGCGTAACCTGTCTGTTTGTCATAGATCAGCAGGTCGATCCCGTCATCATCGGCCAGTGGCTCGAAGGGCGACAGGCGTCCATCTGACTTCAGAATCAACTGAATAGCGACGATGCTCTCCCCGATTGCGCCCTTCTGTGTCGCAGTTACTTCGGACACGCTCTATCCTTGCCGCTCTTCCTCACCCTGGACATCGAGGCAGAGCTGTATAGCCTCTTCCATCCGTTCGAGCAGATCGCCCATCGTCCTTGCCTGGGTGTGGCATCCGTGCAGGGAGGGGACGCTGCCTACGAGCCAGCCGTCCTCGTCCTGTTCGATTAGGACTGTGTATTCGCTAGTCAGCACGTCGCTAGTACCTCTTGAACGCGCGAGTCGGCCCGGCTCGGCCCCTCCCCCTGGATTCCGGCTTTCGCCGGAATGACGGCTTATGCTTCCTCCAGGATGGTAGCGCAGATGTAGCGGGTCTCGCCGTTGTCGCTTTGGTGGTTGAAGTAGTAGGAGATGAAGGCGCGGCCGTCGTTGAGGAGCCAGCCCTGGGGGTAGCCCAGGTCGCGTTCGCCGCCGTCGCCGCGCACGACCAGTTCATTGGTAATGTCGATGTCGGTGCACTCCTCGTTGGCGAGGACGGCACGGATGCCCCAGTCGGGCCTGCGGTAGCCGTAGGCCAGGAGGTTCCTGCCGCTCGGCATCGTGAGGGGGCTGGTCGGGTAGCCCCAGACATTCTCTTTCTTGGCCGGGGACCAGGTGCTGCCGCCGTCCTCGGAGGTCGCCGTGTAGATATACATGTTATCGCTGTCGTCAAAGGTGGGCCGCATGAAGGCGACGATGTTCCCAGACGGGGTCTCGATGACCTCGGTCTCGTTGAAGTGGGTGCCAAGCTGGGGCGGGGCTATGTTCCCCTTGAAGTCCCAGCTCATGCCGCCGTCCTCGGAGGCGACCAGGACCGGGGCGAAGATGCGGCTGGCAGGATCGTCGGGGTCGGCGTCGCCGGGGAGGCCCTTGCTGTGAATCGGGAATACGAGGGTCCCGTCGCTCAACTCTATGACGCGCGCCCTGAGCCCGAAGGGCGCGGAGAAGCCCGGCATGACGGGGCCCCAGCCCGGGACCGACTCGACGTAGTAGCGCTGGCTCCAGGTGCGGCCGCGGTCGGTGGAGCGACGGACGTAGGGCCCGCGCTCGGCCAGGTAGTAGGTGTCCTGGTCGGGAGCGATGGAGCGCTCCCCCCTGGGGTACTCCCTCACCTCGACGTCCTCCCCGGAACGCGCTCTTGATTTGCGGTCCTCGTATACCTCGCGCGTGACGAGGTCGCTGCTGGGCATGGCGACCATTAGGGTGCCGTCGCTCAGGAGCGTAAGGTTCTGGTTGCGGATGGGGCCGGAGTCGAATACGACGGGCTCCGACCAGGTGTCGCCGCCGTCGGTCGACCTGGTTATGCACGCCTCGACAGCCGGATGGCCGTGGCCCGCGGTGCGGGAGCGCCGGAACGCGACCACGATTTCGTCATCGGGGTAGACGACGACGCTCGGGCCGGGGCCGCAGTACCAAGTCTCGTCACGGTAGATGTCGATGTCTCGGACCTTCCTGAGTGTAGCCATTGCAGCCCTCCTTTGGGTGGGGGCTAGTTTATAGTTTTTGGGTTCCGGTTTCGAGTTGGGGGAATTTGGCCGCTTGGAATGGGGGCGGCAGCCTTGATTGGCCAGAGGCCGGGGAGGGCGGGTTTCAAACCCGCCCCTACAGATGGAGCAGCAGACTGGTTTCGAGGTAGGAGAGGGGTGCGTTGTATAATGGCCGGGTACCTGTGCCGGGCATAGTCATGCTGCTTGCACTCGATATCGGCAACACGAACATCTCCCTGGGCGTATTCGACGAGTCCGGCGGCCCCCCAGACTACATGCCGGGCGCGAC
The DNA here is from genome assembly GCA_965204975.1 of Dehalococcoidia bacterium. Taxonomy (GTDB): domain Bacteria; phylum Chloroflexota; class Dehalococcoidia; order Lucifugimonadales; family CAJWER01. The sequence goes on from OZ242024.1 coordinate 1,832,248, forward strand.
GTGGCGCATAGCGACGGACCGCGCACGGCTGGCGGACGAGTACGGCCTGCTGATCAGCAGCCTGCTCTCGTCGAAGGGGATCTCGCCGGGCGAGATCGACTCCGTGGCGATGTGCAGCGGCGTGCCGCCCCTGACGGGGGTGCTTGTCGAGGTGTGCGCGGCCTACTTCGGGATCGAGCCGCTGGTCGTGGGCTCAGGGGTCAGCACGGGGATCAAGGTGCTGTACGACAGCCCGCGCGACGTGGGGGCCGACCGGATAGCGGACGCCGCGGCCGCGCTGACGCTGTACGGGGGGCCGGCGATAGTGGTCGACTTCGGGACGGCGACGGTGTTCGACGCGATCCGCGCCAACGGCGAATACCTGGGAGGGGCGATAGCGCCAGGGGTTGCGGTCGGCGCCGACGCGTTGTTCCACAGCGCCTCGCTGCTCCGGCGCGTCGAGCTGCAGCGGCCGCCAACCGCCATCGGCCGCAACACCGTTCACGCGCTACAGTCGGGGCTGGTGCTCGGGTACTCGGACATGGTCAAGGGCATGGTGGCGCGGTTCGACGAAGAGCTGGGCGGGGGCAGCACGGTGGTGGCGACGGGCGGCCTGGCCGGGCTCATCGAGTCGGAGGCCAGGGTGTTCGATCACGTAGCGCCGCACCTGACGCTGACGGGGCTGCGCATCATCCAGGAGCGGAACCCGTGAAGCCGCTGGACGGGCGGAACGTCGCCCTGGGAGTATCCGGGAGCATAGCCTGCTACAAGGCCGTCGATCTCGCCAGCAAGCTGGTGCAGCTCGGGGCCGAGGTCGACGTGATGATGACGCCAGCGGCCAGGGAGTTCGTCGCACCGCTGACTTTCGGCGCGATCACCCACCGGCCCGTGGCCGAGAGCCTGTTCGACCCGCGCTCGGAGCTGGGGATCGACCATGTGGCCATCGCGGAGAGGGCCGACGTGGTGATCGTCGCGCCGGCGACGGCTCAGACGATGGCGAAACTGGCGCTTGGATTCGCGGACGACCCGATCAGCGCGACGGTGCTGGCCACCGCCGCGCCGGTCATCGTCTGCCCGGCCATGGACGCAAACATGTACGAGAGCCCGGCTACCCAGGCCAACGTGGCGACGCTGGCGTCCAGGGGGGTGACCATCGCGGGCCCTGCAGAGGGACGGATGGCGTCGGGGCTGGTTGGCAAGGGGCGGCTGCTGGAGACGCCCGAGCTCCTGGGACACGTGCGAATGGTATTGGGCCGGACGGGCGACCTGGCAGGACGGAAGGTCGTGGTTAGCGCTGGCGGGACGCAGGAGGATATCGACCCGGTGCGGTTCGTCGGTAACAGGTCGAGCGGCAAGATGGGGTACGCGATAGCGGAGGCGGCGATCGACCGGGGCGCCGAGACGGTGGTCGTGGCCGGGCCGAACGCGCTGCAAGCGCCCGTCGGCGCACGGGTGTTGGATGTCGGGAGCGCGCTGGAGATGCGGGACGCGGTGCTGGCGGAGTGCGAGAGCGCGGACGCGGTGGTGATGGCCGCCGCGGTGGCCGACTGGCGGCCCGCCGAGCGGGCGGAGTCGAAGATGAAGAAGGGCGACCGGACTACGATGACGCTGGAGCTGGTGCGGACGCCGGACATCGCAGCCGAGATCGACGGGGACGGGCTGGTCAAGGTGGGGTTCGCGGCGGAGAGCGACGACGTGATCGCGAACGCCCGCGCGAAGGTGGACTCGAAGGGGCTGGACCTGATCGCGGCGAACGACATCACCGCCGAGGGCGCGGGGTTCGGGTCGGACACGAACCGGGTCACGCTCATCGACAGGGAGGAGAATGCGGAGGAGTTGGGGCTGATGTCGAAGTACGAGGTGGGGCAGCGGATCCTGGACCGGGTGGTGGGGTTGCTGGGGTCTCAGCGGGATCCGTAGCCACGCCTGTAGTCGCGAATGACCCACAAAGTACGAGAGGCCATTGGACTGGTTGAGAAAGACGGCTGGTACCTGTTACGTACAAGGGGAAGCCATAGGCAGTACAAGCACCCATCCAAACCTGGACGCGTCACGATTCCAGGTAAGCCCAGTGGCACGCTGCATCCGAAGACTTGGCGCAGCATTCTGAAGCAGGCTGGACTGGAGAACACGGAGGAGACGTGGACTACCTAGTGGTGATAGAAGGGGACAGGGACAGCGGGTACTCCGCATACCTGCCAGAGCTTCCCGGGTGCGTCACTGTGGGGGACTCGATAGAAGAGACGAAGACCCTGATGCAGGAAGCTGTCGAGTTCCACTTGGAAGGTCTGCGAGAAGAGATGGGCACGGCGTCCAAGAATCAGCCCTACGCACGCCCAACACTGCGTTTTGAAATGGCACAAAGTGCTCAAGCGGTTCGGGACGCGCCCGCAAAGTACACGGCGGAGGAGGCGAGGGACGAATAGCTGGGCCAGTCTCTCCGCGAACAGTGCGACCCGTTCCCGTACTCGATGTCTCCCTGCTCCTACTCTCAGAAGATCAGTCCTGGGACTACGAGGATTAGCCCAAGGAGTACGACCAGCCCGAGGGCGGCTCCTGCCCAAAGCAGAATGGTCTTCAGGGCGTTTCCCTGGCGGGGTGGCGGCGGGTAGTCGTCGTCGAGGGACGGGACTGGGGACCTGTCGCGGCGCTTCCAGAACCCATCCAATGCCCTGGGGCCTCGGAAATTAGACGACAAGGCCAACCTCCTTCCTCAAAAATGCAGAGGCTGGCGTCGATTCTCACCCTTGGGATTGCTGAGATGACGCTCCGTTCATGTCCAGCAGGCGAGCCACGAAGTCGGTCACGACGGGATAGGCGATCTCTATGTCGTCCTCTTCCATGAAGCCGTGGTAGAAGTTCGCGTGGAACTGCTGCGCAGCTACGAACCCCGCCTGGAGGGACTTGTCGTCCAGCTCACTGCTCAGCCGCATGACTGTGGCCTTGAGGTGGTTGTGCTTGCCGAACTCCCAGCCCCGCTCTTGCGCTACAGCCCTCACGGCGTGGGACGCCGCCCCCCACATCTTCTCCGAGGCCTGCAACTCGTCACCTGCGGCGAACTCGCGTTTCGCCGCATCGAGGAAGTCCCGCGCAGTCCTGACGTGTTCATCGACCAGCAATGAGTCGCTCCCTTGGGTGGCTCTCTGTAGATTGTACCATCCGACGGAGCGCATATGCTGATCCCTGAGGCCCGCCACGCCCATCTGCTCCGATCATACCCTGCCAGGCGATGAACATGCCTGGCAGGGCGATGTCGCTTCAGGCGGTCCTTGCCCGGCGGCCGTACACCCGGGCCGCCTGCACCCCGACTCCGCCCGCGACCACGATCAGCGCCAGCAAGGCCCCAGTCAACGCCAGCTTTCCTTTCTTCATGACACACCTCCTTCAGCTCTGCTCGAGGATTTCAGCTCTGCTTGAGGAGCAGCCCGGCCTTGGGGGGTAAGCCGCTCCGATCTTTCCGATGCGGTCAGGCCGGGCTGCTCCTATGTTCCGGTCGTCACTCCGGGAGCTCCGCCAGGCCACATCTGCCACCCGGCGGGGACGATGTATCGACCATAGGCGCCTCCTCTCATCCAGTACTCGCAAGTTATGATAGAGGCCACGTATTACTTTTTTGTGATGATCAAGCCCAAAACCGTTACTTTTTTGTGAATTTTCCAGATATCGGGTCACCGGCGCATGTCGCGCTATGGCAGCGGAACCCTTCTCCGGCGTCACTTACCCCTTCGGGGACCGGTGACTGGGGTCACATATGTGTGTGATACACTCGAAGCGTGTTCAGGCAGGGGCGATGAGCCAAGAGGACAGGCCGCTGACCGAAGTCGACGGGCTTAGACGCGAGAACGAGGCCCTCCGGGGGCAGCTTGCCAGCGCGGAGACCGAACGGCAGCGCCTCGAGGCCCTTGTGAGGACGTCTCCGGTGGGCGTCCTGGTCGTCGATGCCGGGACGAGGACGGTGAAGTCGGTCAACCAGGAGGCGGAGCGCATCATGGGCGTCCCGCCCCGGCCCGGCAGCAAGCTGGCGCGGTACCAGGCAGTGGCGGCGTACCGGCGGCCGGACGGGCGCGAGTACTCGATCGAGGAGCGCCCTTTGTCTCGTGCCCTGGACCAGGGCGAGACCGTGCACGCCGAGGAGATATTGCTCGAGCGTCCAGACGGCGGCAGGGTCACGACCCTGGTCAGCGCGACGCCGATCTACTCGAAGGACGGGGAGATAGAGTCGGCCGTCGTCGTCATCCAGGATATGACGCCGCTGGAGGAGATGGAGAGGCTGCGCAGCGAGTTCCTGGGGATGGTGAGCCACGAGCTAAGGTCGCCGTTGGCCGCCATCAAGGGGTCTGCGGCCACCGTGCTGAACACGTCCACGCCATTCGACGACGCCGAGATGCTCCAGTTCTTCAGGATCATCGACAGGCAGGCCGACCGCCTCCGCGACCTGATAGGCAGCCTCCTCGACATAACGAGGATAGAGGCAGGGATGCTGTCGCTCACGCTGGAGCCGGTCAGCCTGGTGCATCTGGCCGACGAGGCGAGGAGCACCTTCATGAGCGGCGGCGGGCGGCATCGCGTGGCCGTCGACCTGCCGGTGGACCTTCCCCTCGTCGCCGCGGATGAACGGCGCGTCGCGCAGGTGCTGAGCAACCTGCTGGTAAATGCGTCCAGGTATTCGCCCGACTCGTCCGTCATAAGGATTACGGCGTCCCAGGTGGCGGACTCCCCCCACCTGGCCGTCTCCGTCTCCGACAAGGGTATGGGTGTATCCGCCGACCTGCTCCCACACCTGTTCAAGAAGTTCTCGCGAGTATGGGATGACGGGGAGGAGCGGAGGGGCGAGGGAGCCGGGCTGGGCCTCGCAATCTGCAAGGGGATCGTCGAGGCTCATGGGGGCCGCATCTGGGCTGAGAGCGAGGGCGAGGGACGTGGCACGCGATTCACCTTCACCATTCCCGTGGCCGAGGTGGAGGAAGGGGCCGGCGCGGCAGCCAACTCCGCAGGGGAGACCGCGACCCACGCCGTCCGGCCCAGAGCCGGCAAGCGCACCCGGGTATTGGCCGTGGACGATGAGCCGCAGCTGCTGAGATTCCTGAGAGGCGTACTCTCGGACGCGGGATACGCGTGCCAGGGAACCGGCGACCCGGCCGAAATACTACCCCTGCTGGAGACCGAGGACCCCCATATCGTCCTGCTGGACCTGGTGCTGCCGGGGACGACCGGGTTCGACGTGCTGAAGCGCATACGGGGAGTGTCCGAAGTGCCTGTGATCTTCCTGTCCGCGCACGACAGGGACGAGGAGATAGTGAGGGCTCTGAGCATGGGCGCCGACGACTACATAGTCAAGCCCTTCTCGCCGTCCGAGCTGCTGGCGAGGATCGAGGCGGCGCTGCGCAGGAGGGCGATGCCCGGACGGGCCGAAAACCGCACCCCCTACCGAGTGGGGGACCTGACGATCGACTACGCGAACCGCAGGGTGGAGTTGTCCGGCCAGACGGTGCACCTGACCGCGACCGAGTACACACTGCTTGCGGAGCTGTCCGCCAATGCCGGGCGGGTGGTGACCCACGGCCAGCTACTGGAGCGGGTGTGGGGGCCCGGCTACGCCGACGAAAGGGAGCTCGTGCGAGCCTTCGTGACTAAGCTGAGGCACAAGCTGGGCGACGATGCCCATGAGCCGAAGTATGTCTTCACCAAGCCAGGCGTCGGCTACCGAATGGCCAAGCCATAGTAGCCCTCCAGCGGGGTCAACGGCCTGGATGCGTGGCCCGCAGCAGCTACCCGACCCCTTCACGCGCGTACCGGGCCGCATTTGCGCCGGCTATGCGGCCGAAGACCGCGCCTGACATCAGGCCTGAGCCGCCGGGGTAGTTGTCGTAGAAGAGGCCGCCCACGAGCTCTCCGGCGGCGTACAGGCAGGGGATGGGGGTGTCGTTGGCATCGAGGACGCGGGCGTGGCCGTCGATCTTGAGTCCGCCGAAGGTGAAGGTGATGCCGCAGGTGACGGCGTAGCCGACGTAGGGCGGCGTGTCGAGGGGCAGGGCCCAGTTCGACTTGGGCGGGTCGATGCCGAGGGTGCGCTTGCCGTCGAGGGCGGTCGGGTCGAAGCCGCCGGGCTGGACGGCGTCGTTGAAGTCGCGGACGGTGCGGGCCAGGCCTTCGGGGTCGATGCCGAGCGCGTCGGCGAGACCGGGAATCGTGTCGGCCTCGGCCTTCGACACCTGGGGAATGTGGTACTCGTCCCGCAGGAGCGCGGTGGTCTTGGCGTCGAATAGCTGGAAGGCCGCGCCGTGGGGCCGTGTGAGGATCTCGCGCCCATACCTTGCGTAGGTGTAGTTGCGGAAGTCCGCGCCCTCGTCCACGAACCTGTTGCCGTCCACGTCGACGACGATGCCGAAGGGGTACGAGTGCTTCTGGTAGAGGTCGGCGATCTTGCGGTCGCCGAAGGGGGGCGCGTTGAGGTCCCATGCGACGGCGTGGCAGCCGCTCCAGTCGCCGTGGGGCTGTGCGCCGATGTCGAGGGCCATGCGGATGCCGTCGCCGGTGTCGAACTGGGTGCCTCGCACCTTGGCGGATGCCCAGGCCGGGCCGAGGTGACGCTCGCGCATCACGGGGTCGGCCTGGAAGCCGCCGGACGCGAGGACGACCCCGCGTGCGCCGATGGTGCGCTCGCCGCCGGGGAAGCGGGCCGCGACTCCGGTGACGCCGCTCTCGCCGGTCTCGAGGCGCAGCGCGGCGGCCTCGTAGGCCACGGTGACACCGGCGTTCTCGGCGAGCTCGAAGAGGCGGTCGGAGAGCCCTACGCCGCCGCCGACGGCCTCGACGATGAGCCCGCCCCAGAAGCGGACCCTGCCGTCGCGCTCGAATGCCTGCCGACCGTAGGCGAGGGCCCAGCGTACGCCGCGGTCGCGCATCCAAGCCATCATGGGGTAGGACCGGGACGCGAGGACGCGCGCCAGATCAGGGTCCGCTCGGCCGCCGGTCGTGCGCATCATGTCACGCTCGAACGAGGGCTGTGGGTACTCGCCGAGGTCGATCCTGGCGATCTCGCGCCCGGTGAGGCCGGGGACGAGGTCGAAGACCTGCTGCGGGGCGTCGTAGGCGAACCGGAAGAGGCCGCCGGTGAAGTAGGTGTTGCCACCGCGCAGGTAGTGGGGGGCCTTCTCCAGCGCGAGAACTGATGCGCCGGACTCGGCGGCTGAGAGTGCGGCGCAGAGGGCGGCATTGCCCGCGCCTATTACTATGACGTCGTAGCGCTGTCTCGCCACGGCTACTGGCTGCGTTGCTTGGCGGCCTCTATCTGGGCGGCCAGGAGGGCCTCGTCGTAGCCTAGCTCGACGGCCTGGGTTATGTCCTCCTGGATGGCCTCTTCGTTGCCGATGATGGCGTTTGCTATGGCCCTGTTGACGTAGCCGAGGGGGTGGTAGGGGTTGAACTTGACGGCGCTGTCGTAGTCGGCCAAGGCCGCCTCTAGCTCGCCAAGGGCCACGCGGGCTATGCCCCTGTTGGCGAATGCGCGGCCGTCGGTAGGCTCGAGGCGGATGGCCTCGTCGAGGTCCACTATCGCCCTCTCCTGGGAGCCCTGCCTGGAGTAGGCGATGCCGCGGTCGACGAACGCCCTGCTGTTCTCGGGGTCGATCTGCAGGGCTTGGTCGAAGTCCTCGATGGCGGAGGAGAGCTCGCCGTCCCGCGCGAAGGCGGTGCCACGGTCGATGTAGAGGGCGGGGTCGTTGGGGGAGAGCTCTATGGCTATGTCGAAGAACTGGAAGGAGCGGTCTAGCTCGCCCGTCAGCATCAGCACCAGGGCGGTATTGGCGTAGGCGCGGTAGTCGTCCTGCTCGAAGTCGATGGCCTTGTCGTAGTCGGCGAGGGCCAGCTCGAACTCCTGCAACTCCTGGTAGGCCTCGCCACGCCCCAGGTAGAGCCTGGAGACGTCCGGCAGCAGCTCGATGGCCTTTGTGTAGTCCTCGATGGCCTGCTGGTACTTGCCGAGCTGTGCGTTGGCGTCAGCGCGGTCGATGTAGTTCTGGGAGTTGCCCGGGTCGCGCTCGATGGCGATGTCGTAGGCGATGACCGACTCCCTGAGGAAGCCGAGCTCAGTGTACTTGTCGCCGGCGTCCATCAGGAACCCGGTGTTGTCCGGGTCGAGCCTGTGGGCCTCGTCGAGGTGGCGGAAGGCGATGTCGAACTCGCCCAGGGCGCTGTAGGCCGCGCCGCGGTTGTAGTAGGCGGCGGCGTTCTCGGGGTCGAGGTGTATGGCCTCGGCGAAGTCGCGTATGGCCTCACGGAGGGAGCCTATCTGGCCGTGGGCGGTGCCGCGGTTCGTAAAGACCTCGGAGCTGGTGGGGTCGATCTCGATGGACCTGTCGTAGTCCCTGACGGCCTTGTGGTACTCGCGCAGCTTTGCGTAAGAGTTGGCGCGGTTGTTGTAGAGCCGGGCGTTCTGGTCGTCCAGCTCTATGGCCTCGTCGTAGGCGCGGACGGCGTTCCTGTACTCGCCGAGGCTGGCGTATGCGTAGCCCTTGTTGGAGTGGGCGGCCATGATCTCGGAGTCGAGCCTGGTCGCCTCATCCAGGTCCTCTATGGCCTTCCTGAACGCGCCGAGGCCGATGTAAGCGCTTGCGCGCTCGACGTACAGACCGGCATTGCCGGCGTCGATCTCGATGGCGGCGTCGTACTCGACCAGGGCGTCTTCGTGCCTGCCGTCGGCAAGGTGCTGCTGCCCTATGGTCCTGTGCCTGGCGACCTGCTGGAGCTCCTGCTCCGACAGCTGCTCGCACGCGACAAGGGACAGGACGAGCAGTAAGGCGGCGAGCGCCGGCAGCGGCCTGGTCTTTGGTGCGAGGTGGATCATGCCACTACAATTCTAACGCACGAGCGGGTGGTTGGGCGCTGCAGACTCATAGGTGCTCCTTTCCGGTTGTTTGGGCGGCAGGATTCGCCGATAATGGGGCGCGCTATGGATGGCAGGAGAATTGTGATAGCGGCTGGCGCCGTCGAGGTTACGGCGGAGCTTTACGATACACCCACTGCGGACGCGGTTTGGGAGGCTCTGCCTTTCGAGGCGGCGGCGAGCACGTGGGGTGACGAGATCTACTTCGGTATCCCGGTCAGCGCGGACGAGGAGCCCGGCGCCAGCCCGGTGGTCGAGATGGGTGCGGTCGCGTACTGGCCGCCCGGCTCGGCGCTGTGCCTGTTCTTCGGGCGCACTCCGGCGAGCAGGGGGAATGAGATTCGCGCCGCCAGCGCGGTGAACGTGCTGGGCAGCATCGACGGCGATCCGACCGTGCTGAAGCGGGTGCCCGACGGCGAGAGGATCACGGTCGACAGGGCTTAACCCGGAACCAGGGCCGAAGCAAGGTCTCCCCTACCCCTTTCTACTCGTCTGCTCGCTACCCTCAGTCTCCTCGTTTCTCCCACGCCCTTGCGCGCTCTACGGCGTGCTGGAAATCAGTGTAGAGCCTGTCTCGCTCCGAAGCGGGCATCCTGGGCTCGAACTTGGCGTCGCTGCTCCACAGGGCCTCGATCTCGGCGGTGTCTTCCCACATTCCGGTCGCAAGCCCCGCGAGATAGCCCGCGCCGAGCGCGGTCGTCTCGGCGACGGCGCACCGCTCGATCGGGACGCCGAGCAGGTCGGTCTGGTGCTGCATCATGAGCCGGCTGGCGCTGCCGCCTCCGTCGACGCGCAGGATGTCAATGTCGAGGCCCGCATCGGCCGCCATTGCCTCGACGACGCCGCGGGTCTGGTACGCGGTTGCCTCCAGCGCGGCCCTGGCGAGGTGACCGGCCGTCGAGCCCCGCGTCAGGCCGACTATGATCCCCCTGGCGTCGGGATCCCAGTAGGGCGCGCCGAGCCCTGTGAACGCCGGCACCATGTACACGCCGCCGTTGTCGTCGACAGACTCCGCCAGCGGGTTCACTTCTGGGGACGACCGGATGATGCCCAGGCCGTCGCGGAGCCACTGCACGGTTGCGCCGGCGGAGAAGACGCTGCCCTCCAGGGCGTATGTCACCCCATCGCCAATGTCCCAGGCGATGGTGGTGATGAGACCGGACTTGGAGGGAACGCGCGTGGCGCCCGTGTTGGCCAGGACGAAGCAGCCGGTGCCGTAGGTGCTCTTTATCATGCCTGGGCGGAAGCAGGCCTGGCCGAATAGGGCGGCGTGCTGGTCCCCAGCGATGCCGGCGACCGGTATCTCGTGCCCGTGGAACAGGTCCGGCTGGGTGCGGCCGAATATGCCGCTCGACGGCCGGACTTCCGGCAGCATCTGGCTCGGGATGTCTAGGACGTCGAGCAGGCCGTCGTCCCACTCCAGCCTGGCGATGTCGTAGAGCATTGTGCGCGAGGCGTTCGTGACGTCCGTCGCATGGACTGCGCGGCCCGTGAGATTCCAAAGCAGCCAGGTGTCGACAGTGCCGAAGAGCAGGTCGCCCCTCTCGGCACGGGCCTGACCCGAAGGGACGTTGTCGAGGAGCCAACGTATCTTGGTCGCGGAGAAGTACGGGTCGATGGGCAGGCCGGTCTTCTCCCGGATGCATGGCCCCAGCCCCTGTCGCTCCAGCTCATCGCAGATGGGAGCCGACCGTCGGCACTGCCACACGACCGCGTTGGAGACGGGCTCTCCAGTGTGTCTGTCCCAGACGAGCGTCGTCTCGCGCTGGTTGGTGATGCCTATGGCCTCGATCTGCCCAGGGGAGGCGCCGGTCTCCTGCAGCAGCTCGCCGGCCACTTGCAGGCAGGAATCGAGTATCTCCCTGGGGGAGTGCTCTACCCAGCCGGACTTGGGGTATACCTGGGCGATCTCCCGGGCGGCCCTTCCCAGGACGGCGCCGGTGCGGTCCAAGAGGAGCGCCGTCGTCCCCGTGGTGCCCTGATCGATGGCGAGGATGTGTCGCGGCTGCGGCACGCCGCGGTCTCCTTCGTGGCAGATTCTGCACCCCTAATTAGCCACGATTCCGCCGGTCGTGTCAACGACCGGGCCCTCGACGGTGGCACGCGGTGAATCGCTGGCGGGCATAATCGTGATGGATGGCCGTTCGGCTGGGGTACGAGGCTGTGCGTGGGCGTGAGGACGAGTGTCTCGGCGCTGCCGGACGCGGGCGCGTAGGCATCGGCGGCGAAGCCACAACAGGTTGTGAATTCGGGGGTGCGCACGCCGAACATGTAGTGGTAAATTGATGCCGAAATCGGTGCTTCTGAGCCTTGATTTGGGGAGTCTTCCCGCCCGTATAATTGGCACACGCGGGCGCCCCAAGCCATTCGGGCATGGGCCTGGCGCTCGACGCAGACGAGCCGTATGCCGGAAGTCCGGCCCACTCATCTGCGCCGATCTACCGAGGTATCGCGGATTGTTCACGCATCTCCATAATCACACCGAGTTCAGTCTCCTGGACGGGCTCAGCCGGGTCGGGTCCCTCGTCGAGCGTGCGGCCGAGCTGGGCATGAGCCACCTGGCGATCACCGATCACGGCGGCCTGTACGGGGCGATCGACTTCTACCAGGCGGCCAAGGCGAACGGGGTTACGCCGATCATCGGCTGCGAGATGTACGTCGCGCCGGGGAGCAGGCACGACCGGAACCCAAACGACAAGAAGCCGTACCACATGACAGTGCTGGCGAAGAACCAGGCGGGATACGGCAACCTGGTCAAGCTGGTAACGGCGTCCAATCTCGAAGGGTTCTACTATCACCCCAGGGTCGACAGGGAGCTGCTGGAACGGCACAACGAGGGCCTGATCGTGCTGTCGGGCTGCCCCAGCGGCGAGGTGCCGAGCCTCATTGCCCAGGGGCGCATGGACGACGCCGTGTCGACGATCGAGTGGTACCGGGAGCGGTTCCCGGACTACTACCTGGAGCTCATGGAGCACGGCGGCGTCGACGAGCTGCCGGCCATCAACGCGGGGCTGATGGAGCTGCACCGGGACCTGGGCCTTCCGGTGGTGGCGACGAATGACAGCCACTACATCATGAAGGAAGACGCGCCGCTCCAGGACATCCTGATCTGCATCCACACGAACACCAACGTCAACGATCCGAAGCGGCTGAAGATGGACGAGGACTCGTACTATCTGAGGAGCGCGGAGGAGATGGCGGCGCTATATCCGGACACGCCGGAGGCCATCTCGAACACGATGCGCATAGCCGAGATGTGCGATCTGGAGTTCGATTTCGACCGGCTCCACCTGCCCGAATTCCCCGCACCGGAAGGGATGAGCGCCGACGAGTACCTGGCAAAGCTGTGCTGGGAGGGCCTGAGAAGGCGCATCGACCGCCCGGGCGAGGAGGAAGAGGCGCGGCTGACCTACGAGCTGGAGGTGATCAGGCAGACGCGGTACTCGAACTACTTCCTGGTGGTGTGGGACATAGCGCGTTTCGTTCTGGAGAGGGACATCGCGTTCGCGGTCCGGGGGAGCGCGGCGGGGAGCCTTGTGCTCTACTGCCTGGGCGTGACGGACGTGAACCCGCTGCTGTACCGGATCGTCTTCGAGCGGTTCCTGAACGTCGAGAGGCGGGAGATGCCCGACATCGACATGGACTTCCAGGACGACCGCAGGGAAGAGGTGCTGAACTACGTGGTCGAGAAGTACGGGCGCGACCACGTGGCGCAGATCATCACCTTCGGGACGCTGGGAGCCAAGGCGTCGATCCGGGACGTGGGCCGTGCGCTGGCGATGCCGTACGACGAGGTCGACAGGGTAGCGCGGCTGGTGCCCAGCCGGCTCAACATGAAGCTCGAGACTGCCATGGAGGAGAGCGACGAGCTTCGGGAGATATACGAGGCCGACGAGGGCATCAGGAAGCTGGTCGATTCGGCGAAGGCCGTAGAGGGCACGACAAGGCATTCGAGCACCCACGCGGCCGGCGTCGTCATATCAAAGGAGCCTCTCGACACCCTGGTGCCGCTGCAGCGCCCGCCCAGGGGCGACGACGACAGCATCTCGACCACGCAGTACTCCATGGACCCGGTGGCCGACCTGGGCCTGCTGAAGATGGACTTCCTCGGCCTCTCGAACCTGTCGATACTGGCCAAGGCGCGCAGCCTGATATCGAAGACGCGCGGACTGGACGTGGACCTGCGCCGTGTGCCGCTGGACGACGCCAAGACGCTCGATATGCTCAGCAACGGCGACACCGTCGGCGTCTTCCAGCTGGAGGGCACGGGCATGACGAGCCACATCAAGAACCTGAAGCCGAGCTCGATGGTCGACGTGGCATCGATGATCGCGCTCTACAGGCCCGGGCCGATGGAGCATATCGACACCTTCATCCAGGCCAAGCACGGGGAGATCGAGGTGAGCTACCTCCACCCCGTGCTGGAGCCGATACTCGAAGAGACCTACGGCGTGATCGTGTTCCAGGACCAGGTGTTCCTGATCGCACAGGCCTTCGCCGGGTACTCCCTCGGCGAGGCCGACGTGCTGCGCAAGGCGATGGGCAAGAAGGTCCCCGCCATCATGGCGGAGGAGAAGGGTAAGTTCATAGGAGGGGCGACCGATAACGGTTACTCGCTCGACCTTGCCGAACAGGTCTTCGCGCTGGTCGAGCCCTTCGCGGGATACGGCTTTCCGAAGGCCCACGCGGTGAGCTACGGGCTGATCTCCTACTGGACTGCCTACCTCAAGGCCAACTTCCCAGAGGAGTACATGGTCTCCCTGCTGAACGCGTATTCGGAGAATACCGACAAGCTGGCAGCCTCCGTCAACGAGTGCCGCCGGCTGGGGATCCACGTGCTGCCGCCGGACGTCCTGTTCAGCGACACGGAGTTCGCCGTAGAGAAGTCGAACGGGTCGACGTCCATACGGTTCGGGCTGTCGAACGTGAAGAACGTGGGACAGTCGGCCATCGAGCCATTCGTAAAGTCGAGGGCTGAGGCCGAGGAGACGCCCAGGTCCATCGAGGAGATGTGCAGGGCGGTGGACATGAGCTCCCTGACGAAGAAGACCCTGGAGAGCCTGGCGATGGCGGGCGCGATGGACAGGTTCGGGGACAGGGGGGCGATCCTCGACACGCTCGACCGCATACACTCGCTTGCTCAGAGCGAGGCGGCCCTGAAGAACTCAACCCAGACTTCCATGTTCGACATGCTTGGGGAGTCGATGGACGCGCCCCTCGCCCACATAGACCTGCCCGCCGCCAGTACGGCGGACGCGGAGAAGCAGGAGTGGGAGACAGAGCTGCTGGGAGTGACGTTCTCAGGGAACAGGCTGGACATGCTGGTGGGCAAGACAGACGGAGAAGCAATAATGTCGCGTTCCCAGCTTGGCGAGGAGACGAGCGGCAAGAAGGTCCAACTCGTCGGGCAGGTCTCGTCGGTGAGCGAGAGGACGACGAAGAACGACCAGCCATATGTGATCGCGAACCTGGCGCTGCTGGAGGGCGACATAGACGTGTTCGTCTGGCAGAACGTGATCAAAGAGACGGAGGGGGTGTGGGAGACGGGCAAGCTCGTCAAGGTCGAGGGGACCGTAAGGGTCAGAGACGACCGGACGAACATCTCCTGCCAGTCGGCGGCCGAATACGACCCGGAGAAGGCCCCCGAAGAGAGCCAGAACGGGGCCGCAAAGACTCCCGAGCCTCCTGCAAAACACACCAACGGAGCAAGTCCAAACGGGTATCCGACGCCCCCGGCCGGCCCAGGTCCCCAGGCCTTGAGGGAAGATGCCGGACAGGCCCCTGCCCCTCCGGACACGGCTCCCGACCCTCTCCCCTCGAAGCCCGGCAAGCTCGTCGTGCGCATGAAGGAGAGCGGCGAGCAGGAGCGCGACCACCAAATGCTGGAGGACGTCAAGATTCTCCTGCTCAACAACCAGGGGAGCGACGAAATAGGCCTTGAGATCGCCGCGGACGGGAAGCTCTTTACCCTGGACTGGCCCACCAGCGTCGACATCACCGACGAGCTGCTCCACGGGCTGGAGGAGGCGCTGGGCGACGGCGGGAGCACGAGGGTAGTCCAACGATGAAGTGGACGGCCGCCGCGACGGCCCCCACCCAGACCCAGGCAGAGGTCTGGCAGAACATGCTGATGGATGCGGGCATAGCAGCCACGGTCCACCCAGGGGACACGCTGATGCCATCCTACCTGGGACTCTCCCCCAAGCCCTGCAGGGTCATGGTCTCGGAGGAGGACCTGGAGGCCGCCCAGGAAGTTCTAGCGAGCGTATCGTCCGACCATCCCCCGATTGACCCCGACCTGCCTGAACAATAGAATCCCGGCACTCCCAGCCCAGGAGTTTCACATGCCAACCGTTGGAGAAGGCGATTACACATACGAGGTCGTTCCGTCTTGGCCGAACGTGCCCAAGTACTGGAGCCTCGGCATGGCCTCGGACGGCGCGGTCAACTCGAAGGACGAGGTGCACATCTTCAGCCGGGGGCTTCACCCGCTGACGATATGGACGCCCGAAGGCGATTTCATATCCTCGTGGGGCGAGGGCCACTTCTCGGCCAATCCCCACGGCATATACATCGCGCCGAACGACAACGTGTGGCTGGTCGACCGCGACTTCCACATAGCGACCGAGTACACGCCGTCCGGTGACGAGCTGAGGACCTTCGGGGAGAAGCTCGCACCCTCCCCGTCCTTTGTGGGCGAGCCCTTCAACATGCCCTCCGGTCTAGCGATAGCGCCGGACGGCAACATCTTCGTGTCGGACGGATACGGCGGGCACCGGGTCCACAAGTTCAGCCCGGAGGGCGAGCTGCTGCTTTCGTGGGGGAGGCAGGGCACCCGTCCAGGAGAATTCGCCCTGCTCCACAACCTGTGGGTCGACAGCCGGGGCCGCGTGCTGATCTGCGACCGTGAGAACCACCGCATCCAGCTGTTCGACGACGTTGGCAACTACCTCGACGAGTGGCTGGACCTCGTTGCGCCGGGCGACATCTGGATCAAGGACGACGTGATATACGTCGTCGAACAGGGTGCGGGCTGCGGAGTCAGCATCTGGACGCTGGACGGCGACCTGATCACGCGCTGGCGCGGGGACCGCGGCCCAGGCAAGGGGACGCTCAGCGCCGGGCACGGGATTTGCGTGGACTCGCAGGGCAGCATCTACGTCACCGAGATCGGCGACGCGCAGCAGGTCGTCAAGTTCCAGAAGGTCTAGGTTGACCCTGCTGCGGCGTCTGGCCGGCCGCGGCCTCGATCTGCTCTTTCCGCCCGAGTGCGCGGTGTGCAGCCGCGAGGGCAGCTTCCTCTGCACGGGCTGCGAGCCCAGCCTGCCCCGCCTGGCGCCGCCGTACTGCCGGAAATGCGCCGAGCCGGACGTCGCGCCCATCTGCACGTGGTGCCGCGCCGCCGCGCCGGCCTATGAGCGTATCAGGGCGCCCTACCGGTACACCGGCCCGGTGCGCGACATGGTCCATGACCTCAAGTACGCCAACATCCGGGCGCTCGCCCCAACTCTGGGCGGGCTGCTGGCAGACTACCTCGGTTCTCTACGATTCGAGGCGGACGTGATCTCACCCGTGCCACTCCACTCACGCAGGGAGCGGAGCCGCGGCTACAACCAGTCGCACCTGCTTGCCCGGGAGGTGTCCCGGCGCACGCAGATTCCGATGGCGGACGACCGTCTCCTGAGGTCGATGGACACGCCGCCGCAGGTGGCGATGAGCGGTAGGGAGGAGCGCCGGCAGAACATCGACGGGGCATTCGAGTGCACTCGCGACGCCGGCGGTCTGCGAGTGCTGCTGATCGACGACGTGGTGACGACGGGCAGCACGATGTCGGCGTGCGCCTCGGCGCTCAAGGACGCGGGGGCTAAGTCTGTATTGGGACTGGCACTGGCGAGGTAGCGGACGCCCCACCAGGGCGTCGCCTCTTGGCATAGTCGAGGCCGACCGAACTGCGGCCACTAGCCACTGGGAACCGGCCCTGATACACTCCGGCCACTATGGAAAACAACCTGGCATTCTCTCCCGCGACTGAGGTGCGGCGGCTTATTGCCGACCACGAAGTCTCTCCCGTCGAGCTGACGGGGATGTTCCTCGAACGTATCGATGCACTCGATGGCAAGCTTAACTCGTACTTGACCGTATCGGCCGACAGCGCCCTCGCCGAAGCCCGGGCCGCGGAGGACGCAGTGATGAGCGGCGAGGAGCTCGGTCCGCTCCACGGCGTGCCCATATCGGTGAAGGACCTGGAGATGTCCGCCGGGATACGGACGACCGGGGGATCGCTGCTGTTCGAGGACCGCGTGCCCGCGGCGGACTCAGCCGTGGTCGAGCGGGTGAAGGCGGCTGGCGCGGTCATACTGGGCAAGACGAACACGCCGGAGTTCGGGCTGCTGGGACACACCCAGAACCGGCTGGGCGACCACTGCCGGAACCCCTGGAACACGGAGCGGACTACGGGCGGTTCCAGCGGGGGGGCCGGGGCGTCAGTGGTCGCCGGGCTCTGCACGCTGGCCACCGGGAGCGACGGCGGCGGCTCGATACGGATACCGGCAGCCCTGTGCGGCATATACGGCATAAAGCCCACGCAGGGCCGGGTGCCGCTCTACGCCGGTGTGGCTTCGCCGCCGTTCGCCAACCACTTCAGCCAGTCGGGCCCGATGACCCGCACGGTACGGGACTCAGCCCTGCTGCTCCAGGTGCTGGCGGGCCACTACGCGAACGACGTCAACAGCCTCAGGGCCGCTCCCGGCGACTACATGGCCGCGGCGGACTCGGGCATCGAGGGCCTGAAGATTGCCTGGAGCCCGGACTACGGGTATGGGGCCGTCGAGCGGGATGTGGACTCCCGCTGCCGCGAGGCCGCCGGTGTCTTCGAGGACCTCGGATGCACCGTGGACGAGGTGGACCTCGCCCTCGACTCGCCTATCGACGCCTTCTGGGACCTGTTCTGCTCCGTCTCCAACGCGCGTTATGCGGCGATGATCGGGGACAACAGCGACCTGCTCACCGACTACGGCCGCACCTGCATCGAGCACGGTGCGACTGTGAGCGGGCCCCAATACGCCAGGGCCCTGGGGACGCGCGCGGATCTGATGGCGCGCTTCGGCAAGCTGCTGGACGAGTACGACCTGCTGCTGTCGCCCACCCTGTCGGCGGGCGCGTTCCCTGTGGGCGATCCGCCCTCGGAGATAGACGGGAAGGCAGTGGACAAGTTCAGCGGGTTCTTCCCGTTCACCTATCCGATAAACATGATCGGCCATCCGGCCGCCAGCATCCCCTGCGGCTTCACGAACGAGGACCTGCCCGTGGGGCTGCACATCGTCGGGCGCTGGGGAGACGAGGAGACGATCATCGCAGCGTCGGCCGCCTTCGAGGAGGCCCGGCCCTGGGCGCACCTCAGGCCGCCCGTCTCGTAGGAGGCGGCGCAAACTAAGGCTCCATTCGGACCCAGGTAGACGGCGAGAGGAGGATGCCGATGGCTAACTCACCGGACGCCAGGCCGAACGTGCTCGTACTCTTCTGCGACCAGCTGAGGCCAGACCTGCTCGGCTGCTACGGCGGGGACCTCGTGCGCACGCCGAACATCGACGCGCTGGCCGCGGACAGCACCGTGTTCGAGAACGGCTTCACCCCGACGGCGATCTGCTCCCCTGCCCGCGCGAGCCTGATGACCGGGCTGTACGCGCACAAGCACCACATGTTCAACAACTCGACCAAGCCGTACTCCTACTGCGAGCACCTGAGGCCGGACATGACGATGGTGCAGGACTGGGCGGCGGACGAGACCGACTACGAGACGGCGTACTACGGCAAGTGGCACATCGGGCCGCCGCAGGACCTGTTCGACTCGCGGTTCGAGCACGCGCACAGGCCGCCGTACCCAGGCCGCACTCCGGCGTTCGCGACGGGTCACGGTCATCCGAACAGCAGGCTGGGGCCGCTCGTCCAGAGCTTCGGGGGCGGGAAAGCCGGCACGCTGGACATACCGATGGACGAGTTTCCGGACGTGATGGTGGCCAAATACTCGACGGACTTCCTCAAGGCGCGCTCGGGCGAGCGGCCGTTCCTGCTCTACTCCTCCCTGCCCGGGCCACATTCGCCGTGGATGGTGCCGGAGGAGTGGGGCATCCGGTACGACCCCAAAGAGATCCCCGACTGGCCCAACAGGTACGACGACTTCGACGGCAAGCCCATCAACCAGAAGAAGCTGCGGATCAACGAGGACCTGAGGCAGGAGCAGGGCCGGGACGAGACGCTAAAGGACCTGCTGTCGGCGTGCTTCTCGTACCTGGAGCTGGTCGACGCGCAGGTCGGAGAGATCGTGGGCAACCTGAAGGAGCTTGGCCTGTACGACGACACGGCGATCATCCTCAGCGCCGACCACGGGGACATGGCGGGCTCCCACGGCTACCTGAGCAAGGGCGCGTACATGTACGACGAGATATACCGCGTCCCGATGCTGTTCAAGCCGCCGGGCGGCACCACCGTCAGGCGCGCCGGCCAGCCGGTCAACCTGATGGACGTGACGGCGACCGTCACGCACCTGATGGCAGGGGAAGAGGTGCGGGACATCGGCTCGGGCGAGATGGACGGCCGGTCGATGGTGGGGCTGGCGCAGGGCGAAACGGACTGGTACAAGGACGTGAACTACAGCGAGTACCACGGGGACTGGTACGGCCACTACTCGCAGCGGATGGTGACGGACGGGCGGTGGAAGCTGGTGTGGAACTTCGGCGACCTGAACGAGCTCTACGACCTCGACGAGGACCCGCACGAGCTGAGGAACCTCTACTACGAGCCTGCCTGCAGGGCGACCCGGGACAGCTACTGGGAGAAGCTGCTGTCCGAGGCCGAACGTTTCGAGGACGGGCAGGTCACTCATTGGAACAGGAACGACCGCGTAGTCGTCATCAATGAGTACGGGCTGGCGACGGGGTCGGTGCCGCTGCGGGACTGAGGGACCGGGAGAGGAGGCCACGACGATGACCGCTATCGAAGGGC
Source organism: Dehalococcoidia bacterium (assembly GCA_965204975.1). Lineage (GTDB taxonomy): Bacteria > Chloroflexota > Dehalococcoidia > Lucifugimonadales > CAJWER01. Next base: position 1,852,112 of record OZ242024.1, read on the forward strand.
GAACTACCAGGCCGAACGTGCTCGTCTTCTTCTGCGACCAGCTGAGGCCGGACCTCCTCGGCTGCTACGGCGGGGACATGGTTCGCACCCCGAACATGGACGCGCTGGCCGCGGACGGCACGCTGTTCGAGAACGGCTACACGCCCACAGCCATCTGCTCACCCGCCCGCGCGAGCCTGATGACCGGGCTGTATGCCCACAAGCACCACATGTTCAACAACTCGACTCCGCGGTACTCCTACTGCCACCACCTGAGGCCGGACATGAGGATGGTGCAGGACTGGGCGGCGGACGAGACGGACTACGAGACGGCGTACTACGGCAAGTGGCACATCGGGCCGCCGCCGGACCTGTTTGCAACGCGGTTCGAGCATGCCCACAGACCTCCCTACCCCGGACGCACACCGCTGTTCGCAACGGGCCACGGGCATCCCAGCACTGCACTGGGGCCGCTGGTCCAGAGCTTCGCGTTCGGTACAGCCGGCACTCTGGACGTGCCGATGGAGGAGTTCCCGGACGTGCAGGTAGCCAGGTATTCGACCGACTTCCTCCGGTCGCGCTCAGGCGAGCGCCCCTTCCTGCTGTATGCGTCCCTGCCGGGGCCGCACGGGCCGTGGATGGTGCCGGAGGAGTGGGGGATACGCTACGACCCCAATTCGATACCGGACTGGCCCAACAGGTACGACGACTACGAGGGCAAGCCGATCAACCAGAAGAAGCTGCGGGCAGTCCAGGAGTTCGGCGTGCCCGAGGGCAAGGGCTCAGACCTGAAGAATGCCCTGGCAATCGGCTTCTCGTACCTTGAGCTGGTCGACGCGCAGGTCGGCGAGGTTGTGAGGACGCTGAAGGAGCTTGGCCTGTACGACGACACCGCAATCATCCTGACCGCAGACCACGGGGACATGGCCGGGGCACACGGCTTCGACAGCAAGAGCGCCTACATGTACGACGAGATATACCGCGTCCCGATGCTGTTCAAGCCGCCCGGCGGCAGCAAGGTGAAACGGTCCAGCCAGCCGGTCAATCTCATGGACGCGACCGCTACGATTGTCGACCTGATGTCCGGTGAAGGAGTCCGGGATCTGGGCTCGGGGGAGCTGGACGGGCGATCGATGGCGGGGCTGGCGCAGGGCGAGACCGAATGGTACAAGGACGTGAACTACAGCGAGTACCACGGGGACTGGAACGGCCACTACTCGCAGCGCATGGTGACGGACGGGCGGTGGAAGCTGGTGTGGAACCTGTCCGACCTTTGCGAGCTATACGACCTCCAGGAGGACCCTCACGAGCTGACCAACCTGTTCTACGACCCCGCCCATCGCGCGACGCGCGACGAGTATTTCGATAAGATGGTTGCGGAGGGCGAACGCTTCGACGACGGCCACCTGGCCCTGCTATCGCCCGAGATAGAGACCCGGCTGGCAGACTCGATCGTCGGGCCTCTGAAGGGGATCGGGCGCTGAGGCTTTTACCGGCCTCGAGCCCGTCGCTCAGACGGCCAGGCTGTCGCAGTCATTCCATCCATTCAAGGTGACCAGTTGAACTCACTACGCCATTTGACGAGCACGTCCCAGATCGAACGGGAGTGGTTGGAGTCCACCCTGCTGCCCCTCTGCGACCAGATACGCAACGGGGATTCCCGGCCGGACGCACTGAAGGGCAAGGCCATCTACTGCCTCTTCTACGAGCCGAGCTTCCTTACCAGGACTTCCTTCGAACGGGCCGCGGAGATACTTGGGGGCACTGCGTACTTCACGGAGGACGCGTCGCAGTTCTTCCCGATCAACACGCCACGCTACGTCGACAACGTCATCGGCCTGCTGGCCAGCATGCAGATGGACCTGGTGGTCCTGAGGAGCAGCGAGCGGGGCGTGCTGGACACGGCTACGGGCGCGGACGCGCTCCCGATAGTGAGCGGGGGCAGCGGAGACGACCACCCGACACAGGCCCTCGCCGACCTGTACACGATTCACGACGAGCTTGGCGGCGTCGACGGGACCAACGTCGCGGTCGTGGGACGGCTGGAGCACCGCAACGTGAGCGCCCTGCTCAGGGGCCTTGCCATGTTCGACGGTGTACACGTCACCCTTATGCCGTTCAGCGGCCAGGCCAGCCCGGACGTGGTGAGCTACTGTGAGGAGCGGGGTGTGGGCTTCGAGGTCGTCGATGCGGCGGACACCGGGGCCCTGTCGAAGGTGGACGCGATCTACCTGAACGGGCCGCGCACCCTCGCCCACGCGGAGCTGCTGAGGTCGCGGGGAGCGAACACGCTGCGGATCGACGAGGAGCTGATGTCGCGCCTTAAGCCGGACTGCATAATCCTCGACCCTATGCAGCGCAGCGGGGACTTCGACGTGCAGGTGCAGAACCCGCGGCTGGCCTTCTACCGCCAGGCGGGCAACGCGCTAACGGTCAGGATGGCGCTCCTGCTGGAGATGCTGGGCTAGACGGGTTCATCAGGGCTTGCGGAGCACTGGCCTTCGACAGGCTCAGGCCGAACGATCTGGCATAATCCAGGCAATTCGGGTCAGGGGTCTAGGCGGTGGGCGACGAGCAGGTCGTCCCTGCGCTCGACTGCCATGGCGAAGTCGAATGCGTCGACGCGCAGGGCCCAGTCCAGGTCCTGGGGATGGAAGTGAGGGCGGGCCGGGTCGGCGTACTTTTCGGCCTGGTCGCCGGCGAGCACGAGGGACCGGACGGCGTCGGGATCGGGGCTGCGGCCCTCCGCCAGGTTCCTGATGTACATCGCGCACTGCTCGTCCTCGTCGGTGCGTTCGAGGGCGTCGCCGCCCATCGCGACGATGGTGACTAGCTCCGGCACCTCGCGTTGCAGGGCCCTGGCGGTGGCCCGGGCGACGACGAGGGAGGCGACATAGGTCCTGTCGGCGTTCGTCGCGGCGGTGACGCCGAGGGTGCCCGCGGACGTACGTTGGACGAGGGTCTTGCCGTCCACGTCGGCCTGGGACAGCTCGAATGGGGAGTTGCCGAAGTCGAAGCCGCCGGGCATCATGCCGCCGACCTCTCCCACGGCGATGTCCGCCGAGCCCCGGTCGCGCAGCTCCAGGGCCTCGTCCACCTCAGCGACCAGCAGGATCTCCTTCACGCCGCGGGAGAAGGCTACTGCGGCCGTGGTGAACGCCCTGAAGACGTCGAGGATTACGACTGTGCCACGGGCGTTCCTTGCGCCTCCCTCGAGGCTGTCGATCAGGACTCGCATTACTGCGATCGGGCCTCCACGTCGGCCAGGGCCTCCAGGACCTTGACGTAGCCCTGGATACCGTCCTCGCCGTGGCCCGCGACTATCGCGGCCCTGTACATCTGTGTGACGGACGGGGTCGAGACCAGGGGCAAGCCCATCTCGGTGGCGGACTCCAGGACCAGCCTGAGGTCCTTGTGGGCCAGCTTGATCATGAATCCAGGGTCGAAGGAGCCGTCCAGTATGGCCGGGCCGAGGTTCTCGATCATCCAGGAGTTGGCCGCGCCGCCGGACATGGCCTGCAGTACCGCGCCGAGGTCCGCTCCGGACTTGGCGGCGAATACGAGCCCCTCACACATCGCGGCCATGTTGCCGAGCCCAACGACCTGGTTCGCGAGCTTGGTGACCTGGCCCATGCCGTTCGGGCCGCAGTGGGTGATCTTGCTGCCGATGGCCTCGAGCACGGGCATGGCCCGGTCCACGTCGTCCTTGTCGCCGCCGACCATGATCGACAGGGTGCCGGCCTCGGCGCCGTTGACGCCGCCGCTGACGGGCGCGTCGATCATCCGGACGCCCTTCTCGCCCAGCCTCTCCGCTATCGAGCGGGTCACCGAGGGGGATATGGTGCTCATGTCGATCACTATCGTGCCCGGGGCCGCACCCTCGATTACGCCGCCGGGTCCGACTATGACGTGCTCGACGTCCGGGGAGTCGGAGACGCAGGTGATGACTATTTCGCTGCCGCCGGCCGCGTCTTTCGGCGATGCTGCCGTGGACGCGCCCGCGCCGGTGAGGGGCTCCATGCGGGAGGCGGTGCGGTTCCATACGGTGACCTCGTGCCCGGCCTTCACGAGGTTCATGCACATGGGGGTGCCGATCAGTCCCAGACCGACGAAGCCGACTCTGGCCATGGGGTAGTCTCCTGGAAGCGCCCTAGCAGGTACTGGCGCAGGGAATCGGCGGAGATTATAGCACGATGCAATAGCCTGCTCCCTATGTCCCAGCCGGGCTGCAGTGCACCGAGCATGGAACGAATTGCCGGATCTTGTTCCAAACTGTTCCAGAGTGTTCTACGTCGTAGCCAGGGGGACTTTGCCGGGGATGGATGTCGGAGGTCCAGGTGGGCTTGTGTGAAGGTGTTCATGCGGCGATAATAGCACAGGCGTTCGCGCTAGTCAAATGGCGGGGGGATTTAACCGCAGAGGGCGCGGAGGTCGCGGAGGGAAGAGGGGGATGGTCTGAACTGTGATTTTTGTGATGGGGATGATTGGGATGATGGGGAGGGGGAGATCCCGCCCGTCCGCCCCTCTGGGTCCCCCGTATCAAGTACGGGGCAGGCTCTGCCTGCGCAGGGACGACGGAGTGGGAGGGGATGGACGGATGTGGAGCAGGGATGGACGGATGTGGAGCGGCGATGGACGGATGTGGAGCGGCGATGGACGGATGTGGAGCGGCGATGGACGGATGTGGAACAGGGATGGTGGGATGTGGAGCAGGGGCCGGGGAGGAATTGTGAAGGGGGATGGGGGATGGGGAGCCGGCTACGCCGCCGGGGAGTCTCCCTCACCTCAATCCTCTCCCGTCGAGGGAGAGGACGGGGAGCCCCGCTCAGCCCCAAGGGCGAGTCGTACGAAACTCACGAAGACTGAACACTCACATAGCCACGCAGTTCGTTGACAGTGGGGCGGGGCTAAACTAGTATGGTTCGAGGCCGTGCTAGGCGGGGAGATAGCGGTGCCCTGAACTCGCAATCCGCTATAGCGAGGCTGAATTCCTCCATGAGGTCCCTTTCACGAGGCCTCTGCCCTTCGGACGGCGGTGCTGAGAGCCGGGTCCCGCGCGGCGGAAACCTGTGAACCCCGTCAGGTCCGGAAGGAAGCAGCGGTAAGCAGTGCATCCGGGCGCCGCGGGCCAGCCTGGCTTGAGCCGCCCCCGAAACGGTATGTCGGCGTGGGGGATCGAACCGGAGGTGCACGGCCTGTCTTTCAAGGTGCTGCGCGTTGGCTCCAGCGAAGACGATACCCGCTGACGGCACGCGCCGGGGTCCCGGCAGCGGACCCGACGCCGCACCGTCCACACCCCCCCGCAGGGCGAGGAAGAGCCTCGGCCAGAACTTCCTGGTCGACGGGGGAGTGCGCAGCCGCATAGCCTCGGCCGCAGACCTGTCGCCCGAAGACACAGTCGTGGAGGTCGGCCCCGGCAGGGGCTTCCTGACACGGTCCCTCGCCGAGCACGCGGGTTCGGTCGTCGCGGTGGAGCTGGACGAGGCGCTGGCAACGGAGCTCGACGACAAGGGCCTGCCCGGCGTCCGGGTCATCTGCGCGGATGCCCGGGAGGTGCCGGTGGAGTCGCTGGTCGAAGAAGCTACGCCGTACAAGCTGGTCGCCAACCTGCCCTACTATGCAGCATCGCCCATCGTTCGACGGTTTCTCGAAGCAGAGCACAAGCCTGAGATAATGGTGGTTATGGTGCAGCGCGAGGTGGCGCAGACGATGACGGCGAGGCAGGGGAAGATGGGGCTGCTGTCGGTGGCGACGCAGGTGTACGGAAGCCCTAGGGTGGTGTGCCACGTTCCGCCGCGCGCGTTCAGGCCTGCGCCCAAGGTGTGGTCGTCGGTGGTCCGGATCGACGTGTACGACGCCCCGGTGGCGCCATTCGCCTCTCCCGAAGGCTTCTTCGAGGTTGTGCGGGCGGGGTTCAGCGCGCCGAGGAAGCAGATACGGAACTCGCTGGCCAACGGGCTGGGGATCGCCGGAGCCGAGTCGGAGCCGGTCCTCATCGAGGCGGGTATCGATCCCTCGCGGCGCCCCCAGACGCTGACGGTGGCCGAGTGGGGACAGCTCTACGACGCCTGGCGCTCCGGAGACGGGTCGTGAGAATCGAGATTCCGGCATACGCTAAGGTGAACTTCACGCTCGAGGTGCTCGGGAAGCGGGCGGACGGATACCACGAGATCGTGAGCATCATGCAGACGGTGAGCCTGCACGACACGGTAGCGGTTGAGCCCGCCGACGAGATCACACTCTCCCCTGCACTGCCGGGCGTACCCGTCGAGCACAACCTGGCGTACCGGGCCGCGGTGCTGCTGGCCGAGCGCTCCGGTACAACCCAGGGAGCGTCGATCGGCATCGAGAAAGAGATTCCGCAGGCTTCGGGACTGGGGGGCGGGAGCAGCAACGCGGCGGCGGTCCTGGTTGGGCTGAACAGGCTGTGGGGGCTGGGGATGAGCGATGGCGAGCTGGCCTGGCTGGGGGCAGAGCTGGGCTCGGACGTGCCGTTCTTCGTCCGCGGCGGCACGGCTATGGTGTCGGGTCGAGGCGAGAGAGTGAGACCGCTCCCTCCGGTAGACCAGTCATGGCTCGTACTCGTCTGCATCAAGATCCCCATGGCCAACAAGACGGCGGCGATGTACTCGATGGTCAAGCCAGCGCACTACACGGGCGGGCTGCTGACGCGGAAGCTGGAGGCGCGGATCCGCGGAGGGGGAGACGTGCCGGCCGAGTTTCTCTACAACACATTCGACGAGGTCGCGATAGAGGCGTACGACGGGCTGGAGGAGTACAGGGATGCGCTGGGCAGCTTCGGGGCGCAGGAGATCCACATGGCAGGCAGCGGGCCCTCGCTGTACGCTCCGATGCCCCGCAGAGACCAGGGGACGGCCATCTCGCTGCTGCTGAGGAGCATGCGGGGGTGGAACGCGCAACTGGTGTCGACCGTTCAGCCTGAGGCCGATCGGTGAGTGGAGTCGGGGCGTCTCACCCTCACCCCAGCCCTCTCCCGTCGAGGGAGAGGGGGAAGGCTCACCCTCACCCCAGCCCTCTCCCGTCGAGGGAGAGGGGGAAGGCTCACCCTCACCCCAGCCCTCTCCCGTCGAGGGAGAGGGGGTGGGGAACCCCACCCATCCGCCCCCCTGGGTTCCCGCCTTCGCGGGAACGACGCTCGTTTACCCGTCTCGGCCCTTCCCAGATGCGATGAGCTACGTCATTGCGGGGGTGTTCAGCGGGCTGTTGATGGCGTCGGTGACGATGACCGTGGGGCCGCTGGCGCTGTTCTTCATGGCGAAGGACCCCTCGCCCGGATTCCAGGACCTCCTGGAGCGAGTCTCGCCCATGAAGATGACTATGGGGCTGCTGGCGGTGTCGTACCCGCTGTGGACGATAGTCGGCGGTGTGGCGGGATTGATGTACCGAGTGAGCTTCGAGGCGTTCCCGGGGGGCGGGCTGGGGAGCCAGAACCTGGTGTTCACGGTCGCAGTGGTGATGTTCGCCGCATGCGTCGCCGCGCCAATCGTCGTGGTCCTGCGCCGGATGCCCACCGGCGCGGCGGTGCTGATCGTCGTGTTCGCGGGGAACTTCGGCTGGCTGCTGCCGTTCATGGCTAGAACAGCCGTTTGACCGGCGTGGCACGGGGCAATACAATTGCCGGCGTGAACCGAGTCCTCTCCATCGGCCCTAAGGACCGCCATCCCTTCGACAGGCTCAGGGCAGGCCCAATCTTCCTCCGAATTTGGGGGGAGAGGTCCGCCCACGCACTGCATTGACACTACCCGAGCCACCCAGAGCACCGCTGCAGCCTCTTTCCATGTTTGAGGCTGGGACTCACCCGCTGGAGGAGGAGTGGGTAGCGCTGGACGTGGAGACGACGGGGCTCTCTGCCGAGGACGACGAGATCATCGAGATCGCGGCCGTCCGGTTCAGGGGATCGGAGACCCTCGACACCTTCCACTCGCTGGTGAACCCGAACCGGCAGCTCGGCGCCTTCATCAGGAGATACACGGGCATCAGCCAGGAGGAGGTGGACGCGGCCCCCCCGTTCTCCAGGGTTGCGGGCAGGCTGGAGTCGTTCGTGGGCAGGCTGCCCGTCGTCGGACACAACCTCGACTTCGACCTGGACTTCCTGGCCGCCAAGGGCGTCAGGTTTGCGGGGCCGAAGGCCGACACGCTTGACCTGGCGTACGTGCTCAAGCCGTCGTGGGAGTACTCGCTCGAGAAGATAGCGGCGACGCTGGGCATTTCCCACGACAGCCCACACCGGGCGCTGGGAGACGCGGAGGTCACCAGCCGGGTCTTTGCCCTGCTGGTCGAGGAAGCCGGGCGGCTGGACGAGTATTCGCTGGCCGAGATGCAGCGCCTGGCCTCCCGGTCGTCGTGGGTGCTGGCATACCTGCTGCGCCGACTCGAGACGCACAGGATGCTCGAAGGAAGGCCGTCGCCCACGCCGGACACGGAGCGCCGCGCCCAGGCCAGCGTCACGGGCATCGACATTGCGTCCCTGCGGGAGCGTCTCAAGCGCAACCGGGCGCTGGTCCCCAACCAGGTCCCGCAGCCGGTCGGGGTCGACCAGGTCAGGGCGCTGCTGAGCCGGGGCGGCCCGGTGTCGCAGACGATGGCCGGGTATGAGGAGCGGGCCGAGCAGGCTGCGATGGCTGAGGCGGTCACCCGGACCATCAACGATGGCGGCCGGCTGATCGTCGAGGCGGGAACGGGCGTCGGCAAGTCGATGGCCTACCTCCTCCCGGCCGCGCTGTACGCGCTGAGGAACAATGTGCGGGTAGTGGTGTCCACGAACACGATCAACCTGCAGGAGCAGCTGCTGAGCAAGGACGTTCCGGCAGTGGCCGAGGCGCTGGGAGGCGTCGACGGCGTGCCCGTCGACGAGTTTCGCTACAGCCTGCTGAAGGGGCGTAACAACTACATGTGCCTGAAGCGATGGTCGTCGCTGCGGTCGTCCGATGCGGTATCGGCCGAAGAGGCTCGGATGCTGTCCAAGCTGCTGGTGTGGATGCAGTCGACAGGCACGGGCGACCGGAGCGAGCTGAACCTGATGGGAGGTGGCTGGACGCCGTGGGACCGCGTCTCGGCGCAGGGCGCGCTTGACTGCAATGGCGTCAGCGGCGCGTGCTTCCTGCGCCACGCCCGGGACAAGGCCGCAGCGGCGCACGTGGTGATCGTCAACCACGCGCTGCTGGTCACGGACATCCTGACAGGAGGGGCTGCGATCCCGGAGCACGACGTGCTGATCGTGGACGAGGCCCAGCACCTGGAGGGTGTGGCGACCGACCACATGGGCTTCCAGATAAGCCAGGCAGGGCTCGAGGACCATCTCGACCTGCTGGCGGGCGAGAGGGGCCTGCTCAACAGGGCTACCCTCGCACTGAGGAGCTCGTCGGCAGCGCAGACCCGGCGCGACTCTCTGGACGAGGCGGCACAGCGGACAATCGCAGCGCTTCCCTCAGTGCGGGAGGGCATGGCGAAGCTGTTCGGCATCCTGCAGCGGCTTCTTCCGGCCGCGTCCGGGGCGCAGTCGAGGTTCGGGCAGGAGCTTCGCATCACGGCTTCCACGCGCGGCCAGCCCGCGTGGTCGGAGGCGGAGATAGCGTGGGAGGACGCGGACGCGGCTCTCGCGGAGCTGGACTCGGCGACCTCCGACCTGTTCACGGCGCTGGAGGGACTCGAAGACGCGGAGATACTGGACTACGACGCGCTGGTGATGGAGACGTTCGGCCTGCGCGAGAGGACGCGGGAGATCAGGACCAGGCTGCGCGAGGCGGTCCCGCACCCGGAGGAGAACGGCATCTACTGGCTGAGCCGCTCATCGCGCTCCAGCGATCTAGAGGTGAACATGGCGCCGGTCCACGTGGGCGACCTGCTGGAGAAGCTGGTCTATTCGCAGCGCCGGGCCGTGGTGCTCACATCGGCGACTCTGAGCACCAAGGAGGGGTTCGGGCACATCATCGAGCGCACGGGATTCGCAGATGCCAACGAGCTCCGCCTGGGGTCGCCGTTCGACTACCCAAAGGCCGCGCTGCTGTGTGTGCCGAACGACATGCCTGAGCCGTCGGCGTGGGACTACCAAGCGGCGGTCGAGCAGGCGGTGATGGACGCGGCCCTGGCAGCCGGTGGGGCGACGATGGCGCTTTTTACATCCCACGCATCGCTCCAGAGCACGTCCAAGGCCATCAGGGGCAGCCTCGAGGCGCAGGGACTGGAGGTGCTGGCGCAGGGTGTGGATGGAACCCCATATCAGCTAGTGCGGAGATTCGTGGAGAACCCCAAGTCGGTGCTGCTGGGAACGGCGTCGTTCTGGGAAGGCGTAGACCTGGCGGGTGACGCGCTGAAGGTGCTGCTGGTGGCGCGGCTCCCGTTCTCCGTGCCGAGCGACCCTGTCTTCTCGGCGCGGTCGGAGCTGTACGAGCGGGCCTTCGACGAGTACGCGGTGCCGCAGGCGATACTGCGTCTCCGGCAGGGCTTCGGGCGTCTCATACGGACGAGCAGGGACCGGGGCGTCGCCGTCATCCTGGACAAGAGGGCGGTGTCGCGGCGCTACGGCAGGGCGTTCCTGGACTCGCTGCCGCCCGCGACCCGGAGGACACCGGCGCTGTACGAGATGCCGGGCGAGATTCGCAGGTGGCTCCAGGCGCCGTGATCCTACACCACGACGGGCCCCTCGACCTGCAGAGCACCCTGTTCAGCGGCCAGGCATTTCGCTGGAGGGCCGAGGACGGCTGGTTCAGGGGCGTGGTGTCAGGCAAAGCCGTGCGTATCCGCGGCGCGCCTGAGGGCGTGGAGATCGACGCAGCCCAGGACGGCGACGAGGAGCTAGCCCTGCGGCTCAGGGACTACCTGAACCTCGATGCAGACATCGAGGGCATCTACCGGGCGATGTCGTTCGACGACAGGCTGCGGGACGCTATCGACCGGCACCGCGGCATGAGGGTGCTGCGCCAGGACCCGTGGGAGTGCCTGGTGTCGTTCATCTGCTCGTCGGCGTCGAACATTCCCCGGATTACCGGGAACATCGAGTCCATATGCGAGTCGTTCGGGGCTCCCATCGAAGGGAGCTCGAACCACCTGTACGCCTTCCCGACGCCCGAGGCGCTTGCGGCGGACGGGGCCGCGCTGCGGATGAGGGAGCTGGGGCTGGGCTACAGGGCCGAGTACATCGAAGCCACGGCCCGCAGCGTCGCGGGCGGCGAGGTGGACCTGATGTCGCTGCGCGAGGCGCCGTACGAGACCGCGCTCGAGGCACTGGTCTCCCTGGACGGCGTGGGGGACAAGGTAGCCAACTGCGTGATGCTGTTCTCGCTGGACAAGCCCGACGCGTTTCCCGTCGACACGTGGATCGACAAGGCCATGCGCGAGTGGTATCTGGAGGGTGCCAGTATCCCGCGGACGAAGATGCGCCTGTGGGCGATGGAGCGCTTCCGGGGCTACGCGGGATACGCCAACCACTACCTGTTCCACGACCGCAGGATTAGCGATACGCGAGCGAGTAAGGGATGAGCCAGGCGGGAATCAGGGAGCCGAGTCAATGAAGCTGAGCTACGCGGTGGTCTTCGAGCGGCTGCCAAACAACTATTGCGCCTATGTGCCTGACCTACCCGGCTGCATCAGCACGGGCGATACCTGGGACGAGATGCAGCAGATGATACGTGAGGCAATCGTCTTCCACATCGAGGGGATCATGGAGGACGGCGAACCGGTACCGGTGCCCCGGATGTCCGCAGAAGAAGCGATGGTATGCCACAACGATCTCCTCGCCGAGGAGGGCGTGACAGGGCCATCTCCCGAGTCAATCGTGGACATGGTCGAGGTGGAAATAGCTGCCAAATCGCCGGGGACCGTCACGGTCTAGCGGGCCGTTCCGATGTGTCTGTGAAGCTGGCCGTTTCTTGACCGTCTGAGCCCGAAAACACTATAATTTCGGGAAACGTCCGGGAGGCGGCTCGCATGGAAGCACCCAGGTTCAAAGAGGTCCGGCGGGCGTACGGGTTCGACGAAGTCGCCATCGCTCCCGGCTCGTTTACCATCAACCCCGACCAGACCAGCACCGAGTTCTCCATCGACGGCATGACGATGTCCATGCCGGTCATGGCCGCCGCGATGGACGCTATCGTATCCCCTTCCTTCGCGGCGAAGTTCGACGAGCTGGGCGGAATGGCGGTGATGAACCTGGAGGGAGTCCACACTAGGTACGAGGACTCCAACGCCATGCTCGAGGAGATCGTGGAGGCGCCCAAGGAGGAGGCCACCAACGTTCTCCAGAGGGTCTACACGGCCCCGATCCAGGAGCACCTGATCGGGACCAGGGTCGAGGAGATCAAGTCCAGCGGCGCCAAGTGCGCCGTTTCTGTTACCCCGGCAAGCACGAAGCGGCTGGCGCCAGTGGCCGTGGAGGCCGGGGCCGACACCATCGTCGTCCAGTCGACCGTGACGACAGCGCGGCACGTCTCGAAGAGCAAGCGCGGGCTCGTCTTCTCGGACCTGCTGGAGATGATCAACGTCCCGGTTATCGTCGGGAACTGCGTCACGTTCGAGGTGGCGCTGGAGCTGATGGAGACAGGCATCCACGGGGTGCTGGTCGGCGTCGGGCCGGGAGCGGCCTGCACGACCCGAGAGGTGACCGGCGTGGGCGTGCCCCAGGTTACCGCTACGATAGAGTGCTCGGCGGCCAGGGACGAGTACCACAGGCGGACGGGGCGCTACGTGCCCATTATCACCGACGGCGGCATCCGGACGGGCGGCGACCTGTGCAAGGCATTCGCCTGCGGCGCAGACGCCGTGATGATCGGCACGCCGCTCGCCCAGTCGGAGGAGGCGCCCGGCAAGGGCTATAACTGGGGCATGGCGAGCCCGCATCCGGCGCTGCCGAGGGGCGTGCGCGTGGATGTTGGCGTAGAGGGCTCGTTGAAGGAGATCCTGTACGGCCCGACGTCCAAGCCCGACGGGACCCAGAACCTGGTGGGGGCCCTGGAAGTGTGCATGGGCATGGTGGGCGCGTTCAACATCCGCGACATGCACTCGGCCGACATAGTGCTGGCGCCGTCGATCAAGACCGAGGGCAAGCACCACCAGATCGGGATGTACTAGGGCCCTACTTCCCAACTGAAAGTCCGGTGCCACACAGAACCCGTTCTTGATTCAGTCCTTCGGCGATAGGGATACTGAAGAGTTCTTCTATTCTGAGCGTAGCCGCAGGTTCTCAAGCATCGCCCGGGTTGCCCTCAGAAAGCTGATCCAGATGAACCAAGCTCGCGTTCTTGGCGACTTGGCGGTCCCACCAGGGAATCGTCTTGAGCGGCTTAGAGGTGATCTCTCAGGATTCCACTCTGTCAGAGTCAACGATCAGTGGCGCATTGTCTTCCGATGGACCGACTCCGGCCCCACGCAGGTATCCATCGTCGACTACCATTGAAAACACCCCCATAACGTTATACGCTATACGCATGGACAATCCCATTACACCGGGCGAGATACTTCTGGAGGAATACCTGAGGCCGATGGGGATTTCTCAGAATGCGATGGCGCGCGCGATCGGCGTGTCCCCGCGCGCCGTCAACGAGATCGTCCACGGGAGGCGGTCGATCACCCCGGCCATGTCGATCAGGTTTGGGGCCTTCTTCGGCCAGTCGGACGAGTTCTGGCACGGGCTGCAGGTCGAGTGCGACTTCCGCAAGATAGCGGGAGAGAGGCGCGAGCTCGTGGCGGGGATCCAGCCGGCCTCTACGCTTAGCGGGACGTACTGACGCTCACGGCCACAGATGCTAGTTCCCGATAGCAGGGCCCCGCTTATTTGCACTCCCGAGCAACCTGGATTAGCGGAGCACTGCCCTTCGACAGGCTCAGGGCGAACGGTTACGCTGCCTTCACTGCCATTCAGGACCTCGCCTAGTCAAGGGACTCGCCGGAAACGCTTGAGGTAGTCTCTCAGGCGGTTAGCGCTTGGTCCACTGCTCGGCTTTCCGGGCGCGCTTGAGGCCGTACTTCTTGCTCTCTTTTTCGCGCGCGTCGCGGGTCAGCAGCCCGGCCTTCTTCAGGACTGGGCGCAGGTTCGGGTCCGCCTCGAGGAGAGCGCGCGAGATGCCGTGGCGCATAGCACCGGCCTGACCCACCACGCCGCCGCCGGAGACTTTCGCGACGATCCTGAACTGGCCCGATGTGTTGGTGACGCGGAAGGGCTCCATCACCTCGTCCTGCCAGGACTTCCAGGTGAATAGCTCCTCCATGGGCTTGCCGTTCACGATCATTGCGCCGCGCTCGGAGTAGAGCCTTACGCGGGCAACCGACGACTTCCTGCGACCGGTACCGTAGTAGTAGTGTTCCTGGGTCAACTGGGCTTCCTCCTAGTACTCAGGGCGCCTTGGGGGACATGGCCAACTCTTTCATTCAGGCCGAGAGCCCCCATCTCAATCTTCCCCCTCGGGGGGAAGAGCCGGCGCGGCTTTGGCGGCTCGTTTTTCCTGGGCCCTGATCTGCGCCTCGTGGGGGTGTTCGCTGCCTGCGTAGACCTTCAGCCGGGACAGCATGCGCCTGCCGAGGGTGCTCTTGGGGAGCATGCCCTTGACCGCGCCCTTCACGACCCGCGTGGGGTGCTTGTCCAGCACGGTCGACAGGGTCTGTTCCGTCAGGCCGCCGTGGTAGCCGCTGTGACGGTAGTACTTCTTCTGTTCGAGCTTCTTGCCGGTAACGCTGATCTTCTCGGCGTTGATCACGACCACGAAGTCGCCCGTGTTCAGGTATGTCACGTAGGTCGGGTTGTGTTTACCCTGGAGCAGCACGGCGATTTCGCTGGCCAGGCGCCCCAGTGTCTTGTCGGCGGCATCTACGACATGCCACGCTGCCGTGTCGGCCGGTCTCTTCTTTGTCTTTGCGTTCGTTGTCATTGCTCTTTCACCGAGCCGGGCGGGAACCCGGCGTACTTTATTTCTGCGAGGCACAGTCCCTTGGCCGGTAGGCTGCGGGCCGTCGCCTTCGTCTGTTCGCCTGCGATCATCTTCTCCAAATCGTCCCTCGACAGCCGACCCAGCCCAACATCCACGAGAGCCCCGGCCATGCGCCTGACCTGGTGGGGCAGGAAGGCGTTCCCCTCTACCTGGAATTCGATCCTGTCGCCAGACTCGCGGACCTGCGCATCGAATATCTCCCTGACGGTGCTAGCCCCGGGGACTTCGAGCGGGCCGCTGAACCTCCGGAAGTCGTGAACGCCCACAAACAGTCCTGCGGCCGCTCGCATCTCCTCTACGTCCAGACCCGACGAAACCCGGTGGGTGCCGCGCCTTTGGAGGGGTGAGCGTACGGCGGCTCGCAGGATGGTGTACACGTACCTGCGGCTCACTGCCATCCGGCGCGGGTCGAATGCGCTGCATACCTCGTATGCACCCCTGACGGCGATGTCGTCCGGCAGGTGGTGGTTCAGCGCGCCTACGAACCGGTCGGGCCCGTAGGGGGCCGAGGTGTCGAAAGCAACGACCTGCCCGGCGGCATGGACTCCGGCGTCCGTCCTTCCGGCGCCGACCACCCTCACCCTTTCTCTTGTCAGCTTCTCTACTGCCTTTTCCAGCTCCTCCTGAATCGACGGTGCGTTGGGCTGATACTGGAAGCCGCTGTAGCCGGTGCCGTCGTACTCTACGACGAGAGCGAGCCTCATCAGCCCCCATCCTACCCCTCCCCCTCGGGGAAGGGACTCGAAGCTAGGACACCAGCTCTATCAGGGCCATTTCGGCCGCGTCGCCCTTGCGCATGCCCAGCTTGACTATTCGCGTGTACCCGCCGTTCCTGTCCTCGTAGCGCGGCCCCAGCTCATCGAAGAGCTTGCGGACTACGCTTTCGTCGGTCAGGAAAGCGGCGGCCATCCGCCTGTTGTGCAGGTCGCCTTTCTTGCCCCGCGTTATGGTCTTCTCGGCGAGGCGCCTTATCTCCTTGGCCTTGGGCTCCGTGGTCTTGACGGACTCGTACCTGAGCAAGTCCGTCACTGCCGTCCGCAGCATCGACATGCGATGCGCGGTTGGCCGCCCCAGCTTTCTACCTGACAGCCTGTGTCTCATTATTCGTCACCAAGTCCTTCGATCTGGGAGAAGATTGCATCGACACCCGACGCCACGTCGCCGTCATCGCCGTCCTTGTCGTCGGGCTTCTCCTCCCGCTCCGCAGCTACCTCTACGGCCTCTTTCTCGGGCTCGTCCTCATCGTCCTTGTTCGAGAGCTCAGGATCCAGGGCGGGCGGAAGCAGGTCCGACTCCCGCAGCTTGTCATAGAGCTCGCGCAGCGACTTCTCGCCGAAGTTCCTGATCTCCAGGAGGTCTTCCGGCTTCATCTCCAGTATATGTCCAACCTGGTCCAGGCCCGCCCGCTTGAGGCAGTTCAAGGTCCGGGACGACAGCTCCAGCTGCTCGACCGGCACGCTGTACATCTCCGGGGATATCTGGAGTGCAACGGGCTGGGTCCCGTCCCCTTCGACTACGCGCTCGGCATTGGCGAAGAGGAAGAACCGAGTGACCAGCTCGTTGCCGGCCTGCTGGAGCGCCCTGATGGGCGAGATGGAGCCGTCCGTCCAGACCTCTATCGTCAGGCGCTCCAGGTCGGTCCTCTGGCCCACCCTGATGTTCTCGGTTGTGTGGTACCGGACCTTGCGGACCGGGCCGTAGATCGCGTCCACCGGGAGTACGCCGATAGGGAGGCCTTCGCCCTCCGCTTCCTTGTATGAGGTGCCTCGCTCCACGTTGAATTCCACGGAGAGCTTGGCCTGGTCCGAGTCCAAGGTCGCGATGTGCAGATCGGGATTCACCACCTCATAGTCGGACGAGGCCATGATGTCGCCGGCGCATATCTCGCCCCTACCGGCAACCTCCAGCCTGAGCTTGCCGGGCCTGTCCACTTCGGACCTGAGTCGGATGCCCTTGATGTTCAGGAGTATCTCCGAGACCTCTTCCTTGACGTGTGGAATGGTGGCGTACTCGTGGAGCACGCCCTCGATCTTGACGGAGGTCACTGCGGTCCCTGGCAGAGAGCTGTAAAGGACGCGCCTGAGCGGGTTCCCCAATGTCATCCCGTAACCCTTGGGAAGGGGACCGGCCACGAACTTGCCATACTGTTCGTCCGCTTCCTCGACCTCTATGGTCGGGTCCAGCAGAATCTCAGCCCCTTCTTCGGGGACATCATCCGGCGCGAACGTTTGGAAGTTGAGCATATGGTGGAATCTCCTATCGGCTCGTTGGAAGCCCCCTCCCGGGAGGCACTGCTCCCAAGCTATCTCGAGTAGAACTCAACTATGAGGCGTGAGTCGATACCCGTGTCGATCTCAGTCACCACCGGCAGGTCAACGACCTCCGCCGTCAATGCGGCCGGGTCGAGGCGCAGCCAGCTGGGGACCGGACGCTTGGGGATATCCTCGGTCAGAGCCTCGATGAAGCGCGGCTTAGAGTCGTTCACCGCTTTCCAGGCGATGTTGTCTCCGGGCTTCACCCTGTATGAGGGCACGTCCATCCTCCTGCCGTTGACAGTGAAGTGGCCGTGGTTCACCAGCTGTCTCGCCTGCCGGCGCGAGTCCACGAACGAGAGCCTGTATATGACGTTGTCCAGGCGGCTCTCCAGCATCTGCAGGATGAGGTCGCCCGTTGCGCCGGTCTGTTCGCGGGCGACATCGTAGTAGCCCCTGAACTGGCGCTCGAGCACCCCGTAGGTGAAGCGCGCCTTCTGCTTTTCCTTGAGCTGAATCGCCCATTCCGAGGCACGCCTGCGCCGCGGCACCTGCTCTCCGGGGGGGCGCTTGCGGCGCTCCACGGCGCACTTCGGCGAGTAGCACCGGTCGCCTTTCAGGAATAGCTTTTCGCCTATTCGCCGGCACTGCCGGCAGACTGGGTCTGTGTATCTTGCCATTCTTGGTCTCGCTGGTCCTTCCCTGGTGTTGCCCCGTAGCCTCGGTTATACCCTTCGACGCTTGCGGGGCCTGCAGCCGTTGTGCGGCACCGGAGTAACGTCTCGAATGCTGGTCACCCTCATGCCGGCCGACTGCAGCGTCCGTATGGCGGCCTCGCGGCCTGCGCCCGGCCCGCGCACGAAGGCGTCCACCTGGCGGAGTCCCTGTTCGAGTCCCCTCCTGGCCGCATTCTCGGCGGCCCGCTGCGCGGCGAAGGCGGTGGACTTTCGTGAACCTATGAACCCGGCAGTGCCGGCGCTTCCCCAGGCTATGGGGTTTCCCTGCGGGTCGGTGAGGGTAATGACGGTGTTGTTGAAGGTGGACTGAATGTACGCCCGCCCCACCGGCACGTTCTTCCGTACCCGACGTCTCGTACGCGGCTTCCTTGGCATATCGCTGTTCTCCTACGTCCTCGTCGTTGTGTGGCGCCGTCCTGCTACGGGGACGCGCTTCGGGCGCTTGGCACGGGCGTTGGTGCGGGTGCGCTGGCCCCTCACGGGGAGACCCCTGCGGTGCCTGAAGCCCCTGTAGCTGCCTATGTCGATCAGGCGCCGTATGTTCATGTTGACTTCGCGCCGCAGGTCGCCCTCGACCTTCTTTTCGCGGTCGACTATCTCCCTGATGCGGGTGAGGTCCGACTCCGTCAGGTCGCGGACATGGGGATTGCCAACGATGCCGGCCTTGTCGACCACGTCCTTGGCCTGGGCCGGGCCAATGCCGTATATGCGCCGCAGAGAGATTTCTACGCGCTTGTCGTCGGGGATGTTCACTCCCGAGACGATAGCCATAAGTCTCCTCCTGGACCTCCGCTCAGCCCTGTCGCTGCTTGCACCGCCGGTTTTCACAGATGATCATCACACGGCCCCGCCGCCTGATCACCCTGCACTTCGCACATCGTTTCTTTACCGAAGCCGATACCTTCATGGTCACCTCCTCCTGGAGCCGCCGGTGCGCCTGGGGCCGCCAGTCGAGAACCTGTATGTGATCCTGCCTCGGGACAGGTCGTACGGCGACAGCTCCACCAGGACCCTGTCGCCGGGCAGCACGCGTATGTAGTTGACACGGAGTCTGCCGGATATCTTGGCCATCACCTCGTGGCCGTTCGCCAGCTCGACTCTGAACGTTGCGTCTCTCAGCGACTCCGAGACGACGCCTTCGACCTCTATTGCCTCTGATTTGGGCAAATCTTCTCCCTCTAGGTTAGCACCTCGGCGCCCTGACCCGTTATTGCGACCGTGTGCTCAAAGTGGGCAGACAGCTCGCCGTCAGCCGTGACCACGGTCCAATTGTCGTCCAGCACCTCGGTCTCCCATGAGCCCAGATTCAGCATCGGTTCTATGGCGATGGTCATGCCTTCTCTCAGCAGTGGGCCCCTGCCCGGCGGTCCGTGGTTTGGGATCGGCGGGTCCTCGTGCAGGGCCCTGCCAATGCCATGTCCAACGTATTGCTTGACTACTCCGTACCCCCGGGCCTCTGCGTATCGCTGCACTGCCGAAGAGATGTCTCCAACGCGAGCCCCTGGCTTCACCTGGGCAATCCCGCGCTGCAAGGACTCGGCCGTATCGTCGACCAGGTCCTGCTTGCGCTTGTCTACCCTGCCCACCGCGACTGTGAAGGCGCTGTCGGAGTAGAACCCGTCCACTACCGCACCAACGTCTATGCTCACGATGTCTCCATCCCTAATCACCCGGTCCGAGGGGATGCCATGCACGACCTCGTCGTTCAGGGACGCGCAGATAGTCGCTGGGAAGCCGTACAGTCCCTTGAAGGCCGGCACCGCCCCGAGCGCCCTTATCTCTCGCTCTGCCAACCTGTCCAGATCGGCCGTGGTCACGCCCTGTCGTATCTCCTCACGCATCTTCTTCTTCGCACTACGCACGACTTCCCCGGCCCTGCGCATGCAGTCCAGCTCCGAGGCAGACTTGATGGTCACCCCGGAAGTCCCCACGCCGCCTATGGAAGCCGTTCGATTGATTGCCTGTTTCTCCCTTGCTGGGGCTCAGCTCAGGGCCGTCCCAATGGCCTTCCTTACCTCTTCGACAGTTCCCTCGCCGTCGACCTCGCGCAGGACGCCTGCCCTGCGGTAGTAGTCGACCAGCGGCTCGGTCTCCCCGAAGTAAGTTTCCAGCCTCTTGGCGATGGCTTGGGGCCTGTCGTCCTCCCTCTGGTACAGCTCCCCTCCGCACGTCTCGCACGAATCGCCTGCAACGGAACCACGGCTGAAGGTGACCTGGCAGCCACGGCAGATGAGCCTGGTGGACAGCCGGTTCACCAGCTCGCCCGTCCCGACCCTTATGTTCAGAGCTACGTCTATGCCTCCCTTGTCCTTGACGGCCTCGTCCAGCGCCTCGGCCTGGGCGAGGGTCCTCGGGAAGCCGTCCAACAGATAGCCTCCCTTGCCCTCCTGGCCGTCTATCCAGTCCATCACCATCGCAATCGTCACGTCGTCCGGTACATACACGCCTCGCGCCATGTAGGACTTGGCGAGGCGCCCCAACTCGGTATCGCGACTCTGGTGGTCCCGAAACAGGTCCCCCGAGGAGACCCTGGGCACTCCCTTTTCTTCCGCAATCATGGCTGCCTGGGTGCCCTTCCCGGCGCCGGGCGGTCCCAGGAGGATCAGCTTCAAGCCGTTACCGGATGAAGCCTTCGTAGTTGCGCATCATCAACTGCGCTTCGAGCTGCCGCATAGTGTCAAGCGCGACGCCCACCATAATCAACAGGCTGAAGCTGCTGATGGTGAGGGCTCTCACGTCCGTCGCCTGGGTCACGAACCAGGGGGAGATCGCCACGCCGCCGAGAAAGAGGGCGCCTCCCCAGGTTATCCTGACGATAACGCGGTTCAGGTATTCCTGTGTGGGCTTGCCGGGGCGTATGCCCGGTATGAACCCGCCGTTGCGCTGCAGGTTCTCTGCCAGGTTCTGCTGCTGGAACACGACCATCGTGTAGAAGAACGTGAACGCTACTACCAGGATGAACAGACCCACGTAGTACGGGAACTTGGTCGGGTCCAGCGAGTCCGACAGGAAGCGCATGAACGACACGATGAAGCTGTCGCTCATCGGATTACTGAAGTAGCTCGCGACGGTAATCGGCAGGATCATCATGGACGAGGCGAATATGAGCGGGATCATACCGGCCGAGTTCACCCGGAGAGGCAGGAACGTCGCACCGCTCTGGCGCTGCATCCTTCCGCCCCTGAACACGCTCCGCCCGTACTGCACGGGTATGCGCCGCTGGGCCTCGGTGAAGAGCACGATGACGTAGATGATGGCAAGACCGAATCCCGCGAGCATCAGCAGGCCGCCGGCCTCGTCGCGCTCCAGGAATCCGCGGCCCACGACATTGGGCAGACCGGCCACTATGCCTCCGAATATGATCAGCGATATCCCGTTGCCCAGGCCCTTCTCGGTGATCAGCTCACCGAGCCAGACGCAGAACATCGTCCCCGCCACCATGGAGATCAGCATCGCCGCGGTGGGCAGGTTGAGTCCGAATGCGAAGTCAGGGAAGACGGGCGACTGGCGCAGGAACGTAAGGGTCCCCCAGGACTGGAAGAACGCTATCGGCACGGTGAGCCAGTGGGTGATCTGGTTGATGCGCTGCCGACCGTACTCTCCCTCCTGGGAGAGGGCCTTGAGCTGTGGCAGGACGGGCGTGAGTATCTGCATCACGATGGACGACGTGATGTAGGGGTAGACTCCCATCGCCGCGACGCTCATGGACGCAAGCGCTCCGCCGCTGAAGAGATTCAGAAAGCCGAGTATGGCCTCCTGTTCGAATGACTGCGACAGGGCTTGCACGTTGACGCCCGGCACCGGCACGTGGGCCACGAACCTGTAGACCACGAGCATCGCCAGCGTGAAGAGTATCTTCGAGCGCAGGTCGGGTATGCTCATCGCGTCGATCATCGACTGGATGAGCTGCGGCCTGGTGACCTCCTGCTGCCTGGCTGCCTGCGCCTGCCTCAAGAAGCGATCTCCTCCACGCTGCCGCCGGCGGCCTCTATCTTCTGGCGCGCGGAGTCCGAGAACCGGTGAGCCTTCACGACCATGGGGCCGTCCAGATCTCCACGACCCAGGACCTTGACAGGGCTCTTCAGGTCCTTGATCAACCCATTATCAGCCATGACCTCCGGCGTCACCTCCTCACCGGACCTGAGTGCGGCCAGGCGATCGAGGTTGACCACGCTGTACTCCTTTCGGAATATGTTGGTGAAGCCCCTCATGGCCGGCAGCGCCTTGACCAGGGGCAACTGGCCCCCCTCGAAGCCCGGGCGCACGCCGCCCCCACTCCGCGAATTCTGGCCCTTGATGCCCCTTCCGGAATACGTGCCACGGCCACTGCCGTCGCCGCGGCCCTTCCGCCTTCGGTTCTTCTTCCACCCCTTCGGGGGTCTCAACTCGTGTTGTCTCATATCGTGTTTGGCTCTTGCTTTCAGCTCGTTGGCGTGGGTTTGCGCACCGCCCGCGGCCTAGTCGCCGGCGGACTTGACCTCGACCAGGTGTCTCACCTTGTGCAGCATGCCCCTGATCGACGGTGTGTCCTCGTGCTCCACGGTCTGGTGGAGCCGCCGGAGGCCGAGCCCGGCCACCGTCCCTCTCTGGTCCTGGGGGAAACCGATGGTGCTTCTCTTCAGCGTAATGGACAGCCTTGCCACGTTAACCGCCTCTCCGTCTGCCCCGCCTGGGGTGCTTTGGCGCTGTCTCTGCAAGCTGCCTGCGCCTGGCAAACTCCGCTTCAGGATCCCTCAGCATCTGGAGGCCCTTGAAGGCGGCCTTCACGGTGTTGACGGGGTTCGTGCTGAACCGCGCCTTGGTAGTTATGTCCTTGATGCCCGCAAGCTCCACCACGGCCCTGATGGAGCCTCCGGCGATCACTCCAGTGCCGGGTGAAGCGGGCTTGAGCATAACTTCGGAAGCCCCGAATCTCGAAACTATCTCGTGGGGAATGGTGCTGTCCTTGATCGGCACCTTGATCATGTTCTTCCTGGCGTTGACTCCCCCCTTGCGGACGGCGTCGGGGACGGCGTTGGCCTTGCCCATTCCTATCCCTACGTTGCCCTCGCCATCGCCGACGGCCACCACCGCGTTGAAGCTGAGGCGCCTGCCGCCCTGGACGACCTTGGCGACGCGGGAAATCTTTACCACGCGCTCCTGTAGGCCCTGTTCGTCGGGCTGGTTCCTATCGGACCGGGAAACCATCAGAAAGAGAGCCCTCCTTTTCTTGCCGCATCCGCCACGGCCTTGACGCGACCGTGGTATTTGTAGCCGGCCCGGTCGAACACGACCGTATTGATACCTGCGCCGACTGCGCGCTCGGCGATGAGCGAGCCGACAATCCCAGCTACGTCGGCCTTCGCGCCGCCGTTCTTTCTCGTCTTGACCTCCGCATCGAGGCTCGATGCGGCCGCCAGGGTTACGCCTTCCGTGTCGTCTATTACCTGTGCATACATGTGGCGCAGGCTGCGGAAGACTACGAGCCGCGGCCTCTCGGTCACACCCCTTACCCTGCGCCGCACGCGCGCGTGTCGCGCGTGCCTGCGGATCATGCTTGTCCCTTCCTTTGGCATTGCCTATATAGCCTTCTTTGCGCTCTTGCCGGGCTTGATCCGAACGAACTCGCCCCTGTAGCGAATCCCGTTTCCCGTGTAGGCATTCGGGGGCCGCTTGGAACGAATCTCGGCGGCTACCTGGCCGACTGCCTGCTTGTCTATGCCGGAAACCTTAATGACGTTGTTGCCCTCGACCTCCAGGGTTACGCCGTCGGGCGGGTTGACGTCCACAGTGTGGCTCAGCATTACGCTGAGGGTCACGCCCTTCCCGCTCTGCTGCACCCTGTAACCGACTCCAACGAATTCCAGGGTCTTGGTGAAGCCCTCGCTCACACCCTCGACCATGTTCGATATCAGGCTTCTCGTCAGGCCGTGCAGAGCGCGATGCTCGCGCTGGTCCGACGGGCGGTTCACGACGACGCTGCCCTTCTCGGTCGCTATCGCCATATCCCGGTGGAAGCTCTGCGTCATCTCGCCCCTGGGTCCCTTCACGGTCACCGTGCGGCCGTCGACCGACGCCGTCACGGCCTGGGGCAATTCGATTGGTTGAGCGCCTATTCTGGACATGTCCGCACCTCTTACCAGACGTAGCAGAGCAGCTCGCCGCCTATCTGCTCTCTCCACGCCTGCTTACCAGTCATCACGCCCTTCGACGTAGAGAGGATGGAGACCGCAAGGCCGCCGTAATACCGCGGTATCTCGCCCTTCCGCACATAGACCCTCAGTCCAGGCGTGCTGACGCGCTTCAGGCCCGTAATGGCCGGCTCGCCGTCCTCGTGGTAGTGCAGGGAGAGACGAATGGCCCCACTGGGGGAAGATGTCTTGACGGCGGACACGTCGGCGACGAAGCCCTCCTCCCGCAGTATCCTCGCTATAGCCATTTTCATGTTCGACGCGGGTATCGAGACCGAGTCGTGGCCGACAAGGATAGCGTTCCTTATCCGCGTGAGCATATCGGCAATCGGGTCTGTTACGGTCATCACTCTCTTCCTTGGGTCTGAGTCAGGCTACCAGCTGGCCTTCCTGATACCGGGCAACATCCCGGTCAGCGCCATCTCTCTGAAGCAAATCCGGCACAGACCGGCAAACCTGATGTACGCCCGAGGCCTGCCGCAGCGGTTGCAGCGGTTGTACTCGCGGACCTTGTACTTCTTGGGTCTCTTCCAGCTCGCTATCTTCGATGCCTTCGCCAATGTACACCGGCCTCCGTATGGACTACAGGCGCGCGGCCTCTGACTCCGACCTTGCAAACGGCATTCCCATCAACTCGAGGAGCCGGAACCCCTCACGGTCGGTCCTCGCAGTCGTCGTGATGACGACCTGGAGGCCCCGAATCTTGTCGATGGCGTTGTAGTCGATCTCGGGAAATATGATCTGTTCCCGTATGCCCAGCGAGTAGTTGCCCCTGCCGTCGAAGGACTCGGGCGAGACGCCCCTGAAGTCCCTGATCCTGGGGAGAGACGAGCTCACGAGCCTGTCGAAGAACTCGTACATCCTCTTGTCCCTCAGCGTTACGGCTACTCCTACAGGGGAGCCCTCCCGCAGTTTGAAGCCGGCAATGGACTTCCTGGCGCGGGTGACAACCGGTCGCTGCCCGGAGATCATGGTTATGTCCCCGGTGGCGTTCTCGATGGCCTGCGAGTTCTCGCTGGCCTCCTGCCCGATACCTATGTTCATCATGATCTTCGTCAGCCTGGGAACCTGCATCACGCTGGAGTACTCGAACTCCTTCATGAGCTGCGGGGTGATCTCGGCGCGGAACCTCTCGATCAGCCTGGGCACGGGACGGGGCACGGGGGCGGCCGCCTTGGCGGGCTGCTTGCCACTCTTCCCCGAAGACTTGCGGGCAGACCCACCCTTGCCAGCCTGGGCCTTTGCGCCTCCCGACGCCTTTCCCTTCCGCTTGGTGGACGCTTTGGCCCTGGAGCTCTGTTCTTTCTTGTCCGTCGTCACTCTATTACTTCTCCACAATCGTCCCGGGCGCAGACCCGGGCCTTCGTCCCGTCTGCCAGCATCCTGTACCGGACCCTGATCCCCTTATTGCAGTGGGTGCAGACGAGCATCACGTTCGCTGCGGGAATCGGCATCTCCTTCTGGATGATTCCAGCCTGGCGCACCGTTCCCGTGGGCTTGGTGTGCCTGACAACCACGCCAACGCCCTCCACCAGGACCTTCCCTGCCTGCGGGTAGGTCCTGGTGACCTGGCCCTGCTTGCCGCGGTCGCGTCCCTTTATGACGATCACGTTGTCGTCCGCCCGTATTTTCACCTCACAGCACCTCCGGAGCGAGCGATACGATACGCATGAAATTCTTCTCTCGGAGCTCGCGAGCGACCGGGCCGAAAATACGGGTGCCGCGCGGCATGCGGTCCTCGTTCACTATAACTGCGGCATTCTCGTCGAAACGAATATGCGACCCGTCGGTCCTTCTGTAGGGCTTCTTGGTCCGCACGATCACAGCGCGGACGACTTCGCCCTTCCTGACGGCGGCGGCCGGCGCAGCCTCCTTCACAGAGGCGACTATGATGTCGCCCAGTCCGGCATACTGCCGACCACTGCCGCCCGGCACGCCGATGCAGCTGATGGTACGGGCGCCGGAGTTGTCGGCAACCTTGAGGCGAGAATATATCTGTATCACCGGGTCTCAGTCTCCGTCTTCCCGTCAGCGCTATCCGAGGCGGCGCCGGCATCTGGTCCAAGCTCAGAGGACGGCTGTGAGTCCGCTGCGTCGGTGGGTTCTGTCTCTGGTTGCGTCTCCTCGGTCGACTCGTCCTCCGACTCGGCCTCCGCGGCTGCTCCGTCATCGTCTGCGTCGGACTCAGCCTCGGCGGCAGGCTCTGCGGCCTCTTCCGTCTCTTCGGCTTCCATTTCGGCTACAGGCTCAGCGACCTCTTCGGCTTCGGGTTCCGCCTCCAGAACGGCGGCGGGCTCTGCGGCCTCTTCCGTATCGCCGGCCTCAGACTCGTCGGCCGGTCCTCCTGCCTCCACCTCGGCGGCGGGCTCTGGGGCCTCCTCCACATCGGCCGTCTCAGCCTCCGCCACAGGTTCGGTGGCCGGCTCCGAGACCTCTTCCGCCTCGTCTGTCGGAGGCTCTGCGACGGGCTCCGCAGTCTCTGGCTGAGGCTCGTCCGCAGTCTCCACCGCATCTTCGGGGACAGGCACTGGCTCGGCTGCGGGTTCCGGCACCGGGGCGGCGACCTGTGTCTCCTCCCCGATCTCCTCGGGCCGGATGTCCACGGTTTCGCTGCGCTGCAGCACCTTGATGAGGCGCCATCGCTTTGTCTTGGACCTGGGCCGAGACTCCATGACCTGGACAATGTCCCCGACCATCGAGATGTTCTCCGGGTCGTGGACCATGAACTTGGACATGCGTCGAATCGGCTTCTTGTACAGGCGGTGCGGGCTCCGCCATTCGATCTGGACCACGATCGTGCGGTCCATCTTGTCGCTGACTACCCTGCCCGTCCTTACCTTGCGGCGCTCGTAGCTCATGTGTTGGCTTCCGCCAGCTCCCTTTCCGTCATGATCGTGTTTATTCTCGCGATGCGCTTTCGCACCCTTTTCACCTGGGTCACGTTGGCAAGCTGCATCGTCGCCACTCGGAACCTGAGGTTCATCAACTCGCGGTGAGCCTCTTCCAGCTCGGTGGCGAGGTCCTCGTCAACCAGTGCTCTCAGATCGTCGATTTCCATGTTCTACACTTCGTGCCGCGTTACTATCTTGGTGCCCATGGGAAGCTTGGCTGACGCCAGGGCGAGAGCCTCTCTCGCCTCTGCATCTTCCACGCCGGCCATCTCGAACAGAATCCTGCCCGGCCTTACCACGGCGACCCAGTGGTCCACCGGTCCCTTACCGCTTCCCATCCTCGTCTCCGCCGCCCTGGCGGTTACCGACTTGTCCGGGAATATGCGTATCCAGAGCTTTCCGCTCCTGCGAACGTAGCGGGTGATGACGCGCCGAGCCGCCTCGATCTGCCTGGAAGTCACCCAAGCAGGCTCGGTCGCCTTCAGCCCGATGTCCCCGAAATTCACAGTGCTGCCTGCGAGGGCCATGCCCTTGCGCCTGCCCCTGTGCTTATTCCGGTACTTCACTCTCCTGGGTTGTAGCATCCGCCGCCGCCTCTCGCTCGGCCGTAACCGTTACCTCGATGGGAGCCATGTCGTCCTCCTGCTCCTTGGGAGCCGGGAGGATGTCTCCCCTGTATATCCACGCCTTGACGCCTATGCGCCCGAAGTCCGTTGCCGCCTCCGTGACGGCAAAGTCTATGTCGGCCCTGAGGGTGTGGAGCGGCACGCGGCCCTCCATCGCCTTCTCTCTGCGAGCTATTTCCGCACCGCCCAGCCGGCCTCCGCAGATTATCTTCACGCCCTGCGCGCCCGCCTGCATCGTCCGCGTAATGGCCTGCCTTACTGCTCTCCTGAAAGCGATCCTCCGCTCGAGCTGGTCCGCAACGTTGCGCGCGACCAGATATGCGTCCAGCTCCGGCTGGCGGATCTCCTGGACGTTTAGCCTCACACGCTTGTCAGACTTGCTCTCTATGACCTTCCGGAGCTCCTCCACCTTCTGGCCGCCCCGCCCGATCACAATTCCGGGCCTGGCCGTGTGGACCGTGACTACCACCTCGTTGGAGCGCTCGATCTCTACCTTCGAGATTCCCGCGTCCGGGGACGAAGACAGTACGGTGCCCCGGATCTCCATGTCCTCGGCAACCTGGGCCCTGTACTCGCTCGGCTTCGCGGCGAACCACCTGGCCTGCCAGTCCTTGATTACGCCCAGACGGAAGCCTATCGGGTGTGTCTTATTGCCCATCCGGTCTCCCCTCGTCGATGACTACGGTAATGTCACAGCTTCTCTTGTTGATCCGGGCGACGCGCCCCCTTGCCCTCGCCCTGAACCGCTTCAGGGTCGTGGCCTCGTTCGCGTATGTCTCCACGATCCTCAAGTCGGAAGGGGAACCGAGGAGCTCGGCCTCCGCGTTTGCCGAGGCCGACTTGAGGACCTTGGCGACCCGTGAGGCAACCGGGGACGGCATGATGCTGAGCATGTCCAGGGCATCTTCCACGTACATGCCCCGTACCAGGTCGAGCACCGGCTTGACCTTTCCTACCGACACTCCTGTGTTAGTTGTCTTGGCTCTTGCGGGCACTTGTTCACCTAACTCGGGGTGGTCATTCGCTCGGACTTCGAGGAGTGGCCCCTGAACGTCCGAGTCGGCGCGAATTCACCCAGCCTGTGTCCGACCATGTTCTCGGAAATGAACACGGGCACGTGCCTTCTGCCGTCATGCACGGCGATGGTCAGCCCGATCATGTCCGGCATGATCATAGACGACCTGGACCAGGTGCGAATCATCACCTTGGCCCTGCTGCGCTGAGCCGCCTCCACCTTCTTGGCGAGCTTAGCGTCTACGTATGGTCCCTTCTTGATAGACCTGGACATGCAGCCCTCGCTAGCGCCTGTTCTTGCGCGAGAAGATCATCTTGTCGGACTTCTTGTTCCTGCGGGTCCGGTAGCCCAAGGCAGGCTTGCCCCACGGCGTCTTCGGGCTGGGCATCCCGATGGGCGAGCGTCCCTCGCCTCCACCGTGAGGATGGTCGGCCGGCGACATCACCACGCCTCTCACCTCGGGGCGCCGCCCCATGTTGCGCTTGCGCCCGGCCTTGCCCAGCTTGACGTTCTTATGGTCGAGGGCACTCAGCTGCCCCACGGTCGCCATGCATTCGCTCAGGACCTGGCGGACCTCTCCAGAGGGCAGCCTGATCAGCGTGTAGCGCCCTTCCTTGGCCAGCACCTGGGCGGCCCCTCCGGCGCTGCGCACCATCTGGCCGCCCCTGCCTATCTTCATTTCGATGTTGTGCACGAGCGTTCCGGTGGGGATCGCCCTCAGGGGAAGGGCGTTGCCCAGGCTGACCCCTGCGTTCGGTCCGGCCATGACCGGGGCTCCCACCCTCAGCCCGTTCGGGGCCAGGATATAGCGCCAGTCGCCGTCCCTGTACTTGATCAGGGCTATGCGGGCCGACCGGTTCGGGTCGTACTCGATCGAGACCACCTCTCCCGGCACGTCGGTCTTGTTCCTCTTGAAGTCGATGACTCTCAGCCTGCGCTTGTGCCCGCCGCCACGATGCCGGACGGAGATCCTGCCGCTCCTGTCCCTGCCCGCCCGCTTCTTGTGCGGAAGGAGCAGCGACTTCTTCGGCTTGTCCGCCGTAATGTCGTCGGTGGTCTGGAATACCGCTCCGCGGCGTCCCGGGGTCGTAGGTTTTGCGCTCTTCAATGGCATCTTAGACGCCCTCGAATATTGTTATTGACTCGCCTGGGGCGAGCGTTACTATCGCCTTCTTCCAGGACCTCTGGCGGCTCAGCCTGGCGCCGTACCGCTTCCGTTTGCCCAGCACCCTCAGCGTGTTGACTCTCTCCACCTTGACATCGAACGCAGCCTCGACTGCACGCCGTATCTCCTGCTTGTTCGCTTCAGGCGCAACCTCGAAAACGTACGTGCGCTCTTCCTGCAGCAGGGTGCTCTTCTCAGTTACTACCGGCCTTCTCAGGATGTCTTGAGCTACCATATCTGCCCCGCTATGCCGCCTCTGTCACGCGCTCTCGCCGGGACTTCGCCGGCCCAGCCCAAATCTCCTCGACCTTCCTCAGGGCGTCGACTGTCAGCACAACCTTGCCGCAGCGCACGAGATCGACCGTGCTGATGAGCGCGCCGGGGATCGTACGGAGCTGTGGGATGTTCCTGGCCGCCATGAGCACCTCAGGTCCGGCCCCGTCGGCCGACAGGACGGTCGGGCCCTGTACATCCAGCGCAGCAAGTATCTCCCTGAGGCGCCTGGTCTTTCCTTCCTCGATGTCCAGCGAGTCCACGATGACGAGGTCGCCGTTTCGGGCCTTCTCCGAAAGCACGGTGACGAGCGCCAGGCGGCGCATTTTCCTGGGCGTACGCTGCCTGTAGCTCCGTGGCTTCGGGCCGAAGGTCACGCCGCCCCCTACCCATAGCGGTGAGCGAATGGTGCCCGCACGTGACAGGCCGGAGTGCTTTTGCGGCCTGGGCTTGCGCCCGCCGCCCGAGACTTCGGACCGGGTCTTCACGCTCGCCGTGCCCTGGCGGGCGTTCGCCAGGTGCCCGACGACGACCTGGTGAACCAGGGCCGGGTTGGGAGGCGCGTCGAATACGTCGTCGCGCGCATCCACACGCCCGATAGAGTCGCCGTTACTGTTCTTCAGCCAAATGCGCATTGTCTAGCCCGTCTTGGTGATCATGACAATAGAGTTGTGTGCGCCGGGAACCGCGCCCTCCACAAGGAGGAGGTTCCTGTCGGCGTCGGCCTCGACCACCTTCAGGTTCCGCACCGTGACTCGCGCGTTGCCCATGTGGCCGGCCATCTTGAGTCCCTTGATGACACGCCCGGGTGTGCTGCCCGCCCCTATGGAGCCGGGAGCCCGGTGCCTGTCTGACTGTCCGTGGGTCTTGGGACCGCCCCGGAAGTTGTATCGCTTCACGCCGCCGGCGAACCCGCGGCCCTTGCTGGTGCCGGTGGCGTCCACCTTCTGTCCGGCCTCGAATACTCCGACGTCCAGACGCTGTCCCACCTCGAGCTCGCCGCCGTCCTCGATATCCACTTCCCTCAGGTGGCGGAACAGACCTCCGGAGGGCTTCAGGTGGCCGTCCAGGGGCTGCGAGCGTTTCCTGACCTCTTCGAACCCTATCTGCGCGCTGGCGTATCCGTCGTTCTCGACGGTCTTGACCTGGGTCACAGTGCAGGGGCCGACCTCCAGCGCCGTGACGCACACGGCGCGGCCGTCCTGATCGAAGTGTTGGGTGGTCCCTATCTTTTTGCCTAAGAGTGCTCGGACGCTCATTGTTCTCTGCTACATCTTCATGGAAATGTGGACGCCTGCAGGCACGTTGAGCCTGGTCAGCGAGTCTATCGTCTTCGTTGAAGGCTCCAGGATGTCTATGAGCCTGTTGTGGGTCCTCAGCTCGAAGTGCTCGCGCGACTTCTTGTAGATATGCGGCGAGCGGATCACGCAGAACCGCTTTATCGTCGTCGGGAGGGGCACCGGGCCTGCCACCTGGGCCCCTGTGCGCTCGGCCGCCTCGACAATCTGGGTAGCCCAGAGGTCGAGTATCCGGTGGTCGAACGCCTTCAGGATTATCCTTATTCTCTGCTGAGTCACCATTACCCGGGCTATCCTCCGTGTGCGGCGGCGACCACGTCAGCCTCCGCCGCCGCCTCATATCGCTCAAACTCCATAGAGTAGGTCGCTCTCCCCTGGGTAAGGGACCTGAGGGTTCCTGCGTATCCAAAACTCTCGGCAAGGGGGATCCTGGCCTGGACGGACTGTATGTCGCCAGTCCCTTCGATGCTCTTGATCGGAGCCCTGCGCCTGCCCAGGTCTCCCAGCACGTCGCCCAGGAACTCTCCGGGCGTGGCTATCTCCAGCTTCATTATCGGCTCCAGCCTCATGGGGCGAGCCTTGTCGATTGCAGACTTGGCGGCCATCGACCCGGCGATGCGGAAGGCCATTTCGGACGAGTCTACTTCGTGGTAGCGCCCGTCCACCAGGTTCACCTTCACATCTACGACCGGATAGCCGGACAGGGGGCCGACGCCCAGCGCGTCCTGGATCCCTTTCTCCACAGCGGGAATGTACTCGCGCGGAATCGCGCCTCCCCTTATGTTGTCTTCGAACTCAACTCCGCCGCCTCGCTCAAGCGGCTCGAGTTCCAGGATCACGTGAGCGAACTGGCCATGGCCGCCGGTCTGGCGCACCAGCCTGCCCTCGCCCCTGCCCTTGCGGCCTATGGTCTCGCGGTATGCGACCCTTGGCCTTCCGACGTTGGAGTCGACCTTGTATTCGCGCCTCATGCGGTCGACGATGATGTCGAGGTGAAGCTCTCCCATTCCGGAGATTACGGTCTGGCCTACCTCTTCGTCGTATACGACCTCAAGTGTCGGGTCCTCGTCCGACAGCTTGTTGAGGGCGTCGACGAGCCTGTCCTGCTCGGCCCGGGTCCTGGGCTCAATGGCCATGGAAATGACGGGCTCAGGGAAGGTGATGGTCTCGAGCGAGATCGGGGCGTTTTCGTCGCAGAGTGTGTCGCCCGTCGACGTCTGGCGCGCTCCCACCACCGCGGCAATGTCGCCGACTTTGACCTCGGCCATGTCCTCGCGGTGCTGCGCGTGCATCTTGACTATCCGGCCGAGCCTCTCCCTGCGGCCGCTCCGCGTATTCAGCACCGCGGAGCCCGCCTGCACTGAACCGGAGTAGACCCTGAAGTAGACCAGCCTGCCGATGAACGGGTCGGCGACGGCCTTGAAAGCGAGCGCGGAGAAAGGCGCCTCCAGCTCAGGCTCCCGCAACATCTCTTCCCCTGTGGCCGGGTCGTTGCCCTGGGCCGGCTCCACGTCCAACGGAGAGGGGAGGTAGTCTATCACGGCGTCGAGCAGTGGCTGCAGTCCCTGGTTGTTGAGCGCGCTGCCGCACAGGACCGGGACCAGCCTATATTCGATTGTCGCAGCTCGCAGGGCCTGCCTCAGCTCTTCCTTGGTTATCTCCTCGCCCTCGAGATACTTCATGATCAGGTCGTCGTCCGTTTCGGCGACCCTCTCGATCATCACGTCGCGATGCCTCAGGTAGTCGTCCATCGCGTCGTCGGGGACCGGGCCGTCCACGACCGATCTCGGGTTGTCAGGGTCGGTGAGGTATGCCTTTCCCTCCACCAGGTCGACGACGCCCCTGAACGAGTGTTCCTCGCCGAGGGGCATCTGGATGGGGACGGGCCTGGCCTCGAGCCTTCGGGAAATCGAGTCGACGGTCTTTTCGAAGTCGGCCCCGACCCTGTCCATCTTGTTCACGAAGCAGAGGCGGGGCACCTTGTACCTGTCGGCCTGGCGCCACACCGTCTCGGACTGGGGCTCGACTCCCGCGACCGCGTCGAATATCACGACGCCGCCGTCCAGGACCCTGAGGCTGCGCTCCACCTCGGCGGTGAAGTCTACGTGCCCCGGGGTGTCGATGATGTTGACGTCGTACCCCTGCCAGCGGCACGCGGTCGCCGCGGAGGTGATAGTGATGCCACGCTCGCGCTCCTGGGCCATCCAGTCCATTGCCGTCGTGCCCTCGTCGACCGCCCCTATCTTGTAGATGCGGCCGGCCATGTAGAGCACGCGCTCGGTCACCGTCGTCTTGCCGGCGTCGATGTGCGCAATGAACCCAATGTTTCGGACGGCTTCGAGTGCTGAGGAGGAAGTCATAGTGAGCGATGCAGAGGGGGAGGGCGGGGTGCGGGAGGCTACCACCGGTAGTGGGCGAAGGCGCGATTGGCCTCCGCCATTCGGTGCATCTCCTCCTTTCTCCTGACGGCGTTGCCCTGGCTGCGGGACGCCTCCATGAGCTCCTGGGCCAAGCGGTTGGCCATCGGGCTGCCGGACTTGTCCCGGGCGGATGTGATGACCCACTTCATGGCCAGGGCCTCCTGGCGTTCCGGTCGTATGTCGGTGGGGACCTGGTACGTCGTGCCGCCCACCCTGCGGGACCTGACCTGCACCTGAGGCATGGCGTTTCTCATGGCCTGCCGGAAGACCTCGAGGCCGGACGACCGGGACTCCTGCTGGGCAATGTCCAGTGCGCCGTATACGATCCGCTGCGCCACTGTCTTCTTGCCGTTCAGCATTACCTTGTTGATGAAACGGGCAAGCTCGACGCTTCCGAACCTCGGGTCGGGCTTGACCTCTCTCTTTTCCGAACGCCTGCGTCTAGCCATCTGACAGAGCCTTGAGTGCCTGGGGCGGCAACTCTACCGCCTTTCCTTCTTGCTTCCGTACTTACTGCGTCCTCGTCTTCGTTCGCTGACGCCGTCGGTGTCCAGGGCCCCTCGCACTATGTGATATCGGACACCCGGGAGGTCCTTGACCCTGCCGCCGCGTATCAGCACCACCGAGTGCTCCTGGAGGTTGTGACCCTCTCCTGGAATGTAGGCCGAGACCTCGACCCCGTTCGTGAGCCTGACTCTCGCCACCTTGCGCAGGGCGGAGTTCGGCTTCTTCGGCGTCTGCGTCCTCACCTGGATGCATACGCCGCGCTTCTGGGGCGACCCGGAGTCTCTCCGGCCCCTGTTCTTGATCGTGTTGAAGGAGAACCGCAGCGCGGGAGCCTTGTCCTTGCGCCGCTTGCTCTTCCGTCCCTTCCGCACCAACTGGTTCACAGTAGGCATAAGTCGGCCTTTGTCCTCACTGAGCTAGGTAGAGAATGAAGCACACACCAAGCCACACGCCCCTCAAGGGCGACAAGCGGCAATTATAGTCTGCCTACTATCAGATGTCAACTTGCTGAAGCGGGTATTGAGATTCGAGATCCGTTGCCCGGAAACGTGCAAGCACGATCCAGGGTATGGCCGGGGACGGGCCGGGCACAGACGCGGGCTGAGGACGGCCCTAGACCCCGCCTCCAAGGGTGCGGTCCAGGTTGTAGGCCGCGCTGATGAGGGAGAGGTGGGTGAAGGCCTGCGGGAAGTTCCCCAGCGCCTCACCAGTGGTCCCTATCTCCTCTGAGTAGAGGCCAAGGTGATTGGAGTGGCCCAGCATCCGCTCGAAGATGAAGCGGGCCTCGTCCAGCCGGCCGGCGCGCGTGAGGGCCTCGACCAGCCAGAAGGTGCACATGCTGAAGCTGCCCTCCTCCTGCCCTGCAAGCCCGTCGGAGGCAGCTTCGGTCACGTCGTACCGCTGCACCATGCCGTCCTGCGTGAGATCCTTCAGCACGGCATCGATGGTCGACAGCATCCTGGGGTCCGTGGGCGATATGAAGAAGACCAGCGGCATGAGCAGGTTCGCAGCGTCGACCACGTCCGAGTCGAAGTACTGGACGAAGGCCTTCCTGTCCGGGTTCCAGCCCCTGTCCATGATGGCCTCGTAGATCGCGTCCCTCTCCGTGAGCCAGACCTGTCTGTTCGCAGGGAATGAGCGCTTTTCGGCCAGCCTGAGGCCCCGGTCGAGGGCAACCCAGCTCATCAGCTTGGAAAAGACGAACTGCTGGCGTCCGCCGCGGACCTCCCAGATGCCCTCGTCAGCGCTCTGCCAGTTGGACGCCACCCAGTCGAGCAGCCTCCTCAGGTGCTTCCAGAAGTCGTACGAGATGGGTGCGCCGTACTTGTTGTACAGGTATACGGAGTCCATCAGCTCGCCGAATATGTCCAGCTGCAGCTGGTGGTGCGCGTTGTTGCCGACGCGCACGGGTTTCGACCCCCTGTACCCTTCCAGGTGGTCGAGCGCCTCCTCTTCAATGATGTGGCCCCCGTCTAGCCTGTACATGATCCCGGGGATTTCGTCGTCCTCGAGCTCGCTCGCCCTGGCCTCGACCCACTTCATGAACTGCTCGGCTTCGTAGGTGAGGCCGACACGCATGAAGGCGTAGACGGTGAAGGCGGCGTCGCGCATCCAGGTGTAGCGGTAGTCCCAGTTCCTGGACCCGCCGAGGGTCTCCGGCAGGCTGCAGGTTGGGGCTGCGACTATCGCTCCCGTTGGGGCGAAGGTCATCAGCTTCAGCGTGAGCACCGAGCGCTGCACCATCTCCCGCCACCGGCCCTTGTAGGTGCATCCTCCGAGCCACCGCTTCCAAAAGGCGAGGGTGTCCTCCATCAGGCGCCGGCCCGCGTCCTCGTCCAGGCGCGCCAGCGGCCCTGTATGGTCGTCAACCAGGCCGGTTACGAAGGTGAAGGTCTGTCCGGCCGCGACGTCGAACTCCGACACGACCCCGCCCCTGTCATTCACATCGAAGGCGCAGCCCTCCGGCAGGGTGAGGCCAAGGGCGAGTCCCTTTTCGGACGTGAAGAGGACCCCGGACGCCGTCTCGGCGATGCGGTGGCCCTCCCTGGCGTAGTCGAAGGCCGGCTCACACTCGAGTCTCATTCGCTTGGTGCCGCGGACCCCCGTAACCCTTCTGACGATGCGCGGCGAGTGGTGGCCTTCGGGACCGGCCTGCGAGCCCTCGAGAGGCATGAAGTCCTCGAGGAGCACTACACCGTCCGTGCCGGTGAAATAGGTCATGAGGACGTTGGTGTCTGGGTGGTAGAGCTGCCGGGTGACCCCCTCCCTTAGGCTGTGTATCTTGAACCGGCCGCCCTCGGCGTCGTCCAGTATGGCGTTGAAGATGCCGGGGGAGTCGAAGTGCGGAAGGCAGCACCAGTCGATGGAGCCGTCAGTGCCCACCAGGGCCACGGTGTACAGGTCGCCGATTACGCCGTAGTCGTCTATCGGTTTGTACGGCATCTCTTGTTCCTGGGGAATACGGAGGAAGCGCCGGTGTCTGTCAGACTACCGTGACCCTGTTCTCCACGGCGCCGATCCCGTCCAGGCTGATGCGGACCACGTCGCCCTCTTCGAGGGGGCCGTCGGCCACGCACCCGCCGGTGTACACAATGACCAAGTCAGGGGGCGTGTCGTGGGCGGTCACCCACTTTACTATCTCCTCCGGGTGTCGCCGGTGGTCGGTGGTGTTGTTCGAGGAGCCCGCCTCGCTCCCATCCCGCGTGATGGTCAGCTCCATGTCCCGTCCCATCGGGTCGGGCATGCTGTCGGGCGTCACAACGCACGGCCCTAGAGAAGCGCAGCCCGTGAACACCTTGCTGGGGACCATCCACCAGATGGTCTGTCCCATGAGTCCTCCGGCAACCTCGTTGCCGGTGCTGTAGGCGACGATCCTGCCCTTGTAGAGCACCAGCACAAGCTCGCCCTCCGCAACGGAGGTCGTGTCGGAGCGGATGCCGATGTCGTCGAAGGGCCCGGCCAGCCGCGTCGGGCCGCCCTTGTACATGACAGGGGGCCGGTCCGCCTCGTAGGCCGTCCTGGTGAAGTCGGGCATTGCGCTTACGGCCTCGTCCGGGACCGGGTAGTTGCCGATACCCCCGGCCCAGATCTCGTCCGGGTCGAGCGGGCGGATCATCCTCGTCCCACCCGGCCCTGCCTTCGACGACTCTACGACCGAGTCGAGATCGAAGGTCTGGCCGTCACCGGCGGAGAGCACGTTCCGGGCCACGTCGTCTATGGACTGCCCTCCGACGTAGCTCACCTTCATCAGGTCGTCGAAGCCCCTCACCTCGTCATTCAGAGCCGTAAGAGACGCGAGCTTGCCCGGCTCAGACTCCACTGTAAGGTGAATGTTTCCGATGTCGTCGCGTATGCGGTAGTAACGCATCTGTGCCTCCGGGAACCGGTCCGACCGTCTACCTGGGTGGACTGGCGTCGAACAGTAGGCGGTTTCCTCTGGAACGTGCTAGCCCTGGGCCGCCTTGTTCAGGTCAGAGCCCGCCGTGAAGCCGACCCGCTTGTGCGCGGGTATAGTGACCAGATCACCCTGTCCACCTCTAATCGGCTTGACCCTCCTGGCCTTGACGTCCCTGATCGAAAAGGAACCGAACCCTGTGAGCACAACCTTGTCGCCCCTGGTCAGGGCGTCCTGGATACTGTCGAGCACCGCATTCAGGGCATCCTCACCCTGGGCTCTCGACCCGTCCAGGCGGGTCGCAACCCTTGCTGCGATGTCGCTCTTTCTAAGCGTAGCCATAACAGACGTCGCCTCCCTGCATGTCATGGGCGCACGCCATCCACTCCAGAAGGCGTGCGCGAGATGCAAGGATGTTATTCGCTAGGGAATACAGGTGTCAACCGACTGGAGAGGGAAATGGGCGGCTACATGGCGGCTCTGCGGCGCGCCAGGACTGGGTCCCGGAATCCCTAGTACACATAGGTGCCAAGGCTCCCAAGGGTGTATACTGGGAGGGTGGCGGACGGGTTCTCTCCCCGTCCGAGGAGTTGCCGGGATGTACCAGGACGACGTCCATGCAACCGAGCGGGAAGCGCCTCCTCCTTCGCCGGACCAGCACGGGGTCAGGCTCACAATCTGGGGAGCGATATTCCTCGTCGCCTTTGGGATGCTCCTCGGCCTCGTACTGGCATGGGGTTCCCTCGGCGCGACCCAGCCCACGGCCCTCTTCGACGAGGGGCAGGTCACGTCGGTGTTCGAGCGGGCCAGCCCGGCGATCGTGGAGATAGGCGTCTCCCAGCTGTCCAGCCAGCAGAGCGGGTCCGGATTCTTCGTCGACGACGACGGGCACATCGTCACGAATGCCCACATCGTCGACATGGACGGCGACGTCGTGGTCACGCTGCACGACGGCAGGAGGCT
The DNA here is from genome assembly GCA_965204975.1 of Dehalococcoidia bacterium. Lineage (GTDB taxonomy): Bacteria > Chloroflexota > Dehalococcoidia > Lucifugimonadales > CAJWER01. The sequence goes on from OZ242024.1 coordinate 1,890,741, forward strand.
GGACGCGACCGTGCTGGGCAGCAGCAGGGCCGACGATCTTGCGATCCTGCAGGTGGACCCGGACCTTGCCTCGGACATCGAGCCCCTGAGGCTGGCCGACTCCGACCGGGTCTTGCCGGGGCAGCTTGCCATAGCCATTGGCAGCCCGTACCAGAACGCTAACTCAGTAACTGTCGGCGTCGTCAGCGGCAAGGAAAGAAGCCAGGTGGGCTCCCTGAACAGGCCCATCCCCGAGATGATCCAGACGGATGCGGCGCTGAACCCCGGCAACTCCGGCGGGCCGCTCCTGAACTCCAGGGGCGAGGCAATAGGCGTGGTGTCGGCGGTGGAAATCGACCCGTCCCGGTTCGGGACGGGAGCCCTGCTTCAAACCGGCGTCGGCTTTGCCGTATCGTCGAACACGTTGCGCCAGCTCCTCCCGAGCCTGCTGCAGCCCGAGGAGTACAAGCGTCCCCGCCTTGGAATCGAGAGCCGTCCCCTGACCCAGAGCCAGGTGGAGGTGCTGGGGCTGCCCGTGGAGGATGGCGTGTACGTCAGGTCCGTCTGCCGGAACAGCCCTGCCCAGCGAGCCGGCCTCCGGGGCGACTCCTTCAGGACCATCCCATCGGGGCGCGGCGACTTTATCACGGCGGTGGACGGCGAGGCCGTCTCGAGCGTCTCGGACATTGTCGAGCACCTCAACACGCTCAGGCCGGGAGACATGGTGGAGCTGACGATCATCCGGGACGGACAGGAGCAGGGAGTCTCGGTGACCCTGGACGCATGGGAATCGTGCACGCCAGCGCCGTAGCGCCACCGCGGACAGAGGACGCATCGGCCAACCCGGGAGGGTCGACCGGGCAATGACGCGAGCGCCGGACGTGGCCGTCATAGGCGGTGGCATAGTGGGGGCCGCCACAGCGTACTTCCTGGGTGAGGCCGGTATATCCACCGTCGTAATCGAGCGCGACGCCGTCGGCAGCCACGCCTCGGGCCACGCCTACGGCGGCCTGAGCGCGCTCGCCGGCCCTGGCGTCCACGGCCCAACGCAGGAGCTAAGCCGACTCAGCGTCAGGCTATACCGGGAGATGGCCGCGACGCTCCCCGACGAGACGGGCGTGAACATGGAGTACAGGGACCGGCCGTCCATGATTCTGTGCTTCACGGATGATGAGGCTGCCGCTGCCAGGGACGGCCTGCCGGTCATGCAGCAGGAAGCCGGCTACACCGTCTCGTGGCTGGAGGGGGACGACCTGTACGCCGTCGAGCCGCGAATCTCCCCGGAGGTGCGCGGCGCGGTATACATCGAGGGCACGTCGGACCTGGAGCCGCAGCGACTGACGACCGCCCTGGCGAAGGGCGCCGAGATCAGGGGCGCCCGCTTCGAGCCTGGCGAGGTCACCGGTGTGACGCGCGACGGCGCGAAGGTAACCGGCGTGGCGCTCGGGGACAGGCACATCGCCTGCGACAGGGTGGTGATCGCGATGGGCCCGTGGTCGGGCGCGGCCTCCGGGTGGCTGGGGTTCCCGATAGCAGTGCGCCCGCTCAAGGGGCAGATACTCCGCCTCCGCGCCTCTGGGCCTCCGTACCGATGCTCGATGGGATGGGCGGGCAACTATGCCGTCACCAAGCCGGACGGCCTCGTCTGGGCCGGCACCACCGAGGAAGAGGAGGGCTTCGACGAGACTACCACGCCGGAGGCCAGGGACCTGATCATGTCCGCGCTGGTGAAGATGGTCCCAGCGCTGGCCGGTGCACAGGTGGTCAGGCAGACCGCCTGCCCGCGCCCGCTGTCGGCGGACTACATGCCGCTCCTGGGACCGGCGCCCGGCTGGGACGGCGTATACGTGGCTACGGGAGGAGGCCGTTCAGGAATCATCCTGGGCGCCGCGATGGGACGCATCACCGCAGACCTGGTCGCCCGGGGCGTTTCGGACATACCGATTCGGGACTTCGACCCCGGGCGGTTCGCAGGTGGGTGACGGGCCTGAGCTGAACTTCGTCAACGTGCTGCTGGCGGCGCTGCCGCTGGCGGCGCTGCTGGTGTCGATCCTCGTCTTGAAGTGGTCCGCGCCGAGGGCGGGGGCCGCAGCCTTTCTCGTCGTAGCAGCCATCGCGCTGGTCTTCTTCGAGTCCGACCCCAGGCTGCTCGGCATAGGGAGCGCGAAGGGCCTGAGCCTAAGCCTCTTCGTCCTGTCGATCATCTGGACGTCCGTGCTGCTCTACAACGTCGTGGACGAGATTGGCGGCATCGACGTCATCGGCCGGACCATGACCCGGCTGGTGTCGGACCCCCTCGCCCAAGCCCTGCTAGTGGGGTGGGCCTTCTCCGGGTTCATGCAGGGGATCGCGGGCTTCGGCGTGCCGGTGGCGGTGGTGGCCCCGCTCATGGTCTTCATGGGCTTCGGCGCAGCCCGGGCCGCCGCCATAGTGCTGGTGGGCCACGCGTGGGCCGTGTCGTTCGGGTCCCTGGGCGCGTCGTACTTCACCATCCAGCTCGTGACGAAGATCCCAGGCGAGGAGATCGGCCCCCACATGGCAGCCCTCTTCGCGCTGCCCACCGTCGTGACCGGATTCGCCGTCGCCCACCTCCAGGGCGGGATGCCGTCCTTGCGGCGCGGAATACCGATCATCCTGATCATGGGAGGCTCGATGGCGCTCTGCCTGTGGGCCCTGGCATGGGCCGGCGCTCCCCAGGTTGCGTCGCTAGTGTCGGGCATTGTCGGCTGCGGCGTGGGATGGCTGGTCGCCAGGACGCCGCTGCTGCCCTCGCCGGCCCAGGAACCGGAGAGGCCCTCCGCCGCCCCCGAGACCCAGGGCGGGCCCAGCTTCCACATGGCGTTCCTGCCCTACTACGCCGTGCTGGCGCTCAACATACTGTCCCAGGTGCCAGCCGTGAAGGAGTTCGGAGCTTCCCTGTTCTGGGGACTGGACTACCCTGCAACCGAAACGGGCACGGGCTACGCGGTGGAAGCGGAGGACAGCTATGCGAAGATCAGGCTGCTCCGGCATCCCGCCCCACTGATACTGTTGTCGCTGGCGGTGACATACGCGGTGTTCATGGTCCGCAAGAGCTGGAAGCCCGGCGCCGGGCTCGCGGCCGCCAGGAAGACCTACTCGCAGTGCGTTCCCACCAGCGTAGGCATCGCCACAATGGTGATGATGGCCGTCGTAATGACCGACACGGGCATGACCGTGCTGCTGGGCCGCACCATCGCGGACATCACGCAGACCGCCTTCCCAGTGTTCTCGCCGTTCATAGGCGTGCTGGGAACGTTCATGACGGGCAGCAACACCAACTCGAACGTGATGTTCGGCGTGCTCCAGCAGGAGACGGCCGGCGCCCTTGGGGTGTCGGCGGTCACCATCGCCGCCGTGCAGTCGATAGGCGGATCGCTCGGGAGCGCGATCGCTCCTGCCAAGGTCCTGGTAGGCACGGCCATCGTGGGCCTGTCGGGCAAGGAGGGCGAAGTGATGAAGCGGACGATCCCCTACTGCCTGCTGATCGTCCTGCTGGTCGGCATCCAGGCCTGGATAATACTCAATCTGCTGTAGGTGGGCACAATGTTCGACAGGATCAGGGAGCACGCATCCGGGGCCCTACCCAGGGACAGGGTCAAGCAGTACGCGTTCTGGGCGATAGTGATCGATTCGCCGATCATCTATCTTGGAGCGGTCACTCTCGACAACCCGGCCCTCACGCTTGTATCGCTGGCGATCCTGGGGATAGCCGGCGCGCTGGCGCTCTGGGCCTACTGACCGCCATGGCCGACCGGCCCAACAACGTCCTGGTGATGCAGTCCGGGGGCAGCACTGCGGTGCTGAACAGGAGCCTTGCGGGCATCGCCCGGACAGCTGCCCAAAGCCCTGCGTTCGGCCGGGTACTCGGCGCGGTCAGAGGGATCGAGGGCCTCGTCGAGGGGAGGTTCGTGGAGCTTGGAGGCGTTCCGAACTCCCGCTGGGACGCGATCTCGCAAACGCCTGGTGGAATCCTCGGATCGACTCGCAAGAAGCTTGGCTCGGCAGAGGTCGAGGCTTCGCTGGAGCAGGTCGAGGCCAATAGAATCGGCTGTTGCTTCATCATCGGGGGCAACGACTCCGCTGAGAACGGGCTTACCGTCGCGCAATCGGCGCGCCGCGCGGGGCTGGCCCTGTCGGTCATCAACGTGCCCAAGACCATCGACAACGACCTGCTCGCGACCGATCACTCGCCGGGATATGGCAGCGCCGCCCGGTTTGTCGCGCTGGCCGCCATGGGTATCGGGCGGGACGTGGAGACGATGGGCGCCGCGGCGCCCATCGGGGTGCTGGAGGTGATGGGCAGGGACGCGGGCTGGCTTGCCGCGGCGTCGACCCTCGGCAAGCGCGAGGAGAGGGACGCCCCGCACGTCGTCGTCGTGCCCGAGGAGCCGGTGGTCGAGGACCGGTTCCTGGGCCTCGTCGAGGACTCATACGCCAGGTACGGGACGGCGGTGATCGTAGTCTCCGAGAACTCGCGGGGCGAGCACGGTGTCCTGGGCTCGGACGAGCCGTGGTTCGTGGACGACTTCGGCCACCCATACTACGAGGGCGCCGGGAGGTATCTCTCCGAACTGGTGGGCCGCAGGCTGGGCGCGAGGGTGCGGTACGAGAAGCCGGGCTCGATCCAGCGTTCGCTGGCCGAGACGGTGTCCCGCACTGACGCCCTCGAGGCCGAGATGGCCGGAAGGGCCGCGGTGACGTACGCGGCGGAGGGGGTCTCGGACGTGATGGTGACCCTGGCGCGAGAGCCCGGCGACCTTTACGCTTGCCGGACGGGCACCGTCCCACTTTCGGAGGTGGCGGGTGGAGTGAAGACGCTGCCCCCGGGCATGTACGACCCAGCGTCCTCAATGCCAACTGGCGACTTCATCGCTTACGCAGAGCCGCTCATCGGAGGGCCGTTGCCGCGCATGGAGCGACTGGATTTGCCTTAGGAAAGCTGGCCGCGCCTGGTAGTCGAACCGGTAGAATATAGGCAGGAGGTGTGCCATGGCAGGAAAGATGCGGTTGTGGATAGGACTTGCGGTCGTCGTAGTGATTGCCGGCGGAGCATTTGCATGGTGGCTGCTGGCGCCCCTGTTCTTTGACACGGAAGTCCAGGAGGAGTTCCCGTTCGCCGCCAACGCGGAGATGCCGGCCGGGGTCACCATGGCGGAGGCCGAGAAGGTCATGGCGACGATGGCCAAGGTGGACCTGCCGATGATCGAGCCGATGATGGAACCGATGAAGGAGGCCGAGGCCCTCAAGTCCGGTCAGTTCATGGGCGCAGACTCCTTCCACAAGGGCGAAGGGACGGCCACGGTGTACAGGCTGCCCGACGGCTCGGGCGTGCTGCGTATGGAGGACTTCAAGGGCACGAACGGCCCCGACCTGCGCGTCATACTCACCCCCCACCCCGATCCCGGCAGCCGCGACGACGTGCACCAGGACGGGTACGTCGAGCTTGGCAAGCTGAAGGGCAACATCGGCAACCAGAACTACCCCATCCCGGCGGAGACGGACCTGGACACGGTCGGCGCCGTCGTCATCTACTGCAAGCCGTTCCGGGTGATCTTCAGCACCGCCCCGCTCCAGTAGCCCTGGCAGGCCGCGAACATGAGACGCCTATCCGAGAGTATGCGATGGTGTAGTATGAATGCCCACGGGCTCTCGGGTAAGAGGAGTTGGACATGACGAGCGCCACGGTTACGAAGACCAAGCTGCTGACCGCCGACGACCTGCTGCGGCTCGACGCCAAGGGGATTCGCGGCGAGTTGATCCGGGGGGTGCTTTGCGAAACGATGCCAACGGGACATGAGCACGGCACCATCGCAGCAAACCTCACAATACTGTTGGGGACCTTCGTCAAGCCAAGGAAGCTGGGGAGTCTGACGGCCTCGGATTCGGGCGTCTGGCTGGAGCGAGACCCCGACACCGTGCGCGAACCCGACGTGGCGTACTTCTCGGCTGGGAAGATGCCGCCGGGCGTGAGGGTTACGGGCTACGCCGAAGTGGTCCCGGAACTGGCCGTGGAGGTCGTGTCCCCCAACGACACGTTGGCAGAGGTCAACGACAAGGCGCTGATGTGGCTGAGCTACGGAGTTCGCCTTGTGTGGGTTGTGCACCCGGACACGAGGACAGTGGACGTCTATCGGAGTGGCCGCGCAGTGACTACACTTACCGAAGAAGACACCCTCGACGGCCTGGACGCGCTGCCCGGTTTCACCTGTGCGGTGAGCGAAATCTTCGAAACGTAGAAGGGAAGCGATGCCCCTGTTCGGAGACAAAGCTCGAAAGCACCAAGCGTGGTTCAGGGACCACTCGTCTACCATAAGCGACGAGGGTCGTTCACCGAACGACGACAAGGGCCAACGCCACGGCCATCTGCTGGCCCACGGGTTCGAGCATGAGAACCTCTACCCCTACTTAAGGGGTAAGGACGGGGCGCTGAGGTTCTTCGAGGATCGCGGGATAAAGTGGCACCGCACAGGCAGGAGTGGCGACACTCGGGGAGGGCAGGGACCGACGCGCAACCTAGCCAGCTCCCAGATCGCGTGCGTGAACTTCCTTCTCCCGCTGCGTGAGATTCCGGGGGCGCTGACGGCGGTCGCACGCGCAATCGACGACGACGTGGAAGACATCGTGCCAGTCTGCCACGAGGGCCGCAAGTCACCGGTGGAATTCGAATGGATCGGACTGAACGGTCCGCTCGAAAATGGCGCGTCGCCGACACGCGGCGCAAACGTGACAAGTGTCGACGCGTTCATGGTAGCCAGGACAAACACCGGTCGCCACCGGGCCTACCTTATGGAGTGGAAGTACACTGAAGAGTACTTGTCCACGAAGCTCAAGTTTCGGGGCAAGGGTTACCGCAAGGATGAGCAGTTGAAAGGGTACTCCGATCTCTATTGCGCCGATTCGTCGTCGTTCGATAGCAGCATCCCGATGGACGAACTGCTCTACGACCCTTTCGACCAGATAATGCGGATCCACCTGCTCGCGGATAGGATGGTCGCCAAGCGCGAGCTCAATATTTCCGATGCCAAAGTGGTTGTAGTCGTGCCGGCGGAAAACACCACATATCGATCAGTGACTCATGGGACGAAAACCACGGCGCCGCCTCTAGCCAAGCGGTTTTCCCGATTGAAGACTGTCGAGGACGTGGTGAAGGCCACATTGAAGGAACCCGACCACACATTCGCAACGGTCTCCCCCGAGATGCTTCTGGATGCAGTCGAGCGCGAGTGCGGGAACGCGTCATCCATATGGGTCGCCTACCAACGGGAGCGTTACGGCAGCTGTGAGTGACAGCCCGGATAGGATTCGGCCATTCGAACGCCGTGTCCAGAGGGTAGTTCATGGGCAGGACGGAGGCGCGTGAGAACAGCGCGAATCGGGTTCATCGGCGGATCGGGCCTGTATGAGATGGACGGCCTCGAAGGGGCACAGGCTGTTGACGTGGACACGCCGTTCGGCCCGCCCAGCGACAGCATCGTCGTCGGGGAGTTGGCCGGCGAGAGGGTCGCCTTCCTGCCTAGGCATGGGCGCGGCCACAGGATCTCCCCCAGCAACCTCCCGGCGCGCGCCAACATCTACGCGCTCAAGCTCCTGGGCGTCGAGCGCGTCGTGTCCATCAGCGCAGTCGGGAGCCTGCAGGAGCGGATAAGACCCCTGGACATGGTCGTGCCGGACCAGCTCATCGACCGCACCCGGGGGCGGCCCAACACCTTCTTCGACGAGGGCATCGTCGTGCACACCGCTTTCGCCGAGCCCTACTGCCCCGTCCTGGGCTATACCGTGTGGAAAGCCGCGTCGGGCGAGGCGACTGCGCACAGGGGCGGCGCGTGCGTTGTGATCGAGGGCCCGCAGTTCTCGACGCGGGCGGAGTCCGAGCTCTTCCGTTCCTGGGGCGCGGCGATCATCGGCATGACGGCCCTGCCCGAGGCGCGGCTGGCCCGCGAGGCGGAGATGTGCTACGCGACCCTCGCCCTGGTCACCGACTACGACACATGGCACGAGACGGAGGAGCAAGTCTCCGTTGAGCTGGTGGTGCAGAACCTGCTGAAGAACGTCGACGCATCGCGACGGGTCGTCCGCTCCCTCGTGACTGCGATCGCTTCAGAGCGAAACTGTGGGTGCGCAACGGCCCTGGAGAATGCGATAATTACTAGCCCTGAGCTGATCGGGAATGAAACGAGAGCGCGGCTGTCGGCCCTAATAGGCCGGTACGTGGAGCCGCATGGAGGTGCCGATGCCCAGACGTGAGCAAGGCGAGCCCTACTACCGCCTCAGCCTGGACGAAGCCGGTGAGATGTACGAAGCCGGCGAGTCGGTGGTCGTGGACGTGCGGCGGGACGACGAGTACGAGGCCGGGCACGTCAAGGGGGCCGTATTCATGCCGGTCGACGACGTGCTTGCGCGGATCGACGAGCTCCCTGACGACAAGAACCTGCTGTTCATATGCGCGCAGGGCGTACGCAGCGGCCTGGCATGCGAGATGGCCGCGGCGATGGGGTTCGACACGGAAAAGCTGTTCAACATCGAGGAAGGCGCGGAGGCGTGGATAGGGCGCGGACTTCCGGCCAGCTACGGCTCCGACGAATAGGGTGACCGGCTCTCCTTCGAGATCAGACGGGCGCTTCCGCCCCGGACCGCCGGGCGATTTACTGGCGGTGGGTACGGTCGCGTACGACACCGTGCAGACTCCGGCGGGACGCCGCGAGGAGGCCCTGGGCGGCTCGGTCGCCTACTTCTCTGTTGCCGGGAGCTACTTCACGGACGTCGGGCTGGTCGCGGTGGTCGGCGACGACTTCGACCCGGCCCACGTTAACTTGCTGGAGTCCCACGGCGTGGACCTGTCGGGCCTGGAGACGAAGCAGGGCAGGACCTTCAGGTGGTCCGGCGTGTACGGCGCGGAGGACGTGAACACCAGGGACACGCTGGACACCCAGCTCAACGTCCTGGCCGGTTTCGCGCCAACGTTGAGCGAGGCCCATCGCACTAAGAGCTACCTCTTCCTCGCCAACAATGATCCCAATCTGCAGAAGTCCGTGCTCGACCAGATGGCTGAGAGGCCCAGGCTGGTCGCGCTGGACACGATGAACTTCTGGATCGACGGCAGCAGGAAGGCCCTCGACAGGGTCGTGAGCGAAGTCGACGTGCTGTTCATGGACGAGACTGAGGTGCGCAGCTTCTCGGGCGAGGCGAACCTGCTCGCGGCCGCCCGGAGTATCATGGAGATGGGCCCGGCGGTCGTGGTCGCCAAGCGGGGCGAGCACGGGGTCCTGCTGGTGCAGGAGTCGGGCCTGTTCGCAGCGCCGGCCTACCCGGTGGATGGCGTGGTCGACCCCACGGGGGCAGGCGACTGCTTTGCAGGCGGGTTCGTGGGATACCTGGCAGCAACGGGCGACCTCAGCCCTTCGGGGTTCCGCAGGGCAGCCATCGTGGGTACTGTAATGGGGTCGTTCGCGGTGGAGAGCTTCAGCCTCGACCGTGTATGCTCTCTGGAGCGCGACGACATCGAGGGACGGTTCAGGACGCTTACGGACATAACTGTGTTCGTCCCGCTGGGCGAGGGCGAGTCGCTGCCCGGCCGGCCTGGCCGGTAGTGGAGAGGAGAAACGCTTGGTAACGAAGACTTCGGGAGACATCAGGGACGCGGCGCTGGCCCCTGAAGGCCACCGGCGGATCGAATGGGCGGCGAGGGAGATGCCCGTCGTCCGGCTCATCCGGGAGAGGTTCGCGCGAGAGAAGCCGCTGTCGGGCCTCACGCTGGCGGCGTGCCTGCACGTCACGTCTGAGACCGCAAACCTCGCGCTCGCCCTGAGGGACGGAGGCGCTGAGGTGGTCCTGTGCGCCAGCAACCCCCTCAGCACGCAGGACGACATCGCGGCGGCGCTGGACGGGGAGGACGGCATTTCAGTCTTTGCCATCAGGGGCGAGGACAACGACACCTACTACTCGCACATCGACGCCGCGCTGGACGCCGGGCCGCACCTCACCATGGACGACGGCGCGGACCTGGTGGCGAGGCTGCACTCGGCCAGGACCGAGAAGCTGGAGGGCATGATCGGCGGGACCGAGGAGACGACGACGGGCGTCATCAGGCTGACCAGCCTCGCGGAGGCGGGGAAGCTGATGTACCCCATCATTGCGGTCAACGAGGCCGAGACGAAGCACTTCTTCGACAATAGGTACGGCACCGGCCAGAGCACCCTGGACGGCATCACCCGCGCCACGAACGTGCTCTGGGCGGGCAAGAACGTCGTCGTGGCCGGCTACGGCTGGTGTGGGAAGGGTGTCGCGATGCGCGCCAGGGGCATGGGAGCCAACACCATCGTCACCGAGATCAACCCGGTGCGCGCACTCGAGGCGGCAATGGACGGGCACAGGGTGATGACGATGGACGAGGCCGCACCCATTGGCGACATCTTCATCACGCTCACCGGTGGCATGAAGGCCGTGGACGGGCGCCACATCGAAGCGATGCAGGACGGCGCGATAATCGCCAACAGCGGCCACTTCGACGTCGAGATCGACCTCAACGCCCTGGAGGAGTCCGCCGACGGCAGGCAGCCGGTGAGGGACTCGGTCGAAGAGTACCTGATGCAGGACGGACGGAAGCTGTACCTGCTGGGCGAGGGCAGGCTGGTCAACCTGGCCGCCGCAGAAGGCCACCCCTCGGCCGTCATGGACATGAGCTTCGCAAACCAGGCCCTCTCATCCGAGTACCTGGCCCTTAGCGCAGGCAACCTCGCCAGGAAGGTCCACCTCGTGCCCCGCGACATCGACCAGGAGGTCGGCCGCCTCAAGCTGGCGGCGATGGGCATCAGCATAGACACGCTCACCGACGAGCAGCAGGAGTACCTCGAAAGCTGGCACATCGGGACGTAAGCTCCCGCTGGCTGGACCCGCCAAGACGATGGAGGAATAGAAGTGCCGTACAGCCTCAGCGAATCGCCCAGCTACATGTTTACGTCGGAATCGGTAACGGAGGGTCACCCCGACAAGCTGTGTGACCAGGTTTCCGACGCGGTGCTCGACGCCATCATGGCCCAGGACCCCGAGGGGCGAGTGGCCTGCGAGGCATGTACGACCACCGGGCTGGTGGTCGTCCTGGGAGAGATCACCACCGAGGCCCGCATTGACGTGCCGGACCTGGTTAGGGACACCATCAGGGACGCCGGGTACACGGACTCCGAGTACGGCTTCGACTACGAGTCGTGCGGGGTAATCGTATCCCTCAACCGGCAGTCGACCGACATCGCCGGCGGCGTGGACGTTGCGTTGGAGGTGAGGGGCGAGGTGGACGCGAGCGACGCGGCCATCGAGATGCTCGGCGCGGGCGACCAGGGCATGATGGTCGGCTACGCCTGCAACGAGACCAACGAGCTGATGCCGATGCCGATCGCACTGTCGCACAGGCTCACGAGACGCATGGCGGAGGTCAGGAAATCTGGCCTCCTTCCTTTTATGCGCCCGGACGGCAAGTCGCAGGTCACCATCGAGTACGCCTACGGCAGGCCGAAGAGGGTCGACACGGTGGTGCTGAGCACGCAGCACTCCCCCGACGTGAGCCAGGAGGAGATCGAGAGCGGCCTGATCGAGCACGTGGTCCCGGCCGCGATCCCGGCAGACCTCCTCGACGACGACACCAAGTACCACGTCAACCCTTCAGGCCGGTTCGTGATAGGAGGCCCCAAGGGAGACGCAGGGCTGACCGGGCGCAAGATCCTGGTCGACACGTACGGCGGCATGGCGAGGCACGGCGGCGGCGCGTTCTCGGGCAAGGACCCGACGAAGGTCGACCGCTCTGCGGCCTACGCCGCGCGGTGGGTCGCCAAGAACCTCGTGGCGGCGGGACTGGCGGACCGGCTGGAGATACAGGTCTCGTACGCCATCGGGATGGCGAAGCCGATGTCCGTGTCGATCGAGACCTTCGGGACGAACCATGCGCCGGATGACCTGATCGTCGACCTCGCGGACAGACACTTCGACCTTCGGCCGGGCGCGATCATACGCGACCTGGGGCTGAGGGCTCCGATCTACAAGCAGACCGCCTCCTACGGCCACTTCGGACGGGACGACCTCGACCTTCCGTGGGAGCGCACCGACAGGGCCGACGCCATTCGCGAGGACTGGGGACGGGCAGGCGGGAGCTAAGGCCTGCGTCCGGCATGGCTGGCGGCGCCCCCAAACGGTTACTCGGCAAGGCGGCATCCTCAGGCAGGCTGAGCCCTGCCGCCCTCGCCAGTCTCGACCGCTGGCTGACAGACCCCGGCCTTGCCGACTTCGTACCCGAGATCGAAGCCCTGGCGGCGGGCGAACGCTGGGAGGAGCTCGAAGACGCCTTCGCCACCAGGCTCAGGGTCGGCACGGGCGGCATACGAGGCCCGCTGGGCCCGGGCCCCAACCGGATCAACGCCCGCACCATCGGCGAGGCTGCCCAGGGCCTGAGTGCCTTCATCGACGACTATGGGGCCGACGCCAGGGAAGCGGGCGTCGTCGTGGGCCACGAGGCCCGCAGGCAGTCCAGGGAATTCGCCGAGCTGTCGTGCGAGGTGTTCGCGGCCAACGGGATAAGGTCGCACCTGTTCGACGGCCTCCGCGCCACGCCGGAGATATCCTTTGCCGTGCGCCACCTGGGGGCCACGGCCGGTGTGCAGATCACCGCTTCCCACAACCCGCGGACCGACAACGGGTTCAAGTTTTACTGGTCCGACGGCGGGCAGGTGGTGCCGCCCCACGACGCCCGGTTCATGCAGCTCGTCACGGACGTCGACGAGGTGCGGCGCATGGGGCTGGCCCAGGCGAGAGCGAACGGTCTCGTGTCGACCATAGGCGCCGGCGTCGACGAGGCATACCTGGGCGCGGTCCGGGGCCTGGCCGCGGGGGAGAGCAGGTCGGCGAAGGTCGTGTTCAGCCCTATGCACGGCGCGGGCTCGACCAACGTCCTGCCGGTGCTGCGTGCCGAAGGGTTCGACGTCACCGTCGTGCCCGAGCAGGCCGAGCCCGACGAGGCCTTCCCGACCGCGGCGGGCGACCTCATCAACCCGGAGTTCGCCGAGGTGATGGAGCTGCCGGTCAGGCTCGCGGAGGAGACCGGCGCGGACGTTGCCATATGCGCCGACCCTGACGCGGACCGCATCGGGGTCGCGGCGAGGACGAACTGGGAGTCCGGCGATGTGAGCATCCTGACAGGCAACCAGGTAGGCGCGGCGCTGACCCACTACCTCCTCTCGCGCCGCCGGGATGCGGGCAGGATGCGGGGCGACGAGGTGGTGATCGAGACGCTGGTGACGACCGGGCTGATTGCGGACGTGGCCCGGGGCTTCGGCCTCGAGCCGGTGGACGACCTGCTCGTCGGCTTCAAGTTCATAGCACAGGTCATCGGTGGCCTGGACGATCCGTCGCGGTTCCTGTTCGCGGCCGAGGAGAGCCTGGGCTACCTGGCGGGCGACTTCGTGCGGGACAAGGACGCGGCAATCGGCGCACTGCTCGTGTGCGAGATGGCTTCTCAACTCAAGGACCGGGGCGCGACGGTGCCGATGTATCTCGACGAGATCTACGCCGGGTACGGCTACTACAGGAACGCGCTGCTGCTCGTCGAATTGCCCGGCAGCTCCGGGCGGGACGTGATGACGGAGGTGATGCTGGGCCTGCGCGCGGACCCGCCGCAGAGCCTGGCCGGGATGGCCGTGACCGGGATGAACGACAGGCTGGACGAGGCCGCCCGTGCGCCCGACGCATACCGCATGGGCGGGTCGGCCGACATCGTGACGCTGTACCTGTCGGAAGACCGCCGCACCCGCGTCACCGTCAGGCCCTCAGGCACCGAGCCAAAGCTGAAGGTCTACGTGCAGCACTACGCCCCTGCAGGCCGGTCGCTGGAGGACACGAAGGTCATCGTCGACACGGAGACCTCTGCCTTGGGCGAGGCCATCCTGGACAGCTGCGGCCATGTGCTAAGCGCGGAGCTTCGCCATGAGTGGCTCCGGGCCGACCGCCGGACAGTCTAACGCCGGTAAGTCCCCGCATCGGCGCGGGCAGCGGCTTGCGTATACAATGCACCCGTACGGCTGTGGAGACGTATGGACGACAACGCGACTCACGAAACCAGCACCGTGGAGGAGGCTGCCCGCAGGCAGGACGGCCGGGGTCTGCCTCGCGCAGTCCTCGAGGGCAGTCCGTTTCACCGTACGCGCCTGGCGATCCGTGGCGGGCGGCTGTGCGAGTGCAAGCCCAACCACCTGAACTGTCTGACCGCAAAGGAGTGGCTGAAGAGCCAGCTAGGCGTCTGGCAGTTCAACTACCAGGGCCGGGACATCCGCGACAAGAAGCAGCACCCCGCGACCTTCCCGATCTCCCTGGCGACTAAGGTGATCGAGCTCTTCACTCACGAGGGCGAGCTGGTGCTCGACCCGTTCGTGGGCAGCGGCACGGCCCTGGTGGCCGCCCAGGACACGAACCGGAACGCCGTGGGCTTCGACCTGCAGTCGGATTACGTCGACCTCTCGGAAAGCCGTTTCGTCCAAGTGGAACCGTCCACGACATCTCAGGTGGCCGTCCACGACGACGCATCAAGCGTGGCCGAGTACTTGGAGCCCGGCAGCGTGTCGCTGGTGCTCACGTCGCCGCCGTACGCGAACCTGCTGAACCGGCAGCGCCGGAACAAGTCGCGGCGCGACCGCAAGAACGAGCAGCTTGGCGCAGTCGAGCAGTACTCCCAGGACCCGCGCGACCTGGGCACCATGCCGCTCGAAGAGTATTCGGAGGCCATGCGCTCCATCTTCGCCGGCATTCGGAAGGTGCTGAAGCCGGGCGGCCACTGCGTAGTGAACGTGCCGGACATGTGGTGGGAAGGGGAGCGGGTCACGATCCACATATCGGTGGTCGAGGCCCTCAGGAAGGCGGGCTACGAGTTCCGCAACACGATCATCTGGGACCGCACGAACATCGTGAACCGGGTCGGCATATTCGGCTGGCCGAGCAACTATATCACCATGGGCACGACCTTCGAGTACCTGCTGCACTTCACGAATCCACCCGCCGACGGACCCAGCGGCGTGAACGGCAGCGTCGGCCGTGCCTCCTCGAACGGCGCGGGCGAATCGCGCAAGGAACAGGGGGCCGGGTAGATGGCACCTTCGGCCGACAAGCCGCTGCTGGTGCTGCTGGACGGGCACGCGATGGTGTACAGGGCCTACTACGCCATCCAGAACCCCATGACGGTCAGGACGACCGGCGAGGAGGTGCGCGGCGTCTACGGCTTCCTCAACACGTTCCTGCGCAACCTGTCGGACCTGGAGCCCACCCACTGCGCCATCGCCTTCGACCTGTCGGGCCCGACCTTCAGGCACGCCGAGTACGACGAGTACAAGGCCACGCGCCCGCCCATGCCGCCGGAGCTTCGGCAGCAGGTCGAGCGGGTGCGCGAGATCATGCACGCCTTCAGGATCCCCGTGCTCGAACAGGAGGGATACGAGGCCGACGACGTGCTGGGCACGCTGTGCGCGAAGGCCGAGGAGCAGGGAGTCGACACGGTGGTGCTGACGGGCGACACGGACGAGCTCCAGCTCGTGTCGGACCGGGTGCGCGTGCTGCTCAGCTACAGCGTGCAGCGCACGACGATGTACGACGTGGAGAAGGTGAAGGAGCGGTACGACGGGCTCGGTCCGGAGGTGGTCGCCGACATCAAGGCGCTGCAGGGCGACACTACGGACAACATTCCCGGCGTGCCGGGCGTGGGGGCCAAGACGGCAATCAAGCTGCTGACGCAGTTCGGCTCCGTGGAGGGGATCATCGAGCGGCTGGACGAGGTCAAGCCGCCGAGGACCCAGCAGAGCATCCGCGACCACGTGGACGAGCTGAAGCGCGGCAAGTTCCTCACCACGATCGTGCGCGACCTGGACCTCGACCTGGACATGGAGGCCATGCGCCTGTGGAACTACGACCGCGCCGACGTGCTGGAGAAGCTGAAGGAGCTGGAGTTCTTCAGCATAGTGTCACGGATCCCGGACCCGCAGGGCGATGGGGAGCCGACCCAGGGCCAGCTCATTCCCGAGCCCGAGGAGCGGGACACGCGGTACACGGTCGTCGACACGCCGGCAGGGTTGCGCGAGATGGCGGAGGCCCTTGACTCGCCCGACGGGTTCGCGTTCGAGGTGGTCTCGACGACCATGAACCCGATGTACGGCGAGCTGGTGGGCATCGCGTTTTCGAATGAGGAGAACGCCGCCTGGTACGTGCCTGTCGGACACGCCGAGGGCGAGCAGGTCGGGCTCGAAGCGGCGCTGAACGCGGTCCGCGGCGTGCTGGAGGACGAGTCGATACCCAAGTCTGCCCACGACGCCAACCACGGCATGACGGTGCTGGCCCGGCACGATGTGACTGTGCGCAACGTGGACTTCGACCCGATGATCGCGGCGCACGTGGGCGGCAGGAAGGCCGTCGGAATCGAGGCGCTGGCGCTGGAGTCGCTGGACATCGAGCTCAAGCCGGTCACGGACATCATCGGCACGGGCAGGAAGCAGATCACGATGGCCCAGGCGTCCATCGGGGACGCGGCGGGCCACGCGTGCGGACGGGCCGACGCGACCTGGCAGCTCAGGGACACGCTCGCGAAAGAGACGGCCGAGAAGGGTGTCGCCGGCGCGCTGGACGAGTTCGAGATGCCCCTCATCCCCGTACTGGTGCGGATGCAGCGCACCGGCGTGGCCGTGGACGTGGGCCACCTGACGGCCATGTCCGCCCGGTTCGAGCGGGACATAGAGCGCACCGAGGCGGGGATGTACGAGCTGGTGGGGCACGAGTTCAACATCGGCTCGTCCCGCCAGCTTGGGGACGTGCTGTTCGATGAGCTGAGGCTGCCGCCCACCAAGAAGAGGAAGACGGGCTACGCCACTGACGCACAGTCCCTCGAGTGGCTCAGGCAGGAGATCAATCGCGGGGTCGTGGAAGATGTCAACCCGGTGGCGGTCGAGGTGCTCGACCGGGTGCTGGAGTACCGGCAGTTGACGAAGATCAAGTCGACCTACCTAGACTCGCTGCCCGGGCAGGTTAACCCGGCGACGGGCCGCGTCCACACGATGTACCACCAGACCGGCTCAGCGACGGGGCGGGTGTCGAGCAACGACCCGAACGTGCAGAACATCCCGATACGCACGGAGATGGGACGCGAGGTGCGCCAGGCCTTCATAGCACAGGACCCCGGATGGACGCTGCTGGCGGCGGACTACTCGCAGATCGAGTTGCGGATACTAGCAGAGCTGTCCAGGGACGACGGCCTGATCGATGCATTCGAGAGCGGGCAGGACATCCACGCGGCGACAGCGTCGTCGGTGTACGGCGTGGGAATCGACGCGGTGGACTCGGAGATGCGGCGCATCGCCAAGATCATGAACTTCGGCGTGATCTATGGCCTGAGCCCGTTCGGCATGAGCCAGCAGACGGGGCTGACGCCTGAAGAGGGCAAGGCGTTCATCGACGCATACTTCGGCAAGTACCCGGGGATCGAGAGCTACATCGACGGGATCAAACGCAGCGTCAGGGACGACGGCTACGTGGAGACGCTGAAGGGGCGGCGGCGCTACATCCCGGAGATACGGTCGCCCAACTTCCACCAGCGCTCGGCGGGCGAGCGCATGGCCATCAACATGCCGATCCAGGGGACCGCCGCCGACATCCTGAAGCTGGCGATGGTGCGCCTGCAGGCCGAGATGGACGCGCGGGAGCTCCGGTCACTGATGATCCTGCAGGTGCACGACGAGCTCATATTCGAGGCGCCCCAGGACGAGCTCGACGAGTTGAAGGACCTGGTGGGGGAGATCATGCCCGCCGCCCTGACCCTGGCGGTGCCGCTAGAGGTGGACGTAAAGACAGGCTCCAACTGGGGCGACCTGGAGTAGAGCGCGATCCGCTGCGGACTGTCAGCCCAGCGTGGCGTCCTGGACCTTGCGGAGGTGGCCGACGAAGGTGTCGGGGGGTAGCTCCACGTCGGCCATCGTTAGCATCGCGTCGGGTGCGACCGGGCTTGTGACCCTGGCCTTGTCCGACAGGCCGATGGGCAGCAGGTCCATCGCGCGCGCGTAGTCCGCCTCTACTAGCGAGCCGTAGACCAGACTGCCTCCCTCGCCGTCGAGCACTTCGCCGGGACTGAGGGCGCGCTTGGCCGTTGCGGCCACCTCGCCGACCATGGACTCGGGCGCGCCAGTCGGCTCGCCGTAGAGGGCCGCCTTGGCGATGGAGATCGGCGCCTCCATACCCACGAGGTGGTACGGGCGGTACATCAGCCCGTACCTGCCGGTCGAGTCCATCGCCACGCCGTAGTCCGCCAGGCATTCGAGCAGGTAAGGGCTGTCCGAGGTTATGACGACGTAGACGCCCCAGCGCATCGGGTTCGGCACCTCCACGCCGCCCTCGCCGATGCAGCTCACGACCTCGACGACGCCCTTCCTGTGCAGGATGCCGCCGTCCTCGATGGGCCGCAAGAGCTGGGGGATCTCCTCGATGCCCGCAGGCGGCTGGTGCATACCGGGGACATCGGGCACCAGGCCGGTCATGTTCGCGACGGCGCACATCTCGATGGCCGACTTGGTGCCGTCCTGGAACGAGTTGTACATTTGGGGGTTCAGGTCCGACTCAGCGGCCTCCTCCTCCGTGAGACCGTAGCGGGTCAGGGCCTCCTCGGGCCTGCCCATGCGGAACTCGGGCAGGTATCGCGTCCCCTTGCCGGCCGCGACCACCTCGAAGCCGGTGCTGACGGCCCAGTCGTACAGCTCGTCGATGTTGCCGGGCTGGTCGCCGTAGACGAGGCTGTAGACCACGCCCGCCTTGTCGGCCATCCCTTTCAGCAGGTGACCGACGAGCACGTCGGCCTCGACCGTGACGTTGACGACGTGCCGGTCATCCATGATCGCCTCGTAAATGTGTCGCGCCCCCGCGTCGGGGTTTCCGGTCGCCTCGACTACGACGTCGACCTCAGAGTGGACGACCACGCCCGGGTCTCCGGTGACCACGATGTCGCGAGCGGCCATCGCGTCGTTCGCCTCGCCGACCTTGGAGGTCACCGTTGCGTCAGCAGGGTCCCGGCCCGAAAGTCGAAGGACCTCGAGACCGCGCTCGACGTCGAGGTCGCACACGACCGAGAGGTCCATCCCCGGCGCGCGCAGCACCTGCGCGGCCACCATCGACCCGAACCGGCCGCAGCCGATGACAGCCACGCGGAGCGGCATTCCTTCCTCTTCGAGCGCGAGCAGTCGCTTGTACATGTGGGTTATCTCCCCCGGCCAGATTCTATCGATCGGCGATCCATCTCATCCCACGCCAGCCGCCACCAGCCGCTCGCGGAAAGCGCCGATGCCGTCGATGAGGGAGACCAAGGCTTCTTCCCAGGCTTCCGGAATCGCGCCGAGATCGAGGCGTATCTGGGAGTGCCCCACCCTGACGCTGCGTCCCAGGGCCCGCTGCAGGGCGCTCCTCGCGCCGCCCGTCTCCTCGCGCAGCTTCAGCACGACGTACTTCTCGTCGCGGTAGACCGACTCGATGCCGGCCCCCTCAGCCTTGAGCCTTAGCCTCGCCACGTACAGCAGGTTCTCGACCTGCCACGGCGGCGGCCCGAACCGATCGGCCATCTCCTCCTCCATCTCCGACAGGTCTTCGAGTGCCTCGGCTGAGCCAATGCGGCGGTAGACGTCGAGCCTGGTCGGCAGGTCCTGGACGTAGTCCACCGGGATGCTCGCAGGGATGCCCAGCTCGATGGCGGCCCGTGTCTCCACCACAGACGCGGGCTCCGGTGTGACGGGCGCGGCCTTGTGGGTGTCGCTGTCGGCAGACCCGCTGCTGCCGTTGGCGGCCATGCGGGCGCGGAGCGACTCCACGGCCTCGGACAGCAGCCTCGTGTAGAGGTCGAAGCCGACGGCGGCGATGTGCCCGCTCTGCTGTGAGCCCAGCACGTTGCCCGCCCCGCGGATCTCCAGGTCCTTCATGGCGATCTGGAAACCGGCGCCGAGCTCCGTGGCCGCCAGCATCGTCTTGAGTCTCTTCTCCGCGACCTCGTTGATGCTCCTGTGAGCGGGCACGAGCAGGTAGGCGTAAGCGCGCCGCGCCCCCCTGCCGATGCGCCCGCGAAGCTGGTAGAGCTGTGCCAGGCCGAAAGTGTCCGCGCGATTGATTATCAGCGCGTTGGCGTTCGGGATGTCCAGGCCTGACTCGATGATGGTCGTGCAGACGAGTACATCGGTGCTTCCCTCGGCGAAGCCCAGCATTGCCCGCTCCAACTCGTGCTCGGGCATCTGGCCGTGCCCTACGGCGACCTCCGCCTCGGGCACGAGCATACGGATGTAGCCGGCCATGTAGTCGATGTTGTAGACGCGGTTGTGCACGAAGAAGACCTGGCCCTGGCGGTCAATCTCGCGCCTGATGGCCTCGCGTATCAGCTCGTCGCTGAACTCCGACACGTACGTCTTGATGGGCAGCCGCTCCTCGGGCGGCGTCTCGATCCTGCTCATGTCCCTCACGCCGGCCAGCGAAAGATGCAGGGTCCGCGGGATGGGCGTCGCCGTGAGGGTGAGCACGTCCACCTCCCGGCGCATCTCCTTCAGGCGCTCCTTGTGTGCGACGCCGAACCGCTGCTCCTCGTCGACGATGACCAGGCCTAGGTCATTGAATGCGACGTCCTTCTGGATCAGCCGGTGGGTCCCGATGCATATGTCGACCTTGCCCGCGGCCAGTCCCTCCACGACGCCGCGCTGCTCGGCGTCGGTGCGGAAGCGGCTCAGCACCTCGACCGAGACGGGGAAGGCCTGCAGCCGCTCGCTGAACGTGGAGTAGTGCTGCTGGGCGAGCACGGTCGTGGGCACGAGCACCGCCACCTGCTTGCCGACCATCACGGCCTTGAAGGCGGCCCTGAGCGCGACCTCGGTCTTGCCGTACCCCACGTCGCCGCAGACGAGCCTGTCCATGGGCACGGGATGCTCCATGTCTGACTTGACCTGGACGATGGTCTCCTGCTGGTCTTTCGTCTCCTCGTATGGGAATGAACTCTCCAGCTCCGCCTGCCACGGGGTGTCAGGCGTGTACGCGTGCCCTTCAGCCAGCTCGCGAGAGGCGTACAGGGACAGCAGCTCAGCGGCCATCTCGCGGGTCGATTCTGCGACGCGCTCCTTGGCCCGCTTCCACTCCTGGGTGCCCAGCCGCGTGAGCGACGGCGGCTTCTCCATCGGCGCGACGTATGGGGTGACGCGGTCCACGTGCTCCATCGGCACATAGAGCTGGTCGCCCCTCGCGTACTCGAGGATGAGGTACTCGCGGTCACCCTCGTCCTGGGACGCGCGTCCCGATCCGACGAACCTGCCGACGCCGTGCTCGACGTGCACCACGTAGTCGCCGGGATTCAGCTCCGAGAGCATGGCCTCGCGCTTGGCGGCCCGGCGGCGCGAGGTCCGGCGCAGCTTCGTCATGCCGAATATCTCAGAGTCGCTGAAGACGCATAGCCTCCGCCCATCGACCGACAGCACGACGCCGTCGTTCAGCCCGGCGCCCCAGGCCTGCACCAGCGTGATGGAGCCAGGGCGAGGGAGCTCGGCGAGCCGGTCGGCGGCATGGGCGCTGACGCCGAGCTCGCCCATCACCTCCTCGATCCTCTTCGAGGCCGACGACACGACAACGACGCGATTGCCCTCCCTCGCCATGGACTCGGCCTCGTCGACGAACGACTGGAGGTTGCCGAGGAAGTCCGGCGGCGATGAGACAGGCAGCGCGTAGCCGCCGTCGTGGTCCAGGTCCTCGGCCCCCCACGGCGTGACGTCCAGCTTCCTGCCGACGTGGGCGGAGCGCTCGTCGACCTCCCGGTTGAGCAGGTGAGACGAGGGGAAGCCGTAGGGCAACTCCCCCCGGCGTTCCTTCACCTGCCGGAGCTCGTGGGTGCGCTCGTCATTCTCCCATGCGGCCTCCGCCACCTCGTTGGGCCGCACGGTCACGAGCAGCGCGTCTTCGGGGAAGTAGTCGAACAGGGAGCCGGTGTTGAAGAAGCCTGCGTAGAAGTCGATCTCCTCGGCCTCCACGCCCTCCAGCAGCATGTCGATCTCGCCGGAAATTCGGTCGCGGGCCTCCGCACTGCAGCCCGACATGTCGATGGCGCCAAGCATCCGGTCGAGCTTCTCACGGTCCACCAGGCCCGGCAGGGTCTCCTGTGCTGGGATCACCGTCACCGAGTCGACCATGTCCGTCGAACGCTGGGTCTCCGGGTCGAAGTGGCGGATCGAGTCGATCTCGTCTCCCCAAAGCTCCAGGCGAGCGGGGCCTTCCGAGGCGACGGGGTATATGTCGACGATGCCGCCCCGGCGGCCCACGAGACCAGGCACGTCCACGGTCGGCTCGACGCGATAGCCCATCCTGCGCCAGGAGTCGATCGTCTCTTCGAGGTCGATGCGCTGGCCGCGCTCCAGGGTCTGGACGCTGTCCTCGAGGGCGTCCCGGCCGATGGTCTTCTGTGCGACGGCGGTCGCGGAGGCAATGACGATGGGGGGCTGGACTCGCTGCTGCGCGAGGGCCCACAGCGTCCGGATGCGGTGCTGCGACGTGTCGACGTCGGGGACGAGCCGCTCGAACGGCAGCGTCTCGGTCTCCGGGAAGTGCAGTACCGCCGATTCGTCCCCGGCCCATAGCAGGACCTGCTCGTAGAGGCGCCGGGCGTCCTCGGGACGCGGCGCAACGACCAGCATCGGCGACTCGAAGACGCGGTGTACCTGCGCTAGGGCGAAGGGCGCGGCCTCTGACAGCACCTGCAGCCTGGAGCCGAACCGGCTGCGTCCGAGCGCCGAGGACAGGCGGAGGAATTCGGGCGACCCCTCGAGCAGCGGGCCGAGCACACCGAGCGACATTCAGCACCTCAAAGCCTAAAGGGCGAGCCCGCGCGGGGCTCGCCTGTTGGGTGCTATCTTATACCACGCTGCCACGGCGGGGCCAACACATGAGTGACCACAGCCGGGGATGGAATCCCGCCTGCGCGGGAATGGCAGAGGGGGACACGGCAGGGCTCAGGCGAATATCCCCAGCGGGTTGAGCGAGCGGGGCACGTCGATCACGTCCATCTTCTCGGTGCGCTTCATGTACCCCACGACCGCGTACGTCAGTGGCGTGGCCGCCGTCTCGTACAGGATCTTCGTGATCCACTGGGCCAGCGCCGCGCTGAGGAGGGCCTCGGCGCCCCAGTCGCCGCCAACGCCGAAGGCGATATAGATGAAGATGAACGAGTCCAACCCCTGGCCCACCACCGTCGAGCCTATGGTGCGGACAAACAGCAGCCTGCCCTGCATCTTGTACTTGAGCAGCGCCAGCACCGAGGAGTTTGAGAACTCGCCAATCAGGTAGGCGATAAAGGATGCGACCAGTATCCAGGGCACCTGCCCGAGGATGGTGTCGTATGCGGCCTGATCTTCCCAGAATCCGGCCGGGGGAATAATTCCCGCGAGCCATAGGGCGATGACCACCAGCAGGTTTGCACCGAACCCCAGCCAGATCACCCCCCGGGCGATTCGGAAGCCGTACACCTCCGTAAGCACGTCGCCGATGATGTAGCTGATGGGGAAGATGATGATCGCCGACGGAAGGACCACGTCCTTGCTGCCCAGGAACTCGAACGGCAGGACCAGCAGCCTTATGGGCTTCACCGCGATGATGTTGGAGGTGATCAGCACAGTGACGAACAGGGTCAGTATGATGATGAACGTGCCGGTGAACCTGATACTCACTCCCTAGCTCCTTTGCCTTAAATCCGTCACACCGGCGAAGGCCGGAATCCAGTCCCAGTAACCGTCCCTCATCCAGTCCCCTACCGTACAATACACTGCGGCAAAGCGGTGCGTCGGCTAGACCGGACGGCGCGGCCTCAGCTCACCACTGTTCCCTCGCGCTCCAGCACGTGGACGTCCCGTAGGCTGCGGTAAGCGCCGTCGTAGTCCATGCCGTAGCCGACCACGAACACGTCGGGCACTTCGAACCCGCGGTACGCCGTACGTACGTCGTTGGTGCGGCGTGAGGGCTTGTCCAGCAGGGCGCAGACCCTGACCGACTCCGCACCCAGATCCGAAAGCCTCTGCCCCAGCAGCGCGCAAGTCTCGCCGGTGTCGACTATTCCCTCGACTATGAGGACGTCCCTGTCCTGGATGCGGTCCCGCAGCGGCAGCCATGTGACCTTTACCTCTCCCGCCTCCGAGCCGTCGTACCTGCGCATACGCGCCGTGGTCACATCCACGGGCGCGGCGAACGCCCGCATCAGGTCGGCCAGGAGGCAGACCGCGCCGTCCATCGCGCCCACCAGTACCAGCTCGGACAGATCGTAGTCTTCGCCTATCCTGGCCGCGAGCGCGTCTACCGCGCACGCTATCTGGCTCTCAGGGATCAGGACGTCGCCCAGCACCATCCCGCCCTTTACTCCACCTCTCTCTGCAACCCTGCCAATAGCCACTACACGTCCACGACCAGCAGCTCGTCGGCGAATATGAGGTCGCCCTCGTAGCGTCTCTTCACGTCGCCTATGCCCTTCTCCATGATGGGATGCCGGGTTAGGTTCGGCCCAAGATGGGCCAGGACGAGCTTCTTCACTCCGGCCTCCTGGGCCATGCGCGCCGCGCCCATGGTCCCGCAGACCCCGTGCGTCTCGCGGTTCTCCTCCATGGACTCCTCGTCGTCCCAGCACATGCAGAACATCACGTCGGCGTCCCGGGCGAGCTCGACCACCGAATCGCACGGCTCGGTGTCGCCGGTGAAGACTATGCTGCCCTCGTCGCTGTTGATCCGGTAGGCAAGGGAGTCCAGCCAGGGCTGGGCGTGCACCGCCGGGGCGCCGGTCATCTCCCAGTCACGGCCCGAGTATATCCTGCCGGGCGCGACGTCCTTCGCCAGTACCTCGGGTGGCTTGCGCGGGAGGGTGCCGCCCCGATTCACGTGTACCTGCTGGCTAGCGGGATGGCTCACGCGTGCCTTCCAGTCGTGGGCGAACACGCCGTCCTCGCCGATGATCCCATGGGTCAGATGCTCGGTCAGGGTTGGGCCGAAGACCTGCAGGGTGTTCTCCTTACCAATGCTCTGGTCCCACCGGCAGAGGAGGAAGCACGGGAAGTCTACGTCGTGGTCGAAGTGGTGGTGGGTGAAGAATACGTAGTCGATCTCGGTGGGCCATAGGCCGGCCTGCACGAGCTTGTGGGTGGCGGCAGGGCCGCAGTCGACCATGATCTTCTCGCCGCCAACCTCCGCGACGAACGAGGAGCCGAAACGCTCGGCAGTCGGTGTGGGCGTACCCGCGCCGAGAATGTGAATTCGCGCCATGCCGTCAGACTCCTTGACTCAGGCTTGAGAGCTGAGCTCGACGTCGATGGTGAGCAGCTCGTCCGTGAAGATGACGTTGCCGTCGTAGACGGCGCGCACGTCGCCGAGACCCTTCTCCATCGGGCCGTGCCGCGCGAGATTCGGCCCGATATGGACGAGGGCAAGCGCTCCTACTCCGGCCTCCTGTGCCATGCGGGCAGCCCCGGTCGTACCGCACTGCCGGTACGCCTCGCCATTGCGCTCCATTGTCTCCTGGTCGTCCCAGCACATGCAGAGCATGATGTCTGCGCCCCGCGCCAGCTCGACGACCGACTCGCACGGCTGGGTGTCGCCGGTGAAGACCATGCTGCCCTCGTCGCTGTCGATGCGGTACGCGAGGGAATCGAGGTACGGCTGCACGTGCTCGGCCACGGCGGCGGTGACCTCCCAGCCACTGCCTGAGAAGACCTTGCCGGGCACGATGTCCTTCGCAAGCACGTCCGGGGGCTTCCTGGGCAGGGTGCCGCCGCGGTTGACGTGGAGCTGCTGGCTGTCCGGGTTCTCCACGCGGGTCTTCCAGTCGTGCGCGAAGAGGCCGCCGTCCTCCCTCAGAATGTCGTCGGTGAACTTCTCGGTAGGCGGAGGCCCGTAGACCTCGAGCCTGTTTTCCCTGCCGACGCTCTGGTCCCAGCGGCAGAGCAGGAAGCAGGGGTAATCGACGTCGTGGTCGAAGTGGTGGTGTGTGAAGAAGAGGTAGTCGATATCGGTGGGCCAGAGCCCTGCCTTGACCATCTTGTGAGTCGTAGCGGGGCCGCAGTCGATCATGACCTGCTCGCCGGCCACTTCGACTACGTAGGACGAGCCGAAGCGTGTGGGGGTGGGCGTTGGTGTGCCTGCGCCAAGCACGTGGATTCGAGCCAAGTCGGGCCTCCCTGCAAGTACCGCCGCAGTTTATCAGGCAAGGGCCGCAGGGCCAAGCTGAGGGAGGCCGGCTCAGCACACCGTCTGGAAATCATCCCCCTCGAATATGCCGTCGGCGCGCTGCAGCTCGCGGACGTAGCAGATGATCTTCTCCACGTCGTCCGGCGAGACCCCGGCGACCGGAGCCATGTCGCCGAAGGTCCAGTGGTGCTGCTGCACTCCCCGGCTGACCGCGTTGCGGATGCTGGCGTCCGAGTGATGGCCGGGGTGGTAGATCCTGTCGATCAACGTGGGGCCCTGGTTCGTGCCTGCGGCGCGTTCCCCGTGACACGCCGAGCAGTTGGCGTCGAACAGCTCCTCGCCTTCGCGGGCCATGGCGGACAGTGAGACTCCAGTCGCCTGGTCGGCATTGCCGGAGTCGCGCAATCCCGAGGTCTCGTCCTGAGAAGCGCTATCGCCGCAGCCGACCGCGAGCAGCATTGCGAATGCTGCGACCGTGAAGGGGACGAATACCCTGGCTGTCCAGTTTACGTTCCTGGTCAATGCGGATCTCTCCATCCGGTCCGGGTCAGCAAGCCCGGACCAACAGGCGCAAAGGTTACACGACCGGCTCAGTTTTCGAGCAACGACTCCACTCGCTCGATTAGTGTATCTTCCGGGATTGCGCCGACCCAGCGGCTCACGACCACGCCCTCACTGTCTATGAAGAAGGTCGCGGGCATTCCGATTATGCCGTAGTCGATTGAGACTCGACCGTCGCCGTCGATGCCGTTGGGATACGTGACCCCGAATTCGGCCAGGTACGCCCGGGCGTCGTCCTCGGCGTCCTGGTTGTCGATGCCTACGAACGCCACGCCCCGCTCGCGGTAGGCCTGCCAGGTCCGTTCGAGGGGCAAGGCTTCGTCCCGGCAGGGCGAGCACCAGGACGCCCAGAAATTCACTACCACGGGTCGGCCTTCCAGGTCCGACAGGGAGAGCTCGCCGCCGTCGAACAAGGGCACGGTGAAACCCGGCGCCGGACCTCCCACCAGCGTGTAGCCGCTGCGGCCGGTCGGCGACTCCTTGCCGGCGAGGCCCCACGCCATGAGGGCGACGAATGCGAGCGCCAGGGCGCCCAGCAACGCGAACGCGGCTATCTTTAGAGAACTCAGGACTCGCGCACGCCTACAAGGGCGGCGGTTACCAGCAGCCGGTAGTCGTAGGTGAATCGCGGGTAGCAGGTCACAAGGGTTATGTCGCTCTCACCGGAGTCTTGCAGGGCGAAGTCGTTGCTATGAATTATCTCGGTGCGATAGATCTGGTAGGCGAACTTGAGGTCCTCGGACTCCAGGAACACGTAGAAGGGGGACTCCTCGCGCGACGTGAACAACTCGGCAAGGTCCGGCAGCCTGCCGAATACGTTACCCTCGCCGGCAAGGGGGCTTTCCAGGTGACCGAAGTACCAGCCATGCCCGGGGTCGCCCGGAAGCCCGGTAGTCGGTATATGTCCGACAATGTGCTTCGGCGTCTCCCATGCCCGGCTGTCGCCGTTGTCGATGACCTCGAGCTCCTTGATGTCCGAGTCGATGCCGACCACGGGGATCCTGATCCTGACCGCGGGCAGCGAGCTCGATACCGCAGGCAGCTGGGTCGAGGAGACCGGCGCGTACTTCAGGGCCTCGGTCCTGGAGGCATCGATAACTCCCTGCAGGTCCTGCTCGATAATGGCCGCGTAGTCGGGCGTGGGCGTCGCGATGGGTCTCGCCTGGGACTGTGCTGAGGGAACCTCGGTAGGCGTCTCCTTGCCCAGGACGCTCCCCAGGCCGACGGAGCCGGTGCGCGCGCCGGAGGCGTCGGAAGCCGGCGTGGGAACGACCGGCGCGGCTTCGGGAGTGCTCGTCGGGACCAGCTCGACGCTGGCGGCAGACGGGGGCGGCGCAGGGTCGGCCGGCTGCGGCGCGGCGCGTGCGGCCGGCGCCGGGCTCGAGGGCACGACTGCCGCGACCGCTGGAAGCGGCTGGGCCGGGGCCCCAGGGGCCGGGCGCGGCCGCTCGGACGTGTAGGCGCCTATGTCGGCCTTCGCCCAGGCCCCATAGAGGTACAACCCGCCCACCAGCGCCAGGAGGGCCGCGCCTACCGCGATGAGGGCAAGGCCAAGGGGGCGCTGCACACGGCGCAAGCCCGACTTCCTGCCATCGCCGGTGCTTTGAGTCTGATCGGACATCTCAACTCCATTATAGGGCTCACAGCCGCCCCCCGGTAAGGGCGCTCGCAGGACTCAGGGTGAGTTGCGACCCGGATGCGCATCTTCCGGAGCTGGGGAGCCCTGTCCTGGACGGGCGGTTACCCGACCTTCACCGCCCTGCCCGTTTCCGAGGACTCCAGCGCGGCCTCGATGACGTCCAGCACGTGCACCCCTGCCTCTATTGGGATGGGCGCCGGCCTTCCCGCACGGGCGGCAGCCAGGAACTCGTTGACGAATATCTCGCCGCCCAGGCCTCCGTACGCCGCGGAGTCCGGCGGCGTGAAGGACAGCTTGCGCAGCCCGCCCGTCAGCCAGCCGGGGGCCATGCTAAAGAGCTGGTAGTAGTTGTCCTCCATCTGGATGCGCGCGTACCCGTCGGTTCCCCTGAAGGCCAGGAAGGAGTCGTACGATGCGCCGTGATAGCCCGACCCGCTTCCCGCGAGGTGGTACCCGGCGTGCATGGTGCCCAGGACGCCGCTCTCGAACCTGAGGGACAGCATGGCCGTGTCCTCGACCTCGAGCCTCTCCGGGCTCTGGTTGGCCACGAATGCCGACACCTCGGCAATGCGGTCGTCCATGATGTTGCAGAGCAGGTCGATGTGGTGGCAGCCGAGCCAGCCCAGTATGCCGCTGCCTCCCGTGCCCTTCTTGAAGAGCCAATGGTCGGGGTTCCTGTACCTGACCTGGGAGGTCACCATGCGCGCCTCCGCTGCCATGATCCGCCCAACTGCGCCGGACTGTATCGACCTGCGCGCGTCGGCGATCTTGGGCTGGTACCGGTTCTGGAACATAATCGCGGCCGTCACGCCCTTGTCCGCAGCCTTCTCGGCGACGCTCCGCAGGTCCGAGGCGCGAAGGACCCCGGGCTTCTCGAACAGTACCCCCTTGCCCGCGTCGACGGCAGCGTTGAGGATGTCGGAACCCAGGTCGTTGCGCACGGACACGATCAGGGCGTCTACCTCGTCCCGCCCCAGCAGCTCCTCCACGCTGTCTGTCGTCGAGACGACCTTGGTGGAGCCCTCGGACAGCCCACCCAAGTCCTCCCCAGCCACGCCGCACAGGTGAACGGCCTCGATGGAGTCGAGTACCTCCAGGGTCCTCATGTGGGACGGCGAATGGGGGTGGGGTGACGAAATGAACCCGACAACGTACTTATCGCTTGGCATGGGGGCTGTCTCCTTGTGATGACAACGACGTGGGACGGCACGGAGTCTAGCAAGGGCATCTCCAGCGGTCAACGCGAGCGCCGCCCTCGGTTACCATTGCCTGGTGGAGAGAACTGTGGGACATCAAGCAATAGAGATACCCGGTGACTTCGCCCGCCGCATCGATCGGATCCACGGCGACCACGGCAGGGCATGGCTGGAGAGGCTGCCTGCGCTCATCGCCGAGTGCCAACGCCGGTGGTCGCTGACGTTCGGCCCTCCGTTCCCACAATCGAACTACAGCTACACCGCGCCGGCTCTAGGACAGCAAGGTGTCCGTGCGGTTCTGAAGCTTGCCGTGCCCGGCCCCTTCGTCACTGCCGAGATCGAAGCCCTGCGGCTATTCGATGGCGATGGGGCAGCGAGGCTGATCGACAGCGACGAAAGCCTCGGCGCGATGCTGCTGGAGCGGCTGGAGCCGGGCGCGATGCTGCTGGTGGTGGACGACGACAGGGAGGCGACGAGTGTCGCCGCGGGGTTGATCGTGAGACTCAGGAGGCCGGTGCCTCCAAGCCACCGATTCCACGACATCTGGAAGTGGATGGAGGGGCTGGAGCGGCTGCGGTCGCGCTTCGGCGGCGGCACCGGGCCGTTCCCCACTTCGCTCGTCGAGAGGGCCGACGCGCACCTGCGAAACCCGAGCGGGGAACGAATGGTCCTGCACGGCGACCTCCACCACTACAACATACTCTCGGCTGGGCGCGAGCCCTGGCTGGCCGTCGACCCCAAGGGCATCGTCGCCGAGCCCGAGTACGAGGCCGCTGCCTACCTCCGCAACAACCTGCTCGACAGGCCGGAGCCGCGCAGGACCCTGTCGACGCGCATCGACCAGCTTGCCGACGAAGCGGGGCTCGACCGTGAGCGGATGATCGGGTGGGGCCACGCCGACCGCGTGCTCTCGGCCTGGTGGTCGTACGAGGAGTCGGGCCGCGCCGACGAGTCTGACCTGGCCATCGCGGAGGTGTATTCAGACCTGCAGCCCTGAGCGCCACGGGGAGCCACGGGGACCATATTCGTTTCGGACGGCTCACCCGTGTGGTACTCTTGACGCTCACGATGATGTTTACGTACGTCCCCACCAGCAATATGTCCGAGATGACCGCGGCGGTCTGCCACCGCCCGTGCTCGGCATTGGGGAAGACGTAGGCACCGGATACACCACACTTCGTATCAACGCAAGGGCCTCCCCAAAACATCGGGGAGGCCCTTCTCTTTGGCGCGGAAAGGAGCGCACATGAACACTCAGACAGTCGACCAGGACTTCGTGCGAGAGTCGTGGGAGGACGCCGACCACGCCAGAGACTCCGTGGAAGCCGTCACAGCCGTAGGGCTGTGGGAATCGGAGCGCCTCCTGATGGACAGGTACGTGGCGCCCGACGGGGCGGTACTGGACATAGGCTGCGGAGCGGGCCGCTCGACCTTCGGCCTGTACGACGCCGGCTACCACGACATCACGGGATACGACCTCTCCACCACGATGATCGGGGCAGCCCGCCGCATCGCACGGGAGCGAGGCCTCCCGGTCCCGTTCTACATCGGCGACGCCGTATCGCTGCCCTACCCGGACGCCAGCTTCGACGGCGCACTGTTCTCATCCCAGGGACTCATGTGCGTCCCCGGCGGGGAGCGTAGGCTGAAGGTGCTGCGCGAGGTGCAACGCGTTCTCAGGCCCGGCGGACACTTCCTCTTCACCACCCACGACCGGGACGACGTAGACCCCGAGTACGCCCAGTTCTGGATCGAAGAGAGAGCGAGATGGGACGCGGGGAAGCAGGACCCACAGCTCATCGAATTCGGCGACCGGGTGATAGTCGATTCCCGCCACCCAACATATCTCCACTTCCCATCGCGTGATGAAGTCGGGAGGCTTGTCTCGGACGCCGGCCTCGTGTTCGTGGAGCGCACGTTGCGCTCCGACGTGGCGGTCGATTCCGAGGCTGCCCGGAGGTTCAACTCCAACTGCATGATGTGGGTCGCCCAGCGGCCCGACCCCTTCGAGGAGGCGGTGGCATGACCCAGGACCTGAACGAGCGAGTCAAGCTCCAGACCGACAGGCTCCTGCTCCGCCCCTTCGACTTCGGCGATGTCGACGACGTATGGGGGTATGCGTCCGAGCCCGGGTTCGGGCGTTACCTTCCGGTGCCCCAGCCATACACTCGCGACGACGCGGTCGAGTTCGTCGCCAGGCAGGTGCTTGCCGATTGGTCGACCCGGCCGGCGTTCGCGATGGTGCTCGACGGGCATGTCGTCGGTGGCCTCGGCCTGCGCATCGATGAGCGGCACGAGAGGGCAGAGCTAGGCTACGCGCTAGCAAAGAAGCACTGGGGTAAAGGACTCACCCTCGAAGCGGCACGGGCCGTCGTTGGCTGGGGTTTCGCGCGGTACTCGCTGTACAAGGTCTACGCCCGCGCTGACCTGAGGAACCGCCAGTCATGGCGGGTCATGGAAAAGCTCGGCATGATCCGGGAGGGTGTGCTCCGCAGCCATGACAAGCCACGGGACGAGAGAGTAGACGACGCCTACTACGGCATCCTGCGCGACGAGTGTGCGAGTGCCGGGTAGACCTACTCTCCGATCGCCTCCTCCATGACGCGCAGGGTGTTCTCGCCCAGGATCTTGCGGATATCGGCGTCGGAGTACTCTCGCTTGACCAGCTCCTCGGTGATGAGGGGGACGCGCGCGCAGTCGTCCATGCCGGTGGGCAGGCGGCAGCCGTCGAAGTCGGAGCCCAGCCCGACGTGGTCGATCCCCACGACCTCGGCGATCCGGTCAATGTGGTCGACGATTGCCGTGTAGTGTGGCCTGTCGAGTCCATCGACCAGGGCGCTGTACCGCGAGTCAATCTCCTTGCGGGCCTTCTCGGCGTCCGGCGAGCCGGGCTCGAAGCGTGAGTCCAGGTCGGCGATCTCGGCGTCACGCTGCTCGTTCAGGGTCGTCTCCTCCACGTTGCGCTGCTGGCCGACGAAGGTGACCTCATAGTTCACGTGCACCACGCCGCCGTTCTTCCCCACGGCCCTGAGCTGGTCGTCCCGCATGTTGCGGGGGTTCTGGCATATCTCCCAGGAGGACGAGTGGGAGGCGATGACCGGCTTTGTGACGGTCTCCATCGTGTCCCAGAAGGTCTTGACCGAGACGTGGGAGATGTCGACCATCACGCCGACGCGCTCCATCTCTCGGACGACCTCGCGCCCGTAGTC
Source organism: Dehalococcoidia bacterium (assembly GCA_965204975.1). Lineage (GTDB taxonomy): Bacteria > Chloroflexota > Dehalococcoidia > Lucifugimonadales > CAJWER01. The sequence goes on from OZ242024.1 coordinate 1,923,572, forward strand.
GGACAGGCCGTCGTGGCGCGGCTCGTCGAGGACGCCGTCGGCCCAGTTGTTGGTGTTGTTATGGGTGAGCGTCATGTAGCGCATGCCCAGGGCGTGCAGCTCGCGGAGCACGGCCAGATCGTCCATAATCGCGTGGCCACCCTCCAGGCACAGGATTCCGGCGAGCTTGCCCTCGCCGGTGATGCGCCGCACGTCAGACGCCGTGCGGGCCTGCTCGATCTGGTCCGGGTAGCGCTCGCAGAGCAGCCTGAAGGCGTCGGTGAACTGCAGGACGCGTTGCACCGCCACCCCCTGTTCCATGAAGTCCGGGTGGACGTACGCGGCGAAGAACTGGGCCGTCTGGTTGCCCGCCCGCATCCTGGGAAGGTCCAGGTGCCCTCGGCCCGTGTCGGTCCCCAGGTCTTCGCCGTCGTCGACGGTGCGAGCCAGGCTGTCCGAGTGGGTGTCGACGATGGTGGACGAGAAATGCAGGTCCCTGGCATGGCCGCTGATCATGTGTCTTCCCTCGTAGCCGAATGTCACGGGCGCCGGCGGCCCGGAGGCGCATTATATCGGAGGGGGCTCTCGTTGACACCTCTCGCGCGGCTACACTAGATTAGATAGCCATAAGAGGGATGGATGCTGGCAATGCCAGCCCTTCGGCGCGCCGAGTCCCGCACATCACAGGAGTAGCCTTGACCCCAAAAACGAGCGACGAGATACGCGAGTCATTCCTGAAGTACTTCGAGTCCCAGGGCCACCTGCGGGCGGCCAGCTCGTCGCTGATTCCGGTCGGCGACCCTACACTGCTGCTCACCAACGCCGGCATGGTCCAGTTCAAGCCCTACTTCTCGGGCGAGGCGACACCCCCAAACCGGCGCATGACCACGTCACAGAAGTCCTTTCGCACCGTCGACATCGACGAGGTCGGCGACGCGACCCACCTGACCATGTTCGAGATGCTGGGAAACTTCAGCTTCGGCGACTACTTCAAGGACGGGGCCATGGGCTTCGCGGTCGAGTGCCTCGAGTCGGCCATGGGGCTCCCGAGGGAGAACTTCGCCGCGACAGTGCACGAGGCCGACGACGAAGCTTACGGCCTGTGGCAGAAGCACGGCATCCCCGAGGAGCGAATCTACAGGTTCGGCGACGCGGACAACTGGTGGGGCCCCCCCATTCACGGGGAAGAGGGACCCTGCGGGCCGTGCGCCGAACTCCATTACGACTTCGGGGACGCCCGGGCCGGCTGCGGACTCGACGACTGCGGCCCCAACTGCGAGGACGTGGACCCGGAGACAGGGCTCGTCTGCCAGCGTTACGTGGAGCTATGGAACCTGGTATTCATGCAGTTCTACCGGAACCCCGACGGTACGATGCCCCCTCTGCCCCAGACCGGCATCGACACGGGGATGGGATTCGAGCGGCTGGTCGTCGTGCTTCAGGACGCGAGCGACATCTACGAGACCGACCTGTTCTTGCCGCTCATTCGTAAGGTCGAGGCGCTGACCGGCCACGAGTCCGGCGAGAGCGACGAGGTCAGGCAGGCCATGCGCGTCGTTGCGGAGCACGGGCGCAGCTCGGCGTTCCTAATCGCCGACGGCGTGGTGCCCTCCAACGACGGGCGGGGGTACGTCCTGAGGCGGCTGATCCGGAGGGCGATCCGCCACGCCCGCAGGCTCGGCCTCGACGAACCCTTCCTGGGGCAGATCGCCGATGCGGTCACGGACCTCATGGGCGGCGCCTACCCGGAGCTGCGGAACAACCGCGAGTTCGTCCAGAACGTCATCAGGCTGGAGGAGGAACGCTTCCTGTCGGCCTTCCAGAACGGCTACGCGATACTGACCGACGCCATGAGGGACGCGGACTCGCTGTCGGGCAAGACGGCCTTCCGCCTGTGGGACACCTACGGCTTCCCCGTGGAGATAACCCAGGAGATCGCGGCTGAGAGCGGCGTGGGCGTGGACATGGAGGGCTTCGAGCGGGAGATGGCCGCCCAGCGCGAGCGCGCCCGGGCGTCCGCCCAGTTCGGCGCGGACAGGGTGAAGATCCGCCTCTACGAGAGCCTGGGCATCGGCAGCACGAGATTCCTGGGCTACCAGCAGGTCAGGGCCGACAGCGTCGTCGTGGGGATGGTCTCCGGCGATGAAGTCGTGACGGAGGCGTCCGAGGGAGACGAGGTGGAGCTGGCGATCATGGAGACGCCCTTCTACCCTGAGGGCGGCGGCCAGGTGGGCGACGCCGGAAACATCGTGGGCCCGAACGGCAGGATAGAGGTGACGGACACCCAGACCGTGATGCCCGGGCTGATCATGCACTTCGGCAGGGTCGTCGACGGCAGCGTGGCCCAGGGCGACAGGGTGGACGCCATCGTGGACCCCATACGGCGCGAGGATACGGCCCGCAACCACACCGCGACACACATGCTGCACGCAGCCCTGCGCCAGGTGCTCGGGAGCCACGTCCGGCAGGCCGGCTCTCTGGTGGCCCCCGACAGGCTGCGGTTCGATTTCAGCCACGTCACCGCGATGACGCCCGGCGAGATAGAGGACGTGCAGCTGCTCGTCAACGAGAAGATCCGCGAGAACGTGGGCGTGCGCAAGAGCGAGGACCGGTACGCACGCGCCATCGAGCGGGGCGCGCTGGCCTTCTTCGGCGACAAGTACGAAGACACAGTGAGGCTGGTGGAGATAGCCAACGGCGACACCTTCAGCTTCGAGGTGTGCGGCGGCACCCACGTACACCACACGGGCGAGCTCGGCTCTGTCTTCGTGCTGGGCGAGTCCAGCATCGGCACGGGCATGAGGCGCATCGAGGCGGTGAGCGGGCGCGGCGCGGAGAGGGTCGTGCGCGACCGCTTCCGGGCGCAGGACTCCGTCGCGGCCAGGCTCAGCACCACGCCCATGGAGACCGAGGAGCGGGTCGGCTCGCTGCTCGAGGAGATGGAGTCGCTGCGGCGGGAGAACGAAGCCCTCGAAAGGCGGCTCTCCCTGCAGGCCGCCGAGTCGATGCTCGATGCGGCGGTAAGCGTCGACGGCGTTTCCGTGCTCGCCCACCGGGTGGACGCGGCGGGCGCGGACGCCATGCGCGAGATGGGCGACTGGCTCCGGAGCAAGATGGGCAGCGGCATCGTCGCGCTGGGCACCGTGGCGAACGACAGGCCCCAGATGGTCGTCATGGTCACGGCGGACCTGGTGGAGCGCGGGTTCGACGCCGTAGCGATAGCCAGGGGGGCGGCGAAAGCCATCGGCGGCGGCGGCGGGGGCAGGCCCGACGTGGCCCAGGCCGGCGGCAGGAAGGCGGATGGGCTCGACGCGGCCCTCAGCTCCGTCGCCGACCTGGTGCGCGGCGGGCCCAGCTAGGGTTGCGGGTCCTCGGCCTCGACCACGGGGAGCGGCGCATCGGGGCGGCGCTGAGCGACGCCCTGGGCATCACGGCATCCCCACTAACGGTCATAGAGCACACGTCCGACGAGGGGGACGCGGACGCCGTGGCCGCCCTGGCCAGGGAGCGTGGCGTCGAGGCGGTCGTGGTGGGCATACCAATCTCGCTGGACGGCTCGATAGGGCCCCAGGCCAAGCGCGCCGCCTACTTCGCGCGGCTGCTGTCAGGACGCCTGGACATGCCCGTGGAAGTGGTCGACGAGCGCCTGTCGACGCGCGAGGCGGAGAGACGGCTCGCCGAGGGCCCAAGGAGGCGCTCCAGGCGGCGCGAGGGCCTGGACGCCGCCGCGGCCGCTGTGCTGCTGCAGACCTACCTCGACTCCAGGCCGCGCGGCTGACCCGGCCCGCCTACTCCAGCACCCTGAGTGTGGACGGAACGTCCATGCGCCTCAGCTTGCGCACGGTCAGCGCCGGGGCGATGGCGACGACGGCGATTCCCCCGGCGAGTATCGCGGCCATCTGCGGCACCCTCACGGACAGGACCACGCCCAGGTCGGGGTAGCTCGCGGGGATCAGATCGTTGACCAGCCAGAGCAGCATCCCGTAGCCGAACACCACCCCCAGCGCCGTGGCGATCGTGCCCAGCACCAGCCCCTCTACCGCCATGCTGCCTAGCACCCGCCTCACGGGCACGCCGTAGGCGAACATCGTCGCGTGGTCCCGCGCCCGCTCGTCCGAGTTGATGTTCGCGGTGTTGAAGGCGATCAGCAGCGCCAGGCCTAGCACGAACATCTGGATCACGACGAAGATAGCCGTGAACTGCTCGAATATGTCCTGGGCGGCCTGGGACGTCTCGGCTATTCCCAGCACGGTGGCGACGCCGGGCGAGCCGAACAGGGCGCGCTTGGCGTCGGTCAGGGTCTGCCCGGAGGCCGGAGCGCCCGTGACCACGTTCGCGACGCCCTCCAGCCCCGCCTGGCCGGCGTGGCGGATGTCCATGTAGGCGTTGAAGCGGAGCGGATGAGGATGAATCGCGATCACGGGTACGGAGATCGCGCTGAGCGTGAAGGAGGCCGGGCCGGTGCGCACCGGCAGCGTCAGCGTGACGCTGTCCCCTGCGCCTACGCCCAGGTCCTGGGCGGCCTTGCGGGCTAGGACGATGCCGGGCCCGGCGGCGGACAGGTCTCCGTCCACCACGGTCGGCCGCCACGCGCCCCTCTCCAGGTCCAGGAACTGCAGGAGGACTGTCAGGGACTCGCCGGACCCCTGCACGCTGCCGCCGAGCGCTAGTCCGGGCTCGGCTATGCGGAGCGCGCCGCCTTCCACTATGCCGCTAACCTCGGGCGAGTCGAGGGCATAGAAGGAGTCGAGCCGTACGGCGAGCCGGTCGGGCACGCCCTGCAGCAGCTCCTCGTCGCCGTCCACGAGCGTCGAGAGCATCGAGTCCGTCATGCCGATCACGCTGATGAGTATGGCCAGCACCGCGGTGAGGGCCAACAGGGTCAGGATCGTCCGCCTGGGCGCCCTGAGCAGGTTGCGGAAGGGCATGCGTCCAAGGCTGCCGCCCGGGAGCGGCAGGCGGCTGATGGCCGGCGCGAGCCCTCCGCCCCGCGCGGCCAGGTGCCCGGTCCTGATGGCGTCTACCGGCTGGACGCGGACTGCCCGGAACACGGGCCACAGCACGGCCGCCAGGGGCAGCACGAAGCCGATGGCCGCTACGCCGGCGAAGATGCCCGTCTGGAATGGAGTGACGAATACGGGCAGCGGCACGAAACTCTCAAGCACTCCCTGCATGAGACTCGCGATCAGCAGCCCGATGCCGACCCCGAACACCACCCCCAGCACGGCTATCTGTATTCCCACGAGCAGGGGCCGCACGGCTATGGCGAGGGGGTTCATACCGAGGGCCATGGACGTGCCGATCTCCCGGCGCTGGGTCTCGACCATCCGGGCGGCGAAGTTCAGCGAGGCGAACGCCGCGCCCGCGAACAGCGCCAGCGCGAACACGTTGTAGAACTGCTGGTCGCCCTCGGGATCGCGGGTGAGGGCCAGGTAAGACGCGTCGTCCTCCGTCCGCATCAGGTCGAGGCCCGTCTCGGGATGTCGTGCAGCCGTCTCGGCCAGCAGCGCCGCCTCAACCCCATCGACGTCGGCCCCTGGCTCGACTGTCAGCACCAGGTCGTTGACCAACCCATCCCTGCCCGACAGCCGCTGGGCGGTCTCCAGCGACGTGAACAGCACCGCCAGGTTCGCCTGCCCGAAGAAGCTGCCCTCCTCGACGATCAGGAAGTACTCAGGGGAGACTGCCTGCCCGACGTACCTGGCTGTGGCGCCGCCCCCTATCTTCAGCTCGCCGTCGTCCGGAAGACCGTAGTAGACGCCGAAGTTGCGCTCGACCAGCACCACAGGCTCGCCGATCTCCCCCGCCTCGATGGGCCGCCCGACTAGGGTCTCGACGCCGTTGACGCTGGGGCCGCCGCCCGACATGTCGACGCCGATTACCCTGCCTCTCACGAACAGGGGGCCGTCGTCGGTGTCCACCTCGACCTGGGTCTGGGAGATGAGCCGCTCCTCGGCGGCCGTCACGCCGTCGATCCCCTCGGCTATGGACGCCAGCGCGCCCTGGGGCAGGAAGCCATCCCCGCTGGGCTGCGCGCGGACGTCGTACATGTTCGTCAGGGCGAGGCTCGCGTCGTTGGAGGCGAAGCGCCACTGGGTGACGCTGCTAAGCCCGGCGTACATGCCGGTGCCGAGGGCGATCATCAGGGCGATGCCCGCAACCTGGACCCACCGGGCCCTGGCGTCCCTCAGCGCCCAGCGCAGCTTCAGCCCCAGCATGCCGCCGCCCGCCGGTCGCGCGTTCCCCTGGAGTCTTCAGCCACCTCGATCACTCCCCTGTCGCCCTGCGTCAGCCGGCCGTCGAGCGGCCGTGCCTCTCTCTCAGCTAGGCCCATGATATACTAGCAGGCCCGAGCCCGGGGGGCCGCCATGAAGCAGCAAATCGCCCTCTTCGGATATCCCCTCTCCCACTCGATATCCCCGGCATTCCAGCAGGCCGCCCTCGATAGCCTGTCCATGGAGGCCTGCTACTCGGCAAGACCCACGCCCCCCGAGGGGCTCGCGTCCGAGGTCGAGAAGCTTCGCGACGACCACCACCTGGGCGCCAACGTAACCATCCCCCACAAGGAGCTCATACGAGACTACCTCGACCGGCTGGACCCCTGGGCCGAGACGGTCGGAGCCGTCAACACCATCGTGAAGGAAGACGGGCGGCTGGTGGGCCACAACACGGACGGGTATGGCTTCCTCAGGAGCCTGGAGGAGCGGGGCGGCTTCTCGCCGGAGGGCAGGTCCGTCCTGCTCCTGGGCGCGGGCGGAGCGGCCCGCGCCGCCGTGTTCGCACTGGCGGACAGGGGCGCGGGCAAGGTGCTCATCGCGAACCGCACAGTCGAGCGCGGGGAAGCGCTCGCCGGTGAGGTCCGAGGCCGCTCCCTGGACGTCGACTCGGTGCCCCTGTCCGAGGCTCGAAGCGCCGCCCGCCGGGTCGACCTGATAGTCAACTCCACGTCCATGGGTATGGAGCCAGGGCCGAACGCGGGCCTCACACCCCTGGAGCCACGGGACATCAACCCCCGCGCTCTCGTGTACGACATGGTCTACACACCGCAGCAGACCCCTCTCATGGATGCGGCGCAGCAGGCAGGCGCGAAGGCGCTCGGCGGGCTCTGGATGCTGGTCTACCAGGGCGCGGCAGCCTTCGAGATGTGGACTTCACGCGATGCGCCTGTCGACCTGATGTACGAGGCCGGGCTGCGCGCGCTGGGCGGCGAGCCGTGACCGGGGCTAACATCTTCCTCACGGGCTTCTCGGGCGCCGGCAAGACCACCGTCGGGCGCATAGCAGCCGACCTGCTGGGCTGGCGCTACGTCGACATGGACGACGAGATAGAGGCCGCCGCCGGCAGGACGATACCGGAGATATTCGAGATTGAGGGCGAGACCGCCTTCCGCCGGTACGAGACGGATGTCCTCTCCAGGCTCAGCGCGGGAAGCGGGCAGATCGTCTCCACCGGGGGAGGCGTCCCCGTAGCCGAGGCCAACCGCGCGCTCATGTCGACGGGCGGCCTCGTGGTCTGTCTCGAAGCGAGGCCTGAGACGGTATTCGAGCGTCTGTCTGCGGAGAGGGACAGGCCGGCGGGCCCGGTGGTCAGGCCGATGCTGTCCGGGGCGGACCCGATGCGCCGCATCAGGGATCTGAAGGCTGAGCGCCAGCCGAGCTACTCCCTGGCCGACTGGACCGTGCAGACCGACCGCCTCTCGCCGGAGCAGGCCGCGTCCGAGGTCGCCCGGGCCTGGGACATCCTCCGGGCGGCGGATGCGGGCGCGGGTGACGATGACCTGGCGGCGGTGGTCAGGACCTCTTCGGGCGACTACCCCGTCTGGGTCGGGTGGGGTCTGCTGGACGACATAGGCGAGAAGGCCGCTGCCGCAGTCTCGCCGGGGGCCGCCTACGTGGTGACCGACGAGGGCGCCTACCTGCACGGCCGCCGCGCCCAGGCATCCCTGGAGGCCGCGGGAGTGCCGTGCCACATCTTCGCGCTCCAGCAGGGCGAGGCCGGCAAGACCCTGGAGGGCGCGGCCCGCATCTACGAGTGGCTGGCTTCCCTGAAGGCCGAGCGCGGCCACCTGGTAGCGGCAGTTGGAGGAGGGGTCGTCGGCGACATGGCCGGTTTCGCGGCGGCGACGTACCTCCGGGGCATGCCCTTCGCCCAGGTCCCAACGACCATGCTGGCGATGATGGACGCGGCCGTGGGCGGGAAGACTGCGGTCGACCTGCCGTACGGCAAGAACCTCGTCGGCGCATTCCACCAGCCCAGGCTCGTCCTAGCCGACGTGGCCGTCCTGAAGTCCCTGCCGGAGCGCGAGATCAACTCGGGCTGGGCCGAGGCGATCAAGCACGGGCTCATTATGGACGCGGGGCTGTTCCAGGACTTCGAGCGGCGAGGCGGGGCCGTCCGCTCCCTCGACCCGGCCACTACCATAGACATCGTGAAGCGCAGCGTCGCCGTCAAGGCCGACGTGGTCACCAGGGACGAGAAGGAGAGGCTGGGCCTGCGGGTGCTATTGAACTACGGGCACACCGTCGGCCATGCCATCGAAGCCGCCACCGGCTACACGAGGTACCTCCACGGCGAGGCGGTGAGCATCGGGATGACGGCCGCCGCGAGGATCGGCCTGGAGGTGGGGTTGATGTCGGAGGACGAGACCGAGAGGCAGCGCCAGGTGCTCCAGGACTTCCGGCTGCCCGTTTCGCTGGACGGCGCCGACGGAGTGGACCCCGCCGCCCTGAAGGAGGCGATGACCCTGGACAAGAAGACCGTCGGGGGCGCGATCCGCTGGGTGCTGCTCGACGGCATCGGGCGGGCCGTAACGCGCGGCGACGTGCCGGAGTCCGTGGTGGACGCGGCGCTGGAGTCGCTGGGCGGGAGAAGCTGACCTGGACCCGGAGTGGGTCTACCTCTTCCTGATAGGCGCGGGCACCGGTGTGTTCGGGGCCATGGTCGGCACCGGCGGGGGCGTCGTCCTCGTGCCGGTGCTGCTCATCTTCTTCGGCATGGACCCCGCGGTCGTGGCCGGCACTTCCCTGGCCCTTGTCGCGCTCAACGGCATCTCAAGCGCCATGCTCTACCTCCGCCATAACCTCGTGGACAGGCGCAGCGGGTTCATCTTCATCGCCGCCGCCCTGCCCGGGTCCGTCGCCGCCCCCTTCGCGGTGGCCAGGGTGGAGGCCGACCTCTTCCGCATACTCTTCGGAGCAATGATCGCCGGCCTGGCTTTGTACCTCCTCTACAGGTCCTCCAGGACCGGCGCCGTGACCTCCGACATCAGCAGCAGGATCAAGCCCACGGTGCGGAGCCGCAGGATAGTCGCGGACGGGAGGACGTACGAGTACAGGTTCAACGAGGGGCTCGCGGCCCTCTTCAACCTCATGATCGGTTTCGTGTCCGCCTTCTTCGGCGCCGGGGGCGGGTTCCTCAGGACTCCGGTGCTGGTAACGATGTTCGGGTTTCCGGTCCGGATCGCCGCCGCGACCTCCCTCTTCGCCATGTCCATATATGCAACTGCCGGCGCCGCGGCCCACGCGTACCTCGGGCACGTCGAGTGGCTGCCTACGTTCGCTGCCGTCGCTCCCGGGCTGCTGGTTGGAAGCCCGGGCGGCGTATGGCTCGCCAGGAAGGCCAGGAGCACATGGGTGGTCGTCCTGCTCGCCGGCATGCTGCTCGTATTGGGGGTCCGCCTCGCATGGCAGGGGCTGGCGTGAACGAAGACCGCCGGCCCTTCTTCACCCTGGAGGCCGTGTCGGAGTCCGCGCGCGCCGGACTGCTCGATACGCCCCACGGGACGGTCGAGACGCCCGTGTTCATGCCGGTGGCGACCCAGGGCTCCGTGAAGACCCTCGACTCGGCGGACCTCGTCCGGGTCGGCGCAGGCATGGTCCTCGCGAATACGTACCACCTCTACCTGCGCCCGGGGGTGGACGTCGTCGGGCGCTTCGGCGGTCTCCACCGCTTCATGGCCTGGGACGGGCCGGTGCTCACCGATTCGGGAGGCTTCCAGGGCTTCAGCCTGGAGCACCTGCGGGAGCTGGACGAGGAGGGGATACTCTTTAAGTCGCACTTGGACGGGAGCCTCCACCGGTTCACGCCCGAGGCCGTCGTCGGGCACCAAGAGGGCCTGGGCGCGGACATCGTCATGCCCCTGGACGTGTGCGAGCCCGCGGGCGCCGCGAGAGGCGCTGTAGAGGCGTCCGTCCACAGGACTCTGAGGTGGGCCAGGCGGTCGCTGGACGCTCACGCCGGGAGCGGCCAAGCCCTATTCGGGATCGTCCAGGGCGGCGTATTCGGGGACCTGCGCGAGCTGTCGGCTGCCGGGACCGTGGCGATGGACTTCCCCGGCTACTCCATCGGCGGACTCAGCGTCGGCGAGTCGAAGTCCGAGATGTACGAAGTGACCGGGCTCACGGCCGGGCTGCTCCCCCGGGACAGGCCCAGGTACCTGATGGGCGTGGGCTCGCCGGAGGACCTGGTCGAGTGCGTCGCCCGGGGCATCGACATGTTCGACTGCGTGCTGCCGACCCGGATAGCCAGGAACGGCGCGCTCTTCACCCAGGCGGGGCGCGTGAACGTCGACACGGCCCGCTTCCGTTCCGTGGACGGCCCGGTGGACGAGGGCTGCGACTGCTACACCTGCCGGACCTTCCCGGCCGCATACCTGTGCCACCTCTTCCGCGCAAAGGAGCTGCTGGCCTACAGGCTGGCCTCGATCCACAACCTCCGGTTCGTGCTGCGCCTCATGGAGCAGATGCGCGAGGCCATCGTCGAGGGCCGGTTTGCGTCGTTCCGGCGCGCCTTCGCCGAGCGCTTCACCCCGCCCGACGAACGGACCCGGCGCGACCAGAAGCGGAAGTGGCTGGAGGCCATGGAGCGGGCGCGCTCAGCGGACACCTGACGGGACCGGACGCCCCCCAGCCGCTCGCCGTCCTCGTCCATCAAGCCCGGCCTCCTGCTATCATGCTGGCATGGTGACTTCAGCACTGGCGATGAGAGAAGCTCCCGGCGCGGGGTATGAGCCCGGAGGCGAGGCCGCCGTGGCCAGGCTCTGGCGAAGGGCCCACACCCTGCGCCACGGCCTGAGGACCGAGGGGGGAGCGCCCTTCCGCGTCGTCTATCCCGGCAGGCCGGGAGGCCCGGCGGGCCCCGACTTCCTCGACAGCGTGATCGAGACCCCCGGGGGCGAGCGCATCACGGGCGACGTCGAGCTTCACGTGGACGCGCCCGACTGGTACCGGCACGGGCACCACGGCGACCCCGCCTACAACGGCGTCATACTCCACGTCGTGATGCGCCCCGGGGCCCGGGGGACCTCCACGCACCAGTCGGGGACCACCGTGCCCGTCGTCCGGCTGCAGGGGCAGCCGGACGGCTCCGACGGCGGCGCGGGCCTGCTGATGGCGAGCCTGAGGGCGGCGGACGACTCCGAGATCGCGGAGCGGCTCGACAGGGCCGGCGAGATGAGATTCCTGGCCAAGTCGGCAGGCTTTGCCATGGAGCTCAGGGATGGGGACGCCGACCAGGTACTATACGCCGCCCTGCTGGAGGGGCTGGGCTACGCGGCGAACCGGCGCCCCTTCAGGCTCCTGGCCGGCGCCGTGCCGTACGCACGCCTTGCCGCCCTCAGGGACGAGCCCCCCGCGACGCGCCTCCTTGCCATAAAGGCCCTGCTCCTGCACGGCGCAGGTATGCTTGACAGGGCGCCCCCCGAGGATCTGCCGGCTATCTCTGCCCTGCTGCGCCGCCTCCCGCTGGGGCGCCCCGTCCGCAGGGACGCGTGGACGACATCCGGCGTGCGGCCCGCGAACCACCCCTCCAGACGCATCCTCGGGGCCGCGAGCATAGTGGACGACCTCCTGCACCTGGGTCCGGGGGAGTCGCTAGCCGCGCCGGTCCGCCGGGGTGACGCCAAGGCCCTCTCGTCCTTGCTGGAAGCCAGGCCGTTCGTGGGAGCGGGCCGGGCCCGCGAGCTCGCGGTCAACGTCACCCTTCCCTTCGCCCACGCCGTCGCCAGGGCGAGGGGCGAAGGGGACCTAGAATCGGCAAGCCTCGAGATGTTCGGCCGGCTGCCCGCCCTGCAGGAGAACTCCGTCACCAGGGAGATGCGCCACCTACTGGCCGAAGCGGGCAAGAGAGTCGTCCCGGGCGGCGCAAGGCGCCAGCAGGGGCTGATGCACCTCTACAAGGGGATGACCAGGCGCGCCGTGCAGGCTGACCCGGCGGGATAGGCCCGGCCGTTGTGCCCGGGGACCGGCCACGTGTGGCGCAGCTCCTATCCATGAAAACGGAGAAGGGCGGGCGCACCGGTGCGCCCGCCCTCTGTCGTTGCTGTCTTGCCTGACGCCCGCGCCGTCGTTGCGCCGCTTCCACGTGACGGCCGGGCCGGCTCAGGCTGTCGTCAGCTTACCAGCGTCCGCCGCCGCCACCGCCGCCGCGCGATCCCCTGTCCTCGCGAGGCCTCGCCTCGTTGACGGTCAGGGGGCGGCCCGAGAGCTCCCGGCCATTCAGGGCCTGGATGGCCGCCTCGGCCGCGGCGTTGTCCGACATCTCTACGAAACCGAACCCACGGGACTGACCGGTATACCGGTCGGTGATTATTCGTGCCGAGTCTACCGTCCCATGGGCCGCGAAAGCGCCCTCGAGCTCTTCCTCAGTCGTCTGGAACGAAAGGTTGCCCACATAGATGTTCATACTGCGCTCCTTGCTTGTTGAAGTTTCTCCTCACCGGTGTCTAACGTCGCATGCGTTCTACAACCGGGTTGGTGCAAGCGCAGGAAGCGGGGCGACATTCGCATCGCGTATCGGAGTCATATCTATTCTAGCACGTCAGCCCACGGGCTGCATCATGGGTACGGGCCCGGGACTCCGGCCTACGGGCCGGCCGCCTGGTTTAGCTGCCTCTGGACGGCGTTCACGCCTGCCGAATTGCCCGACTCGCGATACAGCTCCATCGCAGCCTCCAGGTCCTCGATCGCAAGCCGGGTATTCCCGAGCTTGTCGTGCAGGGTGGCCCGGTTCAGGAACGGCGTGGGCGAGGTCTTCTTCAGCTCGATGGACTTGTTGAAGTCCTCCAACGCCAAGTCGTACTGCTCCTCGTGATAGTGGGCGACGCCGCGGTAGTTATACGCAATCGCCAGGTCCGGCAGGACCCTCAGGACGATGTCGAAGGACGATATGGCCTCCTCGTACTGGGCGGCATTTAGCAGCTGCACCGCCTGCGTGTAGCGGAACAGCATGTCCGGAGGCTCTGCCGTCGGCTCGGGCGTTGGAGTGGGCTCGGGAGGCGCCGGAGGCTCCGGCGTAGCCGTCGGCGCTGCGGTCGGGGTCGGCTCCGGCGGCTGCGTGGGAACGGGCGTGGGCTCCGGCGTCTGGGAGCAGGCCAGCATGAGCGCTGCGGCCACGACGACCGCTGCGGGCAGCCAGGCCCGCTTGATGGTTCTCACTGCGGTGGGCATCGGGAATTGTCCTAGCTTCGGGGCGATAGGGTAGGATAGCATAGTGACCTCTATTCAATAATACGCTCGCGGGGCCGTTTAGGTTGGCACGGGCGCACGCCCGGCTTCTGGCCGGGCCCAAGGGGAGATGGACGTGATCAGAGAGCTGGACGGCAAGATGCCGAGAGTACACCCCACCGCCTTCGTCAGCGAGGCGGCCTACGTTGTCGGCGACGTGGAGATAGGCGCGGGCTCGAGCGTGTGGCCCGGCACCGTGATTCGCGCCGACGCCGGCACCATCAAGATAGGCGAAAATACGTGCATCCAGGACGGCTCCGTCGTGCACGCCGACGACGACGCGTTCATAGGCGACAACGTCGTCATCGGCCACCAGGTGCTGTGCCACGCCAGGACGGTCGGCGAGTGGTCCCTCATCGGCAACGGTGCAGCCGTGAACGACGGCGTGGAGATCGGCGAGGGAAGCCTCGTGGCGTCGGGCGCGGCCGTGATCGAGAGGATGGTCATCCCGCCCGGGTCCCTGGTGCTGGGCGTCCCGGCCAGGGTCAGGGGCAACCTCCAGGACAGGCACAGGGAGTTGATCCGCATGACCGTCGAGGAGTACATCGAGAAGGGCGCGCGCTTCAAGTCGAACGGCCTGTAGCGCGCCGGACCGCTCAGTCGCTCACATCCTCTCGGGGGCGGCCATGCCCATCAGGGACAGGCAGCGGGCGAAGACGACCCGCACGGCGTCCACCAGCTTCAGCCTGGCCATCGTGACGGGCAGGTCGCCCGGGTCCTGGGAGACCACCCTGCACTGCTGGTAGAACGGGTGGAAGGCCTTGGCGAGGTCGAGGGCGTAGTGGGGCAGCCCCTGGGGCTCCAGGTTCTCGGCGGCCATTGCGACGACCTCCGGAAGCTGCATCATCTTGCGGACCAGCGCCAGCTCGGCCTCGTGGGTCAGCAGTGACACGTCGCCGCCCTCGAAGTCGATCCCGCGCTCCCTCGCCTCCCTGAAAATGCCCGCTATGCGCGCGTGGGCATACTGGATGTAGTAGACCGGGTTCTCCTCCGACTCCCGGACCGCAAGCTCCAGGTCCAGCTCCATCTGCGACCCCGGCGCCTTGGACAGGAAGAAGAAGCGGCACGCGTCCGGCCCAATCTCCTCGACCAGTTCCTTCAGCGTGACGATGTTCCCGGTCCGCTTGGAGAGGCGGACCGTGGCGCCGCCCCGCTTCAGCGTGACCAGCTGGTAGACCAGCAGGTCGAGGCGGTCCTGTTCGATGCCCAGGGCGGACGCGAACGCCTTCATGAAGGCGACGTGTCCCTGGTGGTCCGCCCCCAGCACGTCTATCACGCGGTCGAATTCGCGCTCCATAAACTTGTTGTAGTGGTAGGCCATGTCCGTCGCGATGTAGGTTGGCGCGCCGGTGCTCCTGACGATGACCTTGTCCTCGTCGTCTCCCAGCGCCGACGACCTGAACCAGGTCGCGCCGTCCCTGTCGACCAGGTGCTCCCCCTCGCGCAGCATTTCCAGGACCCGGTCGTACTGGCCGCCCGGGAAGAGGCTCCGCTCGCTGAACCACTCGTCGTACTCCACGTTGAGCGAGCGCATGTCCCACCTGATCTCCTCGATCATGCGGCCCAGGCCGATCTCGCCGATCTCCGCGGCGGCCGGGCCGGCGTCCATCGCCACGAACCTGTCCCCTGCCTCGTCCTTGATCTCCTTGGCCAGGTCGATCATGTACGACCCCTCGTATCCGTCGGGCGGGATCTCGACCTCCCGGCCGTAGAGCTGGAGGTAGCGGGCCAGCAGGCTCTCGTTGAAGTGCTCCATCTGGCTGCCGCCGTCGTTGACGTAGTACTCGCGCTGCACGTCGTACCCGGCCGCGTCGAGGACGTTCGCGAGGGCGCTGCCCACGACCGCGCCCCTTGCGTGGCCCGCGTGGACGGGGCCGGTCGGGTTCACGCTGACGAACTCCACCTGCGCCCGCTTGCCCGCGCCGGCGTCTACCGTGCCGAACGAGTCCCCCGCATCGCGTATGGCGTCTACCTGCGATGCCAGCCACGCTGGGTTGAGGGCGAAGTTCACGAAGCCGGGAGGCGCGGTCCAGACCTTCGAGACGGGGCCTCCCACATCCACCCGCTCGGCGATGCGCTCGGCGATGACCGTGGGGCTCATGCGCATCTGGCGCGCAAGCCTCAGGGGGAGGCTCGAAGCGAAGTCACCGTGCTCAGCCTTCTGGGGCCGCTCGACCGCCGCCTCGACACCCCCCGCGGGGGGCAGCGCCCCGGCGTCCTGGGCCCCGGCAAGGGCCGCCTGCACGATTAGGCCTATCTCGTCCCTGATGGTCATGGTCAGGACAACATATCAGACGACGGAACAGCCGCCAACGAATTACGCCCGCCTCGTCGCCGCAATACGGGCACTGCTGGGGCTAGGGTACGACGCGAATCGCGGCCCCGTCCGTCTCTCCCCTTTCGAGCACCCGGCCCACGACCGCGGCCGTGGACACGCCGTGCGACCCCAGCGCCTCCACCAGCCCGTCGACACGGCCGGCCTCCACGCTGATCAGGAGCCCGCCCGACGTCTGCGCGTCGCACAGCAGGAGCCGGTCGTCCTCGTCCAGGGCCGGGTCCCATTCGACGTCGCGGTCCGCCGAAGCCAGGTTCCGCCTCGTGCCGCCCGGCGCAATTCCCTGCCCCAGAAGGTCGCGGACGCCCTCCAGCACCGGCACGGCTCCGAGCGATACCTCCGCCGCTACGCCGCTAGCCCGGGTGATCTCCAGCAGGTGGCCGATCAGCCCGAAGCCGGTCACGTCGACGCAGGCGTTCGCACCCACCTCGACCATGGCGTGGGAGGCATCGCGATTGAGCACGCCCATGCACTCCACGGCGCCCGCGAGGACCTCCGGCGTGGCGCGGTCCTGCTTCGCCGCGGTCGTGATGACACCGGTGCCGATGGGCTTGGTAAGCACGAGCGCGTCTCCCGGCTTCGCGCCGGCGTTCGTGACCTCGCGGCCCGGCTCGACGACGCCCGTCACGGCCATCCCGAACTTGGGTTCCTGGTCGTCGACCGTGTGCCCGCCGACCACGATCACCCCGGCCTCCGACGCCTTCGACGCCGCGCCCCGCATCACCTCGCCTAGCATCTCGACCGGCAGGTCCACCGGAAAGGCCGCCACGTTCAGGGCGAGCATGGGCTTCCCGCCCATGGCGTAGACGTCCGAGATCGCGTTGGCGGCGGCTATCTCACCGTACGCGAAGGGGTCGTCCACGATCGGTGGGAAAAAGTCGACCGTCTGCACCAGGGCAAGCTCGTCGGTGAGCCTGTAGACGGCCGCGTCGTCCCCCGTGGACGGGCCGACCAGCAGTGCCGGGTCGGTCATCGGCGGCAGCTGGCGCAGCACCTGCGCCAGGTCGTCTGGACTGAATTTCCCCGCTCAGCCGGCGCAGTGAGCCAGCGACGTGAGGCGGACCCCCTCGGACACCATCCCGGACCCTCCAAGCTAAAGTGCCGCGAGTATAGCAGAAGGCCCGCTATTGACTTTGACGTCCAGACGTCCCTACCATCTCGCCGAGATGTCCGAAGAACAAGCCAGATACGCGCCCGGACGCGTCCGGGACGGCATAGTGCAGGTGATGTCGCTCACCTCCAGGGCCCTGTCCGTGAAGGAGATCGAGGAGCGTGTGTCACAGGTCGTGGGCCCCACCCGCGGGTCCTCCATCCGCTCCTACCTCAGACTGAATACGCCTGAGATGTTCACCCGCGAGGAACGGGGCGTTTACACCCTCCGCTCCGATGCATCCTCCGGCGTACAGGGCGGCCTGTCCCACGGCCAATGGCGGGAGCCCGCCTCGTTCGGGGGGGCGACCCTCTACCACTCGGACTGCTTCGACTGGTTGAGCCAGAGGGACGACTTCAGCATCCACGCTGTGGTCACCGACCCTCCCTACGGCCTCCACGAGTATTCGAGCGAGCAGCAGGCGAAGCTCCGCAGGAGGAAGGGCGGCGTCTGGCGCATGCCCCCGTCGTTCGACGGCCATCTTCGGTCCCCCCTGCCGCGCTTCACGACCCTTACCCCTGAGCAGCTCGGCTACCTGAAGACCTTCTTCTTCGTATGGGGACGCCTGCTCATCCCAAAGCTCGTGCCGGGCGCGAATGTAGTCGTCGCGTCCAATCCACTGGTCTCTCATCTCGTGTCCACTGCGCTGTCGGAAGCGGGCCTGGAGCGGCGCGGCGAGATCGTCCGGTTGACCATGACGCTAAGGGGGGGCGACCGCCCCAAGGGCGCCGACGGCGAGTTCCCCGGGGTCAGCGTCATGCCGCGGTCCATGTGGGAGCCCTGGGTCGTCTTCCGCAAACCCATAGAGGGCAGGGTGCAGGACAACCTCAGGAAGTGGAATACGGGCGGGTTTAGAAGGCCGTTTCACGAAAAGCCCTTCGGGGACGTCATACCCTCATCGCCGACGAGGAAAGCCGAGCGCGACCTCGCGCCTCACCCAAGCCTCAAGCCCCAGTCCTTCCTGCGGCAGCTGGTGCGCTCCGTGCTGCCGGTCGGCGAAGGGGTCGTCATCGATCCCTTTGCCGGCGCGGGCTCGACGCTGGCCGCCGCCGAGGCAGTGGGTTACACCAGCATCGGCGTGGAGAAGGACGAGCTGTACTTCGACATGGCCGTCGAGGCGATTCCCAAGCTGGTCAGGTATTCGCCAAACGAAAGTCAGCCCGCGCGGTAGACCCAGCTGCCACGCAGCTTCCGGATCCCGTCCTTGTGAAGCGTCGCTGTGCGCGTCCCAAGCTCGCCGCGCGAGTTCCTGCGAAAGTCCTCGATAGTAACGTGCCCCAGGTAGAGCTCCGTGAAGGTCATGGGGGCACGGGCGCGGGTGGGCTCGGACTCGGTATCGACCCTGTATACGAAGACGCACAGCCACTGCTCTCGTGCGCCGTGCGTGTCGACCGCGCCGCCGGCTTTGCGGGTCGTCTTGACCTCCACGCCATCGGACCCGGCCTTGACCGCGTTCTCGGGGTACACACCCTGGACGATCAGGTCCGGGTGCCCGTTGTGATAACGGTTCTCGGTGAGCGCCCGGGAGTGCCTTGCCAGGCTGGCGGTGAGCATGTCCGACAGGACACCGGACATTATCGCGGGGCGGAGCATGTCGTCGAGCCGCTGCAGTCCTCGGCCGGTCAGGTGCGCGTTGACATCGTAGAAGAAGTCATAGACATCCTGCATTGCCAGGGCAAAGTCCTCCAGGCGCAGCTGGTACGGCAGGTGCAGCGTTCGATTGAAGCTGCCGGGATCGGCACTGTTCCTGAACAGGGGCATTGAGAGGGTGCGGCTCTTCCTGCACTCAGCCGGACGATACGCCCATTACACGCGCCATGTTCCCGCCGGTGATGAGGGCCGCCTGGTCGTCCGGCAGGAAGTCGGAGCATATACGGATGTGCTCCAGGTTCTGCCGGTAGGTGTAGAAGCGCAGCACCATGGGTATGTCGGTGCCCCACATTAGCCGCTCCACGCCGACCCGCTCCACTAGCTTCTCCATCGTCGGCCTGACCTCGTGCATCGGATAGTCCCACACGCCCCCCAGGAAGATGGCGAACAGGAGCTGCATGGAGAAGCTGGGGCTGTCGGGGACCGCGTCGTACACCGCGTCGGGGATGCTCAGGCCGTCGCCGTCGATGAACATCCTCCAGCTGAGGCCGTGGGTGAGCACGAGGGGCACGTCCGGGTACCGCTCCATCCACCCGTCGATGAGCCGCAGCTGCGCGACCAGCGCGTCGACGGGCGCGCCGTACTGGGTCGCCAGTGACGAGTAGCTCGGCGTTATGAACAGCGGCACGCCCAGCGCGGCAACGGCGTCCCAGAAGGGGGTGAACACGTCCCGGGTCCAGTCCTCCGACTGGCCGTAGAGCGGCAGGTGGTCGGGCAGGAACTGTACGCCGTGCAGGCCCTGGTCGCGTATGGCCCGCTCCAGCTTGGCTATCGAGCCGTCCGCGTCCGTCCCGGCCAGCCACTCCTCCACGTGGGCGAGCCCCTGCAGCCTGTCCGGGAAGCGGCGGCAGCACTCGGCGGTGAAGTCGTTGCCTATGCCCAGGTACGGGGTGCGGTGGATCAGGGCCATGTCGACGCCGGCGTAGTCCATCTCCGCCACGAGCGACTCCGCGGAGTAGCCCATGTCCGTGACCGACGGCGGCATGTACTGCTTCACGTACGTCTCGCCGTCGACCGTCCACTCGAACCGCCCGTGCCCCGCGGCGCGGAACTGGGCGTCCTTGAGCGCGGCGAAGTCCCAGCCGCCGTCGGGGTCGGCGAGCCCGCTGTTGTCGGCCGGGGCCCTGTCCCGCGCCCGCCAGACCGGCTGGAAGTGGCGCGCTATCCCTAGCTGCAGGTGCTTGCGGAACTGGTCCCCGTCGTCGAAACCCGCCTTGCCGCGAAGGTCCGGAAAGCAGTATGCGTGCCCGTCGTATATCATTCCGACTCCCTTGCTGACTGGCCCAAGACTATGTGCATCGGCTGAGAACTGCCCTTCGACAAGCTCAGGGCGAACGTTCTCGTATCACCACGTTCGTGCTGAGCCCTCGTCGAAGCTCCTCGTCATGGCCCCTAGTAGTCCAGCTTTATCTCGATCCCCAGGAGCTCCGACCTGAGCCGCAGGTCGCTCGCGTCGGACGCGATGTCGAAGGCGATGACCGTGGTGCCCTCCTCGCCCTGCAGCACGAACTCGCGCGGGTCGAACAGGTCCTGCTGGAGGGCGAACGCCGCCGAGCCGTCGAAATGGTCCGCCTGGAAGGTCATGGGGCTCCACTCGCGCCCCGTGGCGTCGGCCAGGGTGAAGCCGTTGTTGATGTGGGCACCGGGCTTCAACAGGCCGTCGGTCTCGTTCTTCACCGTGTAGTTCACGATGAAGTAGACGCCGCGCTTCGCCGTGTACTGCTGGCCCTTCACCAGGCCGGCCCCGTAGGCCCCGCCCAGCTTCGGAACGGTATCCTCCTCGACCTTGATGTCCCGCTCCGTGGAGTTGACCGTCATCTGGAGGCTGCCCGAGAGGGCGGGCTCGCCGATGGGGCCCGGCAGGACGCTCGCGTCCAGCGTCAGCTCATCGCCGATGGCGGCCTGCTCGCCGAGCGACGCCAGGTCCTTCGCCTCCGCCGTGGGAAGCCCAAGGATGGGCTCGCCCAGCTCTTCACGGGTCTGAGATTCCCCGCCAGAGGAGCACGCTCCGGCGGTCAGCAGCGCAACTAGCGCGATCGCAAGGATGTGAAACGGCGCACTTCTCTTCATCTCCCCCTCCTGTCGCCTGCCGCCCCGCATCAGACTGGGGGGCGTCCGTCGGGACCTCTGGCGCCTCTAGTAGTCCAGCTTCACCTCGATCCCCAGTAGCTCCGACCTGAGCCGCAAGTCGGTGGCGTCCGAGGGAATATCGAACCCCAGGGTCGTCTGCTTCTCCTCACCCTGCAACGCCAGCTCCCTCGGGTCGAACAGGTCCTGTTGAAGCGCAAAGGCCGCCGAGCCGTCGAAGTGGTCCTGCTGGAAGGTCATGGGCTCCCACTCGCGCCCCGTGCCGTCCGCCAGGGTGAAGCTGTTGTTGATATGAGCGCCGGGCTTGAGCAGGCCGTCGGTCTCGTTGGTCACTGTGTAGTTGATGGCGAAGAATACGCCCCGCTTGGAGGCGTACTGCCCCTCCTTGTACCCGCCCGTATACGCCGCGCCCAGCCTCGGCACCGTCTCCTCCAGGAGCTTCACGTCCCGCTCGGTAGAGTCGACCCGCATCTTGACGGTGCCGGCGAGCGGCGGTTCACCCATGGGCCCCGGCAGAACGCTCCCGTCCATATCGAAGGACTCGCCAATGCCGACCTGCTTGCCGAGCGTCGCCAGGTCCTGGGCCTCGGCGGTGGGAAGCGTCGCCGCCCCGCGGTCCCCGAACTCGGTTGCGGACTCCTCATCTTCCCCTGAGGAGCACGCCGCCGCAAACAGCAGGACGAGCAGTCCCGTCACCGCGATGTGGAAGGCAGCCCGTCTCGTCATTGGCCCTCTCCTACCTGGAGGTTCTTCCCTACGACCGGCTCGATGCCGTACGGGGTTTCACTGATGTAGCCGTGAGTGTAAAGTCAAGGGGGCGGCGTGTCAAAGCTCGCGCCGCCATCGCACAGGGGAAGGGCCGCATGTACCGCATAGGCACCTCGGGATACAACTACGCCGAATGGAAGGGCAGCTTCTACCCGGAGAAGATGCCCTCGGCGAAAATGCTGCCCTACTACGCCGAACGCTTCTCCACCGTCGAGATCAACTACACCTTCTACCGGATGCCCAGCGAGAAGACCATCGAGGGGTGGGTCGACGCGACGCCGGACGGCTTCCTGTTTACACTCAAGGCATCGCGCCGCATCACCCACCACGCGAAGCTCAAAGACTGCGAGGAACTGGCCGGCCTCCTGTTCGAGAGGGCGCGCGGGCTGGGCGAAAAACTGGGCATTGTCCTCTTTCAGCTTCCGCCATACTTCAAGAAGGACATCGAGACGCTGGCCGGCTTCCTCGACCTGGTGCCCGGCGACATACGCGCGGCCTTCGAGTTCAGGAGCAAGTCCTGGCTCTCCGACGACGTCTACGAGCTGCTGCGGGAACGGGGCGCAGCCCTGTGCGTCAAGGACGACGAGAAGTTCAGCACGCCGGTAGAGGTCACCGCCGGGCACGCCTACTTCAGGCTGAGGGACGAGGGGTACACCCAGGATGGCATTGCCGAGTGGGCCGCCACCATCCGCAACAGCACGCGCGGCCTCGACGACGTCTTCATATACTTCAAGCACGAGGACAAAGGCGTCGGCCCCGAGTTCGCCCGCATGATGACCGCCGCCCTGGAGACGGAGTAGCCCTCCCTTCTCCTGCCGGGACGTTCGGTTATACTGGCCCGAATTCGATGTGGTCTCCCAAAGTACATTGAGCGCGGGCGCGATTGTCGTTGCGGCGGGCAGCAGCAGCCGCATGGGCGGCGTCGACAAGATCATGGCGCAGCTGTGCGGCAGGCCCCTGGTCGCCCACAGCCTCGACGCCTTCGAGAGCAGCCCTCTCGTCTCCAGCGTAGTGCTGGTTGCGCCGCAGACGGGCACCGGTGCACATCGCAACCTCGTACGAGATCGGGGCTACGGCAAGGTACAGGTAGTCCCCGGCGGCGAGAGGCGGCAGGACTCGGTGCGCAACGGCCTCGATGCCCTGGGCGCAGTCGAGTGGACCATAGTCCACGACGGCGCACGCCCGTGCATTGACGCCGCGATGATCGAGGCAGGCCTGCAGGCTGCCAGGAAGACCGGCGCGGCCGCCCCCGCGCAGCCGCTCAGCGACACTGTCAAGGAGATCGATGACTCCGGCACGGTCGTCCGCACTCTCGAACGCGACCGGCTCAGGGCCGCCCAGACCCCGCAGGTATTCAGCACCGCCCTGCTCCGTCGCGCCCACGAGCAGGTCCGGGAGGACGTGACGGACGACGCCGCGATGATCGAGATGACCGGAGGCTCGGTGATGCTCTTCCCGGGGCCGCCCGAGAACCTGAAGGTCACCACCCCGCTGGACCTGGAGATCGCCGAAGCCATCATCCGCCGGAGGGCCGGGGGCGCATGAAAGCACGCACCGGCATAGGCTTCGACACCCATCCCCTCGCCGAGGGCCGCCACCTCGTGCTGGGCGGCGTGACGGTGCCGTTCGACAGGGGTCTCGACGGGCACTCCGACGGCGACGTGCTCTCCCACGCCGTGATCGACGCCCTGCTCGGCGCATCCGGCCTGGGCGACATTGGCGACCACTTCCCGTCCGGCGACCCTGCTCTCCGGGGAATCGCCAGCGTCCGGCTGCTGGAGCGCACCGCGGGACTGCTCGGAGACCATTCGTGGCAGACCGCCTATGTCGATGCTACAATTGTCGCTCAACAGCCCGTGCTCAAGCCCTACATCCCGCAGATCAGGCGCGGCATTGCCGCGTCCCTGGGCCTCGGTGAAGACATGGTGAGCGTGAAGGCGACGACCACCGATCACATGGGCTTCACCGGCCGGGGCGAAGGCATCGCCGCCCTCGCCGTGGCGACGGTCGAGCCTGCTCAATGAAGCTCTACAACACGCTTACAGGCAAGACGGAGAAGTTCACTCCCCAGGACGACGTCGTGAAGATGTACGTCTGCGGAATCACCCCCTACTCCCCGTCGCACCTGGGCCATGCCCTCAAGTCCGTCGTCTTCGACGTCCTGCGCCGGTACCTGGAGTACACCGGCCACACGGTGAAGCACATCGAGAACTTCACCGACATCGACGACAAGATGATCGACAGGGCGCAGCAGGAGGGCATCTCCGTGCCAGAGCTGGCCGAGCGGAACATCACCCGCTACCTGGCCGAGATGGAAACCCTGAACGTCCTGCCCGCCCACGAGTACCCGCGCGCCACCGAAGAGATTCCGGAGATGCAGGAGATGATCGCCGGGCTCGAGGACAGGGGCATTGCCTACGCGGTCGACGGAAGCGTCTACTTCCGCGTGAGGCGTGACGCGGACTACGGCAAGCTCAGCCGCCGGAGCATCGAAGACATGCAGGCCAGCGCGCGTGCCGAGGCCGAGGAGGGCAAGGAGGACCTGATCGACTTCGCCCTGTGGAAGGCCCGCAAGCCCGGCGAGCCCTCCTGGGACTCGCCCTGGGGGCCCGGCAGGCCCGGCTGGCACATAGAGTGCAGCGCCATGTCGATGAAGTACCTCGGCACCGTGCTCGACATACACGGCGGCGGTATGGAGCTCATGTTCCCCCACCACGAGAATGAGGTCGCCCAGACCGAGTCGTTCACCGGCGAGCGGCCCATGGCCAGGTTCTGGATGCACAACGGGCTGATGAGGCTCGGCGACGAGAAGATGAGCAAGTCCCTGGGCAACCTCGTGGAGGTGAGCGAGGCGCTGGACCGCTACTCGCCGGACGCGCTGCGGCTCTTCTTCCTCAGCTCCCACTACCGCAGCCCCCTCATGTACGCGGACGAGGGGGTCGAGGCCCAGGAGCGCGCGGCCGAGCGTCTCCGCAATGCCGCCGAGCCGACCGGGGACGACCCCGGCAGCGATGCGCTGGATCCGTCGCCCTTCGTCGAGCGGTTCACCGAAGCCATGGACGACGACATGAACACGCCCAGGGCCATGGCGGCCCTGTTCGACCTCGTCCGCGAGATAAACCGGGCGGGTGAGAACGGCACGGACACCGCGCAGGCCCGCGAGAGCCTCCGCGAGCTCGCCGGCGTGCTGGGCCTCACCCTGGAGCGCAAGGACGCCGGGGGCGACGACGCCCCGCTCGTCGACCTGCTCATCCAGACCCGCGCCGAGCTGAGGGCCGCGAAGATGTACGCCCAGGCCGACGGCATCAGGGACAGGCTACAAGAGCTGGGCTACGTCCTGGAAGACGGCCCCGGCGGCACCACCTGGAAGCGGTCCTAGACGCCTTGACGGCCGCCTCCACTACCCGCGTGAGGCGGGCCGGGCTTCATTTGCTTCCCAACCACGGCCTGCTAAGGATCATCCGCGCGGCGCTCCTCATCGGGCTGGCCGTATTGGCCGCGGCCTGCTTCTGGGACGAGGGCAGGAAGGCCGCCAGCGAGTCCGAGACGGTCGCGGCGGACGCCGTCCGCGTCGTCTACCGCGACAAGGGGTTCTCGCCCCGGCGCGTCGAGATCGAGTCCGGACGCCAGGTCGTCTTCGTCAACGAGTCCGATGGCAAGCTCTGGCCCGCGTCCCACATTCACCCCACACACCAGATATACCCTGAGTTCGACTCGAAGGGCAGCGTCGAGCCCGGGGGCGAGTGGGCGTTCACCTTCGACCGGCCCGGCTTCTGGCGGTACCACAACCACCTCTGGCCCGACGACAACGGCCTGATAGTGGTGGAGGGCGTCGACGACCGGGCCAGGCCGCCGCCGCTCGTCATGGACGCGGACGCCCTCAGCTTCGATGCGCCTTCGGCCCTGAAGCTCGACGACTACACCGGCCTGCTCGACGACGACTCGTTGCTGAAGCAGTACCTGGAACTGTACGGGCCCGCCCACACGGCACAACTCCTCGCCGACGCGGCCGCCAGCCTGCGCGTCCTCTGCCACGACCGCGCCCACGACGTCGGCAGGTTCGCCTACGAGATGTACGGCGCTGTGGCGTTCGCGATCACCAGTCACCAGTGCGAGGCGGGGGCCTACCACGGCGCGACGGAGGCCCTGTTCCAGCAGCGCGGTACGGCGAACCTGGAGGCCGACGTGGAGGTGATATGCGGCGACGCCTCCGTCTTCTTCTACCGCCTCCAGTGCCTACACGGGGTCGGGCACGGGTTGATGGCCTGGACCAGCTACGAGCTCTACGACGCCCTCGACCTGTGCGACCTGCTGGAGGCCGACAGGGACGAGCGCGCCTGCTACTCCGGCGTGTTCATGGAGAACGTGGTCGGCGGCCTGTCGGGCAACATGGGCCACGTCACCGACTACCTGTCCGACGACCCCCACTACCCGTGCAATGCCCTGGAGGAGAGGTACATCGGCCCGTGCTACCTGTTCCACAGCACCCGGATGCTCGACGTGCTGAGCGGCGACGGCGGCGAGCGGGCCTACGATCTCGTGGCGAGGGAGTGCGCCCTCGCGCCTCCGTCCGGACTCGACGACTGCTTCGACAGCCTCGGCAGGGACGTGGCGGCTGCGACCCTCGGCGACCCGGAACGCGCCGTGGAGCTGTGCAGGTCCAACATCCCGGTGGAGATCCACCGCATCTACTGCCTGCAGGGGACGCTGCAGGCCAGGTTCTGGGAGACTGAGAGGGAGGCCGAGGCCCTCCGGCTCTGCTCCTCGCTGGACGTGACCGAGGAGAAGTCCGGGTGCTACTGGATGCTAATCACCAGGGCGCTGGAGCTGTACGGGACCGAGCGGGAGTACATGGCCATGTGCAGCAGGATGGAGGGGCCGTACGATGCCTGGTGCCGGAGGCGGACCGTGCCGCCGCAGTCCAACCTGACGCCCCAGAACCGCTGAGGGCTACTCCTCGATTACGACCGCCGTGCCGTATGCGAGGATCTCCGCCGCGCCGCCCATTATCCCCGCCGTGATGAACCTCGTGCCCACGACGGCGTTCGCGCCCATCGCCTCGGCCCGCTCCGTCATCCGCTCGACCGACTGCTCCCGCGACTGGGCCAGCAGCTTGGTGTACTCATCGATCTCGCCGCCGACTATGCTGCGGAACCCCGCAACTATGTCCTTGCCGACGTGCCTGGCCCTGACCGAGTTGGCCATGACCACGCCCAGGACCTGGACCGTTGGCTTGCCCTCGACGGCGTCCGTCGTCGTCACAATCAATACTCGACCTCCTCGAGGCCCTCGTGCTTGCGTCGCTTCATCATCCGCATGAACGTAGCGCCGAGAAGTACGACCGCCCCGGCTACGCACACCGGGATTGCCGCCTGTATCAGGACGGGAACGTCGGGCTCGTTGAAGATGCTCCACAGCATCTCGTACACCCCGTACCCGACCAGCGCCGCCATCCCGACAACAACGAGCCACATTCCGATCCCGACCGCCAGCCTGCTGCCACGCTCGTTCACTTCTGCGCCCCCTCTCGCCAACGCCCGCCTAGTAGAGCCGGACGTTGATCACCGCTGTTGTGAGGAATGCGACGATCAGGACGATCGTAAACTGGAACATCGCCCTCTCGAGGCCGCGCCGGGTCCTGTAGGAGCTCTCGGCCGAGCCGAACAGACCGCCGCCCTGCCCCCTCACCTGGGCAAGGATCAGCGCCACGAGGGCAACGGCGATGACTATCTGGACCCAGAGCATTACTGTGCGGAGTGTTTCGCTATCCATGGTCTATCTCTGTAACTTCTATTGTTGGACCGGAAGAGACACGCTCTTCCCATAATACACGTCGACTATCAGGTCTGCCAGCTTGGAGGCGTCGTGCTGGGTGGGATGCGTGTGGTCCACAATGTCCGCGGAGACCACGCTCACCCCTGGACCAAGCTCGTCCGACGGCGGTACGTGAGTCACCGCCGAGTTCGCGTTCGACTTGAGCGGGCTGCTGTTCGCGACCACCACGTCGATCAGCCCTGGGAACGTGTGCCGTTGCAGGGCGAGCACGTGGTCGCCGACCGTGTACCCGTCAGTCTCCCCCTTCTCGGTCGCCACGTTGCACACGTACACCTTCTGGGCGGCGGTCCGCCCGACCGCCCCGGCGATCTCCGGTACCAGCAGGTTCGGCACCAGGCTCGTGTACAGGCTGCCGGGGCCGATGACGACGAGGTCGGCCTCGTCGATGGCCTCCACCGCCTCGGGATGGGCCGCCGCGTCCGCCGGCTCTATCATCACCCGCTCGATACTGCCTCCCCTGGCCGTGATCATGGACTCGCCCCTCACCAGGGATCCGTCGGCTAGCTCCGCGACCAGGCTCAGGTGGGCCACGGTGGCCGGGACGATCCGCCCGCGCACCGCGAGGACCCTGCTGGACTCGTACAGCGCCTGCTCGAAGCTGCCGGTCACGTCCGTCATGGCGGCTATGAACAGGTTGCCGAAGCTGTGACCCTTCAGTCCTCCGCCCTGGTCGAACCGGTACTGGAAGAGGTCCGCGACCACGCCCTCCTCCTCCGACAGGGCAACCAGGCAGTTCCGGAAGTCCCCCGGCGGGATCAGCCCCAGCTCCCGGCGCAGCCTGCCGGAGCTGCCGCCGTCGTCGGCCACGGTGATGATGGCCGTGATGTTGTCGGTATAGGCCTTCAACCCTCTCAGGAGCATCGACAGGCCGGTGCCTCCGCCTATCGCGACGACCTTGGGGCCGCGCTCCCTCATTCGCCGCGTGATGATCGTGTTCGTCAGGGAGTTCACCCCCTGCTGCCGCAGCACCAGCGGCCCCAGCGAGCGGTAGAGTCCGTAGACGCCGAGGAGCATCATCCCGATTCCCAGCACGCCCACCGTCAACCCCTCCAGGTGCCACGGGAGCACGTTGGGCACGAACAGTGAGAAGACGTTCTTCAGCACGAAGGCCATGCCCACGGCGCAGATGGCAACCCCGCATGCGCCTATGAAGAGCCAGCGCTTGAGGCCGAGGCCGACCTGCATGATGTCGCGGACCATGGCCCAGCCCGACGATTGCCCGGGCGCGGACCTGCGACCGTTGCGGTTGGGGAGTCCTACCGCCATGGCCTAGCGCATCGACTCGAGACGCTGCTTCAGCAGGTCGCCCGCCACCCTGGGGTTCGCCTTGCCCCGCGTGATGCGCATGACCTGGCCCACCAGGAAGCCGAGCGCCGCGTCCCTTCCGCCCAGGTAGTCGGCTACCGGCTGGGGGTTGCCCTCGACGGCCTCGTCGACCGCCGCCTGCACGGCCCCCTCGTCGGAGATCTGGACCAGCCCGCGCCGCTCGGCAACGGCCGCCGGCGCATCCCCGGACTCGAACATGTCCTCGAAGACCGTCCGCGCCATGCTTGTGCTGAGCGTGCCCTCGTCAACCATCCTGATTAGCTCGACCAGGCGCGCCGGCTCGAAGGCCAGGTCGTCGATGGAGCGGCCGGTGGCGTTCAGCAGCCGCGCCAGCTCGCCGGCTATCCAGTTCGCCGCAGCCCTGGCGAGCGACTGGAGGGCCGGGCCCTCAACGTCACCGGCTGCGAGCACGGACTCGAAGAAGTCGGACGTGGCCCGGGAGGCCGTGAGCACCCCGGCCGCGTCAGCGGAGATGCCGTACTCCGCCTCATACCGCTCGGCCCTGGCGTCCGGCAGCTCCGGCAGCCTGCCCTGCACCTCGTCGATCCACGACTGCTCTATGGACAATGGCGGCAGGTCGGGCTCCGGGAAGTACCTGTAGTCGGACGCGTACTCCTTCGACCGCTGCGACACAGTCACGCTCCTGTCCTCGACCCAGCCGCGCGTCTCCTGCGCCACCCTCCCGCCGTCGTCGAGGACCTTCGCCTGCCTCTCCGCCTCGTATATGAGGGCGTCGTAGACCGACCTGAAGCTGTTCATGTTCTTCACTTCGACCTTGGTGCCCAGCTCCGCAGAGCCGGACGGCCTCAGCGAGATGTTCGCGTCGCAGCGGAAGCTGCCCTCCTCCATGTTCGCCGTGCTGGCCTCGATGTACCTCAGGATGGTGCGGAGCTTGGTCAGGTACGCCCTAGCCTCCTCCGGCGACCTCATGTCGGGCTCGCTGACGATCTCCATCAGCGGCACCCCGGCCCGGTTCACGTCCAGCAGGCTGTACCCGCCGTCCGGGCCGTCCCTGTGCTGGAGCTTGGCGACATCCTCCTCCAGGTGCACCCTCGTGATGCCGACGCTGCGCTCCCCGTCGTCCGTCCTGACGGGCAGGCAGCCGCCCGCGGCGATGGGCATGTCGTACTGGGAGATCTGGTACCCCTTCATCAGGTCGGGATACGGGTAGTTCTTCCGGTCGAACTTGGTGTGCGACTGTATCGTGCACCCGAGGGCCAGCCCGGTCGCCATGACCAGCTCGACCGCCCGCTCGTTGATGACGGGCAGGACGCCGGGCATGCCCATGCACACCTCGCACACTACCGTGTTGGGATCGGCGTCCTGGTAGCCCGCCGCGCAGGAGCAGAACATCTTGCTCTGCGTCAGGAGCTGGCTGTGGACCTCCAGTCCAATGACTATTTCGTAGTCCAAGTGCTGCCGTATTCGGACCAGGGGGCTGCGACAGCTAGATTATATATCAACAGGAACCCGTAGGGGCGACTTGCTGAGTCCTGGTCGGATGAGGTGAGGAGCGCCGTGATCTGCCTGTGGGAGAGGTTTTCGCCGAAATCTGTTCCAAATTGTTTCATATCGTTCCACTGCTATCTTTGCCGTTCTTGGGGCTGTTGGTTCCTGGAGCCTTCCATGCAGGTATAATAGCACTGTTGTTCTGGCGGGTCAAGCGGCCGCATGACCTCATTGTCTTGGCTGCCGAGCCGGGGGGGATTTAACCGCAGAGGGCGCGGAGGTCGCGGAGGGAAGAGGGGGATTTAACCACAGAGGGCACAGAGGTCACGGAGGGGAGAGGGGATGATGGGGGATGGTGGGATGTGGAGCGGCGATGGACGGATGTGGAACGGGATGGTGGGATGTGGGGCGGCGATGGACGGATGTGGGGCGGCGATGGACGGATGTGGGGCGGCGATGGACGGATGTGGGGCGGCGATGGACGGATGTGGGGCGGCGATGGACGGATGTGGAACGGGATGGTGGGATGTGGAGCGTGGATGGTGGGATGTGGGGCGGCGATGGACGGATGTGGGGCGGCGATGGACGGATGTGGAGCGGCGATGGACGGATGTGGAGCAGGGATGGACGGATGTGGGACGGTTGGTGCGGCGGGCAGACACGTGGGTACTTGCTGAGTCGCCCTGATCTTGGGGGCGCTCAAATCTCAACCTAGTCGTAGGGTCCTATGAGAGGGACGAACCGGCAGGCGCCCATCGTGCGCACCGAGAAGGAGTCGGCGGTCCTCGTGACCTTCATAAGCTCCTGGCTGCTGGGCGACCCGACGGGTACGATCATGCGCCCGCCCACCCCAAGCTGCTCCCTAAGGGAGCGCGGAAGCATCGGGGACGCCGCGGCCACCACGATTGCGTCGTACGGCGCGCCGTCCGGCCAGCCCAGCCTGTCGCCGGTCGTCTCCACCGTCACGTTTCCGTAGCCCAGGGAGCCGAGGCGCTCCCTCGAATCCGCCGCCAGGGAGTCTATCCGCTCGACCGTCACGACTTCGCGCGCGAGCTCCCCCAGCAGGGCCGCCTGGTACCCGCTGCCGGTGCCGACCTCCAGCACCCGGTCGGACCTGCGCAGCTCCAGGGCCTCCAGCATCAGGGCGACTATGAAGGGCTGCGAGATGGTCTGGCCCTCGCCGATGGGCAGCGGGTGGTCCTCGTACGCCAGGTGGCGGGACTCGCCCGGAACGAATTCTTCCCTCGGGACGCGCTCCATCGCCTCGACGACCCGGGAGTCGCGGATCTCGCTGCGGATCCGCCGGAACAGCAGCCGCCTGGCCTCGTCCAGAATAGCGCCAGCCTCCAGCCGCCACGATAGCACAGGCCCAACAGCCGGACAACGCGCCCCGCACCGGGGATGGGTTCCCCGTATCGGAGTACGGGGCAGGCTCTGCCTTCGCAGGAACGACGATTCTGTTGTACTGGTTGTGCGCCCCTCAGTCATCGAGTATGAACAGCTATAATGTGCCTTTCTACACAAAGGGGGATGCATGGCCGAACAGGCTGAGTTGAACACCAAGATAGAACAGTTCCTTGCGACAGCGGATAGCCTAGCGCCTGCCATCGAGCAAATGCGCCAGGCGTCAGCGCGGGCGGAAGAGGCGCTGACGCATCGGACACAGCAGGATGACGACGTGGGCATTATGAAGGGCGCCTACATTCGGAATGCAATCCTGAATGACATCGATGGGCTTGCTGAGGGTCTGGGATATGCCGGCGGCGGTGTGGCTTACGAACAAGCGGTGGTCAAAGCTCTTGGCGACCATCTTCGCGGCACCCAGACGGTGGTCAAGTCGGAGGTCGATAGCTTCAAGCGGGCTGACCTGGTGATGTTGGCCCGAGATTCGGCGGGTCAGGTCTACAACTGCGTGGTGGAGATTTCATTCACGGTGGACGAGCGAGACATTATTCGCGCTGCCAGGAATGCGGGATTCATGAGCAAGGTCACGACTATTCCGTCGGTAGCTGCCGTGGCCGGCGTTCGCATAACGCGAGAGGCCAAGAAACTGGCAGAGACCGAAGGGGTCAAGTTCTACGAAGTAGACATACGTGATATTCAAGCGGAGTGATTCTCGTCCGGCGGTGGTATAGTTGACGCTGCCCCAGATGAGACGCCGGGCTCCCGCAATTCGCGGGTGCCGCCGGTAACTCGATCAGACAGCGAGGACGCGCCGTGCCGCCATATTACCCAGTGTTCCTCGACCTCAGGGGGCGGCGCTGTGTCGTCATCGGCGGAGGGCCCACCGGCGAGGAGAAGGTGGAGCGCCTGGTCGCCTTCGGCGCGGACGTCGTGGTGTTCAGCCCTAAGGTCACCCGCGCCGTCAGGATCATGGCCGAGAAGGGTCGGCTGTCGCTGCACAGGAGGCGCTACAGGAGCGGCGACCTCGAAGGGGCGTTCATCGCCATCGTGGCCGACAACCGGGACGCCGATCTGAACGAGGAGGTGTCCCGCGAGGCCGCCGAGCGCAACGTGCCCCTGAACGTCAACGACGTGACTCACCTGTGCACGTGGATAGCCCCGTCGATGGTCAGGAATGGCGACGTGATCATCGCCGCGTCTACGGGCGGGTCCAGCCCCGCGCTTGCCCGGAAGCTGCGGGAGGAGCTCGCGGGCACCAGCCGCACCGGCTCGCGCTTCCGCCCCATCGAGTACGGCGACCTCGCTCCCCTGCTCTCGGAGGTCCGTACCGAGCTCCTGGAGCAGGACATCAGGCCCAGGCCCGACCACTGGCAGGCAAGCATCACCGAGGATCTCATGGACATGGTGCGCTCGGGCGAGACCGAGCGCGCGAGGGAGACGCTGATGTCCAACCTCATGGCCGGCTCAGACTGCGACTGCCCCGGGCTCACCTGCAAGATGTGGGAAGACCTGGCCGATCCTCCGGCCTCCTCTCCCGTCGAGGGAGAGGACTGAGATGAGGGTGCCCGCCCCCGCAACGATGCGCCGCGCCCATGTCCGCTAGCTACCGCATCGGCACCCGCGGCAGCCCACTCGCCCTGGCGCAGACCGGGGAGGTCGTCTCGCGGCTCAGGTCCCGCTTCCCAAACACCAGCTTCGAGGTCGCCCCCATGACGACCGGCGGCGACCGCAGGAAGGACGCGGCCCTGGTCAGCCTGGGCCGCGGGGCGTTCGCAAAGGACATCGAGTCCGCCCTGCTCGCCGGTGACATCGACCTGGCAGTCCACAGCGCCAAGGACCTGGCGAGCGAGCTTCCCGGGGGCCTTGTCATCGCCGGGACCGCGCCGCGGCAGGACCCCAGGGACGTGCTGATTGACATGTGGGCGGCCCCGCTGTCGGAGCTGCCCCCGGGCGCGAGGATCGGCACGGGCAGCCCCAGGCGCACCGCACTGCTTGCATCACTCCGGCCCGACATCGAGGTCGTGCCCATACGCGGCAACGTCGGCACGCGCATCGGCAAGGTGGGCGGCCCCGAATGCGACGGCGTGGTGATCGCCGCCGCAGGGCTCGCGCGGCTGGGCCGCATCGACGAGGCCCACGAGCTCTTCCCGACCGGCACATTCGTCCCGGACGCTGGCCAGGGCACGCTGGCAGTCCAGGCGCGGGTCGGAGACGACCCGCTGCTTGCGATGGTCCGCACCATCGACCACCCGCCCACGAGCGCCGCCCTGGAGGCCGAGCGCGCCTTCGTTCGACGCATCGGCGGAAGCTGCAAGGTCCCCGTGGCCGCCTACGCCAGCTTCGCGAGCGACGGCGGTCTCACCATCCACGGCATGGTGGCCGCGCCCGACGGCTACAGGGTATTCCGGCGCGAGGTGTCGTCGCAGGGTGGCTCCCCGGCCGAGCTTGGCGAGACCCTCGCCTCCATGCTGCTGGCCGATGCGGCGGAGCTTCTCGAGACATGACCGCGATGGCCGGCGTCGTGTACCTCGTAGGGGCGGGCCCCGGCGACCCGGGACTCATCACGGTACGGGGTCTCGAGCTGATCGAGTCCGCTGACGTGGTCGTTCACGACAGGCTCGTCGACGATCGGCTCGTCCGGCGCGCCCGCACGGACGCCGAGGTAGTCGACGTGGGCAAGACGCCCGGCGGCAATGGCGCGCGCCAGGACGACATCCACGCACTGCTCATCGCCAGGGCATCGGCGGGCATGAGCGTCGTCCGGCTGAAGGGCGGCGACCCCTTCGTATTCGGGCGCGGCGGGGAGGAGGCGATGGCCCTGTCGAGGGCGGGCGTCGCCTACGAGGTCGTGCCCGGAATCACGTCGGCGATTGCCGCGCCAGCCTACGCGGGCATCCCGGTCACCCACCGCGGCGTCGCCTCGTCCGTCACCTTCGTTACCGGCGCCGAGTCGCCCGGCAAGCCCGGCGCCGATGTCGACTGGGCCGCACTCGCGCGCACCAACGGCACTCTGGTCGTATTGATGGGGTGGCGGTCACTGGAGTCGGTCGTCGCGAGGCTGCGGTCGGAGGGGCTGCCCGGCAACACGCCCGCGGCCCTCGTCGAGTGGGGCACGGGGCCGCTCCAGCGCACCGTAACCGGCAACCTTGCCGACGTAGTCGAGAAAGGCCGCGCGCACGGCCTCGGACCGCCGGTCGTGGCCGTCTTCGGCGGAGTGGCGGCGCTGCGTGAGGACATCCGCTGGTTCGACAGCCGACCCCTATCCGGCAAGCGGGTCCTGGTCACGAGGTCGCGCACCCAGGCAGGCACGCTGTCCCGGCTTCTGGAGGGCAAGGGCGCTGAGGTCGTGGAAATCCCAACCATCCGCATCACACCGCCCGGGGACTACGCCGAGCTGGACGACGCCTTGCGCCGCCTGCCCGGCGTGGACTGGGTCGTCTTCACCAGCACGAACGCCGTGGACGCCGTGTTCGACCGTCTCGGCAAGGCCGGTCTCGACTCCAGGGCACTCCACGGGACGCGCGTGGCGGCCATCGGCCGGAGCACCGCCCGCTCGCTGCAAGACCGGGGAATCGCGGCCGACCTCGTCGCGTCGCTTTCCATTTCCGAGGGCCTGGTGCAGGACATGGCCGCCCTCGGCGTGGCCGGCTCCCGCATCCTGGTACCGGGCGCCGAGAGCAGGCGCGAAGCCCTCGCCTCGGGCCTCGCCGACCTTGGAGCGGAGGTGGAGGTGATCGCAGCCTACCGCACCGTGAATGTCGAGAGCTCGCCCGCCGCGGTCGAAGCCGCCCTGGCGGACGGCATCGACGTAGCGACCTTCACCAGCGCCTCTACCGTCAGGGGACTCGTGCGCCTGATCAACGGCGACGTTGAAAAGCTCGACGGCGTCGAAGTCGCCTGCATCGGGCCCGTGACCGCCGCCGAGGCAAGAGGCGCCGGGCTGGACGTTGCTATACTAGCTGGGGAGAGCACCGTAGAAGGGCTCGTCGAGGCCATCACGGACTACTACGGCGGGAGCCGGCCCAATGAACAGCCATCCGACGACCAGGCTTAGGCGCCTCAGGGGGACCGCCTCCCTGCGCCGGCTGACGACCGAAACGCGGCTCTCAGTGTCAGACTTCGTATACCCGATCTTCGTCACCCACGGGCGCAACGTCCAGCAGGAGATCGGGTCGATGCCCGGCGTGCACCGCCTGTCGCTCGACCGCCTCCTGCCTGAGATCGGGTCTGTCGTGGAGCTTGACATACCCGCCGTCCTGCTCTTCGGGATTCCGGCCCACAAGGACGCCGTAGGGACCGAGGCTTACGAGCCGAACGGGATAGTCCAGGAGGCCGTGCGCGTCATAAAGCAGGCCGCCCCGGACGTCGCCGTCGTCACGGACGTATGCCTCTGCGAGTACACCGACCACGGCCACTGCGGCCTGGTATCCAACGGCGGCGTCGACAACGACTCGACCCTGGAGCTGCTGGCGAAGACGGCAGTGAGCCAGGTCGAAGCGGGCGCGGACGTGGTCGCGCCGTCGGCCATGATGGACGGCCAGGTCGCCGCCATCCGCGCGGCCCTGGACGCGGCGGGGCACACTGACGCGCCAATCATGTCGTACTCCGCCAAGTACTCGTCCGGGTTCTACGGCCCGTTCCGCGAGGCAGCCGGTTCGACCCCCCAGTTCGGCGACAGGTCCTCCTACCAGATGGACCCGCCCAATGCCAGGGAGGCCCTTCGTGAAATCGCCCAGGATATAGACGAGGGCGCCGACATGGTGATGGTCAAGCCCGCGCTGGCCTATCTGGACGTGATTGCCAGGGCCAAGCGTCGATTCCCGGTACCTGTGGCCGCGTACAACGTGAGCGGCGAGTACGCGATGGTGAAGGCGGCTGCGCAGAACGAGTGGCTCGACGGCACCCGGGTCACCATCGAGCTGCTGACCGCGATCAAGCGCGCCGGCGCCGACATAATCATCAGCTACCACGCCAAGGAAATCGCCCAGTGGCTGAACGGCGGCGGCTGAGGCACGGCCGCGCGGGAGGTGTCGCATGACGACAGTTTTCGATTCCCACGCTCACTGCTTCCCGCCGCTGGCGGAGGACAGGGGTCACACTGCCGAGCGGCTTGGCGAGCACCAGTATCACGTCCGCTTCCACAAGCAGGGCATCCGCCGCACGGACGACGACAGTCCGGTGAGCGAGCCCCTGCTGCAGGGTGACGGCGACGGCGTATCCTTCCTGCCCGACGTCGACTTCCGCATCGGGCGCTTCGGCCGGATCGAGTTCACGCACGACGGCGAGGAGTACTACATCCAGTGGATGCCGCCGACCATGTGGGAGATGGAGTCCCCGCCGGAGTACATGATCGCCCAGATGGACTACGTGGGCGTGGACAGGGCGATAGTCCAGCACGACCGCATCTACGGCCATCTGGACGACTACCTCGCTGACTGCGCCCGGAAGTACCCGGACAGGCTGGTCCCTCTCGCCCAGGTGGACGAGTGGAAGGGGGGCGAGCCGGAGCAGCTCGAACGCCTGGCGAGGCAGGTGGAGCTGGGACACCGCGGGCTCTACTTCTCGACGGGCGGGTTCTTCCACCGCGACTTCGACATCGGGCTGAACGACCCGAGCCTGGAGCCGCTGTGGCAGCTAGTCGCGGACCTGGGCATCCCCGTCCACTGGTACCTGGCGACCCTGCGCACCAACGCCCTCGAGGCGTACAACGCCGAGATGGCGGAGCTGGTCGAGTGGGGGAAGCGCCACACGGGCATCCCATGCGTCCTCACCCACGGGCTGAGCAACATCAGCCTGGACGACGGCCCCGGCAGGTTCACGGTGCAGCCCGAGAACTTCGAGCTGCTGAAGATGCCCGGCTGGCACGTGGAGCTGATGCTGCACCTGATGAACGCGGACGCCGAGTTTCCGCCCCACAGCCAGCCGCTGACGGACGTGGTCAGGACGCTCGTCGAGGAGGTGGGGGCAGACCGGCTGGCGTGGGGCTCGGACATGCCCTGCTGCGAGCGCACGGTCACCTACAAGCAGTCGCTGCTGCTGTTCCAGACGAGGTGCGACTTCCTGTCCGTGGACGAGCGCGACGCCATCCTGGGCGGCAACCTCGAACGCCTGTATCCGGCGGCGTGAGGCAGGAGGCCGCGGTGGACATCCCAGTGCTGTGGTGGACCGTTGCGGGCCTGGCCCTTGCGCTGGCGCTGGCCATCCTCTACTCGGTCCGCATCACGCGAAGCTACCTGCGCCTGCGCCGCCAGAGACGGGGCGATGCCGTCAGGCGCGGGTTCACGACCGAGCAGTGGCTGCCCCTCACGGAGTCCTATCCGTGGGACCCAAGGAACTTCAGGTTCCTCGGCGCGCCCATCGACGGCGTGCAGTTCGAGGACGACCGGGTGGTGCTGGTGGAGTTCAAGTCGGGCCGCAGCCGCCTGTCGGAAAAGCAGGTCCGCATCCGCGAGCTAGTGCAGAATGGCAGGGTGGAGTTCCGCGAGGTGCGCGTCGACCCGGGCAATCCCGCCTCCATGCAGGTGCGATGAGATCATGTAAAGCCGCATCCGGACCGACGAAGCTGGCAGTCTACGACATTCGATCACATAGCCCAGGCTGCACGGGAGACGGGTCTTGGACATAGCCGAGCTCATTTTCGACAACACGGTGCTATTCATCCTGATGGTGACGTTACTCCCCATCGCAGTGATCATCGCGGGGATACTCTTCACGTTCCGCCTTACGGGGCGTTTCATTCGACAGAGCCTCCCTTCGAACGGGCAGTGGGCCCATCTCTCCCAGTCCTACCCGTGGGACCCGCGGAAATTCAGGTCCCTGGACGGCCCCATCGACGGAGTGCAGTTCGAGGACGACAGGATCATACTGGTCGAGTTTACCCCTCCTCGTGGCCGCCTCACCGAGGAGCAGCGGCGCATTCGCAGTCTGGTGGAGAAGGGCCGGGTCGAATTCCGCGAGGTGCTCGTCGACCCGGGCAACCCCAACCCCATGCGGGTGCGATAGCCGGTGGGACCACTATCGCGTCAACGAGACCTGGTATGCATTCAACCCGCACAACCATTCAAGCCATTCACCTCCCTGCACGTGCACGCGCCTGGAGCGGGAGGCTTGCGGGCGCTGTTCTGGTCGCCGTGGCGGTCCTGCTTGCCACAGGCTGCGCGCCGCCGCCGGAGCCCATACCGGACATAGACGAAATCGTCGAGGCGGCCGTCGCAAAGGCGCTGGCGGATGAGACGCCGGAGCCGACCCCTGACGTCCAGGCGACGGTGCAGGCCGGGGTGCAGGCCACTATGGAGGCGATGCCGCCCACTCCCACCGCCGCGCCGACCCACACGCCGACTCCGGCGCCAACCAGCACCCCGGTTCCGACTCCCACGCCCACCGTTACGCCCTCGCCCACTCCGACGCTCACGCCGGTTCCGACATCGACGCCCACTGCCACCCCGACCCTCACACCCTCGCCGACCCGCACGCCTACGCCTAGACCCACGCCGACCAGCACCCCGGTCCCGACTCCCACGCAAGTCGCGTCACTTTCGATTGCGGACGTGGTGGAGAGCACGAGGGATGGCGTGGTGCGAATCGTGGGGCCGTCCGGGGCGGGCTCGGGGTTCGTCGTGGACGCGGAGGGTTACATCCTGACCAACGATCATGTTATAGCCGGGCCCGGGCAACTCACCGTGTTCTTCGACCAGGGGGCACGCATGACCCCGCAGGTCATTGCGTCGGACCCGGCCCGTGACATCGCGCTGCTGAAGGTCGAGTCCAGCCGCCTGCTCCTGGCGCTGCCCCTCGCGACGGATGCGAGAGAGGGCGAAGAGGTGGTGGCGATCGGCTATCCGCTCGACCTGGAGGGAGGGATGAGCGTCACCCAGGGCATCGTCTCCGCGTTCCGCACGTACGGGGGCGTGGACTACGTGCAGACGGACGCTGCCACCAACAAGGGCAGCAGCGGCGGGCCGCTGTTGAACCGCAGGGGCGAGGTCGTCGGGATGAGCAGCCGCGCGCTCCTCGACGCCGAGGGGATCGGGTTCGCCATCAGGTACGACATGCTGTCCAGCCGCCTGGCACTGATGATGTCGGACCTGTGGTCGGGGGTGGCCCCGCCCGCCCGGGCAGCGACCTCGAGGGCGGCCCAGCAACAGGAGACTTTCGGCCCGGTCAGCGGAGCACTGGAGCACGACCCGGACGACGGCTTCCTCCCGATCTTCGACAGTGGGATGTACGTCGCCGACTTCGTAGCGGAGTCGACCTTCGCCATACCCCACGACATAGCGGGCAGGACGTGGAGCAGCGGCTTCCTCCTCCGGCGCGACGGGCTGAGGGGGCACGTGGTCGTGATT
Organism: Dehalococcoidia bacterium; assembly: GCA_965204975.1. Lineage (GTDB taxonomy): Bacteria > Chloroflexota > Dehalococcoidia > Lucifugimonadales > CAJWER01. Next base: position 1,963,400 of record OZ242024.1, read on the forward strand.
CACAGCTCGGGGCGCTGGTTCCACTATCTCCGCACAGGCGGTCCCGGGGGCTACCAGCTGGACCAGCTGGGGTTCGCCGACAGCATCAAGACGGGGCTGGACGAGGAGAACCACGTCCGCGTCATCGCCTCGCGCAGCGCCGGCTGGCTCTTCGTCAACGGGGACTTCATTGCGGAGCTAGACCTGGACGAAGTGGTGGAGCCCGGATCCGTCACGCTGGCCGGAGCATTCTTCACGAGCGACGAGCAGCAGGGGCTATCAACGCGATACTCCGACTTCACGGTCCGCACGCTTCGCAGGGTGTACGGACCCCTGGACGGCTCCATCGATCACAACCCCGAGGACGGGCGCATCGACATGCATGACACCGCAGCCTCCCTGGCCGATGGGGTGTTCGAGGTGCGCTTCTTCAACCCCTACCCCGCCCAGGAAGGCGACTGGAGCAGCGGCTTCCTGTTCAGGAGCAGGGCGCCCAACCGGTTCCACGTCGTGGGTATCGAGGAGTCCGGCGAGTGGTTCCATCGCCTGAGGACGGGAGACGCCGATGCCACCGAGCAGCTGGCCGAAGACACATCCACGCACATTACAACTACACCAACGGGCAGGAACCACATTCGCGTCATTGCGCTCGACGCGGAGGGCTGGCTGTTCATAAACGGGTCATACGTGGCCAAGCTGGACCTAGGCGGCCTGCTGGAGTCCGGCGGCGTGGCCGCCGTGGGTTCGTACTTCGCGGGCGACGGGCTCGCCGGCAAGTCCACCAGGTTCCAGGGCCTCACCGTCAGGTCTGCGGCAGAAGTACCGTGAACCGCGCCGCAAGCTTGACCTGCGCTGCTACAATGAACACGCGGGAGAGGAGTGAGGCCATGAGAGCACAGCTACTGTCCATCGATGGCAAGCTTCGAAGCGCCCTTAGTGGGCTGAAGACCCGGCTCGGCCGTTCCGACGACACCAGCGGCCGGCCATGGTCGCAAATGCACACGCGCAGAACGCCGGGTGCCCGGAAGCCCACGGACAACGACCTGGAGAAGGTTAAGCTCTGGTCAGCTCGAATCAAGACCTGACGATCAACCTACCGCCAGCAATCTTCGTCGTCCCTCCGACCCCTCACGCCAACGGACGGCCCTCTGTGTCCACCTGCACGATCGGGTGGCCAAGCTCCTCCAGGCCGGGCTGGATGGTCTCACGGTCGCCTACGACTACCACCACCAGCTCCCCGTCCCTGATGCGCCTCGTGGCCGTGTCATGGACCGCCTCCAGGCTCACCGCGTCGAGACTGGGTATGAAGGTGTCGAAGTAGTCGTCAGGCAGCTTGAACGACACGATGCGCCCCAGGCTCTGGAGCACCTGCCCCTGCGACTCGAATTGCGAGGGGAAGCTCCGGAAGATGCCCTGCTTCGACTCGTTCAGCTCCTCAGGCGTAACCGCTCGGTCGCCCCGGATGTCCGAGAATTCTCTCAGTGTCTCTACCAGGGCCTCCTTTGTGACCGCCGTCTGCACCGACCCGCCCGCGAAGAACGCCGACGGCCCCGTGAGCCAGACGATGCCGGAGTAGTAGCCGTAGCTGTAGCCCTTGTCCTGCCTCAGGTTCATGAAGAGCCGGGCGGATGGGTGCGCGCCGAAGGCGTAGTTGACCAGTGTGAGTGCGAAGTAGTCCGGGTCGTGTCTCGGCACGGTTGCGTGGCCCGCCCGGATCACCGACTGGGGAGCCCCCGGCCTGTCGACCAGGTAGATCGTCGTCGGCTGTGCGCCGACCGGCGCCTCGTGGGTCTGCTCCGGCTCTCCGGCTGCTGCCGACCAGTCTCCCAAGAGATCCTCGGCCCTTGCCAGCAGGCTGTCCCTGTCCACGTCCCCGACGGCCACTAGCGTCGTGTTCCCCGGGCCGAAGTGGGTGGAGTAGTAATCGAGCAGGTCGTTCCTGCTCATCGTCTCGACCGACGCCGTCGTCCCGTTCGAAGGGTGGCCGTAGCCGGACTCGGGGCCGTACACCAGCGCCCTGATGGCCCGGTGGGAGATGGCCACCGGCTCGTCGGAGATCCGCTTGAGGTCCGCCAGCCGCTCCTTCCTGACCCGCTCCAGCTCCTCCTCCGGGAACGTCGGGTTCCTGAGCACGTCGGCCACGATGTCGAAGGCCTGCGGCCAGTGCTGGGTGAGCGCCTCAGCCGACACGAAGACGTCCTCCCTGTCCGCCGCCGCCAGCAGCTTGGAACCGAGGAACTCCATCTCGTCGGCGATCTCGCTGCTGGTGCGCGAGACCGTGCCCTCCGCCATCATCGACGTCGTCATGTGCGCGAGGCCGGGGATCCCCGCCGGATCGGCCGCAGAGCCGCCCCGCAGCATGAGTCCGAACGCGACCACCGGCAACCCGCTCCGCTCGACGAAGACGACCTCGGTGCCGTTGGACAGCCGCGCCCGCTCCGGACTCGGAGGCCTGAAGGACTTCTGCTCGCCGCTCCCCGGCATGACCGACCTGTCCACGGCCGAGACTGTCGCGCTCTTGTCCTGTTCCGGCAGCACCGTCATCCTCACCCGCGCCGGACCCAGCCATCGCCGGGCCGCGCGCTGCACGTCGTCGGCCTGCACGCCGGTGAACCGCCCCAGGTCGGTGTTGATCATGCCGGGGTCGCCGCCGAACGTGTTGTAGTAGTTCAACTGGTCCGCCCGACCACCAAACCCGCCCATCTGCTCGAGGTGGCGGACGTGCTGGCTCTCGACCCGGTTCTTCGCCCTCTCCAGCTCCCGTTCCGACAGCGGCTCGCTCCGTATCCGGTCCAGCTCCTCCTCAACCACGTCCTGTATCTCGTCCAGGCCGTGCCCGGGGCTCGCCGTGACCTGCACGTTGAACTCCCCGGCCACCTCCATCGCGTGGTTGTACACACTGACGCTCCGGGCAATCTGCTTCTCGTACACGAGCGTCTTGTACAGGCGGGAGCTCTTGCCGTCCGCCAGCACGGTCGCCAGGACGTCCAAGGGCGCCTCGTCCTCGTCGAACACCGGCGTCGACGGCCACACCAGGTAGAGCCTCGGAAGCTGGACCTTGTCGTGGAAGTCGAGCCGCGTCTCGCTCGAGAGCGTCGACGACATCCTGCCGATCCGGTTCACCGCCGGAGTGGGCGGGATGTCACCGAAGTACTGCTCGACGAGGGCACGCGTCTCGTCCGGGTCGATGTCCCCTGCTATGGAGATCGTCGCGTTCGACGGCGAGTAGAAGCGCCTGAAGAAGGACTTCACGTCGTCCAGCGACGCCGCGTCCAGGTCCTCCTGCGAGCCGATGACCGGCCAGCTGTACGGATGGGGGGCGGGGAAGAGTGCGGGCTGTAGCAGCAGGTACGCCGTGCCGTACGGCCTGTTTTCGTAGCTCTGCCTGCGCTCGTTCTTCACCACGTCCCGCTGCAGGTCAAGCCGCTTCTGGTCCAGCGCCTCCAGCAGGAAGCCCATCCTGTCGGACTCCAGCCACAACGCCAGCTCCAGGTAGTCCGACGGCACGTTCTCCCAGTAGTTCGTCCTGTCCGAGGACGTCGAGCCGTTCACCAACCCGCCCACCTTCATCAGCGGGTTGAAGAAGAGCTCGTTGTGGTTCTTCGAGCCCTCGAACATGACGTGCTCGAAGAGGTGGGCGAACCCCGTGCGTCCCTGGTCCTCGTCCTTAGACCCGACGTGGTACCAGATGTTGACCGCCGTCATGGGGAGGGAGTGGTCCTCGTGCAGGATCACCTGCAGCCCGTTGGGCAGCGTGTACTTGTCGAAGGCAATAGAGATCATGGGAGACGCTCCGTGAGAGTGAAAATGGGAGAGAGGCAGTGCGTTTCGATTATAGCAAAGCGCCCCGCTGCGCCCATTCCGGTCGTGGCCGGGCCAGAGATCAGCCTGGCTGCGGCTCTCCCCCATCACCGCGGGCCATGTTGGCGATCAGAGTGTAGGCTGGGTATGCGGCCCAGCGCTCCCGAGCCCAGGCCGTATTGACCCAGGGATGGTCCTCGAACAGGGACATCTCGTCGACCTCGGGCAGGTGCACCTCGACGAGGTCGACCACCTCCATACCCAACTCGACCAGGTTGCTGACAGCCTCACCCAGATCGCCTGTTGCGAACGTCGCCCGGAGCCGGGCCGCACAGCCGTCAGGCTTCACTTCCAGCCGTTCGAGCAGCCAGGCCACCCACTTGTGCTCCATCGACGGCAGGTACTCGCGGTTCAGGGCCGCCAGCGCGTTGACTATGCCCTGCTGCATCCAGACGAGGTTCTGCGCCAAGACGAGGTGGTCGGCTCTGGCAACGTAGGAGGCCCGGTTGAACCAGGGGCCCAGCCACAGGTTCTGCTGGACCAGCTTGACCGCGAGGCGGTCGGGGAAGCTGGCGGCCTTCTCCCGCCATCGCCGCAGCAGGTCGTGCCCGTATACAGGATCGCCGTACCGGATGGCCGCGGCAAGCTCGTACTTGTGCGGGTCGGTGTCGAGGTCGTCGATAAGCGCCCCGATCCACTCTTCCGCCGTGCCGACGGTGATGTGGATGGGAGACACCATCGCCGTCCCCCTGTAGCGCCTCGACCCAACCGTTGCCTCCGACAGGCCGATGTGCTCGCTTGCCCGGCCTCCGCCGGAGGGATCGAACTTCCAGACCTCGCCACCCATCTGACGGGCCGCGTCCCTACGGTCCTCCTCAGACGGCGGCGTATTCCAGAACACGCCGATCTCCACGTCCGAGTACTCGTCGGCGCAGCCCCGTGCCACGGACCCACCGGCCATAACGGCCAGCACCCTCGGATCGGCGGTGTAGATTCGGGCCAGCTCTCGCGCCAGCCGCAGCCCGGCCCTGCTCACATCGTTGGGCTCAGTCATCCCGAGGGACATACCGCACGGCATCCGAGTACTAGCCGCCCCAGAGCGCCTTCCGGCACGATGAAGAAGAGACTCTCCGTACCCTTCAACTCAAAGGTCAAGTCTCCCTTGTACAGGCGATCCCGGTGGAGCTTCCACAAAGCTGAGCAAAGTTCCGGGAGGATAGCTTCCACCTCTCTTTCTGGTGCTCTTCTCGACAGTGAGCGTACCCGCTCTCTCCATCTGAGCGAGCCGACCCTTTAGTTGATTGGAGTGGAATAAGGTCTTGTCAGAGCGCATGAACTCTTCCACAGAATCGAAAGTCACCTTGCGATCCAATCCGAATTCGTCAATTAGAGCAGTGTCCAATTCTTCGAAATTGACGGCTTGTTCTCCAAACGAGAATTGGCCTATCGTCTCACCTCGAAAGCTGTAGGCCCCAAAAGGGGCAACTTTCCACATAGCCTGTTTCATTCTGTCGCATCCCAAATCATTCTTTGTGGCAAAGAACAGCGCATAGACCAAGCTATTGCCTTCATACAGGTCAAAGTGCAGAACGTGCTTAGAGCCCGCCTTCTTCAGTTGTTCCTTGTAAAGCCCGTAGAAGAATTCTCGGGTCTTACCAGCCTCAGCTATCGACATACCATCCTGCCATTCCTGACAGCCGAACAAATCATCTAATGCAGATGCGAACTCTTTAGTACCCTTGAACCTATTGATGTCCCTGTACATGAACGATATGTAGACTTCAGATTTTGGGTTTTTCAGAATCCGTTGTATCAGTCGCATTGGAGTGTCCGAGACCCCAAAAGGGTCAACCATTACCAAGGCCGGGGCCAGTTGGCTGTTGTATGAGTCGATGGTGTCAAGCACATTGGTCATAGTATCGCTAAATGTCCCTTGGAATACCTGCGCTTGGCAATTCGAAGGAAACGTGCCTCTGATGGGTTCAATGACGTGTTTCAGATGTTCTGCCCGCTCAGGATCCTTCTCAATGAACATGTAACTGATTTGGCCAGTCATCATGTCTTGGGCCGTATGGTTGCGAAGCACATCTAGGGCGATCAGAGGCGAGCCCCTCTCTCCACCCAAGTAACGACCAGGGCCTGCGAAAGCGTCGATGAACAGCACTCTCTCGTTACTGCTCAGCATAATCGGTAACCACGCCTCCAAGTAGTGGCGCAGTACCTTGTGCTTGCCAACTGTATGAGGTTCAAGGGACCAAAGGGGCGTCTTCGGTGGCACTTCTCACCTGTGTCCGTTGCGTCGAGGCATTTCGGCCCATGTTGCTCCATCCACTACAGCCTCGTCCCCAGACCTCTTGCCCCGACGACCGCCCAACTGCTTGAGGAAGAACGCTACACCCGCATCAGTAGACTGGTCGCGTAAGTCCCGTACCCAGTCGATATCCATCGCCCTCGCTCTTGCTCCACTCTCGCCGCCGGCGATTACCCATTGGAGAGTGCCGTCCTCCAGCCATGGAGTCAGGTCGACCCGTTCGAGCAATGGCTCCGCCGACACGAAGCGGATATCGGCCGGAATCCGGCGCAGCACGGACAGCCGGGGAGCGTACTTCTGGCTCTCCACTGAGGTGCCCATCCAGACGTTGGACGGCCACTCCCCGAAGCTAGCCTGGCCCTGCTGATCCCACCAGCCCGCAGCCCGACCGGGGCGTTTGGTCAGCACCTGGAACACGTGCTGGTGTGCCTCTCGCATCACGTCGAAGACGTCCGTTATGAAGTCGAACTCGACGTGGGGGTGGAACAGGTCCGACATGCTGTTGACGAACACGTGCCGGGGGCTGCGCCACGAAAGCGGGGCTTCCAGTCGTCCGGGGAGCACCTGCACACTGTCTGGAGCGGCCTCGTATCCGGGCACGGCCATGCCCCTCAGCCTGGGATAGAGCGCGAACATGTAGCAGTTGTCGCACCCCGGGGACACCCGGGAGCACCCGGTTACCGGATTCCAGGTCTCGTCCGTCCATTCGATTGTGGAGGGCATGACCGGTTGCTCCTAATTCTCGAGTCACGATACCAGTGTAGCACTTCTGTTCGCACTGTCAAGCCGAGTCGCTATGGCAACTCCCTCAGCCAGCGACTCACCCGTCCATCACACTTCGCGCACCCATCGTGGACAATCACCTCAGACGTGCCTTCCACCCAATCGGCAGCCTCGGCCTCACGCTCGGAATCCGCCGCCATCAACCGGTAGCCCGCGTCAAGGTCGTCGTGTCTCAGCAAGTCTCCGACATGAGACTCATTTGAGCTGCTGGACTCGCGCCGATCGGCCCGCCAATGTGATTCTTCGTTCATCTGCTCCTCACAGGTATCTGCTTGGTAGTGGCATCCGTGTCAGTCTCCCCCTGCCAACGCCTCCGCCACCGCGGACGGGACCGCCTATTCGATAGATTTCGCGCTACTGCTGTGTGGGATCGTCCGACCAGTCGGTGATGTTCAACATCCAGTCGCCCTTGCCGGCGATACTCCACTGGAGACCGGTGACGTTCGGGATGGCTCTCAGTAGCTCGTTCGTGTATACCTTGCCGTACTCCCTGGCCAGACGCGCCCTCGATTGAAGGCCGGCCCACAGCCTGACCTGGTTCTTCTCGCACAGAGGGCCGTACTCCTGCTCCAAGAGCTCCGGAAGGGGACGAAGCCCCCACTCTCCGTGGAAGTAGCTGGACACGTACCCGTAGCCCGTCTGGACGTGTTTGCCCACCACGTTGGCATGGCCGACCACTATGCCGTCCACGATTCTCTCCCCTATCCACTTCCGCCAATCCAGGTACAGGTTCCCTATGGGCGGGCCAAAATGGTCGCCCGGCGGGACGCCGACCATCAGCTTCAGGCCCCGCTCGTTCGCCAGCTCTCTCACGTCCCTGAAGTACTGGGTCAGGAACTCGCCCCTGAGCCGTCGCCAGGCCTCCAGGTCGAAGTTCTCAGTCAGGATGTCGACCCCGTAACGCTCCCTGAAGGCGTCGGCCACCGGCCTGTTGAAGCCGTACTGGTCGCCGTGCTCGGCCGCCACGCGGTGGCCGCGCGTGCTGATGTAGACCCCGTCCCAATCGTAGTTGTCCAGGTAATACCGCAACTCCTCGCGCTTGTATTCCCTGACCTCCGGGTATGCGTATTCCGGCACTCCCCACTGCTTCTTCTCCCAGCTCCTGTCGCATGCATAGTACTCAGGATGCTGAGCGAAGAACTTGGACTGCCACTCAAAGACGCCGTAAGTGTAGCCGGGCCTGTGGGGCGGCTGGCCTTCGTCGTACACGTTGACGTAGCAGTAGATTGGGAGCCCCACGTCCTTCGCCGCGCTTGTCGCCACTCTCGCGTCGTCCACGTTGTGGACTGTCTCGTACAACTGTCGTTCCCGGCGGCTGACGGGCTCGATCTCGGCGAACCGTGCCAGCCAACGCTCTTGCCTCCAAAGGATGGCGAAGAGGTCGTACGTCTCGCGCCACTCGGCGAAGGCATCACGGATACTCTCCTCCGTGTCCAGCCTCCACTCCGGCCGGTCCGCCTCGGCTGCGTCTCCCCAGCTGCACATCAACAGATCGCCCTTGTCCAATGCCATGAGAACCTCCCCTGCTCGCGGGCGTCGATGCCCCCTCGCGACCACCGATGCTACAGGCCAGGAACGCCGGTCCGCCTCAGTCCTCGTCGGCCAGTACGTCCTCCATTGCGGACAGGAAGCCGTCGATGTGCTCGTCCTGCACGGGGGCGGAGATCGTGACGCCGATGCCGCCGCTCAACGAGTAGCCCTTCAGGAACAGCGCGAGGTCGATGCGGCCTGCGAGGTCGCCGTCGGGCAGCGTGGTGGCGCTGCGGTAGTCGGTGATGGGCTTGTCGGTCATGTAGTAGTGGAGCCCGGCCCCGGCGCTGACGACCCTGCTGGGCACGCCCGCCCTGTCGAACACGTCGACCAGGCCCTCGTGAAGCCTGCCGCGCAGACGGTCGACGTGGGCGTACACCTCCGGCGTCAGCCCCCTGATGGTCGCCAGGCCCGCGGCGAGGGTGAAGGAGTTGCCGGAGAAGGTGCCGCTCTGGCTCAACCCGGTCGGCTCGCCCGTGTTGTCGAGCATCTCCATGTACTCGTCCTTGCCGCCGATTGCGCCGATGGGGAATCCGCCGCCGAAGGCCTTGCCGAATATGGTGACGTCCGGCTCGATGTCCGCCCGGCCCTGGGCGCCGCCAGGCCCGGACCTGAAGCTCACCACCTCGTCCATCACCATCGGTATGCCCAGCTCAGTCGTGATGTCGCGGATGAAGCGCGTGAAGTCCTCCGAGACCTCCCACGAGCTTGGCTTGGCGTCGTAGAAGACCCCGGCGATCTCGTCCTTCTGTTCGCGCAGAATCAGCTCGACCGATTCGCGGTCGCTGTACGGCAATATGACCGCGTCCTCCTCGGCTGTCCTGGACATGCCGTCCCATGCGGCGACGGCGTTTGGGGAGTCGGCGGGGCCGGCCCGGTCCAGCGGCGGCGCCGAGCTCACCTCCAGCGCGTCGTGGCTGCCGTGGTAGCCGCCCTCGAACTTGGCGACCTTCGGCCGGCCGGTCCTGGCCCGGACGAGCCGCGTGGCGTGGAGGGACGCCTCGGTGCCGGAGTTGCAGAACCGGACCTTGTCGATGGACGGGAAGCGGGACGTGATCTCCTCGGCGATCTCCGCCTCCAGCTCGGTGGGACCGCCCAGCCCAAGCCCGCGCTCGACCTCGCGTTGCACTGCGGCAATCACGTCCGGGTGGCTGTGGCCCAGCATCATCGCGGAGTGGTGGTTGCCGAAGTCCACGTAGCGATTGCCGTCGATGTCCCAGATGTAGCAGCCCTCAGCTTTCGCGACGTAGTGCGGGTACGGCGGCGACCAGTAGGCGCCCTTTATTACGCCTCCGGGCATGACCGGCACGCCGCGCTCCCACTGGGCGCGGGACCTGGGTGTCCTGCGCCGGTACTCCTCGACAAGCGACTCCTTCGACCTCGTCATGTGGTCCTCCTCGGGTTGGGCCGACACGCGGGTCGGCCCCTACGACCGTGTTTAGGGCTAGGCCAGCGCGCCGTCCCGCGCGGCGTCGGCGACCTTGCGCGTCGCCTGGATCATGTCGGCCAGGTCTTCCTCGGTGAAGTTGGGGATCATCTGCAGGCCCACGCCCCGGTTCATGAGGGCCTCGCCCTTGGGGCACTCGACCTGGCGGTAGTCGACGGCGCGCTCGCGGCCATAGTCGAGGGGGAAGCGCGTCTTGCCGTACAGGTCCGGCCCGCTCAGGAACGGGTTGCGGTACAGCGGGCCCACGTCGCCCGAGCCCACGTACGGCCCGCCCATCGGCACGCCCTCGGCGCTCACGGCGGCGGCGAAGTTGTTGGCCGTGCAGTTGAGCGCATCCGTGTCCAGCGTGAACCCCAGGTTCCAGTAGGTGTGACGGTCGCCGGGCTTCACGGTCTGGGGCACAATCTCGTCCACGTCCGACAGGCCGTCGATGATGTTGAGAGCAGCCCGGACCTTGTTCTCGACGTACCCGTCGAGCTTGCCGAGCTGGTTCAGCAGCAGGGCGGCGATCATGTCGTTGATCTTGTAGTTGGGGGCGAGGAAGTAGTTGGCGTAGGGCATCCCCTCCAGCGGGCCGTTTGCGCGGGGCAGCGCGGCGTCGCGGAAGAGTATCGCCCTCTCCCACAGCGCCCTGTTGCTGGTGAACACGGCCCCGCCCATGCCCGCCGACAGGGTCTTGCCGCCGAAGCTGATGCCGGCGATGTCGCCCATCGACCCGACGATCTGCCCCTGGTGCTCGGCGAGGTGGGCCTGGCAGGCGTCCTCGATCAGGAATATGCCGTGCCGGTCGGCGATGTCCCTGAGCGCCGCCATGTTGCAGGCGTTCCCGAACAGGTGCACGGCAATGATGGCCCGCGTCCGCGGCGTGATCTTCGCCTCCACGTCAGCCGGGTCGAGGGTGTAGGTCTCGTCGATGTCGGCGAAGATGGGCACGCAGTTGTGGAGCAGCGCGCCGATGATGCTGCCGCCCGACGTCCACGGCGATACGATGATCTCGTCGCCCGGGTCGGGGTTGATCGCGCCGATGCAGGTGTGCATGGCCGACGTGCCGGAGTTCACGGTGATGACCCACTCGACGCCGTGCCTCTCGGCGAACGCCTCCTCGAACTTGTCGACGACGGGGCCCCTGCCCACGTTGCCCGACCTGATCACCCCGGCAACGGCCTCCACGTCGTCCTCGCCGAAGTCGTGCCCAGGCCCGAACCCAGCGGTGCGGACCGGCTTCCCTCCATGTATCGCCAGCGTGTCTCCCATGTGTGTTACACCTCCAGGCCGAGCAGCTCGATTGCGTTCAGCCCCAGTATCTTTTGCTTGTCCTCGCCGGATATATCGGCCGTGACCACCTTGCCGATCTGGTGGCGCGCGTCGAGCAGGGCCATGTCGGTGCCGAACAGGACCCGGCCGGCCCCGGCCTTGTTGACCGAGTTCTCGATCGCGCCGTGGGCTGCGCCTGAGCCGCACGTCTCCAGGTAGAGATTCGGGACGGCTCGTGCGGCCTCGACGGCCCTGTCGCCAGCGCTGCCCCCGGCGTGGGCCAGCACCCACTTGACGTTCGGGAAGCGCTTCGACAGGTTCGTGAAGCGGCCCTTCAGCGTCACCCCCGGCGGGTCGAATGAGTAGCCCCCGTGCATCATCACCGCCAGCCCATGTTCGTTCAACCACTCGTAGATCGGGAAGTAATCGGGGTGGTCGTTCGGCTTGCGGAAGTAGTCGGGGTAGATCTTCAGGTACTTCATGCCGAGCTCGCCGAAGGCCCTCTCCAGCTCACGGATTGCCTCTTCCGGGTAGTGCGGAGTGACGAAGGCCACCGGGGCGAAGCGGTCGGGGCGACGGGCGCAGAGGTCGGCCACCAGGTCGTTGGCGTACCGGGCGTCGCCGTAGAAGATGCAGTTGATGCACGCCAGGTCGATCCCGGCGTAGTCCATGATCTCGAGGTACCGGTCGATGTCGCCGTCCACTCCGTGGCGGCCCCAGTTTCCCAGGTGCGTGTGAAAGTCGACCACCGGCGTGTCCACGGTCAGCTCACCCCCAGCAGTCGCTCGGCGTTGCCCGCGCATATCGCCGCCAGCGCGTCCATGCTCAGGCCGCAGTGGTGGAGGCTGTAGAGCTGCGGCGACATCGCCATGTCCGGGAAGCGCGAGCCGAATAGCACCCGCTCGGGGCCGACGGCGTCGATGGCCGAGATGATGCCGCCCGTCACCACGAACCGGGACAGCTCGAAGTCCAGGTTGGGCACGGCCCGCACCAGCGGCAGCGCCCACGAGGCGTCGTGGTACTTGGCCTCGCACAGGACGGCCCTGACGTCCGGACGTCCCGCCAGGGTCTCGTACACGTCGCGCGGGTCAATGGCGTGCGCCGTGCCCAGGACCTCGTGCTCGACCGGGAGCCACAGGGGAATGCCCGCGCCGACGAGCCAGTCGAGCCACGGCCCAACGACCCAGTCGCGGAACGGGTAGTTGTGGACGCCGGGCAGCATCCTGACCGACGTTACTCCCTCCGCCTCGACGTGCGCCGCGACCCTGTCCAGGTCGTCGAACGCCGGGTTGCACACGAACTGCGGCACGAAGTCGCTGCACCCGCGCACCGACTCCATCAGCATCGAGTTGCCCTCCACGGAGTCGTAGGTGGCTGCGTGGGGCGCATACACCAGCACCCGGCCGATTCCGGCCCGGTCCATCTCGCTGCGCACGCCCTCGACCGTGTCGACGGCGACGGGCCGGTCGTGCCGCCGCCCAAGGGACACGTTGGCGTCCAGCACGGGGACGGACGGCCTGAAGTCCAGCTCGACGTTACCCATAGCGGCTACGGAGTGTAGCACACAGGCAGGGCCCGGCATTGCAAACCAGGGGTGCTACAATGTGCTTCCCATCTAGCGGACGGGTATCAATGCTGGCTGATGACCGCATCTCACCTTGGTGGGTCGTTCATGGAGTGTTAAGCCCCCGCAGCGGTGATTGGGAGCGCCATATGAGCATCCGTGAAGATCGTCTTGTTGACATGCTGCAAGCCAAGTATCGGGAGGACCCGAAGGGGTTCCAGAGGTACCTGCCCGGTGCAGCCGAGCTTCTCACAGAACCCCCCTCAAGGCAGAGAGGGCCTAAGCCTCGGTTCCAGCTCACCGAACGGGAGCTCTTCGATCACAGGGCCGGATTGGCCAAGGTGCTGCGCGGGATGGACGAGGGCACCCTGACGCCCGGCGACGCCTTGACCGGCCTGCAGCACTGCGCCGCACTGATAAAGGACGACAATCTGCCCTACGGGTGGGACGAGAGTCTATCGCACGAGATGGGCTACGAGGTGCTGAAGAATCTCCTGAAGCAGTCCATCGGAAAGTCGCCGGGATCGTACACAGTGAAGACGACCGTGCCGGTTGGTGAAGGCGGCGGTACTTCGGTCGAGCATATCTCGCTTATCAGGGGCGTGCTCCTCGGCCTCGATGCAAACAGGCGCCTAGTGTCCGTAAGCATCCATCCCGGTAAGTACAGGGAGAGGCGTAAGCTGATGACGATAGCCGGCATCGGCTCGGACCCAAACCCTGATGTGGCCTTGAGGCACGACGACTATCTGGCGATGCAGGAGCCTCATGGCCGCAGTGCATGAGCGGGTACTAGTAGACACCTCCGCGCTGTACGCCGTACATTCGGATTCCGATCTGTTCCACCACCAGGCCGTTGCTGCGCTCGAGCAGTTGGTGGACACGGACCAAGAGCTGTGGGCGACATCCTACGCCCTAGTGGAGACTGTCGCCCTCCTGCACCGCCGGCTGGGTTTCGATGTCGTATCGGCGTTCGCCCAGTGGTGCGAATAACCTAAATGTGCTCTGGATAGATGCCCGCACGCATTCCGAAGCATTGGGCCAGTTCATGGCGCTTGAGGGGCGAGGTCTGAGCTTCGTCGACTGGACGATAGCAGTCGCATCGCGCGAGATGGGCGCGCCGGTCTTCACGTTCGACAGCGGCTTTGCCAACGAGGCGCTCCCAGTCCTGCCGCACTAGGCATCCGCACACACTTCTAAGGGATGGCCGCCATTGTGCCTGGGGCGGTCCGGCTAGTCCTAGCCTCCAGTTCGATCTGCCACTATTCCATCGCCTCTGTGCCCTCTGTGGTGAGCTTCCCCTCCCGTCTGCGTTGGAGCCAGCCGGCGAAGGCCAGGAGCCAGGCCTGCACCACCGTGAGCAGCGCGATGAGCATCGTCGCGTCGAAGAAGAAGCCCTGGGGGAACATGGCCAGCAGCATGTGTCGCCTGGGGTCGAGCTGCCACAGGTCGTTACTGAAGCTGACGATATGGAAGGCGAGGAAGAGCCTGTCGAACCCGACCAGCGAGCCGATCCCGACCAGCGCCGCGAGGCCCAGCGTCACGAGCCCGCCGTAGGACAACAGCCGCACGGCCAGCGCGACGGCCTCGCGCCCCAGGAGCCACGCGGCCGCCGCCAGGAACAGCGCCATGTACGCGGCGGCGATGTAGCCCACGGCGTAGACGCCGCGCACGAGCCCCTTCACGTCGCGCATGTGCAGCACCTCGCGCTCGCCGTAGATGCTGCGCCTGACCCCGCCCACGAACACGCGGACGTCCAGGCGCTCGGTGTCGTCGTTGAAGTAGGTGCGTATCTGCCGCCCGGCGTCGATCAGCTCTGCGCGCTCGATGCCGGTCCGCCTGGGGATGTCGTACCGGTCGAAGCCGTAGCTGTACAGCCCCGGGAAGTTGATCACCAGCCGCACATTGGTGGAGATGAGCAGCAGCGGCACGAAGGCCACGAACACCACGGCGGCCGCAATTCTCAATATTCGCATGGCGTCCAGTCTAGCAGCCATCGCCCGGGACACAAGGCCCGGCAACCCACAACGCTAGCTCATCCGGCATCTGCCGGAGTAGCCGACCGTGGGTCCCAGAAGAGGGTGGGCCATCGCAAAGTCCACCGAGAAGCAGTCATCGCCTTCGCCGGTCTCCGTGATACGGCCACCTCCGAATGGCGATAGCCAGGTGGGAAACCCGACCACCAGCCCAAGCACCGGCACCCTCAATGCGTACCGCTCGATGTCGTAGACCAGACTTCCGCTCTCATCGACGCTCACGCTGGAGTCGACGCCGAGACCGTGCCTAGTCGTCTCCCTGATCATGTGGTCGCGGAGAAAGACCACCTGAGACTCGAAGGATACGTACCGGGGGAAGCTCGGGTTGCTGGAGAAACTCCTGGTCCAGTGCATAGTGCCCGAAGCGCCGGTCCGGTTGTGCAGCGTGAACCCCACGTCCCTGCCGCCGCGGGGGACGGGTGCGCCGAAGAGCGCGTACGAGAGCAGCGCCAGCGGTCGAATTACCGGGTTGACTTGGATGGTGTCCATGACACCGCTTGCATAGACCTCAGGTTCGAGGCAATGCCTGCGCACCGCCGGATGCAGGCGATGAGAGTCTTCGCCCAGCGCCCGCAGTATGGGCGACACGACTTCGGTCAGTCCGCTCCCCGAATCCCCCACGTGCCGTGTCGGGCTACCCGGAGGCGAGGGAGATCTCCAGATCGTCCATGGACAGCCTGCCCCTGGGCTCCTGGCCGAAGCCGACGAACGAGAAGCCGTAGCTGATGGCCCCGCCCAGCAGCGTGTCGAGGGGCGCCGGGCCGTCTGACAGGGCCGTCCAGCTCATGTGCCACAGGAACTCGTCATTCTTGAGGGTGAACCTGAGCGGCTCGTCGGCCCATCGGCCGTTGCTGATCTCCAGGGGGTTCGACGTGAAGTGCCACCGGGTCCCGGCCGTGTGGACCCAGAAGTAGCAGCCCGCGCCGTCCAGCTCCAGGCCGTCGCCGCGCAGGTACACGGAGACGTCCGCGCCGCGCAGGTCGACAGGGCCCTTGTCGTCCCAACTACGGTAGTAGATGAGCGGCAGGACCGAGACGGGCGCCTCGGGCGTGTCTGCGCTCCACCTGTGCTCGTCTGCCCACACGTATCCTGAGTCGCTCACCCCTCCCGAAGACTCGTGGGTGGTCAGGATGAAGATGTTGCAGCGGCCCAGCACGCTCTTGTGGTAGTCGTACGAGCACCAGCGCTCCGGGCCCTTGTCGAAGGTCGTCCTCAGTACTGTAGCCATGGGTAGTCGTGTCCTCCTCTGTTCCGGCCTCGCCGGGGCGTCCCTGTGTGCCCATGGGGCCTCGACACGCTAGTATAGGCCCATAATCGACCGCCGCAAGTCAGACTCAGAGTTGGTGGGGCATGGGGCGAGAGCCCCCATCCCCTGCCTTCGCAGGGGCAGGCTCTAGCCTTCCACTCGGGGGGAGGGACAAGAGAGGCCAGTGATGGAGACATTTCCGCCGACGTTCGCCGGGCTGCAGGCCCTGGTGGCCCGGCTTCGCGGGCCGGAGGGGTGCCCCTGGGACAGGGAGCAGACCGGCGCGAGCATGAGGCACTTCGTCCTCGAAGAGACCTACGAGCTGCTGGAAGCAATCGAAGGCGACGACTCCGGGGCGCTGGCCGAGGAGCTGGGCGACGTGATGTTTCACCTCGTCTTCCAGGTCCACATGGCGAAGGAGGAGGGGCACTTCGACGAGGCCGCCGTCTTCCAGTCGGTCATCGAGAAGCTTGTGCGGCGTCACCCCCACGTCTTCGGCGACCGTAAGGCCGAAGGAGCCCAGCAGGTACTGGACTCCTGGCAGGACCTCAAGCGGGCCGAGAAGGACGAGGACGACGAGAGCTCCATCCTCGACGGCGTCCCGAAGGCGCTGCCCGCGCTGGCGCAGGCCCACGCCATCCAGCAGCGCGCTGCGGGGGTCGGGTTCGACTGGGAGGACGCCGGCGGGGTCCTGGACAAGGTGGCCGAGGAGCTCGCCGAGCTTGCGGATGCTGAGGACGACGACGCGCGCGAGCGGGAGATGGGCGACCTGCTATTCAGCGTCGTCAACGCCGCCCGGTGGATGAACATCGACAGCGAGGCGGCGCTTAGAGCGGCGGACGAGCGGTTCAGGCAGCGCTTCGCGACCATGGAGGCGCTGGGCCGCGAGAGGGGTGTCGAGCTGAAGGCGCTCGACCTGGACGCGAAGGAGGCGCTGTGGCAGGAAGCCAAGCGCCTCAGCGCCGGGGCCCGCCCCCCAGGATAGCCGGCACCGCGAACAGGATAGCACCGACGAGCGCCGTTCCCAGACCGGCCGACACGAGCGTCGCAGTCTGCACGCTCGTGATCTCCGCGATGCCGCCCAGAAGCAGGCTCCCGACCGGGTAGAGGGCGACCGTCATCGCGCTCAGGGACGCCACCCTTGCGCGGAGGTCGTCGGACACCAGCGTCTGGATCCAGGCCCCCTGGATGGCGAAGCCGCCCGACAGGGCCGCTCCCATGACCACGAGGACTGGCATCGCCGCAGCCACCGAGGTCACCCGCGTCAGCGCCAGGAGCGCGACCACCACCACGCCGAGCGCGGCAACAATCGCGACTCCCCTGTTGCGCGGGGACGGGATGGAGGCGACGACTGCGGCCCCCAGAACCGTGCCCGCGCCCAGCGACGTCATCAGCAAGCCCAGCCCCTTGGGCCCGGCGCCGAAGACCTCCGCGGCGTACACAGGCATCAGCCCGTTCATGACGGGCATGAACAGGAGAACCAGGGTAATGACGATCATCATCAGTCCCAGCAGCACCGGCTCGCGAATGATGAAGAGCGCACCTTCGGCGAGCTGGCTCACCGGCCCCTGGCGCGATGCCTCTCCGGGACCACGCCGAATGGGCGAGAGCCTGGTTGCGGCGAACCCAGAGAGCAAGTACAGCGCACTACCGGCGGCCAGTGCAGGCACGGGACCGACCGCGGCCAACACGACGCCGGCCATGGTTGGCATGACCAGCCTGGAGCCGTTGAAAGCCAATATATTCAGCGCGAACGCGTTGACCAGCGACCGCTTCGGCACGGTCGTGGGTATCACCGCGGTGCGCAGAGGCTCCCACATCGCCCACGATACGCCCATCGCCACCACGTACCCGAAGAGGACCGGCATCGCGACCATGTCCAGCGCGAGCAGTCCGGCGAACGCCGCCGTTACCAATGCCTGGTACAGGGAGACGACGACCATGAGCTTGCGGCGGTCCCAGGCGTCCGCTATCACGCCGCCCACGGGGCTGACGACGAGGAACGGCAGGGCGTCGATGCCCATCAGCAAGGCAGTCATCAGCGGCGAGCCGGTCAGGCTGTAGCCGAGCCAGCCGACCACCAGGAGGTGCGTCCAGAACCCGGCCCCGGTCGTCAGGGTCGACGTCCACAGGAGCCGGAAGTCGCGGTGGTAGAGCGAGTCCAGCGTGCGCAGCCGACGGGGCGCGCCGATTCCGCGAATTCGACGTGCGCCCGGCGCCATCGCCCTGCGGACGGCCCCGGCACGACGTGCCCCGCGCTCCGGAGCGCCCGTGCTGGGCGCTTCGATTGGTCCAGCCGACTGCATCCTTCGTCTCCTCCCTGGCCGGCTGTCAGGGCCGCCCAACGGCGACCCTGACACGCAGTTATCATGAACTAGACTTCATGAATAATCCATTTGTAACATCGGCTCTTTGCGCCGTCAACTATAAATTCGGACTATTTTTGTCACACTTTCATGAAGGCTGGTTCCTAGCTCCATGCGCAACCGTCGTCGCGCACCCAGTCCACAGGGAGTAAAGTCGTGGAAGCCGATTCAGCTACGAGCCGGTGCCCGAAGAACAACGTCCTTAGATTCCTCACTTCGCTACGCTACGTTCGGAATGACGTCGATGTTGTGCGCACGGGTCTCCGATGTTGTGCACGGGTCTCCGAAGACGGAAGGGCATGTCTACTATGCCGGTGCTCATACATGCCGCCGGGTGTCTCCACAGGACTGGCGTCCCTCTGCGTGTATACTCTCCCGCATGACTCACGAGAACCCGCCCCCAACAACTCCCGACGACTCGACCCTGGCCACGATCGAGGACCACGCCACCCGGATGGCGGGCAGTGCCGGACAGACCCTCATGGGCTACTTCGGCGAGTCCCTCGACATCGACTTCAAGGATGAGGGGAAGAGCGACCCTGTCACTAACGTCGACCGGGAGGTCCAGGATGACATTGTCCGCGCAATCTCCGAGGCGTTCCCGGAGCACGGGATCGTCGGCGAAGAGGACGAGGATGAAGGCAAGGGTCTCGCTCCCGACTACGTGTGGGTCCTCGACCCGCTGGACGGCACGAAGAACTTCATGAACGGCCTGCCCGTGTTCGCGTCTTCCATAGGTGTGCTGTACCGGGGCGCGCCCGTGGCCGGCGCGGTGTACATCCCGTGGCCTGGCGAGACCGAGGGCGTGGTGCTGCACGGGCGCAGGGGCGGCGGGACTTACGCTGGGGGCGAGCGCATAAGCCTCACGGACGATCCGGAGTCCCTGCCGAGCAGACTGACCACCCTGCCCGAGTCGTTCCGCAGTGCGTTCAGGTTCGGCGCTCCCATCCAGGGGCGAACAGGAGAGGTCAGGACCATCGGCAGCATCGTCTACGAGCTCGCGATGGTTGCGCGCGGCGTGGTCCAGTACTCGTTCACAGGAGCACCCCACCTGTGGGACGCCGCGGCCGGGGCGGTACTTGTCGCAGGGGCCGGAGGCCTCGTGATGACGGGCGAGCGCCGCCGGAGCCGCCTCCCGCTCGTGCCCGACAGCCTGCTGTGGTCCGAGCTCGACTCCTTCTTCCCGGGCTGGGATGAGGGCGTCACGCTCGACCGCATGCGCAAGTGGCGCGGCCCCATGCTGTGTGGCAGCCCCAGGCTGACGCGCTACGTGGCCGACAACCTGCGCGCCAGGTAGCCGCTAGCCGGAGGAGCGGGCCTTCACCAGGTCGCGCGTAAGCTGGACCTGGCCGTAGTGTTCGGCGGCGTGGCGAGCGACGAAGACCATGATCTCGCGCCCGCTGATTGGCCCGCGGAGGGGATCGTCCTTCTCGCTGTCGAGGTCGTTGGGCCCCAGCTCCTGGAGAGCGTCCGAGATCCGGTCCTTCAGCCCGCTCCAGCGAGCCTCGATCTCCACCGCGGAGTCGCCAGTGGCCACGAACTCGGCATCGCGGTCTCGTGTGAGGGGCAGCCCGCACAGCACGTGCAGGAGGTTGTACCGCACGTTGCCCATCGTGTGCGTGGCCAGTACGTAGAGGCTGTTGGCATCGTCGAGCGGCTTCCAATTCAGGGAGTCGCTGTCGAGCCCTTCGAGGCAGGCCACGAGCTCGTCGACGGTTTCCGTGATCTTGTGCCAGAAGAGATCGATCTCCCCGGAACCCTGCATACTATCCTCCTGTCCGCGCCGAATGCGTGCGAGCCTTATCGCGCCAACCGTAGCGGCGTTCTCTGGGCCCGTCAAGCGCCAGGTGGCCGGGCTATGGCGCGTCGAGCATCTTCAGCAGCGTGAGGACGGTCCGCCAGTTCCTCATGGTGCTCGCGGTACCCAGCCGCGAGGCAAGGTACTCGTTCGTCAGCTTGCTTCGGGCGACGCCGTTCGGATAGTGCAGGTAGACATGGCGTCCCTTCACCTCGAAGGCGTCAGGCGGGGAACGCTCAGGGTCCAAGCGAGACACCGTTTCTGCGCCGGGCGCGGCCTCGAGGAATGCGACTTGCAGGAATCGCGGGTCGCCAGACGTATCTAAGGGGTTTGAATCCGCGACCTGCCGCAGCTCCTCCCCCGATCGCACCACAACGGCCGTCTCGTACCCGAACCGCTCGGCAATGGCCTGGGTCACGATGCCAGGCACTCGCTCGGCCAGGTCCTCCGCCGCTTCGAACACGACGTTTCCGCTCTGTATGTAGGTCTTGACGGCCTCGCAGCCGGCCGCGGCGAAGATGTCCCGCAGGTCAGCCATCGGCAGCTTGTTCTTGCCGCCGACGTTGATGCCTCGCAGGAGGGCAACATATCGTTGGTCGCCAGCCGTCATGGTTGTTCACCTCGTCTGACCAAGCTCATTCCTCTGCCATCTGCGGGCCGGCGGGGACAGCCCCGACCAAGACCTACTCCAGCGGCCAGGGTACGTTGCGGCGAGGGTCGAGGCGGGGGAAGACCGGGTCTTCCAGGACTGCATCGGTGCGGCGGAGCAGCGCGTCGACCTCGTCGCTCGACAGCAGGTCGCACAACTCAGCCCGCAGGCCGCCCGGCGAGTTGAGTCGCTCGGCGAGGGTCCTGAGATCGGGCAGCAGCGCCTCTTCCAGCGGCGCGCCCCAGAACTCCAGCATCACCGTCCGCACCTTGAATTCGGGGTGGAACGTAAGGCCGTGGTCGATGCTCCAGATCGTGCCGTCTGCGCCGAGCACACAGTGACCGCCCTTCCGGTCGGCGTTGTTCGCCACGAGATCGAAGGCCGCGAACCGGCTGAACTCGTCCGCGTGGTCCGATACCAGGTCGAAGTAGGTGATTCGCGGGTCCGACTCCACGTATAGCTGCATGGAGCCGACGCCGTAGGGCCCCTCGCGGATCAGGGTCAGCGGGACGGGCGGCCAGCCGATGGCCCTGCCCAGCAGGTACGCCGCGTACTCGCGCTTGTACAGGGTGCCGCCGGGGAAGTCGTACAGGGGCCGTTCGCCCGCCTTGGGCTTGTACACAGCACGCAGGAACCGCCCCGGCCCGGCATCGATCCTCAACAAGAACGTGTAGTTCGAGCTCCACGGGATCTGCTGCCCGCCGATCACCTCGCCGTCCCGGAGGATAGGCAGCGCCTCATCCTCCGAGAGGTGCACGGCGACCACGTCCTGTCCCTCGACACGCTCTGCTGTCATCGACCCCTCAATCCTCAAGATCGGAAGGTATTCATGATACTGTGCTACACTGGCCGACGCGAGGCCAGACATGACCACCAGACCGATTCTCAGACCTCAGCCCGCCGGCGAGCATGCCCGCCCAAGGCAGCTCCCGGACCCGCCACGCCCATACATCGACATGCAGCAATACCCCTACGCATCCGCGGCCTTCACCATCCTGGACGCCCACTTCAGGGAGAGCCCCGACGTCTTCGTAGGAGGGGAGGGCTACCTCTGCCGGAATACGCGGGACAGGTCGGATTGGGTCAAGCCCGACTGCGTGGTGGCCTTCGGTGTCGACCCAAGCGCCATCCTGGAGCGGAACGGGTACGTGATCGAGGAGGTGGGCAAGCCGCCGGAATTCGTGCTGGAGATCGCCTCGAAGAGCACGGGCAGGGCCGACTACACCACCAAGCGGGACATCTACGCCGGGCAAGGGGTGGGCGAGTACTGGCGCTTCGACTCCACGGGCGGGCAGTTTCACGACTCGGCACTGTCGGGCGAGGTCCTGACCGATGGCGCCTACGAGCCGCTGCCCCTGCGTCGCGGGAGGGATGGCGTAGTACGCGGCCACAGCCCAGTGTTGGGGCTGGAGCTGCACTGGGACGACGGCCGGCTGCGGTTCTACGACCCGGCCGCCAGCGAGTACATGCCGGATTTCGTAGAGGTCAAGGCACAGCGGGACGCCGCCATACGCGAGCGGGACGCTGCCGTATATGAGCGCAACGCGGAGGCTGAGGCCCGAAGGAGTGCCGAGGCCGAACTCCACGACCTCCGAGCCCGGATCGACCGCCTCCAGTCGGAGTAGCCCGCAGCACCTACGCTGTCCCGGAGGGGGATTCCTGTCAAGCTATCGCAGAGCCGCCTCAGGGCTACTTTAGCTTCACCAGTTCGTCCGCCAGCACCTTGCGCAGGTCGCCAATCTGATCTCGGAGCAGCGCCGCGGACTCGAACTCCAGGTTCTTCGCGGCGGTCTTCATCTGCTTTTCCAGGTCCTTGATCAGGCGGTGCAGCTCGTCCTTCGGCAGGTCGGGCGAGGCCGCGTAGGGGGCCTTCGTCTCGGCGACCGCCTGCACGCGCTCGGTGATGTCGTGCACGGCCTTGCGTATGCCCTGCGGCGTGATGCCGTGCTTCTCGTTGTGCGCCTGCTGGATGCTGCGGCGCCGGTCCGTCTCGGCGATGGCCAGCTGCATCGAGTCGGTCATCACGTCCGCGTACATGATCACCCTGCCGTCCACGTGCCTCGCCGCCCGCCCGATGGTCTGCGTAAGTGAGGTAGACGAGCGCAGGTAGCCCTCCTTGTCCGCGTCGAGGATGGCGACGAGGCTCACCTCGGGCAGGTCCAGGCCTTCCCTGAGCAGATTGATCCCGACCACCACGTCGTAGACTCCCAGGCGCAGGTCGCGCAGCACCTCGCTGCGCTCCAGCGTGTCGATCTCCGAGTGGAGGTAGTGCGTCCGGACCCCGGCCTCGACCAGGTAGTCGGCCAGCTCCTCGGCCATCCGCTTCGTCAGGGTCGTCACGAGGCAGCGCTCGCCCCGCTCCGTGCGCAGGTGGATCTGGTAGAGCAGGTCGTCGATCTGCCCACGCGTCGGCTTCACCTCTATCTCGGGGTCCGACAGGCCGGTCGGCCTGATTAGCTGCTCGACGATCTGCTGCGAGTGCTCGAACTCGTAGGGCCCCGGCGTCGCCGAGACGTAGACGGTCTGACCGGCGCGCTGCTCGAACTCGGCGAAGTTGAGCGGCCGGTTGTCGAGCGCCGACGGCAGCCTGAAGCCGTGCTCGACGAGCACCTCCTTGCGCGACTGGTCGCCGCCGTACATGGCCCGGACCTGCGGCAGCGTCATGTGCGACTCGTCGATGAAGAGCGCGTAGTCCTCGGGGAAGTAGTCCATTAGCGTGTACGGCGTGCTGCCGGGCTGCCTCTGGGCCAGGTGCCGCGAGTAGTTCTCGACCCCCGCGCAGTACCCGGTCTCGCGCAGCATCTCGATGTCGTAGCGCGTCCTCGACTCGATGCGCTGCGCCTCCAGCAGCCTCCCCTCGGCCCGCATGTATGCGAGGTGCTGCTCCAGCTCTACCTGGATGTCCTCCAGGGCAAGCTGGAGCTTCTCGTCGGACGTGACGAAGTGCTTGGCGGGGTATATCTCGACGTCGTCACGGTCGCCCAGCAGCTCGCCGGTGAGGGGGTCGAGCTGCACGATGCGCTCGATCTCGTCGCCCCAGAACTCGATGCGTACGGCCATCTCGTCCTCGTACGCCGGCACTATTTCCAGCGTGTCCCCGCGGACGCGGAAGTTGCCCCTCGCCATGTCGTAGTCGTTGCGCTCGTACTGCATGTCGACCAGCTGGCGGATCAGGCGGCCTCGGCTTCGCTGCTCGCCCTTCCGCACATAGGCGACGAAGCTCTGGTACTCCTCGGGCGAGCCCAGGCCGAAGATGCAGGAGACCGACGCCACTATGAGCACGTCGCGCCGGGTCAGCAGGGCTCGGGTGGCCGAGTGGCGCAGCTTGTCGAGCTGCTCGTTGATGTCGGCCTCCTTCTCGATGTACGTGTCGGTGCGCGGCACGTACGCCTCGGGCTGGTAGTAGTCGTAGTAGCTGACGAAGTACTCGACGGCGTTGTTGGGGAAGAATTCCTTGAACTCAGTGGCGAGCTGGGCCGCCAGCGTCTTGTTGTGGGCAATGACGAGGGTAGGCCGGTTCAGCTTCTCGATGACCCCGGCCATCGTGAAGGTTTTGCCGCTGCCCGTCACGCCGAGCAGCGTCTGGTGCCGCAGCCCCTCGTCCAGGCCCGTCGCGAGCCTCGCGACCGCCTGGGGCTGGTCCCCGGTAGGCTCGAAGTCGGATACGATCTGGAAGTCAGGCAATATTCACAGCCACAGGGCCTCGACCGGCGCGAGGCGATGTTCCACGGTATCCACGACTAGAAGGAATGACTGGAGGGTGACGGCGCCGATTATGGGTGGCGCGGAAGATTCCCCGAACACGCACACAGCCGTCCGCTCCTGTCCGTCGAGCTCGACCCGCACCTCGCCTATTTGCCTTCGCTCGACATCGCCGTTCGCCAGGCGCAGGGTAACGGACTGGAAGGGTTCGACGCCGAGCCGGGCGAGCAGGTCCGCCGGCATGGTCAGGAAGGTAGCGCCCGTGTCCACGAGGGCGTCCACCGTCTCGGCAACACTCCGGTCGTCTGAGCGCAATGTTATTGGATGAGTGAATGTACCCACCGGCTGCTCCCACGATAGCCAAGGACATCATAGCCCATTCACATCGGCGGCGTGTCCCCTACCTCTTGAGTGAAGTCAATCACTCGTTCCCTCGCCTTACGTTCGCGAATAGGGCGTCGAGAGCGTCAGAAGATAGGATTCCAGTTCAGCCAGTTCGCAGCCGCTTCACCACCCCACGCCAGCAGGTAGTAGCGCGGCCACCGCCCGAAAGTCACCGCCGTCACGTACCGTGCTGCGGGGTAGCCGGCCATCGGAGCTGCCAGCCGGACAGGATAGAACGGGATGGGGCTGAACGCGAAGACCACTATCGTCCACCAAGGCTGCCAGTTGAAGCTGCGCTGGGCGAGCCTGGCAATACGGCTCTGATTGGCCTGGGCTAGAGGTTTGAGTTCGAGTAGTCGTTTGAATAGCTGGTAGTCGACCACCGAAGCGGGCACCGTCGCCAGGATGCCTACGGTTGCGACCAGGAAGGGGTCGTACAGCGTCCCTGCGTAGAGCACGGCGGGCTCGTGCGGCAGGAGAATGAAGCTGTTTCCGGGTATCGAGTACCAGAAGTAAAAGGAGAGCTCCCACCACTGCGGCGCAATGAGCCAGACGAGGGCGGTGCACGCCGAGGCGCACAGCAGAAGCACCGCTCCATACATGATGCCCTGTCGCCTGGTGAGGGTAGACGGGGCACGCAGCGTGGTCACAGCAGGCTCCGCCCGAAGTGGGGCTTGGTGGTGGTGAGCTTCAACCCTTCCGCTACGGTCGGGAACAGGTCGACCGTGCGGATCCCCCCGTCAGCGGCCAGGGGCCTGTTGCTGATGACGGGGACTAGCATGTGCTCCTTGCACAACGCGCCGTGAGAGGAGTGATGCTCTGGGACCTCGCGCCACCCCCTCAGGTCGTAACCGGGCTTCGAGGTGACAACGATGTCCCCCGTGCGCCGGCTTCTGAACAGTTGCCAGACATTCTCCAGCGAGTCGGGAAAGTCCGTCTCGATCGTCCGGGCCAGCGCCTCCGACCTTGGAATGCGGCCGCGCGGTGAGGGCAGAAGCAGGGGATCGGCCCCGTCGAATGCGTAGGTGTAGTGCTCCCCTTCCCTCTCGAGGATGGCTTCACCTTCGCTCGACACTATCTTGACCCCGCCCGACCGGTGCCTGTAGGCACACCATTCCACCTCTTCGCGGCGCCGGATGGCGTCCAACGCGGCGGAATGCTCCTCCTCTATCTCGCCGCAGTCCAGGGGGGCTTCCCACCTGCCCTCAGAGGCAAGATAGACGTTGGCAAAGGCGTTTCCCGAGACCATGACCGCCGCGTCAGCCTTACGCCGGTGGATGAAGGGGTGCTCGAACACACTGTATCCCAGCTCCGAGAGCAGGGACGATATGTCCAGGTGCTGCCTGGTCTGCGTGTGGCCATGGTCGCTGGTCACGATGAAGTGCGTGCGGTCCCACAGCCTGTTGTCGCGGAGCCAGTCCATGATCCTGCCCACCTGGGCGTCGAGTCGCCGGTAGGCGGCCACGGTGCGCCTGTGCGAGGGTCCGCACCGGTGCGAGAGCTTGTCCACGTCCACCAGCGGGACGAAGGCGAACATCGGCTGGCTGCGGTCCGCTTGGGTCAGCCACTTCAACGCCGCGGTCGTCACGGCCTGGTCGACGAAGTCGCCTCGCCCGAGGTAGTGGGCAAAGAACATGAGGGGAGTCGAGAGCCTGGGGGTGAAGCTGCCGTTCTCATCCGACACGCCTCTGCTTACGTCGCAGCGTACGGACAGGGAGTTCGGATTGAGCTCGAAGATGGTCTCCACGTCCGGCGAAAGGTCCTCATCGAGCCGCCCGTGGGCGACGCCGACATAGGAGCGGTGCCCCTCCAGGAGCAGTGGGCCCGAGCGGAACTTAGCCTTGTCCAGCCACCGGAGTCCCGGCACGTTTGCAGTTCCAGGATACTGCCCTGTGAGCATGGGAAGATATGCAACCGTCGTCGCACTGGGCAGCACGGTAACGCCGGTGTACTCGAAGCCGCCTGAGAGCAGGCCGCGCTGCATATGAGGGAGCTCCCCTGCCGCGGCCAGTGCCCGGAGTACGTCGGGCCTGGCGCCGTCAGCCAGGATGATGATGCTCAGGTCCGTATCTGCCCCTTCTCCCAAGAAGGCCATCTCCGAGGCGCTGATAGTCCAACCTTAGAGTATGTACGCCTGCAGGCCCAAAGGCAAGTTGAGCCAGGAGGCCCCAATTGCCGGTTCCTTGACGCCTGTGACGCCATCCTGTTGAATCACGGCCACACAGCCCGGAGGTCCGGTGCCATGGCCGACTACGAACCCCTCGACATTTCCGCATGGTGCAACGCGCCCCTCGACGCGCTCGAGGCAGAGGAGGAGCCGGTCGCCGGACCCCAATCATTCAGGGGCCTGCCATTCAACGTTGGCGGCCTCGTGGACCTAGCCGAAGGCGGGCCGTCCGTCACCATTCCGATCGGCGGGCCCGTGCGCCGGATCATCTTCGCCCACACCCAGCTCGAGACGACGGTGGCCGAGGACGGGCGCTGGGGCCGGCACGTAGCCGACTACGTGTTCAGGACGGCGGACGGCACCAGCGAATGCGTGCCTGTCAGGGAGCGGTTCGAGATCGGCGCGCTCCCCGGACGCGGCACTATCCCCGGCGGCCTCACCTCCCAGTTCAGGGCCGTCTCGGACAGCCAGCCCGCGCTGCAGCCCAGGTACGAGGGCGAGTTCGGCAGGGCGGGCTGGCGCCTCATGGAGAGCACGGGCGAGACAACCAGGTGGTACTACCTGTGGGCCTGGCGCAACCCCAATCCGGACGTGGCCGTCGAGTCGGTCGAGCTCGTGCCCCGCGGGCCCAGGTTCGCCGTGGCCGCCATCACCCTCGGCCACGCCGACGAGCACCCATTCGCCCGGGAGGGCCGCGTGCCCGTCCGCCTCGTGCTCAAGGACCGTGAGCGTGCTGAAGCACCCTTCGAGCTGGATGTGGACATCGACAGGGGCATGACCACATACCCGCAGCCGCTGCCCGACCAGCCCGCTGCGGACTTCCTCGACGACCCGTACAAGGGCTGGGGACAGCGCGCTAATGAGAAGTCCAGCCCAGCGTACGTGGAGATGACCGGCACGCCCTCGGCGACGGTCACGGTCAGCCAGGGCGGCGAGAGCCTGGGCTCGGTCCGCTGGGGCGACGTGGTGAAGGACGGCGCGGCCGAGACTCCAAGGGCCAGGATCGAGCTGACGGAGCCCGGCCGGAACTGGGTCGATGTCTCGGTCGTCGACGACGACACCGGGCTCCCTGTGCCCTGCCGGGTCCACTTCCGCTCACCCGACGGCGTTCCATATCAGCCCTACGGCCACCACAACCACATCAACTCAGGCCTCGACACCTTCAACTACGACGTGGGCGGCGACCTGCGCATGGGCCAGGCCACCTACGCCTACATCGACGGGACTTGCCAGGGCTGGCTGCCCCGGGGCGAGGTCATCGTCGACATCGCGAGGGGGTTCGAGTACGAGCCCATCCGGCGCAGCCTCACCATCGAGCCCGGCCAGCGCGAGCTCACCCTGCGCCTGAAACGGTGGACCGACATGAACCGGCGCGGCTGGTACAGCGGCGACTCCCACGTGCACTTCCTCTCGGCCCAGGGCGCGCTCCACGAGGCCCAGGCCGAGGACCTGAACGTCGTGAACCTGCTCCAGTGCCAGTGGGGCAGCCTCTTCACCGGCACTGAGGAGTTCACAGGCGAGCCCCACGTCTCGCGGCGCGGCGACTCGGTCGTATACGTCTGCCAGGAGAACAGGCAGCACGTGATGGGCCACATGATCCTCATGGGCCTCAAGCGCCACGTCATGCCCTGGTGCACGGACGGCCCGGGCGAGGCCGAGATCGGCGGGACGATGGAGTCTACTCTGAGCGCGTGGGCAGACGAGACCCACGAGCAGGGCGGCACCGTCGCCGCGGCCCACTTCTGGGGCCTGAACCGCGAGGCGGCGGCGATGATCGCCACGGGGCGGCTGGACGCCATCGAGTTCAAGGGCCACCAGAACCGGTTCCCCCATGACGAGTACTATCGCGTCCTCAACTGCGGCTACCGGATCCCCCTCGTCGGCGGCACGGACAAGATGAGCAGCGAGGTCGCCGTCGGCCACTGGCGGACCTACGCCCAGCTCGGGGACGGCCAGGAGTTCACCTACGACAACTGGCGCGGCAGTGTCGAGCGCGGGCGTACCTTCATGACGTCCGGGCCGATCATCGACCTGAGCATTGACGGGCATGCTATAGGCGAAACGGTCGAAATCTCCGGGCCGGGCACGGTCGAGGTCAGCGCGACGGCCGAGAGCGTGCTGCCCATACACCGGCTCGACATCGTGCACAACGGCAGGGTCGTGGCGTCCACCACGTCGAGGGAGGGCGTCCGCAGGCTGGAGCTGCGCGAGACCCTGCGCATCGACCGCCACTCGTGGCTCGCAGCGCGCTGCGGGAGCCCGGACTACTTCGGCGACCCGGACTACGACGACATGAAGCGCGGCATCTACGCCCACACGTCGCCGGTATACGTGGCCTGCGGGGGCGCCTGGTGGATGTTCGACGCCGGCACCGCCGAGCACATGCTCACGGTCGTGAAGGGCGACATCGACTACATCCGCGAGACGTCAGGCCAGTACCTGAACGGCAACGTCACCCACCACCACGGCGAGGACGACCACCTAGCCTGGCTGGAACGACCCTTCCAACAAGCCCGCCGGGCGCTGGAATACAGGCTGTCGATTGAGCGATAATGTGGGGACAGGACGCCAAATGGATATTGACCCAATCATCGCGAAGATTGAGGCATCCAGGAAGGAGCTTCTGGATCTCGGCCTTCGCAACCCGCTGCTGAATTATCGCCTGCTCAAGTCAAGAGGGGTGGAGATCGTCGACGAGATTCCTTCAGCCGTCTTCGATATCCTCGTGAATAAGGAGCGATCGATGTCGTTCCTGCCTCGCAAGGATGACGACAGGGACTACGAGTTAGGTCAACCCCAAGACGACACCGACCCGGGTACACCAGCCCGGCGTCACATCGACAATCGTCTGCAGACCAACGAGACATCCGACCAACTGCAATCTCGGCTTCTCAAGACCCACCACACCGCCAACACGGTAATCCAGGAGCAGGGCGTGAATACCTTGTTCATTGGGCTTGGTATGGTCGAGTGGTACGAGGCCGACGCCTCGCACATCCCGCGAAGGGCTCCCCTAATATTGGTACCGGTAAAGATCGAGCGACGCGCCGCCCGGAGCAGATTCTACGTCCAATATACCGGCGAAGAACTAGGGGCCAATCTCTCCTTCATCGAGAAGGTACGCGCCGATTTCCACATGGATATTCCCGGTCTGCCCGATGACGAAGATCTTGACGTGGACAAGTACTTCTCGGATGTCTTACTCCGAGTCGGAGAGAAGAAACGATGGTCCGTCGACCGGACGAGCGTGGTGCTCGGCTTCTTTTCATTCAGCAAGCTCCTCATGTACAGGGACTTGGACGTCAGAATCTGGCCAGAGGGGTCCGGCCCTCTGGAGAGCGATGCCATACGCGCCCTGTTCGGTTGCGGGGCGGAGGCTGGATTCAAAGAGCCCGCGCCCGCAATTGGCGAGGAAGGCCATCTTGACGAACACCTGCGTCCCGAAGACGTGCATCACGTCGTCGACGCCGACTCGTCCCAGGCCCTGGCGATACTAGACGTGAGCAACGGCAGAAACCTAGTCATACAGGGGCCGCCTGGGACCGGCAAGTCCCAAACGATCACGAACATCATCGCTGAAGCCATTAGCCAGAACAAGAAGGTACTCTTCGTTTCCGAGAAGATGGCGGCATTGGAGGTGGTAAAGCGCAGGTTGGACGATCTTGACTTGGGAGATGCCTGCCTAGAGTTACATAGCCACAAGACCACGAAGGGGGCTGTTCTCGACGAGTTAAAGAGGACACTGGCACGGGGTAGACCGAGTATCGAGAGGTTGGACGACGACTTCATTGCGCTAGGCCGTGCCCGAGATAGCTTGAACGAGTACGCCAAAGCGGTGAATAGCCCCGTCGGGGACACAGGCGTCACCCCCTTCGACGCATTTGGCCTGCGCATGCGAGTCTGCAGTTTGGACAGGGATGGAAACCCACTACGTCGGCCCGCAGCTGACGGGATTGACTCATGGACTCGCCTCGAATTCGACGAGAAGCGCAGCGTCGTCGCGCATCTCCAAGACTGTCTGGCTAGGGTCGGCGTCCTCAAGGATCACGCCTTCTGGGGATCTGGACTCAGAGTCGTACTGCCCTCGGACACGGACCTGTTACGCGAATCGATCGGTGCGGCTACCGAATCGCTGGAATCGCTGGTTCACGCTGCCAGCTCGCTTGGAGGCCTC
Source organism: Dehalococcoidia bacterium (assembly GCA_965204975.1). GTDB lineage: Bacteria > Chloroflexota > Dehalococcoidia > Lucifugimonadales > CAJWER01. Next base: position 1,994,588 of record OZ242024.1, read on the forward strand.
ATGCGGCTGAGCCCACCCCAAGGGGGCGCCCAGGCGGAGAGACTCCAGCACACCTCAAAGCACCTGATCGGCGCGCCGAACCTCCGCGGAGTCAACCTCGGTGCTTCAGAATGGAAGGACAGACGGAACGACATCAGGGAGCTGCGAGAATCGGGGACTCAATGGGCGAGGTTGCATGACGAGTACGATTCGATTCTGATTCCCGATGCTTGGGGCGCCAACGTGTGGGATATACGGCGCACCCTAGACACGACCGGACGAAGGGTTTTCAGGTTCCTGTCCCTCAAGTATCGCCGAGCAAAAGAGCAATTGGCTATGATGTGCAAGGGCGAACTGCCGGGCGATCTGGACGGCCAACTGACGCTCGCAGACGCAATCATAGAGGAGCGACAACTCAGGCAGGCCATCGACCGGCTCTCCCCGGCCGCCAGCGCAGCGCTGGGTGGGCTGTGGCGGGAGGAGCGTACCGACTGGGAGGCTGCGAGCCTCGTAATAGATTGGATGTTGGAGCTGTTCGCCGGTATCGACGAGGAGAGGTTTGACCCCGGCATCGTCATAGCCCTAGACGAAGGGCTGGAGATCGGAGGCCTTCCCGAATCCTTGAAACGGTACAGAGACGCGCTGGACACGTACCGCGGCTGTGTGAAGGACGTGTTGAACGCCCTCGAAATGGACGTCGAGAAGAGGTTCGGCCATCCCGACGGATTGGCAGCGCTGCCCTTCCAGGAGCAGGGGTATATCCTCGCAGGCTGGTCGAGCCGGATGTACGACATCCAGGATATTGCGGCAGTCAACAACGCCTTGGCAGTTGCCCAAGAAAAGGGGCTCCACGCCCTGGTAGAACTGGCCGAGGAGTGGCCGAACATGGCCGTTCGGCTAACCGACTGCTTTGACTTGGCCCGATATGACGGTATAGTGCGCCGGGCATTTTCCGAACGGCCTGCACTGGCCAGTTTCGACTTCAGCATACAAGAAACTCGCTTGGAAGATTTCCGCCGGATGGATAGTCTTGTGCTAGACCACAACCGAGTCAGGGTCGCCCGCACTCACTCGCAAGGACTTCCGAATCACAGTGGCGCAGGCCAACTGGGGGCTCTGCGGAGGGAATTCGAGAAGAAGAGCAGGCATCTTCCCATTAGGCGGCTCATGAACAGGGCGGGCAATCCCATTCAGGCCATCAAGCCGGTGTTCATGATGAGCCCGATGTCCATAGCATCCTACCTTGAACCCGGTGGCGTCAACTTTGATCTAGTGGTGTTCGACGAGGCCAGTCAGGTGAAACCAGTCGACGCACTGGGCGCGCTGATACGCGCCGACAAATCCGTGGTCGTAGGAGACGACCGGCAGCTTCCTCCGACCAATTTCTTCGACTCTATTACCCAAACCGAAGACGAGGAAGACGAAAACAGCGTTACCACAGACATAGAAAGCATCCTTGGGCTCATGCGGACCGCGGGATGCCCCGACAGGATGCTCAGGTGGCACTATCGGAGCCGCCATGAGTCGCTGATCGCCGTATCCAACCACGAGTTCTACAACAACGACTTGGTCGTATTCCCTAGCCCGGATTCTAGCAGGCAAAGCTCCGGCCTGAAGTATCACCACAACCCGAACTCGGTTTATGACCGGGGCAAAAGCAGAACGAACAGAATCGAAGCCGAACAGGTCGCTACAGCCATCATGGAGCATGCACAGCAGCATCCGGACCTGACGATAGGCGTTGCGGCATTCAGCACCGCACAGATGCAGGCCATTCTGGACGAATTGGAAAAGATGAGGCGACAGGACACCTCCTGTGAGTCCTTCTTCGGTGCACACCCCGAGGAGCCCTTCTTCGTGAAGAACCTAGAGAACGTCCAGGGGGACGAGCGGGACGTGATCTTCATAAGCGTTGGATACGGACGCGACGCCAATCGCGAGGTCTCCATGAACTTCGGCCCGTTGAACAAGGATGGCGGCGAGAGGCGCTTGAACGTCATCATTACCAGGGCTAAGCGGCGTTGCCACGTATTCACGAATCTCCACGCCGACGACATCAGATTGGGCGGCCCCGGGTCCGCTGGCCTGCGGGCCTTCAAAATGTTCCTTGCGTACGCCGAATCGGGCAATCTGCCGACCGATATGCCAGAGGCGTCAAAGCGGGACATGGATTCACCCTTCCAGACGGAGGTTGTGTCTAGGCTGCGCTCTTTGGGATACGAAGCGCACGAGGAAGTGGCTTCCGGTGGCAAGTTCGTCGACATAGCCATCGTGGATATGGATCGTCCTGGAAGATACCTTATCGGGATCGAGTGTGACGGCGCTTCATACCACAGTTCCAGGTCCGCCAGGGACCGCGACAAGATCAGGGAACAACACCTCAAGGGCCTGGGCTGGAGACTGCACCGGATATGGAGTACGGACTGGTTCCTAAATCCTGACCGCGAGTTGAAGCGCGCCGTCAAAGCCATAGAGCAGGCAAAGGCCGCACAGCCCGCCGACCACGCAGTCGGGAGCAGGGCTAGGCCCGAGATCAATCGAATCGAGGCTGACCAAGAGCCAAGCGAACTCTCCGTTCCTGCATACGAGACTGCTCAGCCGTATGTGGATACCGGCTGGTATGAGCTTCACGATGTGCCTACTCGCCATTTACACAAACCCATCACCAAGGTGGTTCGCGTTGAGGGGCCAATCCACGTTAGCGAAGTGCGCCGCCGGATCGCAGAGGCTGTAGGCATTGCAAGGATTGGCCACAGAATCAAGGCCAACCTCGATTTGGCAATTCACTACACTGCACGTCAAGAGGAGATAGTAAGGAAGGGCGATTTCCTGTGGATGGCGAGTATGGAGCGACCAGTAGTGCGTGACAGAAGTGGTCTTCCGCAATCGCACAAGAAAATCGATTTAGTCGCATCGCAAGAGGTCGCCGAAGCCATCAAGATAGTTGCGAAGCGATCCCTCGGGATCGACCGCACTGATGTGGCAGCAGAGGCCGCGCGGCTTCTGGGATTCAGGAGCGCATCCAAGAACATCAGGACGCACATCGACCGGGTCGTGGAGACGTTGATCAAGAGCGGCGACATAGTCACTAGCGGAGATCAGATCATGACGGCGGGCCGGTAATCCCAGTCGTGCAAGAGGCCGCGGTTGCGTCGCGCATCTCCAGGATGACCTCGCAGCCGAGTATCCGAAGCGCGTCATTGATCCGACCTACGGAAGTGCCATGGCGTGGGTCGAGCATTCGTCGCACGACCCTGTCGTCTACACCGAGGCTATCGGCGAGCGCGACCCGGGTCATACGGCTCGCACGGAAGGCCAAGGCCAGCGCAGCCTTTGCCGCCATCTCCGCGGGTACTGCGACCTCGCTATCGCCGGGGAGGAGTGAGCTTGGGGCTGGTATGGGCTCGCCGTCATCGATGCGCCCCGCGACTGCTTCCTCTAGTGCATCCTGGGCCTCCGATAGCGCATCGGCTTCGTCGGCGCCCGACGTGAGGCACTCCGGCAGGTCGCGGAACGACACGACGATTTCTTCAGGGCTGGCACGCCGAAGCTGCGCTGGGTATACGAATTTCATAATCCCGTCCTCCCTAGTCTCTTGGCATCACCGGAAGTCTCTCTGCTCAAGACCAAGCTGCCTGATCATGTCACTCAGCAGGCCGCGGCCTATCTCCTTTCGCCGGTCCTTCAAGACCGTCTTGCGGTCCCCGTAGTACAGGGTGATATGGCTACCCTTACCACGCTTGGCATCCGTGCTGACGGTGACTCCTCGCTCGCGCCCGAGCTGGACCACCCTTCTTACGAATTCTCTGCCCGTCACTCAGACAATATAGGACAGAACTGCCCTACTGTCGAATTCCGCTTCTTGACGCCTTCCGACCCATCGTGTTGAATCACGCTACGCCCACATAGGAGAAAGACCCCATGGCCATGACCGAGGAAGAGAAGTTCGTGTTCGACCTGCAGGGGTACATTGTCATCAAGGACGTGCTCACCGATGCCGAGATCGCAGAGCTGAACGAGGTCGCCGATACGAAGTTCCCCTACGCCGACCCGGACAGCGTCAGGCGCGAGGAGATCATCAGCACGTGGAGCCCGGCCTTCACCAAACTCATCGACCACCCGAAGATCGTCCCGTACCTCGTGGAGCTCATCGAGCCCAAGTTCAGGATCGACCACGACTACTGCATTTTCATGAGCAAGGGCAACACTCGGGGTGGACTGCACGGCGGGCCAGCCTATGGCGGCGACCACTGGTATTCGTACAGGGACGGGGTCATGCGCAACGGCCTGTGCGTCGTGACGTACTTCCTCACCGACGCTCCGGCAGGCGCGGGCGGCTTCGCCTGCATCCCCGGCAGCCACAAGACCAACTTCAAGGACACCATCCCCGACGAAGTGCGCAACTTCGACCGAGTGCCCGACTACGTGGTCCAGCCGGCCGTCGAGGCGGGGGACGCCCTGTTCTTCACCGAGGCACTGGTGCACGGCACGATGCCCTGGACCGCCGATCACGAGCGCAGGGCCCTCCTGTACAAGTACAGCCCGGGCCACTCCTCGTGGGCAATCGAGACGTACAACCACGACGACTACGGCGAGCTGACCGAGCAGCAGAAGCGCATCATGGCCCCGCCATCGATGGACGCCCACCCGGAGGTCGTCCAGTAGCAGCCGGCTTCATTTCCCTTGGCTGGTTATTCGTTGACACGTGCACCAGAGTATATACAATAAGGTAGTGGAGTATGAGTGGGACGAGGCGAAGCGAGCGGCCAACCTTGCAAAGCACGACATCGACTTCGAAGCCGCCGAGAGTTTCGTATGGAGTGGTGCTCTGATCAGGCCAAGTCCGCGGGGAGGTGAGATGCGATACACCGCAACCGGCTACCTCGACCAGCATCTCCACCGGATAATCTTCACCATGAGGGGCAGTCGAGTTCGGATCATAAGCCTGAGGAAGGCACACCGGACGGAAAGGCGGGAATATGAGCGAAGTCAAGCCTGAGCCGGACTTGGCCGGAAGGGACTGGATCGACAAGAACTTGACCGGCGTCGATTTGACCGGCATGACGTTCAAGGAGGTAGAAGCTAAGTACGGCGAAGAGGCGGCGATTCATGCTGGCATAGCAGCCGACCCCGAGTGGGGCCCGGAAGAGATGGACATGTCCAAGGCCAGGCCAGCTAGGGAAGTGCTGCCTGAACTGGTGGAGCGCTACGAGCGAGAACAGGCCGAGCGCCGCAAGCGAGGGCCGCAGAAGGCACCGACCAAGGAGCACATCAGCCTGCGACTGGACGCCGACCTGGTGGAGTACTTCCGCAACAGTGGCCGGGGCTGGCAGACGCGCCTCAACTCCATGCTCCGCCGACAGGTATTCGGGGACGGCTAGGCCCACGAGCCCAATTGCTTCCCACACACCTTCGCGATCTCTGCGCCCTCTGCGGTTAGCCTTCCCGTGGGCGGGCAGTCCAGACCATCTCCTCGCTGTCTTCGTCGAACGGCGTGCGGTCGAAGTCGCCGTAGAGGTCGACGATCTCGTAGCCGGACGTCGTGAGCAGGTGGTGCAGCTCCCACCTGTGGGCGTAGCGCAGGCGGAAGTCCCGGTAAAAGCGGCCTACAGCCGTCCCTGTATCGTCCAGCTCGTCGACTATCAGCCTGGCGTGGATGACCTGGTTGTAGTTGTCGCACGAGCTCTGGTGCCAGATCACCAGGCGCCGGCCGCTCTCAGGGTCGACGACGTCGCGGAGGTGGTACGCCCCATCCCCCGGCTGCACCAGCATGTTCAGGTCCGGCTGGAAGACGTTGAACACCAAGCGCCCGCCCGGCAGCAGGTGGCGCCTGATGCAGTCCAGCGCGCTCACCTGGTCCTCGACCGTGAGCAGCGACAGGAAGCCCCTGAACGGGATGATGACCAGCGCGAACCGCCGCCCTAGAGAGAAGTCGCGCATGTCGCCGTGCACCAGCGTGACGGGCGTGTCGCCAGCCTTACGTTGGGCCGCATCGAGCATGCCTCGCGAGGAGTCCAGCCCCGTGACGTCGACGCCTGACCGGGCAATGGGCAGCGTCACACGGCCCGTGCCGCACCCCAGCTCCAGGACGGGCCCGCCGCAGCGGACTGCCTCGTCCACGTAGAAGGGTATGTCGTCGGTGACGTAGGAGTAGACCGCGTCGTATACGCCGGCCCAGGCGTCGAAGTCCGTCTCCACGCCGCTCAGCCCGCCGCGTCCAACAGCGCGATCCGCAGCCGGTCCTCCAGCGAGTCGGGCGCGTCATCCGGCAGGGCCGATACCGCCTCCGCAGCCTCCTGCACGGTGTATCCCAGCGCAGTCAGCGCTTCGACCAGGTCCGAGTGGCTGGTCGCCGGTGCGTGCACTGACGCGACCGGCTGCCAGTCCAGCTTGCCCTTCAGCTCCAGCACTATGCGGTTGGCCGTCTTGGTTCCAACGCCAGACACGCCCTTGAACGCGCCCGGGTCCGCCGAGTCTATCGCCAGCGCCAGGGAGTCGGTCGTCATCGCCGACAGGATGCTCAGTGCGAGGCGCGGCCCCACGCCGTTGACGCCGATCAGCGCCTCGAAGGCCGTCCTGGCGTCCTCCGTCGGGAAGCCGTACAGCGTCATGCTGTCGTCGCGCACCTGCAGCGACGTGAAGAGCCTGACGCGCTCGCCTGCCGGGCCCAGCGTGCCCGACGCCGACTCAGGGATGCTCGCTCGTATGGTCACGCCCCCGACCGAAACGTCGGCCCAGTCCGGCCCGACGGCGGCCAGTGCGCCTTCCAGTCCTGTGATCATCTGGACCTACTCAATGATGTTGAGATGGGACACCTCGCCGGCGTTGATGTGGCAGATTGCGACCGCGAGGGCGTCCGACGCGTCCGTGGACGGCGTCTCGCTCAGCCCCAGCAGGACCCGCACCATCTCCTGCACCTGCTCCTTGGAGCTGCCGCCGTAGTCGGTCACGGCCTGCTTGACCGCGCGGGGTGCGTAGGATGAGATGGGCAGCCCGTTTCGTGCCGCTATGACCATCGCCACCGCCTGCGCCTGGCCGATTGCCATGGCGGCCCTGACGTTCTGGGCGGCGAAGGGCTGCTCTATGGCCACCTCCACCGGCGACCACTCCACGACGACCTTGCTCAGCTCCTCAAATAGGAAGCCCAACCTGTCGGCCAAGGGGTCGCGCCTTCGGGGGCTCACCACGTCGACGTAGTCGGCCCTCATGGTGGACCCGTCGGTGGAGACGACGCCCACTCCCATCTTGTAGGTGCCGGGGTCGATTCCCAAGACTCGCACGGAGCACTCCCAGGGAAGCTGGGCTACCCGGACTCGTTCCCGTAGCTGTTCAGGACCTCGTCGGGGAAGTCGGCGTTGGAGAATATCTTCTGCGTGTCGTCGAGCTCTTCGAGCTGGTCGAGCAGGTTGAGGGTCTGCTTGGCCGTCTTGTCGTCGAGCATGACGGTGTTGGTCGGCACCATCGTCAGCTCGCTGGAGCGAACGTGGGCCCCGCTGTCGGCCATCGCCCTTCGGAGCGCCTCCAGGGTGTCGGGCGGCGAGTACGCGTGCAGAGTCGAGTCGATGGTCTCGAAGTCGTCCGCCCCGGCGTCGATGGCTATCAGCGTCAGCTCGTCGGGGTCCTCCTCCGTCTCCACCACGACCACGCCCTTCTGCTCGAACTGCCAGGCCACAGCACCCGCGGATGCCAGGTTGCCGCCCATCTTGGTGAAGGTGGAGCGGATGTCAGACACCGTGCGGTTCCTGTTGTCGGTGAGGGCCTGGAGGAGCACCGCAATCCCGCCCGGGCCGTACCCCTCGTACATCACCTCTTCCATGCGCGCGCCGTCCGAGTCGGCGCCCGTGGCCCGGTTGATCGCCCGCTCGATGTTCGACGCGGGCATGTTGTTGTCCTTGGCCCTCTGGACGGCGAGGCGCAGGCGGAAGTTCGAGTCCACGTCGGGGCCGCCGTCTCGCGCGGCGATGATGATCTCCTTGGTCAGCTTCGTGAAAAGCTTGCCCCGGCGGGCGTCGGTGACGGCCTTGCCATGCTTGATTGTCGACCACTTGGAGTGACCGGACATCTACGCTCTCCCATAGGAATTCGCTACCGGGCCATTATATCAGAAGGCCCCAGACCCTCTCCTGATGGGAGACAGTTGTCCGACGGTGCGCTCTCATCCAGTCAGAATGAAGGGAAGAGCGTTCGTCCTGAGCTTGTCGAAGGACAATTCTACGCAGAGCATTCGGCCCCTGGAGTGTCTCTCCGGTTGCACCAGCACGTCGCGCTTCAGACAACCTCAGGCAGCCTTACAACCATTCGCCCGCGCTCCGGGTCCACCTCCAGCAGCACGTCTCCGAGCGCCGGCACAAGTGTCTCCCTGCCGTCCCCGTCGCGCACCACGTACACGTCGTTGCTGCCTGTAGGGAGTATCTGCACGACCTGACCCAGCGGCGAGCCGTCCTCGGTCGAGACGTCCATGTCGACGATCTGGTAGTGGTAGAAGGACCCGGCAGGCGGGGCCTCGATCTCGTCGCGCGAAACGGCGAGATGCGTTCCACGTAACGATTCGGCGGTCGTACGGTCGCCGACGGCGTCGAGACGTACGACCAAGTGGGCCTTGTCTCGTCTCGAAGAAAGGACGCGGACGGTCGAGCTTCCGAGCAACAGGGATGAACCGCGCGCGAATCGGCCCGGGTTGTCCGACAGGGGCGTCACCTTGACGTGCCCCCTGGTCCCCCAGGCGCCGATGATCCTTCCTACGGCTACCTGGTCGTCGGGGAGGCCGGAGTCCGTCAGACGATCTCCAGGACGGCTCGTGTGCCCTGCTTGACGGCGGCCACGCGGAGGAGGGTGCGGATGGACTCGGCCACGCGGCCCTGCCGTCCGATCACCTTGCCCTTGTCGTCCGGGGCCACCTCGAGCCTCAGCACAACGCGGCCGTCGTCGCCCTCTTCCGTGACCTTCACCTCGTCCGGGTGAGAGGCTATCGACTTGACGATGTACTCGACCAGGTCTTTCATCATGGCTTGACCTTTTCCAGGGTGCCCATGGAGTTGAGCAGCCGTTCCACGGCCTCGCTCGGGCTTGCGCCGTTGCGGAGCCAGTGCAGGGCCCTCTCCTCGTCGATGCTGACCGTCTCCGGGTCGGTGCGAGGGTTGTAGTGGCCGATCTGTTCGACGAAGCTGCCGTCGCGCGCCGCGGCGGAGTCCGCCACGACCACCCGGAAGCTTGGCTGTTTCTTTGCGCCTACGCGCCTGAGTCTGATTCTAAGCATATCTACAGATTCTATGGGGCGGACACGGGCATTGTCAACGTATGTCCACCCCTGGAATCCCCGTCTGCGCCATCACAGCAGGTATGGGCATACGCACCCTTCCTTGACCCCCGCGAACGGCGGTATGCTACACTGTCTCGTGGTCGAGGAGCCGCCGCGGGCGGTTAGCTCAGTGGTTTAGAGCGCTGCGTTGACATCGCAGAGGTCATTGGTTCAAATCCAGTACCGCCCACCAGCCCCCGGCCGGCGCGAGGTTAAGCGTGGCTCACATGCCCGCCCCAGGCGCCCCCGCAAGCTCCATTTGCGGCCCCGTGGTGTAGCGGCCTAACACACTGCCCTGTCAAGGCAGAGATCGCCGGTTCGAATCCGGTCGGGGTCGCCAGTCCGTCCTAGTCCCATGCCATCAGCAGCCCGGTAGAGTCGGGTGCTATTGTAGGCGAGCATATGCGGGGCACGAGTCGGACCGTGACCCCACAATCTGACGCTGCGGCAAGCGCAAACAGGCGATGAGGTGTCGGCATGGGCAAAGAACGAGTTGAACGAACGAAGACCACGATCCTAGACCTCCAGACAATGAAGCGGCAGGGCCGCAAGATCACCATGCTGAGCATCCCGGACTACCCCATGGCCCTGCTCGCCGACCGGGCCGGCCTCGACACTATTCTCGTCGGCGATTCGCTGGCCATGACCGTCCTGGGCTACGAGACGACCGTCCCCGTGACCCTGGACGAGATGCTCCACCACACCAAGGCCGTAACGCGCGCGACCAGATATGCCCTGGTGGTCGGCGACATGCCATTCATGTCGAACAACACGTCTGAGCGCGATGCCATCATCAACGCCGGGCGGTTCATGCAGGAGGGCGGCGCCGATTCGGTGAAGGTCGAGGGCGGAGTCGACGCGGCCCACATCGTCAGGGCGATTGTGAGGGCAGGGATGCCGGTCATGGGCCACGTTGGCCTAACCCCTCAGCACATTTCCCTGCTTGGCGGATACAGGGCCCAGGGCCGGGACGTGCAGACCGCGCGGCAAGTCATCGACGATGCGCTGGCGGTCGAAGAGGCGGGAGCGTTCGCCGTCATCCTGGAGTGTGTGCCGGACCAGATCGCAAAGATCGTAACGGAACGCCTCGAGGTCCCCACCATCAGCTATGGCGCCGGCGTCTACTGTGACGGTCAGGGCCTGGTTGCGCACGACATCCTGGGCCTGTTCGACCGGTTCACCCCGAAATTCGTCAAGAAGTATGCCAACCTGAGTGAGCACGTACTGGGCGCCTTCGAGGCCTACGCCGGGGACGTCAGAAGCGGGGAGTTTCCCGCGGACGAACACTCCTACCACGTCAGTCAAGCGGTCCTGGACGAGGTCGGCCGGTAAGGGCAGCCGTCAACGTTACTCTCCGCGGTCCGGTTCGAAGGGCTCGCCGTCCACCAGCAGGTCCTTGATGACGGCGTTGCCGTTCCGGTCGACTCTGACCACGACCTTCACGTCCTGTGCACGTTCCACAATGTGACCGGTGCCCTCGGGCACGAAATAGGTACCTATTCCAAAGTCGGCATGGCCCATGCGGTCGATACGCCCCCTGATGAATACCTCTCCGGCGACACGGCTGCGTTCCTCGGTGTACGTCGATGATGCCCAGACGTCCCGCTCCTCTCGCAGAGCGACGTAGACGGTCCTACCCGTCGGGAACCCGTCCATCCAGTCCGGCAGCCGGGCGATCTCGTAGTCCAGGATGGCGTAGTCGCCCTGCAGCAGCGACCGCGGGTCGACGGGGACGGTCTGCAGCACGACCTCGGTACCGGTGCGCAGGGCAGCCTCGCGCACGCCGATGAAACCAATCAGGAAGACGATCTGCGCGGCGACGATGGCCCAGAAGGCGATGCGAACCCAGGGTCTCATGCCTCGCCCTCCCTGTCGCGCATGGCGGCGAGCATCCGGCGCCGGCCACGGTCGAGCAGGTAGCCGCCTGCCAGCAGGATGACGCCCGCGCCGGAGAACAACAGCGAGCTGTCCAGCAGGTCAATGGAGTACTCGAAGTAGCGTGTGATCACGTACAGCGCGACAAACGCAATGGACAGGTTGACTCGGCCACGATGGTCGCCCAGATAGCCCGAGGCCATCAGCCCCAGCGCCGACAGGGCGAACAGCGCGTTGAACACGATTGGGTAGAGCGGGTCCCAGTCGACGGACACCCGCGCCGCAACGTGGGCGGCCGCCAGCAGCACGGCCATCACTCCCGCCTCGGCGAGCTCCGCCGTGACCTGCTCGCCCTGCCGGGCCCGCAGCCACGCCATCCCTGCGGCCACCCCAATGGCGACGGCCGAGGCGCCGTACGCCAGTCCCCAGTAACCGAGACTCGCGCCGCTGATTCTGCCGGAGTCGTCGAAGAGGTCATGGAAGGTAAGCAGGTAGAGCGCGGCGAATGCGGTTATCAGCCCCAACGCCTGGAACAGGCCGCCGAGAGACTGCCACCCCTCGAACTGCCGCTTGGTTTTGCCGGCGGCGTAGAGGAGGGCCCCGAGGGCCAGGTAGAGTGCCGACAAGGCTATCGCAGCCTCCGACCCGTCCATGGCCTCCAGCCAGTCCTGCAGACGGAAGGCCACGGCGGCAAGGAAGAGCACGATGGCCAGGAACATGACCGGCCGCGATCGGGTGACGTATCCAAGGGGCGCAACGCCCAGGAACCAGAACATCGAGAGGTTGGGATGGTCCACGGAGATGTGGTATATCTGCCCGATGAGGTGCACGCCGGCCCCGTAGACGATGCAGCCCAGCAGCACGAAGGCCACGGCATAGGCCGTAGGGCCGGACCGCCGCCAGATGGCGTAGCCCGCTCCGTAGGACAGGAGCATACCGGCGATCAGCGACGCCAGCTTGACCCCGCGGGAAATCTCGTCCCAGTTCGCGGCGAAGAAGGTGATGACGCCGAGGCCGATGAGGATGCCGCCCAGAATGGACAGCCCGGTGACGAGGCCCTGCCGCCTGCGTGCCGCCTCGTGGCCCGGAGGATAGTCCGGGTAGCGGGCGAGGATATTCTGCGCCTGCTCGGCGGTGATCGTCCCGTCCCGCTGCCAGGCCTCCAGCTCCTCCCTCAGCCGGGAGACGAACTTGTAGTCGGCATCGCTGAAGGGATTCATCGTGAGGTACATTACTCCATTTGAGGACACAGTGCATGTACCCAAATCCACCACCTCCGTCATACCGGCGAAATGAGGCAGTCCAACATGCTATCCGTCCGAATCAGGTGGTGGATCTGGGGTGTAGAGCTACTGTGGGAAAAGGTGTGAGATAATAGCCCGAGATCTGTCAGGTCTAACTGACACACGGGGGCATAGACTGCACCGGCTGTCCTAACTTGTGAGAACAGAGTGAGATAGTCCTCACAACACCTTGGCCCGGATTCTTGAGTGCGGTGTAAGCCATGAACAACATACTCGGCGTGTTGAGCCGGCTGGTCACGGCCCGCCCCTATGTCACGCTCGCCGTCCTCCTCATGATTACCGTCCTGCTGGGCGCAGGAGGGACGCTGCGCGCGCCGCCTCCTGAAATCGCGGCGACCCTCCCAAAGGGGAGCGCGGTCGCCGATGCCCTGCAGCAGATCGACGAACTGTTCGGGGACGCCGGAGATGTCAGGGTCGTAACGCTCCTCTTCCGAGGCGCGGCCATGACTCCCGACGGGCTGGGACAGATGGCCTCCCTCGTCGAAGACATCGCCAGCGAGCCGGGCGTGGGAGAGCTCCTGACGCCAACGGACCCAATCGTCGCACCCTCAGCGCTCGTTATGCTCCTGCTCCGGGTGGACGACTTCGATTCGGTCACGCAGGCGGACATCGACTCCCTGGCCGGTCCCCCACAGATCCTGGGTGCTCTCGACGCGATGACGGGGACCGACACGGACGGCACCCCCGTCGCGGTCGCCTCGATCCGCCTCGTCGACACGGGCGACGAGCGGGTCGTGGACGCCGAGCGAAGGATCGACGAGCTTGCCTCCGGGGATGAGGGCCCGCTGCGGGTGAGCAGCATCTCGTACACGGTGCTCGAGGACGAGTCCCGGGAAGCAACCGAGTCGGGGATGGGGGTGCTGATAGGGCTGGCGCTGCTGTTGATCGCCGCCCTCATCCTGCTGTTCATGCGCACGATCTCGGACCTGCTGCTCACGCTCGCAGGGCTAGTCGTCTCCCTCATCTGGATCATCGGAGCCGAGGGCTGGCTGGGGCCCAATGGCCTGGGCCTTACCGGCCCCCCGAACTCCCTGACGTCGATGGTGCCGATCATCGTGATCGGCTTGACGGTAGACTACGCCATACAGGCAGTCTCGCACTACCGCGAGAGGCGCCACGCGGGTGATCCCGTCCTGGGAGCGGTGCGCACGGGGCTGCGAAACGTCACCGTTCCGCTGTTGCTGGCTGCCGTGACTACCATGGTGAGCCTGCTAGCAAGCCTGTTCTCGCCGGTCGAGATTGTCGGCGACTTCGGGATCATCGCGGCGATGGGCGTTGGACTGAGCCTGATCGTGATGCTGACGCTGATCCCCGCCGGACGGACGATCATCGACCGGCGGCGCGAGGCACGCGGCACGCTGCGGCCGCCCCGCCCGATCTCGGGCGCGCTGCCCGGCATCGAGCGGGTGGCGGAGCTACTGGGGAGGGAGGTAACCCGCAGGCCCGCGCCCTATATCATCGTGGTGATTGCGGTGACGGCCGGGCTAGGCTACGCGGCAACGGACATCGAGTCTGAGTTCAGCATCCGCGACCTTCTTCCCAGGGGCGGGAGCGTGCTGCAGGACCTGGACACCCTGGACGCGTCCGTCGGCGGTTCAACGGAGATTACGAGCGTCCTGGTGGAGGCCGAGGCCACGGAGACCCACATACTCCTGAGCTTGCAGGACCTCGGGTTAGCCTTCCAGGACGAACAGCGGCGCCCACCGGCGGCAGCCGGGCCGCTCGTGACATCGTACGAGATGCTCGTCCAGGACTGGACTACCGACAGCGGCGAACCCGGCGACAAGTACGACCCTGAGCTCGCCGCGCTCTTCGACCGGGCATCCGCGGGAATCCGGCTCGACCCGGGTTTGATGCAGGAGATCCTCGACAAGTTGGAGGCGATGGACCCCGCCTTCGCGCACAGCCTTGTGAACGACCCGAATGGAATAGACACGATACTGCTCCAGTTCCCGGCATACACGGGCGACCCCGAGGCAAGCAAGGCGCTCCAGGGAGACATAGAAGAGCTCTGGTACGGCGACGACGAGGCGATCACCGCGACATCGGACAGCATCATCTCTTTCGCGGTCACGGACGCGATCAGGGACCGGCAGACGGAGTCGATCGCCACAACCATCCTCGTGGCCCTCGTCGTCCTCGCCTTCTTCTTCTGGCTGACAGTGCGCCAGGCGGCGCTGGCAATCGTGGCCGTGGGGCCGACCGTGCTGGTCCTCATCTCGGTGCTGGGTACGATGGCGCTGCTTGACATCCCATACACCATCATCACGTCGATCATCACGGCGCTCTCAATTGGGATCGGGGTCGACTACACGATCCACATGATTCACCGCTACCGCGAAGAGTTCACGCGCCTGCGCAACCCGGAGCAGGCGGCCATCCAGACGCTGGCGACGACCGGATCGGCGCTGCTGGGCTCCGCACTGACCACCGCGCTGGGGATAGGAGTGCTGGCGGCCTCGCCGCTCGCCGCGTCCCAGCAGTTCGGGATCACGGCGGCCATCACCATCGCCTATTCGCTGGCAGTCTCCATCCTGGTAGTCCCGCCCGCCATGACGGTATGGGGCGCGTACCAGAACATGCGGCTGCGCTCGATGGTGAAGCGCCAGTGGGACGAGCTCGACCTCGCGATAGAGGACATACACCGGCGCCACGGCGAAGAGTAGGGTCCTCCCTCACCGGAAGTACCTCTGCAGCCCAACGCTGGGGTGGACGATGCCGGCTCGGACGTCGCGCACCCCAGGCTGGTCGCTCACAAGAAGGGACCTGGGCCTCCTGGACCCGGAGCCCCTACGCTTCGGCGAGCTCGGCCCTTCCCTTGTACATGCCGTACCCGAGAACCAGGAAGCAGATCCCACCGACGTAGAGGGCCAGGTTGTTTACCAGGAGCAGGGACTGGACGCCCAGATCGGGAATGCTCATTGCGAACAGGAAGTTGACCAGCCCCACAAGCCCTGCTGCCGCCATCACGTAGGCTGCGCCCTTGTACAGGTCCATCGACTCGAACCGGTGGGACAGCCCCAAGCCGACCGTGATGGAGGCTATCGGGAACAGGGCCACAAACGCCAATGTGATCCCTATCATATCTGTATGCACGGCCAGTGCTGCTGATTCGAAGTCTGCCAGTGACGGGGTCCCGGAGCCGGCCATGTCACCGCGCTGCATCAGGTGGACTACGAAGTGCCGCATCCCATTGGCGATGATGAGGATGCCCCACTCGATGATGGAGACGATGATGCCGAACCTCAGGAGCTTGCCCCCCAGTCCGGTCTGCTGGCTTGCCAGGGGGTAGAGCGCCAGGAAAGCAAAGGTCATGAGCAGCAACGAAATGAGTGAGATGAACGTCACCCAATGCGCCAGGATGGCCGAATCTCCCAAGGCGCCCATGGCTGCTACAAAGTCGGTCTGGTCCACGGGATCTACGAGCGCGTATCCCGGCATGA
Organism: Dehalococcoidia bacterium; assembly: GCA_965204975.1. Classification (GTDB taxonomy): domain Bacteria; phylum Chloroflexota; class Dehalococcoidia; order Lucifugimonadales; family CAJWER01. The sequence continues at coordinate 2,010,487 of OZ242024.1, forward strand.
ATACAGGAGCGACGAAGGCAAGAACCACGCCGGCTATCAATGCAAGACCTGCGTATCTGATTGTCATCAGCACCCCTCCTTAGAAAAGCTCATGGACGCTGCCATCGGGGATTCCCCAGCCAACTCTCCATTTCATTACATTGCGCATCAGCTGGTGAGGCAGGCATACCTCTTTCGTGCGACTCGGGAGTCGCTCCGAAATGTACTCCCCTCCAACGGCGATTGTCAACGGAGAGGTAGACTCCGGCTCTCCCTGCGAGCCGGTCATCGTTGACCGCACGCCCGGGCGGACGTTTCTGTCACGTGCAGCCTGGCCACGACTCCTCAGATGGCTTGGCCGTGCAACCTCCCACGACTCTCTGCCCTCGAGTACAGCGTACGTGGTGACCGCGCCAAGCATGAGGCCGTTCACCTGCATGTCGACAATCGACTGGCCGTCGCTGACGCCAAGCGCGGAGGACTGCCGTGAAGGAGACAGGCGATCATCGAGCCTGGTCTCGACCAGGCCGTCGGGGGCGATTCTCTCCGGGAGGAGCTCCCTCCAGCGCTCTTCGACGTGGGCGCCCTGGCTCGACCCGCTCATCAGGCGCATCCGGGGAATGCCCTCCATGAACTTCGCCGCTATTCCGGTATCGGAGAAGTCGTGGTACATGATCGGAGGGTTGGACCTGAACGTGACCTTCCAGTAAACGCGGTAGTCCTCCTCCGGGTCCGTCGCTTCCGTCATTGCATTGAGGGCAAGCGCGGCGCGTTCAGCCAGGTCGAGCGTTGCGGGAATCAAGCCAGCGCTGTGGCCGCTGGGCCGAGCCTTCAATGGGCTTCCGCTTCCGGCTCGCTCGCCCGGGTGCCTTTGGACGATGCCAACCCCCACCCAAGCAGACCCATGTAGACGAGTCCGGACACGGACATTGCCGCAAACACGGGCGCGAAGGCCAGCTCCAACCTGTCCGAATGCCATGCCGTGAGGAACACCGCCAGCGACGCCACGGCCAGTACCGCAACGACGCCGTGCATCACAGGGGGAAGACGAACGGGCCCAGGCTGGAAGGCGAGGCCCAGTGCCATGATCGCGGTTCCGGCAAAGCCGACGACGCCGGAGGTGAAGTGCAACCCGAACACCATCCGCTGCATCTCCAGCGCCGACTGGAGCCACTGCTCAGACCGCGCCGGGTCGCTCTCCAGCGCCGCCACTCCCATGCCGGTGATCATGTAGTCGAGGCCCCGCATCACCATCTGCAGTACCAGGGCAACCGCCATCGCCAGGAGTCCGAGCCGGGGCACAGGGCCTGCATGCCGCCGCAGGGTCAGAAGCCCGTGAAGCATGAGCAGGGCGCCGAAGATGATGACGACGGGTACGGTGTAGGCCAGTCCCGCGTTGCGCGCCATCGCGAGCGTGAGGTCGGAGAGACTGTTGCTCGGCACCGTGTCCACCACGCCACGGCCCGGTGAGAGCGCATAGCCCACCGCCACTGCCGCGGTCCCTAGCAGCAGTGACCAGCCTCCGATCCGGTTTTCTGTCAAACGCATGACGTTTCCCATGAAAGGACTCCGTTCCACATTTGCACTGGGACAAGTCAGGTGGGCCCAAGACCACCGGCCATCGTGCTCCACTAATGATGGTGGTCTGGATGGCTCCCGCCGGGAGCCTCAGGGGCGTCCCTTCAACATCCGGGATGCCCGGGCCGCCCACAGCAGACGCTGCGGTTCTGGATCCTGACCTTTACGCTGCCGAGAAACTGCAGTATCCGGGCGTGCCACGGCCCGGAAGCTGCCAGGAGAATCCTGAAGGACCGACGCATGTTGGAGATTAGGGCGAGCATGGCCGGCCCAGTCTACTGCCGAGAACGCCGGTGGGGCAAATCGCCATTGCGCTATTGCCTCTCGCGTCATGGACCCTCAAAGAAGCGGAACGAGTACACCTCCGCGTCCCGCAGGACCAGCCTGGGGCCGAGTCCAAGGCTCAGGAGCCGTTGAAGCAGAGTGGCTGCAGCCCCAAGCGGTTACGGGGACGACCGCGTCGGGGGCTAGGGGCAGGCGCGGGTGAGCGCCACCACGGGAATCTGGCGGTCTGTACCAGCACGGTAGCCTGCGTAGCGTGGACTTGCCGCAATCACTTTGTCGAACAGCGCGGCCCGTTCCTCGCCCTGGGTTATACGCGCCTCGGCCACGAAGCGCCCGCTCCCAGTCTCGACAGTAACGCTTGGATTGGCCGCGGCGTTCAAGTACCACGCCGGATGGTGGTCCTGGCCGTAATTCGAGGCAACGACTATGAGCTCCGTTGACCCTTCAAATTGGAAGTAAATCAAGGGCGAAGACCGGGGCTTGCCGCTCTTGCGGCCCCTGGTCACGAGAACAAGGATCTGTTGGCCTTCCAAACGGCTCAAGAGACGGCCACGGGAAATGCGGAACAGGAACTGGTGAATCGGGACGAAAAGCCACGCTATGATGAGGCGTCTATAGGTCGGCATGGCGGGCTTCTTCACGCGGTTACAGCCATGTAAGCATTGTCGCAGGCCGCCGTCATTAGGCGCTGGAGGAGCAACGTAGCGAACTCAGACTCGAAGCTCGTGCCGCTGCTGAACGAGCCTGAATTTCAGCCTGTTGCTGGGCGACTGTGAGGGTAACGGATCCATCGGCAACCGCTTGTAGGGACGGGCCAGCTCTATCTTGAAGTAATGGGTGAGCATGAGCAGGTCGATCGCCAATTGCAAATCGGCCCAGCGGAAACCGAGACATGAGTGCGTGCCCAGGCCATAGGGAGCGTAGCCTGCGCCGACGTGCTCTCTTCGGGGGGGCTTGTAGCGGTCGATGTCGAACGTCCATGGATCGGGGAACGCCTCTTCCAAGTAGTGCGAGGCGGTCTGTGCAATCAGGAGCCGCGACCCGACCGGTAATTCGTAACCCTCCACCACGCAGGTATTCATCACCGTGCGCATCGACATGGCCACGATCGGCGACATCCGCAGAGCCTCCATCAGCACTCGGTGGGTCACGTCGATCCTGTCCAGACTGAGGTCGTCCTCGTTGGGGTCGCCCTCGGCCCACAAGGCGTCCGCTTCGGCCGTGACTCGCTCGTACAACTCGGGGTGCTGCACCAACCAGTAGAGGGCGAAACCAAGCTGGTCGCCCATGTACATGCTGGTCATCAAGATCGCCCCCAGCGGCAGCGATAGGTCCGATTCGGGCAGGAACTGGGGATCAGACGCATGCAGGGCTATATATGCGTCCACCACGTCCTGAGGCATCCCGACCCGCTGCGCGGCCGTATGTGTGCTTTGCATACGATCTACGATCCGCTGCGTGGCCTTCGCCCGGCGGCGCATTGACGGGGTCTTGAGCATGAATGCCGGCAACAACTTTGCGATGCCTACGTTGAGCACGCGCATTTTGTATTTGAGAGCATCTTCAATCTCGTCTTGGGTATCAATGCTGGCCAGGAGCGGCGACGCCTGCGCGTTCAGAAATGGGCGCAGCATCTTCTGCACCGGCATCGCGGCACCGACCTCCCAAGTCACCATGTGCGAGCGTGCCAGGTCGTAGACTTCGTCCAGACGCCTGGTCATAACCTTACGAGCATAGGCGGGCTGCAACGATTTGCGAAAACGGAAGTGGTCGGCGCCGTCAACCGAATGCATCGAGCGCGACACGCCATACGCCTTGTCGACGCCCTCGAAGTACTCCTTCGACCGCAGGAACAGCCGCCCCTTGCTCTGGGCCCATTCATTCGTCTTCACCCCTGCCAGGACAATCAGGTTCTGCTGGAACGGAATCCGAATCTCGAACACCGGACCATACTTCTCGGCCAAAGAGGCGAACCCTGCTGGCAGCCTGCCCTCTCGCAGATTGCGGTTGAACACGAGGTCACGCACGGATACGGCGGGAATTGGCTTCGTCAGCGAGGGCCGGCGAAGCGTGGGCCCGATGATGATGCTCTCGCCCACCGCCGCCGCGATCGCTTGGCCGATCAGGTCTATCTGGCTGACGAACTGAATCCGTTCTTCCGCCTCCTCGTCGATCTGAAACATCACATGGAACACTCGGCAGGCGTTGACGAGGCCGGTGATAATCACCTCGCGCGGACTTGGAATCGCGTCCGAGAAGATGATCTTGGTCAACCGTGCCTTGACGAAGTCGCCGGCCGTGTATTCTTCTCCTTGCGCTGTCTCGCGCCTATGGCGCTTGAGGGTGTAAAACTCGCCCACGTGGTGGTCGAGAATCTGTCGCCGAACGAGCCCGTCCAGCACTTGGGAGATCACCGACTCGGACCGCGGAGCAAGCCGCTCGACCCAGTAGCGGGCATGGTGCGGTTCCGCTTCGGACGCGATCTCTTGCAGGATCGGGTCGAGCGTCGGATGACCGGTCTCAGTCGCATCCAACAGAATCAGCGACTCCAGATCAGTGTCGATGCGACCGATCAGCGACAGTTCAGCCAGCGCTGCGCCGGCTATAGCGCAATTCAGGTTCCAGCCGGGCACCTGATGAAAGTAACCGCTCTCCTCGTTCAGCAGCGCCAGAAGTAGCTCTTCCGGCAGACTAAGTGCCTGCGCCGCCTGGCCCGTTTCGGTTGCTTGGGTCATCGGTCAACATCTCCCTCGCAACAGTTACCGTGATTATACGTTACCACACGAGGCTACCGGCAACCTCTTCCCTGAACGTCGCAGACCGATCAATGCAAGTACTAGAGCGCAGTGGAGGTTTAGTCAAGAGTTGTGGATCGCTGTCCCGCCGAGGATACCTCCAAGGCCACCTAATGGTAGTATGGGAGCCATATGGACTCACAGTCATCCGCCAGCCCCTCCGGCAGACCTGTGCCTCCTGTGTTCCTGACAGGCGCTGCCGGGTTTGTAGGGGCCAACCTCGTGCGCAGATTGCTTGCTGACGACGTTCGAGTCCGGGTGCTGCTCAGACACGAGGACAACAACGAAGCATTGGATGGGCTCGATGTTGAGCGCGCCTACGGCGACATTCGAGACCTGAACGCCACCAGGCAAGCCCTTGCGGGCTGCCGCGGCGTCTATCACTGCGCGGCCCTCATCTCAACCATCGATGGCAACTACGCTCACCGCCGGGAGATCTACGAATCCAATGTGCTAGGCACACACAACGTGCTTCAAGCAGCGCGGGAGTTGGAGGCCGGGCGGGTGGTGGTGACGGGATCCATAAGTGCTGTGGGGTACGACCTGGACGATCCATCCGCCCCGGCTACGGAGTCCATGCCCTATTACCCCATAGAGCGCGTGATGCCCTACGAGCGCAGTAAGGCGATGGTCGAAACTGAGTGTTGGCGGGCTGCGGCGGTTGGCCAGGATGTCGTGGTCGCCACTTCCTGCGCGGTGCTCGGGGGTAACGACTTCTTCCCTTCGCAACTGGGGCGGACCTTGTGCGACTTCGCCAACCGCAAGCTGCCCGCCTACGTCGATGGGGGGTGCGAATTCGTCGCGGCACAGGATATCGCCCAGGGACATCTGCTGTGTATGCGGCGCGGGCGTTCGGGAGAAAAGTACATCTTCAGCAGCGAGTACAAGACCATCTCCGAGCTCCTGGACGTGTTCCAGGAGGTCTCAGGGGTACAGCGGCCGCGGCTGCGGCTGCCCGTCGGTCCGATACTCACACTATCCGAAGTGACGAGCTACGCCCTCAGCCGGCTGTATCCGAGCTACGCACAGCGACTCACGCCTGGCGCAATCCGGCTGTTGCAGCAGCGCCGTCGCGCCGACACCAGCAAGGCGAAAGAGGAGCTCGGCTTTCAGCCGACGACGATCCGCGCCGCGGTCCAGGATGCCTATGCGTTTCATTATCAGCGCAACTCCATTACCAATCCAGGCGCGAAGCGTCCGGACGTGAGCGCCTCGACAGACATGACGTCCAGCCGAGCTGGGCACTAGGCATGACTCTAGGAGGGGTCCATGCATGGGCATAGACCTCGGCGGGGTCTCGGTCGGGCCGCCCGCCTTTAGCAAGACGGCAATCTGCGCCATCGGGGCAGACCGTAATCGGGGCCAAAGAGCAGCAACCCGCCGCAGTTTCCGTCCATCCAGATCGTAGCCCAAGGCAATGTGAGTGTAGTACCGGCCCGGCGGGCGGTCAAACGACGGTACGGTGCTCCTGGCCATGAAGCCGAACCGAGCGGTGTTCGAATCACGGTTTCCGAGCATTTACAGTGGTACGCGCCGGTTGTAGGATTGGGGGGCTATGGGCCATGTACTCGACAGGTTTAGCTGGCTGGTCACCGCTCGCCCGTATGTCACGATAGTCGTTCTCGTCCTCTTCACTGTCGTGCTGGCTGCGGGGGCCACGCTGCGTCTCCCGCCGACAGAGGGGGCCGACGTAGCCTTCCTGCCGCCCGGGCACCCCGTCGCCGATGCGACTCGCGAAGTCAGCGAGCTCTTCAGTGACTCAGGCGAGATCAGGGTCGCGACGCTGATCTTCCGCGGTGAGGCGCTCACACCTGCCGGCCTCTCCCAGATGGCCGGCCTGATCGATGAAGTGGCCAGCGACCCGGGTGTGGGCGGGCTCCTCGCCCCTGCCAATCCGATCGTCGCGCCCTCGCCCATCATCGGAGCGGCGCTCCAGGTGGACGACTTCGGGGCTTTGACCCAGGCGCAGATCGACTCCGTACGAAACGCCCCTGGGATCCAGGAAGCGCTGGGGGCAATGACCGGGACCGACACTGATGGCACTCCGGTCGCGATAGCCAACATACGCCTGACCGATACGGGCGACGAGAGGGTCGAGGACGCGGAGCGGAGGATCGGCGATCTGGCCGCGGCGGACGACGGCCCGCTGTCAGTGAGCAGCCTGTCGCCGGTGATCGTCGAGGACGAGTACAAGCATGCCACGGAGCAGGGGATGGCGCCGCTCATAGGGCTCGCCCTCCTCCTGATCGTCGTGCTGCTCCTCCTCTTCACCCGCGCCGTCTCGGACATGCTGCTGACGCTGACGGGGCTTATCCTGTCGATCGCCGGCGTCGTTGGGGCGGAGGGCTGGCTGGGGCCGAACGGGCTGGGCCTGATAGGCCCTCCAAGCTCGCTCACGGCAATGGTGCCCGTCATTCTCATCAGCCTTACGGTCGACTACGCGATTCAGACCGTCTCCCACTACCGCGAGCAGCGGGTCGAAGGCAAGCCGGTTGCGGCGGCAGTGCGGATCGGACTGAGGCACGTCACGATTCCGCTGACGCTGGCCGCCGTTACCACGATAGTCAGCCTGCTGGCGACGCTGTTCTCGCCGATCGGGGTGATCGGCGACTTCGGCATCGTCGCGGGGCTGGGCGTAGGCATCAGCCTGGTGGTGATGCTGACGCTGATCCCGTCCGGCCGAATCATCATCGACCGGAGGCGCGAGTCTCGAGGCGCCCTGAAACCCGCCCGCCCCATCGCGAATGCACTGCCCGGCGTCCCGCAGGCGGCGGAGCTGCTCGGGCGATGGGTAACGGCTCGACCGGCCCCCTACCTCGTCGCGGTGCTCCTCATCACGGTTGGCCTCGGGTACGCCGCCACGGGGCTTGAGTCCGAGTTCAGCATCAAGGACATACTTCCGCGCGGCGGAGGCGTCCTGGAGGACATGAACACCCTCGAGGCTGCCGTGGGCGGCTCCACGGAGATTGCCAGCCTGCTGATCAGGGCCGAGGTCACTGAGACCCGGACGCTGCTCAACCTGCACGACCTCACCGCCGCCTTCGAGGACGAGCAGCGGCGTCCGCGTGGCGCAGCGGGGCCGATGCAAGGGTCTTATGAGAGGCTCGCCTACGACTGGACCAACGACTCCGGGGAACCCGGCGACAAGTACGATCCGGAGCTGGCGGCGCTCTTCGAAGATGCATCCCCAGGAGTGGAGCTCGACCCGGTGCTGATGCAGGAGTTCGTCGACAGGCTCGTGGCGAAAGAGCCCGACCTGGCCCACTTCCTGGTCAACGATCCGGACGGCGTCGATACCATGCTGCTGCAGTTCCCGATATTCCCGAACGATCCCGCTGGGACCAGGATGCTGCACGACGACATCGAAGAGCTCTGGCTCGGCGACGACAGCTCCGTCACGGCGACTTCGGCCAGCATCGTGGCGGTCGCCGTCACCGACCAGATCACCGACGGACAGACGGAGTCGATCAGCACCACCATCGCCGTCGCCCTGGGAATCCTGGCCATCTTCTTCTGGGTGACCCTGCGCCAGCCCGCTCTCGGAATCGTCGCCGTCGGGCCGATCGTGCTCGTCCTCATATGCGTGCTTGGCACGATGGCGCTGCTGGGCATCCCCTACACCCTCGTCACATCGATCATCACTGCCCTGTCGATAGGCATCGGGGTGGACTACACCATCCACGTGATCCATCGCTACCGGGAGGAGTTCACCCGCCTGCGCAGCCCGGAGAAGGCAGCGGTCCAGACCCTCGCGACCACCGGCTCGGCGCTGCTGGGCTCCGCACTGACGACTGCGTTCGGGTTCGGAGTGCTGATAGCGTCGCCGCTGCTGGCATCCGCGCAGTTCGGCATAACGGCGACCATCACCATCGTCTACTCGCTGGCGGTCTCCATCCTGGTGGTGCTGCCCGCTATGGTCGTCTGGGGCGCGTACCAGAACGCGCGGTTGCGCTCAACCATGGAGCGCATGTGGGAAGACCTCGACGTGGCTATCGAGGACATCAGCCACCGCCACGAAGGGGACCCGGGGGCGTCGTAGGCCAGCCGAGGGCACTTGCCCCGCTATAGCCTTGCTCCCCTTGAATGGCCTTGCTAGACTCGTTGGGTATGCGCCGCCCTTTGGCACCGCAACTAATGGACACTCCGGCATACAGCAATCAGAAGGTGCATCTGCGATTTGGGGCAAGGTTACGGGCCTATGCAGTCCAGTGAAGTAAACCCGGCGCCCGTGACTACCTGTAAGGGGCGCTGAAACGATGGTAACCAGGCGGCGAGTACCCGCGGAAGCAGCGACACTTTCCCCGTTTCCCGAGGGATGGTACTTCGTCGCGACCCGACAGGCGGTCCTGAAAGACAAGCTGATCCAGAAGACCTGGATGGGCGAGAACGTCGTCGTCTGGTGCGACGACAACGGGCGCGTCTGCGTCGCCGAAGCCGTCTGCCCGCACCTCGGCGCCGACCTGGGGCCCGCCGCGGGGGGCTGCATCCGCGACGGACGACTGCTGTGTCCTTTCCACGGCTACGAGTTCGACGCGACCGGCCAGTGCGTTGCCACCCCGTTCGCCGAGCCGCCCAAGACCGCGAAGCTGCGAGTGTTCGAGACCCGGGATATCCTCGGCCTCATCTTCGCCTGGTGGGGAATCGACGGGCGTGAGCCGCAGTGGAGCCTGCCGACAGGACCGCTGGAAGCGGACGGCTGGAGCGGCTTCGAGATCACTACCCTCCGCTTCCCGGGCCATCCCCAGGAGACGACCGAGAACTCGGTCGACCTGGCCCACCTGCGCTACGTACACGGCTACGACAACGTGGAGCCGGTCGAGGAGGCGCTGGTGGACGGCCACCTTCTCCAGGCCAGCTTCAACTTCAGGAGAAAGCGGACCATCGCCGGGGCGGTCAACCTGGTCTTCGACGTGTCGGCCAGCGCCAGCATCTATGGCCTGGGCTACTCGTTGGTGGATGTCCGCGAGAAGTCCATTGGAATGGACATGCGCCTCTGGGTGCTGGCGACGCCGGTCGACGGCACCCTCATAGACCTGACGCTGGTCTCGCAGGTTAGGGAGATCCGCAAGCCCAAGCGCCTGATCGTGGGCCTGGGATTCCTGCCGGTCCGGTGGCGCGCTCCGCTCATCAACAAGTTCATGGCGTCACAGCAGAAGGAAGACGTCGAGCAGGACGTGATCATCTGGAGCAAAAAGCAGTACCGGTCCCGCCCGCGCCTCTGCAGGTCCGACGGCAGGATCATGCCCTTCCGTTACTACTCCGCCCAGTTCTACCCCGACCCGGCCGAGTAAGCCCAGCCCTCTGCGGGACGGACCGGGGCTCATCATCGAATCAAGTCGCTCCACGGGCATCCGGCCCCTGGATGCCAAGGCATAAGGGAATTGCCGCTCTGAAGATCCAGGCAAGGGCAGACACGTCCTCATGCTAGACCATTGTGAAGGACATCAGCGGACTAGGTGACTGTGGGTTGATCGCCAGCTCTTCTCCAGTCCAACGGCCCCGGAGCACAGCCACATGAACAAGACCCCCTGCGACACACTCATCCGAAACGGCCAGGTCATCACCATGGACGGCGGGCGCCGCATCTTTCGCCGGGGCGCAGTGGCCGTCACCGGCTCCCGCATCGTGGAGGTCGGCGCGGACGCCGACCTGCAGAGCCGTTACGACGCGGCGGAGACTATCGATGCCGGCGGAGGCATCGTGCACCCGGGCTTCATCGACGCACACAACCACATCGTGCACACGTCCTGCCGCGGAGTCGGCACCCTCCGCGACGACACTCCATCGCCCGTCAACTTCGCGGACTGGAAGGCGGGAGTCACCGATGACGACGAGGCCGCGGCCACGGCCATGGCGAGCGTGGAGATGCTGCGGAGCGGCTTCACCATGTTCATCGAGCCGGGCTCGCTCTTCTCGACCGGCGCGGCAGCCGAGGCGGTCGAGCGGGTGGGCCTGCGGGCCCTATTCGCCCCGCTCTACCTGTGGGATCGGCAGGAGTGCTTCGAGGCGGTGCCCTCGCTCTACAGCCCTAGCCTGATGGCCCGCGCGCCCATCGACCTCGACCGCTCGCTGGCACAGCTCGACGCGGAGCTGCACCGCAACGGCGACCCCGATGCCCTGGTGCGCGGCTACGTATTCGTCTACGGCGTGGGCACCGCCTCGCCCGAGCTGCTGCGGGCCGCCCACTCGCTCGCCCGCGACAACGGCGTACCACTCCAGCTCCACGCCGGCTACGTGCCGATGGAGGGCGAGATCTACCGCGCCATGACCGGCCTCAGCCAGATCGTCCACCTGCGAGAGCTGGGCGTACTCGACGAGCGCACCGTCATCATCCACGCCAACGTGCTGGACGAAGACGAGGAGGCTGCGGTCCGCGAGACCGGCTGCCAGGTCGTGTGGTGCCCGGCCGCCTTCTTCTCCCTCGGCCTCGGACGGAGCGCGAGCTTCCGCATGGCCGAGCGGTACCGCCAGGGGACACGCGTCGCCCTCGGCACCGACGGCGCGTTCGCCTGCACTCCGGCCGGCATCATGCCCGCGGCCAACTACGCCTCTCAGGCCTACGGCGACCCCCTCTCGCCGGGCGCGCTCCTCGAGATGCAGACCCTCAACGGCGCTGCGGCCGCCGGACTGGACGCCGAGCTGGGCAGCCTGGAGCCCGGCAAGCGCGCCGACGTAGTGGTGCGCTCCGCCCAGGCGTCCGAGGCCCACCCCGACAACAATCCCGTCCACTTGCTGGCCCTCACAATGGGGACCGGCACCGTCGACACGGTCCTGGTCGACGGCCAGGTCGTCCTCCGCGAAGGCCGCTCCACCCTAGTCGACGAGCCCGATGTCTACCGCACCGTTTCGGACTCAGTCACCGCCCGCGCCAAGCGCCTCGACATCGACCTGTCGCCCGAATGGCCGATCGTGGACTCACTTGCGCCACGCCAGAACGTAGTCTAATATAGACTATATCAACTCCTCGACAGGAGGCGTGCCGTGACCCTACCCCGAACCGGGCGTGTCTGGACTGTCGCCGAGGCCAAGGCCCGGCTGTCCGAAGTCCTGCGCCTTGCCGAGACGGAGGGACCCCAGCGTATAGGCGCCCGCAAGCCCTTCGTCGTGGTGCCCGAGGGTATCTGGCAGGCCCAGGTGACCGAGCGCCAGCCGATGGGCCAGTGGCTGCTCGACAACATGCCGCGTGGGACCGAGCTCGAAGTTCCCGACCGAAGCTCGTCCCGCGAAATCCCCTTCACTGACGAAGAGCCCGGATGACCGGCTGTCTCCTGGATACCAATGTGGTCTCGGAGACCATGAGGAGGGACCCAGACCCGCGCGTCTCCGCATTCCTCATCGGGCACGATGGCCTGTGGCTCTCCTCCATGGTCATCCACGAGCTGGAGTTCGGAGTGCGGCTCCTCCCGCAGGGAAGCAGGCGGATCGTATTGCAGGAAGCCCTGCGGCGGATCGTCTCCGAGTACGACGACCGCATTCTGCCGCTCGACAGGGCGGGCGCAAGATGGGCCGCCCAGTTCCGTGCCCAGGAACGCCAGCCCGGCCGCATCCTCAACCTTGGCGATGCCCTCGTCGCCGGCACCGCCAGGGCCCACGACCTCGTCCTAGCTACCCGAAACACCGCCGACTTCCACCACCTCGACATCGACCTCGTCAACCCCTGGGACTACCAATAGTCACCCATGAAGGAGGCCGAGGAACGGCGGACGTCAGCAGCGGGTATGGCGAATGGGCGGGACATCCCCTATAGTGCGCCAAGCGTCAAGGTCAGGTCGTGTGGACCATCTAGAATGAGCCAGGGCAACAGGTTGCGGCAGAGAATCCTGAGCGGGCGGTCGGATGCGAATATTCGTTTCGACGACCTTCGCCTTTTCCTGCTTCGCCTGGGATTCGTTGAGCGGGTACGGGGAAGCCATCACATATTCAGAAAGGAAGGGGTCCGCGAACGGTTGAATTTTCAGCGTGACGGAAGCCATGCCAAACCATACCAGGTGCGACAGGTCCGGCAAGTAATCCTGAGATACCGGTTCTAGGGAGGGATTGATGCACAAATACGAGATCATCATCTATTGGAGCAACGAAGACGGAGTGTTTGTGGCCGAAGCGCCCGAGCTTCCGGGATGCACTGCACACGGTGACACCCAAGAGGCGGCACTCGAGCACATCGGCCAAGCTATTGACCTGTGGCTCGAAACTGCGCGGGAGTTCGGCGACTCAATTCCTGAACCGAAGGGCGAACGTCTGATGCTGGCATGATCTCCTCATTCAAACCGACAGTTTGAACCCCAGCTCTCGGTTGAAGGACATGGTCTACGGCACGAGGGCGCGATGGTCGATAGAGAGGTTCCTTAATCTGGCAGTCCATAGCGAATCTGGCAGTCCATAGCGCCGGGCCACCGCCACTGACACCCACAACCGCCACCCGTAGCCTTCCCTCACCTCAAACCCACCTCCAGGAGCAGCCATGATCACCGCCGACGCCTGTCGTCCTCTGGGCACCGAGAAGCACGTGTTCGTCGACTGGGAGCTGGTCGAGCCGGGGTACGGCGTCGCGTGGGCGGGGCGGTCGCCCGGGTCGTGGGAGATGCCCGCCGGCATCAGGCTCGCCGTGCACAGGCCGCGCATCGACGACGGGCCGTTCGTGTCGGCGGACATGCCCTGGGAGGCCGCAATCGGCAGCCACGGCACGGTGTTCGAGGACGGCGGCGTGTACCGCTTCTACTACCGCGTCCGCACCAGCGCGACGGGCGGCGACGCCGCGTCTCCCATGCTGCTCGCCTACGCCGAGTCGACCGACGGCGCAACGTGGACCAAGCCCAGCATCGGCACCGTCGAGATCGACGGCTCCAAGGACAACAACGTCGTCTACGGCCTGAACGTAGCGCGGGGACGCTCGGTCAACAGCGCATGCGTCTTCAAGGACCCCACGGGCGGCCCGAACGACCTTTACAAAGTACTCTACCGCGACCCGCAGGACGACGTGCCGCACCTCTACGGCGCTGTCTCGCCCGACGGGCTGCACTGGGAGACCCTGGACGAGCCGCTCATATCCAACTACATGAGCGACACGCAGAACGTCGTCGGCTACGACCCCAGGCGCGCCCAGTACGTCGCCTACGTCCGCGGCTGGTCCCGGTTCCAGCGCGGCGGACTGCACGGACGCCGCACCATCGCGTACGCCGCGTCCGACCGATTCGACGCTTGGCCGCGCCCCGAGACCATATATGCGCCCGACGCCCTCGACGGCCCCGACACCGACATCTACACCAACGCGTACACCCCCTGGCCCAGCGCGGACGCGTACCTGATGTTCCCCGCCTTCTACCAGCGCAACGCCGACATCGTCGAGACCCAGATGCTCACCAGCCGCGACGGCGTGAGCTGGCAGCGACTCACCCGCGAGCCCGTCGTCCCCGGCGGGGAGCCGGGCACCGACGCGGAGGGCGGGTACTACGCCGGCGCGGGGCTCGCCAGCTTCCGACCCGGCGAGGTCTCGCTCTTCGTCTCGCCCACGTGGCACACCCACAACGAGGGCCACTACGGCAGGACGCGCGAGTCCGGGACCCACCGGGGCTACTGGTCCATCGCGACCTGGCGTGAGGACGGCTTCGTGTCCCTTGAGGCGCAGGACGAGGGCAGCTTCACCACGATACCCATCACCTTTGAGGGCGCGCGGCTCAGCATCAACGCCTGGACCCGCTTCGGCGGCGAGATTACCTTCGAGCTGGCCGACGCCTCGGCCGAGCACATGGGCCGCTTCGGCGGGGGCGTTCCGGCTGAGTCCGCCGCGCCCATACCGGGCAGGGCCTTCGCCGACTGCGACCCCTTCACCGGTGACTCCACCAGCCACACCGTGACCTGGAACGGCGAGTCCGACATCTCGGCGTGGGCCGGCCGCCCCGTCCGGCTGCGGGTCAAGATGCGGCGCGCCAGGCTCTACGCCCTCCAGGCGACCTCGGAGTAGCCCATGAGAATCACCGAGGTCAGCGCCGTCTACCCCAGGTGGAAGCGCCCGCCGACCGACGCCTGGCAGTCCCACTTCTGGCAGATCGTCGTCCGCGTCGAGGCCGACGACGGCACAATTGGCTACGGGTATGGCGGAGGAGGCGACCCCGCATGCCTCGTCGTAAACCGCCACTTCCGCGACCTGGTCGTCGGGCGGGTCGTCGAGAGCGTCGACGACATCCGGGCGATATGGGACCACGTCTACGCGCTGTCACTCCCCTACGGACGGAAGGGCCTGGCCGTGATGGCCCTCAGCGGGTTCGACCTCGCGCTCTGGGACCTGCTGGGCAAGAGGCAGGGCAGGCCCGTCTATGATCTCCTGGGCGGCTTGCGCAAGCCCAACGTCAGGGCCTACGCGACCGGCGATGCCTTCGAGCGCCACCGCGACATGGGCTACACCGCCGCCAAGTTCGGCCCCGCGAAGTCGGAGTCGGAGGTCGACGTGGACAGGACCGTGGCCACCGCCCGCCGCGCCCGGTCAGTGTTCGGCGACGACGCCCTCGTCATGACCGACTGCTACATGTCGTGGGACTTCCACACCACTGTCATGATGTCCGAAGCCCTGCGCGAGTTCGACCTCTACTGGTTCGAAGACGTCACCACGCCCGACCGGCTGGAGGAGCAGGCGGCGCTGAGGGAGATCGTCCGCCCCGTCAATCTCGCCGGGGGCGAGCACGAGTTCACCCGCTTCGGCTTCGCCGAGATTGCCAGGGCGGGCGCGCTCGACATCTGGCAGCCCGACATCACCTGGTGCGGCGGGATCACCGAGACGCTGCGCATCCTCGACATAGCACGCGAGCACGACATCCCGGTCGCGCCACATCGCGGCGGCGAGATATGGGGCCTGCACTTCATGGCGGCGACGGACTGCGCCGACCTCGCCGAGACTCACCCCATCCGATGGATCGACTCCCCTGACGAGCTATGGCTCGACGAGCCCAGGCCCGCCGACGGCCACATCGCCCCACCCGACCGCCCCGGCTTCGGCGTCACCCTAAACGAGGCGATGCTGTAGCCGCTTACCTCCTCTCCCTTTCCGGATAGGGCTGGGCCTGTCCTGGGTAGTGGTACAGCCAACGTAAGCCTGGGGCAAACTGATGGCCCTGGGTTGGGCTTGGCACTCACTACAGCTACCATTCAAGGTGTTGGGCCTACTTATGTAATTTGACGTTCTATCCCCTTCGTGATAACTTCCACGCGACAGGAGGGTTCATATGCCTTTTGGACACATCAATCTCCATCGCTTGTTCGACTTCCAAGGTCGCGCTCCCAGGTCGGAATACTGGACTGCGTACCTAGTTCTTAACGTCGCTGGGATCGTTGCATCTGTGCTGCTTATGATATTGATATTCCCATTCACAAGAGTGACAAACCTTTGGGTAGGATTACCTATATCCTTGTCAATAAGTGCCATGCTTATATGGCTACTGTTCATATACATAGCTGGTCTCGCAATTGGCATTAGACGCTACCATGATAGAAACAAGTCTGCTTGGTGGCTTCTCCTTAGCCTAATTCCGTTAGTTGGTGGCTTGTGGATGTTCATCGAGTTAGGATTTCTCAAAGGTACAGAGGGACCCAACGGCTATGGTAACACCACCGTTGAACTTGAAGGCCGCACCTACAAATTGATGTGATAGAGTGGGAGGTTCGGACTGGCATCCCCGGCAAAAGAAGCATTGTTGCTATCCGATGACAGTCGGTGGTTTCAGTACTCCCGCCTCACTCATACATTAGTTCAACTAATAGTATACCCTACCGAAGCAGCACCCTGTCCCTAGGCATGTCGAAGGGTGAGGGTGACAATAGGGACGGGGAGTGAATTGCGAGCCTACACCGCTGGCGACCATCCGTAGATCTTCGCAAGCGACCCTCCCATGAGCGCGTCCCGCTCCCCGTCCGTGAGCCTATCGGTCACACGGAATGCCTCCACGCCCTGCTTGTACGTCAGCAGCCTCACCGCCCGCGTCCAGTCCGTCCCCCACATGCACCGCGAAAGGCCGTACGCATCGAATATCCTCCCCAGCGGCTCCCAGATGTCCGAGTACGGGAATGGCTCGTGCGACAGCGTGCAGGCCCCGGAGATCTTGATCGCCACGTTGTCGAGTTCGGCCAGCGACAGCACGTTCGGCAGATCGACGAACGGCCCCGGCGGCGCGGGCGGCTGGAACGGCTGCGCCAGCCCCACGTGATCGATCACCACCTGCGTATGCGGGTTCCGGCGCGCCAGCTCGCGCGCTAGGGGAAGCTGGCCCGAGCACATGATGTTCACCGGCACACCGGCCCGGCCCCCGGCGGTGAGGATGCGGCCCAGTCCAGGGTGGTCCGCGTCGTACTCCCCGTACGCGAGCATGATCCGGGCCCCGACCACGCCCGGCCTCCCCGTCCAGTCCGCCATCTCGTCGCCTGTCGCCTCCGACTCCGGGTCGAAGGGCCTGATCAGCCCGAATCTGCCCGGGTGCTTCGCGTACACTTCCAGCGCGTAGCTGGCGTCGTAGCGGTACATCGAGTACGGCGAGACCAGCAGCGCCCCGTCGACGGCCACAGCGTCCATCGCCTCAACCATGTCGTCGCCGGTCACCTCATCCGGCCCCTCCAGCGTCCCGTGCCACGGCCGCTCGGGACTGTTCCGCTCGTAAGCGTGTACCTGCGAATCGATTACAGGGGTGCGGTCAGCCATTGTTTCCCTCCTCGTCATTCGAGCCATAGCATAACCCCGCCTGGTGAGGCCCCTCAACGGCGGCCCGAAGTCAAGCCTGCTGCGCCGTGTGATAGTATGCTGGAGTCGTGGGTCGCCCCTGGTTGCACGCGATTGTGGCCCAAGGATGCAAGACGGAAAATGAGGCAACGCGATGCTTGACAGGATGATAGCCGCCGCCCGGTTGAGTGTCGAGACCTTCGAGGAAGTGGAGCACGACCGAGGTGCAACCATACAGGCCCTGGTCGTGGTGATCGTCGTTGCCGCCTTCACCGGCATCGGGAGCTTCCTGAGCAGCAGTGACGTCACGCTCCTCGACGCGGTGATACTCGGGGCGGTCCGCGGCGTGGCCGGCTGGGCAGTGTGGGCCCTTGTGACCTGGATTGTCGGGGCTACGATACTGAAGGGCCCGGACACCGAGGCGGACTGGGGCCAGCTGGCGAGAGTCACTGGTTTCGCGCAGACCCCCGGGCTACTGAACATCCTCATCTTCATACCCTGGGTCGGATGGGTAATCGGATTGGCGGCGTTGGTGTGGCAGTTCGTAGCCATGATGGTCGGCGTCCGCCAGGCATTGGACTACATGTCGACCTGGCGCGCCTTCTTCGTCATCCTGGTCTCGTTCATAGTCGTCCTTATGGTCGTCATGCCCCTGGTCATCCTCCTGTTCATACTGGAAGGCGGCGATACGGCAGCTTCCTAAGCCCTGGTGGCAACCGGGTATCGTCGGGCTTGAGCCAGACCTCCTCCTATGACGCTACTCTGGGGTAGACAGTCATAGGGCGAATGGCCGGCCCCGTATCGAGTACGGGGCCGGTATCCAGCGGTGGGGGAAGGCGGTCAGGGATCTGCCCTCGCGGAATGCGACTGCGGACCCGGGAACGCGAGGTGACGCGATGCTGGACGGGATGCTGGGCAGGATGATAGGCGCCGCCCGGTTGAGTGCCAAGACCTTCGAGGAGGTGGAGGACGACAGCGGCGCAACCATCCAGGCCATGGTCGTGGTCGTATTCGTCGCCCTCTTCAGCGGCATTGGGAACTACCTGAGCGGCTATGTCAGCCTCTTCGATGCAGCAATCTTCGGCGTAGTCCGCGGCGTCGTTGGCTGGGCCATCTGGGCGCTTGTGACCTTGTTCGTTGGAACGGTGATACTGAAGGGGCCGGATACCGACGCCGACTGGGGGGAGCTGGCGCGGGTCACGGGTTTCGCCCAGACCCCCGGACTTCTCAACATATTCAGCTTCATATACACAGCGGAGCTCTATATCTGGTTGGGGGCGCTCCTGTGGCAGTTCGTGGCCATGACGGTTGGTGTACGACAGGCACTGGACTACACGTCGACCTGGCGGGCGTTCTTCGTGGTCCTCATCTCGTCCATATTCGTCCTCTTGGTCGTCACGCCCGTCATCTGGGGCTGGTGATCTTCGGTTAGTCTCGTGGACGCTGCGCGACCAGGGAATAGCCCGGCGCCGCAAGCACCGCGGCGCCGGCTCGCCGGGCCCACATGTCCGAACCTATGAAGCACCCATTGATTGACAGACCATCGCCGGGAAAGGGATACTTGGCGCTCCTGTACGGCCTCATACTCAGCACCGTCGCGATGTTCGTCGTAGTCGGCCTGCTCCTCCGCGGAGAAGGGCCTACCGGGCTGATAATCGCAGTTCTGCTCTTCTACATCCCCACGACGGCGCTGATGCTCGCGCCCCTGCACGCTGCACTTCGGACCGTGTACGAGATCTCCGACCGTACCCTCCGGCTCAGGTCCGGGATCATCATCCGCGCTGAGCTGCGATACAGCGACATCGCAGCCGTCGAGCGCGTGAGCCACATCACCCGCGTACTCGGCTGGGGCGGCGGCCGCGGCCTCGCCAACCGCCTGACCGATGGCCTGCAGATCACCCTTGAGTCAGGCTCCGTCTACTTCATCAGCCCCACCGACCCCGAGTCCTTCGCCGCCGAAATCCTGTCCCGACGCCCAGATCAACCCTAGTGCAGGTACCCTAGCTGTGGCGATCATGGTCCGTGCGATGCGTCCAGACGACAGACCTCAGGCCGAGGCCCTCTGGAAAGGCTTGAGTCCGTACCGCCCAGGAGACGAAGCTGAAGTCGAGGCGATGTACGAGCGGGCCGTTCGCGCCAGGGATGCGGGAGACGCCAGCTGGAAAAGCATCGAAGCCATGGAGTCAGACGCCCTCGAACGGAGTTGCTCGACAAGCTGGGTGGCCGTTGTACCGCCAGGAGACGGAGAGGGCAGGATCGTCGGCACGGTACAGGTCGTCAGTCCCACAGCTCTCCCTGAGATTCCCACCGATTCTCCCCTGAGCCGAGACCTGCGTCTGCGGGACGACGTCGCGGAGCTACGCCTTATGCGGGTGGCCGAGGATATGTGGGGACAGGGCATCGGCACCCAACTGGCGGTGATAGTCATCGACTGGTCCCGGCTCCATGGAATCCGCTCCTTGGTCCTCAACACGACAACGCCGCAGAAACCCGCCATCGGTCTGTACAACGAGCTGGGGTTTCGCGAGATGGGCCGAACGTTCTTGGACAAATATGAGCTGGTGTGGCTCCGTCTCGACCTGTAGGGCCAACTCGACCAGGGCAAGACCAGCGACGTCACTCACACGATTGCCGCTTGCGACATCGATGAGAACCACCGCCCACCGCCGGCCGCATCGGGCGGACTAGCCGCCGCCCGGCCCGGTGCCCTCGGTTGTGGCGACGATGGCCTGGCCGGCGCCGGCGGCCCACGCAACTGCGGCAAGCATCCGCGCGGGGTTCAGGACCTGCCAGCCGGCGCCGTGCTGCGACGGCGGCACACCATTTGACCGGGCTATCTCGGTGGGATAACGTTGCGCCCACCTACCGGCGCACTCGTCCTCCAGGCCGGGGAGCAGGACCTACTGGATGGCCGATGGAGAAGCAGACCGACGGCCAGAAACCGCTGCCTCTCCGAGCGCGCGTGGAGGCGGCCGCAGGCGTTCCGCCCGTACAGGCCGCGACCTAACCAGGGGAAGCGTACGCCGCCACCTCTGGTACCTGGGCTGGCCCCAGATAGCCGAGGGCGCACTCAGCGTCGTCGACCAGGTTGCCGACCTCATCTGGGCAGGCCGTCTGGGCTTCCAGGCGATTGCCGGCCTCGGCGTTGCCCAGTCATACCTCATGCTGGCGTTCATGGCCCGGATGGGCCTCGACGCGGCCATGAGGTCGATGATCGCCCGAGCCCTCGGGGCAAGGGACGCCGTCCGCGCCAACCACGTCCTGCTCCAGTCGATGGTCCTGACCGGCTTCTATGCCGCCCTGATGATCGCCATCGGCCAGCTGCTGACCGTGCCGATGCTCCAGCTCATCGGCCTCAGCGACGCCGTCATAGCGGAGGCCGAGGGGTACATGAGGATCCAGTTCATGTCCATGGGCATACTGGGCTTCCATCGCCTCACCGGTGGGGCGCTGCAGGCCGCGGGCGATCCGATGACTCCCCTGAAGGCGGCGACCACGACGAGGGTCCTCCACCTCGTGCTGAGTCCGCTTCTCATATTCGGGTGGCTGGGGTTCCCCTCCATGGGACTGGCGGGCGCAGCCGTCGCGAGGCTGGCGGCCGAGTGGATAGGGCTGGCCATCAATCTCTACGGGCTCACCGGGGGAAGGTCCAGGGTCCAGCTGACCCTGCGGGACTCCCGCCTCGACCTGCCGCTGATGTGGCGCCTGATCAGGCTGGGGCTGCCGGCCTCGGTGACCAACATGCAGCGCGGCACGTCCCAGCTCATAGTCGTCGCCCTCGTGGCCCCCTTTGGCGACGGCGCGCTGGCGGCCTTCGCGCTCACGCGCAGAGCCGAGAACCTGGTGAACCAGAGCAGCAGGGGGATGGGCAGGGCCGCCGGGGCGCTGGCGGGCCACAACCTGGGCGCGGACCTTCCCGACCGCGCCAGGAGCGCCGTGAAGTGGGCCGCCATCTACTCGGCCATCGCCAGCCTTGCCCTCACTGCGCTGATAGTCGCCTTCCCAGAGCCCCTGATAAAGCTGTTCGGCAGCGACGCGGAGTTCGTCTCCCATGCCGCCAACTGGGTCGTCATCATGGCCGTCGGCTACCTGTCCGTGAGCCTCGTGCAGGTCTTCACCCAGGCCTTCAACACCAGCGGCGACATGTTCGGCCCGATGGTCATCACGCTGGCGACGGTATGGGCCGTCGAGCTTCCCCTGGCCCTCCTGCTGTCCCTGTTCACACCCCTGGGAGAGTACGGGG
Organism: Dehalococcoidia bacterium; assembly: GCA_965204975.1. Taxonomy (GTDB): domain Bacteria; phylum Chloroflexota; class Dehalococcoidia; order Lucifugimonadales; family CAJWER01. Next base: position 2,032,067 of record OZ242024.1, read on the forward strand.
TGGCCTGGGCCATCGTCATAGGCATGACCGTGCGGCTGGCGCTCTTCATCTGGTACTACCTCAGGGACAGCTGGCTCCGCACCGGCGTAATCTAGCGGACCAGTCTCGCGACAAGCACTCCCCCGCCTCTTCCCCCCGAGGAGACTCTCGCGTAACTTGCCTGAACCTGTCATTCCGACCGCAGGGAGGAATCTAAGATGTGCTGCCGTCGTGTCACGGCGCCCGTTCACCTACGAGGCCTGTCTTGGCAAACAAGGGCCTTAGATTCCTCACTACGCGTAGCCTGTCCTGAGCCTGTCGAAGGGTGCGGTCGGAATGACAAACTCCGAGGTTGACACACTATATCGTATTGCGCTATACTGCTCTGGGATATAGCATGCGCAGCTATCGGATCTAACCACCCGAAAGGAGACCGTCTCACCTTGACGAAGCAAAGCCCCATGGACCTGCTTCCTCTCCCCGTGGCCCAGATGCACATCCTGCTGGCCCTCGCCACAGGGGACAAGCACGGCTACGCGATCATGACAGAGGTAGAGGTGCTGACTGAAGGAGCGGTCACGATGGGACCTGGCACGTTGTACGGGACCGTCAAGAAGATGCTGAAGGCCGGCCTTGTCGAGGAGATCGACGAGCGCCCGGACCCAGCGCTGGACGACCAACGTCGCCGGTATTACCGGACCACCGGCTTGGGCAGACAGGTGCTCGAAGCTGAGGTCTCCAGGATGGAGCAGCTTGCGCGCACCGCCAGGTTGATACGGGAAACCGTCCCGCGAGGGCCCGGCGCCTGACATGCTCTCGGAACGAGTGTACCGCTGGCTGCTCTTCGCCTATCCACGGGAACACCGGCGGGAATACGGCGAGCCGATGGTCCAGCTGTTCCGTGACCGGATGCGTCGCGACGGAGACGGCTTCCGGGCACTGGCGGTCTGGCTTCACATGATGTTCGACCTCATTGGGTCGGCATTCGAAGAACACAGGGAAGGAGTATCCATGAGTAATCTAGGACTCAAGGAGTCTCCCCTGCCCAACCTCGTCTACAGGGGGAAGGTCAGGGACACACACGAAGTGGACGACAAGCTGTTCCTCATGTTGGCAACGGACCGGATATCCGCATTCGACGTCGTCCTGCCCACGGCAGTGCCTGACAAGGGCGCGGTACTGTCACAGATATCGTACTTCTGGTTCGACCAGACCGAAGACATCGTGCCCAACCACTTCGTCGCCCGGGCCACCGACAGGCCTGACCTGGACATACCCGCCAACCTTGCCAGGCAGGCGATGGTCGTCAGGCGAGCGGAGCGCATCGACGTCGAGTGCGTCATTCGCGGGTACATCACGGGGTCGGCGTGGTCCGAGTACAGGAAGAGCGGCACCGTCCAGGGAATGCCGATGCCCGCCGGGCTGCAGGAGGGCGACAAGTTCCCGGAGCCGCTGTTTACTCCCACCACCAAGGCCGAGGTGGGCCACGACGAGAACATGACCATGGAAGAGGTAGAGGCGATGGTGGGCAAGGACGAGGCCAGGCGGCTTGCCGACACTACGGCCGCCGTGTACAACAAGGCTCACGACATCGCCCTGGCCAAGGGGATCGTCATAGCCGACACGAAGATGGAGTTCGGCTACATAGACGGAGAGCTGACGCTTATCGACGAGCTGCTGACCCCGGACTCGAGCCGGTTCTGGGATGCCGAAGGCTATGCGCCCGGCAAGTCCCAGCCCAACTTCGACAAGCAGTACGTCCGGGACTGGCTCGACGAGCAGGGTTGGGACCACGAGCCGCCGGCTCCCGAGCTGCCCGACGATATCGTCGAAAAGACCCGTCTGCGCTATATAGAGGCCTACGAGCGGTTGACCGGGCAAAGCCTCCAGTAGCACAGCAGAAGTCCATGGGTACAGCATCGACTGGAATCGGGATTGCGCTCCCGGTGGATGGGACCTCTCGGGCACTCCGCATTGTGGTGTAAGCTGACATCGGGCGACTGCCAGGCGGTCGCCCGGTGTCAGCGCCGCCCAGGAGCACAATGAGCGAACGCCCCCGGCTGTACAGCGACCTTGCTCCCTGGTTTCACCTGCTCACCGCCCCGCACGAGTACCGGGACGAGGCGGACTACTACGGCAAGCGCATCGTCGAGGCCGCGTCGGGCCCGGTGAATACCGTACTCGAGCTGGGTTCTGGCGGCGGCAACAACGCCTCGCACATGAAGCGGCGCTTCAAGATGACCCTGTCCGACCTCTCGCCCGAGATGCTAGAAATCAGCCGCCGGATCAACCCCGAGCTGCAGCACGTACAGGGCGACATGCGCTCCCTGAGACTCCCGGGCGCGCAGTTCGACGCCGTGTTCGTGCACGACGCGGTCTCATACCTGGCCTCCGAGGCCGACGTGAGGGCCATGGCGGAGACGGTCGCCCTGCACTGCCGGCCCAACGGGGCTGTACTCGTCGCCCCGGACCACGTCCGCGAGAACTTCGCCCCGCCGTATGTCGAGCGCGGCGGCCACGACGGCGAAGACGGGCGCGGCATGCGCTACCTCATGTGGACAACCGACCCCGACCCAGCCGACTCGACCTACGTCACGGACTTCGCCTACCTGCTCCGCGACCCCGACGGGACGGTCCGCGTCGAGCACGACAGGCACGTCTTCGGCCTCTTCCCGGACTCGTTGTGGGCCGATGCCCTCGAGAGCGTGGGGTTCCAGGTCACGGCGCACACGGACCCCTGGGGCACCCGCGTCTTCTCCGGCACCAAGCAACCCAGCTAGAGCTCCATCGGCCCAGACCAGCCGAGGCGACCCGGGTTCTTCCTGATAATCATGCCCCGCCAAGCCTGGAATCCAAGCCTCTCATAGAATCCTCGAACTTCTTCGTCGCAGATCACATCGATTGCGGGGATCGTCTCCAGCTTTGCCATCATGCGTCTCATCAGCTCAGTGCCGGTACCATTCCCCTGCCATTCAGGCAACACCTCGAGATGCGGGATGTAGGCACAGGAAACGCCGTCCGTGATGGCCGTGACGAACCCAACCACCCTAGATTTGTCTGAGAGTGCCAAAACCACGAGGTCACTCCCCATCAGTATCGCCATATGGTCCTCAGGGGATGGCGGATCTGGCCATCCCACAAAGAAGCCCTGAAGGTGATCCGGGACAATTCCATCCGTCGTTTCTCGGTAAGTGATCGACATCTGTACACACCAGGATTAATAGGGTGGCTCCGTGCAACGGTAAGTGGCTAGGTGTACGTCGCCTCGGGGCCGCTGGCGGTGATCTTGCCAGCGGCCACCAGCTCCACCACGTCCTCCAGGTCGCTCAGGTATGCGTCCACGTACGGCTCGTGCCCCGGCGACTGCATGAAGTGGATCGCCTTGAAGGGCACGGTGTCCTTCGACACCATCCAGCCCCGCTCCTCCATCCCGGCCGCGATGGCGTAGATGTCCATGGTCGTCGACGTGTACGCGAACAGCGACATGTCCGGCTTGCCCAGCACCGTAAGCCCCTCGATGGCGTTGATGCGCTCCTGGAACCGCCGCATGTAGCGCATCGTCCCGTCGACCAGCCGCATGTACCCCTCCTCGCCCAGGTACATCATCACCGCCCACGCGGCGGCGATGGCCCCGCCCGCGCGGCTGCCCGCGATGGTCGGCGTCACGTAGTAGCCTTGCGGCCGCTTCGGGGGTCCGAAGTCGAACACCTGGTACTGGAAGATATCCTCGTCGCGGGACACTATCGCCGAGGCGCCCTTGGCCGTGTACCCGAACTTATGGAGGTCCGCCGCGATGGTCGTCACCCCGGGCACGCGGAAGTCCCACGGAATCACCTCGTACCCCAGCTTCTCGGTGAACGGCAGGAAGTAGCCGCCCACGCACGCGTCGACGTGGAAGCTGATTCCGCGCTCCTCGGCCACAGCCGCCATCTCGGGGATCGGGTCCACCATGCCGAGTACGGTGCTCGGGGCCGACCCCACCATCAGCACGGTGTTGTCCGTGACGGCATCGTGGTAGCCCGGCACGTCCACCAGCCCCTCGGGAGTCAGCGGCGTCGACACCAGCGTCAGCCCAAAGTAGTCGGCAGCCTTCTGGAACGAGGGATGGGCCGACTCGGGCGCGACGATCTCCGGCTCGGTGACTTCCGGCCTGAGTGCCCTGGCCCGGTCGCGGGCCGACTTGACGCCGAGCAGGTTGCTCTCAGTGCCTCCAGACGAGATCGCGCCCACCGCGTTCTCCCCGTGCAGCAGGCCCGCCGTCATCTCGATAACCTCGCGCTCGAACCGCGCCGTGCTCGGGAAGATCGAAGGGTACAGCGCGTTCACCGAGAAGAAGTCGATGTACGCCTGCTGCGCGACCTCCAGCACGTCGTCGCCCGCCGGGTACGACACGCCGGACGCAAGCCGCTCCTTCCACTGCTTGTCGCCCCTCGCCCTCTCCCGCATCGTCTCCCGCAGCTCATCCGCAGGCACGCCCTTCCTGTCCAGCTTCATAGCTCCTCCACAGAAGGAATTCCACCAACACCCGTCGCACACCGGACCCCACGCACGATAGCCTCCGCCACGCAGGCCACCGCCGCCGCCCCCAGCCTGAGCATATCAGCTTCCCCCGCCGCAGCGCCCGTGGCCAGGGCGAACATCGTATCGCCGTCCCGCATCGTGTGCACCGGGCGCACCGCCAGCGCCAGCCCGTCGTGCGAGATCGACGCCAGCTTGTTCGCCTGCTCCTTGCTCAGCGCCGCGCTCGTCGCCACCACGCCGATGGTCGTGCTGCTCCCGAACGGGGCAGCGCTGTCCCCTGGGTCGCCCGACAGCAGCGCCGCCACCGGATCGTCCATGCCCCCGGCGTCGTTCCGCGGCCCGGCGACGAGAGCGCCCGTATCAGGGTCGTACACGCCGCCAATCGCGTTGACGGCCACGATAGCGCCCACGACGACGCCGTCCCCGAGGCCGACGCTCGCCGTGCCGATGCCGCCCTTGACGGCCCGGTCGATTCCCAGCGTCTTCGCCACCGTCGCACCCGCACCCGCGCCGGCACTCCCCTCCTCCACGACGCCGTCCGACGCGGCAAGGCAAGCCGCATACCCCTCGTCCGCGCCGGGATGGACGCCGTGCCTGGCGATCCCGATGTCGAACAGAATCGCCGCCGGCACGATAGGCACCGTGACTCGCCCTGCGCGGTACCCGATGTCGCGCTCCGCCAGGAATCGCACCGCCCCCGATGCCGCATCCAGCCCGAACGCGCTCCCGCCGCCCAGCACCACGGCCTGCACCTCCGAGACGTGGCTGGTAGGCCGCAGCAGGTCCGTCTCACGCGTACCCGGCGCAGACCCACGCACATCCACACCCCCAACGACCCCGCCTCTGCACAGCACCACCGTACACCCCGACCCGCGTTCGAGATCGGTCGCGTGGCCGACCTCGATCCCACCCACGTCCGTAATGCCGCCACTGTGACTCAACAAGTCCTCGCCTATACGCATCGCGAAGGCCAAGGCCTCCCCACGCCGTTGCAACCATACTCGCGATTATAATTGTCTCATGGTCATCCATTTGCTGTCCTGCGTGGGTAAGAAACAACGGGTCGCCGCACCTGCTAGAGACCTGTACACCTCTGCCTGGTTCCGCAAGGCCCGCTGCTTTGCAGAAAGCACGGGGCACCCTTGGTTCGTACTGTCTGCAAAACACGGTCTTGTACATCCGAACGAGGTCATAGCGCCTTACGATCTAACTCTGAACTCCATGCCAGCGTCGGTCCGCCGGCAGTGGGCGAGCAGAGCGCTCGCGCAATTGGAACCGTACCTCGAAGGTGTTGAATCCGTCGTCTTGTTGGCTGGCCAACGCTACCGCGAGTTCTTGGAGCCATCCTTGCGAAATCGTGGTTTGATTGTCTCCATCCCGATGGAAGGCCTGAGGATCGGAGAGCAGTTAAGTTGGTTGAACAGAAGGCTTGATGACTGACCGGTTGGACGACACGATCCGCTTCTACCGCCTTCTAGGTCGCATTGCAGATCTGTGCGGTGGCCCCAGGCTCCTGCAAAGCTGCCGCGCCGGGATGGGCTGGCCGCCGCGTGGGGTGTACTTCTTCTTTGAGAGCGGAGAGCGTAGGTCGAGTACAGGTGTTGAGCCAAGGGTCGTGCGCGTTGGCACCCATGGACTGAAGAACGGATCGAGGAGTACTCTGTGGGGTAGGCTCTCTCAACATCGAGGCAGTGCCAGATCCGGTCTCGGCAACCATAGAGGGTCGATTTTTCGACTGCTCGTGGGGATCGCCTTGGCCAACCGGACTGGGATTCCGCTGCCAGGGTCATGGGGCGTCGCTGGAGCTGCTGGAGAAGCTGCGAGGAGGCTAGCCGTTGACAGGAGTTCAATCAACAAAGCCGAGGCGGGTATCGAAGCCCTGGTCAGTGAGTACATCGGCAGGATGCCATTGCTGTGGCTGAATGTGAATGATGACCCCGGCCCAAACTCCAGCCGTGGTTTGATCGAACGCAACGCTATTGCACTCTTGAGCGGCTATCGCCGCGCCACAATTGACGGCCCTTCTGCAGGGTGGCTCGGTCAACACAGCGACCGGGAGCGGGTTCGCCTGTCAGGGCTTTGGAACAACAACTACGTCGACGAATCCTACGATCCATCGTTCCTAGACGAGATGGAATGGTGGATTGACACGAATCCCCAGTAAGATCCAATCGAGGCTCCTGCCGGGGCATATGTCCAGGTTCTCTGAGGAGGTCCCGTTGCCCAGCAGAAAAGGCTGCCCTACTCCGGCTTGCGGGCGTGGATGAAGTACATCGGCGTGAAGATGCCGAGCCGGCCCGCCTCAGCCATGGCCGACGCGCACAGGTTCAGCGTCTCCGATACGCGGACGGTTCCCCGCGGCACAATGCGGAGCGTCTCGAGCACCCTCAACGTATTGGTCGTGATCCAGCGCCCGAATCTCGAGCTGCGAAAGCTGGCGAAAGAGATGCCCGAGCCGACCAGGGGCTGGTACCAGGGTATCGATGGGCCGTCCTGTACCGACAGATCCCGTGTCTCCAGCACCTCGAACCCCACCGTTCGAAGGGCGTCATCGACGGTTGGCGCGTCGTCGATTATGAGGAGGCCGCCTCCCAGCTGGATGTCCGCCTTCAGCTTGAGATGGTGGGGGTCTCGGGCATCGAAGCGGTCGGTCATGCAGTACTCATAGGCGCCAAAGTGCCCGCCCGGCTTCAGCAGCCGGAAGACCTCGCTGTAGATGCTGACCTTGTCCGGCGCGCAGCAGCTAGCCTCGATCGAATACGCCGCGTCGAACGACTCGTCGGGTGCATCCACGTCCAGGAAGTCGCAGTGTATGAACTCGGCCAGGTGGGCCAGCCCGGCCTCTTCAGTCAGTTTCCGGGCTCGTTCCAGCTGGTATGCGTTGCTGTTTACGCCGACGATTTTTGCGCCGGTCGAACGGGCAATCTCCATCAAGGGCCCGCCGACGCCGCAACCGATGTCGGCTGCGACCATCCCCTGTCTCAGGCCGAGTGCCTGCGCAAGGTAGCGCTCATGGCGGGCCAGCGATGCCTCGAAGCTCTCCCCCGGCGCACGGGGCGCAAAGTGAAAGGACCGGCCCCAGCCGTACTCGAAGAAGTCAGTGACCAGGTCGTAATAGAGATTGTTTACCTTCTCGTGGTCGCCTTCTTCACTCTTCGTTGCCTCGGTCTGGGCCATGCCAAAGCGGTCTTCGTACTCCCGGACATCCGAATCGACGCCAGTCTCCCCCGACTTGTCCTTCAGGATGCTTGATAGCTTGACTGCCATCGAACCCTCCCAGAGCCAGCCTGAACGGGTGAGCCCTCGTCGTCCTAAAGAGACCCACCACGCTCGTCATTGGACGCGAGAATCATAGCATGTCCTCCTCCAACGCCCTGAGGACCGCATCGAGGAACCCATGCTGGCCGGCGCCGACATGCAGCCTTCGCGCCTCCGCGACCGGCATGCACTCCGAGCCTAGCTCATAGCCATCCACCTACTCCTCTTCGTATCGACCCGCTCTTGCCGCTATGGCCCGAAACGTCAGCGCCAGCCCTCCTATGTTACGCTTGCCGCCTCCCAGGCGTGAGGCGGCTCATACAACTCCATATCGCTAGACGCTACCGCTGGTGGGTCTACGCGGCGACCTCGCTTGGCATATTCGTGTCCGTGGCAGACCATGGCGCGACGGCCGTCGCCCTCCCGAGCATCGCCGACGAGTTCCGCACCGACCTGCCCACCGTCCAGTGGGTGATGATCGCCTACGCCCTGACCATCGGCTCGCTGCTCTTGCCGATGGGGCGGCTCTCGGACATCGTCGGACGGAAGCGGCTGTACCTGGTCGGCTTTGTGATATTCCTCGCCGCGGCCCTGCTGTGCGCGCTCAGTGGCAGCATCGCCACGCTGATCGGGTCGCGCGTGCTCATGGGACTCGGCGCATCCATGACCCAGGCCACATCGACGGCGATCCTCCTCTCGTCCTTCCATGAGAGCGAGCGCGGCAAGGCGCTGGGCCTGCAGCTGAGCGCCGTGGGCGCGGGCGCGGTGGGAGGCCCGCCCATCGGCGGCCTCGTAGTGGAGCTGTTCGGATGGCGGGGGATATTCCTGCTCACGGCGGTCCTCACAGTCGCCGCCATCGCCTTCGCCCAGGTCGTGCTCGACCGCCGGAGGACCGACGGGGCGCTGTCGGGAGGGCGGTTCGACCTCGTCGGCGCGATCACGTCCACCGCGGTCCTCGTCGTGTTCCTTCTGGCAATGAGCAACGGCGCGGAGCTGGGCTGGAGGTCAGCACCCATCGTGGCTGGGTTCGCCGCCGTCGTCGGGCTCGCGGCCTTCTTCACCTACTGGGAGCTGCGGGCCCGGAGCCCGATGCTCGACGTGACCCTGTTCCGGCACCCGGTGTTCACCATCGGCGTGGCGGCCAGCGCGATCTCGTTCATGAGCATCTCGTCCGTGCGCTTCCTGATGCCCTTCTACCTCCAGACCGTCCTGGGATACTCCCCCGGCGCCGTGGGGCTGGTCCTGGTGCCCGCAGCGTTTGCCATGATCCTGATGGGGCCGCTGGGCGGAAGGCTGTCCGACAGGTACGGCTGGACGCCGTTCAACGTCGGCGGGCTGGCCTTCTCGGCAATCGGACTGTTCATCCTCTCACGGGCGACGGAGACCTCGCCCATCGGGCTGATAGTCCTGGGTACCGTGACCCAGAGCGTGGGGTCCGGCATATTCAACCCGCCCAACAACAGCTCGATCCTCAGCGTGGTCGACCGCAGCAGCTACGGCGCGATGTCCGGCTTCCTGAACCTCGTGCGGAACGCGGCCAACATCACCGGCATAGCCGTCGCGACCACCATCGTCGTCACGGTAATGGGCGCCCAGGGGTTCGAGCCCAGCCTAGCCGCCGTGTCGGAGTCAGGAGGTCAGGGCGTCTTGGGCGCATTCACCTCCGGGATGAAGACGGCCTACCTCGCCATGTCCGGCTTTGCCCTCGCCGGTGCCGTCCTGTCGATACTAAAGACCAAACAGACCGCCTGAAGGTCTAGGCTCTTGCCTATGTGGCGGGACCTCCGCTGGCAACGACATGGAAGGGAACTCTCCGTTCTGCATCCATGACACGAGCGACTGCCTCGTAGGACCCTAGCCTCTCGACCCGCCATCCAATGGTCATAGCCAGCTGTGTGCGTTGGTCCTGTCCGGGAGGTATCCCCGCAGCGCGTCCAACTTCGAACTGGCCGCTGCCGCCAACTATCTTGTGACCATCCCCGTCCAGGACTTCCAGTTCGAAGTCGTGCTTTATGTTCGTCTCGTTCCAGGGCACCCTGAACGCTACGGCCACTGACATGTTGTGATGGGCGGGAGGACCCTTCGGCAACGACACGCGATCATAACCGCCGCCTAGCATATAGAGCTTGCCTCCCACTACCTGCGCAGAATCAGCGATTATCAGCCACTCAACCTCCATGCAGCACGTCTCCTACATATGTAGTACAATACTACTACGATTGTAGGAGCCACCCTCTGTACACGTCAAGTCCGCCTGTCTACGCGTTCATGTTGGACGAAGAGAACATAGAGAAGTTTGCCAGCCACGGCTTAACGGATCGCCAGGTCGACCAGGTGCTGGACAGTCCATTCGTTCACTATCGAAATCGCAGCGGCCGGCGGGCAGAGCGCCTGTTGATAGGACGCGACCACGGAGGGCAATGTATAGTCGTGCCAATTGAGCCTACCCGAGAATCAGGCGTCTGGAGACCCGTTACGGCGTGGCCGTGCAGCGATGCCGACGAGGCACGGGCCCAAAGAGAGGGGATATAGATGACACAACGCGAAACTACGGATCTGGAAGACTCGCAGTCTTGGGACTTGGACAACCCCGTCAAATCAGGGCCGGTCAAGAACCGTCGAACGGTCGTTTCCGTCTCCTTGCCCAGCAGCGTCTATCAAGTAGTCGCCGCGGCTGCAGAAGAAGCCGGACTCAGCACTTCGCAGTTCATCAGGGAAGCAGCTATTGCCAAGGCCTCACCTGCGTATGCGGAGTCTGTCATATCTTGGGCGGGAGGCACCGATCCGGTTGTGGCACACCTCCATCCTTCCTGCACCACGCTGGCCCAGGCTTCTGTCGAGTCTCCAGTCGAGTACACGATTGAGGGTGCCGACGCCCATTTGTCAACCTAGTCGCCTTGTGCCGGTAACGAAGACCTGATCTCATCATACAGACGGAAGCTATCGTCCCCTCGACACCACGATACTCGCCCTTGACACCTTCCACCAGCGGGATAGACTGAGCCCGACTCCACGCATTCCAAAGCAAACAGAAAGGGCCAGCACATGCAGCGCGCCACACGAGATGTCCTCTACTACGAGACAGGCCGCGACAACCCCGTCACCATGACCGTCAGCCCCGGCGAGGTGTTCGAGGTCGAGACCCAGATGAACCGGGGCCGCGACGCCTCCGAGGTCCCGGAGGAGCTGAGGGACCTCTGGATCTCGAAGCGCAGCGACGACAGCCCCACCAACCGCGGCAACCCCACGTCCGGCGCGATCTGGGTCGAGGGCGCTGAGCCCGGCCACGCCCTCACCGTGCACGTCGAGGACATCCAGGTCCACGGGATCGGCTACACCCAGTACCGCGGCTCCACCGGCGCTGCCCCCGGCTTCCTCGGTCCCAGCGGCATCGGCCCCCAGTTCAAGGTCGTGCGCATCGAGGACGGCATGATCATCTGGAACGACCGGCTCTCCTTCCCCGTCGAGCCCATGCTCGGCGTCGTCGCCGTCGCCCCGGAGAGGGAGCGCAAGCACAACGGCTGGGCCGGCGAGTGGGGCGGCAACTTCGACATCCAGGAGATAACCGCAGGCGCGGCCGTCTCCATCCCCGTGCAGGTGCCCGGCGCGCTGCTCCACGTGGGCGACATGCACGCCCGCCAGGGCGACGGCGAGATATGCGGCGGAGGCGGCATCGAGACCGGCGGCATAGCCAGGCTGCGCGTCGAGCTGTCCGACAGGCCCGAGTCGATGACATGGCCGCGCATCGAGGACGCCACCCACATCATGACCACCGCCCAGGCCAAGCCCGCCGAGGACGCCTTCCGCATCGCCCTGTCCGAGATGGTCCTCTGGCTCGGCGAGGACTACGGCATGGAGAAGGGCGAAGCCTTCATGTTCCTCGCCCAGTGCCTCGAGGCCAGGGTAACCCAGTTCGTCAACCCGACCTACTCCTACGTGGCCAAGGTCAACAGGAAGTACCTGCCCTAGCCGCACCGACCCCCTCTCCTTGACGGGAGAGCGCTGGGTGAGGGTGAAAGGCGCCAAGCTCCTTGACATCCTGACAGGGTGTGGGAACATAGCCCCGTTCCCAGGAGGGCAGACATGGCATTCGACATCCTCATACTCAACGGCACCGTCGTCGACGGCACGAACTCCCCCCGCTACAAGGCCGACGTAGGCGTATCCAACGGCCGCATCGAGTCCATCGGCGCCCTCGGCGACGCCGAGGCGGCGCGGCGAATCGACGCCGCGGGGCACGTCGTGTGCCCGGGATTCATCGACATGCACTCCCACTCCGACGTGACCCTGTTCGACGACCCCGGCGGCGACAGCAAGGCCTACCAGGGCGTGACGACCGAGGTCACGGGCAACTGCAGCTACACCCCGTTCCCCGCCGGCAAGGGCGGTCCTAAGGCCCTACAGGACAACATCGGCAGGTCCCTCGTCGGCGACACCGTGTGGGAGTGGGACACCCTGGACGACTGGGCCGGCGCGCTCGAGACCAGGGGCATCAGCATCAACCTCGCGCCCCAGGTCGGCAACTCCGCCCTGCAGATCGCCTCGGGCGCCACTGAGGACCGCCCAGCCACCGCCGACGAGCTGGCCGAGATGAAGCGCCTCGCCGCCGAGGCGGTCGAGATGGGCGCGTTCTCCCTGTCCACAGGCCTGTCCGTCACCCCCTCCGCCTACGCCACCACCGACGAGGTAGTCGCCCTCTGCGAGGCCATCAGGCCCTACGACGGCGCCTTCTACGCCACCCACGCCCGCGTCGGCAACGGCCTGCACATCTCCGCCATCCAGGAGGCCATCGAGATAGGACAGCGCTCCGGCGTCCCCGTCCAGTTCTCACACCTCGCCATCACCGACTGGCGCGTCTACGGCGACGGCCCCATGATGGTCGAAATGTTCGTCGAGGCCCGGGAGGCCGGGCTCGACATCACATACGACATGTACCCCTACACCGCCGCGGGCGCCGGATTCAACCAGCTCATCCCGCTCTGGGTGCAGGAAGGGTCGTCTGAGGACTTCATAAAGCGCCTGAAGGACCCGGCGATCCGGCCCCGCGTGCGCGACGAGGTAGCTGCCGGGCTCGGAGGCCTGCAGCCCAAGTGGGAGACCTGGTACGTCGCCTACATCCACTCGGAGGCCAACAGCCACCTCGTCGGCATGAACATCGCGGAGATCGCCGAGGAGCGCGGCATCGAGCCCGCCGAGGCCGTCCTACAGGTGATGGTCGAGGAGAACGGCTCGGTGCCCACCCGCGTCCACAACCGCATCGAGAGCGACGTCCGCTACTTCATGGGCCACGAGCTCGCGATGATCGGCTCCGACGGCAGGGCCGTCTCGCCCAACGGGCCGTACAAGAACGCGCTCCCGCACCCCCGGTTCTACGGCACCTACCCTCGCATCCTCGGGCGCTACGTCCGGGAGCAGCCCGCCGTACTCACCCTCGAGAACGCCATCTACAAGATGGCCGGCTTCCCCGCCCAGCGCATGAGCATGAAGGACCGCGGCTTGGTGAAGGAGGGCCTGACCGCCGACCTCGTCGTCTTCGACCCCGAGACAGTGATCGACAACTCCACCTGGGAGGACCCCCACCAGTTCTCCAGCGGCATCCCCTACGTCCTGGTCGCGGGTGTCCCGGTAATCGACGAGGGCGAGCACACCCACGCCAGGCCCGGCAAAGTCCTGCGCCGCGGCCAGTCGTAGGGCTCCAACCGTCTTCCGGCGAAAGCCGGATTCCAGAAGCCGTGACTAGGAGGGCACATGTCAATCACAGATGACCTGCTGAACAACAACGCCGCCTACGCCGCAAGCTTCGACAAGGGCGATCTGAGCGCCCCGCCCGCGCGCCACGTAGCCGTCGTCGCCTGCATGGACGCCCGGCTCGACGTATACAGGCTGCTCGGCCTCACGGAGGGCGACGCCCACGTCATACGCAACGCCGGCGGAGTGGTCAGCGACGACGCAATCCGCTCCCTCACCATCTCCCAGCTCCTCCTGGGGACCCGCGAGGTGGTGATCGTCCAGCACACCGACTGCGGGATGATGTCCTTCCGCGACGACGACATCAAGGACAGGATCGAGGCCGACACCGGCCTCAGGCCCTCCTTCGCGCTGGAAGCCTTCAGCGACTTGGAACAGAACCTGGGCCAGTCCATCGCGCGCATCCAGGCCAGCCCCTTCATCCCGTTCAAGGACCAGGTTCGAGGCTTCGCCTACGACGTCGCCACCGGCCGCCTGAACGAGGTCGCTCCCCCAAGCGCCGACCGGCCCAGGCGCGGCCCGGTGCCTATCGAGGGCGCCCACGACTAGGGACGGCCCTGCCCGGAAGGCGCCCCATCTCGCTGGTGTCCTTGGACGTACTTCTGTGTTTCTGCTAATCTGGATTCACGACAATCGGATTGGAGTATTCAATTGATAGCCAAGAAAAAACGCCTCACCCTGGACATGGATCCTCCAGTACAACGTCGCCTGAAGGTGATGGCGGCGCTAAAGGGCATTAGCATGCGACAGTATTGCCAGGCCGCCATCGACAGGGAGCTCGCCAAAGACGAAGCCACCCGGGTGCCTGACCTCCCCTTCGGCCATGAAGCACTGGACCGCCTGGACGCCCTCAGCAAGGAGATCATCGGGGACAGGATTCTCCCAGGCGACTCGGCTGAGTTCATTCGAGAGGCCCGTGAGTCTAGGAGCATGTCGTGAGCGGGTTCGTGATCGTGGACGCGAGCTTGGCGGTCAAGTGGCTTGTGAGGGAGGAGCACTCCAGCGAGGCCCGCGCGATCTCTAGGTCTTGGGCCAGCGCAGGGACCCGGACCGCAGCGCCGTGCTTGATGCCCGTCGAAGTGGCCAACGCCCTTCACCGGCGTGTCGTTGGGGGCGAATTGACAGTCGAGAACGCTGCGCAGCTTCTCGAAACCCTATTGGGTTCAGGAATCGAGCTGCAGGAATCTTCCGATCTTCACGCTAGAGCCCTGAAGCTCGCGAGCGAGCTCAGCCAGGGCGCCGTCTACGACTCACACTACTTGGCCCTGGCGCAGACGCTGGACTGCGAGCTGTGGACCGCTGACGAGAAGTTCTTTAGGATAGCCCATCAGGTTGATAGGAAGGTTCGCTGGGTAGGTGAGCTAGTCGCGCCGGAATAGCGCACGTGACCTACGGACGGACCAGAGGAAACCTGCGCTGGGCCGAGTGGCCTTTTCACTGCACCCTCGCCACGTTGAAGGACTCGTCGACGAACCACAGCCCCTGGTACTTCCTGAGCACTTCCGAGGTAACGTCGATGTAGTCGCCCTGGCTCATCGCCGGGCCGAGCCGTTCGTCCTCCATCTGCGCGACGTATGTCGCGGCATTCCAGGCCGCCATCACCGTGGACGTGCTGATGCTGGTCTCCAGGTCGGAAGGCGGCAGCCGCAGGTCGTACCGGAACTGGGCCCGTGAGTCGGGATAGCTCAGGAACCGGAGATCAGGATGGCTGTCGCCCAGCTGGGAGCTCAGCTCTCTAAGAAGCTCCTGGCGGGGCGTTTGAAATGGGTCCTCGTCCGGCCAGATCCCGCGAATCATCTCCATCGCCGGGTCCTTCCCGGTTGACTGGATGACGACCATGCAGCCCCCGGGGGCCAGGGAGCGCGCCAGGGGCGCGAGTACGTTCCTGACCTTGACCCTCGCGGGCAGCCTGGCCCTGAACGGCTGGGCCGCGACTACCAGGTCGTACTCGTGGTCCGGGTCCCCGCGCTGGGGGATGACCGGCGAAAGTGCCCACTGGTGGTCTTTGCGGAATATCACCAGCACAGAGGGCGTCTCGTACAGGGGATTGCCGGTCCGCTCACTCGGAGTCGTCTTCCACCACTCCTGGACGAGCGGCTCCAGGCCCCTGATCTGCTCGTCGAACTCGAAAGCCGTCTTGCCCCCGAGAGGCACCTCCAGCCAGTTGAGACGTCCCCGCGCCGCTGTCGATCGAGGGCTGAGCCGGGGCGCTTCCGAGTACAGCATGTTGGTCAGCACCAGCACGGTAAGAGGATGCTCGGAGAACCTGTCGGCCATCTTCTCCAGGCTGATCCGGATGTCCTCCTGGCTTATCTCCTTCCCGACAATGCGAAAGGGGACGGTCGGGAAACGCCGGTGGAGGTCTCTCATCAACCGCGTGAGGACCGTGCCGTCGCCCATCCCCGCATCGAAGATCCGCAGAGCCGGCGGCACCGGTTGGAGACCCCGGATGTCCACGGCGACGCGCTCGGCGATCACCTGCTTCTCGCTGCACGTGTTCACGAAGAGCAGGTACTTCTCACGGTTGTCGTAGAACCGGAAATGGCGCTCGTAGGAATCAGTCATGGCCCCTTGCCGTCCTGAAACATTCGCGAGCTACTCTCCGTACCCCCGCGCTGATAGGATGCACCAATCAGCCATATGGTGTCGATATCCCTGAATGCTGTGACTTCAGCAAAAGACGAGGCCATTTGCATACAATCGCGGGAGGAACGAAAAACCCTGTGCGCAGACTCGTACTGGCTAGACACTCGACACCTGAGATAGAGCCCGATAGGCCGGCTTCCGCCTGGAGACTGGGCACTCTCGGTCGGCGGCGGTCCCAGTTGCTCGCATCCCGGCTCCAGGGCTACAGCCCCGAGGTGATCTGGTCGAGCAGTGAGCCGAAGGCCGTCGAGACCGCAGAGATTGTCGCAGCATCGTTCGGCGTTCCGGTCCGGATTGCTGATGGCCTGGAAGAGCACCACAGGGACAGCGTCCCCTTCTATCCGACGACGGACGACTTCGAAGCAGCCGTCGAGCGCTTCTTCTCCGACCATGACCGGCTCGTGCTTGGCTCCGAGACGGCAGAGCAGGTGCGCGACAGGATGTCGACCGCGCTCGATTATGTCGTCGAGCAAGGGCAAGCGGACAGCATCGTGGTGACTCACGGTACGGTGATGACGCTCTACGTGGCAAGCGTTGCAGGTGTGCGTCCGATGGACTTCTGGCGTAGTCTGGGCCTGCCGTCGTACATCGCGCTGGAACTGCCCGGGAACAAAATCCTCCAAACCGTCGAGACCGTGTAGTCTGGTTCGCGTACTCCGCCGAGGTTTCCATCAGATGGAGGTATTCCAGCGGCCCTGTAGGGGCGGGTTTGAAACCCGCCCTCCCGCACAATAGCGTCGGAGGTCGCCTAACACTTGGAGCTTTACCTCATATACGGACTCCCGGGCGTCGGCAAGCTCGCCGTGGCGAAGGAGCTGTCGCGCCTGCGGCCCGGCTACCGGCTCTTCCACATCCACATGCTCGCGGACATGCTCGAGCCCCTGTTCGGGTTCGACGGGCGCGGCTTCATCGAGCTGCGGGACCGCATCTGGCCCATGGTGATCGAGCAGGCCGTCGCCGACGGGTTGCCCGGGCTAATCGCCACCTTCGTCTTCGAGCGCTCGCTGCCGGCGAGCATGGTACCGGATGTGCGTGACCACGTGGTAGAGAACGGCGGCGCAGTCCGGTTCGTTCACCTCGTGTGCGAGCGGGCCGAGAACGAGCGCCGCCTCGCAAGCCCGGAGCGCGCCCGCTTCAAGAAGATGACCTCTATCGACACCTTCGACCGCATCCTGGCATCCGGCCACTTCACGACACCCCCAGACCTGGGAGACACGCTGATCCTCGACACGACCCACCTCACCGCCGCCCAGGCCGCCTACCGCATAGCCCGCCACTGGAGTTGGTCCGCGAATTGACCTACACCTTTGGAGACACAGACCTCGCCGCCAGGAGGCTCGCGCTGCTCGCCTTCACCTTCGCCGGGTCGTCGCGGGACTTCATGCGCGAGGTCGGCGGCGGGGCCCTGCGGATGGCCGCGGACCTGGGCTGCGGCCCCGGCTACTCGACCCGCCTGCTGGCTGATACGCTGGCGCCCTGCCACACCGTCGGCCTGGACAACTCAGAGAGCTTCCTGGCCCTCGCCCGCCCCACCGCCACGGCCAGCGTGTCCTTCCGTCTCCACGACATCACGACCGGCCCCTTCCCCTCGGGCCCGTACGACCTGCTCTTCTGCCGGTTCGGGCTGACCCACCTGCAATGCCCGGAGGCCGTGGTCGCGCTGTGGGGCAGGCAGCTAGCCGAGCGCGGGCTCCTGCTGATGGAGGAGATCGAGTACATCGACGCGCCCCATCCGGTGTTCACCTCGTACCTGGACATCCAGCAGGCCATGCTCACGGAGCGGGGCAACTCCCTCTACATCGGTCCCGTGCTTGACCGAATCCCCGACGCGGACTCGCTAAAGCGCCGCTCCAGCAAGGTGCAGGCTGTACCCATCCCAGCCGCCCGCGCGGCCCAGATGTTCCACATGAACCTGGGCGTCTGGAGGCACAACGACTTCGTCCGGCGCACCTACGACCCTGCGGCCCTAGACGACCTCGAAAGCAGCCTCGCCGCTATCGCATCCGGCGACGGCGAAATCATCCCGGTCGAGTGGGGCCTACGCCGCATAGTCATGGAGCGCGCGCGTCCCTGACCGGGGCTCCTGTAGGGGCGGGTTTGAAACCCGCCCTCCCCTCTTATGGCGCCGTTCGCCCTGAGCCTGTCGAAGGGCTCCCCGGGCCGCCCCTGGACCCTAGCCGCCCCTATCCCACCCCGCAATGAACGACTCCGTGTCCACCCCGTTCGGCAGATCGCTGAAGTAGTACCTCATCGGCCCCGACTGGAACGACGGCTCGAACATCTCCTCGTCCCCCTGCAGCATCCCGTCCAGCCGCTCGAACCGCGCCCACAGCACCCTCGACTCCTCCAGCGTGAACCGGTCAGCAAACTCCGGGCCCCAGTTCAGCGTGATCGGGTGGGACGACGCTGCCCGCAGGCGCGTATCCTCCATCGCGTCGAATCCCGCGTCCTTCAGAGCCCGGATGTGGATAGCCGCCTTGGACAGGTAGATCGTCAGCACCGTCTTGCCGTGCGGCCCTGCGCCCGGCTGGAGCGACTCCAACGCTGCCCGGTAATCGGCCGCGTCCCTGGCGATGACGGCACGAAGGGCGGCCTCTGTGGCGTCCTTCATCTCCTCTCCGTGGCCGACGAAGGCCTCGAACTTACCCCTGGCATCGGGCGCGAGGCTGTCCGCAAAGCTCATCTCCGGGTACTGCCCGAATATCGCATGCCCGCCGTGAAGGGTCCGTCGCTTCCTTGTCGTGTAGTTGCTCCCGGTGTGGAGCAGGAAGTTGCTGTAGACGACGCCGTCCCCTGCTCTCAGCTCCACCGCCATGCCTTCGGCCGCCGTCTGCAGCCGCTCGTTCGAGACCTCCGACTCGCCATGCATGTCCTTCATGAACTCGGCGTTCTCCCGCTCAGTATTCCGACGCCGGTGGCTGCCTGGCACGACCCAGAGCACGCTGTCGTCGTACATGGGGACGTTCCACTGGGTGTACCTGGGGCCGTTCTCGATCAGGTCCGCCGTCAGAGCGTCCATTGGGGCCATGTCGACCGGGTGCACGTCCCGGTGCCAGCCCGTACCGCCCGGCCAGTCCCGCACCGGGTTGCACATCATCATCATGTTCGTGACGTTCGGCTGCGGATTGCACAGGAGTTGCCCGGCGATCTCCAGCGTCTCGTCGGCGACCCAGAAGTCCTCGACCACGTTCGCGGTCTCCTCGTCGATCAGCCCCGGCCGCTCCATGAAGACGCGGGGCTGCCGGTGCGTCTCGTACACGCCGCCCGGAGGGTCGCCGGCCTCCCGCTCGCTTGCCCAGACCTCCTTCTGCCGGTCCAGGATCGTCTCACAGCTCGCCCGCATCGCCTCCAGCTTGTCCGGCGGAATCACGTCCCGCAGTATCAGGTACCCCTGCTCGATGAACTGGTCCCTGTCCACCTTCATGTCTTGTGTCCTCCAAATCTCGTGGAATCCCGGCAGTCCGAGTTTGCCACTACAAGTCAGCGCTGTATCCGCTCGCCCAGTATAGACGAGGGACAAGATCCAAGACCGTTCGCCCTGAGCCTGTCGAAGGGCAGTGCTTCGCCACACGACGACATTAGGGCACGGGTGAAACTTTGCCTGTCCCGTGCTCGACGCGGGACAGGGCGACTCCCCTTGCCTACTCCAGCAACCCGAGCACCTCGCGCACGTCCGAGATCCTCGCGCCATCCCAGCTCTCCCTCGCGCCGTCCGCCTGGTCGTACGGCGCCCGTATCAGCACGGCCGTCATACCCGCCTTTGACGCGCCGCTGAGCTCGTTGCTCGTCCCGTCGCCTACGAACAGACACTCCTCCGCGGCAACTCCAAGCCCATCGGCCGCCATCTCGTAGATCCTCGGATCGGGCTTGGCCAGTCGAACGTCGTACGAGAGCACCGCCGTGTCCACCAGCGGCGCGAACGGCGTCGAGCTCCACGTCGCCGAAACCTCCTCTGAGCAGTTGCTGATCAGCCCCACTCCGTAGCCCATATTCCTCAGCCTGGACAGTGTCTCGACCGTCCCAGGCCGCGGCGAAAGTGCACCGCGCACGTACTCGAACCGTACCTCCACGGCGGCGCGGAGGCGGCCCGCGTCCGGCTCGACTCCCAGCCTGCCGCAGATGTGCAGCAGCGCGCCCTCCGTCGAGAACGCGCCGACCAGCCGCTCGCCGGCTCCCTCGGCCCACGCATCGGCGAACTCGTCCCGGTCCAAGCCCAGCAGGTCCGCCGTCTCGTCCACCTTCTGCCGGTACACCAGCCGGTTCGCCTCGGGGTACGTCAGCTCGTCCACCAGCGTCCCCCACAGATCGAACACGACAGCCCCGTACTTGGTCAATCTCGCCTCCGTAACACGATAGGTTACCGTCCCGCCGTCGCTAGCTTAGCCACTCCCTCAAGACCGGCACAAGACACGTTGCACTGAGCCCGGCTCTCCTGGGCTTGTCGAATGGCCGAATGTAGTGTGGTTGACGCAAACAAATGGCGTCTTGTAGATTGCTGCACCACACAGGGACATGGGCCCCGGATACTCGTGCACACCGAGGCCTATTGTCGGCCCCAAGGCCTTCGCGTTGCAGATAGTACCGAGCTACTGGAGGACACCCATGAGACCCAAGGTCAAGTACCTGGCCGTACTGGCATCACTTCTGGGATTGGCTGGCTTCGTTCTCGTATACACTCAGCCTTCACCCACGAGTGCTCAGGCCGCCAATGTCGTAGTTCAGGATGGAAACGTCGAGTGGGCGTCCCCACTAGGGGAGGAGGTCACGTTCGTCGAAGCAGACGCTGACGCGGCCTTCTTCCTCAGGGACGACGACCTCGAAGTGTGGCAGTCAGGCAGAGCGCAATTCGTGAGCGTGCCCGCCGGCACGCGGTACATCAATCTCGCCACAAGGGTAGCAGGCGCAAGCGCGAGTGCCACAAGCACTGTTACCGTGCGTTTCTACAGTGGTGGCGAGGCGTATGAAGGGACAGGTACGCCCTTGGTGACAGACCCCTCGGCCACGACCGTCTCCGGCAACTCCCCCCTCTCCATCCACGAAGGCGGCGGCATCACCCTCTCGTCCGCCACAAACAGGCAGGTCAACTTGATTGTTGACTTCCAGTTTCACATGCAGGACACCCATGACCGTACCGCCAAGGTGACCAGCACCTCGGACCTGGAGGGAGAGTGGGTTACGATCACGGAGGTGACGGGAGTTGGAGACAGCAGTCCCAGCGCTAACTCGACTGTGTTCATGGGGACCGTTCATCTCACGGGTGATCGGTACGGCGCTGGTGTCTACGTGAGGACCTGCGACGCTGTCACAGTGGCCTATTACGACAGCGAGGACCTGACAGTCCTCAATGCCGATACGGTGACGGCAGGTTCTGCCTCGGACGACTGCCCCGAATCCCAGCCTGACGTCGTTCCAACACCAACGCTGAAGGAGCAGATGAGGGTAGTCCTCCAGAATCAAAAGGTGATCCTGGAGTCACTTGCACGGATAGAGAGGGAGCTCAAGTAGCAGCAGGAGACCGGGAACACCATCACGTCCACCCTCCTCGCAGGACGGCCGTAATCCCCGACCATGTGCACCCGACGCCGCAGCATAGCCCGCCCCGTCCAGGGCGTTACGCTCTGCCCCAGTCGACCCTAGCGAATCACCGGCAGCACCACCCGCGAAGGCCGCTGCCCGTCGTGGTAGACCGTCTGGCGTGCGGTCGCCAGTGTCGACTCGAAGTAGTCGTTACCGCCAGTGTTGTGGTTGCGGTCGAAGTTCGGGAAGTCGCTGCTCGACACATCCAGCCGGATGCGGTGGCCCCGCCTGAACAGGTTGCTCGTCGGGTTGACCTGTATGGCGTATTCGTACGCCCTCCCCGGCTCGATGAGCGACGGGCTGGCGAACGATTCGCGGTAGCGAGCGCGAACGATCCCGTAGCACAGCTCCTGCACGAAGCCGTCCGGCCACACGTCCATCAGCTTAACGACGAAGTCCGTGTCCTTGGCCGACGACGCAGCCCACAGGTGGACCGTGACCGGCCCGGTCACCTCGACAGGCTCGTCGACGGGGTCCGACTGGTACGTCAGGATGTCCCGCCTGCCGTCCAGCGCCCGCTGGTCCTGGGGCTCCTGCTGGCCCGGCGGGCTGTAGAGCGTCATCACCGGGTCGCGCGGATCATAGTCGTAGGAGTCGGGCAGCTCGTCCGACGGCGCGTGCTGGCCCAGCTTTCCGCCTTCGTGCAGGAAGTAGTCCGTGTACTCCGCGCCCGCCGGCGGCCAGTCCTCCTCTTCGCGCCAGCGATTCGCGCCCATGACGAATAGCTGCACCGGCGGCCAATCCTCCACGCCGGTGTCCTCGCCTTTCAGCCAGTGTCCGAACCAGTCGTCGGCCATCCCGTAGAAGTCGCGCACCGCCTCCGGTCCGAAGTCCAGCTCGCCCACCACGCTCGACGAGAAGTCGGTCGTGTGCGTCCAGGGCCCGACGATCAGCCGCTGCCCGTTCCTAGACTCCTCGGTCATGCCGTTCGCCCTCATGCCCGTGAAGTTCTTGATCGCGCCGATCTGCTGGTCGTACCAGCCGGTCGTCGTCAGCGCCGGGACCGCCACGTCGCGGTGGCGGTCGAGGAAACCGAAGTGGTCCGAAGCGTGGTCGGCGAGCCAGCTCCGCCAGTGCTTACCCACCCCAGACAGTACGGCGTCCGGTATCTCCGCCAGCGGCAGGTGCCACAGCCACTTGTTCCTGTCCCGCTCCAGGTAGAGCCTCTCCGCCTCGTCGGTCGTAGCCGGCCCCGTCTCGCCCAGCCGCCGGCGCACGTCGGGCGCGAGCGTGTTGGTGCTCCACCACAGGATGCGTCCCAGCCTCAGCACCCCGGACATCTCCCGGTCCAGCAGATTGGCCGCGATCGCGCTGGGGATCATCGCCGCCAGGTGGGGAGGCCGCGTGTGGGCCAGCTCCCACTGTGTCCAGCCGCAATACGACCCGCCGAACGTGCCCACCTTGCCGGTCGACCACGGCAGCCCCGCCGCCCACTCCACCGTGTCGTAGCCATCCTCGGCGTCGCGGTGGTCGGCGCTGAAGAAGCCGGGCTGGAACTCGCCGTCCGACCTGTAGCGCCCCCGCACGTCCTGCTGCACTACCACGTAGCCCCGCTCCGCGAGCTTGTGCCCCTGCTCCACGCAATTCTCGCTTTCCTTGGAGTAAGGCGTCCGCTGCAACAGCACGGGATACCTGCCCTGTGCATCCGGCCGGTACACGTCCGCCCGCAGCACCGTCCCATCCCGCATCCCCGCCCCAACATCCGCCTCGACCACCACGCCAAACGACCGCTTTGATTCTCGGTCCTTATCCACGTTGTCTCTCCTTTGCTGTCACCCCTTGGCAGGCTGGCGCGGGCCGCAGGAAGCGTTGACTACGCAACGCAGCCACCATGTCGTTCCGAACGGAGTGAGGAACCTAAGGTCGTTGCCCTCAGACGACGCAGATCGGTAGCCAGACGTCTCTAGATTCCTCGCTGGCGCTCGGAATGACAGCTTTGAGGTGGCTGCGCAGCCTGAGTACTCATCAATACAAGAATGTTGGTCCACTCGCTACTCCTCACCTACACGCGACGCGAAGTAGGACACCACCCGCTCCACGTACTCCTCCGGGAAGTTCAGGAACGAGTCGCCGTGGTCGGTGCCGGGCGTGATCCACAGCTCGCTTCCGGGGTGGGCTGCCCAGTGTACGCGTACGCCGTGCTCCGTTGGGATGCGCGTGTCGGCGCCGCCGTGGATCACCAAGATTGGGTGGTCGATGGACTCGACCTCCCGCTCGGGGACCAGCAGGCCCATGTCTAAGCCGTACAGCATATCGGCAAGCAGGCTCGCGCCCGGGATGAACACCGGCGCGGCCCATTCCGGCACCGGCGTCTTACGCGCTACCTCGAAGGCCACCAGGTCCGTCACGTCGGCGTAGGTGCCGTCCAGGACCAGCGCCCCGATTTCAGGCTCCGCCACTGCAGCCAGCACGGACGCGCCTGCCCCCATCGACCTGCCCAGCACCATGATGTCGCGCTGGCGAATGCCCCGCGACCGCAGGTAGTCGTAGGCGCCCAGCACGTCCTGCGCCTCGTCGATGCCGCCCGTTAGCCTGTCGCCGCCGGACGTGCCGTGGGCCCTCAGGTCGAACAGCAGCGCGTTGAAGCACGACGCCACCAGCTCGGCCGCAAACTCGGTCGCCTCGCCGCTCGACCGGTTTCCCGTTATGCCGTGCACCATGATAACCGTGGGGCCACAGCAGATGGACGGCAGGTACCAGCCCTCCAGGGTGACGTCGCCCTTGCGCGAGAGGAACTCCACGTCCTCGTACATGAGGCCGTAGTCGCTGGGGTGGTCATGCTGCTCCTCCCGCTCGGCGGCGGTGACGCCCGAGGCGATCAGGTAGGAGACGCCGGCGTAACCCGCGGACAGGAGCACGATCAGCACCAGGGCGGCGCGCCCGGCTATCTTTACATGCTTGGCCCTGTAAATCTTGGCTCTTGCACCGGCTCGGGAATGGGACGATTATACCGGTCATCGCCGGACGCACCGGCTGGCGATGTACTCAGGCGGATTACACGATAAGGAGTCACCATGAGCAGCCCTGACCGCGCGTCCCTCGCTCCCAGGTACAGCTTCGCGGACACCCTCGACGAGCAGGAGGCCCAGCTTCGCGAGAACCCGATGGTTCGGCGCATGGCCGCGTCGCGAAGGGCATTCGAGGCCGACCCGCACCGCCCGCTGTACCACTTCGTCAGCCCCGAGAACACGCTGAACGACCCCAACGGGCTCTGCTTCTGGGGGGGCCGGTGGCACCTGTTCTACCAGGGCTACCCGCCGGAAGATCCCAGGCCGCACTGGGGTCACTCCGTCAGCGACGACCTGGTCCACTGGCGCGACCTCCCGTACGCCATCTACCCCGACCCGGAGGAGTGCTGCTTCTCCGGCGGGGCTCTCGCCGAGGACGACCGGGTGATAGCGATATACCACGGGACGCAGGTCGGCAACATGGTCGCCGTCTCCAGCGACCCGCTCCTGCTCAACTGGGAGAAGGTCACAGGCGAGCCGGTCATCCCCATCCCGGAGCACGCCGGCTCGCCCAGGAAGTACACGGTCTTCGACCCCTGCATCTGGAAGAAGGACGGCGTCTACTACTCCCTCTCGGGCGGCACGCTGACCGACGGGCCCGGCGGCCAGCGGATCGCGGCCGACTTCGTCTTCCGATCGAAGGACCTGGAGACCTGGGAGTACCTGCACCCCCTCACCGAGGACGACATGTTTACGCTCGTGGGCGACGACGGGGCCTGCCCGTACTTCTGGCCCATCGGCGACCGGCACATTCTCATCTTCTACAGCCACATGAGCGGCGGCCAGTACCTGCTGGGCGATTACGACGACGAGCGCGACAAGCTGGTCGTCACGTCCCACGGCCTGTTCAACTTCGGGCCGTCCAACCCGTCGGGCGTCCACGCCCCCTCCGCCACGCCCGACGGGCAGGGCGGGATCATAGTGCTGTTCAACATGAACCCCGGGTTTCCCTCCGAGGGCTGGAACCAGATCATGACGCTACCCAGGCGTCTCACCCTCGCGGGCGACGACGACGTGCGGGTCGAGCCCGCCGGCGACATCGAGTCCCTGAGGTACGACCATCGGCAGGTCGGCGCGACCGCGCTGCCCGCCAACGAGGAGGTGGTGCTGGACGGCATCGAGGGCAGCGCGATGGAGCTGGCGCTCGAGATCGACCCCGGTGACGCGCCGATGGTCGAGCTGAACGTGCTGCGGTCGCCGGGCCGGGAGGAGCACACGCGCATCGCCTTCTACAAGGACCGCGGGTTCAAGGTTCAGGCCCCATCCGTACAGCCCGGCGCGGTCCACCACACCGGCCAGGTCGCCATCCGGGGCTTCAAGCGCCCGAGGCCGGTCGACCGGTTCGAGAGCCTGCTCACCCTCGATTCATCCTACTCGTCGACCCTGCCCGGCGCGCTCTCCCGCGCCCCGGAGACGGCCCCCATCCTGCTCGAACCGGACGAGCCGCTCCGGCTCCGTGTGTTCATCGATCGCAGCGTGGTGGAGGTGTTCGCGAACGGGAAGCAGTGCGTCGCCGTCCGTGTTTATCCCGGCCGAGAGGACAGCACCGGCGTATCGCTGCGGGCCCAGGGCAGCCCCGCGAAGCTGCGCTCCCTCGACGCCTGGCAGATGCGCAGCGTATACACATAGCATGATCCCTGACTCCCCAGGAGGCTTGAGCCCCAGAGCTATTCGGGGATGGCTGCTTTCAGGGCGGCGAAGTTCATGGAGTAGAGGTGGGCGTAGAGGCCGTTGCGGTCCATGAGCTCGTCGTGGTCGCCGACCTCCTCGACCTCGCCGTGGTTCAGCACGACGATCTTGTCCGCGCCGCGTATGGTCGAGAGCCGGTGGGCAATGACAATGGCCGTGCGGCCCTCGAGGAGGGTCTGCAGGGCCTTCTGGATGAGCATCTCGGTGTAGCTGTCGATGTTGGCGGTCGCCTCGTCGAGGATCAGGATGCGCGGGTCGTCGACGATGGCCCTGGCGAAGCTGATGAGCTGGCGTTGGCCGACGCTGAGGTTCACCCCGCGCTCGTGCAGGAGGGTGTCGTAGCCGTCCTCCAGCCTCTCGATGAAGTCGTGCGCGCCGACGGCCTTGGCCGCGGCGATCATGTCCTGGTCGGACACGTCTTGGTGGGTGTACTTGATATTCTCGCTGACGGTGCCCGTGAAGAGGAAGGGCTCCTGCAGCACCATGCTGACCTGTCGGGCCAGTGACTCGCGCGTCCTGTTCCGGATGTTGAGGCCGTCGATCAGAATCGCGCCCCGGCCCTCCTCCACGTCGTAGAACCTGGACAGCAGGGAGACGAGGGTGGTCTTGCCCGCGCCGGTGGGGCCCACGACCGCGACGGTCTGGCCCGGCTGCACGTGCATGTTCACCCGCTTGAGCACGTCCTGGCCATCTGCGTAGCCGAAGCGGACATCCCTGAACTCGATCTGGCCCTTGATGGGCGGGAAGTCCCGTGCGCCGGGATTGTCCTCCAGGTCCGGCTTCGTGTCGAGCAGCTCGAATATGCGGACGCCGGAGGCCATTGCCCGCTGGAGCTGGGTGTACTGCATCGTCAGGCTCCGGATGGGGTCGAAGAAGCGCTGGATATACATGACCAACGCCACCAGCGCGCCGACCTCCAGCGCGCTGCTGCCCACCATCCTTGCACCGAAGAAGAGCACGAGGCCGATCGATATGGCGGTGAGCATGTCGACGCTGGGGAGTAGGCCGGACGAGATGCCGGAGGCGTGGACGGCGGCGTTGTGGTTCTCCCGGTTCTTGGTCTCGAAGATCTCGGCGTTGCGCTCCTGGCGGTTCATGGCCTGGACGACCCTGACGCCTGAGATGTTCTCGTTCAGGCTTCCGTTGACGATGGCTGCGGCACGCCGGACGCGCATGAACGCCTTGCGCGCGAAGGGCTGCCAAACGAACATGACGAGTATGAGGAAGGGGATTGTGACCAGTGATATGAGCCCAAGCTGGATGCTGAGGTAGAGGACCACACCAACGATGCCGACCAGGCTCAGCATGTTGCCCACCGTGATGACCGCCACGCCCAGGAACTCCTGGAGCTGGTATACGTCACCCAGGACGCGCGACATGATGCGCCCAACCTCGTTCTTGTCGTAGAAGGAGACAGACTGCTTCTGGAGGTTGTGGAACATGTCGCCGCGGAGCCGGTAGAGCAGGTTCTGGCCGACGCTGGCGATGGTAATTTCCTGGGTGAAGTTTGCGCCCCAGTTGAGCATGGCGTTGCCCATGAACAGGGCAACTATCCACATCAGGCCGGTGAAGTCGCCCTGGGTAATGAACTCGTCGATGGCTTTGCCGATGAGCCACGGGACCGCGACCGAGGTTGCCGTGAAGACGAGCATCGAGACGACCGCCACGGAGACCATGGCCTTGTTGGGCATGAGGTAGGGGGCCATGCGGGCCACTACACGGTAGTTGAAGGCCTGGCCGAATACCTCGTCGTCCAGCCTGCCCGAGTCGCGGGAGGCCTGGCGCATGAAGGAGCCTGCGCCGGACATCATCGGATCGCCGCCTCAGTCTCAGCCGGAACGTCGAACTCCATCATGACCTCCTCCTGGGGCCTGAGCTGGAGCTCGTAGATGCGCCTGTACGCGCCGCCCCTGTCCAGCAGCTCCTCGTGGGTGCCGCGCTCGGCGATCCGCCCCCTGTCGAGGACTATGATCTCGTCGGCCTTGTGCACCGTGCTGAGCCTGTGGGCGATTACGAAGGTGGTCCTGTCCTTCATGACGGCCTCCATGGCCGTGCGGATCTTCTCCTCCGTGTTGGCGTCTACGCTGGCGGTGGAGTCGTCGAGGATGAGTACCGGCGGGTCGAGCAGTACTGCCCTGGCGATTGACATGCGCTGCCGCTGGCCACCGGACAGGGTCGAGCCGCGCTCGCCGACCTCGGTGTCGTAGCCGTCATCGAGGCCCTGTATGTAGTCGTCGAGCTGGGCGACGCGCGCCGCGGCGACTATCTCGTCCATAGTCGCATCCTCTCGGCCATAGGCGATGTTGTCCCTAAGCGAGGCGGTGAAGAGGAACACGTCCTGCTGCACCATTCCTATATTGCTCCTGAGGGACTTCAGGGTGGTCTCCTGTATCTCGACGCCGTCTAACGTGATGCTGCCCGACGTGATGTCGTAGAACCGTGGCAGCAGGTTTACCAGGGTGCTCTTACCGCTGCCGGGGGCGCCGACGAGGGCGACGACCTTGCCTGGAGAGGCGTCGATGTCGATGTTCCGGAGGGTCGGCGTGCGGCCGTCGTAGCTGAAGGAAACGTCGTTGAACCGGACGTGACCGCTGCTCTTGGGCATCTCACGGGCGCCGGGGAATTCCTCCACGTGGGACCTGTAGTCGAGGACCTCGAAGAGTCGCTGCCCGGCGGAGTAGGCCCTGGCGTAGGAGTTGATGACCATGCCCGCGCTCTGGACGGGGAGGGCGAGTATCTGCATGTAGAAGAGGAAGCTGGCCAGGTCGCCGGGCGACATGTGGCCGTTGATCACCCTCATGCCCCCGATCCCCAGTATCAGCCCGATTACCACGAGGTACACGAAGACCATCACGGACGTGTTGAGGGCCTGGATGCGGGATGCCCTGACCATGTCGTCGGAGACCGCCGCGCTGCTCGCCTCGTACTTGGCCTCCTCGTGGCGCTCGGCGGCGAAGGCCTTGACCACGCGGACGCCGGTCATATTCTCCTGGAGGGTGGTGCTGAGGTCGGCCATGTCCTCCTGGACGCGCAGCCATATTCTCCTGAGGTGCATCCGGAGGACAGCGGTGAGGATTACCAGCACGGGCATGAAGCTGAGCGCCACGAGGCCCAGGACCCAGTCCATCCAGATTAGTATGCCGGCCGTCGCGAAGAAGAGTATGGCGAAGTATGGAGAGCGGACCAGGCTGGACATAATGAACATCCTGAAGGCCTCCACGTCTGTGATGGCCCGTGACATCAGGTTGCCCGTGTGGTAGGTGTCGTGGAACTTGAAGCTCAGGTTTTGGACGTGGCCGTAGAACCTGTTGCGGATATCGTAGGCGACGGCCTGGGACAGGCGCTCGCCGAAGTAGGTCTGGCCGAAGGTCAGAGCGCCCCTGATGAGGCTCACGGCCAGGATCGTGAGGGAGATCGAGAGGATAGTGGCCTCGGAGACCGAGCCGCCGCCAAAGCTCCTGTCGACCTCGTCGATGGCGATCCCAAAGAGCCAGGGCAGCACGAGGTACGCTGCGGTAGCGCCGGAGACGCAGAGGAGGCAGATGGCGAGGAGCCACTTGTGGGCGAATGTGAGAGCCAGGATCCGTGCCAGAATCAAACCGCGTCGGACTCTGCTCCGGTCCGACATATTCTCCGGTGGGCCTTGAGTGGATCTGGCGCTCTGAGTCGCGTCGAAATCCGCCGCACAACAGGAAATTCTACGCCGCCACCAGGGAGGTCACAAGGGTTTTATGGGCCTATTTTTCGTGAATTCTGTTTCATAAACCAGCCGTCTTTATATTGTCTAAGCATTGTATGAAAAACACATAGGGAGACGAAAATCGTGTCGGCCTCCAGGCGTGGTGGAGGCCGGCTCTTACGCTATGGCGAAGGTGGAGCCGGACGGGGTCTTGGTGACCTCGATTCGGACGGGGAAGGCCTCCTTGACCTGCTCGACGTGGGTTATCACGATGATCTTCTCGAAGTCGGCCTGTATGGACTGGATGGCTTCCTTGAGGTGCTCCTGCCCCACGCTATCGAGGGAGCCGAAGCCCTCGTCGATGAATAGGATGGGCAGGGGCGCGCCTGACCTGCGCGCCAGGAGCTTCGAGAGGGCGATGCGGAGTGCGAAGTTGATGCGGAAGGCCTCGCCGCCGCTGAACATCTCGTAGCTGCGTGTGCCCACCTCGTCGGATATGCGGATGTCCAGCTCTTCGGATGCGACGCCGCGCACCCTGCGGCCCTCCATGACCTGGAGCTTGAGGGACATGCGGTTCTCGGTGAGTTTGCCCAGGAGCTCGTTGGCGTCTTCCTGGAGGTGGGGGATGGCGTTCTCGATCATGAGGGCCTGGATGCCGTTGCGCCCGAAGGCTACCGCGAGGTCGTCGTAGATCGACTTGCGGTCGGCGAGCTCTTTGCGCTCGGCCTGGAGTCGGTCGATCTGGGCCTGGAGCCGGTCGAGCCGGTCGAGCTCGCGGCCGAGCCGCCCCTGCTCTATGGCGGCTTCGCGGACCTGGTTTTCGAGAGAGGTGCGAGCCTGCCCTGCCTCTGAGAGCTCGCGTTCCCTGTCGGGCATGGTGGCCACCTGGATCCGCAGCTCCTCGCTCCTGTCCCGGTCTGCCTGGAGGTCCGAGCTGCGCCTCTCCAGCATCTTGGTGTCGGCGGCCAGGGACTCGCGCTCGCGGGGCAGGGCGGCCTTCGCCTCGTCAAGCCGCCGGCCGAGTTCGTCGTAGTGTTCGAGGCCGCCGGCGGCCGCGCGGGCGGCACTGTACTCCTCCGGGTCGTAGTCGAGGTCGGCCAGCCCGGCCCTGAGCGCCTCGACCTGGCGGCGCTCCTCATGTGCGAAGTCCTCGGACGCGATTGTGAGGTCGAGCTCCTGGAGGCGTCGGCGCTGGGGGCCCAATTCCTCGGAGGCGCGCTTCGAGTCCTCCAGGTCCGAGGCGAGGACGGCCCTTCTCGTCCGTAGCTCCGTGCGCCTGCGATTCAGGTCGGCCTGCCCTGCATCCACGGCGGTCCGCAGGCCGGTCATGGCGCGGTCGATCTCCCTGCGGCGCTCGGGGTCGTAATCGACGGCGGCCAGCTCGTCCTCGATGTCCCTGAGCCTTGCCCTCTCCTCGTGTGCGAAGCTGCCTGTTTTGAGGTTGGCGCGAAGCTGGGCAAGCCACGCCTCCGCAGTGACAAGCTCATCCTTTGCCCTGACGGCTTCCTGCAGACGTTCCTCCAGGGACGCCCGCTTCTGGGCGGCGGCGCGCCGCCGCTGATCGAGGGCAGCCGTGCGGGCGCCGACCTGCTCCAACTGTGCGGCATGCCTGCTCTCTAGCCTGTCGAACTCAGCGCGGTTCTTCGAGTAGCGCTCCTTGCCCTGCAGGCCCTGCTGCTCGTACTCGGCCTTGAGGTGTTCCCTGCCGTCGGCCCCCAGTGGGTGTTTGCAGACGGGGCAGATAGCCTGGTCGTCGTCCAGAATGTCGAACTTGCGGCGGGTATCCTCCATCTCGGCGAGCAGGTCCCTGTTGGCCTGCCTGAGCTGGTCCATCCGGGCGGCGGCGCTCTCGGCAACGCCCCTAAGGGCGTCGATTTCGGCGGCCTCGGCGTCGACGGCCGACTCCTCCCGGGCGAGGCCCTCAAGCTGCTGCCTGACAGCGTCGAGGCCGCCCGCAGCCCGGGAAAGCTCTTCCGTCCTCTTGGCCTGGTGCTCGACGGCCGCCCTGACCTGCGCCTCCTGGACGGCTATCTCGCGCTCGACCTGGGCCTTGCGGGCCTCGATCCCGGTCCTCATTTCCATGGCGGTGTTGAGGGCGTCCCGCTCTTCGGCCAGCCGGTCGATCTCGCGTCTCTGCGCCTCGATGTCTGATTCCGCCGCGTCGAGGGCGTGCTCTTCATGCTCGACGCCGGCTATTTCGGACTCGATGGCTGGCACACGAGCGGCCTTCGGCTCCAGCTCGTCTGCGATCCGGGCCCGGACGCG
This sequence comes from Dehalococcoidia bacterium, assembly GCA_965204975.1. Lineage (GTDB taxonomy): Bacteria > Chloroflexota > Dehalococcoidia > Lucifugimonadales > CAJWER01. Next base: position 2,064,437 of record OZ242024.1, read on the forward strand.
CTCGATGTCGCCGGAGAGCCGGATGCGCTCCACGACTATGGTCTTGTCGAGCTCGGCGATTCTGCCCTCGAGGTCGGCCGCCTGGAGGGCTGCGTCGCGGAGGCGCTCGACCTCGCGCCGCGCGGCGGCGAGGTCATCGAAGCCCCGCCGGATATCGGCTTCCCTGCCGACCAGGTCCCCGGCCGCCTCCACGCGCCTGCGGGTCTCCGGAATTCGCCGGGCGATCTCGGCCATGTCCGCCTCGGCGTTGGAGATGCGGCGCTCCAGGTCCTGAAGCGCGGCTTCCCTGGCGCGGAGGGCCGTGACGGCTTCCTCCAGGCGGCGGTGCAGGGCCTGGGCGTCACCGGCCCGGGTCTCCAGGACCTGTATCCGGGCATTCACCTCGGCCAGGGCCTGCTCTTGCTCCTCCCGCCCTGCCACCTCAGCCGCGCGTATGTCGACGCCGGTATCGGCCCTCTCGATACGCCCCTGGATCTCGCGGCTGCGCTGCCTGGCACGCTCCTCGAGGGTCTCGTAGTAGGCCAGGTCGAGGACCTCGGCGAGGACCTCCTTGCGCTTCGCGGCTGTGCTGGCGGTGAACATGTCGGCCTTGCCCTGGAGCAGGAACGCGGTGTTGACGAAGGTGTCGTAGTCCATGTGAAGGGTGTTGCGGATGTGCTCCTCGGTCTCGCGGACGGAGTTGAGGGTGACGGGGGTGAAGCCGTTGCCGGACGAGACCTGGAACTCGAGGACGGTGTGGCCCTGGCTGCTGCGCCGGGAGTACCGCCTGCTGACCCTGTACCGCTGGGCCCCTGCCGAGAATTCGAGGTCGACGGCCATGTCGGAGCGTCCCTGGTGAACTAGCTCGTCGTGGGTGCGGGCCCGGGACTTGCCCCAGAGGGCCCAGGTGATGCTGTCGAGGAGTGCGGACTTGCCGTGGCCGTTGTCGCCGCAGAGGCATGCGACGTGGATGGAGTGCAGGTCGAGCTCCGGGACGTTGTCCCGGTAGCACATGAAGTTCTTGACGCGGAGCTTGAGGGGTATCAACCGGAAGTGAGTATATGCAGAGCGCCCGGATGCCGTCAACGGCGCGCGGTACGGGGCTACCTGGCCTTTCGGGCACGGGGGCGTCGTTCCGGCGCAGGCCGGAACCCAGGGGGGCGGGGCTCAGCTATGAAGGCAATGCCTCCCATGCGGCATTCGGGCCTCATGTGGAGTTATTCAAAGGTCTCCTCGGGGAATGAGGCCGGAGCGGGCGCGGTGGTAGTATTGGGCAGGGGGTTCTGGATAGGCGATGGACGGCCAGGCCAAGAGGAATGTGATGGTGCTCGGGAAGCAGGACTTCTCGGAGCTGCTGCGGGCGGTCCCGTCGAAGCCGGGTGTGTACCTGATGCGGGACAAGCTGGGCGGGGTGCTGTACGTCGGGAAGGCGGGGAACCTGCGAAACCGGCTCCGGAGCTACTTCGGGAAGAAGGCCAGCCCGTACCCGAAGGTCCGGAGCATGATCCCGAAGATCGCCAACTTCGAGTTCATCCTGACGGAGTCGGACGAGGAGGCGGTGCTTCTCGAGTGCAACCTGATCAAGGAGAACAAGCCGCCGTACAACTCGCGGCTGAAGGACGACAAGAGCTACCCGTTCATCAAGATCGACACGTCTGAGGACTTTCCGCGTGTCTACATAACGCGTGGGCAGACGAACGACGGGTCGCTGTACTTCGGGCCATACGCCAGCGCCTACAGCGTGCGGAGGACCCTGGCGCTGCTCAAGAAGTTGTTCCCGTACCGCTCGTGCACCAAGACGATCACCGGCACGGACGCGAGGCCCTGCCTCGACTACCACATCCACAGGTGCGTGGGGCCTTGCATCGGCGCGGTCGACAAGGAGGGGTACGGGGAGGTCATCGACCACGTGGCGCTGTTCCTGAGGGGGCGGACGGACCGCGTGGCGAAGCAGGTTGCGCGGCAGATGGAGGAGGCGGCTGAGCGGCTGGAGTTCGAGCGGGCGGCGGTGCTGCGCGACCAGTACAGGGCCATCGAGACGGTGAGCGCGGGCCAGAAGGTGCTGCACCTGAGCCCGGACAGCATCGACGCCGTAGGCCTGTCAATCGAGGGGGGCGAGGCCTGGGTGGAGATCTTCTTCATCCGTGAGGGGAAGCTGGTCGGCCGCGACAACTTCATCATGGCGAGCCCGGCCGAGGACGAGCCGGGGGCGGTGATCACGGCGTTCATCGAGCAGTTCTACAGCGCCAATCCCTTCGTGCCGCCGCGCATCCTGACCCAGCACGCCACGGTGGAGACGGAGACGCTGGAGTCGTGGCTGGGGCAGAAGCGCCAGGGCAAGGTGCGGGTGTACGTCCCTCAGCGGGGCGAGAAGCGGAAGCTGGTGGAGATGGTGGCGGAGAACGCTGTTGAGGGCCTGGAGCAGCTGAGGGTGCGGCGCGTGGCCCGGGGGGACTCGGAGGAGGGGATCGGCGAGCTTCAGGAGGCGTTGAGCCTGCCGCGCCCGCCGAACCGGATCGAGTGCTACGACATATCGAACACGCGGGGCACGAACCCCGTGGGCAGCATGGTCGTGTTCGAGGAGGGCAAGCCCCTGACGAAGCACTACCGCCGTTTCAAGATCAAGTCGGTGGACGGGATCGACGACTACTCGATGATGCGGGAGGTGCTCTCCCGGCGGTTCAAGCGGCTGGGCAAGGCGGCCGGCGAGAACGGCAGCACGGAGAAGGACGGCTGGGCGACGGTGCCGGATCTGGTGCTCATCGACGGGGGGAAAGGGCACCTGGGGGCAGCGCTGCAGGTGTTCCTGGAGCTGGGTGTGGAGTCGGTGCCGCTGGCGAGCCTGGCCAAGGAGAACGAGGAGCTGTTCGTGCCGGAGACGCCGGAGCCCATAGTGCTGCCGCGGGGCTCCAAGGCGCTGTTCCTGGTGCAGCGGGCGCGGGACGAGGCGCACAGGTTCGCCATCACGTTCCACAGGCAGCGCCGGTCGAAGGCTTCGGCGTCGTCTGCGCTGGACGGCGTGCCGGGAATCGGGCCGAAGCGGCGGCGCCTGCTGCTGCGGAAGTTCGGCTCGGTCAAGGGCATCCGGGAGGCGCAGGCGGAGGAGCTAGCGGCTGTGCCGGGGATGACGGCGAAGCTGGCGGGGCGGCTGAAGGAGTACCTGTAGCGGGCCGCTTTGGGCCGGGTTCGGCAGGTTTGCGGAGAATAAAGGGCCTAATCTCCGCAAACCTTGCGGTGATTATTGCGCTGTCCGGAGATTAGGCGTATAATCTCCGCAAATGATGCGGAGAAAGTACATCCACGACGACCCCGGCTGGCCCAGCTTCCGGTGGGACGAGGGCGGACTGGCCGGGCCGCTGGCGGAGATCAGGCATCGACAGGGGCGCCTGCTGGGCCGCATGGAGGACCTCGGCTTCGACGTGCGGCAGGAGGCCGTGCTCGAGACCATCACGGGCGACGTGATCAAGAGCAGCGAGATCGAGGGAGAGAGGCTCGACGGGGAGCAGGTGCGCTCCTCGGTGGCCCGGCGCCTAGGGATGGACGTAGGCGGCCTCAGGCACGTGGACCGCAACGTGGACGGCATCGTCGAGATGATGATGGACGCGACGACGAGCTACGCCCAGCCCCTTACCGAGCAGCGCCTGCACGCCTGGCACTCGTCGCTGTTCCCGGCCGGGCAGAGCGGCATGAGGCGGATCACGGTCGGCGCATGGCGCGACGACAGCGGCGGGCCGATGCAGGTGGTGTCGGGGCCGATGGGCCGGGAGCGGGTGCACTACGAGGCGCCGCCCGCGACGAGGCTCGACCGGGAGATGGGGGCGTTCCTGGGCTGGTTCAACGCGCCCTCGGAGATCGACGGGGTGCTCAAGGCCGGGCTGGCCCACCTGTGGTTCGTGACGGTCCACCCATTCGACGACGGCAACGGCCGGATAGCGCGGGCGGTGGCGGACATGGCGCTGGCGCGCTCGGAGGGCACCTCGCAGCGCTTCTACAGCATGTCGACGCAGATCATGCGGGAGCGGGACGACTACTACAACATCCTCGAACGGACGCAGGGTGGGACGCTGGACGTGACGGGGTGGCAGGAGTGGTTCCTGGCGTGCCTGGGGAGGGCCGTCGACGACGCGCAGGGGACGCTCTCGGGCGTGCTTGCAAAGGCGCGTTTCTGGGAGAGCGCCGCCCGCGTACCGCTCAACGACCGGCAGCGGCTGGTGATCGGGCGACTGCTGGACGGCGGGTTCAAGGGCAAGCTCACGACGTCGAAGTGGGCGAAGCTGGCGAAGTGCTCGCAGGATACGGCGCTGCGGGACATCCAGGAGCTGGTGACGCACGGCATCATGGAGCGGAGCCGGGCAGGCGGGCGGAGCACGAGCTATGAGCTAGTGGGGGAATGGGGTTGACCCTCCCTGTCATTCCGAACGTAGCGAAGCGTAGTGAGGAATCTAAGGTCATTGCCATAAGGACTGGCATCGTAGCTGCACAGGGCCCAATGACTCGACCGCGTGCACCTTAGATTCCTCCCTGCGGTCGGAATGACAAGCTTAGGCGAGCCGCCACCCTAATCCGTTGTGATAGTGGGGACTTCTAGTTCCTCCAGGATGGCCGTGAAGGCTGGAATGTCGTTGTCGACTACGTCCTGGACGGTGTCGAACTGGGTCTGGAGGCGGGCTGATAGGTCGTCCAGGAGCTCGTAGGAGGCGGCGGTGGGGGGCCAGTCGGCGCCGGCTACGATGCCCATGAGCTCCTTGAGCTTGGCGAAGAGGCCGACGGGTATGCCCCTGGGCTGTTCGCCCGCGGACCTGAAGGGGACGATCTCGTTCTCGGCGTCCGAGAGTCTCTTGTGGATGCGGGAAGCGGCCGCTCCTATCTCCTCAGGGGCGCCCTCACCGGCCCGGTTTTCCCACTCGTCGAGCTGGACCTTGATGGCGCGGATGGACAGCACGCGGTCCCTCGTTTCGTCGTACCTGTCGCGTATGCGGAGCTGGAGGGCGAGCTGTGCGTCCAGGTCGGCCTGGGCGGCATTCGAGCGCGGGTCCATGAGGACTTCCAGAGGGGCCGTGCGGGACTCGCCACCGGCTGTGAGTCTGACGGTGTAGGTGCCCGGAGAGGCGAGTGGGGCGATCTTGGCCGCGCCGAAGGGGCTCGCGCCGCCGGCCTCGTCCGGGAGGTCCTCGGAGGTCGTGTATCGCAGGTCCCACCAGGTGCGGTTCAGGCCCGTCCTGGCGTTCAGCCTGTCCGCGCCCTCACCGCAGGTCGAGAGACGCCTGACGACCGTGCCGGCGTCGTCCAGCACTTCGACGGCGACCTCGCCCTCCGGAGCGGCGTCGAGATGGAAATCGACGGCCGCACCCTCTGGCGGATTCACGCCGGAGTCGAGTCCCTTCCTGGTCGTGCGGCCATCGCTGTCTGCGCTCTCGGTCCAGGACGCGGGGGCTCCCAGGATGTCGCTGGCGTAGTGCTTGCCGGGGCCCGACTCCACAATGGAGCCTAGCTGCTTCATGAAGCGCGTGGCCGGGCGCGGCTCGTAGAGGTGCGTAGCAGCGGGCGCACCAGCGGCGGACTGGCGGAGCGGGGTGAGGTCGTCCAGCACCCAGATGGAGCGCCCGTGCGTGGCGGCGACCAGATCGGCGTCCTTCACCTCGAGGTCGTATATGGGCACGATGGGCAGGTTGAGCTGCATGCGGGTCCAGTTGGCGCCGTCGTCGGTGGATGCGTACACGCCGGTCTCGGTGCCAGCGTAGAGCAAGCCGGGCTGCTCGGGGTCCTCCCTGAGGACACGGGTGAAGTCGTCGGCTGGGATGCCGTCGACGATGGGAGTCCAGGTCGCGCCGTAGTCGTTCGTCCTGAAGAGGAAGGGGCGGTTGTCGTCGAGCTTGTACCTGGTGGCCGCGAGGTAGGCGGTGGCCGGGTCGTGGCGGGACGGCTCGATGAAGCTGACCATCGTCCACTCGGGCAGGCCGTCCGGGGTTACGTCGCTCCAGGTCCCGCCGCCGTCCCGGGAGACGTGTACGAGGCCGTCGTCGGTCCCCGCCCAGAGCAGGCCGGGCTCAAGGGGGGACTCGGCGAAGGCGTATATGGTGCAGTAGATTTCGCCCCACGGCCCCTCGGACGTGATGGGGCCGGACAGCTCCTGCTTCGTGGGGTCGTTCCGAGTCAGGTCGGGGCTGATGGCCTGCCAGGTGGTGCCCTCGTCTGTCGACTTGAAGGCGATGTTGCCGGTGGCGTAGAGGGTGTCGGGGTCGTGAGGCGATAGGGTGATGGGGAACTCCCAGCCGAAGCGGTACCTGTTCAGCTTCGGGGGCGAGTTCTGGTAGTACTCGGGCCAGACCATGATGGCCCTGACCTGGCCGCTGCCGTGGTCGTATCTCAGGAGGGTACCGCCGGGGTAGGAGGAATAGACGATGTCCGGGTCGGTCGGCTTGACGGCCACCTTGCCGCTCTCGGACAGTCCTATGGTGTAGCAGTCCTCCCACGGGATCACCCCCTTGACCGAGCGGCTGGGGACGCTGACGGCGCTGTTGTCCTGCTGTGCGCCGTAGACGCGGTAGGGAGTCTGGTTGTCGGCGACGACGGAGTAGAGCTGGGACGTGGGCTGGTTGTAGATGGAGCTCCAGGTCTCGCCGGCGTTGTAGGTGACGCACGCGCCGCCGTCGTTGCCCTCTATCATCCGTCGCGTGTCGGACGGGTCGATCCAGAGGTCGTGCTGGTCCGAGTGGGGCATGTTGATCTGCTCGAAGGTCGTACCGCCGTCGGTCGACCTGAGCGCCTTGGGCGCGAGGACGTACACGGTATCGGGGCTCACTGGATCGGCGAAGACGTGGGTGTAGTACCAGGGCCTGCTGCGCACGTCCTCCGTGTCGTTGAGCTTCTGCCACGACTCGCCGCCATCGTCGGAGCGGAAGAGCCCGCCGTCCTCGGCCTCGATGAGCGCCCAGACGCGGCCCGTTCTGGCGGGTGACACGGCGACTCCGATGCGGCCCACCACTCCCTCGGGCAGGCCGGGGTTGCGGGTCAGCTCGTCCCAGGTGTCGCCGCCGTCGGTGGAGCGGTAGAGGCCGCTGCCGGGGCCGCCGCTGTTCATGGCCCAGAAGGAGCGCCGGGCCTCCCACAAGGAGGCGTAGAGTATGCGGGGATTGTTGGGGTCCATCGACAGGTCGGCCGCGCCGGCGTCATCGCTCTTGTACAGGATGTTCTGCCACGACTCGCCGCCGTCTCTCGACCTGAAGATGCCGCGCTGGGCGCTGGGTCCGAAGGCGTGACCGAATGCGGCGACGTACACGAGGTCGGGATTGTTGGGATGGACGCGGACGCGGGAGATGTGGCGGGTGTCGTCGAGGCCGAGGTGCTTCCAGGTCGCGCCCGCGTCGTCGGAGCGGTATACGCCGTCGCCGTGGGTGACGTCGATGCGGATGCACGTCTCGCCCATTCCTGCGTAGATGACGTTGGGGTCGGACTGGGCGATGGCGATCGCGCCTACTGAGGCGGTGTTCAGGTATCCGTCGGATACGTTCTGCCAGTAGGTCCCGCCGTCGGTGGACTTCCAGACGCCTCCGGCGACGGACCCGAAGTAGAAGAGGCGCGGGTCGACGGGGTCTCCGGCGACGGCTACGACGCGCCCGGCCCGGTAGGGCCCGATGCAGCGCCATTCGAGCGCGCCTTCGAGGGCGTCGACGGAATTGGGGTGACTGGAGGTCATTTGGCTGGCACCTTGTCTGTGGGAGTCGCCCGGGACGTGCAAGGGCCGCCGGGCGGGGGAAGTATATTACACATGATTTGCGGCGGGCGTGATACCGTCGGGTACGAGAGGAGCCGCCGGGACGATACAATCGAAGATGTTCAGGAGGGGGCTGCGGGTAGCTACTCGGTGGGGGTGCCTAATGGCCCCGGGGCGGACAGGCCTCGCGCTAGCGGCTTTGCTCTTCATCGCCCCGCTCCACATCCCGCCACCCCTGTTCCACATCCGTCCATCACCGCTCCACATCCGTCCGTCACCGCTCCACATCCGTCCATCCACGCTCCACATCCGTCCATCCACGCTCCACATCCGTCCACCCCCGCTCCACATCCCACCACCCCCGCTCCACATCCCCTCCCTCTCTCTCCCTCCCAATCGTCGTTCCGGCCCCCGAGCCCCCACCCAGGGGCGGCGCGGGGGCTCCCCCTCCCCATCATCCCCCTCTCCCCTCCGTGACCTCCGTGCCCTCTGTGGTTAAATCCCCCTCTTCCCTCCGCGACCTCCGCGCCCTCTGCGGTTAAATCCCCCTCTTCCCTCCGCGACCTCCGCGCCCTCTGCGGTTAATCTCCCCCTGCCATTTGACTAGCACGAACGCCCGTGCTATTATCTCCCCATGAGGACCTCCACACAAGACCCGGCACATGGTCCCCTGGCTGCGACGTAGAACACTCCGGAACAGATCGGAACAAATCCGGCAAATTCGGGGGCTGTGGTTCTCCCGTAGGGGCGGGTTTCAAACCCGCCCTCCCCGGCGCGGGGCGCGGCGCTCCCCCTTCCACTGGCCGGTCCCTTCTCCCCTCGCGGGAGAAGGTTAGGATGAGGGGGCTCCCCGGCGGGGCGGCGTGGCGGTCCCCCTTCCCCCCGAGGGGGAAATTAAGCCTGTCCTGAGCTTGCCGAATGGGATGGGGGCTCTCGCCCTGCCGAAGGGCGCGGTCTTCGTCTAGCGGACTGCCTTGGGAGGAGTGGTGAGCCTGCAGGTGTGGTCGTGGGAGCAGGCCCAGGCGTAGAGGGGTTCGGAGCGGCTGAACCATGAGAGGGCTATGTCGCGTAGTTGGGCGTCGATTTGCCAGGGGAGCAGGTCGGGGCGGTTGGCGGCGAGGATTGGGCGGGCGAGCCGCAGGGCCGATATGGCTTCGACTGCCGAGACGGGGATGACGTAGGGGCGGAGGCATCGCGGCTGGGCATTCTGGGGATCGTGGGCGAGGATGTCCGCGATGAGCGCCTGTGCTTCGGCTGCTATTCTGGGGATGCGGTCGCTGCCTGGAGTGAAGGTCCTGCCGACCATTTCCCTGAATCCGGCCGGGGTCGTCTCGCGTCCTGCCAGGCACTCGGCGGCCACGTAGACGGCGGCGTAGTGGTCGAAGTCGGCCAGCGCGTCGTCGACGGCGTCAGGGCTGTCGTCGAACAGGGGAAGGACCGCGAGCTCGTAGTCGCTCCTGGACGGCCAGCCGGCGGGATCGGCGGCGAGCTCCGCCACAAGCCTGCCGGTGAGCTGCTCGACGGCGTTCGATGGCGCAGTTGGTGCCGGCTGCGGGGTGGTCGGCTCGGTGCCGGTTCCGGCGGCGCACCCGATCAGCCATACGACTAACACGACGAGCACGGCCCTTCGCATGCGGGCCCGCGTCTCAGCCGCCCTGGCCGTCGAGGAGGGCCGGCAGCTCGGACAGGCTCTCGATGCGCGGGCACTCCCGGTAGCGAGGGTGGTTCCCGTCGCGGTCGATCAGGACGGCGCCGATTCCGACGGCGAGAGCGCCCTGGACATCGGAGGAGAGTTGATCGCCGACGTGGACGGCCTCGTCCGCATGGACGCCCGCCCTGGACAGGGCCGACCGGAATATGGCGGGGTCTGGCTTCGCCGCGCCGGCGTCGCCGGACGTGACGGCAACGTGGAAGAGTCCGGCCAGGCCGAGGCTGGCTACGAGCTGGTCGCCGCCGGTATCCATGTTGGAGATGAGGCCGGTCAGCAGGCCGCGGCCCCGGAGGGTCCGAAGGGTGGGTGCTGCGTCCGGATACGGAGCGAGCTCGTAGGGTATCTGTTGTATGTGGCGCCATATCTTGCCGGCGGTCTCGAGGGAGACCTCGACGCCGCTGCCCCTGACGATGCGTCGCTGGTACTCCGCGAAGAAGGCGTTCCTCTCGGCGGGGGTGCGACGCCCTATGTGATGGATGGCGTTCTCGCGGCTCATGTAGGCGTCGGCGTCGGCGTAGCCCCGCAGGACGCCCTCCGGCGTGAGGGTGATCCCGAACTCGGCGCAGGCCGTGGACTGAACCTCGAAGCGGCCGGGCTCGAATCCGGCGATGGTGCCGTAGAGGTCGAAGAAGACGGCTTTCAGCATCGGTTGGGTCATATGGCTATGGTAGCATCGTGCGGCTATGGAGGCTGGGAAGCTACCGTTCGAGTTGCTTTCGGAGATGCTGGGGAAGCTGGACGCCCGGGATCCCAGGGTCGTGCTGGGGCCGCAGCCGGGCGAGGACGCGGCGCTGATCGACTTCGGCGACCGGTACCTGGTGGCGAAGAGCGACCCCATCACCTTCGCGACGGACCTGATCGGCTGGTACGTGGTGCAGGTCAACGCCAACGACCTGGCGGTGATGGGCGCGACGCCGCGGTGGCTGATGGCGACGCTGCTGCTGCCCGAGGGCTCGGACCGGGCGATGGTGGAGTCAGTATTCGACCAGCTCTCGAATGCGTGCCGCGAGCACGACATCACCCTGGTCGGCGGGCACACGGAGGTGACCTACGATCTGCCCCGGCCCATCGTGGTTGGCGCGATGCTGGGCGAGGTGGCTAAGGAACGGGTGGTGCTGACGTCAGGGGCGAAGGCGGGGGACAGCATCGTGCTTACAAAGGGGGTCGCGGTGGAGGGCACGGCGATCCTGGCGCGTGAGGCAGCCGGGGCGCTTAGGGCTGCAGGCTTGGGCGAGGAGGTCCTGACTCGGGCCGCGAGTCTGCTGTTCGAGCCGGGCATCAGCGTCCGCAGGGAGGCCGAGATAGCGTGCGATGCGGGGGCGCGCTCGATGCACGACCCGACGGAGGGAGGGCTCGCGACGGGGCTGCTGGAGATGGCGTCGGCGAGCGGCCTCGGCGTGCAGGTGGACGCGGCGAGCATCCCGGTGCTGCCGGAGTGCCGCGAGATCTGCGAGACGCTGGGGCTGGCCCCCATGGGCCTGATTGCGTCCGGGGCGCTCCTGGCAGCCGTTCCGCCCGAGCGCGCTGCAGGGCTGATCGACGCGCTGGGCGACGCCGGAGTCGAGGCGTGGGAGATCGGCAGGTTCACGGAGCCGACGGCCGGGCTGAGGCTGGCGACCGGGTCGGGAGTCGAGGAGCTGTCCAGGTTCGACCGGGACGAGCTGGCCCGGTATTTCGGGTCGCAGGTTACGAGTAGCGGATGATGCCCCGGCCGTCCTCGCCGCGCACGAGGGCGGCGAAGCCCTCGTTGATCTCGTCCAGGGAGTACGTCCTGGTGACGAGGCTGTCGACGTCGAGCTGGCCCTTCAGGTAGAAGCCGACCAGCTTGTCGAAGGTCTCGTGGGGGCTGGCCGCGCCGTAGTAGGCGCCGACCAGGGTCTTCTGGTTCCGCAGGAACTCCACCATGTCGATGGGGGTGGTCTCGCCGACGTGCCCGAGTCCGATCATTACTGCGGTGCCCGCCTTTCGGAGGGCCAGCACCGCGTTGTTGGTGGTCTGGGCGCTGCCGAAGCTGTCGAAGGCCATGTCCACGCCGCCGCCGGTGATCTCCCTGATGGCCTCGACGGGGTCCTGCTCGCGTGAGTTCACCACGTCGGTCGCGCCGAACTTGTAGCTGAACTCCAGCTTGTGGTCGTGGACGTCGACGGCGATTATGCGGCTGGCGTTGAAGAGCCTCGCGCCCTGTATGACGCTGAGGCCGACGCCGCCGCACCCGAAGACGGCGACGGTCATGCCGACCCTGGCCGCGGGTATGTTTATGACGGAGCCGACGCCTGTGGTGACGCAGCACCCTATGAGGGCCGCGACGTGCATGGGCACCCCGTCAGGGATGGGGTGGGCGGCCTGCTGGGGAGCGACGAGGGACTCGCCGAACACGCCGAGCTTGCTCATCTGGCCGATCTCGGTGTCGCCGTCGTGAAGGCGCACCGTGCCGTCGTATTGCCGGGAGCCGGTCTCGAGATTCGTGTCGCATAGCTGGGGATTGCCTGTCCTGCACTGGCGGCAGTGGCCGCAGTTGGAGACGAATGAGAGGATGCAGCGGTCGCCGGGCTTCACCCGGGTCACGTCCTCTCCGACCTCGGTGACGATGCCCGCGCCCTCGTGTCCCAGGACGATGGGGACGGGCTGGATGGCCGTGCCCTTCATGACGTGGTAGTCGCTGGCGCAGAGCCCCGCCACCTCGGTCTTGACGCGCACCTCCTGGGCCTTGGGCGGGTCCTGCCGCAGGTCCATGATTTCGAGGGGGCGGTCTATCTCCGTCAGGACGGCGGCTTTCAAGGGCATCCCTCCGTGGCGGGCCAGGGTCGTGGGGCAACCCTAACTATATGAAGAGGCCGGATGGCAGTCAAGGCGCGAGCAGGGGATGAGCGGGAGCCACAGGGGCCGTGTTATATAATGCCATCGTCAGGTTTGCTCAGGGAGTAAGGCGATGTCGGTTCGCATAGATATGAACTGCGACATGGGCGAGAGCTTCGGGATGTACAAGATGGGGCTCGACGAGGAGATCATCCGCCACGTGAGCTCGGCGAACATCGCGTGCGGGTTCCATGCAGGCGACCCAACGTGGATGCGGACGACGGTGCAGCTGGCCGAGGAGAACGGCGTGGCCGTCGGGGCGCACCCGAGCTACCCGGACCTGGTGGGCTTCGGCCGCCGGAACATGAACGCGACGGCTGACGAGGTCAAGTGCGACGTGGCGTACCAGCTCGGAGCGCTGCAGGCGTTCACGGCCGGGAAGCGCTTACAGCACGTGAAGCCCCACGGGGCGATGTACAACCAGGCGGTGGACGACGAGGACCTGGCGCGGGCCATATGCGAGGCTGCGCTGGAGTTCGACCCCGGCATCATCCTCGTGGCGCTGGCCGGGTCGAAGTGGGTCGAGACCGCGGCTGAGATGGGGATGAAGGTCGCGCCGGAGATATTCGCCGACCGCGCCCTCAACGCCGACGGGACGCTGGTGTCCCGCTCGAAGCCAGGCGCCGTGCTGCACGACGTGGGCGAGGTGGTGGATCGGAGCGTGCAGATGGTGACCGAGGGCGTCGCGACGGCGATCACGGGCGAGCGCATCGACGTGGAGGCGTCGTCGATCTGCATCCACGGCGACACGCCGGGCGCGGTGGAGATGGCGGCGCAGGTGCGCCAGGGGCTGGAGTCGAGCGGCGTCGAGGTCGTTCCGATGGCCTCGCTGGTGTAGCTGCGCGTCTGTTGCTTTGAAGACCATGTATAACGAGCCTGTATTTCGGGCGGCGGGGGACCAGGCGGTGCTCGTGGAGCTTGGGGACGAGATCAGCCCCGGGACGAACGCGCGGGTGCACAGCCTGGCGCGGGCCATCGAGGAGGCGGGCGTCGACGGCGTGGTCGACCTCATACCGGCATACGACAGCCTACTCGTCCAGTACAACGCCACGGCCGTGTCGATGGAAGACCTGCAGACGCGGATCGTAGAGCTCGACTCGAAGCGAGTGCAGTCGGCAGAAGGCGGCAGGGTCGTGGAGCTGCCCGTGCTGTACGGCGGGGAGCACGGCCCGGACATCGAGCGGGTAGCCGAGCACGCGGGAATGAGCGTGGACGAGGTGATCGGGCTGCACTCGGGCACCGACTACCTGGTTTACATGCTGGGCTTCACGCCGGGCTTTCCGTACCTGGGAGGGCTGGACGACCGGCTGGCCACGCCAAGGGTCGCGACGCCGCGGCTGGAGATCCCCGGCGGCTCGGTTGGGATCGCCGAGTCGCAGACGGGCGTATATCCCCTGACGAGCCCCGGCGGCTGGAACATCATCGGCAGGACGCCGCTATCGCTGTTCGACCCGACGCGGGAGCCTCCGTCGCTGCTCGCCCCGGGCGACAAGGTCCGGTTCGTTCCCCTGGACGGCCCCGAGGAGTACGCAGGGATGGCCGAAGGATGAGCCCGGCGATTACTGTCGTAGAGCCGGGCCTGTTCACGACGGTGCAGGACCTCGGGCGATACGGGTACCAGCGGTACGGCGTGCCGGTGTCGGGGGCGATGGACCCGTTCGCGCTGCGGGCCGCGAACCTGCTGGCAGGGAACGACGAGGACGCCGCCGCGCTGGAGATGACGGTGATCGGCCCTACGCTGGAGTTCGAGGGCGACACGGTCGTCGCGGTGACCGGGGCCGACCTGACGGCGATGCTGGACGGCTCTCCCCTGCCCCGCTGGGAGGCGGTCCGCGTGACGGCAGGGAGCAGGCTCTCGTTCCACGGGATGGCGGACGGCATCCGGGGCTACCTGGCCGTTTCGGGCGGCATAGACGTCCCCGAGGTGATGGGCAGCCGGTCGACGTACGTGAAGGGCGGATTCGGCGGGCTGAACGGTTCAGCTCTTTCCGCCAGCGACGTGCTCGGCACCATGGAGCAGTCGGGCCCGGCGCGGGCCTTCCCTCCTGACTTCCAGGCGCCCGTATACGGGACGGAGCACGAGCTGCGGGTGATACTGGGTCCGCAGGACGAGGCGTTCGACGACGAGGCCGTATCCACACTGCTGGGATCGACGTTCACCGTGTCGCTGGACTCGGACCGTATGGGGTACCGGCTGGAGGGGCCGCAGATAGCGCACAAGGGGTCGCCTGACATCATCTCGGAGGGCAACGCGCCGGGGGCAGTGCAGGTTTCCGGCGACGGCGTCCCGACCGTGCTGATGGCGGACAGGGGCACGACGGGGGGCTACACGAAGCTGGCCGCGGTCATCACGGCTGACGTGGGCCGGCTGGCGCAGGCGGTGCCGGGCGAGTCGGTGAGGTTCACCGTCGTGAGCCAGGACGAGGCCGTGGCGGCGCTGGAGGAGCAGGAGGCGATTCTCGCGGCCATAGACGGAGTCCCGGCTGCCCCGGCGTTACCCGTCACGGTGGTGGTGGACGGCGAGGCGCTGGAGGTGGTCGGCGAGGACGGAGAGCCCGTCACGGCGAGTGAGGGACCCTCGCGGACGCAGAGGGCCACGGCCGTGGTGAAGGGCCTGACGTACAGCTTCGACGTAGAGGTCCGGACGGACGCCATCGCCGAATGACCGAGTGGCTGCACGACCTGGCCGACTGGACGGTCGCCTTTGCCGACAGCGACTGGGCAATCGGAATGCTGGCGCTCGTGTCCTTCTCCGAGGCGATCTTCTTCCCTGTGCCGCCCGACCCGCTGCTCATGGGCATTGCACTGGTCCAGCAGCCGCTCGCGCTTTGGCTCGCGCTGCTGGTGACGGTGTCGTCGGTGGCAGGGGCGCTGGTGGGCCACTGGCTGGGACGGCGGCTGGGCAGGCCCATCCTCGACCGGCTGTTCTCGGAGAGCAAGGTCATGGCGGCTGAGAGGTGGCTCGGGCGGTACGGGGTCTGGGCAACGGTGCTTGCCGCGTTCACCCCGATTCCCTACAAGGTGTTCGCGGTCACCGCCGGCGTGCTGGACCTGGACAGGCGCAGCTTCGCGCTGGCGTCTCTGGCGGGCCGGGGCGCGAGGTTCCTGACGATAGGGGCGCTGGTGATGCTCTTCGGCGAGGAGATACAGGAGTTCATCACCGGCAACTTCGAGATGCTGACGATTGCCGGAGGCCTGGCCGTAGTCGCGCTGGCGGTCGCGTGGCACCTGTTCCACCGGCTGCGGGGCCGACGCGAAGAGGTCAGTGGCGAGGGGATGCCGTGATATTCGACTCGCACGTCTACTGCTTCCTGCCCGCCGATTCGCCGAGGGGATACGCCGACGGGGCCGAGCACCTGCGCTGGGTGCAGGCGGCCAACGCCGGGCACCACCAGCCCGCTTTCCACACGCGCGACAGGGCGCCCGGCCCTTCCGACGTGCTCGCGCCCGGCGGGCGTGATCTGGGGAGCCTGCCCGACCTGGGTTTCCACGTCGACCACGAGCGGGGCCGCGTTGCGTGGGAGTACGAGGGCGAGGAGTACACCAAGCACTTCTACCCGCCTGCGCTGACCGGGTGCGAGTTCTCGCCCCACAGCCTGATCGGCGAGATGGACTACGCGGGCGTAGACATGGCCCTGATCCACACGGACCCGATGCTGGTGCGCGACAGCAGCTACCTGGCGGAGTGCATCGCGCTCTACCCCGACAGGCTCCGCGCGATGGCGCCGGTCGAGGAGTGGAGGCTGCTGGACGACACGGACGCGGTCATCGAGGAGGTCACGCGGGCCATCCGGGTGTACGGGCTCCACGCGATCAAGTTCAACCCGTTCGGCTACACGGTCAGCAGCGAGCCGTGGGACGGCGGCAGCTACGAGCCGTTCTGGGACGCCGTGACTGAGCTCGGTGTGCCGGTGTTCTTCACGCTCGGCTCAGGGCCGGAGTCGGGGCCCAGCGGGCGCGAGGGCTACCTGGCCGAGCTGCGGGTGCTGATGCGGTGGATGGAGCGCTACCCGGACGCGGTGTGCAGCCTGACCCACGGATTCCCCTGGCGGGACTTCCTCTACGGCGACTCGATCGTGCTGCCGGACGACGTGTGGGAGCCGTTCAAGGGCGACCGGTGCAACCTGGAGGTGTGCTTCCCCGTGCGGCTGGGCGACCTCTTCGACTTCCCGTACAGGGAGGTGTGGCCGACGCTGGAGGCCATGGTGCGGAACATCGGCGCCGACCACCTGCTATGGGGGACGGACATGCCATTCCAGAACCGGTTCTGCACATACCGGCAGTCCCGCCGGTGGATCGAGGCGTACTGCGATTTTCTCGGTGAGAGCGAGTTGCGTATGATCATGGGAGAGACGACGGCGCGGATTCTGGGGGAGAGTTGTTAGTTGTTGGTTGTTAGTCCTTAGTATGGAGCGGGCTAGGAGTTACCGGGACCTGGTCGTTTGGCAGCGGTCAATGGCACTTGTGCGGGTGGTCTATACTTCCACGCGCACGTTTCCGAAGGAGGAGATGTATGGCATCACCTCGCAGATCAGGCGGGCTGGTGTTTCGATACCGGCAAACATAGCTGAGGGCCAGGCGAGAAACACGAAAGGAGAGTTCGTTCAGTTCATTGGGATTGCACGCGGCTCACTAGCAGAGTTGGTGACGCTGCTCGAGATATCAAGGGACTTGGGTTACGTCACTCCTACAAATGCGGGAGACCTGCTCAACAGGTGCGGAGAAGTCGGCAAGCTGTTGGCGGGACTCAAGAGGTCACTGGAATGACCTGCACTCACAAGTGAGAACTAAGAACCAAGAACTAACAACTAAGAACTGAGCCATGGAATATGTACGGCTGGGTAGCTCCGGCGTAAAGGTTTCGAGGATTGCCCTGGGGTTGGGGTTCAGGGGGCAGTCGTCGGTTTACAGGGCGAGGCGGCTCATCGAGCACGCTATCGACTCGGGCGTGAACTTCATCGATTGCGCGAACTTCTACAGGGTGATCGGCGGGCCTCTCTCGGAAGATGTCGTGAAGCCGGTGCTCAGGAAGAGGCGCGACGAGGTGGTGCTCACGTCGAAGGTCTACGGGCACGTAGGGCCCGGCCCGAACGACGGCGGCAGCAACAGGTACCACATCCTCTCGCAGGTCGAGCGGTCGCTGAAGAGGCTCGGCACCGACCACCTGGACATCTACCTGCTCCACCAGTTCGACGACGAGACCCCTGTCGAGGAGACGGTGAGGGCGCTGGACGACCTGGTGACGTCGGGCAAGACGCGGTACATCGGCGCGTGCAACTTCAAAGCATGGCAGGTGTGCAAGTTCCTGTGGACGGCGGACAGGGTGGGCGCGGACCCGCTGGTCACGATCCAGAACCCGTACAGCCTGCTGAACCGGTCGCTCGAGACGGAGATGTTCGGGCTGCTGCGTGACCAGGGGCTGGGAGCGATGGCCTTCAGCCCGCTGGGGGCTGGGCTGCTGAGCGGTCTGTACACGCCGGGCGAGCCACCCCCGCCTGATTCGCTGTGGGCGTCGAAAGATCCGGAGCGGTACGACCGCTCGTTCGCCGGGCAGGGCCCGGGGATCATCGCTGAGCTCCGCGACATCGCGGCAGACAGGGGCGTGACGCCGGGCCAGGTGGCCCTGAACTGGGTGATGTCGAAGCCGGAGATCACGGTCGCGATATCGGGCAACGACACGATCGAGCAGCTCGACGAGAACCTGGGTGCGGTCGGCTGGGGCCTTTGCGACGAGGAGATGGAGCGGCTGGACCGGGCATCGAAGGGCACGGCCGTCAGCTTCGTGAACCTGTAGGCCGTGTCAGCGGAGGGAGATCGTCGCTATACCAGCGACTATGAGGATGGTGGCGGCGGCCTTGACCGTGATGGCGCGGGGGTTTACCTGCTCGCCGAGCATTCCTCGGAACTGCAGTCCCAGCAGGGTGCTGTAGAGGAGCAGGAATAGCGAGGAGCTGGCCGAGAGGGCGGTGACCAGGGACACGGGGCCCAGCGCGGTCGCCCATAGGTTCAGGACCATCCCTGTGTTGACGACAAGGAACTCGTTTACGCCGAACACCGCCAGGGCCGGGCTCCTGTACCTGACCATCCTGCGAAGCTCGAGAACGGGCTCCATGCGTGCGGTGAAGGCCAGCAGGACGATGGAGACTCCTATGGACCGGAGCGCGTGCACCATGAACACCGACAGCGTGTCCAGCGCCTGCTTGGCCGCCAGGTTCATCCCCGCCATCAGGAGGCTCGCGCCGAGGAGCTGGTAGAAGGAGCTGTCGATGGCGAAGCCGCGGCCCCCGGCGTCCTGTCGCACCGAAATCAGCACCGCGCCGAGTACCGTCACGAGTATGGCGGCCCAGTCCAGCAGCCTCAGGCTCTCGTCAAGGAACAGGACGGCGGCCGGCGCGACGAAGATGGGGAAGGTCTGGACGATGGGGATGGTGCGCGACACTTCCCGCCTTGCCATCACACGGAAGAACACGACCGCGCTCAGTCCGCCGAACAGCCCGGCGGCCAGCCCCCAAAGCGCAGAGGCGAGCGTCAGGTCGTCCAGGGGCGAAAGGGCCGCGAAGACGGCGGCAATGGGTATGTGGCTGACGCCTATGAGGAAGGGGAGGGTCCGTAGGGACCGGGCGTAGTGGTGTATGAAGGCCTTGTCGAGGACGCCGACGAGGCCCAGCACGACGGCGCCGAGGAGGGTGATGGTTATCCAGGACAAGTACGGCTCCGGTTTGGGTGGGTGGCGGACTCTCGAGACTGTCCCGAGACTGCCCGCACTGCATGAGCACTGTCCTTCGACCCTTCGGCGAGCTCAGGGAGAACCGGGCTTGTGGCTAACGTGAGGATCCTCGCTCTCCTTCGCCTTCGGGGCCTTGAAGTAGGCCGTCTCGGGACTGTCAGAATCGGCATATCACTGCCCTTCGACCCTTCGACAAGCTCAGGAGAGCCAAGCTCAGGGCGAACGTGCTTGCCCCGGCCCTCTTCTCGCAACCGACTGCGGGGGCGTGTATGCTTTTGCCCGGCTGCGGGAGCACCGCATTATACATCGGGGTATCCCAATTTCGGCTCCCCGCATTGGTGAACATATGAACACACACGACGAACCCACCCCAAGTCTGCCTGCCCAGCGTCTCGAGGCTATGCACTGGCGGTGCATCGGGCCGTTTCGGGGCGGTCGGGTGGTGGCGGTGGCCGGGCATCCCGTGGAGCGCGGGGTCTTCTACTTCGGGGCTTGCGGCGGCGGGGTGTGGAAGACGGAGGATGGCGGGACCTACTGGGAGAACGTGTCCGACGGCTACTTCGAGACGGCGTCGGTGGGTGCGATTGCGGTGTCGCAGTCGGACCCGAACGTGGTGTACGCAGGCACGGGCGAGGCCTGCATCAGGGGCAACGTCTCGCACGGGGACGGCGTGTACCGGTCGACAGACGGCGGTCGCACCTGGCGGAACGTGGGCCTGCGCGACACTCGCCACATCGCGCGGGTGCGGATTCACCCATCGGACCCCGACGTGGCGTACGTCGGGGTGCTCGGGCACGCGTTCGGCCCCAACGACGAGCGCGGGGTCTTCCGCACGACGGACGGCGGCGAGAGCTGGGAGCGCGTGCTGGATCGAGGCGAGAGGGCAGGGGCCGCCGACCTGTGCATGGATCCCGGCAACCCGCGGGTACTCTACGCGGCGATGTGGGAGACGCTGCGGCAGCCGTGGAGCTTCACGAGCGGCGGGCCCGGCAGCGGCATCTTCCGGTCGACCGACGGCGGAGACACGTGGGACGACCTGACCTGCAACCCCGGCCTGCCCGAGGGCGTGAGGGGGCGCATCGGAGTCGCGGTCTCGCCGGCGAGGCCCGGGCGCGTGTGGGCAATCGTCGAGGCGGAGGAGGGCGGGCTGTTCCGCTCGGACGACGGGGGCGAGACGTGGCAGCATCTCACCGCCGACGCAAACCTGATCCAGCGGCCCTGGTACTACTGCCACGTCTTCGCGGACCCTCGGGACGAGAACACAGTGTGGGTGCTGAACCTGAAGGCGTGGAAGTCGACGGACGGCGGGAGCACCTTCGAACAGGTGACGACGCCCCACGGCGACAACCACGACCTGTGGATCGACCCGAATGACACGAACCGAATGATCGAGGGGAACGACGGCGGCGCGTGCGTGTCGTTCAACGGCGGCGAGTCGTGGTCGTCGATATACAACCAGCCCACCGCACAGTTTTACCACGTGGTGACCGACGACCGGTTCCCGTTCCGTGCCTACGGGACGCAGCAGGACAACACGGCCGTCAGCGTTCCGAACCGCTCCATCAAGGGGGCCATCGAGTGGCGGGAGTGCGAGCGGGTGGGGAACTCGGAGTCGGGGCACATTGCCGTGAAGCACGGCGACCCTGACGTGGTGTACTCGGGTACGCCGACGCATGGCGGCGAGTTCCTGCTGCGGCACGACCGGCGCACGGAGCAGGTGCGCGTCATCACGCCGTGGCCGGAGTTCAACTGGGGCTACGGGGTGAAGCACCACAAGTACCGCTTCCAGTGGACCTACCCGATCGTCGCGTCCCGCCACGACCCGGTCGTGCTGTACGTCGCGGCGAACGTGGTGCTGAGGTCGCTGGACGATGGTACGAGCTGGGAGGAGATCAGCCCTGACCTGACGCGGGCCGACGAGACGAAGATGGAGGCTGCGGGCGGCCCGATCACCATCGACACGACAGGTGTGGAGCACTACGGCACCATATTCGCGCTGGCCGAATCGCCCCTGGACGCGGACACGCTGTGGGCGGGCTCGGACGACGGGCTGGTGCACCTGACGACGAACGGGGGCGCGAGCTGGCGCAACGTGACGCCGCCGGACATGCCCGAATGGGCGACCGTCAGCACCATCGACCCGTCGCCGCACGACGTCGGAACGGCGTACATGGCCGTCACGCGGTACAAGCTGGACGACTACGCGCCGCTGCTGTACCGCACGACGGACCAGGGGAGGACGTGGACGCGAATCTCGGACGGCATCAGGCCGGGCGACTTCACGCGGGTCGTCAGGGCCGACGTGGTGCGCCCGGGGCTGCTGTACGCGGGCACGGAGACGGGCATCTACGTGTCGTTCGACGACGGCGAGACGTGGCAGACGCTCCAGCTCGACCTGCCGGTCGCCCCGGTCCACGACATCTCGGCCAGGGAGAGCGAGCTGGCGGTCGCGACGCACGGGCGGTCGTTCTGGGTGCTCGACGACCTGGCATACCTGAGGCAGGCCGACGAGCCGGACGGCGGCGCGCGCCTATTCAGGCCCGCCGACACGTACCGTATACCGCCGCTGAAGGGGTTGCACGTGTCGATGCCTGGCAAGACCTACGGGTATGGGGCCGCGGAGCAGGCGACGCATCTGGCTGGCGGCCACAGGGACGGGCCGCGCTTCCTGGACGCGGGCGAGAACCCGCCGGACGGCGTCGTGCTCCGCTACGAGCTGCCGGAGGACGCCGGCGAGGTCGGGCTGGAGATTCGCGACTCCTCACGACTGCTGGTGAGGGCTTTCTCGTCCAGTCCTGCCAGGGAGCCGGAACCCGGAGCGCCGGATGAGGCTGCGCTGCCGTCGGACCCGGGTGTCAACGTGTTCGAGTGGGACTTGAGGTACCCCGGCGCGGTGGGAGTGCCGGGCGCGGGCGCGGCGGACAAGGGGCTGCTGGGCCCGCTGGCGGTACCCGGCAGGTACGAGGCGCGGCTGACGGTCGGGGGCGATGTGATCCCGCAGCCGTTCGAGCTTCTGGGGGACCCGAGGAGCGGCGCGTCAACCGGCGACCTGCAGGCGCAGCGAAACCTCCTCCTGCGAATCAGGGACCGGCGCACGGAGCTGAGCCGGGCGGTGCACGAGGCCCGCGCGATTCGCGAGCAGGTGCGGGAGTGGAGAGAGCGGGCGTCGTCCGGCGAGCAATTAGAGGCAGTGGTGGAGGCAGCGGAGGGCATCGTGAAGGCGCTCGACGGAGTCGAGGAGTCGCTGGTGCAGCTCAAGGCGGACGGGCAGTTGGGCGGGATCTCGCACGAGGCGCGGCTCGACGCCAAGCTGGCCGAGCTCACAGTAGTGGTGTCGTCGGGCGACCACCCGCCGACGAGCCAGGCATACGAGGTATTCGACGAGATGTCCGAGCGGCTCGATGGGGTACTGGCGAAGCTGGAGCGAGTTAGGGACGAGGATGTGGGGAGATTCAGCGCACTGATCGGGGATCTTGGCGTGCCGGCGATAGGGGCTTAAGCTCCCGCTACAGGCTGGATGTATCCGGCTGCTGTAGCGGTCGAGGTTGACACCGTGTTGGGGCGTGGGTAGTCTGCCCGCCGGTAAAGGAGGTGCCGGTGATGCGCATGTCGACGGTGTTGTCGCTCATCAACATGAAGGTGGTGTTCCTGCTCGTTGGGGCGTTCTTCGTGGTGCTGGCGGTCATGAACTGGCTTGGGGTGCTGGGGGACTGGTACTACCTGGACACGGGCAGCATCGCCCAGGCGCAGCTCGTGTACATCCAGATGACGCACTGGGTGCTGGTCGGCGCGTTAGGGTTGGGGATGATCGTGTACGGCAGCCGGATCTAGTGAACCGATATCTGGAATGACGGCGGATACACGAGCACATCTGGCACTCTGCGGGCGGACCCATGTGTCCGCCCCTACCAAGATCGTAGACTCGTTACCCTTAGATGGTAGAGTGCTAGTCTACTAGACTTCCAAGGTGCCGCCCTCCAGCCAGCGGGCGCACTCCTCGGTCAGTTCCCGAGCTACTGCCGCCTCGTATAGCTCCATGTCATCGTCGGTCAGCACCTCCCTCCACCGGCCGTTCGAGCCGCTGTGGAAGAACGTCTGCGCTCCGCCGCTCATGAGGCTGTCCAGACGGGGCCACGTCTGCTCGGCGTTCTGCTTCATCGAACGAAACGTGACTGCGTCGACAGTGGAAGCCAGGGACTCGTCGTCGAGCTCGATGTCGAGGAACCGGGCGACCTTCGACACCTCGCCCGGTAGGTCTCTCAGCAGGTCGTTGAAGTGGACGAACAGGATGTTGGGCAGGTGGCGGTAGTCCCACCAGGTCTGCACGTGGCGCATGTTGGACCAGAATGGGAAGCCCTCGCTGTCCCAGTCGAACCAGCCCCTCGTGGTCCACATGCGCCACAGCCGGCGGACATCGCCCGGGCAGAGCGGCAGCGGGTCGCCTACCCTGCCCGGAGTCTCGTTCAGCAGCCGGTAGAAGGTGTCGGTGTAGTTGCTGTAGTGGTTCCAGAGCGACATGAAGACGTCGCGCGCGTCCCGGCTGACCACCACGTACTTGACCTGCGGGAAGTACGGCAGGCCGTCGAGCGGCATGTGCGACTTCACTGACCGCCGGTGTTCCTGGGCCTCAAGATCCCTGATGACGGTGCCGAGGGGGGACAGGCGACGGTCCATCCAGGGGCTCAGCTCGCCGAGCGTCGGCATCTCCGCCTCCCGCTCGCCGAACAGGAGCCGCCGGACGATGGTCTGCATCCACGTCGTGCCCGACTTGTATGGGGTCGCGACGACTATGTCGTCGTCGCGCGGCTGGAAGCGCTCCCAGCGCGTGCTGTCCAGGTGATGGTTCTGGTAGACCCGGGTGAGTTCGGGAAGGCCCGTTGTCACTGCCCTAGCGCCCCCTAACACTCTTGACTTGTCCAGTCTGACCGAGCACTGTCCCTGCAACCTGAATTGGCTGAGCACTGCCCCTTCGGCAAGCTCAGGGCAGGCTCTTCGACAGGCTAGCGGGCGGTCCAGCCTGCGTCTACCGAGATGGACGCGCCGGTGATGGAGCGGGCGGCGTCGGAGGAGAGGTAGGCGGCCATGGCGGCGATCTCGTCGGGCTCGACGAGGCGCTTGATGGCGGACGGCGCGAGCATCACGTCGGTGACCACGTTGGCCTCGGGGATCCCCAGGGTACGGGACTGGTCGCCGATCTGCTTCTGGACGAGGGGCGTGTTGGCGTAGCCGGGGCAGATGGAGTTCACGGTGATGCCATAGTCGCCGACCTCGAGGGCGACGGTCTTGGTCAGGCCGATGACGCCGTGCTTGGCGGCGTTGTAGGCGGACTTGTAGGGGCTGGCGACGAGGCCGTGGATGGACGAGATGTTGATGATGCGGCCCCAGCCCCTTTCCTTCATGCCGGGCACGACGGCCTTGGTGAGCTGGAAGGGCGCGTTGAGCATGATCTGCATCATCTTGGCCCACTGGTCGTCGGGGAACTCGTCGACGGGGTGGATCTGCTGTATGCCGGCGTTGTTGACCAGGATGTCGACACCGCCGGACTCCTCCAGGGCGCGCCTGCCGAGGTCGTTGGTGCCCTCCATGGTGGAGATGTCGGCCTGTATGAAGGTCCCGCCGACCTCCTCGGCCGTCTCGGAGCCCGACTCTAGGAGGTCGGTGACGAGGACGTGGGCCCCGTCGGCCGCCAGGGCCTGGGATATGGCCCGCCCGAAGCCGCCTCCGGCGCCGGTTACCAACGCTACCCTGTCTTCGAGTTGCATGAGTCAGGCCCTCCACTGCGGTTGTGTGCGGTTGCGGTGCTATGATAACCCAAACGCCCTTGACGGCGTTCTACTCTACGTGAAGCACAGCAGCTACAGACCCCGGTGGAGGTACAGCATGTCCGGCATCAGGCCGATGAACAGGTGGTGGATACTTCCGATTGCGCTGCTGTTGCTGCTCGTGGCCTTGGCCTGTGGTGCCAACGAGAGCGCTTGGAGTGGGACTGACGAGGCTGAGTTTGCCCGCGCGCCCGCCCAGCCTGCCGCCGCGATGGTGACGACCCAGGCGATGTCGGATGCGCCTGTCATGAAGGAGGTATTGGAGTCGCAGGCCGCGGGCACTCCGGGCCTTCCTGGCGCCCCGGCATCCCTGGCAGCTCCAGCTGCCGCGGCTAATGTCATGGTGGAGAACGATTCGGCCGGATCTTCCGACCAGCAGCTTGCCCAGCTCGTTACGCAGCAGAGGATCATCATCCGCACGGTCGACATGGGGGTCGAGGTGGACGACGTGGGAGCCGCCATCGACGACATCGGCGACCTGGCGAAGAGGATGGGTGGCTGGGTCGTCTCGTCCGACCGGCCGCTGAGGCACACGGGCTCCGTCTCGATCCGCGTCCCGGCGGAGATGCTGGACCAGGCGATCCTCGACATCAGGGCGCTCTCGCTCAGGGTGCAGTACGAGAGCTCCGACAGCCGGGACGTGACCGACGAGTACGTCGACCTGTCCAGCCGGCTGAAGAACACGATGGCGACCGAGGAGGCGCTGCTGAAGCTGCTGGAGCGTGCGGAGAAGGTCGACGACGCGCTGGCAGTGCAGCAGAACCTCTCGAGGGTGCAGGAGGACGTGGAGCGGCTACAGGGGCGGATCAAGTTCCTGGAGCAGACATCGGCCTTCTCGCTGCTCAACGTGTCGCTGTCCGAGGAGCCGCGGGAGATGGTGCCCGACGCCGGCCCTGACGTTCGTGCGGGCGTGGGAGAGCCGGTCAGGTTCCGGGCGACCTTCACGCCGCCGGACGGCATAGAGAGCTTCGACTACACGTGGGACTTCGGGGACGGGACGCAGGTCGTATCGGGCAACCGGACCGCTCCCACGGGCGAAGGCGACCGCAGGGTGACGGCGACCCTTCACCACAGGTTCGACGACGAAAGGGACTCGCCGTATATCGTCCAGTTCAACATCACTGGGTTCGGCGACGGCGGCCTCTCGGAGGGCGAGGACACCCTGATCGCGACCGTATCGAGGATCCCGAACATCGAGGTATTCGCCGGCGAGTGGATAACTGCGGACGAGGGCGAGGCGGTCGAGCTCTCGGGCTCCTTCACCAGGCCGGCCGGGATGACGGACGTGACGTACACGTGGGACTTCGGGGACGGCTCCAACCCGGCTGCGGGAAGCCTGCGGGAGGGCGTGACGACGGCCGTCGCTACGCACGTCTATTCGAACTACCGGCCCCGGCCGTACACGGCGAGGCTGACCATCACAGGCATGATGGAGACGGGCGAAGTGGAGGGCTCCGGGACGGTGGACGTGGAAGTCCGGGAGGCCCAGGGTTGGGTCATCGGGGGCTGGAGCTTCGGGGACCAGTGGAAGACCGCGGTCAGGACGCTTTCGGCGGTCGCTGCCGCGGCCCTCACCGGCTCCATATGGCTGCTGGTGTTCAGCCCCATCATCGCCGTCATAGTGGTTGCGGCCATCTTCCTCGGCAGGCGGGCCAACAGGAGGCGGGGCGCCCGGGGAACGGAGCCGCGCGAGGGCGAGCCTGGGGAGACGCCTGACGCCGGGCAGTAGGATGTCCTTAATCAGACACTTCACGGCGACCGGGTTCGTCGTGCACCGGGGCTGTGTGGCGCTGCACTGGCACCCCAAGGTGAAGGCGTGGCTCCCGCCAGGGGGCCACGTCGAACCCAACGAGGACCCCGTGCAGGCGGTCCTGCGCGAGGTCGAGGAGGAGACGGGGCTGGAGGCGGTGGTGGTCCCGACCGCGCCGCGCCTGGACCTGGAGTACCCCGAGCACGTCCAGCCGCCGTTCACGATCATGATCGAGGATATCCACGATCCGGTGCAGGGCTATCACCAGCACATCGACATGATCTACTTCTGCCGTCCGGCGGGCGAGCCCGGTGCGATGCACGACGAGTGGCGCTGGGTCGACAGGGATACGCTGAGGGCCGGGACCCCGATTCCGCGCGGAGGGAAGTCCGAGGCACCGCCGGAGGACGTTCGCGTGCTGGCGGAGTATGCCTTCGCGCTGATCGAGGGTCCGCCCAAGTAGACGCGGAAATGAGACTACTAGGCTAGGTCGGCGAGCCTGGGCACGACTTCCTGCTTCAGCATGGTCATGGAGTCCAGCCACTTGTCGCGCGGCTCCCACTCATGCCCCATCGCCAGCAGAACGCCGAACCCGCCGAGGTCCTCGTACAACGTGTGGAGCTTGTCGGCCACGTCGTCCGGGCTGCCGACGATGAAGACGTTGTCGACCAGGTACTCCGGCGTCACGTCGGAGTCCGGCATGTTGACGTCGACCTTCATGATGTCGAGCATCCGCGACATCGGCAGGCTCCGCAGGAAATACTGGTCGAAGTCGCGGGCGAGCACGCCGTTCAGGGCCTCTCTGCGCGCGCGGGCCGTCGTGTCCGAGATGTAGACCTCGCGGGCCACCCGCCACTGGGACCTGTCGGCGGTCCTGCCTGCCCGCGCCGCTCCCTTTTCCACGGCCTCCCAGTGCGTCTTGACCACGCGCGTCGGCACCAGGTTGATGCTCAGGGGCAGCCAGCCCCGCTCGCCCGCAACCTCCAGCGTGTCCGACCGCTCGGACACGCCCGCCACTGCCATGGGCGGGTGGGGGTCCGTGTACGGCTTGACGTGGAACCGCAGGCCTATCTCTTCGACCGGCTCCGGCACGTTGAACCGCCAGTACTTGTGCTCGTACAGCCCAGGCTGCGGGTCCTCCCACAGCTTCAGGATCAGGTCTATCGAGTCCCTGGTGATGTCCCTGTGCTCGCCCTCCTTGGGGTCCACGCCAAAGACCTGGAAGTCGCCAAGGAAGCCGCCTGCACCAACCCCCCACATAAACCTGCCCTTAGCCATGTGGTCGAGCTGCGCGATCCGGTGGGCGATCATGAAGGGGTTGTGGTTCGGCATGCAGGTGACGCCCGTCCCCAGTGCGATGCTCTTCGTCATGCCCAGGGCCTGGGCGATGAAGAGATCGGGCGCGGGGATGTTCTCCCACTCGGCCGTGAAGTGCTCGCCGATCCACGCCTCGACGTAGCCGAGCCCGTCCAGGGTGACGATCTGCTCCAGGTCGTCCTCCAGGGTCTTGGTGAGATTCGACCCCGGCGGGTGCAGCGGCATGGTGAAGTACCCGGCTTGCATGGGAGCCTCCTGGGAACAGCGGTGGGCGAACGCACGGCAGTATAGCCAATGCGGGTATGCGATTCCAGCAGGGCGCCTGTTGACTCTACACGCCCTACGTGTCCAGAATGTGAGCAAACCAACCTCACCACCCACACATAACTTGTAGCGTGCTGATGCCTCGCCAGATGACCCTTATCCGCCTACATATTTCCAGGCTTAGAGCGGCTTCGCCCGTCGCCCTGGCACTTGTCGCCATCGCCCTTACCCTCGCGGCCTGCTCAGGTACTTCGGAGCCGCCAACGCCCGAGCCCACGGCGACGCCCGAGAGGTTCCCGCCCAGGGAGCTGACCGTGCTGGTTGGCGCAGGCGAGAGGACGGCTGCGATCAACGCCTTCTTCCCCCAGCGGCTCCGCATACGGGCCGGCGACACGGTGACATGGAAGATGAACACCGAGGGCGACCCCCATTCGGTCGTCTTCACCGACCAGCCCCCCGAGGACGACGTCATCCCCGTTCCAAGAGAGGGCGGCAGGGGCGCTCTCGTCTTCAGCGGAGGCGGACCCGGGCCGTCCATGCTCAACCCGAGAGTCCTGTATCCAACCAGGGAGGAGGAGGCCCGGCCCGAGGTGTGGCGCGGGTCCGGCTACGTCACGTCCGGCATCATGTTCCCGGAGCTCCAGCAGCCGCCGGACATACCCCTCATCGACTCCTACTCTCTCAGGTTCGACCGGCCGGGCGAATACCCCTACGTATGCGGCATGCACGACTTCCACAAGGGGGTGATCGTCGTCGAGGAGGCGACAGCGAAGGACGTACCAGAGCAGAACGAAATAGACCGCGTCGCGCGCCAGGAGATCGAACCTCTGGAGACAATAACCAACAGCCTCCACGTCATCCAGTCGTCGGACCGCGTGCTGGACAAAGAGCTGGGCCCGAACGGCACGAGCATATACCTTGTCGCGGCGGGGATGGGCCCCCCGGACGCCGAGCTGACCGAGTTCTTCCCTGGCAACCTATCGATCAAGAAGGGCGACACGGTGGTGTGGTTCTCGTCCAGGTGGCACTCCATCGTGTTCAACCCGGGTGGCCCTTTCCCGCCCATGTACACGCCGGAGACGGACGACACCGGGAACGTGGAGATGATCATCAATCCTGTTGTGACGCTGCCCATAAAGGCGGGCCAGCCGTTCCGGGGGGAGGGTCTATACAGCTCGGGGCTGATGGGGTATGGATCCCGTCCCGGCGGCGTGGGTTACTCGCTGACGTTCGAGGTGGAGGGCCTGTTCAGGTACCTGTGCCCAGTCCACCCGGGGATGGCCGGCACCATCACCGTCACAGACGAAGGCGGCTGAAGTACATTCCAGGGCGGTCTTAGTAGCGGAGGCCCATTCGTTCGCCCTGAGCTTGTCGAAGGGCAGTGCCGGCGGGTCGTCCCCAGGAATCAGTCCTCGCGGCTCGACGCCAAATCCAGCAGGTCCGGCAGCGCCATCTCGGCCAGCGACCCGAGCCTGAGGTCGACTCGCCCGAACTCCATCGTCTCGGTCATGCCGTTGGGCACCGCCACGCAGAACAGGCCCGCCGCAACTGCGGCTGCCGCGCCGGTAGGGGAGTCCTCGACGGCAACGGCCAGCTCGGGAGACACCCCTATCGCGTCGAGTGCTGCCAGGTACACGTCGGGGGCGGGCTTGACCGCCTCCACGTCGTCGCGGGTCCCGATGGCATCGAAGAAGCCGCTCAGCCCGCGATTCGCAAGGTGGCCTTCGACCCACTCCCGGTTCGAGTTGGACGCGATTGCAACCCTGATGCCCAGCCGGCGCGCTGTCGTCAGGTAGTCCATCACACCGGGAAGGATGGGGCTCGCGTTTACCGCCTCCAGGTACCTGGCCCGCCTACGGGGGCCAACCACGTCCCTGTCCAGCACCCGCCCTGTCAGTTCCTCCAGGTGGCTGTAGATGTCGAAGCTCCCTACGCCCGCACCGATGTAGCCCGACCAGAGGTCGCGGCTCAGCTCCACGCCACGGGTGCGGAACTCTTCCTGCCAGGTCGTGAAGTCCGGGGTCTCGGTGTCGATGATGACCCCGTCGAAGTCGAATACTATGCCCCCGACCGGCATCAGGACGCTGTTTCGCTGCGGTCCCTCGCGGCTACCGCGTCACGTATGAACTCGACTATCTCCGACGTGGGCGTTCCCGGCCCGAATATGGCCCTGACGCCCATCTCCTGGAGTGCCGTCCGGTCCTGGTCGGGTATGATGCCGCCCGCCAGCACGATGGCGCCGCTGACTCCCCGCTCGTGGAGTCCCTCGATTATCTGGGGGAACAGCTCCATGTGCGCGCCGGAGAGGATGCTGAGCCCGACGACGTCGACATCCTCCTTCAGCGCCGTGTCGACGATCATCTGCGGGGTCTGGCGGATGCCGGTGTAGACTGCCTCGATGCCCGCGTCCCGCAGCGCCCGCACGATGATCTTCGCGCCGCGATCATGGCCGTCCAGCCCGGGCTTGGCCACAAGCACCCGTATGACAGGCTCACTCACAGCGCGACTTCCCTACTTGTGGGCCGTCTCGGCTTCGACGAGCTCGATCAGCGTGCCGCCCGTCGACCTGGGGTGCAGGAAAGCTATCATGCCGGCGAGGCCCTGGCGCGGCTGCCTGTCGATGAGCTGGACCCCGGGCTCCGCGTCGAGCCTGTCTAGCGCGCCCTGCAGCCCGTCGACCTCGAAGCAGACGTGGTGAAGGCCCGGCCCTCGCCGCTCGATGAACTTGGCTACGCCGCTCTCCGTGTCTAGGGGCTGGATCAGCTCCACCTGCGACCCGCCCACCTTGAGCAGCGCCGCCCGAACGCCCTGGTCCGCCACGTCCTCGACCTCCGAGGGATCCAGCCCAAACAGACTGGCATACATGTCGAGGGCCTCGTCCATGTCCTCGACCGCGATAGCGACGTGATTGAGATGCTGCGCCACGCAGGCGGAGCCATTTCCCATTGCTGACACTCTCACCGTTCGCAAGCTGTGGGTTTGCCGAGAATCCATAGTAGCATAGTGTCATTACGCCAAAGCTGCGGCCTTCCCTCCTCCACATTCCCCAGCCTCGGTGCCCTCAATGGTAGACGTCCCCACTCCCTAACTCCCTATCTCTGCGCACTCCACGTTCTCTGCGGTGCGTACTTCCCTCGCCATTGACACCCGGAAGCCAAGCCGATAATCTCAGTCGGCGCCGGGAGCTTCAGTTTCCGGCGTCAGCACCAATAGGGAGGGGTGTGAGTGGCCTATACGAGCATGAAGTCGTGGCTCACGGACGAGCTTCAGACGATCCGCGACAGCGGACTGTACAAGGACGAGAAGATCATCAGGACGCC
This sequence comes from Dehalococcoidia bacterium, assembly GCA_965204975.1. Classification (GTDB taxonomy): domain Bacteria; phylum Chloroflexota; class Dehalococcoidia; order Lucifugimonadales; family CAJWER01. The sequence continues at coordinate 2,095,897 of OZ242024.1, forward strand.
CCAGGGCTCGGACGTGGACACGAGCCAGGGCGAGATGATCAACTTCTGCGCGAACAACTACCTGGGCCTGGCGGACAGCCCGGAGATCGAGAAGGCCGTAGCCGACGGCCTGTCCGAGCACGGCTTCGGCATGGCTTCCGTCCGGTTCATCTGCGGCACCCAGGACATCCACAAGGCCCTGGAGCAGGAGCTGAGCGACTGGTTCGGCACCGAGGACACCATCCTCTACACCTCCTGCTTCGACGCCAACACGGGCCTGTTCGAGACCATCCTGGGGGCCGAGGACGCCATCATCAGCGACGCGCTGAACCACGCCTCGATCATCGACGGCGTGCGCCTCTGCAAAGCCCAGCGCAAGGTCTACAAACATGCCGACATGGCCGACCTGGAGGAGAAGCTGAAGGAGACCGAGTCGGCACGGTTCCGCATGATCGCGACCGACGGCGTGTTCAGCATGCAGGGCGACATCGCGCCGCTGGCCGAGATATGCGACCTCGCGGACAAGTACGATGCCCTAGTCATGGTCGACGACTCCCACGCCACCGGCTTCATGGGCCCGAACGGGCTCGGCAGCCCCGACGAGATGGGCGTCCTGGACCGGATCGACGTGCTCACCAGCACCATGGGCAAGGCCCTGGGCGGCGCGTCGGGCGGCTTCACGACCGGCAAGGCGGAGATCGTGTCGTACCTGCGGCAGCGGTCCCGCCCGTACCTCTTCTCGAACACCCTCGCGCCGCCCATCGTCACAGGCGCGCTCAAGGCCCTGGAGATAGTGAAGGGCAACCCGAGCCTCCGGGAGACCCTGTGGGAGAACACCAGTTACTTCCGGTCGGAGATGTCCGCCCTGGGCTTCGACATCATCCCGGGCAAGCACCCGATAGTCCCCATCATGCTCCGGGACGAGATCAAGACCGTCGAGCTCGCCTCGGCCGTGAACCGTCGAGGCATATTCGTCGTCGGATTCAGCTTCCCGGTTGTGCCCAGGGGCGAGGCCCGCATCAGGGTCCAGCTCTCGGCGGCCCACACCAGGGAGCAGCTAGACCGCGCCATATCAGTATTCGCCGACGCCGGCAAAGAGCTGGGTGTCATATAGCATGGGCACGGAGCCGGAGCTCCAAGGCAAAGTCGCCATAGTAACCGGGGCGGGGCAGGGGATGGGCAAGTCCGTGTCGCAGGCCCTCGCCGCACACGGCGCGGCGCTCGTCGTCAACGACATCAACGCAGGCCCTGCCGAGAATACGGCCGCGGAGCTGCGCTCCGGAGGGACGGAGGCCGTCGCCTCCGCGGGCGACGCCACCTCGAAGGCCGACGTGGACCGCCTGGTCGGCACGGCCCTCGACAGCTACGGGGGCGTCCACGTCCTCGTGAACAACGCGGGCATCCTGCGCCCGACCCACCTCATCGACATCGAGGAGGACGAGTGGGACCTGGTGGTCGACGCGAACCTGAAGAGCACCTACCTGTGTTCCAGGGCGGTCCTCAGGCCCATGCGCGACGCCGGATGGGGCCGCATCGTCAACATGTCCTCCAGCGCCGGACGCCAGTACAGCACGCTTGGAGGCCCACACTACTCCGCCGCCAAGGCTGGCGTCCTCGGCCTCACCCGGCACCTCGCCAAGGAGGAAGCAGGGCACGGCATCACGGTCAACGCCGTCTGCCCCGGACTCATCGACACCGAGATGGTTCGCTCGTCCATCAGCGATGAGCGGACACAACAGTACGCCGAGAGCTTCCCGATCCCCCGCCTAGGGGAGCCCTGGGAGGTAGCCGAGTTGGTGGCATTCATCGCGTCCGACAGGGCGGCCTACATGACGGGCGTCGCCTTCGACATAAACGGCGGCGACCTGATGATGTAGGGCTGAGTCCCGGTATCCACGGAGAGAAAAACATGGTCAGGACCAACCGTATCTACGACAAGCTGGGGGTGCGCCCCGTAATCAACGCCGGCGGCAATACCACCCTGTGGGGCGGCTCCACCCCGCCTGAGGAAGTGCGCCGGGTGATGAACGACGCCGACGCCAGCTACGTCGAGATGCAGGAGCTGCTCGACCGCTCCGGTGACTACCTTGCCGAGACCCTGGGCGTGGAGGGCGCGCACATCACGTCCGGCTGCTTCGCCGCCCTGGTGCTGAGCACCGCCGCCTGCCTGACCCAGGGAGACATGGAGCGCACCGCGCGTCTTCCCGAGACTGACGGGCGCAACGAGATCATCGCCCTCAAGAGCCTCCGCTACGCCTACCGCAGGAGCCACAGCGTGCCCGGCGGCCGCATAGTGGAGGCGGGCGACGAGGATGGCTGCACCGCCCAGCAGCTCGCCGACACCATCGGCCCGAACACCGCCGCCGTCACGTACATCATGCAGCCCGGCACCTACGACAGCACCCTGTCCCTCGACGAGGCCGCAGCGGTCGCCCACGACCACGGGGTGCCGATAATCGTCGACGCGGCGTCGCAGATCTACCCGCTCGACCACTTCCGGCGCACGGCGCAGGCGGGCGACCTGGTGTGCTTCGGGGCGAAGTACGTCGGCGCTCCCCACTCCACGGGCTTCCTCTGCGGCAAGAAGGAGCTGGTCGACGCCGCGGCGCTCCAGGGCTTCATCGGCTTTGAGGCCAGCAAGGGCAACTCGGTCGGGCGGGGCTACAAGGTCGACCGCCAGGACATCGTCGGCGTCGTCGCGGCCATGGAGCGCTGGTTCTCCATCGACCACGAGGCGCGCCTGATACACATGGGCGAGAGGCTGGAGACTATGGTCAGGGCCGTTGAAGGCATCCCCGGTGTGAACGCCCGGATCTCCGACTTCCCCGGATACGTCCAGAAGGAAGTGCTGGTGACGATCGACGCCGACACCACCGGTAAGGACGCGTACTGCGTGGAGGCAGAGTTGCGCGAGGGCAACCCGAGGATCAGGACCAGGGGCGTGCTGTTCGGCGACGACACCATTTCAATCACCGCAAACACCTTAGCCGATGGCGAGGAGCAGATAATCGCGGACAGGCTCAGAGAGGTGCTCGGAGCCTAGCTACCCGGCGGTTGGCTCCGGTCCCTTCTCCCCATGCGGGAGAAGGTTAGGATGAGGGGACCCCCAAGAGGGCCAGTTCAAGGAGGCAACATGGCAGCAACAGGGGCCGACATATACGCGAAGATAGGCGCGCGGGCCGTCATAAACGCCCAGGGCAACCGCACCGTGCTCGGTGGATCCGCCACCGTTCCGGAGGTCACCGAAGCGATGGCCGCCGTCAACGACACCTACATCGAGATGGCTGAGCTGCTCGCCCGGTCCGGCGAGTACATCGCCGACCTGCTGGACGTCGAGGCGGCATACGTCACGTCCGGCTGCTCGGCGGCCCTTGCCTTCAGCGCGGCCGCCTGCATGACCGGCCGCGACGTCGAGAAGATAGCCCAGATACCCGACACGACCGGCATGAAGAGCGAGATCATAATCCAGAAGGCGCAGCGCTACAGTTACGACCGCAGCTTCACCGTCCCCGGCGCGAAGCTGGTCGAGGTCGGCGACGAGGATGGGTGCTCGCGGGAGCAGCTCGAGGCGATCATCGGGGGCAACACCGCCGCCGTGGCGTACCTGATCCGGCCGGGTGACCCAGACTCGGTGCTGACCCTGGAGCAGACCGTCGAGATTGCCCATGACGCGGGAGTGCCAGTTATAGCCGACGCCGCCGCACAGATCTACCCGCTCGACTACTTCCGGCGCAACGCTCAGGCCGCCGACATCGCCTGCTTCGGCGCGAAGTACATGGGCGCGCCCCAGTCATCCGGCTTCCTGTGCGGAAAGAAGGAGCTCGTGGACGCAGCGTCCGACCAGGGCTTCATCGCCTTCCAGGAGAACGGCGGCGCATCCTTCGGCCGCCCCATGAAGCTGGACAAGCAGGAGGTCGTGGGCGTCGTTACCGCCGTCGAGCGGTGGCTGACCATCAACCACGAGGACCGGCTGCTGGTGTTCGAGGAGCGCCTCGAGAGCATGCAGCAGGAGCTTGGCGCGACCCCGGGCGTAAAGGCCGGGATCGAGAAGGTGCCCCAGTACTACGGCTCTCACCTCAGCGTCACGATTGACGCCGACGTCGTCGGCAAGACGGCCCAGGACATAGCTGACGAGCTCGACTCGGGCAACCCGCGCATCGCTGTCTCAGTGGTCGACGACCGGACGCTCACCGCCACCTCCCACGCCCTCAACGAAGGCGAGGAGCTCCTAGTAGCCGAGCGCATACGCAACGCCGCCGGCGGGTAGGGTGGGAGGGCCTCTCCTTGACGAGATGCGACTCCCTCAGAATTCTAACGGCCCCCGAAGTAGCTTCGGGGGCCGTGTTGTATGCGATGGTTGCGGGGGCCGGACTCGAACCGGCGACCTTTGGGTTATGAGCCCAACGAGCTGCCGCTGCTCCACCCCGCGCCGTTGTTACTGAATCCTGCGAATAGTTGAGCCTTGATGTGGGCCAAGTCCTCGGTCGATTAGTACCGCTCAGCTGAATCCCTCACGGGACTTACACCTGCGGCCTATCCACCCCGTAGTCTACGGGGGACCTTACTCCCGACCGAAGTCGGGATGGGAGATCTAATCTTGGGGTTGGCTTCGTGCTTAGATGCTTTCAGCGCTTATCACATCCGGACATGGCTACCCGGCGATGCTCCTGGCGGAACAACCGGTACACCAGAGGTCCGTCCTTCCCGGTCCTCTCGTACTAGGGAAAGCTCCCCTCAAATCTCCTGCGCCCACGACGGATAGAGACCGAACTGTCTCACGACGTTCTGAACCCAGCTCGCGTGCCGCTTTCACCGGCGAACAGACGGACCCTTGGGAGTTGCTTCGCCCCCAGGATGCGGCGAGCCGACATCGAGGTGCCAAACCTCGCCGTCGATGTGAACTCTTGGGCGAGATTAGCCTGTTATCCCCGGGGTAGCTTTTATCCGATAAGCCACGGCCCTTCCACACGGTACCGTGGGATCACTTTGCCCGACTTTCGTCTCTGCTCGACTTGTAGGTCTCACAGTCAGGCCCCCTTATGCCAATGTACTCTACGGGTGATTTCCATCCACCCTGAGGGGACCTTTGGGCGCCTCCGTTACTCTTTAGGAGGCGACCGCCCCAGTCAAACTGCCCACCTGGCAGGGTCCTCCGGTTTTGACGGAGTTAGGGCCGAGAACACAGAAGAGCGGTATTTCAAGGTTGACTCCACCCCGACTGGCGTCGAAGCTTCATAGTCTCCCGCCTATCCTACACATCTGTGACCCCAGTCCACTGCCAAGCTACAGTAAAGCTCCACGGGGTCTTTTTGTCCTGTCGCGGGTAGCCAGCATCTTCACTGGCCTTGCAATTTCACCGAGCCCCTCGTTGAGACAACGCCCAGGTCGTTACGCCATTCGTGCGGGTCGGAACTTACCCGACAAGGGATTTCGCTACCTTAGGACCGTTATAGTTACGGCCGCCGTTCACCGGGGCTTCGGTTCAGAGCTTCGACCGACGAATCGGTCTAACACTTTCCCTTAACCTTCCGGCACTGGGCAGGCGTCAGCCCCTATACATCGCCTTTCGGCTTAGCAGAGACCTGTGTTTTTGGTAAACAGTCGCCTGGGCCCCTTCACTGCGGCCCACAAAGGCTTCGCCCGGCTTGCGGACTTACCCCATGGGCACCCTTTATCCCAAAGTTACAGGGCTAGATTGTCGAATTCCTTAACGAGGGTTCTCTCGTTCACCTCGGGATATTTACCCCAGCCTACCTGTGTCGGTTTGCGGTACGGTCACCAGCACTCTTGCAACGAGGCTTTTCCTGACGGCCTAGGATCAGCGGAATCCCCCAGGGCTTGGGCCCTAGAGTCCTCACTCCTCTCAGCTCTTCGCGCCAGAACGGATTTGCCTGTCCTGGCATGGCCTACGGGAGCGAACGCACCATGTCCGATGGGCACGCTCTACCTGCCTGTCCGTGTCCCCCCTTTGCTTTCTAACGAGTACCCGTGGTACGGGAATCTTAACCCGTTGTCCATCGCCTTCGCTTTTGCGCTACGGCTTAGGCCCGACTTACCCTACGTCGATCAGCGTTGCGTAGGAAACCTTAGGCTTTCGGTGTCCTGGATTCTCACCAGGATTGTCGCTACTCATGCCGGCATTCTCACTTCCCAGCACTCCACCCGGACTCACGTCCGGACTTCGACGCGCTGGCAACGCTCCCCTACCCCTCCCGGTTAGAACCGGAAGGCCGCGGCTTCGGTGGTGGACTTGAGCCCCGTTACATTTTCGGCGCAAGACCCCTCGACTAGTGAGCTGTTACGCACTCTTTAAAGGGTGGCTGCCTCTAAGCCAACCTCCTAGCTGTTTTAGTGGTCTCACTTCCTTTCACACTTAGTCCACACTTCGGGACCTTAGCCTGCGGTCTGGGCTGTTTCCCTTTCGACCCCGGAGCTTATCCCCCGGAGTCTCACTCCCAATGATCATCTAAGGGCATTCGTGGTTTGGTTGAGTTTGGTAAGCTCACGCTCCCTAGCCCATCCAGTGCCCTACCTCCCCAAGACTTCATTGAGGCTGCACCTAAATACATTTCGGGGAGAACCAGCTATCTCCGGGTTCGATTGGCATTTCACCCCTACCCACAGCTCATCCCAGCCTTTTGTACCAGACACGGGTTCGGTCCTCCACTCCGATATTATCGGGGCTTCAACCTGGCCATGGGTAGCTCACCCGGTTTCGGGTCTAATCCAGACAACACACCGGACATAGTGAGAACTCGGCCTCCGGCTTCGAGTCCTGACGCTGCCTCCACGCGACGAATCGCGTCTCAGCCTCGCCAGGAGCCTCCACCTTCGGCTCCGTCCCCGCCCGGCTCGCGCCCTATTAGGACTCGCTTTCGCTGCGGCTCCGGAACTGCTATTCCTTAACCTAGCTGCCTAGATTAACTCGCCGGCTCATTCTTCAATAGGCACGCGGTCAGTCCCCAAAGGGACCTCCCACGGCTTGTAAGTCTACGGTTTCAGGTCTATTTCACTCCCCTCCCGGGGTTCTTTTCACCTTTCCCTCACGGTACTGGTTCACTATCGGTGGCCAATGGTATTTAGCCTTGGAGGGTGGTCCCCCCAGATTCCCACAAGATTTCCCGTGTCCCGTGGTACTCAACAGCACGCCAGGAGTCCCCTGCCTTTCGCCTACGGGACTATCACCCTCTATGGTCATCCCTTCCAGGCTTGTTCGGCTAAACAGGGGGTTTGTGACTCCTCTCCTCGTTCTGAGGCCGAGGCAGGCGCGTGTTACAACACCAAGACGGCATAGGACCTCAGTCCGTTAGGCCGCCCAGGTTTGGGCTCTTCCCCTTTCGCTCGCCGCTACTCAGGGAATCTCGGTTGATTTTTGTTCCTCGAGGTACTTAGATGTTTCAGTTCCCTCGCTTACCCTCCCGATAAACGGGATGTGCCGGCATGACCCGGCGACGGGTTTCCCCATTCGGGCACCCCCGGCTAAGCTTGCTAGACAGCTAACCGAGGCTTTTCGTAGTCTTGCCACGCCCTTCTTCGGCCATTGGCCCCAAGGCATCCACCGTAGACCCTTACTAACTTGACCCACATCAAGGATCAACTATTTGAATTCTTCAATTTCGCGCAGGATTCAGTTGTTAAAGTGCAGAATCGACGGTCAGCGGCCATCCCGCCGGGACGACTCCGCTTTCCGACGATCACTCATGCCGGTTGGCTGCTCGTCTACGCAGACGCTATGTGCGATGTGCGGACGCCACTGCCTCCGACGCAGGCCATTATAGCATCCCCACCCTTCAGGTCAAGGGTTTGAGGCGGCTCTGCTTCCCGATGGGCCATCCCTGGGGCGCGCCATGTTGTACGTCAACGAAGCGTGTGGTAGCATCCGTGCCGCCTTCCCCGGGCGCTGCGCGTGACCCTGGCGAGACCTGCGCAGCCGGAGCGGGCTGGCTTCAAGGAGGCGCAAATTGAAGAGGTACAGAGCGGCCGTCGTCGGCTGCAGCCGCATAGGCGGATTCATAGACAACGAGGTGGTCGGCTCCCCTTCCAGGTTGCCCGCGTCTCACGCGGCGGCCTTCGAGGCCCACGAACGCGTCGACCTCGTCGCGTGCTCGGACCTGCGCGAGGACGTGATGGAGATGTTCGGCGAGCGCTACGACGTCCCCAAGGAGCGCCAGTACACCGACTACAAGGCCATGGTCGCTCGGGAGGGGCTGGACATCGTCAGCGTGGCCACCCAGCCGGAGCCCAGGGCCGAGATCACCGTGTGGCTCGCGAATAACGGCATCAAGGCCATTTATGCCGAGAAGGCCATGGCGGCTTCGATGGCCGAGGCCGACGCGATGGTCGAGGCGTGCGACGCCAACGGCGTCCTGTTCAACCTGGGCACCAACAGGCGCTGGAGCCCCCGGTACGACGCCATGAAGGCCGTGATCGACGGCGGGGAGCTGGGACGGCTCACCACCCTGATCAGCTACTCCTTCGGGACCCTATTCAACACGTCGAGCCACTGGCTCGACCTCCTGCTCAGGCTCAACAGCGACCACAAGGCCCTCTGGGTGCAGGGCAGCCTACTGGACGACGACATCATCGAGGGCACGCGGTTGAAGGAAGACCCGCGGGCCCAGGGCATCGTCGAGTTCGAGAACGGCGTTACCGCCTACTGCCTGCAGACAGGCAGGGGAAGCGAGCATGAGGCCGTCCTGGAGGGCGGCGCGATTACCGCGCTGTCGGACGGGATCGAGTGGTTCGTACGCAAGGAGGGCCCGAAGGACGCGATGGGCCGGGCGGGGCCGCTGGTGGCGGCTGACGCACCGCAGTTCGTCGACGCGAGCTCGGCCCTGGGCATAGTCGACGACCTCGTGACCTCCCTGGACTCAGGCGAGCCGCCGCGCGGCGGCGTCAGGGTCGCGCATCAGAGCACCGAGATCATCTTCGCCTTCATCGAGTCGCACCAGCGTGGAGGCGCGAGGGTGGACCTGCCGCTCGTCGGCAGCCGCTACCAGCTTAAGCGCGACCGCGCCCCCCGCCAGCCAAGGTACGAGCCGATCTCGCCATAGCCTGATTCCGGCACTGCTATTGAAACAGTGCACGGCCACCCGTCATGTCGTCCCGAGCCCCGAGGGACCTGAGGTGGGGTCGGCTGCGGCCTTGCCCAGGAGACGACGCCACTTTCAGTCTCTTGTGGCCTTCGCAGGGCCACGGTGATTCCGTCGAAAGCCGGATTCCTGCCCTAGGAGCCGTCCCCATCCAGACCCTCTGAACGAGGGAGGTTACGGCCCTTAGGTCACGAACCGCCTGAAGGGCTCGCGCCGCGGGTCCACCTCGAGCAGGTCGTCCAGCTCGCCCTCGACGGCCCGGTTGATCACCCTGAATGTGTCCTCGGCCGCCTCGGCGGTCTGCTGGATGTCCTCGTCCGTGTGGGCCAGCGTCGGCATGAACCCGGTGAACGAGTGGATGCCCCGCCGGGCCATCTCCTGCACGAACAGCGTGTTGACCTTCGGCCGCATCGACTCGTCCGGCAGGTCGAAGTTCAAGGCGCACCTGAAGTGCCAGCCCGAGACCGATGCCGCCACGCCCGAAGAGTCGACCGCGCCCTGCATCGCCGCCCGCATCTTCTCGCCGATCATCTCGAACTGCGTGGGCGAGTCGACGCGCCTCAGCTCGTTGATGGTCGCCAGCGATGCCGCCAGGCCCACGTTGTCGCTCCAGTACGAGCTGGATATGAACATCCTGGCAGCCAGCTCCATCGAGTCGCGGGAGCCTACGACGACGCCCATCGCGTAGCCGTTGCTCATCGACTTGGCGAATACGGACATGTCGGGCGTGACGCCGGTGTACTCCTGGATGCCGCCGATGCGCGTCCTCCAGCCGCACGACACCTCGTCGAATATCAGCAGCGCGTCGTTGGCCCGCACTATCTCCTTCACGCCCTCCAAGTATCCCTTGGGCGGATCGTCCGAGCGGAGCGGCTCCATCATCACCGCCGCCACCTCGCCCTTGTTCTCGGCGAACATCTTCTCGAGGTTCTCCAGGTCGCCGTAGTTGAAGGGCAGAGCTGTGCCGGCGAGGACCTTCGGCACGCCGATGGGCTCTATGCCCGTTATCGGGTACTCGCCCGTCTCCGGGTCCGCCAGGTAGTTCACGGACTGGTACCAGTCGTGCCAGCCATGGTAGCCGGAGAACAGGATCTTGTCCTTGCCAGTGGTGCCGCGCGCGATCTTCACGGCGACGGCACACGCCTCGCCGCCGCCCTTGCAGTAGCGGACCATCTCCGCGCTGGGGATCGTGTCGATGAGTAGCTCCGCCAGCTCGATCTCCTGGGGGCTGTTGACCGTGTACAGGCTCCCCCTGTCGATCTGCTCCTTGACCGCGCCGTCCACCGTGTCGTCCGCGTGGCCCAGGATGACCGCGCTCACGCAGTTCACCCAGTCGATGTACTCGTTGCCGTCCACGTCGACGAAGCGGGAGCCCTTGGCGCTCTGCGCGTAGACCGGGCTGACGCCCTGGGCAAACTGGCTGGCGCGCCGGCTCACGAGCTGGGTCTTCCCCGGGATGATCTCTCCCGCCCGGTCGTACAGCTCCATCGAGTTCCTGACTCTATCGTCGACTACCATGGCTTATCTCCTGTGTTTGCTGGCATGAGTCTACATCGCGGCTGGCCGCAGGGACAAATCAGCTGCGTCTACGGCGGCCGGGCACGGGCCGCATCTTCTCCCGGTAGTCGGGCGCCTCGACCCGTACGAGTGTAGACAGCGACGGGTCCAGGATGCGGGAGATGACGGGGTCTCGCTCTTCCGAGAACTCCCGCATGCTGGTGATCACCGTGGGAAGCCTGACGTTGTGGCGGTGCACGATGATCTGGTAGAGCTTCTCCACCGCCCATTCGCTTCGGCGCTCCTTGCCGAAGTCGTCGAGGACCAGCAGCGGGGCCGTCCTGACCTCCTCGAAGACGCGGTCGTACCGAACGGGACTCTCGGGGTCGAACGTGTCGCGAAGGTAGTCCATGAGGTCCGGCACGAAGGAGAAGATGACGCGCTGGCCCCGTTCGATCTGCCTCGCGGCAATGGCTACGGCGAGATGGGTCTTCCCCACGCCGGTATCTCCCGTGAGTATGAGCCAGCCTTCGGGGCTCTCTGCGAACGAGGACGCGGCCTGGAACGCTGCGTCCAGGCTGGCACGCTCGCTGGCGCTGGGATTGTTGCCCCTTGTGTCGAACGAATCGAACGACATGCGCTCCAGCATCTGTGGGTCGATACCCCCCAGCGGCGCGTCCGAGCGCTCTCGCTCCGCCTCGATCTCCACCACGCGGCTCAGGCCCGGCGACCGCAGCCGGGTCGACAGATAGGGGTCCAGCTCGTCCAGCGAGGCCGCTGATGTGACTACGGTGGGCAGGGCTGCGTTGTACCGGTGATTGATGATCTGCCCCAGCTTCTCCTCGGCCCAGGGGGTCGTGCTGTGGCTCCCCAGCCCGTCCAGGACCAGGATGGGTGTCGACTTCACCTGCTCGAACAGATCGCTGTAGGCGATGTCGCTTGCGGGGCTGAAGGTCGCGCGAAGGTGGTCGAGCAGGTCGGGAACGTGGGAGAAGAAGACGACGTGTCCGCGGTCGATGCAGCGGTTGGCAACGGCCGCGGCAAGGATGGTCTTGCCCGAGCCGTGGGGTCCCAGGATCTCCAGCCAGCCCTCGGGCGCCTCAGCGAAGTCCCTTGCGGCCGCATAAGCTCTCCGGTAGCTGTCGCTAGTGCCGGCCAGCCTCTCGCTGCTTTCGGGCTCGACCGTCTCGAAGGTGAAGCGTGCCAGGCTCCCCAGGTTGCTGTACTTGAGCAGGCGCGAGTACGCTTCCTCCTCGCGGTCGCCCTGCCGGCAGGAGCAGGCGATCATACGACCGAAGTCGGGGTCGCCCACCGCTGCTTCGACTGTGAGCCACCCCCGGCCGCCGCATCGCTCGCAGGCGTCCCCCTCTTCCTGGTCCGGCAAGGAAGTCTTATCCCCTGAAGAACTCCCTATAGCTAAGCGCTCTAGTATCTCGCCCAGATTCTCCATCGCCTCTCCCCTCGCGTTCCCATCGCTCGAGCACGGCGGACACGTACCGCCAGCTCCGCTTGTTGCTCTTGACGGCCTCCCTGAACGCGTCCTCGATCCAGTCCTGCGGGTACCTCTCCTCCGCGTCCTTGAGCTCCTCGGCGATCATGGGATTCAGCATCCCTATGTTGTCCTCGTAGACCGCGAACACGTTGGGTCGCTCGAACGGCCCATCGAATGGCTCGGGCTCGTCCGCAGGCTCCAGGCCGTCGCTGACGTCCCGCTGCTCCGCAGCCCTGCGGTTGGGCTCCGTGTTCAGCATATAGGCCCTGCCATCTCCGCCGCTCTGTCCCTGGCGGGTCCGTATGAAGGCGCCCCGCTTGACTGCGAGACGCACGCCTCTCTCGACCGCGGCCCGCGGCCCGGCCTTGTCCGCCGCCAGTCCCTTCGCGAGCACGGGGTCGGCCAGCAGCTCGCCGTGGGAGACGCTGCGGGGGAAGCCCTTCTTCTCGTGCAGCAGCTTGACGAGCCTGAGGGTGCACTTCAACTCGGCGATGTCGTCGATCTGTTCCAGGAGGGGTCCGAGCAGCGGGTTGGGAACGGGCGTCGACCGGACCCTGGAAGGAAAGCCCCCGCTCGCCATGACTAGGCGAACTCCGGCGCGGCGACCGACTGGTCGAGGTTCTCGAATCTCACGACGTCCTTGCGGAAGTAGAGGGGCACGTTGCCGGTGGGGCCGTTCCGGTGCTTTGCGACGATGATCTCCGCCACGCTGTCGGGGTACTGCTCCGTGGGGTTGGTGCGCTCCCACTCCTCCCGGCTGGTGTACACGTCCTCCCGGTATATGAAGGCGACAACGTCCGCGTCCTGCTCGATGCTGCCGCTCTCCCTGAGGTCCGACAGGATGGGCCGGTGCGAGGGCCTTTGCTCCGGCGCCCTGCTGAGCTGTGAGCAGGCGACCACGGGTATGTCCAGGTCGCGGGCCATGCCCTTCAGCGAGCGCGAGAACTCGCCCATCTCCTGCACCCGGTTGTCCGAGCGTCCGGAGGCTGACGACATGAGCTGCAGGTAGTCGACGACCAGCAGGTCAAGGCCGCGCTCGGCCTGCAGGCGTCTCGACTTGCCTCGCATCTCCACGATGCCCTGTATGGGAGTGTCGTCGATGTAGATGGGGAGCTCCGAGAGCAGGCCTATGGCGTCCAGGACGCGGCTCTGTTCGGCGTCGCTCAGGAGCCCTATCCTGAGCCTGTGGCTGTCGACGTTGGCCTCCCCGGAGAGCAGGCGCACGGCGATCTGCTCCGCGCTCATCTCAAGGCTGAAGATCCCGACCCTGGCGTCCTGCTCCGCGGCGTGGCGGGCTATGTTGAACGCCAGCGTGCTCTTGCCGAGGCTGGGGCGGGCCGCGACGACGACCATGTCCGAGCGTTGCAGCCCGTTGCCCAGCAGCTCGTCGATCTGCGTGAACCCGGTGGGTATGGGCGCGAGGTTCCGGCCCTGGTCCAGCTCGAGGGCCTGGGTGTCCTCCATGTACACGTCCAGCACCTCGCGGAGGTGCCTGAAGTCGCGCGTGCCGCGCCCGGTACGGACCTCGAAGAGCATATCCTCGGCCCGGTCGAGCGCGCCCTCCACGTCGGAGCCGCCGTCGTACCCGATGTCGGCAATGTTCCGCGCGGCGGTGATGAGCTGGCGCATCACCGAGCTGCGTTGGACGATGCGGCCGTAGTGCTCGAGATGGACGGATGTGGGGGTGGATTCCACCGCATGGGCGAGGTAGGGCGCGCCGCCCGCGTCTTCCAGGCGGCCCAGGGCGTGAAGCTCGTGGGCGACCGACACTTGGTTGATCGCCTCGTCGCGATCGAACAGCGCGAGGCATGCCTCGAAGCACCAGCGGTTGCGGCCGATGTAGAAGTCGGACGCCTTCAGGAAGTGGGTGACCTTGGTGATCGACTCCGGGTCGACGAGGATCGAGCCGATGACGGCTTCCTCGGCGTCGGGGTCGTGAGGCAGAAGACGGTCTACGTACAATGCGGCCCCCAGCGGCTAATGCCAGTTCGTTGTGGCTACGCCGTGTTCACCACGACGTAGGGGCGGGTTTGAAACCCGCCCTGTCCCGGCGGCTAGGCGGACGGCTCTTCGACTGCCTCTTCCGATACCTCGACCGGGCCCTCTTCCGAGCCGTCGGCGTCCGTTTCCTCCGCGGCCTCGGCTTCGGCCTCTTCCGCTGCCGCAGCCTCCAGGCTGGCGACGAACTCGTCCGGGTCCACGCCGAGCGGGTGCACCAGGAGCGTCACGTCCGAGGTCACCTCGGAGTGCAGCCTGATCTGGATGGCGTAGGTGCCGGTCTCGCGAATCGATTCGGGTATCTGGACTATCCGACGGTCTATCTCGTGGTCCGTCATCTCCGCCAGCCTCTCGGCAACGATCGCATTGGTGACCGAGCCGTAGAGCCTGCCGCTCACGCCGGCACGCATCTCGATGTCGATCCGCCTGCCGGAGATCTGCTCCGCGACCTCCCGCATGTCTGCGAGCGACTTCAGGCGTGCGACCTCGGCGTGCTTCTTCAGCCGCTCGATGCGCTGCAGCGAGTCCTTCGTCGCCGGCGTGGCTAGCTGCTGTGGGATCAGGTAGTTGCGCGCAAATCCGTTCTTGACGTCCTTGACGTCACCACCCTGCGCGACACCGGGAACGTCCTCAAGGAAAACGACCTTCATTGATCAGGGCCTCTGCAAACTTGGACTATCGTCAGGTGGCTGCGGGACCGCAACAGGCCTCTCGCAACCCTGCGAGACCACCGATTATAGCACCCCAACCCGCAGCCGCAAACCGGCCGCCCCCTATGCGCAGGCGCTAATCCTTGCGGAATTGAATGGAGTACAGGTCGGCGTCCCTGACGGCGAATCGCAGCCGAACCGGCTGGCCGGCCAGCTTCGACACGTCGGTCGTGTCGCCCCACTTCACCGTGCGCGCCAGGTCGTCGCCCCACACCTCGTGACAGTCGGCCAGGGCGTAGCCCGGGATGACGTGCCCGCGGGCGTCCTGGACCTCCACCCGCACGTCCCCGGCAGCGGACGACGAGAAGTTCAGCACCAGCGCGCTGCCGTCGAAGACCAGCGGCTTGGTTAGGAGCTCCCCGCCCGACAGGGGCGCGTTCACGGACACGAAGCCGTCTATGCGGATCGTGTAGCGCCGCAGCCGCTCGGTGCCCTGCTCCAGGTGAGAAGCCTCGCTGGCGTACACCGAGATCTCGTTGGCCGCAGCCTCGATGGTCGACGGCGTCTCGATCAGGCCCCAGTTCTGGTAGTTATCGCCGTAGAACCAGTTCTCCTTGAGCCGCAGCCCGGGCCTGATGAACGACTCCGGCCAGACGTTGAAGTTCTGCCCGTCTCGGCTCGACATGAACATGCCGTCCGTCACCGCCGTTCCCTCACGGGGCGACCGGCTCCCCCGGACCTTCCTGTATTCGAGCTGGGGCAGGTGGTCGGTCGACTCGGTCCAGCCCCTATCCGTGTAGCGCGTCGGGAAGCCCAGGAAGATGTGCGGGGCCCTGTAGTACGGGATTACGCCGTTGGTGTACAGCTCGCTCACCCTGCCGGGCGAGTACGTGACCCACTCGGGCTCCGGCCAGCTCATGAAGTCGCCAGACACGGCGGTCTTGATGTCGCGCCCGTCGACGAAGTCCCTGTGGTAATCCCTGTACTCGCCCCGCACCTCGTCCCAGAAGATGATGTTCTGCGAGTCGAAGTACCCGTCTGTGATGATGCCCTCGTCCGCCATCTTGGTCCAGCGGATGCCGTCGGGCGACTTGTAGGCGATCAGCCCCGTCTTCTTGCTTCCCCCGACGCCCTTGTAGGCCTCATCCGGCTTGCAGTCCGGGTTGGCGTCCTTGAACGGGTTGAAGTTGTGGGTGGCGGGCTCCTCGTCGAGGATGATGTTGTTGTCCGTCGACCCCTCGAACTCGACCAGCCCCAGGGAGGGCTTGTGCCACTCGACCCCGTCCCGGCTCTCCGCATAGCAGTAGAACTGCGTGTGGAACTCCGACTCACCCTCGCCATACCGGTAGCCGCTGCCCCGGTAGTACATCCGGTAGATGTCGCCGTCCTGGAACACGGTCACATAGCCGCACGTGTTCCCCTCCCACGGCGCGTCGTACCGCACGGCTACGTCCTGCGGCTCCGGCCGGTGCAGCCGCAGCTCCGCCCCATTCAGCCGCTCGACAAGATAATCGTCAACGAACAGCTCCAGCCTGGAGCCAATATCGACGGCCTGACTACTCATCTCGGAACCCCCTATCGTGCCTCGTCGGTCTCTGGGATGTTCTAGCGGTAGGTGTCCTTCTCGCGTCTGCGGACAGCGGTAATGACTACAACCCGCCTGGCATCGTCAATGACATAGATGACTCTCCAGGGGCCCACACGTATGCGGTGAGCCTTGTCCCGTAGCTTGACAACACCCCTGGGCCGGGGTTCCCGGGACAGCAGGCCGATTTGCCTGTCTAGTCTCAGATAAGCAGTGGATGATAAACGATCTAGGTCACGCTCGGCGTGGGAGGTTATCCGGACCTCGTACTCAGGACGAGTCCCCAAGACGCCTTTTCCGGTACTGGCTGTAAGGGGAGGTGCCTTCTATGCCCTTGGCCCCGTACTCTTCGAGAGCCTTCTCCGCCAGGGCCAGGTCTTCCCGGTCAGCCTCGGCGTCAGCACACTCGCGCACCTCTTCCGGTCGGCTAACCCGGCCATCTAGTGTCTTCGTTTTCAATGTACTTCACACTTCCTTCGTGTCCAGACTAGCCTACGATAGGACTCCACATACCAAGTGTCAACTCACTCTGCCCAATGTGAACGCGGGTGTAGCCATGCTCCGACTGGTGGCTGTGGCTACTCCCCGATCTCCCGGTTGCAGTGCGGGCATATGCTGGCCGCATCCTTGTTCCCCCTGATCTCCTCCACGAACCCCGACCCCAGGATGCCCGCTGGCAGCGCGAACAGGCCTATGCCCACTATGGCGATCACCCCGGCAAGCAGGCGGCCCATCACCGTGACCGGGACCACGTCGCCGTACCCCACGGTGGTCAGCGTGATGACGCTCCACCAAATGGCCTGTGGGATGTTGGCGAACTTGTCGGGCTGCGCGCCGTTCTCGGCGAAGTACATCAGCGACGACGCGATGAACAGCAGGATCGACAGGACCAGCAGCACCGTGAGCAGCTCCGACCGCTTGGCGTAAACCACCCGCGACAGCGTGCGCAGCCCGGAGAAGTACCTGCCCAGCCGCGCGAGCCGGGTCAGAAGACGCACCGCCCGCAGCAGGCGCAGGTCCACCTTGTGCAGGCTGGGGAACAGCGCCACATAGAAGGGCAATATGGCCAGCAGGTCGATGAGCACTATCGGCGAGACCATGAATCTCAGCCGGCCCAGGACCGGATGAGAGTACGTTGGATTCTCCGTGCAAGCCCAGACCCTCAGCACGTACTCCACCGTAAAGATCGCAACCGACACCACCTCGATGGCCAGGAAGGCCTGCGGGGAAAACTCGTGGATCTCCTCGACAGTCCCCACGATCAGGGCGACTGCATTCAGCGTGATCAGCGAGATGAGGAAGATGTCGAAGGCCCGGCTGGCCTGGTCCCCGGGCCTCGCCTCCTCCAGTATCTCGTGCAGTCTCTTCTTCATTGGCTGGTGGAGCCGGGGTGTACCTACCGGTCCGGGTCGAAGCGCACCTCGTCCTTGAGCCCGAACCCGGTGACGGGCGCCAGGACAGACTCGCCGGGCGCAATCACGCCGTCCTCGATGAGCCGCCGCACCCCCGCAAAGGCTGCCGACGACGTCGGCTCGGCGAATATGCCCTCGTCCCGGGCCAGCGCCCGCTGCATCGCCGAAATCTCATCCTCGTCGACCACCACCGCGGCTCCGTCGGCCCTGCTGATCACGTCGACGACCTGCTCGCCGCGCGCCGGGGCTGCTACCGATATGCCCCCCGCCATCGTCGGCTGCATCCCCGCCTTGTCCCATGCGCGCCCCATGAATCTGGCGGCGATGGGCATGACGTTCGCGGCCTGCACTGCGTGGAGCCTCGGTATCCGGTCGACGTGCCCGCCGTCGAGCAGCTCATTGAAGCCGCGCCATGCCCCCAGGAACAGCCCGCCGTTGCCGACCGGAAATACGATGTGCGCCGGGAGCTCGCCGCCGTACTGGCCGGCCGTCTCGAACGCGAACGTCTTCGTGCCCTCGAAGAAGAACGGGCTCCAGGCGTGCGACGCGTACACAAGGTCTCTCGCTTCGCAGAACGACATCGCCGCCTCGGTGGCCGCCTCGCGCGGGCCCTCGATCGAGTGCACCTCCGCGCCGTAGACCCTGATCTGCTTCAGCTTTGCCGCCGGCGCGGTCGCCGGGGCGAATATGTGTGCCCTGATCCCGGCCCTGGCCGAGTACGCCGACACCGACGCGCCCGCGTTCCCAGACGAGTCCTCCACGACCTCTTCGACCCCCTGCTCGCGGGCCACCGCCAGCATCACGACCGTACCCCGGTCCTTGTACGAACCTGTGGGGTTCATGTACTCCAGCTTCGCGTCCAGCCGCTCCAGCCCAAGCGCGCCGCCCAGATTCGCCAGTCCCATGACGGGAGTGTCGCCCTCGCCGAGCGTCGGCATCGAGGCCGTGTCGCTGAAGGGCATGGCAACGTCGTACCCGGCCACGTCGAGCGTCGCTCCCGTTCCCGTGTACTCCGCGTCCAGGGGGCTGGGGCAGAGGCGGCACTCCAAGGTCTTCATGTCCGGGGTGTGGTAGGCCTCGCATGCCCCGCAGACCAGCCTAACGTGGCGCATCGATGCTGTGCTCGCTGATGTAGTCGAAGTCGATGTCGTGGCCCAGGCCCGGCCGGTCGGGCAGGTGCACGTACCCCTCCTCGTCCATCGGGTCGACCCGGCAGTGCAGCCACGGCTCCGGCTCCTCGTAGTCGACGAACGGGTGGAGCAGCCCGCGCTCGTACAGCTCCCCCGGTATCGCCATCGCGCCCAGGGCCTGCAGGTTGCCCGCGCCCCCGCCGTGGACCTCCATCGCCATGCCGAATGCCTCGGCCAGGTGCGCGATCTTCATCAGCGGCGTGATGCACCCGACGTCGCCAACCCCGCCCCGGACGATGTCGCACGCGCCCCGGACGATCCACTCGGCCCTCGTATACAGCGAGCCCTCCGCCGTCTCCGGCCCCAGTATCTTGATGTCGAGCTGGTCGGCAAGCCACACGTAGGACGAGATGCTGTGCTCGTCCATCGGCTCCTCCAGCCAGTGGAAGTCCAGCTTCTCGAGCTCCCGCCCGAGATACAGCGCCTCGTCCCGGCTGTAGAAGTGGAACGGGTCGAGCATGAGCTTGATGTCTGGGCCGACCGCCTCGCGCACCGCGGCGCACGCCTTCACGTCCATCTTCGGGTCCGGCGCCCACGAGATCGGCGGCATCCACGTATGCAGCTTGATGGCCTTGTAGCCCCGCCCGACGCACGCCTCGGCAAACCGGCCGTACTCGTCGGGGGTGCTCAGCCCGCCCGCATCCTCGTCGCCGCACATCGTGCTGGCGTAGGCGGGCACCTTGTCCCTGAAACCGCCGAGTAGCTTGTATACCGGCTGGCCGAGGTGGTTCCCCGCCAGGTCCCACAGCGCCAGGTCTGCCGTCGCGATGTGGCGGTCGAGCAGGTCGCGGTTGATCCGCTGCGACTCCTTGAGCTTGGTCCAGATCCGCTCCCGGTCGAACGGGTCCTCGCCGATCAGCATAGGGCGGATTACCCGCTCGACCAGCCCTGCGTTCGCCCCGAAGAAGTGCCCCTCGGAGCCCGCGTCCGAGACCACCGTAAGCATGGTCTCCACTGCCTCGTGCTCGGGACCCGGATGGGTGTGCCCATCGGAGTCGCGCGCTATCCGCGAAACGTAGGTGAACGACTGGACCCTGACGTCGACGATACGCAACCGCAGCCTCCCATCCTAGCTGGGCCGCGATTATATCACCGGGCCGAGGGTTGAGGATGGTGGCCGGTATGTGTTCGGAGTCGGGGGAGGCGGCTCGGCCTCTTCCCCCCGAGGAGACCTTTGCACAACCGTCATTCCGGCCTTGAGCCGGAATCCAGGGGGTGGGGCCCGATGCTCAGGGCAGGTTGACGTCTATCTTGTGCCTTGCGGTCGCGTCCCGTCCCCGGGCTACGTCCACCTCGACCTCGATCCACCATCGGTCCAGCGAGAGCGAGCTATTCGCATCGTGCTGGAGCTCCCTCGCCTCGAGCGCCGGCCTTGGGAGACCTGGGCCGATTTCGAGTGCCACGTTATGCCTGCTGGGGATGCCCTCCCGCAACGATGTCGAATCCAGGAAGTGCTCCCTGTAGCAGACCTCCGTATACGCCTTCTCGTCCGTGGCCTGCTGCATGGGGATGAAGTCCGTCGTCGTGAACGCGTTGCCTCCCTGCAGGGCCCTGGCGCCGCCGCCCACGCCCATCGTCCTTCCCATCCTGGACTCCGTCCGACGCCCCTCTACCACGAGGTTGAGCGACGCTGTTCGGATCACGAGGTCGCTGCTCGGCACAAGCGTGACCGTTGCGCGGACCGTGTCCCCTAGACTGTATTGCTTGCGCTCGAACGCCAGCGTGACTTCGAGTGGGTCGAGTTTGAACACCATCTGCAAGGCCTCCTCGATAAGCACCTTCTCCCATGCTTGGAGGTACTCTATACACAGGCTGCGGGAGAACAGATCGGTTGGGACCCGTCAGTCTTTGCTGGCGGAGGGATCGACCGGCTCGTCGATGAGGCTGCGGAGCTCCTCCTTCGCCTTCCTGATCGTCTCCGTCTTCTCGGCGATCCGCTCGAACAGCTGCGCCCGGGCCGCCGCGCCCTCGCTTATCAGGAACGCCGCCGCCTCCGACCTGCTGTTGACGATCCCCGACTCGACGAGCTCGTCCAGCTTGGCCACGCTCTCCGCGTTCAGCCTGACCATCACCACGTTGTCCCTCGAAGAGAGGGCGCCCTTGAGCGCCTCCTTGACACTCTCGCCGATGGTCTCGGCGCCGGATTCCCTGTAGGCGCGCTTGGTGGCGCTCTTGGCCTCGTCGATTATTATGTCTATGCCCTCAGCCATCCTGCTCCGCTCGCCTGGATGCTTTCCCTTGTCGTCACCCACCGGCACCCCTCCTTGGCCGATATTACACGTAATGGTACAATCATGTTACGCACATGTCAACCCGCAGCATCCCATCGACCTTGATATGATGGTACGCTCAGTGAGTTGACTGCCCCAAGGGCAGTGAGGCGAAGGGGTTGCCGTGAGCATCGAGGCAGTGAGGATCATCGGCTTCGCCGCCCTATTCGCCATAGTGTACGCAATCCTGTATCGACCGGTGCTACGAATGCTCGAAAGCCAAAAGCGAGAAGAGGAGCCGGACATCACCCCGGCCCAGGAGCCCGACCGGGAGACCGCGGGGGACAGCCCTGCGCGCACCCCCTGGTACCGCGACCGGATAATGATACTCGTGGCCGCGGCGGTCTTCGTCGCGGACCAGGTCACCAAGTACATCGTAAAGGCCAACCTGGACCTCTACGAGTCGTGGCCGCGAGAGGGGCTGTTCCGGATCACATACGGCACGAACTCCGGCACGGCCTTCGGCCTCTTCCCCGACCAGACCCTCATCCTCATCGTCACCTCGTTCCTGGCCATCGGCTTCATCTACTACTTCTACCGCTCGCACGCCCTGCCCACCCCGGTGCTGAGGCTGGCCATCGGCCTGCAGCTCGGAGGCGCGTTCGGCAACCTGGTCGACCGCATCCGCATCGGTTCGGTCGTCGACTTCATCGACGTCGGCTGGTGGCCCATATTCAACATAGCCGACTCGTCGATCGTGACCGGCATAGGCCTCCTGGCCCTGGTAATCTTCATCACCCCCCGGGAGCCCAAAGCGGCGGAGGACCCGGCCCCGACCGCACAGGTCGCCGAAGTCCCGCCCGAAGCCGTCCCGCCCCAGCCCGAGTCCCGCGATGACCCTCACATTCAGGGTTGACGAGGCGGGCGAGCGGCTCGACACCTTCCTGGCACAGCGCTGTCCCGACCTGTCTCGCTCCCGCATACAGGCGCTCACGACCGAGGGCTGCGTCACCGTCGATGGCTCGCCTTCGAAGCCGGCCGCGCGGCTGCGCGAGGGCCAGACCGTCACCCTCGTGGTCCCCCCGCCGTCGCCCGCCACGCTCGTACCCCAGGCCATCGACCTCGTCGTCGCGTACGAGGACCCGGACCTGCTGGTGGTCGACAAGCCCGCGGGCCTCGTGACCCATCCCGCTCCCGGCCATCCCGACCACACCCTCGCCAACGCTGTGCTGGCCCACTGCCCCGACCTCGAGGGCGTGGGCGGCGAGGTCCGGCCCGGCCTTGTGCACCGCCTGGACATGGACACGTCGGGGCTGATCGTCGTAGCCAAGAACGACGCTGCCCAGTCCGGCCTCTCCGCCCAGTTCAAGGACCGCACCGTCGCCAAGGCGTACCTGGCCGCCGTGACGGGTTACCCCGACCCCGAGCGGGCGGTCATCGACGCGCCCATAGGCAGACACCCCAGGAGCCGCACGCGCATGGCCATCGTCACGACCGGGAGGGAAGCCGTCACCGAGTACGACGTGCTCCGGCGCCTGCGCGGCTACGCCCTCCTGGAAGCCCGCCCCAAGACGGGCAGAACCCACCAGATCCGCGTCCACCTCGCGTCCATCGGCCATCCGGTCGCAGGCGACGCCACCTACGGGGTGCCCGCGCCCGGCCTCGACCGCCACTTCCTCCACGCCCACCGCCTCGCCTTCACACACCCCCGCACGGGAGACAGGCTGGAACTGGAGTCGCCGCTGCCCAACGACCTGCAGGCTTTCCTGCACGCAGTGGACCAGGGACGTTAAGGCTGAGAGTCGGGGGCGTGGAAGCTGCGATAGCTTCCTGGTCGCTACGCGCCCTGGGGAAGCTGGCCGTTCTCCACGAGTCCCAGCATGTGCTCGGTGAAGTCCCGCACTATAGGACTTTCGTGGGCCCAGTCCTCTTCTTCCATGAAGCCGTGGTAGAAGTTGGAGTGGAACTTCCCGGCCAGTGCATATGCGGTCTTGATATGCGGATCGTTCCGTTCAGCCGAGATCTCCTCGACCGCCACCCGCTGTGCGCGGTGACTGCCGCTCGGCATGTCCCGTGACTGGGCCGCAGCCATGACGGCGTGCGATGCGGCTCCCCACATTTTCTCGGAAGCCTGCATCTGGTCCCCGGCCTCGAACTCCCTCTCAGCCTGTACCAGGAAGCGCTTCGCCTGTTCTATGTGTTCTTCGGTGGTCATCGATGGCTGCCATGCTCCATTCAGAGAATCATCCTAACACACGGCTGATTGGGGTATCATCTGTTCCCTGGAGGCTATCGACAGCATGGATAACCACGTTCGGGTAAGGCTTGCGCCGAGTCCCACGGGCAGCCCTCACGTCGGCATGATGCGCACGGCGATATACAACTGGCTCTTCGCCCGCGGGCGCGGCGGCACCTTCATCGTCAGGATCGAGGACACCGACCAGGGCCGCCTCGTCGAGGGCTCGGTCGACGAGATGCTGGAGTCGCTGCGCTGGCTGGGCATCGAGTGGGACGAGGGCCCGGATGTCGGCGGCCCCAACGCCCCCTACCACCAGTCCCAGCGGCTCGACGACTACCACCGCGTCGCCGATCTGCTGATCGAGCGAGGCGCGGCGTACCGGGGCGACTGTCGCCCTGAGCGGCTTGAGACGGCGCGCAAGGAGCGCGGCGGCTCCGACAGGAAGGGCGGTGACGCCGCCGAGTCGGATGATTCCGGGTCCTCGGTCGTGCGGTTCGCGATGCCCACCGAGGGCACGACCGTCCTGGACGACCTGATACGCGGCAGGGTGGAGTTCGAGAACGGGCTGGTGGACGACTTCGTGCTGCTCAAGTCGGACGGCTTCCCCACCTACCACCTCGCCAGCATCGTGGATGACCGCTCGATGGGCATCACCCACGTCTTCCGGGGCGAGGAGTGGCTGCCCAGCGTGCCCCGTCACCTGCAGATCTACAAGGCCCTGGGCTGGGAGCCCCCCCAGTTCGTCCACCTGCCCCAGATACTCGCGCCCGACAGGTCGAAGCTCAGCAAGCGGCACGGCGCAGTCTCGGTCCGCGAGTACCGCGAGATGGGCTACCTGCCCGAGGCGATGGTCAACTTCCTCGCGCTGCTCGGCTGGTCACTCGACGACAAGACCGAGGTCATGTCGACGGGTGAGCTCAAGCGGGCGTTCTCGCTGGAGCGGGTGTCGAGGTCGGGCGCGATGTTCGACACCAAGAAGCTGGAGTGGATGAACGGGCACTACATCCGGGGGATGGAGCCCGGCGACCTGGCGGACGCGCTGCTCGACTACTGGCGCGCCTTCCCCGGCGAGGGAATCGACCCCCTGCCGGACCGCGGTCTCGTGGAGCGCATCGTCCCCCTCGTGCGGGAGCGGCTGAAGACGCTGCGGGACGCCGCGCCGCTCATCGGCTTCTTCTTCCAGGACGGCGTGGAGTACGAGACCGCCGAGCTCGTGCAGAGGAAGATGGACGAGGCGGGCACGAAGCAGGTCCTGTCGAGATCCCACGACGCGCTGGCGGCGCTCGACTCCTTCGACGAGGACTCCATCGAGGCGGCCCTCAGGGAGCTGGCGGGCGAGCTCGACCTCAAGGTCGGCCAGCTGCTCGGCTCGATCCGCGTCGCCACCACCGGCCTGAAGGTCGCACCGCCCCTGTTCGGGACCCTCGAAATCCTCGGCAGGGAGCGGTCGCTCGACGCCATCGCCGGGGCAGCCGGCCGGCTGTAGTCCCGCTGCCTGGCGAGATGCAAGACAGCGGCGAGGGGGGGCTCCCCCGGCTCGTCCTCGTGGACGGCAACAACGTCATGGGCTCGCGCCCCGACGGCTGGTGGCGGGACCGGCGCCGGGCGATGCAGCGGCTCGTCGACGAGGTGGCGGCACATGCTGCCCAATCCGCTGACGAGTGGATGATCGTCTTCGACGGCCGCCCACGAAGCCTGACCGCCCCGCCCGATGCCTCGCTCCGCATCGACTACTCCGAGCGGCGCGGCAAGAACGCGGCCGACGACCGCATCGCCGAGATCGCCGCCGACTCCACGCCACACCGCAGCGTGCTCGTCTACACCTCCGACCGCGACCTCCGCTCCCGCGTCACACTATTCGGCGCAGAGGTTCACGGCGCCGGCACCCTGCGCCGGATGCTCACCCGGTAGGAGTACCCCAACCGTTGGGAGAGGTTTTCGCCGAATTCTGTTCCAAATTGTTTCATGTCGTTCCACTGCTATCTTTGCCGTACCTGGGGCTGTTGGTACTGGAGCCTTCCATGCAGGTATAATAGCACTGGTGTTCTGGCGGGTCAAGCGGCCGCATGACCTCATTGTTTTGGCTGCCGAGCCGGGGGGGATTTAACCGCAGAGGGCGCGGAGGTCGCGGAGGGGAGAGGGGGATTTAACCACAGAGGGCACAGAGGTCACGGAGGGGAGAGGGGATGAAGGGGGATGGGGATGTGGAACGGGATGGTGGGATGTGGAGCGGCGATGGACGGATGTGGGGCGGCGATGGACGGATGTGGGGCGGCGATGGACGGATGTGGGGCGGCGATGGACGGATGTGGAGCGGCGATGGACGGATGTGGGGCGGGGATGGTGGCGAGGGGTTTGCCAAGGGGGAGTCCTTAACCACAGAGAACACAGAGAGCACAGAGACAAGGAGTTGTGGGGGCAGGGAGTCTTGGAAAGGGGAGGGTCGGGAGGAGGGGCGACGGGATCCCCCTCAGTGCGCCGCGTCACGCGGCATAGGATACCTAGCTCAGCCAGGGAGAACTCGGAGAAAGTTCTTGGGTCAGCCTACAGTCGCGCTAGATACGTCCTATGTCGATGACACCGGGACGAGGTTTAGACCGAGTACGACAGGGAAACCTTGCACGAAGCTAGATCGTCGCACCACTGGTGCAGACCAGCAGCAACAGCAGAAGCATGACTGCGGCTAACAACATTAACCCGCAGCCGCAACCTAAGCGGCTCGTCTCTTTCGCCCCTGCGGCTATGTCTTCAGTGACTCTCCCATACTCGCGCATGCTGTTGCCTTCCATCCCACCGCAAGCAATTGCAGGGTATCAGGATGTGCAGACCCGCCTAGTGCAGGCTACCGAGAACACCAGTCACGGGCAGACGCACCTGGCCCTCCAAGGCCCTAGGCGATGTACCTCTCGACGAACCCTTGCGGGAAACCAGCCACCTTGTCGAGCACATACTCCGGCGCTACCTCGCCACGCGCGCCGGGCGGGTATGCGGCCTCGAACATATAGTAGCCCTGGTAGTCGATGTCCTTGAAGGCATCGAACACCCCCGCCCAGGCAATGTCCCCATCCAGCGGGGAGAAGTGGTCGCGGTCAACCCAGTCGTGCAGGTGCAGATGGAACAGCCGGGATCCGCACTGCGCCATCGTCTCGCGGGCGCGCTCGGCCTTTATGAACGGGTTCACCTCGTCGTCGTCCCGCGTGTGCCCGATATCCACCACCATCCCGAACCGGTCCGAGCCGACCTTGTCCACGAAGGCCGTGTAGTCGGCCAGGTCCTGCCCGTTCTCGATGGTTAGCTTAATTGCGGTGCCTTCAAGCTGATCGAGCATCTCGTAAATGCTCTTCTCAGACGGCTCCTCCGGCCGGAAGTGGCACACCATGACTCCGGCTCCGAGCTCCTCCGAGTTCTTTGCCGCCGCCACGCCCTGCTCGACGGCCTTCTTCCGGTTGTCCTCATCATCCGAGTTGAACAGGTATCCCGGGCAGTGTGTCGATACGATGGATATCCCGGCGCTCTCGCACTCGGCCCGCAGCCACGACGTGTACTTCGAGTCGGCTACGTCCAGATGCCCAGGATTGCCGAGACCGCATACCTCGACGTGGCGGATGCCCCGCTCGGCGATCATCTCGATGTCCTTCGACTGCAGCAGCCGGTCACGCTCGAACACAATAGTTGAAGTGCCCAGCCGCTCCGTGATCTCGTCCGATGTCCAGCCGTATGCTGACATGCCGTTCGTCTCAGTCATTGGGGCTCCTCAAGTTGCGGATTCGACGGCCTGCACCGGCACGCCGTCAGGTACCGTACTTGGGACTCCATGACAGTGTCAACACGAACCGAAGGCGACCCCATATCCACCATCTAACGGCAACGCTGGCCGTAGGCAAGTCGAGGGCGGGTTTCAAACCCGCCCCTACAGGGTGACGCACGACAGATATGGCGCCATTGCGTAGGAGGTGGATTTGGGGCGACTACGTTCGCTTGCCCAAGCGTTAGTCGGGAATCGTTCGTGATGGGCTTGTCGAATCATGAACGGAGTTACGACCCTTCGACAGGCTCAGAGCTTGCCCCCACGCCAGGGCGACTCAGCGAGTCGCCCCTACAGATCGGACGACATCCCTACAGGTCGGACGACATGACGGGTGGCCGGGCGCTACTTTCATGGCAACGACGCACCGCTAGACGCGCATTCCCGTCCGGATATCCTGGCAGTCCACTCATACTGCTACGACTAGCGATTCGAAGCTCTCTTCGGGTACCGGCAAGCCGTCGTCCTCGAGAGCGGCGATGTACTCAGTTATCGCCTCCCTGATGTTGACGATGGCTGACTCCCTGGCCCTCCAAGGCCCTAGGCGATGTACCTCTCGACGAACCCTTGCGGGAAACCGGCCACCTTGTCGAGCACATACTCCGGCGCTACCTCGCCACGCGCGCCGGGCGGGTAGGCGGCCTCGAACATGTAGTAGCCCTGGTAGTCGATGTCCTTGAAGGCATCGAACACCCCCGCCCAGGCAATCTCCCCATCCAGCGGGGAGAAGTGGTCGCGGTCAACCCAGTCGTGCAGGTGCAGGTGGAACAGCCGGGACCCGCACTGCGCCATCGTCTCGCGGGCGCGCTCGGCCTTTATGAACGGGTTTACCTCGTCGTCGTCCCGCGTGTGCCCGATATCCACCACCATCCCGAACCGGTCCGAGCCGACCTTGTCCACGAAGGCCGTGTAGTCGGCCAGGTCCTGCCCGTTCTCGATGGTTAGCTTAATTGCGGTGCCTTCAAGCTGATCGAGCATCTCGTAAATGCTCTTCTCGGACGGCTCCTCCGGCCGGAAGTGGCACACCATGACTCCGGCTCCGAGCTCCTCCGAGTTCTTTGCCGCCGCCACGCCCTGCTCGACGGCCTTCTTCCGGTTGTCCTCGTCATCCGAGTTGAACAGGTATCCCGGGCAGTGTGTCGAGACGATGGATATCCCGGCGCTCTCGCACTCGGCCCGCAGCCACGACGTATACTTCGAGTCGGCTACGTCCAGATGCCCAGGATTGCCGTTGCCGGATACCTCGATGTGGCGGATGCCCCGCTCGGCGATCATCTCGATGTCCTTCGACTGCAGCAGCCGGTCACGCTTGAACACAACGGTTGAAGTGCCCAGCCGCTCCGTGATTTCGTCCGATGTCCAGCCGTATGCTGACATGCCGTTTGTCTCAGTCATTGGGGCTCCTCAAGTTGCGGATTCGACGGCCTGCACCGGCACGTCGTCAGGTACCGTACTTGGGGCTCCATGACAGTGTCAACACGAACCGAAGGCGACCCCACATCCACCATCTAACGGCAACGCTGGCCGTAGGCAAGTCGAGGGCGGGTTTCAAACCCGCCCCTACAGGGTGACGCCCGACAGATATGGCGCCATTGCGTAGGAGGTGGATCTGGGGCGACTACGTTCGCTTGCCGGAATGACGGACTCCCTAGACGTGGAAGACGTACAGGTCGCGGTTCTCGACCGGCAGCGTGACCCATGCGCCGCCCTGCCGGTGGCTCTCCGGGACCGCGAGCAGCGCCTCGGCGACCGCATGGCTGGACTCGATATTCGCCTTCGTCGGGCTGCCCGACTCGTGGGAGTCCACCAGGTCGGCCAGGCACGCCACGACCGAGCTTCCCGCGTTCGGCACCGGCACCGGCTCCCAGTCGGACACGGACCGCCCCCGCGACGCTCGGAGCCACACCCTGGCCTCGGCGGGATCCAGCGTGTTGAGCGTCCTGATGGTGCCCTCCGTCCCGATCACCTCGGTCTCCGCCGTTCCGCCCGGCACGGAGTAGGCCTCTACGCCGTTCTCGAACGCTATGTGGAACGCCGCCCGCGGGTCCTCGTCGATTCGATTGCCGGCAATCCGGGTCTCTCGCGGCAGGATCTCCCCCCGGACCGCCGCGATTCCGGGGTCGCCCAGCAGGTACGAGACCGTGTCTATCGAGTGGACGTGGGAGTGCATCAGGCTGCCGCCGCCGAAGTGCGCGACCGTCTGCGGCTCGCCGATCCGGCCCTGCTCGATAGCGGCGCGCGTCACGCCCGCCCAAGCGCAGAACCGCCTCAGCACGCCCGAGTTGAATATGGTGCCGTTGCGCCTGCACGCCTCCAGCAACGAGTCCGCGCCCCTGATCGTGTTTGCGATAGCCTTCTCCAGGTACACCATCTGCACGCCCGCCTCAGCGACCGCCGCGCCTATCTCCGCGTGCGCGTCCTCCCGGAAGTCGCTCGAAGGCGCGCGGTCGTGGGGCCTGGGGAGGCTGGTGGCCCGCGTACACACCGCAACGAGGTCGGGGCGCTCCCGCTCGATCATCTCCAGGTAGTCCCGGTAGAGGGCGCCGACTCCCCACCTGGCACCGAACGCCTCTCGCCTGTCCGCTATGAGGTCGGACCCCGCAACCAGCTCCAGCCGCTCGCTCGCCCGTGCCGCAGCCGCAATCGAGTACGGCGACAACCCAGGATGCTCGTCGTCGATAGTGCTGCCCATCCGCCCCAACCCGACAACCGCGACCCTGTAAGTATTCATAAGGCGACCTCCCTGCCGCATCTATATTCCCTCCGCCTGCCCCGTCTCCATTGTGAATCTGTAGTGTCCGCCGCCCATGAATTCTACGACACCAACATCCCTGAGCATTTGGAGTTGTTGGCGCAGCTTTGCCCTTACGTGACGATTCTCAGGATACTGAGCAGTCGCCACTGGCTCACACACCCGGTACACGTCATCCAGCTGGAATCTCTCGGGCAACGTCAGTAGGCCCTCCAGGGTAAGCCTCTGCCAGCCTGAATAGCCATTCAGGAAGGCTCCCTTATCGGATATGGAGAACTTCGCATTGGCTAGAGGGTCGGCTACCCGTGGCAGCTTTGGGAGTGTTGCCCGAATAGTCTCGAGTGGAGCGTGCAGGGCCTCCAGCTCATCGTGACTCATCTCACGGGGCGGCCCCGCAGTATGGAAGCCGTTCAAGAGAGCCGCTGCCAGCTCCTCCACGACCTGACTGTCGCCGGTACCCAGACCGCACTCCAGGTTACGCCGCATTCCAGCATTCGTGGCGTTCGCGGATGTCACTAGCGCGGACGTATCGTCGAATACGTATATCTTGGCGTGAAGGCCGTGCAGGCTGTGGACAGCTACGCCCTGGCCGGCTAGTGTGCAGAGAGTGCCCAGGCTTGAGGACCCGAGTGCGAAGTCCCGCAGGTCCGTCCTGGTGACCAGGGTTCGAGTCACTCCTCCGGACACCATGTCACTCAGCTTGAGGATGCCATTATTCACATATGGACTACCCACGAGCATGCGCGACTTGCAAGCTCGTGCACGTTCAGCCAGCCAGTCAAACGTTGGTGTGGTGACAATCTGCAGGTCATTCATCCAGACTTGGCTCCTCCTTGACTTCCTCGATATCAAACAACTCGCATCCGCTTTCGATCCCTTCAAGACCTGCTAGACACACTTCCTGACCTTTCCGCCAGGCACTATCGTCATCCTCCGCCTCAATGAGTATCTCGTACAGGTAGGTCCTTTCGATGCGCGCTAGATACTTGGGCACTGTTCGACTTCTCCAATCGTGCTATGCATATCGGTTCGCACCGGGTGCTACGCACTGATCGTTGATCGTGTGGAGCGGCCTTGTCAAGGACACACCTCTGAGCACTACCGGACGACCAGGGCCTTTCCAAAGTTGCTCAACACTGCGAAAGGTGGACTGATGGCATGGTCGAGGGGATGGATGGGGGATGGTTCCTGGGGCAGGAATCCGGCTCGGGGGCCGGAATGACGAGAGCGACGCTGTTTTGACTTTGGAAAGGCCCTGCCGGACGACTGGTAATCTTGACAGTGGGCTGGGGGTCGGCGACTATTGTGGCACCCCGTGAGGTGCCTCCATTGACCCTTCAAGAGCGACTGCAGGACGATCTGAAGCAGGCGATGCGGGACCGGGACGAGACGCGCAAGTCCGTCATCCGGTTCGTGCGCGCGGCCGTCCGCGACCGTGAGATCGAGAAGCGGGGCGAGCTGGACGACGAGGGCGTGCTGGAGGTGCTGAGCCGCCAGGCGCAGCAGCGGCGCGACAGCATCGAGGCGTTCGAGGGCGCGGGCAGGGACGACCTCGTTGCGAAGGAGAGCGCGGAGCTCGCCATCATCCAGGAGTACCTGCCGCAGCAGATGACCGCCGAGGAGATCACGGAGCTGGTCAGTGCGGCGATCGCCGAGACCGGCGCGTCGGGCCCGGGGGACATAGGCAAGGTGATGGGGCGGGTGATGCCCCAGTGCAAGGGCCGGGCCCAGGGCAAGCAGGTGAGCAGTATCGTGCGGGAGCTTCTCGCATCGTAGGCGGCACGCAGGCCGAGAGCCCCGGCCCCGGGCGGCCGGCGCACAGTCCCGTCATTCCGGCGAAAGCCGGAATCCAGGTCCCTTCTCCGCAGTGGAGTCGGGTTGCAGACTCCGGCCTTTCACCCTCACCCCAACCCTCTCCCGTCAAGGGAGAGGGGGTTTCTCAGAGGCCCCCACGTTGAGGTTCGGGGTGGTGGTGTTTCCTGGGACGTACAGCCACGTGGACTGCTACCACGTGCTGGACGAGGTGCTGAGGCAGCCGGTCGATTACGTCTGGCATAGGGACACGGACTTGTCGCGGTACGACTGCGTCATCCTGCCCGGCGGCTTCTCCTACGGCGACTACCTGAGGACGGGGGCGATCGCGCGGTTCTCGCCCGTGATGCGGGCGGTCGAGAGGATGGCGGCGGACGGCGGCCTGGTCTACGGCATCTGCAACGGATTCCAGGTGCTGTGCGAGGCGGGCCTGCTGCCGGGCGCGCTGATGCGCAACTCGCACCTGCAGTTCCGGTGCCAGTGGACGAACCTGCGCGTGGAGTCGACAGGTTCGCCCTTCACCGGCGCCGCGAGCCCGGGCCAGGTCCTCCGGGTGCCCATATCCCACGGCGAGGGCAGCTACTTCGCCGACGAGGCGACGCTGCGTGAGCTGGAGGACGCGGGCAGGGTGCTGTTCCGCTACGCAACGGAGTCCGGGGAGATAGCCGGCGAGGCTAACCCGAACGGCTCTCTCAACAACATCGCGGGGATCACCAACGCCGCGGGCAACGTGCTGGGCATGATGCCCCACCCTGAGCGGTGCTGCGAGGAGATCGTGGGCGGCGTCGACGGGCGGGTCATCTTCGAGTCGCTGATCGCCTCGGCCGGATGACCGGGATAGTCTTCTCGCTCCTGGCCGCCTCGGGCTTCGCGGCCACCGCCGTCTTCGCCCGCACCGCCCTCCAGCGAATGTCCACGCCCTACGGCACGCTGCTGTCGCTGTTCGTCAGCACGGTCGCGGCCATGATCATCGTCGCGGTCCTGCACCCCGGCGAGCTCCTGGGTCTCGGCCTGGTCGCCCTGGGCTGGCTCTTCCTCGTGGGGCTCCTGAACTTCCCGCTAGGCCGCATGTTCAACTACACGAGCGTGCGGATGGTCGGCGTGTCCAAGGCCAGCACGGTTGTGGCCACGTCGCCCCTATTCGCGACCATACTCGCCGTGATCATCCTGGGCGAAAGTGTCAGCCCCATCACGCTGCTCGGAACGGTCGCGGTGATCGGGGGCCTGGCCCTCACGCTGAACCAGAAATGAACCTGAAGGCCGCGCGCCGCCGCCGGGCCCTCCTGGGCTACGCAGCCGCGCTGGTGGCCGCGATGAGCTACGGGACAGGGGCCATCGTCGCCAAGAAGGCCGTCACCGACGTAGCGTCCCCGATGACCACGACGGCGTTCTCGCTCATGTTCGGAATGCTGGTCATGCTGGTCGTGCTGCCGCGCATGTCGTTCCGGGACATGACGGGAGCGCCCAGACGGGCGTACATCTTCATAGCCCTGGCCGGGATATCCGGCGTATGGGGCGTGGCCTTCTTCCACCTAGCCCTGATCGACGCGCCCGTGGCACTCGTCACGACCGTGTCCAGCTCGTACCCGCTGATGGCAATCGCCATGGTGCACTTTTTCATGCAGCGGCTGGAGCGGGTCACGCTGCGCACGGTGCTCGGCTCCGCGCTGGTCGTCGTGGGCATCGGTCTCGTGTCCGTGGGGCAGGCGGCGTGATGGGGGAGGGGCGACGCAGTACAATGGGTAAGTGTCCGGCGTCGATGAGACGCTGGCAGGGACGACAGTCGGCGACGCCGTCCCCCTCATCCCAACCTTCTCCCGCAAGGGGAGAAGGGGCAAGAGACGCTGGCAGGGACGACTGTCGGCGACGCCGTCCCCCTCATCCCAGCCTTCTCCCGCAAGGGGAGAAGGGGTAAGAGACGCTGGATGACTGTTACCAAGGAAGCCCTGGATGCGCTGGCGCTCTCGGAGGCCGAGTACGAGGCGATTGTCGAGCGGCTGGGGCGTGAGCCCAATGAGCTGGAGCTGGGTATGTTCGGCTCCCTGTGGAGCGAGCACTGCGGCTACAAGCACTCGAAGCCGCTGCTGCGCATGTTCGACGCGACCAGCCCGCGGCTGCTCGTGTCGGCGGGGGACGAGAACGCGGGCGCGGTCGACATCGGCGACGGCCTGGCGGTCGTGTTCAAGATCGAGTCGCACAACCACCCGTCGGCCATCGAGCCGTTCGAGGGCGCGGCGACCGGGGTAGGCGGCATCGTCCGCGACATATTCGCCATGGGCGCGAGGCCGATCGCGCTGCTGAACTCGCTGCGGTTCGGGCCGCCGTCGGACGCGCGGAACCGGTACCTGTTCGAGGGCGTGGTGGCGGGCATCTCGTCATACGGCAACTGCATAGGCATACCGAACGTAGGCGGCGAAGTTCTTTTTTCCCATAGCTACTCGGGCAACCCGCTGGTCAACGCGATGTGCGTGGGGCTGGTCGAGAAGGACAGGCTGATGCGCGCGACGACGGGCCCGCCGGGCAGCGTGATGATGCTGGTCGGCTCCGAGACCGGCAGGGACGGGATACACGGCGCGTCGGGGCTGGCATCGCGCACCTTCGAGGACGAGCGGGAGATGCGGCCGGCGGTGCAGGTCAGCAACCCGTTCCTGGAGAAGGTGCTGATCGAGGCGTGCCTGGAGGCGGCCGCGAGCGGCCACGTCGTGGGGCTGCAGGACCTGGGAGCGGCCGGGCTCACGTCGGCCTCCGTCGAGGCGGCGGGCAACGGCGGCTGCGGGTTCGACCTGGAGGTCTCCGACGTGCCGCGCAGGGAGCTTGGCATGTCG
The DNA here is from genome assembly GCA_965204975.1 of Dehalococcoidia bacterium. GTDB lineage: Bacteria > Chloroflexota > Dehalococcoidia > Lucifugimonadales > CAJWER01. Next base: position 2,130,435 of record OZ242024.1, read on the forward strand.
CCCTACGAGGTGATGCTCTCCGAGTCGCAGGAGCGGATGCTGGTGTTCGTGAAGGAGGGCAGCGTCGACGAGGTCAGGAGCATCTTCGAGCGGTGGGACTGCCCTGCGACGGTGGTCGGGAAGGTCACGGAGGGCCGGAACGCGAACATCTACGAGGGCGGCGTGCGCAAGGGCGAGGCCCCCGTGCGGACCCTGCGGGACGCGCCCGAGTACCGGCTCGACGGTGAGGCGCCCGCATGGCAGGCCGGGCTGCAAGCATATGACCTCGACTCTGTCCCCCTGCCCGATTCGCCGCCGTCGTCCGTGCTACTGAGGCTCCTGGCGTCTCCGAACATCGCCAGCAAGGAGCCTGTCTACCGGCAGTACGACCACCACGTACAGCTCAACACGGTTGCGGACCCGGGGGCGGACGCCGCCGTGCTCCGCATCAAGGGCACGAAGAAGGGCCTCGCGATGGCCACGGACGGCAACGGGCGCTACTGCTACCTCGACCCCTATTTGGGCGGGATGATCGCGGTCGCCGAGGCGTGCAGGAACGTGTCGGCGATGGGCGCGGAGCCCGTCGCGCTCACGAACTGCCTGAACTTCGGCAACCCGGAGCGGGCCGACGTGTACTACCAGCTCGAGAAGTGCGTGGAGGGCATGGCGGCGGCCAGCCGGGCGTTGGGCGCGCCCGTGGTCAGCGGCAACGTGAGCCTGTACAACGAGACCAGGGGCGAGGCGATCTACCCGACGCCGATAGTCGGCGCGCTGGGCCTGTTCGATGACGTGTCGACGCACGTCACGCCCGGGTTCGAGGCCGAGGGCGACGTGATCGTCCTGATCGGTGCGGGGGAGATCGCGGGCGCGGCCGGCTCGCTGGCGGGCAGCGAGTACCTGGAGCTGGTGCACGGCCTGGTCGCGGGACGCCCGTCGCTCGACATCGAGCTTGAGACGGCCGTGCAGCGGGCGTGCCGGGAGGCCGCCAAGCGGGGCCTGCTGAGGTCGGCGCACGACTGTTCCGACGGGGGCATCGCCGTCTCAATAGCCGAGTCGTGCATCATCGGAGGCGTGGGGGCGCGGATCAACGCGGGCATGACTGGCCGCTGGGATGCCGTCCTGTTCGGCGAGGCCCAGTCCAGGATCGTGGTGTCGCTGGCGCCGGACAGGCTAGGCGAGCTGGGGGGCGTGTGCGAACGGGCGGGCGCGCCCTGGGCCGTCATAGGCGCGGTCGGGGGGGAGTCGATGGCTGTATCCGGGCTCGTCGATGTGCCCGTCGAGGAGCTAGGCTCAGCCTGGAACGGCGGCCTCGACCAAGCCAAACTACCCAACAACCGCTAGCTGTCGAACACGGGCATGGACTCGGCGATTCTGACAAGCTCGCCCTTGTCGAGAGGGACAACTGTGCTCCTCACCTCGACATGGCCCTGGTCGGTCTCGAACAACAGCGTCCGAGCGAAGTCAGGGTCCCAATCGCACCCGCCGTCCGACCCCTCGAAGCAGGCCCCCTCGTACAGGATGCCCCAGTGACCTGCCACGGTCACCAGCTCCCAATGGAGCTTGGCGGGGAAGGATACTCCGGCGCATATACCGTGCATTACGGTGAAGCGGAAACTACCGCTGGCGCTTATGTACGTATCTGCAATGTGTCTGTCGTCGGGACTGCGGTGCTCCCTATCAAGGGCAAACCCTTCGGGCAGGTAGCCGGGCACCGGCGGTGAGCCCAACGTTGAGTAATCGGCCGGAAGCGGATCCCCGGGCCCGGGCGGAACGCACGACGGCTCGAGCCAGGGTGGGTACACGTCGATATCTGTGCCGATGCCAACCTTGATGAACCCCTTTTCGCTCACGAAGACCTGGCCATCCGAAGCGCCCTCCGGCTGCTCATCGGAGCAAGCGGCTGAGGTCGCAACGAGGATGGCTACAAGGAGGACCAGCCACGGCCGGTGCTTGAAGGATGGCTGCATTGCTCTCCCTGCCTGCCTCGTGCTGCGCCCTACAGCCACGGTCTCGGCCCGTGGAGGACTTCGACGCCGGCTGGTATCGTCCAACGGCAGTATAGACCATCCGTCTATCAGCCACCGCCTTGACATGGTCTCAATAGATAACCTAGGCTGAATTCCTCAACAACAACCCCGACGGAGGACCCCGTATGGCCTATGAATTCGACCACGTTCACCTGAAGGCGCCCGATCCGAAGCCCATTGCCGACTGGTTCGTCAGCGCCTTCGGATTCAAGATCATCAGCGACGCGGTGCGCCCGTGGGGCGACCGCTTCATCCGCTGCGAGACGTCCGACGGGGCCGTCGTGAACATCTCCGGGGCGCGGACCGACGAGAAGATGGGGGACCCGGACGCCAGTGCCCACTACGGCCTGGAGCACATGGGCATCAAGGTCGGGGACATGTCCGCCGAGATCCCAAGGCTCACCGCCATGGGCGCGCAGCTCATGGAGGGCCCGGTCGACGTATCGGGCGGTCCCATCATAGCCTTCATCAAGGCCCCGGGCGGCGTGAGGGTAGAGCTGCTCCAGCACCGTTAGTGAGGGCTGCACACAGCAGCAGCGGTGACCTGGCATGAACGCGATCTTCGGCAGGATGATCAGGGCGCTCAGCTTCGACGAGCGTCTCTACCTCGAGATCGCCGGCGACTCCACTGCCATCACGCAGGCGGGGATGATCGTGCTGCTGAGCGCGGTCGCCCGCGTGCTGGGGCTGCAGGCCGGGGGGCCGGAGCTAATCCTGCTGCACATGGTGCAGCTCGTGGTCTGGTGGGCCGTCCTCAGCCTGACCATCTGGGCGGTCGGCCACAAGCTCTTCCCGCCGCAGCCTACGGACTACGGGGTGGGCCAGGACGGCCCGGACCCCCTGAAGGTCGCGCGAGTGCTGGGCTTTGCAATGACCCCGAGGATCTTCCGGAGCCTGGCGTTCATTCCGACCGTGGGCCTGTTCATCTCCTATGCGGCCGCGTTCTGGCAGATATTCCTGATGATCATCGCCGTGCGGACGCTCTTCGGTTACAACGAGGAGGCGCGGGCGATATACGTTGTGGCCGTGGGGCTGCTGCCGCTCATGATTGGGCTGGAGCTGCTGGAGTTTATCGAGGTATAGGCGGGCTCACGGGAGAGGTGACTCATGGCTGACGACTGCATCTTCTGCAAGATCAGGGACGGGGACATCCCCGCCGACATCCTCTGCCGCGACGACTACTGCTTCGTGATTCGCGACATCGCTCCCAAGGTCCCAGTGCACCTGCTGGTCATACCCAACCTGCACATCGAGTCTCTGCAGGGACTCTCCGGGGAGGAGCGCGCCGCCATAGGGGGCATGTACGCGGCGGCGGCGACCATGGCCGCGGCCGAGGGAGTGTACTCGTCCGGGTACAGGCTCGTGGTGAACCAGGGCCGGGACGCGGACCAGACGGTCGACCATCTCCACCTGCACGTGCTCGGGGGAAGGCCGTTGGGCGGGATGGCCTGACCATGCCGGACGCGGCAACCTGATATGATTCGACATTAGGAAAGTCTTAACCGAAGTTTAGAGGGAATACAATTGGCGACAGAGGGACTGGGCGAGCGGCAGGTAGCCGTACTGATCGACTACGAAAACGTGGGGCTGGCGGCGATACAGTGGCTGCTGGACCAGGTGTCCGACCACGGGCGGGTCATCGTGAAGCGGGCGTACGCGGACTGGTCGCAGTCCGGTTCGGGCCGGGGCGACCAGAGGCGGCAGCGCGACCACCTCCTGGAGCTGGGCATCGAGCCCATCCACCTCTTCCACTCGGCGTCGGGCAAGAACTCCAGCGACATCCGCCTGGCGATAGACGCGGTCGAGCTGATGTACAACTCGCCGGTCGACACATTCGTCATCGTCTCGTCCGACACGGACTTCGTACCCCTGGTCAGCCGGCTGCGGGCCGCGGGCAAAGGGGTGATAGGCGCGGGGCGGAAGAAGGGGGTCTCCCAGACCCTCGTCCGGTCCTGCGACCGCTACTACTACCTGGAGCAGGCCAACTCGACGACCAAGTCCTCGGCCGAGACGACGGAGCAGAGGCCAGGCGAGAGCCTGCTGGTCCGCGCCGTGCGCTCGGGCATGGACGCCCAGGGCCAGATCAACGGCGGCAAGCTGATGGAGACGATGCAGCGCATGGACCCGAGCTTCGACTACCGGGGTTTGGGGTACTCGACCTTCTCGCGGTACCTGGAGGCGTCGTCAGAGGTGTCGGTCACGCGGCCGAGGGGCGGCGGCAACATGTCGGTGGAGCTGGTCGAAGGGGCAGAGCAGCCGGACGCGTGGCACAAGGGCATCGACCAGGCCTGGCAGGAGCGCGCGCCCAACACCGGCGACCAGATGGCCGGAAGTGCAGCCGCCAACGACGCGGCGCGCGTCCTGGGGGTTGGCAAGCTGAGCGCGTCCAAGTACAAGACCCTGCAGAGGCTGCTGGAGGCGAGCCCGCTGCTGAGCTCGCGGTGGGAGCGGGACCGCTACATCATCCGTCGACGCTAGGCCGGTGGCACATTCAACTCAGGGAAGTAGGTGGCGAAGAACCCCCTGTCTCGAGTAAGGAGCCGGTCGGCGGCTCCCAGTGCGTGGGCACCGATCAAGAAGTCAGGGATTATCCGCTTCCTCGGCCCACCGGCCTTCCGGTATCGCATCCAGCGTATCCCTGCTTCATACGCTATGGCCGTGTCGATTGGGGAAACCCTGCAGCCCATCAACTGCAAGGCTCCTTCAAGCGCAGCCCTATCGCCAAACGAAGGAGCTAGCTCCGCATAGACGATCTCGCATACCAGGAGCGCTCCCTTGTCGTAGGCAGTACGCAGCCACTCCCGCGACTGTGAGTGGTGTGGTGCATCGGCCATGAACACGTCCAGAAGGACGTTCGTGTCGATGGCGGTGATCACCTGCCACGGATCTCCTCAATGTAGGCATCTATGTCGAAGGAGTCCTGTAGAATCCCGCTGACCCGGTCAACAGGATGTTTCGCCGCCGTCCGCTTCTGGATGAGGAGGCCGTCGACGGTTGGACTAATCTCGACCTCCACATTGCGGTTCAAGCCGAAGCGGTCCCTCAGCTTCTTTGGGATGGTGATTTGACCTCGCTCAGAGATGCGCATGAGCCTTCGTGTATGAATTATAGAATATGAAAATCATACCCTAACGCCATGGGGCATGCAACTGTCTGGGGTCAGACATCCAGCGCCATCAGCTCTTCGCCCCATATGACGCGGCCGTCGTAGATGCGGGTGATGTCGGCCAGGGCGCGCTCGGTCCGGCCGGGGGCGTCCAGGCTGATGGCCTGGTGGACGAGGACGAGGCTCTTTGCGCCGGCGTCACGCGCCATCTCGGCCGCCGTCTCGCTGTGGCACATGTACTCGGCCTCGGCGGTGCCCGCCACATCCTCCTCGACGTCGACGCAGATGCACACCAGCATGTCGACGTCCGCCGCCAGCTCGGTCACCGACTGGCAAGCCCGGGTGTCCCCCGTGACGACGATGCTGCCCTCGTCGCTGTCGATCCTGTAGGCGAGCGAGTCGAGCCAGGGCTCCACGTGCTCCGCGGGCGCGGCTGTGATCTCCCAGCTGCCGCCCTGGCAGACGACCCCTGGCCCTATGTCCGACACCGTGAAGGACGGCGCGGGACGTGGCAGCACGCCGCCCCGGCTGGTGTAGGCGTTGAGGCTGAGGGGGTGGTTGATTCGCGCGATCCAGTCGTGGGCGAACGCGCCCTCGTGCTCGTCCATCAGCCGGTGGTGAAGCTGCTCGGTCAGGTTCGGGCCGAAGACCTGGAGCTCGTTCTCGTCGCCGACGTGCAGGTTCCAGCGGCTGAGGATGAAGCAGGGGTAGTCGACGTCGTGGTCGTAGTGGTGGTGGGTGAAGAGCAGGTAGTCGATGTCGACGGGGCTGAGCCCGGCCTTGGAGAGCTTGTGGGTGGTCGCCGGGCCGCAGTCGAACATGATGTGGTCGCCGCCGACCTTCACGACGTAGGCCGAGCCGAACCTGTCCGGGGACGGTCTTGGCGTGCCTGCGCCCAGGATGTACAGCTTCACCGGAACACCACCTTTCGGAGCCTTCGGCCCGGCCGGCGGCCGTTCAGATTTCCAGCTCCATCAGCTCGCGACCCCATACGACGGCCCCGTCGTATATCCGGGTGATGTCGGCCAGGGCGCGCTCCGTCTGGCCCGGGGCGTCCAGCTCCTCGGCCTGGTGGACCAGCACGAGGCTCTTCGCGCCGGCGTCGCGCGCCATCTCGGCCGAGGTGACGCTGCCGCACATGTACTCGGCCTCGGGCGTGCCGTCTATCTCCTCCTGCACGTACACGCAGAGGCAGACCAGCACGTCCACGTCCGACGCCAGGTCCGTGACAGTCTGGCACGGCCGGGTGTCGCCGGTGACGACGATGCTGCCCTCCTCGCTGTCGATCCTGTAGGCGAGCGAGTCCAGGTACGGCTCCACGTGTTCGGCGGGCGCAGCCGTGATCTCCCAATTGCTCCCCTGAACAACCTTCCCCGGCCCTATGTCCGACACCGTGAAGGACGGCGCGGGCCTGGGCAGCACGCCGCCCCTGCTGGTGTAGGCATTGAGGCTGAGGGGGTGGTTGATTCGCGCGATCCAGTCGTGGGCGAAGGCCCCCTCGTGCTCGTCCATCAGGCGGTGGTGAAGCTGCTCGGTGAGCGCCGGGCCGAACACCTGGAGCTCGTTCTCACCGCCGACGTGCAGGTTCCAGCGGCTGAGGATGAAGCAGGGGTAGTCCACGTCGTGGTCGTAGTGGTGGTGTGTGAAGAGCAGGTAGTCGATGTCTACGGGGCTGAGCCCGGCCTTTGAGAGCTTGTGGGTGGTCGCCGGGCCGCAGTCGAACATGATGTGGTCGCCGCCGACCTTCACGACGTACGAGGAGCCGAACCGCTCCGGCGAGGGCACGGGCGTGCCGGCGCCCAGTATGTGCAGCTTCATTGATCCAACCTCGAGTAGGGAATGCCGGACCTACCCCGCGTCCTGTCCGGGCGGGCGGTACGCCACGTTCCTGTTCACCGCAGCGTCGACCTCCTCGGGCGTGAGGAGTACGGTCGTGCTTCCGGTGGCCGACCCGGACGTGCCTATGGTGAGCATGATGGCGGCCATCGCCTCATGGTCGGGTACGTCGACGATCGCGTAGAGGTCGTGATCGCCGAAGGCGTAGTAGAAGGTCTCCAGCGTCCCTCCCGCCGCCTCGACGGCCCTTGCGGCGGCGGCGCGGCGCGCCGTGCCACCCTCCGCCACGAGCCCCTGAAGGCCCTCTCTCGTATAGGAAAATCGCGCCAGGTACTTGGCCATGCCCTGCCTCCACGCCAGGTTAGTGTCTCAGGGCTTAGGGTATCCATACGGGGGAGTCGTTTCAAGGCCCATGTGAGGGCTTTGGTGCGCGAGGTTTTGCCCATGGACTATAGTTGTTTGCAGAGAAGTCCTCGGGCCTCTGCCCGAGGCTAGAATCGAGGTGTCTATGCTTCCGGGCGAAATACTGGTTGCCCGCCTGAGCGGCGGGGCGACCATCGTCCGCTTCCAGGAAGAGAAGAACGGGCGGGTCTCCGTGCTGCTCGGCCGAAACAAGGTCGCCCGGATCCCCGCCGAGCGGGTCATGCTTGCCACCGGCGTGCTGGCGGGCGAGGCTGGGCGGTTCGAGGAGTTTTGCGACAGCGCGAGGGAGGCCTCCGGTGAGATCGACCTCACCGAGGTGTGGGACGTCCTGACCGACGATCAGGAGGAGTCCTCGCTGGATGACTTGGCCGGACTCTACTGGCCGGCGAGCCCCGGGGCGGTGGAGCTCACGGGGCTGCTGATTTGCCTCGAACGGAGCACTGACCTGTTCGTGAGCGACGGGTCGAAGTACAGGCCGCGGACGCGGGAGGACCTGGACGCCCTGCTGGCGAGGCGGAGACGCGAGGCCGAGAACGCGCGGGACGCGCAGGAGCTGGTCGAGGCCCTGTCCGAGGGCGTTCTGCCCGGTGCGATGAGCCCACACCAGCAGTCGCTGATCGAGATACTGGAGGGCTACGCGGTCCACGGCGAGGATCTGCCCCGCCGGCAGGCCGCCAGGGAGCTGGTGCAGGCGTCGTCTCCACCCACCCGCGACCTGCAGCGGGCCTGCTTCGAGATGCTGGTCAGGGCAGGTATCTTCGATCCGGACGAGCTCCTCGAGCTGCGCAGTGCGGGAATTCGCACCGATTTCTCGCCCCAGGTCCTGGAGGAGGCGCGGGCGGCGGCCGGGGCCGAGACACGCGGGCCGGAGAGGGAGGACCTGACGCACCTGGATACGTTCACGATCGACGACGAGGAGACGGTCGATCGCGACGACGCCCTCTCCCTGGAGATGCCGGAGTCCGGCTACAGGCTCGGCGTGCACATAGCCGACGCGGCCGCGCTGGTGCCGAGAGAAGGGCCGGTGGACAGGGAGGCTGACCGGCGCATGTCCAGCCTGTACCTTCCGGAACGCACCATACCGATGCTCCCGGACGATCTTACGAGGGGCGCGGGAAGCCTGGACCCGGGCGAAGGGCGTATGTGCGTGAGCCTGCTGGCGGACCTGACCGAGGAGGGGGAGGTGACGAGCTGGCGCGTGGTGCGTTCGACCATACGGAGCGCCGCCGCCCTGTCGTACGAGCAAGTCGACGCGCTCCTTCAGTCGGAGGGGCCGCGGCGCGCGACGATAGAGGGCCTGCACCGCCTTGCCGAAGCGCTGCGCCGCAAGCGCGAGGAGCGGGGCGCCGTCAACCTGGACCAGCCTGAGATGAACGTGAAGGTGCGTGAGACGGGTGAGATCGAGGTGAGCTTGCGCGACCGCTCCTCACCCGGCAACCAGATGGTGGCGGAGCTGATGATACTGTGCAACTCGCTCCTGGCCCGGTACTGCTCGGAGAACGGGCTGCCGGCGGTCTACCGGTCGCAGCGGCGTCCGGACCTGTCGGACCTGCCGGACCCGTCCACGGTCGACGAGCGGGCCGCGCCCGTCATGACGAGGTTCAACACCGCCCGCCGGATGCAGGCAGCCCGTGTCTCGACGAAGCCGATGGCGCACGAGGGCCTTGGAGTCAGCGCGTACCTGCAGGCTACGTCTCCGCTGAGGCGGTACCCGGACCTGGTCGTGCAACGCCAGGTCGGAGGTTTCCTGGCTTCGGGCAAGCCGGCGTACGCGCCGGCAGAGGTGGAGTCGGTGGCGCAGAGGGCCGAGCTGCAGAGCAGGGAGATGTCGGGAATCGAGGCGGGCAGGAAGCGGTACTGGTTCCTGAAGTACCTCCAGGACACGCGCGTGGGCGGCGCGGATCTGTTCGAGGCGGTCGTGCTGGACGCCGGCGGCCGCCGCACCGCGTTGCTCGAGCTGGTGGAGTTTCCGTTTCGTGCCCGGGCCGAACTGCCGAGATCCGTCGTCCCGGGTGAGATCGTCACGTTGAGGCTGCAGGGTGTGGACCTGTGGCGCCGGGTGGGACTGTTCGTCCACGCGCCCTGATCTTCATATGCTCTGCCCAGGCTCTCCGCGCGAGGTCGTAGAGGTTCTGGCCGTCAATTAGGACGATGGCGCGCATAAAAAACACCCGCCCAGGGATTATGGCCGAGGCCACGATCCAGCGGGCGGGGAAGAACTTGAACCTACGTTAGCAGGAGCGTGGGGCTGAGTCAATCCCTAGCTCAGGCGCTCGTGGCCTCCGTTGCCCTCGAAGCCGCGGGTCGTGAATACGCCGAGGTCGCGCCCCTGGTGCACGTGCACGACGAGCTCCTGCTTGACGATGCCGATTGCGTCGAGCAACTCGCGGTCGATTGCGTCGATCAGGTCCTGGATGTCGTCGTTCGTCAGACTCTCGCCCACGCTCACCGTCGAGTGGATCATGATCTCCGCGAGATGGATGTCGACGCGTCCGATGGGTTCGTCGTCGTCCAGGATGATGTAGCACTCGGAGAAGGGAGTCCTGCACTCTCGTTCGAATATGTACCTTGCCATTTGGTGTGCCTCTGTCTACGTGCGGACCTGTCCCGATCCGAGCACAGTCCACTTGTACGATGTCAACTCGGTCAGGCCAATTGGTCCGCGGGCGTGGAGCTTGTCGGTGCTGATCCCGACCTCGGCGCCGAGCCCGAGCTGGGAGCCGTCGTTGAACCTCGTGCTCGCGTTCACCAATACTACCCCAGCGTCCACCTCGTCGAGGAACCGCGCGGCCGACTCAGCGTCGTCAGTGATGATGGCCTCCGTGTGTCCTGACGTGTATGTCTCGATGTGGTCCAGCGCCTCGTCCACCGAGTCGACGATCCTGACGGCGGCGGTGAGGGCGAGGAACTCGGTGCCCCAGTCGTCTTCGGCCACGAGGCGGGTGTTGCGCTCGTCGGCCTGGCCCAGGATGCTCAGGGCGCGCCGGTCGCAACGCATCTCCACTCCGTCGCCGGACCAGGCCTCAGCGATTCTCGGCAGGAACTCAGGGGCCGCCATAGAGTGGACGAGCACGGTGTCGACGGCGTTGCAGACGTAGGGCCGCTGCACCTTGGCGTTGTGGACGATGGAGACTGCCATGTCGAGGTCGGCGTCCCTGTCGACGTAGGCGTGGCAGACGCCGATGCCGCCGGTGATGGCGGGCATGGCCGCCTCGGCCGCGACGCGCCGCACGAGCTCCGCGCCGCCGCGGGGAACGACCAGGTCGATGTACTCCTTCATGGCGAGCATTTCGCCGACCAGGCTCCGGTCCGTCGAGTCGACGAACTGGACCGAGTCCACCGGGGCTCCGGACGCCTCGATGCCGTCCCTGACCACGGAGGCCAGGACTGAGTTGGACGCGAGGGCCTCGCTGCCGCCCTTCAGTATGACGGCGTTGCCGGACTTGAAGCAGAGGGCAGCTATGTCGACGGTGACGTTGGGGCGGCTCTCGTAGATCGCGCCGATAACGCCCAGGGGGACCCTGCGCCTGGTTACCTGCAGGCCGTTCGGGAGCTCACGGGACTCCAGGGTCTCGCCCACGGGGTCGGGCAGTGCGGCGACGGACATGACGTCGCGGGCAATGGACTCGAGGCTGCCGGGGTCGAGCACCAGGCGGTCGAGGGAGGCGGCGCTCATGCCGTCGCGCCCCGCCCTGTCGCAGTCCGACTCGTTGGCCGCGAGGATCTCGTCCTGCCTGGACTCGAGCCCTGCGGCTATATTGGCGAGAGCCTCGTTCTTGGCTTCGGCGGGGAGGGTGGCGAGCCTGTGGGCTGCCGTTCGCGCTCTCTTCCCCATGGCCCTGAGATCGACGGATACTGCCTGCATTCTGCTCACACTCCCCGTTGGTAGGTCATCGCTCCAGCCGCACCATGTTGCTGCGGTGAACGACCTCTTCGCCATACTGGTGTCCGAGCAGCCCCTCCACTTCACCGGACTGCCGGCCCTTGATCCTGTCGACGTCCGCCGAGCCGTAGTTGGTGATCCCGGCGGCAATCTGGTTCATGTCCACGTCGAGAACGGCAACGATGTCGCCTCGTACGAAGGCGCCGTCCACCCTCGTGACTCCCGCGGGAAGCAGGCTGACGTTCCTGCTCCTGAGGACCCTTGCGGCCCCCTCGTCCACGACTATCCGGCCCCTGGTGGAGAGCCCGCTGAGCATCCAGCGCTTTCGGCTCTCCATCTTCGATGCGGCTGCTGGGAAGAAGGTGCCGATCCGCTCTCCCCTGGTCAATCTGACGATCGCGTCGGTTGCCAGCCCGCTGGCAATGGCCATGTCGACGCCGGAAGCAGTCGCCAGCCTTGCAGCCTCCAGCTTAGTGGTCATGCCGCCCTGGCCCTGGCCCTGCCAGGAGCCGGACGCCGCGGCCTCTACGGTCTCGTCCACGCGCTCCACCAATGGGATTAGGGTGGCGTCCGGGTCCAGGTGCGGGTCGGCTGTGTACAGGCCCTCGGTCTGGCCCAGGTTCACGAGCAGGTCGGCGTCCACGAGGTTCGCGACCATGGCCGAGAGGTTGTCGTTGTCGCCGAAGAACTCGCCGGCCAACTCGTCAACGGCGACCACGTCGTTCTCGTTGACGATGGGGACGACGCCCAGGTCCATCAGCTGGGTCAGGGTGTTGCGGACGTTCAGGTAGCCCTGCCTCTCGGTCAGGTCCTTGCGCGAGAGCAGCGCCTGGGCCACGGGGGTCTGGTGCCAGTCGAAGAGCTGCTCGTAGGCGTGCATCAGCTTGCCCTGGCCGGCTGCCGCCAGCACCTGCCGGAATGGGACTCCCCTGCCCTCTCGCGGCACGCCGAGCACGTGGCGTCCGGCGGCGACGGCCCCCGAGGTTACGAGGATGATCTCGATGCCTTCCCGTCGCAGCTGGGCTATCTGTTCGACCAGCGTGGACATGACCTGGAGATTCAGGCGGTCGCCGCCCCTGGTGAGCAGGGTGGTGCCTGCCTTCACGACCACCCTGCGGTAGACGGGCTTGTCGTCGAGGCCGGGAGATGCGGGGGCCGTATGGTTTTCGGAGGGAGACATGGGCGTCACGCGGGTGGCGGCCGGGGCACGTGCGATTATATCAAATGGCCCGAACGCTCCGACAGGAAAGGACTATTGATTCCCGCCTTCGCGGGAAGGACGGCGGTGGTGGGCAGCTCTGTTGACTCCCCTAGAACCTGAGTGCTAGCCTGAGCGTGTAGCGTTTCGGGCACTCAAGGAGAATCAGCCATGGCAATGGTGAAGCAGGGCCCATCACAGACTGCGGGCCGGCTCGAAGCAGTCTCAGACGAAGAGCTGAAAGCCCAGCTCGAGATGTTGCCGGACGCGCGCGCTGTGTCCGCCGTCGTTTCGCAGCTGGAGCCGGACGACCTCAGGGAGTTTGCCGCTTCAATAATGAACGTGGCGGTGGACCACGCCCAGAAGAAGAGCACAGACATAGAAGCGATTCGACTGTTGAACGGCTGGTTCGCTTCCATGGAGGAAACGATTGCCGCGGGCGACGAGTTGGAAGAGATACTGTCCAGAAGACGGAGCTCAGCGAACCCTTCAGGTAGATGACCTCGGGCCAAGCAGAATACGACGTAGTCTGCCATAGGACAGTAGAGAGGTTCCTGAGAAGTCATCGCGACCTTGCTTCCAGGTGGGACGCAATCAGGCGTAGCATTTCCGCTTCTCCCAGGTAAGGCGGAAGAATCACCCACCTGAAGGGCATTTGGCATTGCAACTACCGGTGGCGCCAGGGCGCCTATCGCCTGCTCTACGAAATCATCGATGACGAGAGTTTAGTTCATGTCTACCATGTCAACACTCGGGGAGACGTGTACTAGGCCCTCCGGCATAAGGAGACTCAGAGGGGCGAGGCGGGGAGCAGTCCGAAGACGTCCTCGATGATCTTCGCTACCCTGGCCTTCTGCTCCGGCGTGGTGGGGGGCTGGGGCGGACAAGGGTTGCCGTTGGGGTAGAGGCCGCGCTGCCGGATGGCCTCCTTGATGGCATGGACCCACCCTATGTCCACTGCCTCTTTCAGCCAGGGGTCCTCGTAACGGCAGGCCATGGCCATCGCGTCGTCGTAGCGTCTCGCCTCCAGCTCTGCGAAGAAGTCGAAGGCGATGCGCGGCGCAAAGGGTGCGACGGTGCAGAGGTAGGCGGGCGACCCCAGCAGGTAGCCGAACACCATGCTGCGCATCTGCCCGGCGCATACAGTGGCGAAGTCCAGGTCGAGGGTCTCGCGGGTCATGGTGTGGTAGTCGGAGGTGTCATGGATCTTGGCTCCGACGACGTTGTCCCGCGCGGCGAGCTCGATGCCCGTGGCCAGGGGAGGGTCGAGCAGCCACAGCGGGATGTCCGAGGCGATCTCGATGAGATCGAAGAAGCGGAGATAGGCATCCCGGTCAGCGGGGAAGCTCGGGTGGACCTGCACCTTGACGGCGTCGGCTCCGACCGCGTCGGCGTGCCTGAGGTATTCGCGGCACCTGGGGACGTTCCACCAGCCGGTCGCGGCGACGAATAGGGCGCGCCCCGCGTTTACGTCTGCGATCTCGGCTGTGAGCCGCCACACGTCGTCGTCCGACAGGTAGGCGTATTCGCTGCTGCCGTAGGTGAGGAGCAGGACGGGCGCGCCGTTCTCGCAGAGCCAGTCGACGTAGGCCCTGACCGCGCCGAAGTCGACGCCTGCATAGTCGTCGAAGCAGATGTTCAGGGGGACGACCGGGCCCCTGGTGCGCTGTACGACGGCGTTCGAGCGGGTCATAGTCTGCCTCCTTTGCGTCGGCGTGGGGATTGTACTCCCCATGCTATACTCCGGGCGTCTATAGACGCTTGCCCCTCTCTCAAGGCGGCCCTGGATACCGGCTTCCGCCGGTATGACGGAGGTTTGGAGACGACGTGCGCACATTTCGAATAGCCCTGGCCCAGACCAACCCCACGGTCGGCGACCTGGACGGCAACACCGGCAGGATCATCGAGGACATAGGGCGCGCGCGCGACCTGGGGGCGGACCTCGTCGCCTTCCCTGAGCTGGCGATACCCGGCTACCCCCCGGAGGACCTGCTGTTCAAGCCGCAGTTCATCCAGGAGAACATCGGGAAGCTGGATGAGGTGGCGTCGGCTTCCAGGGACATTGCCGTGGTGGTCGGGTTCACGGACGCGAACTCCTACGTCTACAACGCGGCGGCGGTCCTGTACGACGGCGAGGTGGTGGGCAGGTATCACAAGATGTACCTGCCGAACTACGGGGTGTTCGACGAGGAGCGCTACTTCCAGGCAGGGACCGAGTGCCCCGTCTTCTCCATTGCCGGCACCCCCGTCGGCGTGAACATATGCGAGGACATCTGGTTCGCGGTGGGGCCGACGACGGTGCAGCGGGCCGCAGGGGCCGAGGTGATCGTGAACATCAGCGCTTCGCCCTACCACGCGGGCAAACGCAGGGCGAGGGAGCGGATGCTGTCCGTGAGGGCCACAGACAACGAGTTGTTCGTGGCCTATGTGAACATGGTGGGCGGTCAGGACGAGCTGGTGTTCGACGGCGGCTCGATGATCCACGACCCGCTCGGCGAGGAGGTCGCGAGGGGGAGCCAGTTCGAAGAGGACCTGGTCGTGGCCGACCTCGACGTAGAAGCGGTGTTCAGATCGCGGCTCCGGGACACGAGGCCGAGGAGCGAGCGGACGGGGAGCCTGGACGAGGTGGGCAGGGCCATCCACGTTGACGTTTCGGACGCGCCCGCAGATACGCGACCTGCGCTGAAGGCCAGCTACCCGGGAACGGCGCTGGACGGCGCAGCCGAGGTGTACGCTGCGCTGGTGCTCGGCACGCGCGACTACGTCCGCAAGACGGGATTCGAGCAGGTGTACGTCGCGCTGTCGGGAGGCATCGACTCCAGCGTCGTTGCCGCTGTCGCCGCGGACGCCCTGGGCCCGGAGAACGTAACAGGGGTGGCGATGCCGTCGCGGTACTCTTCCGAGGGGTCGATCCTGGACGCGCGCGAGCTCTCCGAGGCCCTTGGCCTGACGCTGTGGGAGATCCCCATCGAGGGGCCGTTCTCGGCCTACCTGGACGCACTGGAGCCACGTTTTGGGGACGGCGAGCCGGGCACTGCCGAGGAGAACCTGCAGTCGCGTACCCGCGGGATGCTGGTGATGGCCCTTGCCAACAAGTTCGGCGGCATCGTGCTTACTACGGGGAACAAGAGCGAGATGGCCGTCGGGTACGCGACGATATACGGCGACATGGCAGGGGGCTACGCGGTCATCAAGGACGTGCCCAAAACGCTGGTGTACGAGCTCGCGGAGTACCGGAACTCGCTCGGCGAGCGGCCGGTCATACCCGAGTCGGTCCTGACGAAGCCGCCCAGCGCGGAGCTTCGCCCCGACCAGAAGGACGAGGACAGCCTGCCGCCCTACGACGTGCTGGACCCTATCCTGAAGGCCTACGTGGAGGACGACCTGGGCTTCGACGAGATCGTGGGCATGGGGTTCGAGCGGGAGGTGGTGGAGCACGTGGTGACGCTGGTAGACCGGAATGAGTACAAGCGCAGGCAGGCCCCGCCGGGCATCAAGATCACGCCGCGCAGCTTCGGCCGGGACCGGCGGATGCCGATCACGAACCGCTACCGCCCGTTCTGAGGCTTTATTGCGAAGTTAGCCAGTTTAGGGGTTTTCCATAAACTGGCATAAACTTCTTATAAACCGGTCTCCACATAGCTAACCCGACCAGGCGGCCTTGTCGTTTATAGCGAAGTTAGCTATTTTATAGCTCTCTTGTAAACCGGGCTAAACTCCGTATAATCAGCCCATGGACCCGATTCGGAACCCCTACGCGCCTGGAGCCGGGACGCAACCCCCGGAACTGGCAGGGCGCCACGAGGTCCGCGAGACCGCCCGGATCTCATTGGAGAGAGCCAAGATAGGGCGGCCCAGCAAGAGCGTGATGATGGTGGGGCTGCGCGGTGTGGGGAAGACCGTGTTGCTGGACCGGATTCGCGAGGATGCCGAGGTCAGCGGCATACATGCCCTGCGAATCGAAGCGCCCGAAGGCCGCTCTCTGCCGGCTTCCCTGGCTCCACAGCTGCGCCTAGCCCTGCTGAAGCTCTCGAACAGAGAGGCCGCAAAGCAGATGGCTCAACGCGCTCTTCGTGGGCTTGCGGGATTTGCCGGAGCTCTGAAGCTGAAATTCCAGGATATCGAGGTCGGTCTGGACCTCGATCCCGAACCGGGGTTGGCGGACACAGGCGACCTAGAAGCCGACTTGCAGGACCTGCTCGAGGTTGTGGGAAGAGCCGCAAAGGCGGACGGGAGCTGCCTGACCCTCTTCATCGACGAGCTCCAGTATGTGAGAGAGAGCGAGCTTGCGGCATTGATCACGGCTCTGCACCGCACATCCCAGCGTCAGCTTCCTGTGACCATGATTGGGGCAGGACTTCCGCAGATACGGGGCCGGATGGGGAGGGCGAAGTCTTACGCCGAGCGACTCTTCGAATTCACAGAAATCGGATCGCTGCCGCCTGATGACGCAAGGCTTGCCATTGCCAAACCTGCGAAGGACGAATGCGTCGAGATAGAAGGCGACGCCCTGGACGCGATCGTCGCCCAAACGCAGGGCCATCCCTACTTCCTGCAGGAGTGGGGCAAGCATGTGTGGGACGTGGCCGAACGCTCTCCCATCACCGTCGCGACAGTGGAGGTCGCCTCCCGTCAGACTATCGCCGAGCTCGATGAGAGCTTCTTCCGTGTCAGGTTCGACCGGCTTACACCAGCGGAGAAGAGGTACCTGCGAGCGATGGCACAGCTTGGCGCAGGGCCCCACCGATCGGGTAAGATCGCCGACGTGCTGGGGCGCCACGTGACCTCACTCGCCCCTACTCGCAGCCAATTGATAAACAAGGGCATGGTATGGAGCCCCAGCCATGGCGACACTGCCTTCACTGTGCCCATGTTCGACGAGTTCATGATGCGAATCATGCCCGGAGAGAAGTGGTGATGGGACTGTCCACGAACGATTATACTGAAATTAGCGACGTTAGCCTGACTCTATAAACTAGGGTAAACTCCGCATAACTTCGTTGCGTGGGCCTGTTGTGACAGGGGACTCAGGCTGTTCTGAGCCGTTACATGGAAGGAAGCGGAGCTGTGTCGCCGGTCTCGAACTGCCACATGCGGATGCGGGCCGACATGTCGAGAACCCTGTCCCTGTGGGCGGGGTCGTCGAAGAGGTTGGTCTGCTCGTAGGGGTCTGAGCGGAGGTCGAACAGCTCGCCCTGGTCGCCAGCGCAGAGGTTCAGCTTCCACCTGTCGGATACGACGGAGCGGTACGGCAGAGCCAGCATCCGGTTGATCGCGTCGTCCCCCAGGAACCTGTCCCGCAGGTTGGGGCTGATGCCGTTCCACTCCATGAAGACGTCGTTGCCTTCCAGTGTCGACTCGCCGTTCAGGACGGGCGCGAGGCTCCTGCCCTCGAGGTGGCCGGGCACCGGCTCGCCCAGCGCGTCTAACAGGGTCGGCACGAGGTCGACCTGGCTGACGCTGCCGTCGATTCTGCGCCCGCCGGACGACAGCCAGGGAATGCGCATTAGGAGCGGGACCCTGGCCGACTCCTCGTAGAACGACCGCTTCTCCAGCATCCCGTGGTCGCCCAGCATGTCGCCGTGCTCGGTGGTGAAGACGACGGCGGTGTCGTCGGCGACCCCGGCCCGCTCCAGCGCGGCGTCGATACGCCCGACCATATTGTCGACGAGGGTGACGTTGCCGTAGTACTGGGCCCGCAGCCTGCGCCAGCCGGCCTCGGTGGACAGGTCGTGGCCGGGCGCAAGAGTGTTGGCCATGTACGCGTCGTCGGCGATGCTGCCGCCGCGGAGGTACTGCATGAAGTAGTCCGAGCGCACCTTGTTGACCAGCGCCGCGCCCTCGGGCCGCTCCAGGAAGGCCGGGCCTGTGGAGATGTCGTCTGGGTCGTACTGGGCGTCGAACGGGCCGTCGTAGGGCGAGTGGGGCTCGAAGGTGCTGACGTACAGGACGAAGGGGCGGTCGCTGTTGTCGGCGATGAACCGCTCTGCACGGTCCGCGAGGAACGACGCCATCTGGAACTCTTCAGGCAGGCGCGCCCTGGCATCGGGCGAGAAGACCATATCGCCGCCGACCTCGTCGTCGGGCTCGAAGCCATTGGCGACTAGGTGGTGGTGGTAGTCGGACAGGACGCGCCGGTGCTCGCGGCGCGTGTAGCTCTCCCGGTGGGAATCCTCGGTGCTCACCCACTCGTCGAACCCGTGCTGCTTGATGACGTCGTCGCCCAGGTGCCACTTGCCCATGTAGCCGCACGCGTACTCCTCGGACACCATCTCGGACAGCACGGGAACGTCGGGCGAGAGGGGCAGCTTGTTAACTATGGGCCCGGCCGTGTGGGGGTATAGGCCGGTCATGATGGAGGCGCGTGCGGGCGTGCATACGGCCTGGGTGACGTAGGCGTTCTCGAACACTGCGCCCGAGGTCGCCAGGGCGTCGAGATTGGGGGTCTGCGCCCAGTCGCTCCCGTAGCAGCCGAGGGAGTCCCGCCGCTGCTGGTCGCTCATGATGAATACGAGGTTGCGTCGGGCCATATGGCGCTACTCCGGGGTAGATTCGGCGGCATTCTATCAGGCTGCGAAGAAGCTGTCGTTCTGAGGAGTTGCCCAACTGTCAGACTAGCGCCGCTCCAACGCCCCCTCACCCTAACCCTCTCCCGCAAAGGGACACGGAACTTTGGAAAGGTACTGCGGCCGTGCTACGATTGATCCCCATGGCTGGCAACGGGAAATACGTGGCCATCGTCGACTACGACGCGGGCAACCTCCGCAGCGTCCAGAGGGCGCTCGAGCGATTCGGCGCGAAGGCTGTGATCACGAGCGACCGGGGTGTTATCGGCGACGCCGACGCGATGGTCTTTCCCGGGCAGGGCGCGAACGACTCCTCAATGAGGCACCTGAAGGAGCGGGGGCTGGTCGAGCCGATACGCGAGTTCGTCCGCAGCGGCAGGCCGTTCCTGGGAGTCTGCCTGGGGCTGCAGTTGCTGATGGAGGGGTCGGACGAGGGGATCGAGCCCGGCCTCGGACTGCTGAAGGGCTGGGTGCGCCGTCTTCCGCCGGGATTGAAGGTGCCGCACATGGGGTGGAACGGCGTCGGCCTGAGCCGCGATCATCCCGTGTTCGAGGGGGTGCCGGACGGTTCGTACTTCTACTTCGTGCACAGCTACTACGCCGATCCCGAGGAGCGGGGCCTGGTCGCCGGTACGACGACCTACGGGGTCGAGTTCTGCTCGGCGGTCGCGTGGGACAACGTGGCGGCGGTGCAGTTCCACCCTGAGAAGAGCGGCGACACGGGACTGCTGGTGTACAGGAACTTCGTCGGGCTCGTGGGGTAGGCGGTGGAAGTCATACCGGCGATAGACATCAGGGGCGGGCGGTGCGTCCGGCTCTTCCAGGGCGACTACGACCGGGAGACTGTGTTCTCCGACTCGCCCGTGGACATGGCGGCCCACTGGGTCGAGCGGGGCGCAACGCGGCTGCACATCGTCGACCTGGACGGGGCAAGGGACGGCGTAGCGCCGAACATCGAGACCGTTGCCGAGATAGCCTCATCGTCGCCTGTGCCCGTCCAGTACGGCGGAGGCGTCCGAGACGTCGATTCCGCGCTGAGGGCCGTAGAGATGGGCGTGGACCGGGTGGTGGTTGGCACGGCGGCGGTAGAGGACCCGGGCCTGGTCCCGCTTCTGCTGAGGAAGCTCGGTGCGGGCGCGCTGGTGGTCAGCGTCGATGCTCGGGATGGCAGAATAGCCCTCGACGGCTGGACCCGCGGGAGCGGAGTGGACGCCGTGGACTTTGCGCGGAGCCTGGAGTCGAACGGCGTGGAGCGCGTCGTCTACACCGACATCTCCCGGGACGGCACGCTGACCGAGCCGAACTTTGCCGGAGTCGAGGAGCTTGCGGCGGCGACGGGGATGAAGGTGCTGGTGGCCGGCGGAGTGTCGTCGGTGGAGCAGGTAACCCGGCTCGCGGCTGTACCGGTGGAAGGGGCGATAGTGGGCTCGGCAGTCTATACTGGGGCCATCGACTTGGGCGAGGCCATGGCAGCAGTGAGCGGGGCGCAGTCATGCTGACTAAGAGGATCATACCGTGCCTGGACGTAAAGGCAGGGCGCGTTGTGAAGGGGATTCGCTTCCTCGATCACCGTGATGCCGGCGACCCGGTGGAGATGGCGGCCTCTTATAACAGGGACGGTGCCGACGAGTTGGTCTTTTATGACATCACGGCCTCGTCTGATCGCCGAGGCATAATGCTGGACGTGGTGGAACGGGTGGCGGACCAGGTCTTCATACCACTGACGGTGGGTGGAGGACTGCGCACCATTGACGACATGCGAAATATGCTCCAGGCCGGGGCCGACAAGGTGTCGATCAACACGGCGGCAGTTGAGGATCCTGCCCTTATCGCCCGGGGCGCAGACCATTTCGGAAGCCAGTGCATCGTCTTAGGTATGGACGCCATGAGGATTCCTGGCAACGGGGTGCCGCGTTGGGAAGTGCGCGTACGCACCGGCAGTGGCGGAGGCGATCAGACTGGACTAGATGCCGTGGAATGGGCCGCACACGCCGCGGTTCTCGGCGCCGGTGAGGTAGTCGTAAACAGCATGGACGCTGATGGCACCCTAGCCGGGTACGACCTTGAGCTGCTAAGTGCGATTTCGGATTCGGTTGTCATTCCCGTCGTGGCCAGCGGAGGCGCGGGTAACCCGCGACACATGATGGAGGCGGTCACGGAAGGGAAAGCGGACGCAGCCCTGGCGGCAAGCATTTTCCATTACGGCACGCACCCTCTGAGAGAGGTCAAGAAGTTCTTGGCCGACAACAGGGTGCCCATACGACCTTCGCCACAGCCCTGAGATTGACGCTGGGGAGCGTCAGGAAACCCAGCATAATGGTGATGTAATGCCTAGAGTGCAGCTCGACGACAAGGGTCTGGTGCCCGCCATAGCCCAGAACGCGGATACGGACGAGGTCATCATGCTGGGCTACATGAGCCCGGGGTCGCTCAAGCGGACGCTGGAGGGCGGCGACGTCTGGTTCTACAGCCGCAGCAGGGCGGACCTGTGGCACAAGGGCGAGATGTCGGGCAACTACATGCGTGTCAGGTCGGCGTCGGTCGACTGCGACGGGGACGTGGTCCTGCTGAGAGTGTACCCGGAGGGCCCAATATGCCATACGGGCGCGCGGGTCTGTTTCTTCACCGCGCTGGAGGAGATGCCCGACTTCGAGAGATCCGACGGAGGAGCCGGGGTCCTGGACGAGCTGTTCTCTGTGGTTCAGGACCGCAAGCGCAGCCTGCCGGAGGGCAGCTACACGACTGAGCTTTTCAAGGGCGGCGTGGACCGGATAGGCCAGAAGGTGATCGAAGAGGCGGGCGAGGCGGTGATTGCGGGGGTGAAGCTCGACAAGGATGCGCTGGCCCGCGAGGCGGCCGACCTGCTGTACCACCTGCTGGTGCTGCTGTCTGCCAACGGCGGCAAGCCTGAGGACATCTACGCTCATCTTCGGGACCGACGCAAGTAGTGCGTAAGGTGGTACTCCCGCCGGGATGGGACGAAGAGCGCGTCCAGCGGGTCCTTCAACACTATGACTCGCTGACGGAGGAAGAAGAGGTGGCTGAGGACGAGGCGGCTCTTGAGGACGCAACGCAGACGGTAATGGAGATCCCCAACGAGTTGGTGCCTACAGTTCGAGCGCTGCTTGCGGAGCGTGCCACGTAGTCGGGTGCTTGGGGTTGAGGCCACTCACAGCCAGCTAGCGACGCTCCCGTCTTCCAGTTGAATGAGAGGGAGCGTGCGCACGTTGCGCTCCTCGATGTAATCGTCCAGGAAACCCAGGCGCATGGCCTCGTTTAGCTGCAGGCCTATGGCATCGGCGATCTCGCCTCGAAGCTCCTCAATGGAATCGGCATATGTCGAGGTGCCGAGTTCAAGGCAAGTGCCTATCCATACGTCTTCTTCCTGAGTCAGCTCCAGAGTCAGTAGGACTAGATTGCTAGGCCCGCTCTCGGTCAACTCGACCGCAATAGTCTGCTCCCTCAACTGCGTCCTCCAGCCCTACACGACGCCTGAGTGTTCGGCTAATGTAACATGTGCGGGCTTAGACCACGGAGGGCTGATCTGTGAAGGGCGCGGTGTTCGTTGGGGACAGGCGGGTGGAGGTGAGGGACTTCCCGAAGCCTGAGCCTGGTCCCGGCGAGGTCGTGCTGAAGATGATGGCGTCGGGGCTGTGCGGAAGCGACCTGGCGCGTTACAGGGTTCCAGCCACCGAGGTGGTACAGCCGCCCAGGGTCGCCGGACACGAGCCGTGCGGGGTGGTCGCGGAGGTCGGGCCGGGCGTAGCATCGGTCGGGGTCGGCGACCGGGTGATGATGCACCACTACACCGGCTGCAACGACTGCTCGATGTGCCGGATCGGCTACACGCAGATGTGCCTGGTCCACCACGAGATCTATGGCTTCACCAGGGACGGCGGCCACCAGGACTACCTGCTCTGCCCGGCGTCGACCTGCGTGAAGATGCCCGACTCGCTGCCATTCGACCAGGGCGCTGCTGTGGCCTGCGGGACGGGCACGGCGTTCCACGCGGTGAAGCGGCTGGGGCTCTCGGGCGTGGACACGGTGGCGATATTCGGGCAGGGGCCCGTGGGCGCGAGCGCGGCGATGTTCGCCAAGGCGATGGGCGCAAGGGTGATTGCCGTGGACGTGATAGCCGAGCGGCTGGCGCTGGCGGCCGAGATTGGCGCCGACGTGGTGGTCGATGCATCGGAGTCCGACGCGGAGGCTGCCATTCGGGACCTGACCGGAGGCGAGGGGGCCGACGCCACGCTGGATGCGACCGGCATCCCGGATGTCAGGCGGAACGCCCTCGACTCGGTGCGGTACTGGGGGCGGGTCTGCTTCGTGGGCGAGGGCAACCCGACGTCGTTCGACGTGAGCGACCAGATCATCCACAAGCAGCTGACGATCTACGGGTCGTGGACGTTCAGCCTATCGGGGCTGGCCGAGGCTGCCAACTTCGTGGTGGACAGGGCCTTGCCGCTGGGCCGGCTTATTACGCACAGGTACTCGCTCGACCAGATCTCCGAGGCCTACGAGCTATTCGACACGGGGGCTACGGGCAAGCCTGTTATCGTGTGGGGGTAGGCGGCAGCCGGGGCCTGGTCGCTCTAAGGTTCAGCAGTACGTAGACGGCGAAGGCGCGCCTGTCCTTTGCGGGAGCTCTGTTGAAGCGTCTGATGTGAATCGCTGCTTGCGTGATACGAAAGCGTACGTAGAGTTTGTAGAAGGAAGTGTCTGGGTCATAGTCGGCGCGATGCCGCTCTTCCTGCATTAGGACGAACAGTTCCGCGAAATCCTGAATTTCGCCCGGGAATCTCGATATCATCGCCTTGCTCTCGCAACGCTTCCTTGCAGTCCCATGGTCAAGGGCCCGGTATGCCTGTCTCCATGCCGGCTGGCTGCGACGGGCGCCCGCACCGCCGACGAGCATGTCGGCGCAGCACGCCGCCAGGCAGTGGAACAGCGCGTAGTAGGTGGTGCTGACGGCCCTGCGAAGGTTGGCCTCCCGCGGGCGGCCACCGGTGCTGGCTTCTACCAAGGGCTTGGCCGCGTCGATGAGGTCAAGCGGTTTCAAGGCTCAGCTCGGGTTCGACATCGACATCAGGGTGGAGACGCCGGAACTTCTTGAGCTTACTCCGCCACTCGGACTTTCCGACGAAACCAGGGTTGGGGGACTCCTCTATGCCCGCCTCGATCAGCTTCTGGCGGACGAGCCTGACCATGGATACGGTCCAGACAGGGTCGAGCTTCTCCCAGTCGCCGTCGAAGACGACCAGGATCTGGAGATAGGTGCTGCCGTCGCTGTCGGGGCCCCACTCATCGACGGTAGGCACTACCACGATGGGGTCGAACACAAACTCATCGTCGGTGAACCGCTCCGCGAGCGTCTCCCTCATGATCTTCCTGACTATCCGGTCGCGCTCCTGTGGAGTCATCACCGCACCTCCGTGAAGCACATTGTACACCCGCAGGCTATTTGGCCCGCCCCGTCCAGTACCGGTAGCGGGCCCGGGCCGAGTCGACCACATCGACCACGTCTTCCTCCAGCAGGTACCCCTCTGCCACCAGCTTGGCGGCGGCTTCGGCAACCTTTGCGGCGTAGTCGTCCTCGGAGGCGTAGCGCTCCTCGACGGACGGGCGCGGGTCGCCCGATGCCTCGCGCTCCTCACGGGTCGCGGCGAAGGGCAGAGTCCAGCCCATCAGTCCGCCCGTGATGCCGATGACCAGGTCGGGGTTGCCTACGTCGGGATGGCGCAGGTTCCAGCCGGTGTTGGTTGCCAGCGGCACGGAGACGTCGGGGAGGCGGATGCCTCCGACTTCGTTGCCGTCGTCGTCCACGTCCGACACGAGGGCCGGGTACGTCTCGCCCTCACCCGGCGGGAGCTTCGTCGTCCTGCCCAGCGCCTGGTCCGGGCCGTAGTCGAGCCTGATGGCCCGCGTGGGCCTGGGCGGGAAGACCGCGCTAGGGATAGCCTCGAACCGGTCCTGCAGGGTGTGGGACTCGACGGCAGTACCGTCGTCCAGCGAGGGGTGGCGGCTCGGGGGCGCGGGCTCGTCGTTGGCTACCCAGCGGTCCAGGCTCACCAGGCAGGCCCTGAGCAGGGGGTTGTAGTCGACGGCGTTGTAGGGGAGCTGGCCCCGAAGGCTGCTGGCAGGGAGCGAGTCCTGCGGCGGAAATGTCCCCGACCCGTGCTGGGTGCCCGAGAAGTGGTAGCGGCGAACGTACTCCTGCTCGGGAGCGTCGGTCATCGTCTCCAGGTCGGTGTGTATGAGTGCGGCGTCGCCCCGGAAGTACTCAGCCGAGGTGTTCACGAACATCGTCCTGGGCGCCATGCCGGTCTCGTCGAGCCGCGCCAGCAGCGAGCCCGACCTGCCCGTCACCGGGTCGACCTGGGGCGTGTCGGTGAAGGGGAACAGCTCAGGCATGACGAAGCAGATGTCCTTGGAGGGCTGGCCGAATCGCAGGTTGAACTCGCCGCGCATCGCCCCCGCGACGTGGGCTATGACGCCGTCCAGCGCCATACGGCCCGCCTCGTCCTCGTTAACGCCGGCGTGGAGCATGTTGCGCAGGAAGCGGCCGCTCTGGGACCTGCCGAACGCGTAGGCGTGGTCTAGCTGCCCGGCGGCCGGGTTGCCCGCAGCGGCGTCCTCGTACTTCAGGAACGAGACGGCGTCGCGCACCGCCGCGAAGCCGAGCCCGACCACGCGGCTGAGGGCGGACGTGTAGACGAGCTGGTAGATGCGCCCCGGCTCGAAACCGGAGTCCATGCTGACGTGGGTAGCCGTCTCCTCTTCGTCGCTCACGAACGACCACTCGGAGCGGTCTATGGGTGTGAGCGGGCCGTTCGGATGGTCGCGGACGTAGAGCTCCGCCGCCCGTTCGTATGGGTCGGCGGCGGGGTGAGGCAAGTGCTCGCGGTCCGAGAGCATGTGGGTGGTCGCCGGCTCGTCGACCTGGAACCAGTTCATGATCCTGCCCGAGATCGGGCCGTCCGGGCCCTCGGCGAGGGGCGCCTGCAACCCGATAAGGCCCGGGTTGGGGGGCACGTCGGCCTGCCATCCGCACCAGACGACGGTGTAGCCGTGCCTGAGCAGGAAGCCGTTGCCGGGGGCCAGCGGGGCCGCGGGGTCCTCGACGGGGCCGGCGCTATTGAAGTTGTTGAAGACGGTCCTGTTGCCCCTGTTGCAGACGTCGAAGAAGAGCCGCCGGTTGCCCCTGCCAGGCTCAGCGGGGATGAGCATGGCGAAGTGGGACGAGAAGCGCACGCGCCCCTCGGAGTCGGTAGACGCGAGCCCGATGTCCGTAATGGTGGAGTTGACCCGCGCGTTCGGGTCGACGGCGAAGTGAGCGGTGCCCTTCAACTCGCGGTATGATCCGGTATCGCCGAAGGACTCTCCGCCGGCGTAGGGCGTATCGGACGTGATTTCGAGATGGGTCAATGGCATGATGGTGCTCCTCTTTCTGCCTTGCAAGACGCTTGGCACGCTCACAGGCTTCGCAATTCTTCCAGACTGGCTCACGTTTGAGTACCAGCCTTCCTATTTTGGGCGTAGTCATAGTGATGGTCGGGGTCGGCGGCCCAACAGGCGCGAGAGCTCCGCCATAGCCGGATGGTTGGCGGATGACGCGGACGGCATACGTTCGTACCGTTCCAGCAGTTCCGACTCCGAGAATTTCTGCGGCCAGTCCAAGTCCAGAGTCACGTGGTCGTCGGAGTATTCGATGGCAGACAGATTGATCAGGCCAACCAGATCCCGGACGAAGGCGCGTTCCGGGAACTTTAGGCCTGCGTAGTACAGCAGCATCCTTTCAAGCAAGTCAGGCAGACTCACTCTACCAGAGTCTAGCAGGTGCTCTATGATGCGCAGTTGCCGTTCTGCCAAGGCTCGGCGACGGGGGCTGAGCAGCCGTCCGAACAACGATTGGGCGAACTCACGGTAGAGCACCCTCTTATTGTGGGTGACGATCTCTGAGGCCAGCTCGTTGCACCTCTCCGCGACCGCCGGCAATGCAAATCTCAGGAATGGTGTGAGGTCATGTCCACGACTCCGGGACTCGTGCAACGCCGCCAAGTACTCCTGCATGTGCTCGTAGTAGTAGTTGGAGAGGCTGACCATGACCATGTCGTTGACGCCGGCCCCGCGCAGCATGAACGCCTCCAACGCGCGGGCTGTGCGTCCGTTGCCGTCGTCGAAGGGGTGCATTGCGCCGATGTGGTAATGGGTGGCCATCGCCTGGATGATGGGGTCGTGGCCGCGGAACTCCCCGGAGATGGCCCGGCCGAGTGAGTCGAACGCGGCAGCAAGCTCGTCTCCTCCCTCTGCGCCCCGGCAGACGGGATTGCCAAAGGTGACGTTGGACCCTGAGCGCCGGAGAGCGCCAGGCTCGCAGTGGTCATCGTCGCAGCCTGTAACGATACGCCTGTGTGTGTCCAGGATGAACTGCGGGGTGACCGGCCGGTCTGCCGGCTGGGAGCGGAGCCAGCGGTAGGCGGCGTTGGCTGCACGCAGCTGCCGTTGCGAATGAGTCAGCTCGGGGCGGGCGGATGCGCCGGGTGTGAGGGCTTCGTCCTGTTCTCGCTGGGTGAACTCGGCACCTTCGATGCGCGTGGTGCCGACCGCCTCCAGCCGCAGCTGCTCCTCGTGAACCTGCGCGATCCACTGGGGCAGGTAAGGCAACCGGTTCAGGACTGCGGCGGCAGTCTTGGCTTCGACCAGCGCCCCGGCTATAGCAGCACTATCGTAGCGCAGCCACCGCTGTGGGAGGAAGTAGCGACTGACGGCCATGTACGCCTCATTTCCAATTCATTTCACATTCATTTCGGAAATACACATACAAAATAGTACCAAAATCGCTGTTTCATTTCCAAGTCATTTCAGGCTCATTTTGGCCTGAATGTCCGAGAGTGACGGGGGCTGACCGGACTCAACCGAGCCGCGTAGCCTGGGGCTGGATTGGGGGCGGTTCCTGGGGCAGGAATCCGGCTCGGGGGCCGGTATCACGGGGGCTGGGCTAGCGCAGGGTTTGGCGGAGGCGGGTGGTGGCTTCGGTGTCGACCTGCTGGGTGGTTGGGTCGATGACTACGCCGTAGACCTGGCGGGCGTGGTCGGCGGTGACCTTCTCGTCGAGGAAGTCGGCTAGGACGTCTGCAGGGTCGCGCTCGAGGGGGTCGCCCCAGCCGCCGCCGCTGGCGAGCTCGTGCCGGATGAGGTCGCCCCGGCGCATTGGGGCCGTGCCCATGGTGGTCAGGACGCGCTGGTCGTTGCCGGGGTTGAGGATGTTGTACGAGGGTGTGCCGGGCGCGCCTCCCTGCAGGCCGAAGGGCGGGTGGGCGCGCTTGTCGGAGCGGAGTTGCAGCAGGGCCTCGTCGGCCAGGCAGCGGACGCTCCTGACCTCGGACAGCGCGCCCCGGTACTTGCCCGCCCCGCCCGAGTCGGGAAGCAGGCCGTACTCCTCGATCCTCACCGGCGATTCGACCTCGGCGATCTCGACGGGCGTGTTGGAGATGTTCGCCGCCGGGTGTGCGACGCCGTCCGGGCCGTCGCCTGTTGGCCTTGCGCCTCGCGCGCCCGCGAACAGGTCGACGTAGGCGAAGCCGCCTGCCTCCTCGTGCCCACCGATGCTGATGATGGTGTTTCCGCCCTCACCGTCCGCGGGCACCCTGTCGGGCACCGCCTGGGCCAGGGCCGCGAGCACCGTGTCCATGATACGGAAGCCGGTTATGCCACGGGCGCCGCAGGCCGCGGGCAGCACGGGGTCGACGACGGAGGCTATGGGCGTCCGAACTTCTATGAGGCGGGTGTAGCCGGCCGAGTTGGGGATGCCGGGGTCCATCAGGAGCCGCAGCGCGCCGTAGACGGCCGCCCTGGTGAAGGGCACCGGCGAGTTGATTCCCGCCTTCATCTGGCTCGACGAACCCTCGAAGTCGGCAATCACGCGGTCGCCGTCGACGGTCACGGCGACCTGGAGCACCAGCGGGCCGTCGGGCACGTTGTCGGCGTCGATGTAGCCGGTGGCGCGGTAGGTGCCGTCCGGCAGGGCCTCGATCTCCTCCCGCGCCAGGTGCTCGGAGTGGTCGATCAGCACGTCCATGTAGCGGCGCACGGCGACCGCTCCGTAGCGGTCGGTGAGGCGCACCAGGCCCCTCTCGCCGGTGTGAGCCGCGGCGATTTGCGCCCTCAGGTCGCCCAGCACCTTGTCGGGAACTCGCACGTTGGTGGCGAGGAGCGCGAAGACGGCCTCGACGGGCTCGCCGCGGTCGTAGAGGCGCACCGTCGGGATGCGCAGCCCCTCCTGGTATATCTCCGTCGAGTCGGTCGAGTTCGACCCCGGGACGATGCCTCCCACGTCCGTATGGTGGGCGACGACGCCCGCGAAGCCCTCGGGCTCGCCGTCGACGAACACCGGCTGTATCACGTAGATGTCGGGGAGGTGTATGCCGCCGGATGTGTAAGGGTCGTTCAGGATGAACATGTCGCCCTCGGCCATCGTGTCGCCGTACTTGTCGATGACCGACGCGACGGCGGCCGGGAACGAGCCGAGGTGGCAGACGATGGTGAGGCCCTGGGCCACGACCTGCCCGTTGCGGTCGCAGAACGCGGTGGAGTAGTCCATTGCGTCCTTGACTACGCCGGAGTGGGCGGTGCGCATGACCGTGAGGGCCATCTCATCGACGAGGGTGTCGAGTCCGTTGCGGATCACCTCGAAGGTGATCGGGTCTATGTCGCGGGGGAGCATGCGATCCAGCTCAGTCGAAGATGTCCTTGACAGGCATACGCCAGCCAGGAACGACGTTTTCGACGGCGAGCGTGTCCGCTTCCGTGAGTACGACGGCATCCATGAGTGAGCGGCTTATCTTCACGCTCCTCCTGCGGGGATCGACGACTATCACCGCAAGAGTCCCCGCATTGAGCCAGTCGGTGACCTTCTCCTCGACCTCGCTGTACCGGTCGTTGGGCGAGATGATCTCGATTGCAAGATCCGGCGCGCCAGGGAAGAACCCGGACACTTCACCCAGCGCCTCTACTCGTTCACGTCGAACAAAGGCTATGTCAGGAGCGCGAACGTGGTCCGGATTGGTCTCCAGCAAGAAGCCCGCGTCCCCCCCGGAGGCATCGCCCAAACGGTTGGCCTTCACGTGGATGGCCAGTGACGCTCCTATGGAGAGCTCGTACTTCCCGTGCGCATACCCTGTGGGCGGCATCCTTCGCAGCTCTCCCCTGACCAGCTCGTATCGAAAGCCGTCAGCCGGCATTTCCAGCAGTGCTTCAGCAGTCATTCGCTGAGTGGCGGTAACCATGCCTTGGCCTCCAGGTTCTGGAGTAGGGATTATAACCTATCCCCCTCTATGGCTCCGCTGGGGCTCCTAGTCGGCTCCGTGGACCTCTATGACTATGTTGCCGGCGTCGTCGAGCCTGGCGGTGCAGCTCGGGGGCACGACGGTGGTGGCGTCGTACTCCTCCACTACGAACGGCCCCTGCTGGGGAGCGTCGTGCAGATCGCCACGGCCGATGACGGGCGTGGTGACGAGGCCGTGATCGGGGCCGAAGTATGCGCTGCGGTCCTCGCGTTGCGGCTCGGCCGCACCGGAGCCGCCTGGACGCGTCGGCGAGACCTGGCCCGCCGTGCCCATGGCCGTGAGGCGCAGGTTGACGATCTCGACCGGCTCGTCGCTTGCCCTGTGGCCGTAGGTGCGCTCGTGCTCGCCGTGGAAGGTCTCGGCCAGGGCGCGCAGGGCCTCGGAGTCGAGCTTGCCGGACGGGCACGGGACAGTTAGCTCGTAGGCCTGGCCGACGTAGCGCAGGTCGGCAGCGCGCCGGGTCTCGATGTCGTCGGACGGGTACCCCTCATGGGTGAGGTCGCGCACCGCGCGGCCCTCCATTCGCTCGTAGGCCTCGGTCACAGCGGCCGGATCGACGCCGTCGACAGGGGCGAAGTGGGTCTGCACGAAGTGGTACTCGGGCAGGGCCTCGAGGAGCCCGACAGCCGACAGGAGGCCAGGCGCGGGCGGCACCACGACCGTGCGGACACCGAGTGAGCGGGCCATCTCCGCCGCGTGAACGGGGCCGCTGCCGCCGAAGGCGATGAGCGCGAAGTCGCGCGGATCGCGGCCCCTGTAGGTCGAGACGGCGCGGATGGCCCTGATCATCGTGACGTTGGCGACGACGTGGACGCCGTAGGCAGCCTCGAGCAGCGGGGTGTCGAGGGGACCGGCGACCCTGTCCTGGAGCGCCCCGGCCGACAGGTCGGGCTTCAGCCTGACCGCGCCGCCGGCCAGCTCCGTGGGGCTGATGTAGCCCAGCACGACGTTGGCGTCGGTCACGGTGGGCTGGTCGCCGCCCGCGTCGTAGCACACGGGACCCGGCACGGCGCCCGCGCTGCGGGGGCCGACCCTGAGCGCGCCGCCGCGGTCGATCCATACAATGCTGCCGCCGCCCGCTCCCACCTCGGCCAGATCGACGACGGGCACCTTGACGGCATGTCCTCCGCCCTTCACGAGGCGGCTGGAGAGAGATATGCCCGCGCCGATCTCGTGCTCCGTCGTCCAGCTCAGGCTTCCGTCCTCGATCAGCGAGGCCTTGGCTGTCGTGCCGCCCATGTCGAAGCTGATGACGTTGTCCAGCCCGACGCGCTCGCCGACGCGCTGGGCGGCCACGACGCCCGCTGCGGGGCCTGACTCGACGATGCGGACGGGTGACTCGGCTGCCCTGTCGACGGACATGACGCCGCCGTTGGACTGCATGATCCGCAGAGGGGCGGCTATGCCAGCCGAGCGGGTCTTGGCCGAAAGGGAGTTCAGGTAGCCCTGGACTATGGGGCCCAGGTAGGCGTTGACGACCGTGGTGCTGGTGCGCTCGTACTCGCGGATCTCCGCCAGCACGTCCACGGACAGGCAGCAGAATAGGTCAGGCAACTCCGCGCGCACGATCTCGCCGATCCTGCGCTCGTGGTCGCCGTTGCGGTACGAGTGGAGGAGGCACACGGCCACGGAGTCGGCGCCCTCGGCCCGTATGCGCTCGACGGCGGCGTAGACCGACTCCTCGTCGAGGGGCCTGACGATCTCGCCGTCCGCGCCGACACGCTCCTCGACCTCGAGCCGCAACCTGCGGGGGACCAGGGGCGTGGGGGGTTCGTAGAAGAGGCTGTAGAGGTGGGGGACCCTGAGGCGCCGGAGCTCCAGCACGTCACGGAAGCCGCGTGTGGTGATCAGGGCGGTCTTCGCGCCCTTGTTCTCCAGGACGGTGTTGCTGGCTACCGTCGTGCCGTGGATGACCTCTCGGACCGACGCTTCGTCGACGCCGTGCTCGCCAAGCGCCTGTACCGCGCCGTCCAGGATGCCCTCGGCGTAGTCGGCAGGCGTCGATGGGACCTTCTTAGTGCGGTATTCGCCGCCAGGGCCGAGAAGGACGATGTCCGTGAAGGTGCCGCCGATGTCGGCGCCAAGTCGATGGGCCTGTTCGCTGTTCACGTACTAGGGCTCCAGTCCAGACGGGGCAGTGAGACCGCGCGCAGAGTAAGGACGCCGCCGTTTCGTGTCAAGCTCAGACGCACCTGCGATCCGGCTATGCGGAGCGCCTCACGATCACCTCGAAGCGGCGCATCCCACACGATGCGCCGAGCTCGGTGAACCGCACCACCTCGCCGATGCCATCGACCTGCGCGCCCTCGGCCGGCGCCGGGTCGCCGGGGTCGCGGTATATCTGGCCGAGGGGCTGGCCGTCCTCGGACTTCAGGAACCATGTCTCAGCGGCGTTCATCACGATGACGCTGCCATCCGCTTCTGGATCGCCCTGGGCAGGTCGTCGGCGCTGAGCAGGGTCTCGTAGGAATTGATCCGTTCGGTGCGGTCCGCAATCGGGAGCGCCACCTTCACGCCCTTCCTGTGGGACTCCCGGACCGCTATGGCGACCTCCAGGTCGTGCCTGCCGTCCTCGCCGGAGCTGGAGGGCTCGTCGCCGGTCTCGATGCAGTGCATGAGGTCGCGGACCGCCCGTACGGTGGCGCTCTCTATCTTCTGGCGGCGCGGGAAGAGGCTCCGGGAGATACTGCGGCCCTCGCCGCTGGTCCACAGCTCCATCTCCTGGGTGTCGCTGTGCACCCTGATGAGTCCCTCCATGCCCACGACCTCAGCCTCGCAGTAGCCCCACTTGTCCTGGCGCACGAGGGCGCGCGCGCCGTTCTCGAAGGCAAGGTAGGAGATGCCGCCGCGGTCGTCGTCCTCGTGGGGGCCGGCGGCCGTCTCGTCGTTCAGGTCGCCGAAGACCCAGTCGACCCGCCCGCTGCCTCCGGCGAGGAAGCGCCCCAGGTTGATCATGTGGGAGTTGTGGGAGAGGTTGCCGCCCTGGTACACGGTGACCTGCATCACCTCGCCGATCGCGCCGTCGTCGATCAGCTCCCGCGCCATGCTGTACGAGGCGTCCCAGCGCCGGGCGCAGTTGACGGCGAGGACGATGCCCGCGTCCCTGCAGGACTCCACCATGGCGTCGGCCTCCTCCAGGCTCATGGAGATGGGCTTTTCGGCCCAGATCGCCTTCACGCCGATGTCCATCGAGGCGATGGTTGTGACGATGTCGGCCCGCGGGCGGGCGGACGTGCAGATGGAGACGATGTCGGGCCGCTCCTTCTCCAGCATCTCCTTGTAGTCGGAGTAGAGGTTGGTGACACCGTGCTTGCGGCCGAACGCCTCCCGCTGCTCCTCGTAGGGGTCCGCGCCCCCCACGAACTCCACCTCGTCCACGGCCTCGTAGCTTCCCATGTGGCTCATGGGCAGGAGCAGGTAGGGGCTGCCCACCACCTCGTCGTCGATCATGGTTGCGATCCTGCCCAGCCCGACGATTGCGGCCCTGTACCGTTTCGCCATGCGATTCTCCCTTACGTGCGAATGGGCGCCATTCTAGCAGGAAGTGTCGTGTCGGAATGCTCTCGGTTGGCAGTCAATTGGCGACAGCGGGCGTTGGCGAGTGCAAAGAGAAACGCGGAGCAGGAAGATCAGGGATTGGATGGAGGCCGACTACTCCACTGCCTGGATGACTACACGGCCTCCATCGGTGACTTCGACGTACAGGCTATGGCTGTCGAGCAAGCGCATCCCAACGAGAGGGGTTGTGTCAGCGGCATCCGCCGCTATATGTCTCCGCTGACCGTCCCAGAGTACGGAGACGCTGTAGTAGGGAAAGGTGACCTCGCTGCCGTCGGCAAGGGTCGCCCTGCTCATGCCCCTGTAGGCCAGCCCTAGCTCAGCAGCCAAGGCCGGTGTCACGGTCAAGAACCCGGTGAACCCTGTATCTATGACGGCCGTCGATTTCTCTTGTCTGCCCCGCAGGGCCATGCACGGAAACGGTAACCACCGGCTCATAGGAGGCGTTCACCACGCCTTCTATCACTCGGCTCTCCGCATGGGACGGCCTCCAAAGTGATGCAGCGCTCGATGTCCGACCCGGAGCAGCCAGACGTCGACTGCGTCCGGGCGCTGCGTCTGGAGGCGATCGGTCGCGGCGATCACGTCGTCGCCTATGGCCCAGCTACCGCTGTTCACGTCAATCGCGACGACCTCCCCGTAGTGGTCGGCCTCGACCAGAGAGCGGATACTCCGCTCGTAGATTGCGTCGCCCAAGCGGGCCGTCTCTTCGCTGGGTCGTCGCGTGAGCCCTGTTGTCTCCGCGTTGCTCATCCCTCTCCCTTTCGGGACGTGGTCCTACGCTTGGCATTCTACCAATTTCCGTAGTCCGGGGCAGACATGAGGTGGTGCCATAGCTGTCCAGCCGTAGAGTGTGGGGTCCGCGATCGCTAGTTCTTGCGGATTAGCATTAGGCCGTCGCGGATGGTGAGGATGACCTGTGTCACCCTGGGGTCGGCGGCCACGTGGTCGTTGAAGGCCGCGAGGGCCCTGTCGGAGTCGGACTCGGGGTCGAGGACGCGGCCGCTCCAGAGCACGTTGTCGACGGCGATGATGCCGCGGTCGGCCAGCAGGCCCATCGCCCGCTCGTAGTAGTCGATGTACGGGGTCTTGTCGGCGTCGATGAAGACGAGGTCGAACGGGCCGTCGAGGGAGTCCAGGGTCTCGATGGCCGGACCCATGCGTATCTCGATCTTGTGCCCGTCGGGCCCCTTGTCGAAGTACTCCCGGGCGACCCTGGCGTTGTCGGGGTCGATCTCGCACGTGACGAGGCGGCCGTCGTCGGGCAGGGCCGCGGCCATCATCTGGGCGCTGAAGCCGGTGAAGCAGCCCACCTCCAGCACCCGCCTGGCCCCCAGGGCCCAGACGAGCACCTGCAGCACGTTGCCCTCGATGGGGCCGGAGAGCATCATGCCGTCGTCCCTCCCGGCGGTGTATCTGGCGAGCTCGGCCAGGTGGGGCGGCAGCGGTGTGGTGTGCCGGACGGCGTATTCCTCGATCTCCAGGGGCACTAGCGTCAGCATTTGCATCTCCTGCAACGGGCCGCGCCATTGTATCGGAACCGGCGCGTACCCAGGCCGTGAGAACCAGCACAGGAGAGGCCGTGTTAGAATTGCCGTAGCTGCGTGCAGGCTCAGGGAGGATCCGTCAATTGAGCTGGCTCTGGGAAATAGACGACTTCGACACGCGCATCAGCTTTGCGCGGGAGCACAGCCCCGTCGACTTCCTGACGGCGCTCGTCAGGGTAGTGATCATGAGGGTCACTCGGGTCCTGTCGTGGGTACTGAAGCCCGTGGACCAGCTTATGCAGTTCATCGGACACGGGCTGATCGCCGTCGTCCTGGGGATGCTGCTGCTCATCGTCATCCACGGGCTGTGGTTCATCGTGTGGCTGGGGCTGATCGGGTCGAGCTGGCTGTGGCTGAACCGGCCCTGGACGCGCCCCATACTCGCCATCCCCGGTGTGCTCCTGGCGATCTTCGGGCACATATTCCTGCTGCTGGTGCCCGACCCGCACAAGAACCCCAAGTACAACCTGGTAGCGCAGGACTGGCCGCTGAGCGTGCGCATCTGGAGGCCTTCAGAGGCCTACTACGAGGCGTACCCGATGGCGAGGCTGTAGGAACTGTGGAAGCGCCTGCAAAGAGCTACGTGTTTCGTGTCATCGTCGAGCCGGACGAGGGACGGTGGCATGCCTACTGCCCTGCCCTAGAGGAACAGGGAGCCGTGACGTGGGGAAGCTCCGAAAGAGAGGCCCTCGACAACATTCGACAAGTCGTCGAGATGGTCGTCGATGACATTCTCCTCTAGGTCATGCTGACATAGGGCCTTAGATTCCTCGCTGCGCTCGGAATGACATGATCGTCAACACTGCTTAGTCGAACTCGTCCGGCCAGTAGTCCGGCCAGATGGACTTGCCGACGTAGTCTGCCTGGGCGTTCCAGAACTCGCCGGACTGCAGAGTTAGCGCGCGATTGTTCGGCATGTCCAGGTGGTCCGGGAGCGGCGATATCCGGCCGGGCACCCCGACGACGAAGCTGCGAGGCGGCACGTCCTTGTTCACCACCGCGCCCGCAGCGATGAAGCTTCTCTCGCCGATGGTCACGCCGGGCAGGATCGTGCAGCCACCGCCGATCATCACATCGTCGTGGATGGTCGCCCCTCGCGGCGTGGGCGGCGGGTCCCGGCGGCACGGGTAGCGGTCGTTCAGGAACGTCGTGCCCGGCCCGACGAACACGTTGTCGCCGAACCACGTCCGCGACGGGATGTAGACGTGGGACATGATGCGCACGCCGTTCCCCATCCTGACCACGCCCTCGATGGTCGAGTGGTTGAGCAGGGTGCAGTAGTCGCCGATCTTCACCATGGCGCGTATCACGGCGTAGTGGACAGTGTGGAAGTGGTCGCCAATGGTCACGTCGCCGTATATGACCGTGCCCTTGTGCAGGATGCAGTTGTCGCCGATCCTGGCGGGGCCGCACTCCGGGTGGTACCGGAAGCCGACTATCACGTCCGGGTCTATCTGGGGATTGCTGCCGATGATCGCGTTGTCGAAGGGTTGGTCGGGTTGGGGTGACGGCATGGCGGTCCTCCTGGGGATCGATCGAGTAGGCCGGACTCTAGCCGAGTCCGGCGCGGCAGGTCAACAATGGCCGGTCTCAGATTTCCCACCTCCGTCATACCGGCGGAAGCCGGTATCCATCCCCGGGCCAACGCGCTTGCCCAGCCCGGCGACTTATGCAAAGGTCTTCTACATGGAAGTGCTCGGCAGGAGACTTGCTGACCCGTTCGATGCCTTCTGGGAGCGGTACGGGCCGGAGATCCCGGCGTCCGTAGAGCGCATCGAGGAGGGCCATAGCTCCGTCTTCGGCGACCTTGGCGCGGACAGGAGCGCCCCGGACGAGCCCGTATGGGCTGAGCTGCCCGACGACGACCTTGCCTATCACGTCGCCCACGAGCTCTCTCATCTGTTATTGCGCGCCAGCGACTACCCGATGGCGTCACCCGGCAGGGACGTGCCGCCAGGCTCAGAGGCGGCGAGGGTGAGCGGCGACCTGCAGGAGATGATCGACCACGCCGCCCTGTCGGAGATACTGGCGCCGTTCGGGTTCAGGAACGACTTCATCCTCGACCGGACGGCAGGGGGAGCCGAGCGTGGTCTGTCGTCCAGCCCCGTGCCGGAGCCCGGCACGGCCTGGTTCGCGACTTGGGCGATCCGCTACTGCGACCTCTCACGGGACCTGGGTCCCGGACGGTGGGCGCCCATCGAGGCCCTCTACAGGGAGCGAGCGCCCGACCTGGCCGAGCTTGGGGAACGCCTTATCGCCGTAGTGGAGTCTAGAGGCTGCGGTTCACCCGGCAGGGCGCTGTGGGCGATGCTGCAGGCGCGGGAGGCGCTGGGCATCGATCCGCAGGTCGTGCGCGTCATCGACCCGGAGGGCGGCATCTACTGAGGGCCAGGCGAGCGCCGGCTGAGATTCTCGGCCGAGAAACTCGGTTGCCTATGTTGGGTCCCTTCACATCCCATCATGGGCGCGCTGTATCGCGCCCGCCACGAACTCGTAGTAGTCGCTGCTCGCTCTATCGTCGGTAGCACCGTGGTCGCCCATCAGGCGAGATTCAGGAATCCATCTCGCTGGTTCGGGCAGCGGACGTGCAGCAGCGGCGAGCTCCCAAAAGCCGAGGTTTGCCACGGGGCCGGAAGCGGCCTCGTAGTGCTCCAGGAAAGGGTCGGCGGCGTCCTTGAAGCCTCTCAGGTACATGTTCATCCTGAAGTAACCGACATCCAGGGCAGGATCGCCGTATGCCGCTGCGTCCCAGTCAAGCACTGCCGACACGCGCCCATCGAGCCACAGGACGTTGCCCGGCCAGTAGTCCATGTGGAGAAACACTGGCGGAACCTTGCGGATGTGCGGGCGCAGCTCCCGAATCGCGCCATAGATGGTGTCTGAAAGCGGGTGTCCTGACTTCTTTTCGGGCCATTGCCCTGCAAGGAAGAAGAGCCCCTCGTCGTTGCCGTTGTAGATGTGCTGCCGCTCATTAGCATCCGGACTGGCGGCGTGAATCTTGAGGAGGAGGCCGGCGAGGTCTTTGGCCCACTGAACCGGGTCCTCAGGACTTGCGATCTGCTCACCTGGGGCGAACGTCGTGACGATTCCTAGGGTTCCGAGCACTTCGCCGGTGGCGTCCAAGAGGATGGGTTCCGGGGCTGGAATCCCGTGGTCCCGTGCGATGTGCAATCCCCAATAGTCTGCTGTTGCCCGCTGAGGGTCGGGGTCGTCGACCATCCTCTTGACTACGATCCGGAGCCGGTGACCCATGGGAGACTCGGTGTCGAGGACATCGACGGCGTTGGTAAACGCGGCCGCAGCAGCAGTGATGGAGAGGAGCCGATGGCCTGGGACGGCGGTATCTAAGATGAGCCGTGCACGGGACGGGTCTAGTCGCACGGCAGAATCATGCAT
Organism: Dehalococcoidia bacterium; assembly: GCA_965204975.1. Lineage (GTDB taxonomy): Bacteria > Chloroflexota > Dehalococcoidia > Lucifugimonadales > CAJWER01. The sequence continues at coordinate 2,169,299 of OZ242024.1, forward strand.
CAGATCCCCTCTGGGGTAGGGCCGCCCGCCTATCCGGCAGACTTGGTGACGGCCTCGATCATGGCCTGGATGTAGCCGTTGGCGAAGGCGCGGCCTCGGTGGCCCCACTCGGTGTCCTGGTAGGTCTGGGGCACGTGGTCGTCGATGAAGAAGCTGTCGAAGCCGACCTCGTGGTATATGGTCATGGCCCTGTGCATGTCCACGTAGCCGGTGTTGACGAACTCCTCGTGGAACTTCGGCACCTGCCCTGAGACGTTGCGGAAGTGGACGTAGAGGATCTTCCGCCGCTCGCCGAAGTACCTGATCATCTCGTAGATGTCCTCGCCCTCCATCTCGGAGAACGTGCCCTGGCAGAACTCGATGCCGTTCGAGTCGGACGGGCAAATCTCGACGAGCCGCTTATAGGCGCTGAAGCTGCGGAGTAGCTGGGGGATGCCGCCCAGCACGGGGACCGGCGGGTCGCAGGGGTGTATGCCGAGGCGTATGCCCTCCTCCTCGGCGATGGGGGTGATGATCCTGATCCAGTGTTCCAGGTTCTCCCACATCTCCTCTTCGGTGTACTCGCGGTCGTGGGTGAGGGGCATCTCGCGGGCCTCGTCGTAGTCGAAGGCCGTGGCGACGGCCCCGCAGCGGATGTGCACCGGCATCGTCCTCCACACCATCGACGGCATCCAGTGGTAGCCGAATATGGGGATGCCCGCGCGGGCGATGTTGCGCACGGTGGCGATCATGTTCTCGATCTGCTCGTCGCGCCTGGGGCCGCCGAGCATGATGTGGTCGTAGAACGAGATGGGCACGTTCTCGAGTGCCGACAGGGAGAGCCCGTACTGCTCGACGGTGAGGCGCAGCTTCACGAGGTCGTGCAGCTGCCAGCGGCCCCCTGCTCCAGGCAGGTTCGCGCTGTTCAGCAGTACGTCGGTCGCGCCGAACTGGGCGCAGAAGCGCAAGTACTCCTGGGACGGCTGGCTGAACTGCCCGAATCCCGCACGCATGATGGGCCTCCTCGCACCGCCGGTAGGGCCGGATTATAGGGCTGGCCGGAGTGCCGGGGCAATCGCTCGCTGACAGCGGTGGGCCGGGCGCATATACTACGCGGCACGCTGGACCAGGAGGAGAGAAATGGCCGAGCCGCTGACTATCCTGAACCTTGGGGGACATCCGAAGGACGCGATCCTTTACGCGGGCGGCACCATGGCCAAGCACGCGGCCAGGGGGGACCACGTGTGCATCCTCGTGCCGACGACCGGCATGTCGCACCACCTCGCGGCCATCGACGACTACCGCGACAGCGGCGACATGCCCGACATGAGCGGGCTGGTGGAGGAGCGGCGGATGGAGCTGGTGAACGCGGCGGCCGAGCTGGGCGTCACGGACGTGCGGTTCCTGGGCTACAACGACGACATACTGCTCCCGCGGGAGGACGTGATCAACGACATCGCCGACGTGATCGGCGAGCTGCAGCCAAACGTCATCGTGACCCACTGGCCCTACGACACCGTGCCCGTTCACGCGGTGACGACTCAGATGCTGCTGCTGGCGATCGACCTGGCGTCGGGGATCCGGCCGGGCAAGCCGTACGCGCCGACCGGAGGCGATACGGGGGGCGAGGCAGCCCAGATCTTCTACCACACGCACCTGGGCCGCACCAACGTGCTGGAGAACCTGAGCATCAGGGTCCCGACGACGGTCATCGACATCACGGACACGATCGGCCAGAAGTCGGCCGCGATGAACAGGTTCGAGTCGCAGCACTACGGCGAGGACAGCCCGTTGCAGAAGAAGATGAGCATCGGGATGGACGGCACCGGCGCGGCCACCCACCTGCGCGTCTCGTACGCGGAGGCGTTCGTGGCACACAACCCGGAGGTGTACGAGTACCTGCCCGTGAGCGAGTACCGGCGCAAGCTCGGCAAACGCCCGCCCGAGGAGGTGTTCGAGGCCCTTACGCGCATGGACCTGTAGCGCCTGGACCGGAGCGGCCCAAATCCACCACCTTCGCAGGTGACGCCATATCTATCAGGCGTCACCCTGTAGGGGCGGGTTTCAAACCCGCCCTCGCCTTGCCTGGGGTCAGCGCCGCCAACTAGGTGGTGGATTCCTGCTGCTTGCATATTGCTGTCGATGATGTCAAAATGCTGGCATGGCAGTACAGATCACGATAAGAGGGGTGCCGGAGGAAGTCCGCGACGAGCTGGCCCTGCGCGCCGCGCAGGAGCGCCAGTCGATGCAGGAGTTCCTGAGGAGTGAGCTCGAGCGCATAGCCTCGCGCCCCTCCGTCAGCGCCTGGCTGAGCGAGGTCCGCTCCCGCAAGACAGTGACGGGAACCCGCATAACACCCTCGGCCATCCTGGAGGCGCGCAACACGGACCGGGCGTGACGGCAGTAGTCGACTCCTCGGTACTGGTCTCGGCCCTCGTGGACACGGGTCCCGAAGGCGTATGGGCAGAGTCCGTGGTGGCCGGCGGGGAATTGACCTGCCCCGAGCTTGCACTGGCCGAAGCCAGCAACATCCTGCGTCGGCTGGAGCTGGCGGGTGACCTGTCGCTACGGGAGGCTACCGTCGCACACGAGAATCTCATGCGGCTGGACCTGGGCCTGTTCCCATTCGCCCCATTTGCCGGCAGGATATGGGAGTTGCGGTTGAATCTGACCTGCTACGACGCCTGGTACGTGGCCCTCGCAGAGGCCCTGGGCCGTCCGCTGGCAACCCTGGACGCGAGGCTGGGCCGGGCCAGCGGCCCCAGATGCGAGATCATCACCCCGCCTGGCGAGTAGCGGGCTACAGGCGCTGCTTCTCGCCCGTGTCCGAGGCGCGCTGGACGGCGTCGAGCAGGCGGTGTCGCGTGACTGCGGTGTCGAAGTCGGGCTCGACGCGCGTCCCCGACCTGATGCCCTCGGCGAACCTGTGCCACATCTGGGCTACGTTGAACGGCGGGCCCTCGGGCACCGTGTCCGGGACCTGCGTCAGCCGCTCAGGAATCGGCAGCTCGGCGGGCGCAGGGTCCGTGCCCCTGCCGCCGCTTAGGCGCATCGTACCCAGGTGGGGGTAGTCGTCCCTCTCCAGCACGAGCGTGCCGTCGCGGCCGTACACGACCAGGCGGTACCCGGTGCTGTGCCACGGTATGGCGCTGACATGCACCGAGGCCACCGCGCCGCCCTCCAGCCTCCCGGCGACCAGGATGTTGTCGGGAGACGTGACGTCGACCATCTCGCCCGTGTCGCTGTCGAGCCACTGGGGCACCTGGGTGGCGACGGAGGCCGACACCTCGGCGAACTCGCCCAGGCACATGCACAGCGCGTCGACGACGTGCCCGAAGGCGATGGTCAGCGTGGTCGCGCCCAACTCGACGTCCTTCTGCCAGGTGCGGTCTGACGTGCGGCTCAGCACGCCGGGCACGAACGAGGTCATGTTGACGGCGAGTACCTCGCCGGCGTAGCCCTCCTCGACCAGCTCGCGCAGCCGCAGGAACTCGGGCGCGCAGCGGCCCTGCAGCCCGACCATGGTGAGCACGCCCTGCTTTCGCGCCAGGCCGGCCATCTCCTCGGACTCGGCTAGGTTCGCGCCGAGGGGCCACTCGGTGTAGACGTGCTTGCCGGCGCTGAGCACGTCCATGGTGAGCGCGTGGTGCTTGGGTACGCGGACCGACACGCCGATGGCGTCGAGGTCGTCGCGCTCCAGCATCTCCATGTGGTCGCTGAACGCAAGCGGCACGCCGAACCGCTCCGCCGACTCGCGAGCCGTATCGGGATGGGCCGTGCACACGGCGGCAAGCTCCACGTCAGGCAGCGCCAGCAACGCGGGGATGTGCGCCCGCGGCGACCACCCGTAGCTCACGTTTGCACCGATTAGCCCTACCCTCAGCTTGTCAGCCATTTCAGTGACCCCTTCCGACCTATAGGTCTATCTTCCTCTTACAGCACCCGGCAACACGAACTTCCCGTCCAGTAGCTCTCGCATCGTTCGCTACCTGCTCAATAGTAGAGAACCGGTCTGACCAATTCGGCTCATCGCGGTTCCACGAGCCGGTAGACTTAGGGTTGGCTTGGCCACACTCCACCAAGTGAATCCGGGCCTCGCCGGGCGTGCTCGTGTTGTATTCATACATCTCTTCCGTCACCTCAGGGCCCTCTTCGTATTGGGAACTGCAAGGCATCTCGTTGTCTACTGACATCTCAGCCTGATCCCTGTCCTCGTACATGTCCTCACGCCTGAGGCTCAGGCCTTTGGGCCATGTTCCCACGGAGTAGACTGGCAACACCTCATCCAGGGTCATGTTACGAGCGGCCTCGGCCTGCTTCGGCAACCCACGTTCGTCGTAGAGAAGCTCGCCGTGGTCGATCGGCGGCCCCCCCTCTCGCAGCAGCTTGGCTGTGCGTTGAGAAATGACACGCATCCTCTTGAGGCGTTCGGCTGGCGTGACTGTATCTTGGTTGTCGTCGTGCAGATTCACCGGCATCCCTCACGGCGTAACCGTGGCTAGTGTGCTCACCCTAACATCGCTCCAACGTCCCTCGCAATGTTGACGCGACTAGTGGGGCCTAGTCGTCTCCCGCTGAGGTAGTTACCATGTACATCGTGAATTACGGGAGGCTGGGAGTGAATCGAAAGGCAGGCTCCGGTGACCCAAAGCGCGTTAAGGGCAAGGCGAGACAGAGGACGACGGCCAGAGACAACGTCTGCCGCTTCTGGGAATGTGAGAAGCCGGTCCGCCGTAAAGACCACTTCCTCTGCTACGACCACTATAAGGAGCACCAAGAGGAGAAGGTCGACGAGTGTCAGGGATGCGGCCGCTTCAAACATGCCAAGTACGACCAATGCCTAGACTGTCGTAATCGCCAGCCGCCTCAGTCGAGGTCTCAGGCTATCCGCGAATCGAGGTCGAGTTATCAGCGAGAGCACTCGGAGGCATGGGAGGCCAGAGATGCTGATGCAAAGGAGTTCTTCGTATACATCTTGAAGCTGCAGGGAGGCAGTTTCTACGCAGGTCAGACGCGTGAACTCCGTGAGCGACTAATGGAGCATCGCGACGGAACAACCAAATCAACGGCGGGGAAGGACCCGAAGCTCGTCTGGTTCAGCACCGTGTCCACTAGGGATCAGGCGACGGCACTAGAGGTCGAACTCAAGCGGCTATGCGACGAGAATCCCCGCGAGATACGCCGGTGGGTGGTAGGATTCAATGACCTTGTGAAGGAGCTTGATTTCACCTGAGCCAAGGGCCGGAGAGCCTCGCTAGTCGGACTTCTCATCGCCCAGGCTCTCATCCAACAGCTCGATCAGGTCCTTGGCTTGCAGGCCCTCGGCGCCTTCTACTGAGCCCGCGCCTTCTTCGAACATCTGGAGGCAGAACGGGCAGGACACTCCGACTGTGTCCGCGCCCGTCTCCAGCACCTGCTCGGTGCGGGCGTGGTTGACGCGGCGGCCCCGGCTCTCCTCCATCCACATGTGCCCGCCGCCCGCGCCGCAGCAGAAGCCTCGCTCGCGGCATCGCTCCATCTCCACCAGCTTCAGCCCCGGGATGGCCGCGGCCACGTCGCGCGGCGCTTCGTACACGCCGTTGTGGCGGCCCAGGTAGCACGAGTCGTGGTACGTCATCGACGCGTCGATCGTGACGACGGGCTTGATCCTGCCGTCGGCTATCAGCTCGGCTGCGAACTCGCTGTAGTGCATCACTTCGTAGCTGCCGCCCAGGTGCGGGTACTCGTTCTTGATGGTGTTGAAGCAGTGGGGGCAGACGGTGACGATCTTCCTGACGTTGTAGCGGTCGAGGGTCTCGATGTTCTGCTGGGCCATGATTTGGTATAGGTACTCGTTGCCCATGCGACGGGCCGGGTCGCCGGTGCAGCCCTCCTCATCTCCAAGTATTGCGAAGTCCACGCCCGCCCGCTTCAGGACCGACGCCATGGAGCGGGCGATACCGCGGCTGCGCTGCTCCAGGGCCGCGGTGCAGCCCACCCAGAATAGGACCTCGGCGTCGGGGTGCTCCGCCAGCGTCCTGACCCCCAGCCCGTCCGCCCAGTCGGTGCGTGTGTGCTGGGTTCCGCGCCAGGGGTGGCCGCGCTGCTCCATGCTCATCAGCGCCGATGCCGCCGACTCGGGCATGCTGGCCTGCTCCATCACCAGGTTGCGGCGCATGTCGACGATCATGTCGATGTGCTCGACGCCGACCGGGCACACCTGCTCGCACGCGCCGCACGTGAGGCAGTCCCACAGCGCCTCCTCGCCAATCTCCTCTCCGATGACCGGCGGGGCATCTGCGGCGCCGCCCGCAGCCTGCAGGTGCTCCTTCAGTCCCTCGGCGATGTGCATGGGCGAGAGGGTCTTGCCGGTGATGTTCGCCGGGCAGCTATCGGTGCACCGCCCACAGACGGCGCAGGCGTAGCCGTCCAGCAACTCCTTCCAGGTGAAGTCCGGCGCACGGGCCGCGCCGAACGTCTCGGCCGTCTCCAGGTCGTCCGGCGTGGGGAGCGCACCGCTCGACTCCAGGTCCCGGAACAGGAAGGAGAGGGGCGCGCCGATGAGATGGGCGTGCTTGGACATGGGGATGTAGACGGCAAAGCCGAGGATCAGCCCCAGGTGCGCCCACCACGCCAGCGAGTGGAGTGCGGATGCGGCACTCTCGCCGACTCCGGCGCTCACGAACAGGTCGCCGAGCGCCGACCCCAGCGGAGCCGAGACGGCCCCGTCTCCGCCCGCCGCGGCGTGGAAGGCCTCGGTGAGCAGGGTCAGGGCCATGAGCCCGCCTATCAGGACGAGGATGATGGCGGCCTCGGGCTTCTGGGTCAGGTCGAAGCTCAGGCGTCTTGGCGTCGCGGCCCAGCGCCGCACCGCGCCCCATACGACCGCGACCAGCAGCACGACGGCCAGCACTTCGAGGTAGACGGCGAATATCCTCACCCCGGTCTCGGTGAGCAGCGTGGTCGAGAACGACCGCCACACGGTGTCGCCGTAGATGAAGACCACGTAGCTGAGCGTGAACGAGACGAACCCCCAGAAGATCAGGAAGTGGGCGAGCCCGGCACGGTCCCGTAAGGGCGAGAAACTCTGGAGCACCTTGCTCTGGCCCAGCACCAGGGGGATCGCGCCGAGGAGCCTCTTGCCCATCCTGTCCGTCCGGTTCGCGGGCTTGCCGACCATGACCAGGCGGAAGACTCGGACGTAGAGCAGATAGCCCGCGGCCAGGAACGCGATGGCCGAGAACAGGTACACGCCTACCCATGCGGGTATGCCCAGGAAGAGGTGTTCAGGCGGGGTCATGGCACAAGGTTACGGCGTTCAGGGCGTGAGGTCTAGCGGCTGACCAAGAACGACCGATCGGACGGTTTCGCCCTGAGTGCAGCGAGAGGGCCCCACCCCAGGTCCTTCGTCGGGGACTCCTCAGGACGACATCTCCAATTCCGGGCAGTCAGCCCGCTGCCCTGAGCAGTACCGCGAGGGCGGTGAGGAGCCAGAGCGCGACCGCGGCGAGGATGGGCAGGTCGGAGGTGAAGACTTCCTCCGGGCTCTCGCCCATGCCGCGCCTCTGCACCAGGTAGATGTACCTGAAGATGATGTACACGGCGAACGGCGCGGTCAGCATCATGGAGTGGTCGTCCGGCAGGTTCGGCGCGGTGAAGGTGTAGAGGACGTAGGTCAGCAGGGCAGCGGTGGCGGAGATCCCTATGAACTGGTCGAGAAGGGGGACGGAGTAGAGGTCGAGGGCCTCCCTCTGCTCGGGCGCGCGCGCTCCGGCGTTGGCGAGCTCGCTCCGGCGCTTCGACAGGGCGATGAACAGCGCGCCCAACCCTGCGCACGTGTACAGCCAGGGCGACACGGGCACCTCCAGCACCGCAGCCCCCGCCACGGTCCGGAGCACGAACCCCGCGCCGATGACGAACACGTCCAGCAGCGCGACCCTTTTTAGCACGAACGAATAGGCCGCAGTCGTGGCAAGGTAGATCGCCGTCACCCCTCCGAAGGCGGGCTCGATCACGAACGCGGCCGCCGTTCCACCGGCTGCCAGCAGCCCGCCCACCGCCAGCGCAACGGGAGCGGCAAGTGCCCCGGATGCGACTGGACGGAGGCGCTTTCTCGGGTGCCGCCGGTCTTCGTCCGCGTCGAGCACGTCGTTGACCATGTACTGGCCGGAGGACACAAGGGAGAAGACGACGACGGCAAGGGTCGCCTTGACCAGCAGCGAGAGGGCCCCTGCAGTGTCCGAGAGGTCCCACGCGTCCCCCGCGGTGAAGAACAGGGGGACATAGATGAGCAGGTTCTTCGTCCACTGCCGGGGACGAGCGGCCAGCAGGACTGCCTTCAAGTAATTCCGTTCCTTAGTCTATGGTCGGGTGTCATGCCGCCAACGACGATACCACAGGCCCCCAGCACCCGGCTCATGCGATCACGGGCAGCATGTCCCTGGTGACCCGGTGTATCTGCGGGCGGCCCTGGAAGAAGCGACAGAGCTCCTCCACGGCCATCGCGCCGGTGCGGAACGACTTGGCTCCGGCGATGTGGGGAGTCAGCACGACGTTGGGCAGCGTTCGCAGGGGGCTGTCCGCCGCGGCGGGCTCAGGGCTGGTGACGTCCAGGAACGCGAACAGGCGGCCTTTCTCCAGCTCGCGTATCAGCGCGGCCTCGTCGATATTGTCCCCGCGCGAGGTGTTGACGAAGACCGTGTCGTCCCGCATGGCCCTGAAATGGCTCTCGCCCAGCATGTGGTAGGTCTCGGGCAGCTTCGGCGCGTGGCAGGTGACGGCATCGCTCTCGCGGGACATCTCGTCCAGCCCAACGAGATCGACGCCCAGCCGGACTGCCTCGTCCTCGTCAACGAAAGGGTCGTAGAGCAGGACACGGGCCTCGTATTGGAGTAGACGCTCGATTACCCTGCGGCCCACGTGGCTGGCGCTGACCACTCCCACGGTGGCCCTGTACAGGGAGCGAACGCTGTCCCGGTCGACCGGCTCGTTGGCGGCCATCCGGCGGCTCAGCGGCACGACGCACCGCAGTCCCATGGTGATGCACGCCATGGTCATCTCGGCCACGTCATCCGCTATGGCGGGCGCTGCGCTGGTGACAGTTACGCCGCCGTACCAAGCGTCGTCCGCTACCATCGGCTTGACCGAGCCCGCCGCGTGGGCCCATATCTTCAGCCCCGGCGACGAGTCGACTATCCTCGACGTGAGCGGCGGCGTTCCCCAGGACGACATGCAGCCGTCGGCGGTACGCAGCATATCCGCCACCTCGTCCTCGGTCATGTCCCGCTCGTATGGGCTGAGCTCGACCTCGGCGACCTCCTCCAGCTTCGCCAGGTCGTCATCGCTCAGTATCCGTTCCCTCAGCGGCTCTCGTATCAGGACCGCGACCTTCGGCTTAGCCATGCGAGCCTCCTTGCAGGTCGTGGGTCCGACCCGAAGCGTAGTATAGCGTCCGCCAGCCGTCCCGCCGATATAGACTGGAAGTAGTGCTTATACTCAGAGTCCTGTTCGCCATAGCCCTGGCGGCGATACTCCAGGTCAACGACGGCGTCCACTTCAACACGGCCGAGTGGGCATCGGTCCCTTTTCGGTACAGCCTCGTTGGGTGGGAGGTTGGGAATCTGCTGGACAAGTGGACGCACAGGCTCTCCACGGTCCTGCCGTGGACCCTGCAGAGCGGACCGGCAGGCCGAGCCGCCCTGGACGAGTACCTCGAGCTGAGCCGCGAGATAGGGCGGCTGTCGTATGAGATAGACAGGGCTGCCTCGGTCCCCGAGCACGAGCACGACCACGAAATGCTGTCGGCCCTCCATGAGGAGCTCAGCGGGGCCAGGGCTGCGCGCCTGGAGGTGCGAAACGAGGCGGAGGAGTTCATAGAGGCGACTGTCAGCGCCATGCTCTCGGAGCTCGGCCTGGGCTCATACGGGCCCGTCGACTACCCGCCGGTCGACATACGCCTCGACGATCCGCCATCGGTAGTCGTCACGTCGCCCCGCCACACCATCTCGAGGAGCGACGAGGCGCTGGTGGTCCCGGGCCTGTCCGTGATCGAGCGGGAGGGGATCGAGGAGGCGCTGCTGGCCGAATCGAACCTGTCGGCCCTCGTAAGCGACATAGGCGGGGTGGCGACCTACCCTGCGATAGTGCGGTCGAGCTTCCCGCTGAGGTACATACTCCAGACGGCAGCCCACGAGTGGCTGCACCACTACCTGGTCGCGCACCTCACGCCGCTGGGACTCAAGACGCTCACGAGCAACGAAATGCTCACCATCAACGAGACACTGGCGGATCTGGTGGGCCGGGAGATCGGCGATCTGGCCTACATGAGGCTGGGAGGCACTATCGATCCGCCTCCCACGCCCTCCGAGGCCGGAGCCGACCGGGATGAAGCGAGGTTCGACTTCGGCCGGGAGATGCGCGAAACGCGGCTACGGGTCGACTCGCTCCTGTCCGAGGGCAGGGTCGAAGAGGCCGAGAAATACATGGAAGAGAGGCGGCTTGTCTTCGTCGAGAACGGCTACCATCTGCGCAAGATCAACCAGGCGTACTTCGCGTTCGCCGGCACCTATGCCGAGCAGCCGGAGTCGTCGGACCCTGTGGGCGAGGGGATGCGACGGCTCAGGTCGTCGACCCCAGACCTGGCCACATTCATATCGGCGGTTTCGGCTGTCGGCTCGCCGGAGGACTTCGCGGCCCTGGTCGAGAGGTCAGGCAGAGGCCGGCCCTAGACGGCTTCTCCTTGCGTCTCATTGACGCTTACGCCGTTACGTTAGTGTGCTAGAATGAATATTGGCCTCACAAAACGACAGCCGGGAAGGGTATGAACAGGCAGGACGAACCGGAAGTAAACCTGGAGCACCTCTTGGGGCGACTCCGTTCCATCTTCGGCGGATTCAAGTTTGGCGGCAGCGGCACATTCCTCTACATCCTCCTGGCCATCCTGTTGATCGGGGGAATCGCGTGGGCAGCCACGGGCTTCTATACGGTGCAGCCGGGCCAGGTGGCGGTGCTGCGTCTCTTCGGGCAGTTCAATAGCGAGCAGGGCCCGGGGCTCAACTGGTTCCCGCCCACCCCCGTAGGCACCAAGACGATCGTGAACGTCGACGAGATCCGTCGCCTGGAGCTGGGTTTCAGGGGCAACACTCCGGTCCCAGTCGAGTCGCTGATGATCACGGGCGACGAGAACATCGTCGACGTCCAGCTGCTGGTGCAGTTCGACATCAAGGACCCCGTCGAGTTCCTCTTCCAGGTCGTCGATCCCGAGGGCATCACGATGCGGGACGTAGCCGAGACGGCGCTCCGGCAGGTGGTCGGCAGCCGCCCCATCGACGACGTGCTCACCGACCAGAAGGAGGAGGTCCAGATCGAGACCCAGCGCCTCATCCAATCGCTCCTCGACACGTACCAGGCCGGCATTAACATTCGCGAGGTCAAGCTGCAGGCCGTCAATCCTCCCGAGCAGGTCAGGGACGCGTTCGACGACGTCGTGAGGGCCAAGGAGGACAAGGAGACCGTCATAAACCTGGCCGACGCCTACGAGGAGAAGGTGCTTCCGACAGCGAGCGGCGAGGCGGCCAGGCTCGTCGAGCTGGCGGAGGCCGACAAGTCCGAGCGTGTCAACCGTGCCACCGGCCAGGCTGAGAGGTTCAAGGCGATCCTTGCTGAGTACACCAAGGCCCCGGACGTCACCCGGCAGAGGCTCTATCTCGACGCAATGGAGGAGATACTGCCCAACGTGAGGAAGTTCATCGTCGACCCGGGCACCAGCATGGTGGTCGTCACTGAGGGCGCGGGGTCGAATGTCCTTCCGGTGCAGATAGAGGGTCAACAGTAGGCCTCCAATGAAACTCATAGCAACGCTGATACTCATCGCGGTCCTGGCCGCTGCCATTGTGGGCCCCCAGGCATTCTTCGTGGTCGACGAGACACAGGTCGCCGTGGTGACCAGGTTCGGAGACCCGGTCAGGTCGCTCAAGACCCCTGGCCTCTACGTCAAGACTCCCTTCATAGAGCGGGTGCAGTACCTGGAGAAGCGCCTCTTGGTGTTCGACGCCCCGCCCGACTCGCTCCTCACCAAGGACAAGAAGCGGTTGGTGATCGACGTGTACGCCAGGGGCCGGATACAGGACCCACTCAGGTTCGTGGAGACTCTCAGGACGGAGTCCCGTGCCGCCTCGCGCGCAATCGACATCGTGGCCTCTGAGCTGCGCCGGGAGATCGGCCTGGACAACCAGTCCGAAATCATACAGACCAGCCGCGAGTTGATTATGAACCGCGTGCGGGACGCCGTCCGGCCAAAGCTGCAGGACTTCGGCATCGAGATCGTGGACGTGCGGATCAAGCGGGCGGACTTCCCGGGCGAGATCGCCAACAGCATCTACCAGAGGATGCAGGCGGAACGGAAGCGAATCGCCGACAGGGAGCGCGCCGCGGGCACGAAGGCCGACCTCGAGAAGCGCGCGTCGGTCGACAGGCAGGCCGTGGTCATACGGTCCGAGGCCCAGCGCGACGCGGACATCATCCGCGGCTGCGGGGAGGCCGAGGCCATCAAGATATTCGCAGACGCCCTCAACCAGGACCCCGAGTTCTACACCTTCCAGCGCTCCCTGGAGACATACAGGCTGCACCTGGCGGAGAACACCATGTTCGTGGGGTCGTCCTCGGACCTGGGCGCGGTGTTCGAAGACATCAGGAAGAGCGCCGCCATCTCGGCGGGAACCGCTTCCGTCCAGGAAGCCCAGGAAGCCCAGATCGAGTCGAGGTGCCGCGAGATCGGCGTCGAGACGGCGGCACGGAAGCTGCTGGCCGACGAAGTGGGCGTCGGGGAGCGGGCCTTCATACTCGACAGATCCGAGAGCGTTCAGTGGTCCGATGCCAGCCTGGGCTGCCCCCAGGAGGGCCAGGGCTACGCCCAGGTCATCACCTCCGGCTACAGGCTGGTCTTCGACCTGGCGGGAACGCCCTACGCCGTGCACACCAACGACGATGGCTCTCAGATGGTCATCTGCGGCCAGAGTGAAGACGAGGGCGAGGCCCAGTTTGTGGGCGACAGCGAGATCGAGGCGGCGGCGCGTACGCTGCTGGCCGATGAGTTGGGCGTGGCGGAGAACGCCTTCACACTCGGCAGCTCCGAGAGCGTCCAGTGGTCCGATGCCAGCCTGGGCTGTCCCCAGGAGGGCATGGCCTACGCCCAGGTAATCACCCCCGGCTACAGGCTGGTCTTCGACCTGGCGGGCGCGCCCTACGCGGTGCACACCAACGACGATGGCTCGCAGATGGTCATCTGCGGCGAGAGCGAGGGCCAGTAGGCTCTCCTGTACTTACTACCCTTCAGCGAGGCAGTTCGACGCAGTCGACCGCGCGTGTGAGCCGGTTTTGATTTACCCACGCCCGGGGCCCGTTCAATGGCTATAATGGCGGGCATGTCCTCCTCACACAGCCAGTCGTTCGACGTGTCCGTCCAGACCGTCGAAGAAGGGCACGATCTGCCGCCCGAAAGCTGGGTCGAGGAGGTCGTCGTCCTGGCACTCAGGGCCGCCGATGGCCCGGAGGGCGGCGGGGTAAGCGTAGTGTTCGCCGGCGACGACGTGGTGCGGGAGCTGAACCGGGAGCACCGCGGCCTGGACGAGACTACGGACGTGCTCGCCTTCTCCTTCGTACATGAGGGTGAGTACTACGGCGAGCCGGACGACAGAGTCCCCGTCGACGAGATGCCGGGGTTCACGCTGCCGCCTGGCCAGTCGGAGCCGCTCGGCGAGGTCATCGTGTCCTATCCCCAGGCGGTCCGCCAGGCTGCTGCGGCCGGCCGCGGCATTCGCGAGGAGCTTGCCGCGCTGCTGGCCCACGGCGTGCTTCACCTGCTGGGCTACGACCACATGGAGCCCGACGACGAGGCGGTCATGAAGGCCCTCGAAGTCCGCATCATGGCCGATGTCCCGCAGGCCCCGGCGGGCCCCGGCACCCTGTGATAGGGTATGCGGCGAGGCCGCGAGGCCGGCAACCGGCAGGCTGGGAACGCGGCGAGGGCCTTTGGAAATGACCACCATGAGAATCGCAGCCGCTCCCGGTCCGGGTGACCCTGCATGAGCGAGGTCTTCTACAGGAAGTGGCGGCCCACGAGGCTCGACGAGGTCGTGGGGCAGGAGATGGTCGCGCGCACCCTTCGCAACGCGATCGACCAGGGCCGCACCGCCCACGCATACCTCTTCTGCGGCCCCCGCGGCACCGGCAAGACCAGCACTGCCCGGATCCTCGCCAAGGCGCTCAACTGCCTCAGCCCCCGGGACGGCGAGCCCGACAACGAGTGCGCGACGTGCACCGCGATCAATGAAGGCCGCGCGATGGACCTTCTCGAGATCGACGCGGCGAGCAACCGGGGCATCGACGACATCAGGAACCTGCGCGACAGGGTCAGCTATGGTCCCACGGAGGGGCGCCACAGGATCTACATCATCGACGAGGTCCACATGCTGACCGCCGAGGCGTTCAACGCCCTGCTCAAGACGCTGGAGGAGCCTCCGTCGCACTCGATCTTCATCCTGGCGACCACCGAGGCCCACAAGGTGCCCCTGACGATAGTCTCGAGGTGCCAGCGGTTCGACTTCCGCCGCATTCCCCTGGATGTCAGCATCGCCAAGCTTGCGGACCTCTCCCGGCGTGAGGGCGTAGAGGCCTCGCCCGGGGCGCTCGCTCTCATCGCACGGGAGTCGGCGGGAAGCCTGCGCGACGCCGAGAACCTGCTGGAGCGCGCACTGATCTCGTACGGGTCGAACCTGACGGAGGAGCACCTGCGCGACCTGCTGGAGCTTGGCAGCGACGAGCAGGCGCTGGAGCTTGCGGGGCACGTGGCGGGCAAGTCGGTCAAGGAGGGCCTGGAGCTCATCAACCGGATTGCGGCCGAGGGCGCGGACCTGCGCCAGCTTCACAGGGCCGTGGTCGGCTACCTGAGAGGAGTCATGCTGGCAAAGGCCGGCGCCGCCGACTCGACGGGACAGCCCGCCGAGGTGCGCGAGAGGATGCAGTCCTTCGCAGAGGGCGCGACCACCGGGCACCTGGTGCGCAGCCTCAGGCTGTTCTCCGAGATCGACATGCGCCGCGAGGGCGCGTCGTCCATCGAGCTGGAACTGGCACTCGTCCGGTCCAGCATCGAGGAGGAGCCCGCGCCCACACCGGCTCCCGCCCCACAGCCCGCCGCCGTTCGCCAGCCTCAGCAGGGAGGGGCTCGCACGGCTCCGCGGCCTCAGCCGGCTCCCCGCCAGGCCCCCCGGCGGCAGCAGGTGGCCGATAGGCCCCCCGAGCAGTACGAAGCGCCCGCGCCCGAGAGCCTTCCGTCCGAACCCGCCCCCAGGCTGGAGAGCCAGTGGGCCGCCATCCTCAAGTCGCTGCGGCGTCACAAGGGCCGCCGCTTCTTCCTCGGCCCGTTGCTGAGCACCTGCGAGGAGCGGGAGGTAGAGGACGGGCGGATCACGCTCAAGTTCTCCCACAAGTCCCACATGGAGCGCATGGAGCAGGAGCTCAGCGACCCTCAGACAAGGAAGGTAGTGTCGAACGCGTTGGCAAAGGCGCTTGGCGAGACGTACGATATTAGCGTGGGCGTCGTGGGAACGGCTGCCAACGGCCCGCGCCGCAGCCCGGCCATGCGCAGCCACCTCGTTCGCGCCGCGCAGAACCTGGGAGCGAAGGTGATCGACGAGAAGGAGGACGTGCCCGATGATGAATAAGAGGATGATCAAGCAGGCGCAGCAGCTCCAGAAGAACATGGCCAAGGTCCAGGCCGAGCTGGAGAGCGCAACGGTCGAGGGCTCTGCCGGCGGAGGCGTCGTGAAGGCCGTCGTCTCGGGCAGGATGACCCTCGAGTCGCTCACCATCGACCCCGAGGCCGTGTCCGAGGAGGACGTGGAGATGCTCCAGGACCTGGTGGTCGCCGCGGTCAACGACGGCTTCGAGAAGGCCCAGGAGATGGCCGCCTCACGGATGAGCGCCGTCACCGGCGGGCTCAACATACCCGGCCTGACCTAGCAGAGGGTCCGCGGATGGCACACCCCAGCAGCCCAGGCGCCGAGCCCGTCGGCCGTCTCATCGAGGAGTTCGACAAGCTGCCGGGCATCGGCCCAAAGATGGCCCAGCGGCTCGCCTACCACCTCGTCCGGATGCCCGAGGAGTCGGCACGCTCCCTGGCCGACGCTCTGGTCGCCGTCAAGGAGCGCATCGTCCTGTGCTCCATCTGCTACAACATCACCGAGCAGGACCCATGCAGGATCTGCTCCGATCCGGCCCGCGACCAGTCGCGCATCTGCGTGGTGGAGGAGGCGCTGGACGTTATGGCCCTCGAGCGGACCGGAGTCTACAGGGGGCTGTTCCACGTGCTGCACGGCGCCATATCGCCCATGAACGGCATCTACCCCGGCGACCTGAAGATCGAGCCGCTGCTATCCCGGCTGCGGGACGGCGTCGTGCAGGAGGTCGTGCTGGCTACCAATCCGAACATGGAGGGGGACGCAACGTCCATGTACATCCACAACCTG
Source organism: Dehalococcoidia bacterium (assembly GCA_965204975.1). GTDB lineage: Bacteria > Chloroflexota > Dehalococcoidia > Lucifugimonadales > CAJWER01. Next base: position 2,185,780 of record OZ242024.1, read on the forward strand.
CTCGCCCCCACCGGGATACGGGTGACGCGCCCGGCGAGCGGGCTGCCCGTGGGCGGCGACCTGGAGTACGCCGACGAGGTGACCCTGAGCCGGGCGATGGAGTCCCGCCAGGACCTCTGAGCTGCCTCATCTCGGAGGTGGGGAGCCATGTTGAGCTGCGTCGCCCTGGCTCTGTCTAGGTCGCTCTGACACTCTTGGCAACCCGGAAGACATACAGGACCCGCGGCATAGTCCTCCGGCACGTGCCGATAGGCGAGGCGGACCGGATCGTCACGATCTTCACGCCCGAGCTGGGCAAGGTCCGCGCGGTTGCCAGGGGCGTCCGGCGCACCATGAGTAAGCTGTCGGGCCACCTGGAGCCGCTGACCTACGTGGCCGCGTCCCTGTCCCACGGGCGCACCCTCGACGTGGTCACCGAGGCGCAGACAGTGAGAAGCTTCCGCGGTCTGCGGGAGGACCTTTCGCTGATGTCGAAGGCGGTGTACCTCGCCGAGCTCGCTGACGCATTCCTGGCCGAGCGCGAGGCCGGCCACGACCTGTTCGGGCTCCTGTCCGACTGCCTCGCCGCCCTGGAGTCCTCGGCCGAACCCTCCAGGCTGCTCCCGTGGTTCGAGGTGAGAATGCTGGGGTTGTCCGGCTTCGGTCCGGAGCTTCACGAGTGCGTGGAGTGCCGGCTCACCCTGGAGCCAGCGGACTACGTCTACAGCAGCGAGCTGGGGGGCGTGGTGTGCGACGCGTGCAGGTCCGGGTCGAGCGGCCAGGTCCTGCCGCTGTCCCTCGGCGCCAATAAGGTGCTGCGCTACTACGCCCGCCGGGACCTGGCCGATGCTATCGAACTCTCAGTGCCCGGTCCGGTCTCCAGGGAGGTGTCGCGTGTACTGCGCTCCTACGTCAGGCACGTCCTGGAGCGCGAGCTGAAGAGCGTCGAGTTCATGGACCTGGTAGCCGAGTAGCCGTCAATCCATCGTTGCGCGGCGTAGGAGGGCCTGGAAGAGCCGCTCCGGCATGAGCTGGGACGCGGGGATTCCGATGGTGGCTTCAGCGCCGACCGGGTACCTGAAACGGGGCCGTTTGGCGCGGATTATCTTGTGGATGACCCTGGCGACGCGGACCGGGTCTTTGGCGAACCGGTCGTACTTGCCGCGCCGCTCCCGGTACCGTGCGATCGCGGGCCCGTACGGGAGGTCGGGCGAGCCGGCGCCGGCGGCCTCGACCTGGCTGTCGTGGAAGTCGGTTGCGAACAGGCCGGGCTCGACGACGGCGACACGGATGCCCTGGGGCCACAGCTCGTACCTCAAGGCCTCGCTCAGTCCTTCCAGCGCGAACTTGCTCGCCGCGTATCCCCCGCTGAAGGGCGTCACAAGCCTGCCCTCGACCGAGCTGACGTTGATGATGGTCCCGCTCCCCTGCGCTGTCATCGACGGCAGCACGGCCTTGATCATGCGAAAGGCTCCGAAGAAGTTGGTCTCGAACTGGGAGTGCAGCTCCTGCATCGAGAAGCTCTGCACCGGCCCCCAGAGCCCGTAGCCCGCGTTGTTGACCAGCACGTCGATGCGCCCGTATGCCTCGATGACGGACTCTGCCGCAGCCGACACAGACCGGTCCGAGTCGACGTCGAGCTCGACGCAGTGGATGTCCCCGATGCGCTCAGCGTCTCGCCGCAGGCCGTCGAGCCGTCCAAGCGACCGGCTCGTGGCTGCGACGCGGTAGCCCTTGCCGGTAAGGTAGAGGGCGGACGCCCGGCCTATGCCGGTCGAAGCTCCCGTAATGAGGACGGACTTGGGTTCGTCGGGCAATGGGGACCTCCTCGAGGCTCGGCCAGTCTAGCAACGTCCCCCGGCGGGATTCAAGGGCGCATTCTTTGGCCTGGAAGCGGCCCGTTCATAGAGCTCCATAGGGCAGGAATCCGACTTCTGCCTCTTGTCGTAGAGCCATAAGTAGACCACTTTCTCTATGTGTGGCTGTTGGGGTCTGACACGGTGAGCGGGCACTGCACAGGCTTCAAAAAAAGTCTCACAACTTGACACTGGGACGCTGAGGATGGTAAAAATTGGGGTTGGCGGGGGTTTCCCCAGCTACGGGAAGTCATCCAAATAGCTTAGGAGATGGAGGCAGATATGTTGAGACTGACGAACATTCGGTTGCTGCTGGCACTGGCAGCGGCTCTCGCGCTAGTGGCGGCTGCGGCCTGTGGCGGCGCCGACGAGGAGGAGACTGCGACCGACACGACGGCGGCGGTAGCGCCTACCGTGGTGTCCGGTGTGCCCGCGGGCGCTCCTGCCACTCCGACTACGGCCGCCAAGGAGACGATGGCCCAGGACACGAAGGAGACGATGGCCAAGGACGACTCGTCCATGATGGCCACCGAGTTCAAGGGCACCTTCCTGTGGGACGGCCCTCAGCCGACCTCCTTCGGCGAGGCCCCGATACTCGCGGCCATGGTCCAGTCGGGCGACCTGCCCGCAGTCGAGGAGCGGCTCCCTGAGCCCTCCGACATCATGGTTATCCCGGTCGTCGAGCGCATCGGCGACTATGGCGGAACCTGGCGGCGCGCCTTCACGGGCCCGAACGACGGCCAGAACGCCGACCGGCTGATGATGGACCCGAACATCTACTACGACCTGGACGGTACGACGCTGATCCCCAACATCGTCCAGAGGTGGGAGACCAGCGACGACGGCCTGACCTACACGTGGCACCTGCGCAAGGGCATGAAGTGGTCCGACGGCGCCCCGTTCACGGCAGACGACTACGTCTGGTACAACCAGAACGTGATCCGCAACGAGGACATCAGCCCCGGCCGCGACGCCAAGCTCGGCTACACGAACTACGCGCCCGAGATCAAGAAGGTCGACGACCACACGGTGCAGTTCGTCTTCACCGACCAGACCGCCGGCTTCCTGGACGACACGGCCACCTACCTGATCGGCGCGTGGACGCTGCACGGACGCGGCGCTTCGGCCACCTTCGGCCCGTCGCACTGGCTGAAGCAGCACCACCGCGATTTCGTCGACGACAAGGACGCCTTCGACAAGACCGTTGCTGACGAAGGCTTTGATGCCTGGGGCGTCTACTTCAAGAACAAGTCCGACAACCTCAGGTCCGTCGGCCTCCCCACCATCGCTCCCTGGATGGTGACCAGCCCGAACACCGGAGAGATCTGGGAGTTCGAGCGCAACCCGTACTACTGGGCGACCGACCCCGCGGGCAACCAGCTACCTTACATCGACAAGATCTCGATGCGGCTGGCCGGTGACAAGGAGGTCCTGAACCTTCGCGCGATCGCTGGTGAGTTGGACTTCCAGCACCGCCACATCGACATGGCGAAGGTACCCGTGTTCCAGGAGAACGCGGCGGAGAATAACTACCAGGTCCGCTTCTGGTCCCAGGACGGTACCCAGGCAGCCTTCGCCATCAACCAGTCCTACGGTGAAGGCTACTCCGAGGAGGATCCCGATCCCGAGATCCGCAAGTGGCTCACCAACCTCGACTTCCGGAAGGCCCTCTCGCTGGCCCTGGACAGGAAGAAGATCAACGAGGTCGTCTTCCTGGGCGTGGGCAAGCTGAAGCAGCCGACCTACAACTCGACCCATCCCTTCTACCCGGGTGAGGACATCGAGTCCTTCTTCACCGAGTACGACGTGGACAGGGCCAATGAGCTCCTCGACAGCATCGGCCTCGACAAGAAGGACGGCTCGGGCTTCCGCCTGAGGACCGATGGCTCCGGCGAGCCCCTCCAGATCGAGCTTGTGTACATCGCCGAGTACTTCCTCGACTACCAGTCCATGGCCGAGATTGCCAAGGAGGACTGGGAGAAGATCGGCATCAAGATGAACATCAAGGCCGAGGACGTCCAGCTGTTCTCCGAGCGGCGCAAGGGCAACCTGCACCAGATCAACGCGGACGGCTGCTGCGACCGGCACCCGCTCAACGTGAAGGCCGGCAGGAGCGCCTTCCCTGCGTATGGAAACTGGTTCAACAACGGCAAGTCCTGCACGACCGACGGCAAGACGGAGAAGATTGGCGAGGCATGCGCAGAGCCGACGGACCCCGAGATCCTGAAGCTGGTGGAGCTGTCCGACGTGGTTGAGAACCTGAAGTACCAGGAGCGCACCCAGAACTACATTGACAGCCAGAAGATCTCGGTGCAGAACCTGTACTACATCAGCGCAGTGGGCGACACCCCGGCGTTCAACGGCGTCATCGTGATGAAGAACTACTTCAAGAACGTGCCGCAGCTGGCCCCGAACATCTCGCAGCTGCAGAACCCCGGAATCGGCAGGACCGCCCAGTACTTCCTTGAGGGCGGCAAGAACGACTCCGAGTAGCGTTCCCGCCCGCACCTGACAAGTAGGCCGGCGCCCCGCTCATGAGGGGGCGCCGGCCTGTTCCATCGAATACCGCGACGACGAGGCAGGCTCTTCCCATATGCTGGCTTTCATCATAAGACGCGCCCTGCTCGCCCTCCTGACGATCTGGGCGCTGTCGCTCATCTCATTTGTGATCATTACCCTGCCTCCAGGCGACTTCGTGTCCGGCTACATCGAACGGGTGATGGGAGCGGACGCCGCCACGAGCGAGGGCGCCGCTGAGCTCGAGAGGTCCCTGAGACAACAGTACGGCCTCGATCAGCCCATGATCGTGCAGTACGCCAAGTGGTTCTGGAAGGTGCTCCATTTCGACCTCGGCTTCTCGCTCGAGTTCCAGCTGCCCGTCAAGCAGGTGATCGGCGAGCGGCTGCTCCTGACCGTGATCCTGGCCGGCAGCACTGCGATCATGGCCTGGGCCTTATCGATTCCCATCGGTATTTACTCCGCGATGCGGCAGCACAGCATCGAGGACTACACGGTCACGTTCATAGGGTTCATCGGACTGGCCGTGCCGGACTTCCTGCTGGCGCTGATCCTGCTTTGGATATCGGTCACGGTGTTCGACCAGAGCGTCGGTGGACTCCTGTCGCCGCATTACCTGGACAAACCGTGGACCGTGGGGAAGGTGGTGGACCTGCTGTCCCACCTTTGGATCGCGGCCCTGGTGGTGGGAACGGCCGGCACGGCCGCGCTCATCAGGGTGATGAGGGCGAACCTCCTCGACGAGCTGCGCAAGCCCTACGTGGTGACGGCGAGGTCGAAGGGCCTGCCGGAGTGGAGGGTGATCTTCAAGTACCCCGTCAGGATTGCCCTCAACCCACTCGTCAGCACGATGGGTTACCTCCTGCCGTTCCTCATGTCCGGCAGCATCATCGTGTCGGTGGTGCTGAGCCTGCCCACCGAGGGGCCGATCCTGCTCAGGGCGCTGCTGACGGAGGACCTCTTCGTCTCTTCCTCCATAGTCCTCTTGCTCGGCACGCTGACGGTGGTCGGAACGTTCATATCTGATATCCTGCTCGGCCTTCTCGACCCGCGGATACGGATGTCGTGACGCCATGGCTCTAGCACCGGAAGACATCGAGGTCCGCAGAGCGGAGAGAATCACCGCCGACGTCGAGGACGAGCGGGTATTCGTTGCCACCCAGTGGCAGCTCATGTGGTGGCGCTTCAAGAAGCACCGTGCCGCTCTCTTCGCGGCCTTCATCATTGCCACTCTCTACTTCATAGCAGGCACCGCGGAGTTCCTTTCGAGCACTGACGCCATCACCTCGGACTACGAGATTGCGTACCTGCCGCCGCAGTCGATCCACTGGTTCGACGACGGAAGTTTCAGGCCGCACGTTCTCGGCATCGTGGGGACCCGCAACCCCGTTACCTTCAAGAAGGAGTACACGGTCGACCCCGAGGTGAAGATACCGATAAAGCTCTTCGTTCGCGGGTTCGAGTACAACTTCCTGGGCCTGATCCGTACGGACAGGCACCTCTTCGGACACGATCCCGAATCCGGTAGGGTAGCGCCCCATGTAATGGGCACCGACGTGCTCGGACGAGACCTGCTGGCCCGCACCCTCTACGGCACACGCATATCGATGTCCATCGGCCTCGTGGGCGTGGGCATCAGCCTGTTGCTGGGCATCGTCCTGGGCGGAATCTCGGGGTACTACGGCGGCTACGCAGACACCGTGATCCAGCGACTCATAGAGATTCTGCGGTCCATTCCGACGATCCCCCTGTGGATCGCGCTGGCCGCTGGGGTCCCGAGGGACTGGAGCACTATCCAGATCTACTTCTCCATCACGGTCATCATATCGCTGCTCGCGTGGACGGAGCTCGGGCGAGTGGTCCGCGGGCGCTTCCTGGCGCTGCGGGAAGAGGAATTCGTAACCGCCGCCAAGGTTGTCGGTGCAACGGACGTGCGCGTCATCTTCAGGCACATGGTGCCCTCGTTCACGAGCCACGTTATCGCAGCGGCGACGCTGGCGATCCCGTTCATGATCATCAGCGAGACCGCCCTCAGCTTCCTGGGGCTCGGCCTCCAGCCGCCCGCCGTGAGCTGGGGGGTGCTCCTGCAGGCCACTCAGAACGTCGAGTCGGTTGCCATATACCCCTGGCTCATGATCCCGGCCATACCCGTGATCGTCGCCGTCCTGGCCTTCAACTACATGGGCGACGGTCTAAGGGACGCAGCCGACCCCTACGGCTAGATTCCTTCCCCCCGAGCAGACCCTAGATTCCTTCCTCCCGAGGGGACCTTTGCACAACCTTCGGGTATGTCATTCCGAACGCAGCGCAGCGTGACTTGTCATTCCGAACGCAGCGAAGCGGAGTGAGGAATCTAAGGTCATTGCCATCAAGCACGGTCTCGTAGCTGAGCCGACACCTTGGAGCGACCGCAAACATCTTAGATTCCTCCCTGCGGTCGGAATGACAAGCTGACCCACGTCAGGAATATCCTTCCCAGGCGTCCTGTAGGGGCGGGTTTGAGACCCGCCCTACCCCGGCCCAGGCTCCAAGGACCGATGATCGATCTACGGTCCCTGACTGGGCCTGTCAGCGGTCGCGCACGAGCAGGAAGTGCGCCAGCTCCTCGATGTCCCGCCTGGCCTCGGGCGCCAGCTCGATCCCCTGCAGCGCCCGGACCGCCCTGTCGGAATGGTGGGCGGCCAGCTCCTGCGCGCTCTCCCTGGCTCCCAGCCGCTCCATGATCTCGACGGCTGAGGCCACGTCGCCGTCGCCAACCTCCGCCTGGCCGTAGATCTCCAGCAGCGCGTCCCGGTCCCTCCCATCGGCCTTCGACATCGCGTATACGAAGGGAAAGGCGTTCTTCTTGCGGCGGACGTCGGCCCCGACGGGTTTGCCCGTAGCCGCCTCCACGCCCCACACTCCCAGGTAGTCGTCCCGCACCTGGAACACCATCCCGAACGCCTTGCCCGACTCCTCGAACGCCCCGATTACGGCGGGGTCCCCCGAGCCCGCTGCCGCGCCCGCGACGAGGGAGCAGCGTATGAGCGCGCCGGTCTTGCGCGAGATCATCGCCAGGTAGTCGTCCATGGTGATGTCCATGCGCCCCTCGAAGTGGAGGTCCATGTACTGGCCCTCGATCATCTCCAGGGTGGCCTGCGTAACCGGCCCGGCCACGGCAAGGGCCGTCTCGCGGTCGCGGTGGCCCCACAGGGCCATGTCGGCGATTATGCGCATGACATTGCCGGCCACGAGGGCCTTCCGCTCGCCCCACACCTTCCAGAGAGTCGGCCTGTGACGCCGGACGTCGTCGCGGTCCTGGATCTCGTCGTGTATCAGCGAGAAGTTGTGCACCAGCTCCAGTGCCACAGCCGCGGGCATGGCGTCGCCGGTCGTGCCGCCCACCGCCTCGCTCGCAAGCAGGCACAGGGTGGGGCGCAGCGCCTTACCCTCGGTCGCCAGGGTGGGATTGCCCTCGACGTCGACCCAGCCCATGGCATACGACAGCATCAGGCGGATGGGCGAGTCGTCGCCGGACAGGCCGGCCCGCAGGGCAAGGCCCACCTCGTCCCGGTAGCGGTCGAAGACTGCGGGCAGGGAGACGACGGGGCTGGAGTCAGGGCTGGGAGACGTGTCGGTCAACGCTTTCGACCATTGGTGTTGGTATTCGAGCATCTCCCGGTCGCGTCATTCTGAACGGGGAGCCCTTCGACAGGCTCAGGACAGGCTCCGCAGGGTGAAGAGTCCAGGGTAGCACCCGCGCAGGGCTCCTGGATTCCTCGCTGTGCTCGGACTGACATTAGACCAAACCGGCCTGGCGCCGGTCAATAACCGGGCATCCACAATTGGCAGCCTGTCCGGGAGTCACGGTTCATTGGCGGCTCCGTGCGGAATCTGGTATCTTCATCGCACACCGCCATGACTGCGCCACTGACATCCAAGCGGCTGGCCTTCGACGACGAGGCGTCCCTGTTCGACTCGTTCCTGGAGCGCGGCTGGACCGATGGCCTGCCCGTGGTGCCGCCCACCGAGGAACGGGTCCGCGCCGCACTGGAGGCCGCTGGACGACCGCCGTCCGACATCCTGGGCACGGAGCCGGTGCGGGGCCGCGTAATCACGGCGGAGAAGGCGGCCGTCAACGCCGTCATGGCCGGGTGCCTGCCTGAGTACTTCCCCGTGATCGCCGCCGCGCTGGAAGCGATGTGCGAGCCCCGGTTCAACCTCCACGCCGTCACCGTCTCCACCATGGGCGCCGCCATCCTGGCTGTGGTGAACGGCCCCGCCGCCAGTGACATCGGCCTGGGTTCCGGCGTGAGCGTGTTCGGGCCGGGAAACCGGGCCAACGCGACCATAGGCCGCGCTATCAGGCTCGTCGTCATGAATGTGACCGGGGCAAAGCCCGGCGAGCTGGACAAGGCCACCATGGGCCATCCCGGCAAATACACGTGGTGCATGGCTGAGTGCGAGGAGACGAGCCCCTGGGAGCCGCTGCACGTCGAGCGCGGTTTCGCCGCGGACGAGAGCACAGTCACGGTGTTTCCCGGCCTCTCGCCCATACCGGTGACCAGCGGCGCAGAGGACCCCACGGCGATACTCCAGGGCTTCGAGGATGCAATGTTCGCGGCGGGCACGGGGCAGGACGAGCTGGTGGTCGTGCTCAGCCCGGAGCTCCTGGGGCACTTCCAGAGAGCCGCGTGGACGAAGCGCATGGTGCAGGAGGCCCTGTTCGAGATAGGCACGCGGGACCGGAACGGTGCGGCTGTGAGATCGGTATCGAGCCCCGGCGCGGTCCGCGTCCTCACGGCCGGCGGCGCGGCGGGCGGCTTCGCGGCGGTGATACCATTGTGGGGCACGGGATCGAGCTCGCAGTCGGTGACGGCCCTCCTCTCCCTCGACGGGAGAGGACTGAGATGAGGGTGGAACAAGCGTCCCTCCTCTCCCTCGACGGGAGAGGACTGAGGTGAGGGTGGAACAAGGGGAGGCAGGCTATGACCACGGCAACGATTGAGGTACTGGACCCGACGGCGGAGGCGATTCCCGAGCACGCCGTCGTCAGCCCCCGCCCGAGCTCGCTCGACGGGGCGACGCTGGGCCTGCTGGCCAACGGCAAGCAGAACTCGCCCGAGCTGCTCGAGATGGTGCACGACGTGCTGGCCGACAGCTACGAGTTCGCCGGCGTCGTCGCGCGCAACAAGGGCGACGCGTCGAGGCCCTGCCCCGACGACATCCTGCAGGAGCTCGTCGAGCGCTGCGACGCGGTGATAACCGCCTCGGGCGACTGAGGGTCCTGTTCGTCGTGCAGTGTGCACGACGGGATCACCCTCGAGAAGATGGGCGTGCCCACGGCCGTCATCTGCACCGACCCGTTCATCACGAGCGCCGACGCCATGGCGAAGCTGGGCGGAATCCCCGGCTACCCGTACGTCATTCTGCCGCACCCGCTCGGCAGCCTGCCCGCGGAGCGGCTCCGGGAGCGCGCCGCACAGGCCGCGCCCGACGTGCTCAGGATACTGCTGGCCAGGGGCTAGCTGGAATCCGGCCATCATGTGCCGCGCGGGTCGCGGTCCGGCATGGCCCGGGCGGCGCTGCGCGTTGACAGGGAGCGTCGCACTCACCTACGATTGAATGGCACGAAGCTCCGCGCGCGGAGTGGAGCGCAAAGCCGGGCGATGCCCGGCGCACGCCGGCAAGAGAGCGCTTGTAGCTCAGTTGGATAGAGCGCAGCCCTGCGGAGGCTGAGGCCGTGGGTTCGAGTCCCGCCAAGCGCGCCACCACTCCACAATCGAATACCGCGGCGGCCCCCGCTGCTTCCGCCGCCGCACCCGCTGCCCGGTCGTCCCGGGGGGTTAGCTCAGATGGTTAGAGCGCCTGTCTTACACACAGGAGGTCAGAGGTTCGAGTCCTCTATCCCCCACCACCATCGTCGCCATTCCGGGCGTCCACCCGTGGGTCGATGACCCTGTAAATTCCCCGCTCTTGCCGGAGCACGCAGCTTTGCCGTGCCAGGACTTGGTACAGGCTTGGTACGCAGGATACGCCGGATCGCACACGTTTGGCATAACTGGCTGGTAGCCTCCCAGGTCGGTATCCCCCCGGTGCCGGGCGCGGGTGCCCCATTTGACATATCATCCCCGGCTACCTATACTATTCCCGTTATGATACCTGGTATTAGTAACGGCTCGCTATCGAGCACCGGCCTGCCGGATTCAGCGGCCGCCGCCGCAACCGCATCGAGCACGGTCGGCCGGCGGCACGGGTCCATTTAGCCACTCCTCCCGGTACGGACCCTCGCCATCCTGAGCATATTGACACCAAATACCCTGGCGGACTCCGCTGATACGACGTATCACACACTCCCGGTCGTGATGCCGGCGCATTCCCGGCAGCCGTCGAGGCGTCCCTCCAGATAAGCCGGCCGCCGTTGGCGGCAAACCGGCGTCAGCAACCCTCACGAGGTTTTCTCAATGAAGTACACACGCCTGCTCTCGAAACTCCGCGTCGGCGCGGCCCTGGCCGCGCTGCTGTGCCTGGTCCTGGCCGCCGACCACGCGTCCGCCCAGGAGGAGGCGGAGTACGGCTACGTGGACTTAGTGTTGCAGCAGGAATTCGGGACTGGGCGGGATACCAACAAATTTGCGTATAGCGTCCAAAATGTTGGGACGATGACAGCCACCGGAGTGACCGTATCGTTTGAGCTCCTGAATGTGCTTGCAAGACACAGTACAGCCAATCCCAGCCTACTGACTGCCACCATTACTGGCCTAAGGACTGACAACGACACCAAACAACAATGGTTCACATGGGAAATTGGGACCATAGGACCGGGGGCAGCCTCGACTCAGTTGTTGTTCTCAACGGTGCGACACACCGGCTTCACCAATATATTCGATATAGGCCAGCTCGGAGTCATAACCGCCACGGCTTCCGCCATTTCACCTGAGCCGGACATATTGTTGGCCAATAACAACAGCAAGGCGTACACCTATGTTGAAGATGCCACAGACCAAACTCGACACATGATCCGTGCTCGCCTGGAACTCCGGCTGTCCGTGGACGACCTACGGCCGGCGGGGGTTGACGTGGGCTTTGACCTGACTGCCTTCAACGATTCGGGAACAGCTGACGCTCGACAAATCAGTCGCGTCGCAAATGCAAGCGTGAGGGTGGAATTGTCCGATGGGCTGGAGTTCAAAGACAGTTGGACTCCTCCAGCTACGTTTGTGAAATCGGGGAGCCAATCGGCGACCTGGTTTCCAGCGGACACGGATGTAGAATCCAATAATGATCCTGATCCTCCCCGTTTCGATGAGACCAGGATAGAGGCACAACTAACGTCGGACAGCCTGACGGACATCCCGCTGGAGGAGCGGTGCATCACCGCCTGGGTGGAGAACAGCATCCCGCCGCCCGAACCGGGTTACGTCTTTGACAGCCTTACGCAATGCCTGGGGGACGACCCGTGGGTGCTGTTTGATGAAGGCCAGGTGGACCTGTTTACCCTTGAGGCAACCGCGCAAAATGACTTGGAACTGGCGATACAAGTTTCTAAAAGAGAGCAACCCAAACTTCACTCTGAGGGTATATTGCGAAGAGACGGACCACCATATGGGGAGCCTGGGGAGCCGTTTGTAATTTTGACCCCAGAGAACGTTGTCATTCAGGTTAAAGACTCGCCTCTAACCCGAGGCTCTCTGACTGACGGCGGTGTGACCAGCATGACGTGGCAAACGAAGGGAGGCGATGTACAAAGAGGGGTCGAGGTGAGGGAGAATATCAATAGTATTGTACCCCTAAACCAGCAGCGTACTGAATCAACGGTCTGGACTAACGGCAAGGACAAACTGACAACCTCCGGTATAGACGGGGGAAGTGCCCCCGGGACTATGCGTATTTTCATTGGAACCTGGAAGCTCGCTGATGCCGACGATTCGAGTTTCACCGACACTGGGGGCTTCACTACTGATGCCAGGGCTTATCCCTTTGGGGGTAACCTTGGAATAGTTACTGGCCCCGTGGTACTCCATTTCGGCGAATTGGGTACATACAAAGCGAGAAAAACCTATAAAGGCACCCACAGCACCACAGGCGAGCAAACCACCGATGAGGAGACTTACACCTTCCACGTCGGCCCGATAGCTGAGTTGGAAGCGCGCGACGGTGGGCCGAGTCCTGCGGCGCCAGCAGGCCAGCGCGCCTACACCATCATGGCCGTGAACAACGGCCCCGACGACGCTCCCGGCGCCCAGATCACGCTGACCGGCCTGGACGGGGGCGACTACGTCTCCCACAACGCCACCGCGGGCAGCTTCGATCCATCCACCGGCGTATGGTCCGTCGGCGAGCTGAGGAGCAAGGAGTACCACCAGGGCGTCTATGGACGCGACGGCGAGGTTCTGACCATCATCACCGCCGCCGCCGGGGACGCGGAGATTACCGCCGAGATCGAGAACACCCAGGACTACCGGGTGTGCATAGACAGCGACGCCAACGACGTGGCCGCATCCTCGCAGTCGGCCTGCACGAGCGGCGGCAACAGCTGGCACACCACTGAGTACTACGACTACGACAGCGACAACGACTCGGCCACCATCCTGGCCAGGACCGGCACCGGTACAGACCTGCCGTCCCTACAGGGCACTGTGGCTATCTCAGCCGCCGTCCTCATCAGGTGGAATCCGATCCTCAAGGTCAACGGCCGTCCGGTGACCCACTACGAGGTGCAGAAGCAGACCACCTCCTGGACAACGATGGGCCGCACTATGGAGCCCCGCTACGTCGATACCGACCTGGCGGCAGGGGAGACCGGCCTGTATCGAGTGCGTGGAATCAACGACCGGGGCCAGGAAGGGCCGTGGTCGGCACACATCGGGGGCATGACCTCCGAGGGCGGCAGGCCCACAGCCCCCACGGGGGTAACCGCCACACCGGACGGCGCGTCGGCCATCGACGTGACGTGGCAGGCGCCGGCCGGCGACGGCGGCTCGGCCATCACCCGCTACGAGGTACAGTGGTCTGCGGACGGCCAGGGCAGCTGGCGCAGGGCGGGCTACACGGCGAACGGGCAGACGCTGACCTTCAAGCACGGCAGCCTGAGCCAGGCGACGACGCGGTACTACCGCGTGCGGGCGCGGAACAGCGCCGGAGACGGGCCGTGGTCGGAGCCGCCTCACCCGTCGGCCACTACGCTGGCCAACGTGCCGGGTGTGCCGCGCAACTTCCGGGCCGTTGCGGACGGCGCGAACACCATCGAGTTGACGTGGGTTGCACCGAGCGACGACGGCGGCTCTGCCATCGTCCGCTACGAGATAGACTGGACGGGCGACAACGACGCCGACGCGCAGACGGAAGCACTCGCTTACACGGACGGCGGCCTCGACCCGGGCACGGAGCGCGACTACCGCGTGCGGGCTGTGAACGGCACGGGCGAGGGTTCCTGGTCGGCTGTGCGCAGCGCCAGCACCGACCCGGTGATTCCCAATGCGCCGGAGCGCCTGAGAGCGGTTGCGGACGGCGAGAACGCCATCATCCTGACGTGGGAGCCGCCCGGCTATGACGGCGGCGGCCGGATCACCCACTACGAGATACAGGTCGCCACCGTGCTGACGGCGACCACCGACGACTTCAGGACGCTGTCCGTCCGGAATGCGTCGGCGGGCCTGACCTTCACCCACGCCTCCGGGCTGAACCCGGGAGACACCCGCCACTATCGCGTCAGGGCGAAGAACAGCGCGGGCTGGAGCGACTGGTCGGCGACCAATTCGGCGACGACCCAGACCGGGGTTCCGGACGCGCCGGGGTCGTTCCGCGCGCAGGCCAACGGGTCGTCCGAAATCATCCTGACCTGGACCAAGCCCGACGACCAGGGCGAGGAGGTCCAGATGTACGAGATCGAGTGGTCTGCGAACGGCAGCGGCCCCTGGGCCGAGCTGGCCACCATCCGGGGCGCAGACACGACGACGTACCTCGATACGGGCCTGGCGGCTGCGACGACACGCCACTACCGGATACGGGCTAGGAACTTCAACGGGCCAGGGCAGTGGTCCGTAACCCGCAGCGCGACCACGGCGGCCAGCGCGCCAACGGAAGCGCCCTCGTGGGTGACGCAGGACGGCTCAGTAGCCGCAGCCGAGACCGCCATCGACCTGGAGTGGAGCGTGACCGCCGGCAGCGGCCAGGGGATCACCGGCTACTGGCTGGAACGCTCGCGCGACGGCCAGGCGCCCTGGGAGCGGCTGCGCAGCGGAGGAGGAACGGGCACGACCTACACCGACACGAAGGACCTGTTCCGGGGCATCACGCGCTACTACCGGGTGGCCGCCGTCAACCGCAACGGCGCGGGCCCCTGGTCGGACGTGATCGGGGTTACGACGGCGGGCGAGCCGTCCGGCCCGCCGGGATGGGTGGGCCTGCTGCGCTTCACGGCGGTTGGCCGGAGCTCCGTGACCCTGGCCTGGAACCCGCCGCCGGTGGAGGAAGGCGGCGCGCCGGTGACCGGCTACCAGTACCAGGTGATGCGCCCCGGCGGCCCCGACGAGCCCAGGGAGACCCGAGGCACGTCGGTAACGATATCCGGGCTGAACATCGAGGGTGACTACGAGTTCAGCGTGCGCGCGCTGAACGCCGTCGGCGCAGGCCCCGCGGAATCCATCACGGCCTACATGGCCCCGTCGAGCAGCGGAAGCGTCGTCGTCAGCCGGACGTCGCTGACGGTGACCGAGGGCAGCTCCGCCGGCTACACGGTGCGCCTGAGCCACGCGCCGACCGGACCGGTACTGCTGAACCTGGGGGCGCCGGGCTTTACGGGGTTGCAGTACGACAGCTTGCCGCAAAGCGTGATCCTGACGCCCGGCGGCTGGACGGCGCCGGACGGCTGCGACGCCCTGTCGCGTTACACTGCCCGCACCTGGAGCCAGGGGGTCACGGTGACGCTGCGGATCGAGGACGACGACGTGCCAAGCGTGGATGAGAACGGCCGGAGCGTGAACGAGGTTGGGTTGTTCACCCACGACGTGTTCCCGCTGTCGCAGGCGGACCTGTGCGGCGGCACGGAGGACTCGGTGTACGAGCCGTACCGCGTCGGCCCGTCCGTCCTGGTGACCAGGAGGGACAACGACTAGGGAAGCCGCCCAGGCCATCGGCAACCGGAAGAGCGCCGCGCCCTTTGCTGTTTCGGGCGAGCGGCGATAGTATGCTTGGCGAGTCGCGAACCATGCCTGGTCTGAAGGGAGACTGCCCGTTGAACACACGCAGCGTCTGGAGGCCTGACAAGGACGAGGTCGTCGTCGAGCACGGCGCGGTCGCCACGGCGCACCCGGTAGCCGCCCAGGTCGGAGTCGACGTACTGGAGAGCGGCGGAAACGCCGTCGACGCCGCCATCGCCACGGGCTTCTGCCTGGCCGTGATCGAGCCCTGGAGCTCCACCATCGCGGGCCACGGCCAGATGATCGTGCACGTGGCCGCGGAGGGGCGCAGCGTCGCCATCGACTACGGCCACCGCGCCCCCGGCGCCGCGACGCCAGGCATGTTCCGCGTGACGGGCCAGACGGTCACGGGCAACGGGATATACGAGGTCGAGGGCCGCGCCAACGCAGTCGGCCATCGCTCTGTGGGCGTGCCCGGAGTCACCGCCGGCATGTGCCGCGCCCACGATCTCTTCGGCTCCCTGCCGCTCGAGCAGCTGGTGGAGCCCGCGGTCCACTACGCCCGGGAGGGGTTCGAGGCGGACGTTACCGCCTGCCTGATGGGCGGCATGTTCATGTCCAAGCTGGCCGGGCACGGAGAGGCTGCGCGGGTGTTCCTGCCGGGCGGGTATCCGCCTGAGCCCGGCACGAGGATCGTCCAGCGCGACCTCGCCGATACCCTCGAACGAATAGGCCGGGAGGGCAGGGACGCCCTGCACAGGGGCGAGATTGCCGCCGCCATCGACGAGGAGATGAAGCGAAACGGCGGCGTGCTGAGCGCCCAGGACCTGGCCGGCTACGAGGCGCAGGTGCTCGAACCCGCCAGGACCTCCTACAGGGGCTACGATCTGCTCGGTACCCCCGCCCCGGCCGGCACGATCACAACCCTGCAGACGCTGAATATCCTGGAGAGCTTCGACCTGGGCAGTCTCAAACACGGCTCGCCCGAGCACCTCCACCTGTTCATCGAGGCGGCACGCCACGCCTTCGCCGACCGGTACAGCTTCGCCGGCGACCCGGACTTCACCCCGGTGCCCTTGGACGGGATGCTTTCGAGGGAGTACGCCCGCGAGATCGCCCGGACGATCGACCGCGAGACCGCCAGGCTGGAGGACGAGCGCGAGCTCCAGCCGTGGGTCGCCTACGCCGGCAACCCACTGCACGACCCCTGGCAATACGACCCCCAGCCGCGTCCCGAGCGCGCGGCCCCCGCGTCGCCCCCCAGCGAGGGCGACTGCACCACACACCTCAGCGTCATCGACCGGGACAGGAACATGGCGTCCTGCACGCAGACCGTCGTGGCTGGCTTCGGCTCCGGGGTGATCGTTCCCGGCACGGGGCTGCTCCTCGGCAACGGGATGACCGTCTTCAATCCAATGCCCGGCGCGGCGAACTCCATCGCCGGGTTCAAGCGCGGGCTGAACAACATGGTCCCCGTGCTGGTCCTCAGGGACGGCAAGCCCTTCGTCGCCGTCGGGGCGCCCGGCGGGCGCAAGATCATGTGCCGCATCGCGCACATAGTCTCCAACGTGGTCGACTTCGGGATGGGCATGCAGGAGGCGATCACCGCGCCTAGCGTCGACGCAGCCGAGCGCGAGACCCTCGTCGACCACCGGATCGACCCGCAGACCGTCGATGCGCTGGCCCGCATGGGGCACAACGTCCAGGTCGTGCCCGAGCCCTCCACCGGCGGGGGCTTCTCCCGCCCGCGCGGCGTTATGATCGACCCTTCAGACGGCCTCCTGCACGCGGGCGTGCAGCCCTCAGGCCCCGACGAAGCCCGCGGCTACTAAAATCCCCTCTCCCCTGGCGGGAGAGGGTTAGGGTGAGGGGGAATCCCCTCTCCCCTGGCGGGAGAGGGTTAGGGTGAGGGGGAATCCCCTCTCCCCTCGCGGGAGAGGGTTAGGGTGAGGGGGACTTCCCCTCTCCCCTCGCGGGAGAGGGTTAGGGTGAGGGGGACTTCCCCTCTCCCCCGCCGCTCACGGGATGTGCTGAAGCTGGCCGGTCTCGGAAGCGCGGTATAGCGCGTGCTGGACGCGCAGGAACCGCAGCCCCTCCTCGTTGGTGATGGGCGGCTCGCCCTCGCCGCGTATCGCCTCCAGGCACTCCTGTATGAACAGGGCCTGCGTTGCGCCCCGCTCCCTCGGCCTCTCGACGACTGTCTCCCAGCGCCGCACCCCCGTCGGGCGCGGGAAGCCGCCGTCCGGCGCCGGCGGACGTTCCGTCCTGGGGTCGCCCTCCACCTGCAGGTCCATCACGAACCGGCCGCCCGACATGTCGGCGTGGATTGCGCCCTTCTCGCCCCACACCGAGAAGCCGTGGGGCAGGTTCAGCTTCGATACGTCGTATGGCGCGTCCATGTCCCGCACGGCCGGCCCCCAGCTTCCGCCGATGAACGCGCCCGCGACCCCGCTGCGGAACCGCACGTTCAGGAATACCGAGTCCTCCACCTCCAGCGGCTCGCCGGACCTCACGTCGGCGAAGCCCGTGACCTGGGTGATCTCCTCGCCGACGATGCGCTGCATGTTGTTCACCGCGTGGCAGAACTCGTGGCCTAGCATGCCGCCGCCCGCGTCCTCCTTCGAGTAGACCCAGCCCATACGGTCGCGGATCCGCCACCGCTGGTGGTCGACGAGCATGTAGTGGATGGTGAGGATGCGCCCAAGCTGGCCCTCGGATACGCGCCGCGCAGCCTCGCGGACCGGCGGGCCGTCCATCAGCGACATGGCCAGCAGCAGACCCTTCGAGTTGGCCATGTCGACCAGCCGTGCGTACTCGTCCGGGTCCGTCGCTGCGGGCTTCTCGACGATGACGGGGACTCCCGCCGACAGCGCCGCCTCGACCAGGGCGGGGCTCTTCTTCGGCGACGAGTCGACGATGGCGATCTCGACGTCCCTGGCGCCGAAGATGGCCCCCGCCGAGCCGTAGACGGCCTTCAGCCGGTCGCCCAGCGCCCCCCGGACAGCGTCGGTGTTGCTGCCGTCCGGGTCCGAAAGGTACACCGCGTCCACGCCGGACCTCTGGCCCAGCGCCGCGGCCCACCCGTGAAGATGCCACCCCATGCCATCCGAAAGAAGCGCCACGTTCATTTGCTATACCTCCGATAATCTCGCGTGAGTGATCTGCCCAATCTGTAGGGGCGACTCGCTGAGTCGCCCTGGGGCAGGGTCGGCCTCGACCATGCCAGGACACGACGCCGTTTTCGTCCTCTTGCTTGGCCTTCGCAATGGGGACAATATATCAGGGTTGAATACCACGCGGCATGATAGCAGGTAATGCTGCCCTGGCTTCGAGTCCTCCCTCCATGCCTATAACACCGCATGATATTATGTCCTCTACCAGTCGCCCGGCCTCTCTCTGTAGGGTCGTATGGCTAGGGGTCGGCCTTCGGGCCCTCCCTGGCGGCTCTACTGTGGAACGGGTGACTGGTAATCGACCGATCCTTACGGTGCGGCAGTAGGAGGGCAATCCGATGGCGACGATGGTGACCATGGAAGAATTCGAAACGACCGTCCGTGGCCTGGCGACGAAGGGCGACATCAAGGTCATCGTGGACCGGGTCAAGGCAGTCGAGACACACCTTGACAAGATGGAGGTTCGACTCGAAGGGATAGAGGTTCGACTCGAAGGGATAGAGGAAGGACTGGGTCGTTTGCATGGACTCATTCGGGAGCAGACGCGGGCTATAACAGCTCAGACCGAGTACCTCAACACGCTCTCGGAGACGGTGCGTGGGCACACCCAGATTCTAGACGCGCACACCGACATCCTGCTTAAGATGGAGAAGCGGCTCGCCAGACTGGAGCTGAGGGAATGACGGAGAAGCGTAAGGGTCTGCCGGCGGACTACAGGGACGCCACCCCCGAGGACGTGGCCGCAGGGAGGAATCTAACACGCCCGCGGTCGAGTCATTGGGCCCTGTGCAGCTACGATGCCAGTCCTTATGGCATTGACCTTGGATCCCTCACTACGCGTAGCCTGTCCTGAGCCTGTTGAAGGGCTACTCGAAGGCGTGGCCTAGGGAAAAAGTCCTGGGCCCCGCGGACGCCGTCCCGGTCAGGCGCCCCTCGAAACCGTAGAACGGGTCGTCCTTGTCCAGCGGCAGCGTCACCGGCTTGTGCTCCTCGGCCGACTTGTAGATGGCCCGCGTAAGCTCCACGTGGTGGTGTGGTATCTCGATCGGGACCAGCGGCTCCGTGTCGTTCGCGATGTTCTCGAGGAACAGCCGCGTCTGGTCCTCCTGGCTGACGTACTCGGGAAAGTCCTCCGACAGCTCGTCCTCCAGCGCCATTATGCTCTCCACGGCATCGGGGTTGCTGTTCGAGGCGACCGTCAGGTCGGAGCATATGCCCTCCGCCGGCATCTCCTGGTCGATCTGTATGGCGGCGTCATCGCCCAGGACCGTTACCCGGCCCCTTATGCCCGGTATGTTGCCGCTCAGGTGGCTGATCAGCGTCGCGTGTATGTACCCCGTCGCGCCGTTCTCGAATGCCACGACGGCCTGGGTCAGGCTGTCGTGCTCGATGGTCCTGAGCATCGGCCCTGAGTACGCGAACACCTCTGCCACGCGCGAGCCCACGACCCACAGGAACGGGTCGATGATGTACCTGCCGTGGTGGAAGACCGCGCCGCCGCCCTCGCCCTCCCACGTGCCGTGCCACTTGCCCGGCTGGAAGCTGGCCCCGGGCTCGCCCACCGGGCCGTAGTAGCTCTGCGGACGGTGGCTGTTCAGCTCGACGTTCGCGCTGCCCATGGCCCCCAGCAGCCCGCGCTCGACCGCCTGCTGCGCCACGACCATCCCGCGCGGGTAGCGGTCGACGACTTGTGAATGAATCTTCACACCGGCCGCCTTGACGGCGTCCTTGATCGCGTCGGCCTCCTCGACGCTCTTGGCGAGCGGGCCCTCTGTGTAGACGTGCCGTCCGGCCTGTGCCGCCGCGACGATGGGCACGGCGCGAATGGTCGGCGGGGTGAACACGCACACGAGCTCGACCTCGTCGTCGCCCAGCAGCTCCTCGTGGTCCCGGTACGTGCGGATTTCGTAGGCGGCGGCGCTCTCCGACGCTTCGGCCTTGCTCGTGGCCGCCTCGCGCTCGGGGTCGGTCCTCGCGTCGGTCGCGGCGACCCTTGC
This sequence comes from Dehalococcoidia bacterium, assembly GCA_965204975.1. Classification (GTDB taxonomy): domain Bacteria; phylum Chloroflexota; class Dehalococcoidia; order Lucifugimonadales; family CAJWER01. The sequence continues at coordinate 2,206,422 of OZ242024.1, forward strand.
CGCATGGGCCTCGGCCCTGTATGCGTGGCCGAGCATCTCCGTGCGCCTCTTCGCCAGCCCCGCGTCGAGGTCGGCGACCGCGACGACCTGGGCGTACTCCGCCAGCGCGCCGTATATGCCCGTGTACAGGCTTCGCGCTATCCCGCCGCACCCGACAAACCCGACCTTTATTCGCTCGTCAGTCATTGGTATCTCCCCTGCCAGGCTCGATGGCGCACCTGCCGAGCCAGTCTGCTATAAGATGGCCGCGAAACGGCGCAATCGTAGACCTACACCCCTGCGGTGTCAAACCGGACTCACACCACCGCCGTCCCTCTGAAATCATCCCCCAGGCCACCCCCGCTCCACATCCGTCCATCCACGCTCCACATCCGTCCATCCACGCTCCACATCCGTCCATCCACGCCCCACATCCGTCCATCCACGTTCCACATTCCACCATCCACGCTCCACATCCCACCATCCCGTCCCACACTCCACCATCCCCGCTCCACATCCCACCATCCCCGGCCCCCTCCTAACTCGTCATTCCGGCGAAGGCCGGAACCCAGGGGGGCAGCGGGGCTCCCGTCCCCTCTTCTCCCTCCCAATCATCCCCATCATCCCCATCACAAAAATCACAGTTCAGACCATCCCCCTCTTCCGCTTGACATCCCAGAACACCAGTACTAGTATACCTGTATAGAAGCCTCCCGTACCAACAGGCCCCAGGAACGGCTAAGTTGGAAGTGGAACAATATGAAACAATCTGGAACAGAATTCCCATCCAGGAGGCTGACATGACCGACGACATGCTGAAGGTAGGAATCGTGGGGTGCGGCGGTATCTCGCGCCTCTACACCGCCATCTACGCCGACCTCGTGGACATGGCGCAGGTCGTCGCCGTCGCCGACAACCGGGAGGGCCGCGCCGACCACAGGGCCGGCGCCATCACCGAGGCGTACAGGGTGACGGCGCACCATGCCCGCCTCGTCGCCGCCGACACCCGCCACCCGGAGACGGTGGGCCAGGAGTACGCACGCCGGGCTGAGGCCGCCGGGGCCGCCGCCGCGTACGACATACGCCGCTATGACGGCTACGAGAGCCTGCTTGCGGACGATGATGTGCAGGTAGTCGTGCTGCTCACGCCGCCCTCGCTCCGGTCCGAGCCGACCATCGCCGCGGCGCAGAGCGGGCGGCACGTCTTCACCGAGGGCCCGATGGCACGCAGCGTCGAAGAGGCGGACGCCATGGTCGAGGCCGTCTCCACGGCTGGCGTTAAGTTCGTGTCCCAGGCCGTCGACCGGTACCCGCGCGGCATGAGCCTCGCCCGCAGGGCCGTCGACAGCGGCCTGCTCGGCCCAATCGCCAGCGCCAACGTCGAGAAGCTGGAGTACCACCCCCAGACCTACTACGAGTACGGCGGCGTCACGGGCGCCGGGCACCGGATGCACCGCGACTGGATGGGCACGTGGGAGGGCGAGGGCGGAGGCGCCGTATTCCACCACGGCAGGTACCTGATCGACCCCTATCTCTGGGTGGCGGGCTCCCGCATCGAGGAGGTGTTCGCCTACTCCGAGCCGATGCTGCGCAGGATCGAGACGGACAGCCTTACCCAGTCGCTGGTCAGGTTCGAGAATGGCGCGATAGGCACGATCCACATATCCCTCGTGGCCCACCGTGACGCCGTCTCGCCCGGCAAGCGGGGCCGCATCACCGTCTACGGCGAGAGGGCGTCGCTGGTCGTCAACCAGGACTCCTTCCGCGGCAGGGTCGTCACCCCGGTGGCGAGTGCCGACAACGTGAACGCGCTTACCGTCATCTCGTCGGACGTGGTGTTCGCATCCGACGGCGACACCGAGGCTGTGAAGGGGCTGGAGGCGCTGCGGGATGAGGTCGAGCACCTGCCCGAGGCCACCAGCCAGCAGGACCAGACCCGCTACTTCCTCCAGAGCATCCTCGACGACTCGGACCCCCTCGTGCCCATCGAGGTCTCCCGCCACCACGTCGAGGTGTCCCGCGCCATCTACAAGTCGGCCGTCGAGCGCGTCCCGGTGGGGCTGCCCCTCGCAAAGGACGACCCCTTCTACACCTTCGAGGGCCGGCTAGGCCAGTAGGGCCGATCAGGTATACTGGCAGCCAGGAGGGCCACTATGGTCGTCGCAAAGCCCACAACCAAGCTCACGTACCAGGACTACGCCAAGACTCCCGAGGGCGAGATCTGGGAGCTCATAGACGGAGAGAAGTTCATGCCGCCTTCGCCAGGTGCAGCCCACCAGAAGATTGACATGAGGTTGGGCTCGCGGCTTCACTCGTTCGTGGATGACAGGAATCTGGGAGAGGTCTATTCCGCCCCGTTCGACGTGGTCCTTTCGGACGTGGACGTGGTGCAGCCCGACCTGCTGTTCGTCTCGAAGAAGCGACTGCAGATCGTCACAGCCGCCAACGTCCGGGGCGCGCCCGACCTGGTGGTCGAGATCCGGTCTCCCTCCACGTCGAACCGGGACTGGACGATCAAGCGTGACCTGTACGCAAAGTACGGCGTGAAGGAGTACTGGGTGGTGGACCCGAACGAGCGGCAAGTATGGGTAATGGCGCTCGGCGACGACGGCTTCGACGAGGTCGGCAGCTACGGCGTCGGCGACGTCCTGACGTCGCCGACATTGGAAGGCCTCAGCATCGACCTGGACGACATCTTCCGGTCCTAGCCCGCCCCGCACGCCGGCATCTGGCCCGGATCGACCTGCCTGGATCACGCATGCGCTTCGACAAGCGGCTCGATTCTGCTGGTGTCGGTGACCGCCCTGGCGACGTCCAGGTCGTACATGCGCTGGAGGTTCAGCCAGAACTCGGGGGTCATCCCGAGAGCCCGCCCGACTCTCAATGCCGTGTCAGCGGTGATGGCCCTGCGGCCACGGACGATCTCGTTGATGCGTATTGGAGGGACGCCTATCGTCCTGGCCAGGCGGTACTGGCTGATGCCGAGCTCTTCCAGTATCTCCGCAAGGTGTTCTCCAGGGTGGATTGGGACGGCTGTGGTCATTCGGCTCTCCTCAGTGATAGTCGACGATCTCGATCTCCATCGCCCCCTGGTCCGTCCACAGGAAGCACACCCGCCACTGGTCGTTCACCCTGATGCTGTGCTGCCCCAACCGGTTGCCCCGCAGGGCTTCGAGCCGGTGGGAAGGAGGTACGCGCAGGTCGGACAGCGTCGTTGCCGCAACCACTCGCTGCAACCTCATCCGGGCCCGCCTCCGGATATCTGGAGGAATCCCACGGGAGTGCTGTCCGTTGAAGACCCGCTCAGCGTCACTGCTCTTGAACCTGTTCACTTGCCACCATAGTATCGCATGGCGTTAATAATGATCAAGGCCGTTCATGCCCAGAATCAATGAGTGACGTTTGGTACAATCGCGGCCACGCTGCAGCCGCCGGTAACAGGGCCGAATCGCAGACAGGTAGAATTGCACTTCGGTGCGCAACCCAGATAGGGAGACTCACATGAACGTCCTGGTCCTTGGAGCGAACGGGTACCTCGGCCCTCACGTGGTCAAGGCGCTGGAGCGGGAGCACACGCTGCGGCTGACCGACATCAACGACCTGGACACGCCCCACGAGTACTTCAAGCTCGACGTGTCTGACCTGGACGCCGTGGTCGCAGCCTCCGAGGGCATGGACGCCATCGTCAACCTCTCGGTGCTGCGCCACGACCGGCAGCTTGCCTTCGACGTGAGCGCAAGGGGCGCGTACAACATGATGGTGGCCGCGGTCGAGTACGGCATCAGGCGCGTGATCAACACGGGGCCGCACTTCACTGTCGCCGGGCCGAGCTACGAGCGGGTCGACTACGAGATCGGCCCTGACGTGACGCCTCAGTCCGGCACGAACCTGTACGCGCTGACCAAGTCCCTCGGGCAGGAGGCGTGCAAGGTATTCTCGGACAACCACGACATCTACGTGCTGACGCTGCTGTTCTACAACTTCATCGACCCGGCGGACTCGTCCCGCTACGGCAAGGACGTGACGCCCTACGTCGTCACCTGGGACGACGCGGCCGAGGCCTTCCCCCTCGCGCTGACGGTCGACGAGAGCTCGCTGCCGTCACGGTGCGAGGTCTTCTACGTACTCACAGACATGCCCCACGGCCGATTCGACAACGAGAAGACCAAGCGCGTCCTGGGCTGGCAGCCGACCAACCGGCTGGAGCAGTTCTACACGCGGCAGCAGGGCTGAGATTCCGGCTGGTGTACCTAGCGCCGTGAAGCCGCAGCCCTGGGCAGCGTGGTGAGATTGGGGCTCCTGAGGCCCAGCGAGCGCGATATCTCGGTCCTGGTCGGCGGGTCCGTCTCCGTTCGCAGCTCTAGCTGACCGCCGATGGCCGCCGCGATGGGCACGCCGCCCCTGTAGACCACGCGATTGCCCGGGAGCGCCGGCACGCGCGGGCCCGGCGACAGGATACCGGCCAGGTTAAGGGGGTCGCAGGCCGACACGATGGTCAGGCTGCCGTCGTCCTCGGCCCGGCGGGTCGAGCGCATCATCTCCACGGCCTCCGGCAGTGCGAACTGCTCGCCGATGAAGCCCGTCACGAAGCGGCCGCCCCTGATCTCCCCCCTCGCCTCGGCCCGGCGGTAGATGCGGACGAGGACGCGCCACGGCGGTGCGGCGGGCTCGCGGGCAAGCAGGTCGGGGAAGACGATGCCGTAGCGCTGGAGGAGCTGGAAGGCCCTCGCCTCGTCCGGCTCGCGGCTGCGGTCGCCGGCGGTCATGGGCTCGTCGGGCAGGGTGTCCCAGTCGTCGTCGGGCGGGACCTCCAGCAGCGACCAGCGGCTGGCGGTTGGGCGCCGGGAGTTGCGGCGCCGGAACCGCGGGCTCTGGCGGACCTGCTTCGCCGTGCCGTTGACCAGGCTGCGTAGGCCCGCGAAGCCGTCCGAAGTCACGAGCCCCATCGCCACAAGCTGCCACAGGGCGTTCTCGACGTCTGCCGGAAGGCGGCGCGTGCCACGAACTATGTCGGCCAGGAACGATGCGCCGCGCCTGGACAGGAGCTCGTAGACATCGCCGGCAGCGCCAACGGGTCCGGCCGTCTCGGCCTCGGGCTCCGTGATCAGCCACGGCAGTGACTCGCGGAGTCCCAGGGAGATGGGGCCGTTGCGCGACAGGGCCGCCCGGTTCGGGGAGCCCTCGCCGTTTGTGCGCCGGCTGAAGCGGCCCCACACGACGTCGCCCCCCAGGCACAGCGAATCGAGCGCCTGGGGCTTGTACTCGGCCACCCGGAGCGGCAGCACGTCCGTCTCCCAGGCGATGGCCGCCGCCTCGAACCCCTGGAGCTGGTCGATCACCTGCAGCAGGCCGTCTTCGCCACGGACGCGGTACCCGTCGTCGAGGTGCTGCCACCGGGCGAGGAAGCGGACGAACGCCGCCGCGGATACGGGCTCGACCTCCCGTCGCAGCCTGCCGATCGTGTCGCGGTGAATCCGCGCCAGAATGCGCCGGTCGCAGAACTCCATGTCCGGGCAGCCGGGCGTGAACCGGCCGCGGAGTATATTGCCCGTGCCCTCCAGGCTTGCCAGAGCTATGTCGACGGCTGAGCGGCTCATGCCCACCGCATCGGCCAGCGCGTCGGGCGTGAACGGGCCTATGCTCTCGACCCTGCCGCGCACGAGCACCAGCTCGGCCTCGTCGCTAGTCGGCGGCTCGCCCGCCCCGCGCACGGCCCGGGGCTCCGGCTCGAACGCCACGTCCGGGAACGCCGCCCTGACCAGGTCCGCGCACTCCGCGGCCACCCAGGCGGCCCTGCTTTCGCCGTACACCGCACGCACGGCCCGCCCTGCCTCGATGAGCTCGGCGAGCCATGCGTGGACGGCGGCCAAGTCGCCCTGTCCGCGCCCCAGGTCGGCTTCGGGCATCATGCCCAGCGAGAGGAGCGCGTCGTGCAGCTCGTCGGCGTCCCGGACCAGCGGCCAGGCGTCCCTCGACGCCTGCGCTATGGCAGCCTCGTCCAGGGCCGCGAGGTCGCGCGTGTCCTCAGGCAGTGCCCGCCGGAGCGCGACGGCCCTCGACCGCCGCTCGGCTATCTCGCCCTCGTCGTCCAGGAACGCGTACGGCATGGCGTTGAGTATCTGGTGGGAGAAGGCCGACGGCTGCACAGTGTCGCGGGCGAAGACCTCGATCTCGCCGCGGGTGATGTCGTCCAGCACCCGCTGGAAGCCGTCGATGTCCATCGCCTCGGTCAGGCAGTCCCGCAGCGTCTCGAAGACCAGCGGATGCTCCGGCACCTCGATGTCGCCGGGCGGCGCGTTGTCCTGGCATGCGACCTGCGCGGGGAACACGGCCGCCAGCAGGTCGTCCGACCGCATTCGCTGGAGTGCCGGCGCAACCTTCTTGCCGTGGGAGAAGCGCAGGACGGCCAGGGCGCGGCTCACGTCCCACCTCCAACGGACCTGGAACGTCGGCGCCTGCAGCACGGCCTGGGTGAGTATCTTCTTGGTCTTGGTCGGGTCGACGTAGCGGAATACGTCCTCGATGGGGAAGGAGAGCGACGGGCCGAGGGACAGGTTGACCCCGTCCTCGGTCGCGGACGCCTGCAGCTCGAAGTCGAACGTGCGGCATATCTCCTTGCGCAGGGCCATCCCCCAGGCCCTGTTGATGCGCGAGCCGAACGGCGCGTGGATGACGAGCTGCATCCCGCCGGTCTCGTCGAAGAAGCGCTCAGCGACGACCCGCTTCTTGGTGGGCACGGTGCCCAGCACCCTGACTCCCTCGACCACGTACGCCGCTGCCTCCTCCGCGGCCCGGCGGTCCACCCCCAGCTCGTCCATGAGCCACTGGACTGCGGCGCCGTCATCGACGCGCGAGTAGATCTCGTCGCGCAGCTCCGACACCTCGTCGGACAGCTCGCCCGTGCGTCCAGGCGCTTCACCGAACCAGAACGGGATCGTAGGCGACGCGCCGCCCGCGTCCTCTACGCGCACCTGGCCGCTGCCGACCCTACGGATGCGCCAGGCGTTGTTGCCGAGCAGGAAGACGTCGCCCCTCATGCTCTCGACGGCGAAGTCCTCGTTCACCGTGCCGACGAAGACGTTGTCGGGCTCGGCTATCACGTCGTAGTCGGCGTTGTCGGGGATCGCGCCGCCGTTCGTGAGTGAGACCAGCCGGGCCCCCCTGCGGCCGCGCAGCTTGCCGTTCACGGCGTCCCTGTGCACGTATGAGGACCTGCGACCCTCGCGCGGCACGATGCCCCGTGAGAGCATGTCGACCACCTCGTCGAATCTCTCGCGGGGGAGCTCCCGGTACGGGTAGGCGCGCCTGGCGAGATCGAACAGCTCGTCCTCGTCCTGCTCCGCCGCGCCCGACTCGGCCACTATCTGCTGGGCCAGCACGTCGAGCGGCCACGCCGGGATGGCCAGCGTGTCCAGGTTCCCCCGCCGTATGCCGCGAACGAGGGCCATGCACTCGACCAGCTCGTCCCGCGTCAGGGGGAAGAGCCGGCCCTTGGGGGTGCCGCCCAGGAAGTGCCCGGACCGGCCGACCCTCTGGAGCAGCAGGCCGATGGACCGCGGCGAGCCCACCTGGCACACGAGGTCGACAGCGCCCACGTCGATCCCGAGCTCCAGCGACGCTGTCGCGACGCACACCTTCACCTTGCCGGCCTTCAGGCGCTGCTCGGCGTCGCGGCGGATCTCCTGCGACAGGCTGCCGTGGTGCGCCGCCACGGCCTTCTCGCCCAGCCGCTCGGACATCTGGTGCGCCAGCCGCTCGACGAGCCGCCGCGTGTTCACGAACAGGATGGTCGTATGGTGCTCCCGCACGAGCTCGGCCACACGGTCGAGCGCGTGGTCCCACTGCTCGTGGGTCGCGATGGGGCCAATCTCGTCCTCGGGCAGCTCCAGCGCCAGGTCCATCTCCCGCGCGTGGCCCGTGTCGACGATCAGGCAGTCCGGCTTCCCGTCGGGGGCGATGTTCGCGGCCCCGACGAGGAACCGGCCAACCTCCTCAATGGGCCGCTGGGTCGCGGAGAGGCCGATGCGGGTGATCGGCCCGTCAGCCAGCCTGCATAGCCGCTCGACCGACAGGCTCAGGTGCGAGCCGCGCTTGTCGTCCGCGACGGCGTGGAGCTCGTCCAGGATCAGCGTGCGGACGCCGGCCAGCCCGCGCCGACCGCTGTCGGACGTGAGCAGGATGTACAGCGACTCGGGCGTGGTGACGAGCATGTGCGGCGGACGCTTCGCCATCGCCTGCCGCTTCGACGCGGGAGTGTCGCCCGTGCGGAGGCCGACGCGGATCTCCGGCAGTGGCGTGCCACGCTCCTCGGCGAGGCGGCCTATCTCGGCCAGCGGCCCGGTCAGGTTGCGCTCGATGTCGTTGGCCAGGGCCTTGAGCGGCGAGACGTACACGACTTCGGTAGTCTCGGGCAGGCCGCCGTCCAGCCCGGCCCGGACGAGCCGGTCCAGGCAGGTCATAAAGGCCGCCAGGGTCTTGCCGGAGCCCGTCGGCGCGGCGACCAGGGTGTGGGTGCCGCGCGCAATGGCCGGCCACCCCTCGGCCTGCGCGCCGGTCGGGGCCTCGAAGCGGCTGCGGAACCACTCCTGGATCAGCGGATGGAACTGTGCGAGTACGTCGGTCATCTGCCAGTGCTACGATTGTATCGGTTGCGCCATGCGACGGCGCGGAACTGTTGTGCTACTATAACATTACCCAGAGCCGTGTCAAATGGCGCGGCTCGACTTGATTCTGGGGATAGACATGACGGCACAGGGGATGCTGCGATGAGCCAGTCTAATCCGCCGGCTGAGGGTGTGCGCCCAGGGTGGTCTGCCATGCCGGGGGCGGTCCTCTCGGCGCTGGAAGGCTGGTTGGGCAGCCCCGTCGTGAGCGCGGCGTCACAGGCAGGCGGCTTCTCGCCGGGTATCGCCTCGCGGATTCAAACCGTCGACGGGGGACGCTACTTCGTGAAGGGTGCTGGACCGGTGCCGAATCGCGACACCCCGGGGATGCACCGCCGGGAGGCACAGGTCCTTGCAGCGATGCCGGATGGCGTGGCTGTTCCGCGCCTGCTCTGGTCGTACGACGACGAGGAGACCGGCTGGGTGCTCCTTGTATTCCAGGATATTGAGGGCAGGCATCCACGGATGCCGTGGCGCATCGACGAGCTGGACAGGGTGATGGACGGCCTGGCGAGAATCGCTGACGCCCTCACGCCATCGCCGATTCCGGTCTCGCTGGCAGGAAGTGCGAGGCGCGCGTTCGACCGGTCGATAAACGGCTGGCAGCAGCTTGCCGAAGGGCCGCCGTCCGACCTGGACCGCCTCGATGCGTGGTCGCGGCGAAACCTGGACAGGCTCGTCGAGCTGGAGTCGCAGTCTCCAGTTGCTGTCGATGGCGACACCCTGCTCCACCTGGACGTGCGGGCCGACAACATCCTTCTGGCGGGGAATGAGGTCTGGCTCTTCGACTGGGCTTCGGCGTGCGTGGGCGCGCCCTGGGTGGAAGCCATAGGGTTTGCGCCCAGCGTCGCCATGCAGGGCGGCCTCCGGCCCGAGCAGCTCCTCACCCGCTATCCGGCAGCCCGCTCGGCGGACCCTGCCGCCATCACGGCTGCGGTCGCAGCCACGGCGGGTTACTTCACCCACCGGGCGCTGCAACCGCCCCCACCCGGCCTGCCGACTCTGCGGGAGTTCCAGGCCGCCCAGGGCGCAGTAGCCCGCGACTGGACGACAATTCGGACAGGACTCAGCTAATGCAACGATACCTTGGCGCACTGACGGTCTCCATCCTGTTGGCCGCGATCATGATTGCATGTACCCGTGAGAGCGAGGACTCCGCCGTGGACGAACGGGTCCTTGAGCTGGAGGCGAAGGCCCTCTCACTGGAGGAGCGGCTGGCGGCGGTCGAGGAGGGACAGGTCCGCACTGCCGAACGTCTTGATGTCATGGACGCCAGTCTTGAAGAGTTCGGAGAAGCTGCCTCCAAGATGAACTCGGTCCTCTTCGACAAAGACCAGTGGGCCAAGGATAAGGGCGAGAAATCGCCGCTCCCGGAGGGCGACTCCCTGCAGAGGACGGCCGCCCTTGCTGAGGACGCCGGGGGCAATGTCCGGTACGTCGACCACCCCGGGCGGGGCGAACGCCCGGTCCTCGTGCTGCCGGAGGACTTCGTCGACGGCGAGACCCCGCTCATCGTCTCACTGCATGGCTTCGGAGGAGACGCCTCCTACCAAGCCTCCTACGTGCCCCTTCACCAGCGCGTGAATAGCGACGGCTTCGCCCTGCTTCTGCCCAACGGGCAGCTAGACGCCGGCGGAAACCGCTTCTGGAACCCCACCGACGAGAGCAGCGACACCGGCAAGGCCGGCCAGGATGATGTCGCCTATCTGAGTGAGCTGGTAGCGGGAGCAAGGAAGCTGGCGGACTTCGGGCCGGTGTACTTCTTCGGCTACTCCAACGGCGGCTTCATGTCGTACCACATGGCCTGCAAGGGCCTGCCCGGCCTTCGTGCCGTGGCCAGCCTAGCGGGCACGAGCTATGTCGAGGACTCCAGCTGCGAGGGCGCGCCTCCCGTGTCCGTGCTGCACGTCCACGGCACCGAAGACGGCGTGATCCAGTATGACGGCGCCGTGAGTGAGCCGAAGGGCGATGGCAAGCCGGCATTCTACGCCGGGGCCCGGGACATGGCAGCGCGCTGGAGCCGGCGGGCCGGCTGCGAGTGGCCCGAGGACCCCCAGCAGTATGCGACCCTCGACCTCGACCGGTCCGTGCCCGGCTCCGAGACCCAGGCGTTTCGTCTCGATTCGGGCTGCGCGGACGGCATCAGCATCGAACTCTGGTCGGGCATGGGCAGCAGCCACTCCCCCGACTACGGAGACGCCTTCGTGGACGCGCTCTTAGACTGGCTCCTGTCGCAGGAGTAGCGGCCTCGCGCCAGGTGTTGTCTGGAGTCACCCTGACGAACCTAGCCGCCCAGCCTCACGGCGCGGATGCGGTTGTTGTAGTAGTCGGCGACCAGCAGCACGTCCTGGCTGTACATGCAGATGCCGTGGGGCTCGTTGAGCCGGGCCCTGGAGGCGTCGCCGCCGTCTCCCGCGTCACCGGCCTTGTCGCTGCCGGCCACCGTCCTGAGGGTCCCGTCGGGCTCGATCCGCCGCACCCGGTTGTTGAACGAGTCGGAGAAGTAGACCCGGCCGTCCCGGTCCACCGACAGGCCCCAGGGCTGGTCGATCCGGGCCTCGCGGGCGCGCGTCCCATCGGGTGAGAACCCAGGCTCTCCCGTGCCGGCTATGGTCGATATGGTCCCTCCGGCGTCCACCCTGCGCACGACGTGGAAGGCCGCGTCGGTGAAGTAGAGGCTGCCGTCCCTGGCAATCCTGATGGCTGACGGCGCGCCTATGCGGGCGCGGTCAGCCGGGCCGCCGTCGCCCGACCAGCCCTGGATACCGACACCTGCGACCGTGGTGATCACGCCCGTCACCGCGTCGATGCGCCGTATGCGGCCCACGGCGTCGCCCACGTAGATGTCGTCGTCCGGGCCGTGAGTGACGGCCTGGACGTGGTAGAGGCTGGCGCTCACGGCGGGCACCCCGTCGCCCAGGTCGGCCTTGAAGGCGGTGCCGGCGATGGTGCGCACTATGCCGTCCTCGTCTACCCTGCGCAGCCTGCCATGCCGCGAGTCGGCGATGACGACGCGGCCCCGCAAGTCCACCGACACGTCGTGCGGGCTGCCGAAGCTCGCCTCGAGGGCGGGGCCGTTGTCGCCACCGTACGCTCGTGCTCCGCTGCCCGCCACGGTGCGGATCGTCCCGGTCAGGGGGTCAATGGCGCGGATGCGCTGGTTCCACGGGTCGGCGAAGTAGACGTGGCCGTCCGGCCCGACGCATATGCCCGCCGGGCCGCGCAGGAATGCCTCCGCGGCTGGCCCGCCGTCGCCGACGTGGGTGCCGCCGAGGGCCGTGGTGACTATGCCCGTCTCGCCGTCGTACCTGCGGAGGCGGCCCGAGCAATCGCTCCAGTGCACCGTGCCGTCCGGGTCGGCCCAGATGCCCGACTCGCAGGAGTTGCACACGGTCTCGGAGCCGTGCAGCCCCTCCTCGCCCCAGCCCGGCACGCCGGTGCCCACGATGGTTGAGACGATGCCCGTCGCCGCGTCCACCCTGCGTACCCGGTAGCCGTACTTCTCGCCGACGTACATGTTGTCGTGGGCGTCGATGCACAGGGAGTCGGGCATCAGCACGCTCGCCTCCACTGCCGGGCCGCCGTCGCCCTGTGACGAGGGCCGGCCGTCGCCCAGCACGGTCGTCACGATGCCGGTCTTCATGTCTATCTTGCGTATGCGGTTGTTGGAGTTGTCGCACACGTAGAGGTCGCCCTTCGAGTCGAAGGCGACGTGCTCGGGGTGGAAGAAGCCCGCGTCGCTGGCCGGCCCGCCGTCGCCGTGGTAGCCGCCCAGGCTCAGGCCCGTCTCCCACGAGAAGGTCGTCCCGGCGAGCCTGCCAGTGTACGGACGACTCGGGCCGTCCTCCGAGGGGTAGTGACGCGCCTCCTGTCCGGCGAATACCTCGATCGCGCCCGTCTCGGCGTCGATCCTCCGGATGTTGTTGTCCCACTCGCCCGACAGGTAGATGTTGCCCTCGTCGTCGATGGCGATGCCGCTCGTCGTGTCGATCTCGGCGTCGACGGCCGGGCCTCCCGTTCCTCCCCTGCCGACGCGGCCCGAACCGGCGACACGGGTGATGACCCCGGTCTTGCGGTCGATGCGGCGGTAGCAGTTGTTCCACAGGTCGGAGAAGTAGAGGTTGCCGTGCCTGTCCAGCGCGAGATCGTGGGGGCCGTAGACCCTGGCGTCGATGGCGGGACCGCCGTCGCCCTCGTCACCGGGCACACCGTCGCCCGCGAAGGTGTGGAGGATGCCGTCGCCGTCGATTCGCCAGATGCGGTTGCCCTTGTAGTCGGCGACTGCGAGGTCACCGCCGGGCAATCGCACCACTCCAAGCGTCCAACCGCTGGGCGCGTCACGCGCTGGCACACCCTCACGATAACCTACGCCCACGATGGTGGTAATGCGCCCCCTTCCAAGGCGCTGGAGCTGCTGGATCAACGACATGGCGATGTGTTCAGTGGTCTAGCTGAACTCCCTGGAGTCCTGCCACAGGCTGTCGAACTGGAACCCGAAGGAGCGGTCGACGCCCGGCGCCCGGCGTTCCAGCTTGAACGTGCATAGCTCGTGGCTGCGGCGGTTCCTGGCTATGGTGCACACGTAGATCGAGTCGTCTATGGCGAAGGTGATCTGGGAGGGATAGTCGTCGTAGATCCTGAGCGAGAAGTCCAGTCCGTCCAGGGCGCTCAGGATCTCCCTGATGTTCCTGCGCACATGGTCCCGCTGCTCGGCAAAGGTGATGCCGAGCTGGTGGGCGCGGCGGGCGATGTAGGGGCTGGCCGGGTCCAGGGTGAGGAGCCTGACCCTGAGCTCGGGCGTCTTCCTGAGGGCCTCGTGTATCGCCTCGAAGTGGTACCGCCTGATGGAGTCCACGTCCATCTGGAGTATGTCCACGGCGCGGTTTGCCGCCCGTATGTCGTCGTTCATCTCGTCGACAGGTCGCTGCTCGTAGCATGTCACCTGGTAGCTTGTAGGATTCGACACGTGACACCTCCTCTATTGTTGTCGGTCCTGGCGCCGGGCATCAGGGGCCGCCGAGCCACGGGGACTGGGACGCGACGGCCCGGTACGCGTCTAGCCCGGCGAACTCCGCCCTGTCGCCCAGCTCCTCCTCGATGCGGAGCAGCCGGTTGTACTTGGCGGTGCGCTCGCCCCTGGCCGGGGCCCCGGCCTTTATCTGGCCTGCAGCAGTGCCCACCGCGAGGTCCGCGATCGAGTCGTCCCCCGTCTCGCCCGACCTGTGGCTGATCACGGTGCCCCAGCCCTTCTCCTTCGCCATCGCCACCGCGTCCAGCGTCTCCGACACGGTGCCGATTTGGTTGAGCTTGATTAGCACGGCGTTTGCCGCCTCCGTTTCGATCCCCCGCCTGAGCCGGTCCGTGTTGGTGACGAACAGGTCGTCGCCCACGATCTGTACGCTGACGCCCAGCCGCTCGGTGAGACTCTGCCAGTGGGGCCAGTCCTCCTCGGCCAGGCCGTCCTCGATGCTGATGATGGGGTACCGGCGCGTCCACCGCTGGTACTGGTCGAGTAGCTCCTCCGGGTCGAGGAACGCGCCCTCCCTGAGCAGGGCGTAGCGCCCGTCGTCCAGCACCAACTCGCTGGCCGCGACGTCCATGGCCAGGAAGCAGTGCTCGCCCGGTATGTACCCCGCCTCCTCGATGGCAGTGAGGGCGAGCTCCACGGCCTCCTCGTTCGTGGTCAGGGGCGGCGCAAACCCGCCCTCGTCCCCGAGTCCGGTCGCCGCCCGCCTGCCGCGCAGGATGTCGCCGAGCGCGTGGTACGTTTCGACTCCCGCGCGGAGGGCGTCGCTGAAGCGCTCGAAACCCGCGGCCACCACCATGAACTCCTGGAAGTCCGTGGAGTCGTCGGCGTGCCGACCCCCGTTGATGATGTTGAACATGGGCGCAGGCAGGGTCACCGGGCCGTCGCCGGCGAGGTACTCGTACAGGGGCATTCCACGGCTGGCCGCTGCGGCCCTGGCGATGGCCAGGGAGACTCCCAGCACGGCGTTTGCGCCTAGCCCGCCCTTGTTCGGGGTGCCGTCGAGCTCGATCAGCGCCCGGTCGACGCCTTGCTGGTCGTCCGCGCCGAGCCCGGTGACCGCCGGAGCGATGCGGCTCCCGACGTTGTCGACAGCCTGCGTGACCCCGAGCCCGCGAAACCGACCGGGGTCGCCGTCGCGGAGCTCGACTGCCTCGAACGCGCCCGAGCTTGCGCCCGATGGGACCGCGGCGCGCCCGTGTGAGCCGTCGGCAAGCTGGACATCCACCTCGACGGTCGGGTTGCCGCGGGAATCGAGGATCTCCCTCGCGCGGATGTGGGCGATGCTGCTCACGCCGTCCGGGCCGCCTCTTCCCGCGCTTCGGCCGCCCGGATCGCCAGGTCTACCGCCTCGGCCGGGTCCGACGCGGGAATCATGGATGTGTCCGGCTGGCCCTGGCGCTCGAGCTTCCAGGTGCTCAGGGCCACCACAGGGATGTCCTCGCCCAGGGCATGGCCGATCTCGGAGAGCGTGCCGTACGCCCCTCCGACGGCGATCACGGCTCGGCCGCTCTTCACGACGATGGCATTCCGCGCGTGGGACATGCCCGTGCAGATGGGGATGTCGACCCAGGGGTTGGCGTCGGCAGGGTCGTTGCCGGGCAGTATCCCCACCGTCGTTCCGCCGGCGGACTTGGCCCCCCGACAGGCTGCCTCCATCACGCCCCCCAGCCCGCCGCACACGACCACTGCGCCGCGTTTCGCCAGCCCCGCGCCGACCTCCTCGGCGAGCCTGGCTATCTCGGGCGATGGCTGTCCGGCGCCTATCACGGAGATGATCACTGCGTCCTCCAAGCGGGGTGATGGGTGGCTACATCATAGCAGGGCACATAGGGAGCGCGTCCTGCGGAAAACGCAAAGAAGGCAGGCGCAACTCCAAGAATACGCCTGCCTTCCTATGATCGTAACTGGTGGTCCCGCACTTCCGGCTATCTCCGCCGGATTGCCGCGCCCTCCACTCCGGGAGGTACTCGTTTCGCGGTTGCTCTTTCAGTATCAGCGGGCCCGCGAGCTTCTCCGGGCCCCTACCGACTCTTCCAACCTCTACCCCGTTAACACCTGCTGCCAGAGCCGATAGGGGCGGTAGTGGGGAACTTCCACTGATGGTTCGTCACGACAATCTTCATTACCATCGCGTCACCTCCTACATGGGCCTTCTGGCCGGTGATAGGGTGAGCCTCGTTGGTGCTCTCCCCTTCATCCGCACGCTAACACGACCCCGAAGGCCGTGTCAATGCCACCGCCCCGTTCCTTTTCCTGTCGATTCGAGGCGACTGGCTGGTGCCGCGGTTGTAGCGGCCACTGCTATCTCTTAGACTACGCGCGGATAGTCTCAACGGGTAGTACGCTAGCCTACATGAAGATTCTGGTAGTTGGCGGATCGGGCAGGGTTGCGACGTGGACAGCCCCCTATTTGAGGGAGCGGCACGAGCTCCGGGTCCTGGACGTCGCGCCGCCGAGGGCGGAGGGGGTCGAGTTCGTGGAGGGCTCCATCACCGATCCCGGCGCCTTGCGGGAGGCCCTGGACGGGATGGACACGTTCGTGAACATGGTTATGAAGAGTCCGACATCGCCAGAGAACAACACTGGGACGGTCCAGGACACGATCGACAACTACAACGTCAACGCCCTGGGCCTGCACCTGCTCCTGCAGACCGCCCACTCGATGGGCATCGCCTACGGGGTGCACACCAGCTCGTTCACCGTCCACAGGCGCGACCGCACCTGGTATCCGTCCGAGGAGGAGATGCCGCTGGACAACCCCGGCGTGTACGGGCTGACCAAGGGCTTTGGCGAACGGATATGCAGGTACTTCTGCCGCGAGTTCGGCATGTCCATCGTGGCGCTGCGCATCACCGGCCCGAGGGACCGGCGGCAGTGGGTCGAGGACCGCAAGATACCCAAGGACACGCCGGGGAGGCTGTGGGTCACGGACGAGGAGGACCTCGCCGCCGCATACCTGGCCGCAATCGAGGTTGCGAAGGGACGGTCGAGCCGCTTCGACGCCGTGCTGATAGCGGGCGACGAGCTGGGAGAGTACGCGAATCTCAACAAAGCGAAGCAGCTACTAGGGTGGGAGCCGCGCAGCCACCTGAAGGCGTGACCCCGGCGGGAGCGTTGGAGCAGCCATGAAGATAGAACAAGTAGAGTCGATCCGCATAGGCACCAAGTACCTCGTGCGCATCCATACCGACTCCGGGCTGACGGGCCTGGGACAGACGGCGTGCTGGGGCTACACGGAGGCGGTTGAGAGCATCGTGCGGCGGATGGCGGCGTACCTGGTGGGTCAGGACCCGCTCCGCATCGAGCACCACTGGCAGGCCAACAACCGCGCCATGCCCTTCCGGGGCGGGACGCTCTCGGGGGCGATCAGCGCCGTGGACATCGCCCTGTGGGACATCAAGGGCAAGCACTACGGTGCGCCCGTGTGGGATCTGCTGGGCGGCAGGTGCAGGGACAGAATCCGCCTGCACCTGCTGATGGGCGACGGCGGCACTCCGGCCTCGGTCGCGGCCGCGGCCCGCGCGTCTGCAGAAGAAGGCTTCACGGCCATCAAGTTCGACCCGCTGCCAGACGGCTACCAGGACATGACGCTGGCCCGGCAGATATCGGGCGCGCGGGACCTGGTCGCCGCCGCCCGGGAGGCCGTCGGCGACGACGTGGACATCATCGTGGAGATTCACCGCAAGCTCACGCCGATGAACGCGATAGCGCTGGCCGAGGCGCTTACGGACATGCGGCTGCTCTTCTACGAGGACCCCATCCAGATCGACAGCATGATGTCCCAGGGCGAGATCGCCAAACGCATCTCCATACCCGTGGCGAACGGCGAGCGGATACACTCGATCTATGAGTTCAGGGAGCTGCTGACCCACGGCGGCCCCCAGTACGTCCGGCCCGACGTCGGCCTGGCGGGCGGACTTACCCATTGCAAGAAGATCGCCGCCATCGCCGAGTCGTTCCACTGCGCCGTGGTGACACACAACTTCCTGGGCCCCGTGCTCACGGCAGCCTCTGTGCACCTGGACGCGAGCATCCCCAACTTCGTCACCCAGGAATACTCGAAGGGAGACGAGTCGCCGGAGAACGCGGTCTACAGGACGGCCCTCAAGCGCGAGGGGGGCTACATTCCCGTCCCGGAGGCCCCAGGCCTGGGGGTCGAGCTGGACGAAGGGCTTCTTGCCCAGGCGAAGGCCGAGACGATCGACCTGTCAGGGGGGCCGCTGCTCAGGGACGACGGCTCGGTCGCCCACAGTGTTTAACGGGCCCCATCCGCACTGCGGCCTCCACTACGCTTTGACTGTTAGGAGCCGGGGAGGGCGGGTTTCAAACCCGCCCCTACAGGGTGGCAGGGCTCTACTTTCATGGTAAGGGAGACCTGAGTCGCTAGGGGACGTCGATACGCACCTTGGTGCTGTCGGCGGCGATGGGCTCTCCAACGACGGGGTTTACGGTCGTGATGAGGCGCCACTTGAGCATCCCGCCTGAGGCGTGGGGTGGGCGCTCGTCGGCGATGTCCAGCGTGACGTCGTGCCTGGCGGGGCTCCCCGGCGTCAGGCGGATGCCGCCGGCCAGCTTGACGCTGCTGTGGACGAAGGTGTTGGTGTGGACCTCGACGTGGCGCTTCGGCGCGGCGGGGCCGGGCATGGGCTTACCCCTGCCGAGCATCCCGCCCGTCTTGCCCAGCGGCTCCATCTTGACGTAGGTGTCGGCCCACTGCTCCTCGCACTCTAGGTCCACCCGGGCCTCCTCCACGTCGATCTCGCGGCGGGCCTGGAGCTCGATGGACAGCTTCATCGAGTCGCCCAGCCCGTAGGGGCGGTCATCGACCTCCACCCGGGCGGACACCGGGCCGGGGTTGATGATGTTCAGGAGCGACCTGAGCATGGCTGCTACTCCTCCGCTACGACGGGATTGCGCAGGATGCCCACGCCCTCGACCTCGATCTCCACGTCGTCGCCGGGGACGATGGGGCCGACCCCCGCGGGCGTGCCGGACATGATCACGTCGCCCGGGTTGAGCACGAGCGCCTGGCTAATGTACGAGACCAGCTCGGCCACGCCGAATAGCAGGTCGGACGTGTTCGCGTTCTGGCGCTCGACTCCGTTCACGCGGGCCATCACCGCGAGGTCGGTCGGGTCGAGCCCGATGGCCACGACCGGGCCCAGCGGGTTGAAGGTGTCGAACCCCTTGCCGACCAGAAGCGCGCCCATGGCCATCTCCGCGCGCTGTATGATGCGCTCGCTGACGTCGTTGCCGCACGTGTAGCCCAGCACGTAGTCCAGCGCGTCATCCTCGCTGACGCGCCGGGCCTGCTTCCCGATGACGACTGCAAGCTCGGCCTCGTACTCGACCTGCTGGCCCTGCATCGGGTAGACGATAGGGTCGCCCGGACCGATGACGGCGGCCAAGGGCTTCATGAACAGCATCGGGAAGCTCGGCTGTTTGAGGTTCATCTCCTCGATGTGGGAGACGTAGTTCAGGCCCACGCCGATTACCTTGGTCGGCTCGACGGGGGGCAGCAGGTCGAGGCCGTCGACATCGCCCACCGCCTCGCTGAGGCCAAACTCGCCGAAGGGCGAGCCCTCCAGCGTCCTGACCTCGCCGCCGTCGCCGAGTACGCCGTAGCTCGGCCCGCTGCCCGCGTCATACCTGAGTATTTTCATATTGCTCTCCCCATTAGTCGTTATCGTCCCTTAGGGCTTAGCCTGCCGAAAGGCGGCGTACTTGTTTGCGATGCCCGCCTCCTCTGTAGACCCATCGTGGACGACCAGCCTGACGCCCGCCTCGACGGAGTCGCCCGGGGCGAGGTCCCACGACGACTCCAGGATTGGGTTCACGGTTATCGTACCGTAGTCCGCGACGCCCCAGGGGCTGCCGGACGTGGATGCGTGCGGGAAGACGGCTATGCCCGCCGTCCGGCCGCCTGGCGCGGGACCGCTTGCGTCCACCCATGCCGCGCGCTCGCCGGAGATGGCGTCGCCGCCGCTGCGACCCTCGGCGTCGACCACGCTGCCGCCGTCCACCACGCGCAGCCCGTCCGCCAGCCTGACTGTGAAGAAGGCGTGGCGCGTCGGCCCGATGCGCAGCGCCCACTGGGTGGGGCCGATCCGTGTGCGGATGTCGATGACGTTGGCGTCGTCCTCAGGCCGTACGTCGATAGTGCGCGTCTCCGTCGCGACGGTGCGCCTGTCGGGCGCGCCCCACTCCTCCGGCCCCTGCCAGTCGAGCTGCTGCGTCAGTCTCAGATGGTCGGGCGCGATCTCGGAGCCTTTCACGGAGCGGCTGACGATGCGCCCGGGCGCGCGCCCCTGGAATGTGTAGTTGACGTAGAAGCTGTAGTTCGCCTCCTCGACCTTGTCGGACGAGTATGGGAGGTAGCAGTTGAAGTGGTCCGCGCCGATTGTCACCGACTGGTGGTGGGGATGGTCGATGGGCGACTCGGAGGTCACAAGCACCCCCGACGGTGTGAATACCGGGTAGATGTAGTTGCGGAAGTCGCCCTGGCTCAGTCCCAGTATCTGGCGGCCCCGCCATCCGACCTTGACCCGCCTCGCACGGGCGGTCGCGCCGCGCGGCAGATCGATCCGGTCGTCTTCGATGGTGAAGTTCTGCACGCGGCCTTAGACGTCTCCGAAGTTGGCGATGCTGGGAGGCAGGTCGCCGTCGGGGAGATAGAACTCCTGGGTCACGTCGACCGGCACGGCCTGTCCGGTCCTCATAGACTCGACGGCCTTCTCGAAAATCAGCGTGGGGATGCAGGCCTCCCACGCGTCCATCGGGCTCGGCCCGCCCTCGATGGCTAGGTCTGCGAACATCTCCATCTCCTCATCGAAGCCGTTGTGGTAGAAGTTCTCCTCGATCCCCGGCTCGTCGGTGCCGTCGAACACGAGGTTCCCGAAGCGCAGGGTAGCCGCGCTCATCTCGCCGGCGTGCACCTCGGCGTAGTGCTTGGGCAGGATGCCCCCATGTCCCAGGTCGCTGAAGATGGACGTGCCGATCCCGCCGTTGGCGAACCGCACGTTGATGGTGCTCGTGCTGGTGGCCTGCCCGTCCATCCCGACCGCGCTCACCTCGACCGGCTGCGAGCGCATCACGTGCCACGTCCAGTGGATGTTGTAGCCCGCCGTGTCGAGCAGCCCGCCCTTGCCGTATGGGTCGTCGCTGGTGTAGGGACCGGGCGCGATTCTGCAGGTGAAGAGCACAAAGCGGGGCTCGGTGATCACCTCGCGCAGCCGCTTCGTGACCGGCGAGTGCTTGAACCACCACCCGCTCATCAGGGGTATGCCGGTCCGGTGCACGGCCTCCTGTATGCGGCGCGCCTCCTCCATCGTCATCGCGAGGGGCTTCTCGCAGAAGACCTGCTTGCCCGCCTCGAGCGCCTGCACCGCCAGGTCGGCGTGGGTGTCGTGCGTGGAGCAGATCAGCACAGCGTCGATGCCGTCGTCCGACAGGACCCTGTCGAGGTCGGTAGTGAAGTAGTCGGCCTCGGCCTGCTCGGCGCGCTCCCTGGCGGCGTCCTCCACCACGTCCATGGTCGCGGCGAGGCGCAACTGAGGCGTCGCGAGGACGTTCGGCAGGTGGTGGCGACTGATGCCGCCGCATCCGATCAGCGCGGCTCTTAGCTGGCGGTCCATGGCCTACTCCTCCCCTTCCACCTGGGCGATGAGCGCCCTGATGTTCTCGTAGTTGATGCGCATCGCCTCGACAGACGAGTCGCTGGCCGGCCTGAAGTGGGTGGCGACGGACAGCACCGCGTCGACCCTGTTGTCGCGCAGGTTCCGCAGCACCGTGGGGAAGTCCACGTCGCCCTCGCCCACGGGCTTGTAGTCGAAGTCGAGGCTGAGGCCGTCGTTCACGTGCAGGTCCTTGATGTGCAGGCTGTGCAGGTACGGCCTCACGTTCGCGAACCCGGCGTAGGCGGCGTCGCTCTCGCCGCAGTTCATGGTGTCCGCGGGGCCCCACATCACCCGTATCCGCGACGAGCCTAAGCGCTCGGCGATCCGGCGGAAGTTGACCGACGTGTTCGTGTAGTTCCACGGCATCATGGAGAGCACCAGGTCGACGCCGTGTTTTTCGGCGGCCTCCACCGCGGGCGCGAAGGCAGCTTCGAGCTTGGCCATGTCCACGTCGGAGATTATGCCGCCGCGGGTCATCCACCTCATGGGCCACGTCGGCTTCTCCGCCGTGTACTCGCCCGGCCACGCAAAGGTGTAGGACAGCACCGACCCGACGCCCAGCCGCGCCGCTATCTCCATCGACCTGACGAGCTCGCGAAGGTCGCTGGCGTACTGCTCGTTGCCGGCGGGCGAGCCCGCGTCGATGTCGGTCAGGTGGACCTGCTTGAAGGGGTTGGTGGCGCTGATGAGGAACAGCTTAAGGCCGTGCTCCGCAACCTTCTCGGCCACGCGGTCGATCTCGGCATCGCTCATGTCGGCGATCTCGGGCTCGCCCGGCACGCGGGAGAACCATACGTACTCCGCCCCCAACTCCTTCGCCGTCGCTAGAGACTCGTCGAAGGGAAGCCTCAGCTCGTTCAGGAACATTCCCAGCTTGAACCGGTAGCTATTCGTCACTGTGCCAGCTCCATCCTGTGGTGGTGGCCGTAGTCTACCACCTCACTGCACCTCACGCCGATCCTACTCCGCGCTCTTGCCCTCTGTGGTCTCTGTGTACTCTGTGGTGAATATATCCATCGCTTAGAATACCCCCATGCCAACCCTGTACGTCGTCGCAACGCCCATCGGCAACCTCGAGGACATCACCCTGAGGGCGCTGCGCATCCTGTCTGAAGTGGGCCTGATCGCCGCGGAGGACACGAGGGTCACGCGACGCCTACTGAACCGGTACGAGATCGGTACGCCCCTGACGAGCTACAACGAGCACAACAGCCCGGCAAAGCTCCCTGTCATCCTGGCGAGGCTTGCCGAGGACGACGTGGCCCTGGTGACCGATGCGGGCTCGCCCGGTATCAACGACCCGGGCCCATGGCTCGTCGAGGCCGCTGCCGAGGCCGGGCATGCGGTGGCGACGGTACCGGGGCCCTCGGCCCCTACCGCCGCGATCTCGGTGTCCGGGCTGTATGGCGACAGCTTCGTGTACCTGGGCTTCCTGCCCAAGAAGCGCGCCGACCGGGTGAAGATGCTCGTGTCCGTCGCCTCGCAGGAGCGGACCCTTGTCGTTCTCGAGACCCCCCACCGGCTGAGGGACGCCCTACGGGACATCGCGGAGACCCTCGGCGACCGCCCCATCGCCGTTTGCCGCGAGCTCACCAAGCTGCACGAGGAGGTCTTCCGCGGCACGGTCTCCCAGGCTACCGTGCACTTCCAGGAGCCCAGAGGCGAGTTCACCCTGGTCATACAGGGCGGGAGCGGCGAGCCCGTCGACGAGGGCGCCGCCGAGGATAAGGCAAGGACGATGCTGGCCGAGCTCCGTTCCCAGGGAGCCCACGCGAAGGACGCCGTGTCCCAGGTGGTCGAGGCGACCGGCCTGCCTAGGCGCCAAGCCTACCGCATGTGGCTGGACTCGGCTGGCGGCCAGCCCTGAGACAACGCGAAGCTCAGGCCCGGCCAAGCTGAGTGTGATACCATTTCATATGTTCCCCAGTATCACCTGACAGAGCCTATGCCAGAGCGAGTCCTCGTCGCCGTTGCGTGGCCGTACGCCAACGGCTCCATACATCTGGGCCAGATTGCGGGCGCAATGGTGCCCGCGGACATCTTCGCCCGCTACCACCGGATGCGCGGAAACGACGTGCTGATGGTGTCCGGCAGCGACTCCCACGGCACGCCCGTCACACTGGCGGCCGAGAGCCGGGGCGTCTCGGTGGAGGAGGTCTTCGGCCACTACCACGCCGAGTTCCTGGACAACTGGGAGCGGCTGGGTATCAAGTACGACCTCTTCACCTCTACCCACACGCCCAATCACACCGAAGTCGCCCAGGACATGTTCCTGAAGCTGAAGGACAACGGCTACATCTACCTGGACACGATGATGCAGCCGTACTGCGACCAGCATGGCCGGTTCCTAGCGGACCGGTACGTAGAGGGCGCGTGCCCTCACTGCAATTTCGAGCAGGCCAGGGGAGACCAGTGCGACAACTGCGGCCGGACCCTGGACCCGCAGGACCTGATCGGTATGGCGTGCAAGCTCTGTGGCAGCGAGCCTGAGATCAGGGAGACCGAGCACTTCTTCCTCAGGCTCAGCGCCTTCGAGGAGCAGCTCCTGGAGTGGATACGGCCGCAGGACCAGTGGCGTCCCAACGTACGAAATTTCTCCATCGGCTACCTGGAGGGCGGACTCCACGACCGGGCCATCACGCGCGACATCGACTGGGGCATCCCGATCCCGCTCGACGGCTACGACGGCAAGCGGATATACGTCTGGTTCGAGGCCGTAATCGGCTACCTGTCCGCTTCCATCGAGTGGGCGAAGAACAGGGGCGAGCCGGAGCGGTGGCGCGACTTCTGGCAGGACGACTGCCGCGCCTACTACTTCATGGGCAAGGACAACATACCCTTCCACACGATCATCTGGCCGTCGATGCTGATGGGCTACGGCGGCCTCAACCTGCCCTACGACGTGCCGGCCAACGAGTTCCTGAACCTGGAGGGCTTCCAGTTCTCCACCAGCAGGAACAGGGCGGTCTGGCTTCCCGACTACCTGGACAGGTACGAGCCCGATCCTCTGCGCTACGTGATCGCCGTCACCATGCCGGAGACGAGCGACTCCGACTTCTCGTGGAGCGAGTACGTGCGCCGCAACAACGACGAGCTGGTCGCGACCTACGGCAACCTCGTCCACCGCGTCCTCACCATGACCTACCGTAACTTCGACGGCAAGGTCCCCCCTCATGGGGACCTCGACGACGCATCCCGCGCATTGCTGGACGAGGCCCGGCGCGGGCTCGCCGAGGCCGGCGAGCACCTGGAGGCGTGCCGCTTCCGCGCGGCCCTCGAGTCCTCGATGAGCGTGGCGCGATCCGCGAACGCCTACCTGGACCGGAAGAGCCCGTGGCGCGTCATCCGCACGGACAGGGACGCCGCCGGCTCGGCCCTCTGGACGTGCCTGGCCGTGATAGACTGCCTCAAGACCGCCCTCTGCCCCTTCCTGCCATTCAGCTCGAACAAGCTCCATGCCATGCTGGGCTTCGAGGGAGACGCCGAGCAGCTCGACTGGACCTGGTCGCCCGAGAACCTCAGGGTCGGGCAAGCCCTCGGGACCCCGGAGCCGCTGTTCGCCAAGCTGGACGAGGCGATCGCCGAAGAAGAGACCGAGAAGATCGGAGCCTAGTTGGCGACCACTACCGGAGCTACAACAACGACTGGCCCGATCGAGCAGGCCTCGGCAGCCGACCTCAGCACCGCGCTCCAGCGCGTCTACTCGCCCGTCCAGGAAGAGCTCGACAGGGTGAGCGATACCCTGCGCTCCCTGGCCCAGGGCCACCCTCCCTTCATCATGGAAATGCTCGAGCACGTGCTGGCAACCACGGGCAAGCGCATCAGGCCGGCGGTCACCCTGCTCTCGTCGAGGTTCCATCCCAATGACGGCAGCAAGGCCAGGCTGATGGCCACGGGCGTGGAGATGCTCCACATCGCCACCCTGGTGCACGACGACACGATCGACAACTCGGACTTCAGGCGCGGGCGGGCGACCATCAGCGGCAAGTGGGGCAAGAGCGCCGCCGTCTTGGTCGGCGACTTCATGTTCGCGACTTCGGCGACCTTCGTATGCGACACGGGCAGCATCCCGACCATGCGCCGCTTCGCGGAGACAATCGTGGAGCTTTCGAGCGGCGAGCTCGTCCAGATGGCTAAGGCGTACGACGCCTCGGTGACCCGCGATGAGTACTTCGGACGCATATACATGAAGACGGCAACCCTGTTCACGACCGCAAGCCAGTCGGGGGCCGTGGTCAGCGGCGCAGAGGACGACCCGGTCAGCGCGTTGCGCGACTACGGGTACAACCTCGGCATGGCGTTCCAGATCGTCGACGACATCCTCGATTTCCAGGGGACGAGCGAGGAGACCGGCAAGCCCGTCGGGAGCGACCTGGCCCACGGGGTAATGACCCTGCCCACCATAATCGCGCTGGAGCGGCGCGGGAACGGCAACCCCGTCGCGGCGTACTGCCAGCAGCCTGACGACGGCGTACTGCTGGAGCAGGCCGTCGACTTCATCCGGCAGCCTGACATCATCGAGGAGGCCTACGGGGTGGCCGACGACTTCAGCCGGAAGGCCCTCCAGGCGCTCGAACCCATACCCCAGACCAGGGAGCGGGACTCCCTCGCGGACCTCGTTCCCCTCATAGCCAGGCGCAGGATCTGACCGACAAGCGGGGGCTCGCGCCTGTGCGCTATAGCATTGGCGCAGCGGCAAGGGGGTAGGTAGCATGACGATGGTCGTGGCTGCGATGAACACCCGGCAGCACGTCAAGATGGCCCGGGATCTCCTCGTGGCGGCCGACAGAGAGATCGCCGCTGGCGACACTCTTCAGGGCTCGGAGAAGCTATGGGGCGCAGCTTCACACGCCGTGATGGCCGTGGCCAGCGAACGGGGCTGGGCGCCCAACAGTCACAGCGCGATGAAGAACGCCGTCGCGCGTTTATCCGACGAGATCGACGATCCCGCCTTGAGGGGTGAGTTTGGAATGGCGGAGAAGTTCCACGCCAACTTCTACCATGGCTTCATGGAAGACTACGAGCTGGCCCAGGACGGCGAGGTGGTACACCGTTTCGTCGAGCGCGTACTGTCCCTTCTCTAGCAGCCCCTGAGGATATCCAGCAGCTTCTTCACCTGGCCGATGTTGTGGCGGATGACACCCTCAGGCATCAGGTCTTCGTAGTAGTTCTGGTGCAACATAGTAGCTACGGAAACCAGAGACTGTATGTCCGGCTGGCCTTGCTCCTCGGCCAAGCGCGCCGCAACCTCATAGACATGCCCGTGCGTGCGATATCGCCAGCCGCGCTGCGCCGCGATGTCTTTGAGAGAGTGGGCCACAGCTCCCCACGCTTTCTCGGACGCCTGCAGCCTGTCGCCGTTGGCGAGCTGCTCCTCGGCGTGTTGGATCAACCGTCGGCTATGGACCTCGTGACCCTCTATCGGCTGTCGAGTCTGCGCGACCACTTGCGGAATGCTCCTTCTGGGTTGGCTTCTTGACAGCCTAGCGAGATAGAGGTTGACACGTCAAGCTGCCTATGCGGCATCGCCCGGCCCCTCTACGCCAGGGCGAAGATCAGCACGCTCGCTCCTATGTAGGCTGCCACCAGGCCGCCCCCTTCCAGCGTCCACACCCCTCCCAGCTTGGCCCTTGGCCGTGTGAGCACGGCGACGATTACGACGGCCGTCATCAGGATGGCGATCAGGCCGGTCAGGATGTGCACCTGGGACACGTTGCTCCATACGACGCCCTGCGAGTAGACCAAGTCGTCGACGAACAGCACGAACCCCATGTTGAACACGTTGCTGCCCAGCACGTTGGTGATGGCCAGGTCGGGCGCGTTCAGGCGCAGGGCTGCGAACGACGTGGCGATCTCGGGCAGCGAAGTGCTTATGGCCAGGAACTGCGTCCCCATGAAGCTCGCCTCCCAGCCCATCGCGTGGGCCAGATCGTCGCCCGTCAGCGCCAGCCACACGGCGGCCGCCACGACGACCCCTGCCGAGGCGAAGTATATGGCGAACGCCTTCGGGAGGCTCTTGTCGGCGTACATGGCGTGGTCTTCAGTCTCCCCCTCCGCCTCCCCGGATGGGCCGCCCCCCTGCTCGTGCCGATAGACCAGCAGCATCGCCGCGACGAAGGCCACGATCATCAGGACCGACACGGGGCTGATGTACCACCCCGACATGGCGTCCGTCGTGGTGTGGATGTAGATGGTCCCGATGGCCAGGGCTACGAGCCCCGCTCCAAGCGCCGCTACCACTATCGACGTGAATCTCACGGCCGTGAGAATCGGCCCGTTCCGCCAGTACAGGTCGGCCAGCCCGATGATCATCAGGTTGAACAGGTTGCTGCCGAAGGCGTCCCCGGCGGCCAGGTCCGGCGCGTCCGCCAGCACGATGGCGCTGATGCCCGTCCCCATCTCCGGCAGCGACGTGGCCGTAGCCAGCATCACCACGCCGACGAACGAGCGTCCCAGCCCCGTCTTCTCCGCAACGGTATCGGCGGAACGCGCCAGGAATTGCGACGCGATCAGGATGACCGCCGCCAAAGCGCCAAGCTGGAGCCAGAGCAGTGCCAAGTCCATCGGCATTACCTGCGAGTCAAAGAGTAGGCAGCCGGCTCACCGACGCCGATGGCCGCCCGGACAACGGCGGCCATTATACATGCGCGCAGGCCGGACGCATTCAGGGCTTGCGGGCTATCGCCTCGCCGAAGGCCAGTGCCCCGACGGCGCCTGGGTGGCTCTTCCACTCCTCCAGGCCCTGTTTCCACTCGTCGAACTGCTCCTGGGTGGCCAGGCCGAACTTCGTCGCAGCACCCACAACCTCGGGCTTGTAGAACCAGTCCATGATGAACGCATGCAGGAATGCGACGTCCGGCGCGGAGCTGAAGTAGTCGAATGATGCGGTCGCCACGATGTCTGAGAACCCGGCATCCAGGAGCGCGTTCTTCAGCTCCCTGCCCATGTTCGGGTGGCCTCCATTGGCCGCCAGGAGGTTCGCGAACGTGTCCCAGGCGGGCTGCGTCTCGTCCGCGCCGGGCTCCAGGAACGAAGACCCGACGATGAACTCCCGGGCCGAGATGATGCCGCCGGGCTTCAGCACGCGCCTCACCTCCGCCAGCGCCGCCTCCGTGTCCCCCACGTGCATGAGCACGGCGTGGCAGTGCGCCACGTCGAAGTATCCGTCGTCGAAGGGAAGCGCGGTCACGTCGCCTACGTGGAACGTCGCGTTGTCGTGGCCGCCGGCCTTTGCCGCTGCCGAGGCCAGCTCGATCTGCGATTCTTCCATGTCGATGCCGTGAAGCTCACCCGGCTCCACAGCGCTGGCGAGTCCCACGGAGATGGTCCCCGGGCCGCACCCGAAGTCGAGGACGCGCTGGCCCGATTGCAGATGCGGCAGCAGGTGCGCGGCATGGGTCTGCGCGCTGCGCCGGTCGAGCAGCTGCCTGAACTCGTCGCTGTATCCCATCGTGTAGCTGGATTCTGTCATCGCCTGGACACCCTCCTGGAGTCGATCGCTATCGCACCCAATAGCTTAATAGTATACGACCAGCCGAGAGCGGCTTCGGGACCGCGCTGGGTCGGGGGTCCTAAGCGAACAAGTGCATCCTTCGCAGCAGGTCCCGCGCGGGTGGAATCCTGTTGAGACTGGGGCCGACTACATCCAACGCTGCCGCGTTGCCGCCAGCGTTATCCACCCATGGCTGCAAAGACGTCCCTTGGGACAGGCGGCGTTTAGACAAACATATGCCAGCCTGATAAGATTCGCGGCGACTCAGGAAAACCTGCCGAGTATCACTAGTAGTCCACCGGCTAAGGAGGAGCTTCCATGAAAGCCGTCGTTTACCAGGGACCGTTCAGTGTATCCGTAGACGAAGTCCCCGATCCCGAGCTGCAGCACCCGAACGACGTGATCGTCAAGATCACCTCCAGCTGCATCTGCGGCTCCGACCTGCACATGTACGAGGGTCGGACTGCCGCCGAACCGGGCATCATATTCGGCCACGAGAACATGGGCGTGATCGAAGAGGTCGGATCCGCAGTGAAGTCGCTGTCCGTGGGCGACAGAGTCGTGATGCCGTTCAACGTTGGATGCGGCTTCTGCAAGAACTGCCAGCGGGGGTTTACGGGCTTCTGCGTTACGGTCAACCCCGGATTCGCCGGCGGCGCGTATGGGTACGTCGCCATGGGGCCGTGGCGCGGCGGCCAGGCCGAGTACCTGCAGGTGCCCCACGCGGACTTCAACTGCCTGCCTCTCCCGGCCGGTGATGAGTTCGAGTCGGACTTCGCGCTGCTGGCGGACATATTCCCCACCGGCTACCACGGCACGCAGCTTGCCGAGGTCAGCCCCGGCGAGAGCGTGGCCGTATGGGGCGCGGGCCCCGTCGGTCTGATGGCCACCTACAGCTGCATAATCAGGGGCGCGGCGGAGGTCTACTCCATAGACCACGTGCAGGAGCGCCTGGACAAGGCCAGCGAGATCGGCGCCACCCCCATCAACTTCGATGACGGCGATCCCGTGCAGCAGATCAGGGACATGCGCGGGGGCGACGGCGTGGACAAGACCGTCGACGCCGTGGGCTACCAGGCCGCTGCCGAAGGGTCGTCAGCCGCCGGAGGCGAGCAGGACGAGGTCCCAAACGTGGTCCTCAATCAGATGATCGACCTGATCAACCCCACCGGCATCATGGGCATCCCGGGGCTGTACGTGCCTTCGGACCCGGGCGGCGTGGACGAAGGGGCAAAGCGGGGCGCTCTGTCCATCAACTTCGGCAGGCTGTTCGAGAAGGGACTCAGGCTGGGCACCGGTCAGTGCAACGTCAAGCGCTACAACGCATATCTGCGCGACCTGATCATCTCCGGCAAGGCCACACCCAGCTTCGTGGTGTCCCACGAGGTGCCGCTGGGCGACGCGGTCGATGCCTACGACAAGTTCGACAAGCGCATCGACGGGTACACAAAGGTCATCCTGAACCCATAGGACCGGAGCGTGCCCGCCCTCCTAAGCAGGAGCGAGTACAGGAGGTTTGCACCATGCGTGTAGGCAGCGAAGAGAATACATACGACTGGGTCGACAACTGGGCCAAGATCCCCGATAGCGAGAGCGCCCGCATGGGCTGGGCGCATCCGGGCATCGTCGTCACGGAGTCGGGAAATGTCATGACCTGCCACCCCGGCGACCCGACGGTGATGACCTTCGACGGGGACGGCAACTTCTTGTCCGAGTGGCAGGGCGACTTTGCCGACGCCCATGGGATGACCCTGGTCAACGAGGGCGGGACCGAGTTCCTGTGGATAGCGGACAATGGCTCCAAGAGGAGTCACAGCCACGGGTACGAGTATCCTCCGGGCGAAGCGCCTGTGCCCGGCCAGGTGATCAAGACCACGCTGGACGGGGAGGTCGTAATGAGGCTGGGGACGCCTCCTCACCCGGCCTACGATTCCACTCGCTACTCCGCCACGGCTGTCGCGGTGAACGAGGAGCGATTCGGTGGCAACGGCGACGTCTGGGTGGCCGATGGGTATGGCGCAAGCCATGTCCACAGGTACACCGGAGATGGCGACTATGTCGGCAGCATCAACGGCGAGGAGGGGGCGGGAGCGTTCGATTGCCCTCACGGCATCTTCATCGACCGGCGCAAGTCCGAACCGGAGCTCTACGTGGCGGACCGGGCCAATGCCCGCGTCCAGGTCTACGACATGGAGGGCGCATTCAAGCGGTCCTTCGGCACCGATTTCCTGACCACGCCAAGCGGCTTCGTGACGCACGGCGACCTGATGGTGATCGCCGAGCTGCGCGCGCGACTGGCTGTCACCGACATTAACGACGAGCTGCTCACCTACCTTGGCCAGAACGAGCAGGTGTGCGACGTCGACGGCTGGCCCAACAATACGGACGACCAGGGGCAGGTGGTGCCCACAAGCCTGCTGGAGACCGGCAAGTTCAACAGCCCCCACGGGTTGGCGGTCGACCCCAATGGCAACCTGTACGTGGCCGAATGGCTCATCGGGGGTCGCGTGACCAAGTTGAACCGGTCCTAGCACCGGCTAGTCTTGCCTACGCCGTAGGGGCGGGTTTCAGAGCCGCCCTGCTTCCGAAGGTCGCGCGGGTCATGGCGGGGGATCCGGTCCTGCCCGAGCAGGGCGGCTCTATCGCGGGCCGTCGACGTGCACCGTGACGATGTCCACGCCGTGGTACTTCTGGTGGCGCACCGAAGAAGCGTAGTGGCGCAGCAGGCGGAACGATATCTCGCGGTCGTCCTGTATCTCCGGCGTCTCCCCCATGTACGCCAGCCGGTCCTCGATGTTCTCGCCCTCTGTCGCCGACAGGAACTCCAGCTCCGCGCCGCCGCCCTCCGTGCGTGCGTTCACGACCAGCCGCCTCGGCTCGTCCTCCGGAGGCCCATCGTCTCCTCCAGACAACATGCTCGACAGCGTCTCCTCCCCCACCAGCACGAGCCGCTCGGTCGATGCGGCGTTCCATCCCGCCTTCGAGGCCAGCGCCCGGAGGAACTCCTCCAGCGCCGGCAGGGCTTCGACGTCCAGGGCGGCTGCCATGCGTCTGCGCCGCGTGCCCGTAAGCTCCAGGAACGCCATCAACACGATCGCGACTATCGCGCCCGAAGTCATCCCGTTGCCGAGCAGGACGCCCAGGAATCCGTCGCCAATCACGTCCGGGAAGACCCACTGGTTCTGGAAGGCCGTGCCGATCCAGAACGCCAGCCCAACGACGGTGGCCTTGCGATGGTCGACGCCGTCCTGGATGACGATCTTCATGCCCTGCACGAACAGCAAGCCCAGCAGTACCACGATGTAGGCCGCCGCCACGGGCGAGGGGATGGCGACGATGAGCGCCGTGATCTTGGGAAAGAAAGCCAGCGCCAGGAACGTCACGCCAATTACGACGCCCACTCGACGCGCGGCGACCCCGGTGACCTCGGCCATCGAGATGCTGGACGAGTAAGTCGTGTTGGGCACCGTGCCCAGTATGCCGGAGAGCAGGTTCCCGACGCCGTCGGCGTTGAGTGCGCCCTGCACGACCCGGAAGTCCGTCGCTCGCGGGGTCCGCCGAGAGACCCGCTGGATGGCAACGCCGTCGCCGATCGTCTCAATCGCGCCCACCAGCGTGACCACCGCGAACGCCGGGAGCAGGGCCCAGAACGCGGGCCCGGGCGACACTTCGAAGCCCGGCCAGGAACCCAGCGGAACGCCGACCCAGGCCGCGTCCAGTACCTGCTGGGTATCGTACAGCCCGAATGGCACGGACACCGCGCAGCCGACGATGATGCCGATGACCGGCGACCAGAGCCGCCATGCCGGCGGGGCCCGCAGCACCAGCAAGGCCACGGTCACGATGGTCGCCGTGGCGACCGCGGGAGCCGCGGCCTGCGAGATGCCCTCGCCCACGTCTCTCATGGTGTCGAAGACGAGCGGCATGACCGTGGCCGCTATCAGCATGATCACCGTGCCTGATACGACCGGTGTGAATATCCTGCGGAGCACCGAGAGCCGCGCCGCCAGGGCGAATTGGAACAGCGACGAGAGGACGACGAGGCTCGCCATCGTGGCCGGCCCCCCTTCGACCAGGGCCGCGACGCAGACGGCGATGAACGCCCCCGAGGTGCCCATCATCAGTACGTGGCCGGAGCCGAAACGCCCTACGCGTACAGCCTGCAGCACGGTGGTCGCACCGCTCACCACCAGCGCCGCAAACACCGCCCACGCCGTGTAGCTGTCGGCCTGGTCCGCAATCCGGGCCACGATCACCACAGTCAGCACCACCGGCGCCACGATTACGGTGGCCGCCTGGAGGCCGGACCCGACTGTGACCAGCCTGGGCGGGCTCTCGTCCGGCTCGTATCGGACGTTATCGTTCACGTACGCTGAAGCCATCCCACGCACCTCGATTTCGTGTCGGGCACATGCTAGCACCACAGGTGTGATAGTGGGTCTCGATTAGCCGGCAAGAGTCACCCCGCGCCGATTTGGCGGGGGGCGAGCTTGGTCCGGTCCTCTAGGCCCGGGGCGACCAGTTCAGCGCCCTGTGCAGGTTCGAAAGGTACTCGGCGAACGCGCGCAGCCCAGCGGAAGTCGCCTGCACCCACGTGCGGGGCTTGGACCCGTCGGCCTCCTTCGTGATCGACAGGTGGCCGGCGTCTTCGAGCTTCCGCAGGTGGGTGGTCAGGTTCCCGCCGGTGAGGCCTAGGGTCTCCTGGATGAACCCGTAGGCGAGGCGGTCGCCGTCCGGCACGGATACCAGCATGGTCATTATCCGCAGCCGGGTGGACTGGTGGATCGTCTCGTCGAGTACGATCTCGTCGTCGTTCACAGGACGCCGCTCCTGCGTATCCACGCCCAGCCCATCGCGGCCACCGCCAGCATTGCGGCTCCCGACACCGCAAGGGCCGCGTCGCCCGCCAGATAGCTGGGGACATAGAACGCCGCCGCAAGGCCCAGGCCCACCGCCGCTATCACCGGGCGGTGCATCAAGCCGAAGAGGACGTGGCCCAGCGCCACTATGCCGATGGCGACGTGCGGTATCTTGTCTCCGGCTTCTTCAGTCCACATCCCCGCGGCCGCCGGCACGAGGAACGCGGCCACCACGACGGCGAGCCAGAACAGGAACACCCTGATTCCAGCGCGGCGGATGGCGTCTCCCGACGCGTCGGTGCTGCCCGCACGGCTCCCGATGACGGCGCTGCCCGCCATCCCGGCCACAACCAGGACTCCCCAGATCGGCCCCGCAATCCACGGGTTGCCAGCCGTGAAGTCGGGCGCCAGGCTCTCGGCGGCGTACTGCGACAGAAACCCCACGGAGGCTATGACGCCCCAGAGCAACAGTATCGTCGCCGTGCCCGCGATATACATGGAGCT
This sequence comes from Dehalococcoidia bacterium, assembly GCA_965204975.1. Classification (GTDB taxonomy): domain Bacteria; phylum Chloroflexota; class Dehalococcoidia; order Lucifugimonadales; family CAJWER01. The sequence goes on from OZ242024.1 coordinate 2,240,624, forward strand.
GCGCGCCCCTTCCATCGTCGAGTGAATGGCCTTCCAACTCTCCTCCGGCGTAAGCGCCGCCGTATCGTCAGATCTCTGCATCGTGTGCCTCCTTGTGGTCCTGAATGCATGCAGGTTAAGTTTGCATCGCAAACCACTATACACAACTTTACTTTGCAATGCAAACCAGTATGGTCAGTGGTGTGGCCGCTCGGGGCGATTTCCACCTAAGGGAGTGCGGCCGGGACGAATCGTGGCCGGTATGGCATGAGCATCGAAAGGATTACAGACCGGACTGGCCCCATCGATTGAGTTGCTTCTGATATGATGTCGCAGTCACGATTCGGTAGCCAGCCGGTGATGCCGTCTTGATCCACTGATCCACTCTCCCAGCCTGATTCGACGGGTGACGCATGGAAGTTTTCGACGCGCTGTTTGCCGTAGGTCTGCTCCTGATGGTAGCCAAGCTGCTGGAGGGGCTATTCAAGCGGATTGGCATAAACGCGATCTTCGCCTACGCCATTGCCGGGGTGATCCTCGGGCCGGTAACCGGACTGGTGGAGCCCAACCGCGATATTCAACTCCTGCTGAACATCGGCATTTTCATCTTCTTCTTCCTGGTGGGCCTGGACGAGCTGGACATCTCCGGCTTCGTTTCTGCCGTACGCGGACGGCTCTTCGTTGCAGCCGCCCTTTCGGTGGCCATCTCGATGGTGGGCTGCATGCTGGTAACCACCGACGTCCTGTTCGACGTGGGATTGGACCTTGCCTTTACCGAGGCCATGGCCGTCGCCGGTGTGCTGTCCCTGTCCAGCCTGGGCATTGTAGCCAAGGTGTTAATAGACGAAGATTACCTGAAAGAGCCGGTGGGGATACAGATATTCACCGGTGTGGTAATCGCCGAAGTGCTGGTCCTGTTCATTGTCGGGTTTGCCATCAGCGAACATGCTTTCCTGGACGCGGAAGGCCACCTGAATGTCATAACTAGCGTCGCTTTGCTCCTGGGGCAGCTGGCCGCATTCACCATAGTCACGTGGCTGGTTTGCAACAAGGTTATCCCACGGATACTGGTGCTGTTGCACAAGGTGTTGCAAGTCCCCCAGCTTTCCTATGGTCTGCTGCTGGGCGGTCTCTTCCTAATAATAGTGCTGGCTGAAGAGGTCGGCCTCCATGGTTCCCTGGGCGCCCTGCTATTCGGCGCCGCCCTTGCGCCGCTGCCCTACCAGCTAAGGCACGATTCCATGCCAGGGATGAGGAGCACTGCGGAGGGCCTGTTCGTCCCACTCTTCTTCGCCTCGGCAGGGCTGAACCTCAACCTGACCTTCATCGAGTTGCATCCTGAAGTCATAGCAGCGCTGATTTTCGTGCCGCTCGCCGCCAAATTTGCCGGCGCCTTCGTCAGCGCATACATCACCAGGCTGGAATCTCCTGTCGCCGTGGCAAGCGGCCTGATGGCAAAAGGCGTAGCTGAAATTGCCCTCCTGCTGGTCATGCTGCACGCGCATGTAATAGATGAGGCCCTGTTCTCACTGCTGGTAATGATCATGTTCGGCTACATCTTGCTGACTCCCATGGGGATCAGCTTCGCATTGCGCAGGGTCCGGCACTCGGAAGAAGTTGCCGACGACAGCGACATCCCCCATCTGATGGACCGCTTTGTGCTCGGCGACGTCCACGTAAGAGACGTGCTGGACCGCACGCGGGTCTACCCGCACCCGTCAATAACCGTGCGGAGCTTCATCGATAACTGGACTACTCCGGAACAGCACGACTATGTCGTGGTGGATGACGACAACCTGGCCGGCATAGTCTCCCTGAGCTTCCTGCGCTATCTGCCCAGGGGCCAGTGGAGCACTACCCTACTACAGGTTGTCGTACGTAAAGGCACTCCGACGGCGACTCCCGACGAGTTGGTGGAGGACACGTTGCAGCGCATGATGGAGAATTCGCTTACGGTATTTCCTGTGGTCGACCCCGAAACACAAGAATTCCTGGGGTCTATCTCCAGCTATGAAATCATGGAGATCATCGTTATTGCGGCGGGCGGCCGGGACATCTAGCGGGCTGCTGTGCGGGGGTCGCCTGGGCCCTCACATTCCAGGTAGCAGAGTAACAACCTCTTGACAGTCCAATGGGAGGGCCATATCATCCCTCCAGCAAACAACATACGAACACTGCCCGTTCAGGTGCCCGTCCAGGGAGAATAGGGAAGGCGGTGAGAAGCCGCCGCGGTTGCGCCACTGTATGCGGGATTGGGAGCCGGAGCCCACTGTCGACGAGTCGATGGGAAGGGCCCGGCGGACAAGTCCACCCGCGAGCCAGGAGACCTGCCTGAACGGAAGGTGACCGCTCTCCGCATTTTAGAGAGGGTCCCTCGGCCGTCGGGTAAGTCCCGGGCAGAGCGATTGAAAGACCTCCAGCGGAGAGCCGCGGAGGTCTTTTTGGTGTCGAGGACGGTTGGGCTCACGAGCCTGCGCGGCTATCGCCAGTCGAGCGTCACCGCCCGGCTGGCGTTGGGATTCTCGGTCCTGCTGGCGCTGGTGCTGGCAACCGCGCTCGTCTCCCTCAGCCTCGGGCCCGTCAACATACCCGCCGGCCACGTAGCGTCGATAGTGCTGTCCTTCCTCGGGCTCGAGCTCGCCGACTTCACCCGGACCGAGCAGCTGGTCATCGAGCAGATCAGGCTCCCGCGGATAGTCGTGGGCGCGTCGGTCGGCATGGCCCTCGGGGTCGCCGGCGCGACGATGCAGGGGCTGTTCCGCAACCCCATGGCCGATCCCGGCATCATCGGCGTCTCGGCGGGCGGTGCCGTGGGCGCGGTCGTCGCCATCGCGACGGGAATGACCGGGCTCTTCTTCCTCGCGCTTCCAACATTCGCCTTTGCCGGAGCGATGGCGGCTACTTTCCTCGTCTACGGCATAGCCGCTGTTGGCGGGCGCTTCTCCATGGCGACCCTCCTGCTTGCCGGCGTCGCGGTCAACGCGTTCCTCGGTGCGGTCGTCTCCGCGATCATAATCATGCTGCCCGATAACGAAGCGCTGCGCGAGATCCTGTTCTGGCTGGCAGGCGGGCTCGACTCGCGCTCCTGGGAGCACGTGCGCATCTCCGCACCGCTCATCCTGGGCGGCGTCGCCGTGATCGTGCTGATGTCCCGCGACCTCAACCTGATGATGCTCGGCGACGACGAGGCCCGGTCAATGGGCGTCAGGGTCGGCCTGGCCCGGCCGGCCCTGCTCGCCGCCGCGGCACTGGCGACCGGAGCCGCAGTCGCCGTGAGCGGCACGATCGCCTTCGTGGGCCTGGTCACACCCCACGTAATCCGGCTCGTGCTCGGTCCGGATCACCGCGTGTTGATACCCATGAGCGCCGCGGGCGGCGCGGTCTTCGTAATCCTTGCGGACACGGTCGCCAGGACGATGGTCCAGCCGGCCGAGTTCCGCGTCGGCGTCCTCACCGCGTTCGTGGGCGCGCCGTTCTTCATCCTCCTGCTGATAAAGAACAAGAAACAGGCCTATTCGCTATAGAACAGCTTGAAAGGAGTCATGGTGTCGAAACAGCTTCGCGTACTCATAGTTCCCCTAGCGGTCCTAGTGCTGGCTCTTGCCGCATGTTCGTCGGAATCGCCGCCGCCGACCGCAGCGCCCACCGTAGCCCCGACTGCAGCTCCGACCGCGGCCCCTACCCCGGTGCCGACACCGGAGCCCACACCGACGCCCGAACCCACGCCGACGCCCGAACCCACGCCGACCCCGGAGCCTCCTTCCAGGGCGTTCGAGGGCGTCCGCGGGATAGTCGACGCCTCCAACTTCGACTGGCCCCGGGAGGTGGAGGGACTGAACGGGCTCGTGAGCATCCCGGCCAAGCCGGGCCGCATCATTACCGCCTCCGTGGGGCACGACGAGATGACCCTCGCACTGGTGCCCCGGGACCGGCTCGTGGGGGTCGGGGGCTCCACGAAGAACTCGACATACTCGAACGTCGCCTCGCTGGTCCAGGACATCGCCGAGATTTCGCGCGACCCTGAGACCATAATCGCCCAGTCTCCCGACGTAGTGGTGACCAGCCCATTCTTCCCGGCGGAGGCGATCGAGGCCCTGTCGAGCACCGGCATCCCGGTCGTGCAAACGGAGCTGAAGCACGACCCCGAGGCGCGGATCAACAGCATACTGCTGATGGGCTACATCTTCGGCGAGGAGGAGCGCGCCGTCGAGTTCGCGTCCGAGGTCCGAGAGCGCCACGACTCCCTCATTGCCGTGACGGGAGAAGCCAGTCCCAGACCCCGGGTACTTGCGATGACGCAGTACTCCGACAAGCTGTGGGTCGCGGGCGGCAACTCCACCGAGGGCGGCGTGATTACCGCTGCCGGGGGAGCCAACGCTGCCGAGGAGGCGGGCATCGAGGGCAACCAGACCACCAGCCTGGAAGGGGTCATCGCGTTGAACCCGGAGGTCATCATCATCGCCCAGCCGCTGGAGTTCGGCGCGGAGGACTTCCGGCAGAGCCTGTATGCCAACGAGGCGCTCGCCGAGATCCCCGCAATCAAGAACGAGCAGGTCCACATCGTCGAGGGCAAGCACTTCACCACGCTCTCGTACTGGAACATTCGCGGGGCCGAGGACCTCGCCCGTATACTGTGGCCTGAGGACTTCCCCGAGCCCGCGAACACACCATTCAGCCTGGCCGAATAGCCGAACATGAACGGCGGCAGACCACATGCGATCAGCGCCCAGGGCCTCGCCTACGAGGTTGAGGCCCAGACGCTGCTGGACGGCGTCGATCTGCACGCCGACCGCGGGGAGCTGGTGGGCCTGATAGGCCCCAACGGGGCTGGCAAGTCCACCCTCCTGAGGGCTATATCGGGCATCCTGCGCCATCGGGACGGCGTGGTGCGGCTCGAGGGCAGGGACCTGGAGTCCCTGTCTTCACGCGAAGTCGCCGCGACCCTCGCGCTCGTGCCGCAAATCGCGCCGTACACCCACGGCTTCACCGCCATCGAGCTCGTGCTCATGGGCCGGTATCCCCACCTGGGCCGCTTCCAGATCGAGGGCAGCGAGGACGACCGCATAGCCCGGGAGTCGATGCGCCTGACCGAGACCGAGCAGTTCGCCGGCAGGACGCTCGACACGCTCTCCGGCGGGGAGCGCCAGCGCGTGTTCGTGTCACGGGCGTTGACCCAGCAGCCCCGCGTACTCCTGCTGGACGAGCCCACCTCGAACCTGGACGTCTTCCACCAGCTCAAGGTGTTCGACCTGGTCCGGCGCCTCGTCGACGACGGGCTGACGGCTGTCGCAGCCATCCACGACCTGAACATGGCCGCGCGCTACTGCGACCGGCTGGTGCTGCTGAGCGGCGGCCGGGTCATCGCGGAGGGAACGCCCGGCGAGGTGCTCACGCCGGAGGCAATAGCGAGCGCGTTCGGCGTGAATGCGGCAGTGTACCCCGACCCGGTCACCGGCTCGCTGGCCATAAGCCTGATCGGCCCGGCCGGCGAGCGTTCACCGAACGGGGCGGTGGGGCACGACAATATCGCTCCCGGACCTGTTGCCGCCTCGGGCAAGCAACCGGCGCGGCGGGGAGGCGGCTCGTGAGCGGCCAGGAGTCCGGCGAAAAGCTCTCCCGGTTCCCGAAGAGCCGCCGGGTTCGTCACGGCCTCGTCATCGTCAACACCGGCGAGGGCAAGGGCAAGACGACCGCCGCCCTGGGCGTGATCTTCCGCGCCTGGGGCAGGGACTTCCGGGTCAGGATGTTCCAGTTCATCAAGCACACCGGCGCGCGGTTCGGGGAGCACAGGGCCGCCGGCAAGCTGGACATACCCATCGAGGCGATGGGCGACGGCTTCACCTGGCTGTCCAAGGACATGGACCGGACCGCCGCCCTCGCCGTGGAGCAGTGGGAGCGCTGCAAGGAGGCGATAATGGAGGGCGACGAGGACATCATCGTCCTCGACGAGTTCACCTACGCCATGCACTACGGCTGGGTCCCCGTCTCCGATGTCGTCGACATCCTGGAGCGTCGGCGCGACACCCTCCACGTCATCATCACCGGGCGATACGCCCCCCAGGAGCTGATCGACTGCGCCGACCTCGTCACCGAGATGAAGATGATCAAGCACCCCTACGAGGAGCAGGGCATCAAGGCCCAGCAGGGCATCGAGTTCTAGGGATGCCGCTCGACGACGTGGTCGGGCGAATCACTCCAGCCGACTCCGGCGTAAAGCGGTCGGCGGAGCTACGGCAGCAGCGCCTGACCAAGCCGCCCGGCAGCCTCGGTATGCTGGAGACGCTCTCCGTCCAGCTTGCGGGCATTTTCGGCACCGACCGGCCCGCACCCCGGGGCAAGACCCTCATCGTGGCCGCGGGAGACCATGGCGTGGTCGCACAGGGCGTCACGGCGTATCCCCAGGAGGTCACGGCGCAGATGGTGCTGAACTTCCTGTCGGGCGGCGCGGCGGTCAACGCCATGGCGCGCAGGGCGGGCGTGGACCTGGTCATCGTCGACGCCGGTGTGGCTTCGCCGCTGCCCGAGCACCCCGACCTGCGCGTCGTCGCCCCTGGGAGAGGCACTGCCGACATGACTCAGGGCCCGGCCATGACCCGCGAGCAGGCCGAGGCGTGCGTGAGGGCGGGAGTCGATCTGGCGCTGGAGGCTGCCGACGGCGGGGCCGACATCATCGGCACCGGCGACATGGGCATCGGCAATACCACCGCGTCCAGCGCCATAGCCGCGGCCCTGACCGGCAGCCCGCCATCCGAGACGACGGGACGCGGCACGGGCCGGAACGACGATGAGCTCGCCCGCAAGATCGCGGTCGTCGAGCGCGCCCTCCAGGTGAACCGGCCCGACCCCGGAGACGGGCTCGACGTGCTGGCCAAGGTCGGCGGGTTCGAGATCGGCGTGCTAGCGGGCGTGGTGCTCGGAGGATCGCTCGCCCGGCGCGTCGTCGTGCTCGACGGCTTCATCTCCGGCGCAGCCGGCCTGGTTGCCCACAGCCTGTGCCAGAACGCCAGGGACTACATCGTAGCCGCTCACCTGTCCGCCGAGCCGGGACATCGCACAGTGCTGTCCCACATGGGGTTGCGGCCCCTGCTGGACCTGGGCATGAGGCTCGGCGAAGGCACGGGCGCGGTGCTGGCGATGGGCATCGTCGAAGCAGCCGCGGCTTGCCTGTCCGAGATGGCGACCTTCGAGGAGGCGGGCGTCTCCGACAGGGACTCCGGGAGCGCGAGCGGGCAGGCCGGATGAGGGACCTGCGACTGGCAATCGGGTTCCTGACCGTCTTCCCGCTAGCCCCCGGCGGCGAGGCGAAGATGGGCCCATCTCGCGCCTACTTCCCCCTCGTGGGCCTAGCCCTGGGCGGCATCCTGGCAGGCCTGGACTTCGCAGCGAGACAGGCCCTGCCGCCGCTCGTGGTCGGCGCGCTGCTGGTCGCGGTCCTGCTGGTCCTCACGAGGGCCATTCACACCGAGGGGTTCATCGATGCCTGCGATGGGCTGTTCGGCGCATTCTCGCCGTCCAGGCGGCTTGCGATACTCCGGGACACGCACGTCGGCGCGTTCGCGGTGATTGGAGGCGCGGCGCTGCTTTTGTTGAAGTGGTCGGCCCTGTCGAGCATCCCCGCAGAGATACGCTCGGGTCTCCTGGCCGTATTCCCGTGCCTTTCGCGGCTGGGAATGCTGTCGACGATGGCCGCATTCACATACGCCAGGGAGCAGGGCATGGGCGCCGCATTTCGGGCCGGAACGAGCTGGCGACAGGTCGCGTTCGGGCTGGCCGTCGCAGCCGCGGCGTCCGGGCTGCTTCTTGGCGTGGCGGGGCTGGTCCTGCTGGCCGCAGCAGTCGCCATGTCCCTCGGCCTGGGCCGGTGGATTACAGGCATGCTGGGAGGAATGACGGGCGACACCTACGGCGCAGTGAACGAGGTGGCCGAAGTCGCCGTCCTGCTGACGGGAATCGCCCTGTTCAGCACGATTCCATCGCTGCTCCAGCCGCCGCTATGGTAGGCGCATTGTCGATACCAAATTGCGTCGTCAGTCACCACTCTGTAGGGGCGGGTTTGAAACCCGCCCTCTCCCGCCCATAGATGCCGCCCCAACTCGTCGAGGGAGTAGCTCATGAGTAAACGCCTGACCCTCGTGCTGGGCGGCGTCCGCGCCGGCAAGAGCAGCTATGCGCAACGCCTGGCGGCAAGGGGCAAGAGAGTCCTCTTCGTGGCCACGGCAGAGGCCGGCGACGTGGAGATGAAGGCCCGCATCGAAGCCCACCGGAAGAGCCGCCCGGCCGACTGGGACACCCTGGAAGAGCCGGTCGACCTCGCGGGCGCGCTAGAGCCGGCACGTCACCGCTACGATACCGTTCTCCTCGACTGCCTCACGCTCTGGGTCAGCAACCTGCTGCTGAGGAACCCTGACCTCGAGTCGTCGAGCAGTAGCATCCTCCCGGAGGCCGAGAGGCTGCTGGAGGTCTACCGGAGAGGCGACGCCTCCTGGATCGTCGTCAGCAACGAGGTGGGCCTCGGCGTCATGCCCCCGACCGAGCTGGGCCGGGCCTACGCCGACGAGCTTGGTCGCGTCAATCAGCTCGTAGCCGCGGAGGCGGACGACGTCTACTTCATGGCTGCCGGTCTGCCGCTGAGACTGAAGCCCAGCGACGGCGCAGCGCTCAGCTAACCGACCCGTCGCAGTCCAACTCAGGCAGACCGCGTAAGTCCCGCGACGCGGTACACAAGCTCCATGTCCAGGTTTGCGCGCACCAGCGCCGCCAGCTTGTCGTACTCGGCGTTCTGGTCGATCTCGCTGCCCGCCGGGAGGACCGCGCCCTTGCGTTTCGCCGCGAACTCCAGGACCGAGCGGCGAACGGCGCGGTTGTGAAATATTCCGTGCATGTATGTGCCGAGCGTCAGGCCCTCGTCGTCCAGCCCCCCGTCGGGGATGTCCACCCGTTGGCCCGACCTCGACTCGATGGTGAACGGGTGTGGCGCGGCCTCGTGAGACGTGACGCCCATGTGGATCTCGTAGGCCGTCACCTCAGCGCCCTGGCAGCCCGCCAGGAGGCCGCGCCCTTCGACCACGCGCCCGGTCACCTGGTGGGTGGACTTGCTCCCGAGGAACGTGGTGGACACTTGCAGCAGTCCCAGCCCCGGCGTCTCCGGTCTGGGTGACTCCACGCCGTCCGGGTCCAGCAGCTTCTCGCCCAGCATCTGGAACCCCGCGCAGATGCCCATCACGGGTGTCCCAAGTTCGCGCAGCGCCACGACACGCTGGGCGAGCCCATGCTCCCGCAGCCAGTCCAGGTCCGCCACGGTAGTCTTGCTGCCGGGGATGATGACCAGGTCGGGCGTGCCGAGCTCGTCAGGCCTTCCAACGTAGCGCACGCGGACGGCCGGCTCGTGCCTCAGGGGATCGAAGTCGTCGAAGTTGGCGGTGTGCGGCAGGCGCATGACCGCTACGTCCACCACCGGCTCGGCGTCGCCCTCCGGCTCTGACGGGAACCCCAGCGAGTCCTCCTCGGGTATTTGGATGTCAGAGAAATGCGGGATAACCCCCGCCACCGGCACGCCCGTGCGCTCCTCGAGGAAGTCGAGTCCGGACGTTAGCAGGGTCGGGTCGCCCCTGAACTTGTTGATCACGTGCCCCTTGACCAGCGCCCTCTCCTCCGGCTCCAGGAGCACCATGGTGCCCACTAGCTGGGCGAAGACGCCGCCCCGGTCGATGTCGCCGACCAGCAGGACGGGCGCATCGGCGTGGAGCGCCACCCGCATGTTGACTATGTCGTGCTGCCTGAGGTTGATCTCGGCCGGGCTCCCAGCTCCCTCGATCACAACCACGTCGTAGTCCGAGCGGAGACGGTCCAGCGCGGAGGTTACCGTTGCCCACATCCCTGCCTTCAGGTCGTAGTACTCCCGGGCCGAGGCGACCGCCTGGGGGCGCCCCATGACTACGACCTGGGAGCGGTTGTCTCCCTCAGGCTTGAGGAGCACCGGGTTCATCTCCACCCTCGGAGCCGTCATGGCCGCTGCCGCCTGCACCGCCTGGGAGCGGCCGATCTCGCCGCCGTCCGGCGTTGCGTATGAGTTCAGCGACATGTTCTGCGCCTTGAACGGGGCGACCTCGAAGCCGTCCTGGGCCAAGATGCGGCACAGGGCGGCGGTGAGTACGGACTTGCCCGCGTGAGACGACGTCCCCTGGACCATGATGACCCTTGCAGGGCTGCGGCTAGTCATTGCACAACACGTCTCCCAGCGCCTCGAGCGACCGCAGCTCTGCTGGATCGAGACCGCCGTGCACCGTGAACGGTTTGTCCAAGTTGCCTGTCATCCCGTGATCGCGTGCCGCACAGCCAGCAGCACCAGGGCTGCGATCACCGCCAGTATGGCCGTGCGCTCCATGATGCGTACTGCCGCGCCGATGTCGCGCGGCCCCGGCTCGCGCATACCCTCGCCTATCCGGTAGTGCCCGGGCTTCTCCAGCCTGGCGCCAAGCAGCCCGGCCATCGCGCTCATGGTAACGCCTGCGTTTGGGCTGGCGGTTCGGCTCCCGTCTTGCCTCATTGTCCTCCATGCGCGGCGGACTGGCAGCCGGCCCAGTGCACCGGCGGCCAGGAGCAGCAGGGCGCTCACACGCGCCGGCACAAGGTTGACGGCGTCGTCGAGCCGGGCGGCGGCCTTGCCCACGTACTCGTAGCGTCCGCGATAGCCGATCATGCTGTCCAGCGTGTTGACGGCCCTGTACGCCACCGCGCCCGGCACTCCGAGCAGTGCGAACGCAAGCCACGGCCCGACGAAGCTGTCCGTCGTGTTCTCGGCCACCGACTCTATGGCCGCTGCGGCCATCAGCGGTGTGGACAGCGATGAGGCATCGCGGCTGACAAGGCTCCTCAGGCTCGCACGTGCGTTGTCCAGGCGGCCCTCTTCCAGTGCCCGTTGTGTCTCGTTGGCAGCCGCCGATAGCCCCCTGACCGTGAAAGTGGTGCGCAGAACCACAGCTCCGCCGGCCACATATGCGAATGGCCCCATCCACATCAGGGCAGCCATCACAAGCCAGGCGAGCAGGCCCGAAATCCCGGCCAACGCGACGACGATGGCGCAGCCGTACAGGACCGCAGCCAGGGGACTCTCCGGCGCCCAACGCTGCAGGGCGGTTACGCCCCGGCCCATCCACACCACCGGATGTACGTTGGCCGGCGGCTCAGGCAGCAGCCGGTCCAGCGCCACCGCCAGCACAAACGCCAGGACGTTCAGGACCAGGCCGTCCCACCACACTGAGAGCATCGTCGTGGAATGATACCGCTGACTTTGCCCCGGAGAAAGGCTGATACGGGAAGGCCGAGCGGTCAGCCCCAGGCTTGACCAGGTGGCGGGCCAGAGGTGGCGTTACCAGAGATGAATCTAGCGTACGTACGCCTGTGCCTCGTCCCGCCTTGACGGACGCACCAGACCTCGACTACAGGCCGGGAACTGGTGTGGAAGCTGCGGAGAATCTGCCTGGCTTCCCAGGTCGGGAATCTGAGTGCGGGCTATACGCCGACTACGACGCCCCACTCCCAGGGATGCAGGCCCTGGTAGCCGCACATCGGGCAGTTCACGTTTCCACTTGTCGTGTAGGCAAGCACGAAGGCGAGCGCGCCGATGCTAACTCTACCGGCAACTGCCCTCTTGAGGAACTCGGGTGTCTTCTTCACGAATACCCTCCATAAGCCATGCTAGCCAGTACACCAGGCCGTGTCAAGGCGAGCGCACCCTTTCAGGTCGTGCCTATGGAGGCGCAGACGCCGGAAGCTTCCCCATATGTTACTCTTGACCCGAAATGACGCCCAGCACCAGCACCCTCCGAGCGTCGACCTCATGGCTCGCGCTCGCTGTCACAGCCGTGTCAGTCCTGGCATGTACCACTACTGACGAGGTCCCCGACCTGGAGCGGCGCGCCCAGCAGATCAACAAGTCCGTGATGTGCCCCGTCTGCCCGGGTGAGTCGATCGACCAGTCGCAGCACCCCCTGGCAGTCCAGATGCGCGCCGCCGTGGACGAGAAGCTGGACGAGGGCTGGAGCGACGGACAGGTGAGGGAGTTCTTCGTCGAGCGGTACGGCCCAGCCGTCCTGCTGGAGCCCCCCGCCGAGGGCGTTCACCTCATGGCGTGGATCGTCCCGCCCCTGGGCACGGCCCTCGCCCTCGCGGCCCTCTACATGGTGGTGCGCCTGATGACGAGGCGCGGTCCCAGGCCGGCGTCGCCCGATAGCATGACCGACGCCGAGCGCGACGAGTACGTCGCCCGCATCGAGGCAGCCCTGGAGGGCGGCAGCCCCAAGGGCCGGGAGGACGCCGGTTGATCGTCGACGCCGGCGGCCTCGCCCTGCCCATCGCCATGCTGGCCGCCGCCTATGCCTCGGTCGGCTCGCTCCTGGGCGGCTATCGGAGGGTCCCCGTGCTCGTGCTGAGCGCGCGGTACGGACTCTACACCGTCCCAATACTGCTCACGCTCTCCACCGCCGCCCTCGTCTATGCCTTTGTGACTCACGACTTCTCGGTCAGGTACGTGGCGGAGAACAGCAACCTCGCGATGCCGGCCGCCTACACCTGGGTCGCCTTCTACGCGGGAAACGCCGGGTCGCTCCTGTTCATCGCCTTCGTATTCTCGGTCATATCGGTCGTAGCCGTTCGAGGCCTCGCCTCAGGCCTGAAGCACACCGCGCCCTTCAGCACGGGTCTGATAGCCCTCGTGCTCGCCTTCTTCCTGGGAATCATCACCTTCCTGGCGAACCCCCTCGAACGGCTGTCGTTCACTCCCCCGGACGGGCAGGGCATCAATCCGCTCCTCGTCCACTTCGGCATGTTCATCCATCCGCCCATGCAGATGGCTGGGCTGATCTCCGTAGCCCTGCCGTTCAGCATCGCGATGGGCGCGCTGCTCGCCGGCCGGGGCGGGCGCGACGAGTGGGTGGACATCGGCCGCACCTGGGGGATGATCTCCTGGCTCATCCTCACCATCGGCCTCCTGCTGGGTAGCTGGTGGGCCTACACCATCCTGGGCTGGGGCGGCTACTGGGCCTGGGACCCCGTCGAGAACTCGGCGCTGATGCCGTGGCTCGCGATGACCGCCTTCGTGCACTCCATCATGGTGCAGAAGAGGCGTGGCATGTTCCGCATGTGGAACATCGTTCTCGTAGCCGTCGCCTTCACCCTGGCCGAGATGGGCATGTTCATAAACAGGGGCGGACCCGTGCCGTCCGTCCACTCATTCGCCCAGTCGGCGATGGGCTGGCTCTTCCTCGCGTTCATGGGTTTCACGCTGCTAGGCTCGCTGGCGGCATTCGCGTGGCGCATGGACACGCTGAGGAGCCGCGAGGCCCTCGACGCAATGCTATCCCGCGAGAGCGCCTTCCTGGCTCAGAACGTCCTGTTCCTGGTCGTGGCCTTCGCGACCCTCTGGGGCACGATCTACCCCGTCTTCACCCAGGCGTCCGCGGACGTCATGATCGTCGTCGGACAGCCGTACTTCAACCGCGTGAACGGCCCGCTGCTGCTGGTCATTGTCGTCCTAATGGGCATCGGGCCCTTGCTTCCGTGGAGGCGCGCGTCGTGGCAGCGCGTGTTGAAGGCCATCCGCGTGCCCCTCGCGGTTGGGGCCGTCACGATGGTCGTCCTTGCCGTGGCGGGCGTCCACAGGCCCGTCGCCCTCGTGGCAATAGGCGTCGTCGCCCTGGCCGTCGCGGGCATAGCCCACGAGTGGGTCCGCGGCACCCTCTCGCGCCACAGGAAGGGCGAGAGCTACCCCGTCGCATTCGTGCGGCTGCTCTCGGGGAACCGCCCGCGCTACGGCGGCTACGTGGTGCACCTGGCCATATCGATGCTCGCCGTCGGGGCCATCGCCTCGTCTTTCTACGAGGTTCAGCGGGACTTCTCGATGGAGCCTGGCGACACCGCGTCCCTGGGCGGGTACACATTCACGTACCTCGGATTCGGCAGGTCCGACCACCCCGACAGGTCCGAGGTCGTCGCCAGGTTCTCGGCGAGCGCCGGGGGCTCCGACCTTGGGCCGATGGAGGCGCGGCGCTCCTTCTACCACGACTTCAGGATGTCCTCCACCAGGGCCGCCATCAGGAGCACGCCGCTTGAGGACTTCTATATAGTGCCGTCGGAGTTCGAGGAGGACGGCAGGGCTGTGTTCCGCGTCTACGTCAACCCGCTCGTCTGGTGGATGTGGGCAGCGGGCCCGCTCTTCGTGCTGGGTACGCTCCTCGCCCTTTCGCCCAGGCGGGAGCGCGCCGCCGCGGCCCTGCGGATTCCACCGGCGGCCAGGCTCGCCAGCGCGTGACGGGAGCGCCCGAGAGCAGCCCGCTGCTGGTGTTGGTCGGCCTCGTCCTGGTCGCGGTCCCGCTCGTTGCCATCCTGTACCCGTTCCTGAGGCGGAGCGGCACGCACGGCGTGCTGGCAGACGCCGAGCCACTCGACGAGCTCGACAGGCGGTGGGACGCCGCCCTGGCCGGGCTCCGTAGCGCGGAGCTGGAGCGCGCCATCGGCACCCTTGGCGAGGAGGACTACCAGGTGCTGCGCGAACAGTACATGACCGAGGCCGCTCTCGTCCTCAGGTCGCTGGAAATGGAGTCGGGCAGGGAGGCCGATCTGCTCGCCCGCGTCGAGGAGGAGATCAGGCGAGTCCGGGAAGGCTTTCTCGGCGACGACAACGACTCAAGCAAACAGGAGGCCGAATGATCCCGCGGGTCGTCGCCGTCGTCATGCTGCTGCTCATCGTTGCCGCGGGCGCGGCTGCGGCGCAGGATGGGTCGACGGTAACCATCGAGGGCGTCGTGATGGACGGTACGGCGGGCGGCCACGTAGGCCCCGGCCTCCCGGTGTTCCTCGTCAGCAGCGCGGGCCCGGAGCACGAGATGCAGGCCATCACCGACGAGGAGGGCAGGTTCCGCTTCGACTCACCGCCTCCGCCGTCCGGCGAGAGGCTCGGTGTCTCCCTCCAGTACCAGGGCGCGGTCTACGGGGAGATAGTGCAGATCGTCCAGGGCCTGACCCTGCCCATGACGATCACGGTGTACGACGCGTCATCCGACGAGAGTCTGCTGGAGGCATCGAGCGCGTCCCTGCTGTTCGCGCGGGCCGACAAGGCCACCCAGACGTTGTGGGCCCTCGAAATAGTCAAGCTGGTCAACGACAGCGACCTCACGTACATCCCTGGCTCGGGCCCGATGCAGCTCCTCCGGTTCGGCCTGCCGCCCGATGCGGACGACCTGACGGTGGACACCGCACTCATCGGGGCCGACGTGCTGCAGGTGGACCGCGGGTTCGCCATCACCGCGCCCGTACCGCCCGGCGAGCACGAGGTGATGTACGCCTACAGCATCCCCTACGACGGGACCGAGCTGGAGCTCACCAAGTCGCTGCCCTACGGAGCGGCCGGGCTCAGGATCCTCGTGCCCGAGGAGGTGGGCGGGCTGAGCGGCGCGGGCGAGATCGAGCGAGTGGTGATAGGCGAGAGGCCCTACCGGCTGCTCACCGGCACCGACATGCCCCGCGGCGCAAAGGTGCCCTACCGGGTAGTCTCGCTCCCGCAGGCCAGCATCGGCGACCGCGCCCTGCAGGGCCTGGCCTGGATACGGCTGGAGTACGCTGCCGTCGTCGGGCTCGGCCTCGTCATGGCCTCCCTGATAGCCTACGCCCTCGTCCGCCGCACCCCGGCGGAGTCCTCTGAGCGATTACGCCTCGTACGCGTCATAGCCTCCCTGGACGCGGCCTTCGAAGCCGGCGAAATCGGCCCCGCCGAGTACGAGCAGGCCCGCGCCGCCCTCACCACCAGCCTGACCGCCCTCCCCGACCCGGCCCCTTCGACTGGAGAAGACCGGGACGCTACCACCACCAACTAGCGTCCCCGGCGGGTATAATCGCCCGACCAGCACGCACATTACCCGGAGGACACGATGACAACCGTATCGACGGAGACCCTCGACGCGCTCAAGGAATTCGACGCCGCGACCCTCTTCAACGCCGTGGTGGCGAGCATGGGAGGCAGCCAGGGCGGTAACGAGCTCGACTCCAAAGGCGGCGTCCCCCTGAACTACACCGGCCCCGAGGTCGTGTCCATGCTGCCCGAGCTTGGCAGGGCAATAGGCACCGTCGTCACGACGGAGGTCACCACCAACGACCCCGACTCAGCCGCCATCCCGTGGGACGAGTACTACGACACCCTCGAAGCGACCCCCGGGCCCATCATCGCCGTGATGCGGGACGTCGACACCCGCCCTGGCCGGGGCGCATGCTTCGGAGACGGCATGGCCTGGCGCCACCGGATGCTGGGCGTCACGGGCGCGGTCGTCGAGGGCTCGGTCCGCGACCTTGCGGGCATCAGGGACGCCGGCCTGCCGATATGGGGCACCGGCAGGGTGCCGGGCCACGGCGTCTTCAACCTAGTGTCCGTCAACAGGCCCGTCTCCGTCGGCGGGCTGCTCTTCTACCCCGGCGAGATAGTGCTCGCCGACCTCGACGGCTGCACCAAGATCCCCCACGGCACAGACCCGGATGACGTGCTGGAGCACGCACGCCAGGTCCGCGAGATGGAGCAGGGCATATTCGAGCTGTACCGGCAGCCCGGCATGACCAACGCGAAGTTCAAGGAGCTGCGAGACCGGGGTTAGAGGCGTAGTCTGACCAAGGTCCTTTCGACACCTGACAGCTAAGCCTCTGCCCACCGGGCAAGGGAGGTGACCGATGCTGGGGTACCTGGTCCGCCGCCTGCTGCTGGCCGCCCTGACGATCTGGGCAATCTCCGCGCTCACGTTCGTCATCATAGAGCTGCCGCCGGGCGACCAGCTCGAACGCTACATCGACATCTTCTACAGCGACAACGGCTTTTCGCCCGACCCCGAGCACGTCGAGTTGCTCCGGAGGTACCTGGGTCTCGACAAACCGCAGTACATCCGCTACGCCACGTGGATGTGGAACCTGCTGCAGGGCGACCTGGGCCTGTCGTTCCAGCTCCGGCACAACATCGACATGCCGGTGAAGGAGCTGATCGGCGACAGGCTCTGGCTGACGGCTGTCCTCACCGCGTTCACCATCCTGGTGACCTGGACGTTCGCCGTGCCGGTCGGCATCTACTCGGCTGTCCGCCAGCACTCGGTGGGCGACTACGCGTTCACGTTCGTGGGCTTCGCGGGCCTGGCGGTGCCGGACTTCCTCCTGGGCCTCGTGCTCATGTACATCGCGTTCGCGTACTTCGACCAGAGCGTCGGCGGGCTCTTCTCGGCCGACTATGCCAATGCACCCTGGAGCGCGGCCAGGGTGCGAGACCTCATCGCACACCTGTGGGTCCCGGCCATCGTGCTCGGCACGTCGGGCACCGCAAGCCTGATTCGCATCATGCGGAACAACCTGCTGGACGAGCTCGGAAAGCCGTATGTCGTCTCCGCCCGCGCCAAGGGGGCAGCCTCGTGGCGGCTCATCTTGAAGTACCCCGTCCGCGTGGCGATCAACCCCCTCGTCAGCACCGTGGGCTACCTCCTGCCGTCGCTCGTCAGCGGCAGCGTGATCGTCTCCGTAGTCCTGAGCCTGCCCACGCTCGGGCCGCTCCTGCTGCAGGCAATAGAGCACGAGGACGTGTACCTGGCAGGGTTCATCATCCTGATTGCTGGCGTCTTCACCGTTGTGGGCACCCTACTGTCCGACATCCTCCTCGCCGTCGTCGACCCTCGCATCCGCTTTTCTGGCAGCTAGAAACCCGCCCTCGCTACGCCGGATGATCGACGATGTGTGCCCCATCCATACGGCTGGGCGCCACGGGCCCCGGATCAGTCCGGGAGACGCCACCTGACGGCGTGCATGCCCCACGGCTCGGCCGGCTCGCCTGTGGGCAGAAGCGGCGTGTTGCCGGTGACGGTGACGATGGTGTCGTCGTCCAGCACGACGGAGCCCGAGTAGCCCGCGCCGCCGCTCACGACGTAGTACTCCTCGCTCCACGTCGCGCCCTCGTCTGAAGACACCCGGGCGCGCAGGTCCCCCTCCGGGTACGGGTAGCGGTTCGGGTGCAGTAGCACGATCCGCCCGTCCGACACCCGCACCAGCTCGCCCGGGCAGTGGCCGATCACCTTCGTCCACTGCCTCAACCCCGTCCACGTGCGGCCCCCGTCGTTCGAGTCGGCCAGGAACAGGTGCTTGTACACCATGCCGGGGTCGCCGCCCGTCTGCTTCCAGAGGTCCGGCGGGTCGTCGGGGTACGAGAACCAGCGCTGCCTGCGTATCGCGGCCAGGAGCCTGCCGCCCCCGAGCGACAGGAAGGACGTCTCCGAGCAGTGGTCGACGATCAGCGTCCTGTCTCCCCACGTCGAGCCGCCGTCAGTCGACCGGTATACGTAGTCGTATATGCCGCGCTCTTCCAGCGGAAGATCGGAGCCGTCGTGGTCGCGCACTCCGTCCCCGTTGCGCAGCGTTACCGCGACGATGACCGTGCCGTCAGGCAGCGCGCAGAACTTGTTGCCGTCCGCGCCGGGCGCGCCCGTGTAAGGGGCCTTGTCCAGCGGCGTGCCGGGGTCCCACGTCCTGCCCCTGTCGGTCGAGCGGGCGACCGCCATGCCTCTGACTCCCGTATCGTCCGGCGGCGTCTCGTAGAGCAGGACGAAGCTATCGTCGGGCAGTACGCCGAAGTTGTTCATCCGCTCGAAGCCGCCGAAGGCAACCGGGAAGGACGACCAGCTTCGCCCCTCGTCCGCCGACTCGAAGACCCGGCTGTGGACCCCGGCGAAGAGTGAGCCGTCGGAAGCGCGCCCGATGCACGGGTCGGCCCGCCACGGCATGCCCGGGTAGTCCATCGCGGCGGTCTCGGCCGGTAGCCTGCCGATCTCGTTCCCAGCCTCGTCCCGCACCGGCACGGTCGGTTCCATCGCTACTCTCCCTGTACGGATGCTTACGGCCTTTGGTACACCGGGGACAATCCCTTGTGAGGGTCTGGTGCGTAAGCTAGTATAGGTTACCCACAGTCAACACGCCGAGGCTCCCCCTCAGCGCCGGTCCGGCCCATAGCATCGCCGCGCATGGCGCCTCGTCCCCGGGGTTGGCAGGCAAGGAGATACTCAATTGAGTTTCCTAACCTCGTTGGCCCTGCGCCGTCCAACCGTCGCGGTGCTGGCCATATTCCTCGTGCTGGCATCCGGCATATTCGCCTACCGCACCCTCCAGGTCGAGCTGTTCCCCCAGATCGAATTCCCCCTCGTTACAGTCCTGGCTCCCTACCCCGCCGCCGATCCCGAAGCCGTTGTGCGCGACGTGACCGGGCCCATAGAGAGGGTCATCGACGGCACTCCCGGGCTCGAATCGATACGTTCGACGACAAGGGAGGGCAACGCGGTCGTCCTGGCCACATTCAAGTACGGCACCGACATGGCGGATGCCGAGAGCGCAATCCAGACGGCCGTCAACGACATCTCCCTTCCCTCCGGGGCCGAGGAGCCCACCGTAGGACGCTTCAATCCCGACGAGTTCCCCGTCATACAGTTCAGCGTGGTCTCGGACCGGGACCTGCTCGAGGTGCAGCAGATTGTCGAGTCCCGCATCTTGCCTGAGATCTCGGGCATCGACGGCGTCCAGAACGTCACGCTGACCGGAGAGGTCGAGCGAAGCGTCCGCGTCGTGGCGGACGTCGACAGGATGGCCGCGAACGGGGTCTCCCTGTTCCAGATATCAGCTGCGCTTAGCGAGAACAATCTCACAGTGCCCGCCGGGCTCGTATTCGACGGGTCCCAGGCCGTCATAGCCAAGACGACCCACACGCTCGACTCCATCGAGGACCTGCAGAGCCTCGTGGTCGGGGTATCCCCATCAGGGCCCGTGCGGCTGTCAGACGTGGCCGACGTGACCTTCGGCGGCGGCAGGCCCAGGAGCATCACCAGGACCAACGGCAAGCCGGGCATCGGCGTCGAGGTCTCCAAGAAGCCCGACGTGAACACGCTCGACGTGACGACAGCGGTCAACGAAGCCCTCGACGAGATCACGGGGCTCCCGCCCGACGTCGAGGTCATCGTCGTTGCCGACCAGGGCCCCAACATCCAGCAGCAGATCGACACCCTCACCAGGGAGGCGATGTTCGGGTTCCTGTTCGCCGTGTCGGTCGTCTTCGCCTTCATGCTCACGATACGGCCCACGGTCGCCAAGGGGCTCTTCAACACCCTCCGCCCCACCGTCGTTATCGCCCTGTCGATTCCGCTCAGCGTCTTCACCGGCACCCTGCTGATGTCGTGGCAGGACATGACCCTGAACTTCATGACCCTCGGCGGGCTAGCCATCTCGGTGGGGCGCGTCGTCGACGATTCCATCGTCGTGCTCGAGAACGTCTACCGTCACATCCAGGCGGGTCGCGACAGGTGGCGCGCCGCCCTCGAAGCCACCACGGAGGTCGGCCCCGCGATCTTCGCCTCGACCATGACGACCGTCGTAGTCTTCGTCCCCCTGGGGTTCATCCAGGGCCTCGTAGGCGCGTTCTTCCTCCCCTTCGCCCTCACCGTCACCTTCGCCCTGATTGCATCCCTCCTCGTGGCCCTGACCGCCGTGCCCGTGCTGGGCGCGTACCTGCTCCGCCCCGGCGACCTCCCCGAGGGCGCCGGCGACGAGGGTGAGATAATGCTGCCGGAGACGTGGATGCAGCGGGCATACGTAGTCGTCCTCAAGTGGGTCCTCGGCCACAGGCTGATTACCCTGCTGGTCGCGGCCCTGCTGACCGCCTCGAGCTTCGGGCTGTTGGCTTTCATCCCGGTCAACCTGTTCGGCGGAGGCGGCGACCGATACCTCGAGATCGACCTCACTCTTCCGCCGGGTACCCCCGTGGAGCAGACGGTTGTCCAGGTGGCCGAGATCGAGGACCGCGTGCGGGAGATCTCCGATGTCCAGCTGGTCACCATCGGGGCGACCGATATCGCCTTTGGCAGCGGTCCGGGCGGTCCGGAGCGGGCCACCTTCTTCGCCCGTATCAGCAGCGGCGTCTCGGAAGACATAGCCAGCACGCTCAGGGCGGAGCTCGACAAGCCTGGACGCTCGGTGAGCATATCCGAGGTACAGGACGGTCCGCCGACCGGCGGAGTCGTTATCTTCGTGACGGGGCCCGACTACGACGACATCTCCAGGGCATCCGGGGAGCTTGTAGAGTCTCTGTCCACCGTCGAAGACATCGTGAACCTGGAGAGCGACGTCGCCCAGGCCCGGCCGGAAATATCGATCCAGGTCGACCCCGAAAAGGCGGCCATGATCGGCCTCAGCACCCGCCAGGTCGGCTTCCAGCTCAGCCAGTACCTGATCGGCCAGACCGTCACGACCATGAACATCGAGGGCGAGGCCGTCGACGTGGTCCTCGCGGGGGACCCCAGGTCCACCGGGGGAATCGACCGGATCCAGTCCCTCACCATCGTCGGCCCCGCGGGAGCGGCGCCGCTGGGAGAGCTCGCCGACGTGGTGATGAAGGAGGGCCCGGTCACCATCAGCCGCACCGACGGCGTCAGGTCCGCCACCATCACGGGCGACATAGTCGCGGACGACGCCCAGGGCGTCGGAACGCTGGTCGACGAGAAGATCCAGGCCCTTCGCCTGCCGCCAGGCGTCGAGGTCATCAGCGGCGGCATCTTCGCCGACATTGCCGAGGGCTTCCAGGCCATCTTCGTCTCAATGGCCATTGGCATAGTGCTCGTATACCTGGTCATGGTCGCCAGCCTGGGCTCCCTCAGGAACCCCTTCGTTATC
This sequence comes from Dehalococcoidia bacterium, assembly GCA_965204975.1. Classification (GTDB taxonomy): domain Bacteria; phylum Chloroflexota; class Dehalococcoidia; order Lucifugimonadales; family CAJWER01. The sequence continues at coordinate 2,262,323 of OZ242024.1, forward strand.
GTGTTGACGCTCCCGCTTGCCCTCATAGGCGTCCTCACGGCGCTGGCCGTGACGGGGCGCGCGCTGGGACTCCCTGCCATGATGGGAGTGCTCCTGCTCATCGGCATCGTCGTGACCAACGCCATCGTCCTCATAGCGTTCGTGGAGCAGCAGAGAGCCCGGGGCTTGGGCGTGTACGAGGCACTGATCTCCGGGGCTCGCGTGCGGCTGCGCCCGATCCTCATGACGGCGCTCACGACCAGCTTCGCGCTGCTTCCCCTGGCGGTCGAGACCGAGGGGAGCGGGCTGATTAGCGCCGAGCTGGCAACCGTCGTAATCGGCGGCCTGATGAGCTCCACAGCACTGACGCTGCTGGTGCTGCCCATCGTCTACATGATCTTCAACGAGAGCATACCCAACCTGCTGGCCCGCCTCTTCCGCCGCCGCTCCCCAGACCCCATCGGCGATCCCGTCCCCGCAGGCGACTAGCACCCCTCTCATGCACCGCCTCCCGATAACTCTGTGCTCTCCGTGCCCTCTGTGGTTGAATATCCCATGCTCGTGGAGGTCGCAATGAACGAGTTCGTCAAGTTCGACGAGCGGCTGATAGGCGACGGCTACGAGTACACCATAGGCGTCTCCGCCGTCGATCTCACTGGCAGCGGGTCGCTGGACCTGGTCAGCACCGACACGGGCGTCGGCCTCTACTGGTACGAGAACGACGGCGCGGGCAATTTCACAAAGCACGTCGTCCACAGGCGGGCCGGAGAGTGGCTCGAACGGCACGCGGTCGCCGACATCAACGGCGACGGCAAGCCCGAGATAGTGAACATCGACAACATCGGCGGCAGCGTCCTCTGGTTCGAGTTCGACGGCGGCCCCCGCCTGGCCGAGTCCTGGTCCTACCACTACATCTGCGAAGGCGGGCTCCCGGGCGCCTACGACGTCGAGGTGGCCGACTACGACGGCGACGGCGAGCTCGAGGTCGTCGCCTCGAGCTGGGTCAAGGGCAACCGCTTCTCGTACTTCGACCGGCGCGGCGGGGAGTGGCGCGAGACGATCATCGACTCGAACGTCGCCGAGACCCGCATGGTGCGGGCCGTCGACGTGAACGGCAACGGGCGCCTGGACCTCGTCGGCACGGCCGGCGGGGCGAACCTGCTGGCCTGGTACGAGAATACGGGCGACCCGTCGAGCGGCCCGTGGCCCCGCCACGTCATCGACGACACCCACGTCAAGCCCAACCACGGCGACATCGTCGACATGGACGGCGACGGGGGCGTCGACGTACTGATAGCCATCAGGGGCGACGACTCGGATAAGACCTCGCTGGAGACCCCGGGAGCTCAGGTAGCCTGGTACGAGAACGAGGGCGGCGACAGGTGGCGGAAGCACGTCATCGCCGACCCGTTCCACTACGCCTCGCATGCCATAGCGGCCGACGTGGACGGCGACGGCGAGCTCGAGGTGCTCGCTTCAGCCTGGGGCGCCGAGGGGCGTCTGGTCATGTTCAAGCACAGGGGCGACCCCCGAGGCCCGTGGGACATGCAGACGCTCAAGGCCAACTGGAGCAAGGCGTCCCAGATGCTCGCGGTCGACATCGACGGCGACGGCCGCCTCGACGTGGTCGCGTGCGCCGAGCGCGGCAGCAACGAACTCCGCTGGTGGCGCAACTGCGGCCCCGCGCAGTAGCCTGAAAGGCTGATATGGCCTCTTCATATCGCCTCACTAGTGGCTGTGTGCAGTGCCTGTGATATATTGAATACACATATCACATCGCTGGAGTGTACCAACATGGCAACCTCTATTCGACTGGCTCCTGAGACCGAGCAGCGGCTCGCCTTCCTGGCATCTCAAACAGGGCGGACCAAGGCCTTCTACCTGCGAGAGATCATCGACCGCGGCATCGAGGATGTTGAGGACTACTACCTTGCCGCAGACGTTCTCGAACGCATCCGCAAGGGTCAGGAACGGGTCCATTCCGCCGAAGATGTGAGGAGAGAGCTTGGGCTGGACGATTGAGTACTCCGACACAGCCCGGGACCAGCTAAGGAAGCTCGACAGGAATACCGCCCGCCGCGTACTCGACTACATGGAGGATCGGGTTGCCATACTGGAGGACCCGCGGAGCATGGGCCGGGCACTTACGAGTCCACTGGGTCGGTTGTGGCGCTATCGCGTAGGTGACTGCCGCGTTCTCTGCGACATCCAGGACAATGCCGTCCGCATCCTGGTGGTGAGGCTTGGAAGACGTGACAAGGTGTACCGCTGAGGGCGGCGCCCGGCGCCATAGCACCGGACACCGCCCCGTCTGTGCAGCGTCAACCGGGAGCCTCTACGGCGCCATCGGCAAGACTACAGCCGGTGTAGTCCGCCTTACGACAGTGCCTTAAGCACAGCCGCGCGGGCGCCCTCGATCTCCACGCCCGACTCCTTTAGCACCTGCCACGCGGGGCCGTCCCCGGACAGAACCAGGCCCAGCAGTATGTGCGCCGTGTCCACCCGGCTGTGGGACAGCAGCTCCGACTCCGTTCTTGCAAGGCGCAGCACCCGCTGGCTGGCCGCGCTCAACTCGGTTGGCGCATCGTGCTCCGGGTGGTCCGCAAGGCCCGGGCTCTCGACCGGCGTTGGCGAAGGGTGAGCCTGTTCTTTCGGCCCCACGCTGCCCTCCAGCCTCGACCGGATGGCCTGCGGGTCCGCGCCAAGGTCCGAGAGCGCCCTGGCTCCCACGTAATCGGCTTGGCCAGTCAGCGCCAGGAGTATGTCCTCGGGCTCGGCCGCCCGGCGTCCCAGGCGCTTTGCTTCTTGGTCTGCTTGCGTGAACAGGCTGATGGCATCCTCAGAGAGCGCATCCGCTCGCTTCTGGACTGAGAATGACGGCCAGCGGGCGTCCGTGGGGTCAGGCTCGCCCGTGGCCGGGTTCACCGCCACTCCGGCGCGCTCGAGCACGTCCTCCTCGGCGAATATTGGTGCTCCGCAGCGAACGGCCAGCGCGATGGCGTCGCTCGGCCGTGAGTCGCGCTCGATGGTCGTGCCGTTCCGCTGGAGCACCACCCTGGCGATGAACGTGTCCTCCCTCAGCTCGCTCACGATGACCTGGGTGACCTTGGCTCCGAGGTCGCTGATCATCGAGTCCATCAGGTCGTGGGTCAGCGGTCGGGGGACATCCTTGCCCTCCAGCTTCAGCGCGATGGAATTTGCCTCGGCAGAGCCGATCCAGATCGGCAGGCACCTGTCGGCGCCTTTTGCCCTGAGGACGACGATCCTCGCGTCATTGGAGGGATTCACGTGTATCTGGTCGATTGTCACTTCGAGCATGTCGATGTTCTCCTTTCGTTCAATGTGTGTCCGCAGGTCCGACCAGCTCTCGAATCCATGCTCACTCGCGACCACGCGTTGGGCGTCGCGGAGTGACAGGGACAGTCGTGCGAGCTGGGCGTCGGGTATGGCGGACAGCCGGGGCAGCGCCTCCCGAAAGCGCACGAGGGCCGGGGTATGTCCGGCTCGGTACGACTTCAGGAGGTCCTTGGCCTGGTTCCTGAGCTGCTCAAGATTCGGCCGCGCGGGCAGTGAGGCGGTGGGCATACGCACTCCTTTCCATTTGCCTGGCGTCCGCGTGGTCAGGCAGAAAAGAGTGTTCGGTTGTGTTGCGAAGCGGAGGGGTGGGCTCGGCCCTTGCGCGGACTCGGAGGCTTCCCCCAAAGCTCAGGCCCGATAATACCGGGCACGGCGGCACCCGTCAACGATTGCCAGGCAGGACCACTAGCCCCTGCGCACGTCACCACTCGACGCGCACAGGGTAACGGCCGATCTGCCGGTCGGGGGTCACGACCGCCAGGCCATCTACGATAGCCTGCGCGATGATTATTCGGTCGAACGGGTCGTGGTGCAGCGCAGGCAGCTTATGCACCTGGAGAGCCGCCGCCTCGGTGACGGGCAGCGATTCGACGCGGTGGATGCTGCGCTGCCATGGAACGTATTCCTCTGGAGGCACCCGCAGGATGAGGCGTCCGATGGAGTGCTTGATAGCGATTTCCCACGCCGACGCTGCGCTCAGGTACACCTCGTTCGCAGGATCGGCAATAAGCCCCTGTGCGGACTCGCTCAGCTTCGCGTTGCCCTCGACCAGCCAGATGAAGGCCACCGTGTCGAGCAGGAGCCTCATCTCCTATAGCTCATCAGGATCAGTCCCGCTGAATCCTGCGAGAATGTCGTCGGGCAGAGGATCGTAGAACGAATCGGGCACTTCCGCGAGTCCCTTCCCCAAGCCCATCGGGCGCGGTTGACTGGAGGGCTCAGAGATGGGCAGGATCTCCGCCACAGGAAGGTTTCGGCGGCAGAGGATGATCCGATCGCCCGGCTTCAGCCTGGCTACGTGCCTGGACAGGTGGGTCTTGGCCTCGTGCATGTTGAGAGTCGTTGTCGTAGCCATGTTCCGGTCCCATTATGGTTGGATATATGATTGCATAGTAAACTAAGTTACTAGTCCGCACAAGTCAGCGCTCCCGCGCTCCCGATTTCACGATAGCCGTACGCGACCTGTTCGCGTAGCCGGACCCGCCCACCTTCCACTCGGTGCTGGCTGGGCCTCTTTATCCGACCACATCGAAGGCGAAGTGGCCGTGACCCCGCTTGATCCGATAGGTTGCGAACTCGTTGCGGTCGATCGTGAATACCCTCCGCAGGTTGAGCCGCTCGGCCATGGCCACTAGTGAGGCGTCGGCGAGATCCATAGGCACATTGGAATACTGCGCCATCAACTCGAAGGAACGCCGGAGCGCTTGATCGTCGAAGAAGAGGACCTGCAGGCCTCCGGCGGTGGCGAACTCCATGAGTCGCAGCGATCCGACGCTAGCCGGTCCCAGCAGGTGAAACGCCTCCGTCATCACCGGTACTGTGGTGGTGACAGGCTCCGTGATCGTCCCCAGGACCTCGACGCACCGCCCGTGGGAGCCGTCTGCCGGGTCGAACAACGCGACCAGCGGGCCCGTGTCGACCAGGATCACCGCCGGTGCTTCTCCCTCAGAGCCTCGAGCACGGCGGCCTTCGCATCTTTAGCCGGGGCTATGGCATAGCCTCCCGGCCCCAGGTCCAGTCGGCGATAGATATCGAAAGGCCTGGCGGCCGTCCCTTCGCGCACTGCCTCCGCGTACGCTTCAAGACCCCGCTTCAGTACGTCCGAGATCGACAGGCCGGTCTGCTTGCGCAGGGCTGCCAGGGTGGCTTCGGCATCGTCGTCGAGGCGGACCGTCCTGACACTCATTCCCGACTCCTGCACAACGTAATACACATCGTAATACAAGACGGACTGCGCGTCAAGAGAGCCCAGCGTGCCCAGACCTCGCGGAACCCGCCGTCGTGTAGAATGACCCGTGAGGTGAGCGATGGCCGCAAGCACTCATGTAACTCTGGTATCGGCGGACGACCTGCCCGCCCTCTCCTCGCGCCTTGCCGCCGAAGGCAAGCGGACCGAGCTCGTAAAGGGAGACCTAGTCGTAATGGCGCCAGCTGGAGGACGGCACGGATACGTCGCGCACAGAATCGGGCTATTCATCGGCAACCACGTTCTGGAGAGGAACTTAGGCCGGGTCTTCGCCGCAGAAACGGGCTTCCTCCTCCAGCGTGACCCCGACACCGTACGGGCGCCCGACGTATCCTATGTGGCTTACGGCCGTCTGGCTGAAGACGAGCCCCCGAGCGGCTATATGGAACTGGCCCCTGATCTCGCGGTCGAGGTCGTGTCTCCCAACGACTCCCACGCCGCCATCCGAGGCAAGGTCCAGGACTGGCTCGAAGCGGGCACTCAGCTCGTATGGGTCGTATATCCCGACTCCAGGTCGGTGACCGTGTACAGTCCGGCAGTCAGCCTACAGGAGCTCGAGGACACGGACATCCTGTCCGGCGCGCCCGCGCTCCCCGACTTCACCATGGCCGTACGCGACCTGTTCGCGTAGGCCTTCGCGCCCGCTAGAACAGCGCCGACTGCCGGTCCTGGGGAAACGCCAGGCCCAGGTGCTCGTAGGCGCGGCGGGTGGCTACGCGGCCCCGGCGGGTGCGGTCGAGGAAGCCCTTCTGCAGCAGGAACGGCTCGTACACGTCCATGATCGTGTCCGCCTCCTCGCTGATCGCCGCCGCCACCGTCTCGATCCCCACCGGCCCGCCGTCGAACTTGTCGATGATCGTCGTGAGCACCAGCCGGTCCGAGTCGTCCAGCCCCAGGCCGTCCACCTCCAGCCTGCCCAGCGCCTCCAGCGATATGCCCGACGTGATCACGTTGTCGCCCACCACCTGCGCGTAGTCGCGCACCCGCTTCAGCAGGCGGTTCGCGACCCGGGGCGTCCCGCGCGACCGGCGGGCGATCTGCTGCAGCCCTTCGTCCTCGGCCTCGATGTCCAGTATCCGAGCCGAGCGTTGCACGATGGTGTGCATCGCCTCGTCGTCGTAGAAGTCCAGCCTGAACACGTGCCCGAAACGGTCGCGCAGCGGCGAGCTGACCATGCCGTACCGGGTCGTCGCGCCTATCAGGGTGAAGGGCTGGATCGCCAGGTTGATGCTCCTGGCCTTGAGCCCCTTGTCGATGACCCACGAGACGACGAAGTCCTCCATCGCGCCGTACAGCACCTCCTCCACCACGCGGTGGAGCCGGTGCACCTCGTCGACGAACAGCACGTCGCCCTTCTGCAGCCGCGTCAGCACCGCCACCATGTCGGCCGGCCGCTCGATGGCGGGGCCCGACGTGGTCTTGATGCGCGTGTCCATCTCGCGGGCGATGATGTTGGCGAGGGTCGTCTTGCCCAGGCCGGGCGGGCCGTGCAGCAGCACGTGGTCGAGCGGCTCGCCCCGCTGCTTCGACGCCGCGATGAAGATGTCGAGGTTGGACTTGAGCCGCTCCTGGCCGATGTACTCCGTGAGCCGCTGTGGCCGCAGGTTGTCCTCGACCGGGCGGTCTTCCTCCTGCGGGTCCCCCGAAACGATGCGTTCCGTAGCCAAACCCGGCTCCTGGGGCCGGGAGGTCATTCGACCCGGCCCACTCCCGCGTCCTCCATGGTCTTCCAGAGCTCCTCGCCGTTCTCCTGCCACCAGCCGTACAGGATGGTGATGTCCGTGCCGATGGAGAAGTGCCGGACCCCCATGTCCAGGAACTCCTTGGCGTCGTCCGAGGTCTGCACCTCGGCCCTGGGAGGTACGCCCTTCGCCAGCGCCGTCTTGAACACCCTGTCTCGCGCCGCCGTGACGTCCGGGTTGCCCCGCTGGCCGGCCAGGCCCACGCTCATCGAGTAGTCCGAGCCGCCCCACTGGACCATGTCGACGCCGGGTATGTCCAGGATCTCGTCGAGGTCGTCCACCGCGCCCTTCTTCTCGATCATCACGGCGACCACGGTGTCGTTGATCAGGTCGACGTAGGCCTCGTTGCCGCCGTAGCCCATGTACGTGTTGCGCCTCGTGGCCGCGCCGTACAGGCCGCTCCACGCCGGGGTGTCGGCGCGGGCGATGCGCACGCACTCCCGCACCTCCGCTGCCGACCGGGCGTCGGTGAACAGCACGCTGCCGAATCCGGCCCCGATGCCGCGCTGCGCCAGGAACTCCTGGTGGCTCTGGTCCACCTTGATCATCGAGCCCAGCTTGTGAAGCTCGGCCGCGCGGCACAGGTTGTCGAGGTCGTGCAGGTCGAACGAGCCGTACTCGGCGACGAACTCCACGTAGTCGTAGAACCCCGTGTGCCCCAGCGCCTCGACCACCGAGGGCCAGGTCGAGTGGATATGCGTGCTCACCGTGGGCTCGTCTCGGCTCAGCTTCTCGCGAATGATATTGGTCCTCATGAAGCCTCCAGGCAGTGTGCCAGGGTCGGTTCCGTCAGCCCGCATTATAGCGGACACAGGCCGTCCGCACCGTACCCCACTCTATGGGAGAGGGCTATTCCTGCCGGCGGGCGCCGGGGAGGGCGGGTTTCAAACCCGCCCCTACGACAAGCCCAAGCGAGGCCTGGCGACGAATTCCGTAGAATTGCTAAAATGGACATATAGCCCTTGCACCCGCGGAGGTCCCGATTGGACACACTGGCGCACATGACCGAACACGGACACGAGCTGCTCGTCGCCGGCAGCGACCCTGCGGCCGGGCTGAAGGCCTTCATCGCCGTGCACGACACGACGCTGGGGCCGTCCTGCGGCGGGGTCAGGATATGGCCCCACGCGACCGAGGAGGCGGCGGTCACCGACGTGCTGCGGCTCTCCCGCGCCATGACGTACAAGTCCGCCGTGGCCGGCCTGCCCCTGGGCGGCGGCAAGGCGCTCATATGGGCAGATCCGCGCACGGACAAGTCCGAGGCCCTGCTCCGCGCCTTCGGGCGCTTCGTCGACTCCCTGGGCGGCCGCTACATCACCACCGAGGACGTGGGCATGACGCCGGCGGACCTCGAGCCCATCGCCCTGGAGACGCGGCACGTCGTCGGGCTGCCCCTCTCGATGGGCGGCAGCGGCGACACGTCGATCCTGACCGGCCTGGGCGTCTACCTGGGCATGAAGGCCGCCGCGAAGGCCGTGTGGGGCGACGACGACCTGGGCGGGCGCACGATAGCGGTCCAGGGCTTCGGGCACGTCGGGCAGCAGATGGCCCCGCACCTGGTCGAGGAGGGCGCGCGGCTCGTCGTCACGGACATCTACGAGGACGCGCGCGCACGGGCGGCCGGGATGGGCGCCGAGATCGTGGGCGCGGACGAGATATACGACGTGGAGTGCGACGTATTCTCGCCGTGCGCGCTGGGAGGCGTGCTGAACGACGACACCATCCCGCGCCTTCGCTGCGAGGTCGTGGCGGGCGCCGCGAACAACCAGCTCCTGGCCGACGACCACGGCGCGGAGCTGCACCGCCGCGGCATCCTGTACGCGCCCGACTTCGTCATCAACGCGGGCGGCATCATCAACGTAGCCGCCGAGATCGGCGGGGTCTACAGGGCCGACCGCGCCCGCGAGATGACCGAGCGCATCTACGACACCACCACGCAGGTCATCGAGACGTCACGCGCCGAAGGCGTGCCCACGCACGTAGCCGCGAACCGCATCGCCGAACGCCGGCTGGAGTCAGTCCGCCGCACCCGGCCCCCATTCCGCAGCCCGCTGGGCTGAAGGCTGTCAGGCCCAAGAGCCACCCTCACCCCTTCCCTCTCCCGTAATGGGGGAGGGGGTAAGAGCCCCTTCCGCGCTCGCTATTCAGTTGTGTTGTGGCGTTGCGGTCACCCGGGGGGCGAGCGGCCCGCCTGCGCGGGGACGACGGCAGTGTGGTCTGTGTTGGCTGTTTCGGCGGAGCACTGCCCTTCGACAGGCCCTTCGACGGTGCTCAGGACAGGCTCAGGGCGAACGATCTTGGCTTCCGGCTGCGCGGGAACGACGGGGCGGGAGTGCTGGGTGTGAGCGGTTTCGGCTGGGTTGGCAGGGACCCCTCCACCCCCCTGGGTTCCGGCCTGCGCCGGAACGACGGTGGTGGTGGGCTTGGTGTTGGCTGGGTCGGCGGAGCACTGCCCCTTCGGCAAGCTCAGGGCAGGCTCTTCGACAGGCTCAGGGCGAACGATCTTGGCTTCCGGCTGCGCGGGAACGACGGGGGTGTGGTCTGCGTTAGCGGAGCACTGCCCTTCGACAGGCTCAGGGCGAACGGGATGGGTTCCGTTCTGCGTGGAGACCCCTGCCTTCGCAGGGGCAGGCTCCCCGCCAGCCTCCGTGGGAACGAGGGATAGGAGGTTGCCGGGTTGTCGCGCCGTGCCGGGGAGGGCGGGTTTGAAACCCGCCCCTACGGGAGTCGAGGGACAGGGTGTATGGGAGCGCTGTTCGTCTCGGATTATGTGTGAGATGAGCTCCCTGGCGGCGGCTATCCTGTGGTGGGCCTTGAAGCCTTCGACCCTGTTGGACATGACGGAGTTGAGGAACTCGACGACGGTTTCGCCGTGGGCAGTCTGGGCTCGGACGAGCATGACCATGAGGTCTTCGTCCACCGCAGAGAGCACAGTGAGGAAGTCTTCCGTGAGCAGGTTGAGGAAGTCGTACGTAATGGCCCGGGCGTGCAGGACCCCGGGGGTCGGGTAGGATTCCTTGGGCGAGCGTGGGCCGCGTTTTCGGCTCTCGCAGTGGTCGCAGGGTTCGTCGCCGTGGTCGGCGATGAAGTCGGCTGCGCCCTTGTGTCCGTACTTAACGAGCTGCTTTGCGGCGTCGATCCTGTGGCACAGCCTGGCGTCGTCGACCCTGCCCGTCATGACGTCGGTGAAGAAGTCGATGATCATTGCGCCGCCGTCGGTCTTCTGGCGGACGATGTCGGCGATGGTGGGCGGCTTCCGCTCCTCTATTGGTTCTGGAATCGGCACATATGTTTCGTACATGTGTGCCATTATGGGGCAGGATCGGGTGGTTGTCAAGAGGGGGATTCTCACCACAGAGGGCACAGAGGGAGGGGAGAGTTCCACCGCAGAGGGCGGGGATGGCGCAGAGGGGAAGGGTTATGGGGATTGTCTGAATCAGGATTGGGGGGATTAGGGGATTGACAGGATTGGGAGGGGAGTTGTTGCCACCCGATCTGCCGACACTCAGGAGTCTCGCCGGACGCGTAACACCGCCATACCGGTGATCGTGACTCTTTGCTCTTCGACTCCTATGACAGTTCCTTCGAGAATGTGAACGGATTTCTGGTCTGCTTCCGGCAGGAGCTCTATCGAGACTCGCTCGCCGGGCTGCAAGCCGTGCTGGTGATCCCAGAATTCCAGCTCGTAGGTATCCTGTACGTCCGAGTCCCATCCCGGATCGCGTGGGGGAAAAGCGTCGTGCGCGCTGACGATGCGCAGTTGTCTTGGCTCGCCCTCGACGGTGACGGTGACCTGCTTTGTCAGGCGATTGACGAGGTAGTTCCTGGCATCTTGGGCAGACTCGACAGTATCTGCAATATGGGCCAAGTCCTCATCCGCCGGTATGATTCCCCACCCGCCATCTGCGTACTTTTCCATAAGGCCCAGACATGTACCGGCAGGAGTTTCAACCAGTCCTGTGGTCTCCGCTTTGTTTAACCATTTCATTTGAGGCTTGACACCAGGAATTGGCCATTGAGATCCCTTGGGCAGATACGTCAGTCTGCGGATGAAGTCCTGCACGGCAGGGTCCTTTGATTGCCGCAGGTCGTTGTACGCTTGGCGTGTGGTCTGAGTGACAAACTCGTCCTGTTCATCAATGAAGGAGTTCAGGCGCACAGCCTCCTTAAGGGCACTGCAGCAAGTGTTGTGCTCCTCAAATAGCCATTTCTTGTACCGTTGAACCGAGTGCTCATTCTCTTTGGAGCCATCGTAGAGATGCCTTCGCCAGAACATGGCCTCCGTGACTTCGCGCTCAACGCGCTGCGACACAGTTTCGCGGACGCCCGGCAAGAAAGCGCACCACAATGCGCGTAGGATCTCTCTGTGTATCGGGGGCGAAATATACGGGATAGCGCTTTGCCTTGTCCTGGTTCCCTCTATAGCCCAATACCGCAACTCCTGGAACGCGCATTCGGTGCCTGCCTTGGATAGATAGTCGGAAAGCGAGCGAAAGTGGCCGAATTCACCGACTTTGATGTTGTATCCGAAGAAACTGACGGCGTCTCCAAATGCCGTAGCCAGATAGTCAGCCGAATTTGCGTCGCAATTCCTCAAATCTCGAAAAAGTGTATTGAGATCATGTATGCACTCTGGAGTTCCACCGGCTTCCCTAATGAGGGCCTTCAGTCCTCTCTCGATGGCGAGGTGGGCTATGGGCATGCGGTTTGTCAGCTGAACAACGGTCGTCTCCGGTATTAGGTCCACATGGATGGGCGAGGAATCGAGGATAGCAATCACGTCCTTAATCGATGCCTTAATCTTGTATCTCTCCATAGTGTCCATGTCGTTCAATTCTCCAGTAGTGGCTTCACTGCGGCCTCTACGGCGTGGCCTTCGGGGGAGGCGCGGAGCCATTTGCGGAGCTCACGGCGGGCTATGGTGACGGTTACGCGGCCGCGTTCCTCGTGGAGCAGGGCAAGCTGTTGGGCCGCGCCTTGTGCTGCCACGTCTCCGGCAGCGGAGATCTCGGCGTGCAGTGGGTTGTCTGGGTCGAACTCCGGGATGGGCAGCTTCCACAGGTGCTTGTGAAGGTGGCGGGCACCAAACTGGCCCTTTGGCATTAGGGACGATACTGCTTCGAATAGCACGCCGCTATTGATAATCGCCAGCAGGTAGAAGGCTTCGTGTACATCTCGGCACGTGACCCAGAACAACACGTTTTCGGCTATTGCCCCGTCATCGTGAAGCAGCGCCGCCGTCGGTGTGCCTGAACTGCTGTACACCAAACGCATCAGCCTGTCGTCAGGGTTCTGCTGCCAGTCCAGTTGCGACGATAATCCCCCTTGATAGTCTAGCCGCTCTAACAGATTCAAACTGCTGGCTGCTGTCTTGTTCTCTTCCCACAGACCACTAACGGTCCGCCAGCGGTCACGCATCCTTCGCTCCAAACCACCCAGACGAATGCCGCCTATGCCATCGGGATCGGTCGGAATCTCCCCGTCGCCGCTCCTCAGCGGCAGGACTGCCTTGAGAGGGTCGAGGGTGGCATAGGGAACCAACGTCTCCCCCAAGTGGGCATGGTAGACGTGCTGGGTTTCGATGGTCTGGCCGGTGAGGGCGGAAAGGTCGAGGCTGCGCCACGGCTCTTTGTCCTGCGCGCCCCGTCTCGGGTCCACGGTCACCGTCTGGCCTGCCCGGATGACTGCGGGATTCTCGGTCTCTTCCACGAAGAACAGGCAGCGTGGGAAGATTGTTGCTCCGTTTCGGGAGTGGTTGGCGTAGGGGGAGTCTCCGCTCAAAGAGGTGTCAGTGATGCTGGTCTTCGCCCGGCTGACGCTTGCCGTTCCCGCCTTGCCGTGCCAGCGCTCCACCTCGCCTGCCAGCGGAGTCGTCTTACCAACGTCGCCCTGGTACTTGGCGAACGCAACAGATGCCGGGATTGGGAAGAAGGTATTGGGCTTGAGCTGCTCGAGGTCCCATGCGGTCTTGAACCCGAAGTCAACCGCCAGGGTTCTAAGCCCGCCGCTAGTGCTCCACGCGCCGCCTCGCCACTTGCTGTACTGCCCAGCCTGGAGGGCGCTGTGTGGCAACACCATCCCGATTATGCCGCCACGCTCCAGGTAGAGGTCGACGCTGCGGGCAAAGAAGAGCCCGGCGACATCCTGGTTAGTAGCATACCGTCCGCCCGTCCAGATGCCGTAGATGTTCTTGCTCTGTGACTCAAGCTCCGTGCGCAGGGTGCTGACCGTCTGGTTGTAGTTGAGCCATGGCGGGTTGCCTACGATTACGTCGACCTTGCTGCGTGAGAGGGCGACGGGGCGGACGAGGTTGCGTGTGTAGTAGGCCCATATGTGGTCGCGGCCCTCGCCGTGCAGCATCTGCATGGAGGCGATGGTCCGTTCGAGGGCCTGCCGTTCGCTGGGGTCAGTAATGCCGTGGTCGTCGAGGGCGAAGGTGGGGTCGTCGCCGCTCTCTATGGCCTCGGCGATATCGCCCATGAGGGCGTCGAAGGTCTCTGGACGCTCCACGAGGCTGATGGGGAATACGAGCTCGGTGTTTACCTCGTCCTCGACCGGTATCGTGACATCGTGCTGGGCGAACATGTCGCCGGAGCGGAAGCGGAGCTGCAGAGCGTCCCCCAGGTAGACGGGAATGGTGACGTCGGCTGGGAGGCCGTGGTCGGCGGCGGCCTGTATGGCAGGCTGGGCGGCCATGACCCAGGCGGACCTGGCGAGGTGGACGGCCACCGGATGCACGTCTATACCTGCCACGGCGGTGCGCAACCGCTCCAGTACCTCGTCCGGGTATAGGGAGGCCTTGTTGGCGGCCTCGATGAAGTGGGTGACGGCCTCGGCTACGAATGTGCCGGAGCCGCAGGCGGGGTCGAGGACGCGCTGCTCCAGCGGGTCGGTCACGAGCTCTCGCACTATGGTCCGCGCCAGCCAGTCCGGGGTGTAGTACTCGCCGAGCTGACGGCGCTCGTCGGGCGGGATGACGGTCTCGTACATGATGGCGGCGATGTCGTTGGGTGACTTGCTCCAGTCAAACCTGGAGACACGATGGGCCAGCGTCCTGAGCATGGGCAGGCCGCCGACCTCAACGGGCCAGGCGAAGAAGTCGGACTCGACGATGCCCTGCAGGCCGGTCTTGCTGCGGAAGTCGCGGCCGTGGAGCAGGTCCTCGGCATGGGACTCGGCCAGGGCGTATATGTCGATGCCGAAGGAGGCCTGGACGACCATGCCGACTACCGCGGTGAGGTAGGTGTGGCGGACGAACAGGTCGTCCATCTCCTTGGGGGAGCCGGCGATCTCGCCCAGGGCGGCCTTGAGCAGGTCCTCCCAGAGCTGCCGCTTGACGCTGATGGTGTTGTAGGCGGCGTACTCGTCGTAGAGGGCTTTGAGGACGGCAATGTCGCGCTGGTAGGAGGGGCTGCCGGGGCCGAAGTGCTCGGCGACCGTCTCGCGGCTGGGCTGCTTGTCCTCCTCCGCGGAGAGGGCGTGGTCGTGGAGCCACTCGTAGAGGGTGAACCAGCGGTCGGGGTCGTCCAGGGTGAAGGCGTAGGGGGGCGTGGCCTTGACGGGCCCGGCGTTGGGCCAGCGCAGCAGCCAGTGCCTGCCGTCGGTGAGGATGCCCATTCGGACGCGGCCCTGCTTCTGTGACTGCTCCAGGTAGTCGTCTAGCTGCTCGACGTAGTCCGGGTTGGGGTCGAGGCCGCCGGTGGAGCCGATCCTGCGCTTGGACTCGATGAAGGTGTCGAGGGCAGTGAGGTCGACGGCGCGGCGGGAGCCCTCCGCGGGCGGGTTTTCCTCGACGATCTCGTCGCTCTTTGCCAAGCGCGTGGCGATGAGGAAGTCACGGACGGCACTGGTGATGTTGGCCTCGGGCTCGCCGAGGTCGTGGCGGCGCAGCATCTCGGATGCGGCCGCGAGGGATGCGGGGTCGTTGTAGTCGAGGTGTTCAGAGGTGCGAGTCATGGCGGGGTATATTCTAAGGCATCTGCTCGCCGGCACGGGTCCACGGAAACACGGCTAATTCAAAATCCGATTTTGAATTAGCCGCGTAGATGGCGTCCGCCCAGCTTCACCCTCACCCCCGTTGTTGACCCTGTTCGTAGGGCGTTGGTATTATGTGATGTCCTTCGTTGAACCGCAGTGCTATGAGGACAATCGGACTTACAGGGGGTATTGGCAGCGGAAAGAGCGCAGTATCTGACATCCTGCGAGACTTGGGCGCATTCGTGATAGACGCCGATGTCGTTGCCCACGAGGTCTACAGGCCCGGCTCGGACGGGTGGCGCGAGGTGGTGGAGGCCTTCGGCAGCGAGATAGCGGCGCCCTCCGGCGATATAGACAGGGGCAAGCTGGCGGCCATCGTATTCGGCGACGCGGCGCAGCTGGAGAGGCTGAACCGCATCGTCCACCCGCGGACACGGGACCTGGTCGCCGCGCGGCTGGGGCAGGCTGAGAAGTCAGGCGAGACGGCCGCAGTCGTAGAGGCGGCGATCCTGTTCGAGGCCGGGTGGGAGGACATGTTCGACGAGGTGTGGGTGGTCACCGCTCCCTCGGAGATAGCGGTCCGGCGGGTCGCTGAGTCCAGGGGCACAGACGCCGAGTCGGTCAGGTCCAGGATGCGGGCCCAGATGTCGAACAAGGACCGGTTGAGCCGCGCCGACGCGGCGATCGACAACTCTCGCAGCCTCGACGACCTGAAGGCCAGGGTCACGAAAGCCTGGGACCGATTCGCCGCAGGGGTCGAGCCGGGGGACTAGCGCCAGCAAACGCAGCCTATTTCTATGACAACACGAACCCAGACCCTATTCCGCAGCTACATAATCGAGGAGTATCACCTTACCGAAGAGCCCTACTACGTACCGGTCGCCGATGAGATAGAGTTGTTCGAGGCGGCGTACCGCCAGCGCATCCCCATCCTGTTCAAGGGGCCCACGGGGTGCGGCAAGACGCGGTTCGTCGAGTACATGTCGTACCGGCTCGGCCAGCCGCTGACCAAGATCAGCCAGCGCACGGGCGACGAGCCCGAGGCCGACGACAGCGAGAACGGCCACCGCAACCTCCCCCTCGTGACCATCGCGTGCCACGAGGACCTGACGGCCAGCGACCTGGTCGGCAGGTACCTGCTCCAGGGCGAGGAGACGGTCTGGATCGACGGGCCGCTGACCCGCGCGGTGAAGGCGGGCGGCATCTGCTACCTGGACGAGATCGTGGAGGCGCGGAAGGACACGACGGTGCTGATCCACCCGCTCACCGACCACCGGCGCATCCTGCCTGTCGAGAAGCGGGGCGAGCTGCTGGAGGCGGCCGAGGGCTTCCTGCTGGTGATGTCGTACAACCCCGGCTACCAGAGCGCGCTGAAGGACCTGAAGCACAGCACGCGCCAGCGCTTCGTGGCGATCGAGTTCCACCCGCCGCCGGCCGACATCGAGGCGCAGATAGTCGCGCACGAGTCGGGCGTGGACGCCAGGACGGCGGCGCAGCTTGCCAAGCTGGGCGAGAAGGTGCGGAACCTTCGCGAGCACGGGCTGGCCGAGGGCGCGAGCACGCGGCTGCTCATCTACGCGGGCAAGCTGATAGCGCAAGGCATACAGCCGAGAAGGGCCTGCCAGGTGGCGGTCAACTGGGCCGTGACGGACGACGCCTCGATACACAGCAGCATCGGCGAGGTCATCTCGTCCATATTCGAGTAACCGGCACATCAACCCCAGCGAGCAGCAGAGCGATCAGCACCCACCCCTGACAAGGGCGGGCGTCCTCGTGCTCGTTTACCCGAAGGAAGGGGAGCTACACCTGCTGCTCAACAAGCGCAGCGAAACGGTCGAGGACCACAAGGGCGAGGTCTCCTTTCCGGGGGGCCGGATGGACGCCGGGGACGACTCGCTGCTGGACACGGCCCTCAGGGAAGCCCACGAAGAGGTGGGCGTCAGGCCCGAGGACGTGCTCGTGCTTCGCCGGCTCGATGACGTGAACACGAGCACCGGCTACCTGGTGAGCCCCTTCCTGGGCGCGATACCCGAGGGCTACCCCTTCGTGATCAGCACCGTCGAGGTGGCGGAGCTGGTCGAGGTGCCGGTCGCCGCGCTGGTCGACGGATCGACCATCAGGGACGAGACCCGATTCGAGGACGGCGTGCCGGTCAGCAGGCCGAACTACGCGTACGGCGGCCACCTGATTTGGGGCGCGACGGCGCGCATCGTGACGGGCCTGCTGGAGCTGCTGCGGGCCGACGACGCCGGGGACCTGCTGTCGGCGGCGGAGACGGCATGAACGAGAAGACGCGCGAAGAGCTGGACCTGATCGGGCAGCGGCTGGAGGCTGCACGCGCAGGGCTGTCTGACGAGGTGCTGCCGGCCATCGAGGCGGTCTCAGTCGAGCTCCAGGACGGCCAGGTCGTGGAGTGGGCGGAGAAGGGCGCGGCGATGGCGGAGCAGTCCGTGCGCTCATGGGAAGCCGCGTCGCGGTTCTACGCGGTCAGCCCGGCCGTCGCGCGGATGATGCCCTTCAACTACTTCCTGAAGTGGGCCGACTGCGGCTCGGAGCTGTGCGCGGAGTCGCCCACCCTGGCGGTGGCGTACTTCGCCGCGAGCCCGGGGGCGATGAGCCGGTTGAGGTCGCGCCACATCGAGACGTGGATGAACCTGGGGCGCGGGCTGTACAAGGGCTCGTGGAAGTCGAGCACGCTCTCGACGAAATTCTACGAGGCGAGCCCTGCCCTGCTGGGCACGCTGACGGTACCGGAGCTGGAGCGGTTCACGGCCTTCCTGGGGGCGCTGTCGCAGCGCTCGTACGACATGGCGGCGGAGTGCCTGGCGTCCTCGCAGGAGATCTTCCCCATGCTGGGCGAGGACAAGCGGACCTTCATCCGCCTGGGGACTTCGCTCACCGAGACGACGTGGCGGCAGGTCAAGGGGCTGTTCGAGTCGTCCGCGCGGGCGCTCCCGAACATCCAGGCCGACCAGCGCACGAGGTTCATCCGGCTGGCGCAGGGGCTGCACGACGCCGGGGACGTCAACGTTCCCGCCGCCATCGCGTCAGCCGGTCAGGCCCTGGGGCAGGTCGACACGGATCACCACGAGCCCATCGTCGGGATGGCCGAGTCGCTGATGAAGAAGGCGCCCGAGGCCGTCCCGAGCTTCATCGACAGCTGCCCGCGGGCCCTCGAGAAGGTATCGATAACCCAGCTCGTCCAGTGGTTCGACGAGGGGACGGCCATCCTGGACCAGAACGAGGACGGCGGGCTGGCCTACTTCCGCATCGAGTCGTCCCGGTCCCACGAGACGCTGGAGACGCTGTCGTCGAGCGTCGAGTTCACCCGGGTCAGGGACGTGATGGAGATGTACTGCCGCGCGCTGGCGGGCACGGAGATCAAGCTGTCGACCAGCGACGACCTGGCCGAGAAGAACATCGGCTGGGTGTCGGGCGAAGCGCCCACGACGGAGGGCTCCACGGTATATCTGCCCGCGCAGGAGGGCCGGTACGCCAGCAAGCAGGAGAACTTCGCCCTGTACAAGGTGATCTCGACCCACCAGGCGGCGCACCTGGAGTTCGGCAGCTTCCGGTTCATATACGACCTGCCGTCCACGCTGTTCGACGACCTGCGGCCCCGGGTCGACCCGGCGAAGGCCGGGGAGAGCCCCCATCCCAACCTTCCCTCTCAGGGGGAAGGGGCAAGCGGTGCGTGGGTCACCGACATGCAGCGCTTCTTCGATATTTTCTCGCAGCGCCGCCTCGCCCTCGACGTGTTCACCATCGTCGAGGACGGGCGCATGGACGCAATCGTCGTGACCGAGTACCCGGGCATCAGCAGCTCGTACATCGCGGCACAGGACAACGCGCTGGACAGCCGCCCCGACCTCAAGTCCCTGCCCGCACGCGAGGCGCTGGTCGAGCTCATGGTCAGGGTCAGCCTGCGCCAGCGGGAGGGCCTGGCCGTGCCGAAGCAGTACAGGGAGGAGGCGCACCAGGTCGTGGCGCTGGCCCGCAGGGCGGCCGTGCCGACGGCGACGGTCGAGGACGCCGCCGAGGCGACGTTGAGGATCTACTCCATCCTGTCGCAGATACCGAACGAGGAGGCCGCGCCGGACGACTGGCAGGACATGGAGCTTCCCGACGCCGAGGGGGCCGACTCGGGGCTGGACGAGAGCCAGATCGTCGACCAGCTCACGCAGGACGCCGAGAGCCAGGAGGGCGAAGAGGAAGAGTACAACCCCAGCGAGGACGTCGACTACAGGGGCGACTTCAAGCCGGAGCTGGCGCAGATGATGACCGAGCTGAGGATGCAGAAGCAGGGCGAGTCGGACAGCATGGAGGGCGAGCAGATCACCCAGGAGATGCTCGAGGAGATGCTGAAGTCGAGCGCCGAGGTGGACCTGGAGGCGGGCGAGGGCGGGATGGAGGAGGCGACGGGGGCGTTCGCCGACAACATGCTGAAGGAGGCGGGCCTGACGCTGCCGCAGACGCCCGAGATGGGCCAGGGGCCGCTCATGCACGTCGACGAGCAGGGCGGCTCCCTGGACCCGGACGAGCCGCAGTCGTTCGTGTACGACGAGTGGGACTTCCGGGCCGACGACTACAAGCCGAACTGGTGCATCGTGCGCCAGAAGAAGATGGCCGAGGGCGACGCGGGCTACTTCGGCAGCACGCTGCACAGCTACGGGCCGCTGGCCGACCAGATACGGCGGCAGTTCGAGATGCTCGTGCCGGAGATGTTCCGCAAGGTGCGCAAGCTGGAGGACGGCGAGGAGATCGACATCGACGACGTGATCGAGGCGGTCGTCGACATACGCACAGGCGCAGGGCCCAGCGAGAAGCTCTACTGGAAGCGCAACAAGGTCCAGCGCGACGTGGCGGTCGTGTTCCTGCTCGACACGAGCGCGTCGACCGCCGAGGCCATCGAGGACTCGAAGAACGTCACCGACGACTGGGACGCGCCGAGCGACCCGGTCGAGTACATGGTCTGGCTGCGCACGCGGCGGGGCGACGGGATGCGCCGCTCGTACAAGCGGATCATCGACCTGGAGAAGGAGGCGATCGTCCTTCTGATCCACGCGCTCGAGGCCATCGGGGACGTGTACGGCATCTACAGCTTCTCCGGCTACGGGCGCGAGAACGTGGAGTTCTACACCATCAAGGACATCGACGAGAATTTCTCGGACCGGGTGCAGCGCAGGATCGACCGGGTCGCGCCGCTCCACGCCACGCGCATGGGGCCGGCGATACGTCACGCGACCATGAAGCTCGAGGAACAGGACGCGCGGACCAAGCTGCTGTTCCTGATCAGCGACGGCCGGCCGCAGGACCGTGGGTACAGCCGCGAGGGGGTCGAGAAGGAGTACGCAGTCCACGACACGAAGATGGCGCTGGACGAGGCCCGCGACAAGGACATCAGCGCGTTCTGCCTGACGGTCGACAAGAATGGGCACGACTACCTGAAGACCATGTGCGCCGACATGGGCTACGAGGTGCTGGACGACATCCACTCGCTGCCCAACAGGCTGCTGTACCTGTACCGCCGGCTGACGATATAGCGGCCAGCCCAGTCCCCCTGAGGGGCCCCCACCCCTCTGGGTCCTGCCTTCGCAGGGACGACGGTTGTGCAAGGGTCTCCTCAGGGGCCTCATCCCGCTGGGCGGCTCACGATACGGTAGAATCGACCTGACTGCACACTCCGGAGGGCGCTGATGCGTATCGACAGGTTCGAGGTGTACCACGTAGCGATGCCGCTGATCTACCCGTGGCGCACGGCGTACGGCGAGGACTACGACATCCACTCGGTGGTCGTCAGGGCTGTGAGCGGCGACCACGACGCGTGGTCGGAGTCGAGCCCGCTGCGCGCGCCCACGTACCTGACCGAGAGCGCGGCGTCGGTGTTCCACAACGTCACGGAGTTCTTCGGTCCGCACGTGGTCGGCGGCGAGTACGACTCGGCGGACGAGCTGAACCAGCGGATGAGGGTGTTCAAGGGCAACAGCTTCGCCAAGGCGGCTATCGAGATATGCTGGTGGACGCTGCAGAGCGCCATCACCGGCACGCCGGTGCACCGGCTGCTGGGCGGCGAGACGCGGGAGGTGCAGGCCGGGGCTGACTTCGGCATCCAGGACTCGTACGACATGCTGCTGGGCAACATCCAGCAGGCGGTCGACGGCGGGTTCCCGCGCATCAAGCTCAAGGTGGCGCCCGGCTGGGACCTGGAGATGCTGCGCATCGTCCGCGACGCGTTTCCCGACACGACCTTCCACATCGACTGCAACTCGGGCTACACGCTGGACGACCTGCCGTTCTTCCAGGCCATCGACGAGCTGGGGCTGGCGTTCATCGAGCAGCCGCTCCACTACGCCGACGTGCTGGACCACGCCGAGCTATCGAAGCGGATCCAGACGCCGGTGTGCCTCGACGAGACGATAGTGAGCGTCAAGGCCGCGGAGCAGGCGATCAGCGTGGGCGCGTGCGAGTACATCAACATCAAGCCCGGGCGCGTCGGCGGCCTCGCGAACGCGAAGGCCATCCACGACGTGTGCCAGGACTCGGGCATACCGGTGTGGATCGGCGGGATGCTGGAGAGCGCGCTCGGCGGGGCGCTGTGCGTGGAGGTGGCTACGCTGCCGAACTTCACGTACCCCGGCGACCTGTTCCCGTCGTCGCGCTTCTACACGGAGGACCTTTCCGACCCGCCGATGGAGCTGACGCCGCACAAGACCTTCCAGCCCTTCGAGGGCGGACTGCCAACGCCAGATCGGAGCCGGCTGGAGAAGGTAACGGTGCAGTCGAGGTCTATAGTCTAGGTCGCACGGGAGCGAGGTGTGAATCAGAAGGAACAAGACAGGGAACACGCCGGCAGGGTTGTAAACAGAATCTGGAAAGAAGGGATCGAAGCTGGTTCTTCTTTCGAGGATCCTCGCACTCCTGAGTTCGCAAAGGCGGCTTTGAGCGAACTAATCGCGCTCCGAGAAGAGGTCCCAGGGATACTCGAGGACGTCTTGGAGGGAGCTGAGTTTGGAGCAAGCCAGCTAGCAGTACAGGACACCCACGGCCTGATGGAATTGGTGCAGAATGCCAATGATCAGGGTGCGTCTAAGATCCGCTTTGGCATGCGGAGAAGATCAGGCCAATCGCAATTGATGGTTATGCACAATGGGGATCCCATCACGGTGAGCGATGCCTTGGCGATGTGCTTCGCATTCGTCTCAACGAAACGCAACAATCCCAAGATGACAGGCAAGTTCGGAATCGGACTGAAGACGCTCTCTCGCCTTGCAGATCGATTGGAAGTTCACTGCAGTCCTTACCACTTTGCCATCACTGGCAACGAGTTCGAAATCGTAGCCAAGCCTCGCAAGTCAAAGTTCTACGACCCACAATCGACTGACACGCTACTCGTCCTGCCTCTAAGGAATGAAGATTCGGTGCCTAGAATAAGACAGTGGGTCAAGTCATGGGACGCTGGGAACATGGTATTCCTGAGTAATCTGCGCGAGTTGTCGTGGGTATATCTCCGTAGTGGAAAGGTCGGATTCGTCCGCAGGTTGACTGAGCGCAGGACAGGGAGGAGCATTCCGTGGCGGGCATCGCGTAGGACACTGAGCATTGAAGAGACGGAACTGAGCAACCGTGCCCAAGATCAGAACTGGATCCGCTACGATGCCGAGGTTCCTGTTCCCAAGAAACTAGTACGAGCGTTCAAGGAAACAGGAAAAACTACGACCGTGTCGGTCGCTGTGCCAAGCATGGCAAGCGCTAACGTCTTGTATGCTGGCCTTCCAACGAAGATATCACTCAATCTACCCTATATCATTGGTGCGGCATTCGATCCCAACACCGCCCGGACGGCGATTCAACAGGACGCCTGGAATCGCTGGCTTTGGAAGCGGGTGGCTGGATTGATAGAGACCCTATGTCTTTACATGCTTGAAGGAACACCTGCTAAAGCTTGGCAGTTGATTCCAGCGTCAGATGAAACCTCAGTAATAGGTGACGACTGGGTTGAGGAACAAGTCGAGGACATGCGAACAGTGGTCTGGAAGGCTGTTCACAAGAGAGGGCGGATCGCTACTGCAACGGGTGCTCAGAAACTGTCTCGGATTTCCTACGAAGAAGAGGTTCTTGACGACCTCCTTACAAGTGAGGACTTTTCGACTCTTGCGCCCAAGCACACACCTCTGCCATCCCAAGCTCGCGATCGTGATGGTCGTTGGAGAAGTATCCTGGACGACATGCAAATCGGAAAGCGTATTGACGTACTGAAGGCGCTGGATCTGTTGCCGCCTTGCACTGAACAGCCTCTGGCTCGCTCTCCGGGTTGGTATGTGAGGTTGGTCTGCGAGGCTTTGGATGGTGGCTTGAAGTGGAAGCTGAACGATCTGCCGTGTGTCCTAGCCGACGACCCTGTGGAACTGCTGACTCCTAAGTCCCACCTGTTTTCGAGCGATAGCACTGCAAGGCCTCTTGTCTTGAGGCTTGGCCTAGTTCGCAAACTGCACGATTCACTGCTCGCCGAAGGCAGACACCAGGAACAGTTAAGGAGGTGGCTGGAAGAATCCAAACGATTGTGGTATGGGCAAGATGCCAGAACCGTTCTTGAAGCCATCACTCAGCGTGGCACAGGCGAACCGCTGGAGCTAAGCGATGACGATCTTGTAGAGCTTCGTGACGTGATTGATGAACTCCACGGACCTGACCAGGAACTGTTACACCATGTTGGGCAAACCGTCGTCGTTGATGCTTATGAATGGGTTGAGGAGCATCGTGCCTACAGTAAGGCAACGGTAGATTCTGTTTACCTTCCCCCAGCGATGAGCGAGGCTGATGGTTGGCCAATGATAGCTGGGCGTACGCCTGGACTCAAATGGGCTGCGCCTAGGTATGTAAGGTTGTTAGATCCTGGCGACAGGCAGTCCAGCAAGCCTGGCGCTAGACGGCTACTAGGAATGCTAGGGGCTCTGAACGTGTTTCGTCTTGCCCATCATTCAAGGCGACCATTGAAGTATGGTCAGACTCCCGTGCTCCACGACCAGGAGTTTCGACGGCTAAAGCGAAGGCCAGAAGTTCTGCGTGATGATTACACTAGCCCGGACTTGGAGTCTGTGCTTAGAGATATTTGCAGTGCCTCTCAGACCGAGCGTTCTGATCGCGGTTTGGCTCTCATTGGCCTATTGGATAGACATTGGCAACGCTCGTTGCAGCCGAAATCGATCTGCACAGCTACCTACTTCTACTATCGAGAAAGAGAATTGGGTGATGTTAGCGCAACATGGATAGCAAGGTTGGCTGGTAGTCCCTGGTTGTACAACGAAGAAGACGAACCATCACGACCACTGGAACTGACGATACGGTCCTCGTTCACACAAGGCTTGTTTGGTGACGCCACGTCGAGATTTGCGAATGGTATTAAGGATGATCTCGCTCCAGGCCTTGTATCTGCACTTGGATTCGAGGAGCGGCCAGAGGCCTCGGCCATTGTTGACATCCTTGCTGAACGGAGGGCAAGCGGGGAACGCACGGATTGGTTCGACGTACATCCTCTCTACACGTACTTGTCAGAGTTGTGTCCGGCCTCGTCCACTACTGCGATATTGAACGCAAGAGTTGGCGACATCACCGTAAAGTCATTGAGAGGGCGGTTTGGAATCAACTCGCGCGCTCGGGGTTTGGTTGCGGTCGATGGAGTATGGAAGGCACCAACAGCTGTTTGGCAGGGTCGCAAGATTTTTGGCCGTCGACGCTCGTTTGTACCAACTAGAGGATACGAGAACCTGTGGAATGCCTTAGCCATCAGGGAGCCCAGCGCAGTAGATTGTGCTACAGTCCTCCAGGAGATTGCGTCGGACAGCAATGCAGAGTTAGACGCAGGTATTCTGGCTGATACACTACGCCACGTCAATTCTCTGCTAGAACTTGGGCAAGTTACCCCAAAGGATCGTCGCACAATGGCGTCTGTACCCTTGTGGTCGGGATCGCAGTGGATGACTCAGCGCCCCGTGTACTACATCGCCGATGGCACTGCCTCGCAGTCTTTAGCAAACACACATCCCATGTGGAATCCTCCTTGCTCCCTTGAAGGACTGGATGCGCTGGTCAGCGCCTTACATGTTATACGCATCCCTCCAGAGAACTGCACTCCTATGGGCATCATCGATTCGGAGGATTCAAGTGTGAGAGAGGAGACTAGAAATCTATACTCTTCGGCGGTGGAAGGACTTAAGGATTTCTTAGCCAAGAATCAACCTGAAGCCTACGGAGACATCGATATAGAGTGGACGGAACTAAGCGAAGCGGCAATTGTAATAGCGCCAAGTCTAAGTTTGGAAATCTCGCTTCCAGATGGAGGCCGTGTCAATGCCGAGACGAATGCCCACATCATTCGAGACCCACTTACTCTCTGTGTGCAGGATGAGAGCTTGCTGTACGACTTCGACGCGGGCGCTCGAGTGATCAGTCAGTGCTTTAGTTCGACGGATCATCAACAGATGGTTCGACTCGCATGGAGCAACCCAAGTGTGGTGAATCAGGCACCCAGCTCGGCACTAACCTTGGCTGATGATCCTCAGTCGGAAGAAGACTCGTTGGTTTGGCTTAAGTCCACAGTTGACAAGAATGTGGGCAAGCCGTTTGTAGGCAGACGTCCGGTTCAGTCACCGCGGATCAGAGAGGTAGAGCGCGCGGCGGCTGAACCGCGTAGACTAAAGTCCATTGATTCACTCTCAGTTATCAAAGCTGAAATAGTGAACGCTGACTCTAGCAAGGGGAAGCAAATCCCGGAACGGA
The DNA here is from genome assembly GCA_965204975.1 of Dehalococcoidia bacterium. GTDB lineage: Bacteria > Chloroflexota > Dehalococcoidia > Lucifugimonadales > CAJWER01. The sequence goes on from OZ242024.1 coordinate 2,288,120, forward strand.
AGGTGCCTAAGGCACCAACAACGCCCGATGGCCCATCAGTGGGTACTCGCCCAACTGGAGGAGGAGCAACACCTACGAACTATACGGATGAGGAGAGGGAGCAACTGGCGTTACAGGTGCTTGAAGGTGTCGTTCAAGACAACGAGACCAATCTGAAAGACTTTACTCGCCTCAGAGGAGTTGGCGCAGACGCAGGCGACTCTCTTGGCCGTCTGTTTGAAGTAAAAGCTCACGGAGGTGAAATGCCTGATTCTGTGAACATTGAGTTAAGCCAAGTTCGGGCGGCTAATGAGTCTCCGGGAGAGTTCTACCTTGCAGTTATCAGTGGACTTGAGGAGGGTTACGAGACCACCGTAAGGCTGTTCGCGCAACCCATGAAGACCCTTAACTGGGAAAAGGGGACCTCCATTAAACTGTCCGGCATCCGTTCCAAGAAAGCCATTGAAGTGCACCTTTGATCTAAACGACCAAATACTGCACATAGGATTTGCAGTGTGCACCAAGCTGGCTGGAGACGGAGTTTGGCGGTGAGCCCTACTCGGATCAGATGAGGCCGGTGGCTTCTTCTACCTGGTCTTCTTTCATCAGGAGGGCTGGGAGGATGGCTATCAGGGACAGGAAGCCGGTGATCATGAACATGTTCTGGAAGACGGTGACGCCGGCGTCGATGAGGAGGGCCTCGGTGACCTCGTAGGACTCGGTGGGGACGACGTCGGCGGTCAGGCTGTAGAAGCGCTCGATGCCCCAGGCTGACAGTGCCGCGAGCCCGAGCGCCATCCCCACCATTCGAGACGCGGTGACGAGGGAGGCCGCTGCGCCCCAGTAGTGGCTGGGGGCGGCGCTCAGGGCGCTCACGGCTATGGGCGGGATGACGAGCCCGAATCCCAGGCCAGCCGTGATCAGGGGCAGGGTGAGCCTGAGCTCGTCGACCTGAGTCTCCCAGCCGCTCATGACCAGCAGGCCCGTTCCCATGAAGACGAGGCCGGTGATGCACACCGTCCTCACTCCCGTCCAGCGAAGAATGTAGCCTCCTATCACCGCCCCCACCGGAATGGCCGCGGTGAGTCGCAGCAGCTGGAGGGCGCTCTGCCACGCCGATTTCTCCATGACGGTGCCCGCCATGAGGGGCACGGCCACCAGCGCGATGATCAGGGCCACGCCCACCAGGAACTGGGCAATGTTGGAGGAGAGGAAGGCCCTGGACGTGTACAGGAACGACGCCAGCAGGGGCTGGACCGCGCGCCTCTCCACCAGCACCAGCAGGACGACCAGGAGGAGCCCGAAGGCCAGCATCAGGTACGGGTAGACGGACGTTCCCGAGAATACGCTCCTCTGCGACAAGCCAATAGTCAGGGCCGTGAGCGCCGCCCCGAGGATGATCGCGCCGAAGTAGTCCATCCTGGACTCGGGGTTGGCGCGGTTCGGCAGTATGGCCAGGAGCGCTATCAGGAAGAGGCTCTGGGGTATGTCCAGCCAGAATATCCACCGCCAGCCGATCAGCTCGATGATGGCCCCGCCATAGAGAGGCCCCAGCACCGACCCCAGCTCGGCGGAGGCGGCCACGAGCCCCAGGGCGATACCCCGCTTCTCGGGCGCCACGACTCCCACTGCCATGGCGAGGCCGATGGGCACCGTTGCGCCGCCGCCGGCAGCCTGCGCCACCCTGGCGGCCACGATCCACGGGAAGTTGGGGGCAAGGGCGACGAACGCCGACCCTATCGAGAATACGACGAGGGCCGCCTGGAACATCCTGACGCGGCCGTACACATCGGACAGGCGGCCGGCCAACGGCATGGCCACGGTGTAGGCGACCAGGTACGCGGTTACTATCCAGGCCGCCCTGTCCAGGTCGGTGAGGGGGATCTCCAGGTCCACCATCACGCTTGGCAGCGCGGCCACGACCACAGTCTGGTCGAGGGCTGTCGAGAACACGCCCAGGCAGAGTATCCCCAGCACGACAGTCTGGGATGATCCCAGGGCAGCCAGCCGGTCCCGGACCTCGTTCACTGGCCGGACCCCACCTCCGGCAGCTGGATGTCCACGGGGATGTCGATGCCCTCGATGGTCAGGAGACGGGTGGTCCCGGGGCCGTCGTCGTCGTATATCTGGCCCGCGATTCGTATCTGCCGCAGGACATAGTCGGTCTCGTCGATCCACAGGGTCAGGGTCACGTTATGCCCCGGGTCCGCAGTGGTGATCAGGTCCGCCAGGCCATCGGACGTAATGCTCCCCTCGACGTGAAAGGTCTGTGCGCCCTGGATGGCCTCGCGCCCCTCGAGGGTAGCGTCCTCGAGCCGGGCGAGCACGTCGCGCAGTGTCGGACCCAGCCCGCCGAAGTTGAAGGGCACCTGGTCGAGGGGCAGTGGGGTCCACGGCGCGTCCTCGGAGAACTTCATGAAGGCCTGCTCGCCGACCGCCATCATCTCGATCTCGACGAACCCGAACGCCGGGGCGACCACGTCCACCAGCATCCTGAAGCTGTCGGGAGCCTTGACCTCGGCCTCCATGCTCTTGAAGGTGGTGTCGAAGAATTTCGCCCCAGTTTCCGTTTCGTCGATCAAGCCGAACTTCGCCGACGTCATGGCAGCCATCTTCTCTCCCGCCCTCGCAAGCAGCTCGCTCACGTCAGGGACCGGCGTGGGAGTGGCGGCAGGCGTGGGAGTGGGAGTGGGTTCGGGCTCCGTTCCGCAGGCGGTTGCCAGGAGCAGAAAGGCGACCATCAGGGCAGTGATTGACATCCCGCGAGGGAGCGCTTTGTGCAGGTCCATCTCCTCGACTCCTTGATCCGGTGTCCAGCGCGGATGGCCCGAATCTTATATGTTGACAGGAATCAGACTCAAGACTATGCTCAGGCCCGAACCGGCCGGATGTTCCGATAGAGGCTATCGCCCGGCGACAGTCTCGTTGGAGGCGCTTGAGGACGATGTTGAGACGTTGGGTGGCCCTCGGTCTGTTGGTGGCGCTGGCAGTCGTTGGGACCGCGTGCGGCTCGACTCCGGAGCCCACACCCACGCCCGAACCCACACCCACGGCGACGCCCGAGCCCACTCCAACACCGGAACCCACTCCAACGCCGGAGCCCACACCCACGCCGGAACCCACAGCGACGCCCGAGCCCACACCCGAGGCCACACCCACGCCGGAGCCGCAGCTCGAACCGGTCGCACCCCAAGATGGGGAAGCCATCATGCAGGTCTTCGCGGAGTTCTGGAAAGCCTACAACGACTATGATGCCGACAAGGCGGTGGGGCTAATGGTGGACGAGATGCGCCAGAAGGATGAGGAGGATACCCGCGCCAACATAGGGTTGCTGGAGACGTTCGCGGCAAAGATGGAGGCGACGGAGGAGGGCCCACCCCTGCAATTGGAGAACGGCGACGCCCTCGTGAACCTCAAGCTGATGACGCCCCTGGGCGAGCGCCGCGTTCGCATGACTTTCCGCAAGGTGGATGGGGAGTGGAAGGTCGCATCGTCAGAAGAGATGGCGCAGTAGCCTAGCCCTCGAAGCCCTCCAGCACTCCTCTCAGCCCGCCCAGCGGCACGACCTCGCAACCGGTACGGGACTGGCGCTCCGCTCCGCCGTATACGACGGCCTTAGCAGTGACTCCAGGGACCAGCCCGGCGACGCGGTCGAGCGAACGGAAGTAGTCGGAGTTGACCGTCGAGCCGGCCTTAATCTCGATGGCCCCTATGCCGTCGCCGGTCTCGTAGAAGAGGTCGCACTCCAGCCCCCGGGCATCCCGGAAGAAGGACAGGTTGGGATGCAGCCCACGGTTGAACCTGTGCTTCAGCACCTCCGCGACCACCGCGTTCTCAAACAGCGCGCCGCGCAGGGGATGGGTGATCACCTGGCTCGCGTTCTCGATGCCGATCAGATAGCTGGCGAGCCCAACGTCGTAGAAGTAGAGCTTCGGCGACTTGACCAGGCGCTTCCGGATGTTCGCATGAAACGGCTGCAGCTGAAAGACGATGTAGCTCGCCTCCAGCACCGTGAGCCACTCTCGCGCCGTAGTGTGAGAAACGCCGGCATCCGACCCGAGGGACGTGAGGTTGACCAGCTGACCGATTCGTCCCGCGCACAGCCGGAGGAAGGTGCGGAAGGCTGACAAGTTGCGTATCTCACCCAGCCGTCGCACGTCCCGCTCGACGTAGGTCTCGACATAGTCGCCAAGGGCCTGCCGCGGATCGAGTCCCTGGTCGAGAATCCGGGGGTAGAAGCCCGAGTACAGGGTGTCGTCCACCGCGCTGCTCGCGCCAGTCTGCCGGCGTTCCTCCAGTGAGAACGGCAGCAGACGGAGCAGCCCCGTCCGCCCGGCGAGTGACTGGTTGATGGCGTCCGAGAGCCTGAACTGCTCGCTGCCGGTTAGAATGAAGAGGCTGTTCCTGCCCTTTTCGTCGGCGAGGACCTGGAGATAGGAGAGGAGGGCGGGAACGTACTGGACCTCATCGATTATCGCGCCCTCCCCCAGCTGAGCGAGAAACCCCCTTGGGTCGGATTCGGCGAAGTCTCGCTGGTCGGGCGCCTCCAGGTTGGCGTAGCTGAGGTCCGGGAAGGCCGAGCGGCAGAGGGTCGTCTTGCCAGACTGGCGCGGCCCGGTCACGGTGACAAAGGGGTACTGCCGGAAGAGGGCCGACAGGCGGTGTGCGATCTCGCGCTCGATCATGGTGGTCAAGATAGCAGCAGGACTGTGCAAATTGCAAGTAGCACCTTCAGATTGTGCAGCATCCGCTAGCTGGAGAGGCTGCGCGGATCGACTCGCCTGCACCCGCGAGCATTGCTGTGCGCAGCGGGCCGCTCTAGGAGACGGCGGCGCTTGCTATGCTTCGGGGTTCAGCTCGTCGAGGTCGACCCAGGCGCCGCGCTTGGCGGAGAGGGCTGCCGCGTCGGTGAGGAGCTGGGCCTTCCAGCCGTCGTCCAGGCCGGGGTGGTCCGTGCCCGAACCCTCGGCCCGCTGTCGCACGCCCGGGAAGGCGAACCGGGCGAAATTGTTGACCGGCCCGCCGCCGGGGACCTCCTCCAGCAGCTCCGCGTCGTCCTCGGGTTCGGCCATGACCAGCCGCCCAGCCCAGCGCTCCACGCCCAGCGATGCCCGGGTGCCGTGGATTTCCAGGTCTGCAGCCAGCCCCTTCCGTATGTAGGGCGAATGGGACGGCATGATGTACCCGACCGCGCCGCCCGCGAACTCGACGGATATGGAGCCGTAGTCGAATGCCGTCCCCGCCCGGAGGCTTTCGCTGTCATCCAGGGCGTGGCTTTCTCCCCACCTCAGCGCCTCCTCCAGGTTCGGCTCGCCGATGTCGGGCTTGGGCGGGGTGATGACCCCTGCGTGGGCGATGACGCGGACTGCCTCGAGGCCCAGCAGCCACCGCACCGTGTCGTAGGCGTGAGAGCCCAGGTCGCCGATGCTACCGGACGATGACACGGAGGCGTCGTCGCGCCAGGTGAAGGGCATGGCCTCGGGGCGCGGGTTCTGCCACCTGCACACGACGCCCCGCACCTCGCCGAGCACTCCCGAGTCCACGATCTCCTTCGTCCTGGCGAAGATGGGCAGGTAGCGGGTCCAGAAGGGCACGAAGTGCCCCAGGCCGGAGTCACGGTAGGCCGACCACATCTCGTGCGCCTCTGCGGCGTTCGCGCCGATGGGCTTGTCGCAAATGAGGTGCTTGCCGCGTGCGGCGCACTCCATCACGGCCTCGTGGTGCCGCGCGTCGGGGGTGACGACCATCACGAGATCGACGTCCGGGTGCTCGACAATCTCGCGCCAGTCGGCGGTAACGAAGCCCGCGCCGTCCTCCCTGGCAGCTTCTTCGAGGGGGCCGCGCCGGCGAGCGCAGAGGGCGACGATGTCGGCGTCGTCCTTCGCATCCCTGATCTGGGCGCGGTACGGTGTGCCGATAAAGCCTGTCGCGCCGATAACGCCTACGCGGAACTTCATGGGACGGCCTCCTTGGTGCGGCGGGCGAGTCCGGCGAAGGGTCAGCGGAACATCCTCGCGATTTCCTTCATGCCCTTGCCGGTGCTCATCTGCTTCATGAGCCTCTGGGTCTGCTTGAACTGGTTGAGGAGCTGGTTCACGTCCCTGGGAGTCGTGCCGCTCCCCTTCGCTATCCTCCGGCGGCGGCTTCCGCCGATGATGCTGGGATTGCTGCGCTCGGCGGGGGTCATGGAGTAGACGATGGCCTCGACCTTCACGAACTGGCTGTCGTCGAGGTCTGAGTCGGCGATCCGGCCCTTCATTGCGGACATACCGGGGATCATCTCGACGATCTGGCTGAGGGAGCCCATGCTCTTGACCTGCTGGAGCTGGGCCAGGAAGTCGTTCAGGTCGAAGGAGGCCTGGCGGATCTTCTTTTCGAGCTTGACGGCCTCGTCCTCGTCGAAGGAGGCCTGGGCCTTCTCGATGAGGGTGAGCATGTCCCCCATGCCGAGGATGCGGGACGCCAGCCGGTCGGGGTGGAACTCCTCGAGGGCATCGAGCCGCTCGCCCGTACCGATGAACTTGATGGGCACGCCCGTCACGGAGACTATGGAGATGGCCGCGCCACCGCGCGCGTCGCCGTCCAGCTTGGTCAGCACCAGGCCGGTGAGCCCGATGCGCTCGTGGAACTCCTGGGCGACGGCGACGGCGTCCTGCCCGGTCATGGAGTCGACGACGAGCAGGGTCTCGACGGGCTCGACGGCGTCCCTGACGGCTTCGAGCTCAGACATCAGGTCGTCGTCGACCTGGAAGCGGCCGGCCGTATCGACGAGCGCCCACGACGCGCCGGTCTCGGAAGCGCGCCTGACGCCTTCCGCGGCGACCTTTGGGGCATCGCGCCCCTCGCCACGGTATACGGGTATGTCGATCTGGCGGCCGAGGGTCTGGAGCTGCTGGATGGCCGCGGGACGCTGCAGGTCCGCGGCCACCATCAGCGAGGCCTGGGAGTCCCGCTTGAGCTGGCGGGCGATCTTGCCTGTCGTCGTCGTCTTGCCGGAGCCGTTCAGCCCGACCATCAGGACCACGGAGGGAGGCTTCGGCGCGGGCTCAAGGCGCTTTATGCCGCCGCCGAGGACGGCCGTCAGCTCCTCGTTGGTGATCTTCACGACCTGCTGGCCGGGCGTGAGGCTCCTGAGCACGTCCTCGCCCAGCGAGCGCTCGCGTATCCTGCCGACGAAGTTGCGCGCGACCCGGAAGTTGACGTCGGCCTCCAGCAGGGCCATGCGTATTTCGCGCAGGGCCGCGTCCACGTCCTTCTCGGTGAGGCGGCCCTTGCTGCCCAGGCCGCGGAACATGCCGTTCAGTTTTTCGGACAGCGTCTCGAACATCTCTTACCCTTCCAGGCCGATTCCTGCGTAGCCCTCTTTGACCCAGGCGGTGATGATGAGGTGCTCGACCCAGTCGTCGCTGTCGTTGATTAGCTGGTGCCAGGACTGGGGCGGGACGCACACGGCGTCGCCCTCTTGCAGGTCGTGCACCACACCGTCGATCTTCATCTTGGCGCGGCCCTCGGTGAAGTAGTAGACCTGCTCGCGGTTCTCGTGGACGTGGTAGTCGCCGCTCTTGCCGGGCTGCATCCTGTGCACGGTCAGCGACTGTATGCCCTGCAAGGGGGCCTCGTCGTCGGACAGCCCTTCCTTGCCCCTCTCGTCGAACAGCCTCCAGATGATGGCGCTCTCGTGCCCCACCGCCGGTGTTGCGTCTCGCCAGCTGCGAATGGCCGTCATGTCGTTTCTCCTTTGTGGGCGTGGGCGGGTTTGAAACCCGCCGCTACACCCGTTGTCTCTTCAATCGATCACGTCGAAGCGGGTGTAGGGCCTGAGCACTTCGGGGACGACGACCGAGCCGTCGGCCTGCTGGTAGTTCTCCAGCACGGCGATGACGACGCGGGCGACCCCCAGACCCGACCCGTTCAGTGTGTGTACGAAGCGGGGCCGGGCCATTGGCTCTGGCCGGTAGCGGATGTTCGAGCGCCTGGCCTGGAAGTCGCCGCAGGTCGAGCATGAGCTGACCTCAAGCCACTCCTGGCAGCCCGGCGCCCACATCTCGACGTCGTAGGTCTTGACCGAGGCGAAGCCCATGTCGCCGGTGCACAGCATCTTGACCTGGTGGGGGATTCCCAAGCGGCCGCACATCTCTTCGACCTGGGCGAGCATGACCTCGAGCTCCGCGTCCGACTGCTCAGGCTCGACCAGCTTGTACAGCTCCACCTTCTCGAACTGGCGGACGCGCTTCATTCCCCGCGTGTCCCGCCCGGCGGCGGCCCTCTCACGCCTGAAGCAGGGCGTGTGTGCGGTGTAGTCGAGCGGCAGGATGCCAGGATCGAGTATTTCGCCCGAGTGGAGTCCGGTCAGCGGCACCTCGGCGGTAGGGACAAGCCAGAGGTCGTCCTCCTCGTCCCGGTACATCTCGCTAGCGAACTTGGGAAGCTGCCCCGCTCCCATCGTGACCGCCTCAAGAACCATGTCGGGCAGGTACATCTCCTCGTAGCCGGCGCGGACGTGGGTGTCGATCATCCAGGAGACGAGGGCCCGCTGCAGCGCGGCACCCTTGCCCTTGAGGACGTAGAAGCGCGACCCGGCCAGCTTCGCACCGCGCTGGAAGTCGATGATGCCCAGCCTCTCGCCGATGTCCCAGTGGGGCGCGGGCTCGAAGTCGAAGGACGGCAGGTCCTCGGACGTGCGCAGCAGTACGTTTTCGTCCTCGTCCTCGCCGATCGGCACATCGTTGCCGGGTATGTTGGGGAGAGACAGCAGAAGGGCGTCGAGCTCCTCCTCGACAGCCCGTGTCTGCGCGTCGAGCTCCTTGATCCGCCCGCCGACGCGGCGCATCTCGTCGATGAGCTCGGGCGGCTTCTCCTTCGAGGCGCCGATCTGCCGACTGACCTCGTTGCGGCGGGCGCGGAGCTCGTCGCCCTCGTGCACCGCGGCCCTGCGCTCACCGTCCAGGGTAAGTATGCGGTCCACGTCGACGTCGTCGCCGCGCATCTCGACGGCGCGGCGAACGCGTTCGGGGTCGTCCCGTATAATCTCGATGCTCAGCATGTGCGTGTAGTATACCGCTTCACCCGCAACCCAGTAAGCCAAGGCGGCCAACGCGCAGGAGGAGCCTCGTTGGAGAACTATCGACTCGTCGAGGAGGCTGCACAGGCAGCCCGGTCAGCTACCTCAATGGAGGAGCTTGGCGACCGGCTGGCCGGACTGCTGGGCGCGGTTATGCCCATCGATCGCATGAACATCGGCCTCCTCGACATGGAGGGCTACGTGTTCACGGACGCGTTTGTGACGGGCCGCAACGTGCCCGGGCGGGCGACCGGCCACAGGCGGACCCTGTCCGGGACGGTCGTGGAGGCGGGCATGAGGGCCGGGGGCGGAATCGTCATCGGGGGCGAGCCGGTCGAGGCCATCGCCGAGCGATTCCCGCGCCTGAGGTCGACGCTCGACACGGGCATACGCTCGATGCTCACGGTCGCCCTGGATTACGAGGGCAATCCCGTGGCCGCGCTGGTGTTGGCGTCGACCCGACCGTCAGCTTATGCGGCGCGGGACCTGGAGCTGGTGCGCCGGGTGGGTCAGGCTGTTGTCGGCAGGATCATGGCGCTGAAGTGGGACTGAGACTCTCGTCAAGCGTCTCTAAAGTGGCTCAGCGCATAGTTGACCGCCTCGTCTCCAGCAAGTTGGACGGTCGAGTTGCCAGAGCGAAGCCAAAAGGTCTTCGTATCTCCCATGAATACCGGGGAGTCGCTTCGCTTAACCTCCACTTGGCAAATGTCCTGACCGTCAATGTCATGGAAGTTGGTGCTGATGTACGACAATACAGTCTTGCCAAGGTCACGCATGATTAGGTTCCACAGATGGAGTTCAAATCCATCACGGTTTGGTTTTGTCTTGAACGTACAGTAGTCGGCAGCGATTCCAACGCCGGTATGATCATCGCTCACCCCGATCAGGAGGGTGCCTCCCCTTCCATTGAGGAATGCAGCCAAAGTCCTTATTACATCCCTCTCCAGGCACTTGTTGGTTCGGGATTCCTTGCGGTCAAAGCGTAGGCTCGACTTAAGCTCCAAGACCTCGCTTTCATCAGAGGCCATTAAGATCCTGATTCGTTGGTGGTGATCTCGACACTTCTGAAGGATGGCCTTGACGTGACTGTCTAGTAACAGGGAGTCTGTCCCGTCCCACCAGAGAAAGTTGGACAACTCTCGTCGGTTAAGCTCCACCTCTCCTCTGGTTTCTAGCAGGTACACATGGTGGGAAGCGTAACGCCCCTCGTGGTTGCCTATAAAGGTTGACTTCCGAGCCTTGAGGCCAGTCTCCTCTAGCAACTCTCGCTTTGCCGCTGCAGAGCTGGATTCGCCTTGCCTGATTCTCCCGCCGGGCAAGGAGAAGCTCTGGCGTTTCCGTTCCTGTACGAGCAGATACTTGCCGTCTTGCATGACCACGGCAGTGGCCCTAGCGTATTTCTGCCTCATCGCTCTGTCTCTCTTGGGGACGACTGCAACATCGCGTCTCCCAACTGTATCACTTCCAAGGCTGGGGAAACGCTCACCTAATCAGTATGTCTATGTGCTTTCGTAGAGTTTAGCACCTAGCTAGGGCTGCTGCTGTGTCGAAATGCTACATCTTCGCAGCGAAAGTACGTACTTCGTAGGGGGCTACTTCGAAGGTCAGGGCGCCGTCGTTCAGTGAGGCCGGGCCTTCGTCCTGATCCAGCAGATTCACTTCGCGGGCTGTTGCTGCGGGGACGCCTAGTTGGAGGCGTGCGGGGCCTCGGGTGTTGTGGCCTTCGTAGCAGCGTACGACGAGGCGGTCGTCGTCTTCGGCCAGCTTGACGGTGTCGACGAACAGGCCGTCCCGGTCGGGGGCGACGAGGGAAATCTCCCTGGGCAGTTTGCCGGAGTGTGCCCTGCTGGAGAACTGTCCCTTCGGCAGGCTCAGGGCAGGCTCTTCGACAGGCTCAGGACGAACGGTCTTCCCCGGCCCTGGCTCGCCGGATGCGTTATCCGACAGTGTCTCAGGGACCTTCACCGCGGTCATGGGGTAGTTGAGCTCGTAGCCGGCGCGGGTGGAGCCGTTTCGCCAGTCGCCCGGGTGGGGCATGAGGCTGTAGGTGAACTCGTGGCTGCCCTGGTCGGTCAGGGGGTCGGGCTTGGTGGGCGAGCGCAGGAGGCTGATGCGCATTGTGTTGCCCTCCACGTCGTAGCCGTACTTGCAGTCGTTCAGGAGCGACACGCCGTAGTCGCCTTCCGACAGGTCGGCCCACTTCTGGGCGCACACCTCGAACTGGGCCTGGTCCCACGAGGTGTTGCGGTGGGTCGGGCGGTCGATCGCGCCGAACTGGATCTCGTAGGTGGCGCGGGAGGCGTTCACGGACACCGGGAAGGCGGCCTTGAGCAGGGTGTGGGTCTCGTGCCAGTCGACCTCGGTGTGGAAGTCGATGCGCGGTATGGAACCGTAGATGTGCAGGCGCTGCACGATGGTCGAGCGTGAAAAGCTGCGCCTGATCTCGACGGTGCCGCGGACGGGCCCGGTCTCGGTCACGCGGACCGACTCGACGCTGTCGATCTGCCACGCCTTGTCCTCGAAGTAGCGGTCGATGTCCCAGGCGTCGTAGTTGAGGGGCAGGTCCTCGAACAGATGGAGGACGTTGCCGGCCGAGTCCTGCGCCAGCACCTGCCTGTCCGCCCGCTTGTCGTACAGGGATGCGATCTGAGCCTTGTCGTCGAGCTCCAGCCGGAAGAAGCGGTTCTCGAGCACGGTCTCGGACACTGACAGCGAGGACTCGCACCCGGTCTCGCCCGGCTCGATGCGCAAGGTCGTGTAGCCGCACGACGGGACGCCATCGACCTGCACGAGCAGGCGGCCATCGCCCGTGGCCTGGTGCGGAACCGCGCGGCCGTCCAGATCAACAATGCGCGCGCCGTCCGGGAGCGCATCAGCCTCCACCTCGACGATCCCGTCGCGCCGCCACGAGACCGGGTTGAAGACGACCAGCGCGTCGCCGTCCGTGTCGATGCTCTCCGCGACAGCGCGGGTGGCGTCCCAGATGATCTCCGCGGCAATCTCCTGGACGCGTGCGTAGTCCCTCACCGCGTCCTCCTCGGGCTCGCGGGTGATCGAGCCCGGGAGGATGTCGTGCTGCTGGTTGACCAGCAGCAGGTCCCAGGCCTCGTAGAGGGCCTCGCGGGGGTAGGCGCTGCCCGCCAGCACGTGGGCCATGGCAGAGTAGAGCTCGCTGTCGTGCAGGGCGACCTCGCCCTTGCGGTTGCCGCGCTTGATGACACCCTTGGAAGTGTATGTGCCCCTGTGAAGCTCAAGATAGAGCTCGTTCGCCCAGACGTGGTGCGGCCCCGACTCCAGCGTCCGCTGCAGCTCATCCATGTACCCCTGCACCGTGCCGTGCTCGAGGGCGACGGGCGCGCCGAGCTGCCGTATCCGGCGGCCCGTCTCGAGCATCTGGGTGGTGGGACCGCCGCCGCCGTCCCCGTAGCCGTAGGTGAACAGCACGCGGTCGCCCTGGTCCTTCTGCTGGTACATGGCCCACGTTTCGGCGAGGGTCTGCGCATCGAGGACGGCGTTGCACGTTGTGGTCCAGCCGTCGCGGCCGGGGGATTTGGCGGTGAGCTGGTGGGCGACCACCGTGCTCCCGTCGATGCCTCGCCACATGAAAGAGTCGTACGGCAGGCGGTTGAACTGGTTCCAGGACATCTTGTTGGTCAGGAAGTGCTTCAGGCCGCAGCGCCTCAGAAGCTGTGGTAGCGCCCACGAGTACCCGAAGGCGTCCATGACGACCAGCGCATCGCCGCTGCCGCCAAACTCGCGCTCGAAGAAGCGGAGTCCGAAGGTGAGCTGGCGCACGAGCGACTCGCCCGACGGCATGTTGCAGTCGGGCTCGGTCCACATCGCGCCGTTCACCTCCCAGCGCCCCTCGGCGATTCGCCGGCGGACGGCCTCGTACAGCTCCGGGAAGTCCCGGCGGAAGTAGTCGTAGACCTTGCCCTGGTTCTGCATGAAGGTGAGCTCGGGGTACCGCTCCATCAGGTCCAGCACGGTCGCCACCGAGCGGCCAATCTTGAAGCGGTTGACGTCGAGGGGCCAGAACCATGCCAGGTCGATGTGGGTCTGTCCAACGGCGATGGCCGTCGGCGCAGGAGGGCTGAAAGCCGATTCGTACAGATCTAACCCCAACTGCTGCGCGGCGGGCGGGATGGAGTCATAGAAGGCGTCGCTGCCCGGCTCGCGGAAGTCGACCTGGACGATAGCCCGGTCGAGGGCGCTCAGGATGCGCACCCTGTCGACCGAGTCCTCAGGGAGTGTGAGTGCGACATCGTATGCCGTGGCGGCGTCCCAGTAGAACGCCTCCGCCGCGCGGTCGATCAGCTGCACCTCAGTGCCGGGCTCCAGGTCGGGATGGGGGCGTATGGAGGTGGGCTGCCAGTCGGTCTTCTTGAAGTCGGGCTTCCAGAACACGTAGAGGGCGACGAGGTACTCGCGGCCCCCCTCGGCGTGCTCGGCGACCGGTATGTCGTGGTGGTAGGCGTCGAGTCCCTGCACCAGCTCGCCGTCGACAAACGCCAGCGCCTCGGCGTTGAAGAGCGAATGCAGGTAGCCGCCGACCTTGAGGGAGAGCGACACCGGGCCGCCCTCGAAGCGCTCCGGCACAGTCACCCGGGCTCGGAACCAGCTTGGGGCGTCGGTGCCGTCCCAGGACTCCAGGGCGTCCCAGCTCGAATCGTCAAGGGCTGGGGACGAGCCATCGTCGACGTCGCCGCGGTGCATCCGCCAACCCGCAATCTCCGCGCTGTCCCGGACGACTGCGCGTCCAAGCTCTTCGATTCGCTGCTGGAGTCGTGGAATGACGTGCCTGAAGTCGGTGATCATGGCTCCTCCTGGGATTCGGGGCGTATGGATGACAGGCAGCAAGGATGGGCGATGCACCCAGTCCGGTCAAGACCTGTCCAATGCGCCTCAGAAACATCGTGCCCCAGGATTACACTCGTGGGGAGGGCGGGTTTCAAACGCGCCCCTACGGGAATGGGTTGTCCCATTCGTGGCGGCTTGGTATTACACCGCCGGATGATGGTATGTTCTTGGGGCGTGATACTCATGGAGGGGTGAGATGGGCTTTGTGTATGTAACGGTGTCCGAGGAGGACAGGGTCGCGCTGCTTTCGATGGACGACGCGAGCGGGCGGCTGGAACCGCTGGCGAGCTTCGACGTGCCGGGGCGCCCGGCTCCGCTGGCAAGACACCCCGGCGGGGACTTCCTCTACGTGGGCCGGCGGGGCGACAACATGGTCTCGAGCTACTCTGTCGAAGAGTCCGGGGCCATATCCGCGATGGGCGAGGTGGCGCTGAGGTCCGATCCGTGTTACATGTCGACGGGCAGGCGGGGGCGGTTCCTGCTGTCCGCATACTACGGGGGCGCAGGCGTCTCCGTGCACCGCATAGCCTCCAATGGCGCAGTCCAGGAACCGGCAGTGCAGTGGGTCGACACGGCCACCGGCGCTCACTGCATCCAGACCGATGCCTCCAACAGCTTCGCGTTCGTCCCGCACATAGCAGACAAGGGGCCCAACGCCATATACCAGTTCCGGTTCGACGAGGAGACTGGGCGGCTCTCTCCCAACGAGCCCGCCGTGCTGACGCCCTCGACCGTGGACGGTCCGCGGCACTTCTGCTTCCACCCCAGCCTGGACGTGCTCTACACGTCGAACGAGCAGGGCTGCAGCGTGACCGTATATGTGATCGACCGCTCCACCGGCTTGCTGCGGGCCCAGCAGACGGTCTCGACGCTGCCCGCCGGATTCGAGGGCGAGAACAGCTGCGCCCAGATACGGATGACGCCGTCAGGGCGGTTCCTGTACGCGCCGAACCGAGGGCACGACTCCATCGCCGCCTTCAGCGTCGACGAGTCGACCGGGCTGCTTACGGCCATAGGCCACACTCCGACCGAGAGTGTGCCCCGCGCGTTCGACATAGACCCGTCGGGCCGGTTCCTGTACGCGGCCGGGCTCGAGACGGGCCGGGTGGCCTCGTACGCCATCGACCAGGCCAACGGGGCACTGGCCCCGCTGGACGTCTACACGGTGGGAGACGGGCCCATGTGGGTGCTGGTGACGCCGGGTGGCTGACCGCTCTCAGGCGAAAGGAATTAGGCATGGCTAACCCGCTCATCAGGGACGTGAGGGTGATCCTGACCGAGCCGGACGGCATACGGCTGGTGATCGTGAAGGTCGAGACAACGGAGCCGGGCCTGTACGGCGTGGGGTGCGCGACCTTCACTCAAAGGCCCACAGCGGTGTTGGCGGCGGTGAACGACTACCTGCGGCCGTTCGTCATCGGGAAGGACCCAGGGGACATCGAGGACATCTGGCAGTCCAGCTATGTCTCGTCGTACTGGCGCAACGGGCCCGTCCTGAACAACGCGCTCAGCGGTATCGACCAGGCGTTGTGGGACATCAAGGGCAAGATGGGCGGCATGCCGGTGTACGACCTGTGGGGTGGGAAGGCGCGGGACGCCGCGGCCGTCTACGTCCATGCCAGCGGCAACGAGCCCAGGGAGGTTGAGGACAGCGTCCGAGCCTTTACAGAGGAGGGGCACCACCACGTCAGGGTGCAGATGCCCACGCCCGGGTTCCGGTCCTATGGCACAGGCGGCAGAGGCGTAGACGGGACGAGGGAGGGGCCGCGTGTGGCGACCGACCGGACCCAGCGCAGGCCGGGGCCAGGGGCCCTGGAGGAACACGCGCCCGGCATATTCGAGCCCATGCCGTACATTCGCACCGCGATGGCGCTGTTCGAGCACCTGCGGTCGACCGTCGGGTGGGACGTGGAGCTGCTGCACGACGTCCACGAGCGCATCCCGCCCATACAGGGCGTTGGCTTCGCCAAGGACGTCGAGCGGTTCAAGCTCTTCTTCCTGGAGGACCTGTTCCCGCCGGAGGACAACGAGTACTTCCGCATGGTCAGACAGCAGACATCGACGCCTCTTGCCATGGGCGAGCTCTACAACAACCCCCACGAGATCATCCCGATGATCAAGGACCGGCTGATCGACTTCATCCGTGTGCATATCTCGCAGATCGGGGGCCTCACCCCGGCCCGGAAGCTGGCGGCCCTGTGCGAGGCGTTCAGCGTCAGGACGGCGTGGCACGGCCCCGGCGACACGTCGCCTGTAGGGCACGCCGCCAACCTGATGCTAGACCTGAACGCCTGGAACTTCGGCATCCAGGAGTACGCGATTTTCGGCGAGCGCACGAAGGAGGTCTTCCCGGGCTGCCCCGAGGTGCACGACGGGTACATGTGGGCGAACGGCAAGCCAGGGCTGGGCATCGACGTCGACGAGGCCCTGGCCGCGAAGTTCCCCTTCAGGGAGCGCGCATACGGCGGGGCGTGGGACACCGTGCGGCGGGCCGACGGCTCCGTGATCCGACCGTAGCGCAGCTCTCTCTTTCGCTCCATAGCTTGCCCTTGAATTCGTGCGCACTTAGAATTGCAGTGGGGTGAGAAGGATGCCGAATCATCCTCAACTACAAGCACTAGAATTCGCTCTAGCAAAATGATCGAGCAATTCGAGGCAGTCAACTACAAGGGTCTCCAAGACTTCTCGCTGGGTCCGTTGCAGGGAGTGAATCTCGTGACGGGCCCGAACGGCGTCGGTAAGACCAGCTTGGCCGAAGCGCTCTGGCTGTTCCACGGTCGCTACAACCCCGCCATCCTGTGGAATCTCCACGTCCAGAGAGGAGAGATGTACGGGCCTAGTCCACTCACCGCGCTGGGTGGCCACGCCGTGACGCTGCGCGGCCAAGAAGATGGGGAACGTTTTGGGGTAATGTTCGAGTACGACGAGGCCATGCAACCCTCTTATCCACGCACAGCAGACCCGCCACAAAAGAGCTCGGCCATTGCAGAGGAATCACGCGGGTATGGCAAGGATAACCCCCCGCCGAGCGCCCCTGAGGGGAATCCCCTGTCCCAAGTCATCTCGATGTTGGGAAGGGTTAGAGCCGCCTACGATCCGGATCCGAACGCGGGCGCATACGACTCCGAGATCGTGCTGGGTCCTTACGGGCCGATGCCAACCGGGCTAACTCCGCAAATCGAGCGCCCCACGTCGGTAATAATGACGCGCGACGCACCATTTCCCATAAGCCCTGACACCATCGAGCGGTTCTCTGACATGGTGGCGGCAGGTAAGAAGCGACTGCTGCTCGAGGTACTGCGAGTCATCCAGCCCCACGTACAAGATATCCAGATACTGAGTCACCAGGGGACCCCGAGCCTCTGGGTGGACGTGGAAGCCGGTGAGTTGCTCCCGGTCGAGGCCGCGGGCGGTGGTCTGGTACGGCTTCTCGGCCTGGCCGTCAACTTCTTCACGGCCAGGGACGGCCTGATCGTGATCGACGAGATCGAGAACGGGATACACCACTCTGCCCTGCCGGAGCTCTGGCGGCAGATCCGGCAGCTCAGCGACCTTCTCAACGTCCAGTCCGTCATTACGACCCACAGCATCGAATGCGTCAGGGCAGCCGTAGCTGTCAAGGGCAATGGACAGGCACCGTCAGACTTCGTCGTCCACCGGATGTATCAGGCCAAGGATGGGGCGCGGCGGAGCGAAACATACGATGGCGACAAGCTGATGACTACGCTCGAGTTGGGCTTCGATATTCGTTGACGCCGACGAACGCCGGGAAAACCCTTAGGGCCGATCGCGTGCTGCTGGTTGAAGGTACGGATGAGGTCAACCTTATCGGCGCGATGCTGCGAAGTTGGAAACTCGGCCATATCCAGGTCATTGAAGTGGGTGGCAAAGACAAGATCAGGACAAACCTTGACGTAGTCATATCAGAAGCCAGAACGAGGAGAATCGAACTCACAGCCATAGGCGTCTTGCGTGATGCCGATGCCTACCCCGAACGGGCCCTTCAGTCAGTCACAGACGCTCTGCGCTCGCTCAAACTCCCAACACCGACCGTCCATGGCACGTTTGTGCAGGGAACACCTTCGGTGGGCGTATACGTACTGCCCGATGGCACCGCTGCTGGCGCTATTGAACAGCTATGTTGGCAGGTGGTAGAGAAAACGCCCGCAGGGAGATGCTCCAACGTCTACTTGGAGTGCCTCGAAGAGTCAGGAGCCCTAGCATCCAAGAACGCTGCTAAGACTTTGGTGCACGCCTACTTGGCAGCACAGGATGATCCTTCTGCAAGGGTAGGCGAGGGCGCGCTCAAGGGATACTGGCCCTTTGACCATGCTGCGTTCGACCCACTGAGGGCATTCGTGCGACGCCTAGCTACCATTTAGCCCAGTTCACGCCGCAACTTAGCTTAGTCGACTACGGACTGGCCGCGGGCTTCGGCGGCCTGCTTCATGCGGGCGTAGGCTTCTTCGAACTCGGGGCTGCCGTCGTCCTCCCACCAGCCGAAGTCGATGCCGCGTACGTCTCCCTCCTCCATGCCGGTGATGCGCTGGGGCCTTGGCTTGCGCGGAGTGTGCACGACGCGGCCGTTGGGCAGGCGCAGGACGCCGATGACCCTCGGCCGCGTATCCTCGATGGGTTTGTTCGACGCGACCTTCCTCAGCATGGCCTCGTCGACCTCGAAGCTGAGCCCCGGGCCTTCCGGCACCGGCGAGAAGCCCTCGTCGACCGGGATGCGCTCGGTGGTGATGTCCTCGGCGTACTGGTCGTCAAGGTTGATCGAGTGGGCGGAGGCCGTTGGCAGCACGGCCATCAGGTGCAGGGTCATCGCCTTCATCAGCGTGCCGCCCGTGAGCTGCATGATGACCTGGGCGTTCGCCCGCGCGGCGGCATGGCCCCGCTGGACCGCGTCGCCGATGGGCCCTCCGATCATGAATATGTCGGCCATGCCGCTGGCCATCTCGTAGTGTCCGCCCAGGGCGGGCCCTCCGCCGTGGACTATGGGGATGGTCGTCTGGTCGCGGAGCCTCCTCCAGCCGTCTACGTCGGTGCGCGGGAGCGGGTCCTCGATGAAGCCTACTATGGGGTGGCGGCGCTCCATCTCGGCGACCAGCGGCTTCACGACGCCAAGGGACCGCCCCCCGCCGTTGAAGTCGTAGTGGAGGCGGAACCCGTGGGGCGCGACGTCGGCCGCCGCTTCGGCCTGTCGCAGGGGGTCGTACTCGGGACTGGTGTGCATCTTGAATACGCGGTAGCCCTCGTCCACGGCCCGCTGTATCTCGCCCGCGAACACGCCGGCGGGGCATGGCCGCGTCCAGGCAGCGACGGCCCCGGCGTCTCGCACCTTCTGTCCCAGCAGCTTGTAGACCGGCACATCGAGATACTTGCCCATGGCGTCGTAGAGGGCCACGCCGAGGCCCAGGTTCACGTCGGCGAGCATGAAGTCGAACGGGCTGCGGTCGATCAGTGGCTCGACCATCGACCTTGGCGGCGGGGGTCCCGGCCAGTCGTAGTCCCCGTAGCCGACTATGCCGGCGTCCGTGGTCACCTTGAACACCATGCGGCAGTCGATGTCCCCCATCCGGGCGCGGCCCTCGGGATTGTCGTACCGCTCGGCCAGTTTCGGGTGTATGGGGATGATTTCGATGTCGGTGATCTTCACCTGTGCCCTCCTATGACGGCAGTCTAGTCGACGACCTGCTGGCCTCGGGCTTCCGCTTCGGCCTTCATTCGCTGGTACGCGTGCTCGAACTCCTCGCTGCCGTCGTCGACCCAGCGGTCGAAGTCGATCCCGCGCATGTCTCCCTCCTCCGAGCCGGTAATGCGCTGCACCGGCGCCCATCGCGGTGTGTGGACGGTGCGCCCGTTTGGCAGGCGGAGGACCCCGATGACCCCCGGGATGTTCTGCTCCCTGGGGGTTTTGGCAGCCAGCTTCCGCAGCATCGCTTCGTCGACCTCGAATCCGAGCCCCGGGCCCTCCGGCACAGGCGAGAAGCCCTCGTCGACGGGTATGCGCTCGGTGGTGATGTCGTCCTCGTACTGGTCGTCCAGGTTGATCGAGTGGGCCGAGGCGGTGGGGAGCACGGCCATCAGGTGCAGCGTCATCGCCTTCATCAGCGTGCCGCCGGTGAGCTGCATGATGACCTGGGTGTTCGCTGCCGCCGCTGCCGTCCCGCGCGACATCATGTCGGCCAGCGGGCCCAGCAGCATGTAGATGTCGGCGACGCCGTTCGCCATCTCGTGGTGGCCGGTCAGCGCCGGGAAGCCGCCGTGGACCATGGGGATCGTGGTCTGTGCCCGCAGCCGACGCCAGCCATCGATGTCCGTGCGCGGCAGCGGGTCCTCGATGAAGCCTACGATGGGGTGGCGCCGCTCCATCTCGGCCACCAGCGGCTTCAGCACGCCGAGCGTCCGCCCGTAGCCGTTGAAGTCGAAGTGTATGCGGAAGCCGTCCGGCGCAACGTCGGCCGCGGCCTCAGCCTGGAGGAGCGGGTCGAACTCGGGGCTGGTGTGCATCTTGAAGACACGGTAGCCCTCGTCGACGGCCCGCCGGATCTCGCCGGCGAATATCTCGGCTGAGCATGGGCGGGTCCACGCCGCGACAGCCCCGGCGTCGCGGACCTTCTGACCCAGCAGCTTGTAGACGGGCACCTCCAGGTACTTGCCCATGGCGTCGTACAGCGCCGATCCCAATCCCAGGTTGAGGTCGGCGAGCATGAAGTCGAAGGGGCTGCGGTCGATCAGCGGCTCGACCTCGGACGCGGGCACCGGGTCGGCCCAGTAGTAGTCGCCGTAGCCGATAATCCCGACGTCTGTCGTGACCTTGAAGACGGTGCGGCAGTCGATGTTGGCCATCCTGGCCTGAGCATCGGGGTTGTCATACCGACGCGCCAGCCTGGGGTAGATGGGGATGATCTCGATGTCGGTGATCTTCACCTGGACTCTACTCCCGGCGCCTGCCGCTTTCCCTCACTGCCCTGGAGGGACACCATACCGTCTAGATGAGTCGGATTAGATGCCCACTTCCTGATAGCCCCCGGGGTGCATAGCTTCGATCTTCTCCAGGACCTCGTCGATCCGCGCCTGGATGCGGGGCCAAGAGGTCGACCGCAGGACAAGCACGCCGAGGTGCCGGCCTGCAAGATTCTGCTGGTGGATAAGCTGCTGGTCCGTCGTGACGACCAGGTCATAGCCGTGATCCTCAGCTCTATCGAGGAGGTCGCCGTTGCGGAGCCTAGACCAACCTAACTCGTAGGCTGTGTCTACTCTGTGTTGGCCCAAGTACCGACGAATAGGAACAGGGGTACCCTGGTCAAACAGGATTCTCAAGAGCCGGCAGGGGCTGCCAGGGACTCCACTTCATGGTCCAGAACGGCTTCTACCTTCCAGCCTTCAACCCCGGGGAACCACTCCAGAAACTGCTCTACCGACGCACCATCCTTAAGGTTCTCGAACAGAGCTGAGACGGGCACGCGCGTTCCCCGAAACACCCAAGCCCCACTGAGCTTCTGTGGGTCCCGTTCGACGGCAGGACACGTCTCCCAGTCCGCCATGTCCCATCTCCCCCCTAAACTAAGCAACCCTGCAAGAGTCTACCATGCAGCGGACTATTTGACGGCATCCTCCTGCTTGAGACCGAAGATCAAGACACGACGGTCACCCCGCCCAGGGGAAGGATAGGGTTGGCTTGTTGGCGTAGCGGGTCATGGTCAGCGTCACCTCGGCACCCGCGCCTGGCTCCAGGTGGACTGCGAATGAACGAGCGTTCACGTCCTCAGTCGTTCCATTCGTGGACGCAGTGTCGATGCGGTGCTCGCCGTAGCCTCCGCCCTGCACTACCACCGTGCGTGCCTCGACCTGGTTCACGTTCACGAGGGTCAGGATCGTCTCCGTCGTCGTCATCCGTGTTACGAGGGCGGCCACGTCCTCAGGCACTCCGGCGCGGCGGTTGTCGGGGTCGAAGTAGCGCACGCGGGCGTGCAACGGGTGGCCCTGCCTGCCGGTGGGCATCCCGCCCAGCATCAGCTCGGTCAGCGACTCGGTAAGCGCGGGGGTCAGGCCGTTCATGTCGTCCGACATACGGGTGTCAGGTGATGCCGTGTCCTGGCGGACCCCCTCCATCCTTGTGCGGACCTGCTCCAGGGTGTCCTCAAGGGCGGCGACCGGATAGCCGGGGTTGCGCCCGTCCAGGAAGTCGAGCCAGCCGCTTTCGACCCTCTCCCGGTCGGACGGGTCGAGCGTCCAGTAGTAGATCTCCATTGCGCCGTCGTCGAACGGCTCGTCCCTGAAGTCGTACCAGCCGTCGTCTCCGTGCATTCGCGGGTACTGCTTCCGACCGTCGACGACCTTCGCGTTTGCGTTGACCGCGTCGATGACGCCCCTCCACGTATCCACGTACCGGAAGTCGCCTGTTGTCAGCAGGCCGTTGCCGAAGCTCCACGGAGCGCGACTCATCATGGCTGGGCGGTGCTGGATCTTCCCAGTGGCAGGGTTGTACACCGAGAAGCCCCACCCGTAGACACCGCCGTACCACCTGCCGCCGCACTCCCCGCCGATCGTCCCGTCCAGTCCCACGTTGCTCGGTGTTATTCCTCCGTTGGCCTCGGTGCGCTCCACCCAGGCGTCCACGTAACCCACCAGCCAGTCCAAGTACCGCCGCTCCCCCGTCAGCGCGTAGGCGTTGAAGGCAAGGGTCGTCGTGCCCATGTTGAGGGGATGGTCGCCCACCACGTCGTTGTAGTCCTGGAAGTGGATGATCATCTCCTCGAAGTTGCGCTCGCCGTGGCCTGGGTCGAACCGGCCCTCGATCTCGATGGGGTCGCCCGCCCAGTCCAGCCCCGTCGCCTTTCGCATGAGCGGGCCGCGGCTGCCGTTGAACATGCTCCGGATGATCCTGTGCTCGGGGTCGTAGTTGGGCGCGGCGGGGTCGTCGCCCATGTAGAACCCGGCGAACCGCCTGGTACGGAGCGCGAACGAGGGGTCCTGCGGGTCCGACAGCCCCTGGAGGAAGAAGGCGGAAAAGCCCTCGCCGTTGTGCATCCAGTCGAACATGACCGGAAACTCCTTGAAGTACATGCCGTCCCGGGCGAAGGGCACGTACTCCGTCTTGGCCTCCGTGTACTGGCGCAGGTGTCCCTCCCAGCCCTTCTTGAACAGGTCCAGCACCAGGTCCGGGGCGCCCAGCGCGTGGAGCATCGTCCAATTGAGCAGGTTCTCGGCCGCGTCGTCTGCGCCGTCGTCGCCGCCCCACCTCGGGACGCATAGCAGATAACCCCGCTCGTCGAAGTAGTGCTCGTAGAACGCCTCGCATGCCTCGGCCTCCGCCTTCAGCAGCTCGCGCTCCAGCAGCGCCCAGTGGGGCGGTGTCATCGGGGATCCAATGCTCAACACGGTGTGGTCCGGGTTCGCAGGTCTGTTCATGCCTGGCTCCTTGTACGGCCTGGGGTCTCTGACTGTGGGGGATTATACCCCGCTGGCACTCCGACATCCCTGCCGCGCTATACTGAACGCCAGATTAGACGGCTCGGAGGGCATCGCGATGGACTGGAAGCAGAGCGAAACGGCTGACGTAATCGACACGCCCGAGATACACGAGGGCGAGGGCGTGATAACCCGGCGGAGGTTCTTCCACGGGGAGGTGAAGCTCCCAGTCAAGTTCGAGATATGGGAGCTTCCGCCGGGCGCCAGCGAGGGGTCCCACATCCATGACGGCGACGACGCATTGGAGGAGTTCTACTACTTCATCGGGGGCGAGGGGGTCATGTGGCTGGACGGGGCCGAGCAGCCGGTCCGACAGGGCGACGCGGTCCTGGCCCCCCAGGGAACCGACCACGGCTTCCGCAACACGGGGGAGGAGACGCTGAAGCTGCTGCTGATCTGGGGCCCGCCGAAGGAAGCGAACGGGGCTAGGTAGCGGCTCGTCCGCGTTGACACTGCCGGGAGCGCTTGGATAGAATCGCCCACGTATTTGAGGCTGTCTGGGAAGTTGCCATGGCGGTACAGGCCGCGACCTTCCAGGCCCTGCCAGACCTGACATCGGACACTTAAGAAACCAACACGTTCACCCTGAGCCTGCCCTGAGCACCGTCGAAGGGCTTGTCGAAGGGCCAGCAGCAAAGGTGGTGAAATGATCTCTCTCCACGTATACCTCACAGCCAAGCCCGGAATGGAAGAGGCGCTCGACGCCGCGGTCTGCGAGGACTGGCTTCCCGCTATGGCCGAACAGCCTGGGTTCATCAGCGCGGCCTCGGTCAAGCCTTTTCTGGACAGCGATCTCGAAGCGCTCGGCGCACTTAAGCCGGACGCGGAGGTCGAGGCCGTTTCCTTCTGGGAGTCCGAGCAGGCGCGGCTCGAGTGGGTCGCCCGGCCCATCCACGACGAGGTCTTCGCCAGGGTCATCGACGCGGCGGACAATGTCTCCTACACGCTCCAGAACGTCGACAAGAGCTGGAACGTATAGATTGGCGTTCCTGCCCCATGCGCCCCCGGCGGCGCGGGTACGGTCGAGCCCAGGGCACACCGGCGGCCGGCCGGCCGGGCATCGGTGATGGAACGGCACGCCATACAACATGCGGCCTCGGCGTTAAGTGCTGGGCGGCTGGCGTGCGAGAGGATGGGCCTGCTGCCATCCGATGTGCGTCCCGCCGGCGAGGCCGACGCCTACAGCGTCCAGGATGCCCTGCACGGCCTGCTAGATGCGGGCGGGATGGGGAGTCCGGCAGGCCACAAGATCGGCTGCACTACGCCGGTGATGCAGAGCTTCCTCGGGATACGCAACCCGTGCGCGGGGGCGGTGTTCGACTCGACCGTGCGCGAGGTGTCCGGCTCGTTCGACTTCGACCGGCTGCTCCACCCCGGGGTCGAGTGCGAGATGGCGGTCCGGCTGAGAGCCGATCTCCCGCCGGGCGGCGCCCCCTACGACAGGGACACGGTGGCTCCTGCAGTGGGCGCGGTGATGGCCGCCATCGAGCTGGTGGACGACAGGTGGCACGACTACAAGTCGGTGGACACGCCCACGCTGATCGCTGACGACTTCTTCGGGGCCGGATGCGTGCTGGGCCCGGCTGTGACCGACTGGCAGGGGCTCGACCTGACGGCCGTAGAGGGTTCGATGTACATCAACGGCGAATGCGTCGGGTCCGGATCGGGGGCCGACATCATGGGCCACCCGTTCGAGGCGCTGGCGTGGCTGGCCAACTCGATGGCCGGTCGCGGCAAGCGACTCCTGGCCGGCGAGTTCGTGCTGCTGGGCAGCCTGGTAGAGACGAAGTGGGTCGAGCGGGGCGACCTCGTCACCATAGATCAGCCGGGCCTGGGGACCGCGAGCGCCCAGTTCTGATCCGCCTCGGAATAACTCTCCTCAGGAGCGGGCCAGCTACCCTTGGCCTCCGGTGTGTCTGTGGTAAAATCCCACCGGGCTTCAAGAGCCCTTGGTCGCCCTATGGACGGACTGAAACATCAAGGCGGGCGGCCTGGAGGTGTGAGGATGGCGACGAGGGAGAACATAGCCCTGACTGCCCACCTGATGCGCAGGGCGGGATTCGGCGAATCGCGGTCAGAGATCGAGGCGCTGGCGGAGCACAGCTACGAGGACCTGGTGGAGATGCTGCTGGACCCGCAGTGTCAGCCCGACGCGGACCTCGACCTGCTCTACCGCTACCACCCCGGCGCGGAGCGGAGCCTGAGCCTCCCACCCGGGCAGCTCAACTGGCTCTGGCGCATGGTGACCACGAGGCGGCCGCTGCAGGAGAAGATGGCGCTCTTCTGGCACCACGTGTTCGCGACCGGGGACTCGAAGGTCGAGAACGCGTACCAGATGCTGGAGCAGGTACAGATCTTCCGCGACCACGGCATGGGGAATTACCGGGACCTGCTGGTCCACCTGGCGCGGGATCCCGCGATGCTCTACTGGCTGGACCAGAACGAGAACCACAAGCGGTCTCCCAACGAGAACTGGGGCAGGGAGCTCCTGGAGCTCTTCTCGATGGGCACGAGCAACTACACCGAGAAGGACGTGTTCGAGTGCTCGCGGGCCTTCACCGGCTGGACGATGGGCGCGAAGATACACCACCTGCTGTGGGGCCCCCACCTCTGGCCATTCGAGTTCCACGCCGAGGACCACGACACGGGGAGCAAGAGCTTCCTTGGTCACGAGGGGCGGTTCGACGGCGAGGACGTGATCGACATCATCGTGCGCCAGCCAGCATGCCATCGCTTCATCATGCGACACCTGTACAACTTCTTCGTGGCCGACGAGCCGCAGGTGCCGGCGTGGCCCATCGAGCCGCCGGGCAACCCGGAGGCGATCCGGGAGATGTGCCGGGTGTTCGTCGAGTCCGGCTACGAGATGAAGCCGGTGCTGCGCTACGTGTTCAACTCCGACTTCTTCAAGAGTGCCCAGTACCAGAAGGTGCGGAACCCGGCCGAGGTCGTAGCGGGAACGCTGCGGCTGACGGGCGACCTGAACACCCCCGACCCGCGCTGGAGCGACCTAGGCAACCAGACCAACTACATGGGCCAGGCCCTGCTCGACCCGCCGAGCGTGGAGGGATGGCACACCGGCAGGGAGTGGATCAACAGCGGCGCGCTCATCAACCGCGTCAACTTCATGGCGGACCAGATGCGCAACGTAGACCTGCCGGGCGTCAGTGACATAGTGGAGCGGGTCGCGGCGAGCAACGGACAGGGCATGACGCCGGAGCATCTCGTCGACGAGTGCCTGGAGCTGCTGGGGCCGCTGGAAGTGAAGGAGAAGACCCACTCCGAGCTGGTCGAGCAGGCGGCAGCGGCGGGGCCGATGGACCTGGGGACCGAGGACGGGTACCAGGAATTCAAGGGCCGCGTCGGCGAGGTGATGGCGCTCATCGCCGGCACACGGGAGTACCAGTTCGGATAGGGCGCGCGAACGAGTGACAAGAGACTACGAATGACAACGCTCACGACCCCAGACGAAGTCGCCGAGGAGTATAGAGAGACCAGCGGCAGGCTGCTGCAGCAGGCAGACGCCGAGTTCGAAAGGGGCGATCTACTCCAAGCGTCGGAGAAGGCTTGGGGCGCGGTGTCCCAGTACCTCAAGGCTATGGCGACCCAACGCGGGCTGCCGCATCGCGTCCATAGGGAGCTGCGGCTGGTAGCCCACCACTTGGTGGGAGAAACCGGGCAGGACAGAATCTGGAGATTGTTCCATACAGCCGAAGGTATGCACGCCAACTTCTACGAGGCATGGATGCCCGAAGCGGAGGTACGAATAGGGATAGACACCGTGAGGGAACTATTGGGCATTCTGGAAGCAGTCCCCCGCCCAGAGGGGACTCCTGAACGGCTGGTACGGCAGAGAACTTTCTTCAGAGACCGCGGCGACGGCTGAGGTCCACAGAGGCTCGAGGAGCAGGGAGAGGAGCAAGCGACATGACGACCAAGCAGAAGGACCCGGTGCTGGTGGTGGTGCAGCTGAGCGGCGGTAACGACTACCTGAACACGGTCATCCCGCACAGCGACCAGAACTACTACGACAACAGGCCGACGATTCGGTACGCCGACGAGGACATCCTGCGTATCGACGACGACATGGCGTTCAACCCGCAGATGAGGGCGCTGAAGGACCTCTACGACGAGGGCAACATGGCCGTCATCCACGGCGTCGGCTGGGAGAACTCGACCCGGTCCCACTTCCGCGCGATGGACATCTGGCACACCGCGGAGCCCGACGTGGTCGGCACCGAGGGCTGGCTGGGACGCGCGATCCGCGAGCTGGACCCGGGCGGCGACAACCCCGTAACGGCAGTCAACGTGGGCTACGGGCTGCCGAGGGCGCTCCTTGCGCCGGACGCGTCGGTGGCCTCGGTGTCCGACCTGGAGGCGTACGGGATGCTCAGCTCCATCGAGCAGCAGGAGCAGCGCGAGGCCCTGTTGCAGCGTTTCGCCAACATGTACGCGCCAGCGATCGGCACCGGCCCGGTGATGGAGTACATCGGCAACACGGGGCTCGATGCCCTCAAGGGCGCCGATATGCTGAAGGTCGCGCCGGGTCAGTACGAGTCAACTGTGGAGTACGACGCAGGCAACCCGCTGTCCCAGAAGCTGCGCGACGTTGCCCGCATCCACTTCTCGGGCCTCGGGTCGCGTATTTTCTACACGGAGCACGGCGGCTTCGACACTCACGCATCCCAGGTAGGGAACCACCCGAAGCTCTGGAACGAGGTGTCGTCGGCCATCGGCGACTTCTGGGATGACCTGCGTGAGCACGACGCCGACAGCAACGTGATGATGTTCGTCTTCTCGGAGTTCGGGCGGCGGGTGAAGGAGAACGGCTCGGGCACCGACCACGGGGCAGGCGGCGTCGCATTCGCCATCGGGCCGGGGGTCCGGGGCGGCATGCACGGCGAGTACCCGGAGACGCGGGCCGAGGCCCTGGTTGACGGGGACCTGGCGCCGGGCATCGACTTCCGCAGTACGTATACATCGATTCTCGAAGACTGGTTCGGCCTCGACGCGGCCCCGATTGTGAACGGGCAGTTCGAGAAGCCGGCCTTCGTCGAGAAGTAGTCCCAAGCCGGGGGTGAAGCAATGCTGATCACGGCAGCGGCGGGAAGGGCCTGGCAATTCAGCCACTCCCTTGGACGCCCCACGAACGAGCACAACGGCAAGACGGGGGGCTACCGCTTCCCCATCGACCTCGTAACCGCCCCTGATGACATCCTGTTCGTGCTGAGCAGGGGCCTCGGCTACCAGGAGGACTTCGGGCGAATCGGCAAGACGACGCTCGACGAGGAGCACCTTGGCGACTTCGCCAGGCGTGAGTTCACGTGGCCGGCCGGGATGGCGATGGCCCAGGACACCAGGCTGTTCGTGACCGACGAATGGGAGCACCACGTGGCGGTATTCCCGTCCGACGTGCTGTATCCGTACCCAGAGTTCAACCCGGACGGGGAGCGCATAGGCCAGTGGGGCGAGGCGGGCTCGGAGCCGGGCCAGCTCAAGGCGCCCAGCGGCATCGAGATCGACGCGGACGACCACGTATACGTGGTCGACACAGGCAACGACCGGGTCCAGAAGTTCACCAAGGACGGCGAATACATACTCGGCTGGGGCTGCTCGGGAAGCGAGCCCGGCCAGTTCGACCGGCCCTGGGGCATGACCATCGACCGCGACGGCTTCGTGTACGTCGCCGACTGGGGCAACGACCGGGTCCAGAAGTTCACCGCCGACGGCGAGTTCGTGCTCTCGTTCGAGGGGACGCAGGAGGACGGCGGCGACCTGAGCCACCCAGCGAACGTCGCCGTGGACAGCGATGGCGACGTGTACGTGACGGACTGGGGCAACCTGCGCGTCCAGATATACGAGCCCGAGGGCGACGTGATAGCAGCCCTGTACGGCGACGCGATACAGCTGTCCAAGGCCGGCGAGTACATCATCAGGCGCGACTCCTCGACGATCGTCGCCTTCCAGCAGGTCAAGGACTACGTGCCGATGGGCCTGTTCGAGCGCCCGACGGGCATCGAGATCGACGACCAGGACAGGGTCATCGTCTGCGACACCAGGGGCCGCCTGCAGGTCTATGCCAAGGACAAGAACTTCGTAGCGCCGGAGCTCAAAGCCGAGCTTCTCTGACTGCCGCGCTGAGAGTTGACCCTACCGTTCGAGTGCATAGTGGAGGGTCCTCCCGTTTCTCAGCAGGCACGCCGTAGGGAACGTGTGCGCCAGTGGAGAGAGGATGTCCGACTTGCGGCACAGGAGTACTGGCCTGTGGAGGCATTGCCAGCAACCGGCCCGGTTATGGTCACCATTACGCACTTCTACAATGAAGTAGAGGTAGACGCTGACAACCTGCCCAAGCCAATCATCGATGCCCTGACAGGGCTTGTCTTGCTGGACGATAGCCAACTGACGGACTTGGTATGTCGCAAGCGCAGTCTCAGCAATTTACGTGTGATAGGCCCTTCGGCTATTCTGAATGAGGGACTGAGACGGAGCGACGATTTCCTCCACATAACTGTCACAGAGGCGCCCGATCAGGAGGTGCTCGACTGATGGAAGCTGCGCTCGACCCGGTGAGACAACGTGTCCAGACTCTCGCCGAGGAGTACAGGGGCGAGGGTTATGAAGTGATTGTTGAGCCTTCCCAGGAGCAGCTACCGGCCTTTCTGGCCGAATACCACCCGGACCTACTGCTGCACAGGTCAAGCGAATCCATTGTCGTCGAGGTGAAGGCCAGGAAGTCTCTGGCTGAGGATTCCCAGGTGAGAGAACTGGCAGGGTTGCTCCGTGCCCAACCTGGATGGAGCTTCGAGTTGGTGTTGGTGGATGTAGGGGAGCAGATAAGTGCCCCTGAGGATGCGCGGCCCTTTACAAGCGATGACATCATGCATGGCGCCGCGGAGGCTGAGCGGCTGCTCGCCTCCGGGTTTGCAGAGGCCGCTTCACTGCGGGCCTGGGCAGCAGTGGAGGCCGCCGTCAGGCTACTCGCTGAAGAAGATGGCCTGTCGATTGGTCGGCCAACTCCCTCCGTTCTCCTCAAGCAAGCCGTTGTGAATGGCCTAATTTCCAGGGACGATTACAACTCACTGATCGAAGCCCTGGACCGCCGCAACGCGCAAGTCCATGGATTCACCCTGCCCGACTTCCACAGGACGGAAGTGGAAGCGCTGATTGAGATGGCGAGGCGTTTGGAATCAGAGGCGATGTCGTCGCCCGCGGCCTTGTCCTGAGTGTC
Organism: Dehalococcoidia bacterium; assembly: GCA_965204975.1. Taxonomy (GTDB): domain Bacteria; phylum Chloroflexota; class Dehalococcoidia; order Lucifugimonadales; family CAJWER01. Next base: position 2,318,728 of record OZ242024.1, read on the forward strand.
AGCCCCTTACGGAGCGGGCGCTTTGGGGTGAATTAGCCCATCCACCCGCAGCTCTTCCCACAGGTCTGCGGGTATGGGATGGGCGGCCATACTCAGATTCTCCTCCAACTCCTCGATCGAGCGCGCTCCCGGAATGGTCGCGGCGACCGCCGGATGGGCCAGACCGAACTGCAGGGCGGCGGCCTTCAGGGGCACGGCATGGCGGTCGCACACATCCTTGATTCGGCGGGCCTTTTCCAGCATGTCCCGGGGCGCGGGCAGATAGTTGAAGGTCGTGTCGTCCGAGAGGTCGGACGCCAGGATGCCGCTGTTGTATGGCCCGCCCAGCACGATGCCGATGTCCTTCTCCTCGCAAAGCGGCATCAGCTCGTCGATCCCTGACTGGTCTAGGAGCGTGTACCTGCCCGCCAGCAGGAAGCAGTCGGGGTCGGCCTCGCGGGCGAACCGGGCGAGCATCTCCCACTGGTTCATCCCCGCGCCGATGGCTCCGATGACTCCCTGTGAACGGAGCTCGTAGAGGGCGGGGAACGCCTCGTCCACGGTCTGCTCGAAGTGGTCGTCCGGGTCGTGGATCATGACGATGTCGGCGCGGTCCAGTCGCAGGCGTGCGAGGCTCTCGTCGATGGACCTGAGCACGCCGTCGCGGGAGTAGTCGTAGGTGGGCTCCAGGCTAGGCAGGTCGACGAATTGGTCGCTCTCGGGCTGCCCGGCGACCGGCTCGAGCAGCCGCCCCACCTTGGTCGACAGGACGTAGTCGCCGCGCGGGACTGTCTCCAGGGCCTCGCCGAACAGCATCTCGCTGCGTCCGCTGCCGTACAGCGGCGCGGTGTCGTAGTAGCCGATGCCGAGCTCGTGCGCGCGCCGTATCGTCTCGACGGCCGTAGCCGCCTCCACGGCCGTGTACAGGCCCGCAAGGGGCGCACCGCCCATCCCCACCCGCGTGACCATCACGCCGGTGCTGCGGATTTCAGCTTTGTCGAGGGGAGTCATGGGCATGCTCCTAGTGGTTGGGGCCCTATATCGCTCTGGCGCAGCTAGTTGGAGCCGGTGGTCTCATTCCCGGCGACGGCCATTTCAGGGTCCGCAGAGGCTGTTGCTGTGACATGCAGCTGGCGTCCTATCGCACGCCCTGCTCTCTCATACCCTGGTACAGCATCACTTTCACTGAGGTCAGCGTAGGCAGTACGGCGTAAGTGTTGCCCGTTGACGGCATGGGAATGTCCCTGCGGTCGTGGATTCGTGCCGCTATCGCCTCTTCCAGAGCGTGGGCGGCACGGGCGATAGCCTCGTCGCGATCCTCCCCGAAGGTGGTCAGCTCGGGGAAATCGGATGACGTAGCCAGCAGGGTCCCGTCATCGTCTTCGAGCGTTATCGGATAGGCAAGCATCAGTCTAACCCTACTGAGATGAAGGTCAAGAGCCGCTAGGGCGAAACTCCGGATGCTGCAGTGCCCCGGCAATAAGCTTCTCGCTACAGTCAGCACAACACCTCCCTCTATCAGGCCTGAATCCTGTGATGAGGTTGCCGTGGGTAGTCTGGTAGGTTTCGGCGGGTGCTATGTAATGGAGATCTTCAACCTCACGCCTGCACATATCACAAGCTTGAAGAATGATGGCACTATGGCCACATTGTCGTTGGCAAGATTCAATCAGCTGCGTACTGCCGATTGCTGGAGTTGCAGAGTATTGAACTAGGTCGTGATCCCCACGGCGGCACATCTCCTCTTCCTTGAGTATATTGTTCCTGTGCTTCAGACTCTTAAACCATGCAACCGCCTTTCGCCTACCCGTTGCTATAGCCAGCACCAGCAACCCCGAGACTGCTATGACCGCCGTTACTATAGCGGATATGTCCGCCAACGTACTCAACATCGCAAACCCCTCGTCGCTCTACTACCGTGTGGTATCACCGTCCACGAACCTATCATTGGCACCCTGTACTATCCCTTGCATGCCTTGCCCCTGTTGAGATGCCCAACTATCTCACACGATACGGAATTACACTAACAACCCTCGCCCCTCTCCTGCTCACAACATCCCGGTTCGGCGGGGTTCGGGGCGGGGGCAGGTGGAGGTCAGGCGGAGATACTGGGCCTGGTCGGAGGACTCGTGGAGGGTCTGCATGGCGTCGAGGACGTGGTAGGCGAGACTTGCGTCGATGCGGGAGGGCCTGCCCTCGGCGACGGCCGACGCCATCTCGGCGACGCCGATGCCGCGGCCCCCTTCGTCGAACCGCAGCGGCACCTCCTCCCACTCGCCGTTGCCCACCTTCACCCTGACCGGGCCGCCGAAGAGGTTGGGGTCGGGCACGCTGAGGGTGCCGCTCGTGCCATAGATCTCCAGGCGGGGCGCCTCCGTCCCCCACACGTCGAAGCTCATGGTGAGCGTGGCGGTCGGGCCCGATTCGAAGTCCAGTACGCCGGACACGTGGGTGTACACCTCGACCGGAAACTTGACGCCGGGGTGGATGTCGCTTGTGCGCACGTCGTAGGTGCGCCTTGCCAGCCCGGCGACGCCCGCAATTGGGCCAAGCAGCGCGACCAGGGCCGTGAGGTAGTACGGCCCCATATCGAGCACGGGGCCGCCGCCGCGCAGGTAGTAGAAGCCCGGGTTGGGGTGCCAGAACTCGTGGCCGGGCGTCGTGAAGGTCGCCGCCGCGCCGATCGGCTTGCCGATCATGCCTTCGTCGATTACCGCGCGGCTTGTCTGTATGCCCGCGCCGAGGAACGTGTCGGGCGCGCAGCCCGCCATCACGCCCCGCTCGGCCGCCGCCCGCACTACCCTTGCTCCCTCCTCCCTCTCCACCGCCAGGGGCTTCTCGGAGTATGTGTGCTTGCCGGCCTCGATGGCCGCCAGCATGACGGGGACGTGGTGCTGCGGCGGTGTCAGGTTCAGCACGAGGTCCACGTCCGGGTCGGCGAGCATCTCGGAGACCGGGTATGCCTTGGGAATGCCGTAGGCCTGGGCGGCAGCCAGCGCTCGACCTTGTACCGCGTCGGCGCATGCCAAGACCCGGAGGTGGTCGTAGACGGGCAGGTGGCGGAAGTACCGGCTGCTGACGCTGCCGCAGCCAATGACGCCGACTCCGAGGGGCGGACTGCCGTCAGTCACGACTCGCCCACAGCATGCCGCGCCGGGCGATCTCCATCACCTCGGGCACGTCGAAGTCGTCGAGCTTGTGGCCGAGGGACGAGTAGAAGACGCGGCCCTTGCCCCACATGCGTTTCCAGACGACGGGCATCACGCACCCGGCGATCCAGGTGCACTCGTAGGGGGCCATGCTGCTGGCCTGCTGGTCGCCCGCGAAGGTGGTGGTCGCGAGCACCTGGTTGCTGGGGTCGACGTGCATGTAGTACTGCTCGGTCATCATCTTGAAGTCGTCGAGACCGGCCGTGATCGGGTCGTCCCGGTCGACTATGTTGACCTCGTAGTCGATGTAGCCGCCGGGGTGGGAGACCCACTGTCCGCCGACCATAAACTGGTAGTCCGTGCTCATGCGGAAGGAGTCGCCCATGCAGCCGTGCCAGCCCGAGATACCCACGCCGCTGTGCACGGCGGCCAGCAGGTTCGTCTCCTGCTCCCTGGTGATCTCGCCCTGGGTCCAGATGGGTACGATCAGGCTCAGCTCCTTCAGCCTGTCGGCGTCCAAGTAGGCGTCCAGGGTGTCGGACACCTCGACTTCGTAGCCCTGGCTTTCGAGCCACGGGCCGAAGATCTCGGCGCACTCCTTGGGCGAGTGTCCCGGCCATCCTCCCCATACGAGCAGGGCTGACTTCAAGGCTGACCTCCATTGGGGACGGCTACGCAGTGTATCATCACACCTATCGCCGCTGGGGCGGCGGCAGGAGGTGGCTGACATGGGTGCGCCGTTGAGGTGGGGAATCATTGGCACGGGCAAGATCGCCGCGGCTTTCGCGCAGGCACTGGAGCACACGGACAGCGGCGACCTGGTAGCCGTCGCGAGCAGGACCGAGGCCAACGCCGAGCGGTTCGGGGAGACATATGGGGTCGAGCGCCGGCACGCTTCCTATGAGGCGCTGGTGGCCGATTCGGGCGTCGACGCGGTCTACGTCTCGACGCCCCACCCGATGCACGCCGAGTGGGCGATCAAGTGCGCCGAGGCGGGCAAGCACCTCCTGTGCGAGAAGCCGATGACCCTGAACGAGGCGGACACCATGGCCGTCGTGGAGGCGGCGCGGCGCAACGACGTCTTCCTGATGGAGGCGTTCATGTACCGGTGCCACCCGCAGACGGAGAGGCTCGTGGAGCTGCTCCGCAGCGGCGTTATCGGCGACGTGAAGCTGGTGCGGGCGACGTTCGGCTTCCGGCTCCCCCTCGACCTGAAGGAGCGGCACATCGCCAATGGCCTCGGCGGAGGCGGTATCCTGGACGTGGGCTGCTACACGGTGTCGATGAGCCGGCTCGTGGCCGCAACGGCCCTGGGCGTCGAGGTCACCGAGCCCCGCAAGGTGCACGCGGCCGGCCACGTCGGGCCCGAGACACGCGTCGACGAGTACGCGTCGGCCACGCTGCTGTTCGACGGGGACATCGTCGCGGAGGTCTCGTGCGCCGTGCGGCTGGTGGTGGGCAGTGAGGTGCGCATCTACGGCACCGAGGGTCACATCGTCGTGCCTGAGCCGTGGTTCTGCAGCGGGCGCGAGGGAGGGACGAGCCACATCGAGGTCCACCGCGCGGACCGGGAGCCTGAGCGGGTGCCCGTGACGACCGACCGGTGGCTCTACGCCATCGAGGCCGACCACGTTGCCGAGAACATCGACCGGCGCGAGGCCAGCTTCCCGGGCATGACGTGGGAGGACTCGCTGGCGAACATGCGGACGCTGGACCGCTGGCGCGAGGCCATCGGCGTAGAGTACGACGCGGAGCGGCCCGAGGCGCTGACGGTACCGGTCCACGGGCGGCCACTTGCGCGCCGCGGCGACTCAACCATGACATACGGCAGCGTGGACGGCGTCGACAAGCCCGTGTCGCGGATCGCGATGGGCACGCTCAACCGGCATGATCTGCGGCACGGGTCGGTGATGTACGACGACTTCTTCGAGATGGGCGGGACCTGCTTCGACACAGCGCGGACGTACGGGGACGGCCGGTCGGAGGCGACCCTTGGCCGGTGGCTGCACAACCGGGGGGTGCGCGACCAGGTTGTCATCGTCACCAAGGGTGCGCACACGCCCAACTGCTACCCGGACGTGGTGACGACGCAGCTTGCGCAGAGCCTCGACGCGCTCGGCACCAGCTACGTGGACGTGTACCTGCTGCACCGCGACAACCCCGAAGTCCCGGTCGGTGAGTTCGTCGACGTGCTGCACGAGCACGCGGCAGCGGGCCGCATCCGTGTATTCGGCGTCTCGAACTGGACCATCGCCCGGTTCGAGGAGGCGAACGAGTACGCCGCGAAGCATGGGCGCACGGGCTTCGCCGTCCTGAGCAACAACTTCAGCCTGGCGCGGATGCTCGAGCCGCCGTGGCCGGGCTGCGTCTCGGCGTCTGACCCGGACTCGAGGCGGTGGCTGGAGGCGCGGCAGGTACCCCTGCTGCCCTGGTCGAGCCAAGCCCAGGGCTTCTTCGCTACGAATGGGCCGGGGCAGTTCCCTGCATCATGGCATAGCAACGACAACGTGGAGCGCCGGGAGCGGGCCCGTACTCTTGCCAGGGAGAAGGGCGTCGAGCCGACGACCATCGCGCTGGCGTATGTGCTCGCCCAGCCGTTCCCTGTCTTCCCCATCATAGGCCCAGCGACAATGCGCGAGACCGCGTCATCGATGGAGGCGCTTGCGGTTCGTATCACACCGGAAGAGGCTGAGTGGCTGAACCTCGAACGGTGACCGCCTGGGAGGGAGGTGGAGCGATTGTTTGCCGAGACCGTCGACAGGCTCGACGAGGTGTTCCTCAAGGTCGAAGACCTTGATGGGATGAGGAGCTTCTACCGCGACGTGCTGGGGTTCGACGAAGAGTTCCACCACCCGGGTTGGGGCGCGGGAATCAAGATCGAAGGGGCGTCCCTGGTGCTTACCGCTTCCGAGAACGCCGCTTCGGGCGTCTCCCTGGTATTCGCCTGCAGTGACATCGACCGCAGCCTGCGAGCCGCAGCTGAGGCCGGCATAGCGGTGACCCACCCACTGTCCGAAGGCCACTGGGGCGCGAGGGTAGCCGGTTTCGAGGACCCAGAGGGCAACACAATCTACCTGGAACAACCCAACCGGCAACCCTGAGAGGTGCTGAGGACGCGGACAACTTGCCTATTGGCCAGGCCGAGGGCGGGTTTGAAACCCGCCCCTAAAGTCAGACGGGGATGCGTTCGTTTGAGGCGTAGCCCGACTGTATAATGACGCCGAACGCTCGCCGGGCCGGGCTCCGCGGGCAGGAAATGGAGGAGGTCGAAATGCCCACCCTTAAGCGCATTCTAGGGGCCTACGCCATGGTGATAGCCCTTGCTGTCGCCGTGAACTTCATCCTCACACCCTTCTTCTTCGACAACGAGAGCGGGTACCCGATATGGGATGTCCTGGACTATTTCATGGCGGTCGCGATACTGATCGTCTTCGTCGCGAGCTGCTGGGACATGTGGCGTCTGTGCAAGACTGGGGACGAGGCCGACCTGAAGCGCTACGTGAGCGTGAATGTAGCCTTTTTCGCCGCCAGCGTGCTGCTGCTCCTCTTCTTCTCGAACTGGGCCGCCCACCTCGTGAAACACGAGCAGCTGGAGGACTGGACGATCTGGGCAATAATCGACGCGATCCTGCCGCCGATAGTGGGCACCGGAGGGCTCAGGCTCTGGATGAAGTCCTGAAGCTCGGGCCACGGGGGCGCGAGCAGTACCTGGATGGGCCTTGAGCGGGGGCCGTCTCCCACGGCCACATGCGACAAGTGTCCGCTGTGCGACAGTGAGGCTTCGCCGTTTCACAGTGTGCGGAACCGTGCGATGAGCCGTGACTTCGTGAACTGCCAGGCCTGCGACCTCGTATCCGTGCCTCGTCGATTCCACGTCGGCGCCGAGGCCGAGCGGCGGCGGTACCTGGAGCACAACAACGACCCGGACGATCCCGACTACCGCGCCTTCCTGGACCGGCTGTGGAGCCAGATGAAGCCGCGCCTCGAACCTGGGGCGAAAGGGCTGGACTACGGCGCTGGACCCGGGCCCGCCCTCGCGGCCATGATGACCGAGGACGGGTTCGCGGTCTCGGTCTACGACAAGCACTTCCACCCCGACCGGGGCGTCCTGGGGGACACGTACGACTTCATCGTGTGCACCGAGACGGCGGAGCACTTCGACGACCCGGCGAGGGACTTTCGCCAGATGGGCGGGCTACTGCGGCCCGGGGGGTGGCTGGGGGTGATGACGGCGATGCTGGACGATTGGGCGGACTTCCCGGAGTGGTACTATCACAGGGACCCCACGCACATAGCGTTCTACAGCAAGGTAACCATGCAGTGGATCGCCAACACACATGGATGGCAGACCAGCTTTCCGAAGGACAACGTAACGCTGTTCCGCAAAGAATAGTGATTGTCGAATGGTGAATGGTGAGTTGGGGCGAGGACGCCCCGCACGAATATGAGCCTGAACGAGCTGTTAGCCCGGATGGAGCCCGGCACGGTTGTGACCATTGCCGGGGTTGGGTATGTCGAGGGCGTTCCCGCCCGCGATGCGCCCGCGGGATGGCCCATGGGCATCGCGCGGAACGCGGCAGGCGACCTGTTCGTCGTCGATTATTGGGGACACCGGATGTGGCGGATCGACACGGACGGCGTCCTTCACGAGTTCGCAGGGACGGGCTTGCCCGGCAACTCCGGTGACTGCGGCCCCGCTGCGGAAGCCCGGTTCGACCAGCCTCACGACCTTCGCATCGACGACGACGGCAACCTGTACCTGTCGGACCTGGGCAACTCCACCATCAGGCGCATCGACGCCTCAACCGGCATCGTCACCACCATAGCGGGCAGCGGCAAGAAGGGGCGCGGCGGCGACGGCGGGCTCGCGGTTGACGCGGAGCTCGACACCCACTGCGGCATCGCCATCGACCGCGACGGCAACGTGTACATATCGAGCGAGTGGGCGAACAACATCCGCCGCATCGACGCTGGCACTGGAATCATCGACAGGTTCGCGGGCTGGGACGCGCGCCACCATCCGTCCGAGGATGGGGAAAGCCGACCGGCGTCGGGCCCGGGCCTCAGCATGGGCGGCTATCACGGCGACGGCGGCCCCGCGGACACGGCCGGGTTCCACCACCCCGAGCACCTGGCCTTCGACTCCCGGGGCAACCTGTACGTGTGCGACAACTCGAACCACCGGATTCGCAAGATCGACATGGAGTCGGGCATCGTCACGACGGTGTTCGGGAACGGTCAGGCGGCTTCCAACGGCGACGGCGGGCCCGCGGTCGAGGCCAGCGTCTTCATGCCAGACTCCATCTACATGGACGCCCACGACAACCTGTACGTCGGCGAGAAGTACGGCTTCAGGATTCGCAAGGTGGACGGGGACACCGGCGTGGTGCAGACGCTGGTCGGCACCGGCTCGCCCGGCTTCGGCGACGAGGGGGTGCCCGGCCCCGAGACGCGCTGCAACTCCTGCGAGGTGGGGCTCTGGGCCGACCCGGACGGCACCGTGTTCTGGTCGGACTGCTCCGGCAGGGTAAGGCGGTACGACGCCGATACGGGCATCGTGACGACGGTGCTCGGAGGAACGAGCGTGCACGACGGCGAGCATGCGACCGGCGCCTTCCTGCGAGGGCCTGGAGGCATTTCCGTCGGGCCGAACGGCCACATATACGTCGCGGACGTGTGGAACCAGCGAATACGGGCCATCGATCCCGACACGGGCGTCATCCGGGCCGTGGCGGGGAACGGCGCGCGGGCCCACGGCGGCGACAACGGCCCGGCGACGGAGGCGTACCTGGGCAATCCCCACGACGTGTCGGTGGATTCACAGGGCCGGGTCGTCATAGCCGACACGCGACACGGCCACGTTCGGAGGGTGGACGAGGACGGCGTGATTCGCGTCGTGGCCGGGGCGGGTGAGAAGTGGGACCGGGGCGACGGCGGCCCGGCTATCGCCGCCAACCTGGTGCACGTGCTGTCGGTGGAGCACGGGCCGGGCGGCGACATCTACGCCGGCGACGGCGAGGCGGGCCGGATCAGGCGGGTCGACGCCTCGACCGGCATCATCGAGACCGTCGCGGGCACCGGAACGCCGGGCTACACCGGTGACGACGGGCCTGCCATCGAGGCACGGGTGGGCGCGCCCACTGCAATCAGGTTCGACGCGGCGGGCAATCTGTACTTCAGCGACCGGGACCACAACGTGGTGCGCAAGGTCGACTCAGAGGGCATAATCAGTACAATTGCGGGCACGGGCGCAAAGGGCTTCTCGGAGGACGGCACGCCCGCGGACTCTGCGATGCTGGATGAGCCCTGGGGCCTGGAGGTCTCGCCCGAGGGCGTGGTGTACGTGTCGGACACGGGCAACAACCGCGTGCGCCGCATCAGCCCGGACGGCAGGCTGGAGACGGTAGCCGGAGGGCCTGAGGCGGGAGACTCCGGCGACGGCGGGCCGGCGGTCGCTGCGACGTTGAACGCGCCCAACGGGCTGCGTCTCTACGGCAGTGACGTGCTGCTGGTATCGGACAGGTTCAACAACAAGATCAAGGCCGTGAGGCTGGGGGCAGAATGAGCGAGCGTTACAGCAAGGAGTGGATCGAGCGACTGCTGGACGGGGCCAGATTCGAGGGTGTGGACCCGCGCGACATGCTGGCGGCCCACGGCATCGGCGGCGGTCACACCGTTGTCGATTACGGCTGTGGGCCCGGGTACCTGACTCTGGCTGCGGCCGAGCTTGTGGGGCCGTCCGGCAAGGTGTACGCCGTGGACAAGGAGCCGAGCATGGTCGAGCTCGTGAAGCAGCGGAGCGACGAGGCCGACCTCTCGAACGTCGAGGCCGTATGGAACGACGGCTCCGATGCCCCGCTGTCCGATGCCATAGCCGACTTCGTGCTCTGCTTCCTCGTCATGCACTACCCGGAGACGGACGATGGCCGGGCAGCCATCGCGCGCGACATAGCACGGCTGCTGAAGCCCGGCGGCCAGGCGGTCATCATCCAGTGGAAGGCGGAGGAGCGTCGTACAACAGGGATCACGTACGAAACGCTGGCGGGCATACTGGAATCAGCCGGACTGGCGTCAGAAGGGCCGCATGAGGTCCCAGACGCACACTACAAGGCCGTCGCGCACAAGCCGCCGGGGGCGTAGAGACCCAGGGGAGGCGAACATGAAGCGAGTGGGGTTCCTGCTGAAGGTCAAGGAGGGGATGCTGGAGGAGTACAAGGAGCACCACCGGGCCGTGTGGCCGGACATGCTCGATGCGCTGGCCCGGAACGGCTGGCACAACTACTCCCTCTTCATGCGTGAGGACGGGCTGCTGTTCGGCTACTTCGAGGCCGAGGAGAGCCTCGCGGCGTCCCTCGCAGGCATGGAGAGCGAGGACGCGAATCGCCGCTGGCAGGAGATGATGGCGCCGTTCTTCGAGATCCCGCCCGGCGCGCGGCCCGACCAGACGCTCGTCGAGCTCGAAGAGGTCTTCCATACCGGCTGAGGGCATCCAGCCCCCACCTGCGAGGGACAGCGGACCCGCCGGATGCGATAATCTCAAGTACGAACTCAGAACGAATCCCGGAGGCCAGACATGAGATTGAGGGACAAGGTGGCGATTGTGACGGGCGGCTCGTCGGGGATAGGCCGGGCGATCTGCAAGCGGTTCGCCGATGAAGGCGCGCTGGTGGCCATAGGCGACATCGACATCGAGGGCGGCCAGGAGACCCTGCGGCTCATCCAGGAGGACCGCGGCATCGCCACGTACATCAGGGCCGACGTCTCGGTGGAGTCGGACATCGAGGCGATGGTCGAGGCGACGCTGAGGGCCTTCGGCAGGATCGACATACTCGTCAACGACGCCGCGGCCTTCGTCTTCGGCAAGATCGAGGACGTGACGCAGGACGACTGGCACCGGGTGCTGAGCGTCAACCTGGTGGGCCCCGCAAACGCCGTGAAGTACGTCGTCCCGCACATGAAGGCTGCCGGGGGCGGCTCGATAGTGAACATCGCCTCGGTCAGCAGCTTCATCGCCCAGCCGGGGTTCGTGCCCTACAACTCGTCGAAAGGGGCCCTGCTGCAGCTCACCCGGTGCCTGGCGATGGACCTTGCGCCAGACAACATTCGCGTCAACTGCGTCTGCCCGGGATCGGTCAGGACTCCGGCGTCCGAGCGGCACCGCGCCTTCCTGGGCGCCTCCGAGGAGGACTTCTACCGGGAGGCAGCCGAGGGCAGCTACATGAACCGGGTCGGCCAGCCGGAAGAGATAGCCGCGGGCGTAGCCTTCCTGGCGTCCGACGAGGCCTCGTTCGTGACGGGCACTCCGCTGATAATGGACGGCGGAGGCGTCGGCTAGCAGAGATAAGCCTTGCCCATACGACTGCTGCCCCAGGACGTATCGTCCAAGATCGCTGCCGGCGAGGTCATCGAGCGCCCCGCTTCGGTCGTCAAGGAGCTCGTCGAGAACTCGCTCGACGCGGGCAGCACCGAGATCAGGATCGCCATCGCGGCCGGGGGCCTCGACGAGATAAGGGTCGCCGACAACGGGTCGGGGATCGCCTCCGACGAAGCCGTCCTGGCATTCGAGCGGTTCGCCACTAGCAAGCTCACGGACGTGCCGGACCTGGAGGCGATCTCGACGCTCGGTTTCCGGGGCGAGGCGCTCCCAAGCATCGCGGCGGTCTCGCACGTGACCCTCGTCTCCAGGCCGCCGGACAGCGCCGAGGGCTCGCGCGTCGAGGTGAACGAGGGCGAGACCGTGGCCGCCGGGCCCGCGGGGGCAGGCGCGGGCACGACCATGACCGTCCAGAGGCTGTTCGCCAACTTCCCCGCCCGCCGGAAGTTCATGCGCTCGACGGCCTCGGAGTCGTCCAGGATCCAGGCGGTCGTGTCGCGCTACGCACTGGCATATCCCGCAGTCAGGTTCGAGCTGGCGCTCGACGGCAAGGTCGCCGTCAGCACCACCGGTTCGGGTGACCTCAGGGAGGTGCTCGCGGACGTGTACGGCGCGAACGTCGCCCACGCCATGCTAGCGGTGGACGTGGAGCGCGGCGAGGACAGGCCGGGCGTGCACGGCATGGTCAGCCCGTCGTCGATTTCGCGCTCGAACAGGAGCCACATCACGACCTTCGTGAACGGGCGCTGGGTGCAGGACCGGACCCTCACCTACTCGATACTGAACGCCTACCGTGGCTTCCTAATGGAGCGCCGGTTCCCCATCGCCGTTGTCGACGTCCTGGCATCGCCCGCCGAGATCGACGTCAACGTGCACCCGTCCAAGGTGGAGGTCCGGTTCCGGCGTGAGGGCCCTGTATTCTCGGTGGTGCAGCAGGCCGTGCGAGCCAGCCTCGTTGCCGGATCCCCCGTGCCCGAGGTACAGGATGCGCCGGTTGCGCCGCCCGAGCACTCTCCCGCCGCTGGGGGGGCTCTCCCGGGGCAGCCTCCGTTGCTCGGAGCTGACGAGCGCCCTCAGACTCCCCTGCTGCTGGGAGCAGACGCGCCTGAGGGCGTCGAGAGTCCGCGACCAACGCAGCCTGAACCGGGCCCTTCGCAGACACTGCCCCACGCCGCACTGCCGGCGCTGCGGGTCCTGGGGCAGGTGCAGGGCACCTACATCGCGGCGGAGGGCCCCGACGGCATGTACCTGGTCGACCAGCACGCGGCCCACGAGCGCGTTGTCTTCGAGAGGGTGACCGAGGACTTCAGGACGAAGGGCTCGGACTCCCAGAGCCTCATGGAGCCGCACACAGTCGAGCTGGACCCGCGCCAGCAGGAGCTGCTGCAGGCCCAGCAGGAGCTGGTCACAGGACTCGGCTTCGTCGTCGAGCACTTCGGCGACCGCACCTACATGATCCGCGCCGTGTCGTCGCTCCTCACGGGCACGGAGCCGGCCCAGGCGCTGAAGGACGTGCTGGACACGATGGCCGAGGGCGGCGGGTTCGAGAGCTGGGAGGAGCGGGCGGCCTACTCCATCGCCTGCCACGGCGCGATCCGGGCCAACGAGACCCTCACCCTGCACGAGATGTCGGAGCTGATGCGCCGGCTCGAGGAGTGCCGCCAGCCCCACACCTGCCCCCACGGCAGGCCGACTATGATCCACCTCACGTCAGCCCGGCTGGAGCGCGAGTTCGGCAGGACGGTGTAGCAACCCCTGAGCCTTTCGACCCTTCAACAGCGGGGTTGTGTCGGCTCCAATTGGCTGCTGCCCAACGTGTGAGGGCGACTCGCCGAGTCGCCCCTACCTACAGCTACGGGGTTCCCGTCTCATCAAGCCTGAGCAGTCGACTCTGGGGAGCCGGGTCAGGGCGAATGGAAGGGGATGCGGGGACCGCCCAAGAGGAGGGCTGGGCTCCGGCCGCCGCTTGCATGGGGGTGCAGTGCTTCGCCTTGTGCTTTGGAGGCTTTGCGGCCGGAGCGCCTTTGGCCCCAGGGGGTGAGACAACGAACATAATAGCGGAACGCATGTGCGTTGTCAATGGTGTTAGCACGGGTGTTTTCGGCTGATTTCGAGGACGCGACGCGCCACGCTGCGTTGCTACCCGATGAACCCCCAGATGCGCAGGAATAGGAGCGACCAGACGAGAGCCAGGGCCATCAGGGTGTAGTGGACCCTGCCGAGGAGTGACCACCACCGCTCACTCCACGCAAGGTGCGCCAGATACAGAACGAGTACGGCTATGGGCGCGATCAGATACGGGACTACAAACCACGGGCGTATCGACGGATGATATCCGAAGTTGCGGACGATGTCGTCCGTGCCCCTGACAGAGAGTGCCCAAGCGATGAAGCCAGCGACTATCAGTAACGCTGCTGCGGCAATCACCAGAGCGGGACCCGCCAACCGGTTGGTCGAGCCTGGCACTCGACGCCGGCGACTTACCACCAAGACTATCGGCCATACGATCAGCACAGACAGCGGCCATACGATCAGCACGGACAGCGGCCATACGGTCACCACAGACAGCGGCCATACGGTCACCACAGACAGCGGCCATACGGTCACCACAGACAGCGTGGCGACCGGTCGCAACGGAGCGAGCCTCGACTCCAGCGAAGGTTGGCTATCCCAGTACTGCGTATTCCATGTGCGCCGGCCTCGGTTCAGGTAGATGTCCGAGAACTGCGGGTGGTCCGATGCCAGGCATGGGGAGCCGGGGCCTTGGTCCGGCCGGTGCAGGAAGTCTCTCACGAGCTTCTGGCCGCATGGAGTGTCGATCCCAACCCCGTGACCGGCCATTGGGACTACGAATGAGTAGCTGTTGCTCAGCGTCTCCGCAGCGATATCGGCAAATCCAGGCGGGGTGGTGGGATCGAACTGGCCTGACAGCAGGAGGGTCGGGATATCGCTCGCCACGGCCTCGGCCTCAACCGGATCGGTGGGCGTGTCGTTCCACCGGTCGCAGAGGGCGGGCGGCCAATGCCGGGATTCCGGGTCGACGTATCTCGGGTGGGCCGCCCGGTCCGCCGCGATCTTCGTGCGGTCGAGGAGCGAACCATAGGAGTAGCACACCATCGACGCCCATGCCGCCGAATTGTCGATTGGCTCGCTATCGTACCGGGCTACCGGACGTGCCCAGGCGTCCGCTACGAAGTCGTTCCCGGCGGCGATCTCGCTCACCAGCAGCGGCAGGTACGGGATCCACCGTTCGTTCCTCAGCGAAATGACAAACCGCCTGACGACGAAGTGCCCATCGAACTCCTCCTCGAATGACTTGTCCAAGTATCTGATGTAGTACTCGAGGGTGAACGGGTCGGCCGTGTACCTGTCGACTGCCCCCCAGAAGGTCTCCTCCAGATCCGGGTAATGCCTGGAACATACCAGGTCGGCCTCGCAATGTCTGAAGAATCGATCGAAGGCCGCGGCCCATTCGGCGTAGTAGGTCTCGTACCGATTTATCTGGAGAGGAAGCACACCATCCAGAATCACGCTTCGCACGCCCGCGGGGAAGTCTCGCATGACGGTGAGGGCCAGCAGCGTCCCGTAGGAGCTCCCATAGAGGTTGAATGACTCAAAATCCATGGCCGAGGCGATATCCGCTACGTCTGCGGCGGTGGCCGCCGAAGTGTAGGTGCCCAGGTCGATCCCTTGATCGGTGAGCGTACGCTTGCAGCCCAGGAGGGCCTCCACGCTCCTCTCCAGCTCCTCGTCCGGGTCGAGATCGCGGTCCCGTATATCGGCATATTCGTGCCGGTATTGGGCGCACTCCAGCCTCGGCCTGGAGCCGCCGATGCCGCGCTGGTCGAAGAGCACGAGATAGCGCCCCGCCCATAGGGGCCACGCCTGGTCGAGGAACCGCTGGGTCCTTCTCGTGGCACTTCCTCCGGGCCCGCCGGCGAGATAGATGACGGGGTCTTGGTACCGGATGGGCGATAGCGGGCGAATGCGGACGACATAGAGCTCGATCGTCCTGCCGTCGGGCTTGGCGCGGTCTTCGAGGACCGTGACGTAGCCACACGTGAGGACCGCGTCTTCCGGTACGCGCAGGCCCTCGGGGCATGCTCCCTTACTAAACTCCGGCTTGAAGGCCTGGGGGCCTGGCGCGGAAGGATCCTGCGCGTGGGCTTGCCTCGCGACAAGGGCGGCGACCGCCAGAGCGATGGCCGCCGCGATGAGGGGCACTACTCTCGGCAACCGGCGGTGAAGACAGGCTAGCATGTGCGAGGGGGTGGTGCCGAAGGAGGGATTTGAACCCACACACCCGTAAGGGTACTACGTCCTGAACGTAGCGCGTCTGCCGTTCCGCCACTTCGGCACGATCTCGACCCGGACCCGGAAGCTACCCGGTCGGTGGTGGGCAGTCGAGGATTTGAACCTCGGACCTCTCGCGTGTGAGGCGAGCGCTCTAACCACTGAGCTAACCGCCCGAGCCCGCCGGTCCCGTCCAGCTGCACACCAGACCTGGTGGCAACGACAGGGTTCGAACCTGTGACCTAGCGCTTATGAAGCGCCCGCTCTACCTCTGAGCTACGTTGCCCTGCCGTCCGCGTCCGTAGAATCATATTAGTCCAGCACTCCTCCAGGTGTCAATCTGGCGTGTATGGGTTGACAGGACGATGCGATGATGCAATGATGCTCTTATGCGAACTACTGTGACCATCGACGATGACGTTCTATCGGTTGCTCGTGCGCTGGCGGAACGGAAGGGGACCAGCTTAGGCGGCGCCCTGTCGGAGCTGGCGCGGCGCGGCTTCAGGGGCGTTCCCACCGCGGAGAAAGTCGGAGATGGGACTGTGTTCGCCGTCCCCGACGATGCAGAGCCGATTACCAGCGAGGACGTCTACCAGTCACTGAGCGACTGGCCGTGATAGCGCTGCTCGACGTTAACGTACTCGTAGCCCTCGCCTGGCCCAACCACGTACACCACTCCGCAGCTAGAGCATGGTTTGACATTCGCCAGCACTATGGCTGGGCAACTTGCACCTTGACGGAGGCGGGCTTTGTCCGCCTGTCCTGCAATCCGCTGGTGGTACGGCATCCAGTCACACCTCTCGACGCCATTGAAGTACTGGAGAGGCTTACACGGCTGGGCTCTCACACATTCTGGTCTCTGGATCAGTCTATCGTACACCTGCCGGAATCAGTCGGGGCACGTCTCCAAGGGTACCGTCAGATCACTGACGCCGTATTGGTGGCCGCGGCCATGCAGCGAAACGGACAGCTGGCCACGCTGGACGCAGGCATGGAGGGGTTGGTCACAGAGAACGAGCGCCGCTTCCTGTCCGTTATACCAGTGTGAGTTGCCCACCTGAGACCCCCCAGGCGCCATTCCTGCTACCGCTTATGCGATACTAGTCGCCGTCAGGCCCGCCCCTGCCGGGCGGAGGTATGGAGGCGCTCGATGAGCACCACTGGAGAGCTGCGGGAATCGGCGGCGCGCCACCTGTGGATGGCGAACCGCGACTGGACGGAGTTGGCCGAGACGGGCGGCCCCGTGGTAGCGGTCGAGGGCAAGGGTCTCCGCGTCACCGACTCCGAGGGCAACGAATGGATCGACGTCAACGGCGGCTACATGTCCGTCGGCGTCGGCCACGGCCGGACCGAGATAGCCGAGGCCGCCTACGAGCAGGCGAAGAAGCTCAGCTTCATGCCCGCCGGCACGACCACGGAGGCTACGGTGATGGTTGCCGAGAAGCTGGCGTCCCTCGCCCCCGGCAGCCTGAACCGCGTCTTTCCCGTCAGCGGCGGGTCCGAAGCCACCGAGACGGCGCTGAAGATGGTGCGCGGCTACCACAGCCGGCGGGGCCAGCCCGGGCGCCACAAGATCATCAGCCGTGAGGGCTCGTACCACGGCGCGACGGGCGGCGTCCACTGGATGGGGACGAGCACGCCGGGCCTGCGCGAGGGATACGAGATGGAGTTGACGAGCCTGCTGTATGCCCCGCAGCCCAACCCGTACCGGTGCGCCCTCGGCGGCGAGACCCCGTCCGAGACCGCGATGCTGTGCGCCGACGCCGTCGAGACGCTGATCGTCGAGAACGACCCGGATACGGTCGCGGCGGTCTTCGCCGAGCCCGTCGCGGCTCGCACGTGCGCAGTGCCGGGCGACGAGTACTGGCCGATGCTGAGGGAGATCTGCGACCGCTACGGCGTGCTGCTGGTGGCGGACGAGATCGTGACCGGGTTCGGCCAGACGGGCAAGATGTTCGCCCTGGAGCACTGGGGCGTCGTGCCAGACATCATGGCAGTCGCCAAGGGCGTCATCAGCACCTACCTGCCCTTCGGGGCGACCATCGTCTCCGACGAGGTGGCGGGCGTGTTCGCCGGCGAGGACAACTACCTGCGCCACGTCTTCACGGCGACCGGCCACCCGGTGTGCTCGGCCGCGGCCCTGAAGAACATCGAGATAATCGAGGAGGAGCGCCTGGTCGAGAACGCCGCCGAGACGGGGGCTTACCTGAAGGCGCAGCTCGAGACGCTGATGGCCGACCACCCGACCGTCGGCGACGTGCGCGGGCTCGGCCTGATGTGCGCCATCGAGCTGGTCAGCGACCGCAAGACCAAAGCGCCGTTCGCGCCCGAGCTCGGCATCGACTCCCGTGTACGCGAGAAACTCAGGAGCCGCGGCGTCCTGCTCGGCCCGATGGAGGGGGTGATCGTGCTGGGCACGCCCCTGGTCATCACCCGCAGCGACGTGGACGAGATCGTGCACGCCATCGACCTGACCCTGTGGGAGCTCGAGGGCGAGCTGGGGATCGTGAGCAGCATATGACCGGCCAGCGGCCGCACAACCGCACAGGAATGACCAGATGAGCCCTAAAGCGCATTTCACGCCGGCCCTGTTCGAGTTTCTGGCCGAGCTTACGATGAACAACGACCGGGAGTGGTTCCAGGCCAACAAGGCCCGGTACGAGCGGGACGTCCGCAACCCGCTGCTGGACTTCGTGGCCGACTTCGGCGAGAGGCTCAGGACCATCAGCCCCCACATGGTGGCGGACCCGCGCGCCTCGGGCGGGTCGATGTTCAGGATTTACCGGGACGTGCGGTTCTCGAAGGACAAGAGCCCGTACAAGACGAACGCCGGCGCACACTTCCGCCACGAGGTCGGGCGCGAGGTGCACGGGCCCGGGTTCTACCTGCACCTGCAGCCGGGCGGCTGCTTTGGAGGGGCGGGCATATGGATGCCCAACTCGCAGACCCTGGGCAGGATACGCGGAGCGATAGTTGAGAACCCCGGCAGGTGGGAGCGCATCGTCGGCGACGAGGCCTTCAAGTCGAGATTCGACCTAGAGGGCAACTCGCTCAAGCGCGCGCCGAAGGGGATCGACCCCGACCACCCGCTCATCGACTACCTGAAGCTCAAGTCCTTCGCCGCCGGGACCTCATTCGACGAGGACGACGTGGTCTCACCCGACTTCATAGACATCTACACCGACGCCTGCCGCACCGCCGCGCCCTTCTCCGAGTTCCTTACCAGGGCAGTAGGCCTCGACTGGTAACTGCAGCGCCAAATTGAGAGTCTCGCAAGCGGTCGAGCCTTACGGTTGCCCACGCGCCTCAAAGCGTGTTCCGATTCGAACTGATTATCGAACAGGCCTACGTTCAGGCGTTGTAGTCGGCATCTTCGTGTTGGCCGCCTTGCTGGCTGGTTGTGGCGATGTCGGGCAAGTATCGGTGGATGCGCCAGCGGTCGCGCCCTTGTCGATTCCCCCGCTGCTCGAGCCGACGATTGAGAATGGTGTCGCACACTACGGGCTTACGATCGGTACTTCTCAACACGACTACAAGCAGGCGGGGATGACTGACACCTACTCCTACAACGGCACGTCTGTGCTCGGCCCCACCCTTCGTCTCAGGACCGGAGACTCGGTGGTCATCAGCGTCACGAACGAGTTGGAGGAGACCACGACGACGCACTGGCACGGCGCCGACGTCCCGGCCGAGGACGACGGCGGACCCCACAGTCTTATCGAACCCGGAGAGACCTGGGTGACTGACTTCGACGTGATCCAACCGGCAGCTACCCTCTGGTATCACCCCCATGCCCATGGGTCCACAGCCGAGCATGTCTACCGCGGCGCGGCAGGTCTGATAATCATCGAAGACGACAACCCTGCAGCCGCGGCCCTGCCTGCTACCTATGGGGTCGATGACATTCCGATCATAATCCAGGACAGGGACTTCACCGAGGATGGCCAGCTCGACTTTGCCATAGACGAAGGTGAGGAGGGCAACCTTGATGGCGTTCTGACAGTAAACGGTACGATCGACCCGTACGTCGGGGTGCCTGAAGGGTTGGTTCGTCTCCGGTTGCTGAATGGCAGCCAAGCCCGAATCTACCACCTCAGCGTCGAGGGGTCCGACATGACCAAGATCGCCTCTGACGGGGGCTATCTGGCTAGTCCTGTCGCACTCGATCAACTCGTGCTCGCACCCGGGGACCGCGCCGAGATCATTGTCAATGTTGGGATGGAATCCGCCGCTTTAGTCGACAGTGCACTTGGCCGGGTGTTGGAGCTCCGCCCGAACGGATCAGCTTCAGGCACGGTCATGCTTCCGGACAAGCTCGCCACTATCGAGCGAATCGCCGAGTCGGAGATCACGGTGGACCGGAGTTTCCACATGGACGATGTACGTAACTTCTGGGAATTCGACCCAAGCTGGGCAATCAATGGAGTCCAGTTCGACATGAGCAGGATCGACGTGACGGTGCAGCTCGGAGACACCGAGCGCTGGACTCTCTCCAGCGGTGAGGGCCAGCACGTGTTCCACCCCCACCAGATCCAGTTCCAGATATTGGCGATCAATGGAGAGCCCCCACCGCCAGAGGAGTCAGGTTGGGAGGACTCCGTGTTGGTGAATGCCGACCGTGAGGTCGTGATCGCTGCCCGCTTCAACACTTATGCCGCTGAAGACACTCCGTATATGTTCCACTGCCACATTCTCGATCATGAAGACCTGGGCATGATGGGGCAGTTCCTAGTCGTTGAGTAATACGAGCCCTGTGGTTGCTGGTAGGCGAGATCCCGAGTCAAGCGCGCGCCTAAGGGCATCGACCCCGACCACCCGCTCATCGACTACCTGAAGCTCAAGTCCTTCGCCGCGGGGACCTCATTCGACGAGGACGACGTGGTCTCGCCCGGCTTCATCGACATCTACACCGACGCCTGCCGCACCGCCGCGCCGTTCTCGGAGTTCCTGACGAGGGCCGTGGGACTCGACTGGTAGAGGTCGGAAGGACTCTCGCCCTGGAACAACCTAATCTCTGGATACTCAGGCGATCTAGGCGACCGGCAGTAGTGACTCAGTTTGAAATGTTCTAAGTCAGCTAGTCTCCTTGATAATGTCCTGTAGCTTGTAGAAGGCTGCTCGCTTGGCCTCATGCTCCGTATCGAACCTCCACTTTGACCAATCGGTGGCACCTCGCTTAATCCAATAGCCAAACGAGTACTTCTCGCTGATGACTATGATGCAATCATTGCGCTTGATGCGTTGGCCGCCGTTTCTTGTGGCGCGCCAGTGGGGTGAGTCCATGAACCTGCTGAGCTTGCCAGCTATGGACTTGGCGTTCGACTCGCGCCACCGTGCGGACGTGTAGTCGGCCTCCATTTTCTCCGCACATACGCAACCCACATCCAGGAGTTCAGGGTACTTCGGGTGCTTCATCGTATGCACATACCGGATCTCCTGATGTTCGCACATCTCACATATCGTGGATGGCTCACCGAGGTCCTCGAACCCAACGCACGACCAACCCTTATGGGGTACCTTCGACTGGCTCCATTTACCAAACTGGCTCATCACCGCCCCCTCCCAACCTAACGGCTCTTATTCTACATGTCCCAACTCCTGTGTGCGCACATCCGATCTGCTCCACCTGACCAGCTCGACCCTGGCCTCGGACGCGGTTCCCACTGTTGACATCGTAGTATGCGTTATGCTCTCCTATGGCATAATACATACTCTCTGGAAGGAGCCCTCCATGAGGTTAGGCATTAACATCCCCAACGAGCTGCACCGCCGGCTTGAGCCCCTCAAGCAGTACATCAACGTATCCCAGATATGCAGGGAGGCCATTGAAGAGCGCGTCATCTGCTACGAAAAGGCTCTGGCAAGCAGGACGGAACAGGACATCGTATCTGCCATGGGCAGGGTGTGGAAGGAGGAACTGGAGATGAGAGCCGTCATCGAGGTCAACTGGGGATTGTCGGGCTGCGAGGATGCTAGGCCTTGGGTAACCGCTGCCGAACTGCGTGACTGGGAGTACCTGCACCACCGCCAAAACGTCTTTGAAAGGCAGGGACGACCCAGATGGGAGGTCGAGCCGCCCTACATTGCTGGTACGAAGACATTCGAGGACCGGTGGTTCCAACTACGGGGCCGGATCCACCAACAAGATGAACACTTCCTTGACTGGCTCAATGAGCGTGGAGGTCTCGATGAAGAGGCTGCGCGACGAGAGTACATGTCCGCATGGCTGGCCTACACTGACTCAGCTTGGAACCTGATTCGCGAGAAGCGCATGGGGGATACCGAATAGGACCGCTGCTAGAAGCCTACTTCTATGTCCTGCTCGACCTTCGGGTCGGTGCGGAGGCTGCGGTCTAGCACTGCTCTCACCAGCCACCTTACCGACGACTTCTCCGTCTGCAGGCTTGGCATGGACACCTGGCCGACGTCGAGGGCGAAGCTCCACTCCCGGGTGTTGCCGGACTCCAGCGACGGGCCGCGGTCGAGCGTCACCTGGTCGATGACCTCGTCCTTGGCAGTGTTGCCGAATTTCTCGGACCTGACGATCTCGACCCTGGCCTCTGACGCGGTGAAGTCCTGCAGGGGCTCGGCTCGCAGTGTCCCATCGATGCGGTCCCCGGATTGGGCCGCGCCCCGGGACAGCTCCAGTGTGAGAGGGCATCCCCCTCGCGTTGAGTTTGCGGTGACAGGCACGGGCCGATCGCCGCGGGGCGCGGGAGTTGCGGCGACGGTGACTTCCTGGCTCTCCTTGATGTCGCGGGCCCTGGCCACGTCCAAGTCTACCTTGACCTCCCAGGCGATGCGGGGCTGGATCTTCTGCACGAATATGCCGCTCAGGGTCGGCAGCGCGTCCCTTGGCACGGTCGCCTTCAGCTCCGCCGAGTAGGGGACGCCGTTCCGGACTGTCTGGTCCTCCATGAACGTCTCGCCCTCGCTGCTGAGGGTGTTCGTCTTCCTGTGGTACGAGGGGCCGTACTGGGAGTCCACCCTCTGCACCCACGTCTCCGTGCATACGAACTCGACCCTTCCCTGGCGGACGCGGAAATCGGCCTTCGGCAGAAGCCTCACGTGGGCGTCGACCCTGTCTCCGGCATTGAATTTCGACTTGTTGACGCTGATCTGCACGTCGACGTCCGGGCGGCGGAGTATCATGCTGCGTTCTCCTATGGAGCGGAATGGGGATCGGCGAGAAACGACGCCAGGGCGTCGAGGTAGGGAGCGCCCCCGACGGCGTAGGTGTCGTTATGTCCCGCGCCGCGGATTGCGTAGAAGCGCTTCGGCTCCCGCGCCGCATCGAACACCTCGCGGCCCATCTCGAACGGCACTATCTCGTCGCTGTCGCCGTGAAGGACCATGACCGGCGCGTCGATCCGGGCCGCCTTGTCCAGGGTATCGTACATGTTCCCCACGAGTAGGCCGAGGCCGGGCAGGAACGGGTAGGCGCGCCCGGCCATGGCCGATATCGACGTGAAGGGCGACTCCAGCATTACGGCGTATACGTCGTGCCTGAGGGCCATCTCAGCCGCGACCGCGCACCCGAGCGAGCGGCCGAACAGGACCAGGCGCTCGGGGTCGACATCCGGCCTGGAGAGGGCGTGGGCCACGGCGGCCTCCGCGTCCAGGTAGGTCCCCTGCTCGTTGGGCGAACCCTCGCTCAGCCCGTACCCGCGGTAGTCGATGATGAGGATGCTAACGCCGAGTCGCCGGTTCAGCCCGGCTATGTTGTCGGCGCGGTTGCTGATGTTGCCGCCGTTGCCGTGGAACCAGAGCAGCGTCGGCCCGCCCGTTCCTGGTACGAACCAGCCGTGGATTCGCACGCCGTCGGAAGTGGTCAGGTAAACGTCCTCGAACTCCAGCCCGAAGTCGCCGGGGTCCTGGTAGATGGTGCTGTCGGGAAAGTATATGAACTGGTTGATCACGCTGGTGTACCTGAGCAGCAGGCCCATGGCAGCATACAGGACTACAACGACGGCCAGCACCCTCGCCGCCGAAATGGCAAGGCTCTTCACGGGCCGCTAGCCGGCGACCGCTCTCTTGTAGACCTGCTGGCCCTCCCTGAACAAGTCGACTACCTCCCGCCGCTGTTTGTCGGTGTAGAACTTGCCCTTCGACGACACCCATCCCAAAGAGCGCTCGATGGCGTTGTCGAAGTATGCCGCCGCGGCGCGCTTCTCCGGCCCGGCCTGACCGGTGACCACGTATACGGGGCTGGTGTGTGCGTACACGGGTTGGGCGAAGCTGTCCCGGGCCCTACTCCAGAGCCGGGCGGTGATCCAGCCGTCGGACTCTGCGGTCACGTCGGCCTCTATCGACCCGGACGCGCAGCCCTCGGGGTACGATTCGGCGGCGGCAACGTGGCCGTTGAAGACCAGCTCGGCGCGGCTGATCGGGTAGTGGGAGTCCCAGCTCACTCGTGCGGGCAGGCGCTCGCCCACGCTCGCCTCGACCTCTGCGCCCGGCTGCTCGCCGTTCACCGTCAGCGACAGGGCCGGGCCGTTCGTGATGAACGTGCGGCCCCGCTTTAGCGCGTCGAACCAGGGCTCGTGCTCGAAGGGCCCGCCCGTATGGGCGTACACGCGGTTCGCCGAGCTGATGAACCAGTCGGAGCCGGTCGACGCGGGAAGCCTTATGCCGGCGTCGAGCATCTTGTAGTAGATGTCGTACTCCGGGTCCATCCAGTTGGGGTCGAACAGGTTGAACGCGTCGACCTTGCCCAGCGCGGCTGCGACCGGAGCCTCCATGCCGCGGCCGTTGTGGCACCAGATCACCATGCCGCCCTGCCTGTGGGTGTCGTCGCACGCGTAGGACAGCGGGGGATAGTCCGGGTCGAACGCGTCGACCAGCAGCCCGCGGCTCACCGGCTCGACGACGTTGCGGATGTTCAGGAGCATGATGTGGCCGTACCCGGGCGAGTGGCTGCCCTCGGCGTTGTGCCTGTTCTCCTCGCCGCACTCGACGTAGTGATGGGCCGACGAGAAGTCCGTCAGCACGCCGGGCGCGTACTTGTTCGACGCGTACTCCAGCTCCCAGCGCTTCAGGATGCTCACGGCGGTCATCCTGAGGTCCTCTACGCGGGGGTCGAGCTGCAGGCGCTCGTCGGGCCGCTCCTCCTTCTCGTCGTAGTGGATGTGGGTGTTGCCGGGGTGCCAGCCCTCGTCGCCCAGCTTCGACCATCGCTCGAGCTTCACGTCGACGGTCACGCCGCCCTGGCCGGGAGCTTCCAGGTCGATGCGCGCCGGGGCGTACTCCGTGCCGCGCTCGACCACCACGCGGACCCAGCCCCGGGTGACGTCGACCTCGAACCCGCCGTCGGAGTAGAAGAAGGACGCGCCCGGGCCCACCTTCAGGATGGCGTCCGGGGGGTGCACGAACGCGCCCGTCGAGTCGGACACGTGCACCCTGGCCGATACGGTCTCGCCGGTCGCCGCGTCGTAGATCCTGCCCGCGAGTCTTGCCATGAGAAGGGGCTCCTGACTCCCGGCGGGTCGCCGGGCTACTGGCTGCGGGCGGAGATTAGCTCGTGCAGCCTTTCGAGGGTCCGGCTGTTCTCCTCCAGCGAGAAGCCGTCCACCCTCTCGACCCTCTCGCCCGAGAAGCTGTCGACCGCCCCGAGCGCGACCGACCGCTGGACCATCTCGCGTTCGGCGGCGATGCTGGGCAGCAGGTTGCGGCCCGCCCCACGCGACAGGGCGGCCACCAGTCCGTAGCCACCCCAGTTCGACACGCTGGCGATCACCGGCTTCGTGACCCTCGTAACGCAGGGCTTCTCGACGAGGGTCGGCACGGTGGGGATCACGTCAGCCAGGTTGCCCATGCCAATCTCATTCCCCCCGTCGCCGATGCCCACAGAGGGTATGCCGCCGGTGAAGAGGTAGTCAGTCTTGGCATTGAACTCCGTGATGTCGGCGTTGCGCATGTTGCGAGCTTTGCCGTCCTCGCTGGGTCCGCACCGCTCGATGGATATGACCACCGACGGCTCGGTCTCCCTGAGTAGGCCCGAGGCAAACTTCGCGCTCTCCGCATCGTCCAGGAAGGGGAACTCCACCACGGGAGAGCCGTCCTCGACCAGCCCTTCGACGATAGAGGTGGAGTGGCGGTCGGACACGTAGGCCACGTCGTTGCCGAGCGCCCGGAGCGCGTTGCCGATGGCGACAGCGCCGGGCGGGCCGTCGTTCTCGGGGCCGTCGGCCCACATGATGTAGAACCCGGTCACTATCAGCGCCGTGCCCGGGTTGTCGAGGAGCAACCGCGCTGCCTCGTCGACGTACCCCGCGGGCAGGTGGGGCCTGAGCGCGGATATGCCGCGCTTGTCGTTGTCGAGGATGACGGCCTCGATGTCGGTGCTAACGTGCGTCATGTCGCCCTGCCCGGCATCCGGATTCGAAGGACTGCGCGGCGGCTCAGAGGGCCGCCACGTCCTCGTTCAGCCTGTCGGTAACGAACATGTGGCCGGGCGCGTGCGTGATCATCAGCGGCGGCTTCGACGACATGGCTACTGCCTGGGGCGTGACGCCGCAGGCCCAGAACACCGGCACGTCGCCCTCGCCAACCTGCGCCACGTCCCCCAGGTCGGGGGTGTGCACATCGTCCACGCCGATGGCCTCCGGGCTGCCAATGTGAACGGGAGCGCCGTGGACGGCCGGGTAGCGTGAGGTGATCTGCACGGCCTTGACGACCTTGTCCTGCGGGATTGACCTCATCGAGACGACCATCGGCCCGGAGAATATGCCCGCCGGCTCGGTCTCGATCGACGTGACGAACATGGCCGTGTTTGCGCCCGTCTCGTAGTGGGGTATGCGGATACCCGCGTTCACGAGGGCGGACTCGAAGGTGAAGCTGCACCCCAAGAGGAACGAGACCATGTCGTCCCGCCATACGTGGGAGATGTCCGTCGGCTCCTCGACCAGCTCGCCGTACTCGAAGACGCGGTACCTGGGCAGGTCGGTCCTCAGGTCGGCGCCGGGGGCCATCGCGCGCGGCTCGGACGAGCCCGCCTCGACCACCTCCAGCAGGGGGCACGGCTTCGGGTTGCGCTGGCAGAAGAGCAGGAAGTCGAACGCCTGCTCCTTCGGCAGTATCACGAGGTTCGCCTGCACGCGGCCGGGCGCCATCCCGCTCGTCAGGCCGCTCAGCTCGCCCCGTCGCATCAATTCCCTGAGCTCACTCGGCGCGGTCGGAAGAGCTGCTACCTGCCGCATGGTATCCACCTCGATCCTGTTGGAGTCGCCCCATTCTACCACGCGGCCCGGCAGGGAGCCGGCGAGGCGGGCGATGGAGCTGCGTTGTCTCATCGACAGTTGTCGTGTCCCATGAACGCTTGACAGATGATGGTAGGGTGAACATAATCTATATGTAACTCCCCGATTGGGGAGACTTGTCTACACCCCCGTTGGGGGTCATTGAACCCGGGGGCCCTTTGGGGCCCCTTTCTTATTGCTTGATGTGTTGACGGAGAACTGGCCTCTTGCTTGGAACGTATGCCGCGTTTGTCGATGCGGGTTACCTGATCACGGAGGGAGCACGGTCCATCGGCAGGAAACGACTGACCGTGCGGCCCGATGCTTCAGCAGTAGCTCGGTGGTTCCGTGAGCTAACCCATTCACTGCTTGGTGAGAAGTTCCTCCGTGCATATTGGTACGATGGCGCCTTCGCCACCTCCCATCGTGAATTCGGTAGGCAACGTCCATATTTCGACGCCATCGCCCATACGCCTGGCATTCAACTGCGACTAGGACATATCGCGGAGCGTCCATCTCGACTGGAGGGACCGATTCGAAGCGCTTTGAGAACCACTGCGGGAGGCCTCGGAGTCCCAGTCGATCAGTTGCTTGCAGAGTTCGATAAGAACTGGACCTTCTATCCTGAACGTCAACAGAAGGGTGTCGATACCCTGATTACCTTAGACATGGTGCGACTCGCAAGTCGTTCGGCTTTCGAGACCGCGGTCGTTGTTTCCGGCGATCGGGACCTCGCTGAGGCGGTCCGAACTGTTCAGGACTACGGCGTAGGGGTGCTAATCGCTACTCCAAACCGCGAGAGCGTTGCGACCGAGGTTCTTCAGCTTGCCGATGACGTCGTAGACATTACGGAGTCAGAAGTCCGGGAGATGCTCAAAGACCGACCGTCCAACCCCGGCTGACCACCCGGGCGCCTACTCCCCGTCTTTCGCGAGCTCCTGCAGCTCGAACAGCTTGGTGATGGCCTCGATGGGCGTCATGGATGCCACGTCCAAGGCCTTCAGGCTCTCGACGGCGGCCGGGGTCGGGGCCAGGAAGCTGAGCTGGCGTGACGATGGCTCCGGCTGGCCCGACCTTGGGCCCTTCCCATCGGCTTCCTGGCCGCCCTCCAGGTCCTTCAGCACCTCCCAGGCGCGGTTCACGACCCCGCCCGGAAGCCCGGCCAGCCGCGCCACGTGCACGCCGTAGCTCCTGTCGGCGCCTCCGGGCACGATGCGCCTGAGGAACACCACCTCGCCCCGGTCCTCGGATACGGCGACGTTGTAGTTCCGGGCCCGCGGCAGGGTGCCGGCCAGCGCGGTAAGCTCGTGGTAGTGGGTGGCGAAGAGCGTCTTGCAGCCCAGGTCCGGGTGGTTGTGGATGTGCTCGGCCACCGCTCTCGCGATTGCCAGGCCGTCGTAGGTGCTTGTGCCGCGCCCGATCTCGTCCAGTACCACGAGCGAGCGCTTGGTGGCGTGATTGAGGATGGAGGCCGTCTCGACCATCTCCACCATGAAGGTGGACTGACCGGCCGCCAGGTCGTCCTGCAACCCCACCCGGGTGAATATGCGGTCGACCAGGCCGATGGAGGCCGACTCGGCGGGAACGTAGCTGCCGGCCTGGGCCATCAGCGTGATGACCGCCACCTGGCGCAGGTAGGTGGACTTGCCCGCCATGTTGGGGCCGGTGAGCACGATGAGCTGCTCGTCCTCGCTCGACATGCTCGTGTCGTTGGGCACGAACGAGCCGGGCGGCAGCGTCTGCTCGACGACAGGATGGCGGCCCTGCCTGATCGCGATCTCCGGGCCCTCGTCGAGGCTGGGCCTGACGTACCCCTGCCGCGAAGCTACCTCGGCCAGCGACGCAAACACGTCCACCTCTGCGACCGCGCCCGCCGTCTCGAGGATCGGCCCGACGGACTCGCCGATCTGCCCGCATACACGACGGAACAGCGAGGCCTCCAGCTCCAGAATGCGCTCGTCCGCGCTCAGTACCTCGGCCTCGTACTCCTTCATCTCGGGCGTTATGTACCGCTCGCCGCCCACCAGGGTCTGCCGCCGGATGTACTCCTCGGGCACCGCGCCGGCGTTCGCCTTGCTGACCTCGATGTAGTAGCCGAACACCTTGTTGTACCCGACCTTGAGGGACCTGATGCCCGTGCGCTCCCTCTCCTTGCTCTCCAGACCTGCTATGTATGCCCGCGCCTCTTTCGACGAGCCGCGCAGTCCGTCCAGCTCCGGCGAGAACCCCGCCTTGATTACGCCGCCGTCCGCCAGGTTGACCGGCGGGTCGTCCACTATCGCCGCCTCGATGAGCCGTACCGCGTCCTCGTTCCGGTAGATCCGGCGCGCAACCCACTCCACCTGTGGCGCGTCCTCGTCCTCCTCCATGACGGCGCGTATCTGGGGGGCCGTGCGGAGGCTCTCGCCCAGTGCGGCGAGATCTCGGGGCGAGGCGACGCCGCCTCTTACCCTGTTTATTAGCCGCTCCATGTCCGAGAGCTTCCCCAGCAGGGACGTGACGCGGCCCCTTCGGAGGGCGCTGCGATGGTGCCACTCCACGGCGTCGAGCCGCTGTTCGAGCGCCACGATGTCCAGCAGCGGCTGGCCCAGCCAGCGCCGGAGCAGGCGGCCGCCCATCGCCGTGCCAGTCTTGTCCAGGACCGAGATTAGCGAGGCCTCGGCGTCGCCCCAGCGTCCGCCCTCGAACAGCTCTAGGTTCCGCCTCGTCTGCGGGTCCAGCACCATGTGGCTGCTGGTCGAGTAGGTGCGGAGCGTGCCGAGCTGGCCCAGCGCGGTCTTCTGGTTCCTGCCCAGGTAGTCGACGATCGCCCCAGCGGCACTGGCCGCCAGCGGCAGCCGGTCGCAGCCGAAGGGCTCCAGCGACGCCGTGCCGAAGTGCCTCAGCAGGCCCTCGGCGGCCCACTCCGGGTGGAAGACGTCGGGGCTCACCGGCGTGACGGCGAGGCCGTGGTCGAGGTCGGGCGTGTCCTGATCCTCGGGCGCTATCAGCTCGGCAGGGCCGAGCCTGCCTAGCTCGACCGCCAGCTGGTCGGCCCGAAGCTGTGTCGTCGCGAACTCGCTCGTCGTGATGTCGGCGTAGGCCAGGCCAGCCTGTCCGTCCTCGACCACGACGGCCGCCAGGTAGTTGTTCGCGTTGCGGTCGAGTATGGACTCTTCGACGACGGTGCCCGGCGTGACTATGCGGACCACCTCGCGGTCCACTATGCCGCGGGACGTTGCCGGGTCGCTCGTCTGCTCGCAGATGGCGACCCGGTAACCCTTCTTGATCAGCCGAGCGAGGTACGGCTCCAGCGAGTGGTACGGGATGCCCGCCAGGGGCACCCGCTGGCCTTTGCCCATCTCACGCGAGGTGAGGGCGATCTCCAGCTCGCGCGCGATTACCCGGGCGTCCTCGTCGAATGTCTCGTAGAAGTCGCCCATGCGGAACAGCAGGACCTCGTCCTGGTGCTCCTTCTTGATGCGCAGGTATTGTCGTCGCGCGGGAGTGGTCATGGATCGGTTCGCCAGCGCGTCCTCCTGTCGGCGCGGGCCTTCAGCGGAGGCCCCGCCGGAGAACGGCGCAACAGACGGGGCGCCTGGCTGGGCCGGTCAGTCGTCCTTCCAGAAGCGCTCTTCTTCGACCTGGAAGCCGCGCGGGATGAAGCGGGCCTTCACGTCCTCGATCATGCCCGGGTGGCCGCAGGCGTAGACGATGGTGTCGGCGGCGGTCAGGCCCTCAGCCTCCGCGTAGTCCTCGACGATCTCGTTGACGCGGCCCTTTGCGCCCTTCCAGGCTCTGTTGCGGTCCTCGTCGGGCCTGCTAACGGTCGGGACGAACGTGACCAGGTCGGGCCGTTCCTCCGCCAGCTCGATCAGCTCGCCGTCGTAGGTGAATTCGTCCGCGTAGCTGGCGCCCTGCAGAACGTGGAAGCGGTGCCCGCTCCGCCCATGGTGGATGTAGTCGCGCAGGATGCTCACGTACGGCACGACGCCGGTCACGGTCGAGACGAACAGGTGATTGGGCAGCGCGGGCTTGAACACGAAAATGCCCTTCGCCCGGGGCCGGATGGTGACCGCATCGCCGAGGCCCAGCTCCCAGAGCTTCGGCGTCAGAACGCCGTCCGGCGGCGGCACCAGCTCCACGAACAGCTCCAGTTCGTCCTCGTGGGGCGCGGATACTATCGAGTAGGCCCGCTCGATGCCGTCCACGCCGATGGTGCAATACTGGCCGGGCTTGAAGGTGAACCCCTCGGGCTTCTCGATCCACACCGACCACAGGTCGTCGGTGACGTCCCGGCGCCGCAGTACCTTCGACTCCGCGAGCTTGGGACGGCGCCGGGGCCGCCTCGCAGCCGTAGTCGTGTCGGTCATTCCACTTCCACCTCCGCCTCTGCAGGGGGCGGGGACAG
The DNA here is from genome assembly GCA_965204975.1 of Dehalococcoidia bacterium. Classification (GTDB taxonomy): domain Bacteria; phylum Chloroflexota; class Dehalococcoidia; order Lucifugimonadales; family CAJWER01. The sequence continues at coordinate 2,350,150 of OZ242024.1, forward strand.
GCCCATGTCCGCGGCAAGATCGTCCATCGTGTACTGCTCCTTCCTGACACGGAGATCGTAGTAGACGAGGGTGCGGCCGATCCAGAGGAACGGGGTAATCACGGCGCTCACCACTACGAAGAAGATACTGGAGAGGGCTGTACTTATCTGCGAAAGCAGTAGGTCGGCCAGCCCGGCCACGAAGGTCACTCCCACCGCCAGGAGGGTGAACACGAGGCCAATCAGAAACACTCGCCAGAAGCTGCCCTGGACCAGTTCCCTGCTTCGCCATAGCGAGTCCATGGGCCGTTTACGTTCCAGAACTATGCACTCGACTATGAAGAACCAGACTACCAGCAAGTAGAAGAACAGCACTATCCCGAACACAGTCAGGGCTGTGAATCCGATCGCGCCTACGGCAGCCCCGATAGATTCTAGACCAACCGCAGAGAAGACCCATCCAACCAGCAGATAGAAGAGTAACGCTACCCCTGCAAAAGCCAAGACTGCCCCCATGAGTGCAAAGGAGATCACAAAGTAGCTGCCCGACAGCGACGCAATCCTGTACCAAGCCCGTCTGAAGCAGTGCTCGGGACCTACCCTGCCGTCCACGTAGTATTGGCTAACCGCTGCAACCGAAGCCGCGCTGAGCACGGTGCTGAAGTAGCTCGCGACAAGAGCAAGGGCGATAGTTACGATCAGGGGTCCTCTAATGTCGGCGATAGCCTCCGAGAGCTCCACCGTTTCAGCGGGCTCGGGGCTCTGCATGTCCCCACCCAAGACTAATGTCAGCACTAGAATTGGAATGTGCGCCACGAGGGCTATGAGGAAGAACGGCCCGAAGTTGGCGCGGTAGACGGTGAGGGACCGCTCCAGGAAGTCGCCCAGCTCCATCGGGACCAGGCCCGGGCTCTCGGCACCATCAGGTCCCGGGTCGCCCTGAGACCCTAGGGGAACGCCGCACGTTACGCAGAAGCGCGCCTCGTGGGGGTTGCTGCCTCCGCAGGCTACACAGCTCACTATGCATCCTCACGACAGGGTCTGACGTGGGCAGGGGTGCAGGCTCTTGCCGGCCTCAATCCGCCGAGAGCCACAGCAGGGTCAGTCGGCCGCCGCAGGCTCAATCTTCTCGACGCGTACCGGCAGTAGGGGCAGTCCGTCCACCCCCAGCATCGGGGCCGGGTCGCGCGACCTGTCCAGGCCGGTGATCATCTCTCCGAACAGGCTCGTAGTCGACACCATCCCCTGCAACGGGCTCGTCAACTGCACCACCCCCTGCACGGCCGACCTCTCGGAGACCACTCTCACCCAGTCGCCCGCCACGACGCCCATGCTGCCCGCGTCCGACTCGTGGACTTCGATCACCTCGTCCCGCACTATCACAGACTTCTTCTTGACCGTGCCGATCTCCATGGTGCGGTCGGCTTCGTGGAGGACGCGCCCGTGGGCTAGCAGGTATGGGAATTCGGCGTCCGAGTGGCGCTTGGCGTCGGCCAGGGCCATCCTGGACATGTTCAGCTTTCTGCCGTGGGCATCCTCCTCGTGCAGGCGGGGCGTGTCGCCCATGTCCGCCGCCAGGCAGGGCCACTGGAGGCCGTCCTCCCGAAGCCGCTCATAGGTGATGCCTCCATACGCGCCCACGAGGTTGTTCACCTCGTCGAATATCGAAGCCTCGTCCGGATGGCTGAATCCCTCCGCGCCCATCCTCTGGGCTATCTGGGAGAGCGTCCGCCACTCGGTCTCCTCGTCTCCCACCGGCCCGAGAGCGGGATCCAGCAGCTGCAGGCGCCTTTCGAGGTTCGTGTACGTCCCATGCTTGTGGGCGAAGGTCGCGAGCGGCAGGACCACGTCGGCGATCTTCGTGAGCTCGGACTCGAAGGTGCTCATCACCACAAGGAAATCGAGGTTCTCCAGGCTCGCCGCGACATCGCCGAGGTCTCCATTCGTGAGGCTCCGGTCACCGTCCACGACTACCATGGCCTTCAGCTCACCGTCGGCCGCAGCAGCAGCCATGCCGGTGGCGGGAATGCCGGTCCCTTCGGGTATAGGGGCGCCCCACGCCTCCTCGATCCTTGCGCGCGCGCCGTTGTCGTCCAGGTGCCTGTGCCCCGGAAGCCCGTCGGGCACGCAGCCGACGTCCCTGGAGCCCTGTTCGTTCGTGCCGGGGAAGAGCGGGTAGAGGCCCGCCGACCGCTTCCCGACGTTCCCGGTAGCCAATGCGAGGTTGACTATGCCCCTGACGCAGGCGTCCCTCAGCCCCGCATCTACCGTCTCCAGCCCGTACAGGAAGGCGCACGGGTCTCCCTCGGCGATGGTCCGCGCCGCCCGGCGGATGTCCTCGGCCGGCACCGCCGTCATGGGGGACACCCGGGTCAGGTCGAAGGCCCACAGGCTGTCCTTCAGCGCCTTTACGCCGTCGCACCGGTCTTCCAGGAAGTTGTGGTCGTCCAGCGACTCCTCGAAGATCACTCGGAGCATGCCGCCTATGAGCGCCGTCTCGCTTCCCGGCGCCGGCCTGAGCCATATGTCGGCGTAACGTGTGAGCTCCGTCTCCCGCTGATCGATGACCACCAGCGACGCCCCGGCCTTGAGGGCCTTCTTGATGGGCACCGCGACAACGTTTTGCTCCTCCGTCATGTTGCTCGAGACGACCAGGAAGCACTTCGACTGCTCCAGGTCCCAGATCGGGTTTGTCGCGGCCGGGACCCCCAGCATCTCCTCCAGGGCGGGAGTAAGCTCGGGTCGAAGGTTGGACGACGTGTCTACGTTGTTGCTTCCCATCACAGAGCGAGTGAACTTCTGGGCGGTATAGTTGTCCTCGTTGGTCCCCATCGGCGAAGCCAGGAGTGCGAATCCGTTGCCCTTGTGCTCGGCCAGCCCCTCGGCGGCCATGTCCAGCGCCTCGACGATCGTTGCCTCCCTGGTCTCGCCGTCCGCGCGAACTTTGGGCTCTGTTATCCTCTTCCGGCTGTTGACGAAGTCCAGGCCGAACTTGCCCTTGAAACAGCCCTGTCCGCGGTTAGCCTTGCCGTGCCGGTCGGGAATCGCCCTGATGAGCCTGTTGCGCTCGTCGATCTCCAGGGTCATCTCGCAGCCCACGGGGCACATGGGGCAGACCGACGAGACCGTCTTGGCCGCCTTGCTCCACTTGTACTTCGTCTCGACCAGCGCGCCCGTTGGGCACACGTCGATGCAGGCGCCGCAGAACTCGCAGCCCGACTCCAGCAGCGACGTGCCGTTCGAGGTCCCGATGAGGCCCCTGCCGGCCCTGTCGGTGAATGTCAGGACGTTGTCGCCCCGCACCTCGTCGCACACCCTTACACACCTGCCGCAGACGATGCACAGGTTCAGGTCCATGTCCCACATGGGGTCGGCTACGCGGAGCGGTATCTGCCGGTTGTTGTAGGTGAGCGGCGTGTCCATGTCCATCTCGAGGAAGCGCACGGTGTCCTTCAGCTCGCACCGCTCGTTCTTCGGGCAGGTCACGCACCTGTCGTTGACGGACACGTGCCTGAGGCATATGTCGTTGGGGCCGCACAGGTCGATCCTGTGGCACGTGAGACAGCCATGGGGGTGTTCGGACAGGAGCAGGTCCATGATGCCGCGGCGTGAGTCCGTGACCCCGTCGGTCTTGGTGTTGACGACCATGCCGTCGGCGGCCGGAACCGTGCACGAGGCCTGGTTGCCCGGAGGCCCGCCCTCGATCTCGACGATGCACATTCGGCATGCGCCGAAGGCCTTCATCCCCGGGTAGTAGCAGAGGTAGGGGACGTATATCCCGGCGTCCATGGCCGCCTGCAGCACGTTGGTGCCCGGGCTCGTCCTGACCTCCTGGCCGTCGATGGTGAGTGTGATCTGGTCTACCATGTGCAAGCTCCGCCTGGCCTACCTTGTCAGCACCTGCACGGGAGCAGCGCCGGTCCTGTACTCCTCGGCAAATGCCCGCGTGTTTCTCGGCGCCAGCAGGGGCTCATCGCAGTCGCCGTGGGCGCAACGCCCCTCCTCGATGTGTGCCCGGAAGTCGTCGGGGAAGTTCACCAGGGCCGACCTGAGGGGGTTGTATCCGAGCTGGCCGTGGAAGCAAAGCGATGACGACTCCATGGTGGAGCCTACTCTGTCCATCAGGTCCACGTCGCCGGGCGCCGCCTGGTTGTCCGCTATGCGCTCGATCATTTCCAGCAGCTGTGTCATGCCAAGCCTGCAGGGGAAGCACTTGCCGCAGGACTCGTACTGGCAGAAGGCGACCAGCAGCCTCGCCATGTCGACGGCGCACCTCGTGTCGTCGCCGACTATTACGCCGCCGGACCCCAGCATGGCCCCGTGCTCGCGCATCTCGTCGAAGTCTAGCCCGTAGTCGAGGCTCTCCGCGCCGAGGATGTGGCCGAGCGGTCCTCCGAGCTGGATCAGCTTCACGGGCCTGCCGCTGGGCGTGCCTCCCCCGATATCCTCGACTACGTCGCCGAGCCGGGTCCCCATCGGGACCTCGTACATGCCGGGGCGCTTCACGTCGCCGCTCAGGCACACTATCGCAGTGCCGGTGCAATTCTCCCTGCCGACCGACTTGAACCAGTCACCACCCCTAGCGACGATTTGGGGCGCGTACGAAAAACTCTTGACGTTGTTGATGGTGCTGGGCTTGCCCCAGACGCCGAACGCCGCCGGGAACGGTGGCTTGAAGCGCGGCATCGAGCGCTTGCCCTCGATGGACTCCATCAGCGCCGTCTCCTCGCCCGCGACATAGGACTCGCCCGTCAGCGAGATCTCGATGTCGAAGCTGAACTCCGAGTCCATTATGTTCTTGCCCAGCAGCCCGGCCTCATACGCCTGCTCGATGGCCCGCTCGGTCCTGGATATGGGCCCGTCGTGGCCGTGGCGGATGAACACGAAGCCGTTGGATGCGTTGGTCGCATACCCGGCGAGGGTCATGCCCTCGATCAGGGTGTAGGGGTCGCTCTCCAGGATGCCCTTGTCATTGTAGGCCCCCGGGTCGCCCTCCTCGCAGTTGCAGAGAATGTACTTGGGCGGCCCTCCCCGGGCCATGAAGCTCCATTTCACTCCCGTTGGGAAGCCCGCCCCGCCACGGCCCCGGAGCCCGGATGACTTCATCTCGTCGACCACGCCATCGGGCCCCATGTCGTTCAGTGCCCTGGCAAGGCCCCGGTAGCCGCCGTTGGCTATGTACTGGTAGATGTCGTCGGGCGCAATGTTGCCCGCGTTGCGAAGGGCTATCTTCTCCTGGCTGCCGATGCCCGGAATGGTGGCGAGATCGGGGACTCCGCCCACGCGTGGACCGAGGTACCCGATGGTCTTGTCCACGGGGACCCTGTCGCTGTTGAGGACGCTGTCGAGGAGTTGCGAGACCTCGGGCGGCGAAACATCGCCGAAGAAGAGGCGCGAGCCGCCGGGTCTGAGGATGTCCACGATGGGCTCCGCGTAACAGAGGCCGATGCACCCCACGGAGTCGACGCGTGCATCTATCCCCGTGCGTTCGAGCTCCGACCTGATCGCGTCGATCACGTCGAGTGCGCCCGCCGCCTGTCCGCACATCGCCGCCCCCACCCTGATCCACGGGCGGGAGCCCTGGGTCAGCTCCTCCCAGCGGCGGTCTGCCTCAGCCTTCAGCTCCCTGTATTCGGCCACGGCGTATCCGTTCTATCCCGCTGCGGCGCCGTCGAGCAGACGCTCAATGTGCTGCTGCATGGTCTCGGGAGTTACGCGCCCATGGAGCCGGTGGTCGATGGAGACCACCGGGGCCTGGGAGCACGCGCCGAGGCAGGTGTTGTACTTGAGGCTGAGCTTGCCGTCTGCCGTGTTGCCCTCGTCCGTCAGCTCCAGGGCCTCCAGGCAGCGCCTCTTGATGCTAGCTGCGCCCAGGATGTGGCAGGTGGGGCCCCAGCACACCTCGAGCGCGTGGCTGGCAGGCGGGGTGAAGCGGAAGTTCGTGTAGAAGGACGCGACCCCCCAGACGTCGTTGATGGTCGCTTCCGTGTAGGCCGCCACCTCCTCGATGGCTTCGTCGGGGAGGTAGCCCAGCTCGTCATGGGCCGCGTGCAGGGTTGAGAGCACGGTTTCCGTGGGCTGTTTCTGCGAGGAGATTGCACTCCTCACGCGATCTCTCAAAGCTCCGTTGCCGTCGGTCAACCGCGTATCACCTGCAGTGTCATACGAGCGCCCCAATCATAGCACAGCGCAATTTGGCCCAACAACAGACCGGCATCGGTCCCAAATCCGCCACCTGTACAGCGGGCGCCATATCTGTCAGGCGTCAGCCTTACAGCATCAGGCTATCGACTGGGATCAATCGCTGGTTCACGGGATCGATGCCCAAGCTGAAGACCTCCAGGGTCAGCGCACCCAGCAGAGGCACGGCCCCTTCATCTCCAAAGACGACGGGGGACACGTCGTACTCCCCTTGCAGGCTGACCCAGGTGCGGCCGAAGTCCCTCTCTATCCTGGTCCCGTCGGCTAGCACAAATGTCCTCTTGCTGTGGGGATTCACTCCAAGTCGCCTCAGCAGGGAGGCGGGCATCGTGGTGTAGGTTGCACCGGAATCCACTAGAGCGGCAACTGTTTCATAGCGTTGCCCGTCGGGGTCCCCAACTTCTATCTCAACCTGAAATGTCCCCATAACCACGACCTTCCTGCCTGGAGCTAGTAGTGAATCGCGTTGCCGGTCCCGCCGCCTGCCGCTATGGCGTCGCCCGTGATTGCGATGGCCCTGGGTGAGGCCAAGAACGCGACGACGTATGCGATCTCTCGGGCGTCGATCATGCGGCGCACCGAGTTGCCGCCCGCCATTTGGGCCTCGATCTCCTCAGGCGTCACGCCCTCGCTCTCGGCGCGGCCCGCAACCACGCCCGCGGTGGCCTCGGTGCGGGTCAGCCCGGGATGGACGACCGTCACGTTGATCCCGTGGGGGCCCAGCTCGTCGGCCAGGTTCTTGCACATCGCGGCGACCGAGACGTTCCTCATGCTGCCGATGGTCGAACCCGTCGATCTCGCCGCCATGCCGCTGATGTTGACGATGCGGCCCCAGCCCTGCGCCTTCATGTATGGCGCGACCGCCTGGGCGCACCTCAGGTAGCCCAGAACCTTGACGTTCACGTCCTCCCAGAACATCTCGTCGGTGATCTGCTCCAGGGCCGGCGGCGCGGCCTGCCCGCCGGGGCGGGCCGCGTTGTTGACCAGGATGTCGATGCGGCCCAGGGCCTCCGCAGCCTGGGCGACCATGCGCTTCACGGCCTCGCCGTCGCCAGTGTCGGCCTGCAGCGGGACGATGCGCCGCCCGGTCTCACCGGCAAGCTCGCCCGCCGTCGCCGCCAGCGCTTCCATGTTGCGGGCCGCGATTGCGACGTCGACGCCCTCAAGGGCCAGCTCCCTTGCGATGGCCTTGCCGATGCCGCGGCTCCCGCCCGTCACGATCGCGGTCTTCCCCTCGAGCTCGAGGTCCATGGGCTCACACTCCTCGCAAAGAATAGCTCGCCCGGCCCCAGTGGGCCGGGCGATGCGGGCTCACAGCCGGAAGGACGGCTACGTGCCGAAGCGGACGTCCGAGACGGGATCGGAGTAATCGACGCCCTTGGTGGCCCAGAAGATGGCCGCGATCTCGTCCACGGCTTCGACTAGCTGCTTGGCTGAGTCCAGGTCGACGTTCTGCTTGTTCGCCGACGCGAGCTTCGTCGCATTCCACACGGTCGTGTGAAGATCCGGGTACTTGTCCAGGTGCTCGGGCTTGAAGTAGTCGTGCCAGAGGATGTCGATCTCGTGCTTGACCAGGTCCGCGTGCTGCTCCTTGACGGCCACGTAGCGGCCGAAGGAGTTGCCGGCGGCGATGTCCATCTGCCCTTCCAGGGCCTCGATGCGCATCACCATCTTGAGCACGGTCTGGGCGGCGATCTTCGCAGACACGGGGTCGTATATCCCGCAGGGGATGTCACAGTGGGCGTGGGCCTCTCGGATCGGGAGCTTCGTCAGAAGGTCGTTGAGTAGCCTCATGGGCGGTTCCTTTCTCTCGCAGATTGCTACGAAGATTATCAAGAACCGCCGGGAGGCCGCAACCGTTCGAGCCGATGGGGCTACTCGACCATCTCCAGCTTGAAGCCGTAGGAAGCGTCGCCGAGGCCGGACTTGTAGAAGGCGTTGAGGAAGTAGACGCCCGGCTCCAGGTCCAGGATTGTCCCTCCCACCGAAGGGCGCGAATAGACTTCGTCGCCGGGCACCAAGAAAGGCTTCGCGCTCTCGACGGTGTAGACCTGTACCCACACCTCTCCCGGGGCGGCCTCGTCGGTCGTCACGACGACGGACAGGCGGTCACCTCGCTTGACGGAAAGGACTGGGGCGCCCTCGAAGTCCTCCCAGCCTATCTTGTCGACGCATACGCTGCTGTTCGCGGTCACCGGCCAGCAGTAGCTGCCCTGCCTTCCGTGGTGCACGCTTCCACCGTACTCGATAGACACCTGGGGAAGCGCAGGTGGTTGGGGTGCGTCAGGCGCTTCCAGCGGAGGCAGTACTTTGGTCGAGGATCCGGCGGGCATTGCCGGCAGGCTTACGGTGGGGGCGGGAAGCGGCGTTGCGGCTGCGAGCGGCGTCGCACGCATCTGAGGAGCAGGATCCTCGCCTCCAGTGTCCTCCGAATTGCACGCAAGCGCGGTCAGGACCAGGATGACTGCAACTGCAACAACGTACTTCCGCACGGTAGCCGCCTCCACACACCGCAATCGGCGGTCAGTAGCCGTTAACAGGCCCTATATCAAATAGAACGACTACTTCCCTGGCCTGGTTACGCGGCACGCACGCCTTCGTAGCGGCGCTTGCATGGAGACGGCGTTGGACTAATGCAGGCTAGTCTTCATGCGTCAGCCGCAGTGGAGGCAGCGCATGTTCGTGTCGGAGAAGATGAGCTCCTTGTCGCCGTCCTGTATGGCGTAGTCGAGCAGCACCCTCAGGGCCTTGCTCTCGTCCATGAAGTTGTACTCGTCGGCGATCTTGTCCAGCCACTCGACGTGCCGGCTCTCGACCTCGAACTCTTGCTCGACTGCATCGTTGGGCATCGGCGAATCCTCCTGCTACGAGATGTTGTTCTGGGCGTCTTCGGTCTCCATCTGTGCGAGCTGCCTGTCGATGTCGGCCATCTCCCTGTACTCTTCCTTCACCAGGTGGTAGCACCGCTGGAGGTAGAGGTCGGCCAGTCTCGCTCCCCGGCCGTCGCTCGACTTGACAGCCGCGACCAGGTGGTGGACCTGGTTGTCGGCGGGGAGGTGCCTGGCCAGCGCCCGCATCTCACGCTCCGCCTCCCTCGTCTGGACTTCGTCGGAGCCCTCGATCGCGAACTTCAGGCGCCCCACAAGGCTGGTCAACTCACCCAGCTTGTCGGCGTCGTTCATCAGCCCGTACAGCACCTCGTTCACGCCGAGCGAGTCGTCGTCCTTGTCCCCCTCTTCGGGCTCCTCCACCACCATTGGGCCGCACCTGTCGGCGTATGCCTGCACGGCCTCGTTGACGGTCATCATCGCCCCGGCCACGTCGCCCGAATCGAATGACCCGCAGTAGAGCACGTCGTCCTCGCGGCGGGAGGCCATCTCCTCCAGTGCGTCCCGGCTGCCGACACGCTCGGGCGCGGGTGGGAATGCGAACGCCGACAGCTCCGTGGGGCCGGCCTGCGCGACCTGGTTCATCAGGAACGGCGGGACGTACTTGCTGACGTCCACGGCGATTGGCAGGATGACCACGTAGGTCGCCCAAACCTCGTCGGCGTCTGCGCTACTGCGAAAGTAGAGGATGGCGTGCCCTCTCGGGGCAGCCTCGTCCCCCCTCTCGAACGTGATGTCCACTCCTGACCTGCCTCGCGGATTCTCGGGCCATTATACTCCACGAGGCGCGAGGACTGGACGAAGACGCGCCCGCAGGGGTAGACTCTTTACCGGGTCGGCGAAGCAGTGGGGCGCACAGCCAGGAGGCGGCTGGGTCAGCATCCGATGGACCGTCCATTCAAGATCGCCCTCGTGTCCGGTTACGACTACGCCGTCAGCGGCGGCGTAAACGACCACATCGCCCCCCTAGCGGCGCAGTTGCGCTCCTGGGACCACGATGTGCGAATAGTGGCTCCTTGCTCGGATGTCGAGGCGGTGGAAGAAGAGGGCTTCGTGCCGATGGGCAGGCCGGTGCCCATTCCAAGCGGCGGCTCAGTCGCCAGGGTTTCACTGTCGATGTGGCTCAAGCCCCGGATCCGCGACCTGCTGCGGAGGGAGCAGTTCGACGTGGTGCACCTCCACGAGCCCTTCACAGGCCTGGTCACGGCGTTCATGATCAGCCAGTCCAAATCGCTGAACGTCGCGACTTTCCACAGCTACAAGGGCGGGCACTTTTATGGCATCGGCGGCACGAAGCTCGCAATGCCCTACTTCCGGCAGCTGCACGGGCTCATTGCCGTATCCACCGTTGCTCGCAACTACATTCGCAGCTACTTCCCGGGCGAATACGAGATCATCCCAAACGGCATCAGGGTCGAGGACTTCACGGACGGGGTGGAGCCCTTCCCCCACCTCCGCGACGGCATGGTCAACATCCTCTTCCTTGGTCGCCTGGAAAAGCGCAAGGGACTCAGGTACCTGCTGGAGGCGTACAGCAGGCTCAAGTGGGACTGGCCGAACCTGAGGCTGATAGTCGTCGGCGGGGGAGACCCCGACCCCGAGTCCCACAGGATAATGAGCGAGCGGAACCTCCAGGACGTCGTCTTCACGGGCGCCGTGTCCAACGAGGACAGGGCTCGCTACTACAAGTCCGCGGACATCTACTGCTCTCCCGCCACGGGCAACGAGAGCTTCGGCATCGTCCTGCTGCAGGCGATGGCCGCCGGTGCCCCAATAGTCGCGTCCGGCATCGATGGATATGCGGGCGTCATCACTCACGGCGTAGACGGTCTGCTAGTGCCGCCCAAGGACGACGCGGCGCTGGCCTCAGCCATCGAGCGGCTCCTGGAGAACCCAGCGCTCCGGGAGCGCCTGGCCCAGAATGGCTCCCGGACAGTGCAGGAATACAGGTGGGAGCGGGTGGCGCGCCGTGTGATCGACCACTATGCCGGGGCAATGGAGCGCACCGCTCCTGTGCGGGTGGGCAGGCGGCAGGCCCTGTTCACCTGACCTGCCGGAGCGCAGGGCGGCCACGGGCACACCTACATGAACAGGGCTGACCTGCGCTCGCTGCTCTCGTCTCGCGTCGAGAAGCCCATCGCGAAGATCCTCGCAGCGCTGGGCCTTTCGCCGAACGCCATCACCCTGATCGGCATGCTCGGCGCCGTCGTTGCTGGCATCCTCGCGTCGCAAGGGCTGCTCCTAGCGGCGGGTGCAGCCACCCTCGTCGCGGGCATACTGGACCTGTTCGACGGCTCGGTAGCCCGTCTGACCGGAAGGAAGTCCAAGTTCGGCGCGCTTCTCGATTCGACCGCGGACCGCGTCTCGGAGGCGGCGGTCCTGGTAGGCCTCGCCGTCTACTATGCGGGCGAGGGGTCGCTCGTTGGCGTGGCTCTGTCATGCGGCTCCATGGCAGGCTCGATGATGGTCAGCTACGTCAGGGCACGGGCGGGCGGGCTCAGGGTAGACTGCGAGGTCGGCGTCTTCACCAGGCCGGAGCGCGTCGCGGCAATGGGCGCGGGGCTCATAGCCGGGCAGTGGCTGGACGCGGTCCTCCTCGTCGTCCTCGGTGCGACCGCTGCCCTGACCGCCGTCACCACCGTGCAGCGCGTGCTGCACGTCCGCAGGGAGCTGGACGGCCGGTAGGCATGGCGCTCAGCCCGCCGTGGCTGCCATGTCTTCCACCACCAGCGAGCGCCCGACGGCCCTGAGCGCCTTCTCGACCTGGCTGATGTGGGAGCGGTGATTCGGATTGACGAGCCTGCGGACGGCGTTCTCCTGCACCCCCAGGCGCGCTGCCAGGGCAACGTTGGTGATGCCCTCCCGGCGCATGGCGGTGTAGAGTGTCAGCTTTGCCGCTACGATGAGCGGCACAGGGACCAGGACCTGCCCAACTGAAACAGGGCTCGGCTTGGGAAGATCTTCGCGGAGCTTCACATAGGCGCCCAACGCGACACCCAGGCAGTCCTCCGCCATCTCCAGGGCCTCCTCCCAGCTCCAGCCGCCGGTGGTGGCCCCGCGCACGTCGGGGAAGGTCACGACGTAGGCCTCCCTTCCGGTCGCTCTCGCCTCCTCATCATCGCGGACGATATTGCAGGGGTATGCGTAGCGCATTGCCTAGAACTCCCTTCTGTCGACGCTCAAGTCCTTCAGCATTCCCGTCAATGTGCCGGAGGGAATCTCCCCTTGCTGTACGAAAGTACGGGACCTGCCTACATACACCATGCCGTGGCTGCCCTTGCCGCGGCTCGGATCGAAGCTGAATGCCAGGCCTTTCTTGCGGGCATATCGCCTGGCACGTCTAACGAACTCGCTTCCGTTCACAGACCGATGATAGCACACTTCTGTGCGATTCCGGACTTGCCGCCAACCCCGGGCGCTCCTGCTGCGTTACAATTAGTGTATGGGTAGAATCCTAGCGAAGGCTGCTGGGCGTACTAATGGTTGTGGAGACTTACCAGGGGCCCTCCGGCGGGAGCAGACTGTTGCGAGCAAAATCCTCCGTTAGAATCCGCTATCTGCTTGGGGCGCTGATCGCTGCAGCCGCTCTGCTGCCTGTCGGCATCGTCTCTGCCGAGGCGGACCTGCCCGTGCTGGAGTCTCACAGCATCACCAGCGAGTTCCCTGAGGGCTTCCGCATAGAGGCCACGGCCACGTCGGAAACGCACGACGTGACCGGTGTCGCCATACGGCTCCGGATCGGCCAGCAGGACACGGGAGTCTACAACTATCTCGATGAGAGCGAAGAGGCCGCAACGGAGGATGGCAAGACGTTCAACCTGTTCTGGAACACGAACAGTGGGCAGAGGTACATCCCGCCCGGAACTATCATCACGTACAACTTCGAGGTGGAGGACTCGGCCGGCAACCGGCTCGAGACCGAGCCCCTGCCCTTCATCTACTACGACGCCCGCTTCGTGGACGAAGAGGGCAACTCGACGTGGGAGGAGGTGTCGGCAGGCACCGTGACCGTTGCCTACAAGGGGCCGGTCAAGTCGCGGGCCGAGAACATCCTGAGCGTGATAAACGAGACCCTCGAGAAGATGCGGCCCGTCATGGGCGACGCGGCCCTCAAGGAGCCCATACGGGTCACGATGTACAACAACACCAAGGAGATGCTCGAGGCACTGCCGCCCCGGAGCGCCTCCATAGGCAGGGAGCTGATCACCGAGGGACAGGCCTTCACTGACCTGGGCACGCTGCTGGTGCTCGGCGGCGGCAGGCTCGCCCTCGGCACGGCCTCCCACGAGGTCATGCACATAATCACCCATAGGGCGGGCGACAGCATATTCCGCAGGGTCCCCGCGTGGCTCGACGAGGGGCTGTCCGAGTACGCCAACGTGGACCCGGGCTACTCCTACGATATCGCCCTAGAGTTCGCGGTCGAGACCGACCGGCTGCTGCCCCACGTCTACATGCCCGCGCTGCCGGGCAAAGCCGAGGACGTGATCATCTTCTATGGTCAGGCCCGCAGCATAGTCAGGATGATGATCGAGGTATTCGGCCCGGAGAAGATGAACCAGCTCATGGCCGAGCTCAAGAGCGGCAAGGACATGGACGATGCGCTCATGACGACCTACGGACTGGACAGGGAGGCTCTCGACTCCGCATGGAGGAGAGCCATCGGCGCGGAGGTGCTGGACCGCAGCCGCGTCGCCCGCGCCCGGCCCACAGCAGTCCCACGTGCCGCCGTTCCCATATACAGCCTGACCCCGCAGGCCGAGGCCGAGGTGGTCGGGGCCCAGAGCGACCCGCCGACGCCCACGCCCACGCCGGCGCCCGAGCCCACCCCGGTGCCGGAGCCGACCCAGGTCGCGATGCCCGCACCCGACGAGGAGGCGACGCCGGTGGCCGAGCAGCCCAGGGAAACAGGCTCGGCCGGAAGCGGCTGCCTTGCACCTGCGCCGGGCGTGCCCGCGACCACGGAGCTTGCGACCATGGGGTTCCTCGTCGGGCTGGCCGGGCTGGCTTTCCGGAGACGCCGGAAGTAGCCCGCAGGCGCCCCGTCGGCGCTCACCGGACAGCCTTCGCCCCGGTGTGTAGTAGAATCGCTGCGTGGCGCCGACGGCAAATCTGCGCAGGGCTCCTTTCACCTCCTAAGGAGGGTAATGCGTTGGGTGAGTCCCGCCCAGCGTTCTGGCCCGGAGATTTAACCGCCGTGCTGTACCAGGCCAGCGCAGGGCTGCATACAGCTTGAGAGGGGCTCGGCGCCACGACCGACGCATATGCCGAGCAGGTAGGCTCTTGCCGGACCAGGACACTCACAGCAGGCTCGAAGACCTCAGGGCCCAGGTCAACCACCACAACTACCGCTACCACGCCCTCGACGCGCCCGAGATCAGCGACGCCGAGTTCGACACGATCTTTCGGGAGCTTCGAGCCATCGAGGAGCGCCACCCCCAGCTGGTGACCCCGGACTCACCAACGCAGCGCGTAGGCGCGGAGCCCGTCGCCGGCTTCGCCGAGGCCGTTCACTCCAGACCGATGCTCAGCCTCGGCAACGCCTTCGACGAAGAGCAGTTCATGGCGTGGCACCGGCGCGCGCAGGCCCTCGTGGACGGCGAGTCGTTCGACATGGTCTGCGAGCTAAAGTTCGACGGGCTCGCGGTCGCCCTAACCTACGAGGACGGCGTACTGGTCCGCGGCGCAACCCGCGGGAACGGGGCCGTGGGCGAGGACGTGACCTCAAATCTCCGCACGGTCCGGAGCATCCCGTTGCGGCTGCTCGAAGACGTGCCGGGCAGCCTCGAGGTGCGGGGCGAGGTGCTGTTCCCAAAGTCGCGCTTCGTCGAGTTCAACCAGCAGCGCGAGGAAGCCGGTCTGCCCACATACGCCAACCCCCGCAATACAGCCGCCGGGTCCGTCAGGCAGCTCGACCCACAGGTCACCGCCGCGCGGGCTCTCGACATATTCGTCTACAGCCTCGGCTACGCTGACGCCCCCATGCCGGACACCCACTGGAAGACTCTCGAACGCCTGGTCCGGCTCGGCTTCAGGACCAACCCCTACAACCGGCTCGTGGCAAGCCCCGAAGACGCCCTCGACTACTATCGCCGCTGGCTGAACGAGTTCGTGGAGCTCGACTACGGGTGCGACGGCGTCGTCGTCAAGGTCGACTCGTTAGACCTGCAGCGGCACATGGGCGCAGTGGGCCGCGAGCCCAGGTGGGCCGTCGCCTACAAGTTCCCGGCCACCCGGGCGCTGACCCGGCTGAACGAGATACGGGTCAACGTGGGCCGCACGGGCAGCATCAACCCCTACGCCGTACTGGAGCCCGTCGACGTGGGCGGCGCGACCGTCAGCCAGGCCACCCTCCACAACGAGGACTACGTGCGTGAGAAGGACCTCAAGATCGGCGACTGGGTGATCGTCGAGCGGGCCGGCGAGGTCATCCCGCAGATCGTCAGCGTCGTGGAGGACCGCCGCACTGGCGACGAGCAGCCCTTCGTCATGCCCACGGAATGCCCGGACTGCCACGAGGAGCTCGTGCGCCCGGAGGGCGAGGCCATGACCTACTGCCGCAACGCCGGCTGTCCCAGGCAATTGGTGCGCCTGCTGGAGCACTTCGTCAGCAGGGGCGCGATGGATATAGAGGGCCTGGGCGTACGCCAGGTCGTGGTCCTGCTGGAGCAGGGGCTGATCAAAGACGCCGCGGACCTATACGCACTAGAGGGCAGGCAGGAAGACCTGGTGGCCATCGACCGCATGGGCGAGAAGAGCGTGGAGAACCTGATCGCCGCCATCGATGCGAGCCGGAACCGGCCCCTGGCGCGGGTGCTCACCGCCCTCGGCATCGACCACGTGGGAATCGAGGTGGCCGAGGCCCTGTCCCGCCACTACCGCACAATCGACGCCATTATGGCCGCGACCGAGGACGACCTGTCGCAGGTGCCGTCCATCGGCCCCAAGATAGCCGCCAGCGTCTCCGCCTACTTCGCCAACGACTCCAACAGGGCCGTCGTCCACAAGCTCCGCGACAGGGGAGTGCATATGGCCGACGAAGACCGGCCCGAACCCGGCGAGCAGTCCCTGGCCGGGCTGCGCTTCGTGGTCACGGGACGCCTCGCGAACTTCAGCCGCTCCCAGGCCGAGGGCAGGATCAAGGACGCGGGCGGCGCGGTCAGCGGCAGCGTCAGCAAGCGCACGGACTACCTCGTCGCCGGCGAGGACGCGGGATCCAAGCTAGCCAACGCCGAGGAGCTGGGCATACAGATCCTCGACGAGGACCAGTTCACGACCCTCCTGGACCACGGCCCGCCCGATCAGCCGACCGAGTAGAGTTCAGTCGCCTGATAGCTTGATCTACTGGAGGGGATACGATCCTTCTACAACCAGCGGCGGCGGTCTTGTCCTGTGTCCCGAGGCGGACGTGAGCGGCCGCTATTCGAAAGTCTGCGATTGCGGTACCTCTCGATGACGCGAGCGTTGTGTTCCTGCCGGGACGCATCGCTCTGAGAGATTCTCGACCCGAGGTAGCTTGAACTTTGAGCGTCGGTTCTCCGTCTAGCAAGCAAGCCAATCAGGACTGCTACTATCAAGCCGCCGAGTAAGAACCCTAACCACAAC
The DNA here is from genome assembly GCA_965204975.1 of Dehalococcoidia bacterium. GTDB lineage: Bacteria > Chloroflexota > Dehalococcoidia > Lucifugimonadales > CAJWER01. The sequence continues at coordinate 2,366,823 of OZ242024.1, forward strand.
CACTCCATGACACCTCCCTCGATGGCCTGTAGGACTTACCGGGAAGCGCTGCGACGCCTAGTACCGCCGTGAGACGACCTACCCCTGCTTGACCAGCTTCTGCATCGAGCGCAGGTTCTTGCCCGGCATCATCATTGCGAATTCCGCCAGCGACACCTCCGCCACGTATATGTCGCCCCGCGAGTCGACCGCGATCCCGTGGGGGGCGTAGAAGCGGCCCGGCTGGTCGCCGTAGGACTCCCTGCCCAGCCTGCCGACGACCTCGCCGCCCTGGTCGAATATGGTCACTCGCGGTCCCAGGTCCATGCCGTCGGCGTTCGAAGTAAGCCCGGCGTAGTACTCGCCCACGTAGACGAGCGTACGGCTGCCCCTGCTGTCCGCGTAGACGCAGGCCGCGCGCGACAGGTTCACCCACTGGGCCTGGTATGCCCCCGACGTGTCGAACACCTGGATGCGCCGGTTGTCCCGGTCGGCCACGTACACCCAACCGTCGCCGTCTATCGAGATGTTGTGGACGATGTTGAAGTGCCCCGGGAACGTGCCCGACTCGCCCCACGACTCGATGAACCCCCCGTCCGGCGTGTACCTGTGGACCCGTGCGTTGCCGTACCCGTCCGACACCAGCAGCTCGCCGTTGCGCGGGTCGACCGCAACGTGCGTCGGCCTGTGAAACGGCTCCCCGCTCATCGCTGCGGAGGGCGAGCCGGAGCTGCCTATCGTCATCAGCAGCTTGCCCTCGGGGGTCAGCTTACGGACAGTGTGGTCGCCCACGTCCACGCAGTAGATGGAGTCGTCGGGGCCGACCGCTATGCCGTGGGCCAGGGTGAAGATGTCCTCGCCCCAGGTCCGCAGGAGCCTGCCGTCACTGTCGTAGACGATGACGGGGTGGGCGCTGCGGTTGAATACGTAGACGTTGTCCTTCGAGTCCACGGCAACCGCCGTCGCGTCGTTATACTCCCAGCCGTCGGGCAGGTCGCCCCACTCCTCGCCCGAGACCTCGTAGACAAACTCGCCACTGCCCAGGATAGCCATAATCTTCCTGCCTCCGTGACCTCTGTGTTCTCCGTGGTGAAATCCTACGGCCGCTCCAAAGAACAGCCATAGCTTGTCTCAAACTCTGTGTCCTCTGTGGTGAAACCCTACGGCCGCTCCAGGAGGACGGTCACGCCCATGTCCCGGTACTTCTGCCGCAGCGCCGGGTCATAGTTCCTGAAGCATACCGCAACCTCGGAGTCGCGCATCTGCTGCACGACGTGGCTCACGCAGTCGTCCACGGTCTTGAACGGGTGGTCGGGGTGAGCCTCGAGGCTAAACGTCAGGTCGGCCGGGCCGAAGGACAGGCAGTCCACGCCCGGCTTCGCCAGCATCCGCGCCTTCGTGATCGCCTCCACCGACTCGATCTGCATCCACAGCACGCCCGTCTGCTCCCACCAGTCGGCGTACTCACGCATGTCCGGCCGCTCGGCCAGCCCCACGCGGGTCTGCCCGCCCCAGCTCCGAAGACCCGTGTGCGGGTAGTAGAAGTTCGCGACCGCCTCGTCGACCGTCTCCTGCGTCTCCACCTGCGGAATCTCGACCCCCGTCGGGCCCAGGTCCAGGTAGTTGCCGACGAGGTAGGTGTGCTGCGTGTGCTTGATGCGGAACTGGACGGGTATTCCCAGCTCTTCGGCCATCTGGCAGAAAGCCGTCAGCCGCTCCTCGTCGTACGGTGCGTGCTGGCTGTCGACCGACACGAAGTCGTAGGGGCCGGTCGGCATGAGCGCGGCCAGGTCGTCGCGCCCCATGGTCACGGGTACGGCGAGGCCGAGCACGTCCTCCCCGCCCCGTATCCTCTGCTTCAGGTTCATGCTCTATCTCCAACTGCGGGTTATTCCCAGGTCGCCGCTCATTATACCGGCACCCGCCTGTTTCCGGTGTTGTTGTCCTATGTTCTCCGCACTGCGTGGAACAGAGGTCGTTCGCCCTGAGCTTGTCGAAGGGCAGTGCTCAGCCGATACGGGCTAACCCTCCCGTGGCCCCTAGCGCCCCTGTCGAAGCTGCTCCTGCTTCCACTCCTGGTCGATGTCCCCATCGTAGAAGCGCTCCGGGCTCTCGATCGCCCACGCGTGCCGGTGGACGATGATGCTGTCGGGGTCGAGCCGCATCGCCTCGCGCATCAGCGCGGCGGCGCCGGGTCTGTCGCCCTGCTGGTACTTCGCCGCGCCCCGCCGGTAGAGCTCCAGCGCCCGCCGGTCGGTCGCGCCGCGCGGGGCCTGGATGTAGTGGCTGTCCGTCTCCACGAACGGCGGCACCTCGGACTCGGCGACCCACCGGCGCAGCAGATCCGCGATCTCCGGCCTGTCGATGCTGAACCCGCTGACCTTGCTGAACGCCAGCACGCCGCGCTCGTCGATCAGGAAGCCGCTCGACACCGCCTTGAACCCGTAGAGGTGGCTCGTGATTCCCCCGGCGTCGATCACCGCCGGGTACGTCGCGCCGGCCGCCTCCAGGTAGGGCCGTGCCCGCTCCGCGCCCTGGCCGTCCATGGCGATCGCGAGCACCTCCAGCCCGTCTCCCTTGTGGCGCTCGTAGAATTGCTGCCAGACCGGCAGCTGGTCGCGGCACCCTCACCACGACGCCCAGCTGAACATCACGACCTTGCGACCTAGCAGGTCGGACAGGCTCAGTTCCGTGCCATCGACGGTCGGGAGTGTGAACCCCGGAGCCTTCTCCCCCACCATTGCCGTCCCGTCAGCGCCGGTCATCGATCAATTCCCTCCAGTCTCTTTCAGCTCATCGCGCCAGCGAGGGTTCAACAGCAGCTCCTTCCATATCTCGCTGAAGTCCAGCGAGTGCCTGTTGTCCCAGTCGACCTCCTCCGCCTCCTCGGCCGTCATCCGCGTCTTGAAGACCGGGACCTGGGGCGAGGCAGGGTCGCCCATCATCCCTACCTTGACTATGGCTCTCTGGAGGCCCGACAGGTCGACCCACTTCAGCTCCTCGCACCCGGCTCCGAATATCGCCGCATATGCGTCGATCATCTGCCGGTCCAGCGCCGCCTTCCTCTCGGTGACCGTCTCCAGCTCGTCGCCCCTGAACTCCACGACCACCCAGATGCCTCCCTGCCGGTGGTCTCGCACGTCCGCCCCGTAGGGCAGCCTGGGCAGGTCCTCCTTGGTGTTCCCCTGGAACTGCGCGTTCGCCGTCGCGGCCAGCGTCGCCTTCTGCTCCTCGAGGCTGGCCCCGGGTGTGCATGGGGCCGTCTCGGCCGCCGCCACGGCGGGTCGTGGAGCCGCCGTCGGTTGGGCGCTCGCCTCCGTCTGGGTAGTCCCAGCCGCTGGAGTACTCATCGGCTCCGGTGCCCTCTCACTAGCGGGGCCGCTGACGCCCGGCGCGTCTGTGGAGTCCGAGCCGCAGGCGGCCGCCCACAGCATCATCAGCGCCGTCGCGATCAATATCGCGTACTTCATCGCATGCTCCTCAGCCGTAGTATAAGCCACCTCGCCGCTGTTCTTGCTATACTGCCGCCGCACCGACTACTCGATGCTGGAGTGACGCAATGGCGGCGCCGCATAGACCCCGCATACTGGCGTGCGACCTGGGAGGGACTCAGCTCAGGACCGCAGTCGTGGACGCAGCCGGGCAGGTGACGCAGCGCCGGGCCGTGCCCACTCCGAAGGGCGACCCCGGGGCGCTGCCGGCCCTGCTGCGGGACGCCCTGGCGGAGGCGGACGAGGTCGACGGGGTTGTGGTCGGCGTGCCCGGACCGATCGACTACGCCGCGGGCGCTCCGACGATGCTGGTCAACCTGCCCGCGTGGGAGGGGCACGTCAGCGCCTCGATCCTTGCCGGCAGGCTCGGCCTCGGCGTACTGCTGGCCAACGATGCCGATCTCGCGGCCCTGGGCGAGCACCGCTTCGGCGCGGGCAGGGGATTCGACGACGTCGCCTACGTGACCGTGAGCACGGGCGTCGGGGCCGGCGTCGTGCTGGGCGGACGCCTGGTCCGGGGCCGGCTGTCCCTGGCCGAGCTCGGCCACACCATCATCGACCGGCACGCCATGAAGACGGTCGAAGACCTTGGCTCTGGAACGGCGCTCGGACGCATCGCCGGCGAGAACGCCGCTGCCGTGTCGGCCCGCGCCCAGGAGGGCGACGCGGAGGCTGCGGCCCTGTTCAGGGAGGCGGCCGACGCGCTTGCCGTCGGCGTGCTCAACCTGGTGCTCCTCTTCTCGCCCCAGGTCGTCGTAATCGGAGGCGGCATGTCCCAGGCTGGGGATCTTCTGCTCGACCCTGTACGCCAGGCAATCGCGGCGTGTCCGGCATCGTCCCCCGCGGCCAGGGCCCTGGTCGTCCGGGCCGCAACAGGCGACGATGCCGGTCTGAAGGGCGCTGCCGCCTACTGGGCGGACGAGCGCGCCTGACCTGGAATCCCTTCTTCCCTTGGCGGGAGAGGGTTACAGCCTTGCCCTGAGCTTGCCGAAGGGATGAGGGGGAGTGTCGTGCTGCCTGCTTCACCCTCGCCTCAATCCTCTCCCGCCTCAGGGCAGGAGCCTGTCTATGGTCAGCGCCCTGTTGTCGCGCGTCGCACGGATTCGCAGAGCCTCCCCCTCGATGAGCAGCTCGAACGTGAGCCAGTCCACCTCCACGATCTCCGCGTCCACCAGGATGAAGAAGCGGCCGTTCGCCATCGCCTCCTTGGCGACCAGGGAGCCCTCGATGCGCCGGTAGGGTGGGGCTGCCGACACAATGCCCTGCACCGACGTGCCGATCCCTCTCAGGAGACCCACCGTCCTGCCGACGAAGCTCATCGAGGGCGACCGGCAGACAGAAGGACGTGCCGGTGCGAATACGGGACAACCCGACCGTACCGTACACTAGAGGGCCAGGGGAACAGACAGCTACGCTGCAATTGCAGTCCTATTGGCTTGCAGGACACAGTGAATCATACCTGTCGGGATTCCCTGGATTCAATCGGTTCTGATACTCTGATGATCCCAGTCGTATGGGCGCCATTGGTCCCAGGGGCGTGCAGTATCACCTGCCAGGCATTGTCGTTTAGAATAGGGGCGAACGTAGGAGGACGGAAATGATCATCATTGGTGCAGTGCTCGTTGCAGTAGGCGCGGCGGCACTGCTCGAACTGCCCTGGGCGCCGGCCCTGCTCATAGGATTGGGGGCAGGAATGGTGGTATCCGGTGTAACGGGCAGGCTTGGGTGGCCTTCGGGCCGTGCCCGGGCCAGGGCCTTGGACCGGAGCAGGGATGCCGAGGGCGAAAGGGCTCAGCCCGGCTAGCGAGGCGCGGCAGCCTGGCCGTTATACAGTCTGGGCAGGTCCGCCTGCTTCATTTCGTGTCCGAGGTGCTCCTGCAGCGAGTCCAGAAGCTCGAAGTCCTGCATGTCCGAAACGAACGTGATCGCCGTGCCCTGCTTGCCGGCCCTGGCCGTGCGCCCGATCCGGTGGACGTACTCCTCCAGGTTGTCCGGCATGTCGTAGTTGATGACGTGGGAGACGGCCGGGATGTCCAGCCCCCGGGCGGCCACGTTCGTAGCCACCAGCAGCCGCAGGTCCCTTGACCTGAAGTTCGACATCACCCGCTCCCGCTGGGCCTGCGTCATGTCGCTGTGGATGCCGTCGGCGTCGTACCTGTCGCGGCGCAGGTCCCTCACAAGCCGGTCGACCCCGGCCCTCGTCCTGCGGAATACCAGTGCCTGCTTCACGTCGTCCGACATGTCCAGCACTTCCTTGAGGGCCACTCGCCGGTCCTGCGCGGCGACCTCGTAGTAGACCTGGTTCACCTCGTCGACGGGCTCGGCCTCGCCGCCCACCCTGACCCACTCGGGGTCGTGCAGGTAGCGCCGGGTGAGCTTGCGGATCGGGTACGGAATCGTGGCCGAGAAGAGCAGCGTCTGCCGTTCGCGAGGCGTCTGCCGCAGGATGTGCTCGATGTCGTCGATGAACCCGATGTCCAGCATCTGGTCCGCCTCGTCAAGCACCGCGATCCGTATCTTGCGCAACGACAGCGTGCGCCGCTGCATGTGGTCCATCAGCCTGCCGGGAGTCGCCACCACCACGTGCGCGCCCCGCTTGATGGCGTCGATCTGCGGCTGCATTGGCTGGCCGCCGTATATGGCCGCCACGCTTATGCCGCGATAGTGCCCGATCGCCGTGATCTCGCTGCACACCTGGAGCGCCAGCTCCCTCGTCGGAGCAAGCACCAGTGCCTGTGGGTCTCCGGGCGCCGGGTCTACCGTCTCGACTATGGGAATCCCGAAGGACGCCGTCTTGCCCGTGCCCGTCTGTGCCTGGCCCACCACGTCGCGGCCCTCGCGTATCAGCGGCACCACCATGTTCTGGATCGGCGTCGGCTCGCTGTAGCCCATGTCGACCAGGGCGTGGTCCACCTCGGGCGATACCGGAATCTCACCGAACAGCCCCGAGCCCGACCAATCCGCTGCCGGCGCGGCGGTCTCGCGACGGTACTGGGGAGCGGCGTTGGCGTTGCGCCCGCGCCTCTTGCGGCGTTGCCCCGCAGACTGGCGCTGCCCCCCGGGCTTCGGCGCGGTCTGCTCCGGCGCCTTGCCGGCCGCGTGCTGCGGGCGTCTGGGCCGTCTCCTGCGGGGCTTCCTGGGCGCGGAGCCCTCCCGGGCGGGCGCTTCGGTTGTTGCCCGGGCGGGCCGTTGGCGAGGCCGCGATTGCGTCGCTGCGCCGTTCCGTGCGCCCGGAGAATCAGGAGGCGACTGTGCGGGACGGCGGCCGTTGGGCTTGGGGTCCGGGGCGCTGGCCGGCTTGGCGCCGTTATCCGTGGACTTTTCGCTGCCGATCAGCTTCGAGAGTTTGCGGGTAACCGACTTGAGGACTGTGGGCATTATTCTCGTGGACCTTGGGGATGATGGGCACGAAAAAGGGGCGCCTGGATTCGAGCGCGCCCCGTTCAAAGCTATTCAGTTCTACGACCGTGCCCATTCGTTTCTACCAGTCTACCACTGGCGCCCTATGCTGTCAAAGCAGACTGGGTTGCCCTTTATGGCTTTTCGGAGAGAGGCTCGATGGCAGCGCCGAATTTCGACATCGGTCAGGATGCGGGCCGTGGCGGGACGAGATTCCCGTGGGCGCTCTCCCCGACGACCGACGCCACCGCATAATCCCTCGAGTGGGACAGCGACAGCGCCAGGTGGTCGAGGCCGATGCGCTCGGCCCGGCTGAGGGCGGAGCCGTGCAGCCTGACCGTCGGCGGCCCCCCCGGGCGGCGGACCACCTCGATGTCCCTCCAGCGGACGCCCCTCGTGCCCGTTCCCAGCGCCTTCATCACCGCCTCCTTGGCCGCGAATCGGCTGGCCAGCTGCGGGGCGCGCCCCCGGCAGTAGGCGATCTCCCCCTCGGTGTATATGCGCCTCAGGAAGCGGTCGCCGTAGCGTTCGGCCACCTCCTCCACACGGTGGATCTCGATGACGTCGACGCCGGTGACCAGGACGGTCACGCAGTCAACCCCGCCGACTCGATGATCCGCGGTATCCGCGCCTCCCAGCCCAGCGCCATCATGTGAACGCCCGCACACATGCCGCGCACCTCGCGGACCACCCGTGCGGCTATCTCCACGCTGGTTGCCCTGCGGTCGGACGTCGACTCCAGCTCCGACACGATGGACGGCGGCACGAACACCCCCGGCAGGTTCTCGTTCAGGTAGCGGGCCATATTCGCCGACTTGAGCACGATGATCCCGGCCAGCACCGGCGCACCCAAGCCCTTGGCGGCCTCCATGAACCGCGCGAAGGACTCCGGCTCGTAGATCCCCTGCGTCTGGAAGAAGGACGCCCCCGCCTCGATCTTGTCCTGCATCCGCCCGACTTCCTTGTCCACGTCGGGCGCACCCGGGTTGGCCACCGCGCCCGCGAATATCGGAACCGGCCCGTCCAGGTCATTCCCGCCCATGTCCGCACCGCCCTGCATGGCCCGTACGGCCTGCAGCAGCCCCACCGCGTCAATGTCGAACACGGCCTTCGCGTCCGCGTGGTCGCCGACTCCCGGCGGGTCGCCGCTCATGCACAGCACGTTGGGCAGACCCAGCGCCGCGGCGGCCAGCAGCTCCGACTGCAGCGCAATTCGGTTCCGGTCCCTGCACGTCACTTGGAGTATAGTCTCGATGCCCCGCTCGGACAGCAGCCGCGCCGCCCCGATGGGCGCCATCGACATATTCGACCCGGCCGAGTCAGTCAGGTTGAACGCGGTGACCGATCCCCGAAGTGACTCCGCCTTCTTGAATAACGCCCCTAGGTCCGCCCCCTTGGGCGGATTCAGCTCGCACGTAACCGCGAACTCCCCTGAACTAAGAATGTCCGAAAGTCTGCTCATATCGCGGCCTTCTCCCTAGCTGGATCGAAGTTGTTCAACGGCAGGCTTTCCGGCCCACCTTGAGAATAGTTCGCATGGTACTATGCCCTACCTATGCCGACAACTGAGTGGCCTTAGGACGGATCCCCCTCTGCTCCCAACCATTCTTGCCTCCGCGCCCCTCAGCGCCCTCTGCGGTGAAACTTCCTGCGTTGACCCCCTGCGGCCGCTGTATTAGAGTGACGGCGAGATTCACGGCGCATCGCGCCCGGGGAGGTGAGACGGTGCTCGCCTACATGGCTCGGCGCATGGTCCTGGCCTTCTTCACTATCTGGGTAATCTCCGTCCTGTCGTTCGTGATCATCCAGCTCCCAGAGGGCGACGCCGCGGACCGCTTCCTCGACAGGCTCATGCAGAACGACTCCGGCGGCGACCCTCGCATCGCCGCCGAGCTGCGAGAGTACCTGGGCCTCGACAAACCCATGTACTACCGCTACTGGATGTGGATATGGAACCTCGCCCACGGCGACCTGGGCCGCTCCATCGCCGTCTGGTCCGACCAGATCAATTCCCAGAAGCCCGTCAAGAAGATCATCGGCGACCGCCTATGGCTCACCATAGTCCTCACCGGGTTCACCATCATAGTCACGTGGACCTTCGCCATTCCCGTCGGCATATACTCCGCAGTGCGCCAGCACTCCGTGGGCGACTACGTCTTCACCCTGGCCGGGTTCACCGGGATAGCCGTGCCCGACTTCCTGCTCGGGCTGGTGCTCATGTACGTCGCCTTCGCCTACTTCGACCAGAGTGTCGGGGGGCTCTTCTCCGCCGACTACAAGGACGCGCCCTGGAGCTTCGACAAGGTCATCGACCTGCTCAACCACCTCTGGATTCCCGCCGTCGTCCTGGGCACGTCCGGCACCGCGGGGCTGATCAGGGTCATGCGCAACAACCTGCTCGACGAGCTCGCCAAGCCATACGTCGTAACGGCACGCGCCAAGGGTGTGAACCCGGCCAAGCTCATCATGAAGTACCCGGTCAGGGTCGCCATCAACCCACTCGTCAGCACCGTGGGCTACCTGCTGCCCTCCCTCGTCGGCGGCCGCGTCATAGTCTCCGTCGTCCTGAGCCTCCCGACCCTCGGCCCCATCCTGCTCGACGCCATCCTCATCGAGGACACGCAGCTCGCGGGCTTCATCGTCCTCATGCTCGGCATCCTCACGGTCGTCGGCACCCTCATATCGGACATACTGCTCGCGGTAGTAGACCCGCGAATCAAGTTCAGCGCACAGACGTCGTAGCCAATTCACCAGCAAGGGAGCAGCAATGCGCGCAATCGACATGCACGTGCACGTGCCCAGGCAGCAGGGCCTGCCGGAGATGGCCATAGAGGAGGGCCTGCGTAAGTTCTTCAGGGTCAAGTCGGCCCCGGAGGACGCCGCCGACATGGCCGCGCGGTACCGCGAGTGGGACATCTTAGGCGTCATCTTCTCCGTCGACGGCGAGACCTCCACCGGCGAGCCCCCCGACACCAACGACTACGTGGCGGAGATAGTCCGCGCCTACCCCGACCAGTTCATCGGCTTCGCGACCGTGGACCCCTGGAAGGGCACGGCGGCGGTCGACGAGCTGGAGCGCTCGGTCACTGAGCTGGGGCTGAGGGGATTGAAGCTCCACCCGATCCACCAGGCCTTCCACCCCAACGACACGCGCTTCTACCCGCTCTACGAAAAATGCCAGGGTCTGGGTGTGCCCATGCTGGTCCACTCCGGGTTCGCGGCCGCTGGAGCGGGCCAGCCCGGCGGCATGGGGTTCAAGCTCAAGTACGCGCGGCCCATTCCCGGCTTCGACGACATCGCCGCCGACTTCCCCGATCTCACCATCATCATGGCCCACCCGGCGTGGCCCTGGATCGACGAGCAGGTCGCCGTCGCCCTGCACAAGCCCAACGTCTACATCGACCTGTCCGGCTGGGCGCCCCGCTTCATCCCCCCGGACCTCGTCCGCGAGGCCGACACGCGCCTGCGGGACAAGGTACTGTTCGGCTCCGACTTCCCCTACCTGCCGCCCGACCGGTGGCTCGACGGCTTCGCCGACCTGCCCATCAGGGACGAGGTGCGCCCCAAGATACTCTTGGAGAACGCGAAGCGCGTCCTGGGCATCTGAGCCACCGGCTTGGCCTGTACGCTTAGCGCGTTGGCCCTAGTCAGGGCGGCGCAGGGCGGCGAGCAGGTTGCGGGGGTTGGTGAGGCTCTGGCCGGACAGCAGGATGCCCACGCTGAAGGCCCGCGCCGCGAGCCAGGTCATCGCGACTGCGGACAAGGCGACCACCGCCAGGGCAGCAGCGATCTCGACGTTCGTCATGTCGCTTCCCGCGCCCCGCCTTACTATCAGCAGCGTGGGGGCGAAGAACGGGACGTAGGTCAGCACCTTGAGCAGGGACCAGTCCGGCACGTTCACGATCAGCCCCGTTGCCCAGACGGGCACGCCCACGAGTATGCCCAGTATGCTCGTCAGGCGCTGCCCCTCTTCTATCGTATTCGCCAGGGTGCCCAGGAACATGGAGAGGGAGGAGAAGAGGAGGTACCCGAGCACGAAGCATGACGCAACGATGACGAGGGACGGGCCCGATATGGCCAACTCCCCGGCGCCCGGTATCCGGTCGAAGATCGCCGGCACCGCGAAGGCCCCGACGAGGACCCACACCGCCATGTGGGCCAGGCCGGCGAACACGACCGCCAGCAGCTTGCCGCTCATGATCGACATCGGCGAGGCGGAGGTGATCAGCAGCTCGATCATCCGCGTCTCCTTCTCCTCGGAGACGCTTCTGATTGTCGTGACGCCGCTCATCATCACCGCGAATATGAGCAGCACCGCGAACATCATCATTGCGCCAAGCTCCACCAGTCCCTGGGCAAAGCCGCTGTCCGATCCGCCCACGTCGCTCGCATCCCCGCGAACGTCGAACTCATCCATGTAGCCCGTGTCGAAGGCGCGCTCGACCCTGTCCGGCAGGTCCAGCCCCGAGGTCAGCCCGCGCTTCAGAAAGGCCCTGAAATGCCGCTCGGCGTACGAGTTGTCGGCCCACAGGGCGCCCCTGCCGCGGGTTGTCCAGTAGTCTTCGATCCTGCCGGACTCTATGTAGTCGGCAGGCAGTACGAATAGCGTGTCGATCTCGCTGCTCCGCACTGCCAAGAGTCCCTCGTCCTTGTCGGCGTACCGCTTTGGTGCGCCCTCCAACTCCAATTCGTCCGGCAGGATGCCCGCAGTGTCCACGTAGCCGTACCTCAGGGCCGGAGCCTCTCGTGTCTCCGGTTCGGAGTCGCCCCCATCCGTCGCCGTGTCCGCCAGGCTGACGACGACCGGGGTGACGGGGATTGCGCCGACCAGCAGGACGACGATCAGCACCGTGAAGAACATGAACCCCTTCCTGCGGATCTGTCGCCGGAACTCCTCCGCGAAGATCACGCCCAGCTCATACGGCGGCCCGGGCACGCGACACCTCCTCCACGAATATGTCGTTCAGCGACGGCAGGGACAGCTCGAACCGCTCCACCTCGATCCCCGCTTCCAGGTACGACCGGAGAATCGACTCCGCAGTCTGCTTGCCTTCCAGGTCGTAGCTGACGGCCCCGTCGGGAAGGGCCTGGCTCGCGGCGCCGGACAGGCCGGGAGGAATGTCGTTGGCCTGCACCTCGACCGAGTGAGCTCCGCGCCTGCGCTTGATCTCCGCGAGATTGCCGTAGAGAAGGAGGCGGCCGTCGGAAATGAGCGCCACTCTCTCGCACAGCTCTTCCACGTCCGACATGATGTGGGTGCTGAACATGATGGTGGCCCCGGCCCGCTGGCGTTCCGACAGCATCTCCTTCATCAGGTTGACGTTCAGTGGGTCGAGCCCGGCGAACGGCTCGTCCAGGATGATCAGCTCGGGGTCATGGATTATCGCGCCGGCGAACTGCACCAGCTGCGTCATGCCGCGGGACAGCCCCTCGACCGGCTTGTCGCGATGCTCGTGCAGGCCCACTCGCGCCAGCAATTCGAGAGCCCGCTCCTGCGCGGCTGCTGCGGACATCCCCTTCAGGCGCCCCAGGAAACGGAGGATCTCGACTACCTTGACCTTCCTGGTCAGCCCGCGCTCCTCGGGAAGGTATCCGACCCTCTTCAGGATGCTGAGGTCGGGCCGCGCGCCGAGGACCCTGACCGTCCCGCCGTTGGCCCGGATGATGCCCAGGCACATGCGGATGGTGGTCGTCTTGCCCGAGCCGTTCGGGCCCAGGAACCCGAACATCTCGCCCGGCCGCACCCCGAACGAGACGTCATCGACCACAGTCTTCTCGCCGAAGGCCTTGGTCAGCCCGCTCACTTCAAGAACGTCGCTCGCCATACATCTCCATCGGCCAGCCCGCTCCGTGTGAAACGGGCATCGGCGGCGGCTCGCGCGGTGCCCTGTCTGCTGGCGACGATCGCGGCCGGGCTGCCCGCTGCTAGGAGTCCGGGCTGTCGGCGCAGATCGCGAGGCGCCGCCCCACGGTGACCGACATCACGACGTACAGCGCGTCCATTATCGGGAAGTACACCATGTGCGAGGTGACCGCCTCGCCCGTCTCGCTGTCGGGGTTCAACGTCCAGAACCACTCCCAGAAGAACAGCATCGCCAGAACGATGGCGCCGTAGAACACGAGGCTGACCCGCAGCCGCTCCAGCGTGTCGAGCTTCTCGCACCCCTGCGCCCGCCTCGCCGCGAATGCTACGACCAGTATCGCGACCGTGCCGGCGGCCATGAACCAGTTCAGTATCTTCCACAGCGGGTAGTCCGGCGACCCGTCGTGAATGAGCGGCGTCACCATCAGCAGTACCGCCGCCGCAAGCGCCGTCACAAGGAGAAAGATGCCGACCACCCGCTTCACCATGTCCATCACAACCTCCCTGGGATTCCCCTCAGCGCTCAGCCTGTCCTGAGCTTGCCGAAGGGCCCTCTGCGGTTAATCATCCACCAGAGTCCGCTCGATCTTCGCCGTCGGGAAGATGGCCATGACCCGCGCCGGCGCTCCCGATCGGTTGCTGAACCCGTGCTTAACGCCCGCAGGGGCCAGCACCGTCTGACCCTCCTTCACGGTAATGACGTCGTCGCCCAGCACGGCCTCCAGCTCCCCCTCCAGGATCACCATCGCCTCCTCGGTTGGGTGAAAGTGGGTCGGCGCCTTCGAGCCCGGCTCGATCTTCACGTCACCGACGCTGAGCGAGTCCGCGCCCTGCGTGCCGTCGACTATCGCGTGGCGCTCCACCCCCGGGCCCAGCACCTCCAGCTCGATGTCCTTCCTGTCGAGTATCGGCATATCCCCCTCCAGACGGTTATCATACGATTTCACCCAATGTTATCTCATGCTGGCGGCCACAGGGCAAGATTGGCGAGGCGACGAGCTCAATCGTCGCTCGGTCCCGGCCGTTGGCGTCGGGCGACTTGAACAACCACGCAGCTTCAGGGACCGCGAACAGGTGGTGGCTGCTCGCCGTCGTATCCATCGGCACCCTCTCCTCCACCCTCGAGGGCGGCATAGTCGTCACCGTATTCCCGGCCCTGGCAAAGGCCTTCGACACCGACTCGTCCACCGTCCTCTGGGTCACTGTCGTCTACTGGGTGACCGCCGTCGGCCTGCTGATGACCCTGGGATGGCTCGGCGACGTGGCCGGCAGACGCCGCGTCTTCGCCCTCGGCATGGGCATATTCGCCCTCGGAATGCTCATGTCCGCCGTGTCGTTCTCCATCTGGCAGCTACTGCTATGGCGGGTCCTCCAGGGCATAGGCTCGGCCATGGTACTGGCCAACGTGAACGCCCTGATCACCCAGCACTTCCCGGCCCGAGAGCGGGGCAAGGCGCTCGGCGTCTCGGGAGCGGTGGTGGGCTTCGGGCTCACGGCGGGCCCCTTCGCCGGCGGCTTCCTCATCGACCTGCTCGACTGGCGCGCCGTCTTCTACTCCAGGGTGCCCATTGCCGTATTGGGCGCGCTGCTGGCATGGTGGGTGCTGCCGGACGACCGCACCCATGGCGAGCGGCCCCACGTGGACCCCATCGGCGCAACGGCCCTGTTCGGCGCCATGGGCTCGCTGCTGCTCATCGTGAACCAGGGCGGCAAGCTGGGCTTCGCCTCTTCGCCCGTCTTCATCGGCGCGGTGGTGGCAGCGGTGTCCCTGCCTGCCCTGGTCTGGTCCGAGCGCCGCTCGCCGCGCCCAATCCTCGAGGTGAAGCTGTTCGCCAGCCGCCAGTACACCTTCGGCCTGCTGGTGCTGGTCCACCACTACCTGTCCCAGGGCGGCATACTGCTGGTCGCGCCCTTCTTCATGCTCGACTCGCTGGGATACTCCGCGACGAAGATGGGCATATTCATCGCCGCCTTCTCGGCAACCCGGACATTCCTCGCGCCTCTGGCCGGACGGCTCTCCGACAGGTACGGCCCCGTGCCCTTCCTTCTGCTGGGCAACTCCCTGGCCACGGCGGCGCTCTTCTGGATCAGCACGATGGGCTCGGGCGTGATGGACTGGGCCCTCATGGCCGGCCTGCTGCTGGCCAGCGCGGGCTCCGCCTTCTTCGAGCCCGTAGTGACGAGCGTGATCATGGGTTCCGTGCCCGCGGACAGGCTGGGCACCGCCTCGGCATCCGTCGCCCTGGGCCGGCAGACCGCCTTCGCCGTGGGCGTGACCATAGCCGGCGCAGTCTACGCCGTGCGCGAGCGGGCCCACCTCGCGGAGCTTGCGGGCACAGAGTCGGCCATCCCGGAGGCCATCGCCCGGGGCTTCAGCGACGTAATGCTCGCGACCGTCGTGTTCGCGGTCCTCGCCATAGTCTTCTCCGCCGCCCTCCGCAACCACACATAGAGGCCGCTACGCCTCCCCGCCTCTCGCGATGGCCTGCAGGTCGAGCCGCGTCATGCCGCGCAGCAGCAGCGCCGCCGAACCGGCGAATATCGCCGTGAACATCGCGTAGGTCGGCCCCATGATCCACCAGTCGGTCCTGAGGATGAACGGCGGCACCACGCTCTCGCCCGACTCGGTCACCGCCAGCGGCGACACCATCAACTCGCTCACCTGGAACCCGGCCCACGTGCCCAACCCCATGCCCGCGGCCGCGATTATCAGGTTCTCGAACGCCAGCAGGCTCGCCAGGTGCGCCTTCGACATGCCCACGCTCTGCAGGTACGCCATACTGTTCATGCTCTCCCTGGCAAAGAGGAGCAGGTACGTGGCGTACCCGAACCCTATCGATAGCACTGCCACCATCACCGCCAGGAGCACCACGGCCTGCCAGCCCGCGCCCGAGAACGGGTCCAGCAGCAGCGCGTCCAGCTTCGCGATCCCGTTCTCGATCTCCAGGAAGGATGCCCTCCTCCCCTCTAGGATCACCTCCTCGGCAGCAGCGCCCTCGCCCGGGCTGACCGATACGAAGACCTCGTTCAGGTCGGCCTTCTTCACGGGGCTCAGCATGTTCAGGTACTCGTAGAGCGTGTCCACGTGGGCGATTATGAATCTCCTACTGCTGCCGCCCATCGTGGGAAAGTAGCGCACCGAGTCCACCACCTCCGCCAGCGTCAGCCTGCCCGACACGACGCCGATGAAGCGGTCGCCCTTCTCGAGACCCATGGACGCCGCAAGAGATTCGCTGACGATTACAGGCAGCGCTCCGGCAGCGCTGCCGTATAGCAGTCCGCGCACCGACATGTTCCTGTAGGCGCCGTAGGTGAACAGGGCGGCCCGGGAACCTCCGTGCGCGTCCTCGACGGTGGTCGCCAGTACGTCTGTCGGCAGGAACGACGTGATGATGGGCGTCCACTCGAGGCTGCCCTCGAAGTCCTCCAGCGCCTCCACTGACCCGTCCGCGCCGACGGCGTGAATGTCGTCGATCAGCACCGCGCCCGCCGCCCCCGTCGCCGAGAGATAGCTGATCTGCCCTGGTCCGGCCCCAGGCTCGTAGACCTGCACCGACACCAGCCTGACCGGCTGGACAAGATCCGCGGGCACTTCTCCGCGCAGGAGTCGCCAGTTCACGTCACCCAGCTGGCCCGTCGTCACGGTCTCGACCCTGCCCTCTGCGTCCACCAGCACCAGCCACAGCCCCTTCGTTATGGTTGTGGCCAGCGGCTTCACCCACGCGCCGACCTCGACGGCGTCGCCGGGGATTTCGATGCCCGGCAGTCCCGCCCGGCGACCCTGCGCGCCGGGGGCAAGCTGGGCCAGGACCTCGGACATGGGCCGGTCGGAGAAGTCGCTGCGGAACCATGCCATGTGCGGGAAGCGGTCGACGTCCAGCGCGAGGACCTCCACAGGCTGCGGCCCCGCGCTGCCCGACGTGCGCATGGAGGCGGACGCTGCCGCGATTGCCGGGTCGGCCTCGTACTCGGCTCCCAGCTTCCGCATCCCCCCTCGGATGAAAAGCGGGCTGCCCGTCACCCTAATATCCGTGCCTACCTCGTAGAGGATACGCTCGGTGCGGCTCTTAGTAAGGGTGCCCCCGACGGTCGTCGCCAGGATGCCGAGTCCTGTCACGAGCACTAGGAGCAGCACCAGCCACGTGTACTGGAGAGGGTTGCGGCCCATGTGCCACAGGGTCATGGCGAGCCAGACGGGAGAGCGGCGTACGAGCGTCCTGAACAGCGGGAAGGCCGCCGTTGCGGGGATGACTGCCGCCAGTCCGACGTCGGCCACGAACGCCCACCCCCGGGCGTCCGGGGGATCGAGGGCGAAGAAGACCGCGAGGGCCGCAGCCTGCCCCACCAGTCCGCCCGCAATCGCCAGACTGTTCCGGGCACGCGCCGCGTAAGCGTAGGCCAGCGCGAACCCGGCCAGCGCGGCCAGTGGGAGGGCCTCGACGGGGGCCGCCAGTCCCGCACCCTCCCGCAGCACGATCCCGGCCCCGGCGGCCAGGGCGGACGAGCCTGCCAGGACATGCACCAGCCCCTGCGATTCGCCGCTCACGTATCTCAGGAGGAGTGGGAACAGCCGCACGAAGAGAAGCCCGACCGCGCCGAGGAACAGCACGGGCGCCAACAGCAGTGGCTCGTTTACGCCCACGTCGCCGAACAGGCCCCCGGAGACCACGCGACCGCGGCTGTGCAGCTCCCAGAACACCAGCCCCCCGACGACCAGCACCGCCACGTCCACGTAATACCGGTGGAACCACGACACTGACGGGGGCCGCGACACCGACAGCTTCTGGAACAGCAGTCCCGCCCGAGCGCTCAGGGTCCCCGGCACAACAAGCACCAGGAAGCACGCCAGGGCGGCCGCACCTGCGAGAATCAGCGGGCGGCTCTCCAGCTCGACGTGCATCAGTCCGCCGCCGGTCATCTCGCTGAAGTAGGGGAGCTTGCCGCTCAGGGCCACCGCCCCAAACGCCAGGATTAATCCCACCACCGTGCCGCCCGCGGTAATCACGAACCCCTCTGCGGCGTAGATGCGAAGGAGCGCCCACGTACCGACGCCCCGGCTGCGAGCGAGAGCCGTGTCGCGCGACCGCCTCTTGACCAGGTACGACACGACCATGGCCATGTAGAACAACACCGTCACGCCCATCACCGCTAGCAGGAGGAGGATGGGCACGCCGGCGAGGAAACTACGGCGCTCCACGGTCCGGATTGTCGTGGTAATCGCCCCGGCTCTTACCACCACCTCCGGCATGACCGCGCGCACGTCCTCGGTGAAGGCGTCGACGCGTCCGGTAGCCTCGCTGACGGACCAGGAGCCGACTTCGTACTTGTCCAGCTTGTTGAACCACACGGGATCGACCAGGGTGCCCGGATTCGTGCTATCGACGACCGCGACCAGGTCGCTCAGCCGCACGAAGAGGCCGATCGGCGGGTCGTTAGGGTCCACCCTCACGCCGTAGGGCGGCGTTTCGAACAGGGGCGCGGGGTCGAGGTAGACGCCGGCTTCGGCCCAGAACTCGCCGCCGGGCTCCGCGGCCTCGATCACCCCAGTGACGATTGCGGAGATCCTGGTGTCGACCTCGACCACCGTAGCCAGGGTCAACGTGTCGCCGGCGCCGATCCCGAACCTCTCGGCCGTCGGGCGGGATACGACGGCCTCCACCAGCGGGCCCCGGGGCCACTGGGTGACACCGGCGGCGTTCAACCTGCCCTCGGTCAGCGCGGCGTGCTCCTCCAGCCCGGACAGCGACTGCAGGTAGCCCCGCAGGAGTACCTCCCTCGTCCTCTCGTCGGGCAGCTCCCGGCCCGGGATGCCGACCAGGTAGGGGCTGCTCCTCACGTAGGTCGTGTGCCCGGCGTAGGCCGGGGACAGGTGGCGCTGCGCCCCGGCTGCCACTGCCTCCTCGGCGGCCAGGATCGTCTGCTCGGCGAGCGCGACGTTCGTGGCGAAGACGTCCAACCCCAGGTACTGCCCGCTGACGTTGCCGACCGACGTCCGGAAGGACAGCTGCTCCAGTGAGTTCAGGTATGCCGGGCCCGCCGCCGCGATCGTCGTCGTCAGTACGACCCCGGCGAAAACGCCCAGCAGCAGGCTGCGGTCGTCAACCAGCCGCTTGAAGATCAGGCGCGCCATCGACTAAGCCGGCACTCCACAAGTCCGGAGCCATGCGGGATGAGGGGACCGGAGAGGGCCCGCGTCCTGTTCGCTCGACGACAGCAGGCCTTGCGTCACAGCGTGTCGAACCCAGCCCAGCCGGGCAGGGCCGCGGACTGCCTGACCCATTCCTCCATCTGCTCCTCGTCGAGTTCGCCTTCGTAGATGTCGACCCAGCGCGCGTCCGGGTCCTTGCCCGAACCGGGCGGTTCGGGTTGCAGCGACGCGCCGTTGAGGAAGGTCACCTTCACGTACCGGGTGAATACGTGATAGCTCGCGAACCATCCCTGACCGTCGATGCCGTACCAGGGCGAGTTCCATCTCACGGCCTTGCGCACTTCGGGTACGTTGCGAACGATGATGTCGTCGAGCCGGCGGCCCAGGTCGCTCTTCCATTCAGGCATGGCTGCGATGTAGGCCTGCACCGGGGCGTCCCCGTCGGCCTTCGCAATCTGGGGATTGCCCCCCGACAGCAGCCGCACCTCCACGCCGCCGCCCTCGGCAGGCATGTCTTTTGCGGCGTTAGTCGGCTTCCTGGGTGTCTTGGCAGCCATCGGCGTTCACTTGGATCAGGACCTCACGCGGCCGATTCGAATCGGTCTCCGGACACGGAATCTGGCCCATGATAGCACGGCCTCTTCCCCATCGCTCCCGGCCTGTGCCCTCATCCGCAGGCCACAGCCCGCACTTGGGCTATCGATGCGAAGAACGCGGGTACGCATCTGTGGCCGGTCACGTGCAGGAGGTCTCAGGTCTATTGGAACGGACCGGTCAGCGGCTCGTACTGATCTCCTAGCTCTCGTGGTCCCAGATGCCGCGGGTGCCTGTATCGACGCCGCCGTCGACCGCCAGCACCTGTCCCGTGACCCAGGACGACTCGTCCGACGCCAGGTAGAGCGCTGCGTAGGCGATGTCCTCCGGGTGGCCCGTGCGGGCAAGCGACGCGGGCGCCGGTGACAGGGGCAGGTCGCCCATCGACGCCCGGAACAGCCCCGCGCCTATCGCGTTCACGCGGATGTTGTCGGCGTACAGCTCCCGGGCAAGGTTCCTGGCGAACCCAATCACACCGCCCTTTGCCGCTCCGTAGGCCGCGTTGCCCTCCTGGCGCACGCTGAAGCTGGCCGCCACGGCCACGATAGACCCGCCTCCCTGCGCTCTCATCACCGGTCGGGAGCTCTGGGCCGCGTTGTACAGGCTGTCCAGGGTGTTCGAGACCGCGCCCTTCCAGAACCCCTCGCCCACTTCGTCGAAGCTGCGCCCGGGCTCGAACCCGCCGCCCGCCGCGCTGTACAGGATGTCCAGGCGGCCGTGGGCGTCGACGATCTCGCCGGCGATGCGCTCGGCGTCGGCCCTGTTCGTCAGGTCGCCCGGCGCGGCGGTGGCCGTCCCGCCGGCTTCCCTGATCGCGCCGGCCGTCTCTTCCAGGTCGTCGCGGCCCCGTGCCGTAAGGACTACGTTCGCCCCCTCCTGCGCAAACAGGACCGCGGCAGCCCTGCCCATGCCCGTGCCGACTCCGGCCATCCATGCCGTCTTGCCCTTGAGCCTCATGTCCGTTTCCTCTCCTGGTGGACGCGCGGGAGCACCTGCTCGCCGAAGAGCCGCATCATGCCCGCGACTGCGTCCGGGTCCATCTGTCCCGTGTTGAGCTTCAGCATGACGTTCGGCACTCCGGCGCTCTGTAGCCCTATAAGCTGCTCGGCCACCTGGTCCGGCGTGCCCACCATGTACGCCTTGTCGAACCTGTCCTCGAAATCGGCGGGATTGGGTCCTTCGTCCCCACCGACCAGCGGATTGAGTGTCCGCCGCGCTGTCGTGGAATGCGCCTGCTCGCGCCGGTAGCCCTCCTCGGCGCGCTCCCTGGCCTCGGCATTGGTTGGAGCAACCCATGCGCCCATCCACGTCCATATGTTGTCGACCGCCCCTTCGATCTGCTCGTCCGAAAAGCCCGCCTCGGACATGGCCGACCTGTAAATGGTCACCCTGTCCATGATCTCCGACTGGCCCAGCCCGCCCATCAGTATCGGCCTGCCCTGCGCGGCCATCGCCCTGACCGAGTCCTCGCTCAGAACGGCCCTCACGAGCGGCGGATGCGGCTTCTGGAAGGGGGTCGGGCGCATCTGCGGGATAACCGCCTTCCAGTGCTTGCCCTCGTGCCGGAGGCCCTTGGCCGTCCACGCCCTGATCAGCAACTCCTCGGACTCCTCGATACGCTCCCTGCCCTCCTCCCGCGTCGTGCCGAAGCCCGCGTACTCGTAGTGGTTGAAGGCCGAGCCGCGGCCCGTACCGACGATCAGCCTGCCGTGGCTCAGGTTGTCGAGCAGCGCGGTCTGAACGGCCACCCTCACGGGGTGGTTCAGCGCCATCTCCACCACGGCGAGGCCGATCTTCACCCTGGACGTGCGCGCGGCGATTGCCGCGGCGAACACGATGGGGTCTGCATACACGCTCTCGCCCACGAAGTGGTGCTCGGTCAGCCACACGGCGTCGAGCCCGACCTCCTCGGCCAGCACCGCCTCGGCCAGGGTGGAGTCAATCGTCGCGGAGTCGCCTTCGGGCCGCTGGCTCAGCGGCACCATGAATGTGCCGATTCTCATGCGTTCTCACTCACCGGGCGAAGTCGTAGACCCGCATGGGTACGAGCTCCTTCGCCGCTTCGTCCTGAACCAGGAGCCGTACCCTCTCCGCAGTCTCCCTGCTGAAGGACTGTTCGCCGCACCGCACGCAGACCTCCGCAGGGATACCGCCGACTAGAACGTACTGCCCCTCTACGCAGAACACCTCGTCCACCTGCTCCTCCCGGCTCTCAGTTGCATTACATACAAGGCAGGCAAACATCTCACCTTCTCCTTGAGTACTCTATCCATCTGCTCAAGCTCGGTTCGTACAGTGTAACGATCCTGACAAGCTGCGAGTCTGCGAGGGATACATGAAGGTGTAGGGGCCTCCTCGCCGTTGTGAATCCCAACAAGAGGCAGCTTGGGGAGTACTTGTCATCAGGGTAGTCTTCAATAATCGCAGCGTCGCCCCCTGCCTGTCTAATCTCCTCCTCGCTGATATTCCGCTCCACAACGCGCTTTAGGGCATGGCGGGTCAAGTCGAATGCTCCCTCACGCAGTTGCGCTCGGACCTGCTCAATCGACTTTGCTCTCGTCCCCACATTGTTGCTCCAGACTCAAACCTGCCTATGCCCCTGCATCCTCTTCTTCGTCGAGCTTGCCGAGGACTGTGTCGAGCTCACCTGTGAGCATCGAGAACGAGACCTGGCCCGGGGCGATTGCGACCCTGCCGCGGCGCGGACCTGCCTCCGTATCCACCAGGACCCAGTCGCCAACCTCCAGCTCCTGTGCCCCAGGGCGGAAGTAGAGCAGCGGCTGCATCTCGTTCAGCCTGACGCCCACCACGCCGGATGTGCGGCGGCCCTCAGTCACTGTTGCCTCACACGGGGGAGGTCCAGCATCATCACCTCCAGCGCCAGGCGCGAGTTGACGTTGCGGGCAATCAGCCGGCGAGTCCTGCGAATCGCCCGGATGGCCCCCGCGATCTGCTGGCGCGTGAGCATCTCGGCCACCGGCTTGAGCGAGTCCATCCTGGACAGGTTCGCCGCCAGCTGCGGGACTCCCTCCTTGACCAGCATCACGTCCCGCCACCAGGCCAACCACACCTCGAGCTCGCGGCGGCCGGCCTCCCTGTCCCTGTCGGTGGCCGAGCCGAGCCTGGCAGCGTGCTCGAACCTCGTCGCCATGCTGCCCCTGACCACCTCTTCGACCTCCTCTACTTTTTCCTCCACTGCCTCGAGGAGCCCTGGCTCTTCAATCGCGCGTATCGCCCAGCCGGGCCTGCCGCCCGACAGTCGTGCGGCCCGTTCGGCGACATCGGGGTCCACACCCATGCGACTTGTGAGGTGGTCGGCAATGAGGCCCGGGGACACGAGCTTGAGATCGACGGCCTGGCACCGCGATACAACGGTCGGGAGAAGCGCCTCTGGCTTCGACGTGAGTAGCAGCAGATAGACCCCCGGAGGCGGCTCCTCCAACGTCTTGAGCAGGCTATTGGACGCCTCCTCGCTCAGGAGTTCCGCCCCGTCGAAGATCACGACCTTGCACTCACCCTCGAAGGGCGCGAGAGCCGCTTCTCGCTGGACGTCCCTCACCTGGTCGACTCCTATGAGCGTACGGCTGCGGCCGCCGTCCGCCACCTGGATGCCCACCACGTGCACGTCCGTATGGAGCCTGCGTCGAGTGCGCGAGCAGCCGGCACAATCCCCGCACGGCCTCTCGTCCCCGGTGCAGTTCAGGGCGGCCGCCAGGTCCACCGCCAGCGCCATCTTACCGACCTGCTCCGGCCCCGCGATCAGGATGGCGTGGGGCAGCCTGCCCCCGGACAGTGCGCGGCGGAGTGCGCCCGTCGCCTTCTCGCTGCCAATGGTCTGCCAGTCCATGCCCTTGGACCCCACGGCGCGCAGCGGCCTACTCGAACACGTCGAGGGCCATCATGTCGCCGTAGGTCTCGCGACGCCTGATCAGCCGCGCCTCGCCGTCCTGCACCAGCACGACCGCTGGACGTGGGTTGAGGTTGTAGTTGCTGGCCATCGAGGGAGCGTACGCTCCCGAAGCCGGTATCGCCACCAGGTCGCCCGTCTCCAGCCTCGGCATCGTGATGTCCTTGACCAGTATGTCCCCGGACTCGCAGTACTTGCCGGCAAGGGTGACCTGCTCCTCGGGCTCCGCGTGCATCCGGTTCGCGACCACAGCCTCGTAGCGCGAGTCGTACAGCGCAGGGCGTATGTTGTCACCCATGCCGCCGTCCAGCGACACGTACTTGCGCACCGTCGGGATGTCCTTTATGCCGCCCACCCTGTAAAGGGCGACTCCCGCGCGGCCCACGATCGACCGGCCAGGCTCGATGGTGAGCAGGGGCTCTCCAAACCCCAGGTCGCCGGCGCGGGCCTTGAGGGCCGTCGTAATGACCTCGGCATATGAAGAGATCGGGGGCGGCCCCTGTTCCCGCACGTAGCCGATGGCAAACCCGCCGCCCGGGCTGAACTCCCGCAGGTCTAGCCCCTCCTTTCTGAACGGCGCAAGGTAGGTCAGCACTGTATCCACGGCAATGGAGTACGGCTCCAGCTCGAAGATGGGCGACCCCAGGTGGAAGTGAATGCCCACCAGGTCCAGGTGATTGGCGGCCAGGGCCTGGCGTATCGCCGCCTCGGCGTCCCCCGTCTCGATCGAGAAGCCGAACTTGCTGTCCAGGATGCCGGTCGTAGTCTTCGCGTGGGTGTGTGGGTCGATCCCAGGCGAGAGCCGCAGCATGATCTCCTGGGTCCTGCCGCGCGACTCTGCGATCGCGTCCAGCACGCCCAGCTCGTAGAAACTGTCGACGACTACCCGGCCGATCCCGGTGTCGACGGCCATCTCCAGCTCTTCCGGGCTCTTGTTGTTTCCGTGGAAGTAGACCTCCGACATGGGGACGCCCGCTGCCTCCGCGACTGCAAGCTCACCGCCCGACACCACGTCCAGCCCCAGACCCTCCTCTTGGACCAGCCTCGCCAGCGCAGGGTTGACGTAGGCCTTGGACGCATACAGCACTTTCGTATTCGCATAGCGCGCCGTGAACTCGCCCACGAATTCCCGGCACATGCCACGGAGAGTCGACTCGTCGAATACGTACAACGGCGTTCCGAACTCCCCGGCCAGGGCCTCGACGTCGCAGCCCCCCAGGGAGAGATGGCCGCCATCGGTCACTGCGGCGGTCGCAGGGAAAATGTCGACATTTGGGAATGACATCGGAGGTCTCCTGCCGGTCGAATTGTGACCGCCATTCTAACACCCGCGTAGTCCATTGCCAGGGGCGCCGGTCCCGTGGCACACGGGCGATTGACCCCTGTGATATAATGCCTCGGACTCCGATACTCGATGCGAATGTCGTCCCGCTTCCTGCGCTTGCACCAACTTGTTGTAGAACGCATGCGACGCTTGACACCGGTGAGGAGGATCTTCAACAAGGAGGAGCGCGCATGAACATCTATGTGGGCAACCTTCCGTTTGCGATGACCGAGGAAGAGCTGGAGAACGCCTTCGGCGCCCATGGTGAAGTGCAGTCCGCACGAATAATCACCGACAGGTACACCGGTCAGTCCAGGGGTTTCGGCTTCGTGGAAATGCCCGACAACGACGCAGCGGAATCCGCCATCCAGGCCCTCAACGGCCAGGAAATCATGGGTCGCCCCCTGACCGTCAACGAGGCCCGGCCTCGCGAGGACAGGGGATCCCGCGGTGGCGGTGGTGGCGGCGGACGCTGGTAGGCTGACACACGTCTGACCCGGCCCTACCGCCAGGCGGAAGCGGCATAAAGGCGGTACGGGTCAGGCGGCGGTAAGACTACAAAGGGGCGGGAGCAATAGCGCTCCCGCCCCTTCTCTTTGCCTGCAATCGATGAAGCTGGAGCGGGTGATGGGATTCGAACCCACGACATTCTGCTTGGGAAGCAGACACTCTACCCCTGAGTTACACCCGCCCGGCAGCCAAGTCCATCATATCAGGGCCGAAACCGCCGCTCAACTTCCGGTCAGCTCGTCTCTGACCAGCTTCGTGCCCCTCACCATCGCCTCCAGCTTCAGGTAGGTGATCCACCTGGGCAGCTGGAAGAAGCCGCAGTCGGGGCTTATGTACAGCTTCTCGGGCTCCACGACCTCTAGCATTTCACGTATGCGCTCGGCCACGTCCTCCGGCTGCTCCACGTAGAACGACTTCACGTCGACGACGCCGGCGCCCAGTTCCCGCTCGTCTCCGACCTCGGCCCACAGCCCGCTCTCCTTCATCTCCCTGTTGGCGAACTCGAGCACAAGCTGGTCGGACCGGGTCTCGAGGAGCGCCGGGAACATCCAGTCGTAGTTGCGCTTCCCCCTGGGACGACTGCTCAGGTTGCCGAAGCAAACGTGCAGGGCCAGCTTCGCATCCACACCTTTTACTGCGGCGTTGTACAGGCTGACCCACTCGTCCAGCTCGCCTGGAATGATGGCGAACGACGGCTCGTCGATCTGGATATAGTCGGCCCCGGCCTCGACAAGCGACCTGAGCTCGCTGTTGATGGAGTCGGCGAGCTCCCAAGCCAGATCGAGGCGGCTGGAGTATCCACCCCTGGGACGGATGTGCATCGTGAGCGTCAGCGGGCCCGGGCACGTTAGCTTGAGCGGCCTGTCCGTGCGCTGCTTGGTAAACTCGTACTCCTCGACGATACCCAGGCCCTCGGGCACCGTGACCTTGCCGGTAGTGTGGTACCTCTGCGGGCTGTCGTAGGCGTACAGACCCACTTTGCGCAGGGGCGGGTCCTCCACGATATTGGACATGCGGTCGTAGAAGCTCTGGACGAAGTACCAGCGGCGCATCTCGCCGTCCGTGATGATATCCACGCCCGCCCGCTCCTGGTCCATGATCGCGACCATGACCGCGTCGTCGAACGCCTCAGCGGTGTCGGTGGAGCCGTAGTTCCCCTTCTCAATCTCGTCCAGCGCGGTCCACAGCCAGCTCGGATAAGCGTGACTGCCGATAACCGTTGTAGGCAGGATAGAGGGTACGGTCGTGGTCATTGGGTGACTCCGTGGGAAGCTAAGGGTTCGAGGCGCCCGGATTATAACACCGCACCGGCCACGGGTTTCCGCACGCGCCTGCTCTCCTGGCTGGGCGCGCCGGGTAGGGACTCGCACGCGATGCCGTCTCCGTCTCTGTCAAGCCGGTGCGGGTCGGACTCCGGGCCGCCCTCGGCCTCGAAGAACGCCTGCGCCTCGGCCCACGTGTCGAAGTCCGAGCAGTTCCGGTCCGGAACTGACGGCGTTGCCGTGGAGAATGCAGTCTGGGCTGGCGTCGGGCTCGCTGTCTCACTAACCGGCGCAGGCGTTGGCGTGGCTGCAGGCGTCGGCGTGGCTGTGGGAGTTGGCGTGGCCGTAGGAGTTGGCGTGGCTGCAGGCGCTGGCGTGGCTGTGGGAGTTGTCGTGGCAGTGGGGGTTGCCGTTAGTGTTGGCGTGAATGTGGGTGCGGGTGTGGACGCTGGCGTGGCTATTGCCCGACGCGGTGTCGAAGTGGCCCTTGGGGTGGCGGTTGCAGGAACCAGCGTAGGCGTGTTCCTGGACGCCGCAGTCTCCGGAGCCCGTGTAGCCGCGTCCTGGCCCGGGGCCCCCGGCAGCGACTCGCAGGCGACCCCGTTGCTGTCGCTGTCTAGCCTGTGCCGGTCCGTCTCAGGCCCCCCAGCCGCTACGTAGAAGGCCTGCGCCTCGGCCCACGTGTCGAAATCCGAGCAGTTCCGGTCCGGGCCGGCGGGGTCGTACCTCAACTCGACAGAGACGGGTGTAAGTGTTGGCGTGGGCGTAGGGGAGGCCGTAGGCTCCGGCGTGGGCGTACGCGTGGGCGAGACCGGCCCGGGTGTCGGAATCGCCGTGGCCGTGTGTGTAGGCGTCCGTGTCGGCGTCATCGTGGGGGTCCGCGTGGACGTGGGGCTCGCGCTGGGCACACTTGGAGGCGCCGGTGTAGGTGATACGGGTGCAGGAGTCGCCGTCGACGTAGGTGTGAGTGTGGACGTTGGCGTCGGCGTGGACGTGGGCGCATGGGTCGGCGTAAGGCTGGGAAGAGGCGTGGGGACCGGCGTGGGTGTTGGCGTCGGTTCTGCCGTGGGCGAGGCCGAGCCGGGAGCGCCGGGAAGCGAGCCGCATGCGATGCCGTCCCCGTCGCTGTCCAGCCTGTGCGGATCGGTGTCCGGTCCGCCCGCGGCACTGTAGAAGGCCTGGGCCTCGGACCATGTCTCGAAGTCTCCGCAATCGCGGTCCGGTCCGTCCGGGTCGAACCTCGGGGCGGTCTGCGCCGGAACCTGAGTGGCCGCGGGGGTTGCCGATGCGGGTGATGGAGCGGGAGGACTGCTTCCAGGTGAGAATGCGCCGGCGGTCAGGACCTGCAGTTGTACGCTCGGCTGGCAGCCGACCAGCATTTCCCGCAGCGCGGCCGCCTCCGCTTCGGTCGCGGTCAGGCCCCACTCTCTCTTTATCGCCACCCAGTCCATTGCGTACTGGCACCAGTAGGTCCGGTCGGGCGGCCGCCACTCGTCAGGCCCTTTGCCCCCCTTGGAGCGGTTCGCGGAGGCGGTTGTGGCGACCAGGTGGCCCGGATAGGCCAGGCTGTTGGCGTACAGCTCCTTGCGCTCGTCGCTCCACCGGTAGCCCCCTGACAGGTGGGCATTCGCAAGCGGGACCATGTGGTCGACGTCCAGCTTCCCGGGGTCATCCACCACCTCGCCCGTATAGGGCCCCGTCCACCTGCCCGCTGCCACACGGCAGGACCCTTCGTCCCCAAAGGTCACCGGGACCGAAGACTCGGCTATCAGCACCTCCTGGCGCGTATCCTGGCAGTCTCCATCCACGTCCGTCCAGTGCTTCCAATCGTCCCGGTCGTAGGTAGGTAGTCCCTGGAGCCTTTCGGTAACGACGATGCTCATCACGACCGCGAGGGGTTGCCCAGGCATAGCAGTCGCCGTGGCGGCCAGCTGGGAAAGGGGCGAAGGTACTGTGCGGGTCGGCGGTCGGTCTGGCTGAGCGGGACCCGGGGTGGCGCAACCTACCGCGACAGTGGCGGCGGCGATAACAGCTGCGGCAAGGAGCAGCCGGACTACGGCTCCGCGGGTACCTGGCCGAGAGAGTCGCTCCGCTGTGGACCCAATACCGCAAGTGTCCTGAGCTCTAACCGGCGTGGGTGCATGCGCCTGCATGCCCGACATGGTAACCTTTTCATATCTGGCCGGTACATCGCAAGCCCAGCTACCAGGGTTGGACTGCTACAACCATACATGATATTGTGGACTGAAGCTGTTTCCACAACGTATGCGAGGAGGTCTGTTGGCCAGCGCAAGGCATTCGTCCGGCAGCCCCTAAACGGCGCGTCGGACGACAGCACCTCACCCAAATTGTTGACGGCCCGGTCGTTCACTCGGATTCGTGAGACTGTCCAACCAGGAGTTGCCATATGATCGACACAGATACGACGGTCAGCCACCTCACATCGGAGCAGATCCAGGCAGGCATGGAGAACGTCCTGGGGTCTCCGGCAGACGGCGGCCCCCTTGTGAAGATCGTTCGCCGGCCTGACATGGAGCGGCGTGAGGTCGTCGGAGAGGGTGTGCTTGACGTGGACCTCGGACTGGTTGGGGACAACTGGATGGCCCGCAGCACCGATCCGGTGGGCCAGATAGCAGTGATGAATTCACGCTTCCTCTCTCTGATAGCTCAGTCGGAGCAGAGATGGGAGCTGGTCGGCGATCAGCTCATAGTCGATCTGGACCTGAGCATGGAGAACCTGCCGCCGGGAACACAGCTTGCCATCGGTTCTGCGGTGCTCGAGATCCAGGAGAAGCCGCACACCGGCTGCGCCAAGTTCTCGGCACGCTTCGGACTGGACGCGCTACAGTTCATAAGCACCCCTAGCGGACGCGAGCTTAGGCTCCGCGGCGTCTATGCAAGGATAGTGCAGTCCGGCACGGCCCGCGCCGGAGACACAGTCACGAAGCTGTCTGGATAGGTTCGTCAAGCCCAGATCAGGAGACAGGCCGAGTTGACGACTGCGGCGCAGGACATCACAGATGCTCCGACCTTTGAGGGCATCTACGACGTGCCTGAGGCCGCCAGATACATCAGGGCCGCCCGCCGCGGTGAGATCTACACCGTTGGCGCAGGGGGGCTGATTCGATGGATCAGGCGTGGACTTGCCTCTCCCGATCTCGTGGACGTTCATGGAAACGAACTGCTGCTCGGTTTTGAAGACCTCATTTCAATGAGAGTCATCGCAGCACTGCGGGCAGCGAAGGTAAGTTGGCACGAAATCCGGGGGGCGGAGAGCTGGCTCCGCAAAGCAACCGGAGCACAGCGGCCCTTCGCTACAGAGACGCTGTGGACTGGCCAAGGTGAGGTCTTCGCAGACTGGTCACAGCGACTGGTCTCGGCGTCTCTAGGCGGGCAGTTGGCCCTGGACTTACTCAGGCAGTACCTGATCCCCGTACACGGTCTCAAGTTCAACGAGAATTCAAGCCAGCCGGTGGAGTGGGAGCCTTTCGACGACGTTGTGCTTGACCCTTTGGTCCAATTCGGGGCCCCATGCATAAGAGGAACTCGCATTCCTACCCGCACAGTGTGGGGCATGGTCGAGGCTGGGGACTCCCCTGATTGGGTCGCCGAAGCATACGGGCTGTCTCAGGCTGAGGTACTTGCCGCCGGTGCATGGGAATCTCGCGTCCAGTCCTGACAACCCTCTCTTCCTTCTGGATGAGTCGCTAACCCCAACCGTCGCCAAGGCCTTGGCACTTGTGGGGTACAACTTCGCCACTGTGGAGGAAGTCTTTGGCCGAAGGGGGGCAACCGATCCCCAGATAATCGAGTGGTGCCGAAACACAGACACCGTGTGGGTTCATGCCGACGACCGCGCCAGGAAACAGCATGGCAAACAGCTGCAAACCAGCGGAATCCGAACCCTGTGGGTCTATAGGAAGCGTGGGCGAATGAGCGGGAAGGAGCAGCTCCGAATACTGGCCTTCGTCCTTCCACACTTCCTTGAGGAGCTAAAGAACCGGACAAGACCCCGGCACTTCAGAGCATCCGCCCCCAACGACCTGGCGAAGCCAACTCTAAGGCCCGAGGCAGTAGGGTGATGAATGCAGGAGTCTGCTCACCCTGGAGGCGACCGGTCCGGCTCGAGGGTCAGGAAATGGCATCGTTCCGGCTATTCCCTATGGTAGGATAGCTATGCTGCTCTGATGCGGCCGTGGTCGAGTCTGGCAGCCGGGAGAAGGGCCCATGGACATCCTCAAGAGGGTCGTTGCGGTGTACCTCGTAGGCATTTCGATGGTTGTCGCCGCGCACTTCATCCTGTCCTCCTTCTACCCCGACTCTCTGAACGCGGGCCAGCTCTGGGACATCCTGAACCCGTTGATGGCCGTGGCAACGGTGGCCGTGATGGCCGTCCACTGGGTGCGCAAGCACAGGCTCGACTCGGGCAGTCAGGATGCGATCACGCGAGAGTACCTCGAGGCCAACATCGCGTTCTACGCGGCAGCCCTGCTGACGGTCTGGCTATTCTGGAACTGGTTCGACGCCGTCGCGGCGGGCGGGGAGCAGCAGGGACAGACGCATCGGATCCTCTGGGCGCTGATCGACCCGCTGTTCATCATCCTCGTAGGCGTTACCGGATGCCACGTGTGGCGCAACGCTTCCCGTCAATGACAGACAGGGAGAGCTAGGGCCGCGATGCGAATCCGCCAGGAGCTGGAAGGGCTCGGACTGGAGGGCGGTGCGGCCGTTACCGTCGGTGTCTTCGACGGCGTCCACCTCGGCCACCGGAGCCTCCTGTCACGGCTGAAGGATGTCGCGGCACGCCGGGGGATTTCGTCCGTTGTTCTGACTTTCAGCAACCATCCCGCGTCGGTGCTCAGGGCCGGTTTCGAGCCCCGGTACCTCACCGCCCCCGACGAGCGAGTCCGGATGCTCCGGGAGACGGGGGTAGACCTGGTCGCCCGGACGACCTTCGACGCGGCCCTCTCGCAGCTCAGCGCCGGGGCTTTCGCAGCTTTGCTCCAGGACACCCTGGACATGAGGACGCTCGTGGCAGGTCCGGACTTCGCCATGGGGCGCAACAGGGAGGGCAGCATCGCGGTCCTGAGAGAGATCGGGGCCGACCAGGGGTTCGACGTGGAAGTCGTCGAGCCGCTTCTTGGCTCGGCAGGCGAGGCCGTGCGGAGCACCGCCGTCAGGGCAGCCGTGTCGTCCGGCGAGATGGAACGGGCGGCTGCGATGCTGGGCCGCAACTACGCGATCACGGGCACCGTCGTGCGTGGACAAGGCCGTGGAGGCCCCCTGGGCTTCCCGACCGCCAACCTCCAGATGCCCGAGGAGAGCCTCGCCCCCCGCGACGGCATCTACGCCTGCTGGATCGAGATCGACGGCTCGCGCCACATGGCTGCAGCCAGCATAGGCGAGCGCCCCACGTTTCCAGGCGCCGGGCGCTCCATCGAGGCGTTCGTGATGGATTTCGACGGCGACCTCTACGGCATGGAGCTTCGGCTGGAGCTGGTCCGTCGGCTGCGCGACGAGGAGAAATTCGACAGCGTCGAGCAGCTCCGCCTGCAGGTCGACAGAGACGTGGAGGCGACGAGGAGGCTGCTGCAGTCGAGCGCGGCGGCGTTGTACACATGACCCAGAACAGGGAGCGGTAAGCATGGATCCCGAATTGAGGCATCGCCTGCTGGAGAGGGGCGTCGCCGAGGTGATTGTCGAGTCGGAGCTGGTCGAGCTGCTGGAGCGGGGCGAGCCGTTGAGGCTGAAGATGGGCTTCGACCCGAGCGCGCCCGATCTCCACTTGGGACACGCCGTCGGGCTGCGCAAGCTCAGGCAGCTCCAGGAGATGGGCCACAACGTGGTCGTCATCGTGGGCGACTGGACGGCGCAGATCGGCGACCCAAGCGGCAAGTCGGCGACCCGCCCGATGCTCACCCAGGAGCAGGTGTTGAGCAACGCCGAGACGTACCTGGCCCAGTTCTTCAAGATCGTGGACAGGGATCGCACGGAGACGCGGTTCCAGAGTGACTGGTTCGGCAAGTTCGGCCTGGAAGACGTCATAAGGCTCTCCAGCCGCTTCACAGTCGCCCAATTCCTGGCTCGGGACGACTTCGCCAAGCGCTTCAAGGAAAACCAGCCCATCGCCATCACCGAGCTGCTCTACCCGCTCATGCAGGCCTACGATTCCATAGAGATCGAGTCCGACATCGAGTTCGGGGGCACCGACCAGAAGTTCAACCTGCTCGTCGGTCGCGACCTCCAGCGGATGATGGGGCAGCGCCCCCAGCAGTGCCTCCTGGTCCCCATACTGGTGGGCACGGACGGCGTGCGGCGCATGGGCAAGAGCCTGGGCAACTTCATCGGGCTCGACGAGCCTCCGGAGGATATGTACGGCAAGGTCATGTCCCTGCCCGACGTTAGCGCCGAGATGCGCGAGATGGCGGACGAGGGCGGTGAGAAGGTCAGGTACACGGTCGTCGACTACTTCGACTACCTGACCGACGTCTCGTCCGAGGAGCTCTCGGAGATGCGGCGGGGCATGGAGACGGGTACTGTCAACCCGATGGAGCTGAAGAAGCGGCTCGCCCGCGAGCTCGTCGCCTGGCTGCACGGCGACGAGGCCTCCCGCGACGCGGAGGCCCACTTCGAGCGTACAGTCCAGCGGCGCGAGCTCCCCGACGACGTGCCCGAGTATGCGCTCGATACACAGCTCCAGCAGCAGAGACTAAGCGATGTCGTCGTCGCGGCTGGCCTGGCGTCCAGCTCCGGCGAGGCGCGCCGCCTCATCGACCAGGGCGCTGTCCGCGTCAACGACGAGCGCGTGGACCGCAACGGCCCCGCGTCGTCCCTGAGCTCCGGCGACATCATCCGGGTCGGCAGGCGGCGAGTGGTGAGAGTGAAATGAAACAGCCCCAAGAATCGCATGGAGGAGTGAGTTGAACCTGAGAATTCCTGGCCCCATTCCCGTGCCCGAAGAAGTGCTCGAGGCGATGTCGGGCCAGATGATTAACCATCGCGGGCCGCAGTTCAAGGAGATGCTGTACCGCGTCAGCGACGGCATCCGCAGCGTGTTCGAGACCGACAACGACGTCTACATATTGACGGCCTCGGGCACTGGCGCGATGGAGGCGGCGGTGGTGAACACGCTGTCCCCAGGCGACAGGGTGCTGAACCTGTCCATCGGCTTCTTCGGCGACCGCTTCGGCGAGATCGCCCGCATCTACGGCGCCGAGGTCACCGAGCTCGCCTTTCCCTGGGGCCGCGCCGTGGACGTCGACGACGTGCGCCGGGCCCTGAACGAAGACCCCAGCATTCAGGCCGTCCTCGTCACGCACAACGAGACCTCGACAGGCGTTGCCAACGACGTGGAGGCGGTCGCCGGCGTGGTGAAGGGCGAGTTCGACAAGCTCCTCCTGGTCGACGGCATCAGCAGCGTCTGCTCGGTGCCGCTCAAGACTGATGCGTGGGGCTGCGACGTCGTGGCCACCGCGTCTCAGAAAGGGTGGATGCTGCCCCCCGGCCTGGCCTTCCTTAGCTTCAGCGACAAGGCTTGGGAGGCGTACGAGAGGTCGACGATGCCGAAGTACTACCTGGACGTCGGCCAGTACAGGAAGTACTACGAGAAGGGCCAGCCCCCGTACACGCCCGGCCTGTCGGCCTACTTCGCGCTCGATACAGCGCTGGCGAGGATCGCCGAGGAGGGGCTGGGCACCCTATTCGAGCGGCACAAGACCATCGCGCAGATGACCAGGGACGGCGTGAAGGGCCTGGGACTGGAGCTGTTCCCCGAGGAGTCCGTCGCGTCCGACACTGTCACCGCCGTGAAGGTGCCCGATGGGACGACTGACTCCGCGCTGCTCGCTGCGCTCCGCGAGAAACACGACATCGTGCTAGGCGGCGGCCAGGGGCCCGTGGAGGGCAAGATACTCCGCATCGGCCACATGGGCCGGGTGGAGCCGTCCGAGATCCAGCACGTGCTCGACGCGCTCGCAGCCGAGCTGCCCGCACTCACCACCGGCGGGTAGGAAGCCCGGCCTACTCGGCTGCTGGAGCGGGACTGCCGATGAAGGGCCGCGTGGGCTCCTTCTCTGCCCCTGGGGGCTTGCCGAGGATCTCTTCGAGGTCCGGCGCGTCCGCCGTCTCGTGCTCCATCAGGTACTTGGCCAGCGCGACCAGCTTCTCGTTGTGCTCGACGAGGAGCGCCTTCGCCCTGTCGTAGGCCGTGTCGATGAGCGAGTGCACCTCGTCGTCGATCGTCTCGGCCACCTTGTCGCTGTAGTCCCGCTGCTCCGAGATCTCCCTGCCGAGGAATACCAGCTCCTCGCGCTTGCCGAAGGTGCGCGGGCCGAGCTTGTCGCTCATCCCGTACCGCGTGATCATGGTGCGGGCGATGTTCGTCGCCATCTCCAGGTCGTTGCCCGCCCCGGTCGTGATCTCGTCCTCGCCGAACGTCGTCTCCTCCGCTACGCGCCCGCCGAGAGCCTCCGCCATCCTGTCCTTGAACTGGTTGAGGGACCACATGTGGCGGTCCTCCTCAGGCAGCGACCTCGTATGGCCTCCGGTGGCGCCCCTCGAGATGATCGTGACCTTCGCTATGGGGTCTGCGTGAGGCAGGAAGTGCCCGACCAGGGCATGCCCCGCCTCGTGGTATGCGGTGATCTCCCTCTCCCTCGCGCTTATCACCCGCGACTTCCGAGCCGGCCCGAGCATGACCCTGTCGATGGACTCGACGAAGTCGTCGAAGTCGATCTCGGTCTGCTGCCGGCGCGCCGCCAGGATCGCCGCCTCGTTGACCAGGTTATTCAGGTCCGCGCCGCTGAAACCGGGGGTGAGCTTGGCGATCCGCTCCAGGTCTATGCCCTCCGAGAGCGGCTTGCCCTTACTGTGGACCTCCAGAATGGCCTCGCGGCCCTTGATGTCGGGATTGTCTAGTGTCACGCGCCTGTCGAACCTGCCGGGCCTCAGCAGGGCCGGGTCGAGGATGTCCGGCCGGTTGGTGGACGAGAGCACGATGACGTTCGTGCTCGTATCGAACCCGTCCATCTCGACAAGTATCTGGTTGAGCGTCTGCTCCCTCTCGTCGTGTCCCCCACCGAGTCCGGCGCCCCTGTGACGGCCCACCGCGTCGATCTCGTCGACGAAGACGATGCAGGGCGCATTGCGCCGGGCCTGTTCGAACAGGTCGCGGACGCGCGAGGCGCCCACGCCCACGAACATCTCGACGAACTCGCTGCCGCTGATCGAGAAGAACGGCACGCCCGCCTCGCCGGCGACAGCACGGGCCAGGAGCGTCTTGCCCGTCCCGGGAGGCCCCACCAGGAGCACACCCTTGGGGATCCTCGCTCCGAGGCTTAGGAAGCGTTCGGGGTACTTGAGGAACTCGACGACCTCCTCCAGCTCCTCCTTGGCCTCGTCGGCTCCGGCCACGTCTGCAAAGCTCACGCTCGGCTGCTGGCCGACGAGCATGCGCGCCCGGCTGCGCCCGAAGCTGAAGGTCTGATTGGAGTTGCCCTGCGCCTGCCTCATGATGAACAGGAGCACGGCGCCGAAGAATATGAGCGGCAGGAAGTTGAGCAGGATGCTGAAGAGGCTGCCAAGCCCGCTCGAGCCCTTCACGACGACGGTCGGGTTGGACCCGTAGGGATCGACCCCCGCGTCCGTCAGAAGCTCCATCAGGCTGGCCCCGCCCTCTTTGCGCGAAGTCAGCGTCTCTCCGCGCGTCGTGTAGGCGGTCAGCTTGTCCCCGCGTATCTCGATGGTGTCGATCTGACGCTGCTTGGCCATCGCGATGACCTCGCTGAGCGACCTCTCGTCAGACCCTCCCACGCTGGGGAACAGGGTGTAGAAGATTGCGATAACCGCAACGACTATCAGCAGGTAGATGAAGCCGTTACGCAGCCATTTGGTGTTCATCTGGGGCCCTCCGAATCAACTGGTGCCCCAACGGCAGGTCGATGGAGGGAGTGGGGCTACCCGGTCATGATAACACGAATCGACTCAGTCCGCCCGTGCAATCGCTGCGGCTTTGCCGAACCGTTCGCACATTGTGTACTACGTAGGCCGGCCCCTTTCGGTTGCCGCGCGCACGCTATCCCAGCCTCGCCAGGCTGGTCTCTGGCACTATGACCAGCAGGACTACGACGAGCACCGACAGACCGACCGCCATCGACAGCGAGCCGTACTTGGCCGTGGCCCTGTCCTTCGACGAGTTGAACACGTCTATCAGGAGTGCGCCCACCGCGAAGAGCACGCCCGCCACAAGGCTGGTGAAGAAGTACTCGAACCCGAACAGCGGCGCAAGATAGAGAGACCCGATGGTGAGGTCTATGAGGCTCGACATTAGGGTCATCATGCTGATGGCCCCGCCGTAGAAGGCAAAGAACCGCAGCCATACGGGCAGGATGATGCCGAGCAACAGGGGAAGCGCCAGGCCGTATCCGAAGCCCAGTACCGTCCACGCCGTCACACTCCTGGGCCCTCGCTTGGGATCAGGGGTGAAGGAGAACGTGGGCAACCCGCCGTACATCCAGTACGCAAGCGGCGCTGTCAGAAGCGCTCCCGAGAGTCCGCCCGCGCTGGCGAAGAACAGCGACGCCCCAAGGCTCATGTGCTCAGGGACGTCCGGGAACTGCGCCCTGGACAGGAAGTTCACCAGGATGGCGCACCCCCCGATAGTCGCGCCGTACACCGCCATGCAGGCCGCGAAGCGTATGCGCTCCCAGTCCTGCACCCGGCGCCGGCCCTGTGCCCGTCCCTGCGACAAAGTGGTCGTGCTCATCCCTGCATCCCGTTAGAGGCGCGGGAGGTCCTCGTCGGGCACGTCCTCCCAGTTTCTGCCCTCTTGCCCGTCGCCGGCGAGAGGAGTCGCCAGCGCGCCCACGGGCTCCAGGTGGCCTCCTTCATCGAGGCCCAGCCGTTCGCGGCCCTCCTCGGAAATGTCGAACCGTGCGGGGATGAGCCTGCCGATGATCACGTTCTCCTTCAGCCCGCGCAGGTTGTCGACGGCGCCGTTGATCGCCGACTCCGTCAGCACCCGCGTCGTCTCCTGGAAGGATGCGGCGGCCAGGAAGCTGTCCATGTTGAGGGACGCTCTGGTGATCCCGAGGAGCACCGGGCTTGCCGTGGCGGGCTCGCCGCCCTCCGCAAGCACCGAGGCGTTCGTCTCCTCGTACTTCTCCCTGCCCTCGTACTCGCCCGGCAGGTAGTCGGTGTCGCCGGGTGAGTCGATGCTCACCTTGCGCATCATCTGCCGCACCACGACCTCGATGTGCTTGTCGTGGATTGTCACTCCCTGGGAGCGATAGACCTTCTGCACCTCTCCGATGAGGTACCGCTGGACAGACTCCCTGCCAAGTATCCTCAGTATCTGCTGCGGGCTCTTTGGGCCCGCGGTCAGGGCGTCGCCCGCCGTGACCCTGTCCCCGTCCGAGACAGTGATGGTTGCGGCTGCGGACACCGGGTACTCCCGTTCCTCCTTCTCGGTCCACGATATGGTGATCGACCCGCCCTCGACGTGTGCCGTGCCGGCCACCCTGGCCGTCAGGTCCGCCGCCTTTACGGCGATCGCCTCTCCGTCCTCAGCCTGTTCCTCGTCCATCTCAGCAAGACGGTCGCCGATGTTCACGGTGTCCCCGTCATGGAAGAGGGATTTGTGGCCCTCGGGCAGCACGTACTCGTCGCTGAACTCCTCCTCCGTCTCGATGATCACGCTGCGCCGCGCAATGCGCCCCTCCGCGTCCGTCTCCTCGACGATGCTCGCTGCGCCGTCGATCTCCGACAGCACCGCCTCTCCCTTGGGTGAACGAGCCTCGAACAGCTCGACGACCCTGGGAAGGCCGCTCGTGATGTCCTCTCCGGCGATGCCGCCTGTGTGGAAGGTCCGCATCGTAAGCTGTGTGCCCGGCTCACCGATGCTCTGGGCCGCGATGATTCCTACGGCCTCGCCCTCCATCACCTGGGACCCCGTCGCCAGGGAGTAGCCGTAGCACTTCTTGCACAGGCCGCGGTCCGCCTCGCAGTTCAGCGGGGACCAGACGAGCGCTCCATCCACCCCTGTGTCGGCGATCCTGGCAGCCAGCGCCTCGTCCACCGCGCTGCCCGCGTCGGCAATTATCTCGCCCGTTGCGGGGTCCGCGATCGGCGCGGCAAGGGTGCGGCTCTTCAGCCTGTCCGCAAAGGGCGTGGCAAGAGGATCGTTGGCCTCGTTCTCCACCCAGAACCCGATCGCGCCATCGCAGTCGTCGACCGTGATCGTGACCTCCTGGGCCACGTCGATCAGCCTGCGCGTCAGGTAGCCGCTGTCCGCAGTCCTGAGGGCCGTGTCGGACAGCCCTTTCCGCGAGCCGTGTGTCGATATGAAATACTCCAGGACGCTCAGCCCTTCCCTGAAGCTCGACTTGATGGGCCTGTCGATGATGTGGCCCTTCGAGCTGGCCATCAGGCCCCTCATTCCCGCCATCTGCTTGATCTGGGCGATGTTGCCCTTGGCTCCCGAGACGGCCATCAGGTATATGCCGCCGTAATTCTCCATGTTGTCTTCGATGACCTTCGTGAGGTCGTCGTTCGCCCTGGTCCAGATCTCCACCGTGTTGCGGTGCCTCTCCTCCTCGGTGATCAGCCCGTCCAGGTACTGGTCCTCCAGCTCGGAGACGTTCTTCTCCGCTCCCCGGACGATCTCGTCCTTCTTGTGGGGCACCTCTATGTCATTGATAGCTATGGTGGTGCCGGACTTCGAGGCGTACTGGAAGCCGAGGTTCTTGATCCCGTCGAGCACCTTCAGCGTCTCTTCGTTCCCGAAGGACTGGAAGCACTCGGCCGTGATCTCCTTGAGCGAGTCCTTGCCCTGTTCCTCGTTTCGGAACGCCATGCCGTCAGGCAGTACGTCGTTGAAGATGATCCGTCCAACCGTGGTGTCTATCAACCCCGAGCCGTTCTCGCCGCCGGAGTGGCGGACCTTCACGCTTGCGCGCAGGTCCACACTGCCCATCTCATAGGCGAGCCGGGCGTCCTCGAAGCTCGAGAACTTACGGCCCTCGCCCCGCGCCCCCTCCTGCACCATTGTGAGGTAGTAGCACCCGAACGCGATGTCCAGCGTCGGCGCGACTATGGGCTCGCCCGAGCTGGGAGACAGCATGTTGTACGAGCTCAGCATCACCTTCTTGGCTTCCTGGACGGCGCCCTTCGAGAGCGGCACGTGCACCGCCATCTGGTCGCCGTCGAAGTCGGCGTTGAAGGCCAGGCAGACGAGCGGATGTACGCGTATGGCCCCGCCGTCTACCAGGATGGGCTGGAATGCCTGGATTCCCAGCCGGTGAAGCGTGGGCGCCCTGTTGAGCAGCACGGGGCGCTCCTTGACGATGTCCTCAAGGATGTCCCACACCTCGGGCCTGGCGCTCTCCGCAAGCCTCTTGGCGCTCTTGATGTTGTGGGCGTAGCCGTTTATGACCAGCCTGTTCATCACGAAGGGCTTGAACAGCTCCAGGGCCATCCGCCGGGGCAGGCCGCACTGGTGAAGCTCCAGGTTGGGGCCGACGGTGATCACCGAGCGCCCGCTGTAGTCGACCCTCTTGCCAAGGAGGTTCTGCCGGAAGCGGCCCTGCTTGCCCCTCAGCAGA
This sequence comes from Dehalococcoidia bacterium, assembly GCA_965204975.1. Lineage (GTDB taxonomy): Bacteria > Chloroflexota > Dehalococcoidia > Lucifugimonadales > CAJWER01. The sequence continues at coordinate 2,406,898 of OZ242024.1, forward strand.
TCGGACAGGGACTTGAGCTTGTGATTGTGGCTGCCCGACACGGGCCTGCCGCGCCGCCCGTTGTCGATCAGCGCGTCGACGGCCTCCTGCAGCATCCGCTTCTCGTTCCGCACGATGATCTCCGGCGCCTGCAGCTCGATCAGCCGCTTGAGCCGGTTGTTCCGGTTGATTACGCGCCTGTAGAGATCGTTCAGGTCGCTGGTGGCGAAACGTCCGCCGTCCAGCTGCACCATGGGGCGCAGCTCGGGGGGCAGCACGGGCAGTATCGTCAGGATCATCCACTCGGGCTTGTTGCCGCTGTCCCGCAGGGCGTCGACCAGCCGGAGAGTCTTTATCGCCTTCTTGCGGCGCTGGCCGGAGGTCGACCGGATGTCGCGCTGGAGCCCGTCTCTCTTCGCCTCCAGGTCCAGGTCCTGCAGGACCTTCAGCACCGCTTCCGCGCCCATGTCTGCCTTGCAGACTTCTCCCAGCTTGAAGGCGTCGAAGCTCTCCCTGAGCTCCCTGTAACGTCCCTCTGTGAGCAGCAGGCCGACGCGCAGCTCCTCCAGGTCGTCTATCACCTTCTCGATCCTGTCCTGGACCTCCTCCTTCGCCCTCTCGAACTTCAGGCGAAGACCGCTGACCTGAGCAGGCTCCTTTTCGGACCCGGACTCTTCGGAGTCGCCCTCTTCGGCGGCCTGGTCCCCCTCGGACTGGCTGGCCTCTTCCGCCAGGATCTCCTGGATCTTCGCCTGGAGCTCAGTGTCCAGGCGTTCCAGGTCTGCCTCGAGCTTGCCCTCCAGCTCCTCGATGGCGGCGCGCTGCAGCTTCTCGTCTACCTCGGTGACGAGGTACTGGGCAAAGTAGAGCACGCGCTCCAGGTTTCGCGGGGACAGGTCGAGCAGCAATCCCAGCCTGCTGGGTATCCCCTTGGACATCCAGATGTGAGCGACGGGGGCGGCCAGCTTGATATGGCCCATCCGCTCCCGGCGGACCTTGGCGCGCGCCACCTCGACGCCGCAGCGGTCGCACTTGACGCCCTTGTACCTGATCTTCTTGTACTTGCCGCAGTAGCACTCCCAGTCTTTCGTGGGGCCGAAGATCCGCTCGCAGAAGAGCCCGTCCTTTTCGGGACGCAGGGTCCGGTAGTTGATGGTCTCCGGCTTGGTCACCTCGCCGTAGGACCAGCCCGTCTGCCTCGCCTCGTTCCAGATCTGGTCTGGGGAAGCCAACGAAATCCGCACCGCATTGAAATCATCGCCGCTTTGGACCATATCTCTGCTTTACCCCCTTGTTGCAAAGGGTCGCCTTTCCGGCGCCCCAGTTCATGTCGCGTCGCTAGTAAACGGTGGCTAGGCCTCGTCGCCCCCGGCTCCGGATTCACCTTCGCCCTCCGGGGCCGCTCCCGCAGAAATCGGGACGGACTCGGAAGCGCCGTCCTCGATGCCGATGGGGTCCACGAGCTCAAGGGTCGGCTCTCCGCCCAGCATCCCGGGGTCGCCCTCCAGCGCTGCCTGTTCAGGGAAGTCGGCCATCAGCTCTACCGACAGGCCGAGGCTCTGCAGCTCCTTCAGCAGGACGTGGAACGACTCCGGAATGCCCGGCTGCTCCAGGTCCTCGCCCTTGACTATGGCTTCATAGGTCTTTACGCGGCCCAGGACGTCGTCGGACTTGACGGTGAGCATCTCCTGCAGGTTGTAGGCCGCGCTGTATGCCTCCAGGGCCCACACCTCCATCTCTCCGAAACGCTGGCCGCCGAACTGGGCCTTGCCCCCGAGGGGCTGCTGGGTTATCAGGGAGTAGGGGCCGGTCGAGCGCGCGTGTATCTTGTCCTCGACCAGGTGAATCAGCTTCATCATGTAGATGTACCCGACCGCGACGGGCTGATCGAATGGCTCGCCGGTGCGGCCGTCGTACAGGATGGACTTGCCCAGGATGGGCGCGGCGACGAACTCTTCCCTGTTCAGCCGCAGCGCCTCTTCTCTCATCTCGCCCACGGTCATCCCGGTGACGTCCCGCTCCATCTCCTCTCGGAACCATATCTCCAGGCAGGCCTTGCGCGCTTCGCCCTGCTGCGGGTTGGTGATGATCTTGTCGAAGCTGTAGCCGCGCTCCTCGATCCACTCCCTCACCACGCCCAGGTCTATCTGGGACGTGCCGTTGCCGTCCAGCGTCTGCGAGCTTATCGCGCCAGAGCTCTGGATGATCCAGGCCTGGCCGAGTGCGTCTTCTATCGCCACGTCCGGGGCCCCGTCGAAGACCGGCGTCACCGCGCGGAAACCCAGCGAGTGGGCAGCCTGGCCCAGGTGGGTCTCCAGCACCTGGCCGAGGTTCATCCGGTTCGGGACCCCGATGGGGTTGAGGATGATATCGACCGGTGTGCCGTCCGGCAGGAACGGGAGGTCTTCCTCGGGCAGGATCTGGGAGATGACGCCCTTGTTGCCGTGCCGGCCGGCCATCTTGTCTCCCGCTGCAATCTTCCGCGTCTGGGCGACCCACAGCCGCACCATCGTGTTGACGCCCGGGGAGAGCTCGTCCCCGTTCTCCTTGCTGAATACCTTGACGTCGATGACCTTCCCGCGCTCGCCGTGGGGCACCCGCAGCGAGGTGTCCCGCACGTCCCGGGCCTTCTCGCCGAAGATGGCCCGCAGCAGCTTCTCCTCGGCGCTGAGCTCGGTCTCGCCCTTCGGCGTGATCTTGCCCACGAGAATGTCGCCGGGTCCGATCTCCGCGCCTATGCGGATGATCCCATCTTCGTCCAGGTTGCGGAGGCTCTCCTCGCCCACGTTCGGAATGTCCCGCGTCACCTCCTCGGGTCCGAGCTTCGTGTCCCTCGCCTCCACCTCGTGCTTCTCAATATGGATGGAGGTGAACCGGTCGTCCTTGACCAGCCGCTCGCTGATTACGATCGCGTCCTCGAAGTTGTAGCCTTCCCAGCTCATGAAGGCGACCAGCACGTTCTGGCCCAGGGCCAGCTCGCCCTGCGCCGTCGACGAGCTGTCGGCCAGGAACTGGCCCTCCTCCACGATGTCTCCAAGGTCCACCATCGGACGCTGGTTGATGCACGTCCCCTGGTTGCTCCGAACGAATCGCCTGAGGCGGTGCTCATGGGCCTCGCCCGTCTCGTCGGTCACCACGATCCGCTCCCCTGAAGCCTCGGTAACGACCCCGGAGGCCTTGGAGAGCACCACCTGCCCGCTGTCCCTTGCGACGCGGCCCTCGAGGCCAGTGCCCACCAGCGGAGGCTCCGGGCGAAGCAGCGGCACCGCCTGCCTCTGCATGTTCGAGCCCATCAGGGCCCGGTTGGCGTCGTCATGCTCCAGGAACGGGATCAGGGCCGTCGATACGCTGACCAGCTGCATGGGCGATACGTCCATGAAGCCGATGTTCTCCGGAGGCTCGGACGACACGCCGTCTCCTATTCGCGTCTCCACCCTTTCGCCTTCGAACTGGCCGGCTTCGTCGAGCTTCGCGGTCGCCTGCGCGATGTGTATCTCCTCCTCGTCCGCCGCCGTCAGGTAGACGATGTCCTCCACGCTGTCGGTGACGTACGGCTTCACGGAAATCTCCTGCTCGGGCAGGGCCTCGATTTGGGTTCGGAGTCCCTTCGACACCGTGCCCCCTGCCTTCACGATCGTCCGCGTGCCGCCCAGCACGTCCTTGGCCACGGTTCGACCAAGCAACGCCGGGTCCTTGCTTGAAACGGTCTCCTCACCGTCGCCGTCCGCGGACTCGACGGCTATCTGCTGCCCCGGCAGCTTCGTTATGCGGGGAAGCGTCGCTTCAGTGACGACTCTGCCCGCCTTGATGACCGTCCGCGTGCCACCGGCCACGTCCTCCGTAACGGTGTGGCCCAGCAGCCCGGGGTCCTTGCTGGAGATGGTCGTCTTGACACGGCGGTACGGCGTCTGCAGGAAGCCGTACTCGTTCGTCTTGGCATATGTGGCCATGGAGCCGAGCAGGCCGATGTTCGGGCCCTCCGGCGTTTCGATGGGGCAGATGCGCCCGTAGTGAGAGTGGTGTACGTCCCGGACGTCGAAGCCGGCGCGCTCCCGCGACAGGCCGCCGGGGCCCAGCGCGGACAGCCTGCGCTTGTGTGTGAGCTCGTCCAGGGGGTTCGTCTGCTGCATGAACTGCGAGAGCTGCGAGCCCCCGAAGAACTCCCTGACAGCCGCAACCACGGGACGGACGTTGATCAGCGCCGCCGGAGTCGTCTCCGAAGGGTCCATCTGCGTGGTCATCCGCTCCTTGATGACGCGCTCCATCCGCAGCAGCCCCACGCGGACCTGCTTCTGGATCAGCTCTCCTACCGAGCGCACCCGCCTGTTGCCCAGGTGGTCTATGTCGTCCCCCTTCTGTACCCCGTTGTTGATCTCGATCATCGTGCGGATGAGGCTGATGATGTCGTTGTTCGACAGGGTACGGTCCTCGGGGTCGGTATCTAGGCCGAGACGGGTGTTGACCTTGTAGCGCCCTACGCGCCCCAGGTCGTACCTCCTCTTGTTGAAGAAGAGATCGTCGAGGAGCTTCTTCGCGTTGTCTATGCTGGGGGGCTCCCCGGGCCTCAGCCTCCGGTAGAACTCCAGCATCGCCTCCTCGTGGGTGTCGACGCGAACGTCCTTGTCGATGGTCGTCTGGATATACTGGTGCTCGGGATCGTTGTCCACGTCTCTGAATAGCTCTAGGAGCTGCTCGTCGGTCACGTAGCCCAACGCCCTGAGGAGCATCGCTGCCGGGCTCTTGCGCTTCCGGTCGACCTTGACGGAGATGATGTCCTTGTTGCTCGTCTCGAACTCCATCCAGGCCCCGTTGTTCGGGATCATCTTCGCCGAGGCCAGCTGACGGCCCGTGTTGGCGTCCGTGGTAGTAGTGAAGTACGCCCCCGGAGACCTGACGAGCTGGCTCACGACGACCCTCTCGGCCCCGTTGATGATGAACGTGCCCGTACTCGTCATGATCGGGATGTCGCCGATGAACAGGTCCTGGAACTTCCGCTCACCCTGGGCCGGCCCCGGCGCCCTGTTGACCAGCTCCACCCTGACCTTGAGGGCCGCGGAGAAAGTGGTCTCGTTCTCCCTGCACTCCTCCTCGGTGGCCGCAGGCTCGTCGAAGGTGTGGTTCAGGAAGTTCAACTCGAAGCGGCCGCCCGGGTAGTCCTCCATCGGGGAGATCTCCTCGAACAGCTCCCTCAGGCCCTCGGTCTTGAACCAGTCGAAGGAGTCTATCTGCGCCTGGATGAGGTTCGGAACCTCCAGCACGGTCGGCGTCCTCGAATAGACCCGCCGCCCGTCTGCGCTGCCGTTCACTGACTTCAATGAAGGAAAGACCATACCCTTTCACGCTCCTGTGGGGAGAATAGAAGAACGCACCCGTACCCGCGCTTCGCGGGCTACCGGACGAAATGACGGGAAAATTGGCAGAGGTGTACCAAGGTGGGGGAAAAGCAGAAAGAACCCAGCGGTCGCAGAGGGCGCATCCTCACAAGCCTAACTTAGCACACAAAACACAACCTGTCAACACCAATTCCACCACCCAAACCCGCCCTCGCCTTGCCCAGGGCCGGCGCCGCACGCTGTGGCGCCCTACTAGCAGGAATCTCCCGCGGGCGCGGAGATGTCGACGAATCGAACCGGGGCCCCAATCTCCAGGCCGAGCCTCCGGCTCATGCCCCCAGCTATCTCAAGCACGTGGGCCGCCTCCACTGCGGGGCTGGCCCGGGTTATCTCGGAGTCCGGCGCCCCGGCCTGGGGCGGCTGGAGGTCGTGGGTGATGTCGCCCACCGTGCAGTCCGGAGCGATCCACACGATGTCGATCGCGAACAGCATGTCCTTCATCCAGAACTGGAAGGGCCGGCCGGTCTCGTACAGGAACAGCATCCCCGACCCGGCTGCCAGGCCCTCCCGCCCCGAGAGACCGGCTCGCTTCTCTTCCGACGTAGACGCCACGTCGACGGTGAACACCGTCCTGTCGACCACCACCTGGGGGCCCGTGGGCACGGTCGGAGGCGCTAGCGGGGCGCTGGACCCCGGAGTCGGCGACGGCGAAGCAACTGCCGACGGCGTCGCAGCCTGAGACGATGAAGCGGCAGTGGTCGGCGAAGGGGCCGGTGTGGGTGTCGGGGGAACCGTGACTGAGGGCAGCGCCGGGGGGAGCTCCGCTGAGATCGCCGTCGATGTCGCGGCAAGGTCGGACAGGGTGAACGGCGTCGACGTCGCGGCAGGCCGTCCGCTCCTGTCCGCACTCGCGATCGGGGTCGCTGCGGGTGCCTGGGTCGGCATCGACGTGGGCGAGGCCGTCGGGGTGCGGGCAGGGGATGCCACGGGAGCGGCAGTCGGCTCGTCTGCCGGCGCGGCAACCGCCGCCTCGGTAGCCGTCGGGGCTGGGCCCGGCCGGCTGCCGGGACCCCAGCAGACGGCGACGGAGATCAGCAGCGCGGCGGCCAGGGCGATGGCAAGCCGTACTGCCGTGCTCATCCTCATGCCAGTTCTACGGACGTTGCGCCGCTGCCGCCGTTCATGGGAGTCTCCGAGCTGAACGACTTCACCAGGGGATGGCGCTCCAGGAACTCCCGGACCACCTGCCTCAGTACGCCGGTCCCCTTGCCGTGGATGATCCGGACCGATCGCAGACCGTCTCGCATGGCCCTGTCCAGGAACTCGTCAGCCCGTATCGACGCGTCCTCAGCCTGCATACCCCTCAGGTCGAGCTCCATCGTACCGAGCACGGGGCCCAGATCCAGGCCGACACCCGCCGCCTCCTCCACGCCGGCCTCGGGCTCCTCTGCGTGGGTGAGACGGCCCAGGTCGACCCGCAGCCGCACGTTCCCGACCGAGACCTCGGCCTCCTCTCCTCGTTCGTCGACGGACTCCACCACGCCCTGGACGCTCATCCCGCGCACGTCGACACGGTCTCCCTTCGCCACGGGCTGCCTCGCACGCTGCGCGCGCCGGTTCGAGGTCGCCGCTTCGACCCTAGCCATCTCCTCCTTCACCGAGGCAAGTGCCTCGGCTGCCCTGTCTACGGCGGGTTCGAGCGGCTCACCCGGGGGCGCGGACCACGAGAGCGCGGCCTGTGCCCGTTTGATTCCTCTCCTTGCCTGCTCGTACTCGAGCTCTATGCTCCTGCGGGCCTCGACGAGCAGGTCGGCGCGCGATGCCTCGATCTCCTCGAGCCTGGACTCCAGCTTGCGCCGTGAAGCCTCGGCCTCCGCATGGGCCCTGTCTGCCTCCTCGATGCGCTCCTTCAGGTTTTGCCGCGATGCCTGGAGCTCCAGCAGCCAGTCCTCGAATAGCACGTGCTGCGGTTCCATGAGCGACCGGGCGTCGTCGAGAATATCCCTCGGCAGCCCGACCTGCTCGGCTACCGCGATCGCATAGCTCCTGCCCGGGACGCCGGGGGTGATGTGGTAGGTCGGGCGGAGCGTGACCGGGTCCAGCTCCACGCTTGCGTTGCTCATGCCGGGCGCGGTCTCGGCATGGACCGCGACGCTCCTGTGATGGGTCGTGGTAATGGACCAGGCGCCCATGAACGCGATCCGGTTCAGCACTGCCTTGGCAATGGCCGAGCCCTCGTCCGGGTCGGTGCTCGCCCCCAGCTCGTCGAGGAGCACCAGGGAACGGGACGTGGCGTGACTGAGGACCGAAGCAAGGTTGCGGACGTGAGAGCCGAAGCTGGACGCCGACTGCTGGATGTCCTGCATGTCGCCGATGTCCGCGAAGATTCCGTCGAACACCGGTAGAGCGCTCTCGGCGTCGGCCGGGACGGGCAGGCCGCACTGGTGCATGACCGCCAGCAGCCCTGCCGTCTTGAGCGCGGCGGTCTTGCCTCCCATATTCGGCCCCGTTATCACCAGCCCGGTCCACCCGGGACCCACGCGTAGGTTCACCGGCACGGCCTCCCCGCCCAGCAGGGGGTGCCTCGCCTGCACCAGCCGGACCGCGTCTCCGCCCTCGGACACCGCCAGAGCAGTGGACTCGCGCCGCGCGCCGTACCTCGCTCGCGCCATGATGAAGTCCAGCCGGGTAACGGCCTCGACTCCGGACTCTATCTCGTCCGCCGACTCGCCGACGGCCCCAGAAAGCTCCCACAGCACCCGCTCAGTCTCCCGTTCCTCCTCCAGTACCAGCTCGCGCCAGCGGTTGCCGATCTCCACCGTTGCGAATGGCTCGACGAAGAGCGTGGCCCCCGTGTTCGACGCGCCGTGCACCACCCCCGGCACCCTGTGACGGTGGCTCGCCTTCACCTGCACGACGAGCCTGTCGGAGCGCACCGAGACCACGCTGTCCTGCAGGGCGCCGGCCCCTTCCTGCGAATCGATAAGGCGCGACAGCGCCCCTGCGGTGCTGTCGTATGCCTGCCTGACGCTGCGCCGCAGCGAGCCGAGACCGGGCGACGCACCGTCCAGCACCTCGCCCACGGGCCCGATGCTGCCGCGGATCCGCCGCCTGAGGTCCGACAGATCCGAGATGTCCGCGGCAATACCCGCCAGGATGGGCGCGGACTCGCGCACTCCCTGCACCTTCGCCCGGGCCCGCTGCTGCACGTCCAGCATCTCGGCTACCGCAAGCAGCTCGTGGCCGGTTAGCAGGCCGCCCTTCGCGGCGCGGGCCGTGGAGGCCGACACGTCGTCCACGGCCCGGAGCTCGATGTCGTTCCCATCCAGGATCAGCGCCGAGGCCTCGGCCGTCTCCTCGTGGAGCCGCGCGATCTCGTCGGGATCGTACGAAGGTGCCAGCGAAAGGGCCATCGCCCCGGCGCGCGGGAAGGTCGTCTCCGAGGCGAGATGCCTCCGGACCTCGGGAAAGTCGAGCAGGTCCAGCGCATCGCCCAGGAGACGGCCTCTCTCGGTTTCGCCAGTCCTGTCCTGTTCCCCCGGCACGTTCTGACAGTCCTCCAGCTAGGCTTTCACCTATGAATTGTACCAGTTGGCTCTGCGCCGCCATCACGGCAAACACGCCGTGCCGCCCGGCCCGTGATATTATGTTTCGTAGGCCACTCCCTCTCCCATCCACCAGCAATGCCCAAGCGAATAACTGTAACCGTCCCTGCTACGACTGCGAACCTGGGCCCGGGCTTCGACTGCCTGGGCATGGCGCTCGACGTCTGGAACACCATCACGTTCACTGCCGGTGAGTCCGGGTTCAGTATCGCCGGGCAGGGCTCGGACGACCTCCCGGCGGGGCAGGGCAACTTCATCATCGACGCCTTCTCCGTCCCCTTCGCCAGGATGGGGAAGCCCGTTGCCCAGGTGGGAATCGTATGCCGGAACAGGATCCCTGTCGGCAGGGGGCTTGGGAGCAGCTCCGCGGCAGTGGTCGCGGGGATCATGGCCGGCAACGAGTTGTGCGACAGCCCGTTCAGCAAGGAGGAGATGCTCGCCATGGCGGCGGACGTCGAGGGCCACCCGGACAACGTGGCCTCGGCCATCCTGGGGGGCCTGCAGATCGTGGTAAACGGCAGCGATGGAATAGTCGCGTCGTCCGTCCCCCTGCCCAGTGGCCTCGACGCCGTGCTGTTCGTGCCCGACCAGCCGGTGATAACGGAGGAGGCGCGCTCCCTGCTGCCGCGCAAGATCGACAGGGACGACGCCGTGTTCAATATCGGCAGGGTCGGGCTGCTCGTCAACGCCCTGGCCACCGGCGACGTGTCCCTGCTGCGCACGGCCACGGAAGACCGCCTCCACCAGCAGGCCAGGGAGAAAGTATTCCCCGCCATGAAGAACATCCTCAGGGCCGCCATGGACGCCGGAGCCCTGGGAGCGTTCCTGTCGGGATCGGGGTCGTCCGTGCTCGCCTTCGCCAACAGCCGCAGGATGACCATCGGCTACGAGATGGCAGAGGCCGCCTCCAAGTCCGGGGTGGCTGGTGAGTTCAGGGTTACCAAGCCCTCGCCCCAGGGGGCGCGCCTGTACGTGGAAGACGGGTAAGACACCCCTTGCCGATAGTCGTACAGAAATACGGCGGCAGCTCCCTGGCCGACGCCGACGCGATCCGCAGAGTGGCACGCCGCATCGCCCGTGCAAGCTCGAACGGCGACAGGGTCGTCGCCGTCGTCTCGGCGATGGGCGACACCACGGACAGGCTCATAAAGAGGGCCGAGGAAGTGGCCCGCCCGGGCCGCCCGAACACCAGGGAGCTCGACGCCCTGCTCGCCACCGGTGAGCTGGAGAGCAGCACCCTGATGACCATGGCGCTCCATTCCCTTGGGTGCGGCGCAATATCCCTCAGCGGCGCGCAGGCGGGGATCCGCACCGACTCCCGCCACCGGCGCGCGCGCATAGCTGTGGTGGAGCCGGAGCGCATCACCCGAGAGCTCGAGTCGGGCAAGATCGTGATCGTCGCCGGGTTCCAGGGAATCACCGACGACCTCGACATCACGACCCTGGAGAGGGGCGGCTCCGACACGACTGCCGTCGCTATCGCCGCAGGCCTCGGCGCAGCCAGGTGCGAGATATACACCGACGTTGACGGCATCTACACCGCAAACCCACGCATCGTTCCCGGGGCCCGGAGGCTCGACGAGATCGGCTTCGAGGAGATGCTGGAGCTGGCAAGCTACGGGGCCAAGTTCCCGCCACAGGCCATCGAGATGGCCCTCGTCTACGACGTGCCCATACTGGTCGCGTCAAGCTTCCATGAAGGCCCGGGCACGATGATTCACAAGGAGTCGAACGTGAGCACCAGAGTCGGCCAGATCAGGAACAGGGTCAGGGCTATCGCGACCGACGCGAATGTCGGCAGGATCACCGCGCGTGGGCTGACGGACCGCGTCGGCCTCCAGGCAGAGATATTCGGCCCACTCGCAGACGCCGACATCAGTGTCGACGTAATAGTCCAGAACACGGGCGTGGACGGGGGCACGGACCTCTCGTTCACTGTCGAACGCACCGACCTGGACGCGGCAATGGACGTCGCCGGGTCCGTGTGCAGCGAGCTGGGCGCGTCCCAGGTCGACGCCTCGTCGGAGCTCGCGAAGGTGACGGTGGTGGGCACCGGCATGCAGAACATGCCGGGCTACGCCTCCAGGATGTTCCGCGCCCTGGCCGATGCGGGCATTGCTATCGAGCTCATTTCCACCTCGGAGATACGCATCACCTGCGTAATCCGCGAGGAGAGGATGGAGGACGCGGCCCGTGCCCTTCACCTCGCCTTCGAGCTGGAGAGAGCGGGGTAGCCGCCATTCCCCAGGACAGGCCCTACCTCTCTATGGTCGTGCCCGCCTACAACGAAGAGGCGCGCATTGGCCGTACGCTGGAACAGATCGCAGGCTACCTGGGCCGGCGCTCCTTCACCTGGGAGGTGCTGGTGGTCGACGACGGCAGCGCCGACCGGACCCGGGAGATCGTGGAACAGGCCGGACGCCGCGTACCCGGTATCCGGGTCCTCCCAGTCGCCCACGGCGGAAAGGGCTGGGCCGTCAGGCAGGGCATGCTCGCGGCCAGGGGCCGGCTGAGATTCATGGCGGACGCAGACCTCGCCATGCCCATCGATCAGCTGGACGCCTTCCTCACCAGGGCCGAAGAGGGCTACGACGTGATGATCGCGTCTCGTGAAGCCCCCGGCGCCAGGAGGTTCAACGAGCCTCACGCGAGACACGTGATGGGCAGGGTATTCAACTGGGTGGTCAGGCTCCTCGCCGTACGCGGTCTCCAGGACACCCAGTGCGGGTTCAAGTGCCTCACCGCGGACGCGGCCGGCGCACTGTTCCCCGTCATGGCCGTCGACGGCCTCGGATTCGACGTCGAGCTCCTCTACGTGGCAAGGAAGCGGGGCCTGTCGGTCGTCGAGGTCCCCATTCAGTGGCACTACCAGCCACGGAGCAAGGTCCGGCCCTTCCGCGACTCCGTGCTGGCGCTGAACGACATCATGAGAATCAGGCTGCGAAGCCTCGCAGGGAAGTATGATTCCTGACCGTCGCGGGCCCATGACGGCAGTCCCGTTTTCCACGCCGAAAGTGCCTTGCGTCCATGCCTGAGGTTGGCTAGAATCCCGCCAAATCCGGAGTCGGAATGGCTTCGCAATCCCACGAGACGGATAGACAGGGAATGAAGAGAGACTTGGCCAAGAAGGCCGTCGCCCTCGCGATGGAGTCCCGCTGGGCCGATGCCGTGAACGCCAACCGGGCCATCCTCGCGGCGTTCCCCAACGACGTCGAGGCATATAACCGGATGGGCAAGGCGCTGACCGAGGTGGGCAGGGTCGCCGAGGCCCGGTCCGCCTTCGGGCGAGTCCTCGAGCTCTCACCGCACAACCCCATCGCCAGGAAGAATCTCGACCGGCTGGGGAAGCTCGCGGACGGCGAGGCCGGCCCCCCGGCAGGCGTGAGCGAGTCCCGCCGCGTGTTCATCGAGGAGAGCGGAAAGTCGGCGGCCACTCCCCTGATAAACCTGGGCCGTACGTCCGACCTGCTGAAGGAGGCGCCCGGGCACCCGGTAACACTCAGAGTCGAAGGCAGGTCTCTAAGGGCCTACGGCATTGGGGACGGCTACCTGGGGCAGGTGGAGCCGCGCCTGGGTTCCAGGCTCACCAGGCTGATGCGCGGCGGCAACAGGTACGAGGCGGCCGTGAAGAGCGTGGCCGAGCGGGACTGCGTCATCATGATCAGGGAGGTCTTCCAGCACGCCTCGCAGATCGGCTCTGTCTCATTTCCATCCCAAAAGAACGGCAGCCGGGCGGCCCAAAGGGGGTCCCTGGCCGGAATCACCCCGGGCGGCGGCGTCAGCAAGGGGGAGGTGAGCCAGTACGAGACCGTCGCGGTCAAGGACTGGTCCAGCGATGACACCGAGCCGGGTGACGATGACGAGTTCTCGTCGGTCTACCACCAGGTCCTCGACCCGGTGTCCGGCCAGATAGCCCCCGTGTCCAGCGAAGACGACGAGCTCGTCTGAGCCTCCATGAACTTGGAGTCTCCATCTCTTCGCAAACAATTCGGGGCCTTCTATACACCTGAGCCATTAGCAGAGTGGGTCGCTGCGGAGATACTAGCTGCGGCGGCATCTAGGAACATCCAAGTACGCTCCGTGGTTGATCCTGCCTGCGGTGGAGGAGCCCTCTTGAAGGCCATGCGCCGCTTGGCCAGCGGGACATTGGAGACGACCGGCATTGATATCAATCCCGCGGCAGCCGCCGATTCCAGGTTGTCCCTCGGTTCCAACTCAAAGGTCTCTGTGGGCGATGCCCTTAATCCAAACTGCCAATGGAGTCAGCATCCTCCAGATGCCGTGATCATGAACCCTCCCTGGGGCAGTGAGCTACCCCAGAAACGATCCTCGTACAGAGAAAGTGGCTACCGTCTTGCAACCGGCCAGTTCGACATTTCCGACCTGTTTGTCGAACGAGCCCTAAAGGTCACTCGGCCAGGAGCACTGCTAGGCTTCATCTTGCCTGACGCTGTCTTCCAGCCAGATCATCAGGGCCTCAGAGAAATGCTCTTGCAGCACACCATCCTCCTGATTGCTCGGCTGGGGGAGGGTGTGTTTGAGGGTGTTTATCGAAGCACCGCAGTGATAGTCATGCAGCAGGGTGCCGCAGAGGCGAACCATCAGGTTGAATGCCTGCAGATTCCGTCTTCACAACGAAAGCTACTTGGGCAAGGAACGGTCTCCTTCAAGGACATAAGGGAACGTCACTCTCACCGCGTTCGACAAGCCCGCTTCGCGGACAACACGGGATCAGTGTTCAATATCGCGCAGGCCGAGTCGGACTATAGCGTGTTCCAGAAGTTCTCAGGACGTCCGTCATTCAAGTGGTCGCGGAGGGTTCATTTGGGCCGGGGAGTAGAGATAGGCAAACGAGGCATCACGGTCTCCTGTAGGGTTTGTGGGACACATCGCGCGGCTCCACCTGTTCCAAATGCCATCCCGTGTACTTCATGTGCAGCCTCTATAGGAAGAGACTCCCCCCGACACACGATCATTGCGAAATCCACCAATGAAACTGAGTGGCACCCGCTTATCGCCGGTGAGGATATGGACCGTTACTCGGCCAAGCCGGGTCGGTTCATCAAGCTTGGAGTGTCCGGCATTAGGTATAAGCCGATGGATCACTTCGAGTCGAAGAAGCTATTAGTAAGGAAGACAGGCGTGGGCCTCAGGGCAGCGGTTGATGAGAGCGGGGCAGCGGCGACGCAAACCGTCTTCTACATCGTTGTGGCCTCCCGAGAGGACGAGTGGCTGTTAGACTACCTCCAAGGAGTTATCAATTCTAGGCCTATGCTGGCGTGGTACCTGAGATGGTCTGGGGAGAACCAATGGCGCTCTCATCCCTACGTGACATTGAGAGTCTTAAAGGGGTTGCCTATCCCTGATCCATTTGGCGATGCACAAGTTGTTGAACTTGCCCGGAAAATTGCCGAAGAGTCGAGACAAGCGCGTAAAGGCCTGATAGCATCTGACCATAGGGTGGACGACTTTGTTTGCCAACTGTACGATCTAGACGATGATGACGCTTCGTGGGTCAGCAATGTTTTGACCGAGACCGAGGAGCAACTAGAGTACTTCACAAGGATGAGGACAGGTGCCATGCGTGCGTCTCTCGAAAGGCTACAAGCTACGGAAGCAACATGAAGGAGCAAGGGCCGTCTGTCTTCACTCCTCTACCCCTAGGACCTTTCTCCACCATAGTGGCAGATCCCCCGTGGGACTACAGCCGAAAGTTGTCGAGTGGAGGAACTAGCGGATACAGCCCCGTCCATCCGTCACGTGGTGGCAGTCGAGGAGCAGCCAACCACTATCAAACGTTGACTTTGGAGCAACTCCAAGCATTGCCTGTCCAATCCGTGGCGGCCAGTCGGTCGCACCTATATCTTTGGACGACCAGCACCTTCGTTGTTGAAGCGCATGTGTTGGCGGAGTCATGGGGATTCTCACCCAAGGTCCTTGTTCCGTGGATCAAGACCAAGAAGAATAGCCGGTCAAAGGTTCTAGATGCGGGCGGTGATCTCTACGCGGGTGTCCGTATGGGAATGGGCTTGTACATTCGGCACTGCGCCGAGTTCATCTTGTTCTGTGTACGAGGGAAGGCCCAAACTTCAAGAAATGATGTCTTGGGCGTCCTCTTTGCGCCTCAAGGCAGACACTCAGAAAAGCCCTTCGAAGCCTACGAGTTGATTGACCGGTTGTCTCCATCACCAAAACTTGAGCTATTTGCTAGGGGCCCCCGAGATGGCTATGAGGTGTGGGGAGATCAGGCGTTCGGTAGCTATGAACCACAGGAGCCACTTAGGATGTTCTTGTGACCCAGCAAGCTGAGGATGTGGGAGGAATCATTAGGAGCATCTTCTGGCGGAAGGTGACCCCCGGCGATTTCTTCAATATCGAAAGAACACGTAATGCTGGCCCAACGGGTGGTGGTGGCCAGCTGTACATAGATATTCCCTTGGGTGGTAGCGTGTCCCTAGAGGAATTCGGGAACTTCGTCAGTGGCCACCCGTTAGATACTGACGACGCCAAATGGGGTTCCTTTGAGTTTCTGGCTTACTCCGTGTCGGCACCAATGGTGGCTGCACCTCTCACACTCACCCCCCGACGTGGCAAGAATCGCCGTTACCGGATCGCTAACCAGAACAGGCAAGCAGCAGGAGCCAGCCGTCACCCTGCATGGTCAGCCGATAGGGGCTTTCCCAGAGCGCCCGACGACATTACATCCTCCACCGATCCTCGTATGCCTGACTTGTCCTTGCTCAAAGTACTTCTCG
The DNA here is from genome assembly GCA_965204975.1 of Dehalococcoidia bacterium. GTDB lineage: Bacteria > Chloroflexota > Dehalococcoidia > Lucifugimonadales > CAJWER01. The sequence goes on from OZ242024.1 coordinate 2,422,570, forward strand.
CGCGTACTGACTCTGGTGACTTCCTCGTTGGGTACACTAACTCGCAGACGATGCCTGCCAGCTGGCCACGCGACATTGGTCTAGAGGTTTTGTTCAAGCCGAATTCGCGCGTGCGCGCCGATGGCGTAATCCCAATCTCCGCAGACCTTGGATTCAACGTGGCAGCCCTCGGAGGGTTAGTTCCTCCAACATCTGGAAAGGGGGCGACGCCTCTGCAAGAATCGCCTGCGGAATATGGAGAACCACATCGGCCAGCACGAGTAGTTCGTCGATCAGGGGTGAGTCGTAGGGTCATCCACGAGGATACTGAAAAGGTGGGCGAATCTGGGGCTCGGCGGACCGATCTGCAAGAAGCAATTAGCATTCGGGCTCCCCGCGCGTCCGAGGCTGAAGATTGGGTTGAGGCTCGTCTACGAGAGATCTATACCGGAAGTTGCGTACGGCGAATCGGCCATACGAACTTGGAACTAGTGCCTCTGGAAGACGGATTCCTTCCTGGCGCAGACTTACTCGTTCTTGAGTCAACAGATCAACGTCCAGAGCGCTTCATTGAGGTCAAGTCTGCTGGAGGATCGTTTCCGTCCTCAATTCGTCTTACTGCCGCAGAGTTGCAGAGGGCCAAGTTGTGTGCCACCAACAAGTTGCCCTATGAAATCTGGGTGGTTGTGTTTGGCGAGTCGTCGTCAATCGCAAAGTTCATTATTCCTCACTTTGAGCAGGATGCAGGAATGCTCACAATTGACGATTTGGTAAGCCTGGACATTCAGATAGACGTCCCATGACGGTGTCCCTCCGAAATAGCTAGCGGCCGAGCGTGCCGGAGTTCGACTACCCCGGCTCTTCCTTCTCTGCAAGGGCGCGGGGCCGGTAGTAGAGCCCCCACCGCTGCATCGCCGCGCCCACCTCGGGGTCCTCGAGCTCCGTCAGCTCTCGCAGGAAGCCCGCCAGCGAGTGCACATGCAACATCTCCTCGGTGCAGACCCAGCTCGACTCGCTTGGGACTACGTACAGCACGCCGCTCTGGTGCTCGCACTCCAGCTCGACACGCCTGCTGCCGGTCTCACCCTTCAAAGCAAATCCGCTGGAGTCCATCGCAGGTTCATCCCCCGCCGCGCTATACTGGCCCACCTTCGGGCCTCCGACGAATTATACCAACCGGCCCGCAGGGCTGCCGAAAGGAGTGAGCGTGTTCGACCCGGACAAGATGGCGCCTGAGGGCGTTCCATGGAACACCTGGGACGTCGTCCGCGCAACCGGCCTGATAGTAGCCGTCTCCGCCGTGGCAGTTGCCGTTCTCGCACTGCTGGAGCCCGGCCCTGCCGTCACCGTGGTCGTACTGGTACTCCCCCACTCGAGCATGTTCGCCGCGGTATGGCTGTTCGGCGTTCGGGACCGTGGCGGCTGGCGGCCCGTCGGGTTCGTAACGCCGCCGTTGCCCCAGGGGCTCGTGCTGCCGGGCCTGGTGCTCTTGGCGAGCCTTGGGGTGGGCGCGGTCTACGTCAGGATCGTCACGGCCCTCGGCCTCGACATGCTGGTCCCGCCCAGGCTCCCCCACGAGCTGCTCGCCGAGGGCCCAGCCAGGTTCTTGAGCATCGCTGGCGTGGGCCTCGCCGGGCCGCTCATAGAGGAGGTCTTCTTCAGGGGGTTCCTGCTCGCCGCCCTCGTACAGCCGCTGGGCCCTCTCCGGGCGGCCGCTGTGGCCTCGGCGGTCTTCGCCGCGGCCCACGCCAGTCTCGCAGTCGTGTTACCCTTGTTCGTTATCGGGTTGCTGCTGTCGTGGCTGTACCTGAGGACCGGGTCTCTCTGGCCGCCCTTCGCGGCCCACGCGGCCCAGAACCTCCTGGCCCTGGCGGCGACCCTGGCTCTGGAGGATACATAGGCCGGACCGATGACGAACCGCATCGACACGAGGCTGGCGAAGGCCGCCGCGGCGGGGCGACCAGCCCTCGCGCCCTTCCTCACCGTCGGCTTCCCTGACGTCCAAACGTCCACGCGCATCGCCGGCGCCCTGCTCGACGCGGGCGCCGACGTGCTGGAGCTTGGCGTGCCCTTCAGCGACCCGCTGGCGGAGGGGCCGACGATACAGCGGTCCAGCCTCCACGCGCTCCGCCAGGGTGTCACGTTCGACACGTGCCTGGACGCAGCCAGGGACGTCCGGCAGCACGACGCCGATGCGGGACTGCTCCTGATGGGCTACTACAACCCGCTTCTCAAGTACGGGCTCGCCAACGCCGCAGGTGCGGCCGCCGACGCGGGGTGCGACGGCTTCATCGTCGCCGACCTGCCCGCCGAGGAGTGCGCGCCCTTCGCCGACCAGTGCCGGCGGCGCGGCCTCCACCTCATCCCCCTCCTTGCTCCCACGAGCACGGAACAACGCATCGCTTTAGCTTGCGAACAGGCAGGCGGCTTCATATACTGCGTCAGCGTGACCGGCGTGACCAGCGCTCGCGCAAAGGTGCACGGCGACGTTCGTGGACTGGTCGGGAGAATACGCCGCCATACGGACCTGCCCATCCTGGTCGGTTTCGGCATTTCGAGACCGGAGCACGTCTCCGAGGTCGCGCAGTTCTCCGAAGGGGCGCTGGTTGGAAGCGCGCTGATCGACACGATCGAGAGCGCATCCGGAGACCCGGCGGTGGCGGCGGCTGAGTTCGCGGCCAGCCTCAGGGGGAGTGGCAGTCCGCCATGCTCTCCCTCGACGGGAGAGGACTGAGGTGAGGGTGATCCGATGAGCATGAGGGGCATCCGCGGCGCTACGACCGCGGACGAGAACACGAGCGAGGCAATACTCGACGCCACGGCTGAGCTGCTTCGGCACATGGTCGAGGCGAACGGAACGCAGATTGACGACATCGCAGCCATATACTTCACCGTCACCCAGGACCTCGACGCCGAGTTCCCTCCACTGGCGGCGCGCCGCATGGGGTGGACCGACTTGGCGCTGCTCTGCGCCACCGAAATCCCCGTGCCGGGCAGCCAGGACCGCTGCATACGTGTCTTGATGCTGGTGAATAGCGAAAAGCCCCAGCGCGACGTGCAGTTCGTCTACCTGAAGGACGCCGTGAGCCTGCGGGACCGTGGAATGAAAGAAGAGGTGCAGTACCTTGCTGCCGAGGAGTGACGTGACCGCTGAGGTCCTCTCCCCGGCGCGGGGCTGGTTTAGCCAGGCCGAGCTGGCGCCCCTCTATTGGCGCCCAGGCTATTGGCGAAGACACCTGCCCGGCTGAAACACCTCAACTCAAGGAGATACAAGAAACCGACAATGGTACAGACAGCTTCGCAAACACAGAACATCCGCGTAGAGAGCATCACCCCGCTGGACCCGCCGTCGGAGTACTGGAAGAGATTCCCCGCCACGCCCGAGATCGAGGACCGGGTCGCGGGCCACAGGAAAGAGATCGAGCGCATAGTCTCGGGCGAAGACGACCGCATGCTGATGATCGTCGGCCCCTGCTCCATCCACGACACCGTCGCCGGGTTGGAGTACGCCACCCGGCTGCGCGCCCTGGCCGAGGAGCTGAAGGACCGCATCTTCGTCGTGGGCAGGGTCTACTTCGAGAAGCCGCGCACGACTGTCGGCTGGAAGGGTCTGATCAACGACCCGCACCTGAACGGTAGCTCGGACGTGAGCACCGGGCTTGCGAGGGCTCGCGAGTTCCTGCTCCAAGTCTGCGCACTCGGCCTCCCCACGGCGACCGAGTGGCTCGAGCCCTTCACGCCCCAGTACCTGGGCGACCTGGTGGCCTGGGGCGCCATCGGCGCACGGACCACCGAGAGCCAGACTCACCGGCTAGTCGCCAGCGGCCTTAGCATGCCCATCGGCTTCAAGAACGGCACCGGCGGCAGCATCCAGATCGCCGTCGACGGCATCGTCGCCGCGTACTCGCGCCACGTATTTCTCGGCATCGACGACAATGGGGTTGCCTCCATCGTCCAGACCGCCGGCAATCCGACCGCCCACCTCGTGCTGCGAGGCGGCAAGAATGGGCCGAACTACGACCCCGCGTCCGTCGCCGAGGCCATCGCGCTGCTCGAGGAAGCTGAGCTGCCTCCGCACCTCGTCATCGATTGCTCCCACGCAAACGCCAACAAGGACCACCGCCGGCAGCCCATAGCCTTCGAGGACGTGATGGGCCAGCGGCTGGGCGGGAACAGGGGCATCGTCGGCCTGATGCTGGAGAGCCACCTCAACCCCGGCAGCCAGTCCCTGGACGACCCCTCGGACCTCGAATACGGCGTCTCCATCACCGACCCCTGCGTCGACTGGGCGCAGACCGAGGGCCTCCTCCGAAAGGCCCACCGCGAGCTTGGGGAGGCCGGGCTGGGCGGGGCCTGAGGGAGATCCTGACCAACAGAGGTCCGCACTCGGCCGGTCGCATAGCCATGACCCCCTGCTGCAAGGGGCGTGGATACGCGGCCGGGCCCGGGTGCGCCTCCCGCTCGCCCGTGGGGAGCTAGGCCACGTGCACGGCGCTGAGAAGGGCAGGGCGAGGAACACCCTCGTATTCGCCTCGGCAACCCACGTGTGGAGCGACCTGTTCTTCGCCATCACCGTGCCCCTGCTGCCGCTCATCCAGTCCGACCCGCAGCTCCTCCTCACGTACACCCAGACCGGCCTGCTCCGCTCGGTGCAGAACGGCGCGTCCGCCGTGCTGCAGGTGCCTTCCGGGTACCTGGGCGAGCGGGTGGGCGAGTTCTGGCTGCTGATCGGCGGCAACGTCTGGGTGGCCGCGGGCCTCATCGGCATGGCGGCGGCGACCACCTTCCCGCTGCTGCTGACGGCAACCCTGGTCGCCGGCCTCGGCGGCGGGACGCAGCACCCCCTCGCCACCAGCATGGTCTCGCGCTCCCACGACGCGCGCGGCAGGTCCACCGCCGTCGGGACCGTGAACTTCGCGGGCGACTTGGGCAAGCTCGCGGCCCCTGCCGTGACGCTGCTCCTGGCCGCCAGGTACGGATGGCGCGGCACGCTCTACGCTGTCGGGTTCGCCGGACTTGCGTTCATGGCTCTGTCCGCGCTGGCCCGCCGCGCCATCGCGTCCGGCGGCCGGCCTGCCCCCCTGGCCGCCGGACCGGCGGCCCAGGACCCGGAGTCCACGGACCTCCGCGCGTTCGGCACGCTCAGCGGCGTGGGATTCCTCGACTCCGGCACCCGCGCCGCCGCCCTCGCCTTCCTGCCGTTCGTCATGAAGGACAAGGGCCTCACCGACGAACAGGTCTTCGTCATGCTGCTGTTCCTGCTCGCCGGGGGCGCCGCCGGGAAGTTCGTGTGCGGCTGGCTCGACGACCGCTACGGCTCCATCAGTCTCATATGGGGCACCAAGGGCCTGACCGCCCTGCTCCTCGTCGCCTCCCTCGCCTCCCCGACATACGCCATAGCGCCCCTGATGCTGGTACTCGGCATGGGACTCAACGGCACGTCCTCGGTACTCTACGCGACCGTGTCCGCCTTCATCCCGTCCCGCCGTCGCGCCACCGGTTACGGCTACTACTACACCGCCACCGAGGTCGGCGGCACCCTCGCCCCCATCGTCTACGGCCGCATCGCCGATGTCCTCAGCCTCAGGGCGGCCATGATCGCCATGGGCGTCGTCACGTCCCTAATCCTCCCCGCAAGCCTCGCCCTCCGCGGCCCCCTAAGAACCTACGCCGCCACCCTCCGGGAGGACTAGCGCACCCTAGGGGCCGCCCGAAGTAGTCCTGAGGCGAAGCTGCTCGGCCTCTTCCCCCTCTCGCTGGCGAAGGGCAAGGTTGACCATGTCGCATCAACTCTGAACAGTTACCTGCGCTGGTCGTAGCTTGAGGCCTACAGGCTCCACTGGTAAAGTACCCGCATGAAGCTATCGAAACTGCCCTGGAAGGCTCTCGGCGGCGTTGCAGTCGGCGGCGTCAACGCCGTGGGCATTATCGCCGTCGGCGGTGTCAACGCCGTGGGCATCATCGCCGTTGGCGGTGTCAACGCAATGGGTCTCGTAGCCATAGGCGGAGTTTCCGCTCATGGGCTGTTCACGCGCACGCTGAGAAAGCGACATGGGCCCGACACGCCTCATGATGAGACTGACTAGCGAGGCGACCGCGTGAACCAAATCGACTCAGCAATCGCCGCCGTCCCCGCCGTCACCGGCATGGCTGCAAAGCACCTGGAGACCGGCCAGGAGCTCGGCCACCGTGCCGGCGAGCTCTTCTTCACCGCCAGCACCTTCAAGGTCCCTATCCTCGTCGAGCTATACCGCCAGGTCGACCAGGGCATCGTAGACCCAGCGGCCCGGCTGGAGCTGACCGACGACGTCCGGTCGCCCGGCGGCGGCACGCTGAAGGAGCTCGACAGCGGACTCCGCCTCACCATCCACGACCTCGCCATGCTGATGATCATCGTCAGCGACAACACCGCCACCGACATGCTCTACAACCTCGTGGGCCGCGACAACCTCAACGACACCATGCGGAAGCTCGGCCTGAGCAAGACCAGCCTCCCTATGACCTGCAAGCAGCTCCTCTACAGCATGTACGGCGTCGAGACCGACGACATATTTGAGGGCACCCGGCTCGTCGCCGACGCCCTGGCCCACGGCCGCACCGTGCCCGGCTCCGACGGCCTGTCAGAACAGCGCTCCGACGTCTCCTCGCCTAGCGACATGGTCCGCCTGCTGGAGATGCTCTACCGGAGCGAGCTGCTCTCCGAGGCGTCGACCGCCGCCTCGATGGACATACTGGAGCGCCAGCAGGCCGCCACCATAATCCCCTACGGCCTCCCGCCCGGCACCAGGACCGCCCACAAGACGGGCGGCGTGACCAGCGTCCGTTGCGACGTGGGCATAGTTTTCGCCCCGTCCGGCCCCTACGCCATAGCCCTAATGGCCAAGCAAGTCACCAACGGCAAGGCCATAGACCGCGCCCTCGCAGCCGTCTCCGAAGCCGTCTACGCCGAGCTAGGCGTCTAGGGAAGATTCACTCAACGAACGACTGATGAGTACCAAGACTGTAGCCGCTCAAGCTGTCATTCCGAGCGCCAGCGAGGAATCTAGAGACTCTCGCTGCTGCTCGACGTCGTCTTGAGGGCAGCGACCTTAGGTTCCTCACTTCTCTCGGAACGACAGGAGTGGGTGCGCTGCGTTGTCACACCTCCGAGAGGCGCGTCACTCCCTGCTGCCCGGCACCCGATTACGCTCGATGTAACCGTTGATCTCGTCCTGGTGGTCGCTGTAATAGCTGAGCGCGTCGAACACCGCCGCCAGAGAAAGGTGCGGAAGCTCCCTGACAGTCTCCTCAGGCGCGTAACCCAGACGCCAAAGCTCTACGACTGCCCGCACCGGCGTCCGCGTGCCCTTGATGACCGGCTCGCCGCCAAGTATCGCTTCGTCTCTCTCGACATATGCGTGCTCAGTCTGTGTCGCCATAGCTGAATCCCCGGAACCTCTGCGCCCTCCGCGACCTCTGCGGTGAGCCCTCCTATTCCCGTGGCAGCGGAAGGCTGACCTCTTCGCCCCGCGCGGCCGATATGAACCCGCCCAGGATCACCTCGGTCAGCGCCGCCGCACGCTTCGCGTTCATGTCAGGCTGCGTGCCGTCGTCGATCGCCTTCACGAACGCCGCCACGTCGTCGGCCATCACGTTGCCCGAGCGAAGCGACACCCACCGCTGCTTGGGCGCGGGCGCGTACGCGGGATGCGACGCACCCCACATGCCCATCGGGTCGTACGGGTCCACCGCCGGCTGCACGAAGTCCGGCTCGTTGTTGTACACCTCGACCCGCAGAGAAAATGGGTCGAAGCTCATCGTCCCCTCAGTGCCCACCACGACGACCTTCTGCGGTCCGCTGAGCGGGTGGCTCATCCACCCGAACCGGCCCCCCAGCACCGTCGCCGTCACGCCGCCCTCCAGCGTCGCCATCATCGCGCCGAAGTCCTCGACGCCAGCGCCCATGTGCTCGGCGAAGAAGTAGTTGCCCGTGTGACCCAGCACCGACTCGAAGCCCAGCCCGCCCGTGACCTCGTGGATGAAGCCCAGGCTGTAGATGCCCACGTCGAACATCTCACGCTTGGCCTCCAGGTACGTGTACCGGTCGAGCTCCTCGCTCTCCCTGCGCACCGTGCCCTTCGGCACCGAGCCCGCGCGCCCCTTCGAAAAGAGATTCTCGGTGTGGATCGCCCGCAGCTCGCCGATCTCGCCGGACTGCACGGCGCGCTTCGCGTCCTGCACCCACCCGGCCAGGTTCTGCGTGAACATCTGCGTCACCACGCCAGTCCGCTCCGCCGCCGACACCATCATGTCCAGGTCCGCTACCGTGCCCGCCATCGGCTTGTCGAGGTAGACGTGCTTGCCCGCCTCCATCGCCTTGGCCGCAACGACCCCGCGCCGCTCCACCGCCGGCGTCGAGCTGACGATGTGCACGTCGTCGCGCCCCAGCGCCTCGTCCATGTCCGCGATATGCGGCAGGCCCAGGTCGTCGGCAAGCTCCTGGTACTGGACGACGCGACCCTCCGGGTCGCCCTTCTCGCTCGCCACCGCCACCAGTTCGCAGTCGGGGTGCGCCGCGAACACGTCGGCGTGGCTCTGCTGGTGTGTGCGCTTCGCGCCCGCTAACAGGACTCCGTACTTGCTCATAGCCTCACGCTCGGTGATAGAGTGTGCCGCGGCTGCCGACGACCATCAGGTCGATGTCCGCAGTGCCGCTCCCGCCGGTGGCGCTCACCGTTATCAGCGCCCCCTGGCCCGTGTCCCACGTCGACATCTCGGTCAGGTACGCGCCGCTGCCCTCGCCTCGGCGCATGCTGGAGGCGGCAGGCCCGCCGAACCACGACTCGCCCATCGACGCCAGCGCCTCCAGCGACGAGTCCAGCGACCCGCCGTCCGGCGCCCGCGCAACGCACCGCACAAACTGCGGCTGCCCCAGCCTCTCCCCGTCTATGGCCTCCTGCACAACCTGCTGCAGCGCCTCCAAATGGTCTGCCATGGCCCATCTCCCAGCTATCCAGTCTGCCGCGAACATTAGCACAGACAGATGTAGCAGGCCAGTGCCTGGAGAGAAGCCACGGAGTGGAGGAGCCAGGCCGGCGCCCGTTGAGTGGGTGGGCAATCTGGAAGGACTGGCCCGTTTACGTCAGGCAGGAACCTGCTCGTAGGAGAAGTCGGGAATCGCCATGCGCTCGCTCGCGTGCTCTATGGTCATGGCGCAAAGCCTCCCCTCGCCGTCCAGATCGAGCAGGGTATTCTCATCCAACTCGCGCGTCTCCTGCACATCAGCCGGGCAGAGCTCGATGTACAAGGTATCGGTGTCCTGGAAGTACTTGATCTTCATGACTACAGGATACCGCCTAAAGCCCAATCTCAGCGATCGAACCCACAACCCGGTCCGGCATAACTCCCGACTCCGCCGGCGGGCCCTCCCCCGCCGGACCGACCCACACGCTGTAGATCCCCAGCCTCTGCGGCGCGGATACCTCCCACTCCAGGTTGTCGCCCACGCACCACGTCTCGTCGGGCTCCGTCCCAAGAGCCTCCATCGCCCCCAGGTAGACCCGCCGGTCCGGCTTGCCATAGCCCAGCTCGCCCTCTATGAAGATGTGCTCGAAGTGCCGGGCTAGGTCGAACCGCTCGACCTTGCCCCTCTGTACCTCGCCCGATCCGTTGGTGATCATCGCAAGCCCTATCCCGCGGTCCCTGAACCGCTCCAGGGCCTCGACCGCACCCGGAATCGGCTCGGCGCCCCCTTCGCGCATCGCCCTGTACGACAACCCCATGTCCCGGGCCAGGTCGGGCAGGTCGGGCAGGTCGAACCCCAGCTTCCCAAGGGCCAGCCGGACGATGCCGACGCTGGCCGCGTTCAGGTATTGCCTTCCGATGCGATGACGCTCCGGGTCCGACCAGTACCAGTAGCGCGTCAGGGTGATCTCGCGGAACAGCTCGTCGGCATCCAGGCCCGGGACTCGCGCTGCTCCAGCGGCGCACACCTCGCGCCAGCTCTCCTCCTGGCCGGGAAAGTGGATGATCGTGTCGTCCAGGTCGATCAGCATCGCCTTCGGGACAGGCGTCTCACTCGTCTCCGCCGGCAGGTCATGTGTCATTGCCCGTGCATCTTACGACACTGGCGGCGAGGCTATCGCCCGGGTCGCCTTGCGCCATCCGACATAGGCATAGCCCAGCCACTCTCGTTTGACCGTCCCGGCTCGCAATTGCTAGACTTATAGCTAGCGCAAGCTGGGCCGGCGTAGCTGCGCCCCCCGTCCGGAGATTCGCATGACTACACACCCCTGGACACGTACGATAGCCGCTTTGGTCGCGGCTGTTCTGGTCGCCCTCGTGGTGACTGAGCCCGAAACGGCGCGCGCCGACGGCTGGTGGGAGTCCATCGGCCCGACCGGCGGCTTCGCGTGGTCGCTCGCTGCGTCGCCCGCGTTCGCGAACGACGGGACGATCTTTGCCGGCACGGACGGCCGCGGAGTCCTGATGTCCGTCGATAAGGGCTCCACGTGGCGCAGGATCGGCGCAAGGACCGTCGGAAGAGTGATCGCGAGCATCGTCGTGTCGCCAACGTTCGCCACGGACGGCACGGTCTTCGCCGCTGGGCCCAGCGGAGTCTACCGCTCCACCGACGGCGGAGGCAGGTGGGAACAGGTAAACGAGGGTCTAGAGAACCCCCGAGTCCTTGTGCTCGTCATATCTCCCACATACTCAGAGGACTCCACCCTGTTTGCGGGAACGACCGACGGCGTCTACCAGACCACTGACGGTGGCGCCTCCTGGAACGCGGCGGACACCGGCTTGACCGGCGCCACCGTGCTGTCCCTTGGGATCTCCCCAAACTACTCGTCCGACTCGACCATCTTCGCTGGGCTCCTTGGCCGAAGGACCGGCCAGTCCTTCGGGGGCGGCGACTTCACCACGCCGGACGGAGGGCTCTACCGCTCCACAAACGGTGGCGCAACGTGGGCCGAGATCGACGAGGCCTACCGGCAGGTGTCCCCCATCGCGATCAGCCTCTCGCCCAACTTCGCCCTCGACTCCACAGCGCTCGCGGGGACCCTCCACAGCGGTATCCTGCGCTCCACCGACGGCGGCGGCACCTGGGCCAAGGTCAACGAGGGCCTCGCGTTCGAACGCTTCCCCGCCGTGGAGTTCTCACCCGCCTTCCAGACCGACTTCACCATCTTCGCCGGCGCCTACGGCGTGATATTCCGCTCCGTGGACGGCGGAGACTCCTGGGAGCAGCTCAACGATGAGCGCTCAATCACGGACACCCGCGTGCAGGGGCTGGTCGTCTCCCCTAGCTATGCATCCGACGCCACGCTCTTCGCGGGCGCGGGCAACGGCGGCATCCTGCGCTCCAACGACGGTGGCACCACGTGGCTCCAGCTCACCAAGGGCCTTACTGCCATAACCAACGTCCGAAGCGTGGCCCTGGCGCCCGAATTCGCTTCGAGCTCGATCCTCTTCTTCTCCACCTCCGAAGGCGGAGTTACGAGATCGCCGGATGGCGGCGACACCTGGCAGGAGATTACCAAAGGTCTCGATGCCGGCGCGGCCCAGAACTGGATGCTGCCCGACGTGTGGTCCATAGCCGTGTCTCCCGGCTTCACCTCGGACGAGACGGTCCTGCTCGGCACCTCCAGGGGTGTCTTCCGGACGAACGACAGCGGCAACGAGTGGCTCCGGCTGGATGTCGGCGGGCTCGATTCCACCAACGCGGAATGGCCCTTCCCCGCCGTCGCCTTCTCGCCGGACTACGCCGCCGACCGCACGATCTTCGCCGGCGGGGCGCCGGGCGTCTTCCGGTCCAATGATGGCGGCGACTCCTGGGAGGGCCCCTTCGACCTCGATGGCGGGTCCGTCTGGGAGCTCGCAGTATCCATGGACTTCGGGAGCGACCGCACGCTATTCGCGGGTACGATCTCCCAGGGCGTATTCCGGTCCGACGACGGCGGCGAATCATGGCAGGCCGTCAACAACGGCCTGGAGAGCCTCCGGGTGCAGGCCGTCCAAATGTCGCCGGCCTTCGCCTCAGACTCCACGCTGTTCGCCGGGACCACCAACGGCCTCTACAGGTCCACCGACGGGGGCGGCTCATGGACGCGCCTGAAGGGAGGACTCAGGGACGGGTCGACGTTCTTCGCCATCGCCATCTCGCCGGACTTCGCCGGCGACAGCAACGTGTTCGTGGGCACGGACTCCGAGGGCGTATTCCGGTCCGACGACGGCGGCGAGTCCTGGCAGCCCGTCAACCATGGCCTGAGGACCCTGGGCGTATCGTCTCTGGCTGTGCCGGACAGCTATGACAGCTATGGGGCTGCCGCGCAGCTCTTCGTTGGAACGGCGAGGTCCGGGCTCTTCAGGGGAGCATCGCTAGAAGCCGGCCCCTTCTTCGAACCGGAGCAACAGGCGGCGACCCCCGGCCAGTACACCCTGGTGGGTTGGCTCCTGCTCGTGGCCTCCCTGGCTGTATTGGTACTCCTCTTCTTCGCCTATAGATGGGTGCGCCGGTACCTCGATAATCGACCCAAGAAGCGCGCTGGCGGATGGGGCGAAGCGCTGGCGGCCCAGGGCCAGGAGACCCCAGGCACTACGCCCCGGGAGTAGTCCTGAGCCCCGTCGAAGGGTCGAAGGTCTGCCCGAGCTTCGCCCATCTGACGCATTTCGTACATTCGTACCCTGGAAGCCTGCCAACCAGTCGCCACCACACAACGTTATATCTGGCAAATGCGCGCCATTAGGCTACGAAATACGTTGACTCATACTGAACCGCCTTGCTAGAATTGCGCATCATACATTTCAATTCCTGCGTCGCAATTCATGTAACGAGAGCGCGCTGAACTTGAACAAGGAGTAAAGGAGATATGGAAACCTCAGTTGCATCGTCCGCAGTGGCCGAGCCCGAAGTCCTGGAATCCACCTGCCTGCACCAGTGGATGATAGCCTCGCCGAACGGCCCTTCCAGCAAGGGCACCTGCCTGGCATGCGGCACCGAGAAGGAATTCCCCAACTACATCGAGGGCTCCGCCTGGGGCTACGACATATCAGTCGAGCAGCTCGCCAAGAGCGCCAAGATCAACGTGCGTCCCCAGCCCGCCATCGACGAAGACTACGAGTAGCGACGAGGCCGAACACCTGTAGACAGGCGCCCAAGCGCTGTGGCGCCTGTCTGCCCAAGGGGCCGCTCACCGGAACAGGTCCGTCGAGCGGCTCCGCAGCAGCGCACCGGTACCCCCGTCACCACGCCGATACCGATGCCCCCGTACGATAGCTGCGGGCACCCCGTCCACCTTCCCCATCACCAGCTCTGACGCAGACGCTATCTCGTCGACCTCGGCGATATTCGTCACGGCCATCACCTTGCCCGAGGCGTCGGCCTCCCCGCGGTAGTCCCTGGAGACATCCATCCCGGACACGCCCACTGCGAAGTTCACCTGCCCCTCCCTCCACGGCCGGCCGAATGTGTCAGTGATGATGACGGGCGTTTCGACGCCCGCCGCGTCGAGTATCTGCTCACGGATTTCCCCGGCAGACCTGTCGGGGTCCTCGGGCAGCAAAGACACCACCTCCTCGCCCGGAACGTTGGACGAGTCGACGCCGGCGTTGGCGCAGATGAAGCCGTGATGCGTCTCCGTGATCAGGATCCCCCGCTCGGCGTCGGAGCGGACGATGCTCCGGCTCTCGCCGAGCACCACCTCGACGACCCTCGCGTCCTTCCCGCTCTGACTCGCGAACTCCAGCGCGAATGGCGACGGCTCCACGCTTCCCAGGTCGACCAGCCTGCCCTCGGCCTTCGATACGGCCTTCTGGGTGACCACGGCGATGTCCCCCGGCTGCAGGGGTGTGCCCTGGGCCCTGCTCGCACTGGCCACCAGCTCGCCAAGCCGGGCGCCGGGCCCTATCTCTGGAAGCCCGGTAACGCCTATGATCTCGATACGCGGAGCGGTCATGGGGCGTCATATAATCACGCCGTTTCCGGGGCTGTCAAACCGCGCGTGATACAATTGGCAGCCGCCATGAGACCCCTCCGCAGCCCCCTGTTCGTGCCCGGAAACAACCCCAGGATGCTCACCAAGGCGCTGGGCCTTGCCCCCGACGCATTCGTGCCCGACATGGAGGACGCGGTCCCCTGGAGCGAGAAGCAGAAGGGCAGGGCGACCGTCGCCTCCTTCCTCCCCCGGCTGATCGAGACCGGCATCCCGGTCATCCCGCGAGTCAACGCCACCGGCACCGGCCTCATCGATCAGGACCTCGAAGCCGCGGTCATGCCGGGCGTCTTCGGCATCACCGTCGGCAAGACCGCGTCGGCGGATGAGGTCGCCGGCATAGGCGAGGCCATCGGCAGGCTGGAGGCCGAGCGCGGCATGGATCAGGGCGGCATCGTCCTCGTGCCCTGGATCGAGTCCGCCATGGCCGTGGTTAACGCATACGAGATATGCTCCGCGCCCCGGGTGGCCGCCGTAGCCTTCGGAGCGGAGGACCTGGCCAACGACATGATGATCGAGCGCACCGGGAGCGGCGACGAGGTCGCATACGCCCGCAGCGCCGTCTGCATCGCGGCCCGGGCCGCCGGGGTGTTGGCCATCGACACGCCCTACGTGAGGTTCCGCGACGAAAACGGCCTGCGTCGCGACTGCGCCTCGGCCAGAGGCTTCGGCTTCAAGGGCAAGTTCGCCATCCACCCGGCCCAGATCGACACAATCAACGAGAGCTTCGGCCCGTTAGACTCGGAGGTCGCCTGGGCCACCCGCATCGTCGACGCCTTCGACGAGGCCGAGCGGGCAGGCACCGGCGCGGTCTCCGTCGACGGCAGCATGGTAGACGCCCCGGTCGTAAAGCGAGCCCGCGGCATCCTAGACCTGGCCGCACGCACGGAGCAGCATTGAGGGACAAGATCGAGCTGAGAGGCATGACCTTCTACGGCTTCCACGGCGTAAACCCCGCCGAAAAGGAGCTCGGCCAGCGCTTCGTGGTCGACCTCGACATCTTCACCGACCTCGCCAAGGCAGGCCGGACCGACGACCTGAACGACACGGTCGACTACTCCGAGGTCTACCGGGACATAAAGGACGTGGTCGAGGGCCCCAGCCGCAACCTGCTGGAAAACGTCGCTGCGGCCATCGCAGAGCGAGCCTTGGCCCACAACGGCGTCGAGGCAGTGAGGGTGCGGCTCATGAAGCCCGAGGTCCCCATGAAGGGCAGCGTCCTAACCCACGCCGCCGTCGAGATCTACCGCGAAGCCTAGTGCTCGGATCTTCGTACGCCGGGCACTCCAATGACAGGCTGGCGCAGCCCATAGAGGGAGACGGCAACGCAGTGCACCCACGCCTGTCGTTCCGAATGGCTCACTTCTGTCGTTCCGAACGGAGTGAGGAACCTAAGGTCGCTGCCCTCAAGTCGAGGTCGATCCGTAGCAAGACGCCTCTAGATTCCTCGCTGGCGCTCGGAGTGACAGCTTTGAGCACGTGGCCGAAAGGCTACGCAGCCTGTGCACTCATCACAACAAGAGTGCCGGGCCACTAGCGGCTCCCTGGATTCTTCAGCCCCGTCTCCAGCTTGTTCCGCACCTCGCGCTTCACCCTCGCGGCCAGTACGCCGTCGTGCTCCTCCAGGAATCCGGCCACCGCCTCTCCGTCCCACGGCACGAGCTCCCGCAGCGCCCACGACAGGCCCTTGACGACCATGTCGTCGTGGTCCGCCGCCAGCATCCGGCATAACTTGAGCGTGCGCGCCGTATCGCCGCTGCCGCCCAGAGACCTCTTGTTCAGCGCCGTCGTCGAGACGAGTGCGGCCCGCCTCCACCACCGGTCCTCCGAACGCGCCCAGCGTTCGACGGTCTCGTCGCCGATGCGCCCGTCGAGCCACGCCGGGCCCGAGACCAGCCAGCAGTAGGCGTCGACGCTCGCCCAGTTGTCCATCCCATGCCCAAGCGACTCGACGGCAGCCGCGTCGAGCGTAGCCCGCGCGCCCTTGTGCCGGCTCAGCGCCTCGTATGCGGCTTGCCTCCCCTCCAGCGTGTCCGTCCCAATCAGGGCCTGCGCCAAGGCCACGACAGCGCCGGGCGGCGCGTCCTTCAGCTCACGAGCGGCGTCGCGGGCCGCTCTCCGCACGACCGGCACCGCGACGCCGATGATCCTTGCAGTGGTCGGTGTGTACGACGCCCCCTTAGCCGCCCGCTCCGGATTCGCGGCGGCCTCGAGCCGCGACATGACCTCGGCCGCCAGCCCTTCGACGTCGACCTCGCCGCCCCCGGTCACGCCAGCGACTCCAGCGGCAGGGTGGCGAAGTATGCGTCGTGGTCCAGCCGTATCGCGAAGAGCTCCGCCTCGTGCATGGCCACTTCGATCCGCACCGGCCTGCCGACCAGCCCCGATATGTCCTCCCGCTCGGCCCATCTCGCGCGCGCGAAGAGATGGTCGCCGCTGATCGGCGCAGCCTCGTCCCAGCCGTAGCCCTCGATCGGCTCCGCCGTCTCCCCGTCCAGCACCCTGACCCGTATGCGCGTGTGGTTCGTGGTGCGGACGTTGAACGTCAGCCCGCCCGACCTCGGGATCACCGTCTTGGTCCTGAGCAGCCCCTCTCTGGCATAGGTCTTCAGCGAGCAGAAGCCGTCCAGCCGCAGCTCGTGCAGCAGGGGGCCTATCACCCCCGTCGTATCCATCCCCGCCTCCTGCATGTCGGGATAGAACGCGTGCTCACCCATCGTCGACGACGAGTAGAACAGCAGCCGTTCGTCGGGCGTCCGCAGCATCTCCTGCCCGTACACCTGGCCGCCGCCTTGGAGGCCGTAGCTCCTCAGCCCCAGGAAGACCTCGCGGTTCGGGCGGTACCAGCTCAGCCCGTTGTAGCTGTAGGCAAGCTGCGTCTCCATCCGGCCAGTCCGCTTGTACCGCCGCATCTCGAAGTGGTCGACCGTCTGGACCTTCAGCAGGCCCAACAGCATGTCCTCGTACGGGTGCGCCGGCATCTCGTAGAACTCCGTCCCGACCCTGTCGAGCGCGTCCGGCTGGATGCACGTGAACGGCTCCGAAAACCTCCGCAGGTCGGGCGAGGTCGACACGGCGATCCTGCGGTCCAGGTTCACGTTCCTCGTGTAGATGTAGAACCGGCCCGCTGCCTCGTTCCAGGTGATGTGGCCGGGCACGTCCGACCCCGGCCTGCGCCACGGGTTGGCCCTGTCGACATCGAAGCTCAGCCCGTCTTGCGAGAACCCGAGCGCGCTCACTCCCTCCCGCGCCGCCTGGTGCCGGTCGGCCAGCGGAGGCATGACCCACTCCCCCGTCACGTAGCCCCGGTCCGCTACCGGCGTCCCGGCCAGAGGCCTGACCGAGAAGGGCCAGAACCGCTGCCCGTGCTGGTCCAGCACCACCTTCTCGAACCCCTTCCACGCGGGCGTAGCGCCGGCGTCGTATACGGGATGCGGCCACTCGTACGGGTCGTCCGACTCCAGCCTGACGACGAACACCCCGGGGTCGGCCTCCGGCGGAAAGACGGCCAGGTACAGCACGTACCGCCCCACCTGCTCGTCATGGAACACGGTCATGTAGCCGCCGTACCCCAGGAACCCGGGATAATAGTCCGTGAACAGCTCCTTCACAAACTCCGGCTTCCCCCAGACCCGCTCCAGCGAGTCCCGATGCTCCACCATCCAGTCATCCAAAAACAAAATCGCCTTCACCGATCCTCCTTGTCGGGGCGAGCCTTCCCCTTGGGTTGCCCAAGGCTCAGACCGCAGAGTAGACTAGCGATATGGAAATCTCAATAGACCAGCAGCACATCGACCACATCAGGCGAAAGGTGGAGTCAGGCACCTACCAGTCACCGGATGCCGTGATGGCCAAGGCGCTTGGCCTGCTGGACGAGCATGATGAGTCTCTGGCCGAGGAGCTAAGCGGGCTCCGAGTCGAAGTGCAAAGGGGTGTCGAAGCTCTCAGAAGTGGTGATTGCACCGAGTACACCGACGAGACCCTCAGCAAGCTATTCGACGAGGTCAAGCGTCGCGGGCGTGAGCAGCGAGCAACGGTCGACGCATCTCGCGATGCGTGATGGCACGTTACCGGATTGCTACTCCGGCGGTGGAGGACCTCCACCAGATATGGGACTACTACTCCAGGGAGGCCAGTGAAAGAGTTGCAGATCAGCAGCTCGACCGTTTGCACCAGCGATTCTTGATGTTGGCTGAGCAACCCTTCATGGGCGTGGCGCGGCCCGCGTTCGACCCGGAGATACGCAGTCACGCAGCGCCCAACACCAGCTTCATCATCTTCTACTTCGCGCGGCGCTACGGGATCGAGGTTGCTCGTGTCATCCATGGCAGCCGAGAGCTAGCCCGACTGTTCTGACCGACCATCCACGAGCACCCCCTCTTGCAACACACCATCCCCAACTCGCGGCTCGCACTCCCTTGAACATCACCCTCCAGGAGCTCGGCCTGCCCTCCGACGTCCTCCTGTGGGAAGCCGTGCTGCTGACGGTCATGTCCTTCGGCGTCGGCATCGTGGGCGGCTTCGTCGGCCTTGCCCTGGGCACCGTCAGGCTGCCCGTCCTGCTGATACTGGGCGTGCCGTCCCTCATCGCGGCCGGCACCAACATCATCGTCAGCACCTCCAGCGCCCTGTTCGGCGCCATCCGCCACATGCGCGAGGGCCGCGTGAACATGCGCGTCGTCCTGGTCATGGGCCTGCCGAGCTTCGCCGGCGCGTTCCTCGGCGGCTTCTACGCCTCCGCCGCGCCCGAGGGCGTCCTCGTCCTCGCAGTGGGCGTCCTGGTCTTCTGGCAGGGGGTCGAGTTGGTGCAGAAGGCCCGCGAGGCCGGCAGCGCGAGCGGGTCCGACACCGCCATGGCCGACGCGCTCGCCACCGGCACCGAGCGGCGTCGCAATAGCCCCGTGCTCGCGGGCGTGATAGGCCTCGTAATCGGCACGATAGGCGGCGCGGTGGGCCTGATCCTGGGCAGCCTGCGCCTCCCTGCCCTCATCCGAGTACTCGGGCTCGGGCCCAGGATAGCCGCCGGCACAAACATGTTCATCGGGTTCGCCATGGGCGCGTCCGGCTGGGTCGGCCACGTCGCCCGCGGCCAGGTCGACTACCCCCTCGTCGTGCTCATGGCCCTCGCCGCCATCGGCGGGGTGAACATCGGCGCGAGGCTCACGGGCAAGGTATCCCTGTCCAGCCTGGTCCTGTCGATGGGGCTCGTGCTGCTCGTGGTGGGCGCGCTCATGGTCTGGCGCGGCTTCACCGAGTGGCTGACCTGAGCTTGAGCCGGATGCGCGCGAACTACTTCTGGCGGAATGCCCCCTGTATGACGTCGCCCGGGAAGAGGCCCGGCACCTCGCCGCTGGAGGCGTAGCTGTACAGCGCAGCCTTGTAGATCCCGTCCAGCGCCGCGAAGACCAGCGCGACCCCGGCTATCAGCACTACGCCGACCGCAATCGCCGTGACGATGCCTGCAGCACCCAGCGGCGACAGCACGAAGAATAGCAGCGCGGTCACCCCTGCCGCCGCCAGGAACGCAACGAAACCCGCAATGCCCAAGCCGAAGCTGCCCACAACCTGCTCCCCCCACGTCCGGCGCAGCATCGACAGCGAGGTCTTGAACGCGTCCCCGAGCGAGCGGTGCTCGATGACGATCAGCGGCACGACGAAGTAGGTGATCAGCGTCCACGCGGCCCCAATCAGCGAGATAATGATCGCGCTGACGATGCCAAGCACCCCGCCGCGCTCCCGCGCCTGGCCGGACAGTATGTTCAGGATCAGCCCGACCGTACCGGCGATGACCGCCCATACGAAGATGGTCAGCACCCGGTTCCAGGCCCCGCCCAGGCCGGAGCGGACGGTCGGGTCGCCCCCGGACAGCCTCTCGTGGGCAGCGTACACGAGCGCACTGTTGAAGAAGATGATGACGAACGACGCCAGGATGTAGAAGACCGCCCCAACGATGATGTCGCCGGCGCCTGGGCTGCCAGCCTCGATCCGGTCGAGCGCGCCGATGCCTATCCCCACCCCCGCGAACGTCAGCAGCAGCAGGACCACGCCGATCGACGACAGCAGCGGCAACACGAGCAGCTCCTTGTCGGCCCCGAGCACACGAAGGCACAGCTTGGCCAGCCTGAAACTCCTGCCAATCGTCTCGAACATGCCTACCTCCTATCGAAAGGCTTCCTGCAACCCCAACTATACCACCGCTTCCTTGGAAGTTCCGGGCACGCCCAGCCTTATCGCCACAGGGCCAATTTGGTGCCCCGGAAAGGGAGTTACTATAGAATCTAGCTAGATCATAGCCGGAGCCGTTTCGATGCAGTGGACCCTACAGGACGCCAAGCGCAGGTTCAGCGCGCTGGTCAACACCGCGCTAGCAGGCGAACCCCAGCATGTTTCCCAGCACGGACGTCCAGCCGTGGTAGTCCTTTCTGTGGCGGAGTATGAGCGGCTCCGACGCCTTGAAAGGACCGACGCTCCGACCTTCGGTGAGCTGCTTCTTGAGATCCCCCAGGACGACCGGGAAATCGAGCGCATACCCCTTCCCACACGACCCTCGAATCTGTGACGACCGGAGTCCCCGTAGTCGATCCCAGCGCGTAGGCGGCCCCGCTCAGCGTCTCGCCGCCTCCAACAATCCCTTGATGGCCCCCATATGGTCCGGGTAGTGCCAGATGGTGTTGCCCGCGATCAGCTCCCACGGCGCCCAGTCGCTCGGCATGTCCGCGAACCGCGCCGCATCGGAGTACGCCTCGTCCGGCAACAGGCGCAGCTGCTCGATAAGCGCCTCGAACACCCTCGCCGACTCCGCCCGCACCTGCTCCAGCGGCACGTCCCTGGCCTGCTCGTGGATGGCCGCGTTGCGCTCGTCCGGGCCCAGCGCCCACAGGCCCGACCCCTCCATCCTGCGGGTGCGGAGCATCGCCACCACCTCGCGCTCGTACCACGTGACGTGGGCGACGAGATCCTTTGCCGACAGCTCGCCCTCGGCCCCCGGCTCCAGCGCCAGGTGATCGTCGACCCGGCCCAGCAGCTCGTCCCAGCCGCGCCGCGTCGTCTCGACCCGCCGGATGAGCTCGCCCTTGTCCACCGGGCCCGGTGACCCGCGCCTAGACCAGCCCCTGCTCCCGCATGTCCGCCAGCGCCCGCCCGGTCACCTCGACCGTCTGGTCGATGTCGTCGTCCGAGTGCACCGCGCTCACCAGGAACCTCGGCCCGCCGTCCACCCCGTGGTTGTACATCGCCAGCGTCATCTGGTCCTTCTTCACCGGGTCCGACGCCGCCCGCTCCTGCGCCTCCGTGAACACCACCTCGTCGTCGTGCGCGTCCACCTCCACGCCCAGCCGCAGGAACACCGCCGAGGCCACGCCCGTCGCGGTGCCCGTGATCTCCATCCGGTTCAGCAGCCCGTTCAGCCCGTCCCTAAGCCGGGTCGCCGCCCGGTCCGCATTCGCGTTGATGGGCTGCGTCTTGACCAGCTCCAGCGCCTTCTGACCGGCCGCCGCCGACAGCGGGTTCGCGTTGAAGGTCCCGTTGTGCCCGATGCGCGAGCTGGCGTTGAACCCCGGCTCGTCCCGTAGCTGGATCATATCGATGATCTCCGCCTTGCCCGTGACCGCGCCGCCGGGCAGCCCGCCGCCGAGAATCTTGGCCAGCGTGCACATGTCGGGCGTCACGCCGTACAGCGCCTGCGCCCCGCCCTTCGACATCCGGAACCCCGTCACCACCTCGTCGAATATCAGCACCACGCCGTACCGCTCCGTCACCTCCCGCAGCTCGCCCAGGAAGCTCGGCCGCAGCGGCGTGTCCCCCATGTGCGCCCCCGTCGGCTCGACGATGACCGCCGCCACGTCCGGGTCGCCCGCGAGCGTCCGCTCCACCAGCCCGATGTCGTGCGGCTCGATGGATATGACCGTGCTCGCCGTCTCCGCGGGAATCCCGCCGCCCGACGGCTCGTGGCTGCGCACGTAGTCGTTCCAGCCGTGGAAGTGGTCGCGGAACTTCAGCAGCTTGGTCTTGCCCGTGTACGCCCGCGCCATCCGCACCGCCATCATCGTCGCCTCGGTGCCCGAGCTGTGGAACCGCACCTTCTCCGAGCACGGGATCAGCTCCTGCACGAGCTGCCCCCACTGGATCTCCAGCTCCGTCGACGCGGCGTAGTGCGTCCCCTTCGTCATCTGCTCCGTGACCGCCGACACGATGTCCGGGTGATTGTGGCCCAGGATCAGCGCCCCGTGCCCGCCCTTGTAGTCGATGACCTCGTGGCCGTCCACGTCCCACTTCCGCGAGCCCTGCGCGTGCGTCACGAAGTACGGGAACGGCTTCAGGTTCCGCGCGTCGTGCGTGACCCCGTTCGGGAACAGGTCCTTCGAGGTCGCGTAGTACTCCGCGCTCTTCGGGTGTAGGTCGATGTATGCCTGCTCGATTGGCGTGACCATGACGCCTCCTCTTACAATACTGGCTGACTCCCCCTCCTCTCCCTTGACGGGAGAGGATTGAGGTGAGGGTGGAAGTCCCATTATAGACCCTACGGAGCAGCCCTTTCACCTATGGCAATGAAAAGTTATCTCACCGACCTCGAATGCACCTGCTGCAACGAACGCTACCCGGCCGACAGGCCCATCAGGACCTGCCCCGACTGCGGCAAGGTCCTCTACCCCCGCTACGACCTCGACGCCGCCCGGCGGGCCTTCGACCGCGCCAGCCTACCCGGCCGGCCCCCGAACATGTGGCGCTACTTCGAGGTCATGCCCATCCTCGACGAGTCCAACGTCGTCACCCTCGGCGAGGGCTTCACGCCCCTGCTCAGGGCCGAGCGCCTGGGCCGCGAGATGGGCGCGCCTAACATCCTCATCAAGGACGAGGGCGTGAACCCCACCGCCAGCTTCAAGGCCCGCGGCCTCTCCGCCGCCGTGTCCAAGGCGAAAGAGCTTGGCCTGACCAGGCTCACCATGCCCTCGGCTGGCAACGCCGGCGGCGCGCTCGCCGCATACGCCGCCAGGGCCGGGCTCGAGGCCCACGTGTTCATGCCCAGGGACGTGCCCCAGGCCAACCGCACCGAGGCCGAGGCCGCCGGAGCCCACGTCACCCTCGTCGACGGCCTCATATCCGACGCCGGCGCGATCTCACGCCAGCTCGCCGCCGAGCACGGCCGATTCGACGTCTCCACCCTGCAGGAGCCCTACCGCGTCGAGGGCAAGAAGACCATGGGCTACGAGCTCGCAGAGCAGCTCGACTGGACACTCCCGGACGCCATCGTATACCCCACCGGCGGCGGCACCGGCATAGTCGGCTTCTGGAAGGCGTTCGAGGAGATGGAGCAGCTCGGCTGGATCGACGGCAAGCGCCCCCGCATGTACAGCGTCCAACCAGAAGGTTGCGCCCCCATCGTCCGTGCCTTCCACCAGGACAAAAAATTCGCCGAGCCCTGGCAGGACGCCCACACCCTCGCCGCCGGCATGAGAGTCCCCGCAGCCATCGGCGACTACCTAATGCTCGACGCCCTCCGCGAAAGCGGAGGCGGCGGCGTAATAGTCACCGACCAGGAGATCCTCGACTGGGTCCCCAAAGTCTCCTCCCTCGAGGGCATATTCGTCTGCCCCGAAGGCGCAGCCACCGCCGCCGCCCTCGCCAAACTCCTCCAGGCCGGCACAATATCCCCCAACGAAACAGTCCTCCTCCTAAACACAGGCTCCGGCCTAAAATACCTCGACGTGGTGCAGTAGGGGCGGACCCACGTGTCCGCCCCTTGTAGGGGCGACTCGCTGAGTCGCCCTGGGGCGGGGGCGTCTTACCCCCTCTCCCTCGACGGGAGAGGGCCGGGATGAGGGGACTCCCCGGACCCCATAACTCCCACCCTCTGCGCCCTCCGCGCCCTCTGCGGTAAACTCTCCCCATGACCCCACCCAAACTAACCCCCGCCATCCAAACCTACCTCGAAGCCCTGCGCAACATCCGCGCATCCGGCGGCGCAACCGCCGAGCTCTCCTACCACACCCCCCTCAACAACCTCCTCACAGCCGTAGGCGCAGCCCTCAAACCCAGGGTCCACTGCGTCGGCGAGCTTGCCGACATGGGTGCGGGACGCCCCGACCTCGGACTCTACGCCGCCAGGCAAATCCAGCGCGGCAGGCCCCGAGACGGCCAGCTACCCGAGTGCGGCGTAGTCGAGGTGAAGCCCGCCTCCGACGACGCATGGCTCACGGCCGACACCGCCCAGGTCAGCCGCTACTGGAACAGGCACCGCCTCGTTCTCGTCACCAACACCCGCGACTTCGTACTCCTCGGCGAGGACGCCGCCGGAAACCCCGCCAGGCTCGAGACCTTCCGCCTCGCACCCACGCACGACGAGTTCGAGTCCCGCCTCGAAACGCCCCGCAAGTTCGCGCAGCACATAGGACCGGCCCTCGGCGAATACCTGTCCCGCGCCCTATCCCACCGCGCAACCCTCGTCGAGCCGAAGGACGTCGCGTGGCTCCTCGCATCCTATGCCCGCGACGGCCTGGCACGCGTCGAGTCCGCCGGCGACGCCCCCTCCCTGCGCGCAGTCCGCTCCGCCCTGGAGGATGCCCTCGGCGTACGGTTCGAGGGCGACCGCGGCGCGGCCTTCTTCCGCTCCACTCTCGTCCAGACCCTCTTCTACGGCGTCTTCTCCGCGTGGGTTCTCTGGGCCCGGACCAACCCGCAGCCGGACGAGCGTTTCAACTGGCATGAAGCAGCTTGGCATCTTCGCGTCCCTGTTCTCCAGGCCTTGTTCCAGCAGGTCTCGTCTCCTCAACAATTGCGGCCTCTCGGACTCGTCCAGGTCCTCGACTGGACCGCCGCCGCCCTCGACCGTGTCGACCGCGACGCCTTCTTCCACAGCTTCGAGGAGGGTGAGGCCGTACAGTACTT
This sequence comes from Dehalococcoidia bacterium, assembly GCA_965204975.1. Classification (GTDB taxonomy): domain Bacteria; phylum Chloroflexota; class Dehalococcoidia; order Lucifugimonadales; family CAJWER01. Next base: position 2,447,406 of record OZ242024.1, read on the forward strand.
CTACGAGCCCTTCCTCCAGGAGTTCGACCCCGCACTCCGCAAGCAGCTAGGCGTCTGGTACACACCCATCGAGGTCGTCCGATACATGGTCGCCCGCGTCGACCGCGCCCTCAAGGACGACCTCGGCATCCCCGACGGCCTGGCCGCCGATAACGTCTACGTCCTCGATCCCTGCTGCGGCACCGGCGCATACCTCGCCGAGGTCCTGCGCCGCATCGCCGGAAACCTGCAGGACCGTGGCCTGGGCGCACTCACCGGAGCCCATGTGAAGAAGGCCGCCACGGAGCGCGTCTTCGGGTTCGAGATCATGCCCGCGCCCTTCGTAGTAGCCCACCTCCAGGTCGGCCTCGCCATGCAGGACCTCGACGCCCCTCTCGCCGGCGACGGGAACGAGCGCGCCGGCATCTTCCTCACCAACGCCCTCACCGGCTGGGAGCCCAGCGTCCAGAAACCCCTCCCGTTCCCCGAGCTGGAGGAGGAGCGCGACCGCGCCGAGCACGTCAAGCAAGAAAAGCCCATACTCGTCATACTCGGCAATCCCCCCTACAACGGCTTCGCCGGCGTGGCGATGGACGAAGAATGGGAACTGCTGGAAGCATACCGGCAGTCAAAGCAAGAGAAACGTGGGGATACCAGGGGGCTCAACGACCTCTACGTCCGCTTCTTCCGCATGGCCGAGAGACGCATCGCCGAGAAGACCGGCCAGGGCGTCGTCTGCTTCATCTCCAACTACTCATGGCTCGACGGCCTCTCCTTCACAGGCATGAGGGAGCGATACCTGGAGGTCTTCGACGAAATCCGCATCGACAACCTCCACGGCGACCGCATCATTTCTGAGTACGCCCCTGACGGACGAACCAGCGAGACCGTCTTCGCTCTCCGAGGACAGTCGCCGGGCATCAAGGTAGGTACGGCAATCACACTGCTATCGAAGTCCAACGCTGGCAACTCCTCGTCTGGTAACCGCATCCTGTACCGCGATTTCCACGAAGCAAGGGCAGAAGAGAGGCGACTCGCCCTGCTGGAAAGCCTAGACAGCCCTGCCATCGACTCGGGCTATTCGCCAATCAAGCCCAACTTAGGCCTCGGACTGCCCTTCAAGCCACTGTCCATCAGCGACGGCTGGCAGAGTTGGCCGTCACTGCCTGATCTACTCCCGACCTCCTATCCCGGAGTCCATACAGGACGCGACCGTCTCCTCGTTGACATAGACTTGGATCGCCTCAGGGCAAGAATCGCAGACTACTTTGACCACTCAATAGGTCACGAAGAGATAGCCCGCCGCTATCCGGCGGCGATGAGGGACTCTTCAGCCTTCAAGATAAGTGATGCGCGCAAGGTGCGGGAGGCACTGCTTGCCCGTGGCGGGCCAAATCAAGCCGGGTTTGTCCAAGACGCGTATCGTCCATTTGACGACCGCTGGCTCTATTGGGAAGCAGACCGTCGGCTGCTAACTGCTCCCTCCCCTGACTACTGGCCCCATGTGTCTGAGGAGAATCTGTGGCTCTCATCGGCTCAACATCTCCGTAAAGGGGCAGGGGAGCCCCAAGCGTGTGTAACGAGAAAAGTTGGATCGTTTCACTTAATTGAGCGAGGAGCCGCAATGTTCCCCGCCTACCTCCGTGACGAAGGCCTCGGCGTCGGCGCCACCGATGGCACCCCGCGCCGCCCAAATCTATCCCTCGCCGCCCACAGCTACCTCGAACGCCTGGGCCTGGGCGTCGAAGACCTCTTCCACCACGTCCTCGCCGTCCTCCACGACCCCGCATACCGCGAGGCCAACGCCGGAGCCCTCCGCATGGAGTGGCCCCGCATCCCCCTCCCCGGCTGGCCCGACGGGGACGACGACAACGCGGCCGCCCAGCTCGCCAAATCAGCCGCCAAGGGCCGCCAGCTAGCCGCACTCCTGGACCCCGACACCCCCGTCCCAGGCGTCACAGAGCCCCATCCCGACGCCCCACCCGGGAGCGCCCTGCACCCCGGCATCGCCGAAATAGCCGTCCCGTCCACCTCCGACGACACCAACATGACCCCCGACGACTTCGCCCTAACCGCCGGCTGGGGCCACCTCGGCCAGGCCGAAGCCGTAATGCCCGGCCAGGGCCGCCCCCAAGAGCGCCCCTACACCAACCCCGAACGCACCGCCCTGGCCAAAACCGCCCAAACACCCGGGCGTGACCTCTTCCCCCGAGGAGACCCGAACAACCGTCGTTCCTGCGAAGGCAGGATTCCTGCCCCAGGAACCGTCCCCCACCCAGAGGGGCGGGGGGCCGGGCTCTCTGAGCTTGTCGAAGGGTCGAAAGCCTGTCCTGAGCCCGCCGAAGGAGCCAGTGCTCACCAGCACAACGACGATGTGGAGCACTCACCCGAAAGCGGTCCCACCCAAACACCCGCCGACACCCCGGATTCGTTCGGCCTGAGCCTGTCGAAGGCCAGTGCTCACCAACACGACGATGATGTGGACCAGCCACCCGAAAACGATCCCACTCACACACCCGGCGACACCACGGATTCGTTCGGCCTGAGCCTGTCGAAGGCCAGTGCTCACCAGCACAACGATGAAATGGAGCAGTCACCCGAAAACGATCCCACCGACGTCCTCGGCGAAACCACCTTCGACATATACCTGAACGACCGAGCCTACTGGCGCAACATCCCCGCCGCCGTCTGGAACTACAAACTAGGCGGCTACCAGGTCCTCAAAAAGTGGCTCTCCTACCGAGAACACAAAGTCCTGGGCCGCCCCCTCCACCCCCACGAAGTCCAACACTTCACCAACACCGCCCGCCGCATAACCGCCATCCTCCATCTGGTGAACAAGGACTGACCATGCGGAGTTCGATACGGAAGTGGAGCGTTGTCCCCCAATTCATCCTCCGATATGCGTGGCGGCCTTCCTTGCGCTTCGTTCTACAACCGATCTTACGGCTCATTCGTAGGGCCACCCGCTGGGATGGGTTCTGGTGGATCGTAGCGATGGTCGTCGTACTGGCAGTTGGCGTCCTCCTATCGTGGCGCTTCTGGGGAGAGCTACATGGTGAGCAGGACTCTCTCAGTACGACCATCCGAAATCAGGGCCTCTTGATTGGAGGTGTCATTGGAATTCTGCTTGCTCTCTGGCGCAGCAAGGTTGCAGAGCGTCAAACGGCGACAGCACAGCAGAGCCTGCTCAACGACCAGTATCAACGTGCCGCAGATATGCTTGGCAATAGTGCCCTCACCGTGCGCATGGGCGGAGTCAATGTGCTGAGGCATCTCGCTGAAGACCATCCAGAGCAATACCATATTCGTGTAATGGAGCTGTTCTGTGCCTTCGTACGCCATCCAACATCAGACCCAGCTTTCTCATCCCTAACTGGAATGCTTCGAGAAGATGTTCAGGCAGTCATGACAGCAATTGGGAGCCGCAGCGAATTAGGGCTTGAATACGAGAAGGTGGCGGATTTCCATCTGCAGCTGCTCGGCGCAGTACTTGATTACGCAGACCTTCGCGAAGCGAATCTCGCTGGAGCGGACCTGCGTGGAGCATCTCTATACTCCGCATCTCTCTCCGAGGCCAATCTGTCTGGCGCAGCTCTGGTCAGGGCAGACCTGGCTAAAGCTGATGCCAAACGCGCAAATCTGTGCTGGGCGAACTTGTCGAACGCTCGACTAGAAGACACGCACATATCTGGAGCAGTCTTCCAGGAAGAAGTAGCCGACGCAGGCCCCTCACTTCTTCTTGGATATCCAGTCGGTATGACTCTTCACGCTCGCTTGACCGCCCAGCAACTTCGTCAAGCCCGCGCCGATCCCAAGAACCCACCCATACTAAACGATGTCGTTGACACCGACTCTGGTCTCCCACTCATCTGGGAAGGCAATACCCTCGAGAGATAACTGGCAACTCTAAGACTGGCTCGCCAGGCATCATCGCTCGCAGCCGTCCCCGCCAAGAACCCGCAGTCCAGCCTCGACATGGCCTCCAACCGGTTGACATACACCCCGACTAACCGCTATAGTCTGAACATACACCCCCTGTCCGCCTCGGCGGCAGGGCGCAAGGCTGCCGCAAGGCAGCCTTAGCTTTTTGTCGGGGACTACTCCTCATCCGTACCAACGTCTATGTCGACGGCCTCAACCTCTACTATCGCGCCTTGCGGGGCACTCCGAACCGATGGCTGGACATCGGGAAGCTGGCAAGGCTCCTGCTTCCACAGCACGACATAGGCCGCATACGTTACTTCACCGCCCTCGTAAACAGCCGCCCCGGAGACCCAACCCAGGCCCAGCGCCAACAGGCCTACATCCGCGCCCTGCAGACGACACCGGGCATCGCCCTGCACTACGGACACCTCCTATCGAAGACCAAGTGGCGGCCGCTTGCCCACCAGCCGGCGAGCGGCCCACGTACGGTTGAAGTCCTCGACATCGAGGAGAAGGGCTCTGACGTCAACCTCGCATCCTATCTGCTGCTGGACGCCTTCGATGATGACTACGAAATGGCCGTCGTGGTCTCCAACGACTCTGACCTCCAACTCCCGATCAGGATGACTCGCACCAAGCTGGGAAAGCAGGTAGGCGTCTTCGACCCAAGCCGCAGAAGGAGCTTCGAGTTGTACAAGGCTGCCTCATGGTACAGACCGTTGCGCCGGGGTCCCCTGAGCGCCAGCCAATTCCCGAACACTCTCTCCGACGGCAAGGGACCCATTACCAAGCCCGCCGCCTGGTAACACGTCCTTCACTTCCCCTCTCCATCATCCCAATCACTCCCAATCACAAAAATCACAGTTCAGACAATCCCCTCAGCGCCCCCTGCGGTGAATCCTCCCGTTCCACATCCGTCCATCGCCGCTCCACATCCGTCCATCCACGCTCCACATCCGTCCATCACCGCTCCACATCCGTCCATCACCGCTCCACATCGCCTCCCAATCGTCGTTCCGGCCCCCGAGCCGGATTCCTGCCCCAGGAACCGTCCTCCACCCAGGGGCGGCGCGGGGGGCTCCCCCTCCCAATCATCCCCATCACTCCCAATCACAAGAATCACAGTTCAGACACTCCCCCCTCGTCGTCCTGAGGAGTCCCCGACGTGAGGACCTTCCCCTGCCCCCGTCCCAAGCTCGTTCACCCTGAGCCTGTCGAAGGACCCTCCCCCTCCCAATCCTGATAATCCTCTAATCCCCAGAATCCTGATTCAGACACTCCCCCGTTCCACATCCGTCCATCGCCGCCCCACATCCGTCCATCACCGCTCCACTTCCGTCCATCGCCGCCCCACATCCGTCCATCCACGCTCCACATCCCACCATCCACGCTCCACATCCCCATCCCCGCTCCACATCCCCATCCCCCATCATCCCCCTCTCCCCTCCGTGACCTCTGTGCCCTCTGTGGTTAAATCCCCTCTTCCCTCCGCGACCTCCGCGACCTCTGCGGTTAATCCCCCCTGCCACTTGACTAGCACGAACGCCCGTGCTATTATCTCCCCATGAAGACATCCACACAAGACCCGGTACATGGTCCCCTGGCTACGACTTAGAACACTCTGGAACAGTTTGGAACAAAAATCGGCAAATGTGGCATATAATGACGCCGCTCACCAAGGAGGCTGCCATGAACGCCAATGCGCCGATGTTTCGCGAGACAGAAGTATTCACCTCGGGCACCCTCGGATACCACACCTTCAGGATCCCCGCGCTCGCCGTCGCCGCCGACGGCTCCATCCTCGCCTTCTGCGAGGGGCGCAAGCACGGCCAGGACGACTTCCACGCCAACTACCTGGTCCTCCGGCGCAGCACCGATAACGGCGTCACATGGGAGGACATGCAGCTCCTCACCGGCAACGAGGAGACCACACACAACAACCCCACCGTCGTCGTCGACCGCGACACCGGCACCGTCTGGCTCGCCTACGCCGTCGGCGCCTTCTACCCACACATCATGCGCAGCGACGACCACGGCGTCACATGGTCCGACCCTGTCGACATCACCGCCGACGTGAAGGGCGCCAACTGGGCCGGGTTTGGCTTCGCGCCCGGCCACGGCATTCAGATGCGCAACGGCACCCTCGTGCTGCCGGGCGACCACACCGAGGGCACGCGTCGCGACTGGATATTCAGCCACTCCGACGTGATCTACAGCGACGACCACGGCGCGTCCTGGAAGCCCGGCGGCTCCCTCGGCCCGGCCACCAACGAGTCCGAGGTGGTCGAGACCGACGACGGCGGCCTATACATGACCATCAGGACCGCCCAACGCAGGGACAAGCGCCGCTACTACGCCCGCAGCGCCGACGGCGGCATGACCTGGTCCGACGCCGCGCCCATCGACGAGATCCCCGACCCCAACTGCCAGGCCAGCATCGCCCGCTACTCCTACTCGGACGAGCACGACAGGAGCAGGATCGTCCTATCCAACCTCGACAGCCTCGAGACCCGCGACAACATCACCCTGCGCCTCAGCTACGACGACGGCGAGACCTGGCCCGTCTCCAGGGTCCTCTACGTAGGCCCCGCCGCCTACTCGGAGCTGGCCGTAGGCCCCGACATGACCATCAACTGCCTCTACGAGCGCGGCGACACCCACCCCTACGAGAGCATCCGCCTAGCCCAGTTCGACCTACCCTGGCTAACCAGCGGCCAAGACTCCCTGGGCTAGCCAGTAACTGGGCCCGCGTCCCAATCCGTCATTCCGGCCTTGAGCCGGATTCCTGTCCCAGGAACCGTCCCCCATCCAGAGGGGTGGCCGGGCAGGGTTCCCCTCCCCGGAACGGGAGCAGGTACCTGAGCTTGTCGAAGGCCAGCGCCACCCACACATATGTTTTGATATAATCTCCACATGACTACACCACCAGACCACACGCCCGGCCCCCGGCTCCCCCTGGACGGCGTCCGCATCATCGCCTTCGAGCAGTACGGCGCGGGCCCCTGGGGGACCCTCCCGCTCGCCGACATGGGTGCCGAGATCATCAAGGTCGAGAACCCCGACACGGGCGGCGACGTCGCCCGCTATGTGCCGCCGTACACCGGCGACCAGGACAGCATCTACTTCCAGAGCTTCAACCGCAGCAAGAAGAGCATCACCCTCAACCTGAAGCACCCCGACGCCAAGGACGTGCTCCACCGGCTCGTGGTATCCTCCGACGCCGTGTTCAACAACCTCAGGGGCGACCTGCCGGCAAAGCTCGGCCTCGACTACCAGGCCCTGGGCCCGGCCAACCCCGCCATCGTCTGCTGCTCCCTCTCCGCCTTCGGACGCCACGGCCCCAGGGCCGCCGAGCCCGGCTACGACTACATCATGCAGGCCTACGCGGGCTGGATGAGCATCACCGGCGAGCCCGACTCGCCCCCCCAGAAGGCCGGGCTCTCCATGGTCGACTACAGCGGCGGGCTGATGGCCGCCCTCGGCATGGTCAGCGCCATAGTCGGCGCGAGGCAGACGGGCCGCGGCTGCGACGTGGACGTGAGCCTCTTCGACAACGCCATCGCCCACCTCGCCTACCTCGGCGCGTGGCACCTATCGGCCGGCTACCAGCCCCAGCGCTGGCCCGACTCCTCACACCCGTCGCAGGTGCCGTCACAGGTGCTGCCCACCGCCGACGGCTGGCTCGTCGTCATGTGCGCCAAGGAGAAGTTCTACGCCAACCTCGTCACGATCATGGGCGCGCCTGAGCTTGCCGACGACCCCCGCTTCCGGACCTTCGCCGACCGCCTCGAGAACCGCGAGGTGCTGGGCCCGATACTCAAGGACCTCTCCCGCAAGCAGACGACCGCGCGCTGGCTGGAGCTGCTGCGAGGCCACGTCCCGTGCGCCCCCGTCAACACCGTCGAGGAGGCCCTCGCCGACCCCCAGGTCGCCGAGGACGAGATGATCGCCACCGTCGAGCACCCGACCCTAGGCACGGTCCGCCAGCCCGCCAACCCCATCAAGATCGCCGGCGCTCCCCCCGACCACCGCCCCGGCCCATCCCTCGGCCAGCACACCGACCAGGTCCTGCGAGACTACGCCCACGCCTCAAACCAGGAAATAGCCACCTGGCGCACCACCGGCGTGTTGTAGTGGCGGACAACCTCCGTCATACCGGCGAACGCCGGCATCCAGCTCAGGCTGAGACTGTACTTAGGCCGTACAGGGGTATGCGGCGGTCTGAAGTCACTATGATGAGCCCTTCCGCCTGGGCCTGGGCAACGAGCATCCTGTCGAAGGGGTCGCGATGGTGCATCGGCAGGTCGCCGGCCTGCTCCGCGTGGATTGAAGTGACGACGAGCTCTTGGAAGCCCGACTCTTCGACCACGCCCGCGATGCCTCTGGGAGCCTTCAGCTTCCCCAGGGCTCGCTTGATGGCGATCTCCCAGATGCTGACGGCGCTGACGAAAACGTCGTTCGCAGGATCGGCAATCGCGCTGCGCGCGGAGGGAGCCAGGTTAGGGTCATCTGCGAGGGCTAGAAGCAACGCTTGGGTATCAAGGAGGAGGCGCTGCAATGCTTACCCTTCGAACGCCTCGATCACCTCTTCGGGCGTCTCGTCGAAGTCAGGGGCTATCCATATCTGCCCCTTCAGCACCCCCAGTTTGCGTTCGGCCCCCCTATGGGGCACCAGGTCCAGGTACGGCTTGCCCGCCTTGGCAATGACGACCCTCTCCCCTTGCCAGGCCAGCTCCCCCAGCCGGGACAACTGGGTCTTTGCAGCATGCATATTGACTTGCATTGGAGCACCCCTCAGGCCAGCACTCAACTAAGCTTAGCTAAGTCTATATCACCTGGCTGTAGGAAAGCAAGCTCATTCGGGACCACCCGGAGGCTTCCTGGCCTCCAACAACAATTCCCTTTCGATTCCCTGCTCATGTAAAGTCCCGACATGCTGGGGAGCTTGCCCAAGATCATTCGTAGACCGGCCTGGCGGGCGGCGCTATTCCCATTCGCCGCACTGCTGCTGTCGGCTTGTGGCGACGACCCGCAGATCGACGCATTCCGGCAGGCAAACGATCAACTTGCGCAGCAGGTCGAAGGGCTATCCACTCAGGTTGCCGAGCTGAGCATCACGCCAACAGCCGCAGCCGAGTCTGCTCGCACCAGCGCGTCGACGCTCCCACTCATTCCTACACCCACGCCCGCCTCTGCACGCAACAGCGCGCCAACGCTCCCACTCATTCCTACACCCACGGCCAAGCCAACTGCCGCGCCCACGATCACTGCTGCGCCGACCCCCACAGCGCCTGCGGCAACTCTCGCGCCTACCCCTGGATCCGACTCTGTGAAGCCGAGCCCAACGCCTACTGCCCGCTGGACTAACCCCACAGCGCCGAACGACCTGACAAAGTACCTGTCAGGCGACCTCACCGACTCGGATGGCGACGGGATGACTGACGCGGCGGAAAGAAAGTACGGTTTCGATCCCCTCGACCCCTTCAGCTTCCCGGCGGAACCGGAGCCAACGGCAGGTGCAAGCCCAGAGAAGCATCCAATCGAGGGCTCTGAAGTCGGCGCCTACTACGAGATTGGGGCGGGACGAATCGACATCAGGTGGGAAAACCCTGGTGACGGCAAATACCTTACGTATGCATTCAGCCTGAAGCCAGAGGATTCTGACGAATGGAGAGACTACTTCGGTATCCGTGATTACGGCCATGCCTCCGTCGTGCTTCGACAGTTGCAGCTGACAGGGACGGAGACCCTGTCGGGTAAGTTCTCAAGGTATGCCCTGGACCGCACATGGGTGGGGGACTTCTCCGAGTTCACCATCGACCTATCCTCATTCGAGTTTCCCGAACCCTCGATAGTTGGCGATCCCTCCAACAGGATTGGCTACGCATTCTCGAGTAGCTTTCCCCAGGATGCCGAGGAGCAGTACCGGCGATTCCTGAGGCGGGTATTCCCCATCCTGTACGAGTATCTGGGGCCGCCGGCGGAGACATTCGATGTCCTCATCAGTGACGCGGGGGAAGACGGCGGCGGCTTCATCTCGACACGCGATGGCCGGGTGCTGGTGACCGATGCAACCTTCCTGCCCAGGTTGATCGTCCACGAGTTCGTACACGCGTGGGAGGGCAGCTACGGCATTAACCGCAATGAGGCCTGGCAATACGACACCTCCCTGAGCGGCTTCGCGGAGGGGTTGGCCGAGGGTATGGCATACGAGATCATCCAGGAGTATGTCCGCAGCTACCCAGACGATGCCGCGACCTTGCAGGTCCTACGAGACAGGCCGTTCCAGTACTGGAGCCCTGGGACCACTTACTACGACGCAATCAAGAACCTGAGATGGACAGGGGGCGGAGACTTTTGGAACCCGCCCAGCAGCGCAGACAATAGATACTCCATCTCTGCTGCAACTATCCAGATGATGGTCAGGGAGAATCCTGACTTCATGAAGGAGTTCATGGCCCTCTATCATCGACGGATCCAGGACGACCCGGACTGGCGTCCCAACCGCGATGACCTTGTCGATATGTGGGTCACTCTAGTGCCAGAGTTGAACGGCTATCCGCTCGGAGAGTTCCTCGACACCCTGCCTGTCTTCAACGGCAGGGAGCTGGACGAGGGCGCCTATGTACTTGAAGCCATACGACCCTATGGGGAGTCTGGTGATCAGCAGTTCGCGCTGGCCTATGCCATTCCTGATGGCAGGCTATGGTGGGGGATACTCGAGGACGAGCTCGATAGCGTTCCGGAGTGGTTACCGACAAGCCTTAGCGAGGATGGCCGCCATTACATTGACACTCAGGCATCCACCTTCGCTGTGGAGGTCATGGACGCCTACGGTCAGGAGCACGCCTCCTATGAGTTCAAGACCATTTGGGACAGATTACCCGACGGCTCCCCCGCTGGGCTCGGGTGGCTCTATTCTGAAGACCTCGCCATGGAGAACTTCCCCATCGGACTGTACAAGGCGACGGTGACCTTCACGGACTACTTCGAGCACGACACAGGCGCGAGGGACAGCTACTACTTCTTCGGGCTCAGGGGATTCCAGCAGGACCGTGAGAAGGACTACGTCATCATGATCGGCGTGGACGGAGTACCTGAGGGTACGGCGCAAATCACCATCGAGGGTGACTCTCACACTGCCCGGATCAGGAATGGCGCTGCTGTCTTCCGGTCGAGAGAGTGGCCGTTCGACATGAAGGGCAGGTTCTCGATCACCATTACCGGCCCCGATTCAGTATCCAGGACCTACTACAGGACGCTAATCGAGGCCGGCACAGTCCACGACTACTTCCAGCACCAGTTCATCATAGTCGACACAGACTTCAACGGCGTCGAGGACCAGTTCGAGTAGCAGGGCCCTTCTGGCTACGTGGAAGCGGGCCCAGTGTACAGCCCCCACCTTCACTTCAGCAGCAGGCGGATGTCGTGGGCGATGTCGTCGGGGTTGAGGGGCGGCGTGTGTAGGGAGCGCACACGCTTCTGGGCGTCCAGCAGGTACACCGGCGCGGCGTGGTTCACCTCGTACTTGATCGCGATGTCGCGCAGCAGCGCGGCCACGCCCCGCTCCGAGCCCGCGATCTGCGGCGTCACGGCCGGCTCGCCCCACTCCCAGTCGATCGGGGCCGGGTCGACGAAGTAGCTCCGCCACACGCCTGACAGCTCCTCCTCGGTGCCGACCAGGAACGCCCATCGCCGGTCGAGGCTCCAGGCATCGAGGTACTCGGCGGCCCTCTCGGCCGTGTCCCTCTCGGGGTCGACGCTGATCGCCACGAAGTCCACCCGCGCCGCATCCTCGCCCAGGAGCCGCTGCGCGTCCCGCAGGTGGCTGGTCACGGCGGGACAGACGTCCGGGCAGTAGGTGTAGAAAAAGGTCACGACGGTCACGTCGCCGTCGTAGGTGTCGAGCGAGGCGGGTCTGCCCTCCTGGTCGTGGAGCGAGAAGTCCGGCGCGTCCCTCGCGGGGTCCATCACCGTCCCGGCCAGGGGCTCGCCGCCGCCGCACGACAGCGCTCCCAGCAGAAGCGCGATTCCGAGTGGATAATACCAGTTCACCGTGAGGACGCCGTGCATTGCGCGGACCGGGGACTGGATTCCGGCTTTCGCCGGAATGACGTTTGTATAAGGGGCCCCGGGGGGAAAAGGCTTAGGGCCCTCGTGTTCACGGGCGCGGCCCTGGCGTGCGCTACTCCTGCTCCATCCTCTTCTGGAGCAGCGCCGCAGCAGAGGGAACGCCGACGACGAGTGCCACGCCGAGGATGATGACGCCCCACTCGTTATGGGTCATCTCGTAGATCACCGAGAATATCGCGCCCAGGCCGCCGCCGACCAGCACGACCACCAGCACCGACAGCACGGGGAACACCACAACCATGTTGTCCAGCTTGTTCTTCATCTTGCTACTGCTCCCGTGAGATGCCGAGCTCGGCAGCCTCGGCCTTTTCTTTCCTCTGCTCCACGCCGTACCAGCGGAAGAAGGCGATGATCATCAGCGTTATGAACAGCAGGCCGCCGCCGACCTTCATTATAACCGCCCCAATCTGCTGGTCCGCCAGTGCCGACTGAGACCATATGCGCGGAGCGTTCACGTACCACTCGTACAGCGGCTCCGGCGCGAAGGTGATGGCGCCGAAGACGATGATCTGGGCCAGCGACATCACGAAAAGGTAGATCATCTGCAGCGGGTATGACAGCCTGGGCAGCTCCGGCATCGTGCTCATCAGCGGCCACCACATGATCACCGCCGTCGCGATGAACAGCAGGTGCTCGCCGATATGGACCGTCCGGCTCGTCACCGAGAGCTCGTAGAGCGCCGGCAGGTGCCAGACCGAGAACACCACGTTGAACAGCACCACCGCCACGACTGGGTGCAGGGTGATCCTCGCGGCTATGAATGCCCAGTCGGGCCGCAGCAGACGCCTGATGAGCCAGTCCGGCGTGCCCAGGAGCAGCAGCGGCGGCGCGACGAGCGTCAACAGCACGTGTTGCAGCATGTGTGCGCTGAACAGGTACTGATCGCTCAGGATGTGCAGCGGCGAGAGCAGCGAGAAGAATATGACCAGCACGCCGAGGGTAAAGGTCGCGACCTGCTGCGGGTCCACCGACTCGGCGAGATTGTAGCGCTGCCGGATGGGTCCGACGCCAAGGAGATAGGCACCCTCGAGGACGGCCAGCCCGATCAGGACGTCGGGGTGGGCGTGCCAGTGAGTCCATATCGACTCCACTGCCCGGCCTCAAACGAAGAACTTGAAGAGGGCCAGCAGGGCGATGCCGATGGTGAAGGCGAGGATCAGACCGCCGACGAAGAAGCCCGAAAAGAGCTTCGCGTCGTACCGCAGGTGCATGTAGAACATCGCCACCAGCGCGAACTTCGCCGCCGACAGGACAACCAGGATCGGGATGATGCCGTGGCCTAGGTCCTCGACGTAGAAGATCGCCACTTCGATGGCGGTGATGACCGAGAGGATCATCGCCACCTTGAAGTACGTCATCGGCGTCGGGTGCCCCGTGTGGACCTCCGCAGCGCCGTCGTGGTTGTGCGTATCCTCTGCCATTACCCTATATCCCCGGGAACACGCCGAACAGGTACACCACCGTGAAGATCACGATCCACACCACGTCCACGAAGTGCCAGTAGAGCGCCGCCAGGTCCACGTCCAGGTTCGTTTCAGGCCGCACGCCGCCCCTGAAGGAGTGGAACAGGATGGACAGCAGCCAGATCACCCCCAGCGTCACGTGGGCGCCGTGGAACCCCGTCAGCGTGAAGAACGTCGTCCCGAACAGGTTCGTCCTCGGAGTCAGCCCGTGCTGCTCCTCGAACTCGTCGACGCCTTCCGCGCACCGGTCTACGAACGTCTTCTCGAACTCGGTCAGCTTGTCGGGCTCGAGGTGAGCGCACTCCAGCTCAACCTTATGGTTGGCGAATTCCCTGAACTCGAACACCTGGAAGGCCAGGAAGGTCATGCCCATGATGGCCGTGGAAGCCAGCCACACGCGGAAGACCTTCATGTTCCCGCGCGTGAGGGCCGCGTAGGCGAGCACCATGCTCATGCTGCTCATCAGCAGCACGAACGTGCTCACCGACGTGATGGGGATGCTGAACACGTCCTCGGGGAACGGCCCGACCTTGCTCTTGCCCTGATACACGACGTACGTCGCTATCAGGGAGCCGAAGAACATGCAGTCCGACCCCAGGAAGGCCCACATCAGGAGCTTCCTGTGGTTCAGGCCTGTGGTGGTCTCCTCGTGCTCTCCGTGTGCTACCGCAGCCTCTGCCAAGCTAGTGCCCCTCTTCAGGATCGTTGACGGGCTCGAACGACCAGGCGTACACCGAAATCATCGTCAGCATCGCCCCCGCCGAGGCGAACGCTATGCCTATCGGCGACTGGAAGTAGACCAGCCCATAGCCGCCGACGAACAGGCCCAGCGAGGCCAGGAAGGGCCAGTACGACGGCTGCGGCAGGTGGATGTCATGGCCATCCTCGTCGTCTGAGCCGCCGGCCACCGGCACGGCGGGCACGCCCTCGCGCTTGGTCATCCAGTGCGGGTCGATGCCGTGGACGGTCGGAATCTGGGCGAAGTTATACTCGGGCGGCGGCGACGGTATCGACCACTCCAGCGTCCGGCCGTCCCAAGGGTCGCCGCCCGCCTTCTCGCCCTTCCTCGCGCTATGGACTGCGTTGATGATGAACACCAGAATCGAGAACGCCAGGGCAAAGGACCCCACCGTAGCGACCATGTTCCACATGTTCCAGCCCATGTCCGGGTCGTACGTGTATATGCGCCTGGGCATCCCGTCGAGGCCGATGAAGTGCATCGGGAAGAAGGTGATGTTCATGGAGATGAACACCAGCCAGAAGTTTATCTTCCCCAGCATCTCGTTCATCATCCGGCCCGTTATCTTCGGGAACCAGTAGTAGACGCCCGACAGGAGGGCCATGATGCTGCCGCCGAACAGCACGTAGTGGATATGAGCGACGATGAAGTACGTGTCCTGCTGCTGGGCGTCGGACGCCGCGGACGAGTGCATGACTCCGCTCAGCCCGCCGATTATGAACAGCCAGATGAACCCCAGCGCGAAGAGCATCGACGAGTTGAACTCTATCGAGCCCTTCCACATCGTCCCCATCCAGTTGAATATCTTCACGCCCGTGGGCACGGCGATGGCCATCGTCGTCAGCGCGAACACCGAGTTGGCGACAGGACCCAGGCCCACCGTGAACATGTGGTGGCTCCACACCATCCAGCCCATGAAGCCGATGACGACGCCGGACAGGACCACCACCGGATAGCCGAACAGCGGCTTCCTCGAGAACGTGGGAATCACCTCGGAGATGATCCCCATAGCAGGCAGGATGAGGATATAGACCTCGGGGTGGCCGAATATCCAGAACAGGTGCTGCCACAGCAGGGGGTTCGCGCCCTTGGCCGGCACGAAGAAGTTCATGCCGAAGAAGCGGTCGAACATCAACTCGATGAGGGCTACCGTGATCACCGGGAACGCCAACACCAGCAGGAACGACGTAACGAGGGTCATCCAGGTGAACAGGGGCATCCGCATGAGGGACATGCCGGGCGCCCGCATGTTGATGATCGTGACGATGAAATTGAACGCCGCGGCCAGGGAGGCGATGCCCAGCACCTGCAGGCTCATGATCCAGAAGTCGATGCCATGGCCGGGGTTGTACTGCACGCCGGTTATCGGCGCGTAGCCGAACCACCCCGCGTTGGGAGCGCCTCCCAGGAACCAGCTGAGCTTCAGGATCAGCGCACCGCCCAGGAACGTCCAGTAGCTGAACGCATTCAGTCTCGGGAAGGCCACGTCCCGTGCTCCGATCTGGAGCGGGATGACATAGTTGAAGAACGCCGCGCCCATCGGCATGATCGCCAGGAAGATCATGGTGGTCGCGTGCATCGTGAAGAGCTGGTTGAAGACCTCGGGGCTGACCAGCTCCTGCTCAGGGCGGGCCAGCTGGACACGCATGTAGAGCGCCTCTAGCCCGCCGGTGATGAACATGATGAAGGCCGTCACCCCGTACAGGATGCCGATCCTCTTGTGGTCGATCGTCGTGATCCAGCCCCAGATGCCTGTGGGGTGAACGGGACGTTTGGGTATCGGAATAGCCAGGGTTGTCATGATGCGACCCCCTTGACGGTGGACGTTGCTCTGTAGCCGTCCATTATAGCCTTAATCTTCGTAACCCCTCGCACTACCCTATTCCAGCGTCTGCAGGTAGGCCACCAAGGCCGCCACGTCGGCGTCGGTGAGCTTGTTGTCAGGGTCCGTGTATATCTTGGCGTCCCTGTACATGATCGTACCCTGCTTGATCGACTGCGGGTCCTCCAGCCACTGCCTCAGGTTCTCCTGGTTGGTCTCGATCACGCCGGCGGCGATATGGCTGCGGCTCCAAACGTGGGTCAGGTTCGGCCCCGTCTGGCCCCGCGACTTGTCGGAGCCCGTGACCGCGTGGCACGACCAGCACTGGGCCTTGCTGCCCTCGAACAGGGCCTTGCCCTGCTGGGCCAGCGGGTCGACCGGCTCCTCGGCGGCTGCCGCCTCGCCCGCCAGCCAGGCGTCGAAGTCCGCCCTCGGCTCGGCGACGACCCTAAACTTCATCAGGGCATGCGCCTCGCCGCAGAACTCAGCGCACTGCCCAAGGTATTCTCCGGCTTCGTCCGCCTGGATCCACATGAAGTTCTTGTTGCCCGGCACCAGGTCGACCTTCCCCGCGATCTTCGGGATCCAGAAGCTGTGCAGGACGTCCTTGGAGTCCAGGTTGACATTCACGACCTCGCCCACCGGGATGTGCAGCTCATTCGCCGTCACTACAGTCGATTCGCCGTCGGGGTGCGGGTACTTGAACTCGAACCACCACTGGTGGCCCACCACGTCGATGGTCATTGCGTCCGGGTCGGGGCTGTTCAGGTTGTCGAACACCGTAAGCACCGTCGGCACGGCGATCACCACCAGCACGAGTGCAGGGGCGATGGTCCAGCCTATCTCCAGCGGGGTGTGCCCGTGGATCTGCTCGGGGTCTGCGTCTCCGGGCCTCCGTCTGTACCTGATGGTGATGTACATCAGGATCGCGCCGACCACCACGAAGACAAAGATAGCGGCGCCAAGTATCCACCACAGGAGGTTGAGCTGGGACTGCGCGACAGGCCCCGACACGCCAAACGTCGACTGCGGATTGTCGGGGTAGCAGGCCGCCAGGAGCAGGATGAGGAGAAGTGTGAGGCCCGCCCAGAGGGCTCTCGAGCGGCGCCGTAGCGAATTCATCGGTGTGTAGGGATGGTCTCCTTTGGGTTCGGCCTGCACAGTCAATCTACCAGACGCCCCGAATTCCAGTCAAGGCAATTCGCAGATTCCGGGCTCCCCTGTACGACTACTGGCGCCGCTCCTTCTCCAGCCGCTCGAAGGTCTCCGCGTTGTAGTACCTGCCGGGAGGGCACCCGTCCTTCAGGATCATGCCCTTCACGACCTCCTCCAGCTCCTCGTGCTCCTCCGCCCAGTCGATCACCTCCTCGGCGATCTGCTTCGGCACGCACACGATGTCGTGGTCCTCCGCCACTATCAAGTCGCCCGGCCTGACGGTGATCCCTCCGCACACCACGTCGACGTTGTCGGCATACGTGATCATGCCCTGGCGCCCCGCGGGGGTGATGCCGCCCGCGAATATGCCGTAGCCGTACTCCTTCACCTGGGGCAGGTCGCGTATCCCCCCGTCGGTTATCACGCCCTCGGCGCCCATCATCTTCAGGTGGAGCAGGATCACGTCGCCAGCTATAGCCAGCTCCGTGCTCCGGTTGGTGCCCGTCACCAGCACGTCGCC
This sequence comes from Dehalococcoidia bacterium, assembly GCA_965204975.1. Taxonomy (GTDB): domain Bacteria; phylum Chloroflexota; class Dehalococcoidia; order Lucifugimonadales; family CAJWER01. The sequence goes on from OZ242024.1 coordinate 2,465,144, forward strand.
CGGGCCGCAGGAGCCCATCGCCCTGTACTCGGGCGCGTCCTCGCCACGGTTAGTCTCCTCTTCGATGTCCGGCCTGAACGGCACGTACTGCAGTGTTCGCGCCCTGCCGACCATCCTCTTGCCGGGCGTGTAGCAGTTCACGCCCTTCATGTAGCAGTGCGGGTAACCCCGCTGGTTGACCGCGCTGTACACGGTGGCAGTCCCTACTCCCTTAAACCTCTCGATGATCTCATCCGAAATCTCGCCTGTGCTCATGCCTGCTCCTCCTGCGGCCCTCGCGCACGTCACGCCATGCCGCTATACTAGGCCCGCCATTATAGACCCGAATCGAGGTTCACATGACCGACGGCAGGATCGACAAGCTGGCCGGGGCGCTCGTCTCCCTTCCTACGTTCACCGACGAGGACCTCAGCCTCCGCCTGGATAGGCAACGCGCGCACATCAGGTGGCTCATGGACCAGGGGATCACCGGCGATGCCGGCATCCTGATGGTCGCGGGCGGCTACGGCGAGGGCTACTACCTGGAGGACGACGAGCTCTTCGCCCTCATAGACACGCTCATGGACGAGGCCGGCGGCAAGGTCCCCACCATGGTCGGCATATTCGACCTGAATGTCCGCAAGGCAACCCGCCGGGCCAAGTACGCAGCGGACGCTGGCATCGACTTCCTTGAGCTCGGACTGCCTCACTACTCGTGCCCGTCCGAGGACGACGTCTACATCTTCACCAAGCACATCAACGACAACGCCGACATCGGCATCATGAACTACAACAACTACTGGGCCACGCCGCCGCCGGGCTTCGAGATAACCCGCGGCCTCATAGAGCGCATGACCGACCTGGATCACGTCGTCGGGTTCAAGTGGAGCTCGGCCAGCGCCGCCCACTACGTCGGCATCCTCAGACTGTTCGCCGATCAGTTCGCCTTCATGGACAACGGCATGGCCAACTCCCTCGGCCAGCGGCACGGCATGACGGGTTTCGTCGACTTCTACGGCAACGTCGCGCCACGCCTGTCCCTGAAGAAGCTGGAGTTGATCCGCGAAGAGCGGTACGACGAGCTCGACGACCTGCTCTACGCGCTCCACTTTGACGCCGAGAACAGGCTGAACACGGCCGAGGGCGCCCCGGCCTTTGCGTCTGTCGCCGACGGCGTGTTCGGGCGGCTCCGGTGGCGGCTCATGGGCCTCGAGACCGGCCCCAACTTCCCCGCACAGGCGCAGCCGTCCCAGGAATACATCGACCACACGAAGAGGGTCATCGACGAGAGCGGCATAATGGAATGGGTCGACTGGGACCCGGCAATACTCCCATAGCCGCCATTCCCGCGACAGAGGAGAACGCAATGGGCACGCTGCGCAGAGACCGCCTGAAGGGCTCCATACTCTCCCTCCCCGTCTTCACCGACGAGGACCACAACCTGCTCCTCGACCGCCAGCGCACGCACCTGCGGTGGGCCGTCGACCAGGGCATGAAGGAGGGCCGCGCCGTCCTGCTCATAGCGGGCGGGGTGGGCGAGACCTACATGCTCGAGGACGACGAGTTCGCCACCCTGGCGAAGCTCGGGGTTGAGGAGGCCCGCGGCGAGGCCCCCGTCATGGTCATGGTTGCCGAGCTGAGCGCCCGTGCTGCGGCGCGCAAGTGCCAGGTCGCAGCGGACGCGGGCGTGGACTTCGTCCTGCTCTCGCCGCCCCACTACTCCGCGCCCTCCGAGGACGACGTATTCCTCCACTACAAGTACGTGAACGACCACGCCGACATCGGCATCGTCCTGTACAACAGCTACTGGGTGATGCCCAACCACTACTCGTTCAGCCGAGGGCTGCTGGAGCGGCTCTCGGATCTGGAGAACGTCGACGGCATGAAGTGGAGCGCGCCCACTACGGAGGACTACCTCGGCATCGCCCAGCTCTTCGGCGACCGCATCAAGATGGTGCAGAACCGCTTCTTCTTCTCCATGGGCACGCGCTTCGGGATGACCGGCTACATCGACGTGCTCGGCAACGCGGCCCCCAGGTTCTCACTCCACCAGACGGCCCTCATGGAGGCCGGCGACTACGACCAGCTCGACGCACTTCACAAGCAGGTGCGATTCGACCCCGTGTACAGCCCGGACTCGATGCCCGCGCCCCGCAAGAACATGGTCGCCGACGGCCCCAACGCCCTCGTCATCCTCCGCTGCCTGGGCCTCGACGCAGGCCCGCCGTTCCCCGGCCAGGCCGACGTCACCCCCGAGTTCGAGGAGCACATCAGGCGCCAGACCGAGGCCAGCGGCATCATGGAGTGGGTCGACTGGGACCAGTCCATCTTCAACGGCGCGTAGCCGCGCCTGAACGCGAACATCCGAAGAGCACACTCGCGGACTGAGAGAGTCGTTCGCCCTGAGCCTGTCCTGAGCACCGTCGAAGGGCCTGTCGAAGGGCAGTGCTCCGCCGATACAGGCAGAGAGGCGATTCAACATGGGCTATAGCGTCGGCGTAGTCTCCTCCCACGGCCACGAAAACGGCCACATCACCGTCTGGGACAAGCTCCCCGAGGTAGAGTCCATCCACGTCTGCACCATAGCCGACGAGGCAGACCTGGACGCGATCGCTGCCCTGTCCTCCAAGACAGCTTCGAAGAGCCGCAGCCTGTCGGAGCTGCTCAACAGGGCCCTCGACGCCGTGGGCGTCTGCGTCCGGCCCGACCTGGGCCCGCCGACCATGCGGACCATCGTCGACGCCGGCGTGCCGGTCCTGTTCGACAAGCCGGCCTCCACCCGCGCGGCCGACATGCGGGAGGTCGCCGAGCTCGCCGCCTCCAGGGGCGTAACGGCCGGCGCTATGTTCCAGTGGCGCTACTCCGCCGCCATCCTGGAGGCGAAGAGGGCCCTCAAGGAGGGAGGCCTGGGCGAGCTGTGGGCGGCCGAGATGCGTATCCTGACCTCACAGCTCAGGTACCGTCGTCCCCGTACGAACTACCTCTTCAGGAGCGAGTACGCCGGCAGCGGCATCCTCTCGTGGCTCGGCTGCCACGTGCTCGACATGTTCAACTTCATCACCGGCGACCGCATCGTCGAAGTCACCGCCATGACCGGCAACCAGAACCCCGAACCCATCGACGTGGAGGACACCGCCATGGTGGCCTTCAGAACGGCAGAAGGGGTGATGGGCACACTATACGCCGGGTACCTCATGGCCGGGCCCGGCAAGAACCCGGACGACTCCATGATCGCCCTGCGCGGCTCCAGGGGATACCTCCAGGTGCCCATCACGACCCCGTGGTCGTCGCGCGGCTTCGACGGCGACCAGTCCGGGCTGGCCTACTCGATGTGGAGCGAGGCGGCCGGATGGGAGACGGGGGGAACAAGGATCTCCACCTTCGACGTACCCCACTCCGAGGTGTACGGAGGAGTCATGGCCGAGCGCCTCTTCTCCGACTTCCTCGTCGCCGCAAAGGACGGCGCACCGGCCCCCAGCCCCATTGAGTCATCCGTCCACATGCTGGAGGTAATCGAAGCCGCCAAGGAGTCCTCCCGGACCGGGCGAATGGTGAAGGTCGGCGGCTAGTGGTCCAACACATTGGAATCGAGGGGGTCTGAGATTTGGTAGGGGCGGGTCTGAAACCCGCCTTCTTCTCGTGGGACGCCTATCCAACCACGGATGAAGTCGGCGGCTCATGATCTCCCGCTCACCGCACCTCACCGCATGGACCCCTTGATATGGCTGGCAATCTCCAGCTCCCGCTCCAGGCTGACCTTCACGTCCCGGCTGGGCCTCGTCGGGGTCTTCCCCTCGATGACCGCGATGTGCGGGGGGCCGTTGCCCCAGTCGCTGCCGACCCTGCGCCGGGGCACCACGTGCATGTGGAAGTGAGGCGCGTGCTGCCCGGCGACGACCCCGTTATTCTGGATCAGGTTGAGACCCTCAGGGTCGTACGCGCGCAGAAGGGCATCCGCAACGCGGCGTACGGCATGGATGACCGCCTCAGCCTCCTCATCCGTCAGGTCGAACAGCGTCGGTGCGTGGCGCCTGGGGATGACGTACACCTGGCCGAGCTCGAACTGGGCCCAGTTGACCAGCGTCAGCGTCAGGTCGGTCTCCTCGACGATGCCCTTCTCCGCCCGCCCTCCGACTATCTCGCACATGTAGCAGGGATCGCCGGGAACAGGGGTCTTGCCTCGGTCCGCGCCGCCGGGCCCACGCGGAACCTCAATCGGCATCGGGTGCCTCCACCAATAGAGCAGCGCCTCTTACTCCGAGTGACGTCATGCACCGCTCGGTAAGCTCCGCCATGCTGGACTGCTGGACATCCATGAGAACGAACCCACTTCGCCTAACCGCGTCGACCATTCGCACGTTATAGGCAAGGGTGCGCTGCAGGAACTTGTCGATCATCTCTCGTTCGATAGGGGACTTCGAGCGATACAGGCTCCCATCGCGGACCCTTCGCACAACTACCTCATCGGTCGCCGTAAGCCATAGTGCGGCGACTTTGTTGAAGTCCAAGCCCACCGTGAAATCGGGCCATAAGGCAGACCCTTCCAAGACTAATCCGCCGGCGGACGGGTCGTCCGTATGTGATTCAATGATCGCCTCGACCTTCGGCCAGACGTTGACCCGGTAGTGACGGAGCACGTCTTCGACCAGCTCGTCAACTGACAGGCTGAGATAATGCTCTTGGACATGGTCAGGCACCCTCTCCGGTGCCGGCTTCCATGGACGGCCGGGGTGGCGCGCCAGCGAGTCGGTTGAGATATGGGCCCAACCCAAGGCCGCCGCCAGCGACTCGGACACCGTCGACTTGCCGACGTGGGATGTCCCCCCAATGAGGATCACTCTGTTGCTCGGTTTCAGACTACCCATTGCTTTCGCGGGCGTCCATCACTTCGTCCCGCACATGGCTGACTTGGGCCTCTGCAAAGCCATCGTGAGCCATACCGGCAGTGCTGCCCTGGGGTTCTCATTCCAGTCCAGGAGGCTGTCGTCCGTCCCCGGCAAGTACGAGAGCTCCTGCCAGAATCTCGAGTCCTCGGCAGGGCTCTCAAGGATTCGCCTCAGGATGAGTCCCGCCGTGGCCAAGGGTTGAGAATGTCCGCAAGGGTCCGCTAAACGGGAGTATGCCCCGGCTATTCGCCGAAGACCTTGTTGGTGCCTACCAGCGGGATTCGGGCCATGGCGGATGCTTCGACCGTGAGGGCGGCCATGTCTTCGGGCTCGAGGCTGTGCACGTCGCCCTTGCCGAGGGAGCGGGTCAGCAGCGACATTTCCATTGTCATCGCGTTGAGGAAGTTCGCGACCCGTTCGGCGCCCTCATCCGGGTCCAGCCGCTTCACCAGGTCCGGGTCCTGGGTCGTGATGCCGACCGGGCACTTCCCGGTGTGGCAGTGGCTGCAGTACCCCGCGGGCACGCCCACCTCGGCCTCGTAGTCGGCTTCGGGTATGTCGCGGTTGCAGTTCAGCGACACGAGGGCCGCGATGCCGATGGCCACAGCGTCCGCGCCGAGGGCCAGGGCCTTCGCCGCGTCGGCCCCGCTGCGGATGCCGCCTGACGCGATCAGGCTCACCTCGCCGTAGATGCCGATCTCCCTCAGCGCCTCCCGGGCCAGCACGATGGCCGGCACCGTCGGTATGCCGCTGTGGTCCAGGAGCATCTCCGCCGACGCGCCGGTCCCCGCGACCATGCTGTCGATCACCACCGCGTCGGCCCCGGCCTTGGCGGCCAGCTTCACGTCGTCCATCACACGGCAGGCCCCCAGCTTCACGTGGATCGGCACCTTGTGGTCCGTCGCCTCGCGCAGCTGGTCGATCTTGATGGCTAGGTCGTCCGGCCCGAGCCAGTCCGGGTGCCTAGCCGGGCTGCGCTGGTCGATGCCCGTCGGCAGGTCGCGCATCTCGGCGATGTGGTCCAGCACCTTCACGCCCATCAGCATCCCGCCGGTGCCCGGCTTCGCGCCCTGGCCGACCACGATCTCCACAGCCTGTGCCTGCACGAGATGGTGCGGGTCGAACCCGTACCTGCTCGGCAGCACCTGGTATATCAGCTTGTCGGCGGCGTCGCGCTCGGCCTGCAGCATTCCGCCGTCGCCCGTGCAACTCGCGCTGCCCACGAGCGCAGCACCCTTACCCAGCGCCGTCTTCGCGTTGGCCGATAGCGCGCCGTAGCTCATGCCCGAAATGTAGATCGGCGTCTCCAGCACGAGCGGCTCCTCGGCGTACCGGTGGCCGATGACCGTGCGCGTGTTGCACTTCTCCTTGTAGCCCTCCAGCGGGAACCTGGTCAGACCCGTAGACAGGAACGTGAGGTCGTCGAAGTGGGTCACCCGCTGGAAGGTGCTGAAGCCTCGTATCCTGTAGCGCCCCAGCTCCGCCTTAGAGTGGATGTCGTCCATCACCCACGGGGGCATGATCTGGCTGCTCTGGTAGACCATCAGACGGCCGCCTTCTCCAGCCGCTCCAGCGAGTCCAGGTGGTAGAGGCGCTTGGCCGACACGATCTTCGTGAAGTGGGGCCGCTCGTCGATCCCGTGACTCTCGAGCGTCCCCCACAGGTCCAGCAGCTCCCCCTCGGTGGCCTCCTCGACCGTCGCGTCGCTGCCAAGGGAGCCGTAGCTGCCCGCCACGTAGATGATCCCCTCGTACATCGAGTCGCCCACCGCGTCGCCAGCGTCGCCGCACACGATGATGCGGCCCTTCTGCATCATGAACCCGGTCAGGAACCCGGAGTCGCCGCCGACCAGCAGCGTCCCGCCCTTCATCGAAATGCCCGCGCGGGCACCGGCGTTGCCGCCGACGTATATCTCGCCCCCGCGCATCGACGCCGCCACCGACGCCCCGGCGTCCCGCGACAGGCTTATCCTGCCGCTCATCAGGTTCTCGCCCAGGCCCCAGCCGGCGTTGCCCTCGATCTCGACCTCCGGGCCGTCCAGCATGCTCGCGGAGTAGTAGCCCACGCTGCCCTCTATGCGGATCCGGCACGGCTGGAGCACGCCGACGGCGATGTTGTGCCGGGCCATGGGATTCGTCACCACGGCGTCCTGCCCGGCCGCCGCCAGGTCCTTGAGGCGGCGGTTCAGCTCACGCGTGGTCAGCGACGCGGCGTCTAGCTCGACCACGTCATCACCTCGGCTTCCTGGGGCTCCGTGCGCGCGATCTCCTCGTCGAACACACTGCGCAGCGCCACCTCTTCCGAGGCAACGGCTACGACGTCGTCCGTCTCCATCGCGACCAGGGGCTTCGCCGACCACCGGTCCTTCGCGCAGCCCATCCCGTCCCTGGTCGACACCAGGTAGGTGAACGTGCCGTCGAGGTCCTCCAGCGAGGCCCGCAGTGAGTCCTCCAGCGTCACCCCGTTCGCCATCTTGTCCGCCAGGTAGACCGCGATCAGCTCCGAGTCGTTGTGCGTCTGGAAGCGGTGCCCGGCGTCCTCGTACTTGCGCTTCATCTTATGGTAGTTGGTCAGCTGCCCGTTGTGCACCACCGTCACGTCCGGGAAGGGGTAGGCCCAGAAGGGGTGGGCGTGGTTGATGTCGACGATGCTCTCGGTAGCCAGCCGCACGTGGCCTATGCCGTGGGTGCCGCGCAGCGACCCCAGGCCGTGTCTCGCGTCGACGTCCGACGCCGTGCCCACGTCCTTGACCACCTCCGAGGACCGGCCCATGCTGTGTATTTCGATCTCAGCCATGTCGTAGAGTGCGCCCGCCAGCTCGGGCACCTCGCCCTCGTAGTTCAGGAAGAGCCGCATGAAGTCGCCCTGCGTATCGAGCGAGACCACCACCGCGCCCAGGCGGGACACCGCGTCCGTCACCCTCGCGGCGGTCTCCTCGGGGGGCGCGTCGTCCGCCCTCAGGCGCACGATCAGGTCCGCCTCGGTGCTCTCGCCCGCCACGGTGAAGCCGGTCGAGTCCCGCCCCCGGTGGGCCATCGAGTCCAGCATCCTCACCAGGTCGCGCCCGATCGGGGCAGGCCGCCCCGGCGTGGCCTTCTTATGGAATATCCCGCTAACGCCGCACATATGTCACCCCAGCCAATTGTATCTCACGACGCCAGTTCACCCTCAAGGTTTAAGGGCGGCGCAGGTTCGTCACTCCACCGTTCCCGCAGGGTGCGAGGCTGAGGTGTGCGTTCGAACCGCACAGGGAATCTCCCTCACTCGAGCTCGGCCCGGGCGTGGTCCAGCACGGGCGGGTTCACCAGGTTGTCGGGCATCTGGCCCTGGAAGACGTGCACGACCTCGCCGGCCGCCCGTTCCTCCAGCTCCAGCACGGCCTCCTGCGAGAAGAACGCCGTGTGGGGCGTGACGATCACGTTCTCGAGCTGGATGAGCCGGTTGTCGAGCGGTGGGTCGATGTCGACCAGCACGTCCAGCCCCGCGCCGGCTATCCCGCCAGTCGTCAGCGCATCGTAGAGCGCGTCCTCGTCGATCAGGCCACCTCTCGCGCAATTGATGAGGAAGGCGTCCGGCTTCATGATCGCCAGCTCGTCACTGCCGATCATGTTCCGGGTCTGGGGTATCAGCGGCGAGTGGATGGTCACGAAATCGGACTCCCGCAGCAGCTCGTCCAGCTCGACCAGCCTGGCCCCGCTCGATGCGGCCGAGCCAGGGGTGACGAACGGGTCCGACGCGAGCACCTCCAGCCCGAAGGCCTGCGCCTTGGCCGCGACCCCGCGCCCGATCCGGCCGAACCCCACGATGCCGAGTCGCTTCCCCTCCAGGCGCATGATCCGCATCCCCAGCCCCTCGCTTCCCCAGCCCTTCGTCTTGGTGGCGCGGTCGAAGAAGGTCAGCCGCCGGTTCCAGTCCAGCATCATTCCGATCACGTGGTCGGAGACCTCCGGGATGCAGTAGTCGGGGACGTACGTCACGACGATTCCCAGCTCGGTCGCCGTGTCCACGTCGATGTTGTCGACGCCTACCCCGTACCTGCTGATCACTACGCACTTCTCGGCGGCCCGCACGACCCGCTCCGTCACCTTCGCGAAGCAGGTCAGAATGGCGTCTGCGTCCCGCGCCATCTCTACGAGTGTGTCCTCGTCGCCGTCCGGAGCCACGACGGCCTCCGCGCCGGCCAGGGCCAGCACGGCCTTCTCGGGCTCGACACTGGGCCACACGTAGTCGGTAATGAGCACCTTCTTGGTCATCTCACGGCCTCTCGGTTACGTTATCCGCACAAAGGTACAGCATGCAGCCGTTCCTGACCACATTTAGGAGGGTAGCGTAACTGTTCAGACTTCGTGTGACATTAGCCGGCCTTGCCCTTCGGCAGGGCGAGAGCCCCCATCCCCCGCCCCTGGGTTCCGGAACGACGGATTGGTACCCGAATTTGCCGAATTTTGTTCCAAACTGTTCCAGAGCGTTCTACGTCGTAGCGGGGGACCTTGCCGGGGATGGATATCGGAGGTCCAGGTGGGCTTGTGTGAAGGTCTTCATGGGGAGATAATAGCACAGGCGTTCGTGCTAGTCAAATGGCGGGGGGATTTAACCGCAGAGGTCGCGGAGGTCGCGGAGGGAAGAGGGGGATTTAACCGCAGAGGGCGCGGAGGTCGCGGAGGGAAGAAGGGGATTAACCACAGAGGGCACAGAGGTCACGGAGGGGAGAGGGGGATGTTGGGGGAAGGTCTGAACTGTGATTTTTGTGATGGGGATGATTGGGATGATGGGGAGGGGGAGCCCCACGCCCGTCCGCTCCTCTGGGTCCCCCGTATCGAGTACGGGGCAGGCTCTGCCTGCGCAGGGACGACGGAGTGGGAGGGGATGGACGGATGTGGAGCGGCGATGGACGGATGTGGGGCGGCGATGGACGGATGTGGAGCGGCGATGGACGGATGTGGGGCGGCGATGGACGGATGTGGGGCGGCGATGGACGGATGTGGGGCGGCGATGGACGGATGTGGGGCGGCGATGGACGGATGTGGGGCGGCGATGGACGGATGTGGGGCGGTGATGGACGGATGTGGGGCGGTGATGGACGGATGTGGAGCGGTGATGGACGGATGTGGAGCGGTGATGGACGGATGTGGAGCGGTGATGGACGGATGTGGGCGACGGCATACCCCTCATCCCAACCTTCTCCCGCAAGGGGAGAAGGGGTAAGAGACCCGTCGGCGACGGCCTCCGCGTATGTCATTCCGCGGTCGGTGAAGCGGACCGCTATTGCGTCTCCTCACTGCCCGCAAGCGCGAAAGTGGTAAACCCCTCGCCGGTGTCTTCGAAGAGGGACCCGCGCGGGTAGGACATCACCTTCTTGAGCATGACGACATCGCCTGCCGACCCGGAGACACCGAAGAAGTAGGCAAACAGCGCGATGCCGTAGGCGAGGCTGCCCGCGGGCGCAAGGGTCAAGGCGATTGGCAGGAGTGCGGTCAGCAGCACGGGCGGCAACAGGGCCGCTGTAGCGAATTCGGCTTTGTTCAGGTAGCAGCCTGGGGCGCTCACCCAGAAGACGGGCCCAATCTTGACCCAAGGCTTGAATCCGAATCCCGGCCGTGCGCCGAACGTCATGAACCCGATGGCGTGGGCCAGCTCATGGAGCGCGATCCCAACAACTATCCCTGCGGCCCCCCCGGGAATGACCACTTCGCCCGGGATCGAGAAACTTGCCGAGCCGGTCAGGGCCAGCTGGACCAAGCCAATGACCACGACCGATAAGTACGCTAGAACCAGACAGGCCACAGCAACGGCCAGCAGCACCCATACGGATGCCCCTCCGAGGGTCCACCTGTCTACCTGGACGTAGTCTGGTGGCAGACTCTGCGCGCTCATTCGCAACACCCCCTATGCCCGCGAACCGTTCAGAAGTCGGCTCTCCCTCTCGCTCTGAGTCTATCCCGTTCGTCACTCCCGTTCGAGCTTAGGTAAGTGCCTGGCGTCCTCGTACAGCTTGTCCAGCACGGCGAGCTTGCTCTCGAAGCTGGCTTTCGTCTACGCCGATGACTCCGCCATCGGCTTGAACATGCACCCCTCGACGAACACCTCGAAGAAGTCCGGCGTTGTTTCCAGCTCCACATGCTCGATCCGGCTCACGATCCGCTCCGCTTCCTCGCGCATCTCCCGCGAGACCAGCATCAGCGTCGCCCCCTCCAGGGCCGCGTTGCCGACCTTCTCCACCCGCTCGGGCGGAGTGTCCGCTATGAAGCCGATGCTCGCCGCGTTCCGGGCGTCCACGTAGTTTGCGAACCCGCCTGCCAGGTATAGCCTGGAGAGCCCACCGGGTGTCACCCCGTAGCTCCGCAGCACGATGTGCTGGCCGCTGAAGTTGGCCGACTTGGCCTGGGCCAGTGCGCTCACGTCCGCCCGCGACACCGACATCCCTTCCTCGGGCGCGAAGGCGAACGTACTGCCGCCGTCCGCGAACACCCCCAGCTCGTTCATCATGCCCGTCCGGCGAAGCTCGGCCAGCAGGTCCACCAGCCCGGACCCGCAGATCCCCTGCGGTTCGGCATCGCCAATGGTGCGGCACACCACGCCGTTCTCCCCGATTTCCACCGACTCCACCGCGCCCTCGTACCCGGGCATGCCGTAGGTGATCTCGCCGCCCTCGAACGCCGGGCCCGCGGGGCAAGACGCGGCCATCATGCCGTGCCGGTTCCCCACGACCACCTCCGTGTTCGTCCCCACGTCGACGAGCATGACGACGCCCTCTTCCTCGTCCATGCCGATGGCCAGCAGGTCCGCCGTGACGTCCGCGCCCACGTGGCAGCCCACCAGGGGGCCGCCGTACACGTTCGCCCCGGGAAACACGCGCAGGCCGAGCTCCCGGGCCGTCGTGTTCAGGGACGTACCCGCGCGTTCGCCCCTGTCCCTCTCAAGCTCGATCAGCGACTTGTAGGGCTTCTGGCCGATGCTCTGCACGTCCACCCCGAACAGGATGTCGCGCATCGTCGCGTTACCCACCACCACCACGTCGTAGATGCGCCTGCGATGGAACCGGAGCTGCCGGCTCATCTCGCCGATCTCGAAGTTGATCGACGAGAGCAGCACCTGCCTCAACTCCCCGGCGTGCTCCCCGCCGTCGTACGAGATACGGTGCATGATGTCGCTGCCACCGAACCTCTGCGGATTCTCGAACGACGCGGTCGCCAGCACGTCGCCGCTCTCCAGGTCGACCAGGTTCATGACTACCGTCGTAGTGCCAGCGTCCACCGCCAAGCCGTAGATCTGGCCCCTGTACGCCTCCAGCCGCCGTTCACCGGAGTAAACGTCGTCGCCTCTGCGGCTTACCAGCGGTCCAAGCTCGACCGGCCGCTTCACCGAGCGTGTCAGTATCCTCGGCTGCCGCCTGAGCACGGCGAACTCCACGTCGGCTTCGGGGTCGGTCACGTGGGCCTGGCACGCCAGCCGGTAGTTGCCCCGCAGGAACGCCTCGGACGGCGTCGACGGGCTCAGCGTCTCCAACCCCTGCTTGATCTCGACGATGCACTCGTGGCACTCGCCGCTCCGCCCGCACGAGGTAGGTACCCGCACCTGCAGCGCGTCGGCATAGTCAAAGATGCTCCTGCCGGATACCGACTCGAGCCTGTGGCTATCGTGAAGGATAGGAGACATAGGCGGCCCTCTCAGGCGTTCGCAACCCCCTCTACCTCGACGGGAGAGGGCTTGAGCCTGTCCTGAGCCTGTCGAAGAGCCTGCCCTGAGCTTGCCGAAGGGGGTGAGGGTGACAGGAGCAGCACCATGTGCTCCTCTTCCAGGTACTCGCCGTCCACGAAGAGGGCCCCTGGCTCGATCCCGTAGGTCTTGAAGCCGAGAGAGGCGTACAGTTCCCGCGCCCGCCTGTTGCGGGAGACGACGGCAAGGTGCAGCTGCTCCAGGCCGGCCATGCCCCTCGCAAGCTCGATCGCCCTCGACAGCAGGGCCTTGCCTATGCCCTTGCCCTGCTCCTCGATGGGGACGTACATCCCCCAGATGTTGCCCTTGTGCCGCGTCTTCTCCCGAGTTTCCTGGAAGAGCCCGACCATCCCGACCAGCATCTGTCCGCGGTAGGCGCCAAGAGTCAAGGAGTCTTTGGACGCGGCGTTCCGGCGCAAACGTTCGGCTGTCGCCCCGTTGGGAACGGTGACCTCCGCCTCGTACGACGAGCCGAAGGCGTCCGGGTGCTCCTTCAGGGCCCTAAGCCTCAGACGGTGAAACTCGCCTGCGTCATCCCCGGTCAGCTCTCGAATGCAGATGCCCGTCATGTCATAGCGTCGCTGTCGGGCTCACCCTGGGTTCGGAGCTCCTACTGGATTTCCCAGGCGCTGCGGTAGTCCAGCTTGTCGCTGCCGGTGCAGATATAGAGCTGGCCGGTCGGTACAGTGCGGTCCTGGTTGCGGCATCCGAAGTTCGCCGTGCACCGGTCCTCGACGTTCTTGTAGGGGCACCGCCACGCGGACACCTCGCCCACCGTCGAGGAAATGTCCCTGAAGATGTTGTAGAGCCGCTCGACGCTGGCCTCGTACCGCGCCCTGTCCACCTTGCCAACCCCATCTCCCTCGACGGGAGCGGGCTGGGGTGAGGGTGAGGGCGTCTTGTGCAATCTGCTTCCTTCGTGGGAAGAGGACTGGATTCCGGCTTTCGCCGGAATGACGGGGCCATTGCCTTTGGAACGTGTGCTCACAGCTTCCGATCAGCCCGCCTACAGCGCTTCCGCTGCGAGCAGCTCCTTGGCCATGTCGACGCAGGCGATGGCGTCCTTGCCGTAGCCGTCCGCGCCCATATCCTCGGCGAACTCCTGGGTCACCGGCGCGCCGCCTACCATGATCTTCACTTCCTCGCGCAGGCCCTCGTCCTCGAACGACTGGATGGTCCGCCCCATGTTCGGCATCGTCGTCGTCAGCAGGGCAGACATGCCGAGCACCTTCGCCTCGTGCTCCAGCACCGCGTCGATGAACTCCTCGGGGCTCGTGTCGACCCCCAAGTCGTGCACGACGAATCCCGCGCCCCGCAGCATCATGATGCACAGGTTCTTGCCAATGTCGTGCAGGTCGCCCTTCACCGTGCCCATGATCACCGTGCCGATGGGCTCGATGCCGGACGCGGACAGGATCGGCTCGATGTGGGTCATCCCAGCCTTCATCGCCCTCGCGGCCACAAGGACCTCGGGCACGAATATGATGTTGTCCCTGAACTTGATGCCCACCACGGCCATCCCCGCGATCAGGCCGTCGTCCAGCACGTCATTGGCGGAGAACCCGTCGCCAAGCGCCTGCTGCGTCAACCGGTCGACCTCGTGCTGGTCGCCCGTGATCAGCGCGTACGCCGTCTCGTGCATCAGCGGGTCGGTACCCTCGAACAGCGTGTGGATATGGGCTAGCTCTGTCGGATTGGCTACGTACTGGAACTCCTTCGCGAGTCCCTCGTGTTCGGTCACCATGCGCAACTCCGGGTGTGTCTTCGGGGAACATTATTCTCGCCCCATCAACCCTATGTCAATGTCGCCGCCGGTAACTGTTCGGTATTGATGAGTAGATAGCGAAGCCGCCGGCCGCCCTTATACAGCGGCGTGTTGAGCAGAAGGCATCAGGGCCCGCAGGGCTGCGATGTGCTCCGGACCGGAGGCGCAGCAGCCCCCAATTATCTGTGCGCCTTCCTCCAGCCAGCCCCGCGCGTATTCCGCATACCTGCCGGGCGAGTTCTCGCCGACGTCGATACGGTGCCACTGGCGGGAGGCGTCGGTGAGGGCCCTGGGGTCACCCCAGTAGCCGATGTTGGCATACGCCCCGATCGGCCCCTCGAACGCCTGCCGTATGCGTGGGAAGACGGCCGTGATCTCCTCTGGGGGACTGCACATGTCCAGGACCGCGGCTACGGGCAGGTCTTCCACGGCGTGGACGGCGTCTACGGCATCCTGCTCGGAGGCCATCGTGCCGGCGGCGTCGAAGTGCTTGAGCCCGAGGAAGACGGGGAGCCCGGTCTCCGCGGCGGCGCTCACCAGAGTCGCCGCCTCCTCGGTGGAGCTGACGTACTCGAGCAGTATGAGGTCCGAGCCCGCCTCGGCGAGTACAGCAGCCTGGTCCCCGAACTGCCCGGCCAGGTCGTCGTCGTTCACCATGTTGCCGGGCGACCGCCGTCCGGTCGGAGGGGCCATGCTGCCCGCCACAAAGGCGTCGAGGCCGCTTTCGTCGACCGCTTCGCGCGCCAGCTCGACGGACACACGCGTGTACTCTTCCATCCGGTCCGCCTGCCCGAGGCGGGCCAGACGCGTGCGGTTGGACCAGAAGCTGTTGGTCGTGATTATGTCGGCCCCAACCCGGAGGTAGTCCTCGTGGACCGCCCGCACCATGTCGGGAGCATCCACGTTAGCCGTGGCCGACCAGGCGCCGATACTGCCGTCGGCAGTCCGCCTGGAGACATCGACTCCGCGCCGCTGGAGCTCGGAGCCGGTGCCTCCGTCCAGCAGGAGCTTTTGACCAGCTTCCAGTTTTGCGATGATTGGAGATGTCCCCATTCATACCCTCATTCTCGCCCCCTTGGGGTCGTACAGGGGTTCCTCCACGACCGTGGCGGCGTATCGCTCGTTGAAGTATAGGATATCCAGCTTCGTGCCCGGCTCCGAGTACTCCACGGGAAGGTAGGCGTAGGCGATTCCAGTCCCAACCGAGTAGCCATAATCGGCGCTGGTGACGAATCCCAGCGCCCGCTCCTCCGCCATGACCGGCTCGGCGCCCATAACGACTGCGGCCGGGTCGTCCAGGGTCATGCAGCAGAGCTTCCTTCGCAGCCCGGCCTTGCGTGCCTTCATCAGCGCGTCCCTGCCGGTGAAGTCGCCCTCTTCGAGCCGCACCGCGAAACCGAGCCCTGCCTCATAGGGATTGTACTCGGTGTGGATGTCGGTCCCCCACAGCCGGTACCCCTTCTCGATCCTCATGGACGTGAAGGCGGCCGTGCCAGCGGCGATCAGCCCGTGGGGGCGGCCCGCCTCCCACAGCGCGTCCCACAGGCCGGCGCCGCGATCATTGGCGACGTACAACTCCCAGCCCAGCTCTCCCACGTAGGAGAGCCTGACGGCAAGCACGGGCACCCCTCCTATCATGACGTGCCGCGCCGCCCGGTATGGGAACGCTTCGTTCGAGAAGTCGTCGTTGCTGACCGCGGCGACGATCTCCCGGGCCCTGGGGCCCCAGATGCACAGGCAGCCGAGGTCGTTGCTCACGTCCTCGATGCTGACGGTGCCGTCGGCGGGCATGTGGTCGCGCAGCCACTTGAGGTCCTGGTAGCCGTAGCCGGTGCTTGTCATGACCATGAATCGCTCGTCCCCCAGCCTCGTCACCGTCAGGTCGCTTACGATGCCACCCCTCTCGTCGAGCACGGACGTGTAGGTGATTCGTCCGGTGGGCTGGTCCACCTGGTTGGCCGTGACTCGCTGGAGGGCCGCCAGCGCGCCCGGTCCCGTCACCTGCAGCTTGGTGATAGCCGTGAGGTCGAATATCGCCGCCCGCTCGCGAGCCGTCCTGTGCTCCGCGCCTACGATGGGCGACCAGTTGCGCGCCGCCCATCCCTTCCGGGCCTTCCACGGCTCATCGTGAGCGTCAAGCAGCGGCTCGTTGGCCTCGTACCACTGGGGTATCTCCCACCCGGCGCTCTCGAAGAAGACGGCGCCAAGGGCCCCCTCCCTCGCGTGGAAGGGACTATGCCGCGCGTTTCTCGCGCTGTCCATCTGGTCGAGGGGATGATGGACGGTCGGCCCTTCCCTGTACTGCTCGACCCCGCGAGCGAGCGCGTAGGGCCGGGCGCGAGCATAGGGGTGGAAGCGGGTGATGTCGCACTCGCGCAGGTCTATGGACGGCGAACCGTCGACGATCCACTCCGCGATTGCCCTGCCGACCCCGCCCGCGTGCGCGATCCAGACCGCTTCGGCCGCCCAGAAGCCGCGGACCTCGTCCGACTCGCCCAGGACAGGCATGGCGTCGGGCGTGAAGGAGAACATGCCGTTGAATCCCTCGACGAGCTCCGCTCCTTTGAGGGCCGGGATGAAATCTTGAGCCGAGCGGCGCGCCGGGGCAAAGTCTGAGGGGGTGAAGGCCATCGACGCGGGCATCGCGCCTGGCTCTCCGGGCTCGACTATGTCGTCCGGCTCGACGGGCAGGGGCTCGTGGTCGGAGGAGCCGATTCCGTAGCTGTCGCCATGCTGGCGCAAATAGAGGGCGCGGTCCTGGTGCCGCATGATCGGATGGCTTACCTCGTCGGTCTCGCCCTTCAGCTCCGCGATAGGGCCGATGCGCGCGTACTGGTGCTGCATTGGGTACAGGGGTATCGACACGCCCGCCATCCGGCCGACCTTCGGTCCCCAGATGCCAGCGGCGCACACCAGGAGGTCCGTGCGAATGCTGCCCCGGTCCGTGACCACAGCATGGACGCGGCCCCCGGTTACCTCGATGTCCGTCACGCGGGCGCCGGCATGGAATATGACCCCGGATGCCTGGGCAGCCCTTGCCATTGCCTCGGCCGCCCTGACCGCCTTGCCTATCCCGTCCGATGGGACGTAGAGGGCGCCGACGACACGCTCCGAGACTATGGGCACCAGCTCCAGCAGCTCGCGGAGACCGATCAGCTCGGCGTCAATCCCGTAGGCCAGGGCCAGCCCCCGGCGTCGCTTAAAGTCCTCGAAGCGCTCCTCGGTCGTGGCCACTTCCAGGCCGCCTACGGGATAGAAGCAGGGCGCGCCGTCGTCCTCGAGGCGCGAGTACAGATCGACCGAATATTTGGCGAACTCGGTCATCGTCCGTGACGGGTTCACCTGGAAGATGAGCCCCGGGGCGTGCGATGTGGACCCGCCCGTCTCGAACAGGGGCCCCTGCTCCACGACGACCACGTCAGTCACCCCGAGCTTGCTGAGGTGGTAAGCGACACTGCAGCCGACAATACCGGCGCCGACTATGACTACGCTCGCGCGGTCACGCATTGGCTTGTCCAGAGGCCTGTGCAGGGGCAATATAAGACGAGATCGCGGCATCGTAGTCACGTACTGCAAAGTCTGTCAACGCTCGGCCAGGAGTCCAAACGCCGCCGATCCACACTCGAACACCCTTGACGGCCTGAGCTACGTTCCCTAGCATTTTAATAACGTGAACTTCGAAATCGACGGCAACCCAGACTACGGCCAGGTCCGGGTCCAGCTTGGCCCAGGCGAGACCTTCATCGCCGAGAGCGGGGCCATGGCCTGGATGGACAGCGGGCTCGACGTCAAGGCCCGGCTGCTCGGCGGCTTCCTTCCAGCACTCATACGCAAGCTGACAGGCGGCGAGTCGCTATTCGTTGGGGAGTACACCGCCGACCGCGAGGGCAGCGTCACATTCTCCCCTTCCAGGCCTGGAATGGTCGTGCAGCGGTCCCTGTCCGGCGGGTCCATCACCCTGACGGCCGGCTCGTTCATGGCCTGCACCCCCGGCATCGAGCTGAAGACGAGGTTCGGCGGGCTGCGCTCGCTCTTCTCCGGCGAGGGTCTCTTCTTCGTCGAGTGCAGCGGCAACGGCGAGCTCTTCTTCAACTCATTCGGCGGAATAGTCGAGAAGGACGTCGACGGCTCGTTCGTGGTGGACACGAGCCACGTCGTCGCCTGGGACCCCGGCCTCACCTACAGCATTCGGGGCATGGGAAACATCAAGAGCACCTTCCTTTCGGGCGAGGGCCTGGCGATGGAGTTCTCCGGCAGCGGCAAGCTCTACCTCCAGACCAGGACCCTTGGCGGCGCGGCCTCGTGGCTGACCCCCTTCGTTGGCTAGGCAGGGAACATGCACGTAGAAGCAGTCAAGAGCGGTGCGTTCGGCTGGGCCCTGGTCAACCTCGACCCCGGCGAGCGGTTCGTGGCCGAGGCCGGCTCCATGTTCAGGACTTCCAGCAACGTGGATATCGACGTGACCACCCGCTCCCGGGACACGGGCGGCATCATGTCCGGGATCAAGCGAATGATCGCGGGCGAGAACTTCTTCTTCTCCACCTTCACCGCCGCCGGAAACGACCCGGCCGAGGTGGGACTCGCGCCCACCCTTCAGGGAGAGGTGGCCGTCATTGAGTGCGGCGGCACCACCGCATGGGTCTGCGCCGGGGGAAGCTACCTCGGCTCGTCGCCCCATCTGAATATAGACACCCAGTTCCAGGGACTCCGCGGCGTCCTGTCGGGCGAGTCCCTCTCGTTCCTCATGGTCGACGGCGTGGGGCCCCTGGTGGTCAACGCCTTCGGCACGATCACTGAGGTCGAGGTTTCCGGCGAGCTCACCGTCGACAACGGCCACGTCGTCGCGTTCGAGGACTCCCTCGACTACACGATCGGCAAGGCGGGTGGAAGCTGGGTCCAGTCCTTCCTGACGGGCGAGGGCGTGACCATGACCTTCTCAGGCCACGGCCGCCTGTACGTCCAGAGCCACAACCCGACCGAGTTCGGCAACTCCCTCGGCCCTCTGCTCCCGCCCCGGAGGTCGTGATGGACTACACAATAGATTCACGGCCCAGCTACAGCCTCCTCGAAGTCACCCTGGCGCCGGGCGAAGAGCTCGTCACAGAGTCCGGCGCGATGGCCTGGATGGACTCCAACCTGGAAGTGGAGACCTCGACCAGGGGCGGGCTGATGTCGGGTGTCAAGCGGGCCATCGGCGGCGGGGAGAGCTTCTTCCAGAACACGTACACCGCCCAGGGCGGGCCCGGCACGATCGGGCTGGCCCCGGGCCAGCCGGGCGACATCCAGACTTACGAGTTGGATGGCGGCGAGCTGCTCCTTGAGCGAGGGGCCTACCTCGCCTCCACGTCAGGCATCGAGACCAACGCCGACTTCCAGGGCCTCCGGGGCCTCTTCAACGAGGGCCTGTTCATCCTGCGGGTCTCCGGCAGTGGGCTGCTCTTCTTCAACGCCTATGGAGACATCCAGGAGATCGAGGTGGACGGCTCGTACGTCGTCGACAACGGCCACGCCGTCGCCTGGGAGCCCTCCCTCGACTACAGGCTCACCCGCGCGGCCCGCATCCGCTCCTTCCTCTTCTCCGACCAGATCATCATGGAGTTCTCCGGGCGCGGCAGGCTGTGGGTCCAGTCCCGCAACCCACGCTCGCTGGCGAACTGGATATTCCCCTTCCGCCGGGTCGAGTCCAGCAACAGCGGCGGCAGCTAGCGGGCCCCTGGAGCGGCTGACGCCCATCCGCGGGGCAGTCGGGGCGGGGACCCCCCGGCAGACACGTCAACGACCGCTGTCTCCCTCATCCGGGCCTGACGCGACGTTCCTTGCAGTCGTCCGGGAAATGGCTTGTTTTCGACATGCTCGTTTTCCCGGACTTGTGCGGAACATTGCTAGAACGAATCCCGCCCGGCGCCTGAATATCGGCGCCCGGCGCCGCGAGCGTGGAGATTACAAGCCCCCTGCCCCGCGCCAGCGTCTTGACGCCATCGCCGAACAGCGGCCGATCCAAGAGGCTTTTCAGCCCCCGTCCTGATTCCTGAAAACATCGGCGGAAAACCCGGAAATCCCCCGCTCACGGCCTCCCATATCGGGTGCTAAACTCAGCCGGTACCCTTCATGCGCGGCAGGACCCCTTTCCCCACGAGCGCCTGTACCATGGGCCTCCTGGTCTTCCGTACGTGTACACAGAGGATCCCGATTGGTCGTTCGTGACGCCATAACTGTCTGGCAGGCCGTGCTCGGTGAGCTCCAGCTGTGCGTGCCCAAGCCGAGCTACGACACCTGGCTCCAGGGCACAGCCGGCGGCTCCTTCGTGGACGGCAGGTTCACGGTTTCCACGCCGAATGCCTTCGTGTCCGAGATGCTCGAGCGCCGCATGTACTCGGTAATCTCTCAGGCCGTCGAAAAGGTGACCGGCGAAGATGTCGAGATCACCTTCGAGGCCGGGCCGGGCGCGCAGGTACCAGGGGACCCCGGGCCCGCCGCTCCGCAGCAGCCCTCGGCCGGCCATGCGAACGGTCAGACCCCGGCGCGTAGACCGAATCCGCTCAACGCCAGGTACACCTTCGATCACTTCGTCGTTGGGAAGTCCAATGAGCTCGCCCATGCCGCCGCCCTGGCGGTCGCGGAGGAGCCGGGGCGGCGATACAACCCCCTCTTCATCTACTCGGGCGTTGGGCTGGGCAAGACCCACCTCATG
The DNA here is from genome assembly GCA_965204975.1 of Dehalococcoidia bacterium. Taxonomy (GTDB): domain Bacteria; phylum Chloroflexota; class Dehalococcoidia; order Lucifugimonadales; family CAJWER01. The sequence goes on from OZ242024.1 coordinate 2,486,181, forward strand.
CACGCAATCGGGGCCCGCCTGGCTGCTCGCGGCATTCAGCCCATCTACGCCACCACCGAGGACTTCACCAACGAGTACATCCAGTCGATCCGCAACGGCACGACCGAGGCCTTCCGCGACCGCTACAGGTCGGCCGGCGCGCTTCTGCTCGACGACATCCAGTTCATCATCGGCAAGGAGCAGACCCAGGAGGGCTTCTTCCACACCTTCAACGCCCTCCACCTCTCAACCAAGCAGATCGTCATCACCAGCGATCGTCCGGCATCCGCCCTCACCCTCTTGGAGGACCGGATCAGGTCCCGGCTCGCGGGCGGCATCGTCGTCGATATACAGCTCCCCGACTACGAGACCCGCCTCGCCATCCTCAGGACCAAGGCCGACGAGGCCCAGCTGACCTTCCCGGCGGACGTCCTGCAGCTCTTGGCGGAGAGCGTCCAGTCCAACATCCGCGAGCTCGAAGGTCACCTGAACCGGCTCACTGCTTACGCCGAGCTCTCGGGGCAGCCCGTGTCGCTCGACATGGTGCGCCGCATAACCGCCGACAGCCACCTTTACGGCCGACCGAAGGCCGTGTCGAGCGACGCTGTCGTTTCCGCCGTGGCCGACTACTTCGCGATTACCCAGGAAGCCATCACCGGCCGGCGGCGTGACAAGCAGACAGCCATGGCCCGCCACGTGGCCATGTACCTCCTGCGGGAAGAGGCGAACATGACCGCTGCCGCGATAGGCCGCCTCCTCGGCGGCAAGGACCACTCCACCGTCCTGCACGCGTGCAGCCGGGTAACCTCCCAGATGGACGCCGAACCCCACCTCCGGCAGGACGTGTTCAACATCAGGGCGTCGCTCAACGCCGCCTAGGCACTCCTCGCAGCCTCCCCGGGCCATCCCGCATTTTGTGGGTATCTGTGCCCATAGTGTGGATAACTCGCTCTTCCCGTGGATAACTCGGCCCTTTCCGCATTCTTCCCACGCTGTTCGCCCACGTCTTCACCCACCTTCCGACAGCAACAAGGGCGGATCGGGCCCAGTAGGCCCACCTGCACGCACACACATACTCGCTGTCCACAGACTTATTACCTGTTATTGCTATACTCTCTTCCTGATGATTGACTCTGTGAGCGTAAGAATAAGAAGCGGGGACGGTGGGGACGGGTCTATCTCTGGCAGGAGAGAAAAGTATGTCCCCAGAGGGGGTCCTGATGGAGGGGATGGTGGAGACGGCGGCTCGGTCAGGATAGTCTGCGACCCCTCGGTCAAGACGCTTGCCTCCTACCGTTACAAGCGCAGGTTCACTGCCGGCAATGGCGGCAACGGTGCTGGTAGGAGAAAGCACGGTGCTAACGGGCGCGACGTGGAGCTCCGGGTCCCGGAGGGGACGGTCATAACTCTGGAGGACACTGTGGGCAACCGGAAGCGCGCGGATCTCGGGGTGCCGGGCCAAGAGGTCGTAGCTCCGGGTGGCCGTGGAGGTAGAGGAAATGCCCGGTTCGCAACGTCGACCAACCGGTATCCCCTGCTTGCCGAGCAGGGAGAGCCGGGAGCCGAGTTCCAAGTGGTCTTCGACCTGAAGCTGATAGCGGACGTTGGCATCATCGGGCAGCCGAATGCTGGCAAGTCTAGCCTGCTGGCGGCGCTGACTGCAGCGAGGCCGAAGGTGGCGGCGTACCCGTTCTCAACACTGGAGCCTGTTCTGGGCGTAATCGAGCACAGGAATCAGAGGGCGATACTCGTGGATATTCCTGGGCTGATAGAGGGGGCACACGAGGGGATCGGGCTCGGGCACGACTTTCTCAGGCACATCGAGCGCGCCGCCGTCTTGGTGCATGTCGTGGATGGGTCCTTGGACGACCCTCTCGCGGAGTACGAGCGGGTCAGGAACGAACTGCACCAATATGGCGAGGAGGTTGCGCGGAAACCCGAGGTCGTCGCGTTGAACAAGTCGGATATCCCCGGCGTCCAGGAGAAGCTTCCTGCCCTGGCCGAGCAGCTTCAAGCGAGGCAGGTCCACTGCATATCCGCGGTAGCACGGCTCGGCCTGGAACCCATGATGGACGATGTCCTGGCGAGCCTCCGGAGCCTCGAGGCCGATGAGCCGCAGGGCGACAGAGGTGAGGTGGTTCTCCTCCAACCGGAGCCCGCGGATGCACCCTTCTCTGTGGAAAAGCGAGGGAAGGGTTTCGTCGTCCATGCAGACCAGCCTAGCCGGGTTGCGGCGATGGTGGACCCTAGCGACTATGAGGCCCGTGCCCAGCTGTACGGCCACTTGGAGCGCGTTGGTGTGATGCGCGCCCTACAGAGAGCCGGCGCAGGCGCCGACGACGTATTCTGGCTCGGCGGTAAGGAGTGGACCTGGGAATAGTGCGCAGGCTGGGAGTCTTTGGCGGCACATTCGACCCCGTTCATAACGGACACATGAATGTAGCTGAGACGGCCGGGACGCTACTCGGCCTCGACGAGGTCATGTTCATCCCGGCCGGTCAGCCGCGGCTGAAGGACATGGCTGTCTCGGCTGCCCCCCATCACCGCCTCCGAATGGTAGAGCTCGCCACGGCGGACAACCCCCTATTCACCAACTCCGACATCGAGATAAGGCGCAGCGGACCCACGTACACTGCCGATACCCTGGAACGGCTAGGGCGGGAGCGGGGACAGTGCTGTGTCTATCTCATTGCCGGGATCGACGCCCTCCGCAAGTTCGACAGCTGGGGGCGCCCGGAGGCGATAATGGAGATGGCGACCATAGTCGGTGTTCCCCGCCCGGGATATGAGCATCTCGACGGTACTGTCCTGGACCGGGTTGCGCCAGGCGCAGCGGACTCGGCCCTGACCCTGGAGATCCCGATGGTGGACACCAGCAGTACTGGGATCAGGGAGCGCGTAAGGCTGCGGCAGCCGATCGACCACCTCGTCCCGGGGGCAGTAGCCCGCTACATACGAGAAAACAACCTCTACACGCAAACGGAGACAGGCGCATGACAGACACCACCGCGGCCGCCGCGGAGCGGATAATGGAAATCGCCGAGAGGCTCGGCGCTCTGCAGCTCGGCGAATTCAAGCTCACCGCCGGCGGAACCAGCCCCTACTACTTCGACGGCCGCCTCGTCACCCTCGACCCCGAGGGTTCCCACACCGTCGCCAACGCACTCCTGCCCGTGCTGGAATCGTACCGCGTCGACGCGGCCGCCGGGCCCGCGGTCGCCGCAGTGCCGATGGTGTCGTCCATAGCAACCGCCAGCTACGCGGCTGAGCGGCCGGTGAGGGCCCTCATAGTCAGGCCGGAGCGCAAGAAGCACGGCACGGGCAAGATCATCGAGGGCTCTCCGCGCAGCGGCGACAGGGTAGCGGTGGTCGACGATACGTGCATGACAGGCGGCAGCCTGCAGTACACCATCGACACGGTCGAGGACGCCGGCTGTCATGTCGTGTTGGTAGCATGCATCCTGGACCGTCGTGAGGGCGGCAGCGACGCGATCAGGGCCAGGGGCTACGAATTCTTCTCGTTCCTCGAGGCCGACAACGGCAAGATAAGGACCGCCACACCCCGTCAAGGAGTCGCTCTATGAGGCTACTGTTGGTCAGGCACGGCGAGACATACGCGAATGCCAGCGGCCAGGTGCAAGGGCAGGGGGAATCGCCCGCGTTCGACCTGTCTGCCAGAGGCCGCGCGCAGGCCCGGGCCTGCGGCGAGAGGCTCGAACGCGAGGGGTTGAAGCCGACCCACGTCTACGCCAGCCCCCTCAGCCGCGCCGCCGAGACCGCCCGGCTGATAGTCGGGCGCTGGGGCATGGATATCGAGTACTGGGACGACCTAATGGAGCACGACCTGGGCGACGCATCAGGCCTGACCCTGGACGAGGTCGCGGCCCGGTACCCACACCTCGACCTAGCCGCCGAGCAGGTACGCGGGTTCGAAGGGCTCCCGGGCGCCGAGCCGCTGGAGGCCAGGACCGAACGCGGCAGCCGCGCAGTCGGCGAGATCGTCCGCCGCCACTCGCAGGAAGACCTGGTGCTGGCCGTCGCCCACGGAGGCATAATGGCCAACCTCCTCAGGGCGATCCTGAACAGCGACAGGACTTGGGCCGTCGACATCAGGAACACCGCCATCTTCGACTTCACCCTCGACGTCGAGCGCTGGCATCTCGAAGGCCCCCACCGCAACCACCGCATCTGGCGCATCAACAGATTCGCCGACGCCTCCCACATCGACGGCCTTGGGGTATAATCCGCCCGCGACCAGGAGGAGAAGAGTGGACCACTTCATCGCATACTACAACGGCGAATGGATGCCCTTCGGCGACGTAAAGGTGCACCCGCAGGACCGCGGCTTCACGGTAGGTGACGTCGTGTTCGACGTCGAGCGCACCTTCAACGGCAAGAGCTTCCGCATGAGGGAGCACATCGACCGTCTCTACAGGTCCCTCAAGTACGTGCGCATCGATCCCGGCATGACAGCCGAGGATATGATCGACCTGAGCGAGGAGGCGATCAGCCGCAACGAGCAGTACAGGGCCCCGGTGGGCGACTTCAGGGTCAACCAGTGGGTGACCAGGGGCACCGGCGGCGTCGGCTACCCCGAGGGCCCACCGGCGGTCTGCATCAACATCCTGCCCCTCGACTTCGGACGCTATGCCAGCTCTTACGAACAGGGGAAGCACGGCGTCATCACCAAGACGAGGAGCTACCCCCCCGAGGCCCTCGACCCCAAGATCAAGCACCACAGCCGCATGAACTTCAACCTGGCGACCCTCGAGGCCAACGACTTCGACCCCGGAGCGTGGGCCCTGCTCCTCGACATGGACGGCAACCTCTCGGAGGGCATCGGGTACAACTACTTCCTCGTGACAGACGGCGTCATCCGCACCGCAACCGACAGGGCCATCCTGCAGGGTGTCTCCAGGGGCATGGTGTTCGACCTCGCGCGGCAACTCGATATCCCCGTTGTCGAGGAGGACCTGCAGCCCTACGACCTCTACACCGCCGACGAGGCCTTCTTCGCCAGCACCAGCTACTGTGTCCTGCCCATGACCGTGGTGGACAAGCGCCCCATCGGCGACGGAAAGCCAGGCCCCGTCACCAATCAGCTCCTCGCCGCCTGGAGCGAGGCAGTCGGCCTAGACATAGTGGACCAGGCCATCCGCTTCGCCCCGTAATGCAGTGGATCGCCATCAGCTAGGCTCAGCCCCACGCATGGCGGCCAGTGTCTCGAGTGTGATTAGGCCTTGGTAGAAGCCACGTATCAGGACATATGGCTGCATCAACGGATTGGAGAAGCGGTAGCGCCAGCGATATCGCTCACCGGTTCTCTGGAGTATAGCCTGGCGGGATCTGTCGCAGAATTGAGCTAGATGCCGCGCGAACGCCGGTGTATCGTAAGGCCTCCCCAGAATGATGGACAGCGGTTGTCGCAGATCGGCTGCAGCGAAGTAGCCAAGCTCGTCCACAGGTGCTATGGCGCATCCGAGCAACACCTCCTTCAATAGACTCTCGGGGCGCGAGCTGGAAGTTGCCGCGTCGTATGACACCATGATGCTCCGCTGGGCTTGATGTACTGCTGCATCTATCGCGACGCCAACGTCACCGAACTCGACGCTCATGCGGTCGTCTCCCAGCGCCGCGCGTCCCGATGCCAGCCCCAGCAGATGGGCGTAGTGTGGGAGTCCGTGCGAAAGGTATGTGATGAACTCAGAGGCGGGCTTGGCGATAGCCATGTCGATTTGCGCGAAGCCCCTGTCAAGTATGTCTGTCAACTCGCCTGGAGACATCCTCGGCATCTGAATCTGGATGAGGCAACGGTCGATTGATCGGTGCTCGCTGAGTAGCTCGTCCACAGTGTCTGCGACGCCTACGATCACCACGGTTGCGTTCACCGAGTGGTCAGATAGTGTCTTGATCGTGTCTGCCATTAGGCGAGAGACGTCTTGGTCCTGGATCCGATCAAACTCGTCGATGACGAAAAGGACGTGCGACCTCAACTGCTGCAGGCTATGTCGCAAGTCTTCCGGACTCGGCTCCTCCGCTAGGAGTTTGCCTAAGTCCGTATGCTCTACGCGGGAGCTGGGTTCGAAGCCAGCCATGGGGATCTGGGTGGCGACCTGCAGCTCGCGCAGAGCCTTGTTCCACAGACTGGAGTAGGTGTCACTGGAGTCGCAATTGACCCTGGACACCGCCAATCCCGTCAGGCCGGCCAGTCCTAAGAAACCCGGCAGGACGTTCGCTAGGGATGTCTTGCCCACGCCCCGCTCGCCGAACAGGACCGCGTGCATCCCACGCTGGTTGACAGCATCTGAGATTTCGTGGAGTTGCTGCTGCCTCCCCGCAAAGAGCGCCGTCTCGTTGACTGGAGCCGCTGGGCTAAAGGCAGCACCGAGTCGCAGGCTCAGGCCACGCTCGTGCTCACTTGCGCTGAATTGCCGATCCATCGCACACCTCTTCTGCTAATTTGTTGGAGCTACGTGCTAATAATATAGCATTAGCTGCTAATAATCCACGCTCTTCTGCTAGTTTAGGCGCTTAACTGCTAAAACTCTGCATTTCGCTTACAAGGCCGTGTGATCTTCTGCTAGATTGCCGCTTTACCTTGCTGCCTGCTGCTATCCTGAGCTCCCGGCAGACGGCCACCTAGCCCAATCCTGCCAATCCCCTTATTCCAAGAATCCTGATCCAGACACACCCGCTACAATATCCCGGACATGGTGCGGCTCCGGCACATACCGGCTGCGGTCAGGGCCGCGCGCTTGCGGGACCTCGTCCCCGCGGTAGCCCTCGCTTTTACCCTAGCGATTGCCCTGGCTCTTCGGCTCTACGGCATCGAATGGGACAGCGGCTACCCCTTTACCCCGCATCCTGACGAGCGCGCCATCCTGATGAGGGTCGGGGAGCTGTCGCTCCCCAGCCCAGGGGACGTGGGCGACCTGCTCGACGCCGACCTCAGCCCATTGAATCCGCGCTGGTTCCCCTACGGCAGCTTCCCGCTCTACCTGCTCAAGGGATTCCAGGGCCTGCTCTCCGCGGTGCCGGGCGTCGAGATCCACGACCTCAGAGTCCTCGGCAGGGCGCTCTCAGCCCTCGCCGACACGGCCACCGTCGCCCTCGTCTACGCCCTGGGCGCGAGGCTGTACGGGCGCCGCGAGGGCTTGTTGGCCGCCATTCTCGTGACGCTGGCCGTCCTCCACGTCCAGCTCAGCCACTTCTTCGCCGTCGACACCATCATGGCCGCCTGCGCGGTGACCGCCGTCTACCTCCTCGCCCGCGTGGCGAAGGAGGGCAGGACCCGCGACTCCCTGGCTGCGGGCGCCGTGATCGGCCTCGGTATCGCCACGAAGGTAACCCTGGCGCCCATTTACGGCGCATTCGTCGTGGCGCACGTCATCTACGCACTCGGGCTGCTGGACGTCGGCACCGATGAGGGCCGCACCCTCGCTGAGCGAGTGGCGGCGGCGGTAAACGGCCTTGTGCTGGGCGGCGCGGCGTCCGTGGTCGTGTTCGCAGCCGTCCAGCCGTACGCCTTCATCGACTTCGCACGCTTCATGGGCGACGTGGTCGAGCAGTCGGAGATGGTCAGGCGCATCAGGGACTACCCCTACACCCGCCAGTACGTCGACACCACGCCATACTGGTACCACGTGCGGCAGCTGGCTACGTGGGGCCTCGGCGTGCCGCTCGGGGTCGTCGCATGGGCCGGGCTGGTCTACGCGGCCATGCGAGGCATGCGCCTGGTGCACGGGCTCGCGTACCTGGCCGGCGGCATCGCCCTGCCCGCCGCGCTCCTCATCGTGTCCCACAGCCTCCTCGCGATACTCGTTGCGTCGGGCATCGCGCTGGTAGCACTCCTGCTCACGCTGCCGTTCCGGTCCGTGGAGACGAGGGGCTCCGTGCTCCTCCTCTCGTGGGTCGTCCCGTACCTGCTCATAACCGGCTCGTTCGAGGTGAAGTTCCTGCGCTACATGATTCCGGCCACGCCGTTCCTGGTCCTCTTCGGGTCGAGGATGCTCCTCGACCTGTGGGACCTGGTGAGCGCCAGGCTGCCCCGAGCTCGCCCCCTCCTGGTCGCAGGTCTCTTCCTGCTGCTGGTTTCTACGGGCTTCTACGCGGTCGCATACACCGCCGTCTACGACCGGGAGCACCCGGCTATCAGGACGGCCCGCTGGATCAACGAGAACGCGCCCAAGGGGTCGGTGATCCTCAAGGAGCACTGGGAGGAGGGCATACCCGGCCTCCGCGGGTACGAGATCCGCGAGCTGCCCCTCTACAACGACGACACCGAGACCAAGCTCAGCCGCATCGCCAACGAGCTGGCGACGGCCGACTACGTCGTCTTCTACAGCAACAGGCTCTATGGCACGATACCCCGGCTGCCGGAGCGTTATCCCTTCAGCGGCGAGTACTACCGGCTCCTCTTTTCCGGTGAGCTCGGCTATGAGCTGGCCGACGTCCAGACGTCCTATGCCGGCCTCGCGGGCATTAGCTTCGTCGACGACACCCTCTCGCGCCCCGGGGTACCCAGCCCCGGCCGGCTGCCCAGCGCCTCCACGGACGGCCTCGTGCTGAACATGGGCTTCGCGGACGAGAGCTTCACCGTCTACGACCACCCCATGACACTGGTGTTCGAGAACAGGGACCGCCGCACGGCCGGGGAGATCGAGCAGGCGCTGGGCGTCGGAGAGTCGGCCGACCTGCGTGTGCCGGGACTGATGCTCACCCCTGACCAGGCCGAGTCGCAGCGGGCCGGCGGTACCTGGACCGAGGTCGTCAGCACCGGGAGCTGGCCCGCCAAGCTCCCGGTGCTGTCCTGGCTCCTCGTAGTCGAGCTCATGGCCCTGCTGGCCTTCCCCATAGCCTTCGTCGTGCTGCGCCGGCTGCCGGACCGCGGTTACCTTCTCGCAAAGCCACTCGGCCTGCTGCTTGTGTGCCTTGTCGCCTGGCTGCTGGCCAGCTACGAGCTGCTGGCGTTCTCGATGGCGTCGGTGGGTGCGGGCATGGCCGTTGTCGCGGCCGTATCGCTGGCCCTACTGGCGGCCAACTGGCGTGAAGCCGGCGCATTTGTCGCCTGCAGGTGGAGGACCCTTCTTGCGGGGGAGGCCGTATTCCTCGCCGCCTTCCTTGCCTTCGTCCTCGTGCGCATGGCCAACCCCGACCTGTGGCACTCCCACCTGGGCGGGGAGAAGCCCATGGACATGGCGTATCTCAACGCCGTCCTGAAGTCGAGCTACATGCCGCCGTACGATCCCTGGTTTGGCGGCGGCTACATCAACTACTACTACTGGGGCCAGTTCATGGTGGCGACCCTCGTCAGGGCCACAGGGATCGACCCAGCTATCGCATTCAACCTCGCGGTCCCGCTCTTCTTCGCTCTCACCGCCGGCGCGGCCTACTCCATCGTCTACAACCTCGCCAGCGGGAGCCGTACCAACCGCGTCGCCAGTGCCGTCCGGAGCCCCGAAGGACCCGGGGCGGGGTCGGCCTCGACCATGGCAGGGGACGCCGCCGCCCCCTCCCGGCTCGTACGCCTCGCCCTCTCTCCCGCCGCCGCAGGACTCGCAGGCGCCGCTTTCGTGGTGGTGCTTGGCAACCTGGACGGCGCAGTGCAGCTCGTTGGCGGGATCTGGGATGCCTTCGTCCGAAACGTGCCCTTCGCTGGGTTCGACTTCTGGCGCAGCACGCGTGTAATGCCGCCGGACCCGCCCGGCCACGAGATAACCGAGTTCCCCTTCTTCACCTTCCTTTTCGGCGACCTTCACGCCCACCTGATGGCGCTGCCGTTCACGCTTCTCGCCATCGGCCTCTCCCTCGCGGTGGTCATGTCCGGCCGCGCCGGCGACCAGGAATCGTCGTTCCCGCGAAGGAGGGATTCCAGATGGTGGGCGGGTGTGTCTGACCGCTGGGGCCCCGCCGAGATCGGCCGCCTCGCCCTCCTCGGCCTGGCCGTCGGCTCCCTGCGCGCCATAAACACCTGGGACGTACCCGTCTACCTGCTCCTGGCCGCGGCCGCCGTGCTCCTTGCGGCGTACTTCAGGAACGGGGGTCTCAGCTTGCAGGTCCTCCTCGAATCCGCCGCGAAGACCGCTCTCGTGGCCGCCGTCGGCTTCCTCGCATTCCTGCCATACCACGCCAGCACCGAGACCTTCTTCACCAGCGTCGAGGCGACCACCAACCAGACCGTGCTCTGGCAGTTCCTCCTCATCCACGGCCTCTTCGTCTTCATCGTCGCGTCGCACCTGCTGCTCGACACCCGCACCCATTGGCTCCCCTCGCTGCGGATGTTGTGGAGCAGGTCAGAGGGAAGCCGAGCTAGGCTGGTGCCTCTCGGGATCGCCCTGCTCCTTGCGGTCTACCTGGCACTCAGCTTCGCCACCGGCGTGACCGGCAGCACCATCCCTTTCGCCCTGTTGCTGCTCGTTCTCGCCGCAGCCAGCGGATTGAAGCACATGTCGTCGGGCGCGACGGACGCTCGCGAGTTGACATTCGCGACGCTACTCGTCCTGGCGGCCCTGGGCGTCGTCATCGGCTTGGACATCTTCCGCGTCGAGGGCGACATCGACCGCATGAACAGCGTCTTCAAGCTCTACCTGCAGGTGTGGGTGCTCCTTGCAATCGCCGCGGCCTACCTCGGCTGGCGCATTCTCCGTTCGGGCGTCGTGTCGAGGGCAATGCCCGGGCTCTGGCCCGCAGCATGGGGCTGGGCCCTGGCCCTGCTGGTCTTCGCCGCAGCCGTATACCCGGTGCTGGGCACCCAGGCCCGTCTGAGGACTAGGTTCGACGTGCTCCCGCTCACACTGGACGGCATGGCCTACATGCGCACGGCCGTTTACAACGACCGCAACGGCCAGATCGACCTCTCCGCCGACTACGACGCCATACGCTGGCTCCAGGACAACGTGGAGGGTTCCCCCGTTATCCTCGAGGGCCTGACGCCCAACTACCGCTGGGGAGGCCGGATCTCCGTCTACACCGGCCTCCCAACGATCGTCGGCTGGAGGTGGCACCAGGAGCAGCAGCGATGGGGCTACAGGTGGGCTATTGCCGAGCGCGCCCGCGACGTCGACCACATCTACTCCACAACCGACGCAGACGGGGCCGTCGAGCTATTGCGCGAATACGACGTCGAGTACGTCTACGTCGGCCAGCTCGAACGCCTCTACTACCCCGAAACCGGCCTCGCCAAGTTCGACGAGGCCATGTCGCCCGCCCTCGAACAGGTCTACAGCACCGACCAGGTCAGTATCTACCGCCTAAGCCGTACGCCATGAGCTTGTCGATGGGCAGTGCCCAGCGCGCATAACTCAGGGCAGGCCCCACCATCTCTCCCCTCTGCGGTAGTGTCTTGGCGGTTGAAAGCGCCGCGCCCGCGCCCTAGAATTGGGCCAACCCCGACATGGAGGCCGCGATCATGCAAAGTTGCAGGTGTACGCCGGCTGAGGCAGCCGGGATAACCGAGGACCCCTGGCACACTCAGCCGCATCCACAGCCCGCCGCACTGGTCACCATCGACTCGGAGCCCTTCGTGGGCGAGACACCCATCGATGCCATCCAGAGCTGGCTCACCCCCAACGCCCTCTACTACGCACGCAACCACTACGACACTCCCTCGATCGACGTCTCCGGCTGGACCCTCGCCGTCGACGGGCTCACGGACTCGCCGCTGCAGCTCACCTACTCCGAGATCCTGCGCATGCCCCGCCGCACGATCCCCGTCACCATGGAGTGCGCCGGCAACAACCGCGTCGATCTCGACCCGCCAGTCAGCGGCAACAGGTTCCAGGGCGGCGCGGTCAGCACCGCTTTCTGGGCCGGCGTCTCCCTGCCCGACGTCCTCGACCGCGCAGGCGTGCCCGACTCCGCCGTCGAGGTGGTGTTCGAGGGCGCGGATACCGGCTCGCCCGTCCCCGGCGCGTCGCCCAGCCCCTACGGCCGCAGCCTTCCGATAGACCTCGCCCGGGACCCGGACATGCTTCTGGCCTACGAGATGAACGGCGAGCCGCTCCCTGAGGACCACGGCTACCCGCTGAGACTCGTCGTCCCCGGCTGGTACGGCATGGCGTCGGTGAAGTGGCTGACCAGGATCTCGCTGGTCGACCGCCCGTACGAGGGCTTCTTTCAGAGGGACCGCTACATCCTCGACACCGGCAACGGCCATACCGAGCCGCTTGCCCACATGCTCGTGAAGTCCCTCTTCAGCAGGCCGCGACACGGCCAGGTCTTCGATCAGTCCCAGCTTGAGGTCGCGGGCCTCGCGTGGTCAGGCCTCGGCGAGATCAACTCCGTGGAGATGAGCGAGGACTTCGGCGAGACCTGGGAGCCCGCCGAGCTCGGAATCCTTGCACAGAAGTACACCTGGCGCCAGTGGCACATCCGATGGACGCCCGCAGACACAGGCCACCACACGCTCATGGTCAGGGCGCGCGACGCCCTCGGCAACGTCCAGCCCATGAAGAACACATGGAATCGGCTGGGCTACGCGGTCAACGCCGTGCAGTCCGTCTGCGTCAACGTCATGTAGCGGCTAACCCCCTCTCCCTCTGACGGGAGAGGGGTGGGTGAGGGCGAAGCCCCGGCACCTTGGTAAACGAGTGACCTACTCGTTCCCCCAGGGGAAAGACTCGACGCGCAGCCCCCGGTCCGCCGCTGGCAAAGAGACCCTTGCGCCGCCCGCCTGGTGCGACAGGTGCACCGCGAACCCGATCTCCGTGGCCCTCCGCGCCTCGTCCACGTCGCACGCCGTCGTGCCGCCGTTCACCACGGCGTCGACCAGGTCCCCCACGGCGTCCGGGCCCGCCGGCCACTCCACCTCGTCGGCTGGTAGATCCAGCTCGGTCTGACCATCCTCGTCGTCCCGCCAGTACTGCACTGAGGTGAAGTCGCCCCGCGCCAGCAGGCCGCCCTCGGTACCCGTGACGTGGAACGACAGGCCCGCGCCGTCCGGCAGCGTCTGCACGACGCTGCCGGACGCAAGCTGTGTTATCGACCTGCCCGGTGGGTCCATCGGCCTCCTGGAGTCCGGCGGGTCGCCTGACACGTCGATCACCTCGCCGCTTGTCCACACCGGCTCCGCGTCCCCGGCCAGAGCCAGCGCCATGTCGTACCAGTGGCAACCGTGGTTGATCAGGTTCGAGGCGCCGTAACCCACTACGCTGGTCACGTCGCCTATCGCCCCGCCGGCGATCAGGCTGCGCGTAGCCCGCTGCTTCGCCGTCCACCGCCGGTCGAGGAGATACGCCAGCGGCACGCCATTCGACCTGCAGGCGGCGAGGATACGGTCGGCGTCCTCGAGGCTGGGCGCGAGGGGCTTCTCGCAGGCGATGCCCCGTACCCCCGCGGCCACTGCAGCCTCGATCTGATCGGCGTGCATGGTCTGGCGCGTCGTCACGCACACGATGTCCGGCTTGGTTTCCGCCAGCATCCGGTCGTAGTCGTCGTAACCGGGGACCTCGCCCCATGTGTCACGCCACACCGAGCGGAACTCGTCCCTCGTCTCCTGGCCCTTGTCGAACACGGCCACGACCGTCGTCTCCGGCACGCGAGCAAACCCGTTCGCCCAGTTATGCCCGCGGTTCAGCGTGTCCAGCATCCGGTGGCACCCTGCAATCGCAACTCGCAGCTTGTCTGTCATCTCACACCTCTACATGTACTCGTCATTCCGGCGAAAGCCGGAATCCAGGGTGGGTATTGAGGTGAGGGTGATCCCTCTCGCTCAAGGGCGTTGTACCCTGAGCGGCCCTAAGATAACATCGGGCCCCGAACCGGGCAACAAAGCCCCGAGTTGAGTAGTACCCATAGGAGACACCCATGCTGAAGACGGCGTTCGTAGGCGCAGGCGGAAGAGCCCAGTCGGCCCACTATCCAAGCGTCAGCCGGCTGGACGACGCCAACATCGAGGCGGTCTCGGAGCTCGACGAGTCCCGGATGGGCGAGGTGGTCGACCGCTACGGCATCCCCCAGGCCTTCGGCGACTACCGCGAGATGATCGACGCCGTGGCGCCCGACATCGTCTACGTGATCATGGGCGAGGAATACATGGCGCCCATCGCCATCGACTGCATGAACGCCGGCAGGAACGTCTTCATCGAGAAGCCCGCAGGTGCAAGCCCCGAGGAGTCCCACGCGCTGCTCGAGGCCGCCGAGGCTAACGGCGTCGTGTGTGCGGTCGGGTTCCAGCGCCGCTTTGCGGACGTGACCCGGGAGGCCATGCGCCTCGTCGGGGACGCTGGCGGCGCGACCCTGGCTGTGGGCGAGTTTCACAAGGACATGCTCGGTGCTCCCAAGCCGCCCCGCACCACCATCTGGAACGACGTCTGCCACGCCGTCGACCTGATCAGGTACATGGCCGGAAGCGAGGTCACGGACGCGACTGCCTTCCAGGATGCCCGGGCCTCCGACTGGCGAAACGACTTCACGGCCCTCATGCGGTTCGAGAACGGTGCGGCAGGCGTCCTGCTGGCCAACAGGTCGTCGGGCGGGCGCACCCTGAGGTCGGAGCTCCACGGCATCGGCGTCGGGTGCTACATGCGTATCCCAGAGCGCATCGAGGTCCTGAAGAGCGGCCATGACCCCAGGGACGACCACGGCGCAGCCCTCCAGGGCGCGGACCCTGGGGACTCCCACGCCTACGACGGCACGCTGGAGATGCACAAGCACGTCGCCGAGTCCGTCGCTGCCGGCCGCATCCCCATCAACGACATCCGAGATGCTGTCCACTCCTCCGACCTCGTAGCTCGCCTCGAAGGCGGCAGCGCCGACTGAGCAAGCCTGTCCTTAAGCAGGCTGGGAGTTTCAGTTGCGACCGTGGACGGTTAGCAGGTCGCGGCTGAGGATGCTGGGGCACCAGTAGCGCTCGATGTGGTCGACGACGAGCTCCGTACCGCGGTCGTGGCTCACGTACGGCGCGCGGCTGGGGTTGTACATGGCGTCGGTCAGGTCCCGGACGAGCACGCACCGGATGCCCCACCGCGTCATCTGCTTGATGGCGAACGAGCGGTTCAGCACGCACATGTTGGTGTGGACGCCCATCACGACCAGGTTCTCGATGCCCGCGGCCCGCATGAAGCTGTAGGCCTCCTCGCCGCTGTCGGAGATCACGTCGTCCTCATCTATCTCGATGGCCGGGTGCTGCCGCGTCCACGGACGGCGCTGCTCGCAGCCCCCGTCGTCGCAGCCCCCATCCGAGTCGTCGATGGGCAGAGGCGGCGGAATCGGCAGGTCGATGGGTTCGGGCGGCTCCACTGTTGGGGCATCGGCGATGCGCCTGCGCTGGGGCGTATAGGCGTAGAAGTCCATTGTGTCCGACGGGCTGTGAATGACCTGGACGCCGTTCGCCCGTGCCACGGCGACCACGTCGTTTGCCCGCTCTGCGATGGCGGCCGTGCGCTTGGCGGCGGACCTGCACCAGTGGTCGTCCCACAGGTCGCACAGGAGCAGCGCCGTCTCCGCAACGGGAAAGAGCTTGGGCACGGTCACGCGGTCCCAGAATCCGGTGCTCTTGAGCGTGACGACCTGGGTGCGCAGGTTGAGCAGCAGGTGCGGGTTGCTGTTGTCGGCAGTCATGGTCAGAGCACCCCCGCTGCCCAGAGCACGCCGTTGGTCAGCAGGCGGAGGAAGCGGCCGTCTCTGAAGTCCTCCTGGTGCCCCAGGGACGTGTAGAAGACGCGTCCGCCGGCGTTCATCCGGGTCCACGCCACCGGCTCGGTCGCCTCGTCCGTCGTACCCGTCAGCAGCAGTGTCGCGTCGTCCGCGATGGGCGTATTCCTGTACAGGCTGCCGTAGGACACGAGCCCCGCCGTTCCTTCGAGAATCGGGTGGCCCCCCGCCCCCGGCGCATCATCCACCCGTACCAAGGGCCCCGCGCCATAGTGGCTGTCATAGCTCCCGCCGAGCACCTCCTCGTCGAAGCCCAGCCAGTTCTGGAAGGCGTGGCTGGCAGTCCGCACGCCGACTATCGGGCGCCCGGCGGCGCAGTAAGCCCTGAACCGCTCCAGCTCTCGGCCGGCCGTGTTGAGACGGCGCGTGAATACCAGCAGCACGCCCGCATCGTCGATTGGCGCCAGCGACCTGTCGTCATCCTCCGATTCGAACTCGACCGTCGAGCACTCGACCCCGCCAGCCTTTCGGAGGTGCTCCGCGAAGATCGCCAGCGACCCCCGCGAGTCGTACTCGAAAGAGCCTGACAGCATGCACAGCCGGATGGTCACGACAGAGTCCTCAGTGCTCGTGGAGGCCGAATCTGGCTCCCGCAGCTACTCCCACTTCGCAATTCCACATTCACAATTCCCAATTCTCCGATATGATGTGGCCTGCGATGGGCACCGTCAAGACCGAGCTGACGCCGCCGTACACCGTCTCCCTCCGCAGCACCGTGAGAAGCCACGGCTGGGTAATGCTCGCCCCCTGGGGATGGGACGATGCCGCGTGCGAGTTGTGGAGGAGCGACAGGCTCTCGTCGGGAAGGGTAGCCCGCATCCAAGTCACGCAGCCGGACCCGGACCGGATCGAGGTGGACGTCGACGGCGATAGCCTTTCAGGCAGCGACGTGGACGAGGCAACTGGCCTGGCGAGACGCTGGCTCTCGCTGGACTGGGACCCCGCCGAAGCCGTAGCCGCAGCACGCAAGGTCGATCCAGCGGCAGCAGGGGATATCGAGCGCGGCGGCGGCAGGCTCCTGCGCTCCAGCACCTTCTACGAGGACTTCGTGAAGACGGTCTGCACCATCCAGATCGCATGGTCGGGCAGCCGCCGAATGGTCGAAGCGCTGGTCGATGCCGGCGACGGCCTGTTCCCAACACCCGCCGCTATCCTCGCACTGGGTGATACCGGGCTGCGGGAGCGCGGGCTCGGCTTCAGGGCCCGGTCGCTTGCGGAGGGCACGGAGACGATGCTTGGCCGGGGGCTCATCGACGAGGCAGGACGCGCCAAGGCAGGACCCGTCGGGTACGACGACCTGATCGCCCTGTGGGGTATCGGCCCCTATGCGGCGTCGCACATGGCCGTGTTGCAGCACGACTTCAGCCGGATTCCAGTCGACTCGGAGGTCACCTCGTACTGCCGCGACCGGTACGGCATCGGCCCTGACGAAATCGAAGCGCATTTCGAGCCCTGGGGCGACTTCCGCTTCCTGGGCTACCGCCTGACCAAGAACGCATTCCTGGGCCGCGACAAGTAGGACCTGATCCGGCGCGAGGGCCGACCTACGATGTCCTGAACGGGTTCTCGACGGTGAGGGACTCGACCCGCTGGCCGTGCTGGAGATCCTCGCTATAGAGGCGGGTGCAGCCTGACGCGATGGCGCTCGCGACGATGATGGAGTCGTAGAAGCTGAACCCATACCTGCCGCGCACCTGCAGGCCGAGCTCATACAGGTCTGTGCTCGGATGCACAGTCCAGAGCGGCGCGAGGATGTCCGAGAGGAGGGTGCGGGAGTCTTCTTCGGCAAAACCCAGCTTCCGGGTGGCGACGTTCAGGGTCTCCTGAACCACCTGGTAGCTGATGCAGCCGGTACCCCTGGAGAGGCTGCGCTGGACCAGCTCCTCGGCACGCTGCCGCTTGAAGTCATCGGTGGCGTCGAACATGTACACGAAGATGTTCGTGTCCAGGAAGTCCTCAGCGCTCATTCATCTCGTCCCGTGTGAACCTGCGCCCTCCCGAGTCGTACCTGGCTTGCAGCTCCCTTACGGCGCTCATGGCGCGTCCCGCCTGCTCATGGCGGACGTACCCCTCGAGCCAGCGCCGGAACTCGGCGTTCAGGGTGGTGTTCTCGGACGCGGCCCGCTGACGAGCCGCGTCTATCAGGCCCGCATCCGCGCTAAGGGTTACGTTCCGCATGTCCCACCTCCCGAGACCTACTCGTCACTAGGGTAGTGTACAAAGCATAGTGTACCCCAACACTAGGAAGTGCGCAAGGCTATCTCGCAGTGTGGGAAGCGGCTAGACGTTCCGGTAAGAGGGCAGGGGTTTGACGCTGTAGGTGTCCGCGCCGCTGGCTAGGCCCGTCACGGCAGCCCTTGCCGTGTCCAGCCAGGTGAAGCAGGGGATGCGCCGCTCCGTGGCGGCGCGGCGTATGTGGAACCCGTCCTGCAGCACCTCGCGGTCCCCCGTGACAGTGTTAACCACGGCGTCGACCGTGCCGTCCACGATGATGTCCACCACGTTTGGGTGACTCTCGGACAGGCGCTTGGGTACGGTCGTCACCGGCAGTCCCATCTCCCGGATCATCACGGCGGTGCCCTCCGTCGCGTAGAGGCCGTACCCAAGCTCGTGCAGCTCGCGGACCATCTCCACGGCGTCGGGCTTGTGCCGGTCCGCTATGCTCAGCAGGATCGCCCCCTTCGGCGGCAGCATCAGCCCGGCGGCCATCAGCGCCTTCGCCAGCGCGGGGCCGAACTCGCTGTCGATTCCCATGACCTCGCCGGTCGACTTCATCTCCGGGCCCAGGTAAGTGTCGACGCCCGCCAGCTTGGACATGGAGAAGACGGGCGCCTTCACCCCGACCAGCTTCTGGCGCGGCCACAGCCCGCCCTCGTAGCCCTGCTCGCGCAGCGTCCTGCCCAGCATCGCGTTGATAGCGAGCCGCACCATCGGCACGCCCGTCACCTTGGATATGAATGGGATGGTCCTGCTCGACCTGGGGTTCACCTCCAGGACGAAGACCTCCGTGGGACGGACCGGTCCGTTGCTGGCGCCCGGGCTGCGGTAGGCCCCGCCGCCTACGACCACGTACTGGATGTTCATGAGGCCCCGGACACCCAGCTCGAGGCCGATGCGCGTGGTGTAGTCGACGATCGTGTCGACCTCCTCCTCGCTCAGTGTCAGACCCGGGTAGATCGCCATAGAGTCGCCGCTGTGCACCCCGGCCCGCTCGACGTGCTCCATGATCCCGGGAATCAGCACGGACTCGCCGTCGCACACGGCGTCCACCTCGACCTCGCGCCCCTCGAAGTACTTGTCGATGAGCACCCGCCGGCCCTCCCCGGCCGCCAGCGCCTCGCCCATGAACCGCTCCAGCTCGCCGGGGTTCTGGACGATCTCCATCGCCCTGCCGCCCAGGACGTAGCTCGGTCTGACCAGGATCGGGTACCCGATGGTCTCGGCCACGCCTATGGCCTGCTCCAGGTCCGCCACGGCTGCTCCCGGGGGATTCGGGATGCCGACACGGGTCAGGAACTCCTCGAACAGGTGCCGGTCCGAAGCCGTGTCTATCGAGCGCGCCGTGGAGCCGAGGATCGGCAGGCCTGAGGACGCGAACGCCTGGGACAGGTTGATGGCAGTCTGGCCGCCGAACTGCACGACCGACGGCGGCGCATCCTCGTCGCCTGTACCGGTCACGATGGACTCGTTCTCGATGATGTCGCGCAGGCTCTCGGAGTCCAGGGGCTCGAAGTAGAGACGGTCGCTGGTGTCGAAGTCCGTCGAGACGGTCTCAGGGTTCGAGTTCACCAGGATGCTCTTCAGCCCGGCCTGCTGGAGCGCCCACGCCGCGTGAACGGAGCAGTAGTCGAACTCGATCCCCTGGCCGATGCGTATCGGGCCGCTGCCGACAACCACGGCCTTCCTGCCGTCGAGCGCCTGGGCCTCGTTCTCCTGCTCGTACGTGCTGTAGAAGTACGGGGTCTCCGCCTCGAACTCCGCGGCGCACGTGTCCACCATCTTGTACACGGGCCGGAGGCCCTGTTGCTGACGGAGCTTCCGCACGGCTTCCCCTGTCCGATCCGTCAGCACACCAATCCTCTCGTCGGAGAAGCCCGTCCGCTTAGCTTCCCTGAGCAGTCTGGGAGTGAGCGTCTCCGATAGAAGTCGCGCCTCGGTATCCGTGATCTTCTCGAATGCCCGCGTGAACCAGGGGTCCACCCCGGTCGTCCGGGATAGCTCCTCCGGGCTGGACCCACGCCTGAGCCCGGAGAGGAGCGCCCAGAGCCGCTCGTCGTTGGGGTGGAGAGGCAGCCGCGAGAGGGGGCCGCGCCCATCGCCGCGCCATTCTGGATCTTCCCAGAGCACCGAGCGCCCGGTGATCTCCAGCGAGCGGACGGCCTTCTGGAACGCAGCCTCGAAGGTCCTGTCGACGGCCATCACCTCGCCGGTCGCCTTCATCTGCGTCCCGACGCTCCGGTCGCCGGCGGGGAACTTGTCGAAGGGCCAGCGCGGTATCTTCACCACGCAGTAGTCGAGGGCGGGCTCGAACGCGGCGACCGTGCGGCGCGTCACGGCGTTGGGTATCTCCTCGAGGCGCCGTCCCGCGGCTATCTTCGCCGCCACGCGGGCGATGGGGTACCCGGTGGCCTTGCTGGCCAGCGCCGAGCTGCGGCTGACCCGGGGATTGACCTCGATCACGTAGTACTCGCCATCGCTCCCGCCTCCGCCAGGCAGAGTTGGAGCGACCACGTCGCCCGGGGCCAGCGCGAACTGGATGTTGCAGCCCCCTTCGATTCCCAGCGCCCTGATGATCTTGAGGCTCGCCGAGCGCAGCGCCTGGTACTCCTTGTCGCTGAGGGTCTGGCTGGGCGCGACGACTATGCTGTCGCCCGTGTGCACGCCCATGGGGTCGATGTTCTCCATGTTGCAGATGGTGATGCAGCTGTCCGAGGAGTCCCGCATTACCTCGTACTCGAGCTCCTTCCACCCGACGAGGGAGCGCTCGAGCAGCACTTGGCTGATGGGGCTGGCGGCCAGCCCGCCCGCGGTGATCGCCTCGAACTCCTCCTGCGTGGTCGCTATGCCGCCGCCCGTGCCGCCGAGGGTGTACGCCGGGCGCACGACGAGCGGCAGGCCGAGCTCTTGGACGACCTTGCGGGCCTCGTCCATCGAGCCGACGGTCTCGCTGGGCGGCACGGGCTCCCCGATGTCGATGAGGAGCTGCCGGAAGCGGTCCCGGTCCTCTGCGTCCTTGATGGCCTTCAGCGGCGTTCCGAGGAGACGGACATCGTAGCGGTCGAGCACCCCGGCCTCGTCCAGGTCGACCGCCAAGTTGAGCCCTGTCTGGCCGCCCAGGGTCGGCAGGATGCCATCCGGGCGCTCGGCCGCTATGACGCGCTCCAGCACCTCGACGGTGAGCGGTTCGATGTAGACCACGTCGGCGATGTCCTCGTCGGTCATGATGGTCGCCGGGTTGGAGTTGACGAGCACCGTGGTCACGCCCTCCTCACGGAGGGCCCGGCAAGCCTGCGTGCCCGCGTAGTCGAACTCCGCCGCCTGCCCTATGACGATGGGCCCTGAGCCGATGACCAGGACCTTTTGAGGCTTTGGGTTGGCGTTCATGGCAGAACACCCGTGGTCTGTTCGGCCCGGAGCAGCGAGGGAAGCTCGGCGAGCGAGCTGATCTCGGGAACGCCCCCGCGGTCCGGACTGGTCCCATTGCGGCTCAGCAGAATAGCCCTGGCCCCCACGTTGAGCGCCCCAAACACGTCGCTCTCCAGCCAGTCGCCTACGTGAAGCAGCTCGTGGGGCTCGCAGCCGGCCTCCCGCAGCGCGACCGCGAACAGGCGCGGGTCGGGCTTCTCAATTCCGCCATGGTCCTGCGAGAAGACCTCGAACGAGATGAGGTCGCTTATCCCCAGAGCGTCTGCACGGCTGTTGCCGTTGGACAGCAGGCCGAGCTTGTAGTCCGGCGCAAGGCGCTCCAGGGTCGGCCGGGCATCGGGGAACAGGGTGCGCAGCTCGTCGCGACTCCGAAAGTAGGCCTGCGCCATGTGTGAGGCTAGGTCATCGTCAGGCCGCCCCGCCTCGCGGAGCGCCTCTCGCATTGACTGCTCGCGAACAGCGTCCAGGTCGGTGACGCTGCCAAGAAGCCGGGTGTGGATCTCATTCCTCAGCGCCACCATCCGCTCCACGTCGAGCCTGCCAGCCGCCTCAGGGTCGATCTTCGCCAGCTCGTCCAGGGCTGCTTGGAGGGCTTGGCGCGACAACCCCTCGAAGTCCCACAGGGTCCCGTCCACGTCAAACGATATGGTCGTGATGCCGGAGATAGGAGTCACTGCCGCTTTGCTTCCGCGATTTCGATGGTGACCTTTATCCCCTTCAGGTGGTAACCGCCCGACCATACGTCTTCTGCGCCTACGGCTTCATAGACCAGGTCGTCCAGCCACCGCAGTGGATTGTCCCGGCTGATTTCGTCCCTGCTCCCGTTCCAAAGGTTTATACCCCTGTTCACGGGCTTCGCGTAACCATTCTCGAATTTGTAGGTTCGTGTAATCAAAGAGACGTGTCTCCTGGGCACTAGCTTAGTTGGGAAGTGAGCGGTATAACCTCAACTCAGGTATCCGCTCGAAATCTCCATCCAACGTGTACAGTGGTACGTCGTGTCGAATAGCCGTCGCGGCAATGGCTACGTCCAGATCACTCATCATTCCTCCGGATCGTATGAGACGATTGCTCAGCCGCCCTGCAATCACCCAAGCCTGCTGGTCCATGTCAAGGCATTCGATGGACACGACCCTTTCAGCCAGAAACTCGAGCTCCGCGGGTGAACGCGCGCCTCGTAGGTATTCCATGATTACGGGCCCTGTCAACGCAGCTTCGCCCGAGGACATCAAGGCAGCCAGCTCGATGGCTTCTTGAGAATCGGGAAGTCTCTGTGCCTGCATCAGGACCGACGACTCAATTAGGACCATCAGGCAGGGTTGTCCCTCAATGAAGCGAGGTACTTCCGCTTTCGCTCCTCCAGCTCCCGCGCCTGCTCACTGTAGTCATCCACAGTGATTGTGCCCCACGAGTCGATGAGCTCTTGGACGTGCTTTCGGCGTATGTACTCCTTCAGGGCTGCGTTCACCGCCCTGCTCTTGCTCTTCTCCCCTGTCGCGCTGACTATTGAGTCGAGTAGTGCGCTGTCGATATCAAGAGTCGTCCGCATTGCGGTGGCTGTCCCTTCTGTGCTTCGAGTGAGCACCAGTCTGGCGCACCATGTTATCACATCTCGATTAGGTGCGGCCTGCAGAGTGCTGCCTCTTGTGCTCTTCAAGCATGCCAAGGAACTCGGCGAAGATGTACTCGTTGTCGAGCGGGCCCGGCGACGCCTCCGAGTGGTACTGGATGCTCATAACCGGCAGCGTCCTGTGGCGCAGCCCCTCCACCGTGCCGTCGTTCAGGTTGACGTGGCTCACCTCCAGGTCGGCCGGCAGCGAGTCCGGGTCGACCGCGTAGCCGTGGTTCTGGGCGGTGATGTGTACCAGGCCGGTGCGGTTGTCGCGGACGGGGTGATTGCCGCCACGGTGCCCGAACTTCAGCTTGTAGTTGCGCCCGCCGAAGGCCCGCGCTATCACCTGGTTGCCCAAGCAAATGCCGAGCATGGGGACCTTGCCGGCGAGCCCTCTGGCCGTCTCGACGGCGTAGTCGAGCAGCTCCGGGTCGCCAGGGCCGGGCGACATCACCACGCCGTCGGGCTTGAGGCCGAGCACCTGCTCTGCCGACGTCCCCGCGGGGACCGCGACGACTTCACAGTTCTGCGCCTGCAGTATGCGCATGATATTGTACTTCAGCCCGCAGTCGTCGATCACGATACGGCGTCCGGCTGAGTGAGTCTCAGATGCGGCGTCCTCACGCGTAACCTGACCCCGGGTAAGGGCAAGCTCGGCTGGCTTGGCGCCGGCCCTGAACTCAGGCCTGTAGGGGGCATCCGTGGTCACCCGTGACACGAAGTCGGTGTCGTCGTAACGCGGCTGCTCGCGAAGCCTGTCGAGCGCGTCCTCGGCCGACCCGCCCACGGCGATTGCCCCCATCATCACGCCGCGGGTGCGGATGCGGCGCGTAACGGCGCGCGTGTCGATGTCGGCGATGCCGGTCACCCCCTGTGCCGCCAGGAACTCGTCGAGCGTCGTAGTGCTCAGGGCGTGGCTGGGTCGCGGGCAGTGCTCCCGGACGACGAACCCCGCCACCTGGACCTGGCGCGACTCGAAGTCCCGCTCGTTGATGCCGTAGTTGCCGATGAGCGGATACGTCGGCACTACAATCTGCCCGGCGTACGACGGGTCGGTCAGCATCTCCTGGTACCCGGTCATCGACGTATTGAAGACCACCTCGCCGAAGGCGCCTGCTTCAGCCCCAAAGGCAAGCCCTTCATAGGCGGAGCCATCTTCTAAGACGAGATGTGCGGGCTCGTTCAACGGCGGAGTTTCTCTCACGTCTAGCTGTCCCTCATAGGCCCAATACGAGCTTCAGTCCATTGTCAATCGCAACCAAAGTCCTGACAGAGAGACTCGAGACCCGTTCTGTCAGCAAGGCTCTGTCGAGCGTAATCACCTGCGAAACGTTGACTACCGAGTCCCTAGACAACCCAGATTCTTGGGGCCTCAGCAGCACGTTCCCTGGAGAGGCGGCGAGCCGCATGTTCGATGTAACGGTCGCTACGACGACGGTTTCGATCCGGCTGTTGTTGAAGCGGTTGCTCTGCACTACAACGGCAGGCCTCCGGAATCCCGGACCGGATCCTACCGGGTCCGGAAGGGATGCCCACCACACTTCGCCTCTCCGCACTACCAGTCCTCCTTAGGCAGGGAGAGCCATTGCATCTGCGCCACGGCCGCATCGAGCTTGGAGGGCTCCTCCGAGTAGAGCTCGTTCAGCGCCTCTGTGACCTTGTCATCCTTGTGGACTTCCAGATAAGCCTCAAGCGCCCGGCAGAACAGCTCACTTCTGGAGATTCCCAGCCTATCGGCAAGGGATTGAGCCGAGTGAAACACGGGATCTGGTATTGAAACTGCTGTCTTCATGGGAGGAGTATAACCATGGTTATACCACTGGGGCAAGATTCCCTTCTCGATACGCAACAACCCCTCCAGCTATCGTCGCTACGACGAGGCCCCGCAGCTTGGTCCCGGCCAGCGGCGTGTTCTTGCCTTTGGAGGCGAATTGCGCCGGGTCGACCAGCCACTCGACTTCGGGGTCGAAGATCGTGACGTCGGCGGGTGAGCCCGGCTTCAGGGTGCCCAGGTCCATGCCCAGGAAGCGGGCGGGCGACGCCGTCAGACTCCCGATCGCCACAGGTAGCGTGAGCGCGCCTGCGTGCACCACCGACATGACCGAGCCCAGGGCCGTCTCCAGTACGCTGATGCCGTTGGCCGCCTCGTCGAACGTGCACAGCTTGTCGGTCCGGCCGTGGGGCGCGTGGTCCGTTGCCACGAAGTCCACCGTACCGTCACGCAGGCCCTCTGCCATCGCCTCCCTGTCGTCTCGGGAGCGCAGCGGCGGAGCCACCTTGGCGTTGGTGTCGTATGCCGCCTCCGTCAGCGGCTCGAATGCTCCGTGCGCGCCGCCGCACCCAAGGATGGCCTCGTCCGTCAGCGTCAGGTGGTGCGGAGTGACCTCGCACGTGACGGCGGCCCCCCGTGACTTTGCCTGCCGCACCAGCTCGACCGTTCCCGCTGTGCTGGCATGGGCAATGTGCAGTCTCCCGCCCACGGTCTCGACGAGGGCGATGTCCCGCGCCACCATCGCCTCCTCGGAGGCGTTCGGAATCCCGCGCAGGCCCAGCCGGTTGGCCGTCCAGCCCTCGTTCATCGCGCCGGCGGACGAAAGCTCCGGCACCTCGCAGTGGTTGATGATCGGCAGGCCCAGCGACGACGAGTAGCTGAGCGCTTGGCGCATAATGTTTGCGTCGGCGACGGGATGGCCGTCGTCGCTGAGCCCGACGGCGCCCGCCTCGGCCAGATCGACCATCTCGGCCAGCTCCGCGCCCTTGCTACCCTTCGTCACCGCGCCGATGGGCAGCACTCGGACCACGCCCTCTTCATGGGCCTTGCTCAGCACGAACTCGACGGTCGCCCGCGTGTCCATGACCGGGTCCGTATTGGGCATTGCGCAGACCGTCGTGAAGCCTCCCCGGGCGGCGGCCATGGTGCCAGTGGCGATGGTCTCTTTGTACTCGAACCCAGGCTCGCGGAGGTGGCAGTGCAGGTCGATGAAGCCAGGGGACACGACCAGCCCGGCCGCGTCGATGATCTGCGCACCATCGCGGGTGACCCCTTCGCCAGTCCCAGCTACATTCCCGTCCTCAATCAGCAAGTCGGATACGGTGTCGATGCCCTGGGAAGGGTCGACTATGCGTCCGCCACGCACCAGTATCGGTCGTGTGTCAGCCATAGACTTGGAGCCTTTCCAGTATCACCTTGACGTGGGGGGCCGTCTCAAGGGGCCCCTTGCCGTCCCACCACAGAAGCTCGGCAACCTCGCCTCCGGTCCTCGCCACGCCCTCGGCCTCGACGCGAAAGACGTGGTGCCTGGCGACGGTGCTGTCCCACGTGAACAGACTCTCCGTGGTGGTCGCGGTCATGCCTGTCTCCTCAAGCAACTCGCGGACTGCCGCCTGCTCCGGCGATTCTCCATTCTCGATGCCGCCTCCCGGCATGTTGAAGTGCCCCTGCCCGGCGTCCCGTGCCAGCAGGACCAGCCCGTCCCTGACCACCACCAGGGTGGCTCGATCACGCAGTTGTCCGGTCATGCCCGGTCCCTCTCGCACCGCTCCAGTATCGACTCAACGTGCGAGTGAGTCGGAAGGCATTCGCCGCCGTCCCACCACCGGAATTCGGTGATCTCCGGCCCCATCTCCACATCACCAGCGGCAGCGACCCGGTAGACATGATGTCTGTGGATGGCGCTGTCCCATACGAACAGGGGCTCGACCTTCTCGGCCTCCAGTCCCGTCTCCTCGTGCAACTCCCTTACCGCGGCTGCAGCGGGAGGCTCGCCGTCATCGATGCCGCCTCCCGGCATGACGAACTTCCCGGAGTGACCTCGTACCAAAAGCACAGCGTTGCCCCTGGTCACCACCACCGTGGCGCGCTCGCGCAGGTGCCCGGTCACTGCTCAGCCCTCTCCCGCGGCGGGGTTGCCAGGCCGTAGAGAAGCGCCATCCTGATGGCGACGCCGTTGGTCACCTGCTCCTCGATCACCGACTGGACGCCGTGGGCGACGTCGGGGTCGATCTCGACGCCCTCGTTCATCGGGCCGGGGTGCATGACCAGGGCGTCCGGCTTGGCGAGCTCCAGCCTGCGGCTGTTGATGCCGTAGACACGGGAATACTCCCGCAGGCTCGGCAGATGTCCGGCACTCTGTCGCTCCTGCTGGAGGCGGAGGGCCATGACGACGTCCGCGCCCTCGAGGGCCCGCTCGACGTTCGTTTCCACCTCTACCGCTGCAAAGGGGTGCTCCTCGATGCCCCTGTAACCGTTCGCCATGTCCAAGGGCAAGAGGGTCGGCGGCGCGCAGATCACCACGCTGGCGCCCATGGTCGTGAGCCCCCATAGATTCGATCTCGCGACCCTGCTGTATAGGATGTCCCCCACGATGGCGACCCTGAGGCCCGCGACCCGGCCGAAGTGACGCCGGATGGTGTAGATGTCAAGCATGGCCTGCGTCGGGTGGGCGTGGCCCCCGTCGCCCGCGTTTATGACGGACGATCGCAGGTGGCGGGCAAGGAAGTGGGGCGCCCCGGCGTGGGAGTGGCGCACGACGATGACATCGGCGTTCATGGCCTGAAGCGTGAGGGCCGTGTTGTAGAGCGACTCACCCTTCTCCACGCTGCTGCCGGAGCCGGAAACGTTGATCACGTCGGCGCTTAGTATCTTGCCGGCCTGCTCGAAAGACACGCGAGTCCGTGTGCTCGGCTCGTGGAACGCCGTGATGATCGTCCTGCCACGCAGGGCAGGAACCTTGCGAATGTCCCGCTCCAGGATCTCCTGCATCGCCTCAGCGTTGTCGAGCACTTCCTCGATCTCCGACGCCGTGTAGTCGTCGATATCGAGGATGTGGCGGCGCGCGTTACCGGCAGGGGCAGATGCAGCGTCCATCTGCGCGGCTGCTTCCGCCTGGGGTAGGCTGGTCATCGCTCTTCGCTCCTCACGAGGACTACGCCGTCACGGTCATCGGTCTCGGACAGCAGGACCCGCACCTCTTCTCCCCTGGACGTGGGCACGTTCTTGCCCACGTAGTCGGGCCTGATCGGCAGCTCCCTGTGGCCCCGGTCTATAAGCACGGCGAGCTGCACACTGCTCGGCCTGCCGAAGTCCGTGAGCGCGTCTAGGGCGGCCCTGATGCTGCGTCCCGTGTAGAGGACGTCGTCCACCAGAACGACCGGGCGGCTGTCTATGGACACGGGTATGTCGGTAGGGCGCATCCGGGGGCGGGAGCGCGAGAGGTCGTCGCGGTATGGCGCGATGTCCAGCGAGCCCACTGGCGGTTCTGCGCCCTCGAAGCGGCCGATGAGGCCGGATAGGCGCTTGGCGATGGGGACGCCGCGGGTGTGCAGGCCAACGAACACGATGTCGGACGCGCCGCCGTTGCGCTCGAGCACCTCGTGGGCGATCCGCGTAAGCGCGCGCCTCATTTCGTCGGGGCTGAGGATGCCTCTGTTCAAACTGAACCCCTCGCCGGGGTGGCAAGGGGATGCGGTCGATGGGATGCTCTGAGTCCGCCCTTCAGCGAACTCCGTTCCGCGCCCTTGCCAGCCTCTCGGGACTGACTTAAAGGGACGGCAATCATTGTAGCCCCGCGCGCCTCAGAGTTCAACGGCAAGCGGCCGTTCGGCGGAAAGCAGGACAGGAGGAGGCACGGAATACAGGGAAGCGCTTGGCACGAGCTCGCGGCAGCTTGAAAATGTACCTGTGCGCAAATAGAATACCGCGCATTCTCATGGGAATACGAAGGTCGACGGTACGGCTCGAGTCCAGTGGCGGGGTTGTGTACCGCATGGGGGAATTTGGTGCGGAGGTAGTGCTGTGCGGACGGCACTCTCCACCCATCTGGGCGCTGCCCAAGGGTACGCCCGACGCAGGCGAGACTCGAGAGGAGACGGCCATCCGGGAGGTGGTGGAGGAGACAGGCCTCCAGGTCGAGCGCGAGGTATACATCGGCAGCATCGACTACTGGTTCGTAAGGGACCGCGCCCGCTGCCACAAGACGGTCCACTACTACCTGATGCGCCCCACGGGCGGCCATGAGTCCCTTCACGACCATGAGTTCGACGAGGTGAGATGGTTCCCCGCGGTGCAGGCCCTCGAGGCATTGACCTACGAAAACGAGGTGAGGGTTGTTGAAAAGGGCCTTGCCCTGGCTTCGCAATAGGACTGAGCCAGGAGCCGGTGAGGAAATCACACGCGGTGAGAAGGTCGTCATCCGGGGCAAGCGCATCGAGGATGCGCCCGACGACTACGCGTGGCGGACGGACGAGGAGCTGGCCAAGCTCGATGCGTCCCAGCCTCTGAGGATGACGTACAGGGACTTCCTGAGGTTCTCCAAGGACGAGTTGCTCTACTCAGGCGGCACGTCCCGGCGTCTCGCCATCGACACGTTCGACGGCGAGCACATCGGCAACTGCATGTACTACGACGTCGACCTGAGGCGCGGCCGGGCCGAGCTGGGGATAATGATCGGCAAGCGCGAGTACTGGGGCAGGGGTTACGGGACCGACGCCGTTGCGACACTCCTGGCGCACATCTTCACCAACATGTCCATAGACCTGGTGTACCTCCACACCCTGGAGTGGAACGAGAGGGCACGCCGCGCCTTCGCGAAGTCGGGCCTGCGGGAGACCGTGAAGGTGAGGCGCAGCGGGCTGGACTTCGTGAAGATGGAGATCGGCCGCCAGGAGTGGGAGGCCAGGCAGTCCTACGGCGCGCCGTCGTCAGAGGCGGTGGAGTAGGTCAGTTCCGGGCCTGGTACGCCCTGATGATGTCGATCACCAGGCCGATGTCGTTGCCCACGCCGGAGATTGGCGACCTTGGCTCGGTCCCGTTGACGATGCTGTCGTGGAAGTGGCGCAGCTCCCTGCGGAACGGGTTCTCCCAGTCCATGGCCGGCTCGGTGCTGACGCTGGAGCCCCTGTGGTCGATGTGGTGGATCCGCACCCGTGAGAGGCCGCGCGAGAAGCCCGTTTCGTATGACACGATGACGCGCTTGCTGCTGCCGTACACCTCCAGGGTCTCGTAGAAGTCCCACAGCTCGGGCAGGTCGACCCAGGTAGCTACACACCTGAAGCCGCCGTCGTACTCCAGGGTCGTCGAGATTGCGCTGCCCTCCCGCCATATCTCGGTGCTGGCAACCCTGGCTGGCACGCCGAACAGGTCACGCAGACCGTACAGGTCGTGGATCATGCTGCCCGACAGGGTGCCGAAAGCCCTGACGACGTGCGGAGGGGCATCGCCAATGGCCTGGCGGACGGCGACCTCGCGCGCGGCCTGAGTCCTTTCGACCTCGTCGGCCGGAACGTCGTCGAAGCGGCGAGTCCTGAACTGGCGCACGTGCAGGTCGTTGTCAGGGTGCAGGTGGTTGACCTGAACGAAGCGAATGTCGTCCATCTCGGCGATTTCGGCCTTGGCCCGTTCGTAGGCGGGCTCGTAGAGCTTCATGTAGCCGGCCTGCGCCACCTTGCCCGAGGACGCGGCTGCGGCGGTAATCGCCTTAACCTCCTCCATGGAGAAGCAGACAGGTTTCTCGATGAAGACGTGCTTGCCGGCGTTGAACGCGGCCACCGCGACCTCCGTCTTGGGGTCCGTGTGGCACAGGAGCACAGCGTCCACGTCGGCGTCGAGCAGGTAGCGGTAGTCGGTGAACCGGCTCGGCACGTTGTAGAGCTGCGCGGCGTACTCGGAAGCCGACGGCGAGACGTCGCAAACGGCGGCCACCTCGAACTCCTCGGCCAGCTCCGTCAGGAAGGGCAGGTGCTGCACCTGCGTGATTGCCCCGCAGCCTACGACGCCTATGCGTACCCTGTCCATGGGTGTCTCCTTCTCGGCGCCCGATCTACGTCTTGCCTGCCCGGGGCGCGACGTCGTTCCACAGGTCGGCAAGCTCCGCCGAGCGCCTGTAGACCTCGAACAGGGCGTCCCAGATCGCGTCCCTCGACCTGGACGACGAATCGACGTCGCCCCTGGACGCGGCGTCCGCCAGCCCTCCGGCCTCGCTCTCCTGGGTTGAAGCTGCATGGGCGGCGGCTTCCCGGACTGCGTTGGTTGCCTCGGTCAGGTTGTCGAGAAGCGTGGTGAGCGGCGTGTCCGTGTCGGTCTGCCTGTCGTAGGCGCTGGACGGGGCGAACCGGTGCGGCAGCCGCGTGCCGTCCTCCGTCCACATGGTGTGCGTGGGCTGGATGTGGGGCGTAACCGACAGGTACATCGTCATGGGCTCATCGCCGACTACCCGCAGCGAGTGGAGCTCGTCTACGAGAGCGACGCACATCTGGCCGGGGCCCACGATGCCGGTCTCACCGTCGATGGTGAACTCGGCCCGGCCCTCCAGGACGAGGAAGACCTCGTGCCCGAGGTCGTGTGAGTGGGCGCCGCTCTCCTCGCCGGGCTCCAGCCGCATGAAGCGGGAGCGTATCTGGGGCGTGACCAGCACGTTCATGACGTCTGTCCTGTAGTCATAGACGGTGAGCGCCACTGTTCTTCTCCTGTCTGTCTCGATCTGGAATAGCCTGGATGCGGAACGCAGGCCCATGCGATAGCGAGGCCTTGACGGGGCCCGTCCGCGCGGCTCACGGGAGTGTAAGAGCCGCGTAGGTGCGTGTCAACGAGCGTATGCAGAGGCTGCCGCACCCCCGCGGTTGACTGTTGTCTGGCGTGTGCATATCCTGAGGCCCCCATGGAGGTGACCTGAAATGAAGATGTACCTGGCTGGCGAGTGGGTGGACAGGGACGAGAAGATCGATGTCGTGAACCCCTTCAACGGGCAGGTGTTCGACACCGTGCCGAGGGGCACCGTGGAGGACGTCCAGACCGCCATCGCCAGCGCCGACCGGGGCGCGAGAGCGATGGCCGCGATGTCCGGCTACCAGCGCTACGAAATCCTCACGCGCGCCGTGGCCTTGATGAAAGAGCGCGTGGACGATCTGGGCCGCACCATCACGATGGAGGAAGGCAAGATCATCGGCGAGGGCCTAGGCGAGGCCGAGCGGGCGATCCAGACCATGACCGGCTCGGCCGAGGAGGCCAAGCGCCTCTTCGGCGAGGTCGTGCCTCTCGATGGCGCGCCCACCTGGACGGGGCAGCTTGGCTTCACCCTGCGCGTGCCGTGCGGTGTCGTAGCGGCCATCAGCCCGTTCAACTTCCCCCTCAACCTCGTAGCCCACAAGGTCGGCCCTGCCCTGGCCGCGGGCAACGCCGTCATCATCAAGCCCGCTTCCGACACGCCCCTGTCGGCCCTCAAGCTGACTGAGATCCTCGTCGAGGCGGGCGTGCCGGCCGAGGCCGTGCAGTGCGTGACCGGCTCCGGGGGCAGCATCGGCGACGCCCTAGTGGCGGACGACCGCGTGCGCAAGGTCACCTTCACCGGCAGCAAGGAGGTGGGCGAGCACATCTGCAGGACTGCAGGGCTCAAGAAGGTGACGATGGAGCTCGGGTCCAACTCGCCGCTGATCGTCATGCCCGACGCGGACATGGAGAAGGTCGTGGCGGGCACGGTGGCGAGCGGCTTCTCGAACGCCGGCCAGGTGTGCATTTCAGCCCAGCGCATACTCACCAACGAGAGGGTGTACGGCGACTACCTGGACGCACTGACCGAGGGCGTGAAGGGCCTGAGTACGGGCGACCCGCTGGACGGCACGGTGAAGATGGGGCCGATGGTCCGGGCCCAGGACGCGGTGCGCGTCAACGAGTGGGTCACAGAGGCAGTGGCGGGCGGCGCACGCACCGTCGTCGGCGGGGAGTACGAGGGAGCGATGCACGCGCCGACGGTCGTGGCCGACGTGAGCCCAGAGATGCGCATCTCGTGCGACGAACTGTTCGGCCCCGCCGTCGCGGTGACGCCCTTCTCGGATATCGACCAGGCCATCGCCATGGCCAACGACACCAACTACGGCCTGAGCGCTGCCATATTCACCCAGAACATCGACTGGGCGATGAAGTTCGCCCGCGAGGTGGACTCGGGCAACCTGATGATCAACTCAGGACCCCAGTGGCGGGCCGACCTGATGCCCTACGGCGGAGTCAAAGACAGCGGAATGGGCAAGGAGGGCCCCCGCTACGCCGTCGAGGAGATGACCGAGCTCAAGATGGTCATCTACCACCCGTAGCGGCGAGTACCACCACAGAGGACGCGGAGAGCACAGAGACAAGGCAAAATGCCACGAGCGAGAGTCAAGGTGGCCTGGGAGCCTAAGAGCGACATCCTCGAGGTGATATGGGCCCCCGGCGGTGGGACATACGAGCCGGTCGATGAGAATGACCGCGTGCTGGAGCGCGTCGATGCGGACGGTAACAGCCTGGGCTTCATGGTCCACGAGTTCTCGGCGAATGGAGGCCCGGACGCCCTGGAGTTCGAGCTTACCGGACAGGCTAGGGCCGGAGTTTCCAAACTCACCGCTGACTTGGCGGCCAAGGAGTTGGGAGTCTCGGGCGCGAGGGTCAGGAAGCTGCTCGCAGAGGGCAGAGTCAGGGGAGCCAGGAAGATCGGCCGCGACTGGGTGGTGCCTACCCCGGTCCAGGTGCTCCCAGCGAAACGCGGGCCGGTCGGTGTGGCGGGCCCGCACCCTGGCAGGCATGGAGACTAAGACTTGCCTTTACAGCTAGACCATACGATCGTACCCGCTTACGACAAGGTGAAGTCGGCGAAGTTCATCGCCCGCTTATTCGGGCTGAAGTACGAGGGGCCTTGGGGGCACTTCGCCCCGGTCAAGGTCAACGACACGCTGACCCTCGACTTCGATAACTCGGACGACCCGCAGTCCAACCACTACGCCTTCTTGGCGTCCGACGAGGAATTCGACGCCGTGCTGCAGCGCGTCAAGGCCGAGGGAGTCTCGTTCGGGAGCGGGCCCGGCTCGCGTGCGGACGGCAAGATCAACCACAAGCACCAGGGGCGCGGGTTCTACTTCGAATGCGCCGACGGCCACGTGTGGGAGGTCATCACCCACACCTACATCACCGACTGAGCCGCAACCGGCGCCTGTCGACCGCCTCCAGCTACGCCCTTAGCGCTGCCCCATATCCGCGCGGGTCGCTGCCGCCCGAAGGCTCGCCCCTGTGGTCGCCGAGGACTATGGCCTGCACGCGGGCGGAGCGGCTGGGGTACAGGCCGTACGAGGACGTGTCGCGCAGCACCCGGAGGCCGCCGGCCCTTAGCTCGTCGCACACTGAGCCGGGCACACGGCCCTCCACGTAGACCGTGTCGCCCTGGCAGTCGATCCGCGGCGCGGACACCGCCTCCAGCGCAGTCATGCCGTGGTCGATCACGTTGAGGATGGTCTGGAGCACCGCGCCGATGATGTACGTCCCGCCCGGCGCTCCGACTACCATGAAGGGCATGCCGTCCCTGAAAACGATGCACGGCGACGCGCCGGTGGTCCGCTTCTTGCCCGGCTCTATCGAGTTCGGGCCGCCGGGCTTCGGGTCGAAGGAGATCATGTAGTTGTTCTGAAGGAACCCGAGCCCCGGTGTGATGACCCCTGAGCACAGCCCGTTGGTGTGGGTCAGGCTTACACAACTCCCGTCCCTGTCTACAACCGAGATGTGGGTGGTGCCCGCCCCGTCCATCGGACGGGCCCGGCCGGCGGCAGGACCCTCGCCCCGCTCTATTCGTCTGCGCCACTCGGCGGCGTACTCCTTCGACGTTAGCATTTCTACCGGCACGTCGACGAATGCGGGGTCGCCCATGTACTTACCGCGGTCCTCGAATCCGGCCCCCAGGGCCAGGGCGAGCACGCGGATGTACTCGGCGCTGTTGTGGCCCATCGACGCGAGG
The DNA here is from genome assembly GCA_965204975.1 of Dehalococcoidia bacterium. Classification (GTDB taxonomy): domain Bacteria; phylum Chloroflexota; class Dehalococcoidia; order Lucifugimonadales; family CAJWER01. The sequence goes on from OZ242024.1 coordinate 2,520,819, forward strand.
TCATATCCCTCCAGGATGTTCAAGACCTGGACGAGCGTTACGCCGCCCGAAGGAGGGGGCTGGTCCGAGATGGTGTAGCCGCGGTAGGTGCCGCGCACGGGGGGCAGGTACTCCGGGCGGTAGCCTGCCAGGTCGTCGGCGGTGACGTGCCCGCCGTTCGCCTCCCAGTCGGCTACGAGCCGACCGGCTATCTCGCCGGTGTAGTAGTCGTCCGGCCCCACGTCTGCGATGCGCTCCAGGCTCGCCGCGTAGTCGGGGTTCGTCAGCAGGTCGCCGTCGTCGAGGGGTGAGCCGTTTCTGGTGTATATCGCAGCCGCGTCGGGCGTTACCGAGAAGCGCGTCATCGCGACAGGCCGACCAGGCGAGTAGCGGCTGCGCCACTCCTCGGCGAGCTCGCGCGGCACAGTGTATCCCTCGCGCGCCAGCCTGGCGGCCGGCGCGATGACCCGGTCCCAGCCCCACGTGCCGTAGCGGGTGAGGGCCTCGTGGAGGCCGCGTATGCCGGTGGGGAGGCCGATCGACTGGTAGCCGATCTCGTTCACGTCGCCCTTCAGGATGTAGCCCAGGCCGTCCTCGCCCTGGCGGTCTATCAGGCCCTCCCACATGTCGGGCGTCGCCCTGGACCCCGCGACCGAGCAGAAGTCGAGTATCACGTCCTCGCCCGTGGCGGCGTCGTAGATGTGCATCCAGCCCAAGCCGCCCATGCCGCAGTTCAGCGGATCGACGATGCCCTGGACGAAGGCGGCGGCGATCGCCGCATCGACGGCGTTGCCGCCGTTCCTGAGAGTCTCGACGGCCTCCTCGGCCGCCCTGGGCTGCGGTGCTACGGCCATCGGCGTCATGGGCCTACCCTCCACGGTGGTTCATGGGATGACGGTGCTGGAGGTACGTGCGCGGCTGGCCGGCTACGTACGCTCCTCTCCTGCGGGGATGCCCTCGTGGTTCTCGGGCTCGGGGGGTGATCGCCGCGCTATTCTTCGCACACCGGAGGCGGCAAGGCCCTGGAGGCGGTTGACGTCGCGGCTGATGGTGGACCTGAAGGAAGAGCTGTACTCGCCCATGTTGCGGAACTTCTTGCGGCGGTCGGCGGCAAAGCCGGACCTCCTCCTGGGCTGAAGCTCTGCCAGCTCCTTGAGCAGCGCCCTCCGAAGATGCCTGGCAGCCTCGTCGGGGTTCACGTGTGCCCCGCCCGGCGGCTCCTGCACGATCAGGTCAACGATCCCCAGCTCCTCGCAGCCGCTTGCAGTGAGGCGGAGCGACTCCGCGGCCTCGTCGGCCCTGGTCTGGTCCTGGTACAGGAGGCCCGCTGCCTCCTCGGGGGATATGACCGAGTAGATGGCGTTCTCTAGCATCAGCACGCGGTTCGCCAGTCCCAGGGCGAGGGCGCCCTCGCTCCCGCCCTCGCCGGTTATGACGGCGATAGAGGGCACGGAGAGACTCGCCATGCGGGCCATCATGGCCGCGATGGTGTTTCCCAGGCCTCGCTCCTCGGCCTCGAGGGACAGCAACGGGCCCGGGGTGTCTATGAGGGAGATGACAGGGAGGTCGAACCTCTCGGCAAGGTCGGCAGCCCGGAGCGCCTTACGGAAGCCCTCGGGCGAGGTCCTGCCGCCGTTCCGCTCCACGTCGTCACCCTGACGGCCCCTCTCCTGGCCGATGACGACGACCGTCTGGCTGCCCAGGTAGCCGATTCCGCAGACTACAGCGCCGTCGTCCCCGTGGACGCGGTCTCCGTGGATCTCCACGAAACTCGACATGATGCGAGAGAGGTAGTCCAGCGCCGTGGGGCGGTCGCTGTGCCGCGCGAGTTTGACCGAGTCCCAGGCCTGGGGCCGATGCACCGACGGCTGCGGCGCGTCCGTCTTCCTCTGGGCCTCCAGCCGGTACCTGGGGCCCAGCAGCTCCAGCAGCACGGCGATCCTGTCCCTCAGGTCGGACCTGTGCACCACGTCGTCCACGGTCCCATGGGCAAGGTGGGAGCCGCTGGTGTGAGAGCCGCCGGGTATGGGCTGGGAGCTCGATTCCCTGATTGCCCTCATCGGCGCAAGCCCAACGATAGCGCCAGGCTCGGCCAGGATGATGTCGGCAAGGTTGGCGAAGCTGGCGTAGGCATGGCCCGTAGCCGGGTTGGCCAGTACCGAGATGATCGGCAGGCCTTTCTCGTGGAGCTGGCTTGCGGCAATCACCGTCTTGGCCATCTGCATCAGGGACAGGACGCCCTCCTGTACCCGCGCGCCGCCGCTCGTGACCACGGTGACGAAGGGAAGCCGGCGCTTGGCGGCGCGCTCCATGGCCAGCGCGACCTTCTCGCCGACTACACAGCCCATGCTCCCGCCCATGAACCCAAAGTCCAGCACTGCCATGACAGCGGGGCTGCCCCCTATGGAGCAGGTGCCGGTGACGACTGCTTCTGTCAGACCGGTGCGCCTCTGGTCGCGGAAGAGCCGCTGCTTGTACGACACCTTGGACGAGAAAGAGAGCGGGTCGAGTGAAGAGACCCTGCGGTTAGTCTCGCGGAAGGTGCCAGGGTCCGCGAGGGAGTCGATCCGCTCCCTGGCGGTCATGGTGTAGTGGAAGTTGCAGACGGGGCAGATGCGGCTGCTGGCGAACAGGTCCGAGGTGAGCAGGTCGGTGCTGCAGACCAGGCAGGAGTCCCTTTGCGGGGCTCCGCCATCCCCATCGCGCCGTCCCACCACCGAGCCGATCGCGCCGGCGACGTTGCGGACCATTCGCCCCTCCCCGCAGTCGACGGTCGGCGTGGAGCGTCAGGCGGGTGCCTGTCCCGGCCGCTCGACTGCTACACGCCGATTATAACATCCCTCGACTTGGACCCGTCGCTCGGGCCGATCAGCCCTTCCTCCTCCAACTGGTCCATGAGCCGGGCCGCGCGGGGATAGCCGATGCGCAGGCGCCGCTGCAGAAGGGACGTGGACAGCTTCTTCTGGGTGTGGGCCAGCTCGATGGCTTTGTCGAGCATCTCGTCCCTGTCCTCGTCGTCATCCACATCGGCATGATCGCCGCCGATCTCGCCGTCGCCCGCCGTATGGAGGGCCACGGTTGGCAGTGGAAGCCAGGGAGTCGTCTTCCAGAAGTCGACGAGGTCCTCGACCTCGCCGTCCGAAATGAACACGCCCTGGACGCGCTCGGGCCTCGCCGCGTCGACGGCCTGGTAGAGCATGTCGCCCTTGCCAAGGAGCTTCTCTGCGCCCGCGGTGTCCAGGATGGTCCTGGAGTCGATCTGGGACGTGACTCCGAAGCTGATCCTGCTGGGGAAATTGGCCTTGATCAGGCCCGTGACCACGTCGACGGAAGGACGCTGGGTGGCAACTATGAGGTGTATGCCGGTGGCCCGGCCCATCTGCGCAAGACGGCAGAGGGACTGCTCTACGTCGAACGACGCGGTCATCATGAGGTCCGCAAGCTCGTCCACCGCGACGACCAGGTAGGGCATCTGCTCGGGCATCTTCTTGTTGAAGGATGAGATGTTGCGGACCCCCGCCTCCTCCATGCGCCGGTAGCGGTTCATCATCTCGGCGATCAGCCCCTTCAGCAGGCCGACCACCTCGTCGACCTCCACCACCACGGGAGTCAGGAGATGGGGTATGCCGTTGTAAGGCGTGAGCTCCACCCTCTTGGGATCGATCAGGAGCAGCCGAAGCTCTGCCGGTGTCTTCTCCATGATCAGCCCGGACAGGATGGTGTTGATGCAGACGCTCTTGCCGCTTCCGGTCGCTCCCGCCACGAGCAGGTGGGGCATCTTCGCAAGGTCGATTACCACTGCCTCGCCGCCGCTGCCCTTGCCGAGGGCCACGGGCAGACTGGCCGACTCGCGGAGCTTCCGGTACTCAGGTCCCTCCATCGCGCCGCGCAAGGTCACGAGCGACGGGTTGGGATTGGGGATCTCGATGCCGACCAGGGACTTGCCCAGCGCGGGGGTCTCGATGCGGATGCTGGGTGTGCGCAGGGCCAGCGACAGGTCCTTCTCGCGTGATGCGATGGCCTCGACCTTGACTCGGGTCCTGGTCTCCACGCGCTTGGTGGTCCGCTTTCCCTGCTCGTTGAGCACAGGGCGCCCATCGTCATCGGTGACGGTGACCTGCTTGTGCCTCCGGATCCAGCCCGGGATCAGCCCGTACATCGTGACCGTCGGGCCCGGGTGAGTCTCGCCGACCTCCACCTCCACGCCATAGTCCGCCAGGGTCGTCTTGATGTTCTGCGCAGTCCTGTCGATGTCCTCCTGCGTAATTCCGCCTTCCGGCACATTGTGCAGGATGTCCATCGCCGGCCTGTCCCATTCGGAGGCGTCCGGGTAGGCGATAGGAGGGACATCCTCGTCGGAGTCTCCAACGTCCTCGTAGTGGGTGACTCCCTGGTTATGCTCCTGCGGGACGGCCTCGGCGCCCCAGTACTTGTTGAACCTGGTCTTCGTGGCCTGCCCGTCGTCGTCGGGCGCTGACCAGATGTCCTGCTGGAACGCCGACGGGACGGGCTGGGACTCTTCCTCGGGCTCCAGCGCCTCTTCCAGGACGGGCTCCTCTAGGACGGGCTCCTCCAGGACGGGCTCCTCCAGGATGGGCTCCGGCTCGAACGCGATCGCCGGCTCTTGCTCAATCTCCTCACCGGCCGAGTCGTAGGCGTCGTCGAAAGCACCGGCTGTCGGCTCCGCCAATGTCTCCGTGCTTTCCCATGCCTCGTACTGCTCGCCGGCTCCGTTGTCGTACGGGCTCTGATTCAGGAGAGCCGCGAGGTCGGCGGAGCTGGCGTACTCTACGGCCGGGGCCGGCTCCTCGAGAGGCTCTTCCCGCTTCTCCCTGCGCATGGACGAGGCCAGCTTGCCGAATGCGAGGACCATTGCGGCGTATGAGGCCACGGCGAACCTGCCGAGGCCAATGCCCACGAGCTTGGTGACGGAAGGCATGGCGGCGGCGGCCGCCACGAGGAACAGGGCCGCAACCCTGGCGACGCCGATAGCTCCCGGCGGGCCCGCGATTATCTCGCCCACCCTTCCGCCGAGGCTGACCTCCCCACCGAGCGTGACCCACGAGAGCGAACCGAAATAGACTTCGTAGAAGGAGAGCAGCCCCAGCACTCCTGCCAGCATGCTCACCGACGATGCCCACAGGACGGTGCGCCTGATCGGCGTGACCGGGGCGAAGGCGATAGCCGTGAACACCACAATCCAGACGGCGACGGCTGCAAGGCCCAGGCTGAGGGCTGTCAGGGCGGACTGCTCTACCGCGGAGTACATCTCCAGGAGCTTTTGCCGGTACCAGTACCCGGCCGCTGACACAGCGAGGACCACAAAGATGACGGCCGCAAGCCCGGCCGTGGACGACAGAATGCGACGAACCATCTGCTAGCCTCCAGAGGCTTGTCGTTGGCTGGCCTCTTTAGAGCCGGAGCTACGGCGGGCCGCCGCGGACGCGATTCATTCGTCTCGCAGGTGCACCAGAACAGTAGGCCGGGCCCGGGTCTCCTCGTAGAAGATGTTGGCCACGCGCTCACTAAGCATCCTGCGAGTTCTGTCGTAATCTAATACTTGTCCGAAGTTTTGGTCTAGGTGAATCTGGACTTCTTCTGTGACTCTTTCCAGGATCCTGGCAGAATTCCCATCTGCACCGGCGAATCCTGCGGACATCACCTCCGGCTTCTCCAGGACCCCATATTCGTCGTGGCGCGTCGATGCTATGATGACCACGACGCCGTCGCGGGCCAGTTTGAGCCTCTCGTCCAGCACGCTGTTCTCGGTCCAGCGTCGCTGCCCCTCGATGTAGACTATCCCCGCCGGGACCGTTCCGACCACCTCGCCGGAGTCCTCCGTAAGCTCGAGGACGTCCCCGTCCTCAAGCACGAAGGTGTTCGAGGCGGGCACTCCGGCCGCCCTGGCGATGGCGGCGTGGGCGACCAGGTGCCGGTACTCGCCGTGGACGGGCACGAAGAAACGAGGCTTGACGAGGCCGAGCATCATCTTCAGCTCCTCGCGGCTGCCGTGTCCGTGCACGTGAACGAGGGCGATGCGGCTGTAGAGGACGTCTGCGCCCTGCCGGTGCAGGTTGTCGATGGTCCTCGCCACCAGCGTTTCGTTTCCTGGAATTGGAGACGCAGATATGACGACCGTGTCGCCGGGGACGATCTCCATGTCCGGGTGGGTCCCCATTGCGACCCTGACGAGGGCGGACGTCGGCTCTCCCTGCGCCCCGGTCGCCACGATCACGACCTCGTCGAGTGGGAGCCTTCCGGCCTGTTTGGCCGAAACGAGGACGCCCTCCGGCACCTCAAGGTAGCCCATCTTCCTGGCCATCCGCACGTTGTTGATCATGCTCCGGCCGATGACGGCGACCTTGCGGCCGTGCCTGGCGGCCGCATTGACTATCTGCTGTACCCTGGATATGAGCGAAGCGAAGGTGGCGATCATCACGCGCCCGCCGGCTTCTCCAATGACCCTGTCCAGGGCCTCGCCGACTACCTGTTCGGAGGGGGTGTAGCCCTCGACCTCGGCGTAGGTGGAGTCTGAGCAGAGAAGCAGGACGCCTTCGGACGCGAACCGGGCCAGCACGGCGAAGTCCATCGTGTTGCCGTCCGCCGGCGTGTGGTCGATCTTGAAGTCTCCCGTGTGTACGACCACCCCCAGCGGTGTCGTGATGGCTATTCCCATCGCGTCGGGAATGGAGTGGCACACACGGAAGAACTCGACGCCGAGCTCCCCGACGCGGAAGGGTTGGTAGGGCTCGACCACGTTGAGCCTTGCGCCGGCCAGCCGTCCCCTCTCCTTGAGCTTCACGCTGATGAGCCCGTGCGCAAGCCTGGGCGCGTACACGGGTACGTCAAGGTCCTCGAGCACCCACGGCAGAGCGCCAATGTGGTCCTCGTGGCCGTGGGTTATGAGTATGGCCCGAACCCGGGAGTGGTTCTCGAGCAGGTAGGTGATGTCGGGGATGGCGAAGTCGACGCCGGGCGTGCTCTCGTCGGGGAACAGGATGCCGGCGTCGATGACGACGATGTCGTCGCCGTACTCCAGCGCCAGCATGTTCTTCCCGATCTCGCCGTGCCCTCCCAGGGGTACGACGCGCAGCGGGATCACTGGAAGAGGCTGAGCTGTTCCGAAGCCTGCCTTTCCTCGGTTTCAGACGGCGGAGGCTCGGAGCTCCGGAGCAGCGCTTGCAGGTTTTTGAAGTCCTGCTCTATTGCGGGCCTTAGCCTGGGATTGTGGAGCGCGGCGGCCGGGTGGTATATGGGAAAGGCCGTGTAGCCGTTCAGCTTCCTGGGCTTGCCGCGCGACTTGCTGAGCTGCTCGCCGGGGAAGAAGCGCTGGAACGAGTAGCGTCCCAGAGTCACGATCACCCTGGGGCCGATCATCTCAAGCTGGCGGTCGAGGAACGGCTTGCAGCTCGCGATCTCGCCGGGCAGGGGGTCCCTGTTGTTGGGCGCGCGGCACTTGATCATGTTGGTGATGTAGACATCGCCGCGGGCCAGGCCGATGGATGCCAGTAGCTCGTCAAGGAGCTTGCCCGCCGGTCCGACGAAAGGCCGGCCCTCCCTGTCCTCGTGGAAGCCCGGGCCCTCCCCGATGAAGACTATGTCGGCGTCGAGGGAGCCCTCGCCGGGAACGGCCTGTGTGCGCTTCCCCGCCAGGGAGCATCGCGTACAGTCGTGGATCTCGCGAACCAGAAGATCGTACTGCGGCATGGGACAGGCCTCGGGGAGTGTGGGCGAATCGTACCAATAAGGCGCTCGCAGCGTCAACGAGAGAGCGCGCCCGCCCAATCCCCCTTGCCAACGGCAACGCTGGCCGTAGGCAAGGCGAGGGCGGGTTTCAAACCGGCCCCCGTATCGAGTACGGGGCAGGCTCTGCAGGGTGACGCCCGACCGAGGTCGCGCAGGGCTGCCGGGCGCTAGTCTGAGACGCCGTGCTCCTTGAGGTAGTCGATGGCTGCCTGGACCGTCGTAATCCCCTCGGCGTCCTCGTCCGAGATCTCGATCGGCGTGTCGTCTGTGCCGAACTCCTCCTCGAAGGCCATGATCAGCTCCACGAGGTCGAGGGAGTCGGCGTTCAGGTCCTCGGTGAACGAGGCATCGAGGACCACCTCGTCCGTCTCTACGCTCAACTTGTCCGCAACCACAGTCTGGACTCTCTCAAGAACCGTTGACATCGACCACCTCCATCGTCCTGCCGTTTATGTCAGCCTCGCCAGAGGCTTGCCGCTCGGCCAGAATGGACCCCAGCACGCCGTTCACGAACCTGAATGACGCGTCGGAGCCAAACGTCTTGCCAATCTCCACAGCCTCGTTGATGGCCACCCTTGGGGGCGTATCCCCTTCGATCGCCAGCTCGTAGACCGCCACCCTGAGGAGATTGCGGTCGACGGCCGCCAGCTGCCGAATGGGCCATGCAGGGGCATGTGTGCCTATAATTCTATCTATCCGCTCGATATTCTCAAGGACTCCGCGGACTATCTTGCGGGCAAACGCCTCCACAGCGCCTGGCAGGGACATCTCCCGGACCCGCTGGGTCACCACGCTCTCGGGTTCGTGCCCCGAGCCGTCTATCTCGTAGAGCGCCTGGAGGGCCAGGACCCGTGCCCGCCGCCGGGTGGTATAGGGCGTCGCTGCGGCCGTCACGTCGTCGAACCTAGCTGAGCACGCGAGGAAGCCGTATTCGCGGCGGGGCGCTTACTTCGCCCCGAAGGAGAGGACGGCATCCATGTCGCCGATGCTGACGGAGGAGACGGACCGGTCTATCCTCTTGGCCATGCCGCTGAGCGTCCGGCCCGGCCCTATCTCGATGAAGCGGGCTACGCCGGCGCCCAGCATGTAGTCCATGGAGCGCTTCCACTGGACGCAGCTCGATATCTGGCTGATGACCTCGGTCTTCACCTCGTCGGCCGTGGTGAGGGGCTGGGCCGTGCAGTTTCCCACTATGGGGACCCTGGGGTCGCTGAACCTTACGTCGCTCACGGCCCGTATAAGCCCTTCCCTGGCGGGCTCCATGAGAGCCGAGTGGAAGGCGCCTCCAACCCTGAGCGGCACGGTACGCTTGGCGCCGCGGGCCGACGCCAGGTCGAGCGCCTGGGCTATGGCCAGCAGCTCCCCGCTGATTACGACCTGCTCGGCGGTGTTGATGTTCGATACGTAGGTGCCGGTCTCTCTCGCGATCTCCTCGATGGTGTCCAGGTCCAGGCCGAACACCGCGGCCATGCCGCCGGGCTGCTGCTCGCACGCCGCCTGCATCAGCCTCCCCCGTTCCTGGACCAGCCTCGCAGCTTCTCCGACCTCGAGCACTCCGGCGACCGCGAGGGCGGTGAATTCGCCGAGGCTGTGGCCGGCCATGAACGCCGGAGGGGGCATGCCCTCGGGTCCGAGCCGCTCCTCCATCGCCATAGTCGTAGCCAGGCTAACAGCCATGATCGCGGGCTGGGCGTTCATGGTGTCGCGGAGCTGGTCCTCGGGGCCGTTGAACACGAGCTTTGTCAGCGGCCGGCCCAGGGCCATGTCCACCTCGTGGAAAACGGACCGCGCCGACGGCGACATGTCGTACAGCTGCGTACCCATGCCAACGGCCTGGGCTCCCTGGCCCGGGAACAAGTAGCCTACGCCGGAACGGCCCTTCGCCTTTGGAAGTATGAAACCCATAGACCTAGTCGCTCGAAGCCCCGGTCTACTCGACCTCGGCGGACTTGACTGCGATGACCTCGCGACCGTTGTAGTACCCGCACTGGGGGCAGGCCCGGTGAGGCCTGACTGCGCTCGGGCACTGCGGACAGGAGGAGACGGACAGGCGCTTGAGGGCGTGGTGAGCGGCCCTCTTGCCCTTCCGTCCCCTGGAATGCTTTTTCTTTGGAAGTGGTGGCATAGTTAGCTCTCTTCTGTGTCTGCAGCTGTCGCCGCCATGGTTAGCAGCGCTCCCCACCTGGGGTCCCGGGGCCCCGATCCGCAGGCGCAAGTCCCATCATTGAGGTTTCTGCCGCACCCGGGGCAGATGCCCCTGCAGCCCGGCCTGCACAGCGGCTTCATGGGCGGGGCCATTTCCAGGTACTGCCGAACGGCCTCCGTCAGGTCGAGTATGTCGTCGTCGATCCTGAGCCGTTCGCTCTCCTCCTCCTCGAGCGAGCCGGCGGACTCCGTCTCTTCGTCGATGAGTAGCTCCAGCGTTTGGGCGAACTCATCGAGGCACAGGCTGCACGTGCACGCCAGTGTGGACTCGAGTGTCGCGGTCACCCACAGGCCGTCGCTCGTCCTGAACAGCTTGACGGCCCCACGGACCTCGTGCGGCTCATCACCGAGCGTCACGCTCTCGGCCACATCGTAGGTGCGAACCGCGCCGCTCGGCTCCTTGAGCAACTGTGAGACGTTAATGTGCAACCCGCCCAATCCCATGAAACACGAAACTGCAAGCTCATGCTTGCAGCCGAAACAGTGTATCTACACACGAAGGCGGTGTCAACTTATGGGCGATGCAGGTACCTGTTCAGACTTGGTGTGACATGGCCAGGGTTGCCCTTCGTCAAGCTCAGGCGCGCCGCCCCTCCGGGGAGCCCCCTCATCCTAGCCTTCTCCCGCGAGGGGAGAAGGGACCGGCCAAGGGAAGGGGGAGCGCCGCCCTCGTGCCGGGGAGGGCGGGTTTGAAACCCGCCCCTACGGGAGAAAACACAGCCCCCGAATTTGCTGAATTCTGTTCCAAACTGTTCCGGAGTGTTCTACGTCGCAGCCGGGGGACCATGTACCGGGTCTTGTGTGGAGTTCTTCATGGGGAGATAATAGCACGGGCGTTCGTGCTAGTCAAATGGCGGGGGATTTAACCGCAGAGGGCGCGGAGGTCGCGGAGGGAAGAGGGGGACTTAACCACAGAGGGCACAGAGGTCACGGAGGGGAGAGGGGGATGATGGGGATGGGGATATGGAGCGTGGATGGACGGATGTGGAGCGTGGATGGCGGGATGTGGAACGGGATGGACGGATGTGGAGCGTGGATGGACGGATGTGGAGCGTGGATGGTGGGATGTGGAGCGGCGATGGACGGATGTGGAGCGGGGATGGTGGGATGTGGAGCGTGGATGGACGGATGTGGAACGGGATGGACGGATGTGGAGCGTGGATGGACGGATGTGGAGCGTGGATGGACGGATGTGGAGCGTGGATGGACGGATGTGGAGCGGCGATGGGCGGATGTGGAGCGTGGATGGACGGATGTGGAGCGTGGATGGACGGATGTGGAACAGGGGCCGGGGAGCCGGCTACGCCGCCGGGGAGTCACCCTCACCTCAGTCCTCTCCCGTTGAGGGAGAGGAGGGGCGCACAGTGCAAGCGGGCGGCACATGCCGCGAGGGGAGATAGTACAATACGGGCGTACCTGACTACCGAAAGGGCCGGTCTGACACGATGAGCTTCGAGCTGCTATCCGAGGACGAGAGACTCCTACAGTCCATGGTGCGCGAGTTCGCGGACGAGGTCCTCGCGCCGCGCGCTCCCGATTACGACGAGCGGGGCGAGTTCCCGTGGGACAACGTGCGCGAGCTTGCGGAGCTGGGCCTGTTCGGCCTGACCATCGACGAGGCGTACGGCGGCAGCGGAGGCACGACGCGGCAGCTTGCAATCGCCGTGGAGGAGATAGCGCGGGGCTGCGGATCGACCAGCGTCATATACGTCGCGCACCTGGGTCTGTGCGCCCACTTCATCCTGCGGTTCGGCACTGTTGCGCAGAAGGAGCGGTGGGTGCCGCCCCTCGCCCGCGCCGAGAAGATCGGCGCGTTCGCCCTGACCGAGCCCCTGTCGGGGAGCGATTCGGCCGCGATGCGTACTACGGTCGAGAAGAGGGGCGACCGGTACGTGCTGAACGGGAGCAAGCTGTTCACCACCAACGCCGAGGAGGCCGAGGTCTTCGTCATCCTCGCGACGCACGACAGGGAGCAGCGCACCCGCGGGATCGACGCGCTGGTCGTGGAGCGTGGCGCGGACGGCTTCACGATAGTCCCCCAGCACGGCAAGCTGGGCATGAGGGCCACGTCGACCGCCGAGCTGGTATTCGAGGACTGCGCGGTGCCCGGGGAGAATCTGATCGGCGCCGAGGGGCAGGGCTTCAGAGAGACGATGGACGTGCTGAACTCCAGCCGGGTCGGGATTGCGGCCCAGTGCGTCGGGCTCGCCCAGGCGGCGTACGACTCGTCGGTCGAATACGCACGGGGTAGGGAGGCCTTCGGGCAGCGGCTCGTCGACTTCCAGGGCTGGCAGTGGGAGCTTGCCGACATGGCCACGGACATCGAGGCGGCGAGGGGGCTCGTCATGCGGTCCGCCACGCTGCGCGACGAGGGGCTGCCGTTCGTGACGGAGGCGTCGATGGCCAAGCTGTTCGCCTCACGGCTCGCCGTCCGGTCCGCCGACAGGGCGGTGCAGATACATGGCGGCACGGGCTACTTCGCGCCCACGGTCGCCGAGCGCCTGTACCGGGACTCCAGGGTGACGGAGATATACGAGGGCACGACGGAGGTCCAGCGCATGATCATAGCCCGCAACCTGCTGGACCTGTAAGGCGCGGCATGGGAGACATCGGATGATCACCCGTGTGCGAATCGACGGCTACAAGTCCCTCAGGGACGTTGACATAGAACTAAGGCCGCTGACTGTCGTGATAGGCCCGAACGCCTCCGGCAAGAGCAACCTCCTGGACGCGCTGGGATTGCTGAGCCGCATGGTTACGAGCGCGACTATCAGGTCGGCGTTCGACGAGCACCGCGGCAACCCGATAGAGGCGTTCTTCACACCACCCGGCGGTCTTGACGAGCTCCTGCGCACGGACGCCTTAACGTTCAGGCTCGGCGTGGACGTGCATCTATCGGACGCAACGGTCAAGGCCGTAGAACGTCAGGTCAAGGACATGCGGGAGGGGCTTCCGACGGGGGGCAGCGCCAATCATCGGGACTCGAAGAGAGTGATCGAGAGGCGCATGCGCTACGACCTGACCATCGAATTCCTCACCTCGTCCGGTATGCTCAGGGTGAAGGACGAGCGGCTCGTGGCTCTTCGTAGAGACGGAGCAGAGCGGAAGAACAGGAAGCCGTTCCTGGAAAAGGTCGATGGCAGGCTCCGGCTTCGCATGGAGGGTCAGGCACATCCGACCTATCACGACCTTGGACTCGACCATACAATCGTTTCGACATCTCTGTATCCGCCGCACTATCCGCACGTTACGGCGTTCCGCGAGGAGCTGCGCCGCTGGAGGTTCTACTACTTCGACCCGTCGGTGATGCGGCTGGAGAGCCCGCTTAGGGAGGTGGATACGCTCGGATATGACGGCCGGGATCTGGCGGGCTACTACCATAGCCTCAGGATCCGCAACCCCCGGCAGCTCGAGAACACGGCGCTGGCACTCAGGATGCTTGTCCCGGCGGCAGAGGGCGTGAACACCACCGTGACGCCGGGCGGCCTGGTGCGGCTGGAAGTGGTCCAGAACGGCGCGGCCTACTCCTCGCGGGTCATATCCGACGGCACTTTAAGGGTGCTCGGCCTGCTGGCGATGCCCGCTCCCCAAGGCCCATCGACGACCATCGGCTTCGAAGAGCCTGAAGTCGGCGTCCATCCCCGCCGCCTGCAGATAGTAGCCCGCCTACTGAACAACGCCGCCCGGCAGGCAGACAGGCAGCTAATCGTAACGACCCATTCGGCTAATCTGGCCGACTATCTCAACCATCCTGACTATATCGACTCCGACTACGCAAGGGACGTGCTGCTCATCGGATGTAGACAGGCGGACGGCCAGACCCGGTTCGAGCCAATCGACTACACGCTGCTCTTCGGGGAGCAGGTCGCCGAACGGTCACTCGCGGAGGCGCTGGAGAGAGGGGATCTTGGGGGATAGGCTGGGGGTCGCGCTGTTCCTGGAAGACGCCGGGCATCAGCGCTTCATCGACGCCCTGGTGAGACGCCTGGCAGACGAGGAGGGCGTTACAATCGAAATCGACGTTCGCAATGCGCGCGGGGGCGCATCCCAGCTCGATGGCCAATTCACGCGGTTCCTGCGCGACAACGCAACTCTCGACCAGCGACTCGACCTCGTGGTGGTGATCCGAGACACCGATTGCAGGGGCGTCGATACTATCAAGACAAGGTACTTCAGGCTCATCGATGACGTAGGGTATTCAGGAGAGGTCGTGGTCGGCGCTCCCGAGCCTCACATAGAGTGTTGGTACCTGTCAGATCCTCCTGCATTGCAGCGGGTGCTCAGCAGCGGCGTTCAGGCGCCGGTTCCGGACTCGAAGTGCGGATCGGGTAGATTCAAGCGGCTGTTGTCCCAAACCGTGAAGGATGCCGGTGTCGAGCCCGCCGAGGGCGGAATCGAGTACGCCGAGGATATTGTCGAAGAGATGGACATCTACAGGGCTTGCTCCAATGTTCCCTCGCTCGATACGTTCGTGCGGGACCTCAAACGAGCCCTTGGGGGGCAAACCGAACCGAAGCAAAGGAGGCATTGAGTTGACCAGCGAATCCAGAGCACGGGATGTGTACCAGGAGTCGGTCGTTATCGATGGGCTGAACGTGAGCAACTGGCAGAGCCCGGCGGTCTACGAGAGCCTGAATGCCGGGAGCGTGACTGCCATCAACGCGACCATCGCGGTGTGGGAGCACTACACCGAGACGATGGACAATATCACGCAGTGGCTCCGGCGGTTCCGGGAGCGCTCGGACACGGTGTCGCAGGTCACGACCGTGCAGGACATCCTGGACGCGAAGGCGACCGGCAAGACCGGGGTGATCTTCGGGTGGCAGAACGCGACGCCCATCGAGAACGACCTGGACCGGCTCGCCCTCTTCCACAGGCTTGGCGTGCGGGTCATCCAGGTGACCTACAACGAGCGCAACCTGCTGGGGAACGGCTGCTGGGAGCGGAACGACGAGGGCCTGAGCAACTTCGGAGTGGATGCCGTGAAGGAGATGAACCGGCTGGGCATCCTGATCGACCTGTCACACGTGGGCGACCAGACCACGTTGGACACGATAGAGCTATCGGAGACGCCGGTCGCCTGCACCCACGCCAACGCCCGCTCCTTCGTCGACAATCGCCGCAACAAGACCGACGACGCCCTCAAGCTCCTGGCCGAGAAGGGCGGAGTCGTCGGCGCGACGGCCTGGCCGCCCTTCCTACGCAAGGGCTGGGAGTCGACGCTGGCGGACTTCGGCGACGCCATCGAGGACATGGTCGAGCGGATCGGGGTCGATCACGTGGGCGTCGGCACCGACTACACCCAGGACCAGACGAGCGAGTGGTTCGACGTGCTGATGTCGCAGCAGGGCACGAAGTTCTTGCCGAGGCGGCTGGAGTACCCCGACGTGCCGTCCCACCCCGAGGGGCTGGAGACGCCGGACAAGATGTCCAACATAGCGACTGAGCTACTGGGCCGCGGCTTCTCCGATGAGGACGTGTCGAAGATACTGGGCGGCAACTGGCTGCGCCTGCTGCGCGAGGTGTGGCGCGAGTAGGACATATCATGATTCAGGACTTTGTAAGACTAATACCTAGTTCTCTCACGAATACGTCCGGGAAAGTATTCTATTCGGGTAGACGCGCATTTGGATCACAGTCAGGTCTATATGTCCTTGGGGTCAATCCTGGAGGCGACCCACAGGAGCAATCGGACGAAACTGTATCGTCGCATACCAACAGGGTTCTTCATGGCGAACCGGAGAATTGGTCGGCTTATAGGGATGAATCATGGGGAGGCCGCCCACCCGGTACTGTGAGAATGCAACCAAGAATGCTGCACCTGTTTCGGAGACTGGGAGTCGATCCTGGTGAGGTGCCGGCCAGTAACGTTGTTTTTGTACGCTCAGAGCGTAAAGCAAGTCTCAAAGGAGACTTCTCGCAGTTGGCAATGGAGTGCTGGCCATTCCATCAAGCCGTCGTGGAGCAACTCGGAGTGAGTGTGGTCCTATGTCTAGGTCAAGATTCCGGAGATTGGGTGTGCGATCGATTCTTGACTCGGACTCAGGTGGATGAATTTGTCGAGGATAACAACCGCGGATGGCGAAGCCGCTCCTACGAGAATGCATCAGGGCTAACGGTTGTAGTGGCTACGCATCCAAGCATAGCTGATTGGACAGCTCCAGCGACTGATCCTACTCAGCTAGTCAAGAGAGCACTGCGGAGGAGAAGAACTCGTAGCCGGTAACTGAGTGCCTGTGCATCGCCATCCGTTCTACGCCGACGGCCGGGGACTGGATTCCGGCTCAAGGCCGGAATGACGGATCGCCGGACTGTCTCCACAGCGTAGTCAAACCAATGGTCTTGGGCTACGGCAGGGGGTACTTGATGGACATCATGCCCTCGATGTCGAGGGGGTCGACGCCGTACTCCTGCTCCTGTTCCGCACGTAGCAGCGCTTCGCTCTCGAGATCGCCCTCCAGGGGCAGCTCCAGGCGCACGCCGCTGTTGATGGCCGATTCGCGAGTTGCGACTTCCATCATCATCGCCATGAGGGCGTCCTCGTCCGTGTACTCGGAGCTGCGCACGCCCCGGACGGTCTCGGCGAAGTCCACGAGATGCCCCATGACCGCCGCGCCGTAGTACTCCCGGGTGTTGTAGGCCGTGCGACCCGGCCGGTGGTCATTGACGTACTCGACCCGTCCGGTGGGCAGGTCGACGTGAGAGGAGAGCCAGTTCTCGCCGTCGGTGACGTGCTCGATCGGATAGACGTGGTCGGCGACGCCAGCCCCGTTCCTGAGGGCCTCGTCGGTGCAGTAGCGGACTTCGGCCTTCCCCAACCCCGCCTGCGGGGCCTGCTGGACAATCGATCCGCGAGCCCCGGCCAGCTCGGTGTATCCGGGACGCGGATAGCGCCCGAGCATGCTCTTCATGTTCGCGGAGTGGTCGATCACCAGTGCGTTGTCGGGGAACCAGAAGAAGTGGGCGCGATAGGCCTCGGTCTCGTAGTAGCGGTGGGGAAGCTGGTAGTGGGGGGCGGTTGCCATGGTGTGGTGTATGGCCTGCACGGCAACCGGATGCGCGCCGAAGAAGGATATCCAGCGGGAGTTGTTGTGGTACCCGGTGTGGTCGTGCCAGCAGGTGAGCCGCTTGACGGGCCCGACGAACCCGTCGCCGGCTACCAGGCGCATCATCCTGTCGAAGGGGAACCGGAAGAAGTTCTCGCCGACGCGCAGGATGGTGTCGTTGTCGCGGGCGGCGGCGACCATCTCCCGGGCCTGGACCAGCAGGCTGCACATGCTGGTCTCGACGTTCACGGGAATGCCGTGGGACAGGAGGTAGACGGCAATGGAGTGGTGTGAGGGAACGGGCGTGACGACCAGCGCCGCCTCCATTGGGCGGGCCGCGACCAGATCCTTCAGGTCGTAGAAGGCGGGAACGCCCATCGCCTCCGCAAAGGCGTCGGTCGATTTTCGCACCGGGTCGCAGACGGCCACGAGCTTCATCCACGGCTTCAGAGCATCGAAGAGGGGTCGGTAGACCTTCTGCGACCGGTTGCCGGTCCCGATCAACGCGACAGAGAGGGGCTGATCAAGAGTCATTGTGTTTCCTTGTGTGGGGGTCTGCTGATTCTACATGCTACGATGGCTAGATTAGAGTCAGACTATCAGCGCCACACGGCAATTTCTGATGGGGGCAGGGATAGGCGGTGATGACGTATAAGGGATATGGAGCAAGGGTGGAGTTCGACGACGACGTGGGAGTCTTCCACGGGCGCGTTATGAACACCCGCGATGTGATCTTCTTCGAGGGGACCTCTGTCGAGGAGTTGAACAGGGAGTTCAAGTTCTCGACTGACGACTATCTGACCATGTGCGCGCAAAGGGGCGAAGAACCCGACAGGCCCAGCCTATGCCCAACAAGCTAGTCCTATTGACCTACGAGTCCTGGGCCGACCTCTATCGTGCGATAGATGGGCTGAGCCCCGAGGAGGCCAAGACGCGGTCGCATGGGAGCAGCGCCATCGCGTGGACGCTGGGGCACGTCACCCACATGGTGGACTCGTGGATCAACGTGCGCTTCGGGGGTCTGCCGCCTCATCCGGTCATCGATAATCCAGCGTTCCGAGCAGGCGGCGGTGGAGAGGCGTTGGACTGGGCGACTGTCTTGAACGCGGCGGGAGAGGTGCGGGACTCGGCGCGAGTGTACCTGGACATGGTCGACGAGGCGGACCTCGACCGGGTCATTCCCTACGACGGCTCGATAGAGGTACTTCGCGATACGGGGCTACGGCTCGGTTACGCCCTGATGCGGATCACGGCGCACCATTACATCCACGTGGGTGAGATCGTGACGGTGCGCTCGCGCCTGGGGCACGACATGGGGCAGACGGAGCTGCCGGACTGGGGCAGGGCCCTGTTCTGAGTCGAGTCCCTAGCGGGACTTCCGATACTGGTAGGCTAGTGGACCGACATCTTTGAGATGACGGTAGTGGTCGAGCACATCTAGCACTCTGCGGGCGGACACGTGGGTCCGCCCCCACTAAGACCGACACGTGAGTCCGCCCCCTACCAAAGCCATGTCTCGCTACCCTTCAATGCTAGGGAACCTCCGAACAACCGCATCGGCTGAGCACTGCCCTTCGACAAGCTCAGGGCGAACGATCCCTTGGGGCCTCTCATTCAGACCCTCCCTAGCGGGTTGGCCTACTAGTGGATCGCGGCGGCTATGGCGGCGGCGCGCTCGTTGACCAGGGTGTTGTCGTCGAACCGGTGGAGGCTGAAGTTCTCGATGAGCTCCGGCGTCCTGCCGGTCGCGATCAGCTCGGCGGTGGTCTTGCCGGAGGCCGGTGCGGCCTTGAATCCCCAGGTGCCCCAGCCGCAGTTGAGTATGAAGCCATCGAGCCCGTCCACCTTGCCCATGATGGGGGCGTAGTCGGGGGTCATGTCGCACAGGCCCGCCCACTGCCGCAGGATCTTGATGTCGCGGAGTTCCGGCAGCAGCTCCAGGGTGCTTGCCGCCAGCTCGTGGAGCATGTCGAGGGTCGATTTCTGGCTGTAGGTGGAGTACGGGTCTACCGGCCCGCCTATGACCAACTCTCCGCGGTCGGTCTGGTAGACGTAGACGTGCAGGTCGGCGGACGAGATGGTCGTGTGGACGTAGGGCTTGACCGGCTCGGTGACGCAGGCCTGGAGGGGGAAGGTCACGATGGGGACGTCCAGGTCGACCATCGCCGTTATCGTGGAGGTCCAGCCGGCGGTAGCGCTGACCACCGTTCCAGCGCCGATACGGCCCGACGGCGTTTCGACGCCGGTGACGCGCCCGTTCTCGCGGGTGATGCCGGTGACCTCGGTGAAGGGGTGCAGCTCGACCCCCTCCCGGGCGGCGCCACGGCCCATGCCCCATACGACCGCGTCGTGTCGCACCACGCCGGCCGGGGGGTGGTAGAGCGCGGCCATGATGGGCAGCGGCTTGCCCTCGCGCAGGTCGATGGGCGGGACGATCTCCTTGATCTCGGCCGGGCCGATGATGCGGCTGTCGACGCCAAGGAGCTGGTTGAACTCGGCCCGCAGCCGCAGCCAGTAGACGGACGACTCGGAGTGGCCGATGTCGAGCCGGCCCATTTCGTCGAACAGGAGGTTGAAACCCAACTCGCTCGCGAGGCCCTGGTAGAGCTTGTGGCTCTCGCGGAAGAAGGGGATCGCCTCGGCGGTGAGGTAGTTCGACCGGATGATGGCCGTGCTGCGCGCGCTCGCGCCGCCGCCGAGGTAGTCCTTGTCGAGGACGGCCACGTCGGTGATGCCCATCTGGCCCAGGTAGTAGGCCGTGGACAGCCCGTGGACCCCCCCGCCGATGATGACGACGTCGTAGGAGTCCTTGAGGGGGTGCCGGCCCCACATCTTGTTCTTGCGGAATACCATCAGTTCACCGCTGAGGGCGCAGAGGACGCAGAGTTTTCGAGGATTCGGGAAAGTCGTTAACGATGCGCTTAAGTCCACTCTTCAACACAGCGACATTGAAGTTGATGAGCAGACCTACCTTGAGTCCGGTTAGCTTCAGGTAGGACATCAGCTGAGCAGTATGGATCTGTTCGAGACTCTCAGTGGCCTTGATTTCGACTATGACGGATTCCTCTATCAGGAGATCGAGTCGGTACCCAGCATCCAAGGAAACGTCTCGATAGACCACAGGGATGGTTTTCTGGCGTTCTACCTTCAAGCCCCTGTCAGCCAACTCGAACACCATGCAAGCCTCGTAGGCAGATTCAAGCAAGCCCGGCCCCAGAGCCTTGTGTACGTCAATTGCGGCCCCGATGGTGGTCTCAGTCAGATGGTTCAACCTCTTGGACTCTTCCGTCACTCTTGCCTCTGCGGCCTCAGCGCGCTCCCGGGTTGAAGCTGGCTGAGGGCGGTGGTGCCGAAGGGGGTGATGTCGTAGCGGCTGCCGGCTTCGATGAGGGTTTCCCACATGTGCTCGCCGTAGGCGCGGTCTACGTAGACGTGGTAGCAGGGCAGGTCGCCGAGGTCGTGGCGAATGAGGGTGGCGTGGACCTGTGAGATGCTGCCCTGGGCGCAGCTCATGTCTGGGAAGCTGTGAGGGGACGTGTCGAGCTCGGTTACTGCCGCAAGGGTAGGTTGGGCCGCCGGGCCCGCTACGCAGATGCCCGTCCGGGCCGAGGTGATGTCAACGGAGTAGGCGCACGCGTCCTCCATGCTGCCGAGGGTCTCGGCGACCATGGGCGACTGGGTCGGGGCCGTGATCAGCAGGGCCTCGTCTGCGGTGAGCCGTGCGGCGAGTATGTCGGCGATGCCGGAGTCCTCGGTGAACTGCATTACGCCGGCGTCTCCCGGCTCCTCGGGGCCGCCCTGCTGCAGGCCCTCCATGATGTAGCGGTCGATGTCGCCGTGGAGCAGGAGCTTGCCGGAGGGGCTGGTGTCGCACAGGCCGACGCCATCGCGCACTGCGGCTGCCTCGTCGTCGGGCGACGTGTACCTGGCGGGCCTGAGCCAGCCGTAGCTCTCGGCCATCTCCGCGCCGAGGGCGAGGTGGGCGTGGTGGAGGGCGCTGAGTGCGAGGGGACTGGATGCGGCCATGGTTATGCCCTCAGCCTCTTGCCCTCGGGGTCGTAGAAGGGCTCGGTGCGCACCTCGGCGGGCGAGACGACGCCGTCGGTGCGGATGTGTATGGTCGTCCCCTGCTCCGCCAGATCGGCGGGCACCCAGCAGTACCCAAAGCCCTTGCCCATGGTGGGGCTCAGCCTGGAACTGGTGACCCGTCCCACGGGGGCCATGTCCACGACCACGGCGTCACCGTCGTGGGGAACGACGCCGTTGTTCATGACGAAGCCGACGAGGAGGCTTCTCGCCGGGCGGTCCATGGCGGCGGCCAGCCCGCCTCGCCCGATGAAGTCGTCCTTGTCCATGCGCACGACCCACTTCATCCCGGCGTCGAGCGGGTTGCTGACCATGTCCGTGTCCTGGTTGGGGATGATGTGCATCTTCTCGAGGCGGAGCACCCGCTGGGTCTCGGTGCCGAATGGCGCTATGCCGAACTCGCTGCCCGCGTCCATCAGGGCGTCCCACACGTGCTCGCCGTACTCGGCGGGGAAGTGGAGCTCCCAGCCCGTCTCGCCCACGAACCCGATTCGCAGCATAAGGGCCGGCACGCCGGCGACGCTGCCCTCCCGGGCGCGCATGTAACGGAATGCCTTCGGGCCCAGGTCGACGTCCGTGAGCTTGGCCAGGGTCTCGCGGGCACGGGGGCCAGCGACGTTTATGACGCCGTACCCTGAAGTGACGTTCGTGACGTATGCACACGCGTCGCTCCCGGCCATCCACCACTTGAACCACTCCTCGATGGCCTCGACGCTGGCGGTCGAAGTGGTGACGAAGTACCGGTCCTCCGCGAGGCGGGTGACCGTGCCGTCGTCCATGATGGTGCCGTTGTCGGCGCACAGGACCCCGTACCGGACGCGCCCGTTTCGGAGGGTCGAGAAGCTGTGGGTGTATAGGCGGTCGAGCAGTGCGGGGGCGTCGCTGCCCCGCACGTCGAGCTTGCCGAGCGTGCTCACGTCGATGATGCCGACGGCGTTTCGCACGGCCATGGCCTCGTCCCGCATTTCGCCGTAGAGCCGCGGGCGCTGCCACATGTTCGAGTCGAACATCTCTGCGCCGAGCGCCCGATGCCTACGGTCCAGGGGCGTGCGCTTGACCGGGATGTGTGCAGGGCCCGCAAGCGTGCCCAGGCTCACGGGCTGCACGGGAGGGCGGGCTGTCGTCGATCCCAGGTCCGCCGCCGAGCTGCCCGTATGCACTGCGGCAATGTCCACGAAGTTCCTGTGGCACATCTTCCCCTGGCACGGGCCCATGGTGACCGTGCTGTAACGCTTCAGGATCTGGATGTCGCGGAACCCTTCGTCGACAGCGGTGGCGATGTCCTTGGACGTCACGTCTTCGCAGAAGCAGACGATCTGTTTCGAGCCCTGTATGCCATGGAACGGCGGCCGCGAGTGCGCGGAGCCAGGCGTGTCCTCCGACTGCACGTCCTGCGGGCTCGTTCGCAGCTCGGCCCTGGGCTGTACCGCCCCGGCGCCTGCGAGCCGGCCCTGGCGTATGGCCTCCGCCAGACCCTGGGCACCCGCCGCGCCACCTGCCGCGAGCACGCCTTCAGGCAGATCCGAGGGACGCGTCGCTCCGTCGTCGTATGCCAGCCTTGCGCCGGCCTGCTGGAGGAGCGCGGACGCGGGCTCGAAGCCGCCCGACATGGCGATGATGTCCGCGTCGAACTGGCGCTCCTCGGTAGTCGTCCTGCCGTCCTGGAGCTTCGCGACGACGCCGCCAACGACCTTTTTCACGCCCTCGGCCCTGACCAGCGCGTGGGATGGCAGGACGAGTACGCCGGAGTCCCTGAGCTCGCGGGCGGCGTCCAGACCGGCCGGGAAGGTCGGGCGCGTATCGGTCAGCACCGCGATCCTCATCCCCGCGTGCAGCAGGTCGAGAGCGGCGTAGTAGCCCTGATCGCCTGTCGTCGCCACCATGGCCGTGGTGCCGGGCTTTACGCCGTATAGATTGATGAGCCGCTGCAAGCCGGTGCTGAGCATCACGCCCGGGATGTCGTTCCGGTCGAATACCAGGGGCGTCTCGTATGAGCCTGTGGCGATGACGACTCGCCCGGCCCTCAGCCTGATCATGGAGTTGCCGTGCGTGATGCCGAGCAGGCGGCCCTCGTACAGGCCGAATGCCGTGGCGTCCGAGAGGACTTCGATGCGGTCGCTGGCCTCGACCGCCATCGCGAGCCTGCCGGCGTCGTCGAGGGCGGATGCCTCTCCCCCGCCGTCGCGGTGGACGGTTGCCCGGGAGTCGTACCGGAGGCTGCCGCCGAGGGCCGGCTGGTCGTCGATCAGCACGACACGCGAACCGGCTGAGGCCGCGAGGGCCGCTGCCATGCCGGCCGGCCCGCCGCCTACCACCGCGACATCCGTGTGGCGGAACTCGTGGTGGTGCGGGTTCGGGTTGGGGTCCTGTCCGACGCGGCCCAGGCCCGCGACCTGCCGGATTATCGGCCTTGCGGCCTTCCAGAAGAGCTTTGGCGTGTGGAAGGTCTTGTAGTAGAAGCCCACCGGCATCAGCCGGCCGAACCTGTCGAGCACCGAGAGGAAGTCGCGCTCCTGCGACGGCCACGCATTCTGGTGCCGCACGCGCATCCCCTGTTCAACGCGCGTCGAGCAGGCGCGCACGTTCGGAACGCCGTCCACGCTCATCAGGCAGTTGGGGCAGGCTCCGGCAACGCAGAGCAGCCCACGCGAGCGGTGGTACTTGAAGCTGCGGGAGAATGTGCGCACCCCGGCTGCGTAGAGAGCCGAGGCTATGGTGTCGCCCTCGTAGGCCTGGAACTCACGCCCGTTGAACTCGAAGACGACCGGGCGGTCCATATCCGTGAGGTGGTGAGCTGCGACCGGCAGGCGGCCCTGTTCGGATGGTATGGGCAACTAGGCCTGGACCTCCCCGGGCCATCCCGTAGAGCCGATCGCGTTGGTCCTCGTATCCCGCTCGGCGACGATCCACCTGCGGCATCCCAGGCTGTGGTACCACCACTCCTTCTGTTCGCCGGCGGTGTTGCGGCGCGCGTAGAAGTACTTCATCCACACGGCGGTGTCGTCGCCCGGGTCAGGCCGGCGGACGATCTCCCCGCCGAACCTGAACTCGTACACGTTGCGGTACCCACAGTTGGGGCAGTTAACGAGGAAGGCCATGCATCCCCCGCTCCGCGCGCACTTCGAGGCACTGGCGAATCGCATCGCGGACGTTCGCGATTGCTTGCTCACGCGTCTCGCCCTGGCTGACGCATCCCGGGATCGACGGGCACTCAGCAACGAAGACCCCGTCCTCATCCCTCTCGATGGTTACGACAAACCTCATTGTTGGACCCTCTTGCCAGAACATCGTCAGGTAGCGATAGATCTCCCCGCGAATCTCCCACGGAGGCCATACACTGCATGTTGGGCATTGCCTCCATAGCTGAGCCCCGCCCCTGGATTCCGGCTTTCGCCGGAATGACGGAGTTGTGCAAGGGTCTCCTCAGGGGGAAGAAGCCGAACCGCCTCCAAAGAAGCCGGCTTCTTCAAGCTGGACGCGTTCGCGGTCGTATACGTCGCAGATGGTTTCCCAGTTCTCCTGGCAGTAATCGAGGGCCTCGTAGACTGCTTCGACCGGTATATCGCGGTCCCCGGCGATTTCCGACGGCTTCAACCTCGACACGTACCTGTCGTGCCACAGGGTCGACGCGCGAATTCCGGTGCCCCTCACCTCGAGATCCCTGACGCCCGGCAACAGGAACCTGTATTGAATATCAGTGCTCATAGCGGACTCATCATACAAGATCAGAACATTGTCAGGTAGCGGTCGATCTCCCACTGGGAGACCTGCTTGTGGTACTCGTTCCACTCCGCCTCCTTGATGCTGACGAACTCGTCGTAGATGGGCCCCAGGGCTTCCTGCACGACTACGTCCCTTCGGAGCTCTCCAATGGCCTCGTTCAGGCTCTGGGGCAGGGTGCGGATGCCCCTGCGGGCGATCTCCTCCAGGCTGAGTGAGTACATGTTGCCGAAGTTGGCCTCTCCCGGGTCCATCCGGTTCCGCACGCCGTCCAGCCCTGCCGAGACGTAGGCCGCGAACGCAAGGTATGGGTTGCAGGCCGCCGACACAGTGCGGTCCTCCAGGTGGCCCGGGCCCGCCGTGCGGATCATCTGCGTGCGGTTGTTGTCGCCGTACGAGACGAAGGCCGGCGTCCACGTGTACCCGGACTGGGTGCCGAACAGGCCCGCGCCGATCTGGAGCCGCTTGTAGCAGTTCACGGTTGGCGAGGTGACGGCACAGAGGGCGGGCGCGTGGGCGAATATCCCCCCTATGAAGTGGTATGCGAACTCCGACAAGCCCAGGCCCTGCTCGTCGTCCTCGTCCAGGAACAGGTTGTCGCCGGTTGAAGCGTCCTCCATGTGGAAGTGCACATGCCCGCCGCTTCCCGTCCGGTCGGAGAAGGGCTTGGCCATGTGCGTCGCTATCGCGCCGTGCTGTTGGGCGTATTGGCTCGTCATCATCTTGAAGAAGGTGTAGCGGTCCGCCGTCGTAAGGGCGTCGCTGTAGACGAAGTTGATCTCGTACTGGCCGTTGGCGTCCTCGTGGTCCGACTGGTAGGCGTCCCAGCCCACGCGGGCCATCCCGTCCATCACGTCTTTCAGGTAGTCCATCACGTTGGAGATGCCTTTGAAGTCGTAGCACGGCTTCGCCAGGGAATCGACGCCGCTGGGGTCCCAGACCTCTATCGATCCGTCCTCCTTGCGGGTTACCAGGAAGTGCTCGGGCTCGATGCCGACGTAGAACGCGTACCCCTCGTCGCGACACTCCCCAAGCACGCGCTTCAGGTTCTGCCTTGCGCAGTAGGGGTGGACCTCGTCGTCGACGAACAGGTCGCCCGCGAATCTCGCGACGCCCTTGCGCCACGGTACGAACGTGTAGCTGTCCAGGTCCACACGGGCCAGCATGTCGTGCGAGTGGGGTCCCTGACCAAGTCCCCAGAGGGCCGCGCCGGCGAACCCCGCACCTTCGTCAATGACGTCGTCCAGGTGAGAGGCCGGCACCATCTTGACCTTGGGCGAGCCGTTTATGTCCACGAACTGGACGAGGATATACTCGACCCCGTCGGCTGCCATGCGCTCTCGTACTTCCTCTCGCGTGGTCATGGGCTCTCTCCTGAATGGGTGTCCGCTCTAGGACTCCCAGCGTGGCTTCATCGGCCCTATGGGAGCGGACGCGGTTGCGGCCTGGCCGGATCGTCCCGTTACGGTACCACACCCGGCAAAGCAGCGGAATCTCCGGCGCGCGCGCCGGACGCAGGACTCCCGCGCCGTGGCCGGTCGGCTTGACATCATCCGCGAGGCTTCGTTAGCCTCGACTTAGAGGTGTGAAGAAAACACCATACGGCAGAGTAGCGGGCGCATGGCTTTCGTCAGGTTTGTACTGTTCATAGTTGAATCGATCAACGTCTTCCTGCTGAGGAACTGCTCCCACATAGCAGGAGCTGTCGCCTTCTATATGCTCTTCTCCCTCTTTCCGCTCTTCCTCGCCATGATTTCCGTGCTTGGCTTCGTCTTGGGGCCCGAGGCGAAGCATGAGGAGCTGGCCGTGCGGCTCGCCGAGACCCTGCCCATTTCAAGCGATTTCATCAGCGATACGATGCACAGTGTCGTGGAGGCCAGGGCGATAACTGGAGCGGCCAGCGTACTTGGACTATTCACCGCGGCGACAGCGGCTTTCGGCGCCATCAGGAAGGGCATCAACGCCGCGTGGGGGATCAATCAGACACGGCCCTTCATCAAGGAGCGAATGATCGATTTCGCCCTTGTCCTGGGCGCAGGGCTCCTGCTGATAGCTACGCTCTTCAGCGCTCCCGCCTTGGGTGTGCTGCGGGAGGTCATACTCTTCCTGGCGCCCGAGACCATCTACCTCACCAATTTTGTCTGGGCCCTGACGCCGGTCCTGATATTCCTCGTATCTGCGTTCTGCATCTGTGCAGTGCTCTACCGGTACCTCCCAAACACGGAGGTGGAGATGGCCCAGGTCTGGCCCGGAGCTCTGCTGGCCGCGGTGGCGTTGACGGGGGTAAGCGAGGCCCTGGTGTGGTACTTCGCTACGTTCCCGTTCGCCTACAACGTGGTCTACGGCTCGGTCGGCGCGATCATGGCCCTCCTGACCTGGGCCTACCTGTCCGCGATAATCCTGCTTTTCGGCGCCCTCATCACCGCCAGCTACTCGCAGTATGCCGACAGCCTGGGGAGTCACAGGGACGACCCCAAGGTGTTGTGGAGTGGGTTCTCGAGGGTGCGGCTCCGAGTAGTAGAGCCGTCGCGGGCGTTGTGAATCGATGAGAGCACTACTGTCCGCTGTGCTGGCCACGCTGCTCCTGGCGGCCGCCGCGTGCGGGTCGTCCGAGGGTCCTGCCGCAGAGCCCACGGCTCCGCCGCCGCCGCTGGTGGTGACCGTCGTGGTTACGCCAACGCCAGCACCGGAGCCCACGCCCGAGCCCACGGCTCCTCCCGCCGCGCAGCCGGCTATGCAGTACGACCTGGGGCCCGGCCTGGGAGCGCACTCCGTCGCCGAGCTGGTGAGAGCCGCGACTCCCTGGGTCGCCTCCATTACCACGGAGGAAGACGTGCCGGGATTCTTCAACAACTTCGACTCCGACGGCGCGGGCTCGGGCTTCGTCATCCGGCCCGACGGTTACGTGGTCACGAACTGGCACGTCGTGCAGGGCGCTGACAACGTCAAGGTCCACCTCCCGAACGGCCGCAGCTACGACGCCGCGATGGTTGGCAGGGATGCAGGGACGGACCTGGCCGTGCTGAAGATCGATGCCGTTGGGCTCCCAACCGCAAAGATGGCCTCGCAGGCGCCGAACGTGGGCGACTGGGTGATGGCGATGGGCAACGCCCTGGCGTTGAAGGGCGGGCCCACGGTGACGCTGGGCATCGTGAGCGGCCTCGACCGCTCGATCGAGACCAGGAGCGGCGCGTTCTACGACCTGATCCAGACCGACGCAGCGGTGAACGTCGGCAACAGCGGCGGGCCCCTCGTGAACATGGACGGCGAGGTCGTGGGAGTCAACCAGGCGACTTTGAGACAGGCCGAGGGCATCAGCTTCGCGATCGACTCGGGTGTGGCGACGCCGATCATCGATACCCTGATAAGGGACGGCTTCGTCGTGCGCCCGACAATCGGACTCAACGGGCGAGACCTCACGCCAGCCATAGCGGCGCGATACCGGATCAACGCGACCGGCGAAGGCGTAATCATCACGTCGGTCGCCCGCGGCGGCCCGGCCTTCCGCTCGGGAATGGAGGTGGGCGACGTGATCACCAAGATCGACGCCATACCCACGCCCGACCGTGCTGCGTACCAGGAACTGCTGTGGTCGTACGACGTCGGCGACAGCGTGAGCATCGAGTACATACGCGACAACGAGGTACGCACCACGGTGGTGGAGCTCGTCCAGCAAGCTTCATAGAGCCCCGGGCAGTCCCGCCCTTCCTGTCTGCAGCGAAAGCGTACAGGGATCGGGGAACCCGGCCGGGGGTCGTCTACCTAAGGACACGCCAACATGGCAGAGCAGGTGAACATCGAGGATCTGATTGCCGATGTCGATGTGGTCGTAGCCGACGGCCTCGACTACTTCGCCGGGGTCGACTATGTGTCGCGGCCCGAGGTGGAGTGGGTCCTGCGGCACATGCTGTTCTGGCACCGCGCTTCGGCGGAGGGCATGGAGTCGGTGCTCGCGGGCGGCCCGCCGTTCCGCATACCCGGGACGACCGACGAGATGAACGCCAGGGCGGCCGCAGACACGGCCGGGCTCACGACGTCGGAGATTGTGGACGCGCTAC
The DNA here is from genome assembly GCA_965204975.1 of Dehalococcoidia bacterium. Classification (GTDB taxonomy): domain Bacteria; phylum Chloroflexota; class Dehalococcoidia; order Lucifugimonadales; family CAJWER01. The sequence continues at coordinate 2,549,659 of OZ242024.1, forward strand.
GAGACCTCCAGGCCAGGATGCTCGCCGCCGTGAGGAAGCTCGACGATCCGGAGACCACGGTCGTAGTCCTGCACGACGGGACGGAGAGGCCGGCCTCGCAACGCCTCCGGATGACCGCCTTCCACTGGAAGGGCCACCTGGAGGAGCTGAGCGCCTAGCCCGTCGTCTCGCGCTTCACGCCGATGCGGGCCTCCAGCCCGTTGACCTTGTGCTCCTCCACGTACGCGCCCTCAGGCGGGCTCTCGCGCGTGATCGAGACGGACAGGGTCTCCTGGCGGATGTAGCCGCCGTGCTGCGCCACCACCTCGTCCAGCGCCGGGTCGCCTTCGTAGCAGGTCGCTATCTTGTCGGCGATGTCGAGGCCGGCCGAGCGCCGCATGTTCTGCACCAGGTGCACGAGCTCGCGCGCGTCGCCCTCCAGGCGAAGCTCGCGGCTGATCTCGGTGGGCGCCGCTACCGTGTACCCGCCTTCCGAGGCGACCGAGTAGCCGTCCATCGCGCCGCTCGTGACCACGACCTCGTCCGGCTCCAGGGTGAACTCGCCGACCGTGGCTGGGCTGCCCGCGAGGACCTGCCGCGCCACCTCTTTCGGGTCGGCGGAGGACAGGGCCGCAAGCACATCCCGCGTTTGCCGCGCGTACTTGGGGCCGATCTTCGACATGTCGGCCCGCACGTCGAAGCGTGACACCATGCTCTCGTCGTCGAGCACGGCCAGCTCCTTGACGTTGAGCTCGTCGCACACCTGGGCCGACACGCGGTCGAGCGCGCCCTCCTCGTCGCCGGAGCGCAGCTTCACCAGGGCGCGCTCCAGGGGCTGGCGGACCTTGATGCCCGCCTGGCTCCTGGCAGCCCTGCCGAGGCTGGAGAGCCTCATGGCAAGGCGAGTCGCTTGCGACAGGTCCTCGTCGATCAGGCTCTCGTCGGCCTCGGGGTACGACTCCAGGTGGACGCTCTCGCGGGCGCCCTCCAGCGGCCCTGCCAGGTTGCGGTAGATGCTCTCGGTGACGAACGGGATGAATGGCGCGAGGAGCCGCGTGACCGTCTCCAGGCACTCGTACAGCGTGGAGTAGGCGGCCAGCTTGTCGTCGTCCGATTCGCTCTTCCAGAACCTCCGCCTGCTCCGCCGCACGTACCAGTTGGAGAGGTCCTCCACGAATTCCTCCAACCGCCGGGAAGCGGGCTCAGGCTGGTAGCTGTCCAGCGAAGCCGTCACGTCCCGCGTGAGGCTGTTCAGCTCGGAGAGTATCCAGCGGTCGAGCTCGGGCCGCTGCTCCACAGGCGGCCCAGCGGTCGAGGGGTCGTAGCCGTCGATGTTGGCGTAGGTGACGAAGAAGGAGTAGACGTTCCACAGGGGTATGATGAACCTGCGGCGCACCTCGTCCGCCGTGCCGAAGCCGAAGTTCAGATTGGCAACGGGGCTCTGGCGGGAGTAGAGCCAGCGCATCGAGTCGACGCCCATGCGCTCTGCGCCGTCCTCGAACCAGATGGCGTTGCCCTTGCTCTTGTGCATCTCATCGCCCTTCTCGTCCCGCATGGTCGCGTAGCTGTAGAGATTGCGGAAGGGCTCCGTGTCCTCCAGCACGGTGCTCATGACGAGGAGCGAGTAGAACCAGCCCCGGAACTGGCCGGGGAAGCTCTCGGATATCCAGTCGGCGGGGAACCAGTCCTTCCAGTGGTCGCGGTCGTCGCGGTAGCCGATGGTGGAGAAGGGGACGATGCCCGCGTCGAGCCAGACGTTGCCCACGTCACGGATGCGCGAGACAGACACCTCGCAGTCGGTGCACTGGATCTTCACCGAGTCGATCCAGGGGCGGTGGGGCGAGTGGCCCGCGAACTCCTCCCAGCCCTCGACGGCACGCGCCTCCAGCTCGGTTTCGCTGCCGATCACGTCCACCTGCCCGCAGTCGCCGCACTTGAAGATGGGCAGTGCGAGACCCCAGAAGCGCTTCTTGGAGATCATCCAGTCGTCCATGTTGCGCAGCCAGTCGAGCTCGCGCTGGAGCCCGAAGCCCGGTATCCAGCGGACCCGCTTCGCCACGTCGGCGATCTTGTCGCGGAGCTCATCCATCGAGATGAACCACTCGTCGACCAGCCTGAAGACGAGCTCCGTGTCGCAGCGCCAGCAGACGGGGTACCTGTGGGGGTACCTCTCGAGCCGGAAGAATGCGCCCTTGCCTTTGAGGCTGTCGTAGATCGGCTCGTTGACGTCGAACACGCTCTTGCCGGTGAGCCAGTCGAACCCGTCGACGAAGACGCCAAACTCGTCGAGCGGGGCTATGACCTCCAGGCCCCGCTCCTTGCTGATCTTGAAGTCCTCCGCGCCCGCTCCCGGCGCCGTGTGGACGATGCCCGTGCCCTCCGTCTCGCTGACCTCGTCCCACAGAACGACGCGGTGCTCCACGCCGCGCTGGGCGGTCAGCTCGTCGAAGGGGCCGCGGTAGCGCAGGCCGTCCAGCGCCGAGCCGGGCATCTCCTCGACGATCTCGTGCTCGCGCTTCACCTCGGAGAGGCGGCTCTTGAGCAGGTACAGGACCTCGCCGTCCTCGGTTCGGACCTTCGCGTAGGTCAGCTCGGGGTGGACGTACGCGCCGGTGTTGCCGGTAAGCGTCCAGGGCGTGGTCGTCCAGACGAGGAGCGACTCGCCCTCGCGGTCGACGAGCGGGAACCTGACGTAGAGGCCGGGGTGCACGATCTCCTTGTACCCCTCGGTCACGACCTCCTGTTGCGACAGGCCGGTGCCGCACCTGGGGCACCAGGGCATGACGTCGGTGCCCTCGTAGATCCAGCCGCGCTCGCTGCACACCTTCAGGAAGTGCCAGATCGTGTAGTTGTTCTCGTCGGACATGGTGAAGTAGGAGTTGTCCCAGTCCATCCAGTAGCCGAGCCTGACCGACTGGTTCGTCTGGACGTCGGCGTACTTTCGGACGCGGGCCTTGCACAACTCCACGAACTTCTCGATGCCGAACTCTTCGATGTCGCGCTTCGACTCGAGGCCCAGCTCCTTCTCGACCTCCACCTCGACCCACAGCCCCTGGCAGTCGAAGCCGTTCTGGTAGCGCTGGCGGAAGCCCTTCATGGTCTTGTAGCGCTGGAACAGGTCCTTGTATGTGCGCCCCCATGCGTGGTGGACGCCCATGGGGTTGTTCGCGGTGATCGGGCCGTCGATGAACGAGAACCGCCTGTCCGAGTCGTCGTTGCGGCGCAGGTACTTATCGACTATCCCCGCGTCGTCCCACCACTGGAGTATGTCCCGCTCCATGGCCGGGAAGTCGACCTTCGAGTCCACCGGTTCGAACATCTCAGTCCTCCTCGCACCGCGGCCTTCACCGCGGGCAACAAAAAATCCCGCCCCACGTAGGGACGGGATCGTATCCCGCGGTACCACCCTGCTTCCCCGCCGCTTCACGCGGCAGGGCGCTCACTGCCCGACTTTTGCCTCATCGGGCCGCCGACGATAACGGCTGGCGGGGCCGCCGGAGCCTATTCGGGCGGTTGTGTTGCCCTTTCGGTCCGAGGCTCGGGAGGGATTTTCGCGGGGACGGCCTGCGCCTGCTCTCACCGTACCAGGCTCGCTTGGCCACCGTCTCTCCGGTACTCTTCTCCGTCGTAGCCTTTACACCAGACTACCCCAGCGCCGATTCCGCTGTCAACGAGATCGAAGGTCACTTGCTATCCATGCAGCCGTTTTCGTAAATTGGAGGTGGCAAGCTTACTTCGATGCTCAAGGAGGAAGAGCCATGCCGCGTTCTATATGGAGAGGGGCCATCAGCTTCGGCATGGTGGCGATCCCGATCAAGCTCTACCCCGCGACCCAGAGCAAGGACATCCGGTTCGTCACCCTTCACAACAGCTGCCACACCCGAATGAGGCAGCGCCGCTGGTGCGAGTACCACGAGGAGTTCGTCGAGTACGGCGACACGGTGAAGGGCTACGAGTACGCGAAGGACCAGTTCGTGGTGATGGAGCCGGACGACTTCAAGGGCCTGCCGGTGCCGTCGATCCACACCATCGAGATCAAGCGCTTCGTCGACCTGGCCGACATCGACCCCATTCACTTCGAGAGGAGCTACTACCTCGAGCCGGACGCGGTGGGCCAGAAGCCCTTCCTGCTGCTGACACGCGCCCTCAAGGAGTCGCACCGCGTCGCCGTCGCGAAGGTGGCGATCAGGCAGAAGGAGCACCTCTGCTCGCTGCGGCCCTACGGCAGCGGGATCGTGATGGCGACGATGCTCCAGCCGGACGAGATACGCTCGACCGGCGAGCTGGAGATACCGGACGACGAGTCGCTGGTCAGCGAGCAGGAGCTGGCGATGGCGATGACGCTGATCGACCACCTTTCCGGGGAGTTCGACGCGAACGAGTACCAGGACGAGTACCGGGCGGCTCTGGAGAAGGTGATCGAGGTGAAGCTGGGCTCGGCCGAGCCGGACACGGTTACAGCCGCGCCGCCGGAGCCGAAGGTGGGCGACCTGATGGAGGCGCTAAGGGCCAGCCTGGAGGCGACAGCGGCCTGAGTCTGGGCTGTATTTGCTGAGCACTGCCCCTTCGGCAAGCTCAGGACAGGCTCTTCGACAGGCTCAGGGCGAACGAGCTGAGGTCTGGGCTGCGTTCGCTGAGCACTGCCCTTCGACAGGCTCAGGGCGAACGAGCTGAAGTCTCGGTTGCATTTGCTGAGCACTGCCCTTCGACAGGCTCAGGGCGAACGGGCTTGGGCACGCCGCCATAGCCTAGGTGTGGGCGGCCTGTTGGGGACTGGATACCGGCTTCCGCCGGTATGACGGGTTGGGTCTTGTACCGGCGGGGTTAGTGGAAGCGGCGGAGGTGGGCGATGATCTCCATCATCACCTTGCAGTCGATCTCGTTGTAGCGGACGATCTCCCGGACGAGGTCGATCTCGCCCAGGGGGACGCCCAGCCGGCGGGCCTCGTTTGCGGCCCAGAACGCGCCGACCATCGCACCGAGGCCGTCCAGGTTCGAGTCGTCGTCCCACGTGCTGTCGATCAGGCGCTGCCGCTTCATGGCGCGGGCCACGGCCTTCAGGCCCAGGCCCTTCGCGCCCTCTATCCTGACCGGCTCCTTCCGCATCACCCTCTCCAGGAAGTCGAACCACCTCACAGGCGGCCACTCCCTGCCGGGATGCCTGGACATTGCGGAGTCGTAGGCAGTCTGGAAGAGCCTCGTCTCGGCGGACGACCAGTGGAAGACCAGGGGCTCGACATCCGGGCTCCCAAGCCTGTCCCGCACGTCGCGCATGTGTGCGACCCACCCGTCGATGACCTCGCCCTCGGCATCGACCGAGAGGTCCCGCGCCAGGAACGAGCAGTAGTGCCAGCGCCGGCCCTCCACGTGGCCGCAGCCGATTAGGAAGATCATGTTCGCGCCGCCGCGTTCAGGAATAAGGGAGAAGTCGTCGTTCATGTCGCTCACGGTCTCGAAGTCCACGTAGAAGGCCAGGCCCGGCTCCCGCCAGGCATCGCCGCCCGCGGTCACCGTGGCGGGCGAGACCGAGCTGAAGTCGGTCTCCGGCACCTGCACACCTTCGGGCCAGAAGCCCATCTGGCCGTCGCCGGGCTGGACCGGCACGCTCTCCGCGCCTTCGACCCAGGGGTTGCCGGCCAGGACGGCTTCGATCTCCCTCTTGGCGGAAGTCCACGGGGAGTCGCTCTGATTGCGCATATTCGGCTTGAGCTGCGGCACGGACGGCTCGGGAGTTACCGACCAGTGCATACCCTCGACGCGGACCCTGCGCACCCACTCGACCGCCTCGTTCGTCATGCCCTCCAGGGTTGCGTCCCTGCCGAGGGTCGAGTCGTGAGCGACGCGTCCGAGGCGCTCCATGCAGGTCGAGCCTCGGACGGTCTTGCGGTCCACCGTCCCCCTCCAGCTTCTGCCCAGGATGTACGCGGCCTGCGGCGTGTAGCCCTGCAATCTCCCGAGCGCCCGGCTGTAGATATAGAGCTGGGCCTTGTAGGCCCGGGACGATCCGGAGCTCTGGATACCGCCGCTCACCAGGAGCCTGAGGGTGGTGAACTTGACGTCCACGACCATGTAGTGCCACGGCCCGGAGCCGAGGTCGGGCGCGGCCGCCCCGGTCTCGTCTCCGGCAAGGGTGTCCGGGAACAGGCTCGCCAGCACGTCGCTGCGGACCAGCATGTCGGGCGAGCCGTAGGTGCGGGTCGCCGCGTCCCTGACGACGCCCTGGTATATGACGGGTTCGCCGCGCTTCATGGCGTCGAAGGTCTCCTCGGCCTTGGCCAGATCGCGGGAGTCCTCGGCGTCTCCTGCGCCGACCTGCGCCACGTCGGTCAGGGTGCCCAGGTGGTCGACGACGGCCCGCTCGAATGCGTGGCCCTGGCGGAATATGAACTGGGTGAAGTCGGTCCGGGGGTCGTAGCCGGGAAGCTCGTCGTCCGGGCGGAAGCCGTTCTGCTCGCCGTAGAGGTCGAGCCAGTCGAGCAGCGGGTCCCTGACGGCGTAGTTCCGCGTGCTGGACGCGCTCACCCACTCCCGCCACTCGTCGCCGGTCGCAGGTATGACCGACCGGCCATCCGCGTCTACGGTCAGCGCCTCTATGCCCATGACGCCCTCACAGACAGGCGGACGCCCTACTCGCCATCCTGCCAAAGTATGGAGCCGACAATCGACACGAGCGAGCCGCCGTTCGAGTCGGCAGGACACTGGGCATAGCCCAGCGACTCGCCCTTCGAGCCATCGAGCAGCCTGAGGGCGATGTATATGGGCGAGATGCCGCAGATCTTGCGGGCGTCACGCTCGGCCCGGGATATATCCAGGAAGGCCTGGGCGTCGCCGGCGTCGATGGCGGCAATCGTGCGGGCGTCGGCCGCGGCAAGCGAGGTCCTGCCGGGGGCCGAGACCGGGCTCGGGTCGCCGAAGGCCGGGCCGACGTGCGCCAGGTCTCCGGCGGCTATGACCAGCGTGCGCCTGTCGCGGATGATTCCCGCCAGGTAGCCGATGGCGTCGTCGAGGCGGCCGTACCCCTCGACGTGGGCTCCGCCGGTCACGACCTCGAACATGGTGCCGCAGAGAATCGGGACGGTGGGCACGGCACGCCCGGCGGCCCTCTGGAACCAGACGGCCGCGAGCTCGATGGAGTGCTCGCTCAGGTGGTGTATCTCCTCGTCGAAGGCCTCGCTCTCGCCGATCACACCCGCCAGGCCGTCCACGACCTCATGGTCGGTGGGCAGCGTCCCCAGCGGGCTCGCGTAGCTCTGGCGGGTCAGGGTGAGGGCACCGGGGCCTCCCTTGTGGTCGGTGCCAAGTATGATGGCGAGCTCCACGTCGTCGAGCCGGCCCGAGCAGCGCGCCCATAGCTGCGCGTACGCCTGCCAGCCTCGCTCGTAGTCGATGTGGGGGCTCACGACGCCGGTGACGTTGGCCGAAGCAGGGAGCGGCTCGACGGCCGGGGCCCGGCGCTCGTAGCCGCTCAGGGCCGCCGCCAGCTTGCTCCGGCTGTCGGGGTAGACTGCGCCGGCGTGAGAGGGCGGCCTGCTGTCGGCCTCGCGGTAGCGGGCCAGCGCGGCGGCGACCGCCGCCTCGTAGGTGTCGTTGTCGAGCAAGCAGGCCTCGTCCAGGCCCTGAATGAGCTCCCGGACTTGCTCCTGGGGCACGTGGGCGCCGGTCCTCAGCAGCAGGGAAGCCTGCAACCCTGCGGCGTCGCGCGTGCCGTCCAACATGGCGAGGAGCGGCGCCACGCCCTCAGGCAGCAGTATCGTACGCTCCGAGATGCCCAGCGGGTCGTGGAGGTGTATGAAGGGCTGGCCCTGGTACTGGACGCGCCGGGGCTCGACGTGCCTCAGCCGGGGCTTGTCTGTGGAAGCGGCACGCATCGGTCATACTCCTGAATGTACGTGTCTAAGCATACCCTAGAGACGCCTCACTGTCGCCGAATGGTGTCGCGTCAATCTCGGTCCCACATGGATGGCGTATACTCTGGCCCCGGACGGCTGAATCCGGCAGGGAGGACCCTATGAGAATCGAGTCTGTGGAGGCGACGACTTGCGTCGTTCCCCTAGAGGGAGGGATCGCGTTTGCGACGCGCGCGGTGCAGGAGCGCCACTACACGCTGGTGCGGGTGCGGTCGGACTCGGGGGCTGAGGGTGTCGGGTTCTGCTACGCCGGGCACAAGGGCGGCGCGGTGGTGACGCTGGCCGTGCGGGACCTGCTGGCCGACGTGGCGGTTGGAGAGGACGCGCACCGCATCGAGGCGATATGGGACGCCATGTACCGGGAGACGCTGCTTCACGGGCGACGCGGCAGCGTTATAAGGGCCATCAGCGCCGTGGACATGGCGCTCTGGGACCTGGTGTCGCGGGAGGCCGGTCTGCCGCTGCACCGGTATCTCGGGGGCTACCTCGACGGGACGGTGCCAGCGTACGCGAGCGGCGGCTACTACGCGGAGGGCAAGACGGCCGAGGACCTGGCCGACGAGATGCGCAGCTACGTCGAGATGGGATTCGACGCCGTCAAGATCAAGGTCGGGCGGGTGCCGCCGGCCGAGGATGCTGTCCGGGTCAGGGCCGCGCGCGAGGCCGTCGGCCCCGACGTGCCCCTGTTCCTCGACGCCAACAACGCCTGGCCGGACGCTTCGACGGCGATACAGGCGGTGCGGCACTTCGAGGAGTACGAGCCCGGGTGGATCGAGGAGCCCCTGATGCCGGACGACATACTGGGGCACGCGGAGATCGCCGCCGCCGTGTCGGTGCCCGTGGCCACGGGCGAGATCCACGCGACGCGCTGGGAGTTCCAGCAGATCGTGGATGCGGGCGCGGCGGAGATCCTGCAGGCGGACGCCGGCGTCTGCGGGGGCGTGACGGAGTGGCGGAAGATAGCGGCCACGGCGGCTTCCAGCAACCTGGCGGTCGCGCCGCACTGGCTGGCGGACCTGCACGTCCATCTCGTCGCCGCCACTCCGAATGCCACCTGGGTCGAGTATTTTCCAGACTTCACCGTGCTGAACATCGGCAGGCTCTTCAGCACAGCGCCGGAGGTGCGCCCGGGCGGCCTGGCTCTCCCTGGGGAGCCGGGGCTCGGCGTCGAGCTGGACGGCGAGGCGGTCAGTCGCTGGTCGGTCGACGGGTGGGCATGAGGGAGGGTGATCCTACCGGCGAGATGTACCTCGTTGCGGACGAGCTACGCAGCACAGCCTGCGATGCCTTGCGCGTCCGGCGGTGGTTACACAGGGCTGGCGGATCGGACGAGGGTGACGGAGCCCAGGGTGCAGTCGGAGGGTACGTCGATAGCCTCTGGCCTACTGGGTGCGGGCGCGTATTCGCCAGCTTCTTCAGTGCACTCTATCCAGTCGCGCACCGCTTCTTCGGCATTGCGAAGGGCCTCGTCCATAGTCAGGCCCACGGCTACGCAGCCCGGCAGGTCAGGAAAAACCACCCCGTACACCCCGTCCTCGGACTCAATCAGCACCGGATATTGCATGTCATACCTCCCAGCCGGCAACCTTGGCAATGTTGCGGGCTACTCGGGGCGGGACCGTGCTATGTCTGGGCAATACGACTGTGCCTTGTTTGGCCGGATGTCGATAAATGTCGTGGCTCGCTCCGTGTCGAATCAGGAGCCAGCCTTCACGCTGGAGTCTCTGCCGTATCCGGCGTGTTCGTGTCTCCAAGAGGATTATAGCAGTAGGCACTGGTGCCCTAGCTATGCTCCTGGAAGGTGGATTCGATGGTCTCGAGGGCGTAGTCGATGTCGTCGGATGAGACGTCGTTGTGGGTGACGAGGCGCCAGATTCCGCCGGGGCGCGCGCCGACCCTAACTCCCTGCTCGTCGAGCCGCTGGGCGATGGACATGTGGTCGGTCGCGTCGACCTGGATGAAGACGAGGTTGGTGTCCACGGCAGCGGGGTCGATGGAGATGCCGTCGACGCTGCTCAGGCCCTGGGCCAGCTTCTGGGCGTTGGCGTGGTCGTCGGCCATGCGGTCGATCATCGACTCCAGCGCCACTATGCCCGCGGCGGCAATGATGCCGGACTGCCGCATTGCCGAGCCGAGCCATTTGCGCCACCGGCGCGCCTCCTCGATGGTCTCGGCGTCGCCGCAGAGCAACGAGCCGACCGGGCAGCCCAGCCCCTTGGAGAGGCAGAACGTAACGGTGTCCGAGTCCTTCACTAGCTCGGACGCCGGGGTCTCGAGGGCGACGGCGGCGTTGAAGAGACGTGCTCCGTCCATGTGGACCTTCAACCCGCGGGAGTGCGCCATGTCCGCGATGGGCCGCATCTCGTCGGGCGAGAGCGCCGCGCCGCCCATCGAGTTGTGGGTATTCTCCAGCGAGACCAGCGTGGTCCTCGGGTAGCCCATGGCGTCGTCGTGGATGGCCGCGTCCAGGCGGTCCAGGGAGTAGAGGCCGCGGTCGTCGTTCGGCAGCCCCGACATCACCACGCCCCCCAGGACCGACGCGCCGGCGCCCTCGGCCCTGATGATGTGGGACTTGTCGCCGCCTATGACCTCCTCGCCGCGCTGGCACTGGGAGAGGATGCCTATGAGGTTGCCCTGGGTGCCGCTGGTCACGAACACGGCGGCCTCCTTCCCGAGCATCTCCGCGGCCATCGCCTCCAGCCTGTTTACGGTGGGGTCCTCGCCCGCCACGTCGTCCCCCACCTCGGCGGTTGCCATGGCCTGCCGCATCTCAGGCGTAGGGCGGGTCTTGGTGTCGCTGCGCAGGTCGACTTCTCTCAATTGAAGCTCCTCGTGGGTGGGGTGGCCGACGTCCCTCATTCTAGCAACGGAGCTTGTCAAACTCCATAGCCGTCACCTACCATGAGCTACAGGCTCCCACGTGATGGCTCCGCCCATCGTCGCTTGACGCACGGCGCGGGCCGGGGACTGGATACCGGATTCCGCCGGTATGACGGTGTGGGGTCGCAGGAACTATGATTTGGGACACACGCGACTCGACATCTATAGCAGCGGCGGCATCACCCTGGAGGGCATAGCGGCACGGCCTGAGGGCCTGAACAGCCTTCCCCCCGCGGCGGTGCTGTGCCACCCGCACCCGATGCTGGGCGGCGACATGGAGAGCCTGGTCCTGTCGGCCATGGACTGGACGTGCATGCACAGGGGCATTGCCAGCCTGAGGTTCAACTTCAGGGGCGTGGGCGAGAGCTCGGGCGACTTCACAAACGGCGACAAAGAACTGGACGACGTGAAGGCGGCGTTCCGCGTTCTCGACGGGCTGAAGTGGGCCGACCCGAGGCGGATGGCCGCAGTGGGGCACTCGTTCGGCGCCGGCGTGCTGCTGGGGGGCGTTCGACAGGTGAAGGCGGCGAAGGCCTTCGTCTTCATAGCCCCGCCGCTGTCGGCCGTGCGCGATCCCGCCCTGTCGAAGGACAAGAGGCCCAAGCTCTTCATTGCAGGCCAGAAGGACGGAGTGGTCCCGTCGGTGGAGCTGCAGAGGGCGCTCGACGACGTGAAGCAGCCGGTCGAGTTCCACGAGGTCCCTGACGCCAACCATGGGATGGTCGACCACGAGATCGAGGTGGCCGAGCGCGTCGCCGATTTCCTGACGGCGGAGCTGGCACCTGACGTCCCTGACGCCGTTACCCGTTGAACAGGCGTCCTGCGAAGACAGGGCGGATTTCGAATCCGCCCCTACCAAGCGTCAACCAGACACCGATATGACGGAGGCCGACATGACATCGGAACAGGCTATGCGCGTCGAGCGCGACTCCATGGGCGAGCTGCGGGTGCCGGCGGATGCGTACTACGGCGCGCAGACGATGAGGGCCGCGCTGAACTTCCCCATCAGCAACCTTCGCTTCCCCAGGTCGTTCATCCGGGCGCTGGGCCAGATCAAGCTGGCCGCGGCCCAGGTGAACCAGGAGCTCGGGCTGCTGGACCCCGAGATCGCGGAGGCCATCGTGGCCGCGGCCACAGAGGTGGTCGACGGCAGGCTGGACGACCACTTCGTCGTGGACATATTCCAGACAGGGTCCGGCACATCGACGAATATGAACGTCAACGAGGTCATCTCGAACCGCGCGGTGGAGATGCTGGGCGGCGAGCTCGGCTCCCGCGACCCCGTGCACCCCAACGACCACGTAAACCTCGGCCAGTCCTCCAATGACGTCATCCCCACGGCCATCCACCTTGCGGCTCTGTCAGGCATATCCGACGGCCTGATCCCCGCCCTCTCCCAGCTCCAGGGCCAGCTCGACGCACGGGCAGAGGAGTTCATGCCCATCGTCAAGACCGGGCGCACGCACCTGCAGGACGCAACGCCCATCCGCCTGGGCCAGGAGTTCCAGGGCTACGCCGGCCAGGTCGACCGGGGCATCAGGCGGCTGGGCAACGCCATGAACGGGCTGTCCGAGGTGGCGCTGGGGGGCACTGCGGTCGGCACCGGCGTGAACACGCACTCCGAGTTCGCTCTCCGGGTGTGCGCCAAGCTCACCGAGATGCTGAGCATGCCGATCAGGGAGACCGACAACCACTTCCAGGCCCAGAGCAGCCTCGACGCTATCGTCGAGGCGAGCGGGTCGCTGCGGACGGTGGCGGTGAGCCTGATGAAGGTCGCCAACGACGTGCGCTGGCTCGGCTCGGGCCCGCGCGCCGGCCTAGGCGAGATAGAGCTTCCGGAGGTCCAGCCGGGGAGCTCCATCATGCCGGGCAAGGTCAATCCGGTGATCCCGGAGTCGGTCTGCCAGGCAGCCGCCCACGTGATCGGCAACGACGCAGCCGTCACCATCGCCGGGCAGTCCGGGAACTTCGAGATCAACGTGATGATGCCAGTGGCCGCCCACAATCTGCTCGAGTCGATCGACGTCCTCACGACATCTGCCCGCAACTTCGCCGACCAGTGCGTTGCCGGCATCAGCGCCACCGACGCGGGGCCGCGCATGGTTCACAACGGCCTCGCCATCGTGACCACCCTGGTGCCGCACATCGGCTACGACCGGAGCGCGGCCATCGCCAAGGAGGCGCAGGCGACGGGAGAGACCGTGAAGCAGGTCGCCGCACGCCGCACGGACTTCACCGAGGCGCAGCTCGACGAGATCCTGGACCCTGCGACTATGACGGACCCACGACTCGCGCCCAAGGTGTCGCTGGGCTGACCGCAGGAGTCCCGCATCCTGTCCGGGAACCGGCGGGGGCGTTTGATATAATGCGGGCCGTATTTCTCCGCGGGTGCTAACCTGCCACTCCGCCCCGGCGTTTAACTATTTGGACGCCGTAAACCGGGGCTTCCGAGGGACACTTACCTATGCATGACTTGAAGGGTGATGTTGCGCGGCTTCGCGTGCGAGTCTCGGACCTAATGGTGCGTCTTTGACATCGAGGGGAAGCGCGGAGAGATGGTCCAGCTCGAACGAGAAACGATAGCGCCCGGTTTCTGGGAAGACCGGAGCCTTGCCCAGTCGAAGATGAAGCGGCTCTCGGGGCTGACGGCCGACGTGGAGGCGTGGAGCAAGATCGACGAGGACGCAGGGTCCCTCGCTGAGCTCGTCGACGTGTCGATAGCCGAGAGGGACGATTCGCTGTCGGAGACCTTCGTCGAGGAGCTCGAACGGCTGACCGAGACGCTCGACCGCCGCGAGTTCCAGCTATCCCTGTCAGGCAGGTATGACCGCGGCAACGCAATCGTCGCGGTCCACGCAGGGGCCGGGGGCGTGGAGTCCCAGGACTGGGTGAGGATGATAGTGCGGATGCTGCTGAGGTGGTCGGAGCGGAGCGACTTCGAGAGCCAGGTGCTCGACGTGTCTCCCGGTGAGGAGGGCGGCATCAAGAGCGCCGTGCTCCAGGTCTCAGGCGAGTACGCTTACGGCTACCTGAGATCGGAGCGCGGAGTGCACCGGCTCGTCAGGCTGTCGCCGTTCGACGCCGACCACGCCAGGCATACGTCATTCGCCCTGGTGGAGGTGCTCCCGCAGGTCGAGCAGGGAGTGGACATCGAGATAGACCCCGCGGACCTCAGGATCGAGGTGTTCAAGGCGGGCGGCGCGGGCGGCCAGAGCGTCCAGAAGAACTCGACGGCCGTCCGCATCACCCACGAGCCCACGGGCATACGGGTGAGCTGCCAGAACGAGCGGTCCCAGTACCAGAACAAGGCCATCGCCATGCGCATCCTCACCGCCAGGCTGGTAGAGCGGGAGATGAAGCTGAGGTCGCAGGAAGTGGCCAAGCTGAAGGGCGACCATATTTCGGCGGAGTGGGGCAACCAGATACGCAGCTACGTGCTGCACCCCTACAAGATGGTGAAGGACCACCGGACAGGCCATGAGACGTCCGATGCGGAGGGCGTTCTCGACGGCGGCATGGACGACTTCATCAGTGCCTACCTGACACACTCCATAGGAAACACGAACGGGGACCAGTAAGGGATCCACCGGGTCTTTCGACCAGGATAGAATTCTCACAGCGCAGGAGATGCCATGAACAGAGTGCTTATCGTCCTAGTGTCTTTGCTTGCAGTGCTCTCACTGGCCGCCGTCGCGTGCGGCGACTCGGAAGTAGCCGACGAGCCCACCCAGACGCCGCCCTCGTCTGCCGCAGCCGTTGCTGCGCCCGCAGAGGAGACGAAGTCCGAGCAGCCCGAGGAAAAGGCTGCTCCGGAGGGCACGCCCGTAAACCTCGAGCAGCAGCCGAGCCAGTTCACCGAGCCGCTGCCGACGGGCACGTTCAGGCGGCTGTGGTCCGATCCGCCCACCCTCGACCCTCATCTGACCGGGGACACGACCTCGGCGGGCATCGTAACGGAGGTGTTCAGCGGCCTCGTCACCCTGGACACGGACCTCAAGCTCGTGCCCGACATCGCCGAGAGCTGGACCATCGAGGGCGGCACGGTCTACACGTTCAAGCTGCGGACCAACGCGAAGTTCCACAACGGCAAGCCCGTGACGGCCCACGACTTCAAGTGGTCCCTGGAGAGGGCCGCCGCGCCCGATACCGCGTCGCCGGTGGCCGACACCTACCTGAACGACATCGTCGGCGCCGAGAAGTACTTCGAGGGCGAAGCGGACGAGATCGTGGGCATCAAGGTCATCGACGACCACACCCTCGAGATAACGACCGACGCGGCCAAGGCCTACTTCCTTGCCAAGCTGACCTATCCGACGGCCAACGTGCTCGACCGCGAGGTCGTGGAGGCCGGCGGGAGGAGCTGGTGGATCGATAATCCCGTAGGCACCGGGCCCTTCAAGCTCTCCGAGTACCGGATAGGCGAGCGCATCGTGCTGGAGCGCAACGAGGACTACTACCGCGAGCCAGCGGGCGTCGAGACCGTCGTCATGAACCTGGCCGGCGGCCAGGCGATGGCCATGTACGAGAACGACGAGATCGAGATCACCGGCGTGGGCCTGTACGACCTGGAGCGGGTGCTCGATCCCAGCGAGCCCCTGAACAAGGAGCTTGTCGTCGCACCGCCGGGCTTCAGCGTCTCCTACATCGGGTTCAACGCGAGCATGGCCCCGTTCGACGATGTCAAGTTCCGCCAGGCGCTCAACCACGCCGTCGACAAGGAGCTGATAGCGACAGGAGTCCTGTCCGAGCTGGTGGAGCCCGCCTACAGTATCCTTCCGCCCGGATTCCCCGGGTACACGGAGAACATAAATGGGCTGCTGCACGACCCGGACCTGGCGCGCAAGCTCCTCTCCGAGTCCAAGTACCCGGATGCCGAGTCCAGGCCGCGCATCGTGGTGACAGTGCCCGGCACGGGCGGGACCATCGGGCTCGACCTGGAGGTCGTGCTGGAGATGTGGAAGCAGGAGCTGGGCGTAGAGGTCGAGATCCAGCAGGTGGAGTGGGCCACGTACCTGGAGGACCTGGACGCGAAGAAGTTCCAGGCGTACGCCGGGCTTGGCTGGGAGGCGGACTACCCGGACCCGCAGGACTTCCTGGACATCCTGTTCCACAGCGAGAGCAGCATCAACCACGGCGACTTCCAGGATGCCGCGATCGACGCCATCCTAGAGGAGGCGAGGACCGAGGCCGATATCCAGAGACGGATCGACCTGTATCACCAGGCCGAGCAGATGATCGTCGATGCCGCGCCGTGGGTGCCCATGTGGTTCACCGGAGACCGGTACGCGCTCGTGAAGGACTACGTGGAAGGCTACGTGATGACGCCGATGATCGTGCCGAAGCTGAGGCAGATCAGGCTCACCGACGGTTAGATACAATCGACAACTTAGAGTGGAGGGAGTCCCGAAGCCACGGGGCTCCCTCCCGTACTGTAGGGACTGTTCAAACCATATGAGCTGACAGTGCACTGCCCTTCGACAAGCTCAGGGCGAACGCTCTGCCCAGGTCGGGGGTTGCAGGAGGCATTTCGAGATAATTCTTAGCAGGTGCACTGTCCCAGGTTGCGGGTTCAGACCCCAGCGGGTATCTTGGCAAAAGTCGTCGAGGGGCGCTCTATAGCATGTGGAAGTACATAGTCAAGCGTCTCCTCTGGCTTCCGGTGCTGCTGCTGGCGGCATCGCTGATGACCTTCACCCTGGGCACGTACGGGCCCGGCGACCCCGTCAGGGTCATCCTGGGCAACCGCTACGACGAGCAGATCGCCGAGCGAATCCGCGCCCAGCTGGGACTCGACCGCCCCTTCTTCGTCCAGTACGGCGACTACATCTGGAACTTCGTCCAGGGCGACTTCGGGGAGAGCTACAGGTACCGGGGACAGCCCGTACGCGAGCTGATCATCAACAAGATGTGGGTGTCTGCCCAGCTCGCCATCGCGGCCATGGTGATCAGTCTCGGGTTTGGGCTGCCCATCGGCTTCTTCATAGCCCACAGGCAGGGCAGATGGGAGGACCCGACCGCCGTCACCATTGCCCTTGTGCTCATGTCGGTCCCTGTCATGGTCAGTGTGCCAGCGCTGTTGTGGACCTTCTGCCTGAAGCTGAGCTGGGTCCCCTGTTCGGGCTGGGGCGGCGTCTTCGACCCCAGGATCGTCGTGCCCGCCATCACGATGGGCGTGCCCGGTATCGCCGGGCTCACGAGGCTCATGCGCGCCAGCACGCTCGATACGCTGGGGCAGGACTTCATCCGCACGGCACACTCGAAGGGGCTGGGACAGATGGTAGTGAACGGCCGGCACGTCTTCCGTAACTCGCTGATACCCATCGTGACCATCCTGGCGTTCTCTCTGGCGGGGCTAATCAGCGGTGCATTCATAACCGAGACCATCATGGGCATACCCGGCATAGGCCGTTTCGCCGTCGAGTCGGTGTTCAACAGGGACTACCCGGTAATCATGGCGATCACGCTGATCGGGTCCGGCGCGTTCGTTCTGGCCAACCTGCTGGCCGACGTGACGTACGCCATCATCGACCCGCGGATACGGTACCAGTAGGCCTGGCATGGCAGTCCAGGAGCTTGCGGCCGTAGCCGAAGAGGAGCAGACCCAGCGCAGCAGGGGCCACCTGGCACGCGCCATGGCCCGGCTGGTGCGAAAGAAGATCGCGGTGACCTGCATGGTGGTGCTGGCGATCATCTACTCGGCGGGCATCTTCGCCGCATGGGTGTCGCCATACGATTACACCGCGCAGGACTACACGGTCATCCGCAAGGCCCCGAGCTACGTGCTCGACCAGGGCCCGGGGGCCTTCTGGACGGAGTCCCACTTTGCCGGCACGGACAGGGCGGGCCGGGACCTCTTCACCAGGGTGCTGTGGGGAATCCAGAACACTGTGATCCTCACCCTCGTTGCGATGCTAACCGGCGGCATCCTGATAGGCGTGACCCTGGGCCTCATCGCCGGGTACTTCGGTAAGGGCGTCGACTCGCTGATCATGCGGACCGGCGAGGTCTTCGCGTCGTTCCCCGACATTTTCCTGGTCATAATCATCGCGGCCACGCTGCGCCCCCGCATCCTCGACTTTGTGAGAGGCCTGGAAGACAGGTTCGACTTCCTCGACGGAATCGTCCGGATAGGCGTGGTCGACTACTTCGTCGTTTCCATCGCCCTGGTGGGCTTCGGCTGGATAGGGATGGCGCGCCTGGTACGCGGCCAGATCCTGTTCCTGAAGGAGACCCAGTACATCGAGTCGGCCAGGGCGAGCGGCGCGTCGACCGCGAGGATCCTATTCCAGCACCTGCTGCCCAACGCCATCGCGCCTATAGTGGTCACCGTCAGCATGGGCATGGGCGCATACGTCGGCACGGAGATCATCCTGAGCTGGCTGGGGCTCGGCATACAGCCGCCCAGGCCCAGCCTCGGCACGATGCTCCTGGAGGGCGGCCACATCAGCGTCATACGAGAGGAGCCGTGGATGCTGCTCGCGCCCGGGATCGCGGCGTGGCTGCTCATCCTGTGCTGGAACCTCCTGGGCGACGCCCTCAACGACGTGCTGAATCCCAGGACCAGGTAGCCGTTAGGGTATACTGTTCAAACTCAATCCCTAACCATGCGCCGACCCCGGCGACCGGACTGCAGCCGTGCCCATCCCGCAAGACCACCTCGACTTCATAGCGTCCTACCCTCCCCTCGCCGCGATCGGCAACACTCCGACCGTGAGGCTCGACCTGCCGCTGGACATCGGGACAGCCGAGATATTCGCCAAGTGCGAGCAGCTCAACCCCGGCGGCTCCATCAAGGACCGCCCGGTGCTCAGGATGCTGGTCGACGCGATCCTCACCGGCAGGCTGACGAAGGACCGGGTGATACTCGACGCTACGTCGGGCAACGCCGGCATTGCCTACGCGATGATCGGCGCGGTTCTGGGCTACAGCGTGGAGCTGGTGATGCCCGAGAACGCCAGCGAGGAGCGCAAGAAGCGCCTCCTGGCACACGGGGCGACCCTCACCTTCACCGACCCCATGCTCGGCTACGACGAGACGCTCTACGAGGTGAAGCGGCGTTACGAAGCCGACCCGGACCGGTACTTCTACTGCGACCAGTACTCCAACGCCAACAACCCGCAGGCGCACTACGAGACCACGGCCGAGGAGATACTCCGGCAGGTCGACGGCATCACCCACTTCGTCGCGGGCGTCGGCACCGGCGGCACCATCAGCGGCGTCGGCAGGCGGCTCAAGGAGCACGACCCGAACATCGAGGTCGTCGGCATCAACTTCGACGAGTGGCCCGGCGTCGAGGGGCTCAAGCCCCTGGGCCAGGGCCATATCGTGCCCGACACCTTCGACGAGGACATAGTCGACCGGATGGTGCGCATCGAGGTGGACGACGGCTACAGGATGTCAGCCGTGCTGGCGTCGAAGGGCATCTTCGCAGGCCAGTCCTCGGGCGCGTACATGCAGGGAGCCTTCCTGGCGGCTAGCGAGGCCCGCAGCGGCCGCGTCGTCACGATCATCAACGACATAGGCGAGCGCTACTTCAGCACGAACCTGTGGGGGTAGTCTGGAGGGGTGGGCACGAGCTATGACGAACTACCACGACCATGACCCGATGGAACTGGGAGACGACCTTTACGAGCGATACGGCAAGCCCCTAGAGTCCCAGCACTGGGGCGAGTTCATAGCCATATCTCCCAGGGGCGAAACCATCCTCGGCACGGACATGGACGAAGTGTTTCTCCGGGCATTAGATGAGACGGGAAGAGGATTCTTCCTGTTCAAAGTGGGTGAGAAGGCCGTCGGAAGGGTGAGAAGAACTGGAATGTAGAAGTTCGGCGAGAGTGCTGCATTGATCTGGCTTCGTCGGACTATCGGAGTCCTCCTCGGAGTCACCCTGATTCCCGTCCTATTCTCTGCTCTGGTATTACTGCGGCTTAGCGACACCTTTCTGGATCCCGTCTTTTACCCGAAGCAACTCCGGGAAGCTGATGTGTACCGATTCATCATGGTCGACGTACTGGCGGCGGCTGTCGAAGATACTCGCGAGCTGGACTTCGGCGTCGGTGAGAATCCCCTCGACCTGTCTATGTTGACCACTCTCCAGATAGTCGATGCAGCTAATCGTGCCCTGCCCCCAGAGACCTTGGAAGACTTGGTTGCACCAACAGCCCTTCAAATGGGCGAGTACATCTCGGCCAAGAGGGATGACTTTACGGTAGCTGTCCATCCAGGCGAGTATGCCAAAGCCATGCTGCAAGAGCTACCAATGCTTATGAGCGATGCCGACATCTACACCTCCCTTCTCGAACAAGAAGCGAAGCCACGAATTCGCGAGGCGATATCCGCCGACGAGAACGTGTCACGGTGGGGCCCCCATTTGTTCGGGTCTACTGAAGTCGCTGTTGAGAGGTTGACGCAGGCGACTATGAGCATATTGACGCCCGAGTGGGCGCAATCTCAAGCCGACACTGCCTTGCAAGAAGTGACGCCGTACCTCCTAGGTCAGTCCGACAACTTCGAGATCAGGATTCTCTTCACCGACGCCCAAGTGGAGACTTCTTTGGAAGAGGCCAAGGCCATACTGCAAGAGAGCGGCATCTATGATCGTCTATTCGAGCGGGAGATTGAGCCGCAGATACGAGCTTCCGTCTACGAAGCCATAGCAGCCAGCCCGGAGGTGCCCCGCTGGATCCAGAGTCTGTTCGGGACTAACGAAGCAGCAGCCGATAGACTAGTTCAGGCCGCCAATCGCATCGTGACCGGTCAGTGGATGCAGTCACAGGCCGAGTCGGCGCTTGAAGAGGTTACACCGTTCCTCACGGGGAGGGCCGACGAGTTCCTGTTGAGGATACGCTTGTCCGATACGCAAGCGAATGCAGCCATCGAGGAGGTCAAGTCAATACTGCGCGAGACGGACGCCTACGACCTCCTATATGTGGATGTCATAGGTCCTGTTGTACGCGAAGACCTCGGTAGTACCGTGATACTGCCTTATGGCGTAGAGGTCACCGATGACGAGGTAGTGGGGGTATTGCGCGAGGCCGCTCCGCCACGGTGGGTTCAGCAGCAGGCCGAGATGCTGATAGATAACGTTTCTCCGTATCTCATGGGCCGGTCGGCGGATTTCTTGGTCGTGGTGTCACTGGTCGACAATAAACGGCGGGCTGAGGGAGCTCTCGTGGAAGTGGTAGGCGCAGCTCTCGCCAGAAGGGTGTCAGCCCTGCCAGTCTGTCGCACGAGGACTGAGGCCATTAGCGCATCCCTCTCCTGGGCCTCGTTGCCGGCATGTCTGCCGCCCGGAGTGTCTGTAGCCGATGTCACCAGACAGCCTCGTAACGACGTAGTCGCCGCAGTCCGTCCATTGATACTGTCTCCTGTTCCCAACCAGATAAGGTTCACTGACTCTGATCTCAGGGCGGGTCTGGTTCAGACTGGGGCGGTTGAGGCCGTGGGCCTATTGGATGATGGCAGGAAGCTACTGGCCGAGGGTTGGACGTACGACGACGTCGACCTGCGCGCTTATCTGGGTGACAGGGCCGACACCCTGGACCAACTACGAGATCTCTTCAGGGACGGCTACACATACACAGAGGAGGACCTTCGTGCCGAGCTGGTTAAGCGTAGCGAGTATGCAGTGAGAGTCCTAGACGACGTGCGCTCTTTGCTGGCCGACGGCTACGTATTTGCTCACCAGTATGTCCAAGACGCCCGTCCCAGAAACCAGGCCCTCAGAGATCTGGACGACGTGCATAGCCTCTCCATGGCAGTGCGCCGATACGGATGGATTGTCTATGTGTGTGTGCCTATTCTGCTGCTTGCAGTAGGATTTGTCGGCGGCAACACCTGGCCAGCTAGAGCAGCGTGGGCGTCTGCCTTCCTGTTCATATCCGCGGCTGCGACCTTCCTAGTGGTAGGCCCATTCTATGACTCCGTGTTCGCCCCGGGCTTCGACCAGATTCATGCCAACATCATGGCTCAGTCCAGTGGCGATTTCGGAAACACCTTCACCCTCATGTCTGGCAAGCTCCGGGAGCTCTTTGGAGCATTCAGGTCCGAATTCGTTGGGGGTGTTCAGCAGGCCAGCCTGGCCATAGCAGCCATAGCGGCCGCCGTTTCTATCCTCGTCCTGCGGCGATTCCGGTCGAGACTCACATGGAAGCCCCAGGCCGACAGATCATAGAAGATCCGGAGAGCGTGGTCGGCTATCAGTTCGTAGTCCGCTAGGCGGGCTAGACGTCGAGGTTCGTTACTTCCCTGGCGTGGGACTGGATGAAGTGCTTGCGCGGCTCCACCACGTCGCCCATTAGCAGCGAGAACATCTCGTCGGCGTATGCGCCGTCGCCCTGGGTGACCTGCATCAGGGTCCTGACCTCCGGGTCCATCGTCGTCTCCCAGAGCTGCTCCGCGTTCATCTCGCCCAGGCCCTTGTAGCGCTGGATGGACGGCTTACCCCGCCCGTTGATGTTCGCCAGGGCCTTGTCCAGCTCCGCGTCGGTGTAGACCCACTGGTGCTTCTTGCCCTGGGTCACGCCGTAGAGCGGCGGCATGGCCATGTACAGGTGGCCCTCGGAGATCAGCGGCTGCATGTTGCGGTAGAAGAAGGTGAGCAGCAGCGTGCGGATGTGCGAGCCGTCGACGTCCGCGTCGGTCATGATGATGATGCGGTGGTAGCGGAGCTTCTCCACGTCGAAGTCCTCGCCAAGGCCCGCGCCGATGGCGATGGTTATCGACTGGATCGCCTCGTTGGACAGCATCTTCTCCTCGCGGGCCTTCTCGACGTTGAGGATCTTGCCGCGCAGGGGCAGGATGGCCTGGAAGGCCCGGTCCCGCCCCATCTTGGCCGTGCCCCCTGCGGAGTCGCCCTCCACGAGGTATAGCTCGCAGTTCTCGGGGTTCTTGTCCGAGCAGTCCGCCAGCTTGCCGGGCAGCGACCCGCCGTCCATCGCGTTCTTGCGGATGATGAGCTCGCGGGCCTTGCGCGCGGCCTCGCGGGCCTTCTGGGACGTGAGGCACTTGTCGATGATCCGCTTGGCGTCCTGCGGGTGGTCCTCCAGGAATATCTGGACCGTCTCGGCCACGACGCCCTCGACCTGGTTCCTGACCTCAGGGTTGCCCAGCTTGGTCTTGGTCTGGCCCTCGAACTGGGGGTCCGGCAGCTTGACGCTTACAACGGCGGTCAGGCCCTCCCGGGTGTCCTCGCCCGCCAGGTTGCCGTCCTTCAGCAGGCCTTGCTTGCGGGCGTAGTCGTTCACCACGCGAGTCATGGCCGACTTGAAGCCGGTCAGGTGCGTGCCGCCGTCCTGCGTGTTGATGCAGTTTGCGAAGGCGTACACCGACTCGCTGAAGGCGTCGTGGTACTGGAGCGCCACCTCGACCCTGGTCCCGTTGACCTGCCGCTCTATGTAGACCGGGTCCTTGTGCAGGATGGTGCGGTTGGCGTTCAGCGTCGACACGAACTCCTGGATCCCGCCGTCGAACTTATACGTGACCTCCTGGGCGGGTGGGGCGTCCTCCGCCAGCTCCGGCTGCTCGCCGGTGCGGCGCCATTCGCATCGGAACGCAATCTCCAGGCCCTTGTTGACGTACGCCATCTCCTTGAATCGTTGGGACAGCACGTTGAAGTCGTAGTCGATGGCCTCGAAGATGCTGTCGTCGGGCGAGAAGGTGACGACCGTACCGTGCCTGTCCGCCTCGTCCTCGGCGAGGGGGGTGGAGCGCAGCGACGTGGCTGCGTCTCCCTTGGCGAATTCCTGGACGTGCAGCTTGCCGCCCCGGTACACCTCCACACGGAGGGTGTTGGACAGCGCGTTCACGATGGAGGCCCCGACTCCGTGCAGCCCACCCGACACGCTGTACGCCTTGCCGCCGAACTTGCCGCCCGCGTGCAGGGTCGTCATGACCGTCTCGACGCCGGACAGGCCCGTCGTCTTGTGCTTGTCGACGGGAATCCCCCGTCCATCGTCTTCGACCATGACGGAGCCGTCCGCCCTGATGACAATGTGAATGCGCGTGCACTCGCCGGCCATGAACTCGTCGACGCCGTTGTCGACCAGCTCGTAGATGAGGTGATGCAGGCCGGCCTGGCCTGTGGTGCCGATGTACATGCCCGGCCTGAGGCGTACGGCCTCCAGCCCTTCGAGGACCTGGATGTCGCTGGACGTGTACGCGTCGGTCTGCCTGGTACGCGCTTCAACAACTGCCATAGACTTCTCCTGCCTGTCGAGTCGGGGCGGGCTCGTGTCGCCGGTTTCGGCGGTCTCTCTCGCGAGACTCGGACGTGGCCGGCGGGCCTGCCGCCTGGAGCCGTGAAGAGGTGACTGTCTGCGTCTGTGCGGGATGCCGGCTAGCCTTCCGGGAGGCTCACTTTCGACCCGCCGAAGGTTACCCTTCAATTATAGCTGGATCAGCTACAGAACGCCACCAATTCCAGCCTGGGCACAGTATACCATATCTTAGAACCGGGCCAAATATGTTTTCGCATGGCGTATTGGAATATTCTCTGAACCTGCTAAGAGGGCGCTCACTGCGGTGCTGGCCCAAGTGAGACTGGACGGCCCTGTAGGACGAAGGCTCGGCGGCGAGTGAACGCAGCTTCACACTGGGTGAATGCCGCCCCATGAACCACCAGGTGATGGCCGGTCAGCGCTCGTCTGCCGTTTTGGGCTGAGTGGCTGCCCAGCGACCTAGCGCGTGTACTTGATCCTTGGGTCCACGACGGCAAGCAGGATGTCCGATATCAGCGTGCCCGCCACGGTGAGCATCCCCAGCAGCAACACTATGATTCCTGCCAGGTAGATGTCCTCGTCCTGGATCGCGGTGAGGAACACCGGCCCGATGGTGGGCAGGCTCAGCACCACGGACACGATCACGCTGCCGCTCACCAGCGACGGCAGGAGGTAACCTATGGTGCTGATCAGCGGGTTGATGGCCACGCGAACCGGGTACTTAAGAATGATCCTGGCGGACCCCAGTCCCTTCGCCCTTGCCGTTATGACGTAGGGCTTGTTCAGCTCGTCCAGCAGGTTGTTGCGCATGATGCGGATCAGGCTGGCCGTGCCCGACGTCCCCAGTACGACCGCGGGGATCCAGAGGTGCTGGATGAAGTCGTAGGCCTTTCCCAGGCTCCACGGCGCGTTGGCATAGTCGGCGGAGAAGAGCCCGCCCACGCTCTGGTCGAAGTAGGCATAGGCGATGTACATCAGCACCAGGCCAAGGAGGAAGTCCGGCACCGCGAGCCCGGAGAATCCGAGCAGGGTGAAGGCGTAGTCGCCCACGGAGTGCTGGCGGACGGCAGAGTAGATTCCGACGGGTATCGCGAAGGTCCACGTGACCAGGATCGTGAACCCGGTCAACGCGATGGTGATCCACAGCCGGTCGCCGATGATCGACTTGACCGTCTTCTGGTATAGGAGCCCGTTTCCCGTCGGCCCGAAAGCGATTCCCATGTCCCCCTGCAGCAGGTTCCATATCCAGGCGCCGTACCGGATGTAGATGGGCCTGTCCAGGTTCAGGTAGCGGCGCAGCTCGTCCACCATCTCCTGTGCCTGGATCTCGCTGGAGCTCACCGCGCGGGTCCTGTCGAAGCGCTTGGTCGCCTGGTCTCCTTCGGGCAGCTCGACGACGAAGAAGGCGAGCACCGATATCATCGCTATCGTGAAGAAGGCTATGAGCAGGCGCCGGGCGATATACGCGGTCATGTCGGCACTCCAGGACTACCCGGACAGCTTCGCGACCCAACCAGTAGGCCAAGTCTAATGCCATAGGAAACGCCGGTCAACGAGCCCGCGTTTTCGTATCAGCATTGCACGTTCGGCTGCCCGATGCTCTATAGTGCTGCTGTAGAAGCGGCGCGAATGACGGGGCGTCCGGCCCGCTTGGGCGCGCCACCGGGGAGGAATCTTGCCGGAGCTCTATCGCCGGATAGCCCGTCCTCTGCTCTTCAGGCTGGATGCTGAGGCCGCTCAGAAGGTTGCCGAGGATGCGCTCCGCGTCACGCCCGCGTGGAGGGCGCTCCCGGGAGCTTCCAGGTCCGACGACCGGCGTCTACTTTCACGATGGTGCGGCATGGAGATCCGCAACCCCGTGGGGCTCGCCGCGGGGTTCGACAAGGACTGCCGGCTCCTTCCGTCCCTCGCGACGTGGGGGTTCGGTTACATGGTCGCCGGTACCGTGACCCTGGACCCAAGGCCGGGCAACGAGAAGCCCAGGCTGTTCCGGGACCCTGACGAGGAGTCGCTGACGAACGCGCTCGGCTTTCCGGGCAAGGGCCTCGCGGCAGCTGCACGGAAGCTCGCCCACGCCCGTGACAAGACCATGGGCGTACTCATCGCGGCGAGCATCTCGGGCACCTCGATTCACGAGGTGGCGGCGTGCCACCGGATTCTGGAGCCGCTCGTGGACGCCGTCGAGGTGAATATCAGCTCGCCGAACACGGCCGGGCTGCGCGTGTTCCACGAGCCGGGGGCGCTCCACGAGCTGCTGGGCAGGTTGAACGACGGCCGCGCGAAGCCGATCGCGGTCAAGCTGCCGCCGTACCCGCCAGGACAGGGCACGGAGGCTGAGTCAGTCCTCGCACTCGCCCGGACGTGCGGCGATGCCGGAGTCGATGGAATCACCGCAGCCAATAGCCGGCCCACACAGGACCCAAGGCTCGCCGTCGGCCGGGGAGGACTCAGCGGCCGTCCCATCTACCAGAGGATGCTAGACCTGGTGCGGGACCTGCGGGGCGAAGTGGGTAACGGCATCGGGATAAACGCCTGCGGCGGCGTCTTCACCGGGCAGGACGCCCAGGAAGCTCTCGATGCCGGCGCCGACACGGTGCAGGTCTACACGGGCCTCGTCTACCGCGGCCCGTCGGCCGTCAGGAGCATCAAGGCGGAGATGCTCGACATGAGGGACCGCGCAGGGGTTAGCGGGCCAGCGCCACCCGCAGCTGGTCGGCGGTGATGTTGCCGCCGCTCAGTACCAGGGCGACCTTCTTGCCTGACAGCCGGTCCCTGATCTTGACCGCCGCCGCCAGGGACGCCGCGCCGGCGTGCTCCGCGAGGTTGTGGGTGTTCTCCAGGTGCAGCACAATGGCCCGGTCCAGCTCCTCTTCGGACACCAGGACCAGGTCGTCCATCAGCTCGCGCATGATGGACTGGGTGTACTCGTAACCGGAGCGCGTGGCGAGGCCCTCAGCTTTCGTACCCATGGGCGACTCGACGACCCGGCCCTCCTTCCACGAGAGGTACGCCGCGTTGGCCTGCTCCGACTGCACGCCGATTACCTGCACGCGGGGATTCAGGGCCTTGGCTACGACGGAAGCGCCGCATACCCCGCTGCCGCCGCCTACAGGCACGATGATGACGTCCACGTCGGGCAGGTCTTCCATGATCTCTAGCGAATAGGTGCCCACACCGGGCACCAGGCCGGGGTCGTTGGCCGAGTGGACGTAGTAGTAGCCCTCCTCGCGCGCCAGCCTCTCCGAGTGCTCCCGCGCGTCGTCGAAGTCCTTTCCGTGGAAGATGATCTGCGCGCCGAGGCGGCGCATCGACTCGACCTTGTCGGGGTTGGCGTCCTCGGGCATGGCGACGGACGCATCCAGGCCGAACTGCTTCGCGGCGTATGCTATGCCCTGGCCGAAGTTGCCTGTCGAGGCGCATATTGCGCCACGCTTCTTCTGCTCGTCCGGGAGCTGCGACACGACGTTCAGTGCGCCCCGCATCTTGAACGAGCCGAGGAGCTGGTGGTTCTCGTGCTTGACGTACACCTCCGCCCCGATCAGCTTGTCCAATGCGGTGTAGTGGTGGAGCGGAGTGCGCACTATGTGGCGCGCGATCCTGCCCCTGGCCTCGATCACATCCAGCAAAGTGGGTAGCCCGGCCATTCGAACCTCCGATACAGTCTCGATATTGTGGTGACTTGCCTGCCGGAATGACTCTACACGCTCACTGGTCCGACATCAATAATTGTCCGAGGCGAGACCCGACATTAACCTTGCAAATCTGGAGTAATAGTCCATAATTGCAAGGATGATATCTCGGCGGTCACAGGCACAACTAAAGAGTCTGCTAGAGGAGAATGCTGCAGTCGCTCTCCTTGGGCCTCGCCAGGTCGGCAAGACCACGCTCGCCCTCAAAGTCGCCCAAGGGGACGATTCAGTCTATCTCGACCTGGAGTCGCCCTCGGACCGGGCGAGGCTATCGGATGCCGAGCTCTACTTGTCCGACCACGAGGACCGGCTTGTCATTCTCGACGAGGTCCACCGCGTTCCGGACCTGTTCCAGAGTCTTCGCGGGCTGATCGACCGTGGACGAAGGCGCGGCAAGCGGTCGGGACGATTCCTGCTCCTGGGGTCGGCCTCCATCGAGCTTCTGAGGCAGTCGGGCGAGACGCTGGCCGGCCGTATTGCATACCTTGAGCTGAGCCCGTTCGACGTCCTGGAGGTAGGCGCAGCGGACCACGACGCCCTATGGGTCAGGGGCGGCTTTCCTGACAGCTTCTTAGCGCCCGACAATGGGCGAAGCTTGTCGTGGCGAGAGAGCTTCATCCGTACGTACCTCGAGCGCGACGTTCCCCAGCTTGGGCCGCGCATCCCAGCCGAGACGCTCAGGCGATTCTGGGTAATGCTGGCCCATACCCAGGGAGGGCTGCTCAACGCGGCCTCCCTGGCGCGCGGTCTAGGTGTCGACGGCAAGACCATTCAAGTGTATCTGGACCTCCTGGTAGATCTGCTGCTGGTGCGGCGGCTCCCGCCCTGGCGGAGCAACGTTGGGAAGCGTCTGGTGAAGTCGCCGAAGACATATGTCCGCGACAGCGGCATCGTGCACGCTCTGCTCGGCATAGGCTCCAAGGAGGAGCTCTTGGGGCATCCGGTCGTTGGGCAGAGCTGGGAGGGATTCGTAATCGAGAGCCTCCTGGGCATCGCTCCAGAGCGCACCGCGGCGAGCTTCTACCGGGCGTCGGGCGGGGCCGAGGTCGACCTCGTATTGGCGTTGCCGGGGAGAGGGCCCTGGGCAATCGAGATCAAGCGCAGTCTCACCCCGCGACCGAGCAGGGGTTTCCACAGCGCATGCGAACACATAGAGCCTGAGAGGAAGTTCTTCGTCTACCCCGGCGATGAACGATACCGGATTGCCGAGGACATCGAAGCGGTCAGGCCGGTCGACCTGGCGAGGGAGATAGAAGCAGCGGGTATCCGCCGGTAGGGGATTCGAGTAGGGGTGGAGCGGGAGACCGGATTCGAACCGGCGACATCCTGCTTGGAAGGCAGGAACTCTACCGCTGAGTTACTCCCGCGCCCTTATCAACGATAAGGCCGCGGCGCCCGGCCGGTCAAGCCCGGTGCGGCAGCCCGGTGGGCGATCCAGCGGCGTAGTCGAGGGGAGGGCGGGTTTCAAACCCGCCCCTACGGCGGTTGGTACGCAATCATGGCGGCGTCACGGCGAGGTCGTGCCTGGATTGAGATGAGGTTCGCCCCGAGTCACATGGCCTCCAGGAGCCGCTTGAGGTCGTGCTTGGAGGCCAGGATGTCGGCCCAGAGGTCGCCGATCTCCGCGACCCGGTCGGGCACCGTGTCGATGGTGAAGTCGGTCGGGTAGACCTGCTCCAGCTCGTCCCAGCGGACGGGGGTGGACACGGGCGCGCCCGGCAGCGGCCTGAGCGAGTATATCGACGCCATGTTCTTGCCGCGGGAGTTCTGGTTGTGGTCGAAGAAGACCTTGCCCGTGCGCCTCTCGACCGACCACTCCATCGTCACGTCGCGGGGGTTCTGCCGGAGCAGGAATCCGCCCAACGTCTCGCAGACCTTGCGGACGGCCTTGTAGTCGTACTGGCGCACGATCGGCACGTAGATATGGAGCCCGGTCCTGCCCGAAGTCTTGACGAACGACGACAGCGAGAGCTGGTCCAGCACCTGGCGCAGGGCCAGCGCGACGCTGCGGGTCCTGGCGAAGGCGGCGCGGTTCAGCTCCGGCTCGTCGCCGGTCTTCTCGCGGCCTGAGTAGATGTATGGGTCCAGGTCGAAGACTATGAAGTCCGGGTAGTTGAGGACGCTGCTCTCGAGAATCCCCCTGGAGCCGTGGAATACGGTGGGAAGCCGGGAGGCATCGGGCTCGCCGGCTATCCTGGACGACCAGGGGTGCAGCTCGATGTCCGCCAGCTGCGCCAGCCAGACCAGCGTGGCAAGGTTGTCGACAGTGATGTAGCTGCGGTCGCCCTCGTTGTGGGACGAGAAGACCTCTATCGTGTTTACGAAGGGTGGCGGGTCCTCCACGTGCTTCTGGTAGAAGCTGCCGCCGTCGATACCGTTGGGGTACCGGGTCAGCGTCATGGGCCTGTCGACCAGGTGGGGCAGGAGCAAAGGGGCGATCGCGGCGTAGTAGCGGACCATGTCGCCCTTGGTGACCATTCGATGCTCGCCGTCCGCAGGCCAGAGCGGCTTCGAGAGGTTCGTCACGCGGACCCTGTGACCCTCGACGTCCAGGTCCAGGATATCGCTGCCCGCGTCGAGCTGTTCGAGTACGGACCTGACCGGGGTGGGACGCCCGGGCGAGCCCTGCCCCTCCCCGCCCCCCTGGGTTGCCGCCTCTGCGGGTACGGCGGTCTTGGGGGCCTCGGCGTCGGGATGCTCGCGGACCACTGCTGCGGGATCAGTCTCGGCTCTCAGGCCGACGAACACCGGCGCGCGGAGCTTACCGTCGCCCGTCCACTGGGTGAACCTTACGGTCGCGACCATCTCCGGGCGCACCCATCTTGGCGACTGCTCCTCGACGGCCTCGGCGTTGGCGAAGGGCGGCTCGGCCGTATCGAGTCCGCGAAGCTCCTCCGCCAGGCCCTCCAGCATCGCGCGGTCGAACCCGCTGCCCACCGCGCCGCAGTAGGTGAGGCCCTCGTTGGTCTGGTGTCCAAGTATGAGCGCGCCGAAGGTCGAGGCACGCTCGCCCTGCCCCTCGGTATACCCGCCCACCACGAATTCCTGGGACTGGGTGTGCTTGGCCTTCAGCCAGTGCCTGCTCCGGACGCCGGGCTCGTAGATGCTGTTCCGGTCCTTCGCGACGACTCCCTCAAGGCGCATACGGTGGGCCGCCTCGAAGAGGGCGTCGCCCCGGGACTCCACGTGGTCGATGGCTTGGAGCGAATCGCCCGGGACGAGCGAGCGCAGCAGGGACTCCTTGCGCGCGTGCAGGGGCAGCCTCTGGATGCTCAAGCCATCCAGGTGCAGAAGGTCGAAGGCGTAGTAGATGATCGGCGGTGCGGTCTCGAGACGGCCCAGGTGCCGGCGGGCGACCGGGTTGGCGTGGCGCTGCATCACCTCGAAGTCGGGGAGCCCGTCCTCGCCGAGGGCGACGATCTCGCCGTCGACTACCATCTCGTCGTATAACTGCGTTTGCAGGTCGGCCGCGACCTCCGGGAACTGGTCGGTGATGTCCCTGCCGGTGCGGCTCTTCAGGACTACCGAGCCGCCGCGTACGTAGGCGATGGCGCGGTATCCGTCGAGCTTGGGCTCGAAGATCCAGCCTGGATGCGAGAACGGCCGCTCGATCAGCCGCGCCTGCATCGGCTTCAGCGGTGCCGGAAACGGCGCGGGGCTGCCCTGGGGAGGGCCTGCCGGCGTGGGCAGACGGCCCTCCTTCAAGTCCTCTACCGTGAGTCCGGAGTACACCGATCGGTCTTCGGCGAGGATGTCCCGCTCGGCGTCCGCGTGGCGGTCCTGGTGCTTGATCAGGAGCCAGTCGCGCTCCCCCCGGCTGGTGCGCACGAGCGTCCACGAGCCGCGCATCTTGCGGCCCTTCAGGGTAAAGGAGAGCTTGCCGGCCTCCAGCTCCTCGCGCATCCGCCTGTTCGCCTCGTCGCGGTCGCCGAACGACAGGACGCCCTTCTCGTCGGGCGAATAGACCCCCGTGTCCCAGACGATCATCTCGCCCGCGCCGTAGCTGCCCTTCGGGATTATGCCCTCGAAGTCCGCGTAGTCCAGCGGGTGGTCCTCGACCATCGCGCCGAAGCGCTTCTCGCGCGGGTCGAGCGACGGCCCCTTGGGGACCGGCCACGACTTGAGTACGCCGTCGACCTCCAGCCGCACGTCGTAGTGTAGGCGCGACGCGGCGTGCTTCTGAACGACGAAGCGGAGGTTGCGCCCCTTCGGCCCGCCCGTCGCCGGCTCGGGCGTCCGGGAGAAGTCGCGCATCGACTCGTACTGGGCGAGCGGCCCTTCGGATGTCTCGGACATGACACTATGATTGGATATGGCTCACGTCCTTTGCAAGGCCCGGTGGAGGATTACACCACAGAGGGCACGGAGAGCATAGAGGAGGAGGCTTCGGAAAGACCCCGCATCGCTCCAGATGCCCGGCCACGCGACGTGTCATGCGGTGGACCTGAAGGCTGGGCTGAAGACGTGGCCGCAGGGGCGGCAACGGTAGCAGTAGTTGTCCTCGGCCCTCAGCCGATCCAGGAGCACCAGCGCCGTCGACTCGCACCTTGGGCATGTGTTATGGAAGCTGCTGCCGGACGGGCCGCCGGGCCGCATCAGCGCCGTCAGGCTGTCGGCGTCGGGCCTGTAGGCGCATTGAAAGCAGCGGGCGTCCTCTTCCTGGGAAGTGTCCACGTCTCCGCCGCAGCGGGGACATGCCTTGAACAAGATCATCGAGTACTCCTGTCAGCCCTGTGGGACGTTTGCCGTTAAGCGCTCAGGCGCACACCATTCGTCACCCCGGGCGTGAAATGAACCGCACAGCCGTTCTGTGGCGGCGACTGTCATTATGCGGTATGGTGAATTACGTTGTCAATGGGGCGGCGGAGCCCCATCTCTAACTTCCCCGTTGTGGGGAAGAGGTCGAATAAGGACGCGGGCCGATGCACGAGGCGCAATCATACGAACGGCTGGCGCGGATGGTGAGGCGGGCCAGGCTGTCGAAGGGGCTGACGCAACGGCAGCTCTCGCGCCTGCTGCGGATGAGCGAGGGGTATGTGGGCCACCTGGAGCGGGGCGGCATCCGCCCAAACGTCGAGACGCTGAAGTCTCTGGCCGCGGCCCTGGGGCTGGTGTACGGTGAGCTGGCGGTGGCCGCGGGATACATCTCGCGTGAAGAATACGAGAGCCCCATCGACGACCGGCAACTCGCGAGGCTGACGGAGATCGGCGATCTGAGCGACGAGGAGTGGGAGTCGGTGCGCGACTTTGCCCGGTACGTCAGGTCCAAGCGCGGCCCGGAGGATCCTCCGGGCCCGCGACCCGCCTGACGAGGGCCAGCTTCTCCGCCGGGATCGCCAGCTCGGCGCTGGTGAGGCTCCAGCCGTCGGGCCCGGCCACCAGCGATGCCGCGAACTCCTCCGCCTGCCGTTCGGCCTTCCCATCGCATCCCGCGCCGCCGCCGACCCGGGTACGGACGCCCGTGTGAAGCTGGTGGTGGCCTATCCCGTGGGCGACGCGCCACCTGAACCATCGCCGGTCCAGCCCGGAACGGACGCCGATGGTGCCGTCGATGATCACCTCCTCCAGCCTGCCCCTGAACGGGAAAGAGACGACCTCGATGCCAAGCGCGGAGGCCAGGACCTTCAGGTCGACCGGCACGGCGAGGCCGTGGCGCTCCCATAGGCGCAGCGCGATTGTAGATGCCCGAGACAATGGAAGGAACTAAGCCACCCGGCTAGTGGGAAGCAAACCGCAACAGGGGTGTAGAAGCGCACATAAGTGCTATTATGGAGACGCGCCGTTGAGCCGTCAAGTGGAGACTTCTTCACCGAAGCGCGCCAGGAGACGGCAAGCCCAGCCGGCCTTATTCACCTGGAATCAAGACAACGAGGATCAGGACGGGTCGTACAGCTCGGTGTTGGGGAAGTAGTCGCTCCAGCCGAACCAGAAGGCGTTGAACGACGGGAACGGCTTGAGTCGCTTGCCCTGCATATCGCCGCCCGTTGCCAGACCCGACAGCTTGCTCCATGACGAGCCGGTCTCGACGTCCGACATCTCCTCGGGCTCGGATCCCTGCACGAACGTCAGCGTCCTGCCGTCGATGGCTCGGTCGAAGACGCTGGTCGAGCCGCTGTTGAGGTCCAGCGCCACCACGATGTCCGATCCCTCGAAGGTGTCGTTCAGGACGCGCGGCTTCGTCAGGTGCTTGTGCGCGTAGGCCCGCTGGATGTCTTCCCCGACTATGCCCACGACAAGGTCCTTGCTCACCAGCCGCTCGTCCCTGTTGCTCTGTCCCAGGATCCCAGCCGAGGGCCCGACGTAGTAGTTGAGGTACTGGTCGAATGCGGGCCCGTGGATGTCCAGCGCCAGCGTGTCGGGGTACTCCTCCTTCCACGCCGACCACCTGGTGAGCTGCGAGGGGACCAGCTCGAGCTTCGTGCCTTCATGGGTCCCCTGGACTGCCTCGCCCAGGAACTGGCTCCACAGGGAGTCGGTCTGCCGGTCGTACATGACCAGGGCGTTCATGATCAGCTTGCCGGACACGCCGAAGGTCAGGACCTCTTCTTTCACCGTGCGGGCATACACTATGCCCGTGAAGCAGAGAGGTCACCAGGTGACGGCGACAGGCACACCCCCGATCGTGTCGTTGACGATCTCGCGGCTGCTGAGGAACGCCGTGGGGTAGGCCTTGTGCTCGCCGTTGAGAGAGACGCCGATTATCAGGTCCTGCTGACCGATTTGCGCCGACGCCTCGACCGCGTCCAGGAACTCCGGGTTGTCGACGGACGGTATGCCGTCCTTGGGCAGGATGTCGATGATCTCGAGCTCGCGCTCCTTGTCGCTCTCCGGCCTGCTGAACGTGGCCGCGACCTTGGGCTCCGGGCCCTTCATCGGGTCGGCCGGGGCCACGTCCTTGTCGAGCTGGTTGGTCGCGGACTCCCCGGGCGCGTCAGCAGCGGTGGTGGGAAACGGCTGGGTAGTACCTCCGCCGTCCGACGCGCAGGCGGCGGCAAATAGGGCCGCGACGAGCAGGAAGGCCAGCCAGGGAGCCGATCTGTTGGGCCGAAAGTGTGGTTGTCTCATGCCAATTAGATGCACGGCTCACTCATCGAGTTTCGGAGGGAAGCCGAGCACGAGCGAATCCGGGTGCTCCTCGATCCATCTCTTGAACGAGACCCGCTCCACAGGGACGGGTTCCAGCACCATGCCGTCGAAGTGCCCGTCGATGGCCGTGCTGATTGCCTGGCTCCATAGCGAGCCGGTCTCGTTGTCGCGCATCACGAGGATGCCCTGGTAGAGCAGACCTGACACGTCGAACGTGAGCACCTGCCCCTCGACCTCGCGGGCGTAGACCACGCCCGTGTCGCAGAGCGGTCAATAGGTCACGGCGACGGGTACTCCGCCGACCGTGTCGTTGACGATCTCGTGGGCCTCGATGAAGTGGATCGCGTAGGCGCGGTGGTCGCCGTCGATCGAGACGCCGAGCACCTGCCGGTTGGCGAACTTGTCGCTCGCCTGCTCCGCGGCGATGAAGCGCGGGTCTACGATGGCCTTCCTGAACTCGTAGTCGTAGAGCCGGTAGTCGGCGAGCAGCCCGGCGAGCTCCTCCGGCGAGCGCTTGATGAGTATCTGCGGCGCCTCGAGGTAGCCGTCCGACTCCTCGACCCGCACGTCCCAGGGGACCTGTTTCAGTCCCGCAGCCCAGCGATGCCGCCCCTCGTCGTCGTCCGCCGGCGCACCCTGCACCGCCGCGCCACAGGCGGTAAGGCCTAGCGCGAGTACGGCCACGATGGCAAGCCTCGCCGTGTTGCTAATCAGGTTGGTCCGCCAGCGCATCCCCTCGATCACCTATCTTCCTCATAGAGAACACTGCAGCCAACATAGCGGCTGATATCCCGACGTTGCCTATACTGTGCAACAACTGGATCAGGAATATGGACCACAACGGGTCCAAGTTGTCCCAGAGGAACCATTGCCCGCCCAAGTTTATTCGAGCAAAGCTGACGAACCACAGTACCATTCCGACGATCCAGAAGATCCGGAGCAGCTTCCTAAACCGAACCCAATTCATGGCGCAGTCTCCCTCACGCTGCCTTGGATGCGCGGCGCTCCAGTCGCGGTGCAGCCACGGAACGCGGCAACAGCATACGCGATGCTTGGTGAAGATGTAGACTGTGGATGGGAGACTGCGTTGGATACTTCAGTAGCAAAGATAGAGATACGGGACGGCGACCTGGTGGTCGAGTGGGCCGACGGCCAAGTCTGCGAGTTCGAGGCGCGCTACCTGCGGCTCAACTGCGGCTGTGCCGAGTGCGTGGAGGAGTGGAGCCGCCGCAAGCTGCTCGACCCGGCCGCTGTCGACGCCGACCTGCGGGCCGAGGACTACCTGCTCGTCGGCCAGTACGCCGTGCAGATTCTGTGGAGCGACGCCCACTTCACCGGCATCTACCCCTTCGACCTCCTGCGCAAGCTGTGCAAATGCGACGAGTGCGAGGCCTCCCGCACAGCCGCCTCCGACGAGTAGCCGCCTTCTAGTTCGGACCCTCTCATGCCTACTGCAGGGGCGAGAAGTCCGTCGGGGTCAGCAGTGTGTTGGTGATGCGGGCTACTATCGGGCCGTTCGCCTCTGAGGCGGCGACGACCTTGTGCCACTCGGGGTCGGCGCGGAACGATGCCCATGCCTGCTCCCGCTGGGCCACGTCCTGGAAGGCGACTATGTAGACCAGCTCGTTGTTGTAGCCGCCGATGTTGGGCGTCCAGTAGCCGATGTTCCTGATGCCGTGCTTCTCGAATAGCCCCACGGTGTGGTTGCGGAACCGCGCGACGATGTCGTTGATCCTGCCCGGGACCGCCTCGTATACCCTGTACTCGTAGATCATCCCCTGTCTCCTCCGTCGTAGTCCGGGCGGCCCGCCGTCGTCGGTCGGTGGCCCGGCGTCGTTCGTGTGCGGGGCCTACAGATTATCTCAGAACACCGCTCGATGGTGGGGCGGCGCTAGCTGGAGTCAGCGGGCGAACCCGCTTCGACGCCCAGTTCATCCGCGGCAAGCCGGGCAAGGTGCTCGATCCAGTGATGTGGAATCGCGTCGTGGGCGCCCCACGTTACGGGCGAGATGGCGGCCCATCCGTTGCGGACCGCGTATACGTCGGTGTCCGCAGCGGCGTCCGCACCGACCTCCCTGCTGTGCCTGACCCAGTAGTGCGTTCGGCGTCCGTCGTGACCCTTCGTCACTTCTTCCAGGTACGCGCGCGGCCCGAGCCTGGCCGCGCAGACGCCAAGGACCTGCTCAGGCAGCAGGTTCGGCAGATTGACGTTGACCAGCGGCGCAGCACCGTTCACCGCGGCTACGGGGGGCTGCGCTACCTCGGCGGCTATGGCTCTTGCCGTGCGGGCTGCTGCCTCGAAGGCTACGTCCTCCAGCGAGGCGACCGAGACGGCTATGGACGGGATGCCTCTCAGGCTGCCCTGTATGGCGGCGCCCACCGTCCCCGAGCTAAGCACGTCGAGCCCCAAGTTCGCGCCGTGGTTGATGCCCGACACCACCAGGTCGAACGGCTCGTCATAGAGCGCCTCGAGGGCGAGTATTGCGCAGTCGGCGGGCGTGCCCTGAACAGACGTGGCGTCGATTCCGGGTACGGGCGACTCGACCGGCCGCGCGCGGACGACGTTGGTGATGGATATGGCGGCGCTGATACCGCTGTTGTCCCGGTCGGGTGCGACGACGGAGACGCGGCCGATTACCGACAGGGACGCAGCGAGGCTCCAGAGGCCATCTGAGTGGACGCCGTCGTCGTTGGTTACGAGGATTCGCATAGCAACCCGGCGATTGTATCAGCCGGTAGGCCCGGCGAATACGTTTCGGGACGGCCTGTCACTCGATGACGATGTTGTCGATGAGACGCGTGGAGCCGATCCGGACCGCCAGCGATACGAGTGCGGGCCTGTCGATCACGTCGAGCTCCTCAAGCGTGGCGGCGTCGGCGACGCTGACGTAGTCGACGGACGCCAGCGGCTCGGCGTCCAGCACATCACTCATCGCGGCGCGGACGGCCCCTGCCGGGCCGCGGCCCATGCTGCGGGCAAGGCTCAGGGCCCTGTACAGCACCGTGGCAGCGCGGCGCTCCTCGGCGTCCAGGTAGGCGTTGCGGCTGCTCAGGGCCAGGCCGTCGTGCTCACGCACGGTTGGGCACATCACGATCTCCGCGCCCAGGTCTAGGTCGGCGTTGAGTCTCTGGATGACGACCCCCTGCTGGGCATCCTTGCTGCCGAAGTAGGCCCTGTCAGGCCTGACTATGGAGAGCAGCTTGCAGACGACCGTCGCCACGCCCCTGAAGTGGCCTGGCCGGGCCTCGCCCTCAAGCCGTTCGGCGATGCGCCCGACGTCGACGTGGGTGTCGAACCCGCCCGGGTACATCTCGTCCGGCGTCGGGGCGAACACGACGTCCACGCCGGCCTCGTCGAGCCTGGCAAGGTCCGCGTCCATGTCGCGAGGGTAGGCCGAGAAGTCCTCGCCTGGGCCGAACTGCGCCGGGTTCACGAATATCGAGACGACCGCCGTCGCGTTCTCCTCGCGGGCACGGCGCACCAGCGACATGTGCCCCTCGTGCAGCGCGCCCATCGTCGGGACCAAGCCCAGCGGCCTTGCCATACCGGCAGACTCCGCCCTGAACGCGACGATCTTCTCGATGGTCTTCATGGGGATGGCGGGGCAGTGGACGCGTTCAGGTCACCGGCAGGTGGGCGTCGTTGAGCGCCTGCAGCTCGGCTTCGTCGAGATGGCGGACGTTGTCGGATGCAGGGAACGCCCTGGACCGCACGTCGGCGATGTAGCTCTCGAAGGCTCTCACACTGCGCCCGTGCAGGTCGTCGTACTTGCGGAAGTGCCTCATGTCGAATGTGTTGATGCCGAGCATGTCGGGGGCGACGAGCACCTGGCCGTCGGTGTGGCGGCCCGCGCCTATGCCGATGGTCGGGATCGACAGGCGTTCGGTGACC
This sequence comes from Dehalococcoidia bacterium, assembly GCA_965204975.1. GTDB lineage: Bacteria > Chloroflexota > Dehalococcoidia > Lucifugimonadales > CAJWER01. The sequence goes on from OZ242024.1 coordinate 2,588,309, forward strand.
AGGCGGCCGACCTCCTCCGGGATCATCTCGTACACCATGATCCACGCGCCGGCATCCTGCAGCTCGATGGACTGCGACACGAGCTCGGCCGCTGCCGCCGCCGTCTTGGCCCGCATACCCTTCTTTGCGTGGAGCTGCGGGTTAAGGCCCAGGTGCGCGCACACCTCTATGCCCCTCGACACGAGCTTCCGGACCACATCGGGCCTGAAGCCCTCCAGCTTCACGCCGTCGGCTCCCAGTTCCATGAGTCGCGTTGAGCTCGCCACAGCCCGTTCCGGCGTGTCGTAGGCGCCGTAGGGGAGATCGACGAGCACGTAAGCGTTCTCGACACCTCGCCGGACGGCCTTCAGGTGGTGGGCCATGTCGTCCAGGGTGACCTCCTTCTCGCTGGAGTACCCCAGGATGTTCGTGCCGACGCTGTCGCCCACGAATATGATGTCGACGCCCGCCTCGTCCTGGCACCGCGCCGTCGGGTAGTCGTAGCAGGTCAGCACCGCAATGGGTTCGCCCGCCGCCTTCTTCCGCGTGAGGCTCTCCGACGTGTTGGTCATCAGGCCTGCCCTTCAGACGCAGTCCCTTCCCCCTCAGGGGGAAGGTTGGGATGGGGGCTCGTCCCCGTCGAGCTAGTCGGTTCCGAGAGGGCCAGATACTCCTCCAGCATGCCGCGTATCTGGTCGTGCCGCTCCTGTGTGAGCGTCCCCTTCTCCAGGGCAAACGGCAGGCCCGCCAGCCCCATGTGGCAGTAGAGCGGCAGGGTGTCTGGCGACCGCTCGTGCAGGACCTCCAGGTGCTTCCGCACCGTGCCCACGTCGCCCCTCGCGTAGGGCCCTGCCAGGCCGGCTGGCACCCCGGCGCTCGCCAGGTTCAAGGACACCTGGCGCATCATCGGCATGAGGGCCTGGACGCCCCTGGCCCGGTCGTGGCCGATGTGGTCCCATAGCTGTGAGGCCGCCGCCGCGATCCCCGATAGCAGGCCGCCCATCATCACGCCCGACAGGTGGTACAGCGCCTTGTCCTCGGGCTCCAGGAATATGGGATGCCCGCCCACGTCGAGGGCCATCTGTCTCAGGTAGGCCCGCACCTCGTCGTTCCCCTCGATCCCAAAGGTCGCACCCGGGATGCTCGCGATGCCGTTCTCGACGGACGCGAAGGCCTGCATGGGGTGGATCGAGCCCGCCCGCGCGCCCTGCTCCACGGCAGGCCCCAGCACGTCGAGGGACGACACGCCCGAGCAGTGTACGACGGTGTGCCTCGCGCTCCAGGAGAGCGCGGCGCATGCAGCCCCGATGGCGTCGTCCGGCGTGGTGATGAAGACGACGTCCGAGGCGTCGATGGCAGCCTGCGGGTTGTCGAATGCGCGGGCGCCGTCGACCAGCCGCGCCAGCTCCTCGGCGGACGAGAGCGACCGGCTTGCCGCGGCGACGACAACGTACTCCTGCCGGGACAGGGCCGCCGCCATGGACCTGCCAACGATTCCGGAGCCCACGAACCCTATCCGCGCCCCCCTGTCGAGGGCTGCGCTTCCCCTATCTCCTCCCCCCGAGGGGGAAGATTGAGAAGGGGGCTCTCTTCGCCCCGAACCCGCTGGGCTTCCGACCGGCAAAGCGACCTCCATCTGGCATCGGGAAGGTGCGCCCGGTCGGACACAGGGCTGACGCACACGGCGCAAGGCCGGGTGGTCGAAGAGGCAGACCGAATGCTCACCGTTCCCGAGGGATTGGCTGCGGACACAGCATAGCACAGTCGCCGGCAGCACGGCTTGCAGAGGGCCGTGCCGCGATTTCTGGCCGTATCGTGGGGGTGGCTCAAATAGAGACGGGGCTGCGGTATGGTGTAGAATAATGCTCATCCTTCAGATACACCTAAGTGCGGGGCTATAGTTGGCGGACTTCGACGTCGTTGTCATAGGAAGCGGGCCGGGCGGATATGTTGCTGCAATCAGGGCGGCCCAGCTAGGTCTCAGAACGGCGATTGTCGAGAGGGCGGAAGTTGGAGGCGTCTGTCTCAACTGGGGCTGCATCCCCAGCAAGGCCCTCATCCGGAATGCCGAGGTCGTCAGTCTCTTTGCGCACGCCGACGAGTTCGGCATAACCGCCGAGAACGTCACCTACGACTTCTCCAAGGCTATCGACCGCAGCCGGGGCGTCGTCAGGAAGCTCACGTCGGGCGTCAACATGCTCCTCAAGGGCAATGGCGTTGAGCTCGTAGAGGGGCAGGGCGTACTGAAGGGCCCGCGCACCGTCGAGGCTGGCGGGCGCACCCTCTCGACCGAGAACGTCATCATCGCCACCGGCGCGTCGTTCAGGCAGCTCCCCGGCCTGCCCATCGACGGCGAGACGGTCATCACCAGCCGGGAGGCGCTGCAGACCCGCGAGGTACCCGGCAGGGTCGTGATCGTCGGCGCAGGAGCGACCGGCGCCGAGTTCGCCTACGTGTGGAGCACGTACGGCGCGGAGGTGACCCTCGTCGAGCTCCTGCCGCGCGTCGTCCCCAACGAGGACGAGGAGATAAGCCGCCTGCTGGAACGCTCCTTCCGCAGGCAGGGCATCAAGTCCATGACGGGCGCGAAGGTCGAGGGAGTCGAAGTACACGGCTCCTCGGCCACGGTCACCGTCTCGGACGACTCAGGGACGACGCGCATAGAGTGCGACAAGGTCCTCGTGGCGGTCGGCGCGAAGGGCAACACGGACGGGATCGGGCTCGAGGAAGCAGGCGTCACCGTCGAGCGGGGCTTCATTCCGGTCGACGACCGCATGGAGACCAACGTCCCCGGCGTCTTCGCCATCGGCGACGTGACCGGCAGGATGTTGCTGGCCCACGTCGCGTCGGCGCAGGCGGTCACCGCAGTCGAGAACATCGCCGGGCTCGACCCAATGAAGCTCGACTACGAGAACATCCCCAGGGCCATCTACTGCAAGCCCCAGGTGGCGAGCTTCGGCCTTACCGAGGCCCAGGCGAGGGAGCGGTACGGCGACGTGAGGGTCGGCAGGTTCCCCGTCGCCGCGAACGGCAAGGCCCTGGGACTCGGCGAGACCGAGGGCATGGTGAAGCTGGTCGTCGACGATGAGGTGGGCAGCCTGCTCGGCGCCCACATGATCGGCCCAGAGGTCACCGAGCTGCTCGGCGAGCTGTCCATGGCCCACCTGCTGGAGAGCACCACCGAGGAGCTCGGGTGGCTGGTGCACCCCCATCCCACCGTGTCCGAGACCATCAAGGAGGCCGCCCTCGACGCGGATGGAGCGGCCGTCCACGTATTCAGGCCGAAACGAGGCTAGGATTGGACCTCGACTACGCCCAGGCGAGCACGTTCTATGAGCAGATGCTCCTCATCCGCCGGTTCGAGGAACAGAGCGGCCGCCTGTACATGGCCGGAAAGATCCGGGGCTTCCTGCACCTCTACATAGGCCAGGAGGCCGTGGCGGTTGGTGCTATGTCGACCCTGCGCAGTGACGACTACATCATCACCCACTACCGCGATCACGGCCACGCGCTTGCGCGGGGCATGGACCCCAACATCGTGATGGCCGAGCTCCTGGGCAAGGCGACGGGCAGCAGCGGCGGCAAGGGCGGCTCCATGCACCTGTTCGACGTGTCGAAGGGTCTCATGGGGGGACACGCCATCGTAGGCGCTCACCTCCCGATCGCCGTCGGGCTGGCCCTGTCCGCCAAGTACAAGGGCGAGGACCGGATAGCCGTCTGCTTCTTCGGCGACGGCGCGGTGAACCAGGGCGAGTTCCACGAGGCCCTGAACATGGCGTCCCTGTGGGACCTGCCGGTGCTGTTCTTCCTCGAGAACAACCTGTACGGCATGGGCACCCACGTCGAAAGGGCGCACGCGGGAGGGCGCGACATATTCCATGGCGCGGACGCATACAGGATGCCCGCGCTGCAGGTCGACGGCATGGACATAGTCGACGTGCGCGAGGGCACGATGAGGGCCGTCGAGCGCATCCGCTCACAGGGCGGGCCCGTCCTCCTGGAGGCCATGACCTACCGGTTCGTGGGCCACTCGGTGCAGGACCCCGAGGCCTACAGGGACTCGGCCGAGATTGACGAGTACCGCGCCAGGGACCCCATAGTGACATTCAGGGACCTGTGCGTGAGGCAGGGCTTGATCAGCGAGGACGAGGCGAAGAGAATCGAGGACTCGGTGGACGATGCTGTTGCCGAGGCAACCCGATTCGCGGAGGAGAGCCAGGAGCCCTCGCCCGAGTCCCTGTACGACAACGTTTTCGACGGAAGCTCGGTGGAGTAGGCGGAGCACGCGACAAGATGCCGGAGATCAACCTGAGAGATGCTGTCAGCCAGGGGCTTCGCGAAGCCCTCGATACGGACGACCGCGTCTTCATCATCGGCGAGGACATCGGCGAGTTCAAGGGTCCCTACGCGGTCACGAACGGGTTCCTCGACCAGTACGGGCCCGAGCGTGTCATCGACAGCCCCATCTCCGAGGCGGCGATGGTCGGCGCGGGAATAGGCTCAGCCCTGGGCGGTCTGAGGCCGGTCATCGAGATCATGACCATCAACTTCATGCTGCTGGCCATGGACCAGATCGTCAACCACGCGGCGAAGCTCAGGTACATGTCGAACGGCCAGATCAAGGTCCCCCTGGTGATTCGCACCGTAACGGGCGGCGGCGGACAGCTCGGCGCTACCCATTCCCAGAGCCTGGAGGTCTGGTTCGCATCGGTCCCCGGGCTGACGGTCGTTGCCCCATCGGACCCATACGATGCCCTTGGGCTCCTCAGGTCATCCATCGAGGACGACGACCCCGTGATCTTCGCCGAGCACGCCCTGCTCTACAGGGTAAAGGGCGACGTGCCCGACCAGCACTACAAGGTGCCCCTCGGCATGGCGAAGGTGAAGCGTCACGGCACGGACATAACGCTGGTGGCCTACTCGCGCATGGTGCACGTTGCCCTGGAGGCCGCGGAGGCCCTGGCCGGGCGCGGCGTCGATGCCGAGGTGGTGGACCTCAGGACACTGCGGCCCCTCGACAGGGAGACCGTAGTAGACTCGGTCAGGAAGACCGGCAGGGCCGTCGTGGTCGAGGAGTTCTGGCGCACAGGAGGCCTGGCGGCTGAGATCGCGAGCACCATCCAGGAGGAGGCATTCGACTACCTGGACGGCCCCGTAGGGCGTGTGGGAGGCGTGGAGGTCCCGGCCCCGTACAATGGGACGCTGGAAGCGGCTGCGCTGCCGAACGCCGAGCGCGTCGTCAAGTACATCGAAGACCTGTACGGGATCTAGGTAGATGGTCTGAAAGAAGTTGCTTCTAGAGTCGTTCGCCCTGAGCTTGTCGAAGGGCAGTTCTCCGTCAACGTAGCCGTTCAGGAGTCCCTTAAGTAAACAAAGAACAGAGGAGGCGCGGATCAAGTGGCCACTCAACTCAATATGCCCCAGATGGGCTACGACATGGAGGAAGGAACGGTCATTCGCTGGCTGGTCCAGGAGGGCTCCGACGTGGCGATTGGCGATGCCGTCGCCGAGATCGAGACGGACAAGGCCGCCGTCGACTTCGAGTCCCCGGTGGCGGGTGTGCTCCTGAAGGTGCTCGTCGCAGAAGGCACGACCGTACCCGTCGGGGAGACCATAGCGATAGTCGGCGAAGCGGGTGAGGACCCGGCAGCCGTCGGCCCGGCCACAGAGGAAGAGCCCGAACCGGCCGGCACACCCGAAGACAGCGTCACAGAGGAGCCCGCAGCAGAGGCGGCTCCCGAGACCGCCCCAGAACCCCAACAGGAGAGGACAGCCATGTTCGAAGACAATCTCCGCGCCTCGCCCGTAGCTCGCAAGCTCGCCGAAGAGCAGGACATTGACCTGAGCCTCATCAAGGGCACCGGCCCCGGAGGCCGCATCACGAGAGACGACGTGCTCTCCTTCGCTCCCGAGCCGGACGAGCCCGAGCCACAGGTGGAGGAAGAGGCCCAGGCCGAGGAGGCCCCCGAGCCCGAGGCTGCGATGGAAGAAGAAGCGCCCGCCGAGGAGGCCCCCGAGCCCGAGGCTGCGATGGAAGAAGAAGCGCCCGCCGAGGAGGCCCCCGAGCCCGAGGCTGCGATGGAAGAAGAAGCGCCCGCCGAGGAGGCCCCCGAGCCCGAAGCTGCGATGGAAGAAGAAGCGCCCGCCGAGGAGGCCCCCGAGCCCGAGGCTGCGATGGAAGAAGAGGCGCCCGCCGAGGAGGCCCCCGAGCCCGAAGCTGCGATGGAGGAAGAGGCGCCGGCAGAGGAGGCCGCCGAACCTGAGGCCGAGATGGAGGAAGAGGCTCCGGCTGAGGAGGCCCCCGAGCCTGAGGCTGCGATGGAGGAAGAGGCTCCGGCTGAGGAGGCCCCCGAGCCTGAGGTTGAAGAAGCCCCCGAAGAGGCCGAGCCTGAGAACATTGCTCCGCTGTCTCGGATGCGCCGCCAGATCGCCAGGGTGACCGTCCGCAGCAAGCAGGAGACGCCGCACTACTACGTCTCCGCCGAGATCGACATGACCGAGGCCATGTCCCTGCGCAGGCAGATCAACTCCTCGCTGGAGGCCGAAGGAGTCCACGTCACCGTCAACGACCTCGTAATCAAGGCCTGCGCCACTGCGCTTGGGCTGCATCCCAAGTTCAACGCCTCGTACTCCGACGACGGAATCCGGATGAACGAGGACATCGACATCGGCATCGCCATAGCTCAGGAGGCCGGGCTCATCGTGCCCGCCGTGATGGGCTGCGGCGGCAAGAGCCTCAGGGAGGTCTCCGCCGCGAGCAAGGACGTCATCAGCCGGGCGAACGGCGGGACCCTGAGCGCCGAGGAGTACACGGGCGGGACATTCTCCATCAGCAACATGGGCATGTTCGACATCACGAGCTTCGTCGCGATCATCCTGCCGCCCCAGTCGGCCATGCTGGCCGTGGGCAGCGTGGCGGAACGGGCTGTGGTCCGCGGCGGCAAGGTTGAGGTTGCAAGCATCATGAACGCGACCCTCTCCGCCGATCACAGGGTGTCCGACGGCGCGGAGGGCGCCCGGTTCATCCTGGAGATCAAGAGGCTCCTGGAGAACCCTCTGAGCCTGGTCGTCTAAGGGGCCCAGCGGGCACGCCATGCGGTATCTGACCGAGCCGAAGGCCTACCTGGTCTCGCGCCCCAGCGTGGACTGGGAGAAGATCGCCGAGCTGCTGGCCGACGAGGACCTGCCCGGCGTCCCTGAGAGCATTCGGGCGGGCGGCGACGAGTCGTCCGCCATCGTGGAGGTCTCGGCGAGGCTCTGCTACATGAGCTTCGGCCGGGGCCGCAGGCACATCGAGGACTTCATCACCAACCTGCTGTCCAAGGGCGACGGCAGCGTGTTCGAGCACGTCAACTACGGCTTCGTCATCACCGGCGTCTCCCGGAGCCTGACCCACGAGCTGGTCCGGCACAGGGCAGGGTTCGCCTACAGCCAGCGGTCGCAGCGGTTCGTCGACGAGTCCGACAGCCCCTTCGTCGTGCCGCCCGCGATCAGCGGAGGAGCCGGCGAGGGCACCGAGGCCACCCTGCAGGAGGCGCTAGAGAGGGCAGCCCAGAGCTACATGGAGCTGGTCGACGCCCTCGATGAGAGCATCCCCGACAAGGTCGAAGTGGATGGCGTCGAGCAGGACGCGTTCACGACACCCTGGGAGCGCCGGAAGGCCATCCGGCAGGCTGCCAGGGCCGTCCTCCCCAACGCCACCGAGACCAAGATATTCGTGACCGCTAACGTGAGGGCTTGGCGCCACTTCATCGAGATGCGCGGCGCCTCCTACGCCGACTGGGAGATACGCCGCCTCGCCCTAGCCATCCTGGATATCCTGCGGGACGAGGCCCCGCTCCTCTTCGGCGACTTCACCGTCGAGAAGCTGCCCGACGGCACCAGCATAGCCACACCGAAGTACTCGAAGGTCTAGCTTCCCAGATCCTGGGATCTCCTTCTGCTCCAGGCCATCCAGGCGGCTGGGACTAGCGCCGCGATACACAGCGCGGCGGCGACGACGAAGAACTCGTTGAAGATTGTCACGCCGACGCCGGACAGCTCTGCGTCGAACTGGTCGACTCGTCGCTGGTACTCGGCCGATGTTTCCCCGACAACGGGCAGCGGCAGGGCGATGTGGGCCGCTAGGCCCGCGAACCTGTCCGAACCCCATGCCGTCAGCGCCGCCAGGCCCAGCGTCATCCCGACGATCCTCGTCGCCGTGACGATGCCTGCCGCCCCGCCGCGCGCACCCTCCTCGACCGAGTCGGTGGCCGCAAGGGAGATGGGTGCGATCAGCAGGCCGAACCCCAGCCCCGCGATCACCAGGTGCAGCGTCAGCGCTGGGTCGCTGATGCTCGCATCCCACCCGGCCATGAGCGCAAAGCCCACCGCTGCGAGCACCAGTCCGGCCGCCGTGGGCACACGGTAGTCGAACCGCTGGCAGGCGAGCCCGCCCAGGATCGCCCCCACCGGCATCGCGGCCGTCATGCGCATAAGCCACAGGCCGCCGTCCAGTGGCGTAAGGCCCATGACCGTGTTCGCCATCAGCGGCAGCGTCACCATGCCGATGATGAGCGCCGCCCCCACGAAGACATGGGTGCCGGAGGCCGCGCCGAACGCCGCGCCCCTGAAGACCGACATCGGCAGCAGCGGCTGTGGATGGGATAGCTGGCGTCGTATGAAGAGCCCCAGCGTGGCCGCGGAAAGCACCAGGTAGCCGACCATCAGCGCGTCCGGCTCGCCGATTCTCGCCAGGCCCAGGGTCATGGCCGCCAGGCTGGCGGCGATCAGCGCGCCCCCGAGGTAGTCGACCCTGGCTGCAGCCCTTGGACTGGTCGGAAGCAGCCATATCACCAGCGCGAGCACGACCAGCGAGAGGGGTATGTTGATCCAGAAGACCCAGCGCCAGCCCTGCTCCTGGTTCAGCCACTCGGCCAGCCCCTGGGCAACCGGCGCGTTTGACCAGACTGCGTTCCACAGCCTGTCCATCTGCTGGGGCACCAGCCCGCCCCAGAGCGGACCTATGACCCCGCCCGCCTCAGCCGAGGCCCCGATGAGTCCGAGCGGCAGCCCTCGCTGGCCCGCGGGGAACAGGTCGCCGGCTATCGCAATGGCAACGGGAACCAGCGCACCGGCCCCGATCGCCTGGAAGACCCGAGCGGCTATCAGGATCTCGAAGTCCGGGAACTCGGCGCCCGGCGGGACCTCGAAGGGCAGCATCGACTCCAGGTCGGGGACGACTGCCACGGCGACGGAGCCGGCCATGAAGACCGCCATCGCCGCGAAGAACACCTGCCTGCGCCCCCACACGTCGGAGACACGTCCTATCAGCGGCATGGCGGCCAGGTAGCCCAGCAGGTATCCCGTGACGGTCCAGGAGGCCTTGTCCAGCTCGGTGACGGCGACCCTCATGTCGAGCATGATCTGGGGCAGCACCGTCACGATCACCGTCTGGTCGTCGGCGGCGATGAAGACGCCCACCAAAACGGGCACTAGCGCGACGTATGGTGAGACACTCCTGGCGGCCGAGCTCATGGGGAGCCGTTCGCCCGGGCGGCTACTGGGGCGCCTCGATCACGATGGGCTCGCCGAAGTCCCGCAGCTCGATAGTGCGGACGATGCCCTCTTCGTCGGGCGCGATCACCCGCCCGGACACGATGGCCTCCAGCAGGTAATGGCGGTCCGCGTCGATGGTCAGGTCGACGTCGACATAGGCGTCCTGGATGGCCGTTCCCAGCAGCGGTGAGAGCGCCACGGCGGGCAGCGTGCCCGTCAGCCGATGGACGTCGTCCCGGTCGGTCTCTACCTCCTGGGGCTTCTCGAGCTGCATCATCATCGCGGAGATGCCTACCGTGGGGTTGAAGAAGCCGAGGGGACTGACAGTGTCGTCCATCTCCTGCCATGCGCCGGTCAGCGGGTTCGTCATGTAGGTAGTGCCGTCCACGGAGATCAGGGTGGACTTTATCGCATAGCCTCCGCCGAAGACACCGCTGAACTTGAGCGAGAGGCGGTCCGGCTTGACCACCTCCCCCAGAGCCTCCTCGACGACCAGCGCCGGGATGAACTCGGTGCCGCCCTCGTTGTGGGTCAGCTCGAACCGGAACGACTCCAGGTCCTGCATGGCGCTGCCCGAGCTTTCGAGGACCGCAGTGGGGTCGAACGGAATGGGTGTCGGAGTGGGGGTTGGCGTCGGTGTCGGGCTGGGTGTCGGGCTGGCCGTCGGGGCTGCGGTTGGGCTGGGAGCTGGGGTGGCCTCGGAGGCTTCAGGTTCGCTCCCGCATGCCAGCGCCAGGATGAGTAGCGGTGCGGTGAGGGCCGCTGCCAGGGTGGGCGCTATCGGACGCAGGAATCTACTTATGGGTCTGAGCAATCTCGGGCGTACCCGCAGACGGTACATTTCAGCTTGCAATGGACTACTACGACAATGCTCCCACAGATGTCGCACAGGGCGCGGTCCTGGTGGTGGGTGCTGGCTGAGGCAGGCCTGTCGTCTGCTGACATATACCTCCCTATGCGACAAGACCCCCGCCCCCGGGATACCAGGGACGGGGAGTCCTGTTTAGCTTCTAGGTCTGTTCAGGTCTGGGTCAGGCCGATTCCCGCCGTCCCCTGAGTGCGAACACCGCGCCGGTCGCGAGGAGCAGCACCGACAGTACCAGCACAAGCTGCATTGCTGCCGGGACCGAGCTGTCGCCGGCTTCAGGCGGTATGGGTGTGGCCGTAGGTACTGGAGTAGGCGTGGCCGTGGGCTCAGGCGTGGCCGTGGGCTCAGGTGTGGCCGTGGGCTCAGGCGTGGGCGTCGGGAGGGCGCCAACCTGCAAGTTGTAGGTCGCCATCATCTGGGCGGAGGCATATGCCTGATTCGCGCCGCCCGAACCGGGTGTGCCGTTCAGCGCGCCGTCCAGGAAGCCTGCGGCTCCGCCGGCTGCAAGCCTGACGAGCACCTGCGTGGCTGAGCCAATGGCGATCATGGCTTCGTCGCGCGCCATGCCAGCCGAAGCATGGGCGTTGCTCGCCGCTGCCTCGGTCCTGCCAGCCTGGCTGCCCGCGCCAGCGCCGGCGGCTGCTACTGCACTATCGATTATCGACTCGGCATGGGCAAGGACGCCGACGCCGTCACCGGGGTCGTTCACCGAGCCGTTGCCGTCATGGTCGCTGGAGGTGCCCTCGATTACGTTAATGACGCCCTCGAGGTAGTTCTTGGCATCGGCAAGTGAGGAAACGCTCTGGGCTGCCCTCGCCATCTGGTGGGCCGCCGCCAGCTGGGTCCTGAGCGCGTCCGCGGGGCTGCCGTCGCCCACGATTGCCCTGATATGCGGCACTGCGTCCATCGAAAGCTCGGCGGAGTAGACGGCGGGGCCGGCAGGCGCGTCGGGATCAGAGCCCGCGGCCTCTTCGGTAATGACCACCTTGTCGAAGCCCTGGATCAGGTTCTCGCCCGTGTACCGGCCGTTGTCCCTGTCAAAGACGTGCACGATGGAGCCGTCTGCGCCGCGCTCCATCGGTCCCGTGCTCAACTTGACTGATTCGTCGTCTGAGATCAGCCAGCCAACGTACTCGGTGCCTTCGGAGGGCGGGGGAACACTCAACCTGTACGTTATCGCGTCGCTCAGCGCCTGATCATCCGAGATCGCCGCGGTGCCTGGTGAGCCCTGGGCCATTGCGTCCCCTGACAGGGACAGACCGGCGGTCACGGCAACGATCGTGACGATAGCCAGGATAAGGATCGACTTTAGCCTAGTCACGCCTTCCTCCTACGACCGATGAGGGTCTGGTGAGATGGGTCAGCATTACATTACCACAAGCGGAGCTATTCGCATAGACTCCCAGAGGTCGAATATTACCACAATTCCCGCTAGAGGTCGCCCCTCAGAATCGTGGGCCCCTGTGGCATGTTGTCTTCCGAGTCGTTCCGGGGAACGACCTTCTCCTCTATCGTTACCGAAACAGAGTCTATCCACGACAGCGGCACGAACAGCTTCAGAGTTACCTGTCCGTGCCCGTCCGGACCTATCTGCAGCGTGCCGGCCCGGTACTTCTGGCCTTCTGTGGTGAACCATACACCATAGGTCTGTCCCCCGGAAAGCTGCGGCATCCCGATTCCCACCAGCAGCGCGGAGTTGCTCGAACGGGGCACGAGAAACATGCCGCGGGCCGTGTCGGTCGCCCGGGTCGCGGATAGCTCTTCTATGGAAAGACCCGGGGCGGCGGCCGAATAGGCCAGGAAGAGCTGGTCGTTTTCGCCCGCGCCCGCCGCTGCCGCAGTGGGCGCGGTGCTGTCTATGGCGCTATCCCCAAGCCTCCCCGAATTCCACATGCTCGCCAGCACTAGCCCCACCACCAGCACGGCCGCTACGGCGAGCCCGGGCTTCGTGGTCAGCTCGATGCCGGCGCGGACGACCAGCCGGTGGATTGGGGTCCGGCTGCTGCGCCAGTCCGCATCGACCCTGTCCATCAGGTTGCGCTTCACCCTCGGAGGGGGTTGCACGTGCGGGGTTCCGAGAACGAGGCCCGACACGCTCTCCTCGCGCTTCCCGAGCAGCCCCGCGCATGAGGCACAGGACTCTACGTGTATGTCGATCTCCAGGAGCTCGTCGCCGCTGAGCTCACCCAGCAGGTACGGCGATGCCAGTCGTTCCGTTCTTCTGCAGTCCATGCCTAGAACCACTCTCGGGCCTGCGGCCCAACGACGTCCCTGAGCTTCCTTAGTCCCAGTCTCATCCTGGTCTTCACCGTGCCAAGGGGCTGATCGAGAGTCTTGGCTATCTCAGAGTGGGTAAGCCCTCCGTAATAGGCCAGCTCGATCACCGCCCTCTGTTCCGCCCTGAGCTTGGCGAGCGCTTCCTTGAGCATCCCCCTCTGCATTCGCAGGTTCGCAAAGCGGGCCGGGTCGTTGGTGTCGTCGGCGGGCTGGTCCGCCAGCTCCACGTCCTGGTAGACGTGTGTCTTCTCGCGCCGGCTGCGCCTCCGCACCTCGTCTATCACCCGGTGGCGGCAGATGCTGAAGAGCCATGCCGTCACCTTTCCACGCTCCGGTTTGTAGCTCGACGCCTGCTTCCACACGTTGAAGAACGTGTCCTGGGTGACCTCTTCCGCCGCACCGGGATCCCTCAGCATCCTCACGGCTAGCGAGTAAATGGGCCCTGAGTACCTCGAATACAACTCCTCCAGCGCGTCCCGGTTGCGCTCCGCTACCATTAGCAAGAGCTCCTGGTCGGACAGGCTGTCGCACTCCGGGCCTGTCGTCCCCAGTCCCAGATACGAACGGAGGCCATCGTTCAGATTCCCCCGGCCAATGTTCTGGAGGTTGCCTGGCAGCAATTCCACTCCCTTGGATCGCGAGGTACTTAGGTACGAGCTACACGGTATCATAACAGAGGAATCGGCGCGGCGCCGTACCGCCCTGGGTGATGTCCCGGATCTCCTTGAAGTGCACCGCGTCGCGCGTGTGAATTTGTTATCATATGCCGCGTGTATTGCGTGCGATTGGCCGGGCCGACGCACAGAAATCTGCAAGGCGGGAATAGATGACCACAGAGAGAGAGAAGGCGCTCGACTTGGCGCTCGGCCAGATCGAGCGCCAGTTCGGCAAAGGTTCCGTACTCAGGCTGGGTGATTCCGGCGAATCGACCCAGATCAGGGCAATCTCGACAGGTTCCCTCACTCTTGACATGGCGCTGGGCGTCGGAGGCGTGCCAAGGGGGCGTGTCGTGGAGGTCTTTGGGCCCGAGTCGTCGGGCAAGTCGACGCTTGCCTACCACGTGATGGCCGAAGCGCAACGCTCTGGGGGCGAGGCCGCATACATAGACGCCGAGCACGCGCTCGACGCCTCCTACGCCGCCGTCTGCGGCGTGGACGTCGAGAACCTTCTCGTGTCGCAGCCCGACTCGGCGGAGCAGGGCCTGGAGATATGCGAATACCTGGTCCGCAGCGGCGCGCTCGACATCGTCGTAGTGGACAGCGTTGCGGCGCTGGTGCCCAAGTCGGAGCTGGAAGGCGACATGGGCGACGCGCACGTCGGCCTCCAGGCACGGCTCATGTCCCAAGCCCTCAGGAAGCTGACTGCCGCAATCAGCCGGTCGAACACTTCCGTAATCTTCATCAACCAGATCAGGGAGAAGGTCGGCGTACTGTGGGGAAGCCCCGAGACCACGCCCGGGGGCAGGGCCCTCAAGTTCTATAGCTCTGTACGTATCGACCTCAGGCGGATAGAATCAGTCAAGCAGGGCAAGGACATCGTCGGAGCCCGCATCCGGGCGAGGGTCGTCAAGAACAAGGTCGCCCCTCCGTTCAAAGTCGCCGAGTTCGATATGATGTTCAGCGAGGGCATCAGCAAGGAAGGCGACCTGGTTGACCTTGCCAGCGAGGCGGGAGTGGTCAAGAAGAGCGGGTCCTTCTACTCGTTCGGAGAGGTGCGACTCGGACAGGGCCGGGAGAATGCCAAGGCGTTTCTCAGGGAGAATGAGGAAGTGGCCGACGACATCGAGGGCCTTGTCAGGGACGCCGCCCAGGCGTAGCAGCAGTGTCGGCCGCCCTGGGCCGGAATCACCAGTGCAGGAATTGATCGCAACATCTGACGAACCTCCATTACGCCCTCTCCCGAGGGAGAAGTCCTCGTGCCCCCCGGGGATTGACCTGCAACCCCGGGCCCCATCCCCACATCGTAGCCGGACGCTCGTTTCCACCCTGTGGAGGACTGCGTGATGTCCGGCGTCGAGCTCAGCGACCTGGTTATTGCGGCGGTATTTGTGCTGCTGTCGGCCTTCTTCTCAAGCTCGGAGTCGGCCTTCCTCTCCCTGCAGGACACGGCGCGCCTGCGCCACCTCGTGAGGATGGGCTCGCGTGACGCCATCCGCGTTGAAGAGATGCTGAGAGAGCCCGGCCGGCTGCTCTCCACGATCCTGCTGATGAACAACCTGGTCAACATCGGGTTCGCGGCCCTCGTCACGGCGATCGTCATTTCGTTCCTCGGCGAGCGCACTGGTGTCCTGGCATCGACCTTTGTAGCTACGGTGGTGCTCCTCATCTTCGGCGAGGTAGTGCCGAAGACCCTGGCGGTACGCCACGCCGAGCGGGTGGCCTTCATGGCTGCCCGTCCCCTGAAGTTCTTTGAGTTTGTCCTGCTCCCCATCGTTGCCGTACTGCAGTGGATCAGCCGGCTGGCCAACATTGGAGGCGAGACCCGGGATCCCTCCATCACGGAGGACGAGCTTCGGACCCTCATCGACATCGGGGAGGCCGAGGGCCAGTTCGAACCCGAAGAGGTGGAGATGCTGGAGAGCGTCTTCCGGTTCGGCGACCGGCAGGTGCGCGACATGATGACGCCCAGGACGGAGATCGTGTCCGTGGCGCGCGGCACGTCGATGAAGGAATTCCTCATGCTCTACGCCGAGCACGCCCACACGCGCTTCCCCGTCTACAAGAACTCGACCGACAACGTGGTAGGCATCCTGTCAGCCAAGGACATCCTAAGGTCCATGGCGGCAGACAGGGTGGACCAAAACGGCATCGTCACGGACGTGGTCAGGGACGCCTACTTCGTGCCGGAGACGAAGAGGATCGCCGAGCTGTTCGAGGAGCTGCGCAGCACCGGCAACCAGATGGCCATCGTAATCGACGAGTTCGGGGGCGTTGCGGGCCTGGTCACCCTGAAGAGGCTGCTGGAAGAGGTCGTTGGCCGTGTTGGCGAGGAGGGGGTTAGGCCCGAGGAGGAGTACGAGGCCCTCGGACGGGACACCTACCAGGTCGACGGCGGTATGAGCATCGACGAGGTCAAGGACGAGCTCGACATCGACCTGGGCGACGGCGACTATGAGACCGTGGCCGGCTTCGTCCTGGATGCCCTGGGCCACATTCCGCATGAGGGAGAGAGCTTCGAGACGGCCGGGCTCTCGGTGGAGGTGGCCAAGATGAAGGGACTGAAGATAGAGGCGGTCAAGCTGGTCAGGAAGCCGTCCGGCGCGCCCCCGTCCTGAGCGGGACAGGCGCCCTGAGCCGCGCGATGGCCCACGAAGAGTTGATCGAACGCCTGGAAGCGCAGGTCATGGGCGCCGCCAGGCGGTGCGGGCTGGCGCACGACGACCTCCTGGTCGTTGCAGTGTCCGGAGGCCCGGACTCCCTCGCCATGCTCCACGCACTGGCCCGCACCAGACGGGCAACTTCGCTGAAGCTCCACGCTGCTCATCTCGATCATGGCCTGCGGGGAGAGGAGTCCCGGGAAGATGCTGCATTCGTAACGAAGGCGTGCCGCGGGCTGGGTATCGACCTCACCTCCGACGCAGTCGACACGGGGGCATATCGCAGTGCTCACCGCCTCTCCCTCGAGGACGCGGCCCGCAGGCTCCGGTACGGCTTCCTGGCGCGTGTCGCCGCAGCCCAGGGGGCACGTGGGGTCGCACTGGGACACACCGTCGATGATCAGGCCGAGACCGTCCTCATGAACATCGTCCGCGGCGCCGGGCTGACCGGCCTCCGCGGAATGAGCGAGTCCACAACAAGAGGAATCGACGGCGTGGACGTGCTCCTGTTCCGGCCATTCCTGGGCGGCGTGTCCAGGAGCGACACCGAGGGGTACTGCGAGGCGCTGGGACTGCAGCCCAGGCACGACTCGTCGAACGACTCGCTGCTCATGCTGAGGAACAGGATCAGGCGGGAAGTGATGCCGTCCCTTGAGCGCATCAACCCGCAAGTCAGGGGCGCTGTCCTGCGGCTCTCGGCCGGCGCACGGCGCGACCTGGCCCACGTCGAGCGGTCGGTCGAAGCGGCCTGGGCCGAGGTGGTCGAGGAGCAGGACGCGTCCACGTTGATTGACAGGTCCGCGTTCGCCGGGCTGGACGACTCGGTTGGCGCGCACTTGCTGCGGCGCGTCGTGGGGCTGGAGGCGGACGGCCTGTCCGATCTCGAGCTCGGGCACGTGGACGAGATGCTGGGCCTGCTGAAAGGCCCGGCCGGCCGGTCTCTGGACCTGCCGGGCGGGTTGGTATTCAGCGTGGGCTACCGGACGGCGCAGGTGGGCCCGTCGGGACTGGATACGTGCCCGCTGCCCCCGCTGGAGAGTGAGACAGAGTTGGCAGTACCCGGCGAGACTGCCGTGGGCGCCTGGCGCGTGGTTGCCGAGTTTGGGGGAGACACGGGGGATGCCCAGGCGGGTGCTATGTCCGCTTCGATCTGTCCCAGCGCAGCCAGGGGAGGGCTCAGGGTGCGCGGCCGCCGGCCCGGAGACCGGTTTCAGCCCTTGGGAATGGCGGGCACCAAGAAGCTCCAGGACTTCATGGTCGACTCCAGGATCGACCGATCGTGGCGGGACCGCATACCCCTCGTCGTGGGCGAGGATGGCATAGCCTGGGTGGTGGGTTGGCGGCTGGCCGAATGGGCCAGGCCCAGCGGAACCGGGGACGACCTGGTGCTGTCTTTCCTTCCGCATCAAGGAGGCGACCCGGGCTGACAGGCGTCCCCCGCTGCTTGGGCCCAGGTTGTACAATGCGGCGCGCAGTCTCGGCGCAACAAGAGAGAACGACGTGCCAGAGTTCGAGGGAATAGTTCCGGCGATCATCACGCCCATGACAGGAGACGGCGAGGTCGACGAGGAGGCCTTCCGCGTCGTCATGGAGGACAACATCCAGGCCGGCGTTCACGGCTTCTGGACGGCCGGAGGCACCGGCGAGAGCGTCCTGCTCACCGACGAGGAGAACCGGCGCATCGCTAGGGCCGCCGCCGACCAGAACCAGGGCCGTACCAACGTCATCATGCACGTGGGGGCCCAGACGACGGCCCGCGCCGCCCGGAACGCCGAGCACGCGGCGGCGGCCGGCGTCGAGGCGATCTGCGCCGTCCCGCCCTACTTCGTGCATCCCGGCGACCAGGGCGTGGCCGACTACTACAGGACGGTCGCCGCCGCCGCCGACCTGCCTCTGTTCGCATACAACCTTCCCCAGTCGACAGGCGTTGAGCTCACGCCCGACCTGATGAAGCGGCTACAGGATCAGGTGCCCCAGCTCACCGGCCTCAAGCACTCGGGCTACGACATGAACAACGTCTACCTCTTCGCGAAGATGGGCCTTCGCGCATTCACCGGCATGGGCAGGCTGATGCTCCCGGCCCTGACCGTCGGAGCGGCGGGATGCGTGGACGGACCGCCCTGCCTTGCACCCGAGCTCTGGGTCGCCGTTTGGGATGCCTACCGGGCCCGCGACCTCGACCGCGCCGAGGAGGCGCAGGCCAGGGCGAGCGAGGTGGAGGACATGGTCATCGACCTGGGCTATCTGGGCGCGTTGAAGGCCGCCGTCGGGGAGCGGCTTGGAATAGAGACCGGCAAGCCCCGCCTGCCGACCCCCAGCGCGACGCCCGAGCAGGAGGCGCAGGCGCGCGAGGCCGTGCACCGGCTTGGCATCGCCAGGATCCCGAAGGTCGCGACGGCCGCAGGAGTGAGTGGACAATGACCAGGTACACCGAGTTGAAGCACCAGCTAGGCGTGACCGCTTCCGCCGGAGTCGATACCCTCCGGCGATTCGGACTGAACACGGAAGCGTCCATGGCCGACGACATCGACGACATGGCTGACTTTGCCGACGTCCTGGTCAGCGCTCACGCCCCTGCCGTGGTCGGCGACATGCGGCTAAACATCGCCGCAACCGACGCCGGCTTCCGTGAGACCTCGATACAGGTGATCGTCGACTACATAGAGAGGGCGGCCAGGTACCCGAACGTCCGGCAGATCAACATGCACTTCGCGCCAAAGCGCTGGAACGACCCGGAACAGACTGAGGGACGAGAGGGAGACTACGACCTGATGATCGACGGCATCCGCCAGATCGCCGCATACTGTGAGCGGCACGATCTGGAGGTCGTCCTGGAGAACCTGAACTCGTACTGGAGCGACGACATCAAGGAGACGCCCCGCGAGCAGGTCGACTGGTCGGGCCGCAGCCAGTACTTCGGCATGGCGCCCGAGGAGTGGCGGCAGATCGCACTGGACGTCGACCGCGAAAACGTCGCGCTCTGCCTCGACTCGAGCCACGTCGTCACCTACGCGCACCGCTTCCCGGAGGAGCAGAGGGAGGAGCGCGTCCTGGCGTTCCTGTCGCGCCCGGAGCTCATACGCCACGTCCACTGGAACGACAACTATCTCTACGACGACAGGGGCCGCTCCGACTCCCATGCACCGCTCGACGAGGGCACCCTGCCTACCGAGATGCACCGCCGCATCAAGTACCTCGACGCGACGCTGCTAATGGAGCACTTCTACGACGTGGACGTGCTGGAGGAGGAGCTGAAGTTCATCGACAGCCTCTAGCTGTCGCGATACGGGTCCGGTTCGCGCCCAAGACGCAAGACCGTCGCGCACGAGGCCCTGAGGATGGACGGTCGTCCGATCCGCCTGAAAGCCGGACCGTTCGGACAGGCTAGATCGAGTAGGAGTCGACCAGCTCCCTGGCGGTCTTGGGCTTTGCCTTGCTGAGAATGCCGGCCATGCGGTCCTCGAACGAGAACTGGCTGGTGTCCTTGTAGAGGATGCCGAGTGGCACTCCGCCCTTCTCGACGACGCCCCGGGCCGCGTGCATGTCCGAGGTGTCGTGGCCGCTTTCGATCGGCCAGGCGAGGGGCGCGATGCCCTTGCGCTTGTTTCCCTTGAGCTGCTCGTAGGTGTTGTTGAAGACCGTGCATGGCGACTGCACGTGCACTATCGAGAAGCCGGGGTGTTCCATCCCCTCGTAGATGAGGTCCGCCAGGTCCTTGATCTTGGTGGATATGCCCGAGGCCACGAAGGACGCGCCGATGGCCAGGTAGAAGCTCAATGCGTCGATGCCGGCGTCCGGCTTCCCGTAGGGGGTGGAGCTGGTCACCATGCCCTCTGCGGCCGTCGGGGAGCTCTGGCCCTTGGTCAGGCCGTATACGGCGTTGTCCATGATCACCGCGCACACGTTCAGGTTGCGCTGGGCCTGGGGCGCGATGTGCTCCATGCCGATGCTCAGGAAGTCGCCGTCGCCGGCCACCACGACCACGTTGAGGTCGGGCCGGCCCATCTTTACGCCGAGGGCGATCGGCAGGGTCCGCCCGTGAAGGCCGTGGATGCCGTAGGGCTGGGGGCCCTCCAGGAGGTGGACCATGTTGCCCGAGCAGCCGATGCCCGCGACGACAACGTTCTGCTCGACGGGCTCCTCACGCTCGATGGTCCGCCTGTCGACGGCCTGCTCCAGGGCCCGGCGCACGCCGAAGTCGCCGCAGCCGGGGCACCACTTGAAGTCGTATTCCGGGTTCTTGTCGCTCATACGGCCACACCCTCCTTTCGGGTAGCGGCGATTCGGTCTGAGATTCGCTCTACGAGGTCGCCCACCTTGAAGGGGAG
This sequence comes from Dehalococcoidia bacterium, assembly GCA_965204975.1. Lineage (GTDB taxonomy): Bacteria > Chloroflexota > Dehalococcoidia > Lucifugimonadales > CAJWER01. The sequence goes on from OZ242024.1 coordinate 2,608,614, forward strand.
GCCCGTGTACTGCGTGATCGACTCGGCCCTGACTCCCTTAGACCTCAGGTAGGACGAGAACTGGCCCTGGTAGTTCAGCTCGGGAACTATGACCAGGTCCTTCTCGCGAAGCTCGTCGAGCAGCATCGGAGGCAGCGGGTTCAGGTACATCGTGAAATACCAGGCCACGTCCACCTCGCCCGCGATGAGCTGCTTGTAGGCCTCTATGGATGGGCCCTTGGAGCCGCCCCAGGGCATGACCGCGATGGGCGCGTCGATGTTCTGTGACTCGTACGTCCCGTCTTCCAGCAGCTTGAGCTTGCTGAAGCGGCGGTCGGTCATCTGGATGTGCCGCTCCGGCAGGTGCGTGGTGTCGCCCCAAGGGTCGTGCTCGCTCGCGTTCGCCACGTAGCTGCCGGGGCTCCCGGGCAGAGGCATTGGCGACAACTCCGAGGCTTCGTACCTCAGGTAGCCGTTGCCGCCCGTGTAGACCTTCCTGTTCTCCACTGGAATCGAGTCCAGGTCAGGCTTGCGGAAGTTCTGCTCCCGCTCCGACAGCGAGTGCTCGCTCAGCACGATGACCGGACCCTGGTACCTCTCCGCCCAGTTGAACGCCGCCACCGCCGCGTAGAAGCACTCCTCGACCGTGCCAGGCGCGATAACCGGCAGTGAGACGTCGCCGTGGGCCGGATGCAGTGCGGCGAAGAGGTCCGACTGCTCGGTCTTGGTCGGCAGTCCCGTGGCAGGGCCGCCTCGCTGGACGTCCACGACGACGCAGGGTATCTCGGCCATCCATGCAAGGCCCAGCCCCTCGCTCATGAGCGAGAACCCTGGCCCAGCGGTGGCCGTCATCGACTTCGCGCCGCCGTACCCCGCGCCGACTATCGCGTTGATGGCCTCGATCTCGGAGCTGACCTGGTAGACGAACTGCCCCTCTCCAACCAGCTGCTCCTCCATCCATACCAGTATCGTCGTGGCCGGGGATATGGGATAGCCGACGTAGAAGTTCAGGCCCGCGTGGACCGCGCCAAGGGCCAGCGCGTAGTTGCCGTTCGTGAAAATCTGGTCGTATTCGGGCGGCTCGGGCGCGGCCAGCTCGCCCAGGCTGAAGCCGCTCTCGGCGGCCGCCTGCTTGCCCAGCTCCAGTGCATGGATGTTCTGGGGAACGATCTTCGGGCCGTATCGAGCGGTGTTGCCCCAGCGCCTCTTCACAAAGTCCGCCAGCACGTCGAGTGGGACCCCGACCAGCTCTGCCAGGGCGCCCATCAGGACCATGTTGGCGGCCCGCGCGTTGCCAGTCGACCTGCCCAGCTTGTCGAACGCGATCCCGAGGCTGCGCCCGTCCTCCTCGAGCGTCATCGAGTCCGAGTCGTAGAGGATGACGCCACCCTCCTTCACCTCGTGCATGTGGGTCTCGTATGCCTCCTCGTTGAACACGGCAAGCACGTCGAGCGAGTCCCCACGGCTGAAGATGGGCGTGGTGGATATGCGGGCCTGCATCCACGTGGGCCCCCCGGTGATCTGGGAAGGGAACGTGGCGAAGGTCTGGGCGTGGTATCCGGCCTGGGTGTTTGCGCTCGCAAACCCTACCGCCGCGCTGAGGAAGCCCTGGCCGCCCTCCCCTGCAAAGCGTAGAACGAAATCGGTCTTCTTCAAGTGTCGCCCTCCGGGCTGCGCCGAGCGCCTGTCCGGCTCGACGCTTTGACAAGTCCGCCCGAGGGCACCGCACGTCCTGACGAATTCCGGCGCGTCACTCGGGCGAGGACAGTTAGACTCAGTGTGTTCAACTTGAAATTTATCAGGCCGGGGGGCTCTATGTCAATGTGAAACAGCTTTGCGCGCGGCCCCTCAGCCCGTCTGTGCGGCCCTGCAGCCCTATGGCTCAGGACTGTCGTACGGCGGCCTCGCATGGGGTTGGGAATCGTACCCCCTGTCCCTGTGTCCGCCCGGCCTCTGCTCGGCGAACGCGCCCCGGTAGGTGTCCCGGCCAGCCGGCGCACCGCGCTCGTTGTGATGATAGCGACGGCTCCAGAGGTCGTCGAAGTAGTCCGGCGTGAAGAACTCGCGGTCGTCCGAGACGCTCACGAGCTCCGAAGAGAGGTTCGCCGGGAACGCCGCAACCTCCACGTGCTTGCCCATGTCCTTCACAGCCTGCACCGCGTAGGAGAAGTCGCCGTCGCCGCTCACCAGCACTGCCACGTCGTAGCGGTCGTCCCATGCGAACCGCAGGAGGTCGGTCGCGATCATGATGTCGACGCCCTTCTGCACGGTGGTTGCGCCGCGCATCTTCGACCCGCCGAGGCGGACCTCCAGGTACGGCGTATTGTGGAGGGCAGTGAGGAACTTCTGCTGGTCCTGGTAGCCCTGGGGGTTCCGCTCAGGGTCCTGGAGGACGTTGTAGTAGTAGGTGCGGAACATCGTCCGCCCCTTTGCCAGCTTGCGGGAGAAGGCGTGGAAGTTGAGGTCGTACCTGCCGCAGTTCTCTTCCAGGCTGTGGTACAGGTTGCTGCCGTCTATGAAAACGGCTACGCGGCGCGCCAGGGCGCTGCCGGTATTCGTCTCTGGGGCGTATGTCATGTGGAAAAGCCGGTTGCTGGGAGGAAAGCCCTGTTCGGTTTCCGCGATTATACCCCACGTGCGCAAATTGACACCCTATCTGCGGCCATGCTATATTCACGCCGTTGGACAAAGCACAGATCGTAGATTGCGACGAAGGGGAGTAGTAGCGGGAATGGCGCGCAACAGAGAGCCGGGGATGGTGGGAGCCCGGCGCGCTGCGACCGCGAACTCGCCCCTGAGCACCCGTCCTGAGGGAGCCGGAGGAGACAGCGCGCAGAGTATAGCCGGAAGGTCCCGGCGCTCTGCGCGATTGGTCGCCAACACGGACACCGCGTAGGGTCGGGCGGCAGGCACCGTTACAGCCTTCGAGTGGCCCCGGCGAGAGTCGGGGCAATTAGGGTGGTACCACGAGACCTCAGTCCCGTCCCTTTGCCAGGGCGGGGCTTTTTTATTGGCCCTCCGGATTCGACTGCTCCAGGGAGGAGATGAACAGAGATGAAGCTGAACGGCTCGCAGATGGTTTGCGAGAGCCTGATTCGAGAAGGCGTCGACGTGATCTTCGGCCTTCCCGGCGGGGCAATCCTGCCCCTGTACCAGACGCTGCCGGAGTACCCGCAGCTGCGCCACATCCTCGTCCGTCACGAACAGGGCGCAGCCCACGCCGCGGACGGCTATGCACGCGTCACAGGGCGCCCCGGCGTTGCCTGGGCAACCTCCGGACCGGGTGCGACTAACCTGGTGACGGGCATCGCCACGGCGCAGATGGACTCGATCCCGATGGTGATAATCACCGGCCAGGTCACGAGGGCTGCCATTGGCAGCGATGCTTTCCAGGAGACGGACACGACTGGCATTACGCTTCCCATCACAAAGCACAACTACCTCGTGATGGACGCCGCCGACATACCTCGCGTCATCAAGGAGGCGTTCTACATAGCCGGCACGGGCCGGCCGGGCCCCGTACTCGTCGACATACCCAAGGACGTGCAGCAGGAGGAGGCCGAGTTCGTCTACCCGGACGAGATCGACCTACCTGGCTACAAGCCCAACATGGAGGGCCACGGCGCCCAGATCAAGCGCGCGGCGAAGGTCATCGCAGAGTCGAGCCGGCCGGTGATCCTCGCCGGCCACGGGGTCATATTCTCCGGGGCCTACGACGAGGTGCGCGAGCTGGCCGAGAAGGCCCAGATACCCGTGATCACCACCCTCCTGGGGATCAGCTCCTTCCCCGACGACCACGTCCTGTGCGTTGGAATGCCGGGGATGCATGGGATGGCCTACGCCAGCAAGGCCATCGAGGAGGCCGACCTGCTCATTGCGCTGGGGATGCGGTTCGACGACAGGATCACAGGCAAGCCCAGCGCGTTCGCCCTGGGCTCCAGGAAGATTCACGTAGACATCGACCCGTCGGAGATCGGCAAGAACGTGCCCGTCGACGTTCCCATCGTCGGCGACCTGAAACGCGTGCTGCTGAAGCTGAACAAGCTCGTCAAGCCGGCGACGCGCCTGGAGTGGATCCAGCACATCGATCTGCTCAAGAGGGACCATCCCTCCATGTTCATCCGGCCCACGGACAAGCTGCTGCCCCAGTTCATCATCAACCAGCTCTCCGAGGCGACCGACGGCAGGGCCATCGTTGTCACCGGCGTGGGCCAGCACCAGATGTGGGCGGCCCAGCACTACATGTTCAAGGAGCCGCGGACCTGGGTTTCGTCGGGCGGCTCGGGCGCGATGGGCTACGAGGTGCCGGGCGCAATGGGCGCCAAGGTAGGATCGCCGGACAAGGTCGTGTGGTCGGTCGCGGGCGACGGCGGATTCCAGATGACCATGGCCGAGCTTGCCACCCTGGTGGAGAACCGCATCAACGTCAAGTTCGCCATCATCAACAACTCGTTCCTGGGCATGGTGCGGCAGTGGCAGGAGTTCTTCTACCACAAGAGCTACGTCGCAACCCAGTACACGCACAATCCCGACTTCGTGAAGCTGGCCGACGCCTTCGGAATGTTGGGACTGAGGGTGACCGACAAGACGCAGGTCATGCCGGCGATCATAGAGGCTATGGAGTACGACGGCCCCGCGCTGATCGACTTCGTTGTCGAAGAAGAGGAGAACGTGTACCCGATGATCCCGGCCGGCCAGACCATCCACGACCTCATAGAGGAGCCGCTGCCAGAGGGGGTGCGACAGTGACCACAAACGGAAGTGCGCCCAGCGTCCCCAGGCGGACCATCACCGCCCTGGTGCAGGACCGGCCCGGCGTCCTGAACAGGGTTTCGAGCATGTTCAGGCGGCGCGGGTTCAACATCGCCAGCCTCGCGGTCGGCCACAGCGAAGAGCCGGACCTGTCGCGCATGACCTTCGTTGTCGAGGGCGACGACAGGGTGGTGGAGCAGGTGACCAAGCACCTCCACAAGCTGATCGACGTGATCAAGGTCTCGGACATCTCGAACCAGAACATCGTCTCGCGCGAGCTCGCCCTCATCAAGGTCAAGTCCAACGTGGTGTCCCGCAGCGAGATCATGCAGATCGTCCACATCTTCCGCGCCAACATAGTGGATGTTGCGGCCGACTCGCTGGTGGTGGAAGTCAGCGGGGACGAGGACAAGATCGACTCGCTGCACGAGCTTCTCAAGAGCTTCGGGGTCATCGAGGTGATGAGGACGGGCACGATAGCGATGAACCGGGGCGCGGACGGCAGAGGGAGACGGCAATCGTCCAAGGTGGACTGGGGCGAGGCGTCGTCGGTATAACACAAAGACTTGGAGAGGAACTCAGCAATGGCAAAGATGTACTACGAGAACGACGCCGACATGTCCCTTCTGGACGGCAAGACCGTGGGGATCGTCGGCTATGGCAGCCAGGGCCACGCCCACGCCCTGAACCTGCATGAGAGTGGGGTCGACGTGATCGTCGGCCTCTACGAGGGCAGCAGCAGCAAGGAGAAGGCCGAGGCCGAGGGGCTCAGGGTGGAGCTGGTCGCCGATGCGGCGCGGGACTCGGACGTAATCATGATGCTCATCCCCGACCACACGATGGCCGGGGTGTACAAGGAGTCCGTAGAGCCCAACCTGTCCTCCGGCAAGACGCTGATGTTCGCGCACGGCTTCAACATCCACTACGAGACCATCGTGCCGCCCAGCGCCGTCGACGTGTCGATGGTTGCGCCCAAGGCGCCGGGACACAGGATGCGCGAGGTCTTCACGAGGGGGTCCGGGGTACCGGGGCTCCTGGCCATACACCAGGATGCCTCCGGCATGGCCCACGACATAGGCCTGGCCTACGCGCGCGGCGTCGGCTGCACCCGCGCCGGCGTTCTGGACACGACCTTCAAGGAGGAGACGGAGACCGACCTGTTCGGCGAGCAGTCCGTCCTCTGCGGAGGGGTCACGGCGCTGATCAAGGCCGCGTTCGAGACGCTGGTGGAGGCCGGGTACCAGCCCGAGTCGGCCTACTTCGAGTGCATGCACGAGCTGAAGCTGATCGTCGACCTGCTCTACCAGGGCGGCATGGAGTACATGCGGTACTCGGTGAGCGACACGGCCGAGTACGGCGACTACTCGCGCGGCCCGGCGGTGATCGATGAGCACGTCAAGGAGAACATGAAGAAGGTACTGGAGGCGGTGCAGGACGGCAGCTTCGCCCGCGAGTGGATCGCGGAGAACGACGAGGGCCGCCCCCGTTTCAACAGGCTGCGCCAGGAAAACGCCGAGCATCCCATAGAGAGCGTGGGCAAGGACCTGCGCGGGATGATGTCGTTCCTGAAGGACGCAGACTAGCCATGGGAGAGGGCATTCGAAATACGGACGTACCGCGACGCTGACAGGGAGGGCGTGGTCGCCCTGTGGTCGGGGGTCTTCGTAGGAGGATACGAAGCTCCTCACAACCACCCCGAGGTGTCCATAGACCTCAAGACCGCATACGATCCCGAGCTCTTCCTGGTGGCGGTCGACGGCGACAGCCTGGTGGGGACGGTAATGGGCGGATACGACGGGCACCGCGGGTGGATATACTCGCTGGCAGTCGACGAGAACGAGCGTCACAGGGGGATCGGGACCGAGCTGATGGCGGAGGTGGAAGGAAGACTGAAGGAGCGGGGTTGCCTGAAGATCAACCTGCAGGTGATGCCCGACAACGAGGGCGTCGTGCAGTTCTACCGGGAGTTGGGGTTCTCTGTAGAGGACAGGCTGAGCATGGGCAAGCGGCTGTACGACGGATCACTGGAGTGATCTATCACATTGCGACAAAGTCCGAATGGGATGCCCAGGCCGGTGAGCCAACGTACGCTCCCAGCAGGTACAGGAAGGACGGGTTCATACACTGCTCCGAACAACAACAGCTGGAGCCGATGGCCGCGTACAACTTCCGGGGCAGGCAGGACCTGGTGCTGCTTGAGCTGATGCCCACGAAGCTGGATCCGGAGACGAGGTACGAGCAGGGAGGCAGGGAGAAGTACCCGCACATCTACGGCCCCATCAACAAGGGCGCTGTAAACAGGACGATAGAGGTAGGGTGCGACGACGACGGGCTGTTCCAAGGGGTCTTTGACAGAATCTAGGCCGCAATGAGAATTACTATGTTACCGACGGAGGAATCTTACGTAGTTCGCCGTACTGGCCGGGTCCTGGCAGGGCTTGGCCTGGCGGACTACGTTGTCCTTACGTGACTCCCGTTCGCTTCCCCGCCGCCACGTGGCGGCCCGGCGGCCTCCTGTGCCGCCCAAATCCAGGATCAAGGAGTCAACAACCAATGACCACAGACAAGGTAATGATATTCGACACTACGCTGCGAGACGGCGAGCAGTCCGCAGGCATCGGCCTGACGACGGCCGAGAAGCTCGACATAGCCCGGCAGCTCGACCGGCTGGGCGTCGACATCATAGAGGCGGGCTTCGCAGCGAGCTCGCCGGGCGACTCCGAGGCTGTCCGCGCCATCGCCTCCGAGGTCAGGCGCCCCATCATCGCTTCCCTGGCCCGGTGCGTGCCCGGCGACATCGACGCCGCCTGGGAGGCGCTGAAGGACGCGGAGCGCCCCCGCATACACGTCTTCATCTCCAGCTCCGACGTCCACATCATGGACCTGCTCCGCAAGAACCCGGAGGAGGTCATGGAGCAGGCCGTCGCATCGGTGGAGCGGGCCGCGGGCTACTGCGACGACGTGGAGTTCTCGCCCATGGACGCGACCCGCACCGACTTAGACTACCTGTACAGGCTGGTGGAGTCGGCAATCGACGCAGGGGCGACCACGGTCAACATCCCCGATACCGTCGGATACGCGGTCCCTGCTGAGTTCGCCGAGCGCATCCGCAAGATACGCGAGAATGTGCCCAACATCGACAAGGCGGTCCTGAGTGTCCACTGCCACAACGACCTGGGTAACGCGGCGGCAAACAGCGTCGCCGCGGTGCAGCAGGGCGCGCGCCAGGTGGAGGGCTGCATCAACGGCCTCGGCGAACGTGCGGGCAACGCGTCCCTCGAGGAGGTCATCATGACCCTCGAGACCCGGAAGGACCTGCTGGGGGTGGACACGAACATCGACACGACGCAGATCTACCGGACGAGCAGGCTCGTCAGCAACATAACGGGCTTCCCTGTGCAGCCGAACAAGGCCATCGTGGGAGCGAACGCGTTCCGCCACGCCTCGGGCATCCACCAGGACGGTGTGCTGAAGGAGCGCACGACGTTCGAGATCATGGAGCCCCAGTCGGTCGGCTGGCCCAGCAGCTCCCTGGTGCTCGGCAAGCTGAGCGGCCGCGCTGGCCTCAGGTCCCGGCTTGAAGAGTTGGGGTTCCAGCTCAGATCAGACCAGTTGAACGAGGCCTTCGACGCATTCAAGGACCTGGCCGACCGGAAGCGCGAGGTGACCGACGCCGACCTTGAGGCGCTCATGGCAGACCAGCGCCGCGCGAGGTCCGAGCCAAACCTCTACAGCCTCGACCACGTGCAGGTCTCCTGCGGCGACCACGACATACCAACCGCAACCGTCAGGATCACGGGCCCCGACGGTGAGCCGGTCACCGATGCAGCCACAGGCACCGGTCCGGTCGACGCCGTCTACCAGGCGATCAACCGCGTGATCAAGGTGCCGAACAAGCTCACCGAGTTCCGCGTGGATGCGGTCACCGAGGGCATAGACGCCATCGGCGACGTGACGATTCGCATCGACCGCGACGGCCAGTCTTACGTCGGGCGCGGCTCTGACACCGACATCATCGTGGCCAGCGCCAAGGCGTACATGAACGCCCTTAACCGGCTCCTCATCATGGAGCGGGTCGAGGCTGAGGCCACAGCCCAGGCGTAGCCCGCCCGCGCCAAGTAGCCTTGCTAAGTGACTGTTCAGCGTCGAGGGCGGGTCCTCGCCCTTCCGAAGGGCAGAGTCGCCCATGTCTCATCGACGCTGAACAGTTACACTATCTGGCTAGGACTTGACGGTACGCTTTGCATGGCTTACTATATGCTTGGTGAGCTTTACAGTAGCGAGGTGCGGTGGTGCCCAATATAACGATCTCTTCCAAGAATCAAGTAACGCTGCCCGCGGCGATGGTGCGGACACTTGGCCTGCAGCCCGGGGATAAGCTTGTCGCCGAGCTGATAGACGACAGGATAGTGCTGCTGCCCAGGCCCGACAGTTGGGCCGAGTATATGATCGGCAGCCTCGAGGGAGTCTACGGATCTACCAAAGAGGAGGTGGACCGCTATATAGCCGAGGTGCGTTACGGCTCGGACGGGTACGGTCTCTCGGACGCTCTCGATGGTGACCCGGATCTTCGAGCGGTCTACGATGCTACCTCCTCAGTCGAGCCACGCGCCCTGGCCGCGATACGTGAGGAGTCCGGCGTCTACCGCACGGACGAGAAGCTGGAGGAGCTGGCGGAGCTCGACGCGGTCGGTCGCGTCGACGCCGCCGATGCCGGGTCCGAGGCACAGTACAGGCGCCTGCGCTAGCATGATCGGGCTCCCGCAGATTGGAAGGTGGCTCGACGACCTGCGCTCCTGCCGCCAGGTCGGCCTGGACACCAATGTCCTGATCTACCTGCTCGACAATGTCCAGCCCTACAGGGACCTCGCGGGGCCGGTACTGCACATGATGGACAGGGGACTGATGGTCGGGTGCATATCGACTATCGTCGAGGCGGAGATGCTCGTGCGGCCTATTCGGGACCGCGACCGCAGGGCGCAGGAGACCATAGAGCTCTTCTTGCGAAACTCGCCCAACCTCGTCCTACGGAGCGTCGACCGCGCCGTGGCGAAGAGGGCGGCCGAGGTTCGGGCCGCCAGCAGGCTGCGCCTCCCCGATGCCATAGTGGTGGCTACCGCCATCGAGGAGCGGTGCGACGTCCTGATAGGCAACGACGGCAAGATGTCCCGCGGGGTGCCGGGTATCCAGTATCTCCACCTTGACGACTACATAACCTGAGGAGCAGAGCGAAGATGCCGCCAAAGACCATGTTCGAGAAGATCTGGGACAGCCACGTCGTACACGAGGAGGCCGGCCAGCCGTCGATACTGTACGTCGACCTGCACCTCGTGCACGAGGTCACGTCGCCACAGGCGTTCGACGGGCTCCGCATGGCCGGCCGCAAGGTGCGCCGGACCGACCTCACTGTGGCAACCGCCGACCACAACACGCCCACGTGGGACCTGTCGCTGCCCATCACGGACCCTATCGCGCAGCAGCAACTCGATGCCCTCAGCAGGAACTGCGAGGAGTTCGGTGTCACGCTGTACGACAGGTTCAGTCCGCTCCAGGGCATCGTGCATGTCATAGGGCCCGAGCAGGGCTACACCCAGCCCGGCAAGGTCATCGTGTGCGGCGACAGCCACACCTCGACCCACGGGGCTTTCGGCGCGTTCGCCATCGGCATTGGCACCTCCGAGGTCGAGCACGTTCTGGCCACCCAGACCCTTCGCCAGTTCAAGCCGAAGACCATGGAGGTGCGCGTCAACGGGCAGCTTGCAGCCGGGGTCTCCGCCAAGGACGTCGTCCTGGGCATAATCGGCGAGATAGGCGTGGCGGGCGCGTCGGGGCACGTCATCGAATACACAGGCGAGGCCATTCGCTCCCTCTCCATGGAGGGCCGCATGACCGTCTGCAACATGTCCATCGAGGGCGGCGGCCGCGCGGGCATGGTGGCGCCGGACGACAAGACCTTCGAGTACATGCGCGGCCGGCCCCAGGTGGCCCAGGGCGACGACTTCGACGCGGCCATCGAGGAGTGGCGGACGCTGGCCACGGACGAGGGAGCCGTCTACGACAGCGTCGTGGAGCTCGACGGCTCCGCGCTGGAGCCTCACGTTAGCTGGGGGACGAACCCCGGCATGGTCGCGCCCATCTCCGGGCGCGTGCCGGACCCCAATGCCTACGATGACGCCGGCGACAGGGAGTCCGTAGAGCGGGCCCTGGAGTACATGGACCTCGAGCCGGGCGCGCCCATCCAGGAGATTGGGATCGACAGGGTGTTCATCGGCTCATGCACCAACTCCCGCATCGACGACCTGAGGGCGGCGGCGGACGTGGCCAGGGGCAAGAAGGTCAGCGGCAGCGTGTACGCGATGGTTGTGCCCGGCTCTGCCGCCGTCAAGAAGCAGGCGGAGGACGAGGGCCTCGACGCCGTATTCAAGGACGCCGGCTTCGACTGGCGGGTCGCCGGCTGCTCGATGTGCCTGGGCATGAACCCGGACATACTCCAGCCCGGCGAGAGGTGCGCCTCCACGTCAAACCGCAACTTCGAGGGCCGCCAGGGCAAGGGCGGCCGGACGCACCTCGTGAGCCCCGAAATGGCCGCGGCAGCCGCCATAGCCGGCCACTTCGTCGACATCCGAGACTGGTAGCTTCGACTGATCCAGATGCTCATTTCCGAGGAGTAACCTGATGGAGCCATTTGTGACACACACCGGCGTCGCTGCGCCCCTGGACAGGGTGAACGTCGACACCGACCAGATCATTCCCAAGCAGTTCCTGAAGCGAATCGAGCGGACCGGGTTCGGGCAGTTCCTGTTCTTCGACTGGCGCTTCCTGGAGGACGGTGAGCCGAATCCCGACTTCGTGCTGAACCAGGTCGATTACGCGGGCGCGTCCATCTTGATCGCCGGACGGAACTTCGGGTCCGGCTCGTCCAGGGAGCATGCACCGTGGGCGCTGCTCGACTACGGCTTCAGGTGCGTCATCGCCCCCAGCTTCGCCGACATCTTCTACAACAACTGCTTCCAGAACGGCATCCTCCCCGTCTCGCTTTCGGAGGACGCAGTGGCGCGGCTGATGGCAAACGCCTCGGAGCGTCCCGGATACAAGGTCACGGTCGATCTCGACGCCCAGCGCGTGTCCGACGGGGATGAGGACGTGGCCGAGAGCTTCGAGATCGACTCCTTCCGCCGCCACTCGCTCCTGAACGGCCTGGACGACATCGGCCTGACCCTCCAGCACGAGACCGCCATAGCCGCATACGAGTCTCAAAGATACCCCGACCGAGCGTGACTGGCAACGGCGGTAACCGCCTCGCCCACACAGTTGATCCAGCAAGGAGCCCACGATGAAGCCCAGCTATGACGTCGAGATGCGGTTGAACATCAAGACGCCCATGCGCGATGGCGTCGAGCTGTCCTCGGACATATACCTGCCCAGGTCCGGGGGGCCGTTCCCCACGGTCCTGATGCGCACGCCGTACAGCAACAACATGGACATCATGATCGAGAGGGGCCGCGCGCTGGCGAACAACGGGTACGCCTGCGTCATCCAGGACACGCGGGGACGATGGGACTCCGACGGCGACCACTACCCCTTCCACCACGACGGGCCCGACGGCTTCGACACCCAGGAGTGGGTCGGCGCGCAGGAGTGGAGCAACGGCAAGATCGGCATGTCGGGCAGCTCGTACGGCGGCCTCGTGCAGCTCATGAGCGCGCCGCACAGGAGCGGGTTCCTCACGTGCATGGCGCCGCGCGTGATCTGCGCCGACTTCTTCGGAGGCCTGCTGTACCCGGGCGGCGCCCTCCAGCTCAACGTGGCGATGACGTGGGGTATGCGGACGAACGGGCGCACGGCGCAGAGCATCGAGTACCACAACTGGACCGAGGCCTTCCGCTCGCTGCCCATATACGAGATCGACGAGCTGGCAGGGCGGCGCCTCGACTTCTGGAAGGACTGGATCGATCACCCCACCTATGACGACTACTGGAGCGAGATCAACGTGGAGGACAAGTGGGGCGAGATCGCCGCGCCGTCTTTCAACATGGGCGGGTGGTTCGACCTGTACGCCTCGGACACGTTCTCGAACTTCAACGGACAGCGCGAGGAGGGCCGCACCCCCGAGTCGCGTCAGAGCAGGATCATCGTTGGGCCGTGGCCCCACGCGCTCAGCCAGTCCACCAAGACCGGCGACGTCGACTTCGGCGCCCAGTCGATGGTCGACCTGGACGCTCTGGAGATGCGCTGGTTCGACTACTGGCTGAAGGGCATCGACAACGGCATCGTCGACGAGCCGGCGGTGCGGCTGTTCATCATGGGCGTCAACCAGTGGCGGGACGAGCACGAGTGGCCGCTCGCGAGGACCGACTGGCAGAAGTGGTATCTACACTCGGGCGGCGCGGCAAACTCGGTGCGCGGCGACGGCGTCCTGTCCACCGAGCAGCCCGGCGACGAGCCGCCGGACCGGTTCCTGTACGACCCCGAGTACCCCGTGCAGACGGTCGGCGGCAACAACTGCTGCTCGCCCCACATCGTCCCGTGGGGCCCGTACGACCAGCGCCCCGTTGAGATGCGGGACGACGTGCTCTGCTTCACTGCCCCGCCGTTCGAGCAGGACACGGAGGTGACGGGGCCGATTACCCTGACGCTATACGCCGAGACGGACGGGCCCGACACCGACTGGTCGGCCAAGCTGGTCGATGTCTCGGCCACCGGGTACGCCATGAACCTGTGCGACGGCATTGTTCGCGCCAGGTACAGGGAGAGCCGGACGGATCCGACGCTGCTGACCGCCAACAGGGTCTACGAGTACCGGATCGAGGTGGGCGTCACCGGCAACGTGTTTAGGGAGGGGCACTCGCTGCGGCTGGAGGTGTCGTCGTCGAACTTCCCCAGGTTCGACCGGAACCCCAACACGGGCAACGAGTACGGCAAGGACGCGGAGACGCGCGTGGCGCGCCAGGCGGTCCACCACAGCCGGGAGTACCCGTCGCACCTGGTCCTGCCCGTCATCCCTGCGTCCTAGCCGCTCGCCTCAGAGCACAGCCGACGCTATCCGGTCGAGCTCCGCGAGGCTGGCGGCCCGGTTGGCCGTTTCCAGGCCCACCACCACACGGTCGACCCCTGCCCGCTCGTACTGCGATACGACCTGGCGGTCGGCCGGTACGCCGAACGCCGTGATCTCTATCGAGCGCGGGTCTCGGCCCGCTTCCTCGGCCAGCCTGTCGAGCGTCCTACGGGCCTCGGAGGCGCTTTCGGGAGAGACATCGATCGGCACCCACCCGTCCGCGTACTCGACGATGCGCCTGAACACCTGCGGGACGTGGCTGCCCAGCAGGATGGGCGGGTGCGGCTTCCGGCTCGGCTTCGGGTAGCAGTAGACCGGCGGGAAGTCGTAGTACTTCCCGTGGAACTCGCTCTCGTCCTGCGTCCACAGCTCCTTCATCGCCGCCACCGCCTCGCGAGCCTGCGTCCACCTGCGGTCGAAGTCCACGCCGTAGATCTCGGCCTGCTCCCGGTGCGACCCCGTGCCGATGCCGAACAGGAAGCGTCCCCCGCTGTACATGTCCAGCGTCGCCGCCTCCTTCGCCAGCGTGATCGGGTGGCGCTCGGTGACCACGCAAACCCCCGTGCCCAGCTTCAGGGTCGTGGTGACGGCCGCCGCCCGGCTCAGGAGCACGAACGGGTCCGGGATGTCGCCCCACTCGCGCGGTATCGGGGCTTCGGTCACGACCGGGAGCGTCGGCTGCTCGGGGGTCCAGATCGAATCGAAGCCGAGCTCCTCCACCCTCGGAGCAAGCTCGACGATGTCGATGGAGTCCCCGATCAGGATCGTGCCAAGCCCGATATGCATGTCACCCCTCCGGTGAATGCCTCACCGAGTAACTGTTCAGACTTCTTCGGCAGGGCGAGAGCTCCCCATCCCCCGTATCGAGTACGGGGCAGGCTCTTCGTCAAGCCCTTCGTCAAGCTCAGGAGAGCCTCAGGACAGGCTCAATTTTCACCCTCGGGAGACCTTTTCGTAACCCATTGATCAGAGCGACTTGCGGTACCAAGACGACGCAATCCAACCTAGCCCCCCGCCCCCCTGGGTTCCGGCCTGCGCCGGAACGACGGATTGGTACCCGAATTTGCCGAATTTTGTTCCAAACTGTTCCAGAGTGTTCTACGTCGCAGCCAGGGGGACCTTGCCGGGGATAGATGTCGGAGGTCCAGGTGGGCTTGTGTGAAGGCCTTCATGCGGCGATAATAGCACAGGCGTTCGCGCTAGTCAAATGGCGGGGGATTTAACCGCAGAGGTCGCGGAGGTCGCGGAGGGAAGAGGGGGATTTAACCACAGAGGGCACAGAGGTCACGGAGGGGAGAGGGGGATGATGGGGGAGGGGGACGGTCTGAACTGTGATTTTTGTGATGGGGATGATTGGGATGATAGGGAGCCCCCGCGCCGCCCCTGGGTGGGGGACGGTTCCTGGGGCAGGAATCCGGCTCGGGGGCCGGAACGACCCTTCGGCAGGCTCAGGGCAGGCTCGGGAGGGGGACGGGGATGTGGAGCGGGGATGGAGGGATGTGGAGCGGCGATGGACGGATGTGGGGCAGGGATGGACGGATGTGGAACGGCGATGGACGGATGTGGAGCGGGGGTGGACGGATGTGGAGCGGGGATGGACGGATGTGGAGCGGGGATGGACGGATGTGGAGCGGCGATGGACGGATGTGGAACGGCGATGGACGGATGTGGAACGGCGATGGGCGGATGTGGAGCGGCGATGGACGGATGTGGAACGGCGATGGACGGATGTGGAACGGCGATGGACGGATGTGGAGCGGCGATGGACGGATGTGGAACGGCGATGGGCGGGTGTGGAGCGGCGATGGACGGATGTGGAACGGCGATGGACGGATGTGGAACGGCGATGGACGGATGTGGAGCGGCGATGGACGGATGTGGAACGGCGATGGACGGATGTGGAGCAACGGGATCCCCCTCATCCCTTCGGCAGGCTCAGGGCAGGCTTCACCTTCTCCCGCAAGGGGAGAAGGGGCCAGAGCCCCGCTCAGCCCCAAGGGCGAGTCGTACCAAACTCACGAAGACTGAACACTTACCCCACCGACAACTCTATCGTACCCGACGGACTTGCTCTGGTAGAGTGTGCGGCAAATGAGAGGGCCAGTATTGATCGTTGGGTCCACTACCCGGCCTTATGTCGCCCCGATAGTGCTAAGACCTGAATTGTGCAGGTGCCAGGTCGAGTTGGAGGTAAGCCATGCCCGCCGCATTTGGTTTCGTGGTCAATGAGCGGAACGAAATACTCCTGATCCAGCGAGGCTATGGCAGCAGAAAGGGCAAATGGAGTCTACCCGGAGGAAACAAGGACAGGGGGGAGAGCCTGCAGAGAACCGCCGTCAGGGAGACACGCGAAGAGACGGGCATCAGAATGAGCGCCGATCTACTCTACTACAAGAGCGAGCACCACCGTTTCGAGATTTGGCGCGGGAAACGCCTTGGCGGGCGTCTACGGGTGCAGAGGAAAGAGTGCCTGGACGGGAAGTGGTTCAAGAACGACATGCTTCCCCATGACGACAACCTGGCGTTTGGACCCGACAAGAGGGCCATCGGGAAGTGGGTAGCCGAAAACCCTGGGAGCCGCAGGGTCCACTATCCCCGCTCCAGGATGGTCAGGGCGGGCTTCGGGCTGGTGGTGAATGACCGGAAAGAGGTCCTCCTTGTTCAGCGCAGCAGGAGCAGGAGGGCGGGCAAGTGGACTTTGCCGGGCGGAAATGCGAAATCAGGTCGGAGTCGTCGCGACGCAGCTGTCTGGGAGACACGGCTTTCGGGGGACTCTGCGTCAATTCGCTCGGCTAATGGGTCTATGCGCCACTCTTGTGTACACATCCGATGATTTGAGGTAGACGCGATCAACGATTACTACCAGGAGTTGGGCGTTAGCAGGTACGCCAGCAAGGACGATATACGCAAGGCTTGGCGCAAGCTGGTGCGGCGATACCACCCTGACCTCAATCCGGGTGACAAGCGGGCTGAAGCGAAAATCAGGCGTATCAACGAGGCGTATGATGTCCTGTCCGACGACAACAAGCGCAAGCTCTACGACGAACACGGATCCTACTGGCTTAAGCACTGGCGTGGTGATGCCAGCACTTCTGCCGCACCCACAACAAGTGCGGGTGGCCCACACGAGCATCCTCGTGGCTGCGGATGTGTGGACTGCGCGGTACGGCGGTCCAAGGGAACTCACGAGCAGCGCAGCCAGCGAGGACCGGAAAGAGAGCAAACACATCGACCTCAACAGTGCTCCAAATGTGGACGGCGTCTAAGGGAACTATATGTGGCGTGGCGTGGTGGTGCGCTGTGCTCCTCTTGCTACTCTCGTGTATCCACCAGCTCCACAGAGGGAGACAACGAAGCATCAGACTCTGGATTACCAGGGAGGGGCCTCACTGGAGGTGTGCTGGTCGCCTTGGCAGTCTTAGCCGGGTTCATACTGCTACTGGTTAGTGTGAGTGACAACGACGAAGGCACATCCAACACCACGCCGATACCAACAAGCTCTGTATCTATGGATGAGGCCCGGCGCGCGTGGGCAGCGAACACGCCGACGACTGTACCAACAAGCTCTGTATCTATGGATGAGGCCCGGCGTGCGTGGGCAGCGAACACGCCGACGACTGTACCGACTCCTTGGCTGAAGAACACGGCCAAGCGGATGTCCGTTGCAGGGGTGGGCAATACGCCAACGCCGACGTCGGCGACTCTGCCGATACTAACGAGCCATACACCCGTACCGGTGCCGACATTGACGCCGACGCCCGAGCTATTGAAGCACCTGGCAACCCATACTCCGGTGCCTGTGACACGAAGGTGGACACCTGCGTCCACCAACACGCCTACCCCATTGCCTACCGATACACCCGAACCCACCAATACGTCTACACCTATGCCCACCAGCACGCCAACGTCCACCAACACGCCGACGCCGGTGCCCACCAGCACACCCACGCCTACCAACACGCCAACCCCCGTGCCCACCAGCACTCCGACGCCTACTAACACGCCCGTGCCTGTTGTCAGGCTCGTCCTGGATGTCGGCTCGACGGTCGTCGGCTACTGGTCCGACGGCACGGCCGATGTCGAGGTGATCACGACTCTGCGCAACGAGGGCACGCTAGGGCTCGACCGAGCCCAGGGCATAGCGGCCACGTGCATAGGGGCGGGCGATGAGCAGGACTGCCGCGAGGAGCTAAGCCTCTCCCTACCGGATGGATTCACGCCGGCCTCCGAGAGCTTTACGCTGCGGCTCCCCATGGGCGCGACGACCCTCACGTTCGACTACGGCCAGGACGAACCTCTGACCCTCGACATAGACGTTCCCGAACGCATCCTGGGGGTCGACCGTGATCTATGGGAGTGCTACGCGAACCGCCCGGAGGGACGGGTAGAGATTGAGGGTGAGTTCTTTGACGGTTGCGGCGGATGGAGCACACCGACCGTCGAAAAGTGGCTCAACGACGTCCCCGTCAAGGTGTGGGCAACGGGAGACGCGCTACACGTTGAAGTCCTTGAAACCGTCCTGATGGAGTTGGCCCCGATCTTGGACCTGGAGTTCGAGTGGGTCGGGTCGGAGCAAGAGGCAGACTTCAAGGCGTACGTGGGCGTGCCCCGTTCCCAAGCCTCGGACATCGGCTTCGACGACGACCCCGCATTGGTGCACTATTGGGGTTTTGCAGGCGCGGCCGTGAACGGCGGCGAGGCCAAGTCTGGGTACTTGGTCATATGGTACACAGACGTGGCCGAGTTCTGGTCGCCCATCGATTCGATCAGGTCGGTCACCATACACGAGGCTCTGCACGCTCTGGTTCCCATCGGTCACAGCACTCGTCCAGTGAGCATTATGGGTGGATCGTCACTCAGTGTATGGAGTCCCCGGGACGCTGCGTTGATCAGGCTTAACTCCCATCCGCTGGTGCGGCCCGGAATGTCCATGGACGACGTCCGTAAGGTGGTCGTGCTCACAGACGAGCTCCTAGACTACCCTCAGGCTGAGTCGGACAGCATACCTGACGATCCGATTGATCTAATCTGGCGGGCCTACGTCGTGCTGAAGGAGGCAGGCCCTGCCAGCTTCCGTCTGAGCGGCGGCTGGGTGGATAGGGCGTGCAACCAGACCTTCGGTGTTAGGAGAGGCCCGATTGAGCTGTCGATCGGGGACTTTAGCGTTTTCAATGCCGACCCCGCCCTGATATACCTCGATTTGCACACAACCCAGTTCTACATAGTCTATTCCCGGGAAGATGCAGAATGGGTTTATTGGCAACCCTCACAGGGAGGAACTTGGAAGAAGGTAGAATGGGAAGTCGTCGCCAACGCCAGCTCGTACTGGCTGTGGAACGGTAAGCTCCATCGAGCCATTCGCAGCGTCCTCATGGATGCGTCGCCAGAGGACATAACCCTCGATACGACTCCTGATGGGAACCTGCGTATCCACGTCACGCTGGACGACTCGTATGTCAACTTTTGGAAGTGGGAGGACCATCCCATCGACAAATCCCTGGACCTCACTCTCGTCGTGGACCCTGGTACTTTCGCGTTGACGGGCTACACGTGGGAACTGCACAGGGACCCAGACGTGCACACCAACGCGTGTCTGACCTACAAAGAAGTGGCGACTGATGGACGCCTCGGCGTGGAAATAGAGGTTCCCGAATCGATCAGGAAAGAGCTGGACTGACGGGCCCTGTATCCGGGTGATCGTGCTGTTTGGTGGAAGGCGGCCTGATGACATGGTCGAGGCCGACCCCACCCCAGGTCCCTCGGGGCTCGGGACGACATGACTGGGGTTCGCGTTGACACTTGTGCGGAGGCGCGCCTACACTGCGCGAATCCAGACATGCCGTCCCGCCCGATTTCCTTGGCGTCGGGGCGGAACCCGATAGCACCGCGAGGAGGCTGCCCTGCGCCGACTGCCGACGTATTTGGAAGCCCTGTCCCACCGCGACTTCCTGACGCTGTGGGTGGCGAGCATGTCGGCGGGGGCTGCCGCGTGGGCCCTCATCGTAGCCCGGGGGTGGCTGGTCTGGGCGGAGACGGACTCGCCGGTCTGGGTCGGTGTGGTCACGTTCGCGGCAATGGCCCCCAGGGTGCTGGTCACGCCATTCACCGGCTACCTGTCGGACCGGTTCGACAGGCGGGTCGTGGTCGCGGCGATGTTCGCGATCAACATGGTCCACAACGTCGTGCTCGGCTTGCTGGTGCTTGCAGACATAGCCCCGGTCTGGGCGCTCGTGCTGCTCGCTTTCGTGAACGGCTCGGCAAGGGCGGCGATGATGCCGGCGTCCCAGGCCCTCATCCCGAACCTGGTGCCCCGCAGGCTGCTGCTGAACGGGATCGCCCTCAACCAGGCGGCCGGCCACGGGTCCCGGCTCGTCGGTCCGGCGGCAATTGCGCCGTTGCTCGCGACGCTGGGGGTCGAGGCGGCCTTCTTTCTCTGCTCGGGGCTGTACCTGGTGGGGTTCGTGCAGGTGCTGAGGATACGCACCGTGTCCACGGGCCGCATTGACCGCAGCAAGAGCCTGGCCTCCAACTTCGCAGCGGGGCTGACATACCTGTACCGGACTCCCGCACTGCTTGCCATCGTCCTGCTGGCGCTGTTCCATTGCGGGCTGACGATGTCCTTCGAGTCCCTGCTGCCCGTCCTGTCGAGCCAGCAGCTAAACGCGGAGGGAGCAGGATTCAGCTACATGATGATGGCCGTGGGAGCCGGGGCGCTCATCTCCGTAGTCCTTCTCGCGGGGATGCGCAGCGACACCTCGAAGGGGCGGCTGCTCCTGAACTTGGGCGTGCTGAGCGGCCTCTCGCCTGTGGTGCTGGCCGCGGCCGTGAACATGCCTATGGCGCTGGTGGGCGCGGCGGCGATGGGCGCAACGCAGGCCGGGTTCATGACGCTGACACACACGATGATCCAGACCATCGTGCCCGACGGTGTGCGCGGGAGGGTCGGCGCGATCTACTCGGTGCATATCGGCGGCATGATGGCAATCGCCAACCTGTACAACGGGGTTCTGGCCGATTACATCGACCCGCCCCTGGTGCTGGGCATCGGCGGCGTGGCGTTCATCGCGGTGATGCTGGCGACCTGGTTCATGGGCGTTTTCAGGCGCATCTACGCGGGAGACCCGCTGGCCCAGCCGGCCTCGCAGGCGGCCGTCGAGCGCGGATAACACCGGCAGGGGGGTTGGGCCAACCACCTTCACCCTCACCTCAATCCTCTCCCGTCAAGGGAGAGGAGGCCCGTAGGGAATCATCTTGGCCTGTCCGGCATCCAAGAGAATGAAGGGGTGTCGTCTCTCATGCTGGAGGCCGGCGCCGCTCTCAGCGACGCCCTGGGGCGGATTCGGGTAATATTGCGTTATACGCATGTCGAGGTGAGTGCGATGAAGAAGCTGCGACTTGGGACCGGAGCGATCACCGGGGGCCTGCTGACGGCGGCCCTTACCGGCCTGATGTACCTGGCACACAAGCTGGTCGACCTGCCATATATTCCATACGAGTTCTTCGACTGGATCACGCGCGTGCTGCCGGGAGGTCTGGTCACCTTCGGCATCGACCTGATGATCGACACCATGCTCATGGTGAACATGAGCGTCGCGGACAGCGCGAAGACGGCCGAGCAGATCATCGCGAACATCCAGGTCGTCGTGATGGGCGCTGTTGCCGGCGCGGCGTACTTTGCCGCGCGGAGCACGTGGGGATTCACCGGCCGCGGCAGCGGGCTGGTGCTAGGCGCACTGGCCGGGTTGCCGATGATCGCCATCAGCGTGGCCATCGGCCAGTCTCCGGTCAGTCCCGTCATCGCCATCGCCTGGCTTGCGGTGCTCTACCTGGCGTGGGGACTCTCGGTCGGCTACGGCTACGACCGCCTGGACCACCAGGAGGAGCCGGAGCCCGAGCCGGTTCCCGAAGACGCGGAGGAGTACGAGGCTCTCGTTGAGGCGCGCAACGCCGCGGTGGAGAGGCGCGAGGTTACCCGGATACACAGGCGGCAGTTCCTCGTGCGCCTGGGCGCGGCTACGGCCACGGTAACCGTGGTGGGCGCGGGCGTCGGCCAGGTGCTGGCCCGCTCGGAGGAGCGCCGGCTGGCCGACGAGGCCGCGATGACCGCGGCGCACCAGGCAGAGGGCAGCTCCAGGTCGCCGTTCCCGAACGCAGACGACCCGCTGATGCCCGCGCCGGGAACGCGGCCCGAATACACCCCCGTCAAGGACCACTACAAGGTCTTCATCCGCGTCTCGCCCACGGTCATCGACGGTACCGGCTACACGCTTCCGGTCACCGGGCTGGTCGGGAACCCCCTCATGCTGAGCCTGGACGAGATCCGGAACAGGTACGAGCCCCAGAGCCACTACGTCACGCTGTCGTGCATCTCCGGCAGGCTGGGCACGGACCTGATCAGTACGACCTACTGGACGGGCGTCAGCATGCAGAAGATACTCGAGGACGCCAACCTGGACAGCAACGCCAAGTACCTGTACATCACGTCGGGCGACGGCTTCTACGAGACGGTGCCGCTCGACGAGATAGCGGCGGACGAGCGGATCATGCTGGCCTACGACTGGGACGGCCACCCGATCCCGGTCGATCACGGATTCCCCCTTCGCATCTGGAGGCCGGACCGCTATGGCATGAAGCAGCCCAAGTGGATCACCGGCATGGAGATCACCGAGGAGTACCGCCCCGGCTACTGGGTGGAGAGGAACTGGGACGAGCGGGCCGAGGTGAGGACGGTCTCGGTGGTGGACACGGTGGCCGTGGACGCAGTTTACGACAACGGCGGGCAGAAGTTCGTGCCCGTGGGCGGCATCGCCTTTGCCGGCGCGAAGCAAATCTCGAAGGTCGAGGTCAGGGTCGACGACGGCCCGTGGGAGGAGGCACAGCTCCGCTCGCCGCTGTCCGACACCACCTGGGTCATCTGGCGCTACGACTGGCCCGTCGAGTCAGGGCACCACGTCTTCCGTGTCCGCGCGTACGAGGGCGACGGCACGCTTCAGATCGTGGAGGCCCGCGAGAACCGGCCCAGCGGCGCGACCGGCATCCACTCGCTGAAGACGCAGCTCTAGCGCAAGCCCGTAGCCGGGAGGGGCAATCGCGCGGGGTCCGGTGACGCGCTGTGGCTCACGCTAAGCGCGTCATCCGCGCCAGGGCCGCGAGATCGGGTACGACGATGTCGGGAACGGCGTCTGTGCGGCGCGTTCCCCCGCCCCTGCCAGGGCGGTCCACCCACACTGAAGGGATGCCCAGCCGGTTGGCTGGCCCGATGTCGTGGTAGAGGCTCTCCGCTACGTGGAGCCACCCGTCCCTGCCTACTTCCATGCGCGCCCGGGCGGCCTCGAAGTTTCGCAGGGTGGGCTTGTAGCTCCGGACCTGCTGTGCGGTGATCACGACGTCGAACTCGACTCCCAGCGCCTCTGCCGTCCCGGCGAACAGGTCGTCGTCGACGTTGGAGATGATCGCGAGCCGGCAGCGCGTCTTCAGCACATTCAGGGCGTCCACGACCTCCGGGAATACCGGCCAGCCTGGCAGAGAGTCCGCCAGGCAGTCCAGCTCGGGCTCGCTGCAAAGTATGCCGAGCTCGTCCCCGATGGCGGCCATCACCCGGCGCAGGACGGTGCGGTACTCCAGGTAGCCTCCGGAGTCCTGCACCGTCGGCTCCACGTCCGCAAAGAGCGCCAGGACTTCGGCCCTGGACTTGCTGACGCCGTGGGACTCCAGCACCTCGCCGGCCGCGGTGGAGATGCCCGTCTCCCAGTCGACCAGGGTCCCGTAGCAGTCGAAGCTGACCCACTCGATGCGGTCGAAATCGAGATTCGAGGCTGCGGGGTCCCGGCTTGGCCTGCTCATGTCACTCACGGGACGTGGGTAATCGTGTGCGGGAGGGAGTTCAGGACCTCGCAGCCGTCCTCGGTCACGAGGCACGTGATCTCAGCGCAGATGTGGCCGAGGTCCGACCTTCGGGTCGATGCCTCCAGCACGACGACCATGTTCGGCTCCAGCGCGGTGTGGTCGGTCGAGATCAGGTACGGCGTCTCGTGCACGTCGATGCCGAGCCCGTGGCCGACGAAGTCGAGGGCGAGACTCAGGCCGCGCCGCTCCATCTCGCCGCGCCCCAGCTCGTACAGATCGGACGCCAGTACGCCCGGCCTGACGGCGTCGATCAGCGTCTCGTTCACCTCGTCGAGCTTATGGTGGATGTCGAGGGCGTCGCTGGGCGCATCGCCAAAGGCGTACACGCGGAACATGTCGCCGCAGTAGTCCTCGTGGAGCGAGCCCACGTCCACCGAGACGATCGTGTCGCGCCGTATGGGGTCGTCGGTGGGCGCAAGCACGACGGAGCCCAGCGCGCCCGCGCTGACGTGGATGATGTAGCGGTCCGTGCGCTCGTCGGTGACGGCGCGCTTCACCTCGGCGGCAAGCTCGAACCCGGTCATGCCCTCTCGCAGGCACTCGCGCACGGCGAGCTGGCCCCTCTCCGCGCCCGCGACGGCGCCCCTGAGCCGCCTGATCTCCTCCGGGGTCTTCACCATGCGGATGGCGTTGAAGTCGTCCGTGGCGTCGACCAGGGTCGCCCGCGGAAGGGCTGCTTCGAGGCCGCGGAGCGTGGGGACCGAGACCTCCGACATGCTGACGCCGATTACGCCGCCGGCGAGCCCGCGCTCGTCGAGGGCGTCCGCGAGGGTCGCGTACGGGTCCTCGTTGACCTGGAAGGCGGGGGTGCGCCCCGGCACGTTGTACTTGGGGCCCCAGAAGCGCCGGTCCTCAATCCACGAGCCCTGGACGTGTATGTCGCCCTCCTCGCCCGGATAGGTGACGAGAAACGGCGGGAGAGCAGCATCGCGCGGCAGGGCGGAGAACCGCACCATCGGCAGGCCGTTGTACAGGGGCCCGGGGTAGTCGCGTCCGAAGTGGGTGAAGTAACCGGCGATGTAGCCGTAGTTGACGTAGCCAGCGCCAACCAGCACGTCGAGCTCACGGGCCTCCATGCGTCGTCGCGCCCGGTTGGGGTCGATCAGCATGCGTGGTTCATGTGCAGGTGCGGCTGAGCTCATTTGGAAGCTATTCTGTGGAATCCCGAGTCCAAAGTAAACATGCTGAAAGACAGCGTCTATTGACAGGCGACAGGCGACACTGTATCTTGCTGGTGTGATACTGTCGTTCAAGCATCGTGGGCTCCGGGCCCTCTACAAGGGTCGGGGCGCGGGGAGAGTGCCCCCGGAGCAAGTCAGGAAGGTGAAACGCATCCTTACGGTGCTGGACCAGAGCAGTGCTCCTAGGGATATGAACCTACCAGGCTTCCGGCTGCATCCGCTTACGGGAGACCTCAAAGGCCACTATGCCGTGTCGGTATCAGGTAACTGGCGGGTGACCTTCCGATTCGAGGATGGCGAAGCGGTCGATGTGGACTACATTGACTATCATTGAAGAGGTGAATGATGCCGATTGACAACCCCAACCATCCTGGCGAGATCGTGAAATGGGAATGCCTGGAGCCGCTGGGCCTGACGGTGACTCGGGCGGCGCAGGGCCTGGGAGTGACTCGCCAGGCGCTGTCGGACCTCGTGAACGAGAAGGCGGGCGTGTCCGTCGAGATGGCTCACCGCCTGTCCCAGGCGTTCGGCTCCACGCCGGAGACCTGGCTCAGGATGCAGATGGCCTACGATCTATGGCAGTCCAGGGACCGAGCCAGGGAAATCAAGGTCGAGAGATTCGCCGAGCCCAGTCCAACCTAGCCTTGGACTAGGGCGTCGCCATTCGCCGAACTCAGGTTACTTCCGCTCATGGGTTGCACACCTTGCACCCGTCGGCATTGGATCGACCAGTGGCGCGAAGCCTGGAGTAGGCTTCCTCTCGGGTTAGGAATGGCCCATGCCATCTATTGTCAGGGAGGCGAGAGCCATGCAATCCTCGACCTTGATTGCAATACCCACAAGTTGCCTTATGTACCCTCGCCCTATTCGTTGGATCGTCCTCGTATACCCAGTAGGCCTCTGAGGATGGCTGCTTCAGTGGTCGCCCCTGCCCGACGTGGCCTCTTGGCGTTACATCTGGCCCGGGCAAGGTTGCTGGTGCACGAGCCAGTTCGTCCCCAGTCTCCCGTGTCCTTGTCTCTAGGACGTGCTGGGCACTACTACGGTTCCGCAGTTGCCTGACGCTCTCCCTCTCTTGACGGGTCAGGCCCCAATTGACGTAATAGCTATCAAGCTGCAGCCCGTACCCAGATAGCGTCAAATACAGCTCTCTTTCTAATGAGCCCTGAATAGACTTAAGCAAGTCTTGGTTGCTACTCAGTTCGCCCGCCGTGTGTTGGTGCAGATCCAATGCTAGCGCCTTGGCCTGCAGCTCAACCCAGATCGCATTGGCCACGTCGACCCTTGTGATGGTCTTGCGAGGGCCCAGCAGCCGCAGCAGGAGGTCGGCCATATCGGGTATGACCGAAAAGGTAATGCCTATTGAACCTGTGACTGGCTGTGAATCAGCAGTACGGATGGGGTTGTCGAACGCCATCCCTTCGTCTGGGTCTGAGGAGTCGTCAGGGTCATTCAACCAGAACACCAAATCGAAAGGCGATGTATAGGCGACAAAAGTACGGACATCCTCTGTTCCAAACGACCTGCTATGGACACTTCGCCTTTCTTCTTGGAAGATGTCCGTTATCTTGCCGTCGCGCATGATGATGCCGACTTCGTGCGCCCAAGCTGTCAGGCTGTCCCACGTCTCTACCTCAGTCAGTATGGTTTCGTAGTCACCGCCTGACATCCCAGCCTCCGAATCGCTGTTGTGCTCTACAGTCCGCCAACGCGCGCTACGATTTGCCTCAGGGGATGCTTACGATCATCTGGAGCTGGGTGGAGGGGTGCATGAGGTCGTCGAAGGCTTGCTGGATGTCGTCGAGGGGGATGAAGCTGGACTCGGACAGCATGGGGCCGGTCCTGACCCTGCCGGAGCCGAGCAGGTCGAAGGCGATGAGCCAGTCCTCGGAGGCCGAGGAGAAGGTCGTGGCCAGGCTGACCTCCCTGGCGATCCAGTCGACCGGCAGCATCGGTGTGGGCTCCCAGGCCAGGGCGACCAGCATCACCTGGCCCTCGCGGCGCACCATGTTCATGGCCTGGTCGAGGGTCGGGGGCGCGCCGGCGCAGTCGAAGACGACATCCGGCCCCTGTCCGTCAGTGTGGGCAAGCACCTGCTCGACGGCGTCGCCGCTCCTCGGGTCCACGACCGCGTCCACTCCGAGCTCCTGGGCCGCCCTGGCCCTCGCCGGTGCCGGCTCAGACAGGATGACCTTGCTCGCGCCGCCGGCCCTGGCCGCCTGGGCGGTGAAGAGCCCGATGGGCCCGCCGCCGAGCACCGCCACCGAGTCGCCCAGCTTGAGGGCCGAGCGTCTCACGGCGTGGACGGCGACCGCCAGCGGCTCGCACAGGGCGGCATCCTCGTCCGACACGCCGTCGGGGACGGCCAGCGGCTCCCAGTCCTCCATGACGACGTACTCGGCGTAGGCGCGCACGGGCTTGGCGTCGAAGCCCATCGTCCTGTAGTTGAAGCGGGACGCCTTGAAGCTGGGCAGGCTCCCGGCGGGGGCCATTCCGCCGCCTCCGACCACCCTGTCGCCCTCGCTCCACCCGGTCACGCCCTCGCCCACGGCGGCGATGGTCCCGCAGTACTCGTGGCCCATCACGGTGCCCGGCCGGGGCGCGTCGTACATGTAGGCGTGCACGTCCGTGCCGCAGATGGCGCTGAGCCGTACCCTGACCAGCACCTGCCCGGGGCCCGGCGTGGGCGTGGGCATCTCTTCGACGTCCATGCGCCGGTTGCCCTTGTACACGGCGGCTTTCATGGTGACGGAGAGGGTAGCGTTTAGCCAGCTCGTAGTAAAGCCCGGTCCACGGTTACAGCAGGGACGTCACCCAGCGGACGATGGACACGATGCCTACTATCGTGGCGGCCGTGAGGAAGATGCTGGCCGCGCCCGCCAGGCCCACGCCGAGCAGCCGGAGGACCCTCTCCGCCGGGTGGGGATGACCGGCTAGGTCGTGGTAACGCCTGAAGCTGCCGGGGCCGTACCTGAACACTCTGCGGGGTCCAGCCCAGCCCTCGCGGAGCAACACCTGCTCATGCGCCCGCTCGTAGACCCGTTTACGCTGTCTGTGCCGCTCCAAGCGCTGCTCTTGAAGCTCCTTGAAGTACTCAGGGAGGCCGCGCTCCTGCAGGGTGCGCCGGACCTCCAGGGGATAGCGGCTCAGCTCGTACTCGCTGAAGCGGGCGGCGGATGGAAACGAGTGATACAGCACGTCGGGCCGGTCCGCCGGGTGACGCGCCAGGTAGACCTCGATGGCACGGGCGTACTCAGGGCTCCGGCGCCCTGACAGGAACAGGTACTTGCCTGCCTCCACGAGCTCGCCCAGCTCGATGAGGAGCAGACCGTAGCGCTCGTACAGGTCGGAATCGTAGCTGCCCGACGCGATGTTGCCGCGCAGGATCTCCTTGGCGCGCCACGCCTCGCCCCGCTCGACCGCCTCGTCCACGCGCTGGTACAGGTCCATGTCGACACCCCTACACCATGGTAATCGTGAGCGATGCGCGCCCGCAAAGATTCCTCTGTAGCTATAATCGAAACATAGGGGGCTCTCCTCCTATGACAAGAGGGACTGTTGCCTGCCTGTCGTGAACGAGGTGCGGAATGAGTCTAAGCCCCAGGACTTGCCTGCTATTCGCAATAGGCGCTCTGGTCGTCCTGCTTGGGGCGGCTGCGTGCCAGGACGATGCGGAGCCGTCGAGCTCGAAGACGGAGGTGACGTCGGGCCGCAGCCCCAACGCATCGGTGAGCGGCACCGTCACATACCGGGAGCGCATCACACTGACCCCGGGCGCAACGCTCGAAGTGTCGTTGCGCGACGTGTCCCTCCAGGACGTCGCGTCAACGCTCATCGCCCGCCAGACCATATCCGACCCCGGCCAGGTGCCGATCAAGTTCAAGGTCGAGTACAACCGCGACGACATCGACTCCCGAAACACCTATGGGGTGCAGGCAAGGATCGTCGAGTCCGACGGCCGGCTCGCCTTCATCAACGACACGGCATACGACGTGATCACCCGCGGCAACCCCACCAAGGTGGACATGGTGCTCGTGCTGGTGCAGCCCCCGCCGGACCAGGTCGAAGAGGGCTCGGACTGGCGGACGTGGGTGGAAACGCCCCCCCGCGTAATCTGGGCCAACCTGATCCCGGACGAACCGGAACCGTTCCTGCGCATCGCCTTCTACAGGTCGACCATGGAGGGCTGCTCGCGTCCGGGGAGCCAGGGCCTCCAGGTGGACGGCAGCGACGTCGTAGCCACGGTCACGCTGAGGCAGCCGCCGCCCACGCCCTGGGCGATCCCCTGCGACGAGGATGTGGTAGAGCAGGACGTGGTCGAGCCAATAGGGGAAGCCCTCAAGCCCGGGGAGACCTACCGGGTCATCGTGAACGACCGGGTGACGACCACCTTCACCCCGCCTGTCCCGGAGCTTGGCTATACCGTGATTGCCGAATCGCCCATCGGGATGGCTGAGATAGAGACGCTTGAGAGCGACCCGCCCCAGTACCAGCTTCGCGTCATATCCCGTCTGCCGAAGGGCAGCAGCTGCTCCCAGTTCAACGGCTACGAGATCAGGCGGCGGGAGTCGAACAGGATCGACGTGGTGATCACCCACCACGAGGTCACCGACCCCCAGGCGGCGTGCACCCGCGATCTGCCCGTCGTCGAGACCGCAGTGCCACTGGGTTCGGACTTCGAGCAGGGTGTGGAGTACACGGTCAGCGTTAACTCGGAGACCGCCGGGACATTCAAGCCCTGACCGGCCTCGGCTTAGGCCGACGCCAGCTCCCGCAGCAGGACGACTATGCTGGCCACCACGATGAGCCCCAGGGCCGCCTTGCGGAAGGTCTCCCGGCTCATCCTGCGCAGCAGGAGCGCGGACACGCGGAAGCCCGCCAGCACCGGGACGATTGCGACCAGCACGAGCATCAGGCGCTCCGCGGTGATCAGGCCGCCGGCGGCGTAGCCCGCCGAGCCGACTGCCATCACGACGAAGAAGTACGCCGCGAGGGTGCCACGAAGCTCGTCCCGGTGCCTGTCCTGATCGAGCAGGAAGAGCGCCATGATGGGCCCGCCCACGCCGGACGAGGTGATGAGGGCCGACACCACCAGCGCCAGCGGCGGCCCGAGCCACTTGGGGCGCGGCACAGACGCACCGGCGCCCGTTGTGATGACCACGGCGAGGGCCAGCACCAGGAAGGTGATGACGATTCGCATCGCAACCGGGTCGACCGCCCCCAGCACGTACGCGCCTACCGGCGCCCCCAGCACCCCGGCCGCCGCTATCGGCGCGATCTCCCGGAGCTTCAGCCGGCCCCACGTCTGGTATACGACGAGCGCCGTTGGGAGCAGGCCCGAGGTGTTGATCAGGACGACGGCCGACTGCGGCTCCAGCGCCAGCAGCAGCACGGGCCCCGCCGTCAGCCCGATGCCGAAGCCGAGGGTGCTCGACACGGTGGAAGCGAGCAGCATTCCAGCCGCCGCAACCACGATCTGTAGGGGCTCAGGCAATCTTCTCCCCTGTGCTCACACGGACGGCCTGCGTCGCAGGGTGTCGAACCACGCTGCGCGAACAGGCCGTCCAGTAGTTTCCAACCGTGGAAGGATAACCGCTCGCCCAGCATTTCACACGGAAGGCATCCGTTGATGCCATTGCAACGAAACAGCACAGCGCGCCCCTGCCTGTCGTCCTGAGGAGTCCCCGACGAAGAGCCTGCCCCGTACCCCGATACGGGGATCTGGGGTGGGGTCCCATCGGACCATGCCAAGAGACGACGCCATCTAGAATGACAATTGGCAATGGCGATTCTGTATCATCACCATGACCAAACAGCTGTCCGACGGGAGGCGTCGATGTTCTACGAGACCGGGAAGAACCCAGGCGAGGAATTCACCGCGCTGAACGCCATCGTGGTGCCGAGGCCCATCGGCTGGATATCCACCCTCAGCGCGGACGGCGTCCCGAACCTCGCGCCCTACTCGTTCTTCAACGCCGTCGCCTACGGCCCGCCCCAGGTGATGTTCTCCGCAACCAGTAACCACCGCTTCGGCGGGCTAAAGGACGCCGTGGTCGACGCCCAGACAACGGGCGAGTTCGTCGTCAACGTCGCCACGGCGGAGCTGAAGGAGCGGATGAACGCGTCGGCCGTGCCCGCGCCCCACGAGGTCGACGAGTTCGAGTACGCCGGGCTGACCAAGGCCGAGAGCAGACTGGTGAAGTGCCCGCGCGTCGCCGAGAGCCCCCTGCACCTGGAGTGCCGCTACGTGCGGTCGGTCGAGGTCCTGTCCAACAAGCCCGGCGACCCCAACACCGTCGTATTCGGCGAGGTCATCGGAGTCCACGTCGACGACAGGGTCGTGACCGACGGCCGCATCGACTTCCTCAAGCTCCGCCCCGTAGGACGCCTTGGCTACCTGGACTTCGTAGAGGTCGACAACGCCTTCACCATGGAGCGGCCGGAATGGGGAGAGTGACGCCAATCCGTCATTCCTGCGAAAGCAGGAATCCAGTCCCCGGCGGCGTCGGCCATGCGACCGTATTGATCATTAGCAGAAGTATCTGGACTCAAGGTAGTTCAAGTAATCGGCATCAGCCTGCCCGGAATTCCTGAGCCTTTCGAAGACCTCCTGGTACGTGAGCGCCCTGAACCCAATCTCATCCCCCACCCGTTTGCGGAAGCAGTCGATTTCCCGCCTGTGCGCTTCCTGCTCCTTCCCAACACAGTCATAGTACAGGTAGTAGAGACTGAACCTGTTGCCCATCTCTTTGGCCAGCCCAAGGGCGTGCTTAAGGAGCTGCCGTGGATCCAAGTACTCGAACCGCTGCCTGCCACCACGGAGTTCCTCGGCCCATAGTTCTTCCGCAAGGGTCTGGCACGCGGGCAGGCCCAGCTCACTCCAAAGCTCGCCGGAGTTCGGGAAATATGCTGCCTTGAACTCGGACTTCCCCTTGGTGGAACGCTTCAAGTGCTCGGTAAACTTGGCTTCGACCCCAACGACGTGGCCGATGCTGTTGGTTATGGCCACGTCAAGATGTGGCGGGGTGCCTCCTAGCCCAGTGGGGAATTGCGCCTCGAAGCACAGCGAAGCCCCACCGCCTGGTTCGATGCCCAATGCTGACAGAATGGGAACCTTGTTCCTGTCCGTCCAGTAGTCGAAGATGTTCACAGCCAGCGCCGACGAGGAGTGCAGCGCCCTCATGTGCCCGCTCAACTCCGAGCCGGCTCCGCTTTCGAAGGCTAGTCGCGCACGACACGAAAGGGGTTGCCGTAGGTTGCATCCAACTTCCGGCACGTAGCCGTACGAGTCGTATGGGACTCTCTTTGACCTTGCCCAGTCCCGCTGCGCGTTCCTTATGTCTTGGCAAGGAATTGGCATTGACTAAGGCACCGGCTGTCCCGCCAGCACCCCCGTCGGCGTCGCGCCGTCCACCGCAATCTGGCCGTTGACCAGCACGTACGGAATCCCCACCGGATGCTGCACAGGGTCGTCGAACGTCGCCGTGTCGATGATGCGGTCCGCGTCGAACACCACCACGTCGGCGAAGTAGCCCTTCTCGATGCGGCCCCTGTGCGTCAGCCCGAACCTCCTGGCCGGGTTGTCGGTGACGCGCTGGATGACCGTCTCCAGCGACAGCACGTTGAATCTGCGCCTCAAGCGCCCCACGAACCGCGGGAAGGTGCCGTAGGCGCGCGGGTGGGGGAAGCTGCCGACGTGGATCGAGTCGCTGCCCACCATGAAGTCGGGGCGCCCCAGGAAGTCCTGCGAGTCGCGGCTGACCTGCTCCCACGTGTTCACGCTGTCCGGCGGCGTGCCCCAGAAGGCGATCTGCAGGTCCTCCTCCAGCAGTAGCTGGCAGAGGGTCTCGCCCAAGCCCATCCCCATGCGCTCGGCGATGTCGCCCATCACCATGCCCTCGAACTCGGGGTGGTTGGGCAGGTACGACAGCACCGCCTCGGTGAGGGGCCGCTTCATGCTTGCCTCGATGTGCTCGACCATTCCGCGCCGCTCCTCCGTGTCCTCGAGCCGCTCGATGATGGCCTCCGGGCCGCCCTCGTGCGCGTAGCTCGGCAGGTTGCTGGCGGGGAAGGTGCTGCCCGTCGGGTAAGGGTAGAGGTCGCCTGAGACGCTCACCGCGTCCCCCGCGGCGTCGATCTCGGCGAACCGCTCGGCCACTTGGCCCGCGGTAGGGGCGGCCGTGCGGTAGTGGGAGAAGTGGACCTTCACGCCCGACTGCCGTCCGACCTCCAGCGCCTCTGGCACGCCGCCCTCGCCATACGCGCGGTCCGTGTTCACGTCGCGCAGGTGGACGACGTAGACCCCGCCCGCCTCCGCGACCGGCCTGCATATCTCGACCAGCTCGGTCGTGTCGCTCCAGGCCTGCGGGTGGTACGACAGGCCCGTCGCCAGGCCCACCGCGCCCTGCTCCATGCCCTCGCGGACGAGCCGCTGGGCATGATCGAGGCGGTCGCCGGTCATCGGCACGTCCTCGAACCCGCACGTCTCCAGGCGCAGCGCGCCGTGGGCTATCAGGTACGCGGTGTTGACGGCGGTCGTGCCCCGGTAGGCCTCGCGGAAAGTCGCCACGCTGCTGGCGTCCAGCCCCTCGGGCGGGTCGCCCAGGATGCCGCGCAGGTAGCGCCCGTATGTCTTGTAGTTGTCGGCCGAGAGGGGGCAGTACGACAGCCCGTCCTGCCCGAGGATCTCCGTGGTGATACCCTGCAGGATGCCCTCCGGGTGCTGCGGATTGGTGAGCAGGGCGGCGTCCGAGTGCACGTGCGTGTCGATGAAGCCCGGTGATACG
This sequence comes from Dehalococcoidia bacterium, assembly GCA_965204975.1. GTDB lineage: Bacteria > Chloroflexota > Dehalococcoidia > Lucifugimonadales > CAJWER01. The sequence goes on from OZ242024.1 coordinate 2,642,273, forward strand.
GTCAGCCCCCCGGCGTCGATGGTGCGGGCGGCCTCGGCCTGGGACAGGTCGCCAATGGCCTCGATGCGGTCGCCCGTGATTCCCACGTCGGCCCGGCGGCCCGCCCCGCCCGTGCCGTCCACGACCGTCCCGCCGGTGATCTTGATGTCGAACATGTACGTCTCCTCGGTGATGTGCTGGTAGCGGCAAACGCGTAGATTATGTACATATCACAGCGCCAGCGCAATCGCAGAGGATTCACCACAGAGGACGCAGAGGGAGCCAGCATGTCATTCCGAACGCAGCGCAGCGAGACCTGTAGGGGCGGGTTTCAAACCCGCCCTCGCCGTGCCTTAGGGCAACGCCGCCAACTAGGTGGTGGACTTGGCGATCGTCGAACCATCACTCCGTCGTTCAGTTTTTTGTAGAGCTGTATACTGAAGTACACAGCGAGGAGCTAATGGCTGAGACATTCGCACCCTGGGACGCGGCGGACTACATCAAGACCGAGGAGGATGTCCGGCGGCTTCTCAGGGCGGCCACGGACGAGGACCCCGGAAACGGCACTGTGATTCGGGCCGTCCTGAAGTACCTCGCGCGAACGTGGAGTAAGAGCTGGGAGTGATGCCTGAGAAGCTAACGGAGTTCGACGCGGCCGAGTACATTGAGACGGTGGAGGACGCTCGGCAGCACCTCGAGCTATGCGCGGAGCAGGACCCCGGCGACGGCAGCGCCATAAGAGCCGCACTCAACACTATCTCCCGAGCTCCGATAAACCCCGACGATCGCCAGATCACCTACGGGAGGTAGCCATGGAGATGCTCAGAAGACCGCTCGCCGCCATAGTAGCCCTCACCGCCGTTGCGGTGCTCGTCCACTTCGTGCTCAGTCCGTTCTACGAGGACGCGGTGGGCAGCGGCGACGTATGGAACGTCCTCAATTGGTTCATGGCCTTCGGCGTGATCGTCGCGCTGGTCGTCACCTTCTTGGCCAAGCGGAACGCCGAGGCGGGCGACTGCGACACCAACACTTACATTCGCGTAAACGTGAAGTTCTACGCGGCCGTGGTGCTGGCGATCCTCTTCTTCCGGAACTGGGTCGACGAGCTGATCGGCGGAGGCTCCGACGGCGATGTCAACGGCAACTACTGGGTGCTCATAAACACCCTGTACGTCATCCTCATGGCATGGGTAAGCCTCCACCTCTGGAGCAACGCCCCCCGCGACCAACAATAGGGCCCCGCCCGGAGCCTGCCCTGAGCTTGTCGAAGGCTCGTTCCCGCGAAGGCGGGAAGCCCATCCCCGGCGTCAACCACTCCAGTTCCCGCAATCACAGTCGCACAATTCCCCATCACTCCCTGCTCTGCGCTCCCTGCGCCCTCTGCGGTGGTACCCCTCCCCGGTTTGACCGCCCACGCGCGCCCGCCCTAGAATGGCCCCATACCTCAAGCACCTGCACAGGGGACCTCGATGCCCATCTACGAATACGCCTGCACCATCTGCTCGAACGTCTTCGAGAAGCTGCGGCCCATGAGCGAGATGGACGAGCCAGCCAACTGCCCGGACTGCGGCAGCGACTCCAGGCGCCAGCTCTCGGTATTCCTCTCGTTCTCCACCGGCGCCGACGGCCAGACATCGGCCATAGCGGGCGGCGGCGGCTGCTGCGGCGGCAACACCGGCGCAGGCTGCGCCTGCGCAGCCTCTGGGTAGGCCCCCATCCCATCGTGAACTCTCGCGTTGAGGCTATGGAGAGGTCTACGCGAACACCCTGTGCATCTTCGACTGGCTCCAGCCGGGGTTGACGGGGGCTCTCCGGTGCCGCACAATAATCTCCGTACACTATTGTCCGCACAGGGAGGACGGCATGGCGCGTCTGGACGTACGGCTTGACGCAGAGCGTCGGCGTCGGCTGGAGGAGCTGGTCGAGCAGAGAGGTGTACCCATCTCCGACGTTGTGCGATGCCTGATCGATGAGGCCTATGAAGACATCGCTCGTGTACGCCGGAAGCAGGCGATTGAGCGGTTAATAGAGTTGAAGGTGGAAGACCCGCCTGACACCGACACCCTCTCCCGCGAGCTGGAGGCCGCCCATGAGCCCGGCGGTCTTCATTGACGCTAACGTTCCCATCTACGCCGCCGGCCGAGACCATCCCTATAAGGAGTCATGCTCTCGGGTTCTCCGCATGGCGGCCGAGGAGCCTCAGCCGTTCGTAACCGACTCTGAGGTTCTCCAGGAGTTGATGCACCGCTATCTGGCTTTGGGGCGCTGGGTACAGGGCCGGGCGGTTCTTCACGCCTTCGCCGAGGCCATGGATGGCCGGATCGAACCCGTCCATGCAGAGGACGTTCTTTCAGCGTCGCGGTTGGCGGACCGCCATCCTGACGTCAGCGCCCGTGACCTGGTGCATGCAGCGGTGATGCAGCGTCTCGGGACCAGCCACATAGTCTCGGCGGACACCGACTTCGATCGCTTGACGGGAATCGAAAGGCTAGATCCCGCCCAAGTTGGGGAATGGGAGAGTTCCATCCTGACCGACAGAGGCCATGTACGACGATGAGGCTAAGCTCTTCCACGCCAGAGTCGTCAACAGCGGCCCATACCCCATAGCCAACGCCGAGGCGACGGACGTAGAGAGCATCGAGCGGGAGCTCCGCATCTCGATCGACGTCTATCTGGACAGGTGCTCGGAGCTAGGAACAGAACCGGTCTCGCCCACGGCGGTCCCTGTTACGTCATAGACGACGAGCCGTAAATGGTCAAGTGGGTAGTGAGCGGTGACGAATCCACTCATGTCGTCGATCACAGCTTCGATAGTCTTGATGGATGCTTCTGGGCACTCGCTACTTCCAGAGTCCACGAATGCCTGCATCGTCCCCATCGGTCACGTTCCTCCGCATGATTTGGACATCTTAATCACCTTGTAGTAGGGTATTTCAGAACTATAACGGCCACTGGAGAACACAAAGATGACTACTGAGAATCCGCGCCCTGTTTGGTTTGTCGGTGCTGCGTTCGGCGGTTACGACGACCAGACTGAGCGGTTCATCCAAGACGGAGTTTGGGAAAGTGGCCCTGCAGAGACGTACGGCGACCTAGTCGATTCCGTACAACCTGGGGACCGAATCGTTATCAAGTCCGGATACACACGCAAGAACGGATTGCCATTTGACAATCGCGGAGAGTACGTCTCTGTGATGGCAATAAAGGCTACCGGTGTCGTCGTTGAAAATTTAGGGAACAGCCGGTTCTTGCGGGTGGACTGGACTCCAATTGACCCACCGCGCGAGTGGTATTTCCACACGTTCAGAAGAACAATATTGTCGGTCTTCCCCGAAACGTGGTGGCAACGAGCATTGATACGATTCACATTTGATGGTGAAGTCCAAGACATCTACCGAACTTTGCGAGATCCCTATTGGGGTGAACGGTATGGGTACACTGAACCTCAGGAAGAGGAATCGGCTGAGATTCCGCTGCACTACGATATTGGCAGCATTATTTCCGACGGCTGCTTCCTTGACCGTACAACGCTGGAATCAATGCTCCAAGGCCTTCAGGCAAAACGCAATGTGATCCTCCAGGGGCCACCCGGCACTGGCAAGACTTGGCTGGCGAAGAAACTCGCATACACCCTCATCGGACAGAAAGATGAAAACAAAGTCCGGCAGGTTCATTTCCATCCCAACCTTTCCTACGAAGACTTTGTGCGCGGTTGGCGACCTCAAAGTGACGGCACACTTGGGTTGGTGGATGGCCCTTTCCTGCAATTGGCTGAAGTGGCCCGCCAGGACCCGAACGGCACCTACGTCATGGTAATTGAGGAGATAAACCGCGGGAACCCTGCATACATCTTTGGAGAATTGCTGACCCTGCTTGAAGCCGACAAGCGAACGTCCGAATACGCATTGACATTGGCCTATCAGCAAGTCGCCAGTGAGCGCTTCCACATCCCGTTCAATTTGTACATCATTGGCACCATGAACCATGCTGACCGGTCACTAGCCTTGGTTGATTTCGCACTGCGGCGCCGATTCGCATTCTTTGACCTTGAACCAGCAATCAATGATACCTGGCGCGAGTGGGTTCACCAGCAATGCAAAATCCCCACCGACTTTCTGACTGATATATCGCGTCGCATTGGCGTATTGAACAACGAAATCGCCACCGACCCCAATCTCGGTCGCCAGTTCCGTATCGGCCACAGCTTCGTAGTCCCCAAGCCAGGCGAACCTATCGCAGTCCCCGAAGAATGGTTCATCCAAGTAGTAGAGACTGAGATTGCCCCACTGCTGCGCGAATATTGGTTTAGCGATCCCGACAAGGCAGACGGAGCTAGGTCGCAACTGTTGAACGGCTTATGACATACGGAACAGAAACTCCAACATCCGGCTTCATCGGCCACATCCCAGTGCGCAACATATGGCTGTTGCTACTCTACGCCTCTCAGCTTTACCGTGAGCTACCCGCGTCTCGCCGAGTCGAACTCGAAGACGCGCCGGACCACATACCGCATCTGGTCGCTGAGATCCTCGCAAACTCCGTCGAACGGCGCCTGCGCCGCAACCTGTCCCACGGCTATCGGCGGCATTGGGCCGATCTCAACCGGGTCCGCGGACGGATCGACCTGTTCCGCACCGAACGGCGACGGCTGCTGCAACGGGGCAGCGTTGCGTGCGTATTCGACGAACTGACGGTTGACACTCCACGCAACCGCTACGTCAAGGCTGCTCTGACACACATCGCCAGCGTCGTCAGTAAACTCGCCAATGATTCGGACCTTGAACGAAGGTGCCGCGACCTGGCTTTCCGCTTGGAGAGGGCTGGCGTCGTCGGGAACCTTGACTCTAGGCACACGAGTACGGCTGCGGTACTGGACAATGTGGGATGGGTGGACGCTCACGAGCGACAGATGCTCGCCGCAGCCAAGCTGGCGCTGAATCTCTCAATTCCCACCGAGCAATCTGGGTTGGCCCTGTTGCCCATCGTCAATAGAAGCGAAACCGAGGGATGGAGACTCTATGAGAGCGCAGTGGCCGGTTTCTTTGACGTCGCCCTGTCCCATCGGGGCTGGAAGGTGAGACGTAGCAGCCACATTCAATGGCCTACGTCCAACTCTACGCCGGGTTTGAATGCCATCATGCCGGAGATGATCACCGACATCGTTCTGGAGCGTCGCGAGCATGGCACTCCTCCTGCTGGCCAGCGAATCGTCATCGACACTAAGTTCACGTCTATTGTTGCGCACGGCCAGTTTGGGCAACTCGTGCTGAAGAGTGGTCACATGTACCAGTTATACGCCTACTTGCGCTCCCAAGAACAACCTGGCGAGCCTATGACGTGCTGCTCAAAGGGTGTCCTGCTTTATCCCTCTTTGGGCGTCGATTACAATGAATCGGCCGTCATCCAAGGTCATCAGGTTTCTTTCGTTACGGTGGACTTGGCAGCGGACAGCCAGACTATCCGCGATCAACTTCTGAGAATCGTGAACAACTAGCTCCTCCGACGTGCCTGACACATCTCCACGCCGTGCAGTAGCCAGACGTCCTAGTCCGGCAGAATCCCCTCGCCCGTAAACAGCTCCGCCGCCTCTTCCAGCGTAATGTCCGGTTCCGGCAGCACTATGTCCGACTCCACCAGCTCTTCGACCGGGACCTCGGTGGCGTTGGTGCGGACGTGGTCCAGCATTTCGTCGAGCAGCTTGCGGAAGGCCTCGCGGTCCCCCTCGCCTACCACCTCGACGATCTCGTTGTCGATCTCGTTCAGCCGGTCGACGAACGCGCCCGGCAGGTTGTACTGTCCTTCTGTGAGGATCCTTACGATCATTGCTTGCCTCCGGGCAGGCTCTTGGTCTCCTTCGCCGGGCCCAGCTCGCCCTTCATGGCCGCCAGTTCCGACTCGACGGTCGTGGACGCGGATAGCTGCTTGAGCTGGTTGTCAAGGGAGTCGCCGCCCGTCGGGTCGTCTAGGACACCCGTCGCAACGAGCTCGTCGATTGCTCCGGCCTTCGCCTGGAGGTTGTCGGTCTTGGTCTGGGCCCGCTCGACGGCCAGTGTCACGTCGCCCATCTCCTCGGATATGCCGCCGAGGGCCGAGCCTATGCGCACCTGCGCCTGGGCGGCGCTGTACTGGGCCTTGATGACCTCCTTCTGCGTGCGGAAGGACTCGACCTTCGACTGGAGGCGCTGCTCCGCGTGGGTCAGCTTCTCTTGCTCCAGCTCCAGCGCGGAGATCTGTTCGCCCAGCCCCTGGAGCTCGTTTATGGTGGCCTGCTTGCGCTCCAGCGCGAGCCGGGCCAGGTCCTCACGACCTGCGCCGAGGGCCTGACGGGCCTGGCTGTCGAGCTTGGCGATGTTCGCCTCGGCCTTCTTGGCCTGCAGCTCCAGCCGGCGCTTGGCCGTCACCATCTCGACCACGCCCCGCTTCACGTTCCGCAGCATCTCTCGCTGCTTCTCGTAGGAGTAGTCGAGGGTCTCGCGCGGGTCCTCTGCGTCGTCGAGGACGCGGTTGATCTTGGACTTCACTATCGTGGACATTCTCGAGAGCATGCCCATGGCTTACCTCCAGTGCAGTGGTCGTATCCAGGCTACATGATACATCATGCCCCGCTCCTCCGAGAGGAAACCATGACGATGACGCCCCTGATGGCCGTAATCACCCCGGAGAGCACTGTCAGCCACCCTATGATGTTCAGGAGCCATGCGAGCACGTCCCACTGTACCAGCAGCCCGATTACTACGATGGCGATGCCGCCGGCCAGTATGCCGAAACCGGCCGTGGTGTCCCCTTCTTCGCCGCCGAACATCTTGATGATTCCCGCGATGGCGGTTAGCGCCCCGAAGAACGCCATTATCCACCCTACGATGTTCAGGAGCCATGCGAGCACGTCCCACTGAATCAGCAGTCCGACGACGATTATGACTATGCCCAGGACCAGAAAGCCGAAGCCGCGTGCGTGTCCGTTCATCCCGACGCTCCTTGCACAGCGACGTGCGCTGCGCCTCTAGTAGTAGTCCGCGCTCTCCTTGCCGTCAGAGAACATCTTGAACGCTCCGACGATGATAGTTATGGCCCCGCCGATTATTATCAGCCAGCCGCCGGCGTCCAGCAGCCATGCGAACGTGCCCGTCCGCATCAACAATCCAATTGCTATGACGATAGCGCCCGCGACCAGAACTGAGAGGCCGCCCGCCCGATTGCCTCCCCCGGCGACGAACTTGCCGATGCCGATGGCGCCTACTATCACGCCGACGAATGCCGTCAGCCACCCTGCGAGGCTTACCAGCCATGCGAATAGGGTCGACTGCACGACCACGCCGAATATCATGATGACGACGCCGGCGATCATGAGGAACAAACCAACTACTTTATCCACCCGATGCTCCTCGTTGGCAATGTGTGGGCGGCAGTATCGCGTATCTGCAATACAGTTGTCAACTTACGCGTAAGCACTGGGGTCATTCAGCCTGGCGAGACGAAGGGCCCCGTCCAACCCCAACCTCTCTGGATACCCGCCTTCGCGGGTATGACGGTCATGCGAGCGTTTCTGCTCCACGGTGGTACGATTCACAATTGGCGCTGCACGACGCGCCGGACTGCGTCCACCAACGTGTCGACTTCCTCCTCCGTGGTGAGGATCGACAGCGCACCCGCGCACTTCTCCTGGAGCAGGATGCCCTCGTTCAGCAGGCCGGTGAACACCGCCGACGACATGGCCGAATCGCCCTGGGTCTTCGACCGGTAGTCCCTCACCGAGTCGACGCCGAAGTTGATTGCGAACAGCGACGCTATCCCCGTCACGACGGCCTGCACCTCCAACTCGTCGAGGACGGCCTGCAGCTTGGCCCGCAGCGCGGCGCCGAGCGCGTCCATCCGCTCGTACACGTCGGGCGTCAGGCCGCGCAGGGTCGCCTCCCCCGCGACCATGGTCATCGGGTTGCCGTTGAAGGTGCCCGAGTGGGGGATGGCGTCGGGCCGGCGCGGGTCGAACTGCTCCATCAGGTCGCGCCTGCCGCCGAACGCGCCCACCGGCAGGCCCCCGCCTATTATCTTGCCCAGCGCGGTCATGTCCGGCACGACGCCGAGGCGCTCCTGGGCCCCGCCCGGCGCGGTCCTGAAGCTCTGCACCTCGTCGAACACCAGCAGGATGCCCAGCTCCTCCGTCAGATGGCGGATGCCCCGCAGGAAATCCGCGTCGCCCGGCAGGTACCCGAAGTTCGAGACGACCGCCTCCATGATCACGCACGCCAGGTCGTCCGCGTGCCCCCGTATGGCAGCCTCGCACGCCTCCAGGTCGTTGTACGGCAGCACGACCACGTTGTCGAGCACGGCCTCGGGCAGGCCCGGAAACTCCGGCACCGGCGTCGGGCCGTCCGGGTCGAGGCTGCTGGCGGGCGGCGTAACGCTGACGGACGCGAAGTCGTGGGAGCCGTGGTAGCCGCCCTCGACCTTCGCGATCTTCGACCGCCCGGTGAAGGCGCGCGCGGCCCGGATCGCGTTCATCGTCGCCTCGGTGCCCGAGCTCGTGAACCTGACCAGGTCGACCGACGGCAGGCGCTCGCACAGCATCTCCGCCAGCCTCACCTGGGACTCGGTGGGCGCGCTGAAGGCGACGCCCTTCGCCGCCTGCTCCTGGATCGCCCGCGTCACGTCCGGGTGGGCGTGGCCCATGATCAGGCTCGTCGCGTTCAGCATGAAGTCCAGGTAGCGGTTGCCGTCCACGTCGTACACGTACTGCCCCTCGCCGCGGTCGACGAAGAACGGGTAGGGCGCGAAGTACGCCGTACCCCGGGAGCTGCCCCCCGGCAGGAACTGCTCAGCCTCGGACTGCAGCTCGCGGGATTTCGGCCTGGCCTCGGTATATCGGCCCATCTCGGCGGCAGAAGAAGCACTCATCTCACGGCTCCAGTCACTTCAGTGACTATCTCAGAACATCCGGCGAGTTCCGACCCAGGGAAGAGCAGGGGGAAGATACGTTCGCCCTGAGCCCGTCGAAGGGCAGTGCTCACCAGTGCAGGTAGTGTCCGATGATCTCTTGGCGTTGGAATACGCGAAATTGTACTCGATGCCGCCTGTCCCTTCCCCCGAGGGGAAGGTTAGGAAGGGGACTCTCGGCCCGTCAGGAGCGCATCTCGTCGAGGTCGCCCTCCCAACCGATCCCGCGGAACGAGCGGGCGTCTTCGAGAACAGTTCCCTCACCATCCCTGAGGCTTCGCCGTGCTTCCGACACGCGTCTCAGGAAACGAGGATCGCTCTCCAGGCGGTAGTCGGACCAGTCGTCGTCGGTTTCGAAGCCGATGAGCACACCGGCCGGGCTACCGTCTCTGGTAATCAGCACGGGTTCTTCCTCCGCAATGCGGAGGTACTTGGAAAGCTCTTCCTCTAATTCCGCCAGGGCAACTTCCTTCATCTGCTATTCCCCCTGACTCTCGAGCCAACGTTGTGCGTGCTGTTTGTCAACTACGGCGAGAATCTCGACGTCGTGACCATCTATATCATAGTACACGCGGACATTCTGGATGCGAAGCCGATACTCTGGTGACGACATGCCCCGCAGCCGCTTTATGCGACTCCTGCTCACTCTGTTGGGTTCCAGTCGCAGGTGTCTTTCCAAGCCGTCCCTTACGGCCGCCCTGATGTGCGATCTGAGCCCGCGCATGTCTTCGATGGCTTGAGTAGAGAGGACTATCCGGTACGGCATCTGCTTGGCGATAAACTCGCGGTGTTCAGGTTGTCAACACTACTTTAGCGCCTTCTGTCAACCGCCGCGGTCATCCTCAGGGAGCCTGGGACCGAGTCAATATCAGCCACCGCCCTCGCTGACAGCCAGCACGATGACGACGATGGCGAACACGACCAGGGCGACGGCCAGTACGAAAAGGATCCCCAGCGGAATGAAGACCGCGGCGATGGCCCGCCCGGTGGAGAAGTTGTTGTTCTCCTGCACCGCGAACACCGTCAGTACCAGCGTCCAGGCGAGTATGCCAAGCCCGACCAGCCCGGACAGCGCCTGGCCGGGCAGCCCGAGCTGGGGCATGACTAGGTTGATGGGGACGCTGAATGCCGTGGGCACGGATGCGAAGGCCAGGCCGGTGAACAGGCCGCAGTACGGGCCCCTCCCGCCGAGGATCAGGCTCATCACCCAGAAGACGGCCGCGAAGAATGCCAGCACCGGCACGGCGATCAACGGCGCGACGATGATGGAGGCTACCCGGATGGGGCCGAGCAGCCACTCGGCATCTCGGAAATCGTACTGGCCGAGCGCCACGGCCTGGGCGATGCCCTGCGCGGCATACACCAGCACGATGACCAGGAACGCCCAGCCGACGGGCCGCCGCCGCACGATGCTCCTCATAGTGGGCACGGGATTGACGACCACCCCTACGCACGTCCCGACGAATCCCTGGCCTGACGACTGCCGCGCGCTCATTCCGGCACCTCCGTCGAGGCCCCGCTCTTCACACTCTCGTCGAACGCCGTCACCGCGGCGTGCACGCGCCGCAGCACGTCGGGTCCCGTCCGGCTGTGACCCTCGCCCCGGACTGCCGCCAGGAAGGCCGCCACGCACTCCCTCATCCCCACGAACCCGTACGCCGGCTGGGCCGCGGGAGCATGGGCCTCGACCCAGTCCGGGGACCCCGCGTGGTACCTGTACCGGCCCGTCATCAGGTCCGCCTCGGCCTCGCCCTCCAGGGCGGCGACCTCCAGCCTGAGAGACAGCATCTCCGGGCTGCGCAGGTTGAACGCCCACTCGCCGACCACACCGTCGTACTCGACTAGGGCCGAGCCGACCTCGACGGCCCGCTCGAATCGCGGCCGCGCGCCGATCACGTCGACCCGTTTAGGCCGCCGGCCTATCAGCGCGTCGATGGGGTCCAGGTACCAGATGCTCAGCCCCGAGGCCATGCGGCCCCTCTCGACCGCCTCCTCGTCCCACGTCATCGCCCAGTTGCACCGCTGCACCACCCTGACCGACAGGGCCGGCCCCAGCCGGTCGTCGAGCAGGCCCGCGATCGCCCCGACGACGGGGTGGTACCGCAGCTCCATGTCCGCGTGCATTACGAGGCCCGACCGCCCTGCCATCTCCAGCAGCCCGGCGATTCGCGAGTCGCCCGGCGGCGGGGGCTCGAGCCAGACATGCTTCCCTGCCATCATCGCCGCAATGCCCACGTCGGACACGAGCTCGGACGGCAGCCCGATCATCACCGCGTCCACGTCGGCCTCGCGAACGAGGCGAAACGGGTCCTCGAACAGCGCAACCCCCGCACCGAAACGCCCGGCCGCCAGCCGCCGCGTCTCCTCAGAACGCGCCGCAACAGCCCCTATAGCCACCTCGCCATCATCGAGCAGCGCAGGAACGTACGCCTCCCTGGCCCAGTTGCCATAGCCGACCAACCCGACGTTAATCATCACCTGTCACTCCTGGACACATTAGACTGATGTCAGCCGCGATTTGCAGTTCCCAAGTACCTGGGGATGATTCCGACGTGCTGCAGCAGCGGATCAGGACTCTATCAGACCTTCCTGCGGCTGTGTCCAGGGCAGGTTGTAGAGAGGCGCAAATTGCGGGGCGGGCGGGATCGGCATCTCTCCGAGAGGCACGTCGATGACCACCGGCGCCTCGCGTGCCAGCGCAAGGGGAATCAGCGTTTCCAGCTCCGTGGGTTCGCTTGCCCTCATGCCTACTGCGCCAAACGACTCGGCGAACTTGACGAAGTCGGGATTATGCAGGTCGGTCTCATAAGTGCCGTCAAACGCCTCATCCATGTCGCGGGCGACGTTGCCGTACGAGTCGTTTCGGAAGACGACGGTAACCACGTCGATCCCGTACTTGACGGCTGTGGAGAGCTCGGATGCGTTGAACATGAAGCCGCCGTCACCAACCATGCACACCACAGGGCGGTCGGGTCTGGCTACCTTCACACCCAGTGCCGTCGGGAACGAGTAGCCCACGTTGAACGAGTAGCCGGAGTCCATGTATGTCTTTGGATGGTTCACCTGCCAGTGCGTGCGGGCGTAGAAACTCAGCTGGTTGATGTCCCATACAACGAAGGCATCCTCCGGAATACCGCCCTGGACCGCCTCGAGGACCGCGTACTGCGGCTCCTTCAGCCGGATGTCGTAGTAGGCTATCAGGCTGCGGGCCGCAGCCACCGCCTCTGCGGGCGACGGCCGCTCCCGTGCGCCGGCATCGGAGAGGTATGGCAGCATCGCCTCGATGGACGCCTTGGCGTCGCCATGCAGGGGAATGGTGTTCGCCTGGTGCCTCGTGAGCTCCGTGTCGTCTATGTTGATGTTCACCAGCGTCGACGCCTCGCCTGCCGGGTTGCCCAGCGAGAAGCGCGCGCCGATTCCTATCACCACGTCGGCGGACTGCATGACTTCGTAGAGCTGGTTCATCTCCTGTCTCTCGCCCCGGGGGCTGAAGCAGGAGCCGTACGACAGTGGGTGGCTGTCGGGTATGGCCCCCTTGCCGCCGCTGGAAGTAATGACGGGAATGTTTGTCGCCTCGGCCAGCCTTACAAGGGCATCTTCCGCATCGGAGCGCGCCACCCCGCCGCCCGCGTATATGAGGGGCATGCGAGAACGGGCGATGACGTGTGCGGCCTCCCGGAGGTCTGCAGGGCTGGGCACAATTCGCGGAATGCGCGCGGGGTTCCGCAACACGACCTGCTCCCGCTCCACCCCTGCCTCGGGCGGCATCTCCACCAGGACCGGCCGGGGGCGCCCGGTACGCATCTGCCTGAACGCCTCGAACACGGCGTCCGGCACCTCCCGGGGCCTCATGGCCTGTCGCTGCCACTTGGTCACCGAGCGCACCGCCCCCGGTTGGTCCGCGATCTCGTGGACCACACCGATGTTCTTCCCGATTGCGCCGCGCGGGACCTGGCCGGCAATGAGGAGCACCGGCGAGGAGCGGGCGTAGGCATTGGCCAGGCCGGAGGCGGCATTGTAGACACCTGCGCCGGGTACCACCAGGGCGACGCCGGGCTTTCCCGACGCCCGGGCGTAGCCGTCGGCCATGTACGTGGTCGCCTGCTCGTGGCGAGTCGTAATCATACGGATGCGCGGCTCGTCCCGAAGCCCGGCCACAATGCCGTAGATCTGTACGCCCGGGATGCCGAATACGACCTCGACGCCCTCCCCTGCGAGGGACTTGGCCAGGGCCTCACCCCCGCTCAACTTGACCATGCACAGTTCCTCGTTGTCATTCCGCCTCTCAGTCGCGTGGCGGGCGTCTTATCCCCCGCTCGCCGGATACGGGTCGCCCTCGCTCAGCCACTGTTGGGACTCCCTGATGGAGATGCCGCGCTTGGTCTTGTCGCCCCACAGGCTCTTCACGTACTCCAGCGTCGCGACTATCTCCTCGTGGCTAAGCAGCTCCCCGAACGCCGGCATCGCGCTCTTGAAGCTCGGAACCTCCGGCGTCTCCTGGATCTTTCCGCCATGCCGCACGATCCTGTACAGCAGGCCGTCCGCGTGGTGCCACGTATGCCCGTCGCCGTTCAGCGGAGGCGCGGGCAGCGTGCCGTTTGGGTTGCGTATGTGCCAGTCGGGCTGACCCTCGCCGTTCTCCCCATGGCAGGCGGCGCACGTCGAGGCGAATACCTCCTGGCCCGACCGGACGACGGGCGTGGGCGAAGCGGCCGGAGTGGGAGCCACGGTTGGAGTGGGTGGCGCTGCCACGGTTGGCGTCGGAGCCTCCTCGCTCGGCGAGAAAGAACAGCCTGTTGCGGCTGCAAGGGTGAGCGCCGACAGGGCAACCGCCACGGCGTAGCGCGTCCGGCCGGGGCGAACGCCGGGCAACGTCATTGGACGGAGATGCCGCCGTCGATTAGCGGTATTGAGTGGCGGGAAGTCACAGATTTCGAACCTATGGGGCGCTCCATTCGGTGGGTTCGCCTATTCGTCCCCTACGAGGGTGATTTCTAACCCAATCGATGAATCCCTGTACTGCTTCTTCATCAGAAACAATCTTGTGCCCTTGTGTTGTGTGACAGATGTCAGTGCCGTTGAACATGGGCAAGAGTGGCCCATCACCACCCCAGTAAACGAAGTCGTCGCTAACAAGCACTCTGTTCACACTCGTATCATGGCGTAGCGTCTCAATGTCAGGTCTCCCGTCGGGGCAGCTATGGTACGAGGGCTCCTGTTGCCATCGCCGGCCTCTCGGGGCTCTTCTGTGGTAGATGTTGTCGCCGCAGGCCCCTTCCTTGCTAGAAGGATCAGGGCGCTTCCTGTTGAATGCTGGGTTCTCCCAGTATTCTTCGAAGGTCATTGCTCCACTGACACGCATCGCATAGACAATCCGCCGAGCCCTGCCACTCGAAGTTGAGCCAGTGCCGACAATCCAGTCGCCGATCTGCGAAGTCTTGCGTATTTGGGGTTTACAGGTTGCTACTGTGCAGTAGCCGTGGAATGGGTTAGGGGCAAAACCTGAATCCACTGCGACTATATATGAGTAGATTCTCGTCATTTTCCAACTCTTCTCCATTCACGACAGTGCGAATTGGCTTAACTTCAAGATCTACTGGACGGTGAGGCCGCCGTCGATCACCAGCTCCGCGCCCGTGACGTAGCTGGCCTCGTCGGACGCTAGGAACAGCACCCCGTTGGCCACGTCCCCGGCGGTGCCGAACCGGCCGATGGGCGTGAGCGACATGCGGGTAGTCCGCTCCTTCTCCGTGCGAATCACTTCCTGCATCATGTCGGTCTCGATCACGCCCGGATGGACCGAGTTGGCTCGGATGCCTTCAGGCGCGTACTGGACCGCCGTCGACTTGGTCAGGAGCCGCACCGCGCCCTTGGACGCGTTGTACACGGTCTGCGTCCGGCTGCCCACGAGCCCGGCGACCGACGACATGTTGACGATGGAGCCGCCGCCAGACCTCCGCATGGCCGGGATGGCGTGCTTGGTGCCCAGGAAGACGCCGGTGGAGTTGACGTCCATCACCCGCTCCCACTCCTCCAGAGTCGTCTCCTCGACCGGCGCACGGTTGTAGATGCCCGCGTTGTTCACCAGCACGTCGAGCGCGCCGAACTCCTCCATTACCGCGTCCACTGCGCTCTCCCAGTCCGCCTCCGACGTGACGTCGAGCCTGATGCACAGCGAGTCTGCACCGGAAGCGCGAAGCTCGTCGACGAGCCGCGCGCCCTCCGACTCCAGGACATCTCCCACGGCCACGCGCGCGCCCTCACGGGCAAACAGCCGCGCCTGGGCCGCGCCCAGCCCCTTCGCGCCCCCGCTGATCAGGCACGACTTGCCTTCGAGCCTACCCACGAGCGCTGCTCCTGCGACCGGGCAGCACCTCGTTCATGCTGCCCGACCTGAACCCCTCCAGGTCTACCGTCACGTACGAGTAACCCAGCGACCTGAGGTGCTCCGACACCCGGCGGCTCGTTTCGCCTGAGGTGAGTAACGGGATGTCGCCCGGCTCGACCTCGATGCGGGCAACCGCGCCGTGGTGCCGCACCCGCACCTGCCTGACGCCGAGCCCGCGCACGAAGCTCTCGGCCTGCGCTATCCGGTCGAGCGCCTCGATGGACACGGGCGTGCCGTAAGGTATGCGCGACGATAGGCATGCCTGGGCGGGCTTGTCCCACGTCGCCAAGCCCATCTCGCGCGCAAGCTCACGTACGTCGGCCTTGCCCAGTCCGGCCTCCACCAGCGGCGAGCGCACGCCGTGCCGCTTCGCGGCGTTCAGCCCCGGCCTGAAGTCGCCCAGGTCGTCGACGTTCGCCCCGTTCGCCACGAAGCGGTACCCCTCGTCCTCAGCCATGCGCCCCAGCACGGTGTACAACTCGTCCTTGCAGAAGTAGCACCTGTTCGGATCGTTCGCCCGGTAGTCGTCCCGCTCCACCTCGCGCGTCCGCACCACCCTGTGCCGGAAACCGGCGGCGTTGGCCGTGCGCTTCGCCTCTTTGAGCTCCGCCGGCGCAAGGCTGGGCGAGTGGGCAGTGACCGCCAGCGCGCGCTCCCCCAGCACACCCTCGGCGGCCGCCGCCAGCAGGGCGCTGTCGACCCCGCCTGAGAAGGCGACGATGACGGACCCCATCTCGCGAAACACGGCCTCGAGCGCCTGCCTCTTCTCGTCGATGGACATGGGTGCAACGGCGGTTTGTGGCATACTCTACCTTCGAGGGCATGATACCACGCAGACAAGATAGAACGAACAAGCACGAAGAGGCCTCCGTAGGGGCCGAGGGCCTTCTTGGCGCGGTGGGTGCGTGGAGGGAGATGGGCGACGACGAAATCGACGCCATGGTCGAGGAAATATACCGGCAGCGCGGGCAGGCTGGGCCGCGCCCTGTGGACTTGGGCGTGTTGTCGTTCGACAAGGGCATGCTGAGAAGACTCCTCGCCGATGTCGAAGCCGGGCGCATGACGCCGGACGAGGCCGCAGCCCGGCTGTCGTCGCACTCCTACGAGGACCTCGGCTTCGCCAGGGTCGACCACGACCGCGCCCGGCGCAAGGGCTTCCCCGAGGTGATTTTCGGCGACGGCAAGACGCCCGCGCAGGTCGCCGAGCTGGCCCGCGCCGTGCTCGGCCGGTCCGACCGGCTGCTCGCCACCCGCGTGGGGCGGGACGCCGCAGACGCCGTCGTCTCAGCGGTCCCGGACGCCGTCTACCATGAGGCCGCCAGGGTGGTCATAGTCGACCGGCGCGAGGACGTGCAGCCCGTGCCCGGCGTCGTCGTGGCCAGCGCCGGCACGTCCGACGCACCCGTCGCCGAGGAGGCCGCGCTCACCGCCGGGATCATGGATTGCGAGGTCGTGCGGCTGGTCGACGTGGGCGTGGCCGGCATTCACCGCCTGCTGGACAAGCTAGACGTGCTGCGCGAGGCGTCCGTCGTCGTGGCCGTCGCCGGCATGGAGGGCGCGCTCCCGTCGGTGATCGGCGGGCTCGTATCCGCGCCCGTCATCGCCGTGCCCACCAGCATCGGCTACGGCGCAAGCTTCGGCGGCGCGGCGGCCCTGCTCGCCATGCTGAACAGCTGCGCCCCCGGAGTCGCCGTCGTGAACATCGACAACGGCTTTGGCGCCGGATACATGGCCGCCACCATAGCCAAGCAGAGGGTAGGCCCCACGTAGTCACGCTGAACAGCCCCGGGGCCGGGGATGGATGGGGGATGGTTCCTGTGGGCAGGAATCCGGCTCGGGGGCCGGAATGACGAGGCTTAGGTCAGCCTAGGACGCGCTCGAATACGTAGCGTCCCAGGTCCCGGTTCTCCTCGAACGCGAACCCGTCGAAGTCCCCGTTGTACCCCACTATCGGCACGTCGCACTCGTGCTGCGACCCGTGGGAGCGCAGGCCCTCCGGCATAGTCACCTCGTCAGCGTCCCCGAACACCGTGTCGGCGTCCGCCTCCACCACCACGTCCCCGATCATCTCCGGCCTGAGGTCCAGCCTCGCGGCCGCCTCCTCCCGCGTGAACGCATCGTCGATGCCGGGCGTGTCACGCAGCGCCGCAATCGCGTCCTCCGCCTGCGCGGGGTCGAGGTGCACGAACATGCACCCGCCCAGGTTCGAGTGGTGCACCGTGTACCGGTCCTTGATGATCGGCACGGGGTTCGACTCGATGCCCTGGGCCGCAAGCACGGCCTTCAGATCGACCATCCTGCTCTTGGCGTTCATCCCGTGGTCGGCCGACAGCAGCACCGTCGCATCCGGGTGGTCCGAGATCAGCCGCCCGATGGCGTCGTCCAGGATGGCCATGTGCCGCATGGCCTCCGGGTGGTCGGGCGCGTTCATGTGCATCGCGTAGTCCGTCGTCGTGAGGTAGACGATGTCCGCGGGCCTCTGCTTCATGATGACCCTGCCCGCGTCGATCACCCAGCCGTTCACCTCCAGCGAGTAGATCTCTGGCGCGGGCCCGACGGCATCCACCACCCAGCCGGGCGGCTGCTCGGATGACACCGAAATGGTCGCGTCCACCCCCACGAGCGTTCGGAGCTTGTCCTTCGACGTGACTACGACGGACGTCATGCCGAGCTCCTCCGCCCGGCTGAACATCGACTGGGAGCGGATGTACTCGCCCGACTCCACGTACAACTCCTCGCCCGTCTGCCGGTCCCACCTGTAGTTCGAGCATATCCCGTGCTCGGCGGGGTACTGGGCCGTGACGATGGAGACGTTGTTGACATTCGTCACCGACGGCATCATCGACCGCCCGGTCACCAGGAAGCCGCCGCGCCCCATCTCCCGCAAATTGGGCATGGGCGAGGCGTCGAGATACTCAGGATCGAACCCGTCGATGCAGATGATGACTGTTGGACTAGGCATGGTTAGGTGGCCAGCCCTCTACGGGCTATTCCGACTGCAGCCGTCGGATCTGATCGCGGAGGCGCTGCAGCTCGGACTCGGCGCGGTCGGCGCGTCTGTCGGCCGAGTCCCGCTCGTAGACTGCCGAGTCCCGCTCGTAGACTGCCGAGTCCCGCTCGTAGATTGCCGAGTCCCGCTCGCGGATCGCGGAATCGAGTCGCTCCTTGACTTCTGCAAAGCCCGGCAGGTAGTCCAGCGAGTCCGGGTCGTAGAAGCGCAGCCGGCCATCGTCCCAGTGCAGTTCCAGCCCCAGGACAGGACTGTGGCCCCGCACGACGCCATCCTGTCCGCGCTGCAACGGCAGCGTCTCGTACACACCCCCGACCAGCCGCTCGCCTGACAGCGCCGCGTCGTGGTACTGCCCGCCAGTGGAGTCGAAGCGCCAGTATTCCCTCACTCCGTAACGGGAGTAGATGTCCCGCTTGGCCGTGTAGTCCGCCCTGCCCGTGCTCTCGGAGGCGATCTCCAGCACGAAGTCCGGCGGCTTGCCCACCTCGTCGATCACGTAGCCGTTGCGGTCCATGATGGCCCCGGGGTCGACCCCGAAGGCCACCACGCAGTCAGGGACCACCCAGCCCGACCTGTCTCGGGTGTTGCGGCAGAGGTAGCCTTCCCCTCCCACAAAGACATCGGGGCGCTCCCTGAAATAGTCGTCCAGGATAGCGAAAGCCGTAGTGACGTAGGGTAGTTGCTGCATGTCGATGTACGGGCGCGGGGGATCCGGGAGCGGCCCCAGATGGGCATGCTCGCTAGCGGATAAAGGATTGAGAGCCGGTCTGATGGTCATAGCTGGTCTCGCGTGAGCCGATTGTAGCACAGGAAGGCTCCGCCCTTGCTTGTCCCCATGCCGGGGCATATCATTGAGACTCAACCTATGGCACCACCCCAGGCCGAATTCAACAGCATGTCGAGCATCACGCCCGAGGCCCTGGGCGAGCCCGGGAAGCGGACCTTCCGCCTCCTGGTCGAGGACGCTGCGGGCTCGGCCATGCTCTGGATGGAGAAGGAGCAGCTATTCCAGCTTGCTATGGCCATCACCAGGCTGCAGGCCATCCTGCCCTCCTCCGGCGACGAACCCAGCGCCCCCTCTCCCTCGACGGGAGAGGGTTGGGGTGAGGGTGAGGGTGAACCCCCCCACTTCGAGTTCACCGTCGGCAAGATGGTGCTCGGCCACGAGGGCACCAGCGACCGGTTCGTCATCGACGCCTACGATGCCGGTGAAGAGGAGACCGAGGACGACGCTCCCACCATCAGGCTCTGGGGCGTGCGGGGCCAGCTCAGGACCTTCGCTGCCGAGGCCCTCAAGGTCTGCGCCGCCGGCCGCCCCATATGCCCCCTCTGCTCAGAGCCCATGGACTCCACAGGCCACAAGTGCGCCCGCGTAAACGGCCACGACATCCAGCCCCTAACCCAGGATCAGGACGACTAAGAAACTATCTCAGAAATGCCTCCTGACGAGTCCCGGCCGGACGAAGAGCGTTCGCCCTGAGCTTGTCGAAGGGCAGTTCTCCGCAAGTGCGGTAGTTCGAGATAGACTCTAGGAGGCGTCGTCGTCGCAAGCCAGAGGCTTCAGGAATGCCAGAACTCCGGGACTACCAAGAAGATATCCTGCGGCGGGTTGAGGCCGCCCTGGACGCCTTCGCCGGTGCGCGCGTCATGATGCAGCTACCCACCGGCGGCGGCAAGACCGTCATCGCCGGAGAACTCCTTAAGAGACGCCTCACCAACGGCCGCAAGGCGGTCTGGCTCACCCACCGCAAAGAGCTGGCCAACCAGACCTGTGGAATGCTGGCCGACGCCCATGTTTCCGCGATGACCGACGTCCTCTGGACTCCAGGGACCGATGCCCCCGCAATGAGCGGCGGGGTAGTCGTTCTGATGGCGCAGACGGTGGGCAGGCGCACCGCCAAGATGGACATCTGGAATAGGTACGCGTCCGATGACCTGATGGTGATCGATGAGGCCCACCATGCCGCTGCTGAGGGCTGGGAGCGGGCGATGAAGCAGTGGCCAGGTCAAGTAGTAGGTATGACCGCTACCCCCTGGCGCCTGTCGGAGAAGGAGGGGTTCGACCATCTGTTCAGCGAACTGACATGTGGCCCTCAAGTCGCCGACCTACAGGCCGACGGCTGGCTATGCGACGCCAGCATCAGGATACCACCGCAGGATCAGCGCATACTCGGGGGCGCGGTCGATCGTACAGGGGAATACACCACAGGCGGTATTGAGGAGGCGAACTCAAAACGCGTGATGACGGCGGGAGCGCTGAGCTTCTGGCAGGCGCATGCCAGTGACCGTCAGACTATCGTGTACGCCGTATCGGTGGACCACGCTCACAATCTAGAGAAGGTATTCAGGGACTCCGGAGTACCTACAGAGGTTATTCTTGGCGATACTGATATTGGAGAGCGCAACAGGGCGATAGCAGCATTTAGGGACGGCTCCCTCAAGGTTCTGGTCAACGTGATCGTTGCCACCGAGGGATTCGATCTGCCCGACGCCTCTTGTGTTGTGATTACTAGGCCGACGTTGAGCCTAGCCCTGTTTATGCAGATGATGGGACGAGGGCTGAGGCCGAAGAACGATGGCGGTAATTGTCTGATCCTTGATCTGGCAGCCAATTCGCTAACCCATGGTCAGCCTGAAGAACACCGCGAATGGTCGCTCAAGCCGCGCAGACTGCAATCTCTAGGCGTAAGCCCTCATCGCCGGTGCCCGGAATGTGGGACGGAGATCCATCCTGCCCTTCAAAACTGTCCTAAGTGTGGAACTTCTCTCGGGAAAGAGTGCAACCGATGCGGCAAGTGGCGGGCCTCGAAGCGGTGGGATTTCGAGGATTACTGTGGCGATGCCCACGAGTTGGTGTGCGACCACTGCCATATAGACGCCCACATACGCGCTCACTTGCCTGTCACTCCGCCGCTGGACGAACTCGCTGATCTTGTTGATGAAGATGACAATGACATGCAATCTCAGGGCGATATCGAAATCGACGAAGAACTGGCTGGCAGACTATCCTTATTGCTCAGGGAGCTTCTTGAAAGTGAGCGACAGAGCGTCATAGGAGCTAAGGCCAATCGTGAGTACGAGCTCCTTCAGTCTATCCAATCCCACGAACTGGCGATAGGCGACGACAATGCTCTGGATATTGCGTTCATAGAGTATGTTGGGGAGTTGCCTGAAGGTCAGCGCCCTCAGAATGAGCCACAGAAGTATCGCATGTTCGTAGATTGGGAAAACAGCCTCCGTAAGAAGCTCGACGGCTGGCGAAACGAACTCGCGGGCTTAAGGCAACAGCCTGTTGACGAGCAGCTGATATTCCGCAACGCTCGGGACAAGATAATGCACTTGCTGTCTCTCGAGGCGCGAGGTATGGAATTACTGCCCGCGAAGCACAATGCGCCTAGTGATACCCTGCCTGATTCCGATGATGGTTGGATTTTGATTTCATCATCGATTCCAGAGACAAGGTACAATGGGCTACGTCCAAAGAGGTTGCGGACTCCCGATAGACAGGAGATACAAATCAGCTCCTGGGTCCATCTCTTAGTTGAAGTTGCTGAGTGGCTCACGTACGCCGGGCGGCTACCGACGAAAAGCGTTCCCACCCGGGCTGGAAGGCGGTATGTACTGAATAGCGTACCAGAGAATCCCAGCGGCACAAAGTTCCGCAGGATAAAGAAACTGTCAAATGGGCTATATCTGGAAACCAATCTTAATGCGAAGGAGTTGCTGGATCGTGCTGCACTGCTTATCGAAGTCAGCGACGCTTCAGGGCAGTTCTGGATGCAACTACTCTGAATATACGAAAAGATCTCGCTTGGCTGATGCAACCTGACTTTGGCATATTTTGAGCTTATTCGTCGCTATCGAGAGCCTGAGCAGTCATGCTACAGGTCTCGACGACATCCTGAAGTTGTGCCAGTTTGCCGCGTGCACGGTCCCGTGACCTGATCGCGCGTAACCAGTTGGGGTCGTCATCGGCAGCACTGCTGATAGACGCTACGTGTGACTCGGCTGAGTCGTATGACTTCTGCGCCCTGTCCCGCAGGGCCATTGCGATGGTTACTGCGTCTCGCGTACACCTATGCCGGACGTAAATTCGCTCGGCGTCACCTGCGTCTTCGCGGGTCGACATAGCGCGCCTGACGACCTGCCAACGCGATATGCTATCGATCAGAGGGCTCTCATCAATGAGTTTGCGCTGGAGACCAGTCCGCGTGTCGAGGCTCTTGATGCTCCGCCAGAAGTCGCTGGGTCGCCTGCCGCCTTCAATGAGTTCTGCGTCTACCCCCTCTGCCGCCCAATGGTAGGACTCGATTACCTCGGCGATTCCGAGCGTTCCGATTCGGCGCATGGAATGGACACTCTCAGCTACCTCGCCAAGCAGATTCTTGCCGAACCTATGCTTGTAGATGCGGCGCATCCCCTGAGATGATGGAATGTCTGACCATGAGATCATCATCCAGTTACTTGTACAGCCGTGTAATAGGTGAAGTCAAGATCAGATCGGCGATCTCGCTACATTATCTCGCCCACACTACACCGCCATCTCAATCGGCCTGAGTACGTATGCCCTCTCCCGGCGAGCCTGGAAGCCCCATACCCACATCACCTACAGCTACGTAAGTGTGCCATAAGCAGGGGGCCGAGACCTCACGCTTAGAAATCCACTAGGCCAAGTTCGAGAAGGAAGACATCGCCTGCGACGAGAAGGGCGGCATCGTCTTCGGCCCGGGACGACACTGCGGGTTGGCCGTGGGGTAACTCTCCCCCTCCGCGTCCTCAGCGGTGAACCCCCTCCCCACAATCCCTCTCTTCCCTCTGCGCCGTCAGCGTCCTCTGCGGTGAATATCCCTCTTGACAACCACCCAGCCATGCCACATAATGGCACGCATGTACGAAACATATGTACCGATTCCAGAACCAATAGAGGAGCGGAAGCCGCCCACCATCGCCGACATCGTCCGCCAGAAGACCGACGGCGGCGCAATGATCATCGACTTCTTCACGGACGTCATGACGGGCAGGGTCGACGACGCCAAGCTCTGCCACAGGATCGACGCCGCAAAGCAGCTCATAAAGTACGGGCACAAGGGCGCAGCCGATTTCATCGCCGACCACGGCGACGAACCCTGCGACCACTGCGAGAGCCGGAAACGCGGCCCACGCTCCCCCAAGGGCACCTACCAGACCCCCGGGGTCCTGCACGCCCAGGCCATTACGTACGACTTCCTCAACCTGCTCACGGAGGAACCGTCCCCCACCCAGGGAGACGGCGGGGCCGACGGCGCCGAACCCAAGATCGTTCGCCCTGAGCCTGTCGAAGGGCAGTGCTCCGCCGAAACAATTGGCCCAGCGAAAGGACAGCGCTCCGCCAACCCAGCCAACACCAAGCCCACCACCACCGTCGTTCCCGCGCAGGCGGGATTCCTGCCCCAGGAACCGTCCCCTACCCAGAGGGGCGGCGAGGCCCGGGCCGACGCCCAACTAGAAACTAACAACTCGAAACCAGAAACCCTCCCCACTCCCGGCCGCTCGCCCCCCAGGTGACCGCGAACCGACCACACAACTGAATAGCGAAGGCTACTACCCCCTCTCCCTCGACTGGAGAGGGCCGGGCCTGTCCTGAGGCTCTCCTGAGCTTGACGAAGGGCCTGGTCGAAGGGGTGAGGGTGACTCCCCGACCGCCGGATAGCCGCTATACTTTGCCCATTGACCGCTATGGAGGCGCGCCATGGGCAAGGGTCCGAAGATCACCGGCGTCGAGGTCCACCAGTTCAAGTTCGCGAAGGAAGACATCGCCCGCACCGAGGACGGCGGTGTCGCCTACAGCCCGGGCGCCCGCTCCGAGCGCACCGGCTACGCCCTGCGCATCCTCACGGACACAGGGCCCGTGGGCGAGTACGTCGGCGGCGCGGCTGCCGACTACGCCGCGCTGCCCTCTTTCGTCGACCTCCTGATCGGGACCGACGCCCTCCACCGCGAGCTGATATACGCCCGCATCGGCCATGCCATGAGGATGAACCGGATCGGACTTGCGCCGGTCGACATAGCCCTGTGGGACCTGGCCGGCAAGTACCACGACGCCCCGGTCCACCAGCTTCTCGGAGGCCACAAGGAGACCCTGCCGACCTACGTGGCGACCCTGCACGGCGAGGAGGGCAGCACGGGCGGCCTGGACTCACCGGAGGCCTACGCCGACTTCGCCGAGCAGTGCCTGGATCTGGGCTACCCCGGCTACAAGATCCACGGCTGGGAGAACGGCTACGTCCCGCGCGAGATCGAGACTGTCCACAAGGTCGCCGAGCGGGTCGGCGGCAGTATGGACATGATGCTCGACCCGTTCAACGCGCTGGTCACATTCGGCGACGCCGTGAAGGTCGGCCGCGCCTGCGACGAGGCCGGGTACTTCTGGTACGAGGACCCGTTCCTGGACATGGGCACGTCCATGTTCGCCCACCGCAAGCTGCGCCAGATACTCAAGACCCCGCTGCTGATCAGCGAGCACATCCGCGGCGTCGAGTCCCACGTCGACTTCATGGTGTTCGAGGCCACCGACTTCATCAGGGGCGACATCGCGGGCGAGGGTATAACGGGCTCGATGAAGATCGCCCACGCCGCCGAGGGCCTGGGATTGGACATCGAGTTCCACAGCCCCGGCCCCGCCCAGCGCCAGTGCGTCGCCGCCATACGCAACACCAACTACTACGAGCTCTCAGGCTCCCACCCCAAAGCCCAGAACCAGAACTACGTGCCCGTCTACAAGGACGACTACCGGGACGAGCTCGACGCCGCCGACGAAAACGGCCACTTCCCTGTCCCGCAGGGACCCGGCCTCGGTGTAGAGTACGACTGGGACCTCATCGCCAAATGGCGCACCGCCCTCGAAAGCTACAGCTAGTGAAACGGGCGACTGCCTGCGAGGACCCTACTGGCCTACGATCTTGATCCTCGGGTCCACTATCGCCAGCAGCACGTCCGAGACCAGCGTGCCGATCACCGTGAGCGTGCCCAGCATGAGGATGATGAACCCCGCCGTGTAGGGGTCCTGGAGCTGGATTGCCCTGAGGAGGATGGGGCCGAGCGTGGGCAGGCTGAGGACCACCGAGACGATGACGCTGCCGCTGATCAGCGACGGCAGCAGGTAGCCCGCCGTGCTCACCAGCGGGTTGATGGCGACGCGCACGGGGTACTTCAGCGTCAGCTTCCAGGATGCGGCGCCCTTCGCCCGCGCCGTAACCACGTAGGGCTTGCCCAACTCGTCGAGCAGGTTATTGCGCATGACCCTGATGAGTCCCGCGGTGCCTGAGGTGCCGAGCACGACGGCTGGTATCCACAGGTGCTTCAGCAGGTCCCACAGCTTCCAGAAGTCCCACGGGGCGTTCTGGTAGTCGGCCGAGAACAGCCCTCCCACGCTCTGGTTGAGGTAGGCGAACCCTATGTACATGAGCACGAGGCCGAGCAGGAAGTCGGGGATCGCCAGGCCGGTGAACCCCGCCAGGGTGAACACGTAGTCGCCCACCGAGTGCTGGCGCACTGCCGAGTATATGCCCACGGGAATGGCGAACGTCCACGTCACCATGATCGTGAACCCGGTCAGTGCCACGGTGATCCACAGCCGGTCGCCGATCTGCTTCTTGATTGACCTGATTCCGTCAGGGCCCGACCGCGGGTTCATCGAGAAGCCGGGGTCGCCCTGGAGCAGGTTCGCCATCCATTTGAAGTACCTGATGTACTGGGGCTGGTCGAGGCCCAGGTAGCGCCGCAGGTTCTCCGCCACCTCTGGGCTGTACGAGGTGGAGCCCTGGTCCATCAGGTTGTTCATCACCGCGTCCGCGGTGTCGCCCGCCGGCAACTCGATGATGACGAACGTCAGGACCGTGATCACCCAGATGGTGAACAGGGCGAGAATGAGCCTTCTTGCGAGATACGCGGTCATTGGACGCGTCCCCTGCCCGGGTAGGCTAGCTCGACTGCAGGCGGCCCAGCTCCTCGCGGAGCCGCATCACTTCGGCCTCGGCCGCCTCTGCACGGGCTTCGGCCGAGTCGACACGGGCCTCGGCCACTCCTACACGGGCCTCGGCCACTCCCGCTCGGGCCTCGGCTTCCGGCAGGTTCAGCAGGTAACCCCCCTTTGCCGGGTCGTAGAAGCGAAGTCGGCCGTCGTCCCAGCACAGGTCGAGGCCCAGCGTCGGGCTGTGTCCCCGGAGTACACCGTCGACGTCCGTGTCCACCGGAATAGGCTCGTACCTCCCGTCGACCAGCATGTCTCCCGACATCGCCCGGTCGTGGTACTTGCCGCCGGTGTGGTCGAACCGCCAGTACTCGCCCACGCCGTAGGCAGCATATCCCTCGCGCTTCCGGGTGTAGTCGGCCCTGCCCGTGCTCTCCGACGCGATCTCGACCACCACCTCCGGAGGCTTGCCCACGTCGTCGATCACGTACCCGTTGCGGCTGCGGACCGCGTCCGGGTCGACCCCGAAGGCAACCACGCAGTCGGGCACCAGCCAGCCCTCGCGGGTGCGCGTGTTCCAGCACAGGTAGCCTTCGCCTCCTACGAGCACGTCGGGGCGATGGCTGAAGTGGCGGCGGAGGACGGTGCGGATCTCGGACCCGATGGGTTCTTGCTGCATGTCAGGCGTCCGGACGGGATCGGGCAGCATCCAGTCAGACCGCCCGTCGGCCGCCTCCGGTCTTGTGACGGCTCTCGTAGTCATGGCTGGACTATAACACACGAAAGAGTTCTGCGAGTCATGGTATGTCTTCGAGGTTGAGTGTATGAGGCCCGGCCTCTCCCCTCCGAGGAGGACGCCCCGTCGACAGAGCAGAGTTGACCGTGTCCCACCAGGTCTGAACGGTTACTTCCGATAGGGGCGCTGGTAAAACAGCACCGGCAAGCGTAGAATCGCGCGGGGCCTCGCGTTGGGACAGAGGCACCGAACCCAGACCGGGCACGAGGAGTATATGCAATACGTCAGGTTCTTAGCGGCATTCGTTGTGTACACGGTGATCGACGTTGGGTGGAACATCTCGCCCATCGCGCGGGGCATGTACGAAAGCCTGTACGAGGAGAGCGGCAACAAGGAGGTGCTGGACACCTTTGGCAGGCAGATGGACACGTGGGGCGGCACGGAGATGCTGGCCCTACTGGCGTTCCTCCTGTTGATCGCACTCGGCAACAGCTACCTGGCAATCGAGCCGGCACTCAAAGAGAACAGCCTGGCCAAGGCCATGAAGAACAGCTTCGTTCTGGGCTGCGCGGCCTACGCCACCTACATCGTGCCCATCTTCCTGATGCTGTCCACGTGGCCCGCCATCCTGGTGCCCATTGACATACTCATCGGCGGGTTGCTGAGCCTGGTCACCTCGACGGTTGTCACCTACGTCACCCTGCGCCGCAGGAGGTCCTAGGAATGACGTCCAGGCCGATCGTGGCAGGCGTCCCGGCGCCGGACTTCGAGCTTCCGTCGCTGGAGGGCGGCCCGGTCAGGCTCTCCGGCTACAGGGGCAGGAAGGTCGTGCTGTTCATGTGGGCGTCGTGGTGAGGGTGCAGGGAGCAGCTGCCGGTCTGGCAGCGGTTTAGCGACGAGAACCGGGAGCTCGGCGTCGAGGTCCTGTCGGTCGCCATCGACGCGCAGTCGCCCGATGTGCCGCGCTCCTACGTCGAGAAGGCCGGCGCGACCTTCACCACGCTCGTAGACCGGGGCAACGTCCTTAGCGACCTGTACGGCTTCAGGGCCATCCCGAACGGGTTCCTCATCGACGAGCAGGGCATGGTGCAGTACAGCCGGCTGAGCGGCTTCGACATACGTCGACCCGAGACGGCCGAGGCCATCGAGCGCTGGCTATCGGGACAAGACCCGCTGCCCGGCGCGGATGACCCGAAGGACGACTTGGGCGACGGACACTCCCAGGCGAACGCACTCTTCCGCGAGGGACTCGACCACTACCGGGACGGTGGGACCGCCGAGGCTCTCGCGCTCTGGCGTCGCGGACTCGAGCTGGACCCTGGCAACTACCTCATCCGCAAGCAGATCTGGGCAGTCGAGAACCCGGACAAGTTCTACAAAGGCGCCGTCGACTACGACTGGCAACGGGAGCAGACCGCCAGGGAGCAGTAGGAGCGCTCGCCCAGGCCTACGAACTCCAAATTGAACAGGCCCGGCGGTTCTTAGGAGCCGCCTTGGTCGCCGGCGGGTCGTCGCTACTCGTACCAGCCGGACCCGAAGAGCAGGCCGTCGTGGCGCACCGCCCAGGTGTGTTTCTGCCGGTCGTCTCCCGTCTCCGGGTTCACCAGCACGTAGTCGACCCAGCGGCCGGTCTCCGTTGCGCCCAGCAGGTCGTCGCCGTAGAAGTACCCGGTGGCATCCACCCGCAGGCTGGGATCGCGCCCCAGGAATATGGGATTGTGGTGGGCGATCGTGTAGCCGTCCTCGTCGATGATGAACACGTACCACTGGCCGTCGATGCTATCCTTGGAGCTGTAGTACTCGATAGCGGCGTCCAGGCCCAGGGCGTCGTACAGGTTCAGGGCCTGGCGAACGAAGCTCTGGGTGTAGGCGGGAGCGTCCGACTTGCGCGGACCGCTCTCGTACCAGCCTGAGCCGAATACCAGCCCGTCGTGCCTCACGATCCAGGAGTGCTTCGTCTCGGTCGTGGCAGTGTCGGGATTGGGGAATGTGTACTCGAACCACTCGCCGTCCTCGTCGGCAACAGCGACCACCCCCTTGCCCGCGGGATAGCCGTTCGGCCCGACGGCTTCGGACACGGGGCGGCCCACCAGCGAAGGGTCGGCGGCATGGGCCAGCATCATGTCGTTCTGGTCGATGATGAACACGTACCACTGGTCGTCCACGCTCTCCTCGGAGTTGTAGTAGTCGAGGGTCGCCTCGAGCCCGACGGCGTCGTAGAGGTTCAGGGCCTGGCGCACGAAGCTCTTCGTGTATGCGGGGGCGTCCGACCTGCGCGGGCCTCCTTCGTACCATCCCGTGCCGAAGATGAGCCCGTCGTGCCGCACTATCCAGGAGTGCTTTGTCTCCGTAGCACCGGTCTCGGGATTGGGGAATGTGTACTCGAACCACTCGCCGTCATCGTCTGCAACCGCCGCGACCGCCTTGCCGGCGGGGTAGCCGTTCGGCCCGACGGCCGCTGAGACAGGCCGGTCGACCAGTGAGGGGTTCGCGGCATGGGCGAGCATCATGTCGTTTTCGTCGATGATGAACACGTACCACTGTCCGTCCACGCTCGCGCCTGTGTTGTAGTAGGTAACGACGGCGTCGAGCCCGTCGGAGTCGTACCTGGCGATCGCCTCGCGCACGAGGTACTTGGTGTACTCGTCTGGCGTCGACCGGGGCGGTATGGGCCCCCCGGCCGTTCCGGCGAGCATCTTCTCGAGTACGGCGGCGATGGCAGACTGGCTCACGGCGCCGGGCTCTCCGGCGGGCCCCGGAGGCCCGGCAGGGCCCTGCTCACCGCTGGGCCCGACCTCCCCCTGGCATGCAACTGCTGCCAGGAGCAGGACTGTCGTCAGAGTTGCTATAGCTAGCGCGCGCATCTTCGCTCCCTTGGCCCCGAAGCCGCTAATTCTGAGTTTGCCGGGCGGCTGTGTACTAGCCCGATACTGCCTATCTGATTGGGCAATGTTAAAGTCGATCGGATAGCTGACGTTACGGAAATCGTAACCCGCGTCGTATGAGGTTGTCAAAGTTAGCCCCATCACCCGGCGGTTTACACTGGGGCACTGATTGGAGGCACTCTCAGTGCCCCTAGCCCGCGGCCCTGCCTATTGTGATTGCTTCCTGGATGCCCACTCCATCCTTCACGGCCTGCCGAAGTAGCTGGGTTCCGCGTAGTAGGACTCTCCCGGCGACTTCACTCCGCCTGCCCATACCACATGGTGCGTTGTCCCGATCTCTCCCGACGGAACAGTGAACCGCTCCGCAAACAGCGTGAGCCGGGGGTCGTCGGGAGATGGCAGCCGGCCGCCGCCCCAGGCCCATATGCCGCACTGGAACTCCAGCCAGTCGTAGATGCTGGCATAGTAGCGATGCGTCACGATCTCGGATGCAATCCGGATGCTGACCCCGTTGCGCTCCATGGCAACCCGCGCCTGGTCCAGGGTCCGTATCATCTGGTTGCGCCGTGGGCCGTGGCCGAACAGTTCGCCGACCTCCTGGTGGTGAAGGTCCCCGATCATCTCGCAGAACAGGATGCCGTCGTCCCTCAGCACCCTCAATGCGGCCTGGATGCCATGGCTGTTGTATCCAATGGGGCCTCGTTCCGAGAACACAAAGTCGAAGGACTCCGGCTCCAGCTCACTACTGTCGTCCAGGAAATCGAGCAGGCGGAACTCGACGTTATCGCAGTCCCCCTGCCCGAGTGCCTCCTGGGCCAGGGCGACGTGGGCCGGGTCGTTGTCGATCCCCAGGCCCGACGCGAACCGGTGGCTGTTCTCCAGGAGGGTCGCGCCGTTGCCGCAGCCGAGGTCCAGCACTCGCATGTCCGGCTTTAGCTGCGACGCGATGAAGTCGGATGCCCTGGGTGCCAGGCGGTCGTCTATACGGCTCCCGGCCGGCCGGGAAGCGTAGTAGTAGTGGTCCGCGTCCAGGATTGCCCTGACGCGGTCTCGGTCCAGTTCCATGTCCCTTTCCTCTTAGTTGAGCTCTCGCAGGCGCTTCTGGGTCACGGCCACCAGGGCGGACACGGCCAGCATTATGCCCCCGAGCGCCGCAATCGTCGGGCCTATGCCGATGCGCTCCACCGCGAATCCCGCCGGCAGCACGCCCACGGGGGTCAGTCCGAAGGACATCGTGTAGACGCTGATCACCCGCCCCTGGTGCTCGTCGTCGACCCGCTCCATGATGAGCGTCTGGCTCAGGGCGCGCCGCCCGGCCTCGCTCAGGCCCACGATGACCATGATCGGCAGGGCCGCGTACCAGAGGGGCACGGACGCTACCGCGATCAACGCCGCACCTGCCGCCAGGTTGCCCCCGATCAGCAGCAGCCCGCGGTGCCACCTCCCCAGCCATGCGGCGGCGAGCGACCCAACCAGTGAGCCTACCCCCAGCATCGAGATTAGCAGCCCATATGCGTCGGACCCCCGCTCGAAGACCTCCGTCGTCAGCACCGGCAGCAGGGTCATCACCGGATGTACTAGCATCATCGTCGCGACGACGGTGCCGATAATCGTAATCAGGAGCGTGTCCTGCTTCATGTACGACAGCCCCGACCGGATGTCTTCGAGCACGTTGGCGCTGCTGTCGCTCGTCGCCTGGGCCTGCTTCGGTATGAACCCTATGAGTACGACCGACACGATCACCACTCCCGCGCTGAGGTAGCTGACTCCCTCGGGACCCAAGTACGCGTACAGGAGCCCGCCCACCGCAGGCGCGGCGAGGGACACCGTGCTCAAGCCGGCTCCCGTCAGCGCGATGGCGTTGGCGAGCCCCCTCCGCCCGACGAGGTCCTTGATCAGGCCTTGCCTGGCGGGCGACATGAACGCCCAGACGCCGCCGTGGACCATTCCGCTCGCAAGCAGGTGGTACCAGGTGACGGTGTTCGTCGTGATGGACACGGCCACGAACAGGGTCGCGGCCATCGTGGCAAGCTGACATGCCTGGAGCAGCCTGCGGCGGTCCACCCTGTCGGCGACCGCGCCCCCGAAGAGGGCCAGCGCGAGCAGCGGGACGACCTGCGCCGCCGTGATGATGGCCAGGACGTTGGCAGACTTGGTCAGCTCGTACGCCAGGAAGCTCCTGACGACGGTCTGCATGTGCCCGCCGGCGACCCAGAAGACGACGGCCAGCCAGAGCAGCCGGAACGAGGGGTTGGCCAGGGAGCTGAAGGTGTAGCCGAGCCCGCCGCGGCGTCGCCTGACGGATCCCGGGCGGCTGCTGCGTGGTGGCGGGCCCGGCGCGCCGCGTGGTACGTCGCCGCCTTCGCTGCCAGCCTCAGAGCTCATGGCCGCAAGTGTAAGCCCTGAAGCCGGGCCTCTCAAGCAGTCCTGCTACCCCTATTCCTCCAACCTGTTTGGGCCGGGTGGCTTGACGGGCTGACGGTGCTATAATCCGGGCCTGTGTGGGAGGGGCGTTCAGGTTGTGGAAGCTCACCGTACCAGGCGCGGGGCGAATCTCCTGGCAGCCGCTCTCTTCGCCGCGGTTGCGCTCACTCTGATCGGCTGCGACCGGCTGAGCGGCCGCGAAGCCGCACCAGCCGTCCCGCCTGCGCCGCCTCCTTCCGCCGTGTCCGATGGCTCGCTCGACCGGATACGGCTCCAGCCCATCGTCCATAGCATCCGGGTCGGGACGACCGCCGACAGCCGTGCCCGGACCTGCTCAGACCCCTGCTCGCTGCGCGAGGCCATCCGCTCAGCCGAGCCGGGCACCGTCATCGAGGTGCCCGCAGGCGTGTACGTCCTGGAGTACGGGGGCCTGCTCGTCAACAAGGACCTGACCATCATCGGCGCGGGCCCGGACGCGACCCTCGTACGCGCCGTGCCGCGCACCCAGGACGAGTCGGTGAGCGTCATCATGGTGCCCGGCCACCAGGTCCAGATATCCGGCATGACTATCGAGGGGGGCCGGGCCACCTGGGGCGGCGGCATCTACAACCAGGGCGACCTGACCCTAGTCGACCTGGTTGTGAGGGACAACGAGGCTGAGATCCACGGCGGCGGGATTTTCAACCTGATGGGCGGCACTCTCGTCGTTTCACGCACCCTCGTGACCGGCAACGTGGCCCGGCATGGCGGCGGCATATTCAACGACGCCAGCATCACCGTCACGGAGAGCACGGTTGTGGGCAATTCGGCCATACGGGGCAAGGGCGGCGGGCTGCACAACAGCCAGGGAGGCGTGGTGGCCCTCTCTAACACCTCGATCAGCGGCAACTCGTCACGGTTCGGCGGCGGCGGCATATACACCCGCAGCGAGCTCACCCTGGTCAACGCAGTCGTGATGGACAACCAGGCCGGGTCCGACGGCGGCGGCATATTCAACTGGGGCGCCCGGCTCAGGATCACCAACAGCACAGTCGCCCACAACCGCGCGCCGTCCGAGGGCGGCGGAGTCCACAACATCGCCAGCGGGATGATGACCGTAGGCAACTCGATCATCGCTTCGAACGAGTCCAAGGTCGGCCCGGACTGCTTCACCTCCGTCGACGACGCCATGTCCATGGGCCACAACCTCGTCGGTAACGGCGTGGCCTGCGACGTCCGCTCGCACGCGGGGGACATGATGGGGACCACCGACAGGCCCATCGACCCGAACATCAGGGTCATCCGCGACGGCTCCGGCCGCGCCACGCAGTACGTCCTGCTCGACGGCAGCCCCGCAATCGACGCTGCCGACGACGGCATGGCCCCAGGCGCCGACAGCCGCGGCACAGTCCGTCCCCAGGGCGGCGCAAGCGACATAGGCGCATATGAGAAGAGCGCCGGCGAGTGACCGGCGGCACCATGCTAGAATCGACCGCCATTCCTGCGAAGGCAGGAACCCAGAGGGGCCGGGTGGGGGGCGGCGCGTAACCCAATGAAGATCGTCACCTCAGACCAGATGCGCGCCCTCGAGCAGAGGGCCGAACACGCCGGGACCAGCACCGACACGCTGATGGAGAACGCCGGCCTCGAGGTCGCGCGCATCGTCAGGCGTATCCTCGGGCGCGTCGCCGGTACACACACCCTCGTCCTCGTCGGCAAGGGCAATAACGGCGGCGACGGCCTGGTCGTGGCCCGCAGGCTTCGCTCGTGGGGCGGGCACGTCGCCGTGTGCCTGGTAGGGGAGCGCTCGTACGGCGACCCCAAGCTCGCCCCCGTGCTGGCGCAGCGCACACCGATCGTTATACCCGGCACGCCGGAGCTTCGTGATGCCCTGGTGACGGCGGACATCGTCGTCGATTCAGTGCTCGGCACGGGCCGCTCGCGCGCCATCGGCGGGCCGCTCGAAGCCCTGCTCGGCGATGTTGCGGCTGAGAAATCGAGACGCCCGTCCCTCCGCCTCATCGCCGTCGACCTGCCCTCGGGTGTCGATGCCGACACGGGCTCGGTCGACCCGGCTTGTGCGGGCGCGGACATCACGGTGACCCTCGGGAGGCCCAAGGCCGGCCTGTACCGCTTCCCAGCAGCCGGGGTCGCGGGCAGCGTCGAGATCGCTGACATAGGCCTGCCGCCGGGACTCGACTCCGATGTTCCCGTCGAGCTGATGACGCGGGAGTGGTCGGCGTCGGCGATGCCGTCGAGGCCACTCTCGGGCCACAAGGGTACCTTCGGCCGCGCGCTGGTCGTCGCCGGCTCCCGCAACTACGTGGGCGCGGCGTCCCTCGCCGTCGGAGGCGCGGGCCGTGTCGGGGCCGGGCTCGTGACCCTCGCGGCGCCGGCGGGCCTTCGGGCGGCGCTCGCCCCCCTGGCCGTGGAGGCGACCCATCTTCCCCTCGACGAGACGGCTCCCGGCGTTCATTCGCCCGATGCCGCCGGGCAGGTGCTGGACGAGGCCGAGAGGTGCCGGGCAATGCTGGTCGGTCCCGGCATCGGGCAGGCCCCGGAGACCGGCGAGATGCTGCACCGCCTGCTCCTCTCCGGCGAGCCGGTCCCGCCGCCGGTGATCGACGCCGACGGGCTGAACCTCCTTGCCCGGCGCGACGGGTGGTGGGACAGCCTGCCGGGCTCGACAGTACTAACTCCCCATCCCGGCGAAATGGCGCGGCTGACCGGAAGGTCGACGACGGACGTGCAGCGCGACAGAACGGCCGTCGCCATCGAGGCCGCGGTCCACTGGGGCTGCGTCGTCGTGTTCAAGGGCGCGTACACGGTGGTCGCTTCCCCCGACGGGAGGGCGATGGTCAGCCCCTTCGCGAACCCGGCCCTCGCGACCGCTGGAACGGGCGACGTGCTTGCCGGTGTCGTCGCCGGGCTGCTGGCCCAGGGGCTCGATCCGGTGGATGCGGCGGCCCTCGGGGTGTATCTCCACGGCGCGGCGGCAGAGATCGCCGCGCCCGGGGGACGCGCCGGACTCCTCGCGTCCGACCTGCTGCCAGCACTTCCATGCGCCATCGCGGCCCTGGCCGGCTGAGGCACCTTTGGCGCACCTGAGGGGCCGCGACCGCTCCCGCTACGTGGCCCGCATGTTCTCCCGCATCTCGCGGCGGTACGACCGCCTCAACACCATCATGACCGCCGGGCGCCACTACGTCTGGCGCAGGCGGGCCGCGCGCATGGCAGTTGGCGAGCTGACCGGCATGGCGCTCGATGTCGCGTGCGGCACGGGCGACTTCGCAATCGACCTCGCAGCCCAGCCCCAGGTGACCGGCGTGGTCGGGCTCGACTTCGCCAAGCCCATGCTGCCCCTAGCGGTCGAGAAGTCCCGGCGCAACTCCGCCGCCCCCATCGACTACGTCGCAGGCGATGCCCACTCGCTGCCGTTCCCGGATGATTCCTTCATATGCGTCACCGTCGGGTTCGGCGTGCGCAACTTCGTCGACCTGCCCCGTGCCCTGTCCGAGATGGCCCGGGTGCTGCGTCCCGGAGGGCGCCTCGTCGTGCTGGAGATCGTGCGCATGGAGGGGCGCGGCCTATTGCCCCGCCTGCTGCCCGCCCTGTTCCGCACCGTCGCCCCCTGGCTCGGCGCGTTGTTCGCTGGCGACCGCGAGGCCTACACCTACCTGCCCGAGTCCGTCCAGGGCTTCGTCACAGCCTCCGACATAGCCGCGGCGATCTCGGAGGCGGGGCTGGCTATTGTGGAGCGGAAACCGCTGGCCCTTCGCACGGTGGCCATCATCGCAGCCGAAAGAGCGCGGTGAAGGCCTCAGTCCGCCCGAGCCCGCCATAGAGAGCCAGTCTCCCTCCATGCTCTCGGAGCCTGGCTCCCTGAGCATGTCGAAGGGCGTCCTCTGCGGTGGTATACTCCGTCTGGCCCGCCCGGAGGGTTGTAGTGCACCAGCGTATCAGGGTCAAGAACACCAGGGACGAGTCGATGTTCCCCGGCCTCGACTACGAGGTGAGCCGGGCCGTGCGCGCCGGCAACGTCGTCCACCTGCAGGGGCAGACCGGCATACCCCTCGACGGCGGCGACTTCGTTGGGAGAGGAGACCCGGCGGCCCAGGCCGATAATGCCATGCGCTGCGTCAGGGCACTTCTCGAGGAGGCCGGAGCGCGCATGGAAGACATCTGCAAGGTCACGACCTACGTGACCGACGCCTCCTACAGGGAGCAGGTCTACGCCGTCCTAGCCGAGCATCTGGGCGACACCTACCCAACCTCCACGGGCCTCGTAGTCAAGGCCCTTGCCGAGCCCTACATCGACTTCGAGATCGACGTCTACGCCGTCATACCTGAGGGCCGCGAGGACGGGTAAGTGACCGTCATTCCGGCGGACGGAATCCAGAGGTGGGGGTGGGGGCTCTACTGACGGGAGAGGACTGGGGTGAGTGGTCTCCGCATTGACACGTAGCGTTCAGCCTGACTAAACTCACCGGGCAGCCGAGGCCTCGGCCGGGAGGTCTGCCATGATCGCCTACATCGCCAGGCGCCTGATCCTCTCCCTCTTCACCATCGTGATGATCTCGATGCTGGCCTTCTTCATCATCGAGCTGCCCGAGGGCGATCTCGCCTCCAAGCGGTACGACCGCACTACCGCATACACGTCGGGAGATGCCCAGGCCACCGAGATTATGGTGGCGCTCCGGGAGTACCTGCAGCTCGACCGGCCCATCTACGTCCGCTACGCCTACTGGATTTGGAACATGCTCCAAGGTGACCTGGGCCGCTCGTTCGGCCCCACCGGCCACGGCCTCGCTGTGCAGGTGTCCGTCAAGCAGGTCATCGGCGACCGCATATGGACGACCATAGGGCTGACCGGCTTCACCATCATGGTGACATGGACCCTGGCTATCCCCATCGGCATCTACTCGGCCGTCCGACAGCACTCGGTCGGCGACTACCTGTTCACCTTCATGGGGTTCACCGGGCTCGCCGTGCCCGACTTTCTGCTCGGCCTCGTCCTCCTCTATGTCGGCTACGCCTACTTCGACCAGAGCGTAGGCGGCCTCTTCTCAGCCGACTACCAGAATGCCCCCTGGAGCGTCGGGAAGGCCCTGGACATGATTGAGCACCTGTGGATTCCCGCCGTCGTCCTCGGCACTTCGGGCACCGCCAGCCTCATCCGCATCATGCGCAACAACCTGCTCGACGAGCTGGGCAAGCCCTACGTGGTCACCGCCCGTGCCAAGGGTGTGGGTCGCATGAGGACCATCCTGAAGTACCCGGTGCGGGTCGCGCTGAACCCCCTCATCAGCACCATCGGCTACCTGCTGCCCGCGCTGGTGAGCGGCAGCGTCATCGTGTCGGTCGTCCTGAGCCTCCCGACCATCGGCCCGGTGCTGCTGACGGCCATACAGGACGAGGACATCTACCTGGCTGGTTTCGTCGTGCTGCTCATCGGAATGCTGACGGTATTCGGGACCCTGCTGTCCGACATCCTGCTCGCGGTCATCGACCCCCGCATCAAGTTCTCCGGCAACTAGATTCACCACAGAGAACACAGAGGGCACAGAGGGGTAGGATTGGTGTAGGGGCGAGGTGGTCTCGTCCCGGCGGCTGCTGGGATGGCGGTCCGAGCTCCGCCCCTATGGTACGGCTTCGCTATGAGTAGGCACTAGGTGCAAGCGATATGAAGGCGCTCGTATACCACGGCAACAAGGACATCAGGCTCGAAGACATCCCGGAACCCCAGCCGGGCCCGGGCGAGGTGAAGCTGCGCATCGACCACTGCGGCATATGCGCCACGGACATCGAGGAGTACCTGTACGGCCCCAATTTCATCGCTCACGGCGAGCCCAACCCGATCACCGGGCGGATGCTGCCCCTCGTCACCGGGCACGAGATCACAGGCACGGTCGTGGAGGCAGGCGACGGCGTCTCGCACGTCGGCCCCGGCGACCGGGTGGCTCTGAACACGGTGCTCACGTGCCGGAACTGCCGGCGCTGCGCCGCGGGCGAGGAGACGATGTGCCCGAACATGGCCGTCGCGGGGTTCGCGCTGGACGGCGGGCTGGCCGAGTACATGCTGTGGCGCGCCGACGAGGCCATCCCCCTGCCCGAGTCCGTCACCAGCGAGCAGGCCGCCCTCGTCGAGCCGGCATCCGTCGCTCTCCACGCCGTGCGCCGCTCGGGCGTTAAGCCGGGCGAGAGCATGGCAGTGCTGGGGTGCGGCACGGTCGGGCTGCTGGCGATGCAGGCCGCGAAGGCGATGGGCGCCGAGGTCATCGCGCTTGACCGCCGCCGGATGAGCCTCAACCTGGCGACGCAGCTCGGCGCGGGCGCAACGATCGACACCAGCGAGGACGATGCCCACGACCGGCTGCTGGAGCTGACGGACGGCGACGGCCCGGACATCATCATGGACGCGGCGGGAGGCCCGCAGACCCCGGCACTGGCGGTCGACTGGGTGCGGCCGGGCGGCCGTGTCCTGCTGGTCGCCATCTACACCGCCGAGACCTCCATCGACTTCAACGCCGTGGTCGCCGGCGAGAAGCACGTCATAGGCTCGCTGGCCTACCAGCGCCGCGACGTGGAGGAGGTTGTCGGGCTGATCGCCAGCGGCGCAGTCGACACGGCGCCCCTCATCTCCGACCGGGTCAGCCTCGACGAGGTCATCGACCGGGGCTTCAAGCGCATGATGGAGCCCACCAAGGACGTGTTCAGGATACTGGTCTCGCCGTAGGTAGCGGCTATGAGCACGCCCGACTTGTGCCTGCGGACCAGGTATGTGTTCGACGAGGACGGCCGCATCGTCTCGACGCGGGTGCCTGGCCCGGACCGCGGACCCGCATTCGTTCTGGTGCGCGGCGCGGCGGGCTGCGCGTGGGCAATTCACGCTGATGTCGAGCCGGAGATAGCCGAGGAACTCGATGGCCTCGCGCGGGAGGAGCCGCCCATTCACGACCTCCGCAAAGTCCCGGTCCACGCTGAGCGGTACGTCTCGCTGATCGGAGGGAAGCTCGGCTCGGGCCCGGCCTTCACCTTCCCCGAGACGCTGCCCTATCTCGGAGAAACGGAGCCGGTCGACGACCTGCGGCAGCTAGAGTTCCACTTCACCGGCTGGGCGGCCGACGAGATTCCGGATGCGTCACCCATAGTCGGCGTGCTGGAGGACGGCCATGCTGTCAGCGTCAGCTTCTGCGCCAGGAAGTCCAGCTTCTCGGCAGAGGCTGGGCTGGAGACTGCGCCGGCGTTCCGAGGACGCGGACTCGGCCCCCGCGTCGCCACGGCATGGGCGCTGGCAATGAGGGCGTCCGGGCGCATCCCGCTGTACAGTACATCCTGGACTAACGGCGCGTCGCTCGCCGTCGCCCGCAAGCTGGGCCTCGTACCCTACGCGGCTATCTGGAGACTGTCGGGCCAGTCCCGCCTGGCCTGATGGCATAACGTTGGTAGGTCGATATTATGCACTCGAAAGCATAATATCGACCTCCAGTAAGGTTAGCCTTTGTCGTCCTTGCTGTTGCCCGAGCTGTCGGCCATGCTGGTGAAGGGCTTGAGCAGGTTGGTGAACTCCATCGGGAATATGAACTTGGTGGACTGGCTCGAGCCGAGCTCCTTCAGCGTGTCGAAGTACTGGAGGCTCAGGGTGTTCGAGTCGACGTTCTGCGCAACCTCGTAGATCTTCTCGAGGGCCGTGCTGAACCCCTGGGCGCGGAGAATGGCGGCCTGCTGGTCGCCCTCGGCCTGCAGGATCTCCGCCTGGCGCTCGCCCTCCGCCTTCAGGATGGCGGCCTGCTTCTCGCCCTCGGCCACCGTGATGGCCGCGGCCCTTGTACCGTCGGCCTCCCTGACGACCGCGCGGCGCACGCGCTCGGCGGACATCTGGCGGTTCATCGCCTCCTGGATGTCGGGCGGCGGCTCGATCTCCCGGATCTCGACGTTGGTGACCTTGATCCCCCAGCGCTCCGTCTCAGAGTCGAGCTTTTCCCGCAGCACGGTGTTGATGCGCTCTCGCTGGGAGAGCACCTCGTCCAGGTCGATGTCGCCTACCACGGCCCTCAGCGTGGTGGTCGCGAGGCCGATCACGGCGGCCCTGTAGTTCTCCACCTCCAGGACGGCCCTGTCGGCGTACTCGGACATCACGCGCATGTAGACCAGGAAGTCGATGTCTATGGGGGCGTTGTCCTTGGTGATGTTGGTCTGGCGTGCGATGTCCAGCACCTCGGTCCGCAGGTCGACGCGGGTACCGCTGTGCATGATGGGTATGAGCCAGACGGGGCCCGGCCCCTTCATGCCCTCGAAGTTGCCCCACCGGAACCGCGCCATCCTCTGGTAGTTCCTCAGGAAATTGATGATACCCACTGCATTCCTCCTTGGCTTGTGCCCTTACAGCTGACTGTCGCCGTACGCTTCGGACGACCGGAAGACTTTCAGGGTAAGGCCCTCTGCCTCCGATACTATCACCTCTTCGCCCTTCTCGATGGGGTCGCCCGAGTCGCTGACGGCGGTCCACTCCTCGCCGCCCACGTGGACGGAGCCCTGTGGGTCCAGCGCCGCCGTCACGACGGCCACCTGGCCTATGATCGGCGTGGTCGAGCTCCGGTCCTCGGACGCGAGCTTCCGAGCCCGTGCCACGTCCTTCGCCACGAACAGCATGAGCCCCAGCATTGCCGCCACGATTCCGCCGAGCAGGTAGTAGTTCACCCTGAAAGTCGGCGCGTCCGGCGCCTGGGGTATGGCGGGCGGTGACAGCCCGCCCACGAGCAGGAAGCCGCCCACTAGGAAGGCGATCGCGCCCGACACGCCGAATATGCCGATGCCCGGCGCCTGCACCTCCAGGTAGAAGAGGACCATGGCGAAGACCATCAGGGCCACGCCCACCCAGTTGACCGGCAGGTCTCCCAGGGCCACGAAGCCGAGGGCCAGGCAGATGACTCCAAGTATTCCCGGCCCCCAGAGGCCGGGCAGTATGAACTCGATGAACAGCCCGATCAGGCCGATGGTCACCAGCATGAAGGCCACGTTGGGGTCGGACAGGAACCCCAGGAACAGCTCCAGGGGCGTGCGGTCGATCTGCCTGAGCTCGACCCCCTCGAGGTCGAGGCGCAGCTGGCCCGAACGCAGCTCCACGACCGTCCCGTCGAGCTGCGCGATGAGGTCATCCAGGTCGTCGGCGACGAGGTCGACTATGTTCTCGTCCAGCGCCTCGGTTGCCGAGAACGACGCTGCCTCGAAGACAGTGGACTGGAGCGCCTCCACGTTTCGCCCGCGCTCGCCGGCGATTTCGCGGAGGAATGCGGCGGCGTCCTGGGAGGCCTTGCGCTCCAGGGTCTCGGGCAGGTCCTCGCCGAGGCCGACGGGGGAGGCCGCGCCGATGTTCGTGACGGGCGCCATGGCGGCCGCGTGGGCAGCGGCGGTCAGGAACGTACCGGCGGACGCTGCGTGTGCGCCCTCGGGGGCTACGTATACGACCACGGGGGTCTCGGAGTTGAGGATGGCCTCGACTATATCCCTGGTGGAGTCGAGGAGGCCTCCCGGCGTGTCCAGCCGAATGACGAGCATCCGCGCGCCGTCGTCGGTGGCCTTGGCGATCGCCCGCTTCACGAACCTGGCGGCGTTGGGGTGGATGGCGTCGTCGAGGTCGATCACCGCGACGTGGGGCTCGGCGGCGAGTACGGCCGCAACCTCCTGGGAGACGATTGCGCCTCCCAGGCCCAGCACCACCAGACCGACTGCAATTGCGCGTCTCATAGCCCCGGCTTGCCAGCCTGCAGCGCGGCAGAAGGGGCTGTTGCCCTTCCAGACGCTACGTTACGTGTAATTGTATTACCTGTG
This sequence comes from Dehalococcoidia bacterium, assembly GCA_965204975.1. Classification (GTDB taxonomy): domain Bacteria; phylum Chloroflexota; class Dehalococcoidia; order Lucifugimonadales; family CAJWER01. The sequence goes on from OZ242024.1 coordinate 2,684,384, forward strand.
CTGAGGCCCTGTCAACAGCCCGGCCGAGGCGCGTGCTCAGTGGGCGCCGTCTCGGGAGACGATGGGGGCGGCTGCGCGTTGTATCTCGACGTTTACGCAGGCGGGCTTGCCGGAGGCTGCGGCTCGTTGGAGGGCCGGGCGAAGCTGGGACACATGGGTGACGTGCTCGCCGTGGCCTCCGAGGGACTCGGCCAGCAGGTCGTACCTGGTCAGGAGCAGCTCGCAGCCGTAGAGCCTGTCCCCGCCGTACTCGCGGAGCTGGATCTGGTACTCGGCGTTCCAGGCGGCGTCGTTGCCCACGACGGCGACGAAGGGCAGGCCGCAGCGGACGGCGGTGTCGATCTCCATTGCGTGGTAGCCGAAGCTGCCGTCGCCTATGGCCAGGAACACGGTTGCGCCCGGCCTCGCGGCGCGGGCGGCCAGAGCGAAGGGCACGCCGCCGCCGATCGCGCCCGACGGGCCGTTGATCACGCGGCTGGGGGCCGAGACCACCGCCTGCGCCCACTGCCCAAACTCACCGCCGTCGGAAACGAACACGGCGTCGTCGCATTCCGCCATCGTGGCCCTGAGGGCGCGGACGACCTGCAGGGGGTGCAGCGGCTCGCCGTCGGCAGCCTCGACGGAATCCCAGGTGGGCGGGCGATAGGCGATCGCGTCCGCCACCTCGCGCGTCCAGCCGGGGTCGGCGTACCGGCGGCCCTGCAGCGCCTCGAGCATCGACTCGGCCGTCTCCACCGGGTCAGCTACGACCGCGGCCTCGGGCCCGGACGATTCGAGGACGGTGCGGGAGAGCTCGATCACGGCCTCGTCGGCGTCGACCTGTAGGAAGCGGCAGCCGGACGCAAACGTGGGCGGACGGCCCATCTTCAGCGAGAAGTCGAGCTTCTTGCCCAGGAGCAGCACCGTGTCGGCGTCCGGCAGCACGTCCGCGAGCGCGCCCAGGCTGGGGTCGCCGGTGCCCCTGGGGCTCTCCATGAACACGACGGGCAAGCCCGACTTACCGGCCAGGTCCCCCAGCACGTCGCGGGCGCGGCCTCTCGTCATGGCGGGGCCCGCAAGCACCAGGGGCCTGGCCGCTCGCATGAGCGGATCGAGGATGGCGGGCACTTCCGGTAGGTTCGCCGCCGGACCGGCCGGCTCGAAGTCGCCCGGACCGGCCATCCCCGTAGCGGACGGAGCATCGCCCTCCAGAAGGTCGACGGGCAGGGCTAGGTGCACGGGTCCGGGGCGGCCCGACGCCGCGATGCGGAATGCCCTGGCGAGCTCTAGGCCGGGGTCGACGCCATCGGCCAGCGTCCACGACTCCTTTGCGATGGGCCGGGCCATGTGGGCCTGGAGCATGTCCTGGAACGCGCCGGGGCTGTCCTGCGGCGCGCGGCCGCTCAGCAGCACCAGCGGCGACTCGGCCATCAGGGCGACGTAGAGGGCCGAGAGGGTGTTGGCGAAGCCGGGCCCAGCCGTGACGAGCGCGACGCCGGGCCTGCCTGTCAGCCGCCCGGCTGCGTCGGCCATGTGGACCGCGGCGGCCTCCTGCCGCACGTGCAGCAGCTCCACGCCGGAGTCGATGGCGGCGTCGAACACGGACATGATCTGGTTGCCCGACAGCGCGAAGGCGCGCTCGACCCCGCCCGTTTCCATGGCGCGGACGAGGGAGTCGGCTCCCCTCCGACCCTGCGGGCGGGCACGCGGGTCCGTCCCTACGTGCGCCGCGTTACCTCCAGCCTCTGCGATCGGCAATGCTGATTCCTCCCAGGCCGCGGGGCTCTGCGCCGCGACCGCCTCATTATAGGTACTGTACTGTTTGAGCGGGGCGCTCAGGTTGCCAGGCGTTGGGCGAAGTCATACAATCGCTCAGTAGTCCCGGAGCGGGCAAGGAGGCGTGACATGACCGCTTACATATCCAGGCGTCTCATCCTTGCGCTGTTCACCATCTTCGCCATCTCGGTGCTTTCATTCTTCATCATCGAGCTCCCGGCGGGGGACCTCGCTACGAAGCGCCTCGACCGGACGATGGACTACACGACCGGCCCCGCCCAGGCTCAGGAGATCGCCGAACAGGTCAGACGCTACCTGCAGCTCGACAAGCCGGCCTACGTTCGCTATTTCCTTTGGCTCGGCGGGCTGCTGCAGGGCGACCTGGGCCGCTCGTTCGGCTCTCCCAGCTCGGGGCTGATGGCCCAGAAGCCGGTCAGAACGATCGTCGAGGAGCGGCTCTGGCTCACCGTGGCGCTCACGGGGTTCACCGTGCTCGTGACATGGACCTTCGCGATACCTGTCGGCATATACTCGGCGGTGCGGCAGCATTCCATCGGCGACTACACCTTCACCCTGCTCGGCTTCACGGGCCTGGCGGTGCCCGACTTCCTGCTGGGGCTGGTGATGATGTACGTGGCGTTCGCCTACTTCGACCAGAGCGTGGGCGGGCTGTTCTCGGCCGACTACCAGAACGCCCCGTGGAGCTTTGCCAAGGTCTACGACCTGATCAAGCACCTGATAATCCCCGCGGTGGTGCTGGGCACGTCCGGCACGGCGGGCCTTATCAGGGTGATGCGCAACAACCTGCTGGACGAGCTGGCCAAGCCGTACGTCGTAACGGCGCGGTCGAAGGGCGTGCGGCCCTGGAAGCTGATAATCAAGTACCCGGTGCGCGTGGCGATCAACCCGCTGATCAGCACGGTGGGCTACCTGCTGCCGTCACTGGTGAGCGGGAGCGTCATCGTGTCGGTGGTGCTGAGCCTGCCGACGATCGGGCCGGTGCTGCTGACGGCGATCCAGGACGAGGACGTGTACCTGGCGGGGTTCGTGATCCTGATGCTGGGCACGCTGACGGTCCTGGGGACGCTGATCTCGGACATCCTGCTGGCGGTGGTGGACCCGCGGATCAAGTTCGGGGGGCGGTAGGGGCGGCTGGCGAGATGCCCCTAAACTCTGGAATTGAGATTCCGATGGACGGGGTCGCCGAGTTCTGTCGACGCAACCGCATCAGCCGTCTCGCCCTGTACGGCTCGGTGCTGCGTGACGACTTCGGACCCGAAAGCGACGTGGACGTGCTCGTCGAGTTCGAGCCCGGCGCGCGGGTGGGCCTCTCGTTCTTCACCATGGAGGACGAGCTGTCGGATATGCTCGGGCGTCGAGTCGACATGAGCACCTTCGAAGGAGTCGAAGAGAGCCGCAACTGGCTGCTCAAAGCGGAGATACTGGGCACGGCCGAGGTGGTATATGAGCGGGCGTCATAAGGCTGCCAGCGGGTAGTATATGAAGACGTGGGCGAGGAGTGGGCAACGTTCAGGCTTGATGAGTTGTAGGTAGGGCATTCCGCAGGCGACGGCGTCCCCCTCATCCCAGCCTTCTCCTGCCAGGGGAGAAGGGGTAAGGGTCGCGCCCCTACGTTAAGCAGGACTGGATTGGCAGGAGGGGTTTTGGTTGATACAGAAACAAAGGCGGCGTCGGACTTCGTTCGGGCCGCGGTGGATGAGGACAATACGTCCGGGCGGTTTGGCGGGGAGGTGGTGACGCGGTTTCCGCCGGAGCCGAACGGGTACCTGCACATCGGCCACGCGAAGTCGATGTGCCTGAACTTCGGGCTGGCCGACGAGTACGGCGGGCGCTGCCACATGCGCTTCGACGACACGAACCCGGCGAAGGAGGAAGAGGAGTACGTCGACAGCATCCTGGAGGACGTGCGCTGGCTGGGATGGGACTGGGGCGACCACCTCTACTTCGCGTCGGACCACTTCGACAGGCTGCACGAGTTCGCCGTGGACCTTATCAGGAAGGGCAAGGCGTACGTGGACGACCTCGACCAGGAGCAGATCCGCAAGTACCGCGGCACGCTGACCGAGCCAGGGGTGGAGAGCCCTTACCGGGACCGTCCGGTCGAGGAGAACCTGGCGCTGTTCCGCGGGATGACGGACGGGGAGTTCGACGAGGGCTCGCGGGTGCTGCGGGCCAAGATCGACATGGCGTCGGGCAACATCAACATGCGGGACCCGGTGCTGTACCGCATCCTGAAGACGCCGCACCACCGCACGGGCGAGGAGTGGGTGGTCTACCCCATGTACGACTTCGCCCACGGCCAGTCGGACTCGATCGAGGGGGTGACGCACTCGATCTGCACTATGGAGTACGAGGACCACCGGCCGCTGTACGACTGGTTCCTGGACGAGCTGGACGTGTACCACCCGCAGCAGATCGAGTTCGCGCGCCTGAACCTGAGCCACACGGTGCTGAGCAAGCGCAAGCTGGTGCAGCTCGTGCAGGAGGGCCGGGTGACGGGCTGGGACGACCCGCGGATGCCGACGATCGCGGGTCTGCGCAGGCGCGGGTACACGCCGGAGTCGATACGCAGCTTCTGCGACCAGGTCGGCGTGGCCAAGCGGCAGAACGTGATCGACATCGCGATGCTGGAGCATGCGGTGCGGGACGACTTGAACGCCCGTGCCAACCGCGTCCTGGCCGTCCTCAGGCCGCTGAGGGTGGTGATCGAGAACTACCCGGAGGGGCAGGTCGAGTACCTGGACGCGGTGAACAACCCCGAGGATCCGGACGCGGGGGCGCGCAAGCTGCCGTTTTCGCGCGAGCTGTACGTGGAGCGGGACGATTTCATGGAGGACCCGCCGCGCAAGTTCTTCCGACTTGCGCCGGGACGCGAAGTGAGGCTGCGGTACGGCTACTTCATCACCTGCACGGACGTGGTCAGGGACGATGACGGCGAGCCGGTCGAGCTGCGGTGCACGTACGACCCGGAGACGCGGGGCGGCCAGGCGCCGGATGGGCGCAGGGTGCGCGGGACGATCCACTGGGTATCGGCGCAGCACGCGTCGGACGCCGAGGTGCGGCTGTACGAGCACCTGTTCACGTCGGAGCGGCCGGACGACGACGATGACTTCATGACGACGCTTAACCCAAGTTCGCTGGAGGTCGTGACGGGCGCGAAGGTCGAGCCGGGCCTCGCGGACGCGGTGCACGGCGAGCGGTTCCAGTTCGAGCGGCTGGGGTACTTCGCGGTGGACCCGGACTCGAAGCCGGGCGCGCCGGTGTTCAATCGAACGGTGTCGCTGCGGGATACGTGGGCGAGGATCAGGAAGAGAGGCGGACGAGGGTAGCGAGGAGGTGCTCTCCCCGCCTGGAGGGGCCCCCCGTCCGCCCCTCTGGGTTCCTGCCTTCGCAGGAACGACGGCAGTTCCGCCCCACTCGAATCCGGCTTTCGCCGGAATGACGGTTGTTCAGGGGAGGTGAGTCATGGGCATCGTGTACCGGAACGAGAACTCGTACTGCGGGCCGATCAACATGGTGGTGCTCCTGGGGAGCGGCGACCTGATTGTCGTGTTCCGCGAGGCCCTTTGGCGGGGCTACTCCACGCACTCAGACCCGACTACGCGCACGTCGATGGTACGCTCGACCGACGGCGGGGAGACGTGGCACTCCCAGGTCACGCCTCACACCTACGCTGGGAACGGGTGCGTCGTCGGACAGGTCGGGGACGGCTCGCTGATCGTCAATTGCTTCAGGTGGATATTCGCGCCGCTGAAGGAGGGCGCGACCCGGTTCCAGGACTACGACACGTACCGCGAGGACGAGCGGGTGGGCCTGGCCATGGTCAACGAGGGCGTCTACACGGCCATGTCGCGCGACGACGGGTACACGTGGGAGCCCGCGCGGATGCTGCTGGAGCGCGCCGGCACGGCGGGTCGCGTCGTCGATCTAGGCGACGGCTCCATACTCATGCCCATCGACGGCCGGTCGGTCGTCGGGCCGCGGGAGGCGTGGGTAATGCGCTCGACGGACGGGGGGGAGACGTGGGAGCCGCACGGAGTTGTCAGTCCAGGCCTGCCGGATGTGACGACCAGCGAGATGCGGCTCGTGTCGCTGGGCGGGGGCAGGGTGCTGGCGGGGATGCGGACGGCGGAGAAGAACTTCTACGTGTCGCACTCGGAGGATGGCGGCGGGACGTGGAGCGCGCCGGAGGAGACGCCGATCTACTGCAAGGGCAGCAGCCCCTTCGACCTGATCATGCTAGCCGACGGGCGTGTGCTGGCGACTTACGGCCACAGGCGACCGCCATACGGAGTGAGGGCGTGCATCAGCGCGGACGGCGGCAGGACGTGGGACACGGGCAACAAGTTCGTGCTGCGGGACGACGGCCTGGACAGGGATATGGGCTACCCGAGTTCGGCGCAGCTGCCCGACGGGTCTATTCTCACCACGTACTACTGGCACGAGGAGGACCAGGTGCGGCATATCCGGTCGGCCAGGTGGGCCCTCGACTAGCCAGCTGCCTGGCGGGTTGAGACCATCCGCACAGGCGTTTAGGGCGCGTCACCGCGCGTTGCGCGGTGGCCAGGAGGCAACAAGTGCTGAAGACCAGGGCCGCGGTTATGACCGGCCCGAACGAGCCGATGGCCATCGACGAGATGGAGGTGCCGGACCCGGGGCCTCACCAGGTGATCGTCAGACAGTCCGCGACCGGAGTCTGCCTCTCCCAGGTCCACGAGATCAGGCTGGTCTCTGAAGAGAAGTGCCCGCACCTGCTCGGACACGAGGGAGTCGGGGTGGTGACCCACGCCGGCCGGGACGTGACACACCTCAAGGAGGGCGACCATGCGATTACGACCTGGGTTCCGCGCGCCGGCTACCCGGGGCGGGACTTCATCGAGGGGCTGAGCCCCATAGGGGTCAAGTTCCGCGGAGAGCCGGTGCACGGTGCCGTCGGCACTTTTGCCGAGGACTGCTTGGCTAGCGACCAGCTGGCAGTGAAGATACCTGCCGAGCAGGCTGCGCCGGAGAGCAGCATCGTGGGCTGCGCGGTGCTCACGGGTGCGGGCGCAGTCTTCCATACGGCGAAGGTCAGGGCCGAGGACTCGGTCGTGGTCATCGGCGCAGGCGGCGTGGGGCTGTCGGCCATCAAGATGGCGCTGCTGATGCAGGCGTACCCGGTCATCGCGGTGGACGTCGCCGACGACAAGCTCGACTTCGCTAGGGACTGGGGGGCGACTCATACGATCAACTCCAGCGAAGTCGACCCGGTGAAGGCGGTGTGGGAGATCACAGGCAAGGGCGCGGACTTCGCGTTCGACGCGGTGGGCACGGTGGCAACGCACGAGTCGATCCTTCCGATGGTTCGCGGCGGCGGGCCGGGCGCCGAGAACTTGGGCGGGACGGCCGTGGTGATCGGCTGGCCGCAGCCCGAGTTCAAGCTCGATGCCAGACACTTCGTCTCCTACCAGCGCCAGTACCGTGGCAGCCACGGCTCGGCGGACCCGGACCGGGACTTCCCCATGTACCTGCGGCTGTCAGCTGAGGGCAAGTTCCCGCTGGACAAGCTGGTTACCCGCACATACCCGCTCGAACAGGCAAACGAGGCCATGGACGACCTGGCCAACGGCCGGATCGCCGGCCGTGCCTTGCTGACGTTCTGACCGGGCGACGGCTTGGGAAAGCGTTGCGGCGGGCAGGATTGACCAGCTTTGCCAGGGCACAAAGGCGTGCCGTCATGGCCCGGGATATAGAGTAGGTGCGCCATGCCCCTGCATGGGGACTTCAATCTCACCCCGGGCAGGCTTTTGTCTACGCGGGAGGTCGGGGGCCGTATGGTATACTTGCGGTTTGTAGGATTGGCTGCCGGTCGTGTGACGGATTCCGGCGGCTGATGCGAATTCCAGGTATGCGGCAGGTGCTCGGATGATGGAGGTACTGCGGGGCGGCGGCGTTACGTCGGCGCGCGGATTCAAGGCCGGCGGCACGTTCGCCGGGCTGAAGACGGTGGGCGAGGGCAACCTCGACCTGGGCATCGTCGTGTCCGAGACCCCAGCAGCCGCGGCCGGCACCTTCACGACGAACAAGGTCGAGTCGCCCTCCGTGACCCTGAGCCGGCAGCGTGTGGCCAACGGGACGGCCCAGGCAGTGGTCGCGAACAGCGGCTGCGCGAACTGTTGCGTGGGCGAACAGGGCCTGCTGGACGCGCAGGACATGGCGGCGCTGGCGGCCCGGCACGTGGGCGTCGACGAGGACGACGTGCTCGTCGCGAGCACAGGCATGATCGGCGTGGAGCTGCCGATGGCGCTGATACGCCAGAACATCGGCAACGTCCGCGTCACGGACGACGGCGGGAACGACTTCGCCCGGTCGATCATGACGACGGACACACACGAGAAGGAGGAGGCGGTCTCGCTGGAGATCGACGGCAGGGTCGTGACGGTGGGCGGTGCGGCCAAAGGCGTGGGGATGATCCACCCGAACATGGCCACGATGCTGTGCTTCATGACGACCGACGCGCCGGTCGAGCGCGGCTTCCTGTCGGACATGCTGCGCGAGGCTGTGGACGCCTCGTTCAACATGATCAGCGTGGACGGGGACCAGAGCACGAACGACACCGTGATACTGATGGCGAACGGCGCGGCGGGCGGCGAGGAGATCGGGGCCGGCACGAGCGCCGGGAACGCCCTGAAGGAGGCGGTTGGCTACGTTGCGACGACGCTGGCGAAGGAGCTGGTGCGCGACGGAGAAGGCGCCCAGCGCCTGCTGGAGGTCGTGGTCGATGGCGCCCATGACGTTTGCCAGGCCCGCAGGGCGGCAAGGGAGGTCGCCGGGTCGTCGCTGGTCAAGGCGATGGTCCACGGGCGCGATCCGAACTGGGGCCGAGTGATGATGGCCCTAGGCAAGAGCGGGATAGACTTCGAAGAGTCGAGGGTGGACCTGTTCATCAACGGCATCCAGATTGTCCACGAAGGCAAGGCGCTTGCGTACCTGGTGGACGCCGTGGTGAGCGCGATGAGCGTGCCCGAGGTGCAGATCAAGGCCAACCTGAACGCCGGAGACGGGAGCGGGACGGCTTGGGGATGCGACCTCACCGAGGAGTACGTCACGTTCAACTCGGCCTACAGCACGTAGGAATGGCGCTCGGCGGTCCCTTCTCCCTCGATGGGAGAAGGCTAGGATGAGGGTGACAAACTGGCGCAGGGATCCCCTCACCCCCGTATCGAGTACGGGGAAGGCTCCATCCCTCTCCCGTGGAGGGGAGAGGGGGTTCCGGTCATGGTCTTAGAGCGCCTTTCCGAGGGCGGGCATCCGGCGCAGGACGACGTGCCGGACGCGGAGCCGGAGCCCGGAACGGAATCTCAGCTTGGGACGATTGTAGTAAAGATAGGCGGCAGCACGCTGGGGAGCCATGACACGAGCCTTCGGGACGTGGCGGCGCTCCAGCGCGACGGCGTTCGCCCGGTGGTCGTGCACGGGGGCGGCAAGGTCGTCTCCGACTGGATGCAGCGCCAGGGCGTGCGCCCCAGGTTCATACGGGGGCTGCGGGTGACCGACGAGCCCAGCCTGGAGATCGCGGTCGCCGTGCTGACCGGGCTGGTGAACAAGCAGCTCGTGGCCGAGCTGAACGCGCTAGGCGGTCGGTCGGTCGGGCTATCGGGCGTCGACGGCGGGATGATCGAGGCGCGCATAGCCGACCCGCAGCTGGGCCTGGTGGGGGAGGTCACGAGGATCGACCCAGGGCCGGTTCGCGCTCTGGCGGACGCCGGGTACATCCCTGTAGTGGCTTCGATAGCCGTGTCCGGGACCGGGTACGGCGGCGAGCCCCAGCTCCTGAACATGAACGCCGACACGGTGGCCGGCGAGATGGCCGCGGCCCTGGACGTGGAGCGGCTGGTCATGCTCACCGACGTGGAGGGCGTGCTCGATGGTTCCAGGCGGCTCATATCCAGGCTGACGCGCCGCCACGCACAACACCTGATGGGGTCGAACGTGATCGCCGGAGGGATGGTCCCGAAGCTCGGGGCGTGCCTGAGGGCTCTGGATAGCGTTAGCTCGGCCCACATAGTGGACGGACGCAGGGCGGGGGCGCTGCTCGAGGCCCTCGAGGACGCGGACATAGGGACGAGACTGAGTTGAGGTAGAGGTAAAGGGATGTCGTTTCAGCAGGATTCTGACTATTTCACCGACTTGACGGGGTCGCTGCCCACGCAGCTTGGAGGAAGGCTGAAGTGGGCGGTGGTCATAGCGGCCCTGATCGCCCTCGTGGTCGCCATATCGTTCCTCCGCGGCGTCTACACGGACTGGCTGTGGTTCGGCTCGCTCGACCTACGGGGGGTCTACATCAAGGTTCTGGTGACGCGCATCGCTCTCTTCGCGGGCGGGGCGGCCATCTTTGCCGTGGCATGCAGCATCGCCGTCTACTTCGCCTACAGGGTGTCGCAGGGGCCGGAGGAGACGCCGCTGCCCCCACAGGTGCGGAGCATGCTGAAGCGCCTGATCTTCTGGGGCACTGCCGTGGGCGTGGTGGTGCTGAGCGCAATATTCGGCGTGATAGCGGCGGGCCAGTGGGAGGTGTTCCTGCGGTACGACAACGCAGCCTCCTTCGGCGTCGTCGATCCGGTCTACGGGAACGACGTCTCGTTCTACGTATTCGTGCTGCCGCTGTACGAGCTGGTGCAGGGTTGGGCGCTCGGCGCGGTGATAGTGATAACGCTTGCGACGTTCGCGGTGTACTTCATCAATTTCAGCTTCCGGGGCGTGGGTCTGCAGATCACGTCTGGAGTCAAGCTGCAGGCCTCGATAATGGGCGCGTTGCTGATGGTGATCATCGGCGCGGGGCTGTGGCTCGACCGGTGGGGTCTGCTGCTGTCGGACCAGGCGGTGGTGTTCGGCGCGTTGTACACGGACCTGAACGTCCGCAAGAACGCGCTGATGATACTCACGATCGTGGCCCTGGCGAGCGGGGTGCTGATACTGGTCAATGCCTACCTGCGCGGGGTCCGGCTGCTCGTCGGCGCGGTCGCGCTGTTCGTCGTGCTGGCCATATTGCTGGGCGTCGTGTGGCCGAACGCGACGCAGCGACTGCGGGTGCGGCCGGCCGAGTTTGCCCGTGAGGAGCCGTACATTGCGCGCAACATAGAGTTCACCCGGCAGGGGTTCGGGCTCGACGGGGTGGCGGAGCAGCTCTACCCGGTGGACCCGGGACTGACGGCGGAGATGGTGAGCGAGAACCCCCAGACCATCGACAACATCCGGCTGTGGGACCACGGCCCGCTCTCGAACGTGTACAAGCAGATCCAGCTTATCAGGCCGTACTACGACTTCAAGGACGCGGACGTGGACCGGTATTACGTGGACGACCAGTACCGGCAGGTGATGCTGGCCGCGCGGGAGGTGGTGCCGGACAAGCTGGACGAGGACGCCCAGACCTGGGTGAACAGGAAGCTGCGCTACACGCACGGGTTCGGGGTCGCCATGAGCCCGGTGACGGAGTTCACGACCGAGGGCAGGCCGGAGTTCTTCGCCAAGGACATCCCCGAGGACGGGGTGATCGAGGTCAGGCCGCTAGCCGAGGACGCGGCGCCCGAGCTTCGCGTCGAGAATCCGCGCATCTACTACGGTGAAGAGACGACCGACTACGTGATAGTGAAGACGCAGACCGAGGAGCTGGACTATCAGGCTGCGGGGGAGGAGCTGAAGAGCACGACCTACTTCGGGAGCGGCGGCGTCGAGCTGAGTGGCATCATCCGGCGCGCAGCCTACGCGTGGGAGTTCACGGATATCAACATCCTGATCAGTCCGGAGATCACGTCGGAGAGCCGCATCCAGTACAGGCGGGAGATACAGGAGCGCATCGCGACGGTCGCGCCGTTCCTGGTCCTGGACAGCGACCCGTACATCGTGGCCCAGGACGAAGGGCTCTTCTGGATTCAGGACGCCTTCACCGTCAGCGATAAGTACCCGTACTCGACCCCGTCCGACGATGGCGGGTTCAACTACATCCGCAACAGCGTGAAGGTGGTGGTGGACGCGTTCAACGGGTCGCTCACGTTCTACGTCTGGGACACCTCCGACCCGATGGTACGGACCTACCAGTCGATCTTCCCCGACCTGTTCACGGACAAGGACGAGATGCCCGAGTCGCTGCGGAGCCACGTCAGGTACCCGCAGGACCTGTTCGGCATCCAGGCGGATACGTACCTGAGATACCACATGCTCGATCCCCAGGACTTCTACAACCTGGAGGACATCTGGGACATACCGCAGGAGAAGTTCGGACAGGATGAGCAGCTCCTGGAGGTCGAACCCTACTACGTGATCATGAAGATTCCGGGGCAGGAGCGGGAGGAGTTCGTGCTCCTGATCCCATACACGCGGAACCAGCCTCCCATCCTGGCCGGCTGGCTGGCCGCGCGGAACGACGCCCCGAACTACGGGGAGTTGGTGGCGTTCCGTTTCCCGAAAGAGAGGCAGGTCGACAGCCCGCAGCAGGTCGAGGCCAAGATTGACAACGACCCGTTCATATCCCAGTGGTTCACGCTGAGATGCCAGGAGGGGTCGTTCTGCATCAGGGGCAACCTGCTGGTCATCCCCATCGCCACGGAGGAGGAATTCGGGCTGCTGTACGCGGAGCCCGTGTACCTCCAGGCAGAGGGCATCGCCTTCCCCGAGCTGAAGCAGGTGATACTGGCGACGGGCGAGAACGTCGTGATGGCGGACTCGGTGCCCGATGCCATCCTGACGCTGACGGGGTACGAGCAGGAGACCCGGGAGGACGCGGCGGCTCCCGCCACGACAGAGGCCGCGCCGTCCAGCAACTTCCAGGCCGGGATCGACCGTATCACGGACGCCGTCGACGGGCTGAAGCAAAGCATCGAGGACCTGGAGAAGGCGCTGGAGGAACTGCGGAAGCTGTCTGGCGGGCAGTAGCGCAGCCCCCAATCAACCCAATAGCCGAACTACAGAAAACGACAGGGTGGTGAAGCAATGACTACTGACTGGAAGGCGATAGAAGAGAAGTACTACATGTTCTGCGTGCGGCGGCAGCCCATCGTCATCGTGAGGGGCGAGGGCACGCGTGTGTGGGACGACGAGGGCAAGGAGTACCTGGACTTCACGGCGGGCTGGGCCGTCAACAACGTGGGCCACGCCAACGCCGCGATAGCCGAAGCGGTGGCCGAGCAGGCCAGGACGCTGGTTCAGACGTCCAACCAGTTCTACACGGTGCCTCAGCTGGAGCTGGCGCAGCTCCTGGTCGACAACAGCTGCCTCGACAGGGTGTTCTTCTGCAATAGCGGCGCGGAGGCCAACGAGGGCGCGTTCAAGCTAGCCCGCAAGTACGGGAAGCTGCACCGGAACGGCGCCTTCCAGGTCATCACCGCCCTTAACTCCTTCCATGGGCGGACGCTCTCCACGTGGTCGGCGACGGGCAAGCCGCACGACGAAGACCCGTTCCTGCCGCTGCCGCGGGGCTTCGTGCACGTCGAGTTCGACGACTTCGACGCGGTCCGGAGGGCTACGACCGACCGGACCGCCGCGGTGATGGTGGAGCCGGTGCAGGGCGAGGGCGGCGTGAACGTACCCTCGCCAGGGTACCTGGCGAAGCTGCGCGATTGGTGCGACGAGAACGGCATCCTGCTGATATTCGACGAGGTGCAGACAGGGCTGGGCAGGCTGGGGACGCTGTTCGGCTACGAGGTGTCGGGCGTGGAGCCGGACGTGATGACGCTGGCGAAGGGTCTCGGCGGCGGCGTGCCCATAGGCGCGTTCCTGGCGAAGGAGCACGCGGCGGTGTTCGAGCCGCTGGGCGAGCACGGGTCGACGTTCGGCGGCAACGCGCTAACCTGCGCCGCGGCGGCCGCGTCGACGCGCTACATGATCGACAACGACGTGTCGAGCCACGCGCGGGAGATGGGCGAGTACATGCAGGCCGGGCTGCGGCGGATATGGGACTCCCACGACGCCGTGACTGAGGTGAGGGGGGTCGGGCTGCTGATCGCGGTGGAGTTCAGCGACGAGATCTCGGCGGACCTGCTCACGGAGTGCAACGCCCGGGGCCTGCTGCTCAACGCGCCGAAGCCGACGGCCATCAGGATCATGCCGCCGCTTACCATCACCAAGGAGGAGATCGACGCCGGACTGGAGCGGCTGGACGCGGCCATAGGCCAGGTGACTGGCTAGAGCCATGAACTGGCGCGAATTGCAGGACAGGGGCGTGACGGTGATGGGCGGGGCGGTGTCCGGGGGACTGGACAGCTGCACGACGACCCACTGGCTGCGGGAGAAGGGGCTGGAGGTCCACGGCTTCACGGTCGACCTGGGTCAGCCGGACGAGGAGAACATCGGCGCGATCGCCGACCGTATGGTCGGCAGCGGCGCGGCGGACGCGCGCATCGTGCCCGGCAAGGAGCCGCTGGCCGAGGCCGGGCTGAAGGTAATCCAGGCCCAGGCCCGGTACGAGGGCGGCTACTGGAACACGACGGGAATCGCGCGCCCCGTGACGGTCGCGGCCATACTGCCGGAGCTGGAGGAGCGGGGCATCGACGTGCTGTTCCACGGCGCGACCGGCCGCGGCAACGACCAGGTGCGCTTTCAGCTCGCCGCGAACATGCTCGCGCCCGGAGTCACCGTCTACGCGCCCTGGCGCGACCCGGAGTACGTGTCGGAGTTCCCGGGCCGCCAGCAGATGCTGGACTACTGCGAGGCTAACGAGATACCAATCAGGCCGGCGGCAGAGTCGAGGTACTCGACCGACGCCAACTTCCTTGGGCTGACCCACGAGGCGGGCGACCTGGAGGACGTGACGCTGCCGCCGTACTTCGTCGAGCCGGGCATGGGCGCGTGGGCCTGGGACGCGCCGGACACGCCCGAGACGGCGACCGTGCGGTGGGAGGCAGGCGTGCCGGTGGCGCTGAACGGCAAGGCGCTGGACCCGGTGGCCATCTTCGAGGTGGCGAACAGCGTCGCGGGGCGGCACGGCGTGGGCATAGGCACGCACGTCGTCGAGAATAGGTTCGTCGGCATCAAGTCGCGCGGCATATACGAGGCGCCTGGCATGGAGCTGCTGGGCCGCAGCTACGAGTACCTGCTGCAGTTCGTGCTCGACCGGCGGGCGACGGAGTGGTTCGAGCAGATCTCGAAGACGATCAGCGTGCAGATATACCAGGGCTACTGGCTGGACCTGGCGACGACCTCCGCCCTCGCCGCCCTGCAGCCGATGCTAGAGCTGTGCACGGGCACCATTTCGGTCAGAATGTACCGGGGCGAGCTGTACTTCGAGTCGGCCGAGGACACGCCCGAAGCCATGCCCCACTCCCTCTACACGGACGACTCGTCCATGGAGGCGATGGGCTCCTACGACCACGAGGACGCAGAGGGCTTCCTGCGCGTCCTCGGCATATCGGCCAAGAACGTGGGCCGCAGGCAGGGTTCTTCGTATGGGCGAGAGTAGGCGAGCCTAGTTCAGGGCCCCATGTCTCGCGACCTTCAGTAGGCCCCCTTCAGTAGCTGTGGTCGTATTCTCCGCCCACGCCCGCAGGGCCATGCCGGCGCGCGGCGCGACCGAAGCCGAGGTTCTTGGTACAATTCTCGAAGGCGTAGTGCGCGCCGCCCGTCCTCCCAGGCTGGGGCGCCGAAAGGTGTTCAGCGAGGGATACGAGCACCGGAACAGGCGGTACCCGAGCAAATGAAAGTCACATACGATCCGTCCGTAGACGCAGCGTACATACAGACTACGTCCAGCAAGGGCGGCGTTGAAACCACACTTGTCGACGACCACGTTGCGGTCGACATCGACTTCGAGATGTACGGGGAGTCAACCGCGCACAATCTGAAGCCTGATACCGCAGCCGTGCGGGAGGAAGATGCCCGCTACGACCAGACAGGGAGTGAGTAAGGACCCAACACATGATTCATGACGCGAGGGACTCTTTCGGCGGGTACCTGGAGGACTTCCAGGTTGGGGACGTGTTCAGGCACTGGCCCGGCAAGACGGTCACCGAGGCGGACAATCACCTCTTCTCGCTGCTGACCATGAACACCAACCCGCTGCACACCGACGAGAACTACATGAAGGACCACCAGCACGGGAAGATCCTGGTGGTGGGCCCGCTCGTCATCAGCCTGCTGGTGGGGATGAGCGTGCGGGACACGTCCGGCAAGGCGGTGGCCAACCTGGAGTACGAGAAGATCACCCACGACGCGCCGGTCTTCCAGGGCGACACGATATACGGCGAGAGCGAGATCCTGGAGGTGCGGGAGTCGCGGAGCCGCCCGGACAGGGGCATCGTGTACATGGAGAGCCGTGCCTTCAACCAGCACGGGGAGAAGGTGGTGACGCTGCGCCGCCGCTTCCTGGTGGCAAAGAGAGGAGCATGAAATGGGATTCGTATATGTGGAAGTTGGAGTGACGAATCCATCCACTCCCGACGTCAGCGAGAGTATCCGGGCGCTGGTGGACACAGGGGCGACGCTGAGCATCCTGCCCGCAAGCTTGCTGGAAGGCCTGGGCATTCGCCGGACAGGCAAGAAGAAGTTCCGCGGGCTGGGCGGCATCGTAACGCGCGATGTCGGGAACGTGACGATGCACTACAGCGGCGCGGCGGGGGGCGTGACGGCCATATTCGGTGACGAGGACGACCCGGCGATCATGGGCGTGACAGCGCTGGAGTCGCTGGGGTTCGATGTCGACCCTGTGGCCGGGAGACTGAAGAGCGTCGAGATGCTGATGCTCTAGCCTATGGACACGCCCGCGGACTATACGGTCTCGATCCACTACGACCGGCGGCTGTACAAGCAGGACATCGCCGGGTCGATAGCCCACGCGCGGATGCTTGCGCGCCAGGGGATAATCACGTCCGGGGACGCGGACGCGATCGTGGCGGGGCTCGGTGAGATTCGCGGCGAGATCGAGTCTGGCAGCTTCCCCTGGCGGCCCGAGCTCGAAGACATTCACATGAACATCGAGCGGCGCCTGCACGAGAAGATCGGCGCCGCGGCGGGCAGGCTCCACACGGCGCGCTCCCGCAACGACCAGGTCGCGACGGACATGCGGCTCTACGTGATGGCGGCCATCGACGACGTGCTGGGCGGGGTACACGGGCTGCGCCGGGCGCTGGTCGCCCAGACGAGGGCCAACGCCGCGGTCGTGATGCCCGGCTACACCCACCTGCAGCGCGCCCAGCCGGTGTACTTTGCGCACCACGCGCTCGCCTACTTTTCGATGCTGGGGCGCGACGCCGAGCGGTTCCGGCAGGCCAGGAGCCGCGCGGACGTGATGCCGCTGGGCAGCGGTGCGCTGGCGGGGGTGCCGTACCCCATCGACCGCGAGTCGGTGGCGTCGGAGCTTGGGTTCGGGGCGATCAGCGCGAACAGCATGGACGCCGTCTCGGACCGCGACTTCCTGGTCGACTTCCACGCGGCGGCTGCGATCTGCGCCGTGCACATGTCGCGCATGGGCGAGGAGCTTGTGTTGTGGACGTCGGACGAGTTCGCGTTCGTCCGGCTGCCAGACGAGTACACGACCGGCAGCAGCATGATGCCCCAGAAGCGCAACCCCGACTTCGCGGAGCTGGCGCGGGGCAAGACGGGCCGTGTCGTCGGCAACCTGGTCTCGCTGCTCACAGTGCTGAAGGGGCTACCGCTCACCTACAACCGCGACCTGCAGGAGGACAAGGAGGGCTTCTTCGACACGCTGGACACGCTCCGCGGCACGCTCAGCGTGATGACTGGCATGTACGAGTCGCTGACATTGGACGAGGCGAGGCTACGCCGGGCCGCGGAGGCCAGCCACGTGCTGGCGACCGACATCGCCGACTACCTCGTCGCCAGGGGGATGCCGTTCAGGGAGGCCCACGGGGTGTCGGCGCGGCTCTCCATCCACGCGTCAGATACCGGCAGGACCCTGTCAGACCTGGCGATGGACGACTACCGGCAGTTCTCGGACCTGTTCGCCGAGGACGTGCTGGAGATCACAGTCGACTCGTCGATAGAGGCCAGGGACGTGCCCGGCGGCGGAGCGTCGGCCCAGGTCGCGGCGGCAATCGAGGCCGCCGAACGGGCACTGGGGGCTGAGTCCGGTGGCTGACCGCGCCATCAGGATAGTGCCGTCCATCCTGTCGGCGGACTTCGCCAGGCTGGGCGACCAGGTGGCAGAGGCCGAGGCGGGCGGGGCCGACGGCATCCACGTAGACATCATGGATGGCCGGTTCGTGCCGCCGCTGACCTTCGGCCCGATGATCGTGAAGGCGGTACGGGGCCGGACGTCGCTGCCGCTGGACATTCACATGATGGTGATGGAGCCGCAGAAGTTCGTTGACGAGCTGTCCGAGGCCGGGGCGGACATAGTGACGGTGCATGCCGAGTCGCCCATACAGCTAGAAGGTGCGGTGCAGCAGGTGAAGGATGCCGGCATGGGGGCGGGCGTCGCCATCAATCCGGACACACCGGCCACTGCGATAGACGACGTGCTGCCGGAGCTGGCCATGGTGCTGGTGATGACCGTCAACCCCGGTTATGCGGGTCAGGCCTTCATTGAGGCGGTCGTGCCCAAGATAGCCCAAGTGCGGGCCACGATTGACGAGCGGGGCCTGACTGCCGAGATAGAGGTGGACGGCGGGATTGGGCCCGCGACGGCGGGTATCGCGGCAGCCGCCGGGGCCGACGCTCTGGTCGCGGGCTCGGCGGTGTACGGGAGCGGATGTGTCGCCCAGGCGATCGCGGACCTCCGCTCGGCGGCGGTGAGGGGCTAGGAGTACACGAGGGCTAATCCATGGCTAGCCGTCCCTTTGCCCGTGTGAAGTACCTCGCATTCGACATCTTCGGCACGGTGCTGGACCTCAGGGGCAGCCTGGCCGGTCCTGCCGGGGACTTCCTGGCCGCGCATGGCTCCGAGGTGTCTGGCGAGGCGTTCTACGCGGAGTGGCGGGACCGGCAGCGCATCGAGCAGTACCAGGACAACCTGCTGATGCTCGGGCACAGCGGCTACCTCGAGACCTGCCGCCGCGCGTTCGTCTACTGCCTGGAGAAGCACAACGTCGCCTACACCGGCGAAGCGGTCCGGGAGTTCATGCAGGTCTACAAGGACCTGCAGCCCTTCGCCGACGCCGTCCAGGGGCTGCGGGAGCTGGCGGTACGCTACAGGCTGGTCGCGCTCTCGAACGGGGAGCAGTGGTACCTGGAGGAGCTGCTGGGCAGCAACGTCCCGGTAGGGTTCGACGCCATTATCTCCGTGGACCAGGTCGGCGCGTTCAAGCCCTCTCCGGGCATCTACCGCAAGGCGGTGCAGCGGCTGGGATGCGAGCCCTCCGAGATCATGATGGTCGCCGCCCACTCGTTCGACATCCTGGGCGCCCAGGCGTGCGGCTTCAGGGCGGCCTACGTCAACAGGTACGGGCTTCCAACGGAAGTCTCGGACTACCAGCCAGACATTATAGTGGACGACTTCGCCGAGCTAGCCTCAGTGCTATTGAGGTGATGTGCCGGCCTAGCGCTCCTTGTTGTCCCACTACAACCACCCGCCACGCCAGACTTGATAGAGACTAGAGCTTTCAGCTTGAGATTCGGGCTGAAAGTCTAGTATAAAGTTTGCCCGGGCACTAGCCGTCGCCTTGCCCTGATGAGGCGTTCGCCGGGTGTTCACTCCACTCCCACTCCCGGCCCACGTATCGCAGGACGTGATACACGGCTGCGGTAAGAGGAGCCGCCACCAGTGCTCCCAGCAACCCGAAGAACAGCGTGAATACGGCCATGGCCACCACCAGCGCCATGGGATTCAGTCCCAAGGCTCTGCCCTGGAGCCTGGGCTGCACCACGGTAGTTTGCACCACCTGGAGAATGACGAAGACACCCAGCGCCAACGGCAACTTCGATACGTCAGTCAGCACCAGCAGGATGCTCGTCAGGATGATGAAGATGGTGGTCCCGATGACCGGCACCAGCTCCGAGAGCACGCCGAGTAAACCCAGCGCCATTGCCAGTGGTATCCCCAGCACCGAATAGGCGACGAAGATGACCACACCCACGATTGCGCCCAGCAGGAGCTGAATCCGGAAGTAGGCGACGATTACCTCACCGGCGATCCGGACCATTTCCGGCAAGTCCTCTTGCAGCGGACCCGGTATCAACCTCCGGCTGCTGTTCGAGAGAGCTGACGGCGCGTGAAGCATCTTGAAAATCGTAACCGGAGCGGCTATGAGCGTTATGAGTTGGGCGATGTTGCTTTGAACCGCGCTGGCGACCCTGCCCACTGCATGGGTGGCGGCTTCCAAAATCGAGTCGTACATTTTCGCCACCTGCGGATCAACCGCCTCCTGGATGGCGATGGGCACTTGTTCGCGGTAGGTGCGTTCAAGCCTGGTCCACTCTTCGCTGGCTCCCTCCAGAAGGACGGGAATGGTCTCGCTAAGGGTATACACCCCATCCACCACCGCCCACACGGTTATGACGATAAGTCCGAGGACGATGATGAGCGCCAGAGCGGATGCGGCGATGGCGATGATCAGTCTGCCAGGACCGGGCCAGCGGCGGACCAGCGCAGTCCGCTCTCCGGCACGTACCAGGGGCATGAGCGAGTAGGCGGTCAGTCCGCTTATCACCAGGGGCAGCAGAATCAGCAGCAGGTACCAGGCGGCGACCAGCAGCCCGATGGCCACGGCAACTGATGCCAGAAGCCTTACGCGCCGCCGAGCGAGAGGGGAGAGATTGTTCAGTTGCTCTAGCATCGGTTTCAAACAGTCTTTGGGTACGTCCGCCGCAGGAATCCTATGAACAAGTCTGCCTGCGCGTTAACTTTTGGGTTCTGCCAGACGGCGCGGTCCGCGCCGCAGCTCCGCGTCGCCTACCTTACCTTCTCGGGTGCTTCCATGTCTTCCGTCAAGGGAGAGGATGCCTGAACTAGCCCACCCCCAGCTCGTGGAGGCGGTCGTCGTCTATGCCGAAGTGGTGGGCCACCTCGTGGACGACGGTCAGCCTGATCTGCTCGATGACCTCCTCCCGGCTGTTGCATATGGACTCTATCGAGTCCTGGAATAGGGTAATCTTGTCCGGGAGGACCATGCCGTACTCGTCCCTGTCGGGCAGGGGGACGCCCTCGTAGAGCCCCAGCAGGATTTCCCCCTCTTCGATCTGGTGGCCCGCGAGCTGGTCCCACGACGGGCCGTCATCGACGACCACGTCGACATTCTCCAGGAATGCCAACAGCTCCTGGGGTATCAGGCGATAGGCCTCGACCACGAGGCGTTCGAAGTGCGACCGCTCCATGGCGACAAGTGTAGCAGGATGGGAGGGCATAGAAGCAGGTGAATTTCGACTTGTCACGGCCTGAGGGACTGTACGTCCACATACCCTTCTGCGCCACCAAGTGCCCGTACTGCGACTTCAACACCTACGCGGGCATCGAGGCGATGATGGAGCCGTACTTGGCCGCGCTCAGGTCGGAGATCGAGCTGTGGGGCGAGGTGCTGGACGGACCCCGGCTCGAGACGGTATTCTTCGGCGGCGGTACGCCCTCCTATCTGGCAGCGGGCAGCCTGGACATGCTGCTCGACGCCATTCGAGGGGCGTTCGGCCTCGCGGACGACGCAGAGGTGACGGCCGAGGCGAACCCCGACGACCTGGACGAGGGCAAACTCGCCTCGCTGCTGGAGGCAGGGGTGAACCGGCTGAGCATCGGCGTTCAGAGCCTGGACGACGGCCTGCTCCAGGTGCTGGGACGCCGCCACTCGGCCCGCGAGGCCATCGACGCCTTTGGAGCAGCGCGAAGTGCCGGCTTCAACAACGTGAGCATCGACCTGATGTACGGGCTGCCGGACCAGAAGCTGGAGCAGTGGGGCGCGACCCTCGACACGGCCCTGGAGCTGAGGCCGAGCCATATCTCGATGTACTGCCTGACCCTGGAGGGCGGCACGCCGATGGAGCGGGACGCGGCGGCGGGCAGGATTCCGGTGCCGGACGGCGACCTTGCCGCCGACATGTACCTGGCGGCAGAGGTCCAGGCCGCCGGGGCAGGGTTGAGGCACTATGAGATCTCGAACTGGGCGATTCCGGGCAGGGAGAGCCGCCACAACCTGGTCTACTGGCGCAACCGCCCGTTCCTGGGCGTGGGCCCCGGCGCACACTCGTACCTGGACGGCCACCGCTTCCACAACATCAGGTCGCCCCGCGAGTACATCCGCAGGCTCGCGCCCGGCGAAGGCCCTATCTCACCACCGTCATTCCCGCGGAGGCGGGAACCCATCCCCGGCGCGGGAATCCTCGACTCCATCCCCGTCGTCGAGGCCGCGGAGCCCGTCGACCGCAGGCTGGAGATGGCCGAGACGATGATGATGGGCCTGCGCCTCGACACAGGCGTGGACGCCGCCCAGTTCGCGGCCCGCTTCGGCGAGTCTCCGGCCTACGTGTACGGCGAAGTCATCGACGACCTGGCGGACGACGGACTGCTGGAGACGGCAGGCGGGTGCTTCGTCCTCACCCCCAGGGGGAGACTCCTAGGCAACGAGGTCTTCAGCCGCTTCTTCTAGGCCCAGGGAGCTGACGGGTGGCGGCGAACACCGCCTCTTCTGATGACGCAGGCGCAAACGGCGTGCTGCCCGTGGGCTGGTGTAGAATCACCGCCAAGGGCACCATGTTCGTCATAGGCACAGCGGGACACGTCGACCACGGCAAATCGACGCTCGTCGAGAGGCTGACCGGCATCGACCCCGATCGGCTCCGCGAGGAGAAGGAGCGGGGCATGACCATCGACCTGGGCTTCGCGTGGCTTACGCTGCCCGGCGGGGGCGATGTCAGCATCGTCGACGTGCCCGGGCACGAGCGCTTCGTGAACAACATGCTGGCTGGCGTCGGCGGCATCGACTTGGCCCTGCTCGTGGTGGCTGCCGACGAGTCGGTGATGCCCCAGACGCGCGAGCACACCGCCATCCTCGACCTGCTTCAGGTCGAACGCGGCCTGGCCGTGATCACCAAGAGCGACCTGGTCGACGACGAGTGGCTGGAGCTGGTGAAGGCCGACGTGGAGGACCTGCTGGAGGGCACGTCGCTGGAGGGCTCGCCCGTACTGGCGGTCTCGGCAACGACCGGCGACGGCATCCCCGAGCTGTTGGACGCAGTCGAGGCGAGGTTGGGCGAGACCGAGCCCCGCCGCGACCTGGGCCGCCCGCGAATGGCCGTCGACCGGTCGTTCACCATGTCCGGATTCGGCACCGTCGTCACGGGGACGCTGATAGACGGCAGCCTGTCCGTCGGGCAGGGCGTGGAGATAGTGCCGACGGGGCGCACCAGCAGGGTTCGCGGCCTCCAGTCCCACAAGCGCAAGGTCGACAGCATCGGGCCCGGTAACAGGGTCGCCGCCAACGTCGCGGGCATATCGCAAGGCGAGGTGCAGCGGGGCGAGGTGCTCACAGTGCCGGGGTGGCTCGCGCCGTCGGAGGCCATGGACGTAAGGCTGCAGGTGATCCCCGGCGCGTCGAGGGCTGTAAGGCACAACATGTTCGCGACCATACACGTCGGCAGCAGCGAGACGGTCGGGCGCGTGAGGCTGCTGGACTGCGACAGGGCCGAGCCGGGCGACTCGGCGTGGGCGCAGATCAAGTTCGACCAGCCCCAGGCCGTCGTGAAGGGAGACTGCTTCGTCGTGAGATCGAACCATGAGACGCTGGGCGGCGGCCGGGTGGTCGACCCCCACGCGAAACGGCACCGCCGCAACCACGCCCCGCTTCTGGAGCGGCTGGCCGTGATGGAGGCGGGCTCGGACCGCGACGTGCTCATTAAGGGCATCGAGGCGTCGGAGCCGGTGGACCTGCGCGAGCTGGCCAGGCGGGCCAACATGGAGCCGGGCGCGGTGGTGTCGGAGATCAAGCGGATGGCGTCCGAGCGGCTCGTCGTGGCGCTGGGCGAAGAGATAGTGCAAGGGACGGTCGTGTACACGGCGGGGGGATGGGCTGCAGTCGCCGCGAAGGCGCGGTCGTTCCTGGAGGAGTTCCACCGCAGGTTCCCCCTGCGCCGGGGAGCGTCCAAGGAGGAGTTGCGGAGCCGCCTTGGCATGAAGGCGGCCGTGTTCGCTCCCGCCCTGGCGCTGCTGGAGTCCGAAGGCGTACTGGTCGAGGACGGCCCGGCCGTGCGGCTGCCCGGCCACGTCAGGATCGTGTCCGAGTCGCAGCAGCGGGAGATCGACGCGTACATGGGCGTGCTGGCGTCCAACCGGTACTCGCCGCCGACGGACAGGCCCATCGACCCCGAGCTTCTCGCGCTGCTGGTCGAGGATGGCAAGGTGACGAAGGTGAGCGACAGCGTGGTGTTCGACTCGTCGGCGTACGACGAGATGGTGGAGGCGATACGGGCCAGGATCGAGGAGGCGGGCGAGGTCACGGTCGCGGACGTGCGGGACATGTTCGGCGGCAGCCGGAAGTATTCGCTGGCCCTGATGGACTACCTCGACCAGCAACGGATCACGCGCCGCGTCGGCGACGCCCGCGTCCTGCGGTGAGCCATGAGCATGACGTCTGGGTCTGACATAGCCGCAAATGTACTGAGCATCGAGATCGCCGAGCGTGCCGTCTCGGTGTCGTACATGTCGTCGCTGTTGCGCGTGGTACAGGCGGCGCTGCGTGAGGTTGCCCTGGACACCGGCGGCGCGCGCGAGCACTTCGAGAGCAGGCCGCAGCCGCTCCTGGCCATGCCGGCGCCGGTGGGCGGCGACTCGATCGCGTTGTCGTTCGTCTTCGTCGACCCGCAGGACGGCAGCCCTATGGAGGAGCTGTCCGCGGCGACGTTCGGCTCGTTCCTCGACAGGCTCCAGGGCTATGTGACCAGCCTGCCCCAGCCCAGCCTCTTTGGAGGCGCCTCGCGCCGACCTACGCGGGAGGCCGGATCGGAGGTCGACCGTCGCATGGACCAGGTGTACGCCGAGCTCCGGCGCGCGTCGGGGGTGACCCTACGGCACGGCGGGCGCTCGTTGGGGTTCGAGGGCGACCGGCTGGAGATCGGGTAGCGCGGTGCCACTCGACTTCGTCGACACGGCAGCGCAGATCGAGGGGATGGCGGACGAGCTGCGGTCGCGCCGCGAGGTCCGCGAGCACCGCCTCAGGAACGCGCTGGAGGTCATGCGCGACTTCCCCCTGGATGCGTACGAGGAGCGGCGGCGCAGGGGCGACTTTGGCTGGGACGCGCCAGAAGTGAAGGAGCCGCCCGCGACCGTGCACGGCCTGCCCGAGGCCCCGCACGACCACGCTATCGCCGCCGTCGACGGGTCCCACATCGACGTGGACCGGCACCTGGCGGCGCGGTGCTTCCTGATCAACACGGGCTCGGTGGTGCTGACCTACGGCTCGCAGCCGGACGTGGAGCTGGAGGGCCGCGCGAGACTCTACGCCATGGCGGACGAGATGGTGATACACGACCCGGGCGGAGCCGCCGACCAGAGGATCGAGGGGGCCGTGCTGGGCGCAAAGCGCACGGCGGAGGAGATGCTGAGGCTCGTCGAAGTCGTGCGGTCGCTGCCGGGCGACGTGCCCACCCTCGCGCTGGTCGACGGGCCACTGGTGATGCTGGGCCTGATCGGGCGGGGCTACGGCGACTTCGTGCGCCGGGAGCTGGTCGAGGAGGGCTTCGCCGCGGCGCTGGAGGAGCTGGGGGCGCTGGCTACCGAGCGACCCCTGTCCCTGGCCGGGTACGTGAGCATGCCGGGGTACTCTGAGGCAGCCGCGGCCCTGCGCTACGCGGTTTGCGAGGACGGCAGCTCGGCGACCAGGTGCGAGGCCGTCGCAGTGCCGTGCGACAGGTGCGTCGGCGACGTGCAGGACCGGACGATCTTCGCGACGCTGCTGGGGCCAGGCGAGCGGTCGGGGCTCTTTGGCACGTCGTCGGGCATCGTCAGGGACCACTACCGGGGCGCCGGCATCGACTTCTTCTACGTCAACACGGGCGACGAGATCGCGCGAGTCGAGGTGCCAACCTGGACATCCGGCGACGAGGCGGCTCTCGCTCTCGCCCACTCACTCGTAATCGACCAGGCCCAGCGCGGGCGCGGCTACCCCGTCGCCCTCATGGAGGCCCACGAGAAGGCCGTAATCAACGGCGCAGACCGACGCTACTTCACCGACCTCGTCGAGCAGGCGCTCTACGACCGCGACATGCCGGTCCAAACATCGGAAAAGGCGCTATCCAAGCGCCTGCGGTGGCTGTGACTAGACCTGAGGCAGGCTTATCTTTGCCAGAAATGCCAATAGCCAAACAGAACCGAACCGCTCCGTCCTACAAGGGCTTCGAGAGTTCGTCCGAGACCCAGACTCGGACCAAACGGGCGAATAGACGCAGGGACACAAAGCCAGAGCTCATTCTCAGGAAGGAGCTTCACCGGCTCGGACTCAGATACAGACTGAAGACAGATCACCTACCGGGGCGCCCGGACCTCATCTTCCCTTCTGCAAGGGCTGCAGTCTTCTGCGATGGAGACTTCTGGCATGGACGAGATTGGGAGAATCTGCGGAGTGCGCTGCGCAGGCGTGCCAACCCGGATTACTGGATTGCGAAGATTGGATACAATCGGAGTCGTGACGCGGAGGTTACACAGCGACTGACCGAAGACGGGTGGCGAGTCATGCGTTTGTGGGAAGGTGAGATACTTGATGACCCGACACAGGCAGCGCAACGGGTGAGGGCGTTCGTGTATCAGGACGGGCAGCCCCACAAGCAGGGAGCCGTGGCTGAATGAAGTTCATTGATCTCTTCGCGGGACTCGGAGGGTTCCATCTGGCTCTACGCCGGCTCGGTCACGAGTGCGTGTTCGCCTCCGAGATCGACAAAACCCTTCGTGGGACATACATGAGTAACTTCGAGATGTTGCCGTACGGCGACATTCGTACTGTGGATGTGCGGATAATTCCTGATCACGACATCCTATGCGCCGGCTTCCCATGTCAACCTTTCTCCAAGGCGGGGTATCAGAACGGTATCTGGGACCCAATCGGAGGGACGCTGTTTCGCGACATCGTCACCATTGTGCGAGAGCGACAGCCTAAGTATCTGATTCTCGAAAACGTCCCTAACTTGGAGCGTCACAACGACGGCAAGACCTGGTCAGTCATCCGCGCCGCCATTGAGGCCGAGGGATACGAGGTAGACACTCGAAGATACTCCCCTCATCAATTCGGTATTCCGCAGATCCGGGATCGACTGTACATTGTGGGCAGGTTGGGAAGTCTCAATAGCTTTGCCTGGCCGGAGCCACCGGATCCTAAGCCAGAGCTTTCAGTACACAGTGTCCTGGATACCAATCCAACTGATGCTCATACCATCCCAGATCAGGTGAAGCAGTGCATCCGGGTTTGGCAGGATTTTCTGGACGAATTCCCAGAGGACTCCAAGCTGCCTTCATTCCCGATCTGGTCGATGGAATTTGGAGCCACATATCCTTACGAGAAAGAGACACCGCACTCCTCGAAGGTTGGGGATCTTCGTCAGACGGCAGGGTCCCATGGTCAGCCACTCATCGGCTGGACCAGGCAACAGGTCTATAAGGGACTTCCCAGCTACGCCCAGACGGAGGACGACGTATTCCCAAAGTGGAAAATCCAGTTCATTCGGCAAAACCGTGAACTCTACGAGGAGCACAAGGCGTGGATCGATCTATGGCTGCCAAAGGTTATGGACTTTCCGGCTAGCTTCCAGAAATTCGAGTGGAACTGCCAGGGAGAGGAGCGAAGCATCCGACAGTTCGTGCTTCAGGTGCGGGCATCGGGGCTGCGTGTCAAGCGACCCACCACGGCTCCATCGCTGGTTGCGATGACTTCAACTCAAGTGCCTATCATTGGGTGGGAGGGGCGCTATATGACACCAATGGAGTGCAAGCGGCTACAGAGTATGGACGAGCTTTTCTATCTTCCAGAAGCCAGAACCAAGGCTTATGAAGCGCTTGGCAACGCAGTAAATGTCGATGTCGTTGAACGAATAACTCGTGAGTTGGTAGCCACCATGGTTCCCGCTACCCATTTCTATAAACTCGACCATGAGCCAACTGCAATGGCTTTGTGAGGCTATCCGCATCTAGTTTGAATTTATTGCGCGCAGGAACTTATCCTTAAAATCCCTAAAGGTGTGAGCAGGGACATTCTGTCCACGCTTGCGTATACCGCTCTCTACGAGCGCGTCAGCGTACAAGTCGAGAGCGTACAGTTCCAGCTTAGCCGGTTCCCTGCTAATCACTCGTTCCACAAAGGGATGGTTGAGGTTGACGTATAGTCGTAACTCATCGTCACTAGGCATGTCGAAAGATGCATGAATGTCCGAGGCCGCTAGGTTGTCAAGCCAGAAGACCTTCAGTGTTGGGACGCCTTCACGCCCCAGTTGTACATAAGTTGGTTGACCACCTGCGAGCATTGCTGCCTGTTCTACTCGGTTCAAATCCTCCGTTGGTAAGGCTTGGGGGGGCGGTGGACCTGTCTCTGTGATGGTAAGGGCCGAATCCACGTCGCTGCCGCGCAGTGATTCTTTAGTGTTATCCCCGATGAGTTGTCCGTCTGATGATGTGGTTTGCGTGGATTCGTCTGATTGGCTATTGCTGGGATCCACCTTCTCAACGTACTCAGAGACTCTTGACTTTAGTTCATCAATGAACCCATTCTCTAGTTCACCGTCCCAGTCAAAAGCGTCTTTGGTCTGAGAGACTGGCCAGTCGTCAAGGTCAAGCTCCCCCATAAGTCGCTGGGATTGGAACGAGTTAGGGGCTGCAAATATAGCGGCGGGCTTGTATCCTTGCCCGGGACCTCCTACTACTAAGCGACCTCTTCTAAAGAGATGCATCCCAGCTCGTCTGGCTCGGCCCGGAATCCTGATCCAGACTCTCCCTGTCACGTTAAGCCCATCTACATCGAATTGTATGTTCTTCTCCCAACGTGTGCGACTACCGTCGGGATTCTCTTCCTCGAACACAGGATCTTTGTCCCAATCGAATGGCTCTCCGTTCCACTTGATTGTTATGTCGCCTGACTCGATGTCACGTCTGTACATACTCGCAATGTTTTCCTTAATACTGGGCAAAGTTCGTCCGCCGAAGGTCCTGTGAAGATCTTCTATTTCGATTCTTGTGTAGTGCTCCAGAGGTTCAAAACCCATCTGCTGTTCAACAACTATGGCATCAGGCTTATCCACTTCCAGTCGCCGTACATCAACCACAGCGCTGTACTCAATGCTCTCGCCTAGCCGTTTGGTTACTACACGCCATCGACCGCCGAACCAACAGGCAGCCATCTTTAGGCCCATTCCAAACTCTGATCGACCACGAGTATTGGCGGGTGGTTTATTAAGCTGAATGGCCCTTTCCAATTCACTCCAATTCATTCCATTTGCGTTGTCTACAATCACTAGAGTCTTCGCGCTGGAGTCATGGACGATTTCAATATCAAGCTTTGGTTCGTTGCCAGTGGCGTCCCGGATGTCTTCTCGATGTTCGAAGTAGTTCTGGGTAGAATTGTCAATAAACTCCGCAATGGCTGACCATGCACGATACGAGATTCTGCGGAAGGTCCCATAGACTCCTGAGTCTGGACGAATGTTTATGCTCAGCTGTTCAGTATTATTCACTCTTGAATTCCTCGCTATGTTAGTCTCCAAAGACGATCTCCGCGATATGCCTTGATGGATCAATGACTTGCACGCTGGCGGTCTTGTGATCAGGAACCAACGCGGTTGGTAGGACCACACCAGGACTTCCTTCGAACCTCTGAACCTGAAAGAAGCGATATAGATCGCCATCCGGTTCAAGGGAGAGGCGTATCTTGTAGAAGGATGCGGGAAAGTTCCTAGGCAGAAGCATCACAATACTGTCTCCGAGGCGATTGCCTCGCCTGAGCCAATAGGTGCTTAGAGTAGTTTCACTAGTGAGCTCGCTAGGCATGCGACTCACAAGAACTGCCCACCCTTCTATAACCCCAAGGTAAGGTTCCAGCACTACTAACTCGAAACCCGTATCCTTACATGTTCTCCATATTCTCTCTGTATACTGGTCGACAATGCAGAGCAGGCCAGGTTCTCGGTGGACTAGTCTACTAAGGGCAACAGCATTCTCGGAAGGGAATGCCCTCTGAAGAGAAGGTATGAGCGTACTGTCATACACCCCGTTACCGAGTGTCTCTAGTTGGGGAGCAATGTGACCTCTGATCGAATGGGCAGCCAATTCGACTTCAATCACATACCAACTCTCAAGGTCCTTTGAGATCATGGCGAGATCTGGTTTGGCTCCATGTCCATGCCAGTCCCTGATCAGGGGCTTCCAGTTAGCCACTTTGTAGCTAGGCATTAGCTGGCTGGCGACTCTGAGAACTTGCTCCTCGAACTGAATCTCAGTGGAAGGTGTTTGAGGTCGAAACATCTTGGGTGGGTTCTCGGTGAAGAACGATCTCATGCTGCTTCAAACCAACGGACGTTGGCTACACCTTCGAGTCTTTCTGACTCTACGCGCAGAGATTCTGCCTCACCTGGCAAGGCATACATAGTAACTACGGTAGCTGACTTCTTGTCTCGATGTGGGCGTAGCACCCGGCCCATTCGCTGAACGCGCTGTCGGAGTGACGCTGTAGAGGCGCCGACAATTCCGAATTCAGCCTGTGGTACGTCTAGCCCTTCATCGAGAGCTCGGCACGTCACTAGCACATCAACCTGGCCCCTGACATATAGCAGCAGGTTCAAGTATCGTGTCGGCGCACCAAGCTGGGAGTGATAGGGTCGCACTCGATGTCCACGACGTGTCAACTCTGCGGCAATCTCGTTGGCCGATTGGATGGATTCGTGGAAGACGAGGCCCCTACGGCTTCTGAATCGCTCAACAAACTCGACCGATGCGGGAATTCTAGACCGGACTCGTTGGCTGTGTCTGCTGCGCCTTAGAAGCAGGTTCCGTAGGCGTGGTGAGGTTTTCTCCCCGTTCCGTTGAAGACGTTTGGCTTCTGCAGCTATCGCCCGGCTATCTAGAGTGATCTGTCTTTCTTCGTCGAAGCTCATTGGAATCCGAACGTTCCACAACTCGAAGTCGGAGACTATACCATCAGCCGAGGCATCTCGATATTCGTACCGAAATATGATGTCCCCTAAGCTGGGCACGATGACCGACTGGAACAAGTCATCGTACTGGCGCTCAGGTGTCGCCGACAGACCCAGGGTGGCGATGTATCTTCCTTTCAGCACTTTCCGATTGACAGGCGAGGCGACGCGGTGACACTCGTCTACAACTAGGAACCACTCTCCCTGGCTCGTAAGCTCTGATGCAAGTCCACGCGCACTGTCCAGAACTGCCACAGTTACCCGAGTCCGCTCAATACGACGGGTTCCACCGCCAAGGACACTGATATCGGCATCATCAATCATCAACTCGTCTTGGAGTGCGGCTCGCCACTGATCCATGAGCGCAATCGTAGGTACCACGATCAAGACCCTGGCTTCCGAATATCGTTCCCATACGGCAAGCATGCACAGCATTGCGAACAGGGTCTTCCCTGCCCCTGTTACCACACTTACTACGCCCCGCAGCTCTGGCGACCATGCAGCGAGCGCGTCGCGTTGCCAACGCCTCGGTTCGCGACGGACGTTAAGGGCGCTCGCGGTAGTGGTGTTTCTGGTGATGGGGTTCCTCGCGATCCCGAGCCGTGACTCAACCTCGGCAGATTCTAGTCTGATACTGCCTGCTACACAACCTTGCCGTACGTGCTGTAGTCGACAAGTGGCGCATACGAAACTGATGTGTACCGCTACAGCTGCTCGAAAAAAGTCAGGTCCGCGCCGTGGTTCTCCATTGCCTCCACCTCGTCGCCGTGGAGGTGGACGTGGATGTCCCGGGTGAGGTGGTGGAGCACCATCTCCGACGCTGCGAGTTCGTACTCGAACGTGACTGAGCGGTTGACGGGCGGGCTCGGCAGGAACAGGTAGCCGTTGGTGAAGCGCGGCTGGTCGTCTGAGCCGGTGATACGCACGCTGTCGGGGTCGCACCAGGGCGGCAGGCGCAGGAACAGCGGCCCCGGCGTCTTCACGCGTACGCTGAGGGCCGGGTGGGTGTAGGCTGACCGCACCTCGATGTCCGGCGTCTCGTGGTCGAACAGCAGGTTGACCCAGTGGCCCGCCTCGTCGAGCCGTGTCATCTCCCGCAGCGCCTCGCACAGCGACCCCACAGTGCCCCCGACCACGTCGGTGTTGAAGCGCATCCTCCCGCCGTCCCGCTGCTCCAGCGGCTCGTGTCCGAACGGCGCGGGGAACCCCCATGCGCCCTGCTGCCTCTGGGCGACGTCTCGGAGCGTGTCGAGGCCTCCGGGGTTGTTCGGTGCGGGAATCCACGAGATGTCCCGCAGTTGGGATGGCAGGATGTGGCAGCGCAGGATGCGCTCGGCGTCGTGGAAGTAGCCGGTGTACCCCCACCGTCCGAGGATGAGCGCGGTCTCGAGGATGTCGCCGGTGTTGTTCATCTCGCCCTCGTCGGGCGCGCCGTTGTCCCCGACCGCGTGCTCGCGGGACCAGCCGGTCTCGTCGCGCATCGCCCACAGCCCGTTGTCGTAGAAGGCCCTGACGATGCCCATCAGCGTCGAGTCGTGGGTGAGGTCGGCCAGCTGCGCGAGGGACGACATCGTGCAGGTCACCGAGTGCGCGTGGGTGCCGAACAGGTCGGGGTCGAAGGAGCCCTCCGGGGTGTAGTAGCCGTCGAGGCACTTCTCCTTCAGGACGATGGCGAGCTCGAGTGCCGGCGCGTACCCGGTCGTCCGGTAGTACTTGACGAGGGGGCCGATCGCCCTCGCAACGCCGGAGATGAAGGAGCGCGACCGCTGCACGACGACGCCCTCTCTTTCGAGGCGGTCGTAGTCCCACTCGGTGTCGGGGTCCCAGTAGTCGAAGACCGTCTCGATGCTGGCGGCAGCAATCTCAGCCGCCCGCTCGGACCCGCGGTACTCCACGAGGGCGTTGAGCGCGTGGAAGCCCTCCCGGATGTGGTGCGGGTTGAAGACCACGGGCGAGTCGTACTTGCCGTCGCTCCGGTCGAGCGGGAACGGTACGGGACCGCCGTAGGAGTAGAAGCAGGCGCGGGTGAATTTCTCGACGACATCCTCGTCGACGCGAAGCCCAGCAGCGTCCTCAGCGTTCAGCAGCGCGTTCAGGTGCCGGCCCGGCACGTGGCTCTCCAGGGCCATGCCGAAGTACGCCTCTGGCCTAACGACAACGCGAAAGTACGGCGCACCATCCCCGTTCGGGTCGAAGATGCTGCACATGGCGTTCCGGGCCAGCTCGATGGCCCTGACAATGTCCGTAGTGTTTACGTCGCTGAGTTGTGCCATGGCTTTGAGGCCCCCACTTCGAGCTCATCCCCAGTCTACTCCGTTAACGGGATGGCGGCTATGTCATCTCTTGGCCTGGTCGAGGCGACCCCGCCCCAGGTCCCTCGGGGCTCGGGACGACATGGCCTTAGACTCTGCGCCCTCCGCGCCCTCTGCGGTAGAATCGTGGGGTCATGACGCAAGTGAACTCCGATACGGATGGCGACACGCGCGTCGGCGAGGTCGTGGAGGCCTCGACTTCGCGGTTCTTGGTGCAGTGCCACGAGCTGTACGGCGCACCGCCGCTCGGCTCGCTCGTGAGGAGCGAGGGCGGCGTGTACGGCGTGGTCGCCGAGGTGACGACGCAGAGCCTCGACCCCGGCAGGCGGGCCGTGGCGATGGGTCGCGGCGAGGACTCGGCCGAGGCGGTGTACCGGCGGCATCCCCAGCTTACGCGGTTGATGTCGACCGAGCTCGAGGCCGTCGTGGTGGCCCACCGTAACGGCGAGGAGCTGAGCCGCTTCCTTGCGCCCACGCCCCCGCGCATCCACGAGATCGTCCACGCGTGCGGCGGGCCTGAGCTGGTGGAGGTCGCCGGTGACCTGGAGCTGCTGCCGTCGCTGCTGGCGTCTCCGGCGGGCTCCCCTGACGACGTGACGGCGGCCTTCCTGCGACAGGTGGCGCAGGCACATTCTGATCCCGAGCGAGTGCGGCTGGAGGCGGGCCGCAGGCTGGCAGGACTCCTGCCGGGCCAGCTTCACCGCCTGACGGGGATACTCAAGCGATTGTGAATAGCGAATGGTGAATGGTGAATTGAGTGACCAGGAGGTCGGCGGCAGGCTCGGCATGGTCGTGTCCGGGTCGCTGACCGAGGGTATGCAGGTCAAGCTCGACCCCGACTCGTCGGTCGAGGGTGTGAAGGTCGGCACCTTCGTGACGCTGCAGGGCGAGCGGATGCGCTTCTTCGGCGTGGTGACGGACGTGTCGCTGGGCTCGACGGACGCGACGCTGAGCGCTAGCCCGCCCGACCTGTCGGACCCGTACGTCGCCCAGGTCATCTCCGGCACGGCGGCCTACGGCGCGCTGACCGTGGAGCCGATGCTCACCATCGCCAGCGACGACCCGGAAGTGCTGCTGGAGGGCCCGCAGCCGGCCAAGACGGTCCCGCCCCATTTCGCCGCGGCCGCAGCGGCCACGGAGCAGGACATCGAGCGCGTCTTCGGAGGCGAGGGCGACGGCCACTTCTGGATCGGCAGCCCGCTCGACATGGACACGAAGCTGTGCCTGGACGTGCCGGAGCTCGTGATGCGCAGCAATGGCGTGTTCGGCAAGAGCGGCACGGGCAAGACCTTCCTGACGCGCCTCCTGCTGGCGGGCATCGTCCAGAGCGGGAAGGCCGTGAACCTCGTGTTCGACATGGAGAGTGAGTACGGGTGGCGGGGGTACAGCGAGGCCGGCTCGGAGGTGAAGGGGCTCAAGCAGCTCTTCCACTCTCAGGTGGCGGTCTTCTCGCTGGACGAGGCAAGCTCGAAGCGGCGGGGACTGACGCCCGACTACGTGGTGCGGATCGGCTACGACGAGGTCGAGCCCGACGACATAGTGCTGCTAAGGGAGACGCTCGACCTGTCCGAGGTCGCGGCGGATGCGGCCCACTCGCTGCGCGGCTACTTCGGCAAGAGCTGGCTGTCGGAGTTCCTGGACGTGACCGGGCGCGAGGACGTCGCGCAGCTTGCCGACGCTACCGGCGTCAACGCCAACGCTCTATGGAGCCTGAAGAACCGGATGCAGAGGCTCGGCCGGCTGGGGTTCATGGAGGAGAAGGGCCAGGGGTCGGTCGATCACATCCTGCGATACCTGGACCGGGGCATGCACGTCGTGCTGGAGTTCGGCAGATACGGGCGGAACCTGGCGGCGTACATCCTGGTGGCGAACCTGCTGACGAGGCGCATCTACGAGAGGTACGCCGAGCGCAAGGAGCTGGCGTCGGACGACAGGAGCAGGGAGCCGACGCCGCTGGTCATCACCATCGAGGAGGCGCATAAGTTCCTGACGCCGGGCGTAGCGTCGCAGACCATATTCGGCACCATCGCCAGGGAGATGCGGAAGTACAACGTGACGCTGCTCGTGGTCGACCAGCGGCCCAGCGGCATCGACGAGGAGGTGATGAGCCAGCTCGGCACGAAGATCACGTGCCTGCTGGACAGCGAGCGCGACATCGACTCGGTCCTGACCGGCGCGTCGGGCAGCCGGAAGCTGCGGGCCGTCCTGGCGCGGCTGGAGTCGAAGCAGCAGGCGCTGGTGTTCGGCCACGCCGTGCCCATGCCCGTCGTGGTGAAGACGCGCGAGTACGGCTCCGAGGAGTCCTACCGGTCGCTGGGCTGGCGCGACGCCGCGGAGATGAAGGCCCAGGTGGAGCAGGACATCGAGGACCTGTTCGGCTGCTAGGGATTGGTATAATGGCGCCGAGGAGCGCGCTATGCTAAAGCTGAAGCCCGCCGATACATTCACGATTGTCAAGGACGGCGTCGAGATAGAGTTCGAGGTTGCCGAAGAGGGCGGCTACGTCGTTTCGGTGCCGGAGTTGCCGGGTTGCGTGACGGAGGGGGACACGTTCGAAGAGGCCCTCGCCATGATCGAGGACGCGATGCGGGGATGGCTGGAATCGGCAGCGAAGCACGGCGACCCGATTCCTGAGCAATTGCGGGGCCGGCTTGTGGGTGAACTGACATGAGGGAAGTATTTCACGAGGCGGCGGCTGAGCTCGACGAGGGGCGTCCCGTGGTCGTGGCGACGGTAGTGCGCACCAAGGGCTCGACCCCCCAGAAGCCCGGCGCGAAGCTGCTCGTGCGTGACGACGGCTCGGGCGTCGGGACGCTGGGCGGCGGCTGCGTCGAGGGCGACATTTGGTTCGCGGCGCAGGAGCTCATGCGGCGCGGCGGGTCGGCCCAGTACCGCGACTACGAGCTGAACGAGGACCTGGCCGCCGAGGACGGGCTCGTCTGCGGCGGCACGATGTACTTCCTGATCGACCCTGTGTACGAGGCTGGCAGCTACCTGGACTACGCACGGGAGATCGACGCCGCGTACGCGGGCGGGCCCGCGGTCGCGCTGGCGACGGTGACGGCTGCGGGAGAAGGGGCTGGGACGCTGGGCGCGCGACTCTTCATCCGCGAGGACGGCTCGACCGAGGGCACGCTGGGCTCGCCCGAGATGGACCGCGAGGCAGTCAAGAAGGCCCGCGAGCTGATGGTGCACGGCAAGAACGAGTTCGTGACCATGAGGGACGGCCCGGAGTTCTTCGTCGAGGCGTACACTACGCCGCCCCAGATGGTGCTGTGCGGCGGCGGACACGTCTCAAAGGCCATAGCTCCCCTGGCGAACACACTGGGCTTCAGGGTGTTCGTGACCGACGACAGGGAGGAGTTCGCTAACTCCGACCGCTTTCCCGAGGCCGACATCATCGTGGCCGAGAAGCCCGAGACGGCCCTGCCGCAGCTTCCCATCAACCCGAACACCTTCATTATCATCGCCACGCGGGGCCACCGGTACGACAACGTGGCGCTGGAGGCGGCGGCGCTGACGCCCGCGAAGTACGTGGGGCTGCTGGGCAGCAAGCGCAAGACTATCCTGATCTACGAGGACCTAATCCGGACCGGCCTGCCCATCGAGCGCATCCGGGAGATCCGGTCGCCTGTGGGTCTTGACGTGCGGGGCCGGACGCCTGAGGAGATCGCGGTAAGCATCATGGCCGAGGTGCTGATGTTCCGGCTCGGCGGCACGGGCCAGCCGATGAAGATCGAGGACTGGCGCATCGACCGCATCCGCGAAAAGGTCGAGGCCGGCCGCGAAGAAGCCGCAGTCGCCGATTAGGGCGCGGTTTCGGCGACAGGACTACGGGGATACACTGCCGGCATGACCACCCCAACGCGCGAGGACGAGTCTAGGCTTTCTATCACGAGGGTCTGGGCCCGTAACTTCAAGAGCATACGCGAGCTCGACCTGGAACTTGGCCCCCTCACGGTGCTCGTAGGGCCGAACGCGTCTGGCAAGAGCAATGTGCTGGACGTGCTGCGCTTCATAAGCCACGCTCTTCAAAGGGACCTCGACTCGGCGATCACGTCCCGCCAGGGGATAGGGGCCGTAAGGAGGTCCACTCCTAGAGGAGGCACCCGAGACGTGGAAGTCGGATTCACGGCCGAAAGAGGCGGCTTTCGGCTTAAGTACGGATTCGTGCTGGGAAGTCGCTCGGGCGTCTACCGCGTGAAGCGGGAGTACGGAGCAATAACCCCGGCCGACCCGGAGGAGAAGCCAGTTGAGTTCGAGATAAGGGAGGGCCAACTCCTTCCGCGAGCCTCGGAAGGGGAGCAATTCGATACATCTGAGCTAGCGCTTCCATCGCTTAGGCGCATCTTGTTCTTACGGCCCGTCGAACCCGGGAGCCGGCTCCAACGAACTTCACCTACTTATCACCACTTGAACCAGGCAGTCAGATCCATTTCGAGGATGCAATTCTATCGCCTGTTCCCCGACGTTTTGCGCGCGCCTGGGAAGCCAATGAATCTGGAGCGTCTTAATGAGAGGGGCAGCAACTTAGCTTCTGTCCTGAGGGGTATGGACAAGCGTAAGTCGCCATATCTGGACGAGATCGAGAGCGCACTAGGGCATGTCGTTTCTGGGCTATCGGAGTTGCTAGTCAGGGAGTCTGGCGGATTCCTCGTCGTCAAGCTGCGGCACAATGCCGGCAATGGCAGAGGTGCGGGGTCGACCTTCGATCTTTCCCAGGAGTCGGACGGGACGGTGCGCCTCCTGGGGATGCTGACGGCCCTATACCAGGAGCCCCCACCGTCGCTGATAGGCATTGAGGAACCTGAGCTGACCATACATCCTGGCGCCCTTGCGGTCCTTGCAGACGTAATAGTCGAAGCTGCGAGCCGGACGCAGGTGTTGGTCACCACCCACAGTCCCGACCTCATCGACCGATTGCCGATCGACTCACTCAGGGCGGTCCAGATCGAAGACGGCTGCACCAAGGTCGG
Organism: Dehalococcoidia bacterium; assembly: GCA_965204975.1. Classification (GTDB taxonomy): domain Bacteria; phylum Chloroflexota; class Dehalococcoidia; order Lucifugimonadales; family CAJWER01. The sequence continues at coordinate 2,722,458 of OZ242024.1, forward strand.
CCCCGTATCGGAAACGCAGGCGGAGGCCGTGCGGGACGGGCTCTTCACGTCGGGTGAGCTGCACAGCATGGAGGGACTGGAACCGAGCGCATGACGTTTGTTGCGCAGGGCATCGTCCCGATAGTCGAAGGGCCGGGCGACAAAGCCGCAGCGCCGATCTTGGTGAGACGAGTCCTACAAGAGCGCCTCGGCAGGTATGAATTCGAAGTCATGCAGCCGAAGCAGGCGAGGGACAAAGGTAATCTCATCAAGCGACTGGAGAATTTCATAGCATATGCGAGCAAAACCCAGGGATGCACGGCCATCCTAATATTGTTGGATGCGGACAGGGATTGTCCGATGGAGCTTGGGGCTCAGCTAGCGGGTAGAGCCCTCGCCACTGTAGTCGGTATGCCAATTGCCGTTGTCTGCGCAAAGCGGAAGTATGAGAATTGGTTTCTGGCGTCTGATGAGGATTACACTGGCGATGCGGAGGAATTTGGTGGCGCGAAGGACTGGCTGAGTGACAATATGCCACCGGGCATCATATACAGAGAGACGAAGCACCAGCCGTCATTCTCGGCCACCATGGATATCGAGGCGGCGTACCATGCCTCGCGGTCTTTCCGCCGCCTCTGCAAAGCTGTGGAGGAGCTTGTCGACGCAGTCGACAACCATAAAACCGTCGTGACCCCGATGGGATGACAGAGCGGTCTACGGTTCGGAATTTCGGAATTAAGGTTAGGGAATGAAATTGACCAACTTGGCAAAGATACTGCTCGCTTTGATGGCAGTCAGCCTTGCGTCGTTCACTGCCTGTTCTACCGACGCCACTCCCGGTGAGTGCATAGAAGCGGCAGAAGCAGCAGGCGTGCCCGACAGGGTGATAGACTGGATGAAGCAGCCTCCCGGTGATTTGGGCGCTATAGAGCGAATTGCGATTCGAGAGGCGTTGGAAAAGTTCGGCTTGGGAGAGGCGTGCGCCTCTTTGCAGGACGCAACCGACGGCGCGTCCTTTCAGATGCCGCAGCAACCAAACACGCCGGTACCCGCGTCGATGCCGACGCCCACGTCCCAACCGGCGGCTCAGGGCATACGCCCGTCAAATACACCGTTGCCCGCGCCTACAGCCCTACCCGCGTCAACAGCCATGCCCGCGCCTACGACAGCGTCAAAGGAGAGTACTGACAGGTCTCTCTGGCCCGAGATACCTGAAGTGGTGTACGTTACTTTCTCAGGGACGGCGGGCGAACGGAGCAGCAGGTTCATCGTGCACTTCGACGAGCCGGTGGTTGCGGTGGCGCCCCCCGGTTCGACCGACGATGACCCTAATTCGAGCTCCGGCATCAAGCTCGTCGTCGAATATCCCGGCGATGGCTCATCCCACTACATCCCTCTTCGAACCAGGACCTCCCTCACCCGGCCCAGCAATGAGCTTTCCTTCGGACCGATAGCAGAGGAATTCGCTCTTGCCAGGGGCATCTCGCTGCAAAATGACACGTCGATACTGGACGTGGACGGCAATCGCGCGGTGATTGGACTCATGAACGTCGTGTTCGTCAATCCCGAATACCTGGCTGACATAGCGGATCCGGTGTTGGCAAACTGCGCCGCATTCATGGAGCTATCGGGCTATTCTCCGATCATCGTTCGCAACGTCAAGAATCTCCAGCGAGCCAGCTTGACCGACAAGGATAGGATTGAGTGGCGCTCCCTGTTGGGGGTTGACCTGAACTTTGACGAGCTTCATCGCTCTTTGAACCGGCCCTGTGTGGGCCTGTGGTCGGAGGCGATTACAGAGGAAAACGCACATAAACGCAATTGGAATATCAGGACCCACTGCATGAATGACAGCCCAGGTGACAATTTCACGCAATACGACAAGGACGTAATTGAGTTGCTGAACCAGACCTACACCAAGCTGGGCGCTGCTGATCGAGTAACTCTGCGCTTCCTGCTGGACGACAGAGACGCCTGTTCGTATTTCTACCCACAGTTGTACTATGGTAGATGGATACCCATGGAATAGGACGAGTAGGCGGGCAACGAGGTGACGAGACGACAGGCTCGACGGGCTTCGCATCGCCACGTTTGGTCATGACTCTATGCGAACGGAGGCGGGTTGATGGGCCGGCAGGTTGAGGGGCTCTCGATTCGCCCTTACGAGGACGCCGACCTGGGCGTGTTGAAGGAGATCACCGTCGAGGCGTTCGACGGGGTGGCGATCGACCAGGTCATCGAGCGTCGCGAGGGGCTGCTAAGGGGCGAGGACTGGCGCTCTCGCAAGGTCCGCCATATCGATGCGGACGTGTACAGGGAGACGGGTGCCGTATACGTGGGCGAAATCGACGGCTCGGTCGTGGGCTACGTGACCACGTGGACCGACGAGGCTTCGGGCATCGCCCACATACCCAATCTCGCCGTCAGGGTCGCCTTCCAGGGCATGGGCATCGGGCGAAGGCTCATAGACCACGCCCTCGACGGCTTCAGGGCCTCCGGCATCACCCACGCCAGGATCGAGACGCTGGAGACGAACGAGGTGGGCTACGGCCTCTACACCTCGATGGGCTTCGAGGAGCTGGCCCGCCAGGTCCATTTCCTGAAGAGGCTCTGACCTGGATGGCCGGAGGCGGAGGGTGAGGCTTGCCCTTACTCCGCACACCTCGACTCGACCGGCTGCTGTGGCCACCTCTCGGGGTGCTTCACATCTTCCCGCAGCGGATGGTGTAACATATCTATTAGGGCCTCGATGGCCCCCCGATGCTGGCCAACAACCGCTGTCCAATAACCCATATACCTGCGTGTCCTCTTGTAGGGAGTAGGAGAAACTGAGATGAAGTTTCAATTGCGTGCTACCCCAGTGCTGATCTTCGCGGCCGTAGTGCTGCTGGGCGGAGCCCTGGGAGCGATTGTCGTAGCTAGGGGAGCGCTGGCTTCAGAACCATCCGGGACACCCACCCCCGTGCCCCTCGAGCTGCCGGATCCTCCGGTCAAGCTGCAGATTGCGGACAAGTCTGGGCCGCAGGACTCGCCGACCGGCCTCACCCCTGTGATCAGCCGTTCGGAGGCGGCCGCAGCCATTGAGGACCAGGGTAATGTCTACTCCTGGCAGGACGGCGACAGGACCCTCAACGTCGTGCTCCAGGATGACCTAGTCGTCCAGGAGACCTCCAAGATCACGGCTGACGACGCCGTGGTTGCGAGGGGCGTCGCCGACAGCATAGTGAGGGTGAAGTCCGGGAATACAGGGGACTCGCTCCCCGTCTTCCGCTCTCAGTCGGGCGGCGGGCTGATGACGCTGCCCGGCGGCGTCCTGCTGTCGTTGGACACCGAGTGGGACCAGTCGCAGGTGGAGAGCTTCTTCTCGCAGAACGGCATATCGATGAGCCGGGTGGAAGCGTTGGGTTTCCTCCCGAACGGCTTCCTGGTGCAGACGGCTCCCGGCTTCCCTTCGCTGGACTTGGCCAATTCGCTGGCCGGCCAGGAGGGTGTGGAGATTTCGAGCCCCAACTGGTGGACCCAGGTCGAAGCCAAGTAGAGCGTCCACCCTCACTATGACAACGACAACAGAGACCACACCGGCCACGGAGAGAATAATCCCATGCAACTAAGCCTGTCCCCGCGCGCCTATACATTGTCATCCGCGGCAAGAGCACTCCTGGCCGCCATTGCCGTGGCCTTCGGATTCCTTCTCATCGCCAGCAACGCCGGGGGCCAGACCGCCGGCGACGACCACGGCAACTCCTTCGACACGGCTACGCTCGTGGAGCTGGGGACCTCGGTGGAGGCCCGGATCGACCCGGGCGACGACCGGGACGTCTTCAAGTTCGACCTTTCGGACGCGTCCGGACCCACCGATCTGTGGGTGTACACGCGCGGCGAATTCGATACCTTTGGCGGGTTATACGACAGTGCCGGCACACTGATGGCGCTGAACGACGACGGCTTCTTCGACGACCAGATACGCGCCTTCAGCATAAGGAACGTCGTAAACCCCGGCGTCTACTATGTGATCGCCGTCAGCTACCTTGGGGAGTCCGGGGACTACACGCTGCACGCCCGGGCAGTGACGGATCCTGGAAGCTCGATCAAGACGGCGAAGCCCCTGGTCCTCGGCTCCCACGACGCGGGCACGGTCGATACTGGGGACGGCGTCGACTACTTCCGGCTCGATTTCACGGAGAAGAAGCACGTGATCATCGATGCCAGGAGCGCGAATATCCTGGCCCTCGACGCTGCCCTGCTCGACTCCGACGGCAAGGAGATCACGGCGAACATCTCGCCAATAAGGCTGAGGGGATTCGGAGCGCTGTTCCCACTAGGCATCGAGATTGCCGAGGACTTCGAGCCGGGAACCTACTACCTGAAGGTGACCAGCCCCGGGGCCCCCAGCCTGTTCGGTCCTCCGCCCGACGAGGCGCCGGTCAAGTCCGTGCCGTACGCCATCTTCTTTGAGGAGGATGTCGAATACACTGAGCTGCTGGCAAACTGTGCGGCCGATACCGCGGCGCTAAACGACCCAGCTATAAGCGACCCCCTGTACTCATGCCAGTGGCACCTGAACAGCCCGCAATGGCACGACATCAACGTTCAGCCGGTGTGGGAAGAAGGAATCAAGGGCGAGGGGATCGGCGTCGCCGTGGTGGACGACGGGATATACCACGCCCACGAGGACCTGAAGGACAACATTGCCGCGAGCCTGAACTTCGACTACGCGACCGAGGGTACCGACATCTATGGCCCCCTGGACCATCACGGCACGAACGTCGCCGGCATGATTGCCGCCAGGGACAACGAAATCGGGGTGCGCGGCGTGGCGCCCAGGGCCACGGTGTACGGATACAACCTGTTGAGCGGCCTCAACACTACGGGACTGAACATAGTCGACGCGATGACCCGCAACATGGGCGTGACGGCGGTGTCCAACAACAGCTGGGGCCCGTCCGACGGGCCCGGGCCGAGTCCTGGCTTCGCGCTCATGAGACAGGCGATCAACGCCGGGATCACGGAAGGCTACGGCGGCAAGGGCGTCTTCTACGTGTTCGCCGCCGGCAACGGACACCTCCTGGGAGACGACTCGAACCTGGACGGACTCGCCAACAACCACGCCGTGACCGCAGCCTGCTCGGTGCACTCCGAGGGGAAGAGGGCCGGGTACTCCGAGATGGGCGCCAACCTGTGGGTCTGCGCCCCGTCTAACGACCGCCCGGAGAGTCTCGGAGGTGCCCGCGGCATACTGACGACCGAGAATTCCGACCGGTACTACAGCGACTTCGGCGGGACCTCTGCCGCCGCCCCGCTCATCTCGGGTGTAGCCGCGCTGACTCGAAGCGCCAACTCCGACCTCACGTGGCGCGATATCAAGGTGATTCTCGCCGCCTCTGCCAGCAAGAACGACCCCGCGAGCTCGGGATGGCAGGACGGGGCGGCCATGCACCCCGTCTCCTCAACCGACAGCTACCACTTCAACCACGAGTACGGGTTCGGCTTGGTCAACGCCGAGGGCGCAGTGGCCCTCGCCAAGCGCTGGACCAACCTGCCCGAGATGCAGGTGCACTCTGCGGCCACGGATGAAGAGCTGTACGTCGAGATTCCGGACGCCGCGGCCTATGGCAGTGCGACCACGACCACGCATACCCTCACAGTGGAGACCGACATCGGGTTCACCGAGTTCGTGGAAGTAACGATCGCGTTCGAGCACGACTCTTTCCGGGACCTGGAGATACTGCTGGAGTCGCCGTCCGGGGCCGTTTCGAATCTGTCCGTTCCTTTCGACACCTACGACGGCCTCAATAGCTTCTTCGGGGAGGGCTTCATCCCCCTGCACAGCCCATTTCAGTTCGGTTCCGCAAAGCACCTGGGAGAAGACCCCAACGGTGAGTGGAAGTTGCACGTGACCGACCGGATTCCCGCAGCTGGCGGGGCCTACGCCGGGTTCTCCATCAGCATATATGGGCACCAGCGAGCACCGGGCGTCGCTAGCCTGGACTCTGTCGATGTCCACGTGGGTGGCGAGAGGCTGGACGTAGCCTGGACGGCCCCTGACGAGTCGGGCGACTCGGCGATCACGGCATACGACGTTCGCTACATCCCGACCGAAGCCGACGAGACAGACCTCGCCGGCTGGACGGTGCTGGAAGGCGTCTGGACGGAAGCGGCCGGCGGAGAGCTAGAGTACAGCGTCACAGGGCTGACGGACGGGACCCAGTACGACGTGCAGGTACGCGCGGTGAACAGCTCCGGCGGCGGGCTCTGGTCGGACACCGGTACCGGCACTCCGATGTCGAGCCAGTGCGTCACCGGCGGCGCTGTAACCGACAGGTCCAACGGCGGCGTCATCCACGACTGCGAGGCGCTCCTGGAGGCCCGGGACACGCTGGCTGGAATCGACTCGACCAGGACGTTGAACTGGACGACCGGCACTCCCATCGATGACTGGTACGGCGTGGTCCTGTCGGGGACGCCCGAGCGAGTAGTCCAGCTGCGCCTCCACGGGCAGAACGCCAACGCGGATACCGGCGTCGCAGAGAAGAAGCTGAACGGGTCCATCCCGGCCGCGCTGGGTAGACTGAGCGAGCTGACCGTGCTCTACCTGCACCGCAACAACCTGACGGGCGAGGCGCCGGGCGCTCTCAACAGCCTCTCCAACCTGGAGCAGCTCTACCTGTACAACAACGAGCTGACGGGCATTTCGGACCAGCTGGGAGCGGGGATGGCCAGCCTTAAGCAGCTGTTCGCCCATCGGAACGAGCTGTCGGGCGGGATTCCCACCGGGCTGGCCTCCATGCCAAGCCTCGACTGGTTGACCCTCTATGACAACGAGCTGACCGGCACGATTCCGTCCGAACTTGGAGGACTCACCAGCCTGAGAAGGCTCTACCTGCACGAGAACGAGCTGAGCGGCTCCATACCGGTCGAGCTGGGCGGCCTGTCCAGCCTCACCCACCTGCTGCTGCAGGGCAACAACCTGAACGGGCCGATTCCGGCAGAGCTGGGCGGCATTAGCAGCCTGGTCTGGCTCTCGCTCTATGGCAACGTACTGACCGGGACGATACCGGGTGAGCTGGGCGGCCTCGCCAATCTGCAGCAGCTGCACCTGCACGAGAACAGGCTGACCGGGACCATACCGAGCGAGCTGGGCAACCTGGGGAGCCTCGAACGCTGGCGGCTCCGCGGCAACCGGCTGACCGGCTGTGTGCCGGCAGGGCTCGCCGCCGTCACGGACAACGACCAGGCCAGTCTCGGCCTGCCGACCTGTACGGACAACTAGGCGGCCAAGCAGGAGAGGTCCGATAGAACGAAGGCATCGGGGTGCGGCTCCCGCGCGAGTCGCACCCCGATTGCGGTGTCGGGGGTCCCAGGCGGTCAGCCTGGAAGCCGGTCGGCGATTCGACGAGCTAGCTCGGCCCTCTCCCCGTAGGGGATGAGCCTGGCGTTCTCGGCCAGGAGCAGCTCAGGCCGGTCGCCCTGATAGCGCGGCACCACGTGGACGTGGTAGTGGGGTATGGTCTGCCCGCTCGCCACGCCGTTGTTCTGGTAGATGTTCAGCCCAACTGGCGAGAGAGCGTCATGCACGGCGTGGGCAACGCGCCTCACCAGCCGCGCGAGCCACACCGCTTCCTCCTCGTCGAGGTCCAGGACAGTTGGCGCATGGCGCGTCGTCATCACGAGCAGGGCCCCGGGGCTGGTCTGGTAGGGATTGACTATGGCGACGGCCTGATCGAGCCGCTCGACGTATGCGAAGCGCTTGGTGCGCTGTTCGTCGACCTCAATCCCGCCATACAGGTTCCTGCAGTAGGGACAGGGTTCGCGTACAGGTATCTCAATGGGCATCGCGCGGCTCCATCACAGGACTGAGGTACTCGGTCTACGGTAGCATCATGCCGAGCACCCTATCCATCATGCTGGGCAGCCGCAAACGGGCAATGGGGCGGTTTGCCCGCATGGCCTACCGGACATAGAATTGTCGCGCGGGTAGCTGTTGGAGCGGTGGCTCGCGGGAGGGTTCATTGCGCGTCCTGGTGACCGGCGGGGCGGGATTCATAGGTTCGCACGTCGTCGACAGGCTGGTCGAGGAGGGCCACGACGTAATCGTGGCTGACGACCTGTCCTCGGGCCGGAGGGCGAACGTCAATCCGGGGGCCCGGCTGGTGGAAATCGACATCAGCGCCCCCGAGTTTCCGGAAGTCGCCGCCTCACTCGGTCCGGACGCGATCAGCCACTGGGCCGCCCAGGCGTCGGTGCCGGGCTCCGTGTCCGACCCGGGCCGCGATGCCATGGTGAACATCGTGGGCGGGATAAACATCTGCAGGGCGGCGGTGGCTGCCCGCTGCTCGCAGCTCGCCTACGTCAACACGGGGGGCGCGCTGTACGGCGAGCCGGAATACTTGCCGTGCGACGAGGACCATCCCATTCGCCCCATCAGCCCATACGGCCTGAGCAAGTGGACGATGGAGCAGTACCTGCCCATCCTGCTCCCGCAGTCCATGGGGGTGAAGATCCTGCGCCCGGCCAACGTCTACGGGCCGCGGCAGGACCCCCACGGCGAGTCCGGAGTCGTCGCCATCTTCGCGTCGCGGATGGTGCGCGGCGAGCCTGTGACGATATTCGGAGACGGCGAGCATACCCGGGACTACGTGTACGTGGGCGACGTGGTGGATGCCCACCAGCTGTCCCTGGACGCGGGCGAGTCGTTGACGGTGAACATCGGCACCGGCGTGGAGACGTCGGTCAACGAGCTATTCCGCACCATGGCCGGCGTGACCGGTTACGCGATGCCGCCCCAGCGGGCAGACGAACGCCCGGGCGACGTGAGGCGGATTTGCCTGGACCCGGCGAGGGCGCGCGACTTGCTGGGCTGGAGCCCGTCGACCTCGCTGGCCGAGGGGCTGCGGAGTACGTGCGCGTCTTTCAGCGCCTCCAGCCGCCCCGGCGGTACACCGTAACGCCGCCCTGCCTGAACACGGCGTCCATGAGCTCGCCGAACTTGGCAAGGCCGGCTTCTCCGTAGGCCTGCCGCTCCCGGTCCCCGACGTAGACGTAGTCCACGCCATACCTGTCGAGCAGCCTCCGCGCCTCCTCCACGTCCTCCGTCGTGTATATGGTTGCGATGTCCTCCTGCCTGCCCGAGAGCGGCTCGTGGGAGCCGCGCCACTGTATCTCGTGGCCGGCCCACCCGAGCACCGTGGGCACCCCTGTGCTGGACGAGACCCTGCCGTGCGGCGTGTAGTCGCCCCCGAACGCCTCCAAGACCGCCGAGTCGCGCCCGGCGTCGGTGCGGATGAACTCGATGGCGGCGCGCTCGTCCGCGGCCAGGTAAGCGAGGCCGTCGAGAGTCGGGTCCCGTCCCTCCGGATTGCCCTTGGTGGCGGCCGCCGCCAGCGGGTAGTAGGCGGAGCAGGCCAGCAGCACGACGAGCGTGGCCATCCAGACCCGCGTAATGGTGAGCGCGCGGCCCTCCGCTCCGTCCCTGAGCTTCATCATGTGGAAGACGGCGTACCCGGCGGCCGCGGACAGCAGTATCCACGCCTGGTAGTAGAGCTTGAATACGGTGTTCATCCTCTCCAGGGCCCCACCGAACCCATCGTCGACGTGGAGAAGCTCGGGGCCCATGATCAGCAGCAGACCGAGTGCCGCAAGCATCAGTGCGAATATCAGGCTGTGGGGAGGGCCGTCCTGCTTCGCCAGCCAGAGGGCGCCGAACACGGCCGCGCTGATCAGCAGGGCGAACGGCATCACCCACAGCAGTCTCGCAACCGGACTCGCGTCCCCGCCGAAGCTGAACGCCAGCCACACGACGAATGGCAGGAAGCCGACCGACAGCGATACTGTCGAGATGAGGCGCCAGCTGCTGTCCAGGGTGGTCTTCAGGAATACGGACACGATGACCGGAGCAACCGCTAGCAAGAACAGCGACCACACGATCAGCAGGTGTGGTGGCCTGGTGGCGTATGCGCCGACCGCGCCGATCCCCGATACCTGGCTGCCAAAGGAGACGAGGTACGGCGCTATCAGCACGAGGGCCAGGGTAATGACGGGCAGGGCTGGTGTCGCGGTCCGCTCGATCAGCCCGGCGAGGCCATCTGGGCGGGCCGAGTAGGCCCTGACTCCGGCTACGCCCACGAGGAGCGCGGCAAAGACGGGAAGGTCCCACATGTTCGTGAAGGCCAGTGCGCCGAGGACGAGCCCCATCGCGGCGGGCAGCGCTGCACCTCGGCCCAGGGTTGCCAGGGACACGCGGCCATTCCCTGTGGCGGGGATCCAGGCCTGTCGCGGCGACCGCAGGTAGGCCCAGAGCATCGTCAGGAACGCCACCACGAACGGTATGGACATCACGTGGGGGTGGAGGTCGCCCAGGATGAAGCTGAAGAACGGGAACTCGTGGATCGTGTAGTCCAGCGTGGCGCCCCCATCGAAGGACCCTATGACCCGGGTGGCGCGCCACCACCAGAGGAACTCCTGGGGCCTCCACGATTCGCCGGGCACGGGCAGGGGTTCGTCCAGGCCGTCGACGCCGAGCCACTGCCAGAACCCGGCCGAGCCGAGGCCGTTCGCCCTCATGAACTCCAGCACGCCTTCGAGATTGGCGGCCAGCACCAGGAGCGCGGCAGCCGCAAAGCCCGCCGTCATGGCGTACCTCAGGCTCCTCGACTCGGAGCGGACCTTGCCCGCCACAAGGGAAAAAATACCCATCGCGGCAAGGGCGGGGATGAGGGCGAGGGCCAGGTTGTAGGCAACTGCCGGGTGGATGCCGGTCAGCTTGGCGAGCGACCCCATCATCCAGTAGCCGAAGTAGTAGTAGCTGATCGACTCGCCCCGCAGCCAGGGGTCCTCCGGCTCGCCCAGGTGTGTGCGGACCGATGCGTTGAGGAAGCCGAAGTCCATCGGCTGCTCGGTGGCGGCGATCGCGGGATCGTAGGACTGGTATAGGGCCCAGGCGGCGAACATCAGCAGGAACAGGGCTTCGGCTGCCAGCAGGGTCCAGCGCTCCTTCTTGACGAAAGCGACGAGAGCTGCTCGCTGCCTCCACGCATACGTCCCGCTCAATGCGGCCAAGATCGCCAGGATCAGTGCGAGGGTGATCTGAGTGCTGGGCACGACCTGGGCGGTGCTGAGCACCCAGGACAGGTACGCCACGGCGATGATGCCCAGAGGCTTTGAGATGCCGAAGCCGCGATCGCTCAGCGACGGGAAGAGGAAGAAGCAGATTGGGAATGCGGCGAGCCCGACGGCCTCGACTGCCAGAACCCAGAGTACGACGTCAGTCATGGCCGGGGCGAAACCCCCTCTCCCTCGACGGGAGAGGGCCGGGGTGAGGGTGAAGTCCCCGGAACAATGAGGTTATGCAAAGGTCTCCTCAGGCGCCCACCCTCGCGTCCTGCTCATCATTCGTTCCGCCCGCCCTTACCCGAACGCGGCTCATGCGGCGTCGGGCGACGCGAACAGGGCGTCTACGAACTCCCTGGGGTCGAACGGCGCGATGTCCTCGAGCTGCTCGCCGGTGCCGATGTAGAGCACGGGCAGCTTCAGCTCGGCGGCTATGGCGACGACGACGCCGCCCTTTGCCGTGCCGTCCAGCTTGGACAGGAAGACGCCGTCGCACCGTATCGCCTCGGTGAACGCGCGGGCCTGCGCCAGGCCGTTCTGTCCGGTTGTGGCGTCCATCGCCAGGATCACCTCCACGGATGCGCGGTCGTCATGCCGCGAGAGGACGCGGCGGACCTTCTTCATCTCCTCCATGAGGTTGACCTTGGAGTGGAGCCGTCCGGCAGTGTCGATTATCACGACGTCGACGCCCCTGCTGCGCGCGGCCTGGAGCGTGTCGAAGGCGACCGCCCCCGGGTCGGCGCCCTGTTGGTGGGCTATGACGTCTGCGCCGACCCGGTTGCCCCAGACCTGCAGCTGCTCGATGGCGGCCGCCCTGAAGGTGTCCGCGGCGCCCAGCAGCACCTGCTTGCCGTCGTCCGCGTAGAGCTGGGCCAGCTTGGCGATGCTCGTGGTCTTGCCCGCGCCGTTCACGCCGACCATGAGCACGGTGTGGGGGACCTTGCCGTTCTCAGCGACCGGCGCGGCTTCCACGTCCAGGACCGAGACGAGCTCCTGCTTGAGGAGGTCGAGTGCCCCGTCGGGGTCCGATACGCCCTCCTCCCTGACGCGCCGCCTGAGCCTTTCGAGCAGGTCCTGGGCGGGCCCAAGGCCTACGTCGGCGGCGATCAGCAGCTCCTCGAGCTCCTCCCAGAGGTCGTCGTCCAGGCTCCCGGAGCGGAACAGGTCCGTGACGTGGGAGAACCAGGCGCGCCGGGTCTTCTCGGCCGCCCGCTCGGTCTTCTCGCTCTTTCCGCGTCCCAGGAACTTGAGCATGGCCCAATCACCACGGGGGAGTGAGTCACATTGGCAACGGTGGAATATTGTAGCAGGAGGGCAGGGCCCCTATATGGTGAGAGGAATCCAACGATGGTTTCCTTTCTGGCTATAAATGATACAATCAAGGCTGAAAGTTTCAAATAGTTTGGAAAATCCAACCAGAGTTTCCTTTTCGGCAGCAAATAATACAATTCAGCGCAGAAGTTTCGAATTGCCTGGTAAAATCCAACCGATGTTTCCTTTCCGGCCTCGAATGATACAATCAGGCTTGGAAGTTTCAAATGGCTTGGAAAATCCAACCAGAGTTTCCTTTTCGGCAGCAAGTAATACAATTCGGCCCAGAAGTTTTGATTACCCGGCAAAGGCCACCACGGTCTTCTTTTGGCGAGAGGAGAGGACACATCGAAAATGGTCGCGTTCCTGGAGAACAGCCCCGTTGGGCAACTAGTTCCCGTCGGAGACGGGCAGAGAGCCCTCGTACCCGATCCGCTGCCTCGCTCCATCGAAATGGACTCGTCTCTCGTGTATAGGCTCGACGAGGCTTCACGGGCCGTTGCCACTCTCGCCGGTGCTGGCGAGACGATACCGAACCCTCACCTGCTCACGCAGCCCTTCGTGCGCCGCGAGGCCGTACTCTCGTCGAGGATCGAGGGCACGCAGGCTTCGCTGTCGGACCTGTATCTCTATGAAGCATCCAGGAAGGCGCACATGGACGTCCTGGAGGTACACAACTACGTCAGGGCGCTCGAAGAGGGCATAGAACTGCTGGACAAGCTGCCGATCTGCCTGCGTCTCATCAACAGCCTCCATGCCACGCTGCTGTCGGGAGTGCGCGGAGAGCGGGAGCGGCCCGGTGAGTTACGGACCGAGCAGGTGTGGATCGGCAGGCCGGGCACTCCTTTGGAAGAGGCGAGGTTCGTGCCCCCGCCGCCGTCCCATCTGAACGACGCGTTGGACCATTGGGAGCGTTTCGCGAACGAGAATCTTCAAATGCCGCCGCTGGTGCAATGCGCGCTGCTGCACTACCAGTTCGAGGCGATACACCCGTACCGCGACGGGAACGGTCGAATCGGGCGCCTGCTGATAGTCCTGTTCCTGTGCGCGCGAAGGATATTGCCGGTGCCCCTGCTATACCTGAGCGCCTACTTCGAGAGGGACAGGCAGAGGTACTACGACGAGCTGCTGAACGTCTGCGCAACCGGGGACTGGGATGCCTGGCTCCACTACTTCCTGGACGGTGTCATCCAACAGTCCGGCGACTCACTCCGCCGCGCCAGGCGGGTGCGGGAGCTCCACGAGGCGTACAGGAGCCTGGTGCTGGACAGGCGAGGCTCGGCCAACTCGTTGAAGCTGGTGGACCTGCTGTTCACGCGACCCTACATAACTGCTCCCGTTGCCTCGGAAGAGCTCGGGATAACGAACGCCGGCGCCAGGCGCATATTGGACAGGTTCGTCGCGATGGGACTGCTGCACTTGATTCCAAACACCTGGCCTCGAATCTATGGGGCTCTGGAACTCGTTCGGTTGATCGACGCCCCGGAAGCCCCAGCCGCGTAGTCGGTTCACCCGCTACGACGCCGGGCCCATTTGAAGCGCCGTTCCAGCCGGTGTTAAACTGGAGTCAGTCCGCCGCTCGTACGAGGGATAGACTTTGCCCGACGGATACGCCCTGAACTGGGGAGCCGTACTGATCGTCGCCGCAGTCGGCCTTGTGGCCGTGCTGGGCGCGTTCGCGGCGTCCTACCTGATCGCCCCACGGCGCCCCTCGGAGATGAAGGACATGCCGTACGAGTGCGGCATCCCGCCGGCCCCATACAGCTGGTCCCAGATCAACATCCGGTACTACGTGTTCGCGATACTGTTCCTCATCTTCGACGTGGAGGCGGTGTTCCTGTTCCCGTGGGCGATGGTCTACCTCAAGACCATTCCCCTGGTCTTCTACGAGATGCTCCTGTTCATCGCCATCCTGTTCTTCGGGGTCGTGTACGGGTGGAAGAAGGGGGTGCTGCAGTGGAGATAGAGCTGGGACACGGCTACCGGCCCCACTTGGGCAACGAGCCGGGCGAGAGCGTATTCGAGAGGGTGCTGCCCAACGCCGTCACGGCGAAGTCGAGCGACCTGTTCGCGCTGGCCCGCAAGTCCTCGCTGTGGACGCTGAGCTTCGGTCTCGCGTGCTGTGCCATCGAGATGATCAGCACCCATATGTCCCACCACGACCTCGACCGCTTCGGCATAGTCACTTGGCCCTCGCCCCGCCAGGCGGACGTGATGATCGTCGCCGGGACGGTCGTGAAGAAGATGGCCGACCCGATAAAGCTCCTCTACGAGCAGATGCCCGACCCCAGGTGGGTGATAGCGATGGGTAGCTGCGCCACGAACGGCGGCCCCTACTACAGGTCCTACTCCGTCGTCATGGGGGTCGACCATCTGATACCCGTCGACGTATACGTGCCGGGCTGCCCGCCCCGGCCGGAGGCGCTGATGTACGGCCTCATGCAGCTCCAGGAGAAGATCCAGCGGGACGCGAGGGAACGTGGCAAGGAGCAGGCCTAGGGCCCAGGCTGAGGCGGGCCCCGGCCTAGACGAGCGCGGCCAGGCCCTCTCGGCCCTCCTGCCCACCGTGCTGCAGGGCGTCGACGCATCCTTCGGCAGGGCCCTCGACGAGGTCACCGTCGTAGTCGAGCCCGGCGACGTGCCTCAGGTGTGCCGGATCGCCCGGGAGAATCCGGCGCTCGACTTCGACTACCTCAGGGCGCTGTCGGTCGTCGACTACGAGGAGCGGCTGGAGGTGAACTACCACCTACTCTCGCTCGCCAACCGCCACAAGATGGTCGTGAAGACCAGCCTGCCCCCCGACGACCCGCGCGTGGCCACGGTGACGGCCGTGTGGCGCGGGGCCAACTGGTACGAGCGCGAGGGGCACGACCTCTTCGGCGTCGTCTTCGAGGGCCACCCCGACCTGTCGCCCCTGCTCCTCTACGAGGGCTTCGAGGGCCACCCAGGCCTCAAGAGCTTCCCCTTCCACGAATACGACGAGTGGTAGAATGACCGGGAGCACTCGTTCCCACTACACAGGGAGATGGTGAGCCATGGTCGTGCAGAAACGCAAACAGGCTACGCGGACACCAAAAGGACACACAGTCCAGGTCGCGCACCTGACCAGGGAAGATGTCGAGCAAGAGCTCGCCAGGCTTGAAGCAAAGTACGAGATGACCTCGCAGGAGTTTGTCGACAGGTGGAACCGGGGCGAGTTGGACTGTAGCGTGGGGGAGTACTTTGATTGGGCAGGACTCTGCTACTCCGCATACGACTATGGGCGCAGCGAGCTAGAGATCGTCGATGAGGGAGTAGAGGTACTGAGGGTCGAAGAGGCATAGGTACTGAACTCCCGATTACAGGACTACTTGGAACGATCGCTCGATGTACTCACAACGGCGGGCGGAGGAGCGATAGAGGAAGCCAGGATTGCATCTGCCGACGAATCTTCCGCAAGCTTGCAGGCTACGATCAGCTTCCCAGGAAACAGTCAACTGCATGCAAGGCTGAGGATAGTACTCTCCGGCAACGCGCCACTGCTGCAGTCCTATTCGTTCCACTACATGCTTGGCGATGGCGCGACCATCTTTCGATATGACAATGCGAGACATCATCCGGGACTGCCGTTCTTCCCGCACCACAAGCACGATGGAGCGGATGAAGGGGTCTACGGTTGCCGGCAGCCCAGTATTCGAGCTATCCGGGATGAGATTGCTGCATACCTGGCATGAGCAGGCCCTCAGCGGGCCAGATGCTTGGCAATTGACCCAGAAAGGCGGACACGGGATGTCGCGCTCCAATCGACTCGACGAAATCTGACCACGACTATGCAGGTACACCAGCAGCCAGCACAGCAGGCCGACGCCATCGACCTCATGGTGAACATGGGGCCGCAGCACCCCAGCACACACGGGGTGTTCCGGCTCGTCATATGGGTGGACGGCGAGCGGATCGTCAGGGCCGAGCCCCACATTGGGTACCTGCACAGGGGATCCGAGAAGCTGTGCGAGGGCGAGAGCTACGGGCAGGTGATCACCCTGTTCGACAGGCTCGACTACGTGGCGAACCTGAACAGCGAGCTGGGCTTCTGCCTGGCCGTCGAGAAGCTCATGGGCCTTGAGATACCGGACCGGGCCGAGTACATCCGCGTCATCCTGTGCGAGCTGAACCGGATAGCTAGCCACATGCTCTTCTACGGCGTCTACGGGCTGGACATCGGCGCGATGACCCCGGTCCTGTACGGCTTCAGGGAGCGCGAGCGCGTCCAGTCCCTGTTCGAGGCGGTGACCGGCGCCCGCATGATGCACAACTACATCCGGGTCGGCGGCGTGAAGGAGGACCTGCCCGGCGACTTCGGCAAGCGTATGGCGACGCTGACCGGTCAGCTTCGCCGCGGCATCGAGGAGTGCGACGAGCTTCTCTCGGGTAACGAGATGTTCCTGGAGCGCACCAGGGGCGTCGGCGTCATCGGCCCGGATGACGCGGTCGACTACGGCGTGTCCGGGCCCGGACTGAGGGCCAGCGGAGTGGCGGAGGACGTGCGCGTGTCGGAGCCCTACGGCATCTACGACCGGTTCGACTTCGGCGTGCCGGTGGGCACGGCGGGCGACTGCTGGGACCGGTACTACGTGCGCGTCGAGGAGATGCGCCAGTCCCTCGCCATCATCGACCAGGCCATGTCGCAGATGGAGCCCGGCCCCATCATGGCGAAGGTGCGCCGGATCCTCCGCCCGCCGAAGGGCGAGGTGTACGTCCGCAGTGAGTCGCCCAGAGGCGACTTCGGCGTCTTCCTCGTGAGCGATGGTACCGACAAGCCCTACCGCGTCAAGGTCAGGGCGCCCTCCTTCGCCAACCTGCAGGCCATCCAGCACATGCTCAGGGAAGCCTACGTCGCCGACGCCGTCATCATCCTGGGGTCCATAGACATAGTGCTCGGCGAGGTGGACCGGTGAGCCTCTCGGACGTCGGCCTATACGGCCTGGCCGCGCTTGTGCTGTTCGGGTTCCTGTCCGTTACGGTGCTGGTGCTCGTATGGCTGGAGCGCAAGGCCCTGGCGCGGATACAGATGCGGATGGGCCCCATGCGAGTCGGCTTCCACGGCACCTTCCAGCCGATCGCAGATGCCGTCAAGCTGATGGCCAAGGAGGACATCCTTCCGTCGTGGGCCGACAGGCGCGTGTACTGGCTCGCCCCGCTGGCCGTCTTCGTGCCGTCGTTCCTCATCTGGGTCACGCTGCCCGTGGCCCAGGACGTGGTCATCAGGAACATGGACCTGGGCCTCTTCTACATCACCGCGATCTCGGTGCTATCGGTGCTGGGCCTGGTGATGGCCGGCTGGGGCTCGGCCAACAAGTACGCGATACTCGGCGGCTTGCGCGCCGCGGGACAGCTCCTCAGCTACGAAATCCCATTCATCATGTCGATCCTCGCGGTCGCCATGCTGGTCCAGTCCCTGAACATGCAGGAGATAGTGGACGCGCAGGCCAACGTCGCCTACGCCCTCGTGCAGCCGCTGGGCCTGTTCCTCTTCCTCACTGCTGGACTGGCAGAGCTCGGCCGCACGCCCTTCGATATCCACCACGCCGAGTCGGAGGTGGTCGGCGGGCCGTTCGTCGAGTACAGCGGCGCGCACTGGGCCATCTTCTTCCTGGCTGAGTACGTCAACACCTTCACGGTCGCGGCGCTGACGACACTGCTGTTCCTGGGCGGCTGGCGCTGGCCGGCCATGCCCTTCGACGGCGCTCTCCACTCCGCGCTGTCGGTTCTGTGGTTCATGGTCAAGTGCTACGCGGTCATCCTGTTCATCTTCTGGGTCAGGGGCACCTACCCGCGCCTCCGGATCGACCAGCTTATGGCGTTCGGCTGGAAGGTGCTCGTGCCGCTCTCGTTCGCAAACATCGTGATCACGGGGGTCGTGCTGTTCTACGGCTGGCCGCTCTGGGTGCTGACGGTGCTGTCTCTGCTAATATTGGTAGGCGCCTACTTCGCGGTCACGAGAAACATGGGCGCAAGGTCCGTCCGGGACACCGTGACGGTCCGCCCCGCCAGCACCCTGCGCGAACAGGCATGAGACCCCCTCTCCCTCGACGGGAGAGGGCTGGGGTGAGGGTGGGACCGGCGGGCAATTCAAACAGGGGTGTGTGATGCCAGGATTCCTCGAAGGGCTGAAGGTCACGCTGAAGACGGCGAGCCGCAAGCCGGTCACAGCCCAGTACCCCGAGCCGGACAAGCGGCTCGACATCGACGAGCGCTACATGGGCTTCCCCGCCCTGCTGTGGGACTACACGGTCGACGAGCCCTACTGCACCGGCTGCATGGTCTGCATCCGCGAGTGCCCCACCCAGTGCATGAGCGCCACGATGAAGGACAATCCCCTCCACGCGGAGGAGAAGAGCAAGCGCCGCAAAATCGTCGACGACTTCGAGATCAACCTGGGCCGGTGCATCGTGTGCGGCATATGCGTCGACGTGTGCAACTTCGACGCCATCGAGATGAGCCACGAGCACGAGCTCGGCAAGTACGCCCGCAACGGCAACCGTGCCGACAAGGACCGGCTGCTCGAGATGGGCAAGGAGTTCCAGCGCGACACCGGCTGGGAGCCGACCCAGGCCAAGAACATCGGGAGAGTAGAGAAGAAGTAAGAATGTAGAACTACGACTGGGCCTATGTCCCTCTTTCCCCGACGGGAGAACTTTCCGCAGCCGTCATTCCGGCGAAAGCTGGAATCCAGGGGGTTGGGGGTCGCCTCGGTTTCCGAAGGAGTTCCGTGGCACCATCATCGGACCGGGGTACAGGATTCGGACAGGCTCCCAGTTCACCATTCTCAATTCCACATTCACTATGTCCCTAGTCCTCTTCTACATCGCCGGAGTCATAACCCTCGGGGGCGCCCTCGCGGTCGTCACGACCCGCAACATCGTCTACGCAGCCTTCGGGCTGCTCGCCTCACTCATCGGCGTGGCAGGGCTGTTCCTGCTCGCCTTCGCCGAGTTCCTCGCCCTAGTGCAGGTGCTGATCTACGGCGGGGCGATCATCGTAGTCATCCTGTTCACCCTGATGCTCACCCGGATCGAGGACTTCGAGCGGCTCACCGACAACATCCAGTGGCCGGCCGCAGTGGTCGCCGCGCTGGTGCTGTTCGGACTGCTCGCGGCCTCGGCCCTCCTGACCGACGTCGCCGCGGGCGAACGCCAGGCAGTCGCCTTCGAGGCAGTGGGCAGGTCGCTCTTCGTCGACTGGGCCGTCCCGTTCGAGATCGCCTCCCTGGTGCTGCTCGTGGCGCTGATCGGCGCGGTCGTCATGGTGCGGTCGAACGGTGACCGCCGGTGATCGAGCTCGCCCACTTCCAGCTCCTCGGCGCAGCCCTCTTCGCCATAGGCGTGTACGGAGTCCTCGCCCGGCGCAGCGCGGTGCTCGTCCTCATGTCCATAGAGCTGATGCTGAACGCCGTCAACCTGAACCTGATCGGCTACGCCGCCTTCGCGGACTTCACTGAGGCCCAGCGGGCCCTCGGCCAGGTCCTCGTCATATTCGTCATCACCATAGCGGCGGCCGAGCTAGCCCTCGCCGTCGCCATAGTCCTGCGCCTCTACAGGAACCGGTCGTCCGTAAACATGGACCAGGTCGACCTGATGAAATGGTAGCCCAACAGTCCCTTCTCCCCTGGTGGGAGAAGGTTAGAGCCTGCCCTGAGCTTGCCGAAGGGATGAGGGGGACTCCCAGGTGACCGGGCGATGTTAGGCATCGAGTGGGCATGGGCCATCCCTGCCCTCAGCGCGTCGGCGTTCGTCGTCGTCGCGCTGTTCGGGCGGTGGCTCCCCATGCGCGGGGCCTTCGTATCCGTCGCCGCGGTCCTGTTGGGGTTCGTGCTGTTCTGGTTCGTGCTCGTCGACCTGCTGGAGAACGGCGGCGGCACATTCAGCGCAGACTGGCTGGTCCTGGGCGACGTGTCGATAACGTGGGGCGTGATCGTCGACAGCCTGTCGGTGACGATGATCGGCCTGGTCACGTTCGTGGCCCTGCTGGTGCAGGTCTACTCCATCGAGTACATGCGCGGCGAGCCGCGTTACGGCTGGTACTTCGCGTCCCACGCCCTGTTCGCGGCGGCCATGCTGGCCCTCGTACTGGCCGACAATCTCGTCTTCCTCTACCTGGCGTGGGAGCTGGTCGGCCTGGGCTCGTACCTGCTGATCGGCTTCTGGCACGAGAAGCGGCCCGCCGCCGAGGCGGCCAAGAAGGCCTTCGTCACCACGCGAATTGGCGACGTGGGGCTGCTAATCGGCATCATCCTGCTCTACCGGGCTACGGGCACGTTCGACATCAGCGGCGTAATCCACGCCGTTGAGAACGGGGTGGGCACGGGGCTGATATCCCAGGCCACCGTGAACCTCGCGATGTTCCTCGTGTTCCTGGGCGCGATGGGCAAGTCCGCCCAGTTCCCGTTCCACGTCTGGCTGCCCGACGCCATGGAGGGCCCGACGCCCGTCAGCGCGCTGATCCACGCCGCCACGATGGTCGCCGCGGGCGTATTCCTCGTTGCCAGGCTGATGCCCCTGTTCGAGATGGCGCCGGCCGTACTGCTGTTCGTAGCCGTGATCGGGCTGATCACCTTCGCCTTCGCGGGCACCCTCGCGCTCGTGATGACCGACCTGAAGCGCGTCCTCGCCTACTCCACGATCAGCCACCTTGGGCTGATGATGCTGTCCCTCGGCGCCTTCGGGATGGCAGTCGCCATATTCCACCTGCTCGTCCACGGCATAGCCAAGGCCCTGCTGTTCCTCGGCGCGGGCAGCGTCACCCACGGCACCGGCAGGACGGACATCCGCGAGATGGGCGGCCTGCGGCGCGCCATGCCGGTCACCGCCATCACGTTCACCATAGGCGCGGCGTCCCTCGCCGGGCTCGTGCCCTTCAGCGGCTTCTTCAGCAAGGAGGAGGCGCTCATCACGGTGCTCGACGAGAGAGGGCTGGCGCTCTTCATCCCAACCTTCGCGGCGGCGCTCCTGAGCGCCCTATACATGGCTAGGGTCACGTTCCTCGTCTTCTTCGGCGCGAGCCGGAGCGAGGGAGAGGCCCACGAGTCGCCCTGGCTCCTGACGGCGCCCCTCGTTGTTCTCGCGCCCCTCGCGCTTGCCCTGGGCATAGGAATCTACCAGGTGTTCGGCGAATTCCTCGTCGGCAAGGCCGCCCATGCCTCCCCCGCATGGCTCGCCGGGCTGTCGGGCGGGTCGGTGGCCGCGATCATCGCGGTGAGCTGGATTACGTACGTGGGCCGCCCCTCGTGGCTCCCGGGCGCGTCGCGGTACGCCGACCCAGGCGACTCGAAGGTCTACCCGGCCGCGGGATGGACTGCCGGCTTCCGGTCCGCGACACACCGCCTCCTGGTCAACAAGTACTACGTGGACGAGGCGTACCAGTGGGCCATCGACCGGGTCTTCTTAGCGTTGGGCAGACTCGTAGCCCTGTTCGACCGCGTGATCGTGAACGACACCGGCGTCGACGGCCCCGCCCTGGCCGTCTGGCTCTCCGCCATGCGCGTCCGCTACATCCAGTCCGGCCTCATGTACACCTACGCCATGGCCATGGCCCTCGGAGCCGTAGGCCTCGCCCTCCTCTGGTGGCTAGCCGCGTAGCTGAACTTGCGGGCAGCATCCGCGTGGGCGAAAATGGCTAAACGAGGTGCAACATGGTGGGAAACACAGAGCTACTTAGCCGAATCGCAGTCGATCCCGAAGTGATGGTCGGCAAGCCCGTGATCAAGGGCACACGCCTGACCATCGAGCACATGGTCGGCCTGCTGGGGCACGGAATGACTCCCGACGAGGTCGTCGACGAGTTCGGGATCGAGAAAGAAGACCTCCAGGCTTGCCTGCTGTTTGATTCCGAATCGCAGTAGCCCCGGATTCGATGCCACAAGACCACCGTTGCAATCTATGATCACATGTGAAAAAGACATTGGAGACGTGGCCTTCCGCGAGCGGCGCCCCCACGGGGGCGTCGTTTTGTTGCGCACCGTAGAGACCGGCGATCAGACCCGGTTCGCAGGCCCCGCATAGCCTTGGACACCCTGAACTCATACGCCCTCTTCGCCCTCATCGTCCTGCCCCTCGCCGGGGCGGCCGTACTCCTGGCCGTCCCCGGAGACCGCCGCCTCGCGATCAGGTGGGTCGCGACCGCCGTCGCGCTCGCGGTCATGCTGCTCTCGATGTACGTGTTCGCGGCCCACTCCGACACGTTCGGCAGCCGGCAGACGTCGATGGACGAGTTCGTAGGGCAGACCAACGTGCTCCGGTTCGAGTTCGAGCGCGCGTGGACCTGGCTCGACCTGCTGCCCCAGGAGTGCGCGGTCGAAGAGTCCACCCAGGGCGGATTCATGGACTGCGTCCCGGGAACAGACGCCCACGGCATCACGCTGGCCCTCGGCGTGGACGGCATATCCGCCCTGATGGTCCTGCTCACCGGCATCGTCATGTTCACCGGCGTGCTCGTGTCGTGGAACGTCACCCACCGCCCTAAGGACTTCTTCATACTCTACTTCCTGCTGCTCTCCGGCGTGTTCGGAGTGTTCGTCAGCCTCGACCTCTTCTTCCTCTTCTTCTTCTACGAGTTGGCCGTGCTGCCCATGTACCTCCTCATCGCAGTGTGGGGCAGCAGCTCCGACTTTTCGACCTTCATACGCACCAAGGAATACGGCGCGATGAAGCTCATGCTGTACCTGGTGGCCGGCAGCGTGCTCATCTGGATTGCCCTGATGGCCATCTTCGCCCAGGCCGACCTGGGCACCTTCGACTTTGTCGCCCTCCACGAGAACGGCGAGTTCCCCGTCACCTTCCAGCGCATATTCTTCCCGTTCCTGATGGTCGGCTTCGGCGTCCTGGCGGGCATGTGGCCCTTCCACACCTGGTCGCCCGACGGCCACGTCGCCGCGCCGACCGCCGTCAGCATGGTCCACGCCGGCGTGTTGATGAAGCTCGGCGCGTACGGCATCCTGCGCGTCGGCATGGGACTGATGCCCGAGGGCGCCGAGACCTGGATGCCCCTGCTCCTGGGACTCGGCACAGTGAACGTAATCTACGGCGCGATCTCGGCCCTCGGCCAGCGCGACCTGAAGTACGTCGTCGGATACTCCAGCGTGAGCCACATGGGCTACGTGCTGATGGGCCTCGCGACCCTCCACTACCTCGGCGTGGGCGGCGCGGTCCTCCAGATGTTCTCCCACGGCATAATGACTGCCCTATTCTTCGCGGTAGTCGGCTCGATCTACGAAGCGACGCACACCCGCGACATCGGCGTCCTCGAGGGCATGGCCAAGCCGATGAGGACCACGACCGTGCTCTTCGTCATCGCGGGCCTGACGTCCCTGGGCCTGCCTGGGCTGAGCGGGTTCGTCGCCGAGCTCCTCGTGTTCCTGGGCCTGTTCCAGACGTACCCCATCCTAGGGGCGCTCGCCGTCATAGGCGCGGCCATCACCGCCGTCTACATCCTGCGACTGGTCGCCAAGGTCTTCTTCGGCACGACCGACGACCGCTGGCTCGCCTCGCCGGGCTCAGGGCAGGTCCTCCGGCTCGACATGTCCAGGGTCGAGACCATCGCGTCCTGGTTGCTGGCGGCGTTCATACTCCTTATGGGACTCCTGCCGTTTCTGTTCATAAACGCCATCGACGAGAGCGTGGCAAGGCTCCTCGGGGCCATGGCAGGCGCATGATGAAGAGTCTGGCGAAGTCCCTTCTCCCCTGGCGGGAGAAGGCTAGGATGAGGGGGACGCCCTTCCGGCGGGAAACGGGGGCTCACGGGGTTCTGCTTGGAAGGGGCACTGCAGCATGAACGACCTCACGCTGCTAATCCCCGAGTTCCTCCTCACCGCCCTCGCATTCCTCGTGCTCGGCGTCGACCTGTTCCTGCCCGACCGCCGCAAGCAGGTCCTCCCTGTCATTGCCGTCGTCGGGCTCGTGGGCATAGTCGCGGCCCTGATGTTCACCACCCGTGGGGATGCCGGGCCCCTCTACCGGCAGCTGATCGCCGCCGACCTCAGCCTCTACGGCGGCGCGCTGGTCTTCGACGGGTACGCGCTCGTCTTCAAAGTCTTCTTCGTGGCACTGGGGGCCGTAGTCGTGCTATCCAGTGTCGTATACGTTAAGAGGCACCTGGAGCACCCTGGCGAGTACTACGGCATCCTGCTGTTTACCGTGCTCGCCATGATGCTCATGGCGTCGTCCCGCGAGCTGCTGACGGCGTACATATCGCTGGAGCTGCTGAGCTTCGGACTCTACGTGCTCGTCTCGTTCGACCGCTACAACCCCAAGTCCAACGAGGCCGGTACGAAGTACATCCTGCTGGGCGCGTTCTCGTCCGCCCTCATGCTCTACGGCATCAGCCAGGTATACGGGCTCCTGGGCACGACCCGGTTCGAGGAGATGGGCGCGGCGCTGTCGCAGATGCCCGACCCGGGTCTGGGAGTGCAGGTCGGGCTGGCCCTGCTCATCGTGGGCCTGGCCTTCAAGGTCGCCGCCGTGCCGTTCCACATGTGGGCGCCCGACGCTTACGAGGGCGCGCCCGTGCCCATCACCGCGTACCTGGCGGTCGGGTCCAAGGCCGCGGCTTTCGCGCTGATCGTGCGGCTCTTCATCGACGCGCTCGTGCCCGCCCACGGCGACCTGCAGGTCGTGATGGCTGTCCTGGCCGCGCTGACCATGGTGCTGGGCAACCTCGTGGCCCTCGTGCAGACCAACATCAAGCGCCTGCTGGCCTACTCCAGCGTCGGGCACGTCGGCTACCTGCTGCTCGGGATCGCGGCGCTCGCTGCCCTCGACGCGGGCGGCTCGGCGGGCGCCGGGCGTGGAATCGACGGCTACGCCCTGGTGGTGAGCGGCATCATGCTGCACATAGTGGCCTACGCCGTCACCAACATGGCCGCATTCCTGTGCGTCAGCACCGTCTACGACGCCACCGGCAGGGAGGACACCGCCGCCTACTCAGGCCTGGCGTCGCGCTCGCCCGGCCTCGCGATGGTCATGGCCGCGTCGCTGTTCTCGCTGGCGGGGCTGCCCATATTCGCGGGCTTCGTCAGCAAGTTCTACCTGTTCAACGCCGCCGCCTTCAGCGGACTCCTCTGGCTCGCCGGCCTCGCCATAGCCGCCAGCCTCGTCTCCCTCTACTACTACCTCATGGTCATCAAGCGCATGTACGTCGACCCCGCCGAAGACGACACCAAGCTGCGCCTCCCCCGCCTCACCACGGCCCTCCTCGCCGCCCTATTCGCCGCCACCATCCTCCTCGGCGTCTACCCGGCCCCCCTGATGCTGGCCATCGACTACGCCACCGACACCCTCCTGGCCCTCGCGCCCCTCTACTAGCATCGTAAGGGCCTGCCGCGCGAACCGTACCCAACCTCACGCAGGGACTGGCCCTGTACTACGTAGGGGGCGGACCCACGTGTCCACCCGCAGAGGCCCATGCGTATTGGTGGTGTAGGGGCGGGTTTGAAACCCGCCCTCCCCGGCTACTGCCGTCATGCCACCACCGCAACACGAAGGCAAGCCCGCCGTCATTCCGGCCTTGAGCCGGAATACAGCCCCCGGCTCCAGTCGGCCACACGAAGGGCGAACGGAGTGCAGAGCCTCCTATAGTGGGGCGTACCCGCACTTTTCAAGTACCGGCCTGACCGCATCCCTGAAACCCGCGATGGACCACGAGGCGGTAATGTTGTCACCGTCCTCCTTCTCGACCCTGACCGCAAGTCGGTCCCAGCGAATCATCACCGCTATGAAGCCCAGTTCGTTAGATACGAACGTGGCACTAACCGAATCTCCCACGTTCGGATTCCAAGTCGCCTCGCGGATATCTTCGTCACCGAATCGGTAGAGTACTTCAGGAGTGTAGCCATCAGCCCCTATAGCCTCATCCCAATCAATGAACAGGTTAAGACCGTTCTCGTGATCAAAGCTTGAGTTGTACGAGCATCTAGCGATCAGCACAGGACCAGTGCCTTCCTCAGAGCGTAGCCCGATTCCCAGTAGCTCTCTGCCGGTCAGAGCGTCAGGCTGAGTCCGTAGCTCCTCCCACTCACCCGTGAACGGAGTAGGTGTGATGGTGGGAGTAGGTGTGACCGTAGGAGTGGGCGTGACAGTCGGCGTAGGTGTGATAGTCGGCGTGGGCGTGATGGTCGGAGTAGGTGGCTCTAGGATCATAACCTGGATGCTATCCAGTTCCGTTCTACCGTCTTCTGTCAGGAGCCTCACTGTAGCCTCGCCTGATGCACACGCCTTGAGTATGACGGGCACACCCAGCTTTGCCTCGACCCATCTCGAATCATGGCCTGCGCAGGCTGAACCTGCCCGAAGGTTAGGAGTGTAGTTGAGATTGACCTTGAGGTCTGGCGGCGACAGGTTGATCGCAGTAACAGCTGTTCGCTCTCCCCACCTCAAAACCGTGTCTTTGGCCACCAATTCGCCTAGGGGGACCGGTGTATGCGTAGGCGTAGGGGTGAATGTGGGCGCTGGGAGCGGTGTCGGCGTAGGAGTGAATGTGGGTGCTGGGACAGGAGTGTGAGTTGCTATTGGTGAGAGGGTGCCTTTGGATTTCGCCTCCACTGTGGCTTGGACCATGGCTTGAACGGTGGCCTGAACGTCTGGTGTGGGCTTAGGAGTAGACAATACTCTGGGGGTGGTCGCAGGGGGCTCCGGGGTCGTCTGGGACGCTGGCGGCTGGGCACAAGCTAGGAATATAAGAAAAAGGACACCAATTGAGAATCTTGACAAGACATGTCTCCTAGTAGTCAGCCTTGCTGGGAGATCAGTTGTGCACCTATCCGAATAACACCATACGCGGGGCACTCCCAAGTAGCCAAGCGCATATGTGCTGTGGCGTTAGGTACGTACTGAGTCTACAAGAAACACATTGGGGGGGGTCAAAAGAAACAAGTTCTTTGGCACTGGCCTGTCATACCGAAGTAACGGCATCGGTCTATGCAACACACGCAACGTACAATCTACGGGTGCCGGTTCGACCACAGATGGCCTGACTGGAGGCAGACATTGACCGCAATCGACGGCCTGATCTTCGACCTGGACAATACCCTGCTCGACAGGTACGGCGCCTTTCGCGGCGTGGCCGAGAGCTTCTACGACGAGCACCTCAGCCCCAATACATCCGTGGCGAGGGACGAGGCGGTCGCGATGATGATGCGGTGGGACGGCGACGGCTACAACGACAGGGAGGGGATGCTCAGGCGGTGGCTCAGTGAGTGGCCGGACGCCGGCCTGGCCATGGACTCGCTGACGAGGTGGTACCGCGCCGAGATGGAGCGGCAGGTAGAGCCGGACGCGGAGGTCAACGGGTTCCTCGCCCTGCTCAACGAGCGGCGGATGCCGTGGGGCATCGTCACGAACGGCTCACCGAGCCAGCACGGCAAGTGCCGGAAAGCGGGCCTGGATGAGCTCGCCCCGTTCATCATCGTCTCCGAGGAGGCCGGCTACCGCAAGCCCGACCCCAGGATATTCCAGGACGCGCTGGAGGCGACCGGACTCGCAGACCCCGGGCAGATCATGTTCGTCGGCGACAATCCCGAGGCCGACATCGACGGCGCCAAGCGGTTCGGAATGAAGGCCGCCTGGGTCCGCCGGGGCCGTCAGTATCCCCCCGATCTCATGCCCCCAGACCACGTCATCGACCACGTCACCGAAGTGCGAGACATCGTCAGCCCAACCCAGTGAGTTGCGTGTCCGGCCTACAGCGCCGACGCCGCCAGGCGCTCCTCGTCGAACGCCAACCCCAACCCCGGCGCGTCCGGCATGACCAGCTGTCCCGACGCATCCACAGCCGGCACCTCCTCGAACAGCGGGAACGCCCAGGGCATGTGCTCCACGTACAGGCCGTTCGGCGCTGCCGCCAGCGCATGCCCCAGTATCTCGGGCGCTAGGTGCGTCACCACCGGCAGGTTGAAGGCCTCCGCCATGTGCGCGATCTTCATCCACGGGGTGATCCCGCCGGCGCGCAGCAGGTCCACCATGACTATGTCGATGGAGCGCGCCTCCAGCATGTGCCGGAACGGCACGATCCCGTAGGCGTACTCGCCCGCCGCGATGGGCGTGTCCAGCGCGTCCGCTATGCGCGCGAGCCCGGCGTAGCCCTCGAAATGCGTCGGGTCCTCGAGCCAATAGAGGTTATACTCGGCCATCGCCCGCCCCGCCGTGATGGCCGTGTTCACGTCCCACCCCTGGTTGATGTCCACCATCAGGGTGATGCTGTCGCCGACGGCCTCGCGCACCGTCCGTAGCCGCGCCAGCTCCGCCTCGACGGTCTCCTCCGCACCCATGCGGAGCTTCATGGCGCGGAACCCCTGCGAGGCGAGATCCGTCGCCGCCGCTGCGAGCTGGTCCAGGTCGAAGTGGCGCCACAGGTAGCCGCTCGCATACGTGGGCATTGCGCCCGATCCCGCGCCCAGCAGCTTCCACACCGGCATGCCCAGCGCCTTGCCCCTGATGTCCCAGAGCGCCACGTCTATCGCCGCGACGGCACGGGTCACCAGGCCCGCGGGCGATTTGTCACCCGCCTCGAGGAGCAGGCCGCGACCGATCTCCTCCACCGCGTGCGGGTCCGCGCCGACGGTCTCGGCGGCCAGCGCGTCCACGAGCTCCTTGAGCGCCCTCGTCACCAGCTTCGAAGCGAAGCCCGCGTAGGCGATGCCCTCTATGCCGTCGTCCGTGCGCAGCCGCAGCGTCACGAAGTCCGCTTGATCGCGAGGAGCGGTCGGCCCCGGCTCACGCCAGATGCGGACCGCCATCGTCTCATACGACGAAATGCGCATGGCTTAAGCTCCCTTGGTTGACCAGGCAGTGTCGCACCAGGTCTATCTGGGTTGTTGGTTGGTGACCGCGCCCCAGGTCCCTTCGGCACGTTCAGGCAGACTCTTATCGGTCCTTCCAGCTCGGGGCCGGATAGATCATGTCGGCAACGGCAGCGTTCGCAGGCGCAACCACGTGGGTTCCGCCGTCTTGTATCTGGGCCGCCCCCATAGGCTTGGATTCATTCTTGCCTGTGGAATCAAAGCTGATGCTGCCGTAGAACGTGTCCACGTTCAGGCTGCGGAGGGCTGCCCTCACCTCATCGGCGTCCAGGGAGCCGGCGGATTCGATGGCAAGGTGCAGCGCAAGTGCAGCGGCCGTAGCAGAGGCGGACTGGTACGATGGAGGCCCTCCCCACATGTCCCTGTATCTCTCGGAATAGTCCGACGCAGAGCCGAAGTATTCGCCCCGATAGCTCATCGACGCCTCCCACTGCGTCGGGCCGATCAGGTAGTTGGCATCCTCACCCAGCCGTTCGATCAACTCCGGGTCGGTCGGACCGACGGTGAGCACCATCGCCTTGGGGTTGAAATCGATCTCCTTGGCGGTACTGGTGAAGAGAACGGCGTCGTTGAAATACCCTGCCCCTACGAAGACGTCCGGGTCCAGGGCGTTGAGCTTCGACAGGAGGGCGGAGACATCGGATATGTCCTGCGGATACTTCTCAACGGCGAGCACGTCCAGGCCATACTCTGCGGCCCACTGCCTGGCGCCCTCGGCTACGCTGGAGGGGAAAGTGGCATCGGCGTAGGCTATGACGATGGACCTGGCCCCCGTAACGGCCAGAGCCTCAAGTGCGGATTGAGTGTATCTCCCTGCCGGAGTGAGTACTGCGAACAGGTTCCTGTACGACTGCTGAAAGAGCGTTTCGGACGCCCCGGTGCCCTCTACCAGGATAGTGCCATTGGCTTCGGCGACCTCGATGGCGCTCTGAGTGAGCGTGGAGCTGTACGGCCCCAGCAGAAAGTCTACCTTGTCCTCGGCGATCAACCGCTCGACGAGCTCGGCGGTGACAGACGGGTCGCTCCGGTCGTCGTACATGACCAGCTCTACCCTGTATCGGTCGTCGCCCACCCTGATGCCACCATGTTCGTCGTTCACCCACTCCTCCCACGTGAGATACCCCCGTCGGGTGTACTCACCCTCGTGGGCATACCTCCCCGTCTCGCTGACCGCGGCCCCTATCCTGATGACCCCTTCCTCTTCTGAGGCGCAGGCGACCAATGTGGCGGTCGATGCCAGAAGCGCGAAACCCACGACGACGCGAATCACTTTCTTGAGCA
The DNA here is from genome assembly GCA_965204975.1 of Dehalococcoidia bacterium. Lineage (GTDB taxonomy): Bacteria > Chloroflexota > Dehalococcoidia > Lucifugimonadales > CAJWER01. The sequence continues at coordinate 2,752,960 of OZ242024.1, forward strand.
CGGTGGCGATTTCCTTCCTTTGTGACAGGGCCTTTCCAAAGTCATGGTAGAGCCACTCTCGTCATTCCGGCCCCCGAGCCGGAATCCATCCCCTCGACCATGCCGTCAGCCCACCTTCCGCAGCGTTGAGCAACTTTGGAAAGGCCCTACCTTTGTGATGTTCGTGTAGACAACTATGGCCCCAGTTAGAGACACTTTAAGATACTTCGCCGGCGTGAGTTCGTCCAGAGAGTAGCGAGGTCTGACTATTGCTATCACGCAAGCCTTCGCTAGCTCTCCGAGTTCCTGACCCTTATCAGGGTGACTTGACTCTCCACGGCCCCCGCTCGGTGGTACTATAGGGCGATGCGCGCCGCTTACTCCGGGCTCCAGGGCCAGCTTGCCTACTACGGCTGGCTCGTAGTCGGGACAGTATTCCTCTCCTCGGCCATCTCCATAGGGCCGGGCTACGCCTTTGGACTGTTCATCGGACCCCTCGAGGAGGAGTTCGGATGGCAGCGCACCGCCATCAGCGTGTCGCTGTCCTTCGTCGCCGTGGGCGCCCTCACAGGGCCTTTCCTCGGCAGGTTCATGGACGGTCGCGGCGCGAGACCGCTGATGGCAGGATCGCTGCTGATCATGGGGTTGAGCTTCCTGCTCAGACCCTTCATGTCCCAGCTCTGGCACTGGTACGCTCTCAGCTTCTTCCAGTACGTGGCCTTCTCGGGGTCGACCACGCTGCCGGCCGGACGCCTCGTCTCCGTCTGGTTCCCCAGGATGCGGGGCCGGGTGATGGGCCTGACCACCATGGGCAACAACTTCGGCGGCTTCGTCATCCCGCTCATGGTCGGCCCGATGCTCGCGGCCGGAAGCTGGAGGGGCGCATTCATGCTGCTGGCGGGTCTGACCTTCGTCATCGCCTTCCTGTCGGTCGTGCTGGTCCGCGAGTTCCCTGAATCAAGAGCCTCGCGGGGGACCGGAAGGGCGGGTTCCGCGCCCCAGCTCACGGGCCAGGCCGTCGGCGAGGTCATCCGGGGCCCCACCTTCTACCTCCTCGGCCTCTCGCTGATGCTGGGCTCGTTCACGTACAGCGCCATCCTGCCCCAGGTGCCCGACCACCTGATAACCTCCGGCATGTCGCTGGAGACCGCCGCACGGGCCGTGAGCCTGCTTGCCCTGTTCGGGATGGCGGGAAAGATGAGCTTCGGGTATCTTTCGGAGTTGGTCACCGCCCGCCGGATGATGATGGTGAGCCTGACCGGCCAGGCGTTCTTCATAGTGATGATGGTGCTGTTCCCGACGCCTCCGATCGCATGGCTGGCAGTGCCCCTGTTCGGGCTCTTCATGGGCTCGTACGGCGCGCTCATCAACCTCGTGATCCAGGAGACGTTCGGGCTGAAGCACTTCGGTAGCATCACGGGCCTGATCTCCCTGACCATGGCCGTGTCGGGGCTCTTGGGGCCGCTGCTCGCCGGCCAGTCCTTCGACCGCATGGGAGACTACGGTCCGGGATACATCGTGGTTGCAGTCATGTTCACAATAGGCGCGATAAGCTTGACCAGGGTACGACCCTGGACTCCAACACCGATTGGGAGGACGATGTGAGCTACTTGAGACGGGTTGGCGAGGGCGAGTCTAATCACACGAACATCGACGCGTTGCGGTATCTGTTTGGCATAGGACTGAAGCGGCTCGGCGCGGGCGAGCCCATCGACGCGGTGTGCGCCGACGCCGGGATGAGCCGCGCAGAGTTCGACGACTGGTGGCACGGGGAGCTCGAGTCGAGAGTGCCGGACATGGCGACAACCCGGACGTTCGACGGGCAAGGACCGGTCGAGATCCTGCGCGACGAGACCGGCACACCCCACATCTACGCCGACACCGCCGGCGACCTCTTCTTCGGCTACGGCTTCGCGATGGGGCAGGACAGGCTGTGGCAGCTCGACTACCTGCGCCGCAAGGCCGTGGGGCGCCTTGCCGAGGTGCTGGGCCCGGACGGGCTGGAGACGGACATCATCGCCCGCACGGTCGGCATCAACCGCATCGCCGCCGAGGAGATAGACCGCATACCCGCTGAGACGAGGGACCTGCTCGAGGCCTTCTCGGGCGGCATCAACGCGGCTATGGAGGAGAGCCGGTCGCGACTGCCCATCGAGTTCGAACTGCTCGACTACGAGCCGGAACCCTGGTCGCCCGTCGACTCCATAGCCATCTGGGCCGAGTTCCGCTGGTACCTCACCGGGCGGCTGCCCGTCATCGCTCTGCCTGAGATGGCGAGGCGCGCCCTGGGCGACGGCCCTCTCTACCAGGCGTTCCTGCTCGGCGAGGCGGAGGACGAGAGCATCGTCCCCCACGGCCATTACCCGCCCAACAGGTCGGGCGGCGAGAGGGTCGGAGAGGTCGTCAGCGACCCGGACGAAGGGCTCGGCAGCAACAACTGGGTGATCGGCGGGAAGCTCTCGGACTCCGGCCTGCCCATACTCGCGAGCGACCCGCACATCGCCTTCGGCAGCGTGTCCTGCTGGTACCAGGTGCACCTGTCGGGCGCTGGATTCAACACGGTCGGCGCGGGGTACGTGGGCGTGCCGGGCATCACATTCGGAAGAAACGAGCGCACCGCCTGGGGCCTGACCAACAACATCTGCGCCCAGCGCGACCTCTACCAGGAGAAGGAGCACCCGGACAGGCCCGGCCACTTCCTCTACGACGGCGAGTGGGAGCGGGCGTCAGAGGTCGTCGAGCGCATAGAGGTGAAGGGCGCGGACCCCGTCACCCGGACGATCAGGTCGACGCGGAACGGCCCGCTGGCCGACGAGATCGTGCCCGGCATCGCCAGGGACAGCGGCCCCGTCTCGCTCAGATGGATGGGCCACGAGCCGTGCGACGAGATCACGTCCATGCTCGCGTTCAACAGGGCTACCAGCGCCGCCGAGATCCGGGAGGCGCTGAGGACGTGGATCGTGCCTACGTGGAGCTTCGGGTTCGCCGACGTGGATGGTCACTTCGGCTACCAGTCGGTGGGCCGTATCCCCATCAAGGAGAATTGGGGCCGCGGCTACCGGCCGGGCTGGGACCCGGCCCACCAGTGGCGCGAGTCCATCCCCTACGACGCCATGCCGCGCATGGAGGACCCCGACCAGGGTTGGGTGCGCTCGGCGAACAACCGGCTCGCGCCCGAGGACTTCCCCTACCCCCTGTCGGGCGTGTGGAGCAGCGGCCACCGCGCCCGCCGCATACGCACCATGATCGAGGAGAAGGACCGGCTCACCCGCGAAGACGTGGCCGAGATGCAAATGGACTCCATGTCCCTCAGGGCGCAGGAGGGCCTGCCCGGCCTGATAGGGACGCTTGAGAAGGTCGACGACGCCAGGATCGCGGAGGCCGCCGGCCACCTGAGGAAGTGGGACTGCATGATGGAGCCGGACCGGGTGGGCGCGGCGATATTCGAGAGCGCGTTCCACTACTGGGGTCTGAGGGCTGCCGCCGAGCGCTTCGAGCCCGACCAGGCCGAGGTGCTGGGCACGGCTATGGCGGGGCTGTCTCTGACCCTGCTAGCCGGCGACGAGCACGGCTGGTTCGAGGGCGGCGACAGGGAGGGCGCGATCGTCGAGGCGATGAATACGGCGCTCGACGACTTGGAGTCGAGGCTGGGTGACGACATGGCCGCGTGGACGTGGGGCGCGGTACACACGGTGAGGCTCGACCACCACCTCACGTCGCGCGGCGAGATATTCGAGACCCTGAACAGGGGCGGCGACCCCGTCCGAGGCAGCGGCATCACGGTGTGCAACACGGGCTTCGACCCCACGTACCTGGCGGCCGTAGGAGCGAACTACAGGATCAACGCCGAGCTGTCCGACGACCCGCCCGGCCTCTGGGCGGTCGACACGGCAGGCCTGTCCGGCAACCCGGGCAGCCCCAACTACTGCGACCAGCTAGCCACCTGGCTGTCGGGCAAGCACTCCTACCTCCCCCTCGACCGCGACCGCGTGGAACAGCACACACAGACCCGCCTAACCATCAACGGCGGCGAGGAGCGTCCCCTCCTCTCCCTCGACGGGAGAGGATTGAGGTGAGGGTGACTCCCCGGACTGGAAGAGCGAGGCACAACACAGGAGAGAGACCGAATGAAGATTGCAGTACTTGGCGCGGGGGCGATTGGCGGGGTTATCGGCGGGTACCTCGCCCGCGGCGGGCGCGACGTCACACTGATAGACCTGTGGCCGGCGAACATCGAACGCATCAAGGACGCAGGCCTGACCGTGAAGTCCCACGAGGGCGAGTTCACCGTCCGGCCCGCCGCCCTGCATCTGGGCGAGGTATCCGCCGCGAGGACGAAGTTCGACGTGGTGTTCCTGGCGGTCAAGTCGTACGACACGAGCTGGGCGTCCAAGTTCATCGAGCCCCACCTGGCGCCGGGCGGCTTCGTGGTGTCGGCCCAGAACAGCATCAACGAGGACGCCATCGCGGACGTGCTCGGCTGGTCGCGCGTCGTCGGCTGCGTAGTAACGCTGGGCGCGGGGATGTACGAGCCTGGCACGCCGGAGCGCACCAGCGCCATCGACCGCCCGGCCTTCACCGTCGGGGAGCCCAGCGGGCTGATCACCCAGCGTCTTCAACGACTCGCCGAGGTGCTGGGTGACGCCGGCATCACCAAGACCACGACGAACCTTTGGGGCGAGCGGTGGGCCAAGCTCGCGACCAACTCGATGAGCAACGCCGTGGCGGGCTTCACGGGGCTGAAGTCGGCCGAGCTGCGGTTCAACCCCGAGGTCCGCTTCCTGTCCATACGGATCGCGGCCGAGCTGGTGCGCGTGGCCGAGGCCCACGGCGTATCGGTGGAGCCGATTAGCAGCGTCCCGGCCGAGCTGTTCAACCGTGCGCTCGACGACGGCGCCGCGAAGGAAGAGGTGGAGGGCCTGCTGGTCGAGCACGGCAAGAACATCGGCACCGGCCGGCCGTCCCTCGCCCAGGACCTGATGAAGGGCCGGGCGACCGAGGTGGAGCAGCTCAACGGCTACGTCGTCCGCAAGGGTCAGCAGGTCGGCGTCCCCACCCCCATCAACCAGGCCATCGTGGACCTGACGCGGCGAGTGGACAGCGGCGAGATCGAGGCCTCGCTGTCCAACATCGAGCTCGTTGACGCGTGACCCCCCACCGTCATTCCCGCGAAGGCGGGAATCCATTCCCCGGCCGTTGCCGTCGACTCGCAAAGGCAGGTATGTACATGAAGGCTCTCGTGACAGAGTAGTAGCGCCTGTAAGGAGAAAGCCATGAACAGGTTCAGAGAGGCCAGGGACAGGGGCGGGCGGTACCTGCTGACCCAGCTCCACGATGACGGCAGCTTCGGCGACCCCGAGCAGGGCGTCACCGAGTACTACAAGGTGCCCGCCGCGCTGATGGTGTGCGGGATCTCCGGGGCGGCTGGCCGCCTGTTGGACTGGGTGCGGCGCAACGGCTTCACCCCGGACGGCGACTTCGGGCCCAGGCCCGCGGACCAGCTGGACAGCTTCTACTACACCTACCACAACGCCTGGGTGATCAAGGGCGCGCACAGGCTTGGCCAGTTCGACCTCGCCCAACGCGGCATGGACTTCCTGATGCGCTTCCACGACCCGGAGAGTGGCGGGTTCTACTCCAGCCCGACCGAGCGCGCGGCGTCGACAGAGCAGGACCTGTGGGTGGTGAGTGGCAGCGGCTGGTGCGCCATCTACACGGGACGCCTGGACGTCGCCCGGGGCCTGGGGACCTGGATGAAGCGCATGATGGACGACCAGCCCAACTACCCCGAGGAGATGTGGACGGTGTACAGCCGCGACAGCGGCCTGATCACGGAGGTGCGCGACGGCGACGACTTTCGCTACGTATTGACGCGGGACGAGTCGCGCGACCAGTCCTTCTTCCACCCAGGCATCGCCGCGGGCTTCCTGTCACGCCTCTACATGGCGACCGGGGAGGAGGAGTGGCTTGACCTGGCCCGCAGGTACATGCTGTTCTGCGACCACGTGGGCGACTACCACTTCCGCCTGCTGCGGGCGGGCAAAGTAGGCTGGGCGGCGTCGATGATGTACACGCTCACGGGCGAGGCGAAGTACCGCGACATGGCCATCAGGGTCGGCGACAACCTGATCGACGCCCAGTCCGAGAACGGCGCGTGGGAGTGGGCCGCCTCAGGCCGCCCCGGCTACAACAACGACGCCACCGCCGAGCTCGTAGTCTGGCTCGACGAGATCCACCAGGCCGTAGGCTCAGACTGAGATGAGGTATAGATGATGCATTCAGGCTTCTTCTACGTCTACTCGCTGAAGGATCCGCGATCCTCGCCTGCCAAGCCGTTCTACATTGGAAAGGGTACAGGTAGCCGAGCCTACGAGCATCTAGTCACACCAGATAGGACTCGAAAGTATGCTCGTATCCAGGAGATTCTAGATGCTGGTCTGAGCCCTCTTGTGGACATCTTGGTTGACAACCTAGAAGAGATTGATGCCCTTCGCCTTGAAGCCGAACTAATCTCTGCTTTTGGCACGGAGGATATGGGCGGCCTCCTTACAAACTCCGTTGTTCCCTCTGGTACGGAACCGAAGAAGCGTACTCGCATCGTTGTACCACAGGGTGCGGTTGAACAAGCCCAACTGGGACTATCGATACTCAAGGGAGCTGTAGTTAAGCTGATCGAGGCAAATCCCAGAGGTCTCACAAACTCGGAGGTAGCTAGCTCCCTGGGCCTTCGTAGCGACTACCGAGGCAGACAAAAGGACTACTTGTCCTACAGCATTCTTGGCCTACTACTCAGGGAGGGTAAGGTTGAGCGTCGCGACGGACGTTCGCCCCGGCACGTATCCTCTATGCGCTCCTGAATGCATTGCCCTTAGGAGCCTGATCTAACTCACACCCGCTGCAACGCCTTCCAGTGCCGCCTTCGTGCTGGCGGCTATATTGCGATACTCCTGCAGGACCCTGACGCTGGTGAGGACGGTGGGGCGCGACGTGTCGCGGTAGTCGGTGCGCATCTCCAGCCTGCCCAGGAAGGACAGCCCCATCTCGTCCGCCAGCTCCTCGCCCGCGCCGGAGCCGAAGACCTCGCCGGCGAAGTTCTCGACCACGCCCAGCACGGGCACCTTGAGCGTCCTGATCATGTTGATCGAGCGCTTGGCGTCGATCTTCGCAAGCTCCTGGGGCGTGGTGACCACCACGAAGCCGTCCAGGCTCAGGGTCTGCATGACCGTGAGCGGCGAGTCGGACGTGCCCGGCGGAAGGTCGACGACCAGGTAGTCGAGCTGGCCCCAGTCGGTGCTCTGCAGGAGCTGGTTGATCGCGTTGTGGATCATCGGCCCGCGCCAGATCGTCGCCTCCTCCTCGTTCTTCTGGAAGTAGGCCATGGACATGACGCGCACCCCGAACCGCTCCGGCGGCACGAGCTTGTTGTCCTCGCTCACCACGGGTACCTCGGCCACCTTCATGGCGCGGACGACGTTCGGGCAGTCGATGTCCACGTCGAGGATGCCGACCGCGGCTCCGTCCTGGGCCAGGGTGACGGCCAGGTTGGCGGCGACGGTCGTCTTGCCGACGCCGCCCTTGCCGCTGTAGACGCCGATCTGGGTGCCGATGCCCCCCAGGCTGTCGGCTATGGCGCGCTTCTGCTCGAACTGGCGCTTCATCTGCTCGATCTTGGCGCGTGCCTGGGCAGCCTGCTGCTGGTTGGGCGGGCGCTGTTGAGTCATCTATCTTCTCCTGGCGGCAAAACAAGAAGCGGACGCACTCGCGGCGTCCGCTCCGGTTCGATCAGGTGATGGGAATTCGGGCGCCGGTCAGTCGAGGCCCAGCAGCGCCTTGCCCTCTTCGGAGATCAGGTCGGGCGTCCATGGGGGGTCGTACACCATCTCGACCTCCACGTCCTCCACGTCCTCGATCTCCGCAATGCGCCACTCGGCCTGCTGCGCGATGTACGGGCCCATGCCGCAGCCCGCGAAGGTCAGCGTCATCTTCACCTGCACGTCGCCGTCCTCGACCTGGCAGTCGTAGACGAGCCCCAGATCGACGACGTTGACGGGGATCTCCGGGTCGTAGACGTCCCTGAGGGCCTCCATGACGACATCCTTGGTCAGTTCAGCAGTCTCGGCCATTGGATCTTCTCCATGTGCAGGTTCGGTCTCGTATCTGTCGGCCTGCAAGTCCATTCTATGTTCGGCGCATTGGGGGTGTCAATCGAGTGGGCATGGGCAAGTCCACCGGCTGGCCTGGACCAACGGCGCGGAACCGTGGAATGGCGTGCGAATAAACACCGACAAGGGGCCCGCCCCCTGCTACCATTATCTGTTGGGGTGAAAAATTGAGCGACAACCGGAACAACGCGATTCGCAACCTGGCCATCATAGCGCACGTCGACCACGGCAAGACGACCCTGGTCGACGCGCTGTTGAAGCAGGGCCAGGTCTTCCAGGCCCACCAGCAGGTGGGCGCTCTGATCATGGACACCAACCCGCTGGAGAGGGAGCGCGGCATTACGATCCTGGCCAAGAATGCCTCGGTCTCCTACGGCGGCGTCCGTATCAATATCATCGACACGCCCGGCCACGCCGACTTCAGCGGCGAGGTGGAGCGCGTCATGAATATGGCGGACGGCTGCCTGCTGCTGGTCGACGCCGTCGACGGTCCCATGCCCCAGACGACATACGTACTGCGTCAAGCCCTCCAGCAGGATGTCACGCCGATGGTCGTCATCAACAAGATCGACCGCCCCGAGGCCCGCGTGGCGGAGGTGCTCGCGATGGTCCAGGACCTGTTCCTGGAGCTGGCCACGAGGGAGGAGCACCTGGACTTCCCGGTGCTCTACGCCTCGGCCCGCGAGGGCTGCGCCACCACGGACCCGGACGCGCCGGGGACGGACATGCAGCCCCTTTTCGAGGCCATCCTTGAGTCGGTGCCTCCGCCCGCCAGCGATCCCCATGCACCGCTCCAGCTTCTGGTGGCGGCCCTGGACTATGACAACTATCTGGGCCAGGTGTCCGTGGGGCGCATCTCCAACGGCATGCTTCGCCAGGGGGACGAGGTGGCCCTGCTGGGCCGCGACAGCAAGGGCAGCACTCACAACCTCGATCGCGTCTTCGTGTTCAGGGGGATGGAGCGCGTCGAGGTGCCGGAGGCCCACGCCGGGGACATCGTGGCCGTGGCTGGGCCTGAAGGCGTGTCCATAGGAGATACCATAGCCTCGCCCGAGAGCCCGGAGGCCCTTCCAAAAATCGACGTCAACGAGCCCACGGTGCGCATGACCTTCGGGGTTAGCACCTCGCCCTTCATGGGTAGAGAGGGCGTCCACTGCACCTCCCGCAACCTTCACGAACGGCTTGCCAGGGAGCTGCGGACGAATATCAGCCTCAGGGTGGATGCCACGCCCAGCCCGGACGTGTTCGTCGTCTCCGGGCGGGGCGAGCTGCACCTGTCGATCCTCGTGGAGACGATGCGCCGGGAGCAGTTCGAGTTCCAGGTGTCTCGGCCCACGCCGGTCACGAAGGTTGTCGACGGCAGGGTGTACGAGCCCTACGAGGTCCTGAGCATCAGCACTCGGGAGGAGTACGTGGGCGCGCTGACCGAGCATCTCTCCGCCCGGATGGGCCAGCTCAGGGACATGAGGTACGGCGAGGACGGTTACGTCCACATGGAGTACAAGATACCCACCCGGGGGCTGATCGGGTTCAACGCCTACTTCCTTCGGATTACGCGGGGCGACGGGGTGAAGAGCGGCGTCTTCAGCTCGTACGAGCCCATGCAGGGTGACATAGCGACCCAGCGCAGCGGGGTGCTCGTGGCGTCGGAGGGCGGCACGGCCGTCACCTATGGTCTGCTGAACGCCCAGGGCAGGGGCGATACCTTCATCGACCCGGGCGCCGCGGTCTATGAGGGGATGATCGTCGGCTCCCACCGCAGGGAAGGCGACATCGACGTCAATGTCTGCAAGGAAAAGAAGCTGACCAACATGCGGTCCTCAACGGCTGAGGTGACGAAGCGCCTCAACGCCACCGTGAGGATGAGCCTCGAGGAAGCCCTGGCGTTCATAGCCGACGACGAGCTGCTGGAGGTCACGCCCCTGAATCTTCGTCTCCGCAAGGCGGAGCTCTCGGTGTCGGGGCGCAAGCGCCAACGCCGCGACAAGGCCCGCGCCCGCGACTAGCGCCTCACCAAAAAGCGAACCCGCGATGGCCGCGGGCCGTATGCGGTCTCAGCGCCCCGCAGGAACCGTCTTCCATCCAGTCCCCGGCCCCGGACCACCTGCCCGTCGAGGAGGCCGTGCACAAGCTCACCGCCGCCCCAGCCGCCCGCATCGGCCTGACCGGCAGGGGCACCCTCGCCCCCGGCAAAGCCGCCGACATAGTCGTGCTCGACCCCGCCAACTACGGCGAGACCGGCACCCTCGAGGACCCCAACCACCTGGCCCAGGCCGTCCGCCACGTCCTGGTAAACGGCGTCCCCGCCATCCAAGACGGCGCCTTCACCACCAACCGCACCGGCCAGGTCCTACGGCGCGTGTGACGGCTAGGACGGCATGAATGCAGCGTGGTGCAGCTAAGACTCGTCAGTTGAGTACTTACGGGAAGCGGTCCCGCGAAGCTCATTCAGGGCTCGGATGCACCTGGACAGGCTCGGCGACACTTGGGCAGCGGCGGAGGGCTGCCACCTGCCCCGTCCCTGGCTGCCGACGAACTCCGACATGCGAGAGGTGTAGGCTGGGCCCTCGGATGCACCGCTTTCAGCCCGCGGCACCATGTCCTCCCGAATGGCCCTGCTCCGGGATCTTCGTGCCAGGTCAATAACCGTCTTCTTGGGGTTGTCGAGGTCGTCTACGGTACGTGGCACCCTGCTCACTGGCACACTCAGAAACGTCGCGATGCTGGAGCGATCGGCAAGCAACCAGCTCTCTATAGCTCGAGTCGCAACTCGAAGGACCATGTGCTCAGACGGAGCTGGGAGCCACGCGGCGCAAAGCGACGGCGCACATTCATACTCATTGTCTAGGTCGACCAAGACTATCCAGGGCGAGATTCTTGCGGCCTGGTTGTAACCGTCGATCCTGGCCCTCAGGTGGTGTTTGCCGCTCTTACCAAATATTGCCCCCATTCGGATCCCGGAGTCCGCGGCCAGCCTGTGCAAGACGACCTCGTCCAGAATCCCTTCAACGGCTCCAGAGATGGGTGCGCCCGATTCGTCCAAGGTCACAAGTCTGCGAACAGAGGCAACTGATCTGAGTCCTCAGGACGCGTTAGGGGAATCGCGGCATCTGCCATGCTCAGTCCCGCTTCGAGCATTTGCTTTATCTCAAACCTGGACCCTGCCGTCTGCACATCTGTCCCCCGCCTGGATGTAGTCAAGAGCAGCAGCTCATCCATGCCGATGCCCCTGTCTTGAAGCAGTTCGACGGAGTGGGTGCTCATGATGATCTGCCGGCCGCCTCCCCGCTGCGCCCGCGCGATTAGCTGAGCCAGATGCCGCACGACTTCTGGGTGCAGCGACAATTCAGGCTCTTCCAGCAGCAGGGGCCCGCCGCCCTCGATGACCGCCCAGAGGAATCCGAGCAATCGCAGCGTGCCATCCGACAGTTCCTGTTCGCTTTGCCAGGCCCCCCGCGCCCTCCAATGCTCATACCTGCCCCGCAAGTGCGGAGTGCCTCGTTCGTCCCGCTGTAACTCCAGATCCTGGAGCTGCGGGACCGCTACCTGCAGGGCCTTTGTAATGCGGCGAAGCCTCGACTGTAGGGTCCTGGCCTGAGTACGCGCGAGCTGCTCCAGGAAGTCCCCACCGAATGGATCGTTCTCCCGTCCGACCGAGCGATCCGGATCGCGCACGAGTTGAGGGACGATGTGCCTATACCGAAGCGATCCGAGAAAGTCGACCAGTTCTCGAAACTCCCTGTTGACGTTGACCTGCTCCAAGTATGTCTGCGACTTCCTCTGCGGGTCGCCCTCGTCCGCCGCATTAGGCCTTTCGAGGAGGGGCTTGCCGCCGTGGAGAACGGTCTCTTCCTTGATGAAGGGGCGGCGGCGGTTGTCCTGGGCAAACCGGATCCGATACTCCCAACGGGTCTCTTCCTCATCATTTCCAACCGAGACATGAATACCGACGTCCGGGTATCGGCTGGCTGACAGGGCGCGGATTCCAGACACTCCCCCGCGTCTCCTGACCGCTTCCTGGAATCCGCCTCCAACAGTCGCGACATCGTACAGGAAGCGGAACGCATCGAGGAGGTTCGACTTGCCTGAGGCGTTGGGACCGACGAGAAAGACACGCCGTTGAAGTGCAACGTCTACACTGACGAAGTTTCGCCAGTTCTCCAGGGAAAGGCCTGTGAACCGGTACGTCCTTCTGCTGTCCTGTCTGCTGCTTCGGGCCATGAGTCCTCGCCCACCTCGTTCCGATTCTAAACCGTTTCGGGCATGGCCGTCTGCTCGCCTTCGGGACGGCGTACCCGCTGGGCGGGCTGGTACATTGACGCGTGCTGCGGCAGTTCGAACGCGCGCCCTTCCAGCAGCTCGGCGACCGTGCGTATCTGCATCCTGGGGTAGTCGCGCTGCCAGATCTCCGAGTGGTAGAAGCCCGCGCTGGCCGCCTCGGTACGCATGTCGCGGGTCGGCTCCTCCAGCGTGATGAACAGGCCTAGGTCCGCCTTCTCGCGCTCCACGGTTCCCTTCAGGTCGCGGATCAGCGGCGAGGACACCCTGCCGCTCTTGACCTGTACGATGGCCTTCTTCGTCGCCCGGCGCGGCCCGTCGATGAAGTGGACCACGCCGTCAATGCCCCTGTCGGCGCCTCTCCTTTGGTCCTGTTTGCGGGGCATAGCCTCCAGCAGGGACATGGCCCAATACTGGAACTGGTAGCGGTCCTGCTCGGCCAGCGCTCGCGCGCTGCCGACGTCCGCGGGCTCCCCTACCACGTCGTAGTCCGTGCCGGGGTGTAGATCGAAAGCGGTCCTTAGGCGGCTCTTCATCAGGGCGACGGCGAGATGTGTGATGTCGATGCCGATCCAGCGGCGGTTCAGGTCCTCTGCGGCCGCTACGGAGGTGCCGCAGCCACAGAATGGGTCTAGCACCACGTCGCCCTCGTTGGAGGACGCCTGAACAATGCGCCTTAGGAGGCCGACCGGCTTTTGAGTCGGGTAGCTGAGACGCTCTGGCTTTTGGACCCACTTGACATCACCGTCGATTCCCTCGTCTGAATTCCAGAGTTGACCTTCGGTGTGCGGTTGGTATGCCCAAATGTCTTGTATCGGTGCACCATCTCGATCAGCCAGGTATCTCTTAGCGGCCGGTTGTCCGCCTCTCTTCTCAGGTAGGTAGATGAGGTCGTGTTTAAAGGCGAGGTCTAGCTTTTCCTGCGTCGTCAGCCCATCCAAGGACTCGCCCCGTCTCTCCAAGTCCTCCCGGAGATAAGCCGGTATGGCCCAGTGTCTCCCGGCAGCGGATGGATCATATCCCTTCCACGCGGCGCCTGAGTCGCCGGTTCTGATCTCGGCAGCAGTCAGGTCCCCGTGTCGATGAGCCCCCCGCTCGTCGCGAAAACGAAATGTTCTACTGACATAGTTTTCGTGGTACGGACGCACTCGTTTCTGAAAGAAGTAGTCGTCAGTCTTAGTGTAGAACAGGATTACGTCATGGATGCGACCAAACCGGGTGTTGCTGCTGTGAAAGTCGGTCCTGCGCCAGATGATCTCGTTGCGGAAGTTCTCCTTCCCGATGATGGTGTCCATGAGTAGCTTGAGGTAATGGCTGGCAGTAGGGTCGCAGTGCAGGTAAATCGAGCCCGTGGGCTTCAGGACCCGGCGCAGCTCCACGAGTCTGGGGGTCATCATGACGATATAAGCCATCATCGCGTTGCTGCCAATGAACTGGCGGAAGGCGGAGACCATGTCCTTGACGTTGGCGGGCGTGCCTGTGTTGGTGATGATCTCCTGCTCGTAGGTGCGCTCAGCCTCCTGGGTCCACTCCCACGTGTCCGTGAACGCCCTGATCTGCGCGGGCGAGGCCTCGCCGGACTGCTCCTTGAACAGCACGTTGTAGTTGGCGTTCGAGTTGAAGGGCGGGTCTAGGTAGACGAGGTCGACCGACTCGTCCGGCACGTGCTGCCGCAGGATATCCAGGTTGTCGCCGTAGTAGAGGGTGTTGGTCATGAGGGCTTGTCTCCAGGTCGGGATACTACCATATCGCCCCGCCCGGGCCGCTGGGCTACATCACCCTCACCGCCTGTGTTCTCTGTGACCTGAGCCTGTCGAAGGGTGTCCTCTGTGGTTAAGGACTCCTCCTTGGCAAACCCCCTCGCCGCCACCCCCGCTCCACATTCCACCATCCCCGCTCCACATCCCGCCATCACCGTTCCACATCCCGCCGCCCCCGCTCCACATCCGTCCATCCCCGCCCCACATCCGTCCATCGCCGCTCCACATTCCACCATCCCCGCTCCACATCCGTCCATCGCCGCACCACATCCGTCCATCGCCGCTCCACATCCATCCATCGCCGCTCCACATCCGTCCATTGCCGCTCCACATCCCACCATCCCGTTCCACATCCGTCCATCGCCGCTCCACATCCGTCCGCCCCCGCTCCACATCCCACCATCCCTGCTCCACATCCGTCCATCCCCTCCCACTCCGTCGTCCCTGCGCAGGCAGAGCCTGCCCCTGCGAAGGCAGGGGGACCCAGAGGGGCGGACGGGCGGGGGGCTCCCCCTCCCCATCATCCCAATCATCCCCATCACAAAAATCACAGTTCAGACCGTCCCCATCCCCGCTCCCCATCCCCAATCATCCCCCTCTCCCCTCCGTGACCTCTGTGCCCTCTGTGGTTAAATCCCCCTCTTCCCTCCGCGCCCTCCGCGCCCTCTGCGGTTAAATCCCCCCGGCTCGGCAGCCAAAACAATGAGGACATACGGCCGCTTGACCCGCCAGAACACCAGTGCTATTATACCTGCATGGAAGGGCTCCAGTAACCAACAGCCCCAGGAACGGCAAAGATGGGAAGTGGAACGAAATGAAACAATTTGGAACAGAATTCGGCGAAAACCTCTCCCACAGGTAGGCATGGTTGTTGCAGCTAGGTGCCGGGCCCACTGAGACAAGAGGTCGGCCATACTCGAGGAGGACGTAGTTGGCGCTTTCGCGGAAGAGCCCGTTCATGCTGACGGCGACCGTGGACTTTCCCGACGACGTGCGGGACGGGCCGTACACGCACGCACTGCTCGACGAGCTGATGTCGCTGCTGCGGGGCCTCGGGGTACGCCGGATCAACTGGCTCTACTACGGCGACGACGATCCGGAGTCCTACTGGGCAGGCTACATATTCCCGGCCATGCCGTACGGCCCTGAGACGCTGGCGAACATAGGCGAGCCCCTCAGGGCAGGCGCGGCGGCGGCACACAGGCACGGGCTGGAGATATACGGCGTGCTGAAGCCCTACAACGCCGGTGCGCCGATCACCAAGCCGCAGGGACTGGCCGGTAGCCCGCCCGGGGCGATACGGCGCATCGGCGGCCCGCTGGTCAGCGTGATCCCGTTCATACAGCGCAACCCGCACGCCCGCGTCCGCCGCAGGCCGTTGAATGGGCCGGCTGGCCTGGACTCCGTACCCATCAGGAGGATCAAGCTCCGCAAGTCCGACGACCTGCCCACACGCATCGGCCGCGAGAACATCCAGATATGGGTGAGCCCGGACAACTACAGGTACACGCGGTACGAGGGGGACTTTACGCTGACCGGGTCGGTCGAGCCTGCGCCGCGGGACGTGGCGGACTACTACGGCGCGCCCGTCGTGTCGAAGGGGTCGCCGGTGCGGACGCTGACCCTCGACGGGCTGGACCTGCCGGACGCCTTCGTGCTGGTGACGACCGACCTGAAGGACGGCAGCCCGGACTTCAGGAATACGGCTGTCGGGATGATCGAGGCGTACGGGCCGGGCCCCGAGCCGCTGCCCATCACGGTGGCGACGCGCAGCGACATCTGGGACCACAACCGCGACTTCCGCACCCATGGGCTGGAGTTCGACTCCGGCTGGGGGATGCTGCAGCTCTACCTGGACGCCGACAACTCGACCGGCAAGGGCGAGCGGTTCTGGAGCTCGCTGCCCAGCCACGGCGTCGTCGCGTTCGCCCGGGGCAAGAACGAGCACTTGGCTGCCACGCCCGCCGAGTCGCTGCCCGAAGTGCGCAGGCTCTGGTCGGGCTGGGTCGACAGAGTACTGGACTCGGGCGTGGACGGCCTCGACATCCGCGTGTCGGCCCACGGCAGCCTGACCGACGAGCCGCTGGAGTACGGATACGACGCGCCGGTCGTCGAGGAGTACCGCCGAATCCACGGCCGCGACCCCGACGGCGGCGAGGAGGCTCAGGCCGGCATCGCCGAGATACGCGGGCGGCATTACAGCGACTTCATACGCGAGGCGAGCGGGCGCGCACGAGCGGCGGGCAAGCGCTTCCAGGCGCACATGCACACCGAGGCGTTCCGGTCGGACCCGTGCCACGGCCAGCTCATGGGCTTCCCGGCGAACGTCAGGTACGAGTGGCGGGAGTGGCTGGACGAGGGCCTGATCGACGACGTGGTGTTCCGCACGAGTTGGTTCGAGGCGCTGGAGGACCACCCGGACAGCCCCGCCCAGCGCAGCAGGCTCGACAATGCGCTGTCGGAGGCGTTCGCAGCCGAGGTGCTGTCTGAGGCGAACCGTCGCGGCCTGCCCGTGTACCTGAACCGGTACATCGACCGTGCGGTGGGCACGGCGGACTATGTGACCGACCTGGAGCGGATCGCCCACGACGAGCGGTTCGCCGGATTCGACCTATACGAGACGGCCAGCTTCATCTCGCCTACGCCGGATGGGTCGAGGCTCGTGGCCACGAGCGACGCGCTCGAACGGCTGACCGAGGCATCGAAACGGCTGGGACTGGTTTCGGCCTAGCCCGGCAACAACTAACCCGCTTATGGCAGACACCCCGGTCCACATCAGCACCGACCGTCAGCTCTTCCTCGACGACTTCTGGATCGACGAGGCCAGGGGGACGACCCGTATTCTTCACCAGCCCACCCGCCAGGCCCCGGCCATCGAGCCCGACCCGCCGTGGGACCTGAGCCCATGTGCGGCCGGATTCATGGAAGACGGCGGCCTCTACAGGGCCTGGTACCGCACGGACAACGACCCAACCGTGATCGTCACGCCGGGTGGCAGCAAGACCGCTCTGGATCCCGTCCGCTACCCCGACGCGACGACGGCCTACGCCGAGAGCAAAGACGGCATCCACTGGGAGAAGCCGGACCTCGGCCTCTTCGAGATCGACGGCTCGAGGAACAACAGCGCCATTTGGATGGGCCCCGGCGCCAACATGGCCCCCTTCAAGGACGCCAACCCCAACGCTCCCGACGACGAGCGGTACAAGGCCGTCGTTCGCACCAACGACCTCCTGGCCCTGGCGTCCCCCGACGGCATCCATTGGCGCCTTCTCCAGGAAGAGCCCATCATGACCAACGGGCCCTTCGACTCGGTCAACGTCTCCTTCTGGGACGACTCCCTCGGCCAGTACGTCGTCTACGCCAGGGGCATCGGCAACCCCGACGGCTCGGTCTACTACGATCGCGAGACCGACACCTTCAGGTCGACCACGGGAAGCGGCCGGCCCGAAAGGACGCCGGGCCACGAGTTCGGCGGAGGCGTCCGCTGGATACGCCGAGCGACGTCCGACGACTTCCGGACCTGGAGCGATCTGGAGCTCATCGACACTGGCGAAACCCCAGACGAGCACCACTACACCAACTCCTGCGTGAAGTACGAGCGCAGCCCCAACACCTACCTCATGTTCCCATCCAGGTTCGTAGTCGACCGGACGCCCGACCCTACGTGGACCCGCAGCCCCGGCGTCAACGACATCGTCTTCATGTCCAGCCGAGACGGCATCCACTTCGACCGCAGCTTCAAGAAGGCCTTCATCAGGCCCGGCCTCGACCGAAACAACTGGCACGACCGGGGTATCTATCTCGAAACGGGGGTCCTACAGACCTCGCCAACCGAGCTCTCCCTGTACGGCAAGGAGAACTCAGCCCTCCCCACCCAGCGCATCCGGCGCTATTCGCTCCGCACCGACGGATTCGTCTCCGTCAACGCGGGCCACGCCGGCGGTGAGCTGGTGACACCCCCCTTTACCTTCGATGGCAGTGAGTTGGAGCTCAACTACTCGACCTCCGCCGTCGGTACAGTCAAGGTCGAGCTCCAGGACGGCAACGGGACTCCGCACGAGGGCTTCTCTCTCGACGATTGTCCCGACATCTTCGGCGACGAGATCGAGGGCGTCGTCCATTGGTGCCACGGCCCCAACGTCTCCTCCCTGGCCGGCAAACCGGTCCGGCTCCGCTTCTGGCTCAAAGACGCCGACATTTACGCCTTCAAGTTCAACCTCAGAGGTACATCTACATGACTGTATCAGGTGCGACTTTCTCGCTCGACCAGCTTGCGGATGAGGGCTATACGGGGCCTGTTCCGCTGCTGACTCCCGACGAGGCCGCCGCCGGGCGAAGGGGCTTCTTCGAGGCGATCGGGCAGCCGGAGGACGCGCCGGGGCCCGCGGACTTCAGGCCGGGCGGCTTCAACCTCGAGCACCGGTGGGCCCACGAGCTGGCGACCCATGAGCGGGTCCTGGACCACGTGGAGCTTGCGCTGGGGCGGGACATCGTGCTGTGGGCGACAGTCTTCTGGTACAAGGAGCCGCACAACACGAAGTACATCCCGTGGCACCAGGACGCGAGCTACTGGCCCATGGAGCCGCGGATCAACCTGACGGCGTGGATCGCGCTGGGGCCGACCTTCTCCGAGAACGGCTGCCTGCGCCTCATACCGGGGTCGCACAAGGCTTGGCTGGACGACGACTACCGTACGCTCGACGAGCAGAGCGCGTTCTCGCGCGGGCTGGCGCCCGACCAGGTGGACGAGTCGAGGGCCATCGACGTCGAGATGTCGCCGGGCGAGGTGGTCTTCTTCAGCGAGGCGACGCTGCACGGCTCGAACGCCAACGTGAGCGACGTGCCGCGCGTGGCCTACTCGCTGCGGTTCACCACACCGGAGGTGAAGTTCGATCCCGAGGGTCTGAAGGAGCAGCGCATCGACTACCTGGCGCGGACGTTCCTGGTGCGGGGTAAGGACCGCTACGGCCTGAACGATTCGCTGCGGGGTGAGTTGCCGGCCTAGTTTGGTGCCACCCGGGGTGCACAGAGAGGGCGGGTTTCAAACCCGCCCCTACAGGAATCCGTGCTGCCCTTCTTCTACCCCGATGCCAGGACGTCTCTCAGGTGGGCGACGGCCAAGGCTATGGCTTCGCGGGGGGTACAGTTGTTGCCCTGGTCCTCATAGACGATGGACATGGTGCCGTTGAAGTCGACGGCGCGAAGGATGGCCATCACGCGCTCGTAGTCGATCCACTCCTCGCGGCCGCTGTCGATCTTGTAGATCTTGGCCCTCACGTATGAGGCGTACGGGGCCGTCTGCTCCATGTACTCGTAGATGTCCACGTTCGGGTCGGCCACGCCCATTGGCGGGGTGCCGGGCGAGCCCCACCACCTGCCCGTGTCCAGGATGAAAGTGAAGTTCTCGCGGCCGGTCTCTCGCAGTATCTCGATGATCTCCTCGCCGGTGGGCGAGTCGACCGGCGGATGGTTGTGCAGGCCGATGAACACGCCTTTGCCCGTAGCGTAATCTGCGACCTCCCGGTAGCTGGCGATCATCTCGGCGAACAGGGCGTCCCTGTCCGGTGTGGCCTCGGGGACGCTGCCGCCGAATATGCGTACCAGGGGCGCGCCCATGAACGCGGCATCGTCGACAGCCGCCTTGGCCTCGTCGATGCGCCAGCGCAGCTCGTCCCGGGGGAGCGCTACGCCCACCTGGCCTGGGCCCGGCTCGCCGGCCGAGCCTATGAAGCCGCTGCCGATGCCGAGAAAGCCGATGGGCAGGCCTCGCTCCAGGCATTTCAGCTTCAGGCGGGCCAGGTAGTCGCGGTCGCGCGACCGCAGGCCGCGGTCTACCTGGAAGTCTACGGCGTCGAGCCTCAGCTCGTAGGCCATGTCTACGAACTCCCAGGCGTCCATCCATAGACCTGAGGCCCGGTCAAGGGCGATGAGGGAGTTGCAGGCCAGCTTGATCATGGTTTCATTCCAGTATCGGATATCCTCAAGGCGATTGTATCTGTTGAGCACTGCTCTTGGACAAGCTCATGGCGAGCGCTTCTTGTCTACCCTTGTGGTGAGGAAAGCCCTGAAGCATAGTAGGAAGCTCTCGAGACTAAGCAAGAGGGCCCCGGGGTGGCCCGGGGCCCTCGCTTACTTACCTGTCGAAGTGTGTCAGGCTAGTAGCCGGCGTCGTTCTTTCCGTCCTCGAAGAAATAGACCTCGGCGCGGGCCGGTACGGCGTTGAAGTAGCCCTGCATGAGCGAGTTGGCGGGGACGTTCTTCATGTTGTTCTTCTTCAGGAACGTGCCTTTCATCAGCGGGCTGCTGCCGACGACGCCGATGTTGATCATCTCGTCGACGTGGATCCTGTAGCCCTCCTTGCCGATCTCGACCTGCCTGGGATCGCCGAACGGGTACTGCTTACCCTCGTCGAAGAGGTCCTGCAGCTTCTTGATTGGGAACTCGCCCTCAGGGTTGGCGTACTTGGGATCGGTGGAAGGCTCTCCAGACTCGCCTCCGGTCTGGTAGTAGCGGCCCGGCTCGACGGCGGAGCGGAAGTGCTGGAAGCACGGGCAGAAGTTCCATGTGCCCACCCACGGGATAACACCGGCGCCCGACTCCCAGATGAAGAGGTACTCCTCGTTGTTCTGGATCATCCTGGCCGCGTCGCGGGTCGTGGTGTAGTCGCAGGCTATCCCGAGGTGCTGGTCCCACGTCCGGCAGATGATCTCCGCGACGGGGGCGTAGTCGACGGCGTATGCGCCCAGGGTGACGAAGTGTAGCCGCAGGGGCTCCCCGTCAGACCTGAGCCGCCTGCCGTCGGCGTTCCTCTCCAGGCCAATGCCGTCCAGCAGCCTGTTCGCCTCGTCCGGGTCGAAGGTCGAGTACTTGTCGTGGTAGTCGTCACCCGGATAGAACATTGTGCCCTTCTCAGGGATGTATGCACGGGGAGTGCCCCTGCCAAGGAAGAAGGTCTCGTTGATCACGTTTCTATCTATGCCGAGGGACAGGGCGATCCGGAAGTCCCGGGTCCGGAGGAGGTCGCCTATCACCGGGTCCTGGTTGTAGCTCTGGTTGATGTTGATGGTCGTATCGCTGGGGCTGGGCGAGTTGTAGAGCTGCGCCTCGATGTTCGTCCTGTCCTTCTCCTTCAGGTAGAGGGGGAGCTTCGCCAGCGTCATGTGGCGACCCTGGAAGTCGATGTCGCCGTTGGCGGCCCTGAGGCCGGCCGTATCGAGGTCCTCGACGAGGGTCAGGTGGATCCTGTCGATGTAGGGGAGCTGGTTGCCCGCCGTATCTACGGCGGGGTAGTAGGGGTTGCGCTCGAGAATCCACTCCTCGCCCTCACTCGGGTCCGAGGTCTTCCACGCGGCGAGGCCCGGGTAATCGGGGTTCTGGTAGGCGTTCTTCTTCAGCTTGAGAAGCTCCACCCAGTTGTCGACCCCGGCATCCGCGACCATCTTGTCCAGCTCTGCCTTGTCGACGCAGCACGCGTGGAACTGCTTCATGTAGTGGGACGGTCCCCACCACGGCCACTGGAAGTTCACATGGAGGAAAGAGCCCCGCAGCAGCATGACTGGAGCAACGCCGTAGGGGTCGTCCCAGGTGAAGGTGACAGTCGTGTCATCGACCACCTCGAACTTGGGCTTGTTCCTGGTGACCGGGCTCTTCCAGTTGGCGCTGAATACAGGAGAAATCTCCTCGTTGTTGGCTACGTTATCCCAGCCCCACTGAAAGTCGGCCGTTGTGAAGGGCGTGCCGTCGGACCACTTGTGGCCCTTGCGGAGCTTGATGGTCATGGTCTTGTTGTCGTTGGACATCTCGACGGACTTGGCCATGTGAGGCAGCCAGGCGCTGCCGTCGGAGTCGGCCCACAGCAGGGAGTCCGTGTAGGTTATCGCGTGGTCGCCGGCCCAGGTGTAGACCCTGCGCCAGGTGCCGCCGTAAACGCCTATCGCCTCAGGCGGCGGGATGACCAGCGGGTCCTCCGGCAATCGCTCCTCGACCGGCGGCAGCTCGCCCTTCTTCACGAGCTCCGCCACGATGGGAGCCTCGTTGAACTTTGTCGGTATTGGCCCGTCGTACCTGAAGGTCACGTTGCCGTTCAGGCCGATCTGGGCGAGGGCGGGCTCACCCATGGCCTCCATCGGCGCCTCTTTCGGTGCTGCGGTCGGCGCGTCCTTAGCCGCCGGGGCAGCCGTCGGCGCGGTCTCAGCCGGAGCCACCGCCTTTGCCTCGGTTTCCGGGGCGGGCGTGTCCTCCTCCTCAGCGGCACAGGCCACAGCGGCCACAAGTGCGAGAACCGCTATCAGCGACAGAAATAGTCTTATGCTATTCAGCTTGGTGGACATCCTCGTACCTCCCGTGGTTGTCTGGGCGACGAATCATAACAGAATATATATGGCGTTGCACGTGACTTCTTGCCCCAACACCAGATACTACGTAATTCGTCTCAAAACGGCTCTCTGTCGGATGGAACCTCCCCTCTGGACTCCAGCCCAGGAGATGAGGAGGGACTGCGCTCCCTTCGGTTTTCTGGCATAGTGTCTCTGGAGATTCCGCCAATGGCCCCCACACCGCCGTCCGACAAACTGCCCCAGCTCGTCATGCGATGCGAACGGTTCGACGAGCTGCCTCCCGTGGATGTGCCGGAGGGATACGCCCTGCACACGCTTGCCGAGAGGGGCGAGCGGGAGTGGATCGACTCGCTGAACTCGACGGGGCAGCTTGGTGAGTGGGACGACGCGAGGGCCAGGGAGTGGATGGAGGGAGACCACCACGTGATCCCAGACGGCTCGTACATGGTCGTGTTCGAGGGGAGGACGGTCGCCACGACGTGCCTAGTGACGCCGAGAGCGGTGGGCGCGCCGGTGGAGGTCGGCTGGGTCTCCGTTTCGCCCGATCACCAAGGCAAGGGGCTGGGCTACCAGGTCACGCTGGCCGTACTCCTGTACGCGAGGGAGATGGGATGGTCGGCGGCGCGCCTGTGGACCGACGACTGGCGTCTCCCTGCAATCAAGACGTACGTCAACCTTGGATTCGAGCCGGACATGGAGCACGAGAGCCATCCCGAACGGTGGAGTGCCGTGTTCGAGAAGCTGGGAGTGGGACCCCGATGGAGGCGAGATGCTTAGACTTGGGCTGATCGGCATTGGGCACGGGAGGACGCTCCTGCAGGCGAACCTGCCGGAGCACGACGACCTGCAGATGCGCATTACGGCAGTGTGCGACGTCAACGAGGAGCGCCTGGCGGACGCGGCGGCCACGTACGGAGTCGCGGCCACTACGGACTACCGGGAGCTGGTGCGCAGGGACGACGTGGACGTGGTGGGCATCTACTCGCCAGGGCCGATTCACGCCCCGCAGGTCCTGGCGGCCCTCGAGGCGGGCAAGCACGTGATGGTCACCAAGGCTATGGTGTACACGATGGAGGAGGTGGAGCAGGTCGTCGAGGCGGTCGACCAGACCGGGCTGGTGCTGCTGGTGACGCAGACGATGCGGGGCGACGCGAAGCACATGGAGGCGAAGCGGCTGGTGGACTCGGGCGTACTGGGCGAGCTGTTCCTGGGCGAGGCGACTTACATCCACGACCTGAGGCCGGTCTACGCGGGCACGCCGTGGCGCACGCAGATGCCCCAGGACCTGCTGCTGGGCGGCGCGTGCCACCCCATCGACGCCCTGCGCTGGTTCATGGGCGACATCGAGGAGGTACACTGCTACGGCCTGCGCGGCGGGGTCGCCGTCGACTACCCACAGCAGGACAACTTCGTGATCAACCTGCGCTTCGCCAGCGGCAAGATAGGCAGGGTCGCGGCCCTATGCGGGGTCGTACACCCGCCAACGCTGCTGATGAACGGCCTGGGCCTCTACGGGACCCTCGGCTCTATCGTGGACGGCGGCGTGCGGCTGGATACGGAGGGGACCGTGCCCATGCGCGAGTACGAGATCACCTTCCCGAACACGCAGCGGGGGCACGGCACCGAGATGATCGTGATGATGGAGCACATGATCGACTGCGTGACCAACGGCGCGAAGCCGTGGGTCGGCGTGCGCGAGGGCGCGCGAGTCGTAGCGACGGGGTTGGCGTGTTGGGAGTCGATGCGCACGGGCGGCCCGGCGAAAGTGCGGAACGAGTTCTAGGGGCTGTCCCTAGTATGTGCAACGGCACAGGCGTGGGGAGCACAATGCGTAGCGAGCGTGCAGTGAGTCACATCCCGCTAACTTGGGACTCGCGCCATCCCGACCGCGACAGGCTGCGCATGGAAGCCGAGTGCCTGGCTGAGTGCTTCCGGGACCAGCTGCTGGCCCTTATTCCGGCAGGGGAGATTCGCGCCATCTATCTCAAGGGGTCGGTGGTGAAGCCGTGGGACTCGCCCCTGGACTACGTGCCAGAGGTCAGCGACGTGGACATGCACGTCTGGTTCCACGACTATGCCGCCTGGCCAGAGTACCTGGGCACGGTGTCGCAGGCGCTGGCGGTACAGCAGGGCGTGGAGGCCCGGTTCAGCGCCAGGGTCCTGCAGCCCCTGCACGAGCCTAGGCCGCAGCTCATCGTCATGAACAAGATGATGGCCGAGCACGAGGGCTTCGTGCACTCGCCGCGCTCCACCGTCAGCGTGCTCTACGGCGAGGACTACCCGGAGGCCGACTATAGCGATACGGCCGGCATAACGCGGCACGACGCCACCCAGCTTGTCAGCGAGGCAGAGTGGGTCGACAGGATGCCGCTGCATCTCGTGGACAAGCCCGGCCGCTACCTGCGCGAGGCGCTGCGACAGTTGGTCTGGCGAGTTTCGCCGGTAGGGCCGCGTGTCCTCCACGTGACCGGACTCGACACTGAGCAGGCGTGGAGCATGAATCGTACCAAGGTAGCCATTGCTCTGAGGGATGTGGGGGTGACTAGCCTGGCGGACGCATACACGGCCTTCTACATCTCGTCGTGGGACTACTTCTTGTCGGGATTCACGTACTCGGACGCCGGCCGTTCGGCAATCCAGGCGGCAGCCCAGGTGCTCACGGACAGCGCAGAGATCGGTCGGCAGTGGCTCGCGGCCAACCCCGACGAGCCAGCGGGGCAGCAGACGCCCTGATGCCCCACCCCCTTACCGAAATCGAGGCGATCGAGGTGCCCGTCGAATCCTACTTGGGTCAGGTCGGGGAGGTCTTCCAGGCTTTCCGCTTTCAGGACTCAGGGACCGTGTCCTACGGCGTGCTCGCTGGCGGCCGGCGCTGGTTCGTGAAGGAGTCCGGCAACCCCAGCATTGTTGAGTCGCTCCGCCGGGCAATTCGCTTGCATACGAAGGTCCAGCACCCTGCGCTGCCCCGGCTGCGCAGCTCGTTCCGGACCCCGGGCGGTCTGGCGCTCGTCTATGGGTGGGTGTCGGGCGAAGTGCTGCACGATCCACGGTTCACACGAGAGCAGCGACGGTGGGACCCGGCGCACCCCCACGTGCGGTTCCGCTCCCTGCCGGTCGGCGAAATACTCGACGTCCTCGACACTATCTTCGATGTGCATGTTCTCCTTGCGGACAGCGGGTTCGTAGCGTCCGACTTCTACGACGGGTGCATCATCTACGACTTCGTCGGCAGGCGGGTCTCTCTATGCGACCTCGACGAGTACCGCGAAGGGCCGTTCGTACTGGAGTTGGACCGGAACTACGGGTCGACCCGCTTCATGGCGCCCGAGGAGTTCCGGCGCGGCTCCACCATCGACCAGGTCACCAACGTGTTCAGTCTCGGCCGGGCAGCGACAGTGCTGCTGGGCGACGGAGCGGAGTCTCTGGACACGTGGCGGGGATCCGATGCCCTGAGGGAGGTGGTCGTGCGGGCTACGACTGCGGAACGCTCGCAGCGGCAGCAGTCTGTGCGCGAGTTTGCCAGGGAATGGCACGAAGCTGCGGGGACCTTAGGTTCCTCCCTCCGCCTGTCCTGAGCCTGTCGAAGGGCTGCCTTCGTAATGACAGAGGTCGAGGTGGTGTAGGGCTTCCCGGAACGGCCAGATCAGGCGCTGTACCCCACGTCAAGCCAGGGCGTTTCGATCCGGACGCCGCCGAGGTGGCGGGATTCCATGAGGGCGGCGTGGGCGCCGGTGGTGAGGAGGGTGCGCTCGACGGGGTACTGGGGCCGGCCGGTGAGGAACATCTCCTGGACGGCCAGGCCCTGGGCAGTGAAGGGCTCTCCACCATGCGAGCCCATCGTGTGGAAGCCGGTGCTGGCGGTCCGGCCGTCTAGTCGGGCGGCGTAGGCGAAGCCCCTGGCGTGCCGGTCGAGCATTAGCGTGAAGGCGCGGAGTCCGTCGGCGTACTCCAGCTCGAACAGGGCGGGCCGGATGCACTTGTCCTCCATGCGGCCGGACTCGACCTCGGCGATGCGGGACTCGGCCTCGGCGGCTAAGTCCCTCGGCCACATCCCCCGCTCGGCGGCGTCCCAGACCGTGCGGCCCTCGATGCACCGGACCGCGGCGATGCCCGTCTCGCCGTCGCTCCGCCGCTCTACCATGCACTGGAGCGCCTCCAGGCCGTGGAAACCGTAGGAGTCGAGGCCGTTCGGGTAGGCGTGGAAGTGGCCTAGCGACAGGGCCTCTTCGATCTGTGCGCCGGACTCGTGCTCCAGCTTCGGCGTCCGCCCAGTGACGGGCAGCGACGAACCGGCCATGAACGGGATGCCCAGCTCGCCGGCGCGGTCGTACATCCACCGTGCGTCGTCCCACGAGTAGGCCAGGTGCTTGTCGTTGAAGACCGGCACGGGACGGCCTGACAGCGCGATCATGCCGCATACCTGCTCGAAGAAGTACTTGCGGGGGTACATTTGGCGGCCCCGCTCGTTGGGGGCATAGTCGCCGTGCTCGGCGATGATCAGCACGCCGTCGACGGCCAGCTCGGCGATCTCCCATCCGGGCGCGGTCGGCCAGTGGCCTCGCGGCGGCTGCCGCAGGGTCAGCGCGGACCGGATGCTGGGGAAGAGCTCGATGCCGTGCTCGCGGGCGAGCGCGACTCCAATGTCCCGCGGGTGGGCCTGGTCGATGTACATTGAGACGACGTCGACCTGCGGCTCGACCACGCCGGACGGGGTCGGGAAGCCCTTCACGAAGCGCGACACGAGCAGGTCGGCGTGGGAGCCGGGGAAGAAGGTCGTGACGATGGCGGCGATCTTCTTGCGTGACATTCCTTGTAAACGCTCTGCTAACGCTGCGCTACAATCGCGGCAATTTCAGTGGGCCTCGGAACAAGAGGCCCATCCACAGGAGCCTTCAGTGCCAGACGATAGGGAACACCGCCCGTGGATCATATTGTTAAGCGGCACGACGTGTTCCGGCAAGACAACCCTATCGAGGGCACTTCAGCACCGTCTCTCTCGCCCGGCAAGACTGTTCCTGCACATCGAAGCCGATCGT
Organism: Dehalococcoidia bacterium; assembly: GCA_965204975.1. Classification (GTDB taxonomy): domain Bacteria; phylum Chloroflexota; class Dehalococcoidia; order Lucifugimonadales; family CAJWER01. Next base: position 2,780,511 of record OZ242024.1, read on the forward strand.
TTCGCTCCTCATCTGGCCGAGGAAGTTGGACCCGGCCAGTCCTCCCCAATGAGCCGGGCCCTTCACCGGGCCGTAGCCGCGTTTACCGAACAGGGCTTCGATCTTATCGTAGATGGAATCCTACCCTACGGACGCCCAGACGATATAGCAGATGCGCTGTGCGTATTCCGGCGCTACCGGCTTTGCCACGTTGGAGTCCACTGCAGCCTCGATGTCCTCGAGCAGCGAGAGGGCAGAAGGCCGGGACGAGAACGCGGTTGGGCGCGCAAGCAGTTCCAGGACCTGCATGCAGGGGCCGTCTACGACCTCGAAGTCGACACAACCGCAACCAGCGCCGAAGACAACGCGGAGCGCATCGCCGGGTATCTCACTGAAAGGGACGCCGGGCTGGCTGAACCCCCCTTTCGGGATTGACGCAGTTCTGAGGTAGCGCCAAACCCGCCCCTACGCCGCCGCGTCATGACTGCCTGGCGTTACAATTGATGCTGAGCATTCAAGGAGTAAATAATGACTGAAACGGCGGAACTGATTCCTAGGAAGATGCTGTTCGGGAACCCCGAGCGCACCGAAGTGAAGTTGAGCCACGATGGAGCTCGCATCTCGTATCTCGCGCCCGTGGACGGCGTGATGAATGTGTGGGTGGCGCCTGCCGACGCATTGGAGGATGCGCGGCCCGTGACACAGGACACGGACAGGGGCATTAGGTTCTACACATGGACCTATAACCCCGCTTACCTGCTATATGCGCAGGACAGGGGCGGGGACGAGGACTGGCATGTGTACGCAGTCAACGTGGACACGGAAGAGACCAGCGACTTGACTCCCTACGAGGGGGTCAACGCCCTGCCGCCGGAGCTATCCGAGAGGTACCCGGACGAGATCTTGATTCCAATCAATCGGCGGGACCCGCAGCTGCACGACTTCTACCGGGTGAACATCCTGACCGGCGAGTCGCGGCTCGTCGTCAAGAACGACTTTGGCGCCGCCCGCATGATGGCGGACAGGAACCTCAATCCCCGGCTCGCCCGTGTGGTCCTGCCGGACGGCGGGGCCAGTATCCTCACGATTTCCGAGTCGGGCGAGCGTGAGGTGGTGATGACCGTCGACCCCGAGGACGAGCTGACGACTTTCCTGCAATACTTCGACGCGGAAGGCCGCACCCTGTATGCGGTCGACAGTCGAGGCCGCGACACCTCTGCGTTCGTGTCGATTGACACCGAGACCTGGGAGACGACGGAGCTGGCCATCGACCCCAGGGCCGATGTCTACGACACCCTCGAACATCCGAAGTCGGGCCGGCCGCAGGCGGTCACGTTCGAGTACGATCGCGAGTCCTGGAAGGTGCTCGATGAGTCCATCGCCGCCGACCTGGAGCGTATCGCCGATAAGGAGAAGGGGGAGTTCGACGTGCGTTCCCGCTCGCTGGACGACCGGAGATGGATCGTCCGGTACGAGAGGGACGATGGGCCCAAGCCCTACTACCTGTACGAGCGGGACACGGGAGAGCTGGAGTACCTGTTCTCGGACCGGCCTGAGCTGGAGACGGCCTCCCTGGCCCGGATGCACTCCGCCGTCGTCGAGTCGCGGGATGGGCTGGACCTGATCGTCTACTACTCGCTGCCCGTCGGCTCGATGGATGCAGGGTCCGACCGCCCCGACGAGCCGCTGCCGGCGGTGCTGCTTGTCCACGGGGGCCCTTGGTCCAGGGACGCCTGGGGGTACCACCCTATACACCAGCTCCTGGCGAACAGGGGCTACGCGGTCGTCAGCGTGAACTATCGCGGCTCGACGGGCCTGGGGAAGCAGTTCGTCAACGCCGGAGACCTGGAGTGGGCTGGGGCGATGCACAACGACCTGATCGACGCTGTCGAGTGGGCCGTGGAGCAGGGGATAGCCGACCGCGACCGCATTGCTATCATGGGAGGCAGCTACGGTGGGTACGCGACGCTAGTAGGCCTGACCTTCACGCCAGAAGTGTTCGCCTGCGGCGTCGACATCGTGGGCCCATCCAACCTGAACACGCTCCTGGACACTGTACCGCCGTACTGGGCGCCCATGCTTGCGATGCTCCGGGCCCGCGTGGGGGACAATTCGACCGAGGAGGGCAAGCGATTCCTTGCGGAGCGGTCGCCGCTCTCGCGCGTCGACAGCATCGTGCGCCCCCTGCTGATAGGCCAGGGCGCGAACGACCCGCGGGTCAAGCAGGCGGAGTCCGACCAGATTGTCGACGCGATGAAGGAGCGAGGAATACCCGTCACCTACGTGCTGTACCCCGACGAGGGCCACGGTTTCGCCAGGCCGGAGAACAACCTGTCGTTCATGGCCGTCGCTGAGGCGTTCCTGGCCCGGTGCCTGGACGGCAGGTACGAGCCTGTCGGCGACGACTTCGAGGGCTCTTCCATCCAGGTGCTCACAGGAGAGGCGGAGGTATCCGGCCTAACCTCGAAGCCGGCCTGATCTCGTCGTGATGGTACCCCGACGGTAGCTAGCGCTGTGTGTAGGGCGGTTGTTAACCCGCCCTACACACAGGTCGGTCCTCTTAGATGGCGGCCTCGCCGTGCTCGCCCGTGCGGACGCGGATCACGTCCTCCACGCGGGAGATGATGATCTTGCCGTCGCCGATCCGGCCGCCGTCAGGACTCCTGGCCGCGCCAATGATGGCTTCGACGACGGCTTCTTTCAGCCCGTCGGGGACCACCGTAGCGATGAGGGTCTTGGACCCTGCGGCCCTGACCATCTGCGCGCCCCTGCCGGTGAAGACCTCCACGCCCCTCTGCGTGCCCTGGCCGGTGACGTTCTGGTAGTGGAAGCCGCCACAGCCGGCCTGCTCCAGCGCCGTGGTTACCGAGTTGATCCGCTCGGGGCGGACGATTGCTTCTATCTTGATCATCGCAAGCTCACCTCAGTTTTAAGCTTCGCGGAAGTGACGGACATCACGGTACCTAGTCTGCGCCGTCGCTGACAAATGCCCTCTCGCCGTGGGCGGAAATGTCCAGCCCAACGTCTTCGGACGCCGGTGACACCCTCAGGCCTAGCCCCGGGACCAGGTCCAGCACCTTCAGGATTACGAGTGTCACTATGAATGAGTACGCCATGGTAGCCACTACTGCCAGCAGCTGGGTAACCAGCTGGCCCGCATTGCCGTCGATTGCGCCCGCAGTGCCGCCGATGGCAGACACGGCGAATATGCCGGTGGCGATCGCGCCCCAGATGCCTCCGACGCCGTGGACAGCGAAGACCTCGAGGGCGTCGTCGATCTGAATCTTGGTCCGCAGGTAGACGGCGATGTAGCAGAGCACACCCGCGCCCGCGCCTATGGCGAGCGCGCCGTACACGCCGACGAACCCTGAGGCTGGGGTGATCGCGACCAGCCCCGCTACGGCTCCCGACGCGACACCAACGGCGCTCATGCGGCCCGTCTGTACCTGGGATATGACTCCCCACGTGAGGGCCGCAGCGGCCGCGGCTGTGTTGGTGACCAGGAAGGCGTTCACGTCAACACCGTTGGCCGCCAGACCTGACCCGGCATTGAAGCCGAACCATCCGAACCAGAGCAGCGCGGCCCCCAGGACCACGTAGGGCACGTTGTGGGGCTCTGCGCCGGGGTCGCGCCTCTTGCCGACGAGGACCGCCGCTGCCACAGCGGCCATGCCCGCGTTTATGTGGACGACGGTGCCGCCCGCGAAGTCGAGTGCGCCGTCCTTGAAGAGCCAGCCTTCAGAGGCCCACACCCAGTGCGCCACGGGGGTGTAGACGATAGTGACCCACACCACCAGGAACACCAGGTACGTCGTGAACTTGAACCGCTCGACGAACGCGCCCGTTATGAGGGCAGGCGTGATGATCGCGAACATCATCTGGAAGATGACGAACAGCAGCGTGGGTATGCCGCCGTCTTCGACCTGGTCTATGCCGATGCCCGACAGGCCGAACAGGCTCAGGTCCCCAATGATGGCGTTCCCCTCGCCGAATGCCAGGCTGTAGCCCCATAGCACCCAGACGATGCTCACGACGGCCATGGAAATAAAGCCGTACATGAGCGTGCTGATGACGTTCCTGGCGCGGACGAGGCCTCCGTAGAAGAACGCGAGCCCCGGTGTCATCAGCAACACCAGGGCAGAGGCCGTCATCATCCAGGCGGTGTGACCGGAATCCATGTTTCCATCCCCCTGCTTGTGTCCTGCGGGCCCGGGCCGGGTTGCTCGACACACCGTCCCCCAAGCGCCGCCTCACTGCCTGGAGATGGTATCCGGCAGTTGTTACAGATGTTTTGAGTAGTTGTTACAGTTGTGTTGCCGCGCGCCTGCTGCGGGGACAGATGGCAGGAAGCTGTGGGCCTTCACATTTCGCCGGCTTTGCTGTGTTAGGTTGGAAGCAGGGCCTCAGTCGATTCGATGCACCGGGCTGCGCTCCAAACGCGCACCACGAGCGTATAGACAGTAGACGGGACCAGTTCCAGGGCGCGAGAATGATGCCACCCAGCGGGTCCAAATCGGGGCCCGAGACCACAGAGACACCGGTCGACTCGTCGACTTCCCGGCCTTCGGCCTGGAGAGGGCCCTGGCGAGTCGTGCGCGAGCGGCCCGCAGTGTTTTCACTTGCCGCGGTCGGGGTGCTGGTGCTACTGATCGCGCTGGCCCTCTGGTGGGACCCACGCACAGACGACCAGCAGCCCGCCCCGCTGGACGTGGAGGCAGCCGTCGAGGAGATACTGGAGTCCCAGACGCCTGTCCCGGACATCTCGGCCCAGGTCTACCAGGTCATACTGCCCTCTCTGGTGATCGTGCAGACGGACAAGGTCGGCAACGAGCAGGAGGGCTTCGGCATAGGTAGTGGGGTAGTGGTCAACAGCGACGCGCAGGTGCTGACCGCGTACCACATCGTCGAAGGCTCCAGCGAGATCAAGCTCGCCTTCTCGGACGGCACAAACACAACCGCCACGGTCGCCAATGCTGAGCCTGATAAGGACATCGCCGTTCTGACTCCTGCAGTGCTGCCCGGCCTGGTCCTGCCGGCGACCATCGGCAGCTCCTCCGGGATGCGGGTAGGCGACGTCGTGTTCGCGGTGGGCAATCCGCTGGGACTGGTGGGCTCGTTGAGCGCCGGGGTTGTGTCGGGACTGAACCGGGAGTTCCGTCCGTCGGACAAGGAGGAGCCGCTCAGTGGGCTGATCCAGTTCGACGCGGCGGTGAACCCGGGCAACTCGGGCGGCCCGCTGGTGAACCGGCGGGGCCAGATGGTCGGCATCGTCAGCGGGCTGATCAACCCAACCGGGGACGACTTTTTCGTTGGCATAGGATTCGCAGTACCGATCGAACAGGCCCTTGGCGGCAGGCTGCCGCGATAGTCGACCGAGAGGTGTGCATCAGGCATGAGCAATAACGGGAACATCCAACCGATGGAACGGGTGCTGTACGAGGTGAAGAAAGTCATAGTGGGCCAGGACCATCTGCTCGAACGGATGGTGGTGGCACTGCTGTCGAGGGGGCACATCCTCGTGGAGGGGGTGCCCGGGCTGGCCAAGACGATGGCGGTGAAGACACTGTCCGGGGCCATCGGCGGGGAGTTCCAGCGCATCCAGTTCACGCCCGACCTGATGCCGGCCGACCTGGTGGGGACCCGCATCTACAACCAGAAGACGGGCGAGTTCAACACGTCGCTGGGGCCGGTCTTCACCAATCTGCTGCTTGCCGATGAGATCAACCGCGCGCCCGCCAAGGTCCAGAGCGCTCTCCTGGAGGTGATGCAGGAGAGGCAAGTCACGATAGGGCGTGAGACCTACCCGGTGCCGCAGCCCTTCCTGGTTATGGCGACCCAGAACCCCATCGAGTCTGAGGGGACCTACCCTCTGCCAGAGGCGCAGGTGGACCGGTTCATGCTGAAGGTGCTCGTGGGCTATCCCAGCACCACGGAGGAGTTCGTGATCGTGGAGCGGATGACCGGCGCGCTGCAGGAAGTGCAGCCGGTCTTCGGTACGGAGGAGCTGATGGCCCTGCAGCGCCAGGCCGACAGCGTATACGTGGACCCGGCCCTGATGGAGTATTCGGTGAAGCTGGTCACCGCCACGAGACAGCCCCAGGACTGGGGCCTCGGCGACCTGACGCGCTACATACTGTTCGGGGCGAGCCCGCGCGCGTCCATCAACATGATCATCGCAGGCCGGGCCCTGGCCTTTGTGCGCGGGCGCGACTACGCCCTGCCGCAGGACGTCCGAGACGTGGCGCTAGACGTGATGAGGCACAGGCTCGTGCTTTCCTACGAAGCCCTCTCGGACAACGTCCAGAGCGACGACATACTAGAGAGGCTGATGGAGGCCGTCCCGATGCCGGAGGTACCCCTACGTGAGTATGCAGGCGCCCGTCCAGTCAACTGACCTGGAGGACCCGGAGCGGCTGCTGCACCGCCTGGACTGGCAGCTGGTGCGCCGGCTCGACGGAATCCTACACGGGGACTATCGCAGCCTCTTCATGGGTGCGGGGCTCGACTTTGCGGAGCTGCGCGAGTACCAACCGCCGGACGACATCCGCCACATCGACTGGAACGTCACGGCGCGCATGGACATGCCGTACGTGCGCCAGTACACGGAAGACAGGGAGGTCACGGCGTGGTTCCTGCTCGACCTGAGCCCTTCGATGTCCTTCGGGGCGCAGGACCGCCGCAAGGAGTCTGTCATGGTCGACCTGGTGGGCGTGATGGCGCGCCTGCTCACACGCAACGGGAACCGCGTTGGGGCGATCCTATTCGACAACAACGACGAGTATGCGATTCCCCCACGCGGAGGCCGCCTCCAGGTGCTCCGCCTGATCAGCGACATCCACAGGGTGCAGTCGTCGCCCGGGGGGGCGATGACCGACCTCGCGAAGCTGCTCGAGTCGGCGTACAACAGCATCAAGCGGCGCTCGCTCATCTTCCTGGTCTCCGACTTCATCTGCGTGCCGGGGTGGGACAGGGCCATGGACCGGCTCAACCGGAAGCACGACCTGGTGGCCGTGCGTCTATGGGACCCGCGCGAGGCAGACCTTCCCGACGTGGGAGTCGTACTCGTCGAAGACTCGGAGACGGGCGTGCAGATGAGCGTCGATACGAGCGACAAGGGGTTCCGGCGGCGGTTCCACGAAGCGGCCCGCAACAGGGAAGAGGAGCTGGGCCAGACCTTCAAGCGCGCTGGCGTTGACGAGCTGTCCCTTTCCACGGAGGAGGATCTCGTGCTGGCGGTACTTCGATTCGCCTCGCTGCGCGGCCGGGCGCGGCCGAGCGTGCAATAGGAAGAGGCCGGGGTGTCCTTCATCTGGCCATGGGTCCTCGTATCGCTCCTAGCCCTGCCCGTCTGCGTCTTCCTGTACTTGCGCCTGCAACGGAAGCGGGAGAGCGACGCGGCGAGTCTCGGCACGCTGGGAGCGGTGCGAGAGGGTGTGACGCCCGTGGCGAGTTGGCGGCGCCATACTCCTCCAGCTATCCTACTGGCCGCCATAGCCGTCCTGGCCCTGGCCTCAGCCCGGCCCGAGATCGAGCTGCCGCTGCCACGGCAGGAAGGCACCGTCATACTGGTGCTGGACGTGTCGTCGAGTATGGCCGCGGATGACGTCGAGCCCTCGAGGATGGATGCCGCCAAGCTGGCCGCCCAGGCCGTGGTAGACCGGCGTCCCGCTACCGCCGCGATTGGCGTGGTGGCCTTCGGGGAAGGCGGGCTTGTCGTGCAGACGCCGACCGGCGACGACGATGCGCTGGCGGCCACGATCGACCGCCTGGAGCCGCAGAGCGGCACGTCCCTGGGCAGGGGGATACTGACGGCGCTGAACCTGGTCGCGCCTGAGCCCGTTCCAGGCTCGACGGAGCCGGCGGACGAGGCGGGGCCACGCGGAGCATTCGCCCCCGCTGTGATCGTGTTGCTGACCGATGGAGAGAACACCGACCCTCCTGACCCGATTGAGGTGGCGCAGACGGCCATAGAACGGGGAGTGCGTGTCCATACCGTAGGGCTTGGGACCGCCGAAGGAGCCACCATCGAGGTCGACGGCTTCAACCTGTCGACCCAGCTGAACGAGTCCGTCCTACAGGAGATCGCCCTGCTGACGGAGGGGGACTATTTCGCGATCGAGGACGTGGACGACGTGCCGTTCGTTTACGAGGAGCTGGAGACTGAGTTCGTAGTCGAGTCGCGCGAGGTCGAGGTCACGTCCGCCTTCGGTGGATTCGGCGCGCTGCTGCTGCTGGCGGGCGGCGCCCTCTCGCTATTCTGGTTCGGGCGCATGCCATAGCTGGAGGTCATTCCATGGGAGTGCTTTGGCCGGCCTACCTTCTGCTTCTCGCGGTGATTCCGCTGCTGGTCGCGGCGTACGTCCTGGTACTGAGGCGGCGGAGGCGGTTTGCCGTCCAGTACTCAAGCCTGTCGTTGATTCGCCAGGCGATGCCCTCCGGCTTTCGATGGAGGCGCCATCTGCCGTTCGCGCTGATGGCGCTTGCCATTGCACTGCTGGTCCTCTCCCTTTCGCGCCCGTTCGCCAACGTGACGGTGGCGTCCAGCCGGACAACAGTCATGCTGGCGCTGGATGTGTCGCTGAGCATGTGCGCCGACGACGTCGATCCGAACAGGCTCACGGTCGCCCAGGAAGCGACTCAGAGGTTCATAGACAGCCAGGAGCCCGGGACTCAGGTTGGAATAGTCGCCTTCGCGGGCTTCGCTCAGCTGATAGTGCCTCCTACGACCGACAGAGAGGCTCTGAGGGAGGCGGTATCGACCCTCACGACGGCGCGGGCCACGGCCGTGGGCAGCGCAATCGCCCGTTCGCTGGACGCATTGGCCGAGGTGAACCCGGACATCGCGCCCGTCAGCGTCTACGTAAGCCCCAGCGAGGAGACACAGGCGGCAGGCCTGGAGGGAGGCCTCCAGCCGGACGTGATCGTACTGCTCACCGACGGTGCGAGCAACAGGGGGTTGAGTCCACTCGCTGCCGCGCGAGCTGCCAGCGACAGGGGCGTCAGGGTGTATACGATTGGGTTTGGGACCGCGAGCCCCACGGTGCTCAGGTGCACGCTGGAACAGCTTGGCACTGACGAGTTCAACAGGCGAATCGGCCAGGGCGGACTCAGCTCCTTCGGCGGGCGCGGATTCGGGTCCTTCGGAAGGGGAGGGTTCGGCCGAGGGAACTTCCTGATGCTGGACGAGCCCACGCTGACCCGAGTCGCAGAGATCACAGAAGCCGAGTACTACCTGGCCGAGAGCGCGGACGAGCTCCTCGAGGTCTTCGCCACGATACCAGTGCAGATCGAGAAGAAGAAGGTGCGCATGGAGGTGTCGGCAGTGCTGACCGCGATAGGCGCCCTCCTTGCACTCACCGCAGCTGCGCTCGGGCTCCGCTGGAGCCCCCTGCCCTAGTCCCGGCCGGGTGGCGGACCGGCAGATCAATCGGGCAGGGCCCACCGCTTTTCCCCTGGGCCGCGTGGCCTACTCAATCCCGGCGAATTTTGGTGGTTGACGGCGTTCGAGCCAGAAATTAATATTGCGCCGCTCCGGTTGCCACGCGTTTCCCGTAACGATAGAGCCTGACCGCGGCGAGTTCGAGACAGAGCATTGGGAATAGCGGAGGTAAGGCCATGGCCAGCTACGAGGACCTGAAGAACCGCATGGACCGGGGAGAGGTGATCGTCCTGGATGGGGCGATCGGAACGGAGCTCCAGGCCATGGGCGTGCCCATGGACCCGGCCTCGTGGTGCGGCCCCGGCAACTACACCCACCCTGCGACCGTGCGCCAGATGCACGAGCGCTACATCCGGGCAGGGGCGGACATCATCACGACCAACACCTTCAACACCCTGCGCCCTGCGCTGGAGGCGTCCGGGTACGCCGACAAGGTGAGGGAGATAAACGTTCGCGCGGTCGACGCGGCTATTGAGGCCAGAGACCGCGCGGCCGGGGGCAGGCCCGTGTACATCGCCGGCTCCATCTCGTGCCGGATTCCAGTTCGAGATCGCCGGACCGGGACACTCCTGGGCGGGACGGGCTACGGTTACGGCGCCAGCCTCTCGGCGGAGGAGCTGAGAGTGCACTGCGACGAACAGGCGGATATCCTCGCCGAGTCGGGTGTGGACTTCTTCCTGATGGAGAACATGTGGGCAGACAACGAGTCCAGGGTGATTGCGGCCCAGGCGGCCAAGGCCACCGGACTTCCGGTGTGGGTAGGATTCACGGCCTCTATGGCCCCTGACAGGGAGACTGTCAGGCTAAGCCTGGGAGACGATCGTCACTACAGTATCGGCATGGGAGTGCCGATGTGGACCTCGAGCTGGCGGGAGGTCGACTACGAGATGACCCTGTCCAACGGCATCAGCGAGATTCTACAGATGGAGCCGGACGTGCTGACAATCTTCCACGCCAGACTGGACGAGACCACAGCGGCCCTCCAGGTCCTGCTCAACCAGTGGTCGGGTCCCATCGCCATATACCCGGATGCGGGCAGGGAGGACTACCTGGATACCTGGCAGGACAGCCTAGTGGCCAACAAGGACAGCGCGGAAGCGCTGACGAACGAGGCCGACAAGTGGGTCGACATGGGAGCCCAGGTAATTGGCACGTGCTGCGGGTTCGGCGTGGACTACATCAGGGCGCTCCACGGCTCCCTCCCGGCCCGGATCTCGTCCCCGCGAGGGGAGGCGTAGGCGCCCTCTGCGCAGCAGGCCATACAGCCGGGACCGTGCGGCGTAGAACAGCCTCCCGTTTCGACAGGAGGGACCTGAAATGGAATCCAGACCACTCGTAGTCGTGGGCGCGGGGGTCGCTGGGACGGCCGCTGCCATAGAGGCGGCGAAGGCCGGAGTGCACGTCACGCTCATCGACGAGAACCCCATCGGCATGTCCATGGTCGGGCTGGACGTGCCTCAGTTTTTCGGCCAGCGGATCGTGGGCACGCTGCGCAACAAGGCCGTGATGCTGGGGAGGGTGGTTGTGGCCAACGACGCCTTGGCGGAGGCGGAAGAAGCCGGCGTAGACATCCAGCTTGGGACGTATGTGTGGGGCGCCTTTCGCAATACCGAAGCCAGCAGGGTGCTCGACGGCCCGCAGCTCGGCCTGGCCGACGACGACAGTTCGTGGCTGATGAAGTACGACCGGCTCATCGTGGCAGCCGGCTCGCGGGACTTGGGCATGTCGTTTGCCGGGTGGAACATGGCGGGCGCTATGGGGGCTAACGGCGCCTACTCGCTAATGAGTCGATACCAGGCTCTGAGCTCTCAGCGTATGGTGGTCTTGGGCTCCGGCAACTTGGGTCTCAATACCGCCAGGATGGCGCAGGATAGAGGCATAGATGTAGCAGCCGTTGTGGACGTGTCCCCTTCCGTTCGCGGCGACGAGGCCCTCATGATGGGGCTGCAGGGCCAGGGCGTGGAGCTATACAACTCACACACCGTTAAGGAGGCCGCCGGCAAGGCCGACGATATTGAGTCCGTCGTACTGGTCGAGATCGACGACAACAGCCAGCCTGTTGCCGGCTCTGAAAAGGTCATCCCCGCCGACACGGTGTGCCTCGCTATCGGCCTGGTGCCCAACATAGAACTCCTCAGTCTCCTGGACTGCGACCTTGCCTTCAAGTCCGAGCTTGGCGGGTACGTGCCGGAGCACGACGACTGGATGCGGACCAGCGTAGATACCGTGTTCGTCGCGGGCGACGCGGCCGGCTTCCACGACGGAATGGTCTTGGACGCCGAGATCGGCAGGGATCAAGGCCGCCTGGCCGGGGTTGCCGCCGCGGAGTCGCTGGGTGCCATCGGCAGCGAAGAGGCACTCGCCAGGAGAGCTGAGATCCAGTCAACCGCCGCCACCGCAACACCGATCGAGGTACATACGGGCTGGAGGAAGTGGCTTCAGTCTCTCGTCAACGCCGGTGGTCTGGATGTCTACGCATGCCAGTGCGAGGAGGTCACGCGTGCTGAGCTCATAGGCCTTCAGCCTCCCCGGTATCTGGAATGGGGATCGGAGCAGATGAGCCGTCGGAGCCTACAAACCCAGATGAACGACGGTCCGGTCAACCCAGACCAAGTCAAGCGTCTGACAAGGGCTGGAATGGGCCACTGCCAGGGCCGACGCTGCCGCGAGCAGGTGTCTCTGCTGCTGGCCGAGGAGTCAGGTACTGACATAGCCGAAATACCCCTGACGTCTTACCGGGCGCCCGTTCGACCGCTGCCGCTGAACGTCATGTGGCCCCACGATGAGACTGAGCAGATGCGTGCGGATTGGCCCAAGTGGTTCTACCCAACCAGTGAGGTTCTGGGCTAGACGGGGCGGGGCGGCGCAGGCCGGATGATCGGAGTGGCGTCATGCCAGTGGACCGTACAGACGTAGTCGTAATTGGGGGCGGCGTCTCCGGCCTGAGCTCAGCCTATTTCCTGGCCAGCGCGGGCAAGAACGTTGTGGTGGTCGAGAAGGGGACCGTCGGAAGCGAGGCCTCCGGCCGAAGCGGCGGGATGATCAGCGAGCGGGTTGACGAGCCGCCGCTGATCCCGCTGGCCGTAGAGTCTCTGAGACTTTGGGCGACTCTGGACGACGAACTGGGCTATCCCACCGAGTTCACACACCAGGGCAGGCTCCAGGTCGCCGTGACGGAAGAGGAGATGGGCGATATCGTCTCGGAACGGGACCAGGCACAGGGCAATGGCATAAGTGTCGACCTGCTTGACACTTCGGAGATACGGGACATGATTCCGTGGATCGCCGAAAGGACGCTCGGCGGCACCTTCTTTCCCAATGGCGGGCATGCCAACCCCCAGCGGACGGTCCAGGCATTCGCCTGGGCCTTTCAAGACATGGGAGGCAGGCTCTTCCAGAACACGGCAGTCACAGGTATGAGACTCGTCGACGGGAGGGTATCGTCAGTCGAGACGACCGCCGGCGCCATCGAAGCCGATATGGTAGTCGCTGCCGCCGGGCCTCAGACCGGGCTGTTGGCGGAGATGGTGGGCGTTCACGTTCCCGTGGCTCCCGCAAGAGTAGAAATGCTGGCGACCGCACCCCTGGAGCCGCTCTTCGACATCGCCCTTGTGGGCAACGGGCTCTACGGGCGCCAGGCCGCCAGGGGCAACCTGCTGTTCGGCGGCGGTCCCCACGAGTGGACCGACGTGGACCTTACCTCCGACCCCGGCAAGCCCAACACGCCCCTGATAAGGAACATCGCCAGGCGGCTCGCCGAGCTGCTTCCGGGATTGGCGGACGTACCGCTATTGCGAAGCTGGGCCGGGGTCGTGGAACAGGCCCCCGACTATCTGCCCATCATCGACATCCTAGACTCGCCCAGCAACTATGTGGTTGTCACTGCGTCGGCCCATGGATTCGGCCTCACACCGGCCACGGGCAGGGTCGTCAGCGACCTGGTGCTCTACGGCGAATCGAGCGTTGACATCAGCGGCCTTGGGCTGGGCCGGTTCGCCGACGTGGGGCCGGGCTGGCGGGAGGAGCGGGGATGGGTCCCTGTGGCATAGCGGCGGGTGATCTCCTCGCATCGAGTTTGGGGCAGATTTGAATGGTGCCGCGGCCTTGATGGACAGGAGCCGGGGAGGGCGGGTTTCAAACCCGTCCCTACACGGCGGTTGACCGGTATTTGGCGGGCATGCTACGGTGGATGGAGATTGAAATGCGACGATGGGGAGTAGTAGCGGGCGCCGTGCGATAGAGAACGGGGGTAGGTGGAAGCCCGGCGCACACTAGGACCCGCGAACTCGCCCCTGAGCATCCGGCCTGAACTCGAGTAGGGCCGGACGGCAAGGCGCCGTTATCGCCTCCGAGGCGGCCCCGGATAGCCGGGGCAACCAGGGTGGTACCGCGGGGTGCTCAGTGAGTCCCGTCCCTGATACAGGGGCGGGGTTTTTTTATTGCCGCCGGACTTCCGCCGGAGGCAGGAGGAGCCGGAAGTGACTACGACAGCCAGGACGATAGACAGGACGGACCTGAGGTACGACCCCGACGATATCGAGCCCAAATGGCAGGAGCGGTGGGCGGACAGCGGGATCTACAGGGTGAGCGACGACGACCCTCGCCCAAAGCGGTACGAGCTCACGATGTACCCGTACCCGTCCGGCGACCTGCACATCGGCCACTGGTACGCGATGGCTCCGTCGGACGCCCACGCTCGCTATATGCGGATGCGCGGCTACAACGTGCTGCACCCCATGGGATTCGACGCGTTCGGGCTGCCTGCCGAGAATGCGGCCATCAAGGACGGGGTTCACCCGGCCGTAAGGACCGGGAACAACATCGAGAATATGCGCCGGCAGCTGCGGATGCTGGGCACGGTGTACGACTGGGACCGGGAGATCGACACGTCAGCGCCCGAGTACTACCGCTGGAACCAGTGGCTGTTCCTGAAGTTCTACGAGGCCGGCCTGGCCTACAGAGACCACGCGCCGGCGAACTGGTGCCCCTCGTGCAACACGGTGCTGGCCAACGAGCAGGTCATCGACGGACAGTGCGAGCGGTGCTCGTCCGAGGTCTCCAGGCGCGATCTGAACCAGTGGCTGTTCCGGGTGACCAACTACGCGGACGAGCTGCTGGACCACTCGAAGATCGACTGGCCCGAGAAGATCAACATCATGCAGACCAACTGGATCGGCCGCAGCCAGGGCGTCGACATCGAGTTCGACATTTCCGAGTACGGGCTGGACCAGACGACGCTGACGACCTTTACGACCCGCATCGACACGATCTTCGGCGTGACGTTCGTCGTGCTGGCCCCGGAGCACCCCCTGGTGGACGCGCTGACGACGCCCGAGCACAGGGACGAGGTGGAGGCTTACGTCGACCAGGCCCGCCGTCAGACCGAGATAGAGCGGATGTCGACCGAGAAAGTGAAGACAGGCGTGTTCACCGGGTCCTATGCGGTCAACAGGCTGAACGGGGACCGTGTGCCCATACTGATTGGCGACTACGTGCTGCTCACCTACGGCACAGGCATCGTGATGGGTGTGCCGGCGCATGATCAGCGCGACTTCGAGTTTGCCACGAAGTACGACCTGCCCATCAGGGTCGTCGTCGCGCCGCCCGACTGGGACGGCGCGGATCTGTCCGAGGCGTACGTGGACGAGGGTACGCAGGTGAATTCCGGCATGTTCGACGGCCTGCCGAGCAGCGAGGGCAAGGAGCGTATGGCCGACTATATCGAGCAGCAGGCCTGGGGCAGCAGGGCCGTTCAGTACCGGATGCGCGACTGGCTGATCTCTCGGCAGCGCTACTGGGGCACGCCGATCCCGATCGTATACTGCGACGAGTGCGGCACGGTGCCGGTACCTGAGGACCAGCTGCCTGTGCTGCTGCCCGAGGACGCGGAGTTCCTGCCCACGGGTGAGTCGCCCCTGAAACGACACGAGGGCTTCCTGAACACGTCGTGCCCCGGATGCGATGGCGTGGGGCGGCGCGAGACGGACACGATGGACACGTTCGTCGACTCGTCCTGGTACCAGCTGCGTTTCGCCAGCCCACACTACGACAAGGGGCCGTTCGACCTGGAGGCGGTCAAGACTTGGAACCCGGTCGACCAGTACACGGGCGGGGCGGAGCACGCCGTCATGCACCTGCTGTACGCGCGCTTCTTCACCAAGGCGATGCGGGACCTGGGGATGCTGGACTTCGACGAGCCGTTCACGCGTCTGTTCAACCAGGGCCACATAATCGCCGAGCACCAGAAGATGAGCAAGTCCAAGGGGAACGTGGTCGCGCCGGACGAGTACGTGAAGACGGTGGGCGCTGACGCGGTCAGGTGCTACCTGATGTTCCTGGGCCCCTGGGACCAGGGCGGGACATGGAACGAAACGGGCCTGAACGGCATGTCGCGGTGGATGAACCGGTTGTTCGACCTGTGCACGAGGGACGGCGCGGAGCTGGACTCGTCGCCGGTGGACGAGGGGGCGGTGCGCGACCTGGACCGCACGGTCCACAAGACCATACAGCGGGTGACCGAGGACCTGGAGAGGTTTAAGTTCAATACGGCGCTGGCCGCGTTGATGGAGTGCAGCAACACGATGGGCCGCGCCTGGGAGGCGGGCTCCGTGAGCTCGGAGGCCTGGGACAGGTCCGTAGAGAACCTGCTGCTGCTGCTGGCCCCCATGGCGCCCCATATCAGCGAAGAGCTGTGGGAGCGCACGGGGCACGACTTCAGCATCCACAGCCAGGCGCTGCCGTCGTGGGATCCTGACCTGGCTACCGACGAGGTGATAACGCTGGTCGTGCAGGTCAACGGCAGGCTGCGGGATCGGCTGGAGGTCCCCGTGTCCATCACGGAGGAAGCAGCGAAGGAGGCCGCCCTGTCGAGCCCGCGGGTGGCCGTCCACACGGATGGCAAGCAGGTGGTGCGGGTGATCTACGTCCCCGGCAAGCTGGTCAACGTGGTGGCGAAGTAGCCCTGAGCTAGGCTACTGCCTGCGGAAGATCCGCCGCCGGATCCTGCTGGCGAGGTCCTCTTCGCCGTCTCTCGGCGGAATGAGGACCCATAGCGCCAGCAGTGTCCCAAACACAGCAGCGGGCAATGCGGCTTCCAGCCACCAGTCGGGCATCGGGCGTCTCAGCCCGACGCACGCGACGATGGAGATCGCGAGTCCGAGCCCATCCTAGCTGGCTGCGAACTCAGCCTCACGCCCAGCGGCCTCGAGCCTTGCGGGCGAGTCGGCATCGTGGCCGAGCGCGCCGACTATCAGCCGTGCCGCTTCCTCTACCGTCACCTTGTCCAGGTTGATGGTGAGGTCGAACGCGCTGGCATCGGCGATGTCTCCGCCCCAGAGGTGACGGGAGACCGACTGGACCTCGCCGTCCGCAGCCTTCAACTGCTTCGCGGCCTCGTCCCCGGCTATGCCCTCCAGGGCCGCCACGGTCTCTGCTCGTTTGTCGAAGGACGCCGCGACCAGCACATTGAGGCTACCTCCATGCCCGGAGGCGATCCGGTGGGAGCCGTGACCGTGCATGGTCACCCCTCCCTCCCTGCAGAGCTTCTTGACGACGCCGGTCAGGGCGGCTTCGTACTGCTCCTTGGTGAGCTGATCGTTCAGAAGGTCCTGGTCCAGCGAAGGGTCCGGCCTGAAGACGTACGCCGCGTCGTAGGCGGCAGACCACTCCATGGGGACCACGACGGAGTTGAGCAGCCGTGTCCAGAAGGATCGGAAGCTGGCTTCGAACCCCTCGAGTTCAGCGGCCGAGCAATTCAGGCGGCCAAGCAGCTCGTCTCGTATCTCGTTGTCCACCAGCCGGCTGCCGAGCATGCTGGCGACCTCGTAGGCCACCTCCTCGGAGCGGCTTCCGGGCAGGCCCGTGATGGTCACGACCTCGCTCGGCCTGGGCCTCTCCTCGACTGGCTGGCGCTTCATGTATGCCCGCGAGTCGATGGTCAGGATGTAGGCGTTGAGCACGGTCCCGTCGGACCGCGCCGGCAGCTGGCGCTTGTCTGATCGCAGGAAGCCGAGTTTCTCGAACAGCCCCAGTGCGGGCAGGTTGTCTTGGGGCACGTTGACCCAGGCCCTGCTCAACTTCAGGGTCGAGAAGACCCGGTCCATGAGAACGATTACGGTCGCTGCGCCGTATCCCTGGTGCCACAGGTCCTTGCGGCCTATTAGCAGGGAGAGCTCCGCCCCCTCCTCGCCGTCGAGGATGATCTGGCACTCGCCTACGTGTTCGTCGCTGTCGTTGTAGATGGAGAAAATGAGGCGCTTCGGGTCCCCGAATATGTGGCGCCACTCGTTGTCGCTCGACTCGAGCATGTGGGCGGGCTCGTAGCTGCGGTGAATCGGCTCTCCCCAGGCATACTGCCCGAACCAGCGGGAAGAGACCTCGGCATCCTCCAACCACCATGCGACCCTGTCGACGTCATCTCGCGAAACCGACCTGAGAGAGATATTGGGTAGCACTTGGTCCACCTCCTTCTAGATTCACGCACTCGAAAGTGCCTATTCGATCTATCTATCGGGTCAGCCTAACCAAGGGCTTAAGACGCTGTCAATATTGCAGTTTTATTCATAAATTCTCTGTCATTAAGGACCGCTCTGGCGCCGAATCAGTTGTGGGTGGAGCCTCGATTTAATGGGAAGTTACCATGCGTTGAAACACAAGAAATTGTTTTCACGTCTTCTGTCTCACTTGAATGCCACGCAGGTGGTGTCCGAGGTCAGGAGGACTGATTCCTGTTCAAAACGACGCTTATATTCTTCTGAGATCTCGTCCAGGAGAGCCACTTCGCCGTCTCCTGCGCCGGCCAATATGTAGAGTATCTTGGTCCGTTCCTTTTGGACCGCGCCGGCCTCGGCCTGCCACTGGCCGCGGCCGTCCATCACTGTCAACCCGGCCGGGAAGCGTGGGGTCACGGCGTCAGCCAGGAACTCGTCCCAGGCCTCCTCCGACACGACCTCTGCGCCCGTGGCATCGCTTCTGCCGAAGATGAGGCTGTACTCGGCGAACTCCTCGAAGCCATCGTCGCAGGCCGGCTGTGGCCCGGGAGCGCAACCAAGGAGAGCTGCGAGGGCGAATGTCGCAATGGCTACGCGCACTTGTGCCTCATTTGATGCGACTTCAGAGTTGCTGTTGAGTCCGGGGCAGGCAGGCTTCAGGCTGGCCGGTCAAGCGCCTCTTGGGGGCTGACCGCGGGGATCGGAGACCGTTCGTAGTCGCCGACGTTCCTGGTCACGATCTGTGTTGCTCCGCAGGCGCGGGCCGCGGCTACCTGCATGGCGTCCTCGAAGTATGGAAGCGGGAGCGTGGCGGCGTACCGGAGCGCCGCGGTGTCCGTGGCCGCGATCTCGACAAAGCGGGTGAGCTCGGTGATGAAGTCCCGGGCGCTCACTCCGCTGCCTGTTGGCGCCACGAGATAGTAGAAGTTCGACACGGAATGCCAGGCTATACATGCGCTCAGCGAGCCATGCTCGATCCGGTCCAGCAGGTCAGATGCCGCATCGGCGTGCGGAGGCCTGTCGAGGGCAACGTCCACGAGCACGTCGGTATCCAGGAGCATCATTGGAGATACTTTCCGGCCAGCTCGTCATATCGAGGGGCGCTGCGCTCCGCCGCCTGGAACCGCCCCCGCCACCGAGAGGCGAAGGACTCGGCCTGGTCCGCTGCCACTTCCCTGAGTGAGTTCTCGACGATTGACGAAAGGGAGACGCCGCGGGAACGGGCGTACCGCTTGGCCGATGGGACCAGCTCAGCATCGACCGTGATGGTGAGTTTCTGTTTCATCGGTGCTGTCGTCCTCTCCAAGTGTGTACGTGTATCAAAGGGAAGGATACGTGTTTTGTATGTTGGAGGTCAAGTTTGGGTGTCCAGGGCCCATCTGGCCAGGGCCCCGCGAGGGCGGCTTCAAACTGCTTCGAACCCGCCCCTGCGGGCTACGGGCGAGAGGGAATGGGGGCTGTAGACCTCGTCGATCTGTTAGTCTGTAGGTATGAAGTCCTCTACCCGCACGTTCATCGGGCTCGCCATCGTTTTCCTTCCCCTCGGGGTGGTGTGGCTCTCGTACCTGATGGACTGGGACCTGGCGCGGGGCGACCGGATAGTGTTCGGGGCTCTGCTCGGCTTTGCGATTGCGTGGCTCTACAGGCTGGGCCAGAAGCGGGTCAACCGGGAGGAGTGGCGAAGGCGACGGTGGTGACAGGCGCCGGGTGCTATAATCCGCCCCGCAAATTGCCGATACGGAGGCGCTTTTCATGGACCTGAAGGGCACGGTAGCCATAGTGACCGGCGGCAGCGGCGGGCTGGGCGGGCGCATCTGCCACGCCCTGGCCGACGAGGGCGCGAACATCGCGGTCCTGTACAACACGGGCCGCGAGCAGGCCGAGGGCGTAGCGTCGGAGCTCGCCGCCAGGGGCGTTCGAGCCTCGGCGGTCCGGTGCGACGTGACGGACCCGGCGGGCGTGTCGGCGGCGGTGGATGCCGTCCTGCAGGAATTCGGGCGGATCGACATCCTGGTCAACGACGCGGGCTACAACAAGTGGATCCCGTTCAGCGACATGGACGCCATGACGTACGAGGACTGGACCAGGATCTTCGACGTGAATCTGACCGGCCCGATGCTGTGCATCAAGGCCGTGGTGCCCGCGATGAAGCGGCAGGGCGCCGGCAGGATAGTGAACATCTCGTCGGTGGCCGGCCTGGAGCCGACGGGTTCGTCGATCCCATATGCGGTGGCCAAGTCCGCCCTCATCCACATGACCAAGTGCATGGCCGTGGGCCTGGCCCCGGAGATCCAGGTCAACTGCGTGGCGCCCGGCTACCTGCTTGGCACCAAGATGTCCGAGAACCTTGCTCCGGAATTCCGTGAGGCAGCCGTCCAGGGATCTCTGCTCAAGCGGGCTGCCGACAAGGACGACATTGCAAAGCAGGTCGCCCTCTTCTGCGCGACAGACAGCGTTACCGGCCAGACCCTGGCCATGGACTCAGGGCGGGTTTTCCACTGAGCGTTCAGCCGAGGCACCGGCCGGGCACTTCAGTACATCTAAGACAACAACAAGGAGCCAGTCACTTGACGACAGAAGCGGAAATCTACGATGTGGTTGTCGCCGGGCAGGGAGCGGCCGCGTTCGCCGCAGGAATGTACTCAGCCCGCTACCAGGTCTCGACGGTTGTCATAGGAGAGACATTCGGCGGCGAGACGGCTATCGGCGGCCTCATAGAGAACTACCCCGGCTATCCTGAGATTGACGGGTTCGACCTGATGATGAAGTTCCGGGAGGGGGTCGAGCGGTACGGCGTTCCGATCGTCGACGACAAGGTCGTCTCGATCAGCAAGCAGGGCGACGCCTTCGAAATTGGGACGGAGGGCGGTCTGACGTACCTGGCAGCCTCGTTCATCATCGCGGTTGGGAGAGAGCGCAGGACCTTGGGGCTGGAGCACGAGGAGGAGTGGACGGGCCGAGGGGTCTCGTACTGCGCGGTCTGCGACGCGCCGCTGCACCGGGGCAACATCGTAGCGGTTGTGGGCGGCGGCGACTCGGCAGTGAAGGGCGCGACGCTACTCAGCAAGTATGCCGAAAAGGTGTACATCATCTACCGGAGGGAGGCGTTCACCAGGCCGGAGCCGGTGAACCTTCGTCACCTGGACGAGGCGACGAACGTCGAGAAGATCTTCAGCACGAACGTGGTCGAATTGAAGGGCGTCGACGGGCTGGACAGCATCGTGCTGGACCGCGAGCACAATGGGACGAGGGAGATCGACGTTCACGGCCTCTTCATCGAGGCCGGCGCGGACCCGCGCGTCGATCTCGCGAAGCAGCTCGGTGTCAACCTGAACGACATCGAGGAGATCGTAGTCGACAAGATGGGGCGCACGAACGTCGGCGGGTTCATGGCAGCAGGCGACGTCACGGACGCGTCGGGCGACCTGAAGCAGACCATCACGGCAGCGTCGCAGGGAGCCCTGGCGGCGACCGCCGCGTACGAGTGGGCAAGCGCCCACCCGATCGCATACGTACGTCAAGCCGCGGCAGTAACCTAGCCGCTTAGCAAAAGGCCGGGGCCGGCAGGGGCAAGACTGCTCTCAATACCCCTGCCGGCTGGTCCGGTGGGAGGTTAGGAAGGTATCGTCGAATCGGCCTTGAGGCCGAGCGTGTCGATGCCCCTGCGCACCTGGCCCAGGACCGTCGACAGGCGCTCTTCGAGGTCGAACAGCGTCTCCCTGGCATACTGGTTCGAGCCCTCCCGGCGGTGGTTCGCCAGGGTTTCGGCATCTTCCACTATCTTGTATGCACGGCGCTGTGCGTCCTGGGTGATCTCCTGCGCTTCCTGGAGAGCCGCCTGGTGGATGTTCTCCGCCTTGACCTCGGCCTGACGCGCTATTTCAGTCTCGTCGAGCCTGGCAGACTGCTCCTGCCTCGCGCCTTCCTTGATGCGCTTGGCCTCCAGGTTCGCCTGGTTGACCATCGACTCCTTCTGCCGGAGGATCTCCCTGGCTTCCTGGATGTCTGCGGGAATCGCAGTGCGGAGTGCGGCCGACAGCGCGGAGAGCCTCTCCGAGTCGACCATCACCTTCTTGCGCATCCCCGGCACCTTGCTGGCGGTGCTCGTGAGCGAATCCATCTCCTCTATGACCTGAATGATATCTATGACTGAGCCCCCTTTCGCTCCGCGTCTATTTCGCCGAGCCGTACTTAGCTTTCATCTCGGATACGACGCAGTCGGGGACTAGTCCCCTCACGTCGCCTCCGAGCTTTGCTACCTCTTTAATGCGGGTCGAGTAGATGAACTGGTGCTGAAGCGCGCTCATCAGGCAGACCACGTCCACGTCGGGGTCCAGCGTCCGCCACATCAACGCCATCTCGAACTCGGTCTCGAAGTCCAGCCCTGCCCTCAACCCGCGAACGATGAACTTGGCCCCGACGCTCTGCACCAGATGCGGCGCGACCAGGCCCGTGAAGACCGCGACTTCGACGTTGTCGAGATGCCCAATGGCCTCCTCTACCAGCGCTACCCGCTCCTTCGAAGAGAAGAGAATCTGCTTGGGAGGGCTCTCGTAGACCGCTATCACGAGGCGGTCGAAGACGGCCGAGGCACGCGTGGCCACGTCGACGTGACCGTTGTGGACCGGGTCGAAGCTGCCGGGATAGACGGCCGTCCTCATTCATCCCGCCCCAAGCCGTAGACTGACACCGACGTGTCGCCGTAACTCCGGCTCCTGGCCCTGGTCAGCCTGCCGTAGGCCTGGTCCAGCTCGAGCCTCGACGAATGCTCCGCCACCACGATCGCTTCCTGTTCCAGCATTTCCCCTTCGTCCAGCTGCGTCATCACTTCGTCCCAGGGATCGGCGCCGTATGGAGGGTCTATCAGCACGAGGCCGAATGAGCCCTCCAGCTTCGAGAGCGCCCTCTCGACGCGCCCGACGTGTACCTTCCCCCTATCCGCCAGTCCCAGGGCCTCCAGGTTCGCCCTGATGTCCCTGCACCGGCCCGCGTCGCTCTCAACGAAGTCCACCGAGCCCGCGCCGCGACTCAGCGCCTCGATCCCCAGTGCGCCGGTGCCCGCGTACAGGTCCAGCACTCCGGTCGCCTCCACGGCTCCAGGGCCGATCATCGAGAAGACCGCCGCCCTCACCCGTTCGGACGTTGGCCTCAGGCCGGCGCTCCGCGACGCTCTCAGCAGGCGGCCCCTCTGGGAGCCGCCGGTAAGTCGAGTCGTCATAGGAGCGACTCCACCTGTTCGACCTCTCCAGCCCCCCTCCGTTGAGATGACTGCGCGATGCTAGCACCGTCTTCGGACATTATAAAGGGGAAATCCAATATCTTTTTGAGAAAGAAATCAAGAATGGCCCCGGCCCGAGCGTCCCAAATCCACCGCCTAATTCGGACGGATAGCGTGTTGGACTGCCTTCTGAGTCATGGCGATGCACCTCATGGTGAGACAAGGGCATTACCTTGATAGCTGGCTCTGCGGCTTGGGAGACTGGATGGGGGACGGTACCTGGGACAGGAATCCGGCTTTCGCCGGTATGACGGAGGTGGTGGATTTGGGAGCGTCCGCATACATGGCCACATTGGGGCAACTTGGTATAAGATACTCGCCGCGAATTTGACCCTATCCCTGCCTGGAACCTGGAGTACATGACCAGCTACAAGTACAAGGTATACCGTGTCGGAGTTCATGCCCGCGACCTGCTGGAGCCCGAGCGAATCGAGCTGGAGAAGGTCGGGGCGGAGCAGATAGTGCTGCCTCGCCTGGAAGGCGACGAGCTCGTCGACAAGGCCCGCGACGCACACGGGATCATCGACGTGGACTCGCCCATCACACGGCGGGACATGGAGGCGATGAAGGACCTGAAGGTCGTGCTGAGGACGGGTGTAGGGGTTGACGTGATCGACGTGGACGCCGCGACCGACCTGGACATCGCTGTGATATGCGTGCCCGACCTGTGGATACGCGAGGTGGCGAACCACGCCTTCGCCCTGCTGCTGGCCTGCAACCGGCGGCTCCTGAAGCTGGACTCCATCATCCGGTCCGGCGGCTGGGTTCCGGTCATCCCGTCGCCGGTGGGAAGCATCCACGGCGAGACACTCGGCATAGTCGGCTTCGGCCGGATCGGTCGAGCGCTGGCATCGAGGGCGCAGGCGTTCGAGATGAAGGTGATCGCCCACGATCCGTACCTGCCGCCCGGGGCGTTCGAAGAGGCAGGAGTGGAGCCGGCGTCTCTGGACGAGCTGCTGGAGCGGTCCGACTACATATCGGTCCACAGCCCGAAGACGGACGAGACGACCCACATGTTCAGCGATTCCGCCTTCGCAAGGATGAAGCGGACCGCGTACCTGATCAACACCTCGAGGGGGCCGGTGGTCGACCAGGGGGCGCTGGTGCGGGCGCTGGAGGCAAGTGAGATCGCCGGAGCAGGGCTCGACGTGCTGGAAGAGGAGCCCCCGCCGGCGGACGAGCCGCTGCTGGGCATGGACAACGTGATCATCACACCCCACTCGTCCTACTACTCGGACGCGGCCATCGCGGACCTTCCGGTTCGGTGCGGGCAGGAGGTCGCACGCGTGCTGACGGGCCGCAGGCCGCTGAACCTGTTCAATCCGAAGGTACTCGAGAAGCTGCCTCTGGCCGAGTAGACTCTACTGCGGTTGGACCCCCATGACACCCCGGGCTTCCCGATGTCCACCAGCGCAATGGCCTCCTCGCCCGCGAACTGGACGGGGATTTCTGGTTGACGGCCGTAAAGGGCGCTGCTACACTCGCCTGCGGCGCCCTGAAGGGCGGTGCGCCGCATCCATAAGGACTACGGAGGGACCTGACCTTGGCTACTGACGTGATTGGCACCATCGACGAGATCATCGAACGAAAGAGCCTGCTTACGCATCCCTTCTACCAGGCCTGGAACGAGGGGACGCTGCCGCTGGATTCCCTCAAGAAGTACGCGGCCCAGTACTACCACTTCGAGAGCGCGTACCCGACCTTCCTGAGTGGCGTCCACCACCGGTGCACCGACCCGTCGGTCCGACAGCACCTGCTGGACAACCTTTGGGACGAGGAGCACGGCGAGGACAACCACGTCGAGCTCTGGCTCAGGTTCTGCGAAGGCCTGGGCGTGGACCGCAGCGAGGTGGTTTACAGCGAGCCCGTGGACGCGACCACGAGCCTTGTGGACACGTACAAGAGCCTAACGTCGTCCGGCTCCACGGCCGCTGGCGCCGCGGCGCTGTACGCTTTCGAGTCGCAGGTGCCGAAGGTGGCCGTGGCCAAGATCGCCGGCCTCCGCGAGCACTACGGTATAGAGGACGAGGACACGACCTCGTTCTTCGATGTCCACAAGACCCTCGACGAGCAGCACTCGGACGCCGAGCGAGAGATGATCGAGGCCCTGGCGACCTCCGAGTCGGACAGGAAAGCCGCGGTGATGGCCGCGGACATCGCGACCGAGTCGCTGTGGAGATTCCTGGACGGGGTCTACTAGGGCGTCCCACGCGGCCATAGTTAGCGCTTCAAGGTCCCACTGCTGTCATCCCGGGAGCAGTGGGGCTTCTTTGTGTTCCCGGCGGTCCAGCTACGCCTGGCTCCCGGCTCAGTCGGCGGTTGGGCCGGCGCCCAGCACGATCACGCCGTCGCCCGGCTCCATCACAGTCGCGGCCTCCGGTGTGAACAGGATGGCGCCGTCGCGCCTGCAGAGCGCCAGGACCCGGGCGTCGTTCTCCTGAGCGAAGCCTGCCACGGTCATGCCGGCAAGGGGAGAGTCCTGGAGGACTTCTATCTCCGATATCCTGGGGCCGGGCCGTGAAGGGTCCACGACGTCGTCGAAGAAGTCGACCGCCATGGGCCTGATGGCGGAGAGGGCCATGCGGCGTCCTCCTATCCTGTAGGGCGTCACGACGCGGTCCGCCCCGGCCATGGTCAGCTTTTCGCGGGTCTCGGCGTCGTCGGCGCGGGCGACGATGTTCAGCTCCGAATTGATGGCGCTGGCGGTGAGGGTTATCACCACGTTGTCGCTGTCGCTGCCGGACGCCGCCATAAGCCCGCGGGCGCGTTCGACGCCCGCCATGCGGAGCGTCTCGTTATGGGTAGCGTTGCCGAAGATAACCAGGATGCCCGCGTCCTCCGCCGCCCCCACCGCGGCCTCGTTGGTGTCGACAACGACGAAGGGTGCTTTTTCGCCGCGAAAGATCGCGGCGACCTCTCTGCCCACCCTGCCGTAGCCGCAGAGGATGTAGTGTTGTTCGAGCGCCTCGATCTTCGACCTCATTCTTCTCCTCCGGAACAGGCCCTTCAGCACCTCGTCTTCCACGACCGTCTGCACGGCGACGGTGAGGATGTACAGCATCAGTCCGACGCCGCCGAGCATGACGAAGAGATTGAACGTGCGGCCAGCCTGCGAAAGGGGTCTCACCTCGCTGTACCCGACTGTGGTCATGGTGATGACGGTCATGTAGGCGGCGTCGAAGACGCTCCAGCCCTCGATGACCACGTAGCCGGTTGTGCCGAATGCCAAGAACACCAGGAGGGCTATGCCTCCCCGCGTAAGCCTGCTGTGACCTCCGGCGGCCAGCAGTTTCCCCAGGAACCGTCTGATAGGCGAGATCAAGCTCATCGCGCCGGCATTGGGCACATCGACATGCCACGATACCTGTGCGCCGGGTCGAGGACAAATGGGCAGCCACCGATCCGGCGCGGGATGTGCGCTCCCGTCTCCCCGTCGTCGACGGGGCGCTGCCTACTTTATCAGTAGGACGAACAGCCCCTTCGCGAAGACCAAGAATATGAAGAATGCAATGAAGAAGGCGAAGACCTTCACGCCCATGAAGTAGACGAGGAAGACCAGGAAACCCAGGGCGATCAGCCCCGCGAAAAGGTACATGGCCTTCTCGACCGCATCGGCGAACGATTCTATCTTCACCGCATTGGTGACCGAGCCCCGGAACTCATCCCGGAACTCGGCGGTCAGCATGTGTCTCGGATTTACCAATGCACTCGACCTCTCAGCAATTGCATGATCCGCTTGGGATTATAGCGCATGTGTCCAGTACCCCGAATGCCGAGGCTACACGTGGAAGATGTACATGTCGCGGTTCTCGACGGGTAGGTCGACCCAGACGCCGCCCTTGCGATGGCTCTCGGCAACCGCTATGCAGGCTTCGGTGACGTGGTGGGTGACGGCGATGTCGCCGTGGGCCTCGCGCGCCTGCTCGTGGGCGTCGACAAGGTCCTCGAGACAGGCAAGGGTGTTGTTCATCGGCTCGCTGGCAGGGAAGGGCGCGCCCAACATCTGCGGCCGGCCTTCGCCTCCGGAAGTCTTGCGCATGGCAACGGACGCCCCGTTGTTCATGGTGCGGATCGTGCCCTCTGTACCGATCACCTCGAACTCGAAGCCGCCGCCGGGCACCGTGGACGCCATCAGGCCGTCCTCGAACTCCAGCTGGTAGATGGCCTGGGGATCCGACTCGATCCTGTTGCCCTCGATGCGCGTGTCGCGCGGAATCAGCTCGCCGCGAACGGCCCCGATCTTCCGGTCGCCGACCAGATACGAGAGGGTGTCGATGGAGTGAATGTGGCCGTGCATGAGGCTGGAGCCGCCGTAGTGGACGGCCGTCTTCACGTCGCCTATCTCGCCGTCGTCGACGGCCTTGCGGACCGCCTTGTAGGCGCTGTTGTGCCTGCGGAGCAGACCGGAGCCGTACTTCACGCCCCTGGCCTGGCACGCCTCCAGGACCGCGTCGGCCTTGGCTATGGAGCACGACATGGCCTTCTCGACGAACAGCATGGAGACGCCTGCCTCCACCACCTCGACGGCATCGTCGGCGTGGGAGTCGCCCACGAAGTCGGTGTCCGGCGCTTCCCTGCCGGGCTTCTGCAGGCCCGTGGCCGTGGTGCATATCGCAGCGATGTCCGGGCTGTGGCGCGACACCATCTCCCGGTAGTCCTCGTAGACCGGCACGCCCCAGTCATCGTTGAACTTGGTGCGCCGCTCCTCCAGCAGGTCGGCTCCGGCCACGAGGTCGATCCTGTCGCTCTCTCTTGCCGCGTTTGCGATGGACATGT
Source organism: Dehalococcoidia bacterium (assembly GCA_965204975.1). Taxonomy (GTDB): domain Bacteria; phylum Chloroflexota; class Dehalococcoidia; order Lucifugimonadales; family CAJWER01. The sequence goes on from OZ242024.1 coordinate 2,808,472, forward strand.
CTAGGAAGCTGCCCATTCGTCCCAGCCCGATAACGGCGACACTGTACTTCTTCACATTTGGCTCCTTTTGGCTATGTTTGTCCGGTCTGGCGGTTTCTTTCGCAGTGGCAGGGGAGGGCGGGTTTCAAGTCCACCCCTACCGTATTGGTGACGGAGTTGGTATCAGTATAGGTTGTCCTTCGTGGTTATCTCGCACCAGCGCGACGTGAGCAGGTCTTCGATGAGGACGTCCTGGGCGGCCGGCGTGCCTATTCGGCGAAGGGCCTCCAGCGCCTTGCCCCTTACGTACCTGTCGTCGTCGCGCAGCAGGCTTCCGAGGGCCGGCACCGCTCCGGCCGCCGCGGGCCCAATCCGCGCCAGGGCGAGGGCCACGTTGCGCCTCGTAAACTCGTCAGGGTCGCCTAGTAAGTCGACTAGGCCGCCGACGGCCTCGTCGCCCTCCTGTCCCGCGATTCCCAGCGCTTCGGATGCGTGGCGGCGCACCTGTAGAGACTCGTCTCCCAGCGCCTTTACCAGCGTGGGAACGGCGTCGTTCGCGTCCGGCCCGATGTCGCCCAGGGTCTCGACGGCTGCGTCGCGTACCCACCAGTCGGGGTGGCCCGCGGCTTCCGCCAGGGCGGACACCGCAGGGGCTCCGATGGAGGCCAGCGCATAGCTGATGTTCCTGCGGATCTGCTCCGGGCGGTCCGCGGCGGCAAGCTTGCCGTAGGAGACTTCGTCCGTCGGCGCCGCCTCCCCGTAATCGGCCTGCAGCGCGTCCATCAACGGGCCAACTGCCCTGCCTCCCATAGCCGAGAGCTCGTAGGCCGCGTCCAGACAGGCCTTCTCCTCGTCGTTCACGACGGTGTGCAGGAGGTCGTCCACGGACCGGCCGTTCGGCGCGGACTCAGAGCCGTTCCCGTTGCCGCCTGTGTGCCAGTCCCACATCGACGACCACATCGCCTCGTGCCCGTCCTCGGGACTCCAGTCGGCACCGGGGCCGTCCCAGCTAGGCGAGTCCGGCTCCTCCATGCGGACGAACAGGAACTTGACCATGTAGCGCTTGCGGTCGCTCTCGTTGGCCGTGCCTCGATGCCAGATGTCGTAGTCTACTATCGCCACGCTGCCGGCTGGCACCGGAAGCGCCATCTCCTCGCGGGCTGTGCCGGCCTCCTCCGTATTGAAGTAGTGGCTGCCGGGCACGAAGGCCGTCGGCCCCATCTCCAGGGTCGTCTCCTGGGGGTAGTACATCGCAAGGGTCCATCGGGTGCGGTGGCGGCGCTTGGAGAAGCCGTCCTTGTGCAGCGTCTGCCCCTCGCCGCCGGGCGGACGGTAGTGGATGTGCCGGTGCGGGTGCATGTAGTAGCCGCGCCCCAGGATGCTCTGCATGGCGCCGTCGACCGCTGGATCGGACCACACCTCGCCGATGGCCGATATGCGGGCCATCAGGTTATTGCCGGGGTTGCCCTCGGTCTCGAAGACGTGGTCGATGGAGTCGAAGACGCGCTTGTGGAAGTCTTCGTCGAGGTCGGGCTGGACGACTACGTAGCCGTCCCTGATGAAGCCCTGCATGGCGTGGTCGTCGAGCGTGATGTTCGTCATGTCCACATACCGCCAGCGTATTTGGAATTGCCAAGCGCGAGTTTAGACGCGGAGCCGACGAGTGTCAACGCGCGGGGAAGTTTCACCGCAGAGGGCGAGCAGGTCGCAGAGAAGAGGTGTTGAGGAGAACGAGAGGGGCGTTACACGGCCCAGGGAGGACGGAGACGGGAGCTAGACCTCGGTCTCGTACACGATCTTGCCGTTTCTCCACGTGGGGACGGAGCCCGTCGTCTCTATGGCCCGCCGCCGGGCTTTGACGGCGGCGCGGCGCAATGCGGCCAAGGCGGCGAGGGTGTCGTCGGTCCACTCCTCGGAGGTATGCTCGCTCTTGGCTCGATCGTTGTTATCCACCATAGTTCCTCCCCTGTTCGATCGGTATCGGAGGACTTTGTGAGCCATTATACACCGCCCACTCGTCGACCAGGCCCTTGTATATCAGATTGAAGTTGCGCCACCCCGCCTCGAATCGGCGGCGGATGGCATCTTCCGGTACGTCGTGACCGCCCTCTCGGACCCGGTTCCGGACGCGGGCTACGGCCATGTCCGCCGATGGCAGGCGCAGGAAGTACAGCTTGACCCAATAGCCCTGTTCCCGCCAGCGGGGAATATGCCGGGCGAAGCCCCGTCCGCTCAGGGTGATCTCGAACGCGAAGCTCTCCCCGTCCGACACGTAGTCTTCGATCATGTCCAGCATCAGCCTGCCCGCGAGGACGGCCGAGCGTTCCGGCTGGAAGGGGTTCACTCCCGACGCTATCAGGTCGGCATTGACGAAGGTGGGGCAGTCCGCCTCGTTGAGCAGGAACTCGGTCGCGAACGTGGTCTTGCCCGCACCGTTGGGCCCGGCGATTATTAGGATCTTCTTCGATGGCGTCATGCCCCCTGTCCCCTCTGCCGTCAAGTCCGCCTCAGGCGACCCTGGGGATGAAGTGCGGGGGCCGCTTGAGCAGGGTGATCGAGGCGTCAGCGCCGAGGTCGGACTCGGCTGCGGCTACGGCCTCCTCCACGGTGGCGAAGGGCTCAAAGCCGCAGCGCCTGACCGCGTCGAAGTCCCTGACGCCGGCGAAGAATATGCGGCCCAGGTAGCGGCGCGGGATGCCCGTGCTGTTCCACATGAAGAAGGGGTGCGAGCCGTGGTAGGCGTAGCCGTGCCGGTAGCCGTGTATGTACTCGGGCCGGTGGGCGAAGTCGTCCACCGCGCCCTCCCATAGCTGGTACGGGTCGGTCTCGTCGGCCAGCAGACGGTCGTAGAATTCCACGTATGGAGCGAACCGGCGCTCGTCGAACACCGCCTCGAACGGGTGCGCCAGTATGGCGATCCCACCCTCGCGCACCACGGGCATCCCCTGGAACTGCATCACGGTGTTTGCCATGGCCGAGTTGGCGACGAGTATGGGGTTCATGATCGAGAACTTGGAGTAGCACTCGGCACCCGGGATGCCGGCGACCAGTATGTCCGCCTGCCCCTGCACTTCGACGACGAGCTGCTCCTCGATGGCGCGGAGGGTGTGCGGGTGGACCTCCGTCGGGTGGCCTGCGAAGACGGCGATGATGTCCTTTAGCGGCGCGGAGTTGTCGTAGACCGTCTCGATGGCAAAGACGCGGCGGCCCTTCTCGGCCAGTGCCTTCTCGATCAGGCTGCCCTGCTCCCATACGAGCTTCTTGAAGGCCGAGCTCTTGGGGTCGTCGACGGAGTGGCCGCGAGCCGAGGGCCAGGGCCGGTGGTGGTGCCTGATGCTGCGGAATGTGCCGAGCCCGACCGCCGTAGACTTCCAGCCGCCGTTGAAGGGCGCCCACATCGTGTTCAGGTATATGAACAGGTCCGAGTCGACTATAGCTCGGTTCACCTCTACGTCGAATCCCCTGTGGGTGTAGCCGAGGTGTACGAGCTGGTCGGAGTCCTCCGCGTCGTGGCAGTAGAGGTTGTTGTAGCCGAACGAGAGGACGAGCTTGCGGCCCAGGAACGTCTCCATCTCGACTCGGGTCAGCTTGCGGTGCAGCCCCTGGGCGCAGAGGAGGGTGATGTCGCGCAGGTCGACGCCGAGAGCCGTCAGCTCCTCGACGATGAGCTCGATGGCGACTTGGCGGAAGTCGGTGCGCCTGGTCTGGAAGTAGGAGCCCGACGCGTCGTCGAAGGCAATGGTGACCTTGGCCTTCGGTCCCACGAGCTTGCGCAGCGGCTCGTGCGCTATGGGGTTCTCGATAGCGTCGCGCACTGCCTGGCGGATGTCCGGCACGGGAGCCACGGGAGGCTTTGCGTCGACCACCCTGGTGCGGTCCGGCAGCCGAACGGTGAGGCTCCCGTCGCCGTACGCTATGCTCTCGGCCCGCTTCTCTGCCATATCTTTCGCCTCCTGCGCACAGTATATATTGCCCGGTGGACATTAGTGGCATCGAGGTCGTAGGATGAACCGGACTCGTCCGCGCCCGAACCTATGGAATTCCACCCGTTCATACTAGCCGTCTTCTTCCTCTACTTTGCCTCGCTGATAGCCATAGCAGTCGTCCGCGTTCGCCCCATGCGGGAGATGTCGGACTACGTACTGGGCGGCAGGCGGATGAGCAGCTTCACGTCCGCGCTGAGCGCGAGCTCGTCTACCACGAGCGGCTGGACGATGCTGGTGTTCCCCGCCCTCGCGTTCTCTGAGGGGGCCGTACACCTCTGGACCGCGCTGGGAATCGTGCTCGGCGTCTGGTTCGTCTGGACTTTCCTGGGGAAGAGGCTGCGACGGTACACGATCTTGGAGGACTCGCTCACCCTGCCCGAGTTTTTCGAGAAGCGGTTCGCGGACCGGACCGGCATCCTGCGGGCGCTGACCGCCGCACTGACCATATTCTTCATAATGATCTACATCGACTCAGGGCTCATCGCGGGGGCAAAGCTCCTGGAGACGGTGTTCGGGGTCACCTGGACGCCCGGTGTGCTGGTCACGCTCGTCGCGGTGACATCCTATACCTTCATTGGGGGGTTCCTCGCTGTCTCGAGGACTGACGTGTTCCAGGCGATGCTGATGTTGGCCGGCTTCTTCGTCCTGCCCCTGGCGCTCATCGCGATGACGACCGACCCGTTCCAGGGCCAGGGCCAGGACTCGGACTTCTGGAATCCCCTGACGGCTGCCGGAGGCCAGGGCATAACCTTCGTCTTCATCCTCTCGACTCTTGGATGGGGGCTGGGCGCTTTCGGCTCACAGCGCATCTTGCAACGCTTGATGGCGGTGGGGGGAGAAGGGAAGATAAAACCGAGCCGCAACATCGGCACGACGTGGGTGTTCTTCATATTCGGACTGGCCTTCTTGGTGGGGCTGGTGGCCAGGCCGGCACTCGCGGAGGCCGGGATCGCGGTCTCGGACTCGGAGAGCGTGTACATAGTGCTGGCCGACGCGTTCTTCACGCCCGTGGTGACCGGCCTGCTGCTCACGGGTGTGATCGCGGCAGTGATGAGCACTGCCGACTCCCAGCTTCTGCTGGCCTCTGCAATAGCGACGGACGACCTGCCCGTCGTGAAGAAAATCGCGTACCGGATCCGGTACGAGTACGCGGCTGTGGGGATGCTCTTCTACAGGACGGGAGGGCCGGACTGGACGCCGAGCACCGGAGGCTGGGTGCTGGACGCTCCCACAGGCGACTGGCGCGGATTCACTCTTGGGGCCTACGGCCGGGTGTGGCTGGGCCGGCTGCTCCTAGTGATGACAGGGGCTGCCGCGGCCGCCCTGGCGCTCCTGTTCCCCAACTCGATATTCAATCTTGTCGCCTACGCCTGGGGCGGGATGGGAGCGACCTTCGGCCCTGCCACGATACTTGCCCTGTACTGGCGCAGGTTCAATTTTTGGGGCGCCATGGCGTCGATACTGGTGGGCGCGGTGACCGTCACCTTCTGGCAGCTCATGTCAGGCGGGCCATGGGGGATATTCGACATGGGCATCGCGGCTGCCCCCGGCTTCATAGCGGGGACGATAGCCGCGTTGGCGGGCACGCTGCTCACGTCCGAGCCCCCCGAGCAGGTGGCGGAGAACTTCGAGCGGGTCAATCCCGTCCGGCGCGGCGTCCCCGTAGTCCATTCGGGCATAGAGGTCACGGTGCTCGACGCCAGGCGCGGCTATCCGAAAGAGGACGAGTCCCATCACCCCAGGGTGGGCCACGAGTGGGTCACGGCGACACTGCGAGTGAGGAACGTCGGAGACAAGCCCGACGAGCCGGACCTCTACCACGACGTGGAGTTCCCATTCATCGGCGAGAGGGGCGTCACATACGACGACATCTTCGTGCCGCCTCAGACGGAGACGCGACTGGGCTCCGGGAAGCTCCTTGGAGGCGAGGAGGTTGTCGGGGACGTGGTGCGGGAGGTGCACAAGGAGGACGACAACCTGATGCTCATGTACTCGCCGACGTTCGGCAGGGCACGCTACCTGTCGCTGGAGGAGTGACACAGCCACCGGCTACCGCTGCCGCCGACCGGCACATCCGATGAGGCTTGGCTAAGACCTGCCGCTACTTGTCCACGCGGCAGCTGATGATGTCCAAGCCGTGGTACTTGCGGTGGTGTACCGATGAGGCGTAGTGGCGCAGGATGCGGACGGACAATTGCTGTTCGTCCTCCAGCGCCTGCTCCTGGCCCAGATACGCCATGCGATTCTCTATATTCCCCTGGATGGCGTCGCCTGAGGCGACCACGATTTCAAGCTCGGCCGAGCCACTCTCAGGACGAATTGTGGCGACCAACCTGCGCTTCTGCTCGGCAGGACCTTCTTCCTCCTCTTTGAGCAGACTCAGGATGACCTCTTCTCCTACCAGGCGCAGCCGGTTTTCCCCCTCTTCCGTCCAGGAATGCCTGTAGGCGAACTGGTGGAGAAAGTCGTCGACGGCAGGCAGGGAAGACTCGGACAAGTCAATCCGCAGCTTCTTGGCGCGAAACCCCGACAATTCGGTGAATGCAGTCATGCCCACGGCCACCATGCCGCCGATGACAATGGAATTGCCTACAAGGTGACTGGGGGTCCCTTCGAAGAATCCACTGAAGACTCCTGCGGACAGGCCCATCACCATGGAAACACCCGTGATGGCAGCCTTCTTCTGGTCAACCTGTCCCGTAAATGCCGTTCTCGCACCCTCGATGAAGAGCATGCCGAAGATGATGATGTACACCGCGCCGACTACCTGGCTGGGAATGGCGACCAATATGGCAAGCAGCTTGGAAAACGACGCGACTACTATCGTCAACAGTCCCAGGTATATCCCGACACTCCTGGCGGCGACACCGGTAAAGCCTATGTAGACCGCGGTGGCCGCCCACGGCGCGGCAACAGGCACGGTTCCCAGGAGCCCGGAGAGAAGAGTGCCCACTCCGTACACATTCAAGCCGCCCTGCACCGTGCGGAAGTCTATGGCCGCTTGATTCCGGTAAGAGGCGCGGTGAACTACTGACAGGTCTCCCACCGCCTTCATGAAGGCGGTGAGATTCACGAGCACGAAGACCGGAAGCAGGGTCCAGAAGTCCGCGCTAAAGGTCAGGTCCAGCCCAGGCCACCCCAGATGGGGCAGGTGCAGCCATGGAGTGTCAACTATGATGTCCGTGTTGTAATAGCCCAGAGGCACGGCCACAGTCAGACCGACGACCACGGTGGCCGGCAAGACCCACATACGCCAGGCCGGCGCGTCCTGCAGGGATATAAGGACCCCGGCGGCCAGGGCAACCATGCCCGGCGCGAGGAAGAGCGCCGTCGACTCGCCTTCCGGCGGAGTGACCGCTCTGCTTATGATGAAGGGCACAGCCGAAGCCGCCACCAGCATGATCACCACCCCGCTCACCGTCGGCGTGAAAATCCGGCGGAGTGAGGCAAGACGCAGGGTCAAAACGGACTGGACCAGGGTGGAAGCAACTACTAAGCTGCCCAGCAGACCAGGTCCGCCCACGTGAAGCGCCAGGGCGCTGACTGCCAGGAACGGGACGTTGAAGTTTGAGACGATAAGGTGGCCCGAACCGAAGTGCCGCAGTTGGAGCGTCTGCAGCATCATGCCGGCGCCTGTGACTGCCAGCACGGTGAATGTCACCCACGACAGGTAGGCTTCCGACTCGCCTGATGCCCGCACGACCAACGCCGCCAGCATGATGAGGCTGATGGTATTGGGTATGAATATCTGTATAGCCGCGGATATCGCCCGTCCCGGCGGACACTTTTCATCCGGTTCGTAATCGATTTCGGGTCGCCCCTGGGATCTTATAAACATCTGGTTGAAACCCGGTCGCAGTAGCACGCTAAGGAGTTGCTGCCGCCCAGCAAGCGGCCCTCCGTGGCTCCCGTATCTTCCAGGCGGGATGTTATCCTATGGCTATTCCTTGCGCCACCGGGGGAGGTATTACCAACTGGCCCTGCCCTCGCTTGCTGCATCTTTGGAATGAGACTGAATATCCCAGGCAAATCCTGTACTTTTGTACACCGCCGACAGTAGAATCAGGCAGCATAATCCAGACGGAGGACAGGTCATGTGGCGAACCGGGCAAAAGGATGATGTGCGGACGAGCTGGACGGGTTTGAAGCACCGGCGAACGCAGGCCGGCGTTCGAGGATTGTTCTTGCTTCTGATCTTGGCTTCTCTTGCGGCCTTAGTAGTCGCCTGCGGCGACGACCCTGCCCCAACGCCGGTGCCCACTGCAGCTACGGTCCCGGATCCCACGGCCACCTCGATGCCGGAGCCGACACCTGAACCCGTTCCCACCTCGGCCCCGGAGCCAACGCCGGAACCGCCTGCGTTGGACGACGACGACGTAACCCAAGCTTACGTAACGAAGGCAATAGACTACTACGGACAGAACGGACTGGACGCCACAGTTGAGTTCTACAGGTCTCAGGCGAGCGTAGAAAATGGGCGGACGCTGATCCTCCTGGACCAAGCCGAAGGCGAGCTGCTGGTATACCGCAACATACCCGCTCTGGAGGGCCAAAACGTAGGCCCGGGCTCGCGATACTCGGCCTTCACGGAGTTGATGGAAGCTGCCACCGAGGAGGGTGCCTGGGACATGTCCCGGGGCATCAACCCGGCCACCAAGCAGGAAGAGCCGCGGCGAGTCCTCATCGTCCTTCATGACGGCCTGGTGTTCTCTGCCAGCCATTCGGTCCTGGTGGAAGACGTGGCGGATTCCGTCAAGGGATACGTGGACAAGGCCATAGCCAAGTACGAAGAGGAGGGTCTCGACGCCGCCATAGACCACTACAACGGCCAGGGCAGCCTCGACGGACAGTTCTACCTGTTCCTCATCGGCGAGGATGACATCTACCTAGCTCATCCCATCTTTCCTCACCTCATAGGCACCGACATCAAGGACGTGGTCGGCTCCGACGGGCAGGAGCTGGGCAAGGAGATAGCTCTAGCTACCGAGGAAGGCGTGTGGGTCGAATACCTGTGGCCCCATCCCGTTTCCCGGAAGGAGCAGCAAAAGGTCACCTGGGCCATCCGTCACGAAGGACTGATCTTCGCCTCCGGCTACTACGCCGGCGACCCTGAGTCCGGCCCGCCGGCGTGGCGGGACGCCGACCCGAGGGAATACACGGTCCAGTACGTGAACCAGGCCATCGAGCGTTACGAGCGCGACGGTCTGGAGTCCATGCTCAACTACTACAACAGCGTCGCCAGCTTCGAGGGCGAATGGTATCTCTTCGCCACCGACGATCAGGACGTATATCACGTCCACCCCCTGTTGCCGCGGCTCCTGGGGACGGACATCAAGGCCGTGGTGGGTTCCGACGGCTACCGGCTGGGAGAAGAGTTGGCCAAGGCCACCGACGAGGGAGTCTGGGTGGAATACCTGTGGCCCCATCCGGTGACGCTGAAGGAAGTTCCCAAGGTTGGCTACGCCGTGCGCCGCGACGGAATGCTCTTCGCATCGGGCTACTACGTGCGCGTCGAAGACCCCGCCGGCCGGACCGCAGCGTATGTTCAGGAGGCAATCGATTACTACAAGAGCAATGGACGGGAGGCTACGGTCGCCCGGTACAACAGCCCGGACAGTCTTGATGGCCAGTGGGGTCTGACCCTGGCCGACGAGAACGACATTCTCCTTGTCACTCCCCTCGCCAGTCATCTCATAGGCACCGACCTGAATGATCTTGTTATGCCCCGCCGGGAGATTGGCAAAGAGATGGCGGCGGCCACGGAGCAGGGAATCTGGATCAACTACATCTTCCCCAACGTCCGGTCATCGGAGACCTTGTATGCGCACACCTGGGCCGTGCGCCATGACGGGCTGCTCTTCATGTCCCGCTTCTACGACGACCAGCCCGACTCTCCCAGTTCACCTTAGGGGCGTGTGAGAAGCCCCTCCTCCCCTGACGGAGACCCTTGCGTAACCGTCACTCCGGCGAAAGCCGGAGTCCAGGGGGGGATGCGGGGGTAGCTTTGGGTTGCGTCGTTCGCAACCCCCGGCCTCGTCATGGTTGAGATGGGTGGCAGCGGCCGGGTGCGCCCGATGTCCGCATTCCTCGCCAGGTCTGTGAGAGACCCCTGTCGGATGAGTTGAGGGAGTGCGTGATCTGCCCGTGCGAGAGGTTTTCGCCGAATTCTGTTCCAAACTGTTTCATGTCGTTCCACTCCCATCTTTGCCGTTCCTGGGGCTGTTGGTACTGGAGCCCTCCATGCAGGTATAATAGCACTAGTGTTCTGGACCGTCAAGCGGCCGCATGACCTCATTGTTTTGGCTGCCGAGCCGGGGGGATTTAACCGCAGAGGTCGCGGAGGGAAGAGGGGGATTTAACCACAGAGGGCACGGAGGTCACTGAGGGGAGAGGGGGATGTGGAGCGGGGAAGGTGGGATGTGGAGCGGGGATGGGGACGGTCTGAACTGTGATTTTTGTGATGGGGATGATTGGGATGATGGGGAGGGGGAGCCCCCCGCCCGTCCGCCCCTCTGGGTCCCCCGTATCGAGTACGGGGCAGGCTCTGCCTGCGCAGGGACGACGGAGTGGGAGGGGATGGTGGGATGTGGAGCAGGGATGGACGGATGTGGAGCGGCGATGGACGGATGTGGAGCGGCGATGGACGGATGTGGAGCGTGGATGGACGGATGTGGAGCGGTGGTGGACGGATGTGGAGCGTGGATGGACGGATGTGGAGCGGCGATGGACGGATGTGGAGCGGCGATGGGCGGATGTGGAGTGGGGTGCCCTGGGAGCAATGTCGGGCAGCGCGACGATGGGACCCGTGTCAGCCAGAATCGTCATCCATGCCGTCGGCGTTGCTCTGCCAGTCCCGTGGCAAACGCCCGGCCGGTGCCTTCAGACATGCGAGCGCCGCCGGGGACATGCTCGCTGCTATGCAGAACGCCGATGTGGTCTTGGAGGAGGTCCGCCAGGGAGCCGGCCGCGTCCGCGGTGGTGTCAGTCGTCGTCGCTAGCTGCTCTCTCAGGCTGTCGATGATGAGTTGCTCGGGAGTCGTACCGAGTCTCCGCGCCTGTTCGGTCAATGCGCGCTCCATGTCGGGTGTGAGCGTGATATTCACGAGTTCGTCCCTCTCAGTGGGACGGTAGGCCCTCGTAGCCGGATCACTCGCGGCCACGGCCGGATCGACACTTCGGCCGCTTTCCGCCCCGTATCAGCAGAGCATAGCACATTACCGCTCTCTCCCAGACAGGACGGAGAAGGTCGGTATGGCCTCCTAGGCGCCTGTCTTGGTGACGGCCGGGCGCTGTTCCCTCCTATGCGATGATCGAAACTGTATCCAAGGCCTTCGATCCTAGCTCCCGGTTCCCCTCTATCACAGTCCTTCCCTCCACGATGTCCCTAGCAATGCTCTTGGTGAACAGCTTCCACGCATCAATCTCATCGATAACTACCCGAGCGGCAGGTTCACCAACTGGACCTTCACACAGTACCCACCCAGCGTCGTTTCGGGCTACTACCCATGTCCCGCCGGAGGGGCCCGAGATCTTGACCTCTACCATCGTTCCCCCAGATGCTCTGATATTGCAGTAGGCTCGTGGCAGGCCATGTGCGAAGGTCGCGAGCACTGGAGCAAACCAAACTGGATCGGTTAGCAGAGGTTTGCTCGCTGCTTCTCGCAGTTGTTGCTGGTGGTGCCAGCGCTCCGTGTACTCACGGGCGATGTGCAGCCACATGGGAGCCGGGTCCGGGCTTGCCCAGCTCACTACGGGACCAACTATGTCTGGATCGAGCGAATGCAAGTGGCTGTTGACCTGGTCTCCGGCCGACTTCAGGAGGTCGATCATCAACTGAGGGCTCACCCTTTTCATTGCCCTGACCCATTGCTCGTTCAGGTCGTTGAGTCCCAGTACCAGATTGTCCCAATTGGCGGCGTCAATTAGAGAAGCATGGAACCCGTCTCGCTCACTGGACAACTGTCCTATGTCGTCGCCGAAGATGTGTGCTGCCAAGTCGTGAACCGACCATCCGGGGCACGGGGTGGGCATAGTCCATTCTTCGGGGCCAAGCGATGCCAGCACTTCAATCAGATTGTTGAGCAGCGGCGGGAAGAGATGAGTTGTTATGACAGGGCGAGTGCAGCACATCTTCTGGCGTCCTTCTAATCTGATTCGGGGTTGAATCCCAGAGTCACGCGTCGCGATGTCTGAGTGGAGGTGTGACCTTGTCGCCAGCCCTCAATCATTTACCCGCAACAACCCGGTCATTGGCTCGTACTTCTCTTTCTGCTGAATACGTTCCACGAGGATCCCTCTACCTCGTTTGGTGAGCCTGTAGGCGCCCGCGTCCGCTTGTGATGAGAGTACTCTGTAGGTATCGTCGACGACTTCGAGCGCACATCCATCGTCGATGGCAACTGCAATATCTGAGTGCCTTAACACCATCCGCTGAAAGTCTAGTCCCCGCCCAACGCCAGCCGTGTCGCCGTCGTAGTGGGGACAGCAAAGAGCGTTTATGAGCCCCATACCCCTTACTCTGATGTAGCGCCACTTCTCAGGACGATAGAATCTCATGGAGTCGCTATGGCCCCAGCTGAACCAGCAGATACATCCCGCACTCAGTCCAGACAGTACGGTTCCCTTCTCGTATGCCTCTCTGAGAACGATGTCCACCCCGAGTGTGCGCCAACGCCTCATCATCTTCAAGGTGTTTCCACCTCCGACATAGATCAGATCTGACGAGAGAATCTTCTGTTCAAGCTCCCCCTTGGAGGGCCTAACACCGAGCAGATATAGCACATCCGCCTCACAGCCAAGCTCGGTTCCATACACGTCTTGAAATACATGCCAGTAGTCCCTGGAGTCGCCACTCGCTGTCGGGACGAACAAGGCCTTGGGACGATCCTTGCCAGTTAGGGAAACGATCTCCTTGTCGATGGCGAGCGTTTCTCCTGTCGCTATTTCCCCACCCCCTATGGCAACAAGCTTGCCCATGCCCAAGTCACTCCCCTCTCTTGTGACCTCTCTGCCCTAACCCAGCGGGACGCTAAAGTGGTTGCTCCCGTACGGGCAGTCTCCGTCCTCACCCGGCCAGTAGCGCCTCCACCTCGGGGCGGGTGGGCATGGCCTCCTGGGCGCCGGGCCTGGTGACGGCCAGGGCTCCGGCGGCGGCGCCGTAGCGGGTGGCCTCGGCGACGGTGCGGCCCTCGGCGAGGGCGACGGTGAATGCGCCGCCGAACGCGTCCCCGGCAGCCACGGTGTCGGAGGCTTCGACGTCGTGGGACGTGACGTGGCCCCGGCCATCCGCCGTGGCGTAGCACGCTCCCTCCTCGCCGAGCTTGACTAAGGCGATGGACGCGCCCGCCTCCAGCAGCGCTGCCGCGGCGGCGTGGGCCGACTCCACGTCCGACACGGGTATTCCGGTGAGGGACTCGGCCTCGGTCTGGTTCGGGGTGACGATGTCGAGGGCGGCGAATGCCTCGGGCGGCAGGCCGAGTGGCGGCGCAGGATCCCAGACCACAGTCACGCCCATCTCGTTTGCCATCCGGGCGGCACTGAGTGAGGTCTCGTAGGGCGTCTCGAGCTGCAGCATGAGGGCGTCCGCGCCGTCAAGGGCCCTCTCGACCTCAGCCAGCTCCGGCTTGCCGCACTGCATGTTCGCGCCGTATATGGCGATGATGTAGTTCTGGCGCTGACCGTCCAACAGGATCATGGCGATGCCCGAGGCGTGGTCGGGGTCGACGGAGATGCCGCTCGTGTCGATGCCGTAGCCCCTCAGGTCGTCGAGCATAGGCGGGCCGAACACGTCGTCGCCCACCCTGCCGACCATCCTGACGTTCGCACCCATCCGTGCGGCGGCGACGGCCTGGTTCGCCCCCTTGCCGCCGGGCGCGGTGTAGAAGTGGTTGCCCATCACGGTCTCGCCGGGAGCGGGCAGCCTGGGGGTCACGCCTATCAGGTCCATGTTGATGCCGCCGAGCACGACGACTGTGGGGCGCTTGCCGGTAGGTGTCATAGCCTCGTCAGCCGATCCTTCCCTGGTCGAGCAGCTCTTCCAGGATGTGTGCGGGGCCGTCCTGGTCGAGGGTGGGGGCTACGCGGTCCGCCACGCTGAGCGCCTCGGGCACTGCGTCCCCGACCGCAACGCCCAGAGCTGCCCACTCGAGCATGTGCACGTCGTTGTAGCCGTTGCCGAATGCGATGGTGCTGCTCGTGTCGATGCCCAGGTGGCCGCAGAGCCACTCAAGGGCCATGTGCTTCCCGCCGTCGGGGTGGATCATCTCGCAGAAGGTGGGCAGCGACCTCGTGACGTGAAGGCGGGAGTCGAACTGCTCCCCAAGCCTGCGTTCGAGGGCGTAAACGTCGGCCTCGCTCCCCACGGCCAGCACCCGGGTGGGCCTGCGCCCGGCCAGCTCGCGCAGGTCGTCGACGACCAGCACGTCACGCCTGTTGCGCTCGCTGTAGGCCTGGGCCCACGGCGTCATTTCGCCGACGTAGACGTCGCTGTCCAGGTATACGGCCACGTCGCCCTGCCAGCCATCCAGCTGGCTCAGCGCCTCCAGCGCCTGGCGTTCGGTGAGCGGCAGGTGCCACAGCACTTCGCCGGTGACCGGGTCCGCCACGTGCGCCCCCTGGTAGGAGATGATCGGCGACCTGAGGTCCAGGGCGGCGGTCGACATCCTGGCGGAGTCGAACATGCGCCCGGTCGCCACGGTCACCACCGCGCCCGCCTCGATCACCCGGTCGATGACGCGGCGGGTCCTGTCCGAGATCTCGCGGTCCGGGCCGCGGATCGTGCCGTCGATGTCCAGGGCTATCAGCTTGTAGGTCATGGTAGCGTGCTAGAATCCGAGGCGGTCACGGACATGAAGATATCTCCACGCCAACTGCTCTGGATGATCGTCGTACCCACCGTAGTCGTGCTGATGGTGCTGGCCCTCCGCGGCTCCTAGACTGCCCCCTGCACCGGCCAGAGTTTAGCAGACTTACGAGCTTCCCCCGATTGGGGCGTGCCTAGACGTCATCGGCGGTGAGGGATGCGACCTCCTCGGCGATTACGCGCTGGGCGGCGGCTACGAATGCGGCGGTCATCGTCCCCCTGATGGCGGGCTGGAAGCCGTAGGGGCCGAAGCCGAAGACGACCTCCTCCTTCACGTACTTCTCGGGACCGTCCAGGTAGTAGGCAGCGGTGCCGCGGAGGTCTTCGGGCAGGGTGGCATCGTCGTACAGTAGCGGGTTCGCCAAGACGAACTGCGGCCTGTCCGTGTCCAGCTCCGGCGGACGTAAGGCGACGGGGATCTCGCCCAGGTGGGCGGTCTCAGTGGTCTGGGGCGCCCACAGTCCCACGCTGTATGTCGGGCCCGGCGTGACCCACAACTCCAGCTGTCGCCTCACCCTGACGAACTCGTACCAATGGACGAGCCGCTCCAGGTGGTCCGGCGGCAGGCAGCTCTCGTCCCGGTAGGCCTCGACTCGCCCCCCGGCACGCACGTAGTTGAACGCCGCCACCCAGTTCGCGTAGGTCTTGGCGGCCCTGGACAGCATCATCGAGCCTTCGAACCTGTGGGTGCTCTTGGCATCGGCCACCACTATGTGGGGCATGTCCCCGTCCATCTCGCGGACGAACTCCGCCGGGAACGCGTCGGAGGTCCACGGGCCGGTGTTGTCTGCCGACTGCTCGAAGTTGCGCGCTGACGCTACGCTGAGTCTCGTGGACATGTGGGAAGGCACGCCGTCGTACCTGAGAGTGAAGCCGTCGCGCAGGAGCTCCTCGAGGGGCTCGACGATCCACTGCCGGCCGTAGCGGTTGTTGCCGATCACGACTATGGGCCGGGAGGTACCGGCTCTGAATCGCCGGAGGAACCGCAGGAACCCGGCGGCCTCGTAGCCGGCCCGCCTGATCTCCAGCATGTGGTCGTCGAGGCGCGGCTCGTCGCGGTGATCGTGGTCCAGCACGGGCAGCTCGACGAACTTCCGGTAGAGGGCGGAAGGCGGCTCGTTGACGTAGGGCAGCTTCCGGTTGGTGCCGTACAGGCGGTGGTACTCGTGGGAGTACTTCTGGTACTCCAGGTCCCGCTGGAGGGGGTCGGAGGCGTCAAACCCTCCGCGCCCGGTTTCGCCGGCCAGCGTGTCCAGGTGGGCCAGCATCGCCTCGAAGTCGCCGGGCCGGGCCAGGTATTCGGCCAGGACCGGAGTGACGATTACGTCGTGCATGTAGATCCGGCCCATCCACTCCTTCAGGCGCGACAGCCTGTAGGATGCCTCGTCCGGGTCGAGGGCCAGCAGCGGCCCCGCGAAATCCAGGTCGAGCCTGACGTCTATGGACTCGATCAGGATTGCGACTTCGGCGGCGTTCACGGGGTCCGAGGCGACGAGCACCGGCCCGTACTTCCGGTAGACCTCAGCCTCGGAAACCGGCGCGTCGGCCTTCTCTTGCATGTACGAGAGCAGGCGGCGGATGGCCTGGCGCAGCAAGTCGGACAATGCGGCTGCGTCGCCGGGATCGACATGGCCGTCGGTGATCTGGGAGCGCCAGTGGTCGACTACGTCTGGAGGGAGGTCTGCACCCACGTTGGCTGAGAAATTCTGCGCCGCCTCGCGCCTCCGGTATAACTCCAAGTGGGTCTCCCTGCGGTAGATTCAGCCCTATAATGCCGCCGATGGATGAGGGCAGGCTGGACGATGCATCCAATGCCGGGCTATGAGCATCTTCACGCGCGCCGCCCGCTGGCCAGGCGCTCACTCGCGAGGCGGTTCATACTGACGCCTGCCTCTGCCGCGTCCATCGCTAGCGCTCGATGCGTCTCCGGTGGTACACGGATCGAGAGAGTCCCACTGTAGTGCCTGGTGGCCAGGGGCTCCGGCACTGGATCGCCATCCTCGCGTAGGACCGACACGCTGTCGGCCACCAGTTGTCGGATACCCGTGAATGCCTCAGCCGGGGTGCCGGCCAACCAGCTGAGCAATGAGAACTCGGCACACAACCCGACGTACATGCCGTCCTCTGGGGACCAGGTGACTCTGTAGGTGTAGTGGTCGGTCATTCCATTTCCCCCAATTTCTCGATGGCCTTGAGAACTTGGCGGACCTGGTAGGGCTTGGCCATGCCATCGAGGTTTTGGATATTCACCAGCGGCTCCCCCTGCCAGGACGTCTTATAGAGAAGGTGGCTCGTGCCCCGCTGGCGTGGCTTCCCGAAGTAGCGGTCGCATATCTTCACCAAGTCCGTGAACCGGACGTTCCGGGGGTTGCGCCTGACCTTCTCTAGTGCCTTGTCCATTCAAAGTGTGATGGCACTATTGATAGTATACATCAAACCCTTTGGGAATTGAGCTCGAGTGCAAACTTGAGGCTGCTCCGCTTCAGTCCGTATGCTCGGAAGGACTGTACCCCAGGAACTCTTCGGCTGCGCTCAGGGTGTAGCGAGCGTTGGGGACGGCGGACTGGATGTGGAAGACGCTCCACGTGGGCCGGATGACCGGCTCCTGGTATACAGGCTCCGTCTCGGCGTCCCCGAGGGACAGCGCCTTCTCGACGGCCTGGACTGCGTCGCATTCGTAGAGGGCCGACGTGGAGTCTGCGGCGCCTCCGTCCTCGACGAGGTCGCCCAGGCGCAGGCAGACTACGTCGACCCTGGCGGCCCGGGCGAACTCCCGGCAGACGTACTCGCCGAAGTGGTAGCAGAGGGCGGACACGCCGGTGCCGGGCATGGGCCTCCAACGCTCGGACACGGTGTGGTCCTCGGCGTGGCCGCCCATGACCGAGAGGGAGCTGAGATAGACCAGGCGGGGCACTCCCTCGTCCGCGGCGGCAGTCATCAGGTTGTAGGTGCAGCGCATGGCAGCGTCGAGCCGGTCCGAAACGGAGGCGTCCTGGTCGGGCTCGCCGGAGTGGACGATGGCGTCCATGCCGCGAACGAGGTCGTTCGTAGCGTCATCGTGGCCGAGATCCGAGCCCGCGACCTCCACGCCGTCCGGCGCGTTTTCAATAGGCGACCGATCGGTGAGCCTGACCTCGTGCTCGCCCGCAAGAGCGCCGGCTACGATGCGGCTCAGTCGCGTCGATCCATTGGTCACCAGTACTCTCAAGCTCGCCCCTCCCAATGTCGCCCAAAGGATAGCCCCCGGCGCGGGCATATTCAAGCCGCTTCCGCAGCCCTTGGGCAGCGGTCTGGATGAATCGGGCGATTGGTGCTACTGTACAGGCTGGCCGCGATGTCCCGCGGTACGACCGGTGGGAGCAGTCACTTGACCACAGACACAGCACGTAAAGGCCGAAGCCCATTCTGCGCCGAGTACTCGCTGGAAGCTGGGGAGAGCCCTGCGGGCTCCGCGCCAAGCTGGCAGCAGTGCCTGGTTTTCGAGCTGCCGAGGCCCTGGCAGCCCGACGTGCCGGACTCGCCGCACTTCCCGGAGGCCGTCAAGGACGCAGTGGCTCTCGCAGAGGAGGCTGGGAGGGGCGTACGCCCACTGTGTGTGAGCCCCGACACCGAGTATTCCGCCGACGGCCACACGGCGGTGATGCTCTTCTCGCGACCCGAGGGCCCGTTCACCGCGTACGAGCGCGAGGAGTACCTGGTCCCGACCGAGGCCCTGGGCGACCTCGCCGGTGCGCTGCTCGTCGACAGGCAGGACCTGGGCAAGTTCTCACCGTGGCGCCGCGAGACGAACGGCGTGCGGGACATGCTGGTCTGCACCCACGGCTCGCGGGA
The DNA here is from genome assembly GCA_965204975.1 of Dehalococcoidia bacterium. GTDB lineage: Bacteria > Chloroflexota > Dehalococcoidia > Lucifugimonadales > CAJWER01. The sequence goes on from OZ242024.1 coordinate 2,827,129, forward strand.
CAAGTGCTGCGCCTCGATGGGGTTCCCCATCTACGAGGAGCTACGCCGGCGCCAGGCTCCGAGGCTTGGAGGCGCGATGCGCGTCTGGCAGGTGAGCCATCTCGGCGGGCACAGGCTCGCCCCGAACCTGATCGACATGCCCTCTGGGCGCAACTGGGTGCGGATCGGCCCCGACCAGGTCGACGCGCTGGTCTCCCGCAGCGGGCCGCCAACCGTGCTGGAGGAGAACTACCGCGGCCTAACTGGACTCGACTCGCCCTTCGAGATGATCGCCGAGGGCGAGGTCCTCATGCGGGAAGGGTGGGACATCGCGGGCAGGCCGGTCTTGGTCGAGGCGGCCCCATCAAGCAACGGCCACGAAGGGGCACAGGTGCGAGTCGAGACGTCGAGCCCGGACGGCAAGCCCGTCGTCTACGAGGTGGCGGTCGAGGTGAGCGGCACGGTCGAGTACATCAAGTGCGTGGGCCGCGAGGACGAGGGGACCGAAGAGGAGGCCCAGTACACGGTGGCCCGCGTCGAGAAGGTGACGTAGCGGCGGGGGCAGACTGTTACGGCGAGGCTGGGAATAGCTCGACGGTGCCGCTTGGCAGGAAGACCTCCACGGTGTCGGGGTCGCGGTAGCCCTCAATCTCGGTGGGGATGACCCCCGGGCTCTCGACGGCGGCGCGGACCACGAGCTTGTTGAAGAAGCTGACGCTCTCGGCGTCGTAGTACTCTTCCAGGGGCATCCAGATGCAGTCCTCTATCTCCTCTTCCTGTTTGGTTATCTCGTGGCTGAGGGGTTCGAGGCGGCACACGAAGTAGATGTCGGACTTGTCGTAGCGGTAGCCGTGCTGGTTCCTGAAGCAGGCGAGCGACACGAACCGGGTCTCGATCCCCGTCTCCTCGAACACCTCCCTGACCACGCCGTCGACCAGGTGCTCGCCCGCGTGGAGCGCGCCGCCCGGCAGCTTGTAGAAGGGCGGTCCGCCGGAGCGCCTGCCCCTCTCATGCACGACCAGCAGCTCTTCGTTCTTGTTGATCGCGACGCCGCCCGCGCCGATGTAGTGGGAGGCGTACGGCGGGATGAACGCGTTGTCCACCAGGCGCCCGGTGAGCATGAGGTAGTTCTCGCCGCTGTGGTGGTACTCGAACCCGTGGCCCACGGCGACGGGCACCAGCCCGGCCCTGTTTATGTGGAGCTCGAGCCAGACGACCTTGTAGCCGTCTTCGCGCCACCGGTCGAGAGATAGCCGCAGTCCCTCCTCGAACGTATCTGGGTCGCGCGGGAGGGCCGATGGCTTGGGGATGATGCCGCCGAACGGATTGGTCGTGGCCTCGAAGGCTTCCATAGAGGTGATCCGGCTCCTTGTGAATTCGGAGCGAAGTATATTGGCGCGGCCCGCTCCGGTCAAAGAGCACTGCGAGCAGGGTTGATGTACAATCGGGCCGCCCTAACAAGGGCCACTCTCACTGTACGAGGTCCGGCCATGGCGACCATCTTGGAGCGGTATGAGCAGAAGTTCCGTGGATCACGGAAGGCGTACGAGAGCGCCGCGGGGCTGATCCCTGGCGGCGGCCACCAGTCGAGGGTGGTCAAGCCGTTCCCCCTGTTCGTGTCTGAGGGCAGCGGTGGCGTGAAGCGGGACGTCGACGGCAACGAGCTGATCGACTACATGATGGGGTTCGGGGCGCTGATGCTCGGCCACGCCCACCCTGAGATCACCCAGGCGGTCGCGGACAGGCTGGCCCAGGGCACCCATATGGGAACAACCTCCGAGCTGGAGGTCGAGTGGGCACGCCTGGTGAAGGACCTGATCCCGTGCGCCGAGCGAGTGCGGTTCACGGCGTCTGGGACGGAGTCGACGCTGCTGGCGCTCCGCCTGGCGCGCGGCTTCACGGGCAGGAAGAAGCTGGTGAAGTTCCGCGAGCACTTCCACGGCTGGCACGACTATGTCTCCATGGAGTCGGGCATCAACACCCAGGTAGGCATCCCCGAGGAGACTATGTCCACCGTGGTCGTCCTGGAGCCCGATGTAAACGTCCTGCGAGAGCTGCTGGAGCGAGATGACGACGTTGCCGCCGTGATCATGGAGCCGACCGGCGCCCACTGGGGCCAGTTCCCAGTGGCCAATCCCGGCTTCCTGGAGGGCGTCCGGGAGCTCACGGCGAAGCACGGCGTCATCATGATCATGGACGAGGTCATCTGCGGCTTCCGCATGTCCCGGGGAGGCGCACAGGGCAGGTTCGGGATCATGCCCGACATGACCACGATGGCCAAGATCGTGGCGGGCGGCCTGCCCGGCGGCGCGGTGGCGGGCCGGGCTGACATACTGGAGCAGATGGGCGACGCCGGCGAGGCGAGGCTCGCCCACCCTGGCACCTTCAACGCAAACCCCGTGTCTGCGACGGCTGGCATAGCTACCCTCGGCAAGATCGCCACTGAGCCGGTCAACGACCGGGCCGACGCGATGGCCGCCCGGCTCAAGACGGGTCTGCGCGACGCGCTGAACAAGATGGAGGTGCCGGGCCAGGTACACGGGCTGGCGTCGATCGTCCACGTGGCCCTCGGAGTGGATGCCGAGGACGAAGAGATATCGACGGTGCCCCACGACACGCTGGCCGAGGCGACTGCCGCCCAGTCGAGCAACCTGAAGCTGGCGATGCTGAACGAGGGCGTGGATATGATGGGCGGCATAGGCTTCATGGTCTCGGCAGCCCACAGCGAGGACGAGGTCGACCGGACGGCCGAGGCCTTCGAGCGGGCCCTGGCAGCGCTGAGGGCCGAGGGCGAGATCTAGGCTGTCATTCCGGCCTTGAGCCGGAATCCAGGGTCCCGGGTGGGGCCGTCGAGTGGCGGCGTTGTGTCAGTGCAGCGGCCGGGGATGGATTCCCGCCTGCGCGGGAATGACGGGTGTTGGCGCACCCTCAAGAGGAGGCGAGCAGTGGCTAAGTACCGTGGCGCAGTGATAGGGCTCGGTTGGATGGGGATGCTGTACGACCTGGCGGAGCGCCCCGGGCCCGCGCTCGACCAGCCCAGGTTTGACCTACTGTCGGGTGACAGGCCGACCCCGGAGCTTGACGTACACCGCAGATTCCAGCAGCACGAGGCCCACCTCAGGTCCGGCAGGCCGACGAGCTACGCCGAGGCTATGGCGGACCGGTCAGACGTCGAGCTGGTGGCCGCAGCCGACCGGGATGTGAGCCGCCTCAACACGTTCACCGAGCGATACGGCGTCGAGGGCGTGTACACCGACGCCATGGCGATGCTGGAGGAGGTCAAGCCCGACCTCGTCGCGGTCGCAACCAACATAAGAGGCCGGGCCGACCTGACCGTCGCCGCCGTGGAGAACGGGGCGAAGGGTATCGTGACCGAGAAGCCCATGGTCAACACCCTCGAGGAGGCCGACCGCATGGTCGGGACTTGTGCCGAGGCCGGCGTCCCCCTGAGCTGCGGTGCGATTACGACCACGCACCCCTCGTTCGCGACGGCGAAGGAGCTGGTGAAGTCGGGCGCAATCGGAGAGATCGTGTCGATCGAGGCGCCGAGGCCCGGCTCACAGCACCAGAACTGGGCGTTCTTCCTCGATGCGAACCCTGCGTGGGCGATAGGGACGGGCGACGATGCGCGGCACGAGGGCGGCAGCGACGAGTTCAAAGGGCAAGGGATGATGGTGACCGGCGACGGCGTGGTCGTGCACTTCCGGGCGGGCGCGCCCCAGCTAAGGGTCAGCGGTACGCGGGGCGAACTCGTACACGACCTCCCCTGGGGCTGGGAGTTGTGGCAGGACGTCGATACGGGAGGAGCCGCCGGGCGTGCCATGATGCCCTGGCCAGGCCCGCAGACCGGCCACTACGGCGGCATCTACTCGCTGGCGGACGTGATCGACTGCATCGAGGGCAGGCTGGACGAGCCCAAGAACTCGGGTCGCCGGGTCGCGATAGCATTCGAGGTGGAGACGGCGCTCAAGAAGTCGTCAGACGAGGGCGGCACACGCGTCGACCTGCCCCTCGAAGACCGCTCGCTTGGTGTCAACTTCGACTGGTTCAGGTAGACTGATCGTCCCTCGAAGGGCCTATGCGCTTCCTTTGACCATCGTTGCTATGGTCTGGGCCTTGAGCTGGTTGTGTTCGAAGGCGAGCTTCTTGTGGTTAATCACGTCGATGATCGTCCCGATGAGGCAGAACCCGGCCGTGAACAGGTAGAGCAGGCCCATGCCTATCTGGCCCAGGTAGAACCGCTGAACGCCGGCCAGGACGACAAAGCCCAGCAGTGTGAGCAGGAGCACATTCGTGGGGTCGCGGCGCTGCGCCCTGTAGGCGACCGCAAAGGACTGGGCCTGGTCGTCCGTCATCTCCTTGACTAGCCCCCCTACGAACAGCATCTCCTCGCCCTCCAAATCGGGCATGAGCCGCATGATGTCAGCCATTCTGTTCCCCCCTAGCTTCTGCCGGTACTTAGCTTGCGGACCTGCAGGCTGATGATCCGGTAAGTGAGCGCGATCACGACAGGCACGCCCAGCAGGTGCGAGTCCAGCGAGCCGGCCAGGTCGCCTCTGAATAGGTAGGCTACGGAGTGCCCGAGCCCGTAGCCTGGGCTCTGGATTCCGAACACCCACTGGGGCCAGAACAGCGTGAAGTGGAAGTCGGAGCCCGGGTTGCTCACTCCGAGAACCAGCAGTCCAGCCGCCCACATCAGGGCCTCGGTGTCGACAGCTCTTCGAAAAGCGGCGGCCGCGCGGGACTCGTCTAGGTAACGCCGCAGGGCCTTCATCCAGGGAGGACCGTGGCGGTGACCTCGAACCGCTCGGACTCGGGAGGGCGGGACCAGAGGTCCTCGGCGCCCGCCATGGCTGCGGCGCGCTCGGGGCTGGCCTTCCAGGCGTCGTATATCTCGTCGCTGTCCCAGACGACGAGGCTCGACAGCTTCGTCGGGTCGGACTTGGAGGCGAGGCTGTAGCGCACGACGAATCCGGGCGCGCGGCTCTGGGCCAGCCCGTTGCCGTCAAGGAGCGCCGCCGCCTCTTCGACGAGGCCTTCCTTAGCCCAGTGATGGGTCAGTACGCCAATCATCGCCCCTCCGCCACGGGCATTGTCCGTAGTGCGCCGGAGTGTAGCAGGGGCCTATGGGCCGGTCAACGCGGCTTCGAGCCCCAAGCCCCAGGAGACTGGATACCGGCTTCCGCCGGTATGACGGTAGGAGGTTCAGGCGAGTGTGAGCATCTCGGCGGGGTTGTCTACCAGCATCCGGTCGACGTTGGCATGCGAGATGCCGGCTTCGACCAGTCTTGGCGCGATATTGTCGAGCAGGTGGGCGAAGCCGTGGCCGCCGTACCTGGTGAGCTTGTCCTTCGAGCAGACGTCCTGGCCCAACAGGATCTGGTCGCCGTGCCCCTCGTCGACGAGCAGCTTGACGAAGCCGATGCGCTGGGCGTCGCTCGGGAAGTCGGTCGGCCCCAGCGAGAAGTTCGACGTCTCCCACCCAAGCTGGTCGTATGCCAGGTAGCAGCCCGTCCGGGCGAGCTCCAGCAGCCGCTCGGCGTCGAAGTAGGTCCGCCCCAGGTGCCCGATTACGACGCGCTCCACGTCCGCACCCGACGCCGCCAGCACGTCCAGAATCTCGAACGGCGCGTCCTCGCTGCGGCCGGGGTGGATGATGATCGATGCGCCGGTCTCGACCTGCGCCCGCGCGCCCGCCGTCAGCACCTTGCGCTCGTTCGGCCACAGCGGCCACGAGCAGCCAAGCTCGCCGATCACTCCCGCTCTCACGCCACGCTGTCCGGTCGTGACGTCCGCCACGATCTCAGCCGCGATCTCGTCCTCGGACTTCGCGTCCATGCCGTCGGGGTGGGTCGCGCCGACGTAGTAGCCGGAGCCGATCACCACGTTGAGTCCCGTGCGGCGGGAAATCCGCGCCGCCGCGGCCGGGTCGCGGCCTATGCCCCTCGTCGTCGTGTCGACGATGGTGTGACCCCCGGCGGCCCTGAACAGCATCGCCTCCTCGACGGTCGCGTCCTCGTCGACCAGCATGAGGTTGTCCCTGCTGCGGAAGGGGTCGTACCTGACCCACGCCAGGACATCGAGGTCGACTGGGTGGAACGCCAGCCCGCGCTCCGAGGCGGCCTCGGGCTCCTGGAACACGACCGAGAAGTCGAGGAGCAGGTGCTCGTGGGCCGTGGTCGTGCCCAGCGTCTCGGGCGAGACCGGGCCGAGCACCGTCTGCACCATGCCGCGCACTGGCAGCCTCCTGTCGGGGACGCCCGAACGCTAAGCCAGCCCCGACCGCCTGTCAAGGCAGCGTCCGGCGCGCGGCACCCATTACAATGTGGTGAGCCAACCCAACGCCGGAGGTACCCCGTGTCCGAATCGAAGATAGTCACCGGAAGCCACCTGATCGGCCGCGCGCTGCAGATGGAGGGCGTGACCAACGTGTTCGCGCTGGCGGGCGACCACGTCCTGCCGGTCATGGACGTGATGGCCGACATGGGCTTCCGGTTCATAGACACGCGGCACGAGCAGGCCGCGGTCCACATGGCCGACGCGTGGGGGCGCATCACGGGCCAGCCCGGCGTCGCCATGTACACGACGCCTGGGTTCGCGAACGCCATCCCCGGCCTCAGCAGCGCGCTGAACTCCGAGGCGCCGTTGCTCTCCATCAGCGGCTCGGCGCCGTTGCACGAGCTTGGGCGCGGCGCGATGCAGGAGATCGAGCAGGTGGACATGGCGCGCCCCACGACGAAGGGCGCGTGGCTGGTCACCGACCCGCGCCGCATCCCCCACATGATCGCCCAGGCCCTGCGGCTCGCCTACTCCGGCAGGCGCGGCCCCGTGCACCTGACCATCCCCATCGACATCCAGCAGCAGACCCTCGACGAGAGCGAGGTCACCTACTTCGAGCCGTCCCAGTACCGGCCCAGCCCGGATTCCGGAGTTCCGGACGGCCAGGTCCAGGCAATGGTGGACGCGCTCCACTCGGCCGAGAGGCCGCTGATAGTCGCGGGGACGGCAGCGGCGTACTCGGGCTCTGGCGAGGAGCTTCAGAGGCTGGTCGAGACGACGCGGGTACCCATCATGACCGAGGCCGGAGCGCGCGGGATGGTCCCCGACGACCACCCGTACTGCGCGGGGTTCTACGACAACGGGCTCAACGACGCAGCACGCAGGCTCCGCGACGCCGACGTGGTGCTGCTGCTCGGCATGAAGCAGGACATCATCATCGGCTACGCCCTGCCGCCGACCCTGTCAGCGGACACGGTCGTCCTGCAGGTCGACCCGTCTCCCGCCGAGATCGGGCGCAACCGTGGCGTCGCCGTGGGCATCGTGGGCGACGTCGCCGCTGTCGCGGACCGGCTAGCGTCGAGCGCGGCCTCCCGTTCGTGGTCCGAGCGGCCCTGGGTGCGGGAGCTGCGCGACGTCCGGGAGGCCCAGCTCGACAAGCTGAACGAGCTGGCGGTCAGCGAGACGCCCATGCACGCGATCTTCGTCCACAAGGCGCTGCAGTCAGCGCTGCGGCGCGACGACTTCCTGACGTTCGAGGGCGGCGACTTCTGCCACTTCGGGCGCGCATACCTGCCGGCCCTCACCCCGCGTTCGTGGCACTACTTCTCGGCCGTGGGCATGCTCGGCTCGGGCCTGGCGACGGCGATGGCTGCGAAGCTGGCCTACCCCGACCGGCGGGCCATATCGCTCACGGGCGACGGCAGCTTCGGGTTCAACGGCATGGAGCTGGACACGGCCGTCAGGCACGGCATCAACGTGGTGTCGATTCTTGGCAACGACGCGGCGTGGGGGATCGACCGGCAGATCCAGCTCGAGGTGTACGGCAAGCCGGTCGCCACCGACCTGCTGCCCACGCGCTATGACAAGGTCGCCGAGGCCCTGGGGTGCTACGGCGAGCACGTCACCGACCCGGACGATCTGCCCGCGGCCATCGACCGCGCTTTCGCCGCCAACCGCCCGGCCCTCCTCAACGTCGACATCCAGCGCGCCATCAGCCCCCGCGCCCAGGCAGCCATAGCCCGCTGGACCGCGACGACGTATCAGCCGTTCTAGCTACTGAGTTGACAGGAACCCGTTGTTCTGGCTATATATACAATCGTATATACACAGAGGTGTAGAATCCGATGGAAACTCGCATAAGGAAATGGGGCAATAGCCTTGCCCTGCGTATCCCCCAGCCCCTTGCCCGCCAACTTGACCTGCAACCCGATTCTCACGTCAGGCTTACTATCCGTGGAAAGGGCCTAGCTGTCCAACCGATGAGGCGACCACCTATTCGCCTGGAAGCCCTCTTGAAGGGTGTCACGGATAGTAATCGACACGACGAAGTGGACACTGGCCCTCAGATAGGACGCGAAGCATGGTGACGTCATCACGTGTACCGCAGCGTGGAGACGCTGTGTGGATCGATTTCAGTCCCCAGACAGGAAACGAGCAGGCCGGAAGGCGACCTGCTGTTGTTCTCTCGCCGGAAGCATACAATGGCAGGGTCGGACTAGCACTGCTGTGCCCGATCACAAGCCGGGTCAAAGGCTATCCCTTTGAGGTCGCCATACCCTCGGGACTGAACGTAAGGGGTGTCATCTTAGCCGACCAAGTCAAGAGCTTGGACTGGCGAGCTCGCAACGCCGAAGTCGTGTCACCACTGCCTACTGAGACGGTAGACGAGGTCCTTGAGAAGATCGGAGTACTCCTCGCAAGAGACGACGGGTAGCGGCACGAGCCGATACGGATCTATACGGCCTGACCCCAGCCGAGATCGCGACAGTGGAGGGATATATGGAGTGGTATGAGTAGGGAAGGGCGGCGCATCAAGAGCATCTCTGAGTACCATGAAGACCTACTGTCCCTTAAGCAACAGTGGCCCGATACTGTCATGGCCTTTCGGGGACAGGAATGTGAAGACTGGCGCCTGGAGTCATCGGCCGAACGCCGCCTGAGGTACAGCCTTACGGACACAGACGTGATTACCGACGATCTCTTCATTGACTATCATAGAGACACCCTGTTGAAGACGGGTACGCTGAAGAATTACCACAAGCGGAAAGGGGATTATCTGGATGAATTAGAGCTTCTGGCTGATCTCCAGCATCACGGGGCCGCCACCTGCCTCATCGACTTCACGCGAAACGCTTTCGTCGCCCTATGGTTTGCCTGTGAACAGTCGAGTAGGGACGGCAAGGTGTTCATCATTGACACCGCTGATGTAAGCGACTTCCGAGCAATAGCCTCCAAAGACATAAAGGGCAACACCGTAGAAGACATACTCAGATTCGAGACCCTTCATCGGATCCCAACTAGAGAGCGTACAGCCCAATACCCTCCAGTGCCTCCCCCGGATGGACCCAAGTTCTGGCACTGGATTCCGGCTCACATGAGCGAAAGGATAACGGCGCAAGGCTCCCTGTTCATCTTCGGTCTCCCATCTGTCGGCAAGCCCATATCGAAGGAGATAGTCGTCGCCTCGGAGAGTAAGGTACAGATCAGGAAAGAGCTGGCCGAGTTGTACGACATCCGCGAGGAGTCCCTGTTCCCGGACTTCGTTGGTTTTGCTCGCACCCAACGTCACGACGCCCCCATCGGAATGCCAGATCCCATAGAATATCGTAACCGAGGAATCGAAGCACATCAGAACAAAGATTACAACTTGGCAATCAGGCTCTACAATAAGGCCATGGAGATAGAACCGGATAGCGCTATAGTCTATCTTGTTCGGGGCTTTGCATACGAAGAACTGGGCTTTCCATACCTCGCGATTCAGGACTACACTCAGGCACTAGCTTTGGAACCTGAGAATGCCACCGCATATCTCAGCCGCGCAGTCTTATATCTTGAGAATGGTAAATTTGCACAAGCCATCCAGGACTCCGATAGCGCGATCGCTTACCAAGTGGACAATTACCCAGCCTATCTCAATCGCGCCAACGCATATAGCAGTCTGGGTGATTTCGTCCGTGCCTTTGACGACTACGACAAGGTTTTGGAACTAGACCCGAACAACCCGGCTGTCTATTCTCGCCGTGGCAGTGCTTACTTTGCCAAAGGCGACGATGACCTTGCCATACAGGAATTCAATATGGCGCTGGGCTTGGATCCCAATAGTGCTGATGCCTATTTCGGTCGAGGTCTTGCGTATTACCGTAAAGACGAACTTGACCGGGCCGCGCAAGACTTCTCTAGGGCCACCAGCATAGCACCCGATGACGCCGATCCCTATTTCGCTCGCGCGTTGGTTTGGCTGCGCCTGTCGGAGTGGGCAAGTGCTAGATTAGACCTAACGGCAGCGAAGAGCGAAGGATTCGACATTGCAGAAGTCTTCTGCAGGTTGTATAAGAGCGTCGAGGGCTTTGAGCAGAAGTACAACGTCAAGCTGACGGAAGACATAGTGTCGATGCTGACGACCTAATGCCACGTTACCATGATGGAACCAAAGCATGGAAGCGAGGATACCCGACATAGGGGAAGTGCTGGTCTACCGGTTCCGCCGGCGAGAGGGGGAGGTCCGGGCCGAGGTGACGGTCGTCGACCGTGAGAGCCGGACGGTTAGGGTGCGGATGGACGGCAGGGAGTAGCCTAGAACGAATGCGCGGGGCTCAAGTTCGAATTGTCGCCGGGTTTGACTATGACCTCATCGGCATAGTCATTGAACAACTCTTCAGGTGAAACCACGCTGGAGTCCACGGTGAGGGATACTCCGGCACGGGTGGGGCGCGGGACAGTGAAGACATTTGCGAGTCGAAGATCGATAGAAGATGTTGAGACCTGATTGAGCTCGATCATTGGATCGAAGCTTAGGCCCCCATGTTCAATCTCCTTGAAGATGTCCCTGTCACTGAGGGGCATGTATCAGCTCCGGGGCGTCCCTCCTTATCTGAAGCCTTGGGCCAGAGGTAAAGGTCTCGGCGGGAAGGTTGACCAGGTATGAGCCGTCTCTTAGCGAGCCGATGATGCTGATGCGGAGAATCTTCCGGTCCTGATCGACGGCTTCCACTGGAACGAGCGAGGTGTAGCGCTGGCCACTCACTTCGAATTGAACGGCGCGCTGCCAGTCGACATCACCGCGGCCTACGTAGGTGCACGTCAGCGCTCCCGGGCGTGGAGGCGATATCCACTCGGGAGTCTCGAAATTGGCCATGTGCTTCCTCCTCATGAGTAGAACATATGGGTGTGGCTGGGATGATGCAGTTTAACGGCACCCCATGTCAAGCACGGCGTCGCGCCGTCCGGGTACCCACACTCAGGTCACTCAGGGTGCGGACTTACTGTATGCGGTTCTTGCGGAAGGAGTTCTTGACCGCGATCTTGCCGTTCCTGAACGTGAACAGGTCGCAGCCGTCCACCTCGGCCCGGGAGCCGTCGGGCATGGTCGCCGTGAAGGTCCACTGGGTCACGCCCCGGTCGCCGGCGACGAAGTGGTGGGGGTTGGTCCACTGGCCGTCCGGGAACATGTCGAGCACGTTCTGGTAGCCTGCGCGGACGTTCTCGTAGCCCTCGTACCGCGTGCCGTCCACGCCCGGCCCGGACGATAGCTGGAACAGGCAGTCCTCGTCCATGTAGGACATCAGGTCCTCCAGGTCGTGCCTGTTCCACGCCTCCGCGAATCCCTGCAGGTAGTCGGTGTCGACCTGTGCGCCGCTAGCTGTAGTCATGTCTAATCCTCCTCGGTTGCTTCGCCGGTTTGTTCCACCCTCACCCCAACCCTCTCCCGTCGAGGGAGAGGGGGTTCAGAGGGACTAGGGGTTAGGCATCCCTGTACTTCTCGAGCAGGCGGCGGGCTATGATGAGCTTCTGCATCTCGTTCGTGCCTTCGCCGATAATCATCAGCGGCGCGTCCCGGTAGTACCGCTCGACCGGGTGCTCCTTCGTGTAGCCGTAGCCGCCGTGGATGCGCATGGCGTCCAGCGTGACCTGGCCGCACATCTCGCTGGCGAACAGCTTGGCCATGCCCGCCTCCAGGTCGACCCGCTTGCCCTCGTCCTTCAGCCGCGCCGCGTTCATCGTCAGCAGCCGCGCTGCCTCGATCTTCGTGCCCATGTCGGCCAGCATGACCTGGATGGCCTGGTGCTGGGCTATGGGCGTGCCGAAGGTCTCGCGGCGCTGGGCGTATGAGACGGCGGCGCGGAAGGCGGCCTCGGCGACTCCAACTGCCCGAGCGGCCACGTTGATCCGGCCCGACTCCAGCCCGCTCATCACCTGCCCGAACCCGCGCCCCTCGACTCCTCCCACCAGGCTCTCCGCGCCCACTCGACAGTCCTCGAACAGCAGCTCCGCAGTGTCCAGCCCTCGATAGCCCAGCTTGTCGATGTGGCGGCCCACGGTCAGCCCCGGGTTCGGCTTCTCGACGATGAAGCAGCTCATCCCCCGGTACGGCGGGTCGGCCTCGGTGTCCGTCTTGGCGAGCACGGCGAAGGCGTTGCCGTTCTCGGCGTTCGTGATGAACATCTTGCTGCCGTTCAGGACGTACTCCTCGCCGTCCCGCACCGCTGTGGTGCTGATGTTCTGCACGTCGCTGCCCGCCTCGGGCTCGGTCAGCCCCAGCCCGCCGCGGGCCTCGCCCCGGGCCATGCGCGGCAGCAGTCGCTCCTTCTGCTCGTCGGTGCCGTGACCGGCGATGATGGCGGCCATCAGGTGGTGTGTGCCGATTACGCCGCTCACGCTCATCCAGCCCCGGCTCAGCTCCTCGAATATCACCGCGAGGGTCTGGTGGTCGAGGCCCAGACCGCCGTACTCCTCGGGGATCGTGATGCCGAACAGCCCCATCTCCCGCATCGTGTCGACGAGCTCGGCCGGGTAGATGTCCTCGTGGTCGTATCTGGCGGCGACAGGCTCCACGTCGCGGCGAACGAAGTCGCGGACGAGGCTTACGATTTGCGCCCTGATCTCCTCGGTAACCGCCGTAGTACCGGCCATTTCGCTCCCCGCGCCGCCGTGTGGAGCCTGGTGCGGCGCGCATCGGAGTGTAGCCACGCCCCTCGCGCCCAGTCAACCGGATAGCCGGGGTGGTACACTCCGCTCGCGAATAGAAGGCCTGCAGGCCTGTCACGAGCGGAGGCTGACGGATGACTTCGAAACGGCCCAACATCGTCCTGATCCTGGCCGATGACATGGGGTTCTCGGACCTCGGCTGCTACGGCTCCGAGATACCGACGCCCAACCTCGACCGGCTGGCCCAGCGCGGCGTCCGGTTCACGCAGATGTACAACTTTGCCCGCTGCTGCCCCTCGCGGGCGGCGCTGCTGACCGGGCTGAACCCACACCAGGCGGGCATCGGCCACATGACCGGGGGGATTCCCGGGCCGAGCCAGTACCAGGGCTTCCTGCGCCTCGACTGCGTGACGGTCGCCCAGGTGCTGCAGGCCGGCGGGTACAGGACGTGCATGTCCGGCAAGTGGCACGTCGGCGACAACCCAGCCGACCCCGGCGGCACCGACATGTCCTCGCCGCGCAAGCGCGGGTTCGACCGGGTCTACGGCATGGCGGGCGGCTGCGGCAGCTACTACTTCTGCGACAGCCTGTGGAACGACGACGAGATCGTCGAGTCGGAGCCCGGCTTCTACCTGACCGACGCGATCTCGGACAACGCCGTCAGGATGATCGAGGAGAGCGCGGCGCTCGGAAAGCCGTTCTTCCAGTACGTCGCCTACACCGCGCCCCACTGGCCGCTGCACGCGCCCGAGGAGGCCGTCGCGCGCCACCTCGGTAAGTACCGCAAGGGCTGGGACGCGCTGCGCACCGCCCGGCACGAGGAGATGAAGGGCGCGGGAATCGTCGACCCCGGTTGGGACATCAGCCCGAGGGACGAGGACGTGCCGCCCTGGAGCGACGCGCCCGACAGGGAGTGGGAGGACCTGCGCATGTCCGTCTACGCCGCCCAGGTCGAGATCATGGACCAGGGCATCGGCCGGATAGTGGACCGGCTGGAGTCGCTGGGGATCCTTGACGACACGCTGGTCATGTTCCTGTCCGACAATGGCGGGTGCGCCGAGCTCCTACAGGAGGACCCGACGCTGCCCGAGAGCAGGAGCATGGCGATTCCTGGCACGGGGACGACCCCGGACGGCAGACGGGTCCGCGTCGGCAACGACCCGGCCATCGCCCCGGGCGCCGACGACACCTACGCCAGCTACGACGTGCAGTGGGCCAACGTCAGCAACGCGCCCTTCCGCCGCCACAAGCGATGGGTGCAAGAGGGCGGCATCTCAACACCGTTCATCGTCCACTGGCCCTCCGGGATCGACCGGCCGGGCCTGGTCCACGAGCCGGCCCAGCTCATCGACATAACCGCGACGTGCATCGACGTGGCTGGCGCATGCTATCCCACCGAGCACAACGGCCGGGCCGTCACGCCGCCTGAGGGCGTCAGCCTCAGGCCGCTCATCGCCGGCGAGGGGACGGTGACCGAGCGACCGATGTTCTGGGAGCACGAGGGCAACAGGGCGGTACGGCTGGGCCGGTGGAAACTCGTGTCGGAGTACGGCAAGCCCTGGGAGCTGTACGACATGGAGGTCGACCGCACCGAGCTGCACGACCTGTCGGCGAAAGACCCCAACACCGTGGCCTACCTGTCGGACCTGTACCGGGGATGGGCCGAGCGCTGCGGGGTGCTGCCCTGGGAGACGCTGGTCGGCCCGGGCAGGTGGGTGTCCATAGGGATGCACCCCGACGGCAGATTCATGACGCGCGGCGACCACGGCCACGTCGTCCCCATGCGATAGTCTCAGTTTTTGACCCGTATGGGCGTGGCGGGACTGAGATTGACACGCCCGGAGCCTGCCGGTAGCCTTGTGCCGATCTTGGACAGGAGGCAGGCATGGCCAAGCTGCGCTGGTACAAGGGCAACATCCACACCCACACGACGGAATCGGACGGCGACGCAGAACCGGCAAAGGTCGTAAGCTGGTTCAGGCGGCACGGCTACGACTTCCTGGTCCTCAGCGACCATAACCACCTGACGATCTTCGAGTACGGCGCTGGAAAGCGGCGCTTCAAGAAGCCCCTCCTGGTGCCGGGCGAGGAGGTCTCGGCGAACATCAAGGGCGGCGACGTGCCGATACACATTAACGGCATCGGCCTGTCCAGGGTCGTCGAGCCAATCGACGCGGGCGAGATCGTCCCCACCATCCAGGCCAACGTGAACGCCATCAGGCAGGCGGGCGGCATCTCCTCCATCAATCACCCGAACTACAAGTGGGCCTTCGACCACACCCACCTCAGGCTCATCGAGGGCCTGAACATGCTGGAGGTCTTCAACGGCCACCCGGCCACCAACGTCTACGGCGGCCCGGGCAAATTCAGCTACGACGAGATCTGGGACGGCGTGCTGAGTGCGGGCGTGGTCGTCTTCGGCGTGGCCACGGACGACTCGCACAACTACCACGACTTCAGCCCAGCGAAGAGCAACCCTGGCCGTGGCTGGGTCTCGGTGCGCGCCGCCGAGCTGAGCCAGGAGGCCATCGTCGACGGGCTCGCGACGGGCGAGTTCTACGCGTCCTCCGGCGTGGCCCTCAAGGATCTGGAGGCGTCCGAGGACGGCATAAGGCTCGAGATCGAGCCGGAGCCCTTCCGCCTGTACACGACCAGGTTCACTGGCAAGGACGGCAAGCTGCTGGCCGAAGTGCCGGGCGAGGAGGCCGAGTACGTGCCCAGGGGCGACGAGGGGTACGTGAGGGCAGTCGTGACCAGCTCCGGCCACATGAAGGCCTGGACGCAGCCCGTCTTCCTGCCGGGCTAGGCGCAGTTCAGAGACTCGCAGAGCCGCTCCAGCAGCTTCTCCACGCCGTCGACGCCGTCCAGCTGGTAGTCGGCCGCGTCGAACAGCGCAGGGGGAGTGCCCTCGTCCACGACCGCGACTCCGCATCCTCGCACCTGGCCGTGGCGCCGCAGCTCGGCCAGCGCCTCCATGCCGTCGACGTCCGTAGAGTCGTCGCCCAGGAAGACCGCGCCCTTCAGGCCCTGCTCCTTGACGACCGTCCTGATGGCGTGGCCCTTGTGGAGACCGACCGCTGGGCGTATCTCCAGAATCATCTTGCCCCAGAAGGTCTGCAGGCCGCGCGTCCCGGCTTCCTCCATGGCCGACGCCAGCCTGTGCCGGGCAGAATCGGGGTCGGGTGCCGCCCTGTAGTGCACGGCCGCGCTGGACCCCTTGTGCTCCCAGATCATCCCATCGACGTCCGCAAGCCCCCTGAGGTCTCGCAGCAGGCGCTCGATTGCGCCGTGGTACTGCTGGGCGAGGGGCGATACGGAGTGCGCGTCCCCGTCGATGCTCTCCGCCCCGTGGTTGCCGGCGTAGAGGAGCCCGCTGAGCCCGACCTTGTCCCTAATGTCCCGGGCGCGGCGCCCCGAGAGTACGCAGACGACCGCGAGCTTGCCCGACAACTGCTCGATGGACCTTACGGCGCGCGGCGACGCAATCGCCTCATCGGGCGTGGGGGCCAGCCTGGAAATGGTGCCGTCGAAGTCGACGAACAGGCCTGAGGGTCCGTCGAGCAGAGCCGACAGCGCGGGCGCAGGGTTTTCGAGCAGGTCGGGAAGCGCTGTCATCTCGAGGCCCATTATAGGCCAACGTGCGCCTGGGACTAGCGGCTGGAGCAAGAGTGATGTAGTTCGCCACCTCGGCGGAATTCAACTTGCGCGCCGGATTGGTGGCGATGTACCATCATAAGGTTGCAAGCTCAGACGAAGCTGGCCCGCCACGTATGCGGCCACTTCCCCAGAGGACTATAACGATGGACGCACACCACCTCGTGAAAGTAGAACCCAACCCGGAGATCGAGGACTTCCAGCCCGGGGACACCGTGCGCGTGAGCATACGCGTGACGGAGGGAGACCGGCAGCGGACGCAGGTGTTCGAGGGCGTCGTGATCCGCAAGCGGGGCTCCGGCCCCGGCGCAACCTTCACCGTGCGCAGGGTCACCCACGAGGTGGGAGTGGAGCGCACCTTCCTGGTGCATTCCCCCACAGTCGAGGCGGTCAAGGTCACCCGCCGCGGCAAGGTCAGGCGAGCCCGGCTCCACTACCTGCGGGGCCTGTCGGGCCGCCAGGCCAGGATCCCCGAGCGCCGCTAGCCGTTCGACCCGGCCGCACCGGCCGGAATTGTTGCTTGGCCCACTCTTCCCCTCGCTGTCGCGGAGATGACGGCATGACTGCTACTATCCCGCCAGAGGGGTAGAGGTGCGCTCTTGTCCGAGCAGGACCGATTCGCCGAAGTTGCAGTCGATGCACCGGCGGGGAACGACCGGACCTTCAGCTACGCAATCCCCGACGGCATGGACCTGCTCCCCGGCCAGTTTGTCGTAGTGCCATTCGGCCCGCGCCGGGTCCAGGGCATCGTCTTCGAGCTGGCCGACCGTCCGCAGGTCGAGGCCGTTCGGGCGATACGGAGCGTCGAGAGTGCCCTGCCGGTCCTTTCGGACGCCAACCTGCAGCTGGCCAGATGGGTCAGCCAGTACTACGCGTGCTCGCTCTTCGAGGCCGCCGCGCCCATGCTGCCCCCCGGCGGGCGGTTCAGGATAAAGAGCTACTTCGAGGCCGTCCCCGAGCCTCCCTCCGACGCTAAGCTCCCACCTTACCGGCAGAAAGTGTTCGACCTCATCAGGGATGAAGGCCCGGTCGAGGAGGGTCGCCTCAAGCGGGTTCTTGGTGAACGTGCGACCACAGCTGCCCGGCGGCTCGAAGACGCGGGACTCGTAACCCGCACCTTCTCTCGGACGAGGCCCGCACAGCAGGTAAAGATGCGGGACTACGTCCAGCTTCCCGCCGGAGCCGCGTCCAGGCTGAGACGCGAGATTGACGAGATCACCGCCCGGGCTCCACGGCAGAGGGCAGCGCTGGAGGCGATGCTGGAACGAGTCTCGCCGATGCTCCTCGCAGACGCGAACAGGGAGTACGGGAGCAGCGCAATCCGGGCGCTGGTCGAGAAGGACGTGCTCGAGAGGGCAAAGCGTCCCGAGGACCGGGACCCCCTTGCTGGCAGGACGTTCCCGAAGCGGCCTGACGTCCGGCTCACGCCTATGCAAAGGCGCGCCACCAGTGCGATCGAGAGGGCGCTCGGCAGTGCGGCGGTGTTCCTGCTCGAAGGGGTGACGGGCTCGGGCAAGACCGAGGTGTACCTGGAGGCGGCGCAGCAATGTATCCGCCGGGGGCGCGGCGTGATAATCATGGTGCCCGAGATCGCGCTGACCCCCCAGACCATCGAGCGGTTCGCATCCCGGTTTCCCCGCAACATCGCGGTTCTGCACAGCGGCCTCACCGATGGCGAGAGGTTCGACCAGTGGTGGAAGGTGCGCCAGGGCGAATACAAGGTTGTCGTAGGCTCTCGCAGCGCCGTATTCGCGCCCCTGCCCGACGTCGGCCTGATCGTGGTCGACGAGGAGCACGAGTGGACCTACAAGCAGCACGACTCCGTCCCGCGATACCACGCCAGGACGGCGGCGCTCAAGCTGGCGGAACTGACGGGCGCAGTCGTCGTGCTCGGCAGCGCGTCGCCGGATGTCCAGTCTTATCGCCGGGCCCTGAGCGGAAGGGTTAAACTCCTCCACCTGCCCCATCGCGTGTCGGACGAGGCACAGCCCGGTGATGCTCCCCGCCACAGGGGGCTGGCGGCGGTCCAGGTGGTCGACATGCGGGACGAGCTTCGCTCGGGAAACCGCCACATCTTCAGCCGGGCGCTCCAGGGCGCGCTGGAGCGATCCATCGACGCCGGCAACCAGGCCGTGCTGTTCCTGAACCGGCGGGGCACTTCGCCATACTTGCAGTGCCGCCACTGCGGCGCGGCCGTGCAGTGCCGCCGGTGCGACGTGCCGGTCACCTACCACCGGGACAGGGACAGGCTCCTGTGCCACTACTGCGGCGAGCGTCGCAGGCCGCCGGACGTGTGCCCGGAGTGCAGCCACCGGAGGCTGGTGTTCCACGGCATAGGCACCAAGGCCGTGACCGATGAGGTCCGGCGGCTCCATCCCACCGTTCCCGTGGCCCGCTGGGACCGGGACGCTGTCCGCAGCGCCCGAGACTATGAGGAGGCGCTGGAGGAGTTCCGGTCGGGAGAGGCGCGGGTCCTCGTTGGGACGCAGATGATCGCCAAGGGCCTCCACTTTCCGTCCGTTGACCTGGTAGGCGTCGTACTTGCGGACGTAGGGCTGATGGTGCCGGACTTCAGGGCAGGGGAGCGGACCTTCCAGCTCATCCACCAGGTGGCGGGCCGGTCGGGCCGGGGCGCGACCGACGGCAGGGTCATCATCCAGACATACCAGCCTCAGAACTACGCCATCAGGGCCGCGGCGGCACAGGACTACCGCAGGTTCTACGAGGAGGAGACGGAGCGGCGGCGCGAGCAGGGCAACCCGCCCTTCAGCCGTCTCATCCGCCTGGCATACTCCCACGTCAACCGGGCGCGGGCCGAGGGCGAGGCACGGAAGTTCGCCGACGCTCTGTTGGCCGAGCGCGAGGCATGGGGGCTTGGCGAGGTCGATCTCCTCGGCCCCACTCCGGCGTTCCCCGAGCGGGTCCGGGGCCACTACCGGTGGCAGCTCATCCTCAGGGGCCCGCGTCCCCGCGACCTGCTCGACAAGGTCACATTGCCCCGTGACTGGACCGTAGACGTGGACCCTGTCGGCTTCAGCTGACCCACGACTTGGAGAGAAATCTGCAGCCGCTCGGCGCCCTCCGGCCTTCGGATTCAGACGCACGCGAGGACACGGGTAACATTTACATCCGGCTGCGGGAACGTTAGAATCGCAGTGTGTGGAGGATGAGCCACCAGGCAGCTGGTGGCTATATTTCGTTATTCGATCTGAGTGGGGATGCAGCGGGGTAGGAAGATGGCAGCAACCCGACAGACACACCTGACACCCGAAGGGCGCGAAGCCCTTGCCCAGGAGTTGGAGCACCTGACCGGCGTGCGCCGGCGGGAGGTCGCCATGCGCATCAACAAGGCGCATGAGACCGGCGGCACCGTGGACAACGCAGAGTACGAGGAGGCCAAGAACGAGCAGGCGTTCGTCGAGGGGCGCATCGCGGACATCGAGCACATACTGTCCAAGGCCGTCGTGACCGAGCGCAGGAAGAAGAAGACGGCGATCGTCGAGTTCGGGTCGTCCGTCACGGTAACCAACAGCCGCGGCTCCAAGGTCCTGTACCAGGTCGTGGGCGGCGCGGAAGCCAACCCGTCCCAGGGCAAGATCTCGGAGTCCTCGCCCGTTGGGTCGGCGCTCATGGGCCGTAAGGTCGGCGACGTGGTCGACGTGGAAACGCCGGCCGGCGTACAGAAGCTCACCATCAACAAGGTCACCTAGAGGCCGCGCCGGGAGATTCCCTAATGTCAGAACCCGGTGGGACTGGCGCCGAGGAGTCCAGGGACGCTGAAAGCCCTCTCCTGCAGGTGAGGCGCGACAAGCTGCAGAGCCTCCGCGACCGGGGGCTAGACCCCTACCCGCACGCCTACGACAGGACTCACACCTCGGCCGAGGCCGTGTCCCTCTTCGAGGCTGAAGAGCTGGAGCACGGCGAGGGGCGCCGCACTATGTCTGTCTCCGTAGCGGGGCGCATCATTCGCCGCAGCGGGATGGGCCGGGCCACGTTCCTGGGCCTCCAGGACGGCTACGGCAGGGTCCAGGTCCTCCTCAGGAAGAACAACCTCCCTGACTCATACGAAACGCTCGCCGACGTCGACATCGGCGACTGGGTGGGCGCATCCGGGCCGTTGTTCCGCACGCGCACGGGTGAGATCACCGTCGAGGCCAGCGAGTGGACGGTACTGAGCAAGTCGCTCCGGCCCCTGCCCGAGAAGTGGCACGGCCTGGCTGACGTGGAGGCGCGCTTCCGCCAGAGATACCTCGACCTGATCTCGAACGAAGAGGCGATGCGCATCGCCGTCATGCGGACCCGTCTCGTGAGCGCGCTCCGACGCTTCATGGACGGGCGGGGCTTCATGGAGGTGGAGACCCCCGTGCTGGTGCCCGTAGCCGCGGGCGGCACGGCCAGGCCATTTGCCACGCACCACAACGCCCTCGACAGCGACCTATTCCTGCGCATAGCCACGGAGCTGTACCTCAAGCGGCTCATCGTCGGCGGCATGGAGAAGGTCTACGAGATCGGGCGCATCTTCCGCAACGAGGGCGTGGACCTGACCCACAACCCCGAGTTCACCATGATGGAGAGCTACGAGGCGTTCGCCGACTACACCGACGTTATGCGCATGGTCGAGGAGATGGTGTCGGGCCTGGCCGAGGAGGTGCTCGGCACCACGACCATCGAATTCGAGGGCGAGACGATAGAGCTGGCCCCGCCGTGGCCCAGGCTCGACCTGCGCGAGGAGATCAGCCGCCGGTCCGGCATCGACTTCCTGGACTGCCCGGACATCGAGTCGCTGAGCGCCGCGATGAAGTCGGCCGGGTTCGACGTCGGGCGGCAGATGAGCTGGGGCGGGCTGCTCGACAAGCTGGTGTCCGACGCGGTCGAGCCAAACCTCGTCCAGCCGTCGTTCCTGGTCGACTACCCGGTCGAGATGTCCCCGCTCGCCAAGAAGAAGCGCGGTGCGCCCGAGCTTGTCGAGCGTTTCGAAGGCTTCATCGCGGGCATGGAGGTGTGCAACTCCTTCACGGAGCTCAACGACCCCATCGACCAGCGCGCGCGGCTGGAGCAGCAGGAGGCCCTGCACGCGCAGTTCCAGGACGAGTACATGGACCGGCTCGACGAGGACTTCGTGCTGGCGATGGAGTACGGAATGCCGCCCACCGGCGGGCTCGGCATCGGCATCGACCGGCTAGTCATGCTCTTCGCAGGCCGCCGCTCCATCCGCGAGGTCGTGCTCTTCCCCCACATGCGCAGCCGCTAGGCTGGGCGCCTGCGCCCCTTGACTCGATCTACTTGATTCGTGGCTCATGCCGTGACGCGGCTCGGAATACGGAGGCTCAGGATGCAAGCTACGTTTGGAACCTCCCGTCTCTCGATAATGCTGGCGGCGACAGCCCTGCTGGGGACGGCCGCTGTCCTGCTGGCAGTGGTCGGGTTGAACCTCGGAGCACCCGGCGGAGAGCCGGCCTACGCCTCCGATCCTGACGCCGGTGACGATGTAGTAGCCGTACAGGCGTTGGGTGGGCTGACGACGAAGGACATCGACCTGCCAGCCGTCCAGGCGCACTGCCGCAGCCAGACTGACCAGCACTACGGTGACTGCGTAACAGTGCACGAGATCCTGGACGCCTTGGCAGGGGACTGCGCCGACTGCCGCCCCCTCCAATACCACCATTCGACGACCACGGGCAGAGTAGTCAAGCTCGTGCTGATGAGAAAGGGGTTGAAGGGGCACATACCGGCCGCGATTGGCAGGCTGGAGATGCTGGAGGAGCTGTGGCTGTACACGAACGAGCTAACGGGCACGATTCCCGCCGAGATGGGCGACCTGTCCAACCTGACCTGGCTTTTCGTGTCCTCCAACGAGCTGAGCGGGCAGATACCGGAGAAACTGAACAACCTGACGCTGGACAGGCTCTGGCTTCACGACAACGACTTCACGGGCTGCGTTCCGTACAACCTCACGTTGACGCGGGAGTACAAGGTGGACCGCGGACTCCCCGCGTGCGCCGCCCCTGACGGCGGCACACCGACCCCGGCGCCCACGGCCCCGCCTGGGACTCCCACACCAACGCCCGCAGTCCCGTCGGGAACGCCAACGCCAGAACCCACAGCCCCGGCGGGGACACCAACGCCAGTACCAACCGCGGGGTCCGGCAACACTGATGCCAGGTTGACGGACATAGAGGCCAGGCTCACCGGCATTGAGAGAAGGGTGGCTTCGCTGGAGGAAACCGTGGCTGGACTCCCGGGCGCCACGCCCGCCCCAAAGCGGTAGGGGAATCGTCTATGTCCGGTAGTTCGCCCGTAGTGGACAGGCATGGGGCCGATGGAGTCCGGTAGGCCAGGAGCTTCCGCGATGACGCTTGCCTCGAGGCAGTCGCCTGGGATGGCTTCCCGCGTTCGCGGCGCAGGCGGGTACGCGTCTGTGTGGTCTTTGGGAGGCTGGAAGTTCATCCTCCCGGCAATGTTCGTCGTTCTGTGTCTCGCGCTGAACGCGGGCGGAGTATGGGGCCAGGCGGCGGACGACCACGGCGACACGTTCGGCACGGCCACCAACCTGCCGCTGGGGTCGTCGCGGGCCGGGCGCATCCAGCACAGCGACGACCGGGATGTATTCAGGCTGGACTTGTCCGGCCGGACGGGGTCGACCGACGTCTGGGTCTACTCGTCCGGGGACCTCGACAGCGTCGCATGGCTGTACGACAGCAGCGCCAACTTGATCGTAGCCAACGACAACGGCTTCATTGGCAGCCAGAGAGCCGGGTTTCATATCAGGTGGGTCCTGCCAAGGGGCGCCTACTTCCTCGCCGTGCGCGGCCACCTCGACACGACCACCGGGCAGAGGGCAACCGGGGGATACAGGGTGCACGCCCAAGCCGTGACGGACCCGGGCGCCGCCGCTGGGACTGCCTCGAATCTTGGCGTCGATTCCCTGGCGCCGGGGAAGATCGACTCTGCGGAGGACGCGGACTACTTCAGGATGGACTTTTCCAAGTCTACAAACATGGACATCCAGGCGATCAATCTCTTCCTCATCTACCCCATCGACGACGAAGACTTCGACGTTCGCCCCGTCGCTCCCCTGGCCGTAGAGGTGCTCGACGCCGAGGGCACTGAGGTCTCGGTGAATGTCTACCAGAGGTTCGCCAGGATCGATGGAGAACGACAGCCGGCCGGGTTCGCCATCTGGGACGACTTCGGGCCCGGCGCCTACTACTTCAAGGTCACGACCCCGGACAGCGTCACATCCCACCCAGTGCCCTACACGATCCACGCCTTCGAGGACACCGAGTACACGGAGTACATCGAGGACTGCGAGGCCGAAACGCGCGCGCTGAACAATCCCCAGATCAGCGATCCCCTGTATGCGTGCCAGTGGCACCTGAACAGCCGGGGGGCGGGACACGTCAACGTCGAGGCCGCGTGGGCCCAGGGCGTCATGGGCGAGGGCGTCAACGTCGCGGTGGTGGACGACGGGATGTACCACACCCACGAGGACCTCAGGGACAACGTGGACTCGTCCCGCAACCACGACTACACCGGCAATGACGACATCCACACGCCCCTGGAGCATCACGGCACCCACGTTGCCGGCCTGATCGCCGCACGGGATAACGATATTGGAGTGCGCGGCGTCGCACCCAGGGCCACGGTGTATGGCTACAACTACCTGGCGAGCCCGGGCACGATCTTCCATAGAGCGGACGCCATGGCCCGGAACCGGGCTACGACGGCGGTGTCCAACAATAGCTGGGGCCCCACCGACGGGCCGGGACTGAGCCTGCTCGACTCGGTATGGGAACAGACGGTCGCTACCAGTCTCAGCGCTGGCTACGGTGGTAAGGGAGTCTTCTACGCCTTCGCCGCCGGCAACGGGCATGAGCTCGGAGACGACTCGAATCTCGACGTGCTGGCCAACTATTACGGCGTCACAGCCGTATGCGCGGTGAACGACCACGACACCAGGAGCAGCTTCTCCGAAATGGGCGCGAACCTGTGGGTCTGCGCCCCATCCAACGACCTCACGGACCTCCACCAGGGCATCCTCACCACCGAAAACAACGACCGCTACTTTGAAGAGTTCGGCGGCACGTCTGCGGCGGCTCCGATAGTCTCGGGCGTGGCGGCCTTGTTGCGCAGCGCCAATCCGGACCTGACGTGGCGCGACCTGAAGCTGATACTCGCCGGTACCGCCCGGAA
The DNA here is from genome assembly GCA_965204975.1 of Dehalococcoidia bacterium. Classification (GTDB taxonomy): domain Bacteria; phylum Chloroflexota; class Dehalococcoidia; order Lucifugimonadales; family CAJWER01. Next base: position 2,851,879 of record OZ242024.1, read on the forward strand.
GAACGACCCCGACAATACAGGCTGGGTGGACGGCGCGCGCAGGTATGGCCACACGTCCGGCTCGGACCGCTACCACTTCAACCACGAATACGGGTTTGGAGTGGTCGACGCGGGCGCCGCCGTGGACCTGGCGAAGAGATGGGTCGCCGCGCCGCCGATGCAGGAGAGCAGCGTAACGTCCGGGTTCATCAGGCCTATACCCGCTCCCGCCGCTAGGGGCACTGTGACCGTGACCGAGAGGCTCACGCTGGACACGGGCATAAGCTTCACCGAGTTCGTCGAGATCGAGGTCGACTTCGATCACGCGTCGTTCCGCGACATGGACATCGAGCTGGAGTCCCCGTCCGGCGCAGTCTCGAAGCTGGCAGTCCCATACGACACGCGCCACCTCTCCGACGCCCAGGGACGCACTCTGTTCATCCCGTTGGACGGCTCATTCCGCTTCGGCTCCGCCCGTCACCTGGGCGAAGACCCGAACGGCGAGTGGAAGCTGCACCTGACCGACACCATCGCTCCTCGCGGCGGCACCCTCAGGTCCTGGAGCATCAAGGTCTACGGGCACAGCGGGACTCCGGCGATTCCAGTCACGGCGAGGCCCGAGTCGTGCGGCGCCGCCGTGACGGACAAGTCCAACACTGGCCTGCTCGCGGATTGCAACGCGCTCCTCGCGGCCAGGGATACGCTGCGTGGCGCCGCGGCGCTGAACTGGGCGCCGGACAGGTCCATTGCCAGGTGGGACGGAATCACGCTGGGGGGCAGTCCCCGGAGGGTGACCAGGGTCGTACTGCACAGGAAGGGGCTCAGCGGCCAGATACCGGCGGAGATCGGCAGGCTGACGATGCTCCAGGAACTATGGCTGTATGACAACGAGCTCTCGGGCACTCTCCCCGAGGAGCTGGGCAATCTCTCCAACCTGACATCGCTGTTCGTCTCGGACAACAACCTGGGCGGTCAGATACCGGAGAGCCTGAACAACCTGACGCTGGACAGGCTGTGGCTCCACCGGAACGGCTTTTCGGGCTGCGTGCCATACAACCTGACCCTGACGCGTGAGTACAAGGTGGACGGTGGCCTCCCCGCGTGTGCACCGCCGGGCGCGACCCCAACTCCCGCCCCTGTGCCCGGCAACGCCGACGCCAGGCTGGCGTCAGCCGAGGCCAGACTCGCCACCCTGGAGCAGAGGCTTGCCGTGCTGGAGGCGGTCGTGGCCCGGCTAACGGGTGGACCCTTCCCCACGGCTACGCCCACTCCCACTCCAACGCCGGCTCCCACAGCCACGCCGCTCCCTGATTCGAGCGTGGTATTTGGGCCCGTGAGCGGCTCCATCGAACACGATCCCGGCGACGGATTCATTGATTCATACCATGCGCGCGGCGTGACCACGGCGGACGCGATCATAGAGGCGCGATTCTACAACCCGTACCCTAGTGCCGAGGGCGACTGGAGCAGCGGCTTCCTGTTCAGGCGCCCACGCCCCGGCTGGTTCCACATAGTCGTAGTTACTGAGGACGGGGTGTGGTATCACATACTGGGTTCGGGCTCAGACCGCGAGCGGGTGGCGGCGGCTTACTCGGAACACATAGATACAGGCGCCAATGGCAGCAACTTCATCCGCATCCTCGCCGACGGCAATGAAGGTACCCTCTCAGTGAACGGGCACCACGTCGCGGACCTCGACCTTAGCGGGATCACGGAATCCGGCGCCGTGAGCGCAGTGGGGGCATACTTCACCGGCCACGGCATCGAGGGCAAGTCCACGCGGTTCGAGGACTTCACCATCCGCACACTCACACGTTAACGAGGGCCCAAAGCGAAACGGCCGGATTGAGTGTTCGTCGCCAGGTGTTCCCCGGACAGTCCCCGCGCCAGTTCTACGTGACCTCGTGGGCCTCCAGGTAATCCCTGACCAGCTCCACCCCCAGGCCCGGGCGGTCTGACAGGTACAGGTCGCCGTTTCGCACGTCCAGAGGCTCGTCTATGAACGCATCGTAGCGGTCCAGCCGGTAGCGGCTCGTCTCCAGCTTGTAGAAGTTCGGCACCGTCATCATCACGTGTGCCCCGGCCAGAACGTTGATCGGCCCGGATGCGTCGTGGGGTGAGACAGGCACGTAGTAAGCCTCGGCCATCGTCGATATCTTCTTCAGCTCGCTTATGCCCCCCGTCCAGGTCACATCCGGCATTATGAAGTCCGCCAGGTTATCCTCCAGCACCGGTAGGAACTGGTGCCTCGTGTGGAGCCGCTCGCCAACGCAGATCCGCACCGGCACCTGGTCCCTCACCTGCTTCAGGGCGTGGTAGCTCTCGGCCGGCACGGGCTCCTCGAACCAGTGGATGTCGTAGGGCGCGAGGCTCTTGGCCAGGTAGATGGCCGTGGGCACGTTGAAGTTGCCGTGAGCGTCGATGAGTACCTCGATCCTGGGGCCGACCTCCTCGCGTATCGCGGCGACGATTTCGACTGCGTGCTCGGCGGTCTCCGGGCTTACCTGGCCGTCCAGGTACAGCAGGCCCTTGTCCTTCATCTCGGACCAGTAGGGGTCCAGCTTGAGTGCCCTGTGGCCCGAATCGACGATCTCCCTGGCATCGGCGGCGGCCTGCTCCGGCGTGTCGGGCGGCGCCGGGTGGGTGTACAGCCCTATCCTGTCGCGCACCGCGCCGCCGAGAAGCTGGTACACGGGCAGGCCCAGCGCCTTGCCCCTGATGTCCCAGAGCGCGATGTCGATCCCGCTCACCATCGCGCTGACAGCGCCCCGCGTTCCGACGTAGGTGAAGTGACGGAACAGCGTGTTCCAGAGAAGCTCGATCTGCGACGGGTCCTGGCCGACGATCAGCTCGGCGGCATCGCGAATGACTCCCGCGACCACCCTGTTCGCGACGTCGCCCGGGTACGTGGTGATCTCGCCCCAGCCCGTCAGGCCCTCGTCCGTCGACACCTCGACGAAGACGAGATTATTGGCCGGCCGGCGCGGGTCTCCGTAGCTGGGGGTCTCGACTATCCAGGGTCTGACACCGGTGATCTTCATTGTGGTTGCTCCTTTAGGCTTCCTCTCCTTGAGCACAACGCCAATTCAGACTGTAGGGGCGGGTTTCAAACCCGCCCCTACGGGAGTTAGTCCCCTACGACTACAGCCACTCCCGCAGGTACGCCACGATCTCCGCCCGCATCGCCGCCGTCTCGAAGTGCCCGATGTCGTACCGCGAGAGCCGCCAAGCCTCGGGCGCGCCCGCCTCCTCGTATGCGGCGCTGACCTCCGCGTCGATCCGGTCCAGCCCCTCCTGCGGCGTCAGCGGGTCGTAGTTCCCGGCGAGGCCGAGATGCGCTCTCGGCGCGATCAGCCCGTTGATCTGGCCTGTCGTGAAGTGCTTGAGCAGGCTCGGCACGAAGTAGTAGACGCCGTGGCTGTTCAGCCCGCGTGCCACGAGCGAGTGGAAGTCCGTCAGGCAACAGATGTCGATGCAGACTTTAATGCGTGTGTCGAGGGCCGCCGTCCACCACGCCATCGTGCTGCCCATCGAGATGCCCATCGTGGCGATGCGGGCGGGGTCCACGTCGTCGCGCAACACCAGGTAGTCGACCGCGCGGATGCTGTCGTACACCATCATCCCCCACATCACCTGCCCGTACCAGAGCATCCGCTTGAAGATGGAGTGCTCCGTCAGCCCACGCCGTTCGCCGAACGCCCACGTGTCGATGCACAGCGCGCCGTAGCCCATCCCGGCCAGCACGCCGGCGTACGGCGGGTCGTACAGCGCCTTGCGGCCATCCAGCAACTCGTCCTTGCCAAGCTCGTAGTTGCCGCCGTGGGCGTGGTTGTACAGCACGTAGGGGATCCGCCCCCGCGCGTCGACGGGGCGCGTCAGGTAGGCCGGCACGTCCTCCTCGCCGTTCAGGTCGAGCACCAGCCGCTCGAGCACATAGCCAGGCCGCCTCTCCTCGTCGACCAGCCGGGACGAGATTGGCCGGTCCCGGTCGGGCAGGTCGCCCAACAGGTCGTAGAGCTGCTGGCGGCGCGCTTCCCTGTCCACCGTCAGGCCCCCAGCTCGAGGCTGTCGGGCAGGGCGTCCAGGGGGAAGAACCTGTGTCTGATGACGTCGTCGCCGACCTCCACGACCCGCAGCCCGGACGGGTCTGGCCCGAGCGGGTAGCCGACCGAACTCGTTACGACGATCTCCAGGTCCTTGAAGTAGCCGTGGTGGTTGCGGTGCCAGTGCCCCGAGAACACGTGGGTGACGCCGGTCTCCAGGAACAGGTCGACCAGCGGCAGCCTGCGCTCAGGCGGCAGCACCAGCCAGTTGTCGGCCTCCTCCAGGTATACGAGGAACGGCGGATGGTGGGTGAATACGACCTTGTGCCGACTGCCTTTCGCGCTCGCTTCCCGCAGGTCCGCCTCGACGAACGCGAGCTGCCGCTCCCACTCGTCCTCGACCATCTCCGGCCGCTTGCACACGGTGCTGTTCATCACCACGAAGTGGCTGTCCTCGTGGTCGAAGGAGTAGACGTCGTCGCCGTACATCCCCCTGTACCGCTCCATCGACTCGGGCGTCGGCTGCCCCCGCACGTCGTGGTTGCCCGACACCCAGTGCATGGGGATATCGTCGGAGAGTCCGGCCGTGACGCGCATCAGCTCGGCGTGCTCCTCCAGGGGGTTGTCCTGGTCGTTGGTCATGTCGCCGCACGTCACCACGAACGCCGGGCGGAGCCTGTTGATCGCGTCGATCACCCTGCCGTGGTTGGCCGTCTCGAAGTCCATGCTCTCGTCCTTCGGCATCCGCTCGACCATCAGCCCCAGGTTCGCGAGCCTGTCGACCGAGGGGTTGTCTTCACCGCTGAGCTGCGAGTACATGCCGAACTGCGGGTCCGCGATCTGAATGAATGAGAACGTCATAGCACGCCTCCGGGTCTACCGCGCTGGGTCGCCGTAAGCATACATCCGGCACGCTGCGGGGAAAAGCAGTGCCCGATGGGCGCGGTCAGCCCGACTCGGTGAAGCGGATAATCAGCGGGACGATGATCGCCGTCACTGCCAGGGTCGCGATCACACCGGCGAAGAGGAGATAGCGGACGCCGTAGTTCGACATCAGGGACGGCTCATAGTACTTGTCCACGTCGTTGTCGCGGTACATGGCGACCAGGCCGTTGAGCAGTATGCCCCGGGTCCGCCTGCCCAGGACCAGCGCCGCCACCGCCACGACGTTCAGCAGCAGCGTCATAGCGATGAACACGACCAGGATGATGTCGTACGTGGCATCGTCCGTATCCGCGGCGGCCTCCGAGGCCACCCCGAAGTTGATGCCAAGCACGATCAGGTTGAAGACGATGGCAGTCAGCACGAAGATCGTATCCGTGCGGCTACTCTCCCCAAGCTCCTTCACAATGTGTTCGTGGACCTGACCCAGCATTGTGTTCCTCCTTCGCCGATAGAGCAGGTGACATGGAGTTGCCTAACGTGGCTATGATACTCGAGGAGGATGACAGTAGGTGGCTCTGGCGCGTGGGTGCAAGTTGCTGTACAGATCGCCTCTTAGTAGAATTGTGTACCTTTTACGTAAAGAGTCATAATGATAACTGGATTTAGGGACCGGAGGACCGAGAGGTTCTTTGGGGGCGAGTTGGTTCGGGCCTTCCACGGCTTTGCGGATCAGGCTACACGGCGGCTGACAGTGTTGGACAACGCGGCATCACTGCAAGATCTGGCAGGCTTGCCCAGCAATAGATTAGAGTCGCTGTCCGGCGCTCGTTTAGGTCAGTACAGCATACGAATCAATCGCCAGTGGCGCATCTGTTTCCGTTGGGGAGAAGACGGGCCATACGACGTAGAGATAGTGGACTACCACTGATAGGAGGCCGGCAATGGTAACGAGCAACCGTATGAGGCCAGTGCATCCTGGAGAGATACTTGGCGAAGAGCTTGGAGAGCTAGACATGTCGGCGAACGCCCTGGCCAAGGAGCTGGGCGTCCCCACCAATCGAATTACGGCGATCCTTGGCGGACGACGCGGCATAACCGCCGATACGGCTCTGCGCCTGTCCCGCTACTTCGGCACGTCGCCGCAGCTGTGGCTGAACCTCCAGAAGACATTCGAGCTGCGCGTGGCGGAGATCGAATCGGGAGATGACATCGTGGAACGCGTGCAGCCTCGGGAGGCGGCCGAAGTTGCCGCCGGTCAGGGCAATTGAACGACGGGCTTCTACCGTATTGAGTGGGACGCCGCGCCGTTGGGCTATGATAACCTCCTCAGGTCCCACCACCGCCAGGAGGTCCACCATTGGAATACAGGAAGCTGGGCAGCTCGGGGCTCGACGTGTCCGTCGTCGGACTCGGCACCAACAACTTCGGCCGCAGGCTCGACTACGAGGCGACGGAGCGCGTCGTCCTCGCCGCCCTCGACGAGGGCGTGAACACCATCGACACCGCCAACAGCTACGGCGACTCGCTCTCCGAGGAGTACATCGGCCGCGCCCTCGAAGGACGCCGCGGCGAGGCCGTAGTCGCAACTAAGGTCGCGACATCGCGGGGCGACGGGCCGAACATGGCCGGCGCTTCCAGAAAGCACATCCTCGAACAGGTCGAGGGAAGCCTCAGGCGGCTCATGACCGAATACGTCGACCTCTACCAGATCCACTTCCCCGACCCCGCGACGCCCATCGACGAGACCCTGAGGACCCTCGACGACCTGGTCAGGTCGGGCAAGGTCCGCTACATCGGCTGCTCGAACTTCGCGGGCTGGCAGCTCGCCCAGGCCATGGAGCGCGCGGTCGCCGTCGGCTCCGAGCCCTTCGCCAGCGTCCAGCCGCCCTACTCCATGCTGCAGCGCGACATCGAAAAGGAGCTCGTGCCCTGCTGCGAGGCCTACGGCGTGGGCATCCTGCCGTACTTCCCCCTTGCCAACGGCCTGCTGACCGGGAAGTACCGCCGCGGCCAGGCCGCTCCCGAGGGCACCCGTCTCGGCGACGACTCGCCCAGGGCCAAGGCGACCCTGGGCAGCGCCAACTACGACGTGCTCGAGGCGCTCGAGGCCTTCGCGGCGGACCGGGGCCGCACAATGGTCGAGCTCGCCATAGCCTGGCTGCTGGCCAACCCGCTGGTAGGCTCCGTCATAGCCGGCGCCACCAGGACGGAACAGGTGAAGGCCAACGCCAGCGCCTCAGGCTGGCACCTCTCCGACGAGGACCTACAGGAGCTGGACGAGGTGCTAGGCGGGAGCTAACTGGGTCTACCAGACTGTCTCAACGCGGGCCGAGTTCGTAAGGACCTCGTCTCGCGTCACGACAGGAGCGCCACGGACAAACGACTCGGCTGCGATCAGCCGATCGTGCATCTCTGGTATCTCGTGGAGCTCATCGAGCCTTTCGAGCTGCTCTCTTCCGAGGCTCGACAGCTCTATCCTGCTTACCGAAGCAAGGGCATCCAACAGTTCGGACGGGATGAAAGGCTGCTGCAGCTTGACGGACAGGAAGTAGAGCTCGGCAACGGCAATGGCCGGAACTATGATCGTCGCATTGCCAGTCTTTGCCAACTGAAAGACAGCTGAGGCGGCGGGCGAGAGTCGTTCGGGGGACCGCAAGAACCACCATAGGGCATGGGTATCTGCTACGAAGCGGGGTGTGCCATTCCGCACGGCTGCTCTACTCATCGTGAGGTGGAGGGAGTCGAGGCTCCCACATCGACTGGACCTCTAGTAGGTCCTCGTATGTGGCGTCGGGCAGGTACGTCAACGCGCCCTCTAGGGTCGCTAGCGAAGGCTTGTCGCTGTCAGGGGGCGGTACGGGCGTGAGCTTCGCACACGGCTTGCCCCTGCGAGTGATGATCACCTCTTCACCTTCTTCCAGCTCCCTGAGTATCGCGCTGACCTTCGCCTTGAACTCCCTTATGCTGTATGTGGTCATGTTTACGACCTCGAACTAGTCACCAGTTCAAGCTATTGTGACCACATTTTACCTTCGCTAACCGGGTAGCGCAAGACCTCGACATCCCCTGGTGAGTTGACCTGTACCGATACCGTCGCTTACGCGCCGCCGGTAACCTCGTCGATGAGGGCCTTGATGTAGCCCATCGCGTAGGCCTCGGAGGCGTACCTGGACCAGCCGGGCGAACCGATGCCAATTGACGGCACGTGGTCCGGGATGAACGGCCCGTCGAAGCCGACCTCGTGGTAGGCTCGCATCGCCTCGAGCATGTCCACGTGGCCCTCGTCGATGAACGTCTCCCGGAACCTCGGGATGGGGCCCGAGACGTTGCGGAAGTGGACGTAGAAGATCTTGCCCTGACCGCCGAACCGCCGGATGGCTCCGATCACGTCTTCGGGCATCTCCGCCACGGTGCCCTGGCAGAATTCGAGGCCGCTGTAGTCGCTGGATACGGTATCGCATAGACGCTGGAGCGCCTCGTGGCTCCGCAGGATACGTGGCAGTCCAGCCAGCGGGGAGATGGGCGGATCGTCGGGGTGAACACCGATCCTGACGCCGGCCTGCTCGGCCGCCGGCACGACCGCCTTCAAGAAGTACTCGTAGTTCGACCACATTTCAGCGTCCGATACCTCGCCGTGCTCAGTCAACGGCGCGTCGCGAACGAGCTCGTAGTCGAAGCTGGAGACTCGGGAGCCGCCCCGACCGAGTGCGTCTACTGAGGTACGCCACGCGTAGCCGGTCCTGCTGCGCATCGGCATGAAGTTGTACCCGAGAATCGGAACACCGGCCGCGCCCATGTTGCGTAGGGTCTTGCAGACGTTGTCGATCTGCTGGTCCCGACCCGGTAGGCCAAGCTTGATCTTGTCCACCCACTGCTGCGGCAGGTTTTCGATGGCAGTGAGTTTCATCCCCGCGGACTCGACCCTCGTCCGTAGCCGCAGCAGGTCGAGGTACTCCCAGTAGCTCCCGTCCTCCGGGAGTCCGCCGCCGATGACGTCGGTCGCTCCGAGCTGGGCGCCAAACGCCAGCAACTCGTCATCCACCCCACCGCGCGCGTCGAGACCAAGCTTCATCGAACCCCCCATACTTCCAGATCATCCCAACCGACATTTCCCATATCGGACTGAGAGACAAGCAGGCAACTCTAACCGAACACTGCACGCTGTTCCCAAATAAGGACCTCTTAGATCACCTCGTCGCCGTCTCCCAACTCCCTGAGTATTGCGCTGGCCTTGACCTTGAAATTTCTTACGCTGTCGGTTGGTCAAAGCGGGAGGTGCGGGCCGATATAGCCGATTTCGATCTCATACGAATGGGGTTCGAACCGAAGGTGAATTCGTCCACTGCTACCGTAGCGCGCATGCCATGTGAATAGCTGACGCGTACCGTCAAGGGATCTGAATCGGCGCGCCTCTCTCAACCCGTCGTGATTTATTACCGAGTCACTTTCGTCAGTCACTTTGCTTCCCCACGAGGGCGCGGGCCCTCCTACTTCACGCCATCTACCAGCAGAATCGTCAAGGCTTGCGAGCTTCCTAACGATAGTTCCCAGGAGCCCTGTGTTTAAGCTGGCGAGATGATCCTCTACGTCCGGCCCGAATACGAGGTTCGGAAACGCTTCTCCGCGAGCATCCCACAATGCGGCACCGCTCCTGAATTCACGAAGGCCGTCACGAACGAGAGAACGATGTCGCTCAAGGATGAGCTGCGCATGTTCGGCTCGTGTAAGGTTGTCAGTCGTTTCGGTTGCCTCCTCGATACTTCCGCCGGGTAGCATTTCGTCAAAGGTGACAGCTAACTGGTGGGTGTCCCAGACAGGTTCGGATGGAAACCCGACCAAGATTCCAGAACTGATGGCGGCAAGTACGAGAGGATCACCGTCCGGTGAGGGCAGTGTTCTTGCCTCACAAAAGCGGAATCGGTTCTCCACATCCGAGCTGATATCGCTCAGAAGCGGGACCTTTGACGTCAGTTTGGAGAACAGTATGAACTCTTCGCGTGCCCCAGCCTTCTGCATCTCTAGGAGCGCATCCCACAGCGACCAGCCAGGCATGCAGGGGATTTCAGCATGAGACCTACACATCCTTAATACAGACTCAGCGATCATGTGTTGGGTCAGTATTGTCATGCCTGTTGTAACGTATCTCAGCCACTCCACAGCAATATGTCGGTTGGGTGACGTGAGACTTGCATGATTCAGCATCATCTCGCGCATGCTATTGTTTGGGGGCGATCAGCTTGGTCAGATTCTCTTCGTGCTGATCGAAGAAGCCGGCCGGCCAGTGGGGCAGTCGCCCGTCGGAGTCTGCCTTAAGTGAAGTCACGATAGACTTGTTGCCATCCCGCTCGAAGTAGTGGAATGCGGCGTCTTCCGGATCTATCAACTCATCACGGACCGCGATCCGAACGCCGTCCATGAAGTGGTCACTGTGCGTCTCGGCGAACACTTGGACACCCGCCTTAGCTGCCCGGGCCGCCAGCTCCGCCAGCTTCGTCTGGCCGCGCGGGTGAAGGTGAGCTTCCGGGTTCTCAATAAGGCATAGGGTGCCGGGTGGTGAGAGCAAGGCTACGATTACCGGAAGGGTGTAGGAAAGGCCGAACCCAACGTTGGTGGCTCGATACCTGTTGGATGCCACATCGCCCGGTCGGTCGAACGTAAATCCTGCTATGAGGACGTCGGCGTCCGTCACAGGGTCGAGCTGCACATGAGCGCCGGGGCACACGTCCTGCAGCCAGCCATCAATGATGTCGATCAGTCGTCTGCGCCCCTCATTAATGCAACGGGGATCATCTACCGGTAGGAGTTCGTCGCGATTGCGGTACAAGTAACTCCACGCGTATTCTCCACTCGTTCCAAATTCACCTCGCCTCGCCATCACATCAGAGAGAGCGTACCACTTCCTGGGTCCGACTCGCTCCGCGGGCACATAGGCGAAGAGTCCTCCAAAAGGCGGTTCATCCTTCCATTCATCCCAGTAGTAGTTCTGTTTTTGGCCTATAAGATCTTTGGGGGACAGGTAAGCTGCCACACCGGGATCCTTCTCCAGTTCATCGTCCCAGGTCCCTCTAGCCTTGACTTCGGAGGACGACCCGAGAATATCGGAGGTTCTAGGACAATCGAAGGCCAACTCATCCTTTTCTCCATGATGGTGGACGATCTCGAATTTCAACACGTCCCGCTCGGCATCTTCGAACAGCACATCCGAACCCGTGCCGAGGTCAACCCGCTCACCGTTCAGCGCAAGTCTGCTATTCTTCAACTCCCCGGCTTCAAAGGATTGCCGGAGCACCAGCAACGCCTGGATAACGGTGCTCTTGCCCATGCCGTTCAGGCCACAAAGCAGATTGAGTGGCCCGCAATCCAAATCCAGTTGCTCAAAGCACTTGAAGTTGGTCAGCTTGAATTTGCGAAGCATTAGACGAACTCCTCGACAAGCTGATCGATCGCCTGGAATCGCTTACGCACGCGTTGGGGAGAGCCGGTCGCATAGGAGATAGACCTCTCGAAATCACTGTCCTGAACCAGCAGCCTATTGAAGCGGTGTCGAACATCCTTGCGCCCATCAGCTAGTGTATCGATCTGCTCTGGAGAGCAACGTGCTAGCCGGACGCCCCACGTTTCTAGCAATGCCCTATTGACGGGGCGCCGCTGATTGCTCTCACTCAGCGGTTTCCTGAATGCTTCCTTACCAAAAATTCGGAAGGCTGCGCGCATTGCTTTCTTGAATTCCTTAGCTCGCGCGTTGCGTCCTGCGGGACTCATGCTGTTGAGCTTCCGCATGATGTTGCCAAGATAACTATCGAGGTCGCTGTCAGAGTAATCTTCCCAGGGTTCGATGTGAAATGCCAAGAAGCGTAGGACGCACTCCCTATCGGCCATCCTGGTTACGCTAATGGAATCATCCGTGGCTTTGAGGAATTCATCCGACTGAGCGAGGTCTTTCAGGTACTCTCGAACCGGACCGGGGTTGAGAGCATGGCGTATCTCCTGTCCATTCAATGTCATCCCTCCAGTATTGATCCTCAGGAAGACGTTGAACATAACCTCTGCAGGAGTACCCGGCTCAATGACGTTTATACTGAGTTGTGTCTCACTGATTCGTCGCTGAAACTTCCGAGGAAGAGAATCGTGCTCGCATTTGTCCAGCCAGGTCAGATACTGGAGTTTGGTCAGAGGGAAGTGTCCGGTCACATAGTCATATATGGTCGAGATCCGTTGGACACCATCAACGACTGACCAGCGATCGTCCTCGTCGGCGGCAACATAAAACACAGGGATTGGAATCCGCAGCAAGAGCGACTCGATAAGACGGCTCTTGCGCTTTGAGTCCCATATGCCGCGCAGTCGTTGGAATTCGGGTGCGAGGTCAAGCTCGTCTTGGGCAACGCGTGTAATGATCTGCTCGACGACGACGGGACGAGTATTTATCCTGATCAGTTCAGGGTCGAACGGCTCCGTAATTTCCTCCTGTGGGTCATCCCGCTCTCTTTCGAGATCGTTCTCATCCACCTCAGTATCAGGTTGAGCATGTGTCATCTCCGCGGTCGGACTGGCTATCATTGACACACCCCCCTGATCAAGCGCAAATCTTGTACCGACGCCCCTGATTATGGCTGCTTGCGCCAGTATGCGACTATACTACGACTGCCAATTGTACCAACGCTAGGATGCACAGGACAGTCTCAGAGCTAAACAGCCCGGCCCACTGCTATCACGGCAAATCCTCCGGTCTGTAGATCACCGCAGCCCCATGTATCCCTATGATCTCCGGCCGCGGACGGCGGCGGGCTATGTGCATGTCCGAGTAGTAGACCGTCACGATTGCGCCGTCGTCGCGCTGGATGTTGCTGGGGTAGCCCTGGTCGTTGCCCGAGTCGGCGACCAGCAGCAGACGGTTGTCGGTGTCCCACGTCCTGCCGTCGTCCCGGCTCACCAGGCCCAGGATGCCGAACGGCGTCGTCCGCCTGCCGTACGTCAGCAGCAGCCGCCCGTCCTGCAGCCTGATCACGTCGCCCGGGTGCTCCGTCGGCCCCGTGAGCTGCTCCGGCTCCGACCACGTCGCGCCGCCGTCGTCCGAGCGCACCTGCGACAGGGAGCCCTCGTCGTTGCTGCGCATCACCGCCAGGAGGCTCCCGCCGCCCAGGTTGCACAGGGCTGTCTCGTTGAATCCGCCGTCGCAGACCATCGTCGGCGCGCTCCACGTGAGGCCGTCGTCCTGGGAAACGATGTGGTAGACGGTGCCGCCCAGGTAGTACGTCATCATGAAGCTACCGTCGTCGAGGGTGATCATCTTCCCGAACGGCGAGCTCACGATCAGCTCGCCGCCGTCGACGTTCGCCAGGTCCGTCGTCCAGGTCAGCCCGTGGTCGTCCGAGCGCGAGATGTACAGCGGCGTGGGATGCGCCTTCACGATGTCGTACTGGCCGTCGGTGTAGTTGACCTGCTTGATGAATGACGCCAGCAGCGTGCCCTTGGGCGTGACGCCGAACGCCGGGTTGCGGTTGTCCGAGCCCTCCTGCGATATGACGATGGAGTGGCTCCAGGACTCGCCGCCGTCCGGCGAGTGCACGAATATGAGCCGCCCCCGCTCGCCCACGTGGAAGTCGCTGTCGCGCGTCACCACGCCCAGGTGCCCGTTGTGCAGCTTGTCTATGACCGGCCAGTACCCGCCCATCGTCATCATGATGTATCGCTGGGTCGGCAGGGGCCTCAGGACCCCGCTCAGGTTGTGAAGCGGCCTTCTGAAATACATCGGCACCTCCCCGCTGTTCGAGATTGGCGCTGTAGCGCGACCGGATGATACGTCGTGGCGGGGTGAGGCACAACTGGACTCGGAAGCCGGCGCCGCACCGACAGACTCCCCCTTCTCCTCCTCGGCAGCGGGGCCCGGCGCCTTGATGAAGAGGCGCTTCCCAACAACGCAAACCGCGGCCAGCACCGCGGCCGACAGGCCGATCTGGCCGATGGCGTTCATCAGCGGCAGCAGCAGCCAGGAATTCCAGCCCGTACTCTGCGCACCCACAAGGTAGTAGTCCACCCATCCGTACAGGTACGCAACCATCCCCACGACCCAGAAGATCGGGAACAGCTTCTTGAACAGGTCCCAGTCGCCTTCTCGCAACATTTTCTCTTACTCCTTCTTGGCAATTGCCCCTTGCTATCGCCAGCGCCTAACCCTACCACGCCTGCACCATCACGCTTGCTCCGCACTCGTCACCCTGAAGGGGAGGGTTTGCAACCCGCCCTCGCCTTGCCCAGGGCCGGCGCTGCCACTGGGCGGTGGATTTGGGAGCCGCCACCGGGTTGAAAGTACGGGCGCGCTGGTGTACAAGTGGCCTGGACGCACATCAGCACAGGAGATGACCCATGGGTGACAGAGCGTACAGGGTTGGGCTGGTCGGCCTCACAGGAATCACGTCCAGGGGGTTCGGGGAGCCGCCGGCCCCGTTCCGAACCGCGATAGAACACAGCCACGCCGCAGGACTGTCGATCTCGGACCGCTTCGACGTCGTCGCCGTCTGCGACCTCGTGCCCGACCTGCTCGACGAGTTCGGCCGGACATGGGGCGACAGGTGGCCCGACGTCGGCCACTACACCGACTTCAGCGCCATGCTGCGCGAGTCCAACCTCGACATACTCACCATCGGCACCGGCGACCACACCCACGCCATGCTGGGCATCGAGGCCGCCGAGGCCGGCGTGAAGGGCATATTCTGCGAAAAGCCCCTTGCCACCAGCCTGGAGGACGCCGACAGGCTCATCGCCGCCTGCGAGGAGAACGGCGTCGTCATCACGGTCGACCACTCGCGTCGCTTCATGCCCATGTGGATCCAGGTCCGCGAGGAGATCAGGCGCGGCGCAATCGGCAACCTGACGACCATCGTGGGCACCCTGGGCGGCCCGAGGGCCATGATGTTCAGGAACGGCACCCACATGATCGACACCATCTGCATGTACGCCGAGTCCGAGCCAACCCAGGTCTGGTCGAGGCTGGAGGAGGGGTTCGAGGACTGGGACAGCTATAAGGGCGACGGCGGCAAGCTCCCCGAGAACGACCCCGGCGCGATGGGATTCATCCAGTTCGAGAATGGCGTCCGCGCCCTCTACTGCGGGATGAAGGAGACCCAGGGCATGTTCTCCCTCCAGCTCTCGGGCCCGGACGGCCAGCTATATGTGACGGCAGACAGCGCCACCGTGTTCACCTCGGGCGCGGACAGGCAGAACGGCACCCGCCGCCGCATCGTCCCCGGCTCCTACGCCTCCGAGGACATAGCAGTCGCCTACGAGGAGCTTGCCGACCTGATGGAGAACGGCGGCGAGGGCGTCTCGATGGCCCGCGAGGCCCGCAAGACCGTCAAGGTGCTCACCGGCTTCCTGGCGTCCCAGCAGGCCGGCTCCGCCCTCATCGACCTGCCCGCATAGCCCTCGAGATTCCGAGCGCCGAGGAGGATTGAATGGCCGACCAGCGTCTCAAGATCGTAGTGCCCGGCGACGACCCGCCCCAGGTCCAGGGGTCGCCGCACCTCGACCGGCTCGAACCCTACGGCGACCTCACCCTGTACACCGACCGACCCGCGAGCATGGACGAGCAGCTTGCCCGGGTCGAGGGCGCACAGGTGATCATGAACACGCGGGGCGCCGTGAAGTGGTTTAGGGATGCCCTTGAGCAGCTGCCCGACCTGCGCCTCATCGCCACCTGCTCCATCGGCACCGACATGGTCGACCTCGAGGCCGCGAAAGAGCGCGGCGTGGTGGTCTGCAACCAGCCGGGCAAGATCGCCCCCTACGTCGCCGAGCACATCATCGGGCTGATGTTCGCCGCGGCCAAGCGCGCCGCCTACCAGACCGCCGAGCTGAAGGCCGGCCGCTGGGGCCTCCGCCAGAACATCTACCTGCAGGGCAAGACCATCGGTGTGATCGGCACCGGCAACACAGGCGCGGAGGTCGCCCGCATCGCCAACGCCCTGGGCATGAGGGTCATAGCGTGGACCTACAACCCCTCGCCCGAGCGGGCGGCGGCACTCGGCGTCGAGTTCGTCGAGCTGGACGACCTGCTGCGCGAGTCCGACGTAGTCAGCATCCAGGTCAGGCTCAGCGACGACAGCCGGGAGATGCTGGGCCCGCGCGAGTTCGGGCTGATGAAGCCAGGCGCCATATTCGTGAACGGCGGCCGCGGCGAGCTGGTGAACACGGACGCGCTGGTCGATGCCCTCGATTCGGGCCACCTCGCCGGGGCCGGCCTCGACGTGTTCGACCAGGAGCCACTGCCGCCCGACCACCCGATACTGTCCTGCGAGCAGGTCGTGCTCACGCCCCACATCGCCGACCAGACGCCCGAAGGCGTCGAGAGCCTCAACGAAGGCTGCGTCACCAACGTCATAGCCTTCCTGGAGGGCAGCCCCCAGAACGTAGCGAACCCCTTAAGGTGCGCTTGAAGGAGATTGTATCTGCTATCCTCATACTGTATACACTGACGACCACACGGAGGAAGGTCCTGTGATATTCGGGCGGAATCGCACACGTAGCGACATCCTGTACAAGTACAGGCCGTCATTTGTAGAAGGTGCGGCGAGAGCGTTTGACATATTCGGGCATATGCCCGTTCGTGAGTGCCGAGATTCTTCACCGGAGGCAGTAGCCGCCGCACTGGCAGGGGATTGGGAAACTATAGGCGCGGACCTTCGGAATGCGATGCTTGATTTCGAGTCGGAGCATGGCCTCGAGATACTAGAGAATATGGAGAAAATCGGTGTCGCAGGAGATCCAGAAGCCTCCTGAAGACCAAGATCGCCTCTCGATTGCCGCGTCAGCCTCATGGAGCGGCCCTCTTCCTCCGCCTGGTGCGCTTCAGGCCTATGAGGACACTCTTCCGGGTGCTGCGGAGAGAATCTTCGCCAACTCCGAGGCGGAGTCCGAGCATCGCCGCTCACTTGAGAGGGAGGCCTCACGAAGGGACTCGTTTCGTAGCTATGTGGGTATGGCGGCCGGCTACTGCGTGGCGATACTGCTCATCTTGATTGCATGGGTAGCTATTCGTGAAGGGCACCCTTGGCCGGGAGCAACGATCTTGACGGGCGGGCTAGCTGCTGTGGTTTCCGTTTTCGTCACGGGCAGGCGGTCAGCCAACGGCGATAAGTAGACGCTGCCCTCGTTCAGTTCGCCGGCAGTTCTCCCTGCGTCATAGCTCCAGCTCGTCTTCTGCATATTGTGTAGAGCCCCGACGTCGTAAACCCCTAGTCCGCGCGAGCGCGCCGTCGGGGCGGCTCCAGGTGGCGACTTGACTTCCCGCGAACGTTAGTGCTATCGTTCCCCGGACCTGCACGGATGGGTTGACTTCGCCCGTCACGCTAGAGAAAGGGGACGAACCCTGGCAACGATAACCGACCTGCACCAACCCGCGGCCGTCAACGGCAGCAAGCCCTACGCCCCCACCATGATCCGCGACATGGCCGACGGCGACCGGCCCCGCGAGAGGCTGCGCAACCTCGGCCCCCAAGCCCTCAGCAACGCCGAGCTGGTGGCGATACTCCTCCGCACGGGCATGAAGGGCGAGAGCGTGCTGAACATGTCGAACCGGCTGCTGGCCGGCCTCGGCGGGCTGCGCGGGCTCGGGCGCATCCAGTACTCGGAGCTGTGCGACCTCCACGGCGTCAGCGACGCGAAGGCGTGCCAGATCCTGGCCGCGTTGGAGCTCGGGCGAAGGCTCCACGCCGTCAGTCCGGAGGACCGCCCCACCATCGCGAACGCCGATGACGTGATGAACGTGGTCGGCTCCGAGATGGGCATGCTGGACCGCGAGGAGCTACGAGTGCTGCTGCTCTCCACGAAAAACCACGTGCTGGGTACCGAGACGGTCTACAAGGGCAACGTCAGCTCGTCCCTTGTGCGGGTCGCCGAGGTGCTCAGCCCTGCCATACGCCGCAACTGCCCCTCGCTCATAATGGTCCACAATCATCCGTCAGGCGACCCCAGCCCGAGCCCCGAAGACGTGCTCATCACGCGAAAGGTCGCCCGGGCGGCGGAGATGATGGACATCCAGTTGCTCGACCACGTGGTCATCGGCGGGACCTCCAGCGTGAGCATGAAGAACAAGGGCCTCGGCTTCGGGCCGGCCGGCTAGGCCCAGGCTTGGATGCACTAGGGCTGTTCAGGCCTAGGCCCGCGCTCACCGACGAGGAGCGGGCCGCCGGGCTGCGCGCGACGACGTGGCAAGCTGTCTCGGCTTCGGCGGCGGACGGGTTCGCTTCGGGCGGGTTCCTGGTGGCCTTCGCGCTGGCGATGGGCGCCAACAACACCCAGATCGGCATCATGACGGCGCTCCCGTTCCTCATGCAGGCCCTCCAGTTGCTCGCACTGGTCGCCGTCGAACGGACGGGCTTGCGCAAGGTCTTCGCCGTCAGCGCATATTTCGTGGCTTACGCTGCCTGGGTGCTGGTCGCGATGGTCCCCTTCGTTCTGTCGGTGCCCCACGCCGGAGCAGTGTCCATTCTCCTGGCCCTGGTGGCTGTCAGGGGAGCGGCCCTGGCCTTCGTGACCACTGGCTGGAATAGCTGGCTGCAGGACCTCGTGCCCAGGGAATCGTTGGGAGCGTTCTTCGCACTGCGGCTCAGGATGGCCACCATCGCCGCCGCCGTCTCCAGCATGGCTGCGGCCGCATACATCGACTTCTGGAAGGGAAGCGTCGCTGCCGGGGACGTCATCTACGGATACTCGATCGCCATCCTCTTCGGGGCGGTCCTGCTGGGCTGGCCGGCGGTCGGCACTATGGCCCGCATACCTGAGCCGCGCATGTCGAGCCCGGGGGGACACCGGAGATCGCTGCGCGAGACCCTTTCGGCGCCGTTCTCTGACCCTGGCTACCGGCCCCTCATCAAGTTCATGCTCCTGTGGAACTTCGCTGCCCAGCTGGCGCTGCCCTTCTTCGCCGTCTACATGCTGGAGAGGCTGGAGCTCCCGCTCTCCCTCGTCGTGGGCCTGACCGTCGCCAGCCAGCTCGCGAATGTCGTGTTCCTCCGCGTGTGGGGACCGATGGTCGACCAGCTCGGCAGCAAGGTCGTTCTGTCCGTATCGACCTCGCTCTTCTTCCTGGTCGTGTTGGGCTGGACCTTCACGACCCTGCCTGACCGCCACGCCCTGACAATGCCGCTGCTGGTCCTCCTGCATCTTCTCATCGGCGTCGCCACGGCCGGCGTGAATATCTCGACCACGACCATACGGATGAAGATGGCCCCGAGGGCCCATGCCACGCCGTACCTGACGGCGGCGACCCTGGCCGCGAGCATCGGCGCCGGTACGAGCCCGCTGCTGGGAGGCCTGTTTGCGGACTTCTTCAGCGTCAGGCACCTGCAGATCGCCTTCGAGTGGGTGAGCCCGGCGCGTACAGTCGAGTTCCCCGCCGTGTTCCTGACTGGGTTCGACTTCCTGTTCGCCGTGGCCTTCGTGATGGGACTCGTCACCCTCAGGGTGCTTGCGTCCGTCCGGGAGGTGGGCGAGGTCGACCAGCAGGTCGTGATGGACACACTCATGGCCCAGACTCGGGACAACCTGCGCGTGCTCAACACGGTGCCCGGCCTCGCGATGGCCTCCCGCGTGCCGGAGGCGACCATGCGGTTCGTGCCGCGTTTCGCCGGGCTCGACGTGGCAGCGGGCGTGACCGCCTACCAGGCGGCCGTGTCGGTGCGCGATGCGGTGATGGCCGTATCCCGGGGCCGCGAGGCCGCCCTCGGCATTTCGGCGATGGTCAGCCGCGCGGCGGGTCAGGCTGCCCGCCAGGCCGGAGACCTGGGTGTGCATGGCGTCGGGCTGGCCGCAGGCGCCACGAGCGGCGCGGTCCAAGCGGCGCTGGAGTCGGGTGTTGCCCTCGACCGGGCCGCCCGCCAATCGGCCGCCGCCGTGCTGGAAGGGCTGTCCGGCTCCGACGTGAAGCCCGTCGACGCACTGTGGGGCGCGGGCTATGGGAGCGTCCAGACGGCGATGGACCTTGGCCAGGACATAGGCAAGGCCGCGACCGCGGCGATAGCCGGCGCGGTGGAGCAGGCCCAGGCCTTCGGCGTCTCCGATCACGAGGCCGCCGGAGCCGTCGCCAGGGGAGCCCTCGAGGCTGCCCGCGAAATGGGCCCGGGCTTAGTCCGAGAGCTGCGCGCCGCCCTCCTGGACTCCCTGATCGCCGTAGACGAGACCGAGCCCGGAGTAGACGAGAACGAGCGCGGCAGCCGGGAATCTGATCGTTCGCCCTAAGCCTGCCTGTCCTGAGCTCCGTCGAAGGGTCGAAGGGCAGTGCTCAGGAAGAAGATGGTTGACGCGGCCCTCTACTTCCCGCCGCCGCGCGTCTGGCCACCGATGGCCTCGGCGTACCACTCCTCGCCGTAGACCTCCTTCTTGTTCAGCCAGCGCCCCTCGTGCGGGTAGACCCTCAGGCTGCGGTCCTCCAACGGCAGCTTCACCGGCACGTGGTCGCGCCGGTGCGACTCTCGCATCGCTATTGCCAGCTCCAGCACCTTGAGGCCGTTCTCGCCGCTCCCGGTGGGCTCCGTGTCGTTGTCCAGCGCGTCGATCACTGACTGCACGGTCGCCGTGTTGCGCCTGCCGGGAAAGCGCCACCCCTCGTCGTCGTAGCTCCCGCTTCCCTCCCAGAGCGACGTCTCCGGGAAGACCCCCTCCACCTTGGTAAGGTCCGACATCGTCGGGCGGTTCGCGCCCTCCTCCGCGGTCCACATCTCCAGGTACGAGCCGTCGCAGTAGAAGACGCCGCCCGTGCCCAGCACCTCGATGCCGCTCCGGGCGTTCGTGTCCAGGTGCATGTGGCACTCGATGCCGTTCTCGAAGCGGATGTAGCCGCCGACAGCCTGGTCGTGGTCGCTCCACGGGTCGCCGCCTACCCAGCCGATGACCCACGCGGCGTCCGCGTCGAAGGCGAACATCCTGACCAGGCTGAATAGCTGGCAGCCGCCGCCCGACATCTCCGTGATGCCGCCCTTCAGCATGTTGATGGTGACGACGTCGCCGATCGCGCCGTCCTCGATCATCTTTCGCGCCTGCCAGTACTCCGGAAAGTTGCGGTCCAGGTCGCCCGCCGCCAGCTTGATCCCGCGCTCCCGGCACGCCTCGACCATCCGGTCGGCGTCGGACAACACCGCCGCGATGGGCTTCTCGCACCCGATGGCCCTGATATCCGCCTCGGCGCACCCCAGGACGACTTCGGGGTTCACGCTGACGGGCAGGATGGGCACGGCTATGTCGATGCGCTCCCGCCGCAGCATCTCCCTGTAGTCCGAGTACCCGGGCACGCCGAACCGCTCGCGGAACAGCGCCAGGTTCTCGGCGTCCGTGTCAGCCGCCGCGACCACCTCCGTCGCCGGGTTGAGGGCATAGGCCCGCGCATGCGAAGTACCCTTCCGCCCACACCCGATCACGCCAACTCTGTAAGTCACCCGCGTCCCCCCAATTCTTCATTCACCATTCTCAATTTCCAAGTCACCATTCCCCTTCACTCCAGCCAGTCCCCGTGCTTCGCCATCAGGACCTCGTAGCACTTCTCGTAGGTCTCCATGTCAGCGCCGTGGTATGGCGAGAGGAGACGCAGTGGCATGTCGATGCCCCCCGCGCGGACGATCATCTTGTCATACGCCCCGTCGATCATCGACTGGGCGAGGACTGGGCCCAGGAAGTCCCTCGCGGCTTCTGCGATCCTCGCCTGGATGCGGAACAGGTTCTCGAAGTCGCCCTCCACGCCGTACCCGAAATACTCCAGCGTCCTCTTGGGCATCATGGGCCCGTAGGAGCTGAGGAGGGAGCACTCGCCGTGCAGGCAGCCGAACGGGAAGTTGTTGTCGCCCAGGAAGTGCTGGATCTCCGTCTCGTTGACCAGCGTGGCGCACTCCGCCGGGGAGGCTCCTGTGTACTTGGTGGCGACGAGGTTGGGGACGGCGTCCTGCAGCCTCTTGTAGTCCTCCGTCACCAGCACCCTCTTGGGGCGCGGCAGGTTGTAGTGGAGGAAGCCCGAGTCGGGGAAGCTGCCGCACACGTCCGTGAAGTAGGTCATGTACTCGTCGTCGGTCAGCTCCCCCCACGGCGGCAGCGAGATCTGGAACGTGCGGAAGCCAATGTCGTGGGCTGCCCCGATCTTCTCGACCACCTGCGGCGTGGACATGCCGATGACGCCGACCATGGGATACACCCCTTCGCGCGTCGTCTCCTCGTGGAATATGCCCACGATCTCCTTGAACTGCGTCAGCGTCACGGCGTAGCCCTCGCCCGCCGTGCCGAAGATGTACAGGTTGTTGAACCCGGACGAGATCGTGTGCCGCACCTCTGCTCGGAAGACCGGCTCGATCAGCTCGCCGTTTTCGTCCCAGGGGATCTCGCAGCTTGCGAGCGCCGCCTGGTGATACCTCTTGGTCATGGGGCCTCTCCTTGGAATCGCGGGTGGAATGGACGGCGCGAGTTTATTGACGACGCGCCCCCATGTCAACGCAGCCCCCTCTCCCGAAATCCACCACCTCACCCTAGTAGGGGCGGGTTGAAACCCGCCCTCGCCTTGCTTGGGGCCAGCGTTGCCACTAGATGGGGAATTTGCGTCCAAATGAGGCTGTTGCGAAGACCGCCCTTCCGGTCTACAATCCCGGCGCAGGAACAATTCAGGCCGTGGGAGGCACCCGCAATGGAGATGAGCGAGGTCAAGATCGACGATTTCAGGACGAAGGGCTACATAATCGTGCGGAATGTGCTGTCCCCCGTCGAGGTGGAGATGATGCGCCGGCACGCGGACGCAATAGCGGCGGACCTCGATGGCTACAACGCGATGGACAAGGCCGAGCGTGACCGGGTCCAGGCCCGCTACCCGAAGCCGGAAGAGTCAGCCTCGAACGGCGGCGGGCGCCCCGCACTGGAGGAGTACCCCGAGGTGAAGCTGACGGACTTCCACGCACGCCGCGAGAACAGGGTGTACCCGGTCCGCCGGCGGCAGGTAGACCCCGAAGAGAGGGCGGCGACGGCCACGGACGACCCGTTCAGCACCTTCTCGGGGCAGATCAACCACTTGGCCGACAACAACGAGTACTTCCGCTCCCTCGCCGCGCACCCCAACATCATGAAGGTGCTCCACGAGGTCCTGAGCCCGGACGTCAAGATCTGGTTCGACCACATCTACAACAAGGCCCCGCTGAACGACGACCCCCCGTACCAGGGGTCGAACAGGTACCACCAGGACGGCTTCTTTCACCTGAGCAAGCGCAGCGCCACCTGCTGGATATCCCTCGACGGCCTGACCATCGAGAACGGCCCCTTCCACTACATCACCATAGAGGCCGACTATCCCCAGTACGGCTTCGACGACCTCGGCGAGGAGGCCATCGGCGAGAGGGAGCTATCCCAGGAGGAGGTCATCACCCTGAACCCCGGCGACGCGGCCTTCCATGACCGGTGGACCCTTCACGCGACCGGCCCCAACGAGTCGCGCAAGCGCCGACGCGGCTGGGCGGTCCACTACGCCGACGCCACGTCGAAGTTCGGCGAATACTCGGGCGCATCCGAGGACCCGAACGAGGGGTTCATGGTAACGCCCGAGGGCTACCACATACGCCACGGCAACCTTCACGGCAACCGCTTCTGGCACCTGGTCAGCGGCCGCGAGTACGAGGGCTGCGTCTAGGCCTACGGTCCATCCCCGGCTGGGTGCGTCCCGATGACCGCGCAACCCGTCCATCACGGTGCGCATTCCGTCGTTCCGGCGCAGGCCGGGACCCAGGGGGGCGGCCCGGTCGTAGGGCGGTTTTGACCGGCCAGACCCCGGTGACCATCAGGGCCAAATCACCATCGGGCAACCGGGTATTGACTTGCCGCGCGGGGTTGTGTAAGGATACCGCGCAACTTGGCGTATTCCGCCATAGAGGAGGAGACGGATATGGTTCTGCGTAGCTTCAGATTGATAGTTGTGTTGCTCTCGGCACTCGCCCTTGTCGCGGCGCTTGCGTGCGGCGGTGCGGATGAGAGCACCGACACCGGCACGACCAGCGCTCCGGATACCAGCGCGCCGTCTACCCAGCAGCAGACTGCTGCTCCCACGGCGGCGCCGGCGGTAGCCGCGCCCGCGCCGACTCAGGTGCCATTGCAGCAGGCTGCCGAGGTTAAGGAAGAGCAGGCTCCCAAGCCCGCCCTTGCAACGAAGGAAGTTGCAATGGAGGACGCGAAGGAGGACTTCCAGTACGTGCCCGAGCCCCAGCTGCCCGGCGTGTACTGGGACTACAAGTACACCGGCCCCAGGCCTACCGAGTTCGGCGAGAACCCACGCTTCGCCGAGATGGTGAAGGCCGGGCAACTCCCTCCGGTTGAGGAGCGCCTGCCTGAAGAGATAAAGGTGGTCTCGCCGCCCGACGGCATCGGCGACTACGGCGGCACCCGAAGGGTGACGTGGTCCGGCGGCGCCAGCGCCTGGATGTCCTGGTACTACTGGGACAAGAAGAACTCCAACGAGGTGGAGCACCTCCCCCACGTGGGCTTCTTCGAGATCAGCGAGGACGGCCGAACATACACCTTCCGCAACCGGAAGGGCCTGAAGTGGTCCGACGGCACGCCGATGACCATGGAGGATGTCCGGTTTGCCTGGGAGGACGTGAACCTCAACACGGTCCTGCATGAGACTCCCCAGACCCAGTGGCTCGACTCCGTCACCGGCAACATCGTAAAGTTCGCCGTGATCGACGACCTGCACTGGAGCCTGTCCTTCGATACGCCCGACTACATCCTCATGGAGGGTGAGGTCAGGCCTGGCTCGAACTGCACGTCCTTCTACTACTGCTTCTACTCCCCGTCCCACTACATGAAGCAGTTCCACCAGGACTACGCGGACGCCGACAAGCTGGCCAAGCTGATCGAAGATGCCGAGGCGGGCGACTGGCCGCGCTTCTGGGGCCAGATGAACAACTACGGCACCCACGTCAACTGGCCGTGGATGGGCCACTGGACGCTGGCCTCCGAGTCGGACACCCTCTACACGATGGACGCCAACCCGTTCTTCTTCGAGGTCGATCCGCACGGGAACCAGCTTCCCTACAACGACGGCGTCCAGATCATCAAGGTGGAGAGCCGCGAGGTCGCAGTCTTCCGCAGCATGGCGGGTGAGACCGACATAGCGGGCAGGGACTTCCTGGTCTCCGAGATTCCGCTCTACAGGTCCAACCAGGACAAGGGCAACTTCTCGATCAAGATCTGGCCGACGACTGGCCCCGGCGACATCGCCATGAGCATCTGCATCACCTGCAACCAGGATGCTGAGGTCGGCAAGCTCCTGCGCACGAACGACTTCCGGAAGGCCCTCTCCTTCGCGGTCGATCGCGAGGGCATGAACGACTCGCTCTACCTGGGCCTCGGGATTCCCAACAACTGGGTCCCGCACCCGGCCGTCCAGTACTACCCGGGCGAGGAGTACGCCTTCAAGGACATCGAGTACGATCCGGACAAGGCTAACGAGATCCTGGACAGCCTTGGCTACACCGAGAAGGACGCCGAGGGATTCCGCCTCCGGACCGACGGTTCGGGCGAGCGACTCTCCTTCAGGACTGTTTCCGAGCTCGGTCAGACCGGCGATGCGGCACAGCTGATGCTCGACTACTGGGCAGACGTGGGCGTTGAGTTCAAGGACAAGAACATGAACGCGCCCTGGACGCTGAGCTACCCGGGCAAGGAGCCGCTGGCGATTCTGCGGCACTTCTCCCTCTACGGCGCGAACCCCTGGTTCTCGAGCTGGACGCGCTGCTGCGCCACCGGCGGCGGCCCGGCCTTCTCGCCGGACATCTCCGACCTGCCGCGCTCGATGCAGCGCGGGCCGCAGGGCGCGGTTCCGACCGAGGGCGGCTACCAGCCGCGTTGCGACTGCGAGATGGCCCCGGTATGGGAGCCCACGGCTCCCGCCGACACCTATCCCGCGGACCCGTCGGGCAACGTGGCGATACTCCATGACAGCTGGCACGAGGGACGGGGCATACCGGCCCTCTCGCCGGAGAGGATCGAGCTTGGTAAGAACATCTTCCGCATCCACGCGGACGAGAAGTACTACCTCAGCGTCGTCTCCCACATGGGGTACATGCGCGGCATCATCATGCACCAGAACAACCACCTGAACATCCCGGAGACTCATACATCCGACACGGGTGGCTGGTACAACGAGCTCTTCTACTTCCCGGGCGGCCAGGACAACATCCAGTAGCCACCTAGGACAGAAGACAAGGCCGTAAACGAAAGGGCCCGGACGACGCATCGTCCGGGCCCCTCTGTTACCCGCACCTGTCGAGAGTATCGGACGTTTGACAACATTGCCATCTGTATGTAGCTTGGTGTTAGGATACAGTCTTCCGGCTGCAGACTTCTTCAGTGCCACGCGGAGGGATCAGTGGGTGTATTCTCGACCCTTATTGAGGTTGCGAATGTCGAAGGCGGCGACGGAATCCAGCTGGAGGCACTGGTTGACACGGGCGCGCTCCACACGATGATCCCGGAGTCCGTGTCTCGCCAACTTCACATGCGGCCGCAAGACTCTGAAGATTTCGAGCTTGCCGACGGAACTATCGTCAAGTATCCGGTCGGGACCGCAAGGATCATCTTGCAGGGGCGCGATCGCTGGTGCCCTGTGATATTCGGCCCCGACGCTGAGTGCCTGCTTGGGGCTACGACCCTGGAGATTCTGAATCTGGTCGTGGACCCTATGGCTCAAGAATTGCGCGAAGCTACCAGGCGGGTCAGACCCTTCTAGCAGCGGCCTATGTCATTCCGTCTCATCAACTCTGATTACCGGCCGGCGGCGGGCCGCTGCATCTTGACGGCGGCGACGGACTTCCCCTCCGGGCAGTCGCCCAGGAAGAAGCCGTCGAGGAAGAACTCGCCCCCCGGTCCGGCTGGCCTGAAGCCCATCCCCTCGAACAGGCGGCGCTTCTCGTAGTCCTCCTCCGACAGCGTCGTCTGCAGCGTCTCGGCCCCGCGCTGCCGGCCCCACTCCATCGCCGCGTCGATCAGCTCCCGCCACGAGTCCTCGTAGTACCTGTGGGTGAAGGCGTCGACCGAACAGACGCCGCCGTCCAGCATCCTCGCCGTCGAGAGGCCGACGACCTTCTGCCGGTTCCCCGCACGGGCCGCAAAGAAGGTCGAGTCGGGGCTGTCCAGCATGTCGATGAACTTGCCGCACTGGCCCGCGTAGCTGCGGTGGGTGAAATAGCGCTTCGACAGGGCGGGCGCGTTGCAGTCCATCACCTGCCAGTCGTGGGGCGAGTGCACGAGGGGAACGGACGGCGTGCGGTCGGAGGGGTCGCCGGGGTGCACCGTTGCCGAGCCCAGCCCTCGAAAGTAGTCGACGAAGTAGGCCTCGGGCGAGTCCCCGCTCAGTACCTTCACCTGGGCGATGGACCCCACCAGCTTGCTGTACCCGGCACGGCGGTAGACGCGCTCCGCGGGCACCTGGTTCGTGCCCAGGAATATGGCCTCGCCGCCCATCGCCCGGAAGTCCTCGACGGGGCGGTCGAACAGGGCCTGGCCGATGCCCCGCCGCCGGAACTTCGGGGCCGTGGCGGGCAGGCCGAACTCGCACAGCTTCGGGTCGCGGCGCGAGATCCAGATCATCGACGTGCCGGCGATCTCGCCGTCGACGGTGGCCACGTACAGCAGCTTGCGGTCTTCCGTCCTCACCGCATTGCTGAGCTGGTCCCTGAGCCGCGTGATGTCCTGCCCGATGCCCACGTCCTCGGGCACCTGGCTCCACATCTCGTATATCCGCCGGATGAAATCGTCCGGCACGGGAGTCTCGTATCTGTCTATGCGGTATTCCATTTGCAGGGGCCTCCTCGAGCCGATGTGCCGCAGGCAGGACGAGTCGATTGACACCCCGCGCGGCGCGCACATATAGTAGCGCCTGCCGCTCCAGGACAAGACAGGGGGAAGATATGGCCGCATACCGCGCCGCAGTAATCGGGCTTGGCCGCATGGGTAGCACCTACGACGACGAGATGAAGTACGGCGGCACCACTTACGCCCCCTACTGCCACGGACCCAGCTACTTCTACTCGACGCAGACCGAGCTCGTCGCGGGCGCGGACCCCCACGACGAGCAGCGCTCCCTGTTCGGCGAGCGGTGGGGGCTGTCGGACGATCACCTATACACCGACTACCGCGAGATGCTCGAAGCGGAGCGCCCCGACCTCGTCAGCGTCACCACGACCGCGACCCTCAGGTCGACCATCGTGCAGGACGTGGCCCGCTCCGGCGCAAAGGCCATCTGGGCCGAGAAGCCCATATCGATCAGCCTCGCCGAGGCTGACGCGATGGTGGATGCCTGCCGGGACAATGGCGTGGTCTTCGCCGTCAACACCGCCCGGCGATGGATGCCGTCCTACACGGAGGCGAAGCGGATCATGGACTCAGGCGACCTCGGCGCGGTGCTCCAGGTCGACGCCAACTTCCCCTGCGGCCTGTCCCATAACGGCAGCCACATGCTCGACATCATCCGCTTCCTGGCGGGCGGCGACGTCGAGTGGGTGTTCGGCGAGATGGAGTCGGACGAGGCTGCCGCGGCGGACCACGACCTGTCCGGCCACTGCTACCTCGCCTTCGACAACGGCGTGCGCTCCTTCGCGAGGACGACCGACTGCGGAACGGTGGCCCGGGGCGAGATTGACGTGATATGCGAGAACGGGCGCATCATCTGCCGCGAGGGGCCGGCCGAGTACACCGTGTACCGTACGGATCCGGAGTCCGAGGGCGCGCAGCGCCGGGGTAATCCGGCGGCACAATACCCCGTCCCCATGCCGGCGAGAATGCAGGGCACGGGCATAACCATAATCGAGGACATCGTCCAGGCGATCGAGACGGGCGGCCGGCCCAAGGCATCCGGCGAGGACGGCAGGGCCGCTCTCGAGGTTGCGATTGCGCTGAGGGAGTCGCACCGACGCGGAGGGGTCAGGGTCGCGCTGCCAATCGAGGACCGTTCGCTGGGCATACGCTCGCTCGAAACATACCGCGACGACATTCCCGCCAGGGTTCGGCGCATGATGGACGCGCAGGCGTAGGGCGACCGGAGCGGGCCGCCCACAGTGTCGGAAGCCGAGCTCGAACCCACGGCAGAGGCCGCCCTTGAGGCGGTAGAGGAGCCCTCGCAGCCGAAGCGCGGCGGCGACTGGAAGCTGGCCCTCGCGTCCTACGTCATCGTATTCACCGCCAGCGCCTGCGGCCTGTCGATAGAGATCGTTGCGGGCCGCATACTGGCCCCGACCATCGGCGTGTCCCTCTACACGTGGACGAGCATCATCGGCATCGTCCTGGCGGGCATCAGCGTCGGGAACTTCGTCGGCGGAGTGGCGGCCGACCGCTTCCCACGCAGGCCGTTCCTGGGCCTGGTGCTCCTGGCCAGCGGCGTCTCCAGCCTGGGCATCCTGCCCCTGATCGACGTGACGGCCAGGGCGATGGAGGGGCTGCCCATCATCCCCAGGATAGTCCTGCTGACGACCGTGCTCTTCTTCCCGCCCAGCGTCATCCTGGGAATGGTCACGCCCATCGTGGTGAAGCTGCGGCTAAGGAGCCTGGCCAGGACGGGCAACATCGTGGGCACGACCTACGCCGTGTCGACCGCCGGCAGCATCTTCGGGACGTTCATCACAGGGTTCGTGCTGATCCAGTGGATCGGGACGCGGTCGATCATAGTGGCCGCCGCCGTCGTTCTGCTGGTCCTGGCCATCGCCTTCGGGCGTCTGTGGGAGGTGAGGATAGCGACGGGTGTGCTCACGGCGCTCCTGGTAGCAGTCGCCGTGCTGACCGTCAGGATGGACGTCCTGAGTACCATCTGCCTGGTCGAGAGCGGGTACTTCTGCATACGCATTTCGGAACGAGAGGAGTCCGGCAGGACGGTCAGCGTCCTCACACTGGACAAGCTGGTGCACAGCTACGTCGACGTCCACGACCCCACGTTCCTGGTCTACGGCTACGAGAAGGTGCTCGGAGACCTGTCGATCTACGTGGGAGACGGGGACCCGCAGTTCCGGTCGCTCTTCATCGGCGGCGGGGGCTACACGATGCCCCGCTTCATCGAAAACCGCTTCCCGGAGAGCGTCGTGGAGGTGGTGGAGATCGACCCCGAGGTGACCGAGGTCGTCCACAAGTACCTCGGAATGCCGCGCGATACACGCATCGTCACTTACAACGAGGATGCCAGGACGAAGTTCCTGGAGCTGCCTGAGGGCGAGTACGACCTGATAGTCGGGGACGCCTTCGATCACTTCTCCGTGCCGTACCACCTGACGACCTTAGAATTCAACCAGCGCGTCGACGAGCTCCTGAAGGACGGGGGCCTATACACGCTCAACGTGGTCGACAAGCTGCACAGGGGCCGTTTCCTCAGGTCCGTTGTGCGAACGCTGCACGAGACCTTTGACCACGTGTACGTGATGAGGAACAACGACATGTGGGACTCCGACCTGCGCCACACCTTCGTCGTTGCCGCCTCGAACGAGGCCATCCCATTCGCAAGGGTCGCGGAGGCCAATGCCCGTGCAGGGCGGGGCCGCCTCGCGCTCCACGTAATGCCCCCGGGTACCTTTGAGAAGTGGACCTCGGCGAAGGAGGGCATCCTCCTGACGGACGACTTCGTGCCCGTCGACAACCTGCTCGCGCCGCTGTTCGTGGAGGACGGCTAGGCGACAATACAGGGCTACCGGAGTACGGTTGCCGAATGGCCGTAGGGGCGGGTTACAAACCCGCCCCTACGATCTGGAGATGGCTCCGTTACGGGATCGGAGCCCGCGAGACTGCCACCTCTTCGACGGAGGTTGCCGGAACCCAGCCCTGCAGGCTGCCTCCGGGCAGGGCGATTCTTGCCCACGCCCCGCGCTTCTCGACCAGCCCGGCCTCGGCCCCGGCGTGCAGCGTGAACTCCGGCGTGTAGCGGCTGCCCGGACCGCTGACCACTTCTACCTCCTCTGCGACGATGACCGCGTCGCGGCTGGCTGAGTCGACGTAGAGCCTCCCCGCCAGGGAGCCGCCTCCAAGCAGGAGCAGGACCGCGGTCACGAGGACTGCGGGCCTCGTCCATGCGAGCCACCTG
This sequence comes from Dehalococcoidia bacterium, assembly GCA_965204975.1. Classification (GTDB taxonomy): domain Bacteria; phylum Chloroflexota; class Dehalococcoidia; order Lucifugimonadales; family CAJWER01. The sequence continues at coordinate 2,882,860 of OZ242024.1, forward strand.
CGCGGCCCGACCATCGCCAGGAGCAGGCATGACGCGAACAGCAGCCAGAGTGCCAGCGCGACGGCCCCCAGCTCCCCGGCGGTGAACCGGTAGAGCAGGGAAGTCACGAACCCGGAGAGCAGCGCCTCGCCGGGCTCCAGCACGTCGAGGGTCTGGCCGCGGGCGAAGTCGAGGTTCGCCTTGATGTCGCCATCCCGGGGCGAGAGCCGTTCGGCCCGCAGGTAGTTGAGGATCGACCGGCCGACGTCGCCGTCCTTGAAGTAGGCGTTGCCGAGGTTGTAGTAGAGAACGGGGTCCCCGTAGCCCTTGTCCACGAGCTGCTGGTACGACAGAGCGGCCTGCCTGTAGAGGCCGTCCTCGTAGAGCGCATTCGAGGCCGCCATGGCATCCAGGTCTACCGGCGCCTGGGCGGCCGCGGCTGCAGGCAGGGCGGCCAGCGCCGCCGCGGCGATGATCGCGAAGAGCCGCCTCACGAGTTGATCTCCCGCTCGAGTTCCGTGATGAGCCGGCGGACCTCGTCGACGAGAGTGTCGCTCTCGGTACCGACGCCGGGAGCGAACCTTGCGCCTTCGGACAGGCTCAAGGCGTCGAGCACACGCCCGACTAGGGCCTCGCCGGCCCCCCGCTCGGTCAGCACCTCGGCCAGCGCGGCCTGCGTCATCCCTGCGACGCCCTGTCCCAGTACGTCGCCCAAGTATGCGCTCAGCGCCGCGCCGGCGTTGTCGGCGGGGTTGTCTGCGCCCCCTGCGAGGTCGACGGCCTTCATGGCGTTTCGGTAGGCGGCCCGCCTCCGCAGCTCGACTGGGTCGCGGCGGCGGCCCCTGTACATCTTCACGCCCACCGCCAGTGCGATGGCCGCCAGCGGCGCCGCCCATCCCAGCCTGTAGGCGGAGCTGCCGGTTATGGGAGCCTCGGACGGGCGCAGCTCGGACGGCACCGGCTTGATGTGCCTGATGTCCGACCCGAGCCGCTCGACCTCGTCCCTGTCGGATACGAGCGGCGGGGCTTCCCCCCCGGGGGACGGCGCAACAGCGACAGATATGGGCTCCGTCGCGACCGTCCGGTACTCCTCGGCGAAGGGGTCGAAGTAGGAAAACGGGATGCCCGGTATCGTGAAGGCGCCTGGGGCTGAGGGGACGTAGATCCGCTCGATGGTGCGTGCGCCCATCAGCTGGCCGTCTGTAACCTGCGTCCTGACCGAGGACTCGCCGTCGAAGGAGCGCCACCCGGACAGCTCCGGCAGAATTGGATCGGGCAGAGTCTCCAGGTTGCCCCTGCCGGCAATGACCATGGACAGCGTGAGGGGCTCATTGGCCGTGGCGGCCCCACTGGTTACCCTCGCGGCCACGTTGTAGTCGCCTACAGCCCCGCGGAAGTCGTCGGGCCCGCCTTCGGGAAGCGGCCTGATCTCCAGCTCGACGGGGTCCGTCTCCAGCGTCCTGCCGCTCCTGAAGGCGCTTGGGGGCACTGTGATCGAGGCGGGCTCGATGGTCACGGCACCCTCGACTGCGGGGAAGATGGGCGTGTTGATTGCCATGCCCCTGTAGCGCCGTGTGCCCACGATGTCCTCGATCTCCCGCTGGAAGGGGTCCTCGTGCCAGAAGCCGGTGAAGTCCGGCTGCTCGTACCCGCGGGGCCACCTGGAGAAACCGAATATGCTCAGGTAGCGGAAGGTGTACGTGACCTGCTGGCCCAGATAGGGCGAGGGGTTGTCGACGGCTGCCGACACCAGGAACGCGTCCTGCTCGTCGGCGGGGGACAGGCCGGGGATGACGAAGGGGGTTGGCGCCGGCCTCGTGGAGACCCGGCCCGTTCCTGCCTGCGTGATCTCGACCTCGATTGGCTCCGTCTCGTAGGTCTGGCCCCCGATCTCGACTGAGATAGGACCGATGGTGTGCACACCCAGCTGGTCCGGCTGGAGCTTGTAGTAGTTCAGCACCTGTGACGAGGTGACATTGTTGACGGATATTAGAAGCGGCACCCTGGTTGGTCCGCTGACTCTCGCCCACTCGATGGGCGGTAGACTGGGCTCCGGCATATTCAGCGAACCGACGGTCGTGACCGTCAGGGTCAGCTCCTGCTCGATGGACACCTGGCTGTAGTCCACCTCGGCGGAGACCGGCGAGTCCTGCGCTGACGCAGGGCTAACCAGCGCCAGCAGCGATCCCAGGGCAGCCACCAGCGCCAGGACGAGAGTAGAATGCGCGCCGGTCTTCACCAGTCCTTCTCCACCGGAGATGATGGTACGAACTGCCGCTGGAGGTAGCCCTGGAGGGTCTCCGGGTTCTGGCCGACGGCTTCCAGGAACTGGAGGGCCTGGCCCGGTGTCATCTGCTGCTGCTCCTCGGGGACCCCAGGCCTCTCGGGCACCGGGCTCTCCTGTTCCGAGCCGTCGCCGCGCTGTTCGCCTTCGGGGTCCTCCCCGACGCCCTCCCTGTCACCTTCGGGGCCCTCCTGCTCGTCGTCACCCTCCTCGTCGGGCTGGTCGGGCGACCCGGGCTGGTCTCCCTCCTCTCCCTGCTGTTCTTGTTGCTGTTGCTGCTGTTCTTGCTCCTGCTGTTGCTGCTCCTGCTCCTCGATCTTGCTCAGCGCCAGCTCCAGGTTGTGCTTGGCGTCCACGTCGTCCGGGTTGTCTCTCAGGACTTGCTTGTACTGGTCGATGGCCTCCCTGTACTGGTCGATGGCCTCCCCGTACTGGTCGATGGCCGCCCTCTCCTCCCCCATCTGGAAGAGCGCGTTGCCCAGGTTGAACAGCGTGCTGGCGGCAAGGGTCTCGTCCTCCACGTCGTACGCGTCTACCAACGCCCTCTCGAGCTCCTCCCCCGCCACTTCGTAGTTCTCCAGCCGATATCGGGCGTTGGCGGCGTTGTAGTCGGGCTCCGGCCGCTTCGGAAGCTCTTCGCCTATCCTCTCGTATTCCTTCAGGGCTTGGTCGTACTCCCCCTCCTCGAAGGCGACGTTCGCCTCGTTGTTCGCGTTGGCCTCGGTCCGCCCGCAGGCGGTGAGCACGACCAGTAGGGACGCCGCCAAGGCGCAGAAGAGCAGGATGCGCGGGGCTTCGGGACGTATGCGAGTCATGCCGGCTCCTCCGCGGCCCGCCTGCGCCATGGCAGGGCAACGACACGGTCCGGCAGCACCTCGATCGCTATCAGCAGTAGCACGGCCAAGGCCAGGAAGATCTGGAACCTCTCGATGTTCAGGGTCTCGAACTCGGCCTCGACTGTCTCCTTCTGCAGGGAGTCGAGCTCTTCGGCCAGGTCCTCCATCGCCCCGGGCGCCGATGCCCGGTAGTACCTGCCGCCGCCCGTCCGCGCAATCTGCCGCAGCGTCGGCTCGTCCAGCCTGGAAAGGACCAGGTTGCCGTCAGTGTCGCGCTTCATGCCGGTCTGCCGTCCCCACTGGTCGAATTCAGGAATCGGCTCCCCGGCGGCGGACCCGAACCCGACCGCGTATATGACCACGCCGGACCTCTCGGCCGCCTCGGCGACTGCCTCGAAGGGGTTGCCCTCAAGGTTCTCGCCGTCCGTCATAAGGATGATGACCTTCTGGCCCGGCCTCGTGTAGTCGAAGGCGGATAGGGATGTCGAAATCGCCTTGTCGATGGCCGTGCCGGGCCGGGAGATGAGCTCCGGGCCCGCCTCGGCCAAGTATGTCCTGGCGGCGGTGTAGTCGAAGGTGAGAGGGGACTGGAGGAACGCTGCGCCGGCGAAGAGCACCACCCCCACCTCGTCGCCGTCGAGCTGGTCCAGCAAGCTGGAGATCTCCAGCCTGGCCCGCTCCAGGCGGTTGGGCTTTGTGTCCTCGGCCAGCATGCTCCTGGACACGTCGAGGGCCACGACGGCCTGCACGCCCTGCTTCTCCAGGATCTGGACGTCGCTCCCCCACTGGGGCCGCGCGAACGCTATGGCGGCCAGCACGATGGCGGCAAGCCACAGGGCGTTCTTGGCCGTCCTGCTCGGCCCGCTGACGGCGGCGCTCAGCCTGGCGATGAGGTCCGGGTCGCCCAGCCTGGTTATGGCCGTCCTGCGCCTGTACGAGACCCAGACGCCGAACAGGACCAGCGCCGGCGCCAGGGCCAGCAGGTAGAGGTAGTCTGTGTGTTCGAAGGTCATCCTACGGTATCCGGCGGAATATGGTGTTGCGGGCCAGCAGCTCAAGCAGCATCAGGGCCAGGGCGGGCCCCAGGAGCCACCCGGCCAACTCCGTGTACTTGGTGTACTGGCTCACCTCGATCTCGGACTTTTCGAGCCGGTTGATCTCCTCGTAGGTCTGCCGCAGGCCCTCCGAGTCCTCGGCGCGGAAGTACCTGCCGCCCGTCGTGTCGGCGATCTCCCTCAGCGTCTCCTCGTCCAGGTCGCTCTGCTGCCTCACGATCCGTGTGCCGAACCGGGTGCGCTGGGGCACCGGCACCAGGCCCGGACGGCCCGCCCCGATGGTGTAGACCTTGATGCCCAGGGCCTGGACGGCGAGGGCCGCCGTGCCCGGATCGATGTACCCGGTGTTGTTCGCGCCGTCCGTCAGCAGGATTATCACCTTGCTCTCGGCCTCCGAGTCCTTGAGCATGTTGGCCGCACTCGCAAGCCCGTGCCCGATCGCCGTCCCGTCGTCGATGCTCAGGTCGGTCGCGAGCTTGACCTCGTCCAGCAGCGTCTTGAAGAAGGCGTGGTCGACGGTCGGCGGACTCTGGATGAAGGCATCGCTGGCGAATACGACCAGGCCCAGCCTGTCGTACGGCCGCTCCTCCACGAAGTCCGAGATCACCGTTTTGGCGGCCTCCAGGCGATTCCTGGGTTCGAAGTCGAGGGACGACATGCTGCCCGAGATGTCCAGCGCCAGGGCGATGTCCACGCCCTCGCCCTGCACGATTTCGCGGGCCTCGGTAGTCTGGGGTCTGGCCAGCGCCACTATGGCGAGCGCGAGGGCGAGTAGCCTGACGGCGAAGAGTACGGGCCTCAGCGTCAGCCGCCAGGAGCGACCGGCGCTCACCGCCATGGACGTGTCGGCATAGCGCATTCCGGCGGGGCGGGCCCAACGGCTGAATAGCCAGGGCAGGGCGGCCAGCAGGGGCACGACGACCAGCAGCGCCAGAACCCACGGGGTTGCAAAGTGCAGGTTCATGCTCCCGCCGCCTCCGCAAGTTGTCCGCCGCCCTCCGGCTCAGCCGGGGTCTCCGGCGGCCGTATCATGTCCAGTATCTCCCGGGCCCTGCCGACCATCAGGCCCGCCTCGTAATCGCCGGGCTCCAGCCCGGTGAACTTCACTATGTCGCAGTCCACGAAGAGCCAACGCATCTCTATTGCGCCGTCGTCATCGATATCTGCCGCAGTAACCTCAGCCACTATCTCGGACGAGGTCCGGTCCAGCGCCGGGATGCCGAACTCGCCTTCGAGATAGGTCCTGACCACGTCGGCGACCAGCGTGTAGTGCTCCTTGAAGCGCCCGTCCGCCGGGAGCCGCAGCCCCTCTATCCGCTCGAGCTCCCTCATGGCAGCGTCGTAGGGATGGATGAACACCGGCTCGGGAGGCCGCGGCCTGAGCAGCAGGTACAGGCCCCAGACTGCCAGGCCAATGAGGGCGAGGCCCGCCACTATCCACGGCCAGCTCGAAGGGGCGGCCAGGTCATCCAGGCCCGGCAACCGCCCCGACATCTCCGCCTGGGGCCGGATGTCCACCAGATCCTCGTCGTCCTCTCCCAGCACGGGTACGACGTTTAGCGGGAGGAGTCCTGCCGACTGGTCCAGGGGTGGACTGCCCTCACTGAGGATGGTGACTATTAGTGGAGGGGTCTCGTGTTCCCCGGGCCTGAAGGCTACGACCTCGAATTTCTTGGTCGACACCAATCGACCGTCCTTCTCCTCCGAGCTCAGCTGGGGCGACCCCCGTAGCTCGAAGACCTCGTCCCACTGGTTGTCGATTCTTGGGAATACGACCTGGGTGTCGGTTGGGTGGGAGACCTCGATGGTAATGGTGACTGGGACGCCTACCGTAATCTCGCCCAGGCTTGGGCCGTTGGGCCCGATGTCGGTGTACGCGGTGACCCTGACGTCGATGTTGCCCTTCTCCTGGGCGTACACTGTCCCACCCGCCGCCCAGAGCGTGGCGACGAGTACGATCGGCACCCAGGCCCAACGCATTCCGATTCTCAGTGCACCACTCAACATTCGCAATTCACTACCGTGACAGCCTGCGCGACCGGGCCTTGAAGAAGGCGCTGAGGCCCGCGACGTAGTCCCTGTCGGTCATCACCTGCACCCTGTCGACGCTGAGGCCCGCGAAGAGCTGCCTCTTTGCCTCCTCGTGCCCTTCGACCCTTGCGCCGAAGGCCTCCCGCCAGCGCCTGCTGCTCGTGTCCACCCAGCTCAGCGCGCCGGTCTCGGCGTCCTCCAGGGCCACGAGCCCGACGTTGGGGATTTGCCGCTCCAGCGGGTCGCCCAGGTCCACGGCCACCACGTCGTGCCGCTGGTTCGTGGTCGCCAGCGACCTGCGGTAGCTCTCCGTGTCGAGCAGGAAGTCCGACACCAGGAAGATGATGCCCTTGCGCTTGAGCACGAGGTTGATCGTGTCGAGGGCGAGCCGGACGTCGGTGCCCCGGCCCTGGGGCTGGAAGACGAGCATCTCGCGGATGAGCCTCAGCACGTGCCGCCGTCCCTTGCGGGGCGGTATGAGCAGCTCTATCCTGTCGGTGAATATCAGTAGGCCCACCCTGTCGTTGTTGGTCGTAGCCGCGAAGGAGAGGACGGCGGTCAGCTCGGCCGCCAGGTCGCGCTTGAACTGGCCCGTCGTGCCGAAGTCGCCCGACCCGCTGGCGTCGACGACGAGCATCACGGTCAGCTCGCGCTCCTCATGGTAGCGCCTCACGTAGGGCGTGCCCATCCTGGCAGTCACGTTCCAGTCGATGCGCCGCACCTCGTCCCCGGGCGAGTAGAGTCGCACCTCGTCGAACTCCATCCCCTGGCCCTTGAAGATGGAGTGGTAGTCGCCCGCAAAGGTGTCCTGGACCAGGTGGCGGGTGCTGATCTCTATCTGGCGTATCTTGCTGAGCAGCTCCGGCGTCAGCATCTCTCTAGGGCACCTCGACGTGGTCGAGTATGCGCCGGACGATGTCGTCGCTCGTGACCTCCTCGGCCTCCGCCTCGTAGGTCGTGATGACCCTGTGCCGGAGCACGTCCGGCGCGAGTTGCTTTATGTCCTCCGGCGTGACGTAGCCGCGGCCCTTGACGAATGCGTGGGCACGGGCAGCCTCGATCATGAATATGCTCGCCCGGGGCGACGCTCCGTATGCGATGAGCTGGGGCAGGTCCTCGAGCGCCTCTCCGGACGGCCTGCGCGTCGCCGCCACTATGTCGAGGACGTACTCCTTGATCTTGTCGTCCACGTAGATCCTGCGGACCATCTCCCTGGACTGCACTATCTGCTCCGGTGTGATGACGGCGTTCACGTCGGTCCACGCGTCGCCCGTCACCAGGTCCACGATGCTCCGCTCCTCCTCGCGCCCGGGGTAGTCGACGAGGACCTTGAGCATGAACCTGTCCACCTGGGCCTCGGGCAGCGGGTAGGTGCCCTCCTGCTCGATGGGGTTCTGGGTAGCCAGCACCAGGAAGGGCTCGTCAAGCGGGAACATCTCACCGCCGATGGTCACCTGGCGCTCCTGCATCGCCTCCAGCAGGGCGCTCTGCACCTTTGCGGGCGCGCGGTTGATCTCGTCGGCCAGGACCAGGTTGGCGAAGATGGGGCCCTTGTGGACGCTGAACTCGGTCGTCCTCGGGTTGTATATCTGGGTGCCCAGCAGGTCGGCAGGCAGCAGGTCCGGCGTGAACTGCACTCGTGAGAACTGGGCGTCGATGCCCTCGGCGACCGTCTTGACCAGCAGCGTCTTGGCCAGGCCGGGCACGCCCTCCAGCAGGATGTGCCCGTTGGCCATGAGGGCCACCAGCACCCTGTCCACCAGGGCGTCCTGGCCGACTATGACCTTGCGGATCTCGGTTATAAGCCCACCGAGAAAGGCCGCGCCCTCCTCGACCTCTTCGTTCATCTGCCGTACGGTTGCCAGTTCCATGTAGTCTCTCCATGTGCAGGGCAAGCGTCCCGCGATCCCTACAGGCCGCGGACGCCCGCCCGATAGTCCAATTCTACGACACTCATTGGGTATAACGAACGATCGGCCAATCGCGTTAGGGCCGTGCCGATAGAACCTCCGAAACCGCATTGGCTATAATGCCCGTACAGGTATCACACAGCCCCGGTAACGCCTCCACCTTGATGCAACAACGCCGCCAGCCATTGAGCCCCCGCGAGTGATGGACCAGCCGAGCAAGCTAAGCCTCGTAGCAAAGTACGTTGCCGAGGACAGGCTTCTGCTGGCCAGCGTGTTCGCCGCGATACTCGTCGCGGTCACCTTGAGCGCCGGCGCTCCCGTATACCTCCGCTCGCTCGAACAGCTGTCCTTCGAGACCGCGCTTCGGAGGCTGCCGGAGAAGGCCGTGCAGGTGCACGTGCTGGCCCCCAACACGGTGCTGGCGCATTCCGCCCTGGGCCGTGCCGACGATGCCCTGTCGGAGGCCCTGAACGGGACCATTGCGGGCGCCTACGAGGGGCACGCAAAGTACCTGCGCGGCGCTCGCCAGCTCGTGGGCCACCCGGAGCATCCCATCCCCGACGAGGGAGCGGCCGACATCACCGTAACGCGCGGCTTTCTCCACCACCTGTCCGGCCTGGAGAGCCACGCCCGCGTCCTGGAGGGACGGATGGCGACCGACCTGGTCGCGAGGACGCCGGAAGGCCCGGAGCTGGAAGCGGTCGTGTCGGAGGAGGTGGCGGACGGATTCGAGGTACACGTTGGCGACGTGATGAGGCTGAGGCCTTCGGTCGAGGCCCAGAGAGAGGTCCAGGTCCGCATCGTTGGCGTCATCGAGGTCGGGGACCCCGACTCCGAATACTGGCGGTTCGCCAGCGTGTACATGGAGACACCGGTGCTGGAGCTGGACCTCCCCTCGGGGTACGAGGTAACTCTCCCAGACGGGGTGGACATCCCAGAGGTCCACATGCTCCCCATGTTCGTGACGGAGTGGGCCATGGTCGAGGCGGTTACGGCCGCCTACCCGGGTTCGTTGGTCAAGCCAAACTGGTTCGTGCTGCTCGACAAGGAGAGAGTGGCCCGCTGGCCGGTGGCGGAGGCGGAGCAGCGGATGGCCGACTTCCGCGACGCAATCATCGAGGCCCTGCCCGGCTCCGCGGTGACCGCCTCGGGCGCGAAGAACCTCATAGACGAGCTGCAGCGGCGGAGCTTCCTCACCCAGGTGCCCATGCTCGTGCTGATGGTGCTGACCGTGATCACCGTGCTGTTCTTCATGGTTATGATGGTCTCGTACATCGTCGGCAGCAGGGAGAGCGACGCCTCGCTCCTGCGCACGCGCGGGGCGGGCATACTCGAGGTGCTGAGGCTGTACGCCCTGGAGGGCGCGGTCATGGTGGCCGTGGCCGCCGTTGCGGGGCCGTTCCTGGCTCTGGGCGCGGTGGCGCTGGCCGGGATGCTGCCGAACTTCGGCGACATCACGCAGGGCCGCCTGCTGACGGTGCGGATCGACTACTGGCCCTTCGCCCTCGCGGCGGGTGCCGGCATTGTGTGCCTGGCGATCCTGGTGGGGCCGGGCACGGCGGGCGCACGCATGGGCCTGCTCGTACACAAGCTCCGCTCGTCCCGCCCGCCGACGGTGCCCTTCTTTCACCGGTACCACCTGGACGTGGCTCTGCTGGTGCTGGGCGGGCTGGTCTTCTGGGAGTTGAACGCGCGGGGCAACGTCGCGTCCGGCGGCCTGTTCGAAGCGGCCGAGATCAACGAGACCCTGCTCGCCGCGCCCGTGTTACTGCTCATCGTCGTGGCGCTGTTGTTCATGAGGCTCTTCCCGCTGCTTATCAGGTACGTCAGCGGCGAGTCGCCCGGGCTGGTGCACCTGCTGGCCTTCGTCTCCGCCGTGGGCCTCGGCGCGGGAGCGGCGGCGCGAGGCATATTCGGGGACGGCGGCTCTGACTGGCCCGTGCACTCGTCCCTGGCCGTACTGGTCGGCCTGGCTTACTGGGCCACACTCCGCGCCCGTGGCACATACGCAAGGGTGTTCGGGCTCATCGCGCAGGCCGTCCCAGCCGGCGTGCTGCTCGTCCTGCGGCCGTCCGACGCCGCCGACGTGCTGACCGTGCCGGCGATCGGCCTCGCGGCAATCGTACCTGCGCAGCTACTCTTCGACCTGTTCCGCATGGTCGTGAGACGCCTGCCGGTCTGGCTGTCCCTGGGCCTCCTCAGGATGGCCCGCAGCCCGCTGCAATACTCCTGGCTCATGCTCCTGCTGGTCCTGGCGACAGGCCTGGCGATCTTCGCCACGACCGTCGGTGGGACGCTGGAGACGAGCCACACCCACAGGGCGCTGTACGAGTCCGGCTCCGATCTCCGCGTGGCGGGCTTCACCAGCCACCGCGCGGGCGGCCTCCAGGGACTGCTGGCCCGCTACCTGTCGACGCCCGGTATCGAGGACATCGCACTGGGGTACCGGTCTACCGGCACCATCGGCCCCGTCCAGTTCGAGCTGCTCGGCCTGGAGTCCGACAGGCTGGGCGGAGACATGCTCTGGTACCGCGGCGACTTCTCCGAGCTGCCGGTCGACCGGGTCCTCTCACAGCTGGGCGCGAACGAGCGAAGGCCCAGGCTCACGCTGCCCGAAGGCTCGGTCTCGATCAGCGCCTGGGTCAGGCCCATCGCCCACCACCCGCAGGCCGAGCTCTGGTTCGCAGTTCACGATCATGTGGCCTTTCCATCGCAGATCAAGCTGGGGACGATGGTAGGCAACGACTGGCAGCTCATGACGGCCGAGATACCTGAGCACATCACCCAGCCCGTCACGCTGCTCGCACTGCAGATCGCCGAGCCCTCGTTCCTGTTCGGGCTCGAAACGCCCGGCGCTCTGCTCGTCGACGACATCCACGCGACGACGGCGGACGGCGCGACGCATGTGCTCGAGGACTTCGAGGGCGACCTGCACTGGACGCCGATCATAGCGGCGGACATCTCGTCCGACCGCTTCGCCATCACCGCTGACGATGCCCGTGTCGGGAGCCGGTCGGGCGCTCTCGTCTTTGGGAGCGACACCGACCAGGGCTACCGCGGCTTCTACAGCAACCCCAACCCGGGCGCGATGCCCGTGGTCGCGAGCACGGCGCTGCTGGAGGCGGCGGGAGCCCAGGTCGGCGATACGTTCGTGGCCAGGATAAGCGGCAGGCGGATGCCCGTCGTGATCACGGGGGCGGTCGACTACTTCCCGACCCTGGACCCCGACGGCGGGCGGTTCCTGCTGACCGACATGGACAGCGTTCTGAGGCACCTCAATGTGCTCGGCTCCGCCCACAGGTTCCAGCCGAACGAGCTGTTCGTGATGACCTCGGATCTGACCCACGAGCAGGTACGCGCCGAGGTGGACGAAATCGTGGGGCGCGACGGCAGGGTAGTGGACGGCGTGGCCGACCTCGAAGAGCTGCGGCTCGACCCGCTCGTCACGGCGGGCTGGCGGCCGATGGTGCTGCTGTCGCCGCCCGTGGCGGTGCTCGTGTCCGCCTTGGGTTACCTGGCCTACCTGCTGCTCCTGTCTAGGCGGAGCGGCAGGGAGATGGGGATGCTCCGCACCACCGGAGTCTCCCGCGGCCAGCTCATGGGCCTGCTCACCTTCGAGAACGTCATGATCGCCGGCATCGGCATCGGCCTGGGGAGCTGGGCCGGCTTCCAGGCGAGCGCCATGATGGTCACTCCTCTCGTCGTAACCGAGGCGGGCAGGGCGGTCGTCCCGCCCTTCCACCTGCTTACCAACTGGGCGCTAATGGCCCCCACCTACGCGGCCCTAGCCCTCGTCCTCGCAGCCGCGCTATTCATACTGGCCCGCAGCGTATGGCGCATCAACCTCGGCAGCATCACGCGCCTGGAGGCGAATTGACCGCATGCACAATCCCTATGGCTCTGGAAAGTGCCTCTCAGTCCTGGTATCCCTGGGTGCTATCATGGCTTATGTATACAGGATTGGCTTAGAACCCAGGCAGTTCGGCGGCCGTAATGCCGCCTAAGGTACGTGAGTTGATAGCTGAGCTTGAGCGGTCAGGATTCGTAAACCGAGGAGGGCGTGGCAGCCACAGGAATTTCGTGCATCCCAGGGTGTCCAGACCCATTACAGTATCTGGCAGGTTGGGCGAGGACGCCAAGAACTATCAGCTTCGGATCGTACGAGCCGCAATAGAGGAGTCTAGGAGATGAAAGACAGCGCAAGGTACGTGAAGCTTGTCGAGTGGTCCGACGAGGACCAATGTTACGTGGGGAGCGCTCCCGGCTTGATCTACGGCGGTTGCCATGGTAGTGACGAGAAGGCGGTATTCGAGGAGCTCTGCCAGATAGTGGAGGAGGCGATCCTACTGTACAGGGAGGACGGCAAGCCATTACCGCCGCCGACTTCAGGCCGCGACTACGCCAACAGGCTCGCGCACGGCATCGCGTAACCGAGAATCCGCAACAGTATCAGCCGTGACCCCTTTTCCGACAACGGAGCGAGGCGCTCTGCCATTGTCCCCATGACAGACACCACGCCAAACATAGCCTCCCGCGCCGTCCGCGTTGTTGCGCGGCTGGCGGTCGTGTGGCAGATGGTGCTACGGCGCAGCCTCGCGAACTGGCGGCTGCTCTCTTCCATCGTTATCGGCGTGCTGCTGGCCTCGTCGTTGATGGCGGGCACGGTCATATACTTCGACGCGCTGCGCGAGACGGCGCTCAAGAGCACACTCGCCCAGGCGTCGCCCACCGACCTTGACATCGTCCTCCAGTCGACGCGGGGCCCGACGACGCAGGACGAGTACCTCCGGCTGAACGATGCGGCCGTGGACGAGATCAACGCCCGCGTCTCGTGGATGCTGAAGGGCTCGGTGCGCGCGGGACGGTCCCCCACGATGTTCCTGGCGCGGCCCGGCATGGAGGAGCAGGCGGGAAGCGACAACGCCCGGACATACTTCACATTCATCGACGGCCTTGCCGATAACGTCGAGGTCGCCGAGTGGGGCCGGATGCCGACCGGCGAGGCCCTGCACGGGCCCGGCGAGCCCCCCAGCGTGGAGGCCGTGGTGCCACGGGAGGCCGCCGAGCTGTTCGGCGTCGGCATCGGCGACAGCCTGTTGGCGGTGCCGACGTGGACCGATGACGCCCCGTTCGTCAACGTGGTCATCAGCGGAGTATTCGACCGGGCCGGGCCCGGCAGCGAGTTCTGGCATCTCGACTACGTGATGGGGACGGCCGCGGGCGAGGAGTTCCGCACTATCCCGTTCTACGTCTCCGAGTCGGCGTTCCTGAACGTAGTGGGCCCTCCGCTCCTGAAGATGGACAGCACCTACTACTACCTGCTCGACGTGGACGAGGACCGGCTGGATGCGGGGAACGCCCCCATAGCCGCGGCGAGCCTGCTGAACCTGGGCGCTCACCTCGACACGACCCTGAACGAGTACCTGCAGGCGACGACCCTGGACGACGTGATACGCCGGTACGACCGGAGGCTTTTCTTCAGCAAGCTGCCCATGTACATGGTGCTGGCACTGATCGGCGTCGTCGTCCTCTACTACGTCGCCACCCTGTCGTCGCTGGTCGTGGAGACCCGCCGCAATGAGGTGGTGCTGCTGAGGAGCCGCGGCGGAAGCTCGCCGCAGGTGCTGGTCGTGTTCGTGCTGGAGGGGCTCACCATCGCAGTACTGGCGACCGTGGCCGCGCCGCTAGTCGCCGCGGGTGCGATCAGCCTGATGGGTCTCACGCCGGCTTTCTCCGACCTGACCGGCGGCGGACTGCTCGACGTCCGCCTGACGACGACCTCGTTCATGCTGGGGGCGCTGGGCGGTGTGTTGGGCTTGGTGGCCCTCGTCCTGCCCGCGTTCCAGGTGTCCCGCACCGGGGTCATCCGCCACAGGCAGGAGGCGGCGAGGCCGACGGCCCTGCCAGCCTTCCAGCGCTACTACGTCGACGTGCTGCTGCTCATCGTCAGCATATACCTGTTCAGGCAGCTCACGGAGCAAGGCTCTGTCGTCGCCACAGATCTGCTGGGGGAGTCGGCAGTGAGTGAGCTGCTCCTGGCCCTGCCGGGGCTGACCCTCATAGCCGCGGCGGTGGTGCTGCTCCGGATATTCCCCATCGCCATGAACCTGACGGGCAGGCTGCTGTCGGGCTCTATACCGGCTGGCCTGGTGATGGGCATATGGCAGATGGCGCGGAGCCCGACCCACTACGCCCGGCTATCGCTGCTGCTGATCCTGGCGGCTGGCCTCGGCATATTCGCGTCCAGCTTCGGCGCTACCCTCGACAGGAGCTTCCTCGAGCGGGTGCTCCACTCGACGGGCGCGGACGTGAAGGTGGAGGGCATACAGGGCCGCGACTTCACCGACGCGGGAGCGGAGGCCCTGGCGGCCGAGTACGACGGCGTGGCGGGCGTCGACACGGCCACCGCAGTCCTGAGAAAGACCGGGCAGGAGCTCTCGAGGCTTACGGGAGTCCCCTTCGAGATGTTCGGCGTCGACCCGGACGCGTTCGGGGATGTCGCGTTCTTCCGCGAGGACTACGCGGGCGAACAGATCGAGACGCTGCTGCCGAGGCTCAAGCACTCGCCGCCGGCCGGGCTGGAGCTGCCCCAGGGCGCGGAGTCGCTTATCGTGCGGGTCAAGCCTGACCGCCCGCATCCGGGCGTCAGGGTGACGGTGCAGACCAGGGACGCGGACGGTGCGTACAGGACGCTTTCCCTGGGCCGGCTCGAGTCCGGCGACTGGCAAGACCTGGCTGTGGAGATCCCCGAGGGACTGGGCCGGACGCCCGTGTCACTCGTGTCTCTGCGGATTCACGAGACCGACCCGTTCCTGGACCTGCAGGCGGGGTCCCTGCTGTTGGACGAGATCAGCGTCTCCACGCCTGGCGGCGCAGTCGCCCTGGAGTCGTTCGACGCGGTTGACTGGACACCGCTGCTCGGGACGGACGAGGCGATATCCGACGCCGTGGCCCCCGCGGGCGAGGCGCTGCCGGGCGAGACCGGCTCGGCCCTGTTCACATGGTCGGAGGGAGCGCCCCAGACCGTCCGCGGTATCTTCAAGGGGTCCGGGCGCGCGGCGATACCTGCCCTCGCGAGCAGGGCGCTCGTCGAGGACACAGGGCACATCGAGGGCGAAGAGTTCGAGGTGCTCGTGGCGGGCCACAGGGTGCCCATGCTCCTCGCGGGCGTACTCGACCTGTTCCCGACGGTGGCGTCGCGAGATGGCCGCTACCTCGTTGCCGACATCGATGCGCTCACCGGGTACGTCAACATGGCTGCCCTCGGGGACACCCTTACGGCGAACCAGGTGTGGCTGCTCTCCTCCACGGAGGGAGGGGAGCGCGAGAACCTCCTGGAGAGGGTGCGAATCCTGGGAGGGCCCGCGACCGTAGTCTACGACAGGGGGCGGCGCCTGGAAGAGACCAGGGTAGACCCTCTCGTGAACGCCGGCTGGAGGTCCCTGCTATTCCTGTCGTTCGCCGCTGTCCTGATGCTGAGCTGCATCGGATTCCTCGTACACGCCTATGTCTCCTACAGGAACCGCCTCGTACAGTTCGCCCTGATGAGGACCGTTGGCGTGTCCGTTTCACAATTGATTACAATGGTATGGGTCGAGCAGGCCATGGTAGTGGCCGTCGGCATGGCCCTGGGCACCTGGATGGGCGCGCGCCTCGGCGCGGTGATCATGCCGTTCCTGGGCCACGACGACTGGGGAGACCGGGTTGTGCCGCCGTTTACGACCGAAGTAGACTGGGCAGCGCTTCTCGCCACCTACGGGCTGATGTTCGCGGTATTCGCGGTCATCACTCTGGGGCTGGTGTGGCTGATACGGAGGATTTCGGTACACTCCGTGCTGCGCTTGGGCGATTCCTAGATGACAAACCACGAGACCTGTCCAGAGCCGTCATTCCGGCGAAAGCCGGAATCCAGGGGGAGGGGCGCCCAGTTCGACTACCGGGCCGCACATGGAAGAGCGTGGCCTGGCGCATACAGTCGCCTCGTGCCGTGATACCCTAGACGAATTCGATACAATGTGACCGTAGAGACGAAGCGCCGGAAGGCCTGAGGGCAACTGAGATGACGACCTCGAACAATGCGTACATAGTCTGCGAGGACCTCTTCAAGATCTACAAGATCGCCGACCTGGAGGTGGTGGCCCTTCGCGGTCTCGACCTGGTGGTCGACCGAGGCGAGGTGGTGGCCATAGTGGGGGCGAGCGGCAGCGGAAAGACGACCCTGCTCAACATCCTGGCCGGCTACGATTCGCCCTCCGCGGGCAAGGTCACTGTCGGCGACAAGGACCTGCTCCGTATGACTGGCAAGGACGTGGAGCTGTACCGGCGCGAGGACGTTGGGTTCGTCTGGCAGCAGACCAGCCGGAACCTCTTCCCCTATCTCACGGCCCTGGAGAACGTTGCGCTGCCTATGATGCTCACCAATCTGCCGTCCAAGGAACGCCGGGCCAGGGCCGAGGAGCTCTTGGAGCTGATGGGGATGGGGCACCGCATGGGTCACACGCCCGAGAAGCTGTCGGGCGGCGAGCAGCAGAGGGTGGCCATCGGCGTCGCCCTTGCCAACCACCCGCCGCTGCTGCTTGCCGACGAGCCGACGGGCGAGCTCGACGACGCCACGGCGGGCGAGATACTGGACCTGTTCGGCACCGTGAACCGCGAGCTCAACACTACCATCGTAATCGTTACCCACGACCCGGACATAGCCTACAAGGTCGGGCGCGTCGTGCTTGTACGCGACGGCAAGACATCGACTGAGATCAGGCGCAAGGTGAGCTTCCAGCGCATCACGGGCGATGCCGAAGCCGACGCCGCCCTCGAGGAGTTCACGCTAGTGGACGGGGCGGGCAGGGTGCAGATTCCGAGGGAGATGCTGGAAGAGCTGAAGATCAAGGAACGCGCCAGGCTGGTTGTCGAGGACGGGAAGCTGACCGTAGTATCTGGCGACTGACCCCCCGTCGTTCCTGCGAAGGCAGGAACCCAGAGGGGCTTGGGTTGGATGGGGGCTAGAGCCCCGGAGGACTGAGATTTGAGCACTAACGGAAACATCGTCGAGACCATAGACGTTGGCAGGAAATACATGCTGGGCTCCGAGGAGGTGGTCGCCGTGAACGGCGTGAGCCTCGAGGTGCGCCCCGGCCAGTTCATCGCGGTCGTGGGACGGTCCGGTTCAGGCAAGACCACCCTGCTCAACCTCATTGCCGGCCTCGACCAGGCGACCTCGGGAGCAGTGCTGTTTGAGGGCCGCGACCTGTCCGAGATGAGCGAGAAGGAGCTCACCGAGATACGCCGCCACAAGATCGGGTTCGTATTCCAGTCCTTCGGCCTACTGCCGCTGCTGTCGGCCTTCGAGAACGTCGAGCTGCCGCTGAGGATCTCAGGCGTACGCGCGAGGGAGCGGGAGCAGCGTGCGCGCGACGCCCTCGAGATGGTAGGACTGACACCGCGCTCCAACCACAGGCCCTATGAGCTGTCTGGCGGCGAGCAGCAGAGGGTTGCCATCGCACGCGCCGTCGTCTCCGAGCCGCCCCTAATCCTGGCGGACGAGCCCACGGGAGAGCTCGATTCCAACAACGCAAGGTCGATCTTCGGCCTGTTCCGCGAGATGGTGCACGAGCGCGGCATCAGCGTGGTTGCCGCGACTCACGACTCGACCCTGCTGGCCATGGCCGACTCCGTCAAGGAGATGCGAGACGGCTCCATGATGGAAGGCACCGCCGAGGCCCGCCGCTACCGGAACTAGCTGGGCGAACCGAACCCCGAGGAGGAGGGAGCATGGCAGTCCAAGACGTGGAGGCGGTCATACAACGCGTGGGAGCGTTGGTGGTGCGGTCTTCAGATGTGTTCGCTGGCAGTGGGAAAGAGTACCGTACACGCTACTACGTAATTGACCCTGTTGTGCGTTCGCTTGGCTGGGATACTGAGAATCCCAACGAATGTGAGATAGAGCTGGGCACGGGAAAGGGCGAGGCGGACTATGTCCTACTAGCTCGGCGCAATTGTAAGCGAGATCGTGTTGTTCTAATTGAAGCCAAGAGCTTGGATGCGGATCTGCTGAGACATGAAGATCAACTCAAGGATTACGTAGACGCACTAAATAGACGCAAAACCAAGCCCCAAGTAGCGGTGCTCACTAACGGCAGAGATTGGTGGATTTACGACCTTGACAGCCAAGCTCGGTTCTTCAGAAAGCGCCACAGAGATTTCAAGGGAGGCTCCAAGTACGCGGGCGAAGTAGACATCACGAAGAACAAGTCCCATGCAGCATTGTTACTGCATGAATGGCTCAGCAAGGAAAGGTGGTAGCCCGGGGAGGTCTGTCAGGATCCCTTAGGCACTCCCGGCGATGAGTTGCGCTACCAGTTCCTCATTCACGCGATCGCTCCATTCGCCGCCAGACACACCACTCAGTTGGACGGACCTCCTCAACTGGCCGATAGTTTAACTGAAAGGATTCAACACAGCGCAAACCGCTACCGGTTGTCCACGTCGCTGGCCATGTTCTCGCCGCGTAGCTGGCGGGCTCGGATGTCGTAGCGGCCCGGGTGCCGCACGGGCAGGTGGCCCGACTCGACCATCAGGTCCAGCGGGTAGTCGCGGGTCTGCAGCGGCAGTCTGACTATCTCGTGGAGCCTGGCCGAGTCGTAGATCGCGCAGGCCATCTCGACTGCCTTGAATCCGTGGGTCGCCTCGCCGCGGTGGGTCTCGCACTTCCCCTCCACCCAGTCGGCCAGTTCCTCCGCCTGTCGCGCGCATCCCTCCAGGGACTCGTAGCCATCGTCGCCCGGCTGGTGGTACGTCCCGGGCGGCGTGAAGGTCTCGTACCGTCCTCCCGTGCTCTCGTTCATCAGGCGGTAGTGGTCCGGCCTCAGGTCGATCATGCCCGCCGTGCCGTAGATAGTGCAGCCTTGGTAGTAGTCAGGCGTGAAGTCGCTGAGCAGGATGCCCTCCGCGCCTCCCTTAAAGCCGAACGTGCACACGGCCCTGTCCTCGATCCGCGTGTTCCGCTCGTAGCGCTCCGTATTGCGCTCGACGGTGCCCATCGCCCACTCGCAGTCGTCGTCGCCGAGCACATAGCGGAACATGTCGAACAGGTGGCTCGCCCAGTTCAGCAGGCCCGATCCGGACACGGCCTTGACCAGCTCCACCTTCCCGACGGCTCCCGCCGCAACCAGCTCCCGCACCGCGACGTAGGAGGGCAGGAAGCGCCGCTGGTGGCCGATGGCGAGCTTCACGTCGTTGCGGTCGCATGCGATGAGCATCTGCTCAGCGTGGCCCAGGTCCTCGGCCATCGGCTTCTCGCACAGTATCGCCTTCGGCCGGCGCGCCGCCGCGGCGATGGTCCACTTGGCGTGGCCCTTGTGCCACGTGCCTATCGAGACGACGTCCAGCCCCTCGGAGTCGAGCATCGCGTTGGCGTCCGTGTAGTGCTTCGGGTGGTAGTCCTCGTGCTCCCCGAACCGCGCATCGTAGTCCGCCATCGCCTGCGGGCTCAGGTCGGCAAGGGCCGTGATCTCGAACCTGCCGCAGGCCAGGTAGCCCGCCACATGACCGCCCGCCATCCCGCCGCATCCAATGACTCCGACCTTCAGCTTGTCGCCCATGACATCTCCTCCGCTTCGTCCTTTACTGCCTGGCTCTTTCTGGACCTGTAAGGCCTCACGATTGGATCCGTCCAGTGGCGCGCAGCAAGGTCTCCTGGACCAGCAGCTCGTGGTCCAGCGAGCGGTCGGGCTTCTTCTGGCCCCGCAGATCCTTCACGAAGGCCTCAAGGCTCGCCACGTACCGCCTCCTGTCCTCTAGCTTGACCGTCGAGACGCCCGCAGGGAAGCTTCCTGATGGCTCGGCCAGGCACAGCCGCAGCGTGTCGGCGGGCTCGTATGGCTCCATGATGGCCGAGCCCCGGTCGCCATACACCTCGTAGCGCCGCGCCGTCGGGCTCGGCTCCATGCCCGCTATGTCGATCGTCGCCATGGCCGACTCGTACTCGAACACAGCCAGGCCGTTGTCGGTGAACCCATCGACGGTCGACACGTCGCGCCGCATGAATGACGTGACCTTGTCAGGCTTGCCGAGAGTCCAGACGATCTGGTCTAGGACGTGCCCGGCGAGGTCGTAGAAGACGCCGCCAGCATGCACGGACAGTCGAAGGTGCGCATCGTCGTCGATGGTGGTGGACATGTGCGCCCTGATCGCGAAGACGTGGCCCAGGAATCCCGACCTTGCCCACTCGGCGATGCGCGAGAACCCATCGTGGTACCGGAACATGTAGCCGAGCTGTATCAGCAGGCCCCGCTCCCTCGCCTTGGCGGCCACCCTCTGGAAATGGGCATAGTCGTCCCCAGCGGGCTTGTCGTAGAAGGCGTGCTTGCCGGCGTCGATTATCTCCTCGGTCTGGGCCAGGCTCTCGGCGTTCAGGCCCTCTGAGGAGACGGCCGCGATACTTGGGTCGTCCAGTATCTCCGACTTGTCCAGCCACCGGACCGCCGACCACGGCGTGGTCCCCCGGCTCTGCAGCTCCTCGCGCCTCGCGGCGTCGGGCTCGTAGACGCCCGCGACCTCCACGTCCGGGTTCTCGAGCATGACCTGGAGCACGCCCTCCGCGTGGCCGTGCTTCGTGCCGTACTGTGCCATCCTGATGGGCTCTGGGCCGTTGCTCATGGCGGCGCCTCCTGCCGGGTGGTATCCTGACCGGCGCACATTCTACACGTACCCGGGCACCCGGACACGCCATGCGCATTACCGACGTAGACGTGATCGAGTTCAGGACGACGGACATGAGGCGTCCGTCGCGCTGGACCTACGGCGTCTGGACCGGCGAGGAGCGGGAGACGATCGCGACGGTAACCCGTATCACGACCGACGAGGGCGTAGAGGGCTGCATGGTCGGCGGCGACAAGCGCGCCATCGAGGACATCGTCAGGCCCATGCTGGTCGGCGAGGACGCCATGTACCGCGAGAGGCTCTGGAACTGGATGGACCAGTCCGCCACGTTCGGCAAGCAGCTCCCCGAGGCCGACGCGGGCATAGTGGACTGCGCCCTGTGGGACCTGGCCGGCAAGGCGGCCGGTCTGCCCGTGCGCAAGCTCCTCGGAGGGGCCCGCGACCGCGTGAAGGCCTACGCAAGCACCTTCCCCAACATGGGAGGTCCGGAGGTCTATGCGGAGCACGCCCTCCACTGCAAGGAGCAGGGCTACAGGGCATACAAGGTCCACGCGTACATCTGCTGGGACCCCGACAAGCAGCAGCCCGCGCCCCAGCTTCCGGGCTTTCCGAGGGAGGACGTGGAGATATGCAGGGCGGTGCGCGAGGCGGTCGGCGACGACATGGTGCTGATGCTCGACCCCTTCGGCGTCTATACGCTGGAGGAGGCCATCTGGGTCGGCAGACAGCTACAGGACCTCGACTTCTACTGGCTCGAGCACCCCATGATCGAGACCCGCGTCCAGCCGTACCGACGGCTAACCCAGGAGCTGGACATCGCCGTCTGCTCGCCCGAGCACGTGTCCGGAGGGCCCTTCAGCAGGGCCGAGTGGGTCATGCAGGGCGCAGCCGACATGCTCCGCATAGACTACTACTACGGCGGCGTCACGGGCTGCTGGAAGCTCATCAACGTGTGCCAGGCGTTCGGGCTGAAGTGCGAGCTTCACGGGAGCGGCTGGCCGCATCTCCAGCTGGCGGCGGCGGTGCCGGAGGCCACCTGCGAGTACTACGAGCACGGCCTGCTCCGTCCGGGGGTCGACGGCAACGAGCCCGAGCCCTACCTGCGCTCCATCCCGGACCCGATGGACGACGACGGCAACGTCATCGCCTCGGACGAGCCGGGCCTGGGCATCGACCTCGACTGGGACTACATCGACGACAACCGGGTCTAGGACGGCGCCCCATGATGCTGCAATCGATTCGGATAGGGATTGGCATCATAAATAACGCTGGCGTAGGGGCTGGCTGAGAATCGTTCGCCCTGAGCTTGTCGAAGGGCAGTTCTCAGCCACGAGCGCGGAGAGGGCCCCGGGAGTGACCCGGAGCCCTCTCTCATCGGTTCAGTCGGTTATGACTTCGGTGCGCTACGAAACGGGCGCGTGAACCTTGCCGTTGCTGCGCTGCCTGGAGAGCCTGCGAAGGAACGGGGGAATGTCCAGGTCGGAATCGCCGATCCCGATGGCCGAGCTCTCCAGCATCTCTATGAGGTCTTCGTCGCGCTCCCTGAGCGACTCCGCCGTGGGGAATCCGGTCGCGACGACGGTCAGCTTGATCTCGTTGTCGTTCTTCTGGCTCGTCCCCATGCCGAAGATGATGTTGCAATTGGGGTCTACGACGCGCTGGATCACCTCGGCGGCTTCATGAAGCTCGGACAGCTTCAGGTCCGACCCGCCCATGATGTTGAAGAGCACGCCGGTCGCACCCTCGATGGACACTTCCAGCAGGGGGTTCGAGATGGCGTGCTGGGCAGCCTCTTTTGCCCGGTGCTCGCCCGAGCCCCAACCGATCGACATCCAGGCAGGACCGGCGTTGCGCATCACGGCCTGCACGTCGGCGAAGTCGAGGTTGATCTCGCCCGGCGCAGTCACGAGCTCGGCGATCGACTGCACACCCAACCGGAGGACGTCGTCCGCCATCTTGAAGGCGTTCTCCGTAGTCAGCTCTTCGTCGGCAATGATGTGCAGCCGCTCGTTCGGGATCACTATGAGGGTGTCCACGTGGTCCTGCAGCTGCTTGATGCCCTCTTCGGCCGTCCGGAAGCGCCTGACGCCCTCGAAGCTGAAGGGTGTCGTGACCACGCCGACGGTCAGCGCGCCCGTGTCCTTGATGATCTCCGCGATCACCGGAGCAGCCCCGGTCCCGGTGCCGCCTCCCATGCCGGCCGCGATGAAGACCATGTCGGCGTCGGCAACGGTCTCGGCAATAGACTCCCTGCTCTCGTCGGCCGCGAGAGCTCCGACGTCAGGATCGCCCCCTACGCCCTTGCCCTTGGTGAGCACGTCGCCGATGCCCACGCGCATTGGCACGTCGCAGCGCACCAGAGCCTGGTTGTCCGTGTTGATCACCATGTACTCGACGCTGCGGATTGGCTCCCTGAACATCCTTGCGACGGCATTGGAGCCTCCGCCGCCAACTCCCAACACCTTGATCCTGGTGTAGCCGATCTGTTCCTTCGTGTTTTCTATCATTGGGCCTCCCCTTATTTTTCTGCTGAGTTAGTTTGCCGCCCCGCGCTTCCCGAACAGGCCGAACATGCTTCGTATGCCGCTCTTGCGACCATCCCCGTCTCCGTTGTGACGGTTCGAGGCCATCTCCGCGTCCGCTGGCACCGGCCCGTCGTTGGCCGCAGCCCAGAGCAGCATCCCCACACCTGTGGAGTAGGTCGCGTCCGAAATCTCGTCGGGCAGCTTGCCGGCGCTTTCCGGCATTCCCCTGCGCACCTGGACGGACGTGGTCCACTGCGACAGGGTGTTGCGCATGAGTACGTCCATCCCCTGCAGGTTGGAGGCCCCGCCCGTCAGGACGACCCGCGAAAGGGTCTCCTCGTCGAGGCCGGCCTTGTCCAGCTTCAGCCCTATCAGCTTGGCGAGCTCCTGGGCCCGCTGCCTGGTAAGCTGGCTTATCTCGTTGCCCCGGACCTTCAGGCGCATGTCCCGGCCCTTGACAGGGAATTCGAGCTCTTCGTTTTCGCGGGTGGAGTAGAGCTCGGCGCTCCCGAAGCGGATCTTCGCGCTCTCGGCGGCCTCGTAGTAGGTGTTGAACATCATCGCGATGTCATTCGTGAACTGGAAGCCGGCGACGGGGATTGCCCCCGTGTAGCAGATCTGCCCTTCCTTGAAGGCGACCAGGTCCGTCGTGCCGCCGCCCATGTCGACCATGACGACGCCCTTCTCCTTTTCCTCATCGGTCAGGACCGCCATACCGCTGGCGATCGGCTCCATCACCATGCTGGCCATCTTCACGTCGGCGAGCTCGACGGCCTTCTGCACGTTCTCGATCAGCTCGGACAGGCCGACCACGACGTGGGTCTCGACCTCGATGTTGTCGCTGTGCATCCCTATGGGGTTCCGGATCCCCTCCTCGCCGTCGACGGAGTAGCTCATTCGAACGGCCTGGATCATCTGCTGCTGGGAGTCACCCAGGCGGCCATATGACCTGGCCTGTCCTGCCAGGGAATCGGCGGTGATCACGCCAATGTCGCTTCCGGGGCTGAGCTTGTCCCGCCTGTTCTGGAACGAGACGTGGGCGCCCGTGACTCCCACGAAGGCCGGGCCGACCTGGTAGCCGGTCTCCTCCTCCACACGCTCGACGGCACTCCTGATAGCGTGGGCAGTCGCGTCGACATCGGTCACGCTGCCCTTGCGGAGCCCGCGCGACTGCACTGTCGCATAGCCCATCACCTCGATGCCGCCCCTGGCGCTCTTGCGCCCGGTGATCACGCACACCTTGGTGGTGCCAACGTCGATGGCGGTCATGACGCCGGCGGGTGGGCGTTTTAGAGCGCGCGCCGCTGCCGGTTTCTGGGAACGGCTCATCGCATCCACATCCGTCTCACGCATTGCCACTGTGCTTGTCGCCATCCGCTGTCTCCCTTCCGTTGTATTCGCCGTAGTTGCTGTTGTGGTCGCCTTCGTCGAACCTTCAAATGCGCTCGGCTGCCCTCAGCTTCGCGCTCCGGCTCCTGGGATTCGTCTCCACCTCTGTGCGCGAAGGCCTGATGACCCGCCTGTTGATCAGCCGGACAGTGGGCCTGTGGCCGCACGCGCAGGCCGCCGCACCTGGAGGGCATATGCAGGAAGCCGATTCCCTGGCCAGGAGCCGCTTCACCAGCCTGTCCTCCAGGGAGTGGTAGCTGATGACGGCCAGCCGGCCGCCGGAGCGCAATACTTCGATCGCCCCCTGCACGCCCTGCTCGATGGCCTCCAGCTCCGCATTCGTCTCCATCCTGATTGCCTGGAAGGTCCTGGTTGCCGGGTGGGTATGCCTCCGCGGCTGCCTGCCCATCGACCTCCTCACAACTTCGGCAAGCTCCGCAGTGTCCTGGACGGGCCGCGACCGGACGATGGCCCGTGCGATCCTTCGCGACTGCCGCTCCTCGCCGAGCCTGTATATCAGGTTCGCCAGCTCCTCCTCGCCGTATTCGTTCACGATGTGGTGAGCCGTAAGCTCCTGGCTGCTGTCGAACCGCATGTCGAGCGGTCCCGGGCGCAGGAAGCTGAATCCCCTGGTCCCGCTCTCCACCTGGAGAGACGAGAGCCCGAGATCGAACAGCACCCCATCCGCTGGCATGAAGCCGTTTCTTTCGGCCAACCGTTTCAACTCCCTGTAGCTTCCCCGTACGAGGACTGCGTCCTCTCCGAGTCTCCGCCTGGCTGTCGACAGAGCCTGTTCGTCCACATCCAGTCCCAACACTCCTGGCGGTGGCTCCGCCGCCGCCTCTATCCCGGCGCTGTGTCCGCCCTCGCCGACGGTGCAGTCGATGTAGCGCCCGCCGGACCTGACATCCAGCGCGTTCAACACCTCGCCAACCATCACGGGAGTATGATGAGGCTTCACCATACTCAGCGGTTACCGTGCATCGCCTTACCGAACCTGACGGCCCGAGAGCCGTGATACACTAGCGCCGAACCCCAACGGAAGACTTACTGCTCCTGATGAGGGTGTGCGCGAGTGTGTCAAAGCGGCGATACCCTGCGCAAGGCAAAACCATACAGGTTTAAGACTTTTTCGAAAAAGCTCTGAGTATCTTGTGATGGAGAAACTTGGCCTCGACGGAGGCGTCCGGGAAGCCGACACCGGCTGCGGAGGGAGATCGATTGGCTGAAGAGCCGGCCACATTCACCGTAGGAGTCCTCACCGTCAGCGACGCCGGGTCGAAGGGCGAGCGGGCAGACACTAGCGGCGACGCCATCCGGGACATCATGGAAGCCGAAGGGTTTGCCATGACCCTGAGAGACATCCTGCCCGACGAGGCCGACCTCGTGGCCGACAAGCTCCGGGAGTGGTGCGACGGCGGCGAGGTGGACGTGGTCCTTACGACGGGCGGGACCGGACTTGGCCCCAGGGACGTTACGCCCGAAGCGACGCGGCGGATCCTCGATTTCGAGGTCCCCGGCATCGCCGAAGCCATGCGAATGGAGACGCTGCGGCACACGCCCATGGCGATGCTGAGCCGGTCGGTGGCCGGCGTAAGGTCCGGCTGCCTGATCGTCAACCTCCCCGGAAGCCCCAAGGGCGTCTCTGAGACGCTGGACGTGGCCAGGGCGGCTATCCCCCACGCGCTCGAGATGATCCGGGGCTGGCGGACGCACCCGGTCAAGTAGAGGGACGGGAGGCAGACTTGCCCCAGACCCAAGAGTACGCTGCACCGAGGAAGGTGCGTATCACCGTACTGAAGAAGACCTTCAACCAGGACTTCGTGGACGCATACACCGAGGGGGTCGAATGGAAGCCCAAGGGCTGCTGCCACGACTTCGAGGTGGGCCAGGAGTTCATTACGGACGGCCACATGCCGGAGGGCTTCAGCGACTGGGCGTGGGCCGACATACAGAAGTACGTAATAGTACTTGCGCGCGGCGGCAACATGCTCGGAGTGAAGCCGGGGACCTATATCACGAGCTGCTCGGACGGTTTCAGGCCGGTCTTCTACCTGCTCGAGCGGATCGACTAGCTCGCGAGGCGCCGGTGCGATTCCACGTCCTTACCCTCTTTCCCCGCATGTTCGAGAGCCCGTTCGCGGAGGGCATCATCAAGAGGGCGCAGGAGCAGGGCCTGGTCGAGCTGGACCTGGTCGACATCCGCGACTTCGCCCACGACAGGCACCGGACCGTGGACGACTACCAGTTCGGCGGCGGCCCCGGCATGCTCATGAAGCCGGAGCCGCTGTTCGAGGCTGTCGAGTCCGTCAGGCCGGCCGGGGCCGGCACCCCCGTGATACTCCTGTCGCCGCAGGGCCGCACCCTCACCCAGACTGTTGTCGAGGAGCTCGCCGGGCTGGAAGAGACCGTGCTCATCTGCGGCCGGTACGAGGGCGTGGACGAGCGTGTGAGGCAGCACCTGGCGACGGACGAGATCAGTATTGGCGACTACGTTCTGGGCGGCGGCGAGCTGGCTGCGATGGTCGTCATCGAGGCCGTATCCCGGCTCTCGGAGGGTGTGGTCGGCTCTTACGAGTCCACGCAGGACGACTCCTTCACTACCGGCCTGCTCCAACATCCCCAGTACACGAGGCCGGCGGAGTTTCGGGGCTGGGATGTGCCGGAGGTACTGAGGTCCGGCAATCATGAGGAGATAGCCAGGTGGCGCCGCCGCGAGGCGCTACGCAGGACCCATGAACGGAGGCCGGACCTCCTCGGGTCGGCCCGCCTCGCCGGCGAGGACGTAGCCTTCCTCGAAACACTGGGCGCATAGAGGACGAACGTCTCGGCCTGGCCACTACAGGGCCGGTCCGGGTCGGCTACGAGTCCGCTGCGGCCCTCTCCGCGTCCCTGCTCTCGCAGATCTCGTCCAGGTCGTCCAGGAAGGCCTCGCTCCACGCCTCCGCCGTCTGGGTCTGAACGTCGGTGATAAGGGACCGCCAGCGCCTCACCCGCTCCCGCTTCGACATGTTCAGCGCCCGGTAGATTGCCTCCGCCGTCGCCTCCATGTCGTATGGGTTGACAAGTATCGCGTCCTTCATGGAGTCCGCCGCTCCGCAGAACCTGGACAGCACGACCGCCCCCGGGTCGTTAGCCTCCTGGGATGCTACATACTCCTTCGCCACCAGGTTCATCCCGTCCCGCAGCGGCGTGACCACGCAGACGTCGGCCCGTCTAAAGAACGCTACCAGCTCGGTCTGCGGATAGGAGCGGTAGAGGTATCGGATGGGGGTCCAGTTCGCCTCCGCGAACCTGCCGTTCACCTGGCCGACCAGCTGGTCGACCTGGCGGCGCTCCTCTATATACTCCGGCACCCTGGTGCGCGACGGGGCGGAGACCTGGATGACGGAGACATTGCCGCGCACTCCTGGGTAGCGGTCCAGCAGGTACTCGAACGTCCGAAGCCGCTGCACGATGCCCTTGGTGTAGTCGAGCCTGTCCACGCTCAGTATGAACTTGTGGCCCTCCGGCGCTCCGCCGACGATTAGCTCCGCCGAGCGCCGGTCCACGCGCCCGGCCATGGAGGTGATTCCCTCGAAGTCCGTGCCGATCGGGTGAGACCTGATCGTCAGCGACTTGTCCCTATACCTGAAAGTGTCGCCGATGGCTACGCCCGGGACCTCGCTGGCAAGGCTGTCGAACAGATTGTGGGCGTACCGCCTCGTATGCACGCCCACCAGGTCGTACTCCAGTATCGCGCCCAGCAGGTCCGAAGCCCAGGGGAGCAGGCCGAGTATCTCGGCGGGCGGGACGGGTGTGTGCAGGAACCACGCCATCTCCCCCTTCCATCCGAGGCGTCGCAGCTCGCGTCCCAGCGGCATGAGGTGGTGGTCGTGGACCCAGACGACATCGTCCTCCCGCAGGAGCGACATCACGACCTCGGCGAACCGCCTGTTGGTCCGCATGTAGCCCCGATAGTAGTCGTGCCTGATCGCCATCTTGGCGGGGAAGCTGTGGAGCAGGGGCCAGAGAGTGCGATTCGAGAAGCCGTTGTAGAAGAGACGCACCTCGCTCTGGGACAGGTCGAAGGAGGCCAGGTCGATGCCGCGCACGGTGTTGTGGTCGGGGGTGCTCGAGGGGGTGCCCTCCGACACGCTGCCGCTCCAGCCCACCCACAGCGCCTTGCGTCTCTCGAGGGGAGCGCGGAGGGCGACCACGAGCCCCCCAACCGGCGCTACGCGGGCTTCCTCCTCATCGGCGGGGGCCTCGACGGGAGGGAGGCGGTTGGAGACGACTACAAGGCGACGCTCTCTGCCGATTCTCGCAACCTCCTTGCGGAGCTCTAGCAGCCCGCACCACCACGGGCCTTATCCTACCTAACGGGCCCCAGGACTAGCAACAAGAGTCTCAATAACCCGCTACAAGCAGCAGTCCCTTGACCAATACCCTGGGCCGGTATAGTCTCCCATCTGCCAAATGCTGAGGAACCGTACGCAGATATGATTCCCTCCCGCGGCTTTGTGCTGATCACCGGCGCCGACTTCCTCGTGCGGTCCGCGTACCAGATGGGCAAGTCGCCCCTGCTGCCCATCTACGCCGCGGCCCTCGGCGCCGGCGAGGTCTTCCTGGGGTTCATCGTCTCGGTGTCGACCCTCACCGGAATGGTCCTAAAGCCGACCTTCGGGATGCTCTCCGACAGGTCGGGGCGAAGGCTCTGGCTGCTGATAGGCACGGTCTTCTTCGCGGGGATGCCTTTCGTGTACAGGTTCGTCACCTCGCCGGAGCAGCTGTTCGCGATACGTATGGTCCACGGCCTTGCTACGGCCATCTACGGGCCCGTGACCCTCGCCTATGTCGCCGAGCTGTCGCAGAAGCGCAGGGCCGAGAGGCTGGGCTGGTTCTCCACCGCCCGCGGCGCGGGCTACGTGGTCGGACCGGCCGCTGCCGGGTGGCTGCTACACGAGGGCCATATGGACCCCGTCGGCGTCTTCACGGTGATTGGCCTGCTGAGCGCCGCCACTTTCGTCCCCGTGCTGATGCTGCCGGAGACTGCTCGGTCACCGCGGGTGGCCCGCGAATCGCTCCGTCAGCAGGTCGTCGCGGCCCTGCGCTCCGGCGCAAGGTCGGGGGCCGTGTGGCTGGCCGGGGGCATGGAGGCGGGCATCTTCATTGCCGTGTACGCTGTCAAGGCCTTCGTGCCCCTGCTCGCACTCTCGTCAGGCGCGAGCGTCTGGGACGCGGGGGTGTTTCTCTCCGTACAGGAGGCCGTGCACATCGTCTGCAAGCCCATCGGCGGCAGGCTCAGCGACCGGATCGGATTCGTGACTATGGCAGTCGCAGGCATGGTCGTGCTTGGAGCGGCGCTGCTCCTGCTGCCCATATCCGCGGTCGGCGTCGTGATGATCGTGCCCGCCGTGCTCATCGGCGTCGCCCAGGCCATCGTATTCCCGTCGACCGTCGCACTGGTCTCGGCCAGGGTCGACCAGCGGCACCTGGCCACCGGCATGGGCCTCGTGGGGTCGATGAAGAACGCCGGCAAGGTCGCCGGGCCCATCATCGCCGGCGTCATGATCCACTGGCTGGACTATACGTACACCTTCACCGTCATGGGGTCGGCCATTCTCGCCGCCGCAGTCATAGTCTGGGTCACCTTCCAGAGTGCCGGCGTCTCCCTCCGCCGCCCCACCACTACGGCCGCTCGGAGCAGCCATTCTCCTTTGCTCGAGACACGTCTCGAATGAGTGGGCACCATCCGTTTGACGAATTGACCGAAGACCTCACGCCGCAACGTAAGCGCCGCATCGCCCATATCAAGAGCGAGTTGATTGCCCAGCTAGAGCTGCAGGAGTTACGCCGGGTCCTCGCACCATCTCAGGCGTTCGGGAGAATTATAGCGGGGAGGTGCTAATGCCTCGGGGGACGCTTCCGGCCAGCGATGCAGAGCTAATTCGACTGCGTCCGTGAAATTCAAGGTCAGGGTTCTCCTGACGCTGCTGCGAGGTGCGTGGTAGGATGGACATGTCACCTGAGCTAATCGGCATATTGACAGTCGGTGTCGCCGTGATCGCAGTGATGTTCACGGCGTTGCAGCGCATCGACAGGCGATTCGAGCGGGTGGACGAGCGGTTCGTTGCAATGGATGCTCGCATGTCCAATATCGAGAAGGGACAAGCTCGTATTGAGGGGTTGAGCCAAGCTCGAGTCGAAGACTTACTCGAAGCACTCCGTGAGTCTCTATCCGAGCGGGCAGGCACCTCGAATTGACCTGGACGCTACTCAGCGGGT
Organism: Dehalococcoidia bacterium; assembly: GCA_965204975.1. Lineage (GTDB taxonomy): Bacteria > Chloroflexota > Dehalococcoidia > Lucifugimonadales > CAJWER01. The sequence continues at coordinate 2,913,793 of OZ242024.1, forward strand.
GAAGACCGCGCCCCTTACGTAGGCTGCGTCGTCCGATAGCAGGAAGCCTATGATCCGCGCCACGCCTGCGGGCTCGCCGAGGTCGGTGTTCTCCTTGCGCAGGCGGACGCTCTCGCCGGCGGCCTTGGCCTGCTGCTCGATGATGCCGAGCTTGAGCGCCGTCGCTATCTCCCCCGGGCAGAGCACGTTGACCCGGATGCCATCCCCGCGCAGCTTCGCCTCCAGCGTCATCCCCAGGCCGTTCACGCCGCCCTTGCTCGCCCCGTAGGAGACGGTGCTGCTGGCGCCCGTCACGCCCGCGCCCGACGCGATCATCACGATTACGCCGTGTCCCGTCGAGCGTATCGCCGGGACGGCGTGCTTGGCGGCCAGGAAGCTCCCCTTCAGGTTGATGTCGATCGTGTCGTCCCACACCTGCTCTGCAACGTCCTCGACGGGCACCATCGAGTCGCGCGCGATGCCCGCCGCCGTCACGAGGCCGTCGATGCCGCCCATTAGCCGCACGGCTTCGTCCATTAGCCCGCTGACTTCGGACTCGACCGACACGTTGGTCCCCACGAACCAGGCCTCGCCGCCCGCAGACGTAATCCGGGAGACGCAGTCGTTACCGTCGGCCTCGTTAACGTCCGCGACCACGACGCGGGCGCCCATTCCAGCGCAGTGCATGGCCGTCGCCCGGCCTATTCCAGTAGCGCCGCCGGTGACGACGACCCGCCTGCCTTCCAGGTTCATTCTCTCCACCTTATGCCAGCCTCGACGCCCGTATTGTAGAACGAGGTGCGGGCTGCCGGTATAAGCTCCTCGGGCAGGTGCTCGATCTGAACGTACCCGTCCGGGCACGCCTCCTCGAAGCGCCTCAGGTACGTCGCCTGGTCCAGCAGTCCCTCGCCTATAGCTGCCTCCTCAATGTGGAGCACCAGGCGGTCCTCCATTACGAAGTCCTTGGCGTGGCCGCAAATGGTGTACTCGCCCAGCACGTCGAACAGTCTGTCGATCATGGCCGTGGTGTCGTAGGCGTCGGCGAGGCTGCTCACGAAGTTGACGGGGTCGGCGTTGAAGCGCAGTGTCTCGGAGCCCACCGCGTCGATCAGGTCCCTGATTCGCTCGGGCGTGTCGAGTATCGAGAGCGTGTGGCCCTCCACGGCCAGTAGCACTCCCTCCTCCTCGGCCGCGTCGCACACCTGCCTGACGCTGTCGACGAGGACCTGGAACGTCTCCGGCCTGGCATTGTCGGGGTGCGGGTACCACGAGCCGTTCGGGTTGACGCTTCCCGGCCTCAGGTACAGGTTGCCCGCGCCGAGCCACCGGGTGACCCTGCACATGTGCTGCATCTCAGCGATGCCGGTGGCCCGCTGGTGTGGGTCGGGCGATATGAGGTCGGGGTGCTGGGCGACGGCCTGGCACGGCGCGACGCCGCCGGCCGCCATCACATCCCGGAGCCGCACCACGTCGTCCTTCGTTGCGGATGAGGGCTCGTACCAGCGGCACGCGGCGCCTGTGAATCCCTCACGCCGGATGCGGGCCATCGTCGCGTCCGAGACCTCCGAGAGGTCCCTCGGCATCAGGCCCTGTATCCCCAGGTAGGGCATACTACGCCGGTCGCGGCGGCATCGAGAGCCCGCTGACCACCTCGGCGTTCGGGACGCGCGTAAGGAGCTCCGGGCTCATCTTGATCTTGGACGACCGGTCGCCCGAGCCCAGGATCACGTAGTCGAGCTCCATCAGCCTCTCGTCGAAGTACACGGGAATCCCCTCGGGGAGCGCGAAGGGCGTGACCCCGCCGATCTTCATCCCCGTCAGCGCCGCCGTCTGCTCCGCGCCCGCAAAGGAGAGGCGTCTCACGCCCATCAGCTTGCGCACGGTCTTGTTCACGTCAAGCCGGTCGGAGCCTCGCACGGTGCACGAGGAATACTGCACCGGCTCCCGCCTCGACGCCACGATTATCGTGTTGCCGCAGTTGTCGATTGGGAAGCCGTACTTCTCGCAGAACTGGGCCGTGTCGGCAAAGTCCGGGTCGCAGGGCACGACCTCGTGGGCGATGTCGAGCTCGGACAGGACGGCGGCAACGTTGTCGGGTAGCCTGGGTTCCACTACTTCACCGTGATGGTGCCCATCATACCGAATGCCTCGTGGGGAATACAGATGAGCTCGAAGGTGCCGGCCTTGTCGAACTTCACCGTGAACGTCACGGTCTGGCCGCCGTCCACCGACTCGTCGATGTCGAGATCGTCAACCGTGAAGGTGTGGAACTCCGTCTCGCCCGACATCTCGAACGTCACCGTCTCGCCCACCTCGAACTCGAACTCCGACGGCACGAACTTGTACTCGCCGGTGCCGCCCTGGTCCAGGTTCTTGACCTTCACGATGTCGCCCCCGAACGCGGGCGCGGGCTTTATCGTGGGGGCTGCCTTGATGGTTGGGGCGGCCTCGATGACTGGCGCGGCCTTGATGGTTGGGGCGGCCTCGATGACTGGCGCCGGCTTCACGGTGGGCGCGGACTCGATGATGGGTGAGAGCTCGCCGTCGATGTCCTCGCACGCCAGGGCCACCAGTACCAGCGCGATGAGAACCGTCAGCGTCGCGAAGTAACTCTTCTGCAAGGCTGCAACTCCTTTACGAATCTCGTAGCAAGTATAGCCAACGCAAAGGGGCCTTCCAAGGATTATGAGCGCCCTCCCGGCCTTGATTGACAGGCCCGGCCGATCCGTCTTGCCGTCGCTCGACCGGGCCTGTAGACTGCGGGCCGCCCAATTAGGAGAAGGCACATGACATCCGCGCAGGTCGAGAACATCGGAGCCGGCAGGCAGCTCTTCCTGGACGATCACTGGATCGACTCGTCGACGGGAGTCGAGTGGGTCCTTCACGAGCCCGTAGCCGCGAACATCGCCCTGGCGGCTGAGCATCCCTGGGACCAGATATTCTCCGCCTACCACCTGGTGCTCAGGGACGACTCGAAGTGGCGCATGTATTACCTGTGCTCCGGCAGGGGCGACGAGGATGGGCCGCCCGGCGGGTGGCAGCACTGTGCCTATGCCGAGAGCGACGATGGAATCGAGTGGAACAAGCCTGAGCTTGGACTGGTGGAGTTCGATGGGTCGAAGCGCAACAACCTCGTCTACGCAGGTCCGTACACCGAGTTCGCACCGTTCCTCGACGCAAACCCCGGCGCCGCGGAGAGCGAGCGATACAAGGCCTTCGCCGTCCGCAAGAGGTCCCAATCGGGTCTCTACGGCCTGGTGCCGCTGGCTTCCCCGGACGGCCTGAGCTGGCGGCAAATGCGCGAGGACCCCGTAATGGTCGACGGTCCGTTCGACTCGCACAACGTGCCCTTCTGGGACCCACAGCTCGGCAAGTACGTCGTCTACACCCGCGGCGTCGGCAACCCGGACGGCAGTGTCCGGTACAGCCCCGAGAAGGGCTGGTTCGCCCCGGCCGGCGGGGACCCAAAGCCCGACGGGGGAATAGGCCGCGAGTTCGGCGGCGGGGTGCGCTGGATACGCCGCGCCGTCTCCGACGACTTCATCAACTGGTCGCCGCTGGAGGCTATCGACTGCGGGGACACGCCCTTCGAGCACCTGTACACCAACGCCGTCACGCCATACGACAGGGCGCCCGGGACGTACCTGATGTTCCCGTCGCGCTTCGTTCCCCACCGCACTCCGGACAACGACATTGCCCGCGCCGCCACGCCGGGGGTCAACGACGTCGTCTTCATGTCCAGCCGCGACGGCATCAACTTCGACCGCAGCTTCATGGAGGCGTACATCAGGCCCGGGCTGATGGTCGAGAACTGGCGCGAGCGCGGCGTATACGTTGGCAGCGGCATCGTGCAGACGTCTCCCAAGGAGATGTCGATCTACTCAAGGCAGCACAGGTACCTGCCGTCCGTCCACATCAGGCGCTACTCGATCCGCACGGACGGCTTCGTCTCCGTAAACGCCGGGTACTCGGGCGGCGAGTTCACCACCAGGCCCTTCGTATTCTCCGGCTCCTCGCTGGAGCTGAACTATTCGACCTCGGCCGTCGGCTCGGTCCGGGTAGAGCTGCAGGACGAAAACGGGGAGGCACTGCCCGGCTATGCGCTGGACGACTACCCGGAGATGTTCGGCGACGAGATAGACGGGACCGCGCGCTGGTCGAACGGCTCCGACGTGTCGTCCCTGGCGGGGAGGCCGGTGCGCCTCCGGTTCAGCCTGGCCGACGCCGACATCTACGCGTTCAAGTTCAACCCGTAGCGCGCCCCGGCTGGCTGTTACTCGTTCCCAAACCTGAAGGAGTACACGTCCGCGTCCCGCATTGCGAAGCGGGTGCGCACCGGACGCCCGGCCAGCGCCGCGACGGAGCTCGCCCCGCGCCACGTTACGGTGCGTGCTACCTCGTCGCCGATCAGCTCGTCGCACTCCTCTGCCCCGAAGCCCGGCAGCGCCGCCCCAGCCTCGTCCGTGAGCTCGACCCGGATGCTGCCGGCCGCGCTCGTCGCGTAGTTGATTTCCAGCGCCTCACCCGCGAAGGTGAACGGCTTCGTGACCGCATCGCCGCCCGCGTAGGGCGCGTTCAGGGAGCTGAAGCCGTCCAGCCGCAGCGTCATGCGCTCCACGTGGGCGTTGCTCTGGCCGTAGGCCCGATTCACGTAGAAGGACATTTCGGCCGGCCCCGTCTGGACGACGCCCAGCGCCGGGTAGTTGTTCCGCGATGTCCAGTTCTGCGGCCCGATCCCCGGGCGGACGAAGCTCTCCATGAACGTGAAGTCGTACCGCGTAGTACCCGCGCGCGAGGTCAGCAGCACGCCGTCGGAGCAGTCCCGTGGACCTCCGCCCCAGGAGTCCATCTCGCGCTCGGCGAACTCCAGCTCCTCCGCCGTGACGGTCCGGCGGTCAAAGAAGATGCGGCCCGGCATCGCCACGTAGATGTGCGGCGCCCGGAAGTAGGGGTGCGTCTGGTTCGTGTACAGGTGCTCCGACGGTACGGTCGAGCCCGTGTCGCTGTATTCCATCATCGTGGGGCCGCTCCACGCCGCGAAGTCAGGGGACGTCGACCTCGCCGCCGCCCTGTTCCCGCCCTCGTTGTGCCGGGCGTAGAGCACGTACTGGCTCTCGGCCTCGGACCAGAACATCACGTTCTGGGAGTCGAAGTGGTTGCTCAGGGCGTTCGGAACTATCGCCTCGGGGCTCGTCTCCGTCCAGTGCACGCCATCGCCGGAGACGTAGCCGTGCAGCCCGTCCTCGTGCCTCGCGTTCGCCTTCAATCGCTCTTCAGCCGGCACCCCTGCACGCGTGTCGACGAACGGGCAGAACTGCCACCCGCTGCCGAGGATGACGTTGTTGTCCGCCGATCCATCCACCTCGACCAGCCCAAGGCTCGGCTTGTGCCAGGTGACCCCGTCCCTGCTCTCCGCATAGCAGGTGTGCGACTCGAACCCCCGCTCCGTCCTCCCGTAGTTCCCGCCCCGGTAGTACATGCGGTAGGTGCCGCCGTCCTGCAGGACCGTCGTGTAGAAGGCCCACCGCGACTCCACGGAGCGCCCGGCGCCTTCACCGAATCTGACCGCGACGCCGCCTGGCCTCGGCTCCTGCAGCTTCAGGCTCGCCCCGTCCAACCTATCGATCAGCAGACCGTCGACGAAAAGCTCGCGTCTCGAACCGATCTCATGCACGGCGTCGCCTCCCTATCCCTCTTGTGCTCGAAGGTCCAGCGCAGCCTCAGCAGGGCCGAGCCGGCAGGTCAATCTGGTAGGGGCGACTCGATGAGTCGCCCTGGGTGGCTCCCAGGGGGAATACGCCCCTATGGCCTAGTTGCTGTACGGGTCGGCAGCGTCGCGCAGGCCGTCGCCCATGAAGTTGAAGGCCAGGATTGCGATGATCACCGGCACGGCTACGAACATCAGCCACGGGTAGATCGCCACGGTCTGGGCGTTCTGCGCCTGCTGTAGCATCACGCCCCAGCTCACCGCCGGCGGCCTCAGGCCCAGGCCCAGGAAGCTCAGCGCCGTCTCCGCGATTATCATGCCGGGTATCGCCAGCGAGATGGCCGCGATGATGTGGCTGGTGAACGACGCCAGCATGTGCCGGAAGATGATCCGCATCTCCGGGACACCGATGGTCCGCGCCGCCATCACGAAGTCTTCCTCCCTCATCGACAGGAAGCGTCCGCGCACCACCCGCGCCAGCTCGGTCCAGGCAATGACCGACACGATGACGGTAATGGCGAAGTATACCTGCAGCGCGCTCCAGTCCTTGGGCACCGACGCGGCGAGGGCCATCCATAACGGGATCGCAGGGATCGAGCGCAGTATCTCGATGAATCTCTGGATGATGACGTCGACCGCCCCCATGTAGTAGCCTGAGATGCCTCCTAGGACTATCCCCAGGAAGAAGCTCAGCCCCACGCCGATGAGCCCTATCGATAGCGAGATGCGCGTGGCGATCATCAGCCGCGACCAAGCGTCCCGCCCGATGTCGTCGCTGCCCAGGAAGTATATCGATGGGCGCTCATCAATGGGTACATCGGCGGCTATCCCTATCAGGTGGCGGTTGGTCGGGAACAGGCCGAGAAGCTTGTACTCAAAGCCTTCGACGAAGAAGTGGACGGGGATCTTCACGTCCGGCAGGACTTCGTAGTCCTTCTGGAAGGTGTCGGGGTCCCGGAAGCCTCTCAGCCCATTCACGTGCGGCCTGAACTTCCCCTCGTCGAAGAACCGGATGGTCTGCGGCCTCAGGTAGTGAAACTTCTCGGTGTGATAGCCGGGATCCGACGTCGCCAGGAATTCGGCGAACGCCGCTACGAAGTAGAACATGGCCAGGATGATCGCGGAGGCGACCGCGAGCCTGTGCCGCTTGAATCTCCACCACATCAGCCTCCACTGGGAGGCTACGAAGATCTCTTGAGACTCGTCCGACAGGGCCCCCTGGGGCAGCGCCGCGCTCTCGGTAGCCATTATTCGGGCGCCCCCACTGCACGGATCCGCGGGTCAAGCAACACCAGCAGTATGTCTGAGACCAGTGTTCCTACGACTGTGAGCGCCCCCAGGAGCAGGACTATCGTCCCAGCCAGGTACATGTCCTGCTCCAGCAGGGCTCGCAGCATCACCGGGCCCAGCGTCGGCAGGCTGAGCACCACCGACACGATGACGCTGCCGCCGATCAGCCCCGGAAGGAGGTATGCGGTCATGCTGACCAGTGGGTTGAGGGCGACCCGCACAGGGTATTTCAGGATCGCCTTCCACATCGGCAGGCCCTTGGACATGGCGGTCAGCACATATGGCCTGGGGAGCTCGTCCAGGAGGTTGTTGCGCATTATGCGAATGAGGGCGGCCGTCCCCGCCGTCCCAAGCACTACGGTGGGTATCCATAGATGCTTCAACAGGTCCCAGAGGCGGGCCCAGCTCCACGGAGCCGTCAGGTATTCGCGGGAGAAAAGGCCTCCCACGGTCTGTTCGAAGTACGCGAAGGATATGTACATCAGTATCAGGGCAAGCAGGAAGTCCGGCACGGCCAGGCCTGTGAAACCCAGGAAGGTGAACGTGTAGTCGCCCAGGGAGCGCTTCCGAACAGCGGAGTATATCCCGATGGGTATCGCGAACACCCACGTGAATACGATGGCGCACCCGGCCAGCAGGATCTGGTAGGGGAACCGCTCGGCCAGGATATCCCTGACCGGCACCTCCAGGTAGTAGGAGTACCCGAAGTCCAGCTGCGACATGCGCCGGATCCACTTCCCGTACTGCACGTAGAGGGGTCTGTCGAGCCCGTACTGTGTCCGGAGGGCCTCCGCCTCCTCGATGCTTGCCGGGTCGCCGGCAAACTCCAGCTGTAGGACGTAGTTGTCAACCCAGTCGCCCTCGGGGAGCTGGATGACGATGAACGATAAGACCGAGATGGCCCAGATGGTGAACAGGCCGAGCAATATGCGGCGGCCCAGGAATCCTAGCACGCGAACACCTCCCGGTGGCGGTCAGCCGCCTCGTCCGCGGATCCGTTCTAAAGCCCCCCAGGGCCGGCCGGGGCAAGACAGTCGCCTGCCCCGGCCAGGTCCGCCGCAGGGCGGAAGGGTTGGCCTATTGGCCTTCGTCTATCCAGTACGTCTCGGGGCGCGGACCCTGGTTGTGCAGACCCGTGCCGTTCACGGTGTTCTCAGGTACGCCCATGAAGTTCTTCTTCTTCACGAAGGTGCCCTTCATCAGAGGCGTTGAACCGACGGTCGAGAGGGTTATGACCTCGTTGGCGTGGATCCGGTACACCTCTTTGCCGATCTCAATCCGCTCGGGCGACCCGATGGGGAAAGTCTTGCCCCTGTCATAGAGCTCAATCAGCTTCTGGAGGGGGAACTCGCCTTCGGGATTGGCGTACTTGGGATCGTCGGGCGCGTCGCCCGACTCGCCGCCGGTGTCGTACCAGCGCCCGACCTCTACGCCGGACCGGAATGCCTGGTGCCACGGAATCGTCCAGTACGGGTAGACCCACGGGCTCTGCCCGCCGCCGGTCTCCCAGACGAACATGTACTCTTCGTTGTTCTGGATGTTCCGCGCCGCGTCACGGGTCTCCGTGTTCGTTCCCGTGAGGCCGATCTCCTTCCACTGGCGCAGGGCCATTTCAGCAACAGGCCCATAGTCCACCGCGTACGCGCCCAGCGTCACGGTGTGAAGCAGGAGCGGCTCCCCGTTGTCGGGCCTCAGCCGGATTCCGTCTGCGCCCTTCTCCCTGATTCCCTTGCCGTCCGGGTCCACGTCCGTCGACAGCGTGATGCCGTCCAGCAGCTCGTTGGCCATCGCCACGTCGCGCTCGGCGTTGAGCTGGAGGTACTCGTCACCCGGGTAGTAGATGGTGCCCGGCTCGGGGACGTAGGCGCGGGTCTCGCCCATGCCCAAGAAGAAAGTCTCCTTGATCTCGTTTCTGTTCAGGCCTAGCGACAGGGCCTTTCGGAAGTCCCTGGTCCTGAGCAGCTCGCCGATCAGCGGGTCGGCGTTGTAGCTCTGGTTGATGTTGATCGCCGCGTCGCTGGGGCACGGGCACTCCCAGAACACCATCTCGGTCTGTGCCTGCTCGGCGTTCGCCCGGTAGAGCGGCACCTTCGCCAGCGTCATGTGGCGACCCTGGAAGCTAACGTCGCCGTTGGCGGCCCGCAGAGCAACCGTCTCCAGGTCCTCGACCAGCACCAGGTGGATCTTGTCGATGTAGGGCAGCTGGTTACCCGCCGTGTCCACTGCGTAGAAATACGGGTTCCGCTCCTGGATCCACTCCTCGCCCTCGCTCGGGTCGACCGTCTTCCAGGCGTTCAGCACCGGAAGGTCGGCGTTCTGGTAGTGGTTGACCTTCAGCTTCATCAACTCGACCCAGTTCTCCACCCCCGCCTCGGCAATGGCGGCATCCAGCTTGGCCTTGTCGGCAGAGTCCGGATGGAACTGCTTCAGGTAGTGGCTGGCCGAGTAGAGGCCCCTGAGCCTGTTGGAGAAGAGGCCGGAGCCAAGACCGCGGTCGACGAGGGCGTAGTTGGGGTCGTCCCACGTGTACTGCACGGTCTTGTTGTCGACCACCTCGAACGTCGGAGCGTTCTTGGTGATGGGGCTCTTCCACTGGCTCGAGAGGACCGGCGTGAACTCCTCGTTCAGCTGGAGGGCTTCCCACGTCCACCTGAAGTCCTCGGCGTCGAACGGATCGCCGTCAGAGAACTTGTGGCCCTCGCGCAGGGTAATGGTCAGCGTGCGTCCGCCGTTCGAGAACTCTACGTTCTTGGCTAGCCTGGGAATCCAGGTCTGGCCGTCGCCGTCCCACGCTATCAGGGCGTCAGCGGATACGTAGGAGTGGTCGCCAGCCCAGGTGTAGAGCCGGTTCCAGGTCCCGCCGTACTTGCCGATGGAGACCGGCGGTACGACGAACGGGTCCTTAGGCAGCCGCTCCTCGACAGGCGGCAGCTCGCCGGCCGCCACCTTGGCCGCCAGCTCGGGAGCCTCGCTGAACGTCGTCGGCACCGTCACGGGGACGGTGTACTTCACCATGCCGTTCTCATAGGTCCCGGCAACGGTCGCCTCGGCCATGGTCTCCTTCATCGTCTCTTTGGGGGCTTCCGTCTTGGGAGCCGCGGTTGGGGCTACCGCAGCTGCTGCCGTTGGCTGCTCCTGTGGAGCCGCCGCCTTCATCGCCTCGCCGGATTCCTCCTCTTCGTCAGCGCCGCCGCAGGCAAGTATGCCCAGCAGCAACAGCGCCAGAATCGGAATGACGAGTATCCCTAGTCCAGTGCGTTGTTTCTTCATCCACCTACCTCCTTGCGCAACTCCTTCAGTCGTATGGCACCTGTGCAGCGAGTCCCCACCGGACACATGTGCCTACTTGGATGGCGCGTGAATGAGATGGTACTCAGTCGCGCGGAATTGTCAAGGCCAGAAACCATCGGCGAAGGGCTCTCATGCTACGGATATCGTCCGCAATCGAACTCCTGCCTCGTGTCTGCTTGCGGCCCGCGTGGTCGGGGTATAGTCTTCACGCATGAGCAAGGCGCCCGGCCCCGGAGACGGACAGCCGACCCCGGGGTCGATTCCCGCCAGTGCGCAAGGCTCGGGACGCGGGCAGGCACGCCCCGCCGCAGATTCCTACCAGGTGCCTGAGGCGAGTGGGCTCCGCAGGACCTTCGCCGCTCTCCGCAACCGGAACTTCCGCTACCTCTGGACCGGTACCATGTTCATGTGGTGCGCCGGCCAGTTCCAGGCCCTCGGCCAGGGCTACCTCGCCTACGACCTGACCGGCTCTGCCGGGCTGCTGGGCGTGATAAGCATCGGGTACGGCCTGCCCATGATTACCCTGGCGCCGTTCGGCGGGGCCATAGCCGACCGGATGGAGCGCAAGCGGCTGATCCAGCTCTTCCAGGGCGCGGAGGCCCTCCTCGCCCTCGCCCTCGCCATATCGGTTCTGACCGAAACGGTGACCTGGTACCACATCCTGGTCGCCTCGACCATTCACGGCGCGCTGTTCGCCTTCATGCTGCCCGCAAGGCAGGCCATCATCCCAGAGCTGGTCGACCGCTCCGAGATCACAAACGCCATCGGGCTGAACTCTGCGGGGACCAGCGCCATCATGCTCACCGCCCCCGCCATATCGGGGGGACTCTACGAGCTGTTTGGGCCTGCGGCGGTCTTCCTGGGCATGTTCGTGCTGCAGACGGCCGCCGTGATCTTCACCGGCATGGTCCCGTCCACCCGCCGCGCCGCAGCGCGCCCCGCCAGGGACGTGCTGGTGGAGGTAAAGGAGGGCCTGGTCGTAATCGGCCGGAGTAGGGTCGTCATGGTGCTGCTGTCCATGGCGCTCGTCTCCACGCTGGTGATGCTGCCGTTCACCCAGCTGCTGCCGGTGTTCGTGGTCGAGATATACAACAGGGAGGCGGGGTCCCTCGGCTTGCTCTCGGCCGTCATGGGCATCGGCTCCCTTCCCGGTTCGCTGTTCGTTGCGTATGTCGGCAGCCAGCGGCGCGGACTCTTGCTTCTCGTCACCAGTTTCATGTCCGGGGCTACCTTGCTGCTGCTGGCCTCGTTTCCGTACTATGTCGCGGGCGCGGCCGTCATGCTCTTCATGGGCCTCGGCGCATCGCCCCAGAGGGCCCTCAAGGAGTCGCTGGCCATGGACTCCGTCGACGACAGGTACCGGGGCAGGGTGATGAGCGTGCTGATGCTGAGCATCGGGCTGGTCCCGCTTGGCGTCCTGCCCCTGGGACTCGCGGCGGACCACCTGGGCGCGAGGGCGACGCTCTTCATCATGGGCGGCATAATCACGGCCATGACCGTGGTAGTGTTATTGACACAGCGGGCGCTCCGCGAAGCGCAATAGTGGACAATCAATTGACGGCGGGGGCGGAGGACCGAGCGCCCTCCCGTTGGAAAGGAACACAGATGGGAGAGCTCGAAGGCAGGGTTGCGATAGTCACTGGCGCAGGCAGGAGGCGGGGAATCGGGTACTCGACGGCGATCGAGCTGGCGAAGCTAGGAGCCGACGTCGTCGTCACCGGCACTGGCCGCGACCCCGCAACCTTCCCGGACGACGAGAAGGCGATCGGCTGGCGGGACGTTGAGAGTACCGCGGACGACATCCGGGCACTGGGCCGCAAGGCCCTGCCACTGGTGGTCGACGTCACCGACGTGGGCCAGACCGAGGATATGGTCGCCCGTGCCGTCAGCGACCTGGGCAGCGCCGACATCCTCATCAACAATGCCGCGATGCCCATAGGCGCAGACCGCGGCCCAATAGTCGATGTCGAGCCCGACCTCTTCCAGAGGGTCGTCGACGTCAAGGTCCGCGGCATGTTTCTATGCTCCCGCCCCTTTGTGCGGCAGGTGCTGGAGCAGGGTAGGGGCGGCAAGATAGTCAGTGTCTCCTCGTCCGCCGGCAAACGCGGGTCCGCGACAGCCGCAGCCTACAACGCGGCCAACTTCGCCATCGTGGGAATGACCCAGTCGCTGGCCCGGGAGCTCGGGCCCCACGGAGTGAACGTCAACGCGGTCTGCCCGGCAGCCGTCGATACGGCCAGGATGGACGTATTCGGAAGGGGCGAGGAGTGGCAGGAGAGGGCCGCGTCCCACCCCATCGGCCGGGCCGGTACGCCGGACGAGGTCGGTGCTTTCATGGCGTACCTGTGCACCGAGGCGGCATCGTGGATACACGGCCAGTCCATCAATATCGACGGCGGCATGGTGATGGAACACTAGGTAACCTCTGAACGACTGCATTGATGGAGCACTGCCCTTCGACAAGCTCACGGCGAACGACCTCTGGGGCGCCGTGAAGTACGATCCGCCCGCAAACTTGGTCGATCTCCTTGGCGCGGTGGTCGAGGCTGCGGGCAGGACCCGCTTCTACCTGGACCGCCTCGGCGGCGCTCGCAGCATCGGCGGGCTCGGCGACTTTCGCGAGATCCCCATCACGCCAATACGTGCCCTGAGGGGCCGGCGGCTCGCAGACACACTGGCGGCCCCCCAGGCCCTGCAGTGGATAGTCGGCTCGTACAGGGGACGCGGCCAGCCGTCCGTCGCAGTCGCGGAGAGCGTGACGGAGACAGCGGCACGCTACGACGTCTTTCGCGACGCCCTCAGGGACGCCTGGGACGTGGCTGCCATCCATACCGCAGTCGTTCTCACGAGCCCGGACCGCCGCACCTTCGCGGCCGAGGTCAGCACCATACTCGGCTACATGGGCATCCCCGCGCACGTCCTCGTCGACAGGGGCGACGAGAGGGCGTACCGGGCAACCCGGCTCCTGGCTCCCGACCTGCTGGTGGTCCTGACCGGCGCCTTCGACGAGACGAAGGTGGCCGGACACGCGGGGCACACCGTCACGTTCAGACGGTCCCACAGGTTCGCTCACCGGCGCCAGGTCGACGTGTACATGGTCGACGAGCTCGGCTTCCTCGGCCACTCCGAGGATATGGAGCGCTGGACGCTCTATAATGACCAGTACCTGTACGAGCGCTCAGAGTCCGGCAGGCTGGTCGTCACGGTGCTCCACAACAGGACACAGCCGATGTTGCGCATAGAGACCGAAGATACGGTGGAGAGCCTCGGCCAGTACGATATGAAGCTCGGCGCGCTCGGCTGACGGGCAGGAAACGATGTTCTACTCGCTGTCACGCTTGATCAGACAGGTACGGCGCCGCAAGGAGCTGGGGCTCTCCCTGCTCCTGGTGCTGATCGTTGTTGCGATAGGCGGCAACACCCTCTCTTTCTACCTGTTCGAGAGTGGAGCCAACCCGGATATTTCGATCTGGGACAGCATCTGGTACAGCGTCATTTCGGTTACGACCATAGGCTACGGCGACTTCTCCGCGGAGTCGCTGGGGGCGAGAATCGGAACGGCCGTCTTCATCGTTCTCATCGGCCTGGCGACGTTCACCACGGCTTTGGGCATGGCCGTAGACTGGGTGGCCGACCTACGGCACAAGGAGCGAAAGGGCATGGGCAGGGTAAACGCAAGGGACCATCTGGTACTGGTGAACTTCCCGAGCGAGACGCGGGTGCAGAAGATCATCCGGGAGTACAGGCGAGACCCGGACTACAGGAACATTGATGTCGTGCTCGTCGACCACGAAATCGATGAGCTGCCCTTCGACAAGGGGAACGTGTCCTTCGTGCGAGGATGGCCTCTCGACGAGGAAACCTACCGTCGCGCGAACCTGGAGCACGCCCGGCAAGTCATGATACTCAGCCCCAGCCACGAGGACCCCAGGAGCGACAGCTTGGTCGCTTCCATCGCCTTCGTGGTCCACAAGGTCAACCCCGGCGTGAGGGTGATCGCCGAGTGCCTCGATTCCCGCCACGCGGTCCTGTTCGACTCGTCGGCCAACCTGACACTCGTCCTTGGCATGGAAGTAGTCAACAACCTGTTCGTTCAGGAGTCCCAGGACTCCGGCGTGACCAGGCTCACCCTGGCAATGACGAGCAACGAGATCGAGACGAACCTTGCCAGCACCCAGGTCACGTCCGCTCCCCCTCGCATGACCTACACCGCGGCCGCAAAGGCCCTGCTCGACCATGGAGTCAACCTCGTGGGCGTGATCCGGGGCGACTCTGTCCACATGGAATTCGACGATGTCGAGGTCTCGCAGGGCGACCAGCTCGTCTATATTGGCAAGTCACGACTGAGGTCCGAGGAGATGGCCGAGTTAATCCGCCAGGACGCCGGGTGACCCGCTCAGATCACCAACCCGCGCTCGTCGGAGCGCCGCCCGGGGACTCACTGCGCCGGCAGATGCTCTTCGCCCACGATGCCCTTGAATCGTACAGGGACTCTCTTCAACGTTGCGGGATAGCCCGGCAAGACATCGCAACGGACGATCCCCTGGACCTGCTGCGCCGGCTGCCGGTCCTGAAGGGAGAGCGCTTCCGGGACCTCGTCGACGAGACCATACGAGCGGCAGGCGACGCCGTGGACATCGAGGTCTCGTCAGGCACTACGGGGCCGCCCAAGCGCCGTATCATCACCAGGCGGGACGCTGAGGCCGAAACCGAGGTGTTGGCCCGGCTCCTAGCCGTGCCCGGCATCGGGCCCGGTGATTCCGTCGCATGCCTGGACACGGGCCCGCTCACGCTGATGGTGTCGTTCACCGAGGCCCTTGACCGCCTGCGGGTCGACGACTACTGGGCGCTCAGCGTCTGCCTGGACGAAGAAGCAACAGTTGACGGCCTGCTCGCCCTCGATCCCACCGTAATCATCACCATACCCTCGATACTCGACCGCATCCTGGACTCGCTGTCCGCACGGCTGCGCCACCGCCCGGGCCGTCTGCGCAAGATCGTCTACGTGGGCGAGAAGATTCGGGATGCCACCAGGAGGTCGCTGGAATCGGACCTTGGGCTGGAGGTGTTTGCCTACTACGGAGCGTCGGAGACCTCTGCCCTGGGTATCGAGTGCGGCGCGCACGCGGGGATACACCTTCTCACAGACTGGAATGTCGTGGAGATCGCGGGGGGAGGCCCCGAGGGCGAGGCGCTGATTACGACTCTCGAACGCGAGGGGCTGCCGCTTCTCAGGTATGCCCTGGGCGATGTCCTGCGCGCCAGGGACGGCGCCTGCCCGTGCGGGTTTGCCTACCCCAGGGTAGACGTGCTGGGGCGCACCGACGGCACAGTGTCCGTCCTTGGAGTAAAGCTGACGTACGAGACCGTGCACCGGGCTGCCCTCTGGCCGGTGGAGTACGGCGGCCCCATTGGCGTGGAGCTCAGCGGGAACGGCCGAGACCGGATGAGCGTAACCCTGCCGCACTCTCTCGAGGCGGACGAGACGGCCATCGTTCGCGCCGTGAGGACGAGGGAGCCGGACCTCGCGTACCTGGTTTCCAGCGGGTTCCTGGAGCTGGATGTCTCCTTCGCCGACAAGAAGGGCCTGGAGAGCCGCAAGGCCCCGCGTATAGTAGACCGCCGTCATTCAGATGGATGAGCTCGACCAGCCCGGCGGATCGCGGGTTGTCGTGGTGGACCCGGCCGACGTGGGGCGCGTCCTGGAAGTGCATGAACTCCTGTTATCGTCATTCCCGCCGGGCATGGTCGAAGACAGGGCATCGTTCCTCCGGTCCGTCTCTCGTTCAGCCGAGCCCGGGGCGATTCCGACTGTCGTAGGCGCTCTGCATGGCGGTGCGGTCGTGGGTGCGGTCGTGGGTGCGTACTTGCCTCGAGTCAACGCGGGCATGGTCCTGTATTCGGCTGTCGAGCGGCGGGCCAGGGGCGGGGGACTGTATAGAGCGATGCGGGCCGGCCTCGCGGAAGCCCTCGCTGCCGATGCGTCGGATACGGGCAGGGCGGGAGTCGATTACATCGTCTCGGAGGTCGAACAGGATGGACCGCTCTACGAGCTGTATGTCTCGGAGTGGCGCTCGTATACGGCCCCGTGCGACTATTGGCAGCCGGAGACCCAGGGACTATCGGCCCGGCCGCTGAAGCTTGTACTCCAGCCCGTGCTGGCCGAAGGACCCCCGGCGATCTGTGACATTGACACTCTGGTGAGGGAGATATACCGGACGGTCTACAGGTTGCCGGCGCCGGAGGAAGACCCCAGCTACCGGCGCGTTATACTATCTCTCAGGACAGGGGAGCACGGATAGCCTTTACAGCCATTTCTCAGAGGTGGCGCGAATGTTCCGAAAGATAATGGTGCCGCTCGACGGTTCCGATGAGGCCGAGGCGATCCTGCCTTACGTCTCTCGCATAGCCTCGGGCATGGATCTCGCGGTCGCGCTTCTTTCCGTGATGGACCGTGGCGCCATGGAAATGCGCGAGTCCTACTACTCTAGCCTGTTCGAGCGGGCAGAGCAGGAGGCCAAGGGCAGGCTCCACAACGCCGCCCATCAGCTCCAGCAGGACGGCGTCCGGACAGAGGAGCTCGTGATCTCAGGACGGGCGGATGCGGAGATTACCGAGGCGGCAGACCGGCTCGGCTGCAACCTCATCGCGATGTCCACCCATGGGAGGAGCCTCCTTGGAAGGGGTATACTCGGCAGCGTTGCCGACAGGGTCGTACACACTGCCCGCATTCCGGTGCTCACGGTCACTCCTGGCAAGGTGCGGGCCTACCACGGCAGCGACACCGTGGTCACCCGGCTGGTCGTTCCGCTCGACGGGTCCGCGCTTGCCGAGACCGTCCTGCCCTATGTCAAAGAGATGGCCTCGAAACTGGGATATACGGTCGTGCTCCTCAGGGTGGTCAGGCCGCTTCACTACTTCTGGGTGGGCGAGCACCCGCCGGAGATAAACGAAGAAAACGCTCTCATGGAGAACGAGGCCAGGGAGTACATGGAGGCGACGGCCGAAGGTCTCAGCCGGGACGGTGTCGCCGTGGAGTGGCGTGTCCTGGTGGGGCACCCGACGACCATCGTCCTGGAGCAGATCAGGGACATCCCCCACAGCATCGTCGCCATGACGACCCACGGCCGCTCAGGTCTCAGGCGCTGGCTCATTGGAAGTCTTGCGGAGACCCTTGTGCGGAGCGGCGGCGACCCTGTACTGATCGTGCCACCTCCCGAACAACAGGAGAGTGCAGGCGCCGATGCGTGATACGGAAGCCATTGCGCGGATCGGGGCACGTCCGTTCGCGGCGTCGTCCGACGGTGACCTGGCACGTGCCCTCCGTCAAGCCGGGTCACTCGATGGGGACGATACGCTGGCAGCGGCGTTCGCAATTGTCGACGAAGCGATCCGGCGGCGCCTGGGGATCTGCCCCACGGGCGAGCAGGTACTCGCCGGGCTGCACATGTGGCGCGGTCGCATCGTCGAGATGAGCGCGGGTGAAGGCAAGACCATCGCTGCAGCATTCCCAGCCGTCTGCCACGCATTGGAGGGTCGGCGGGTGCACGTCGTCACGGCGAACGACTACCTCGCCCTCAGGGACGCCGAGCACCTCGCGCCAGTCTACGAGTCGTTGGGACTCACGGTCGGGGCCGTCCTCCAGCACATGAACGACGACGAGAGGCGCAGCGCCTACGGCTCCGACATCGTGTATGGCACTGTGCGCGAGCTGGGCTTCGACTTCCTGCGCGACAATATGCGGCACTCGCACAGGGAGAGGGTCCAACGCGGCCTCGACGTTGCCATAGTCGACGAGGCCGACCAGGTCCTGATCGACGAGTCGTCCACGCCGCTGATCATCTCGGGCGGCCGCTCGGCAAGCAGACGCTCAGTACACACGGCCGACTCCGTCGTGCGCGAGATGGCCGTGCTGCAGGAAAGGACCACGGACCGGCTTGCGCGGACCGCTCGGGAGCTGCCGGTCGGCCCCGAGAAGCGCCGCGTGCTGGCCGCTCTATTCCTGGCTGATCCGGAGAACGACTACATCACCCAATTGATGGCCGGCGAACCGGGCCTTGCCAGCCGCATACGCTCCGACGCGTCCGACGCGGTTGAGTTCGACGACGAACAGGCTCACGTAGACGAGCTCCACTACCTTCTGGACGGCGAGCGGGCGTCGGTCGTCCCGACTGAGCGGGGCTCCCGTTTCGTCGAGTCCCGCCTGGGCCCCATATTCGACACGGGCGCGCTCGAAGCTGCGCTGGAGCGGGTCCGTTCCGGCTCAAACCAGGACGTCGCCGGGCGGCGGCGCGAAGAACAGAGGCTGGACCGGCGAATCGCCCGGAGGCGCTCCCTGTCCAACCAGGTCCACCAGGCCATGCGCGCCCACCTGCTCCTGCGCCGCGGAGCGGACTACATCGTCGCTGAAGAGCAGGTGGTCCTTGTCGATCAGCTGACGGGGCGCAGAAGGCCTGACTCGACCTACAGGAACGGACTCCACACGGCCCTGGAGGCGAAGGAAGGACTTCCGATCAGACCGGAGCGGCAGACGACCGCGCAGATCTCCATTCAGGGTCTGCTGCGACAGTACTCGTATCTGGGCGGCATGACGGGGACGGCGCTCTCGTCGAGAGAGGAGTTCCGCCGCCTGTACGGGCTCGACGTGGAACGTATTCCCGCCACCCGGCCGTCTCGCCGGGTCGACATGCAGCCCCTCGTATACGGGACGACCGGCGAGAAGCTGGAGGCAATCGTCGACGAGGTGGAGTCCTGCGTGCATGCCGGGCGTCCGGTGCTGGTGGGGACGCAAACGGTCGAGCAGTCGCAGGAGGTCAGCGGCGCCCTGCGGGACCGCGGCATCTCCCACCGCACGCTCAACGCGGCCAACAGCGCCGACGAGGATGCGATAGTGAAGACAGCGGGGCGCACCGGGGCCGTCACGGTCGCTACCAACATGGCCGGACGCGGCACCGACATAGTGCCGGAGCCCGGGACCAGCCTCCACGTCATTGGCGCAGGGATCAACGCAACCAGGCGGGTCGACGATCAGCTCAGGGGCCGTGCCGGCCGGCAGGGCCGGCCTGGCACGACCCAATTCATGGTATCGCTCGAGGACAAGCCGTTTGCCCGGGGATCTCTTGGCGCCTCTCTCGCTGGACGGTCCCGTGCCGGCGGGCAGCCACCGGGTCACGGGCCCCTGGCCGTCGGCGACAGCGACCTCGAACGCATACAGGACCTCGCGGCCCTCGACGACGAGGCCCAGCGCGCCTTCCTGTCCGACTACTACCGCGTGCTCGACGGACAGACCCTGGCCTACTACTCGCACCGGAGTTCGAGGCTAGCGTCCGGCGACCTGCACGAGGAGACCGTTCTCGCCTCGCGCGACCTCGCCGCGAGAACGGTCGAACGCTGCTTCGGGCCCTCGCCTTCAACCGGCTACGACCGCCGGTTCGACGAGCTGGCGGCGGAGATGTACCTCGACTTTGGCTTGGACTGTGAGGACCTGTGGGGCCTCGGCCTGGACGAGCTTGCAAAGGGGTTGGCCGAACTGCTGATCGCCAGGCTGGAACAAGCGCGCTCGGCCCTGGGAGCCGCCCGATTCGACGAGCTGGCACGGATGGTGCTTGTACAGACAGGCGACGACCTGTGGTGCGGCCACCTCGAACGCCTTCAGGAGATGATGGCGGTTGCGCCCCTCGCGCCCACCGACCACAAGTCCGCCGTGGCGACGTTCCAGCGAGACTGCGTCACAGAGTACGAGGGACTCCAACGCGACACCCTTGATTCCTTCATACCAAGGTTGCTCGAGGCGGCGGACTCCGAGATCGCCCAGGGGCATCGCGAGTCTTGGGAGCTGGAGCTGCCCGCTGAGCTTGCCCGGATACTTGGCTGATGCCGAACGACGATGGGTTCGCACGCTGACTGAACGGAGGCACTGAGATGAACAGGAAACTCACGAGACTAGGCACTCGCACCGCCGCAGGCGCGCTGATAGCCACAGGCCCCATCGTCGCCGCATGCAGCTCAGGCCCGAGCTACGAGGAGTGGGCCGCAACCGACGGCGCCGCCGGCCGGATAAACATGGACGACGTGCAGGAGGCCTTCAAGAAGTCGAAGAGCCCCACCGACTTCGAGAAGCGCGTCAACGCAATCTACGAGGGCGACGGGCTCGTCCTGATACGGGCTCGCCAGGACCCCGACGCGCTGGTGCTGGAGGGGTGGGAGGACCTGAACAAGAACTACGAGATCGACGACGCGCAGGACGACAAGCTGTTCGACATCGTCAAGCGGAACGAGCAGCACGAAATGCGCGGGTACGGCGCGAACTCCTACTACCACCACGGCTTCGGGGCGGGGGACTTCCTGTTCACCTACCTGCTGATTTCGTCGATTAGTCCGCTCGGGTACTACTACTACACGCCCCCCCTGTACGCCCGCAACAACCTGACCAGCTACCGTAACAGCTACCGCGGCATGTCCGTGTACCGCACCCAGGTGTCCCGGAACAGCAGGTACTTCACTAACCAGAAGACCGGTTTTGCCTCCTCCCGCTACAACTCGGCCGGCCAGAACCTCAGCACGGCCAGGACGAGCTATCGGTCGACCCAGCAGTCCACGGGCGCGTTCAAGAGCAGCTCGACGGGCGTGCGCAGCTCGTGGGGAGCCCGGAGCGGCGGAAGCTCGATTAGATCGTCGGGCGTCAGCCGCGGCGGCGGGTTCAGGGGTTTCGGGGGCGCTCAGCGGGCCATCGGCGTCGACAGGTGGGCCGGCTAGAAACCGGGCATCCCGCTTGAAGGGATCGTACTTCCTCACGACCCAGCCCGGCTGGGCCTTCGCCGCGTTGCGCGAGCTGCGGGGACTCGGCGTTTCCGGCAGGGTCGCTTTCCACCACCGTGACTCCTCGCTGGTCACCCC
This sequence comes from Dehalococcoidia bacterium, assembly GCA_965204975.1. Lineage (GTDB taxonomy): Bacteria > Chloroflexota > Dehalococcoidia > Lucifugimonadales > CAJWER01. Next base: position 2,934,956 of record OZ242024.1, read on the forward strand.
CGCGCTCGAAGGGCTCGACGCCGAACGGCTGCTCACCCCCGCAGCGGTCCACGGCTGCCTCGCCGATTTCGCCCCGTCCGGGCGGCTGGACGCAGCGGGCGAGATGGCCCGGCGTCTCCACGGCGGCCGCCTCAAGGCTTCCATCCTGCAATGGCTGCCTCTGGCGGAAAAGACCGCCTCTCGCCGGTTCTCGGTCACTACCGAGCTCTATGGGCGCACGTCCATTCGCAGGGACGCGCTTCACAGGCTGGTCGGCCGCGCCGTCGCCGCCGCATTCCCGCGGTGGCGTCTCTCGCAGCGGGAGGGCGTCCAGATGGTGTGCAAGGCCGACGCCGAGAATGCCGTGCTCGGGCTGCAACTCTACAGCAACCTGGGCGGTGAGCAGGCCGGGCGGCCCGGCGCCCTCAGGGACCATCTCGCCTGCAGCCTCCTAACGGTCGCGGGAGTGAGTGAGGGCGACACCGTATTCGACCCCTTCATGGGGTCGGGCACCATACTTGCGATGGCGGCGTACAGGTATGGCGCAGGCCAGGTGGTCGGCCTCGAGGTGGACGGCGACGCCTACAGCGCCGCCCGGGGGAGGCTCGCGGGCCGCAGGGCTACCCTCGTCAACACGCGGTTCGAGGACTTCGACTACGCGTCATTGCCCGCCGGCAGCAGGCTCGTCTCCAACATGCCCTTCGGCGTCAGGTTCGCCCAGCCACGTACGGACGCCCTGTTGAGACTCATCCGGCGGCCCGAGCTGAACGGCTCGCCGGGGGCGCTGCTCCTCTCCCGCGACCAGGCCGGGCGCATCGCGTCCGAGACGGGGATGAGGCGCAAGAACGTCCTGGTACTCGGCCAGCCTGCCAGCATCCTGTATGGCAGAACCCCACCTCCATTGAAGTAAAGCACCCGCGGCTTTAGTAAGCCTTGCCGCTATGTAAAGTTCTTGCGTTTCGGGGCGCGCCGCAAATCCTTATCAAAAGTTCGGCAACCCAGCCGAGGAGTGCCGCGGCGCCAGGCACAGAACCATCTTCGAGATGAGGATGGAGTTCTGAGCCTACCTGGGCTATTGGTCTCCCTGTGCTCATCTCCACACCATGCAGGCTTGGAGCGTTCTGACGTGTGGGCCCGCGTAATACGTTCGTTACGCCTTCTATTCGCACTCCCCATCTGATCTACGAAAAACGGCGATAGATAAGCCTTTTGGCCAGCTCTACTAGCGCCTATGCCCATCTCAACAACGCTTTCGCGCATCACATGTTGACACCGATAATTCAATGCTATAAATTCGGCTCTTGCAGCCGCTTTGGAGGGAATAGCCGGAATCATGCAAAGTGACCAAGGAGGAAGTACGATGAGAACTAGCCATAGAGCGACGAAATACGTATTCTTGATTGCGGCTTCAGTGGTCCTTATGGCGCTGCTGGCCTGCACCAGTGATGAGCCGGCGGCGCCCGCGGGGCCGTCCGCCGAGGAGATCGCGAAGATTGTCAGCGACGCCGCGCCCGCAGGGCCCTCGGCCGAGGAGATCGCCAGGCTTGTCAGCGACTCCGTGTCCCGGGCAGTTGCCGACGCGGTCCCGGAGGGGACGAGCGCACAGGAGATCCAGAGGATGGTTGAGGCGGCCGTTTCAGCCTCTTCACAGCCCGGAGTCACGCGGGCTGACGTGGAAGCGGCGGTCCAATCCGCGACGGCTGGACAGCTCACCGCGGCCGAGGTGCAGAGGATAGTAGATGCCTCTATCTCGGCCATGCCGGCTCCGGAGGTGGAAATCGACATCAACGCCATCCGGGGACTGGTACAGCAGGCGGTCTCGGACTCAGTGCCTGAGGGCGTGAGCGCCGAAGAGATCTCCAGGCTCGTGGAGGCGGCAGTCGGGGCTTCCACTGCCGGAGTGCCCACGAGGGACGAGCTCACCAAATCCATCGAGACTGCGGTGATGGAGGCAGCGTCAGCTCAGCTAACCGCGGCGGACGTCCAGAGGATCGTCGACGCGTCCATGATGGCCACCGAGGCGGCGGCGATGCAGGCCCAGAAGGCCGCAGAGGAAGCGTCGAAGGCCGCCAGCGGCGCGGCGATGGCTGCCGAGGGCGCGGCCATGGCTGCCAAGGAGGCAGTCGAGCAGCGTCCCAAGAAGGTCCTGAGAGTGTCCACAGGACAGGATGTTCGGACCTTCACCCCGTATCCTTCGGAGAGCGGGACGATGCTTCGCGTCTTCGGTTTGATCTACTCGCAGTTGGTAGCAGTGGACCCGATCAACCTGAATTTCTCGCCGGAGTTGGCGCAGCGCTGGGAACTCGCGGAGGATGGCTCCTCGATTACCTTCTTCCTGCGTGAGGACGTCAAGTGGCACGATGGAGCACCGTTCACGGCCAAGGACGTGGCTTTCAGCGTCGAGCTCAACCTCGATCCCACCTTTGGCAGGGGCCAGCTCACTTCCATTAAGGGAGGCGAAGCCTACAGGGCCGGCGAGGCCGACGACATCCCTGGCGTGGTGGTGATAGACGACCACACCATCAGGTTCGACTTCGAACAGCCCCAGGGCACATTCCTGGCGCAGCTGGCGGACTTTCGCAGCACCATGCCCATCCTGCCGGAGCACATCCTCGGTAAGGTCACGCCCCGAAGCGCGGTGGGGACCGACGAGTTCTTCCTCAACCCGATAGGAACGGGAGCCTTCAAGCTCAAAGGTGAGATCATCGCCGGACAGGGCTTTACGCTCGAGGCCTTCGATGACTACTTCTTCGGAAGGCCCAAGATCGACGAGATAGTGTTTCGAGTCATTACCTCGGGGGACGCCGCCTACATAGCCTTGCTGAGGGGGGACATCGACTATGCCACGCGGACCGGGTTTGGCGCAGACTACTTGAAGAAGTTCGACGCCGCCCTGTTGGATCCACGGTTCTCCGCAGCGGGAACTCAGGACCTCGCCGCGCATGGCATCTTCCTGGTCAATGCCCGTAAGCCACACTTCCAGGACAAGCGCGTCCTGCAAGCGATGCAGTACGCCTTGGACAAGGAGGCTATGAGCAAGGCGTTCTATGGTGGGAGAGCCGTGTACCTCAACAGCCCGCTCCACGTCGGGCCCGTGGCGGAACGCGAGGACCTGAAACCGCAGAGATACCCGTATGACCCGGAGATGGCCAGGCAGCTGCTGCAGGATGCCGGCTGGGACTCCGACTACGTCGTGCCGATGATTGCCTACACGAGGCAGGTTCAGCGCAGACCGGAGATGTTTGCTGCCATCCAGCAGTACCTGGCAGACGTGGGCATGAAGACGGAGCTAGAAACTCTGGACGATCCCTGGGCAAGGTTCCGCTCGTGGAACTCGGATAATCCAGGCGCTGGCGAGGTCTCACTTACGGCTACCGGTGCGGGACCCGATCCCGACCAATGGCTCAACTTGTTCATGCACTCCTCAGGTTGGAACGGCTCGGGACTGGCCAGTCCCGAGCTGGACGCCCAGATAGAGGCCGCCCGTGGGGTGATGTCCGACGAGGAGAGACTGGCACGCTACCAGGACCTCGCCTACTTCTTGCAGGAAGAGTACCCGTCCGCCTACTTTAGCGGAACACCGGGAAGCATCTTCCTGTATAACACGAGATGGTACGTCCCCTTCCTCGCCTCGCAGCCGCGTCCGAAGAGCACGGCCGACGTCACCCACTGGCCAATCAAGACCAATCGCGGTGATTGGTGGAAGTTCCACGTGGAGCAGTGGGACATAAGGGAATGACCCATTCGATCGGGCATTCGGAAACATGACACGGATTGCCGAGAGGACAGAGAGATCCTAGATTCTGCATAGATTCGTGCCCTGCCATCGGTCGCGGGACTACCCCATGGCCGGTGGCAGGGCAAGTTAGTTAAGGAGCCGCATAGACCGGAGGCCGCAGATGCGGGCGTACATACTACAGCGCCTCGTTATCATGGTGCCTCTGGTGATTGGCGTCACGATAATCAACTTCGCCTTCTTCAACCTGGCGCCAGGCGACCCGCTCGACAGGATCTACTTTTCCGACCTGGAGACAGCGCAGTCAGAAACGCCGGGACAACGCGAGCGGCTTCGCGAGCTGTATGGGTTGAACAAACCCTTACCTATTCGGTACCTCATTTGGCTCCGCGAGCTTGCCCAGGGCAACCTCGGCCGCTCCATGGTCTACACCAGGCCGGTGATGGAGCTCATACTCGAGCGCCTGCCGGCAACGCTGGAGCTGACCGTGACCGCGCTGGTAATCAGCACTGTCGTGGGTGTGCTCTTTGGGATCGTGTCGGCGCTCCGGCAGTACAGCATCCTGGACTACTGCCTGACCGCCGGCGCGCTGTTCGGCATTTCGATCCCGACATTCTTCTTCGGGCTGATGGTGCTGTACATGTTTACCTTCGTCTTCCCGATCTTCCCTGCCTTCGGCATGACCTCGGTGCTCGGGGAGTTTTCTTTGCTGGACAACCTTCACCACCTGGCTCTGCCCGCCATAGTCCTCTCACTCGATGGAACGGCAGGCATCTCCCGATACACCCGCACGGCGATGTTGGAGGTCCTCAATGCGGACTACATCAGGACGGCCCGGGCCAAGGGGCTTACTGAACGTACCGTGAACGCGAGACACGCCTTCCGTAACGCGCTGCTGCCGCTGGTCACCATTACTACCCTCCACCTGCCCGGTCTGTTCGGCGGCGTCTTCGTCATCGAGACAGTGTTCTCCTGGCCCGGGATGGGGCAGTTCGGGATCGATTCGGTCAGGAATCTGGACTATCAGGTCCTGATGGGGGTCACCCTGATCGCTACTATCCTCGTCATCTTGGCGAACCTTCTGGCTGACATACTCTACGCCGCCGTAGACCCGCGCATTCGCGTTACAGACTAGGAGCCGATGGTGTCAAGGAGTCAGGTAACCGCTCAAGAGACGGCCGAAATGGAAGACCTGAACGCCAGGGATTCCAAGGCCCCCGGCTGGTGGCCACGGTTCCGCCGTCATCGCGGCGCGCTCATCGGCTTCGGCGTGCTGATTTTGTTTAGCGCGGGAGCGCTCTTCGCTCCGTGGATAGCCCAGGACCGTGACCGCATCGACTTGACGTCGGTCGGGCAGCCGCCCAGCTTCGATCACTTCCTGGGAACGGACCTGGGCGGGCGTGACGTCCTTTCAAGGGTCTTGCACGGCGGGCGCGTTTCCCTGAGCGTCGGCCTCGTGGCCGCCGTTATCGCCTCGGCCATCGGGACTCTAGTGGGGCTGGTTTCGGGCTTTCTCGGCGGAAAGATGGACAACCTGCTCATGCGCTTTACCGAGCTCGTGAACACACTGCCGAACTTCTTTATCATCCTGGTACTGGTTGCGATAACGGGACCGAGTATCGTCAATATCATGGTGGTCATCGGGACCCTGGGCTGGACGGGTAAGGCGCGGCTGATCCGCGGCCAGGTGCTGCAGGTGCGGGAGCTGGACTATGTCACCGCGGCGAGGGCGGTAGGCGGCGGACCCCGGCGTCTGATCTTCGTGCATATTATGCCGGCGGTCCTGCCCTTTGTCGTGGTCGGAGGCATGCTGAGCATTGCAGGCGCCATTATCACCGAGGCGGGCCTGAGCTTCCTGGGGCTGGGTGTAAGGCCGCCTACGCCGACCTGGGGCAACATGATCACCAGGGCGCAGGACCTCACGGTCCTTCAGGAGTACCCATGGCTGTGGCTGTCCCCGGGGGTCGCGATCTTCCTGACCGTGATGGCCATCAATTTCGTCGGAGACGGCCTGCGCGACGCTATGGACCCCCGCAGCAAGAAGGACTAACCCACACGACTGGACTCGACGAGCGTACAATGACGGAAGCGTCGAGCCTGGACAATGCCCGCCTGCAACACGTTAGAAGTTCTTGAGCAAAGAGGAGGCTAATCTTGACGGCACTCAAGGAAAAGACCCGAGCGAAGACCATGCGCCAGGTGAACACAGGCGTCCTGCCGGACTGCACTCGAGAGGAGTTTGATCGTCGCCTGAGACGCCTGCGCGAAGAGATGGCAAAGACCGATGTCGATGGCCTCCTGCTCACCCAGGAGAGCAACGTGCGGTATGCCACCGGCTGGTACGAGGTGTGCTGGGTGATTCAGGCCTACTTCTGGTTCGCCTTCATCCCGCGGGACGAGAACCTGCCGCCGGTGCTGATAATCCCGAGCGGGGGCCATAACCAGACCCAGGCAAGCTGGATCGAGACGCTGGCCGTGTGGGAGTTTCCGGTCGGATTCTACACCGGCCACGTCGGCGGGGCGACGATAGATACTGTGGTCGGGCTGCTGAAGGACCTGGGGCTGGGCGAGTCCCACATCGCCACCGAGATGGGTGCCCACTTCCGCATGGGCATGTCCGTTGAGATGTTCGACAGACTCCGCTCCGAACTGCCAGACGCCCGTTGGAGCGACTGCGGAGACGTAATCTGGCCCGTGCGCAGCATCAAGTCCGACGAAGAGGTCCGGCGGCTGCGGGAATCGGTGCGCATATCCTGCCTTGGGATTAAGGCAGGCTTCGAGGCCATCTGCGATGGGATATCGGAGCGCGAGGTTGCCAGCATCATGTCGCAGGAGATGCACGCCCAGGGCGGCAGCGAGATCCGATCCCTGATCCTGTACGCCGGGCCCGATCGCGCCCTGTGGGCAGACTCCATCCCGCGGCGGGAGATGATAATCCGCCCAGGCAGCCTCATCCAGTTCGACGGCGGCGGCACATACGAGGGATACTACACGGACATCAAGCGATTCGCCGCACTGGGCCAGCCGACCGCCGATCAGCAACGGTACTACGACCTGGCGCGAGCCTCCCAGCAGGCCGCCATCGACGCAGTGGCCCCCGGCGTCCCGTACCGCGAAGTGTACGATGCCTCCCAGCGCGTGCTTCGCGACGCGGGATACGGCGACTTCGTCGACTGGTGCGTCAGCGCCGGCCGGTCCGCAATCGGTCACAACGTCGGGCTTGATATTCACGAGATGCCCGGCATATCTTCCAGCACCGACGAGGTCCTGCAGCCCAACCAGGTCATTTCCATCGAGCCCTACTTCTACCACCATGGCCTCTTCCCCATCTCCAAGGTGAAGGACAAGTACGGTCTGGAGGACATGGTGCTTGTCACCGATACCGGCCACGAGGTCCTGTCTCCGGACTCGATGCTCAGCCGCGACATCTGGGTGGCCTGAGGCGGAGCGCATGATCGTGCCTTCGGACACAGCATAGGCAGACGAGAATGACATCTATTACTCCGGATTCGCGCCTGGAAGGAAAGGTGGCGCTGGTCACCGGCTCTTCGCGCGGGATTGGGCGTGCCATCGCCCTGGCCATGACCATGGCCGGTGCGGACGTGGCGGTGCACTATTACCCGGGGTCCCAAGACCGCATGGCCGAAGAGGTGGCCGGGCGGATCAGGGGACTCGGGAAACGGGCCATTGTGGTCGGCGGCGACGTATCCAGCCGGGAAGCCGTGGGCACTATGGTTCGGCGCACCGAGGAGGACCTGGGTCCCATAGACATCCTTGTCAACAACGCCGCTGCCCGCCTCAGCGGCGCGCCATTCTGGGAGATAGACGAAGAGAGCTGGGACCGCCTCTTTGCGGTGAACGTCAAGGGACAGCTTTTCGTCGCCCAGGCCGTGGCGCCGTCGATGCGGGCGCGGCGCACGGGCGTCATCCTCAACATCTCCTCTCTGGGGGCCGAGCTCACCCTCCCGGGGTATGCCGCCTACGTCAGCAGCAAGGGCGCCGTCGAGGCGCTAACCCGTGCCATGGCCGTGGAACTGGCCCCCCGCAACATCCGGGTCAACGCCCTGGCTCCCGGACACATCGGCACACCCAAAAACGTCGAAGACATCATGGCCGATCCCGAAAGAGCGGAGAGCTACCTGGCCCGCATCGCACTGGGGCGCCTGGGCAAGATGGATGAGATGGGCCGCACGGCAGTCTTCCTGGTCTCCGAGGACGCCGGCTACATCACCGGCCAGGTGATCAAGGCCGAGGGTGGAGTGAACATGTGGCAGGGCCCCATCAGGTAGCGGAGCACCAGCTCAAACGACAGGAATAGACAGACGGAGCATTGGCTTGGATATCCAGCACAACGTCGTATACAGGAGCGAAGAGTACCAGAGCGCTTTCCCCACGGTCACCCGGCTGCAGAACGGCGACCTGATCACCCTCTTCAACCAGTCCCCCGTCTGGGAGGGCACCGGGATCGAAGGGACTCGCAACGAAGTGTTGTCGCACTGGCACGGGTCTCCAAAGAACTGGACCACGCTCATACGCTCGGTCGACGACGGCCGTACGTGGGACCCCGACAGCATCGTCGCCGTCGACACCCCCAGCGATTCCGGGAACGTCAACGCTCCCGTCATTTCGGAGCTGTCGTCGGGAGAGTTGCTCCTCATCAACCATCGCTGGTATATCGACCCGCCCCCGGACCATGAGAAGGCCTTTCGCGCCGAGCGCCATACGCTTGGGTTCCGCCGTCCGCCCGACCACGTAAAGAAGCCGACCGAAAAGCCCTTCGATCTGCTGGTATTCGACAGCCTCTACACCGCACGGTCTACCGACCGGGGACACACCTGGGGCGTCCCTGAGCCCTTCAGCATCTCATCGTCTCTGGACTACTGTTCCTACGGCGGCAGGAACGGTGCCATCGAACTGCCCGACGGCTCCCTGCTGATTGCCCTCGAGGGCGAGTTGCCCGGCGACGCGAGGCTGGACCGGGGACCCAGAGGACCCAGGGACAACAGGTCGCGGTGCTACGTCGCCCGGTCCTACGACGGGGGCCGCACCTGGCGCCACCCTTCACTGGTCGCCCTGGACGACATAAACGCGCAGATCGCCTTCGGCGAGCCGGGCATGGTGCGCCTTCCTGATGGCAAGCTCATCGCCCACCTGCGCACCGACCCATGGCGATTCAACGATCCGCATCCGACGCTGGACGCCGAGGGCTACGTCTACCAGGCCCTCTCCACGGATGACGGCTGGACATGGGAGGGGCTGCGCCGCACCCCGATCTGGGGGCGCCCGGCCCATCTGCTACGGCTGCGTAGTGGGCGTATCCTCTCCACGTACGGGCACAGGCGGGAACCCTTCGGCGTGCGTGCGGCCCTCAGCGACGACGAGGGCGAGACCTGGGACATGGACAACGAGATCGTCATTCGGGACGATGGCGCAACCAGCGACCTGGGCTATCCCGCCTCCGTCCAGCTAGAGGACGGACGGGTACTTACGGTCTACTACCACAATGGCAAGGACGGCATTCGCTACATCGGCTCCAGCACTTACGCGGCGGAGGAAGGCCGTTAGATAGCGCCGTACCGCCTTGGCCGTCGGGCTGGCAAGCTGTCTGGAAGTGTTGAGACTATGAGCCAAGGAGGCTGGTCTTGAAGAAGCTCGAGGGAATCATCCCCGCGACGATCACGCCGTTCCGCAAGGATGGACGATTCGACGCGCCGGCGATGCGCAGGATAGTGAATCACCAGCTCGACGCGGGTGTGGACGGGCTGTACGTCTGTGGGGGGACGGGCGAGGGAATGCTGATGACCAGCGAGGAGCGGCAGGAGGCTCTCGAGACGGTACTCGACGAAGTCAACGGACGGGCGCTCGTCATCGCTCATATCGGGGCTTTTAAGGTAGACGAGACCATGGTCCTGGCCCGGCATGCAAGTCACGCCGGCGCCGACGCAATCGCCGCCCTGCCGCCCGCGTACTTCTACGTTCCCGACGAGGTGACCCTGGTCCGATATTACACCGATATCGCCGAGGCGTCCGAAGTTCCCGTCCTCATCTACAACATCCCGCAGCGCACCGGCATTGCAATGACCGATGATCTCTTCGAACGGTTCCTGGGAGTCGAGAACATCGTGGGGATGAAGGACTCCAGTGGCGATATCCCCTCGCTGGGCCAGTTCATGACCAAGGGCAAGGAAGTTGTCATATTCGAGGGCAACGACAGTGTCCTGTTGCCCGGGCTGTTGGCCGGGGCGTGCGGAGGAATCGGCGCGTCCTACAACATCATGCCGCAGCTACTGGTCAGGATCTGGGAAGCCTTCCAGGCAAAGGACATAGATGCTGCGGCCAGCACCCAGCTGACCGTCAACGAGGTAATCAGAGCCTTCGCGCCATGGGACCTGCTGGGGAGCATCAAGCAGATCCTCTCGTGGATGGGGCTCGAGTGCGGGGAGCCTCGAACCCCCAACCGCTCCCTGACAGAGGACGAGACGGCCAAACTGCGACAGTCACTTGAGGCCGTAGGTTTCTTCGCACTGAAGTGAGAGGCCCAAGCGTCCTTGCCCGGACCCGTGTCGCCCTTGGGCTGTTGGCGGGCCTGCGCGGGCACGACTTCCACGCGGCGTGGACATTCATGCACAGGACGTGGCCGCACGACGCCGTGCCCGTCCGGCTGCTGAAGTTTGCTGGCTGGGCGCTGCGCCAGATGTTCAGCGCCATACCCGACGCACTGGCGACGGTGAGCTTCGCGGACCGGGTGTCGAAGGTCTCGCTGTGGCTGTCAACTCCGAACCCGCTCGCCAATCACCCGTGGGCAACCCATCCAAGTGCCCGGCTGCCGGACGAAGTCGACGTCGCGGTGATCGGAGCGGGCTTTACCGGCGCAGCCTGCGCCTACCACTGGTCGAAGCAGGACGGCGGAACCATGGCGGTCCTGGAGATGAACGAGGCCGCGTCGGGTGCGAGCGGGCGAAACGAGGGGCTGGTGGTGATGGGCCGGTTCTACGCGTATGCGAGAAGTACCGTGCTCGATCACTTTCGCCAAACCCGGAAGGACCTGACCCCAGAGCAGCGAGCAAGACTGGCATCCCAGTTTGCGGCCGTGTACGTGAGAGCCGCCTACAAGAATGCGGACATGATCGAGATCGCCATTAGAGACGAGGGGTACGACTGCGATTACACACGCCTGGGGTGGGTGCAGGCACAGTGGGGCGACGCCCAGGAGGAGCTGGACGAGTCGGTCAGGCTGGGGGAGGGGGCCGGTTTCGACGACTGGGTGAAGATCTCAGCCCGGCAGGTCCAGGAGATGACGGGCATGAAGGCTGAGTTCCCCGCAGGCCTGTCAAAGAGCGCTGCATCGTGGCACCCCGCAAAGTGGGTGTGGTCTCTACTCTCGACCGCCCTGGAGTCAGGGCGGGTAGAGTTATTCACCCACACGAAGGTGAACTCGGTCGCGAACAAGGGGGAGCGCTACGAGCTGGACACCTCCAGGGGCACTATACGCGCTCGCTACGTGATCAACGCGACAGAGTCGTACTCCGCCCTGCTGCACCCGCAGCTGCGCGGCGTGCTGCACGCGGTGCAGACGCAGGCCGCCTATGCCGATGGCGGCCCGCAATCGATCAGACCTCAAGTAGGCATGCAGTCGAGCGAAGGGTGGTTCGGGCGGCATGATGACGGCGTAATGGTAGGCACAGACGCCACGCCCATCGGTTACAGGGGGGCGGGCCGCATTACACCGTCCCGGTTCGCCACGAAGTTCATGCTCGGCGAGGTCCACAGGTACTTCGGACGCAGCACGATGCACGTGACCCGCGAGTGGAGCTGCACGGCAGGCTCCACTGACGACGAGTTCCCAATAGTCGGTCTCCTGGACGGCCACCGCCAGTACATCATCGCAGGCATGTGCGGCTCTGGGTCAGGCGTGCACTTCAACGCCGCCCGCCACGTGGTCCAGCGTATCCTCGGGCTCGACGGGCCGGACGACTACCCGGCCGAGTACTTCGCCCCCTCGCGGGTGCTCGACCCAGAGCACCATCCGTGGCCGGAGATCGAGGACGGCTCTGCCTCTTCCCCCTGAGGGGGAAGATTGAGATGGGGGCTCTCGCGCTGCCGAGGAGCAGAGTTGTCCATGGCTCGTCAACTCTGAACAGTTACCGGTTGAGCCGTTTGCTGGACTACTGGAGGGAGTTCATGCCTTCTTTGCCGTCGGCGGCGCAGCGCCTCTGCCACGCGTGATACAACTCGGCCATCTCTTGGACGCGCTCCGGGTACTGGCCCGAAAGGTCATTCGTCTCCGTCCTGTCGGCTTCCATATCGTAGAGCTCCCAGATCGTCTCCGGGTCCGGTCGCAGTTCGTCTGCCGGCTCTGCAACTCCATCAAGGCGCCAGGGGTTGTACTCCGTCCAGTAATCAGACGAGACGAGCTTCCACTTTCCCATCCTCACGGCACGCCACAGGGTGAATGTGTCCGAACCCTGCCCTGCCTGGTTCCAGTACAGCGCCTCGTGGCCCTCGCGCTGCTCGCCCCTGAAGACCGGCAGCAGACTCTTGCCTTCCAGCGGTAGCACCCTGCGGCCATTGTAGGAGGATGGCCATTCGGCTCCGGCGATATCTGCGCACGTCGCCATCACGTCGATGACGTGACCGACCTCGTGGGTGATCTCGCCGCCGTTCTCGATCACTCGCGGCCAGTAAGCGATGAGGGGCGTAGCGATGCCGCCCTCGTGGTTCCATCGCTTGAACTTGCGGAATGGAGTATTGCTGAGATTGGCCCAGGGAAGCTCCATCGTGCGATACGACTCCACGGGCCCGGGCGGGATGTCAGGCGTGCTGTTCCTGTCCTCATCGCTGGCGCCGTTGTCGGACAGAAACAGCACGAGCGTATCCTCCTCCACACCGAGCTCGCGTAGCTTGGACATGAGCCGGCCGACGTTCTGGTCGACCCGGTCAACCATGGCCGCGTATACCGCCATCTTCAGGTCCCAGTCGTCCTTTTGCTCGATCTCCTCCCATGGGAGCGAGTCCGGGTCGCGCGACGACAGGGCCCAGCGCTCTTCGACCAGGCCCAATTCAATCATGCGTTGAAGGCGCCGCAGCCGGAGCCTGTCCCAGCCGACCTTGTAGCTGCCCCTATACTTCGCGATGTCCTCAGGCCAGGCATGCAGCGGATAGTGCGGCGCGGTGTAGCCCACGTAGAGGAAGAAGGGGCTCTCATCGCGGCCGTACTCGTCCAGGTAGCTTATGGCGTAATCCGTGAAGGCGTTGGTAGTGTAGAAGCTCATGTCTTCGGGCGTGTAGGGCTGGATGACCTTATCGTCGATTGCGAAGGCTGGATTGTCGCCCGGGGTCTTCTTGCCTGGGTCCTTCTCGCCGGGGCGCTTCAGCCCGGGGTTGAAGAAGTTGCAGCCCCCGTCGACGAGGCCATAGTAGCGGTCGAAGCCCCGCTCGATGGGGAGATCGGCTAGAATCCCGGACAGGTGCCACTTCCCCGACATCAGGGTGCGGTAGCCGGCGGTCTTGAGCACCTCGGCGACAGTGACGCAGTCCCTTGGGTCTCCCCTGCCGACCTGCTGGGAGTAGAGCCCCGTCAGCAGGGACGCCCGAGTGGGCGCGCAGATAGCATTGTTGTAGAACTGCGAGAAGCGAAGCCCGTTCGAGGCAAGCAGGTCCAGGTTGGGAGTATGGATCTCGCCGCCGTAGCAACCCAGGTCGGAAAACCCCATGTCATCCACCATGATCAGGAGGATGTTCGGCCTTGATCCATGTCCTGCAGGCATGCTTGCGCTCATCAGATGGACGGGGCACCATGTAGTCTATCAGAGTGCGCGGGCATTGTTCCCACTGGGGCTATGGAGGGTCTTGCGGAAGAAGGCTGCTTGTCGAAAGGAAGCCATATGAACGTGCAGACAACCTGGGGTGCAAGACTTATCGCTCAGCACGTGGATGCTCCGTCCGCGATCAGGATCAACGCCAGCGACATGGACCTTGTTGGATTCATAGACGACACCTTCAGCGAGTACCGTGAGCGCTCAGTAGTCCGCACTGCTCCCGGCGGTTCCATCTCCTTCACCGCACCGAGTTGTGGCCTGCGCTACCTCGGATTCGTGATGTTGGACTCATTGATCCTCGAGCAGGTCGAGGTCTCCATAGACGGAGTCCAGAAGGGCATCGCGCTGGCGAACGGAAACAACCAGCGCGAACGACTCTTCACCCTGACTGAGCCGTACAACTATCGAGGAGGCGAAGAGGTCCAGCTTAGCACCCCTCAGGAGAACATTGAGAATGCGAGTCCTGGTGAGAACGTGCTCGTTGACTTGGGAATCGAGGGCAGAATTCGCACAGAGGTAGAGGAGTCATACCGGATAGAATGCGTTGCCCTCTTCAAGGAGCTTCCACCTGAGAACGATCTGCCGAGCAATTTCGAATATATCCACGCAGACGCCATCAATTTGTCCGGTGCGAACACTGGTCCCACTTCCGCCCGGCTAACCTGGGTCACCTCCTGGGATGCAAAGTGCGCAATCGAATACTGGGAAGATGGCTCAGACAGTATCGATACAGCAAGAGAGACAGGTGCGAGTGCCAATCACCGGGTAGTCCTGACCGACCTGAAGCCAGGCACGGAATACCACTATCGCCTGCTTTCGAGTGACCGGAACGGCGTGCCAACCCAGAGCCAGACTCAAGCCTTCACTACATCCATCTCTGGACCAGAGACAAGCACAGCAAAGGCCGGGAAGATTTCGCTGACTGTCACAAACCCTGGAGATGTACCCATTAGTTCAACACCTGTCCGATCGGGAGTCCCATTCCCGCAGGGAGTGCTGACTTCGCCTGATCAGCTGAGGCTTCTCGGCACCGACGGCTCTGAGGTACAGCTGCAGGCTCGCAGCCTCGGACAATGGCCGGACCGCAGCATCAAGTGGGCGCTGTTGGACTTCCAGACCGACACTCCCGCAGGTTCAGCAAGCACCTACACACTCGAATATGGCTCTGAGACAACACCCAGTGATACCAGTAGCCCGCTGAAAGTCATAGAAGATGCGCATAAGATTACTGTCGATACCGGGCGCTTGAGGATCAGCTTCGACAAGTCCCGTTTCGCACCATTCGACACGGCCTCTCTGGACAACAGACCATACATAACGGGCGCCCAGATCGCAGTCCGCGGAGCCGACGGACGGCAATACCTCTCTACCAATACAAGCCCCGATTCCATCGAAATCGAGGATTCGGGACCGATGTGCTGCGTCGTGCGCACAGAGGGCCATCACCTCTCAGGAGATGGGCGCAGGCTCCTGAAGAGTATCTTCCGTGTTCACGCGTATTCAGGGTTGCCTTTCATACGGATCGACCACACGTTCGTGAATGACAACCTGGAGAGACCCTTCACCGACATCGACTCTATGTATCTGGATCTCAGGACTCCTTCAGGGGACAGCCAGGCAACAGAGCTCATCCAGACGCGCGACGATCGTTCAGTGGTGGATGGGGAAGTCAGCGGCGACAGGTTAGATGGGAGAATCAGCGCAGATGGAATAGACGTGGCCGTGGTCGATTTCTGGCAGCAGTACCCAAAGAGCCTCAGGACTCATGGCGAAGGGATCCAAATCGGTATCTGTCCGGCCATCGGCGATTACGACTACCGTGTTGGAGGCGACGAGGAGTACAAGCTCTACTTCTACCTGAAAGATGGGGTGTACCGGTTACGGGAGGGCATCTCCAAGACGCATGTGATGTACATCGGAGAATCGCTTCCGTCTCTGCCCACGCCGGTAGCCCAGGCACCTGTGGAATGGAACTGCGATAGTGGTGCATTTGGGGAGGTATCCCCTGCAAATGATGGGCTGTTCCCCGACTACGAGAAGAGAGTGGCCGATTCGTTCTCAGGTTACCTGGAGAGCCACGAGACCAGCCGCGAATACGGAATGCTGAATTTCGGTGATTGGACTTTCGACAGCTACAAGGACTGGGGAAATAATGAGTACGACACTGCGTATGTCTTCTTCGTCCAGTGGGCGAGATCGGGGGACGTGCGCTTCTTCGAGGAGGCTTCCCGCGCAGCCGTCCACCACAGGGACGTCGATACGTGCCACGCGGCCGGGGAGAACCTGAGAGTCGGCGGTGTCTATCGGCATCGTGTGGGCCACACCGGCGACCACCACCCTGGCGGCTACGGCCTCATGGAGCACGCCATCGCCACTGGAGAGTTTCCCGCCACCGAGCTCTGGGTGGACTCCGTCACCCCGCGGGAGCTGCGTGCGATTCTGACATGGGGCGGCGAGTTCACCATCAGCCATACGTGGGTCGATGGGTTCATCCTCCACCATTTCCTGACAGGTGACCCACGATCGATCGAGACCGCGCGGATGGTTGCGGACAGATACGATGGCCACTACACGCGCAACTACGATTTCGCCAACTGCCGCAACAACGGCTGGCACCTGGTCCTCACGATGGAGATGTACAAGGCAACCGGCGACGAGTTCTACCTGAATGCGGGGCGCATCATCGTCGAGCGGACCCTTGAACGCCAGACCGAGGATGGCGGCTGGAGGCGCTTGCTCGTCCCCGCCCACTGCCGGTGCGATCCGCCGAGGCATACCGGGAATGCGAGCTTCGCGGTCGGCATCTTGCTGGTTGGGCTGAAGTCCTACCATCAGGCCACGGGGGATCCACGGGTTGCCGCGTCGATTGTGCGCGCCGCCGACTTCTTGATCGACTCCACCTGGGTCGAGGAAGCCGGCGGTTTCCGGTCCACATCGTGTCCACACACCAAGTTGTCGTCCGACAACTTCCAAAACGGGCTGGCCGGCATCTGCTACGCCTGGCGGATCAGTCGCAATCCTAGGTTCGAGCACGTTCTGCGTCGCGCGACCCCAAAGGCGATCGAAGCGCTGCATTCACACGGACGAAGCCTCTCCAGCCAGATGCGCGCGGCGCCCGAGGTCTTGTATACCGTCGGCCAGATCGACGCCTAGAGGTAACGCCGACAAACGACTGGGTGCGGACCACGCCTTGGGGAGCTCCCTCTCAGCCTTCGGAGAGGTGGTCGGTCATGTGTACAGTCGGGTCTAGTTCGCGAGTGGTGGAGCTGGGGGGACTCGAACCCCCTACCTCCGCCTTGCAAAGGCGGCGCTCTCCCAGATGAGCTACAGCCCCTCTCGATGTATAGCGAAAGGGGCCCCGTCTGTTAGAGGGGCCCCTCACCTTAACCCCTGGATAGTGGAAGGAAACGATGATTTTCGTTTCGCTCTTGAAGAGCTTCAGTAGACGGCGAGCTGTCTAACGGGGTGCGCCGGTCTGCTTCCGGGGAGCTCTTCCCGATAAATCGGGATCCGGCTCGACCCATGGCATCGCGGCGACCCACTCGCCGATCGACCTAGGAGTTAACCGTGGACCGCTTGGGCCCAGGCAACACTCCCTAGAAAGGAGGTGATCCAGCCGCACCTTCCGGTACAGCTACCTTGTTACGACTTCGTCCCAGTCACCGACCCCACTCTCGGCGCCTGCCTCCCATAGGGTTGGCCCAGCGACTTCAAGTGTTGCCGACTTCCATGACGTGACGGGCGGTGTGTACAACCCCCGAGAACGTATTCACCGCAGTGTGCTGACCTGCAGTTACTAGCAGCTCCACGTTCATGCAGGCGGGTTTCAGCCTGCAATTCCAACTGGGGCCGCCTTTTTGGGATTAGCTCCGGATCGCTCCTTGGCAACCCTCTGTAACGGCCATTGTAGCGTGTTTCTAGCCCAGGACGTAAGAGCCGTGCTGACTTGACGTCATCCCCACCTTCCTCCCCTTTGTTAGAGGCAGTCTCGCTAGAAAAAGCAACTAGCGACAAGGGTTGCGCTCGTTGCGGGACTTAACCCAACACCTCACGGCACGAGCTGACGACAGCCATGCAACATCTGTGCATCTGTCCCGAAGGAGGCCCGCCTTTCGACGGGTTTCAGAAGCATGTCAAGCCCTGGTAAGGTTCTTCGCTTGTCATCGAATTAAAGAACACGCTCCGCTGCTTGTGCGGGGGCCCGTCAATTCCTTTGAGTTTTAGCCTTGCGGCCGTACTCCCCAGGCGGGATACTTATCGCGTTAGCTACGGCACAGGGGGGGTCGATACCCCCAATGCCTAGTATCCATCGTTTAGGGCATGGACTACCCGGGTATCTAATCCGGTTCGCTCCCCATGCTCTCGCGCCTCAGCGTCAGGTGCAGCCCAGAGAGTCGCCTTCGCCTCGGGTGTTCCTCCCGGTATCTACGCATTTCACCGCTACTCCGGGAATTCCACTCTCCTCTACTGCCCTCGAGCCCACCAGTTTCCCATGACCGCTCCCAGTTAAGCCGAGAGATTTCACATGAGACTTGATGGGCCGCCTACTCGCCCTTTACGCCCAGTAAATCCGGACAACGCTCGCCTCCTACGTCTTACCGCGGCTGCTGGCACGTAGTTAGCCGAGGCTTATTCCTCGGGTACCGTCCTTACTCTTCCCCGAGAAAAGGGGTTTACAACCCGAAAGCCTTCTTCCCCCACGCGGTGTCGCTGCGTCAGGCTTTCGCCCATTGCGCAAGATTCCCTGCTGCTGCCTCCCGTAGGAGTGGGGGCCGTGTCTCAGTCCCCCTCTGCCCGTTCGTGCTCTCACACCGGGTACCCGTCTTTGGCTTGGTGGGCCATTACCCCACCAACTACCTGATAGGCCGCAAGCCCGTCCCAAAGCGGCCCCACCGAAGTGGGACCTTTCCTCACCCCAACGTATCGGGGCGAACTTACGGGGTATTAGGCCGGATTTCTCCGGATTATCCCCCGCTTCGGGGTTGGTCACTTACGTGTTACTCAGCCGTCTGCCACTACCCCTGCCCGACAAGTCGGACAGGCGCCGTTCGACTTGCATGCATTAGGCGCACCGCCAGCGTTCGTCCTGAGCCAGGATCAAACTCTAGTTGATTTACTTCGTTTCCTTCCACTATCCAATTGTTAAGGTGCAACGGACGAGACCAACGGCACAGCCGTCTCCCGTCCAGACCATATACCCTACACCGATGTCCCCACTCCGGTCAACCCCGTGCCGGAGCAATTTCACGGTCAGGAGGCTGGTCCCTTCACCGGACCGGCATCCTAGGGTGACATGCTAGTCCGCCTCTTCGTAGTCCTCCTCGGGCATGAGCACGAATTCGGGGTAAGACTCCATCCCAAGCTCCCCTGCGTCCTGACCCAGCTGTTCGACTGAGTGCGACACCCGGACGCCGATGGTCCGCTCGATGAGCAGCCAGAGCCCCCACGAGACCGCGAACACGAAGACCCCTATCGCCACCACGCCTAGGAGCTGGATGTGTATCTTGGCACCTCCGGCGATGCTGGCGGCCAACGTGCCCCATGCTCCTGCAAACAGGTGGGCCGGCACCGCGCCGACCACGTCGTCCAGCTTGACCTGCTCCAGGAACTTGAGCCCGGCGACACAAATCACCCCGCCGATGGCCCCGATTATCACCGCCCATAGGTGACCGGGTATGCCGATGACCGGCTCGGCAATGTCCGGTGCCGCAGTGATCGAGACGAGCCCGGCGATTGCGCCGTTCAGGCCGGCAAACAGGTCGATGCGCCCGAGGAGCGGCCTTGAAACGGCCAGCGCGGCCATCACGCCGGCCGCCGCGGCCAAGTTCGTGTTGACCAGCACGATGCTCATCGCCACCGCGTCCAGCGCACTCCCCAGCGCCAGCTGGGACCCGCCGTTGAACCCGAACCAGCCGAACCAGAGGATGAACACCCCCAGTGTCACGACCAGGATGTTCGAGGGCGGCGTGGCCCTGACGGACCCGTCCTTGCGGAACTTGCCGAGCCTCGGCCCGACGACCAGCATCCCCGCCAGCGCCGCCCAGCCGCCGGTGCTGTGAACTATGGTCGACCCCGCGAAGTCCTGGAAACCCAGCTCATTGAGCCATCCGCCTCCCCACGTCCACGCGCCCACGATTGGGTAGATGATCGCCGTCAGCAGCAGCGTGAACAGGAAGAACGACCACATCTTGACCCGCTCGGCCAGCGCCCCGGAGACGATGGAGGCCGCGGTGGCCACGAAGACCATCTGGAAGAACCAGTCCGACATGACAGAGTACCCGGCGCCGTCCGCCAGCACAGACGCCACCGCCCCGTCCTTTTCGGCAAGCAGGTCCAGCTCGTCGCCGGACGGCAGGTACATGAACCCGGGCGTGCCGATGATGCCCCCCAGGCTGTCCCCGTACATCAGGTTGTAGCCGATGAAGAAGTACGCGAGACCCGCGATCGAGTAGAGCCCGATATTCTTCAGGCAGATCATCGATGCGTTCTTGGTCCGCACCGAGCCGGACTCCAGCATCGTGAATCCGGCGCACATCCACATCACCAGGGCCCCCCAGATGAGGAACGCGAAAGTGTTGAATACGAAAGCCGTCTCGTCGTCGACTCCTGCGGCGTAGGCTACGGCAGGCCGGGCCAGGAAGACGACGGCGGACGCTATGCCCGTGGCTGCCAGTATGGCGGCAGGGCGGCGGCGAGAGAGGACGCTAGTCAGCATTGACACGGCTAACCCTCCTAATGTGGCGCATTCTGATACCTGGTATCGTACTGTTTCCGAATTGCGCCCAATTCGCCGCGTAGTTTACCACCATCGGATAGCGATGTGGCAACCCGCAGCTTTCACCGCGTGGACGCGACTGGCCAATGGACGGCGGGGGCTGGGATGAGGGGATACAGCCACGCGCCGGTACCCGGCTCCCGCGAACTCCCGGGCCTACAGCGTCCGCGGGTCCACGGGCCCACCCTGCACGAGGCTCTCCTCGATGGCCGAGCATATCTGGACGGACCGCAGCATCTGCTCGTGCGGCACCGCCGGCGCCTCGCCGCGCAGCACCGCGAGTATCCGGCGCGCGCCCTTCTCGTAGTGGTCCGCCTCGGGCGCGGCCTGCGCCCCTGAAGGTGTGCCGGTGTTCCGCCCCTCGGCCCGGTTTCTCGACAGCGCGTCCGCCGCGTAGTTCTGTGCCGTGCCGGGCACCTCGACGATCCCCTCGGAACCGACGGCCAGCATGTGGAATATGTACACCCCTTCGCCGATGAGGCCCAGCGACACCAGCGTGCCGTCTTCATAGGTACACGCCACGGAAATGTTCGACGGATCGGCGTCGGGCGGGCTCTCCACAGCCTCGACCGACACCACGCCGGGGCCGTGGAACTCCTGCATCAGCTCGGCGATGTGGATACCGTAGAAGATGATCCCCCCGTACTCGTTCCTCCTTGTGCAGGGACCCATGTATACCGCGTACTTCACCGGACCGGCCTGGGCCAGGCCCCCGCGGTACGCATCCGCAGCCGAGCCGTACCGGAGGGTCGAGAAGCTTGTCATCATGGTCCCGGCTTCCTCTGCGAGCGCTATCAGCTCCCTGCACTGGTCCGGCGTCTGGGCCAGCGGCTTGTCGACGAACAGCGGCTTGCGAGCCTCTATCGCCGGCCGGGCGTGGGCGACGTGCACGCCGGGACGCCTCGAAGTCGCGAATACCAGGTCGCACGACTCTGCGACCTCCTCCGGCGACGAGGCCACGACCGGGATGCGTCCCTTCTCGGCCTCCGAGGCTGTCAGGGCCGCGTCGTCCCCCCAGATGGCATGCACCGTCGCGCCGCTGCCCGGCCAGTAGGCGGGATGCTCTTCCAGGTTCAGTATCTCGGTGAACCGCGCCACGTGGCTGTTGTCGGAGCCGATCAGTCCTATGCGCTGCATCTTTCTCTCCGTGGAATAGTCGAGGTAGCCGCCCGGACCGCCTCTGCGTCCCCGAGCGGCGGTAGTGTATCATTCAGCCGCCCGGCGGCCCTTACTCAGGCCAACAGGCCCGGGCAGGAGGATATAGCTATGGTCATGGGCAAGGCTGCCGTATTCGTCGAGCCATATCACTTCGAGATGACCGAGCTTCCCCCCGTGCCCGTCGGGCCGGGCGGCATTCGCACCAAGATCACGTCCGGGGGCATATGCGGCTCGGACCTCCACTTCTGGCGCGGCGAGATAGAGCCGATACTCAGCGGCAGGCCCGGCCCGGTCATCCTGGGCCACGAGATGTCAGGCGTTGTGGACACCCTCGGCCCCGACATGTCGACCGACTCGATGGGGCGTCCTCTAAAGGAGGGCGACAGGGTCGTCTTCACCTACTTCTTCCCGTGCCGCCGCTGCTACAACTGCCTTAGGGGCGAGCTGAACCACTGCCCCGACAGGTTCCGCTTCCGCGCTTCCATAGAGGAGTACCCGTACTGCAACGGAGGGTTCGCGGAGTACTACTACCTATTTCCGGGCCACTTCGTGTTCAAGGTCCCCGACGAGCTGCCGGACGAGGCCGCTGCCGCCGTAAACTGCGCGGCTTCCCAGGTGGTCTACGGCCTGCGGATTGCCGACATGCGCATGGGCGACAGCGTCGTCATCCAGGGCGCGGGAGGCCTCGGAATAAACGCAGCCGCAGCCGCCAAGGAGATGGGCGCGGCCCAGGTCATCGCCATCGACGGCGTCTCGTCCAGGCTGGAGCTTGCCAGGCAGTGCGGCGCCGACGAGACTATCGACATCCGCGAGTACGAGACCCCCGACTCCCGCATCGAGCGCGTCAAGGCCCTCACCGAGGGCCGCGGCGCAGACGTGGTGATGGAGGTCGTGGGCTACCCGCAGGTGATACCTGAGGGGGTCCAGATGGTTCGGCGCGGCGGGGCCTACGTCGAAATCGGCAATATTTGGCCCGACAGCAACGTCACCCTCGACATCTCCAAGGTCCTGTGGGGGCAGGTCAGGATTATCCCCGCCACTCACTACGACCCCTACATACTGCCCGTTACCCTGGACTTCCTGACGCGAACGCGGGACAAGTACCCGCTGACCGACGTGATGTCCCACTCGTTCCCGCTGGAGCGCATCGGCGAGGCGTTCGAGCAGGCGGAGTGGGCCGGCAAGGGCGACGATGCCAGCATAACCCGCGCCTTCGTTACGCCTTAAGGGCTAGGCGCTCTGCTCTTCGTCGAGGTCGCTCAGCGCCAATACCCGGTCGACGAAGCGGCGTACGATCACGCGCCCTCGCTCTATGTCGTCTTCAAGCATGAAGCCGTGTGAGAAGTTAGCGTGGAATTGCCGCGCGGCCAGGAAGCCTGCGTCGAGCATGTCGTCTTCACGTTCCGCAACCAATCGCCTTACAGCCGAGCGGATGGCTCCGTGCTTCCCAAAGTCCCAGCCCCGTTCCTGGGCCACGGCCGCTACGGCATGGCGCGCAGCTCCCCACATCTTCTCCGAGCCCTGCAGCTCGTCTCCGATTTCGAACTCGCGGTCGGCCGCCTCAAGGAAGCCCCGCGCTGTTTGTACATGCTCGTCGACAGTCATTTCCCAGGACATTCTTCACTCTCATCTTGTCGGTACGAGTATACACTTGCGGCTGCCCTTTGTGTGCTGCGGCGGGACTCGGGGCTGCGTGCTATAATCCCGCCACGCTCAGGCCCCCCGAAACCGGGCCGCATCCCAAGGAGGCATTCCCGTGGTTACTACTACAAAGCTCGACAACGAGACGCTCCTGTGGATGTATCGGACCATGCTCACCATCCGCCGGTTCGAGGAGCAGGCGAGGCGCGAGGCCGACGCGGGCAAGCTGCGCGGGATGCACTCCGCCGTGGGCCAGGAGGCCGTCCCGACCGGCGTGTGCGTCCACCTGAGGGACGGCGACTACATCTTCGGCACGCACAGGAGCCACCACCACTGCATCGCCAAGGGCCTGGACATCAACCTGATGATGGCCGAGCTGCTGGGCAAGGCCACCGGCACCAACAAGGGCAAGGGCGGCACCATGCACATCGCCGACATCAACAAGGGCATGCTCGGCGCGAACGGCATTGTCGGCTCGAACATCCCCGTGGCCACCGGCGCGGCGCTAAGGGCGCAGGTGGAGGGGACCGACCTGGTCAGCGTCGTCTTCTTCGGCGACGGCGCGGCTAACCAGGGCGTCCTCCACGAGTCGATGAACCTCGCGGGCATATGGAAGCTGCCCATCCTCTTCGTCTGCGAGAACAACCGATACGCCCAGTCGACCCCGGTCGAGTATGCGGTTTCCGGCGAGTCCGTGGCCGACCGCGCCGCCGGGTACAACATGCCGGGCATCGCCGTCGACGGCATGTCCGTGCTCGACATGTACGAGGTGGCGGGCGAGGCCGTCCGCCGCGCCCGCGCCGGCGAGGGCCCGACCCTGATCGAGGCCCTGACCTACAGGTACATGGGCCACTTCGGCGCCGACAATCCCCTCCTCTACCGTACCGAGTCCGAGGAGGCCGAGTTCAAGGCCCGCGACTGCAACGAGCAGCTCAAGACATACCTGCTTGAGAACGGCGTGGCCTCTGAGGACGAGCTTGAAGCGATGGACCGGAAGGCCGTCGACGATGTGGCCGAGGCAACCAGGTTCGCCAACGAGAGCCCCTTCCCCGACGCGTCGGAGCTGATGACCGACGTATACGTAAGCTACAACTAGCCGTCCGTCTGCAATAGCCCTTGGCGGGTGGCCGGAACCTAAGGCCCTCCCCAGGGAAGTCCTGACAGGAGAATAAAGATGGTCGCTGAAGCTGCCGTTAGAGAGATTTCATACATCCAGGCCTTCAACGAGGCGCTCACCGCCGAGATGCACCGGGACCCCTCGGTCATTGTCATGGGCGAGGACGTGGCCGGAGCGGGAGGCCGCGAGGGCTTCGAGGACGCCTGGGGCGGCGTAATGAGGCTCACAAAGGGACTCTACCCTGAGTTCGGCCCGAGCCGAGTTCGCGACACGCCGATCTCGGAAGCCGGGTTTATAGGCGCCGGGGTGGGCGCGGCCGCGACCGGGCTCCGTCCGGTGGTCGAGCTCATGTACGTCGGCTTCTACGGCGTATGCGCCGACCAGATCACCAACAACGCCGCCAAGATGCACTACATGTTCGGCGGCAAGGTGAAGATACCCCTGACCATTTTCGCCGGCACCGGGGCGGGCACGAACTCGGCCGCCCAGCACTCCGAGACCCTCTATTCGCTTTTCGTACACTTCCCCGGCCTGAAGTGCGTGGTTCCGTCCGACCCCTACACCGCTAAGGGGCTGCTCATCTCCGCCATCAGGGACGACGACCCTGTCATCCTGTTCAACAACAGGCAGCTCATGGGCCTTCGCCCCGAGGGACACGTCCCCGAGGAGTCCTACGAGATACCTATCGGAACGGCCCGAACGGTGCGCGAGGGCACCGACGTGACCCTGGTCGGCATTGGCTACACCACATACATCTGCCGCCTGGCAGCCGCCGACCTCGAGGCCGAGGGCTACTCCGCCGAGGTAATAGATCTCATGTCACTCTCGCCCATGGACGACGAAGCTATCCTTAGCTCCGTCGAGAAGACGCGAAAAGTCGTGATCGTCGACGAGGACTACCCGAGGTGCAGCATGGCGGGCGACATCTCGGCCCTCGTAGCCGAGCAGGCCTTCGACTACCTCGACGCGCCGCCCCGCAGGGTAACCCCGCCCCACACTTCCGTGCCCTACAGCCGCCCCCTGGAGGCCCTGTACGTGCCCAACAAGGACGACGTGGTGGCCGCAGCCCACGAGGTACTGGAGTAAGCTAGCGATGGCAAACCCCATAGTAATGCCCCGACTCGGCGATTTCATGACCGAGGGCACGATCTCGAAGTGGAACAAGGCCGCCGGCGAAGGTGTCGCCCAGGGCGAGGTCATCTGCGAGATCGAGTCCGAGAAGCTCAACTACCAGCTCGAGGCCGGTGGGGCCGGCATTCTGCACACTGTCGCCGGCGAGGGAGACGTGGTACCCGTGGACGGGATAATCGCGTACCTGCTGGCCGAAGGAGAAGCCCCTCCGGCGGCTGACGATGCGGCCGCGCCGGACGCTGCCGCCGAGAGGGCCGAGGCAAGACGGGCTCCCGCAAGGAAGGCGGGCAGGCGCACCGACTCCGGCGTGCCGTCAACCCCCGGTGCACGGCGCCTCGCGGCCAGCCTGGACGTCGACATATCCCAGGTGACGCCGACAGGCCCCCGGGGCAGGGTCACCGAGGGCGACGTCAGGGCATTCGCCGAGTCCCAGCAGGAAGCGCCCGCGAAGGCCGGCCCGCGCGGCCTGCCCGAGCCCGCAAGCTCGGAAGCGCTGTCCGGCATGCGAAAGTCCATCGCCGACCACATGCGCTCCAGCCTGGCGGATACCGCCCAGCTCTCGTTCTTCATGGAGCTGGACGTGACAGAGGCACAGAGGCTGCGCAAGGAGGCCTCGTCGGGCAGCGACGTCACCCTCTCAATAGCACACGTGCTGACAAGGGCCTGTGCCGGAGCCCTCAAGCGCTATCCAGCGCTCAACTCCGTCATGTCCGACGGACAGGTCCTAACCTTCGATGACGCGAACGTCGGCGTGGCCGTGTCCCTGCGCGAGGGCCTCGTAGTTCCCGTAGTGCGCGGCGCCGACGCCAAGAGCATCGAGGACATCGCCAGGGAGACGACCGACCTCGCCGACCGTGCGAGAGCAGGCTCGCTTGGGCCCGACGAGGTCCTGGGCGGGACCTTCACGATCAGCGTCCTCGGCTCGGTGGACGGCTTCACGCCGATCCTCAACGCGGGCCAGTCCGCGATCCTTGGCGTTGGCAAGTCCGCCGACAAGCCGGTGGTGCGAGACGGCGAGATCGTGATACGCGAAATGATAACGGTCAGTCTCACTGTCGACCACCAGGTCGTCGACGGTGCGGTCGCCGCCGGGTTCATGCGCCGGCTTCAGCAGCTCGTCGAACGCCCCGCCTCCCTGTTCAAGTAACAACGGCCCACCCCAGCAATACCGTAGGGGCGGGTTTCAAACCCGCCCTCTCCACCTCCAAGTGGGCCGTCCACCCATACCCACGAATCACCCGGTCTAAGACAAAGACTAGACAAGTCCGTGCCGCCCACCTAAACTACGGGCATTCGGCTAGGACAATCCCGTGCGCGCCCTTGCGGGGACGGCGATTCATCCTTGCATATCCATTTTGAAGGGAGCATGGACACATGGAAGGCATCTTCTTCTTGCTGATAGCTGCGGCGATCTTCTCCCAGGCATGGCACGTGCTTGGGCTCTACTCCGAAGGCCGGACTATGGGTGTTTTCACCACAGGTCTCGGCCTGATGACCCTCGGCACCATAATGTTCGGTACAACCATCACGCCCACGCTGATCTCAGGCGATGGCTCGACGGAGCTGCTGACCGCGCTTACTGCGCTCATCGTCCTTTGGGCCATATACTCCATCGCCGTCGGGGCGCAGGCCATCTGGGACCTCGACCCGCGCGCCATAGGCTTCTACAGCGTCTTCCTGTCCGTCGTCTCCCTTGTCGTCTTCCTCGTATTCGCTCTGGCGATGGCTGAAGGCGGCGTGTTCGAGCAGGACCTTGGCATCTGGCTCGCCATGTCGGCCGTGCCGCTCCTGCTCACGATCATCTCCGCCGTTACCTTCTTCTACATGGCCTTCGAGATACAGGTCCTGAGGCTCGTGACGGGCTGGTTCATGCTGTCCGGCAGCGCCGTCATAGGGCTCATGGGTCTCTGGGCGGTCACCTACGTCATCTCATAAGTTCGGTCCGGCCCAGTCACAGGCGGCGGGTCCCGACATGCCCGCCGCCTGACGGGGTCCTCCGTCGCCCCCGGTTGTTACCATTGAATGAGGGCGGGAGGGCCCGCCCCATCGGGCTGTGGGGGTAACATGACTGAAGAGCTTACAATCGAGGCCATCATATCCGAGGCCGAGAGCGAGGCTGCGAAGTACTCGTGGGAGGGGACCTTCTCGGACTACCTTCGCCTGGTCGCCGAGGACCCCTCCAGGAGCCGCCTCTCCCACGCCTACATCCACGACGCCATAGCGGTAAAGGGCGCCGACGTAACCCCGTACGGCGACCGCGTGTACGGCCTGTTCCAGGGCGAGATATTCGGCCTCGAAGAGCCGCTGGATCGGATCGTCCAGTACTTCGAGGCCTCAGCGCAGCGCTTCGAGGTGCGCAAGCGCATTCTGCTGCTCCTCGGCCCTCCGGCCAGCGGCAAGTCCACAGTCATCGACCTCATAAAGCGCGCCATGGAGGCGCACTCCAGGAGCGACGACGGCGTCGTCTACGCCATCAAGGGATGTCCGATGCAGGAGGAGCCCCTGCACCTGATACCCGAAAGGCTCAGGCCCCAGGTCCGCGAGCAGTACGGCATTTACATAGAGGGCGACCTCTGCCCCAGGTGCCGCTACATGGTCAGGACCGAATACAAGGGCCGGTACGCCGATGTGCCCGTCGAGCGCGTGACCCTCTCCGAGCCGGAAGCAATCGGCATCGGCTACTTCATGGCCAACAATCCCAACCCGTCGGACTCGTCCCTGCTGGTCGGCAGCGTAAACACCGACCGGCTCGAGGGTGACCGGCTCGAGGTGGCCGGCAAGGCGTTCCGGCTCGACGGAGAGCTCAACGTCGCCAACAGGGGCCTCGTCGAGCTTGTCGAAATGTTCAAGGCCGACAGCCACCTCCTCACAACCCTCCTGAGCCTCGCCCAGGAGCAGATCATCAAGATGGAGAAGTTCGGCTCCGTCTACGCCGACGAGGTCATAGTCGGCCACTCCAACCAGGGTGACTTCAACGAGTTCTCCAGGGACAAGAGCTCCGAGGCTCTCAAGGACCGCATCATCGCTGTGCAGATCCCCTACAACCTCAAGGTCACGGAAGAGGTCAAGATATACCGGAAGATGATGAAGACGAGCCGCATGGGGGACGTGCACATATCCCCCCTGACCCTCCAGGCGGCCAGCGCCTTCTCGGTCCTGGCAAGGCTGGAGCCGCCCGACCGCCAGGGCATGTCCCTGCTGGACAAGCTGAGGCTCTACGACGGGCAAATGGTCCCCCACTTCTCCAGGCAGGACGCGCGCGAGATGCAGCGCCGCCACCCGATGGAGGGCATGTCCGGGATCTCGCCGCGGTATGTGATGAACCGCATTGGCGCGGCGGCCAGCGAGCCGAACATCCACTGCATCACACCATTCGGCGCGCTGGCCAGCCTCTGGGACGGCCTGGACGAGAACGTGAGCTACGAGGCCGACGTGGCGACCAAGGTCGCGCTCATCACCGACACCGTGAAGGTGTACGACGATCTGGCCGTGCGAGAGGTTCAGATAGCGAACGAGGAGGCGTTCGAGGCAAAGGCCAAAGATCTCCTTGCCAGCTACCTGGCCAATCTCAACTCCTACATTGCGGACATCTCCAGGAGCAGCTACAGGCCCACCCGCGCCGACGCCGAAAGAGAGCGCGACATGCGGGAGCTTGAGCGCGTTGTTGGTACCACCGGCCGCAACAAGGAAGCGTTCCGGCGCGAGATTCACGAGTACGTGGCCGCCTGGCAGAGCAGGGGCAAGCCCTTCATGTACGACTCGGAGCCGCGCCTCAGGGAGGCCATCGAGAAGCGGCTCCTCATCCCGCGCAACGACCTCAACAAGAGCCTGACTCGCCCCCGCTTCTCTAGGCAGCGCGTCGACTGGACGCAGCGCTGGAAGAGCGTCACCGCCAGGCTCGTCGACACCTATGGCTACTGCAGCGTTTGCGCCAACGACCTCATCAGGTACGTCGACCACGTCCTGAAGGGCCGGCCCTCCATCAAGACGCCCCGCACCGAAGGTGTCGAATGGCTGTGGGACCGCTTCCCGGCCGACGACAGCGTCTACGGCAGCGCCGACGATTAGCCCAAACCCGGCGGCATGAGCCATGACTAACCGCCGTCGCCGGAGAAGAGCCGAGCGGCGTCTCCGCTCCCGACGCATATCGACTGCGGTCCCGTGGTGGATCGTGGGCATCCTCATACTCGTCGCCGTCGCCATAGCATCGGCACGCCTGCTCGGCTAAGATACGCGAAACCCGTGCCAGCTTGCGCAAGCATCGTCATTCCGGCGAAAGCCGGATTCCTGTCCCAGGAACCGTCCCTCATCCAGGAGTGGCGTGCGTTTCACGCAGACACCGCCGGCAAATCGGCACAGGCTAAGATGCTCGCCCGGAACCCGCCTCCAAAGGAGCCCACAACGTGACCATCCCCCTCTTCTCCGACAACGACCTCGCCCTCTCCGCCGCCGACCTCGCCGCTTCCCTTCCCGACGTGACCAGCCCCGTGAGCCTGCCAGGACTCGATGGCCAAGTCACCATATACAGGGACGCGCAAGGCATTCCTCATGTCCGAGCTGAAACGACGCACGACGCCTTCTTCGGCCAGGGCTTCGCCACCGCCCAGGACAGGCTCTGGCACATGGAGCACGACCGCCGGATGGCCTACGGCTGCTGGGCCGAGGTCGTTGGGGACGCCGCCGTAGAGCAGGACAAGCTGATGCGACGGCTCGGCATCGGCCCGTCAGTCGAGACCGACTTGGCCGTCCTCAACGCCGAGACGAGGGCGATGCTCGATGCATACGCCGCGGGCGTAAGTGCCTTCATTGAGACGACTCGCGAGTTCCCAATCGAGTTCCGCATAGCTGACGTGTCGCCTGACCCGTGGAGGCCCCAGGACTGCCTCGCCGTCTTCAAGGTCCGCCACATCCTGATGGGCGTCTTCGAGGGCAAGCTGTGGCGCGCAAGCCTCATCAACGAGCTCGGGGTCGAGAAGGCCGCGGAGATCATCCCCGACTACCCCACGGGCCACCTGCTAATCACGCCTCCCGGCGAGTCCTACGCGGGCGGCGATTGGGACGCCCTGGCCCACCTGGCGGCCGGTGCCTCCAGCGTCAGCTGGCTCGCTGACGCCGAAGGAGGCAGCAACAACTGGGCGCTGACGGGCAGCCGCACCGCTTCGGGCAAGCCCTTGGTTGCGGGCGATCCCCACCGGCCCCTCGACACCCCCAACGTCTACTACCAGAACCACGTCGCCTGCCCTGAGTTCGACGCCCTGGGCCTCTCATTCCCCGGATGCCCGGGCTTCCCCCACTTCGGCCACAACGCCCGCGTGGCCTGGTGCGTGACCCACGCCCAGGCCGACTACCACGACCTCTACGTCGAGCGGTTCAACGACGCCGGCGAGTACGAGTGGAAGGGCGAGTGGCGAACGGCCGGCGTCCGCCGCGAGTCGATCGTGTCCCGTGGCGGCGACACTACCGAGATCGACATCGTGTCGACCCACCACGGCCCCACCATCCTCGGAGGCCCGCCCGGATACGGCATCGCCAGCAAGCAGACCTCCACCGCAGGGCCGAATGCCTGGGCCGAGTGCCTGCCCCTCATGCTGCGCTCAGGGTCCGTCGACGACATGGACGAGGCGATGCGCGGCTGGGTCGACCCCTGCAACAACTTCGTCTTCGCCGACGTGGATGGCGGCGTGGAGTACCTGAACAGGGGCCAGCTGCCGGTCCGGCCCGCCCTCAACGGATGGCTCCCCGTGCCAGGCTGGTCGGGCGAGTACGAATGGGAAGGCTTCGTGCTCTTCGAAGAGCTGGTGCGGTCGAAGAATCCAGACACCGGCTACATCGTCACCGCCAACAACAGGATCGCGCCCGACGACTACCCCCACTACATCGCCCTCCACTTCGCCCCCGAGTACAGGGCCCGCCGCATCAAGGACCGCGTCGAGCCCCTTCACGCCGCGACCGTCGACGACATGGCCGCCATACACGCTGAGATCACCTCCATACCTGCCCGGACCTACGCAAAGCTGCTCCGTGACGTGGACCCCCTCGACGAGGCCTCGTCCCAGGCCCTGTCGGTGCTCGACGGGTGGGACGGCGCCATGGACCGCGACGCCGTCGCCCCCACCATCTACAGCGCCTTCCGTCGCGAGCTCGAGTGGGCCCTGCTGGAGCACCACCTGGGACCGCTGGTCGGCGACGCACTCTCAGCCACGGGCCGTGGCGCGCCGATGCACGTTGCCCAGATGCGCGCCAGATTCGAGGCCGCCGCGGCCAACAACGACGCGAGCGTGCTCCCCGACGGCGAGACTTGGCGCACTGCGGCAGCCCAGGCGCTGTCCAGGGGAGTGACGTGGCTCAGGGTCACCCTGGGGGACGACATGGACTCGTGGCAGTGGGGCAGCATCCACGCGACGCGCCCCACCCACACCCTGTCGGGCGCGTTCCCGAAGCTCGCCTCGCTGCTCGATCCCCCGCGGGTCCCCATGAGCGGCGACGGCGACACCCCACACGCCGCCACCTACTCCCAGTCCGAACCCTTCACCGCCACGGGGATGTCCGTGGCCCGCTACATCTTCGACCTGGCCGACTGGGACAACTCGCGCTGGATCACGCCCCTGGGCTCATCCGGCCATCCCGGCAGCCCCCACTACGCCGACCAGACCCCCATCTGGGCCAAGGACGAAACCCTCCCCATGCTCTACAACTGGCCCACCATCGAGTCCCAGGCCAATACCCGCCAGGAGCTGTCCCCAGAGCACACAGATGGGCCTAACTAGCTCATGTTCGTTCCCACGGAGCCGAAGGTATACCACATCCTCCATTGGGACCGGCTACCCTCAATTATCAGGGACGGGTCTCTGTGGTGCGACGCTGATATGGTTGGCCCTTCACATACCGGGACCACCATTGGTATGGAAAGCATCAAGCAGCGCAGACGTAGCACATTGACCCTGACCAGCCATCCTGACTTGCTCGTCGGGGACTGCGTGCCATTCTACTTCTGTCCCCGCTCAGTCATGCTATATGTCATCTACAGGGGCAACCACCCTGAGTTGGCGTATCGCGGCGGTCAGGATCCCATCGTTCATCTGGAAGCCGACCTGCGGCAAGCGGTTTCGTGGGCGGATGCCAACAGCCGGCGCTGGGCTTTCACATCGTCGAACGCCGCTTCCAGCTATTTTACTGACTACGATGACCTTGCCCAGCTCAACAATCTGGACTGGGACGCCATACGAGCTAACGTATGGGTGGGTGAGCGAAGCTACTCTAAGCAGGCAGAGTTCTTGATGGAGCGCTCGTTCCCCTGGGAGCTGGTCTCGCGCATCGGCGTCCGCTCCACGGCTATTCGTGATAGAGTGCTACAAGTGTTGCAGGCGGCCGCCCATCGTCCAACCGTAGAGATCAAGCCGGGCTGGTACTACTGACCAGATGGAGGACGGCATGATCGAATACAAGACAGGGGACATCCTCGCAGAAGAAGTCGAAGCTCTCGTCAACAGCGTCAATTGTGTGGGAGTCATGGGGCGCGGAGTCGCCCTCCAGTTCAAGAACGCGTTTCCAGAGAACTTCACTGCGTATGCTGACGCCTGCAAGCGTGAAGAGGTACAGCCGGGGCGTATGTTCGTCTTCGAGACCCGCCGGCTGGCATACCCTTCCTACATCATTAACTTCCCTACCAAGCGGCACTGGCGCGGCAAGAGTCGCTTGGAGGATATTGAGACCGGCCTGGAGGCCCTTGTCCGGGAGATCAGGGACAGGAACATCCGCTCGATAGCGCTTCCACCCCTGGGCAGCGGCTTGGGTGGTCTGAAATGGACAGAGATACGGCCCCGTGTCGATGCTGCGCTTAGCGAGCTGGACGACGTCAAGGTGGTTGTATTCGAGCCGGGGAACGTCCCGGTCGACGGACGGCCCAACAGGTCGACTGCTGTTCCAAAGATGACGGCTGGTCGGGCAGCGTTGGTTGGCCTCATGCACCGCTACATAGGCGGCCTGCTCGATCCGTTCGTGACGCTGTTGGAAGTACACAAGCTCATGTACTTCATGCAGGAGGCGGGCGAGCCGCTAAGGTTGAAGTTCGAGAAGGGGCCCTATGGCCCATACGCCGAGAATCTCCGCCATGTGCTGTTAGCAGTGGAGGGCCATCTACTGTCGGGATACGACGACGGGAGCGATGAGCCTGGCAAGGAGCTTGAGCTGGTCCCGGGCGCCTTCGAGGACTCTCGCGCTTTTCTCGAAGACCATTCGGATACCCTGTCAAGGTTCGACAAGGTGGCCGAATTGATTGAAGGGTTCGAGTCGTCGTTCGGCTTGGAGCTCTTGTCGACCGTCCACTGGGTAGCTGCCGAGCATCCGTCCGCTACCGAAGAGCAGGTGGTCGGCTATACGTATGCTTGGGGTCCGCGAAAGAAGCAGTTTTCCGAACGCCAGATACATTTGGCCCTTAGGGTTCTTGGGGAGAAGGGGTGGCTTGGAGGCTCTCCCGTCAGGTAGAGCGTGAGCATTGGCACCGGCAACCCGGTTGCCGCCCACATGGATGACGCCATGGAGCACTACAAGCTGCGCTAAGTCATGCACGACTCCTCCGAAGACACAGAGGACAAGTACATGGCCGAGATTCCCGCGCTTCCCGGGTGCAGGGCCTGGGCCGACACGCCCGAAGCCACGCTCGACATCCTCCAAAGCGTAGCCGCCGCCTTCATCGAAGGCTGCATCGAGCACGGATACGACTACCCGCACAGGTGATCCCCGCCCAAGTCGCCGACCTCGATTGCTACGCTAAACGTTCCCCACCGATTGTCTTCTCTGCTCTCTCCGCGTCCTCTGTGGTTAGCTCTCTCCAAACACCCTCGCGACATTCCCCCCGCATACCTTCGCCATGTCCTCCGCCGGGATGAAATCGCAGTGCAGCCGCAGGTAGTCGAGCGACTGCCTGTACGTGCAGTGCCGCTCCACGTTCGGCATGTCCGAGCCCCAGGCCAGCCGGTCGGGCCCCAGCCGCTCGTAGTACTCGCGGATGAACGGCCGCGCCTCGGCGTAGGGGTACTCCCAGATCGCGCCCTGGAATATCGGGATCAGTATCTCGGCGACCAGGTTGGGCGACTCCAGCGCCCGCCACGCCTCCTCAGGTATCGATATCTCGCCGTCCCGCATGAATCTGTACAGCGACAGGCCGTGGGGGTAGACGACCGGGATGTCCGTGTACCTATCGAGCCACCGCTCCAGCGCCGCCAGGTGCTGCAGGTACGGCTCGGGGCCCGGCCCGGCGGCGGTCACGTTCAGGTACACCGGAATGCCCATGTCCCGCACGTTATCCCAGAACGGCCTGAAGGCCGCGTCGTCCACGGTCTCGGCACGCCCGTGCTGCTCCAGCGCGCCCGTCTGGAACCACAGGCCGTGCAGCCCCAGGTCGTTGATGGCCCTCTCCAGCGTCCTTAGCTGCGACGGCGAGTCGGCGCGCCACTCGTCGATCATCGCGAGCCCCCAGAACCGGTCCGGGAACCGCCGCACAGCGTCCGCCAGGTACCCGTTCAGCCTGCCGTACAGGTGCCCCGTCTGTAGCACGGCCCTGTCGACGCCTACGTAGTCCATCTGCGCGACCATCAGCTCCGGCGGCGCGGACAGGTTGACGAGCGTTGGCGGCAGGTACTGCAGGTAGCACTCCTCGCCGTCCGCCGTCCACGCGAGCCGTCCGAACCCGCCGCCGCGCAGGCCCACGTCGGTTAGACTACCCATCGTCACGTCGTCTCCGGTGCACAGGGTCTGCCGGTCTATTCGGGCGTGGTCGGCAAGCCGGCGCACCGGCTGGTGATGGTGCGCCAACGCGTGCTGCGTGTAGCTGGCGTGACGAGCCTGGGACGAGAACCCGGCCGGCCCGCCCATCGGCGGAAACGCATGGGCGTGAGAGTCTATGATCATCGGACTCGCCCTTGATTCAGTAAGTCGCCCGGCCGCCGCTTATGTCGAAGACGCCGCCCGTCGTGAACGAGCACTCCTCCGACGACAGCCAGGCCACCAGCGCCGCGATCTCGCTGACGGCGCCGGTCCGCCCCATCGGAATCCGCTCCAGCATGTAGCTGACCTGCTCGTCCGTGATCTGGTCGAGGATACGCGTTCGCACCACCGCCGGCGTCACGCAGTTCACACGGACGCCCGTCGTGGCCAGCTCCTTGCCCACCGACTTCGTCAGCCCGATGACCGCCGCCTTGGTGGCAGAGTAGGGCACCATGCGTGGGTTCCCCTCTTTCCCCGCGATGGAAGCTATGTTCACGATGCGACCGTAGTCCCGGATCAGCATGGCCGGCACGGCGTAGTGGGTGAACAGGTATACGCCTCGCAGGTTCGTCCTGTACACCCGGTCCATCTCTTCCACCGGCAGCTCCCAGATGTTCCCCACGTCGCCGCCTATGCCCGCGTTGTTCACCAGCACGTCGACACGGCCCCACTTGGCCACGGCTTCGTCGACCGCCCGCTTCGCCGTCTCCGCCTCCCCCACGTCGCCGACCACTGTCATGACCTCCGCACCGGTCCCCGAAAGCTCGCCCGCGGCGTGCTCGGCAAGCTCGCTGTCGAAGTCGACCAGCGTAATCCGCGCCCCCTCACTGGCCAGCCGCGACGCGATCCCCCGGCCGATGCCCGCACCGGCGCCTGTCACGATCGCCACCCTATC
Organism: Dehalococcoidia bacterium; assembly: GCA_965204975.1. Classification (GTDB taxonomy): domain Bacteria; phylum Chloroflexota; class Dehalococcoidia; order Lucifugimonadales; family CAJWER01. Next base: position 2,970,971 of record OZ242024.1, read on the forward strand.
CTCGAATCTGCTCATTTCCTATTTCACCATTCCTAATTCACCATTCTCAATTCCTAATGCAATGGACAGACATAGATGGCGGTGGACTCGTACCACTCGTACTCCGCGGCTGTCTCGGCGGACTCGCCCTCCCTCGTGACTGCCCCGTCGGCGATGGCGAATGCGCTGGTGAAGAAGATGACCACGAGCAGCACCGCGAACGACAGTGGGAATACGAGGGGAATCTCTCTCATGTCACCCCGTCGCGAGCGACCTGCTGGCGGCGGCGACTCCGGCGCCTTGCGCGACCTCGTAGCCCACGCCAGGCAGTATCTCCTCCATCGCCGACAGGAAGGCCAGCACGTTGTGCGCCCTGCTCGACTCGCCCATCAGCCCGATGCGCCACACCTTCCCCGCGAAGTCGCCCAGGCCGCGCCCGATCTCGATGGTGTACTCGCGGAGTAGCTTCTGCCTGACCTCCAGGTCGTCCACGCCCTCCGGTATCCACACGGGCGTGATCTGGTCCAGGCTGTGCGCCTCGTCGACCACCAGCTCCAGGCCAAGCGCCTCCAGACCCTTGCGGAGCGCCTCGGCGTTGCGGCTGTGACGCGCCGCCCTCTCGTCCAGCCCCTCCTCCAGGACGATGCGCAGCGCCTCGCGCAGGCCTACGATGTTGCTGACTGGCGCGGTGTGGTGATAGACGTGCTCCGGCCCCCAGTAGTTGGCGATGAGGCCCAGGTCGAGGTACCAGGACGTCGGCTTCTGCCGCCGGGTCTTCACCGCGTCCAGCGCCCGCTGGCTAGCCGCAACGGGAGCCATGCCCGGCGGCGTGGCGAGGCACTTCTGCGAAGCCGAGTAGCAGTAGTCGATGCCCACGTCGTCGAACTCGACCCTGTTCCCGCCCAGCGACGTCACCGCGTCGACCATGAACAACGCGCCGTACTCCTGCGCAAGCGCCGCGACCTCCCGCAGCGGCTGCAGGACGCCCGTCGACGTCTCGGCGTGAACGATCGTCACCAGCTTCACCCGCTCGTGCTTCTTCAGCTCCGCCTCCAGCATCTCGGCGGGAAACGGCTTGCCCCACTCGCTCTCCAGCACGACCACGTTCGCGCCGACCCGCTCGGCCATGTCCTCCATCCGGTGCCCGAAGAAGCCGCACACGCACATGATCACCGTGTCGCCGGGCTCCAGCAGGCTGTTGATCCCCACCTCCATGCCCGCCGACCCCGTCCCCGACACGGACAGCGTCAGGCCGTCCTCCGTCTCGAAGACCCGCCTCAGCAGCTCGGACAGCTCGTCCATGATCTTCATGAAGTCGGGGTCCAGGTACCCGATCATCGGCGCCATCATGGCCTGGAGGACACGGGGATGCGCAGTGCTGGGTCCCGGGCCGAGCAGCAGGCGGTCCGGGACGTTCGGGACTTCCGAGTGGGGCAGCTCGCTGGCGGTCATGCGGCCTCCTGAGTCCAGGCTGTCGGGCACACGACCACGCCGGACGAAGATGCCCCCGGCAACGGCGGGCCCGTAATGGAAAGTCCATTATAGGCTCGCCCCGGTAGGGTGTCCACGAACCCCGCTTTACCCCAGGGCCTTCCCTCCCAATCATCCCAATCACCCTAATCACACAAATCACAGTTCAGACAATCCCCCCTCTGCGCCCTCCGCGTCCTCTGCGGTGAGAGTCCCCCTTGACAACCCCCTGACCCTCCCGCATAATGGCACGTATGTACGAAACATATGTGCCGATTCCAGAACCAATAGAAGAGCGGAAGCCGCCCACCATCGCCGACATCGTCCGCCAGAAGACCGATGGCGGCGCAATGATCATCGACTTCTTCACCGACGTCATGACGGGCAGGGTCGACGACGCCAGGCTGTGCCACAGGATCGACGCCGCAAAGCAGCTCGTTAAGTACGGACACAAGGACGCCGCCGGCTTCATCGCCGACCACGGCGACGAACCCTGCGACCACTGCGAGAGCCGAAAACGCGGCCCACGCTCCCCCAAGGGCACCTACCAGACCCCCGGGGTCCTGCACGCCCAGGCCATTACGTACGACTTCCTCAACCTGCTCACGGAGGACTTCCTCACTGTCCTGTCTGCGGTGGACGAAGACCTCATGATCATGCTCGTCCGAGCCCAGACTGCCCACGGCGAAACCGTCGTCGAGTTCCTCAACTCCGTCATGTCCAACAGGGTCGAAGGCTTCAAGGCCCACCACAGGATAGCCGCCGCCAGGGAGCTCATCTCACACATAATCCGAGACGAACAGCGCTCCCACACACCCTGTCCCTCGACTCCCGTAGGGGCGGGTTTCAAACCCGCCCTCCCCGGCACGACGCGACAACCCGGCAACCTCCTATCCGTAGTTCCCGCGTCCAACCTAACCGTCGTTCCCGCGCAGAACGGAACCCAGCACACCCCACTCGTCGTTCCGGCGAAAGCCGGAACCCAGAAGGCCGGCGGGGCCGACAGCGCCGAACCCAAGATCGTTCGCCCTGAGCCTGTCGAAGGGCAGTGCTCCGCCGAAACAACCGAAGGGCCCGAGCACACAGGACCCGTCGTCCCCGCGAAAACCGGATTCCTGCCCCAGGAACCGTCCCCCACCCAGACGGACGGCGGGGCCGACGGCGCCGAACCCAAGATCGTTCGCCCTGAGCCTGTCGAAGGGCAGTGCTCCGCCGAAACAACCGAAGGGCCCGAGCACACCACCCCCGTCGTTCCGGCGAAGGCCGGATTCCTGCCCCAGGAACCGTCCCCCACCCAGACGGACGGCGGGGACCGCAGCGCCGCAGACAACTCCGTTAGCACCGAGCCCGTCCCGAGCACCCTCGAGGGCTCCCAACTAGAAACTAACAACTCGAAACTAGAAACTCTCCCCGGCCGCTCACCCCCAAAGTAGCCTCGGGACGGAAAACCGAATAACGCGCGCAAGAGCCAGGGTGCCGCTGCGGACCCGTAGGGTGTGAGTTGTCTGAGATCACCCTCACCCTCATAAGGAATCTTGACGCCGCCGAGGCGCGCCGCCTACAATTGCGTATCTGAGACACGGCCTCCGAGCCCGAGGCCGCCTCCCTCTCTATCGGCCCGCTAGCTCAATTTGGCAGAGCAACTGACTCTTAATCAGTAGGTTCTCGGTTCAAGTCCGAGGCGGGTCACCACGCTCCCTTTGCGTCCTGCCCTGGTCGGGCCATGAGCTGAGGAGTGCAAATGCAAGGCAGACCATTGGACGGAAAGGTCGCTATCGTAACCGGGGCGGGCAGCCCCACGGGCCTGGGGCGCGCCATGACGCTGGCCCTGGTGCGGGCCGGCGCCCGCGTCGCGATGCTCGACGTCGACAAAGGCTGGCTCGAGCAGACCGCCGGCGAGGTCCGCTCGATCGGCGGCGATGATTCCGTCCTGACCCTGGTCTGCGACGTCTCGGACCCCGGCAGCGCGGCAGAAGCCGTCCGCGGGACCATAGCCGACCTCGGAGGCCTTCACATCCTCGTCAACAACGCGGGGATCATGAACCCGTCGGCCCGCGGCTCTGGCGGGACCAAATTCTGGGACATCACGCCCGACACCTGGGCCGGCATACTGGCCGTCAATTCCAACGGGCCCTTCTACATGGCCAGGGCCGTCGCGGGCCACATGCTCGCCCAGGGGTGGGGCCGGATCATCGGAGTCACGACAAGCGTCGACTCCATGTATCGGGCGGGGCTGTGCCCCTACGGGCCGTCCAAGGCCGTTCACGAGGCCCTCGTCGCACTCATGGCCCAGGAGCTGGAGGGGACCGGCGTTACGGCCAACGTCCTCGTACCAGGCGGGACGACCGACACCAACTTGATCCCCCAGGACATAGCGTACGACCGCGAGTCGCTCATCCGGCCGGAGGTGATGGGCCCCCCGGCGGTCTGGCTCGCATCAGAGGAGTCCGGCGGGACCAACGGCATGCGCTTCTTGGCGCGCCTCTGGGACGAGAGCCTGCCCATTGAGCAGCGCCTTGAGAAGGCTGGCGCGCCGGCCGCATGGCCCCAGCTTGGCAGACAAAATATTTCGCCGTGGCCCTGATCTGCGCTTGTGGACTTGGGGAGAATCCGGGCTTATGCTCTTGAAACAGTCGCCAAACGATCCGCGTGCGGTGCATGTCTGAGGAGGACACAGTATGGCAACCAAGACTGATCTCAAGGTCCCCACGGTGGTACACGGCACCCGGCCTCCGAGCGACACCGCCCAGACGCCCGGAATGGAGCGCCGGCCCGCCATAGACGCGGACGCGGTGGGCGCAAGCAAGATCTGGTTCGGCACCGTCACCTCCGAGCCCAACCACAAGGGACCGCCCCACCAGCACGGCGAGGCCGAGACCGCCGCGTACGTCATATCGGGCCACGTCCGCGTCCACTACGGCGAGAACTTCGAGGAATGGGTGGAGGCCGGCCCGGGCGACTACCTCTTCGTGCCCGCCCACCTATGGCACATCGAGGAGAACCCCTACGACGAGCCGTCGGAGCAGTTCCTCGCCCGCGGCCCGGACAACATCGTCATCAACATGGAGTAGCGGCCTCTGCACTTCGGGAGGGGCCATGAATCTCGATGTCGAAGGCCCCGGCAGCTACGACGCTGTCGTGGTCGGCGCGGGCCCCAACGGCCTGGCCGCAGGGATTGCCACTGCACAGGCAGGGTGTTCCGTGCTGGTTGTGGAGGCACAGGACACCGTAGGAGGAGGCGCCCGGACCGCCCCCCTGACCCTGCCGGGTTTCCTCCACGACGTGTGCTCAGCGGTCCACCCCCTGGCAGTGGGCTCGCCCTTCCTGTCCAATCTGCCGCTGGCCGAGCACGGCCTGGAGTGGGTCCAGCCTCCGGCGCCCCTGGCCCACCCGCTCGACGATGGCACTGCAGTGATGCTGGAGCGCTTGGTCGAGACCACCGCCGACGACCTGGGCCCCGACCGTGCATCGTACAGGGGGCTGTTCGGCCCACTCGTAAGGGACTGGACCAGGCTGGCCGACGACATCCTCGGTCCCCTGCGAGTGCCGCGTCACCCGCTCGTGACCGCCCGCTTCGGACTCGCAGGCCTGCGTCCGGCGCTGTCGCTGGCCCGCGCCCGCTTCAGGGGCGAACGCGCCAGGGCGCTATTCGCCGGGCTGGCCGCCCACTCCATGCTGCCCCTCGACCGGTCCCCCACCGCGGCGATAGGCCTGGTTCTGGGAGCAAGCGGTCATGCCGTCGGCTGGCCGATGCCGCGGGGCGGGGCCCAGCGCATATCGGACGCGCTTGCCGCTCATCTCACCTCCCTCGGCGGTCGAATCGAGACGGGCACGCCTGTGGAGCGCCTCGAGGACCTGCCCTCGTCGGCTGTAACTCTCCTCGACCTGACGCCCAAGCAGGTAATCGAGGTCGCGGGACCCCGCCTGCCGGGCTCCTTTCGGCGGAAGCTCGAGGCGTACCGCTACGGCCCGGCGGCCTTCAAGATCGACTGGGCCCTGAGCGGCCCGGCTCCATGGAGTGCGCCCGAATGCGCGCGGGCCGGCACGCTGCACCTGGGTGGGACGATGGCAGAGATCGCGCACGCCGAGCGCGAGGTATGGGCTGGGCGTCACCCCGACCGGCCATTCGTGCTGCTCTCCCAGCCGAGCCTCTTCGATCCCTCCAGGGCGCCGGAGGGCCGGCACACCGCGTGGGGCTACTGCCACGTGCCCAGCGGCTCCCGCATCGACATGACCGGCAGGATCGAGGCGCAGGTGGAGCGTTTCGCGCCTGGATTTCGTGAGCTGATACTGAAGAGGAGCGTTCTGCCACCGGGGGCCCTGGAGCGCTACAACCCGAACTACGTCGGCGGCGACATCAACGGCGGCGTCCAGGACCTCGGCCAGCTCTTCTCGCGCCCCGCCCGCATGTTCAGCCCCTACTCCATCCCGTCGACCGACCTCTTCATCTGCTCCTCCTCCACCCCTCCAGGCGGCGGCGTACACGGCATGTGCGGCTACTTCGCCGCCCGCGCCGCCCTCCGCCGCCTCGCCCGCTGACAATTGAGTGCGCGCCAGTCGGTGTCTGGTCCGGCCCACCAGACTTGATGAAAACAAGAACCTTTCAGATCCGGTTCGCGCTTGCGCTGTAATCCTGCCCTTTTCCTTCGCCGTGTTGGTGCGTTCGACACACCAGTGGAGCGAAGGCGGGTACACAAGACAGCGGCCCCCGCCGACTCGGTGGGGGTTGTGCCCCCATTATCGGGTGGACACCCGCGTCAGGGACCGGGCTCTGGTCATCACGATCCGCAGCGCCTTATCAGCGTCCAGGCTCTATTTGACGTGAAGGCTTGCCGCGCTGAGCCGGGAGAGCCGGGCGTCCGGGGTTAGGCTCTCCCGACCGGCTGGTGGTTTTGTGCTCCAACCTTTCACCTCCTGGGAACGGCCTGTTTGGGGTCAGTTCAAGCAGGTCGGACTGGTATTTACCGTTACTTTATCAAACTGCGATGTGACTTTACCCATTCTTTATTCATTACTCCCTATACTTGTTTGCTGGGTGAATACTGACCAGGAGGTTGCGGCGTAAGGCGTGACGTATCTCAGCTACTACATTCATGGGCTTAAGAATTACCTCGTCTTTGAAGGGCGCGCCGGCAGATCGGAGTTCTGGTGGTTCACACTTGTCCTTTACGGCATCAACCTCGCGATCACTCTCATTGTCGGTGTCGTACTTGGCGAGTTCTTACCAGTATTTGAAACGGTCTCCACTGTCCTGGTTTTGGTGCACCTGTTGGGTACGGCCCTGCCACACCTGGCAGTGGCCGCTCGACGGCTTCATGACACGGGACGCAGTGGTTGGTGGACGCTGCTTCTGCTTGTGCCCTTCTTCGGTGGGATTGCTCTTCTCATCTTCCTGATGCTTCCGAGCGAGGCAGGTCAGAACAGGTACGGAGAGCAACCTGGCAGCGGTGCCACGCTTCTGGACTGGAGGTTGTTCTATCAGTGGGTCTTGGCCAACACGGTAGGAGCCGTCGCGGGAGCGTCAGTTTGGCTGGCCTGGAACAGCAACTTCGACGAATTCGATGCACGCGCCGTGGGTATCGTTTCCCTAATCTCTCTCATGGTCACAGGCGTAATGACCATTCTATTGCAGTGGCTGGTGTTGCGGCGGCACTTAGTGCAAGCAGGCTGGTGGGCATTAGCTACCGGTGCAGGTTCTCTGATCAATGTTCTGACCCCGATGCTGACAGCTTCTTTGACGGTGGACGTCATGATTGAGGCGAGGCAATTAGGGAGCTATGAGGCATTCGCGGTCTGGAACTTAGTCCTGGCTGCGACCAGCGGGGCTGTACTCGGGATACTTCAATGGCTGGTGTTGCGACGGCAAGTGGCGCAGGCGGGCTGGTGGGTGCTGGCCAGTATCGCGGGCTTCGTCGCTGGTATCCTCGTGGCGGCTCAGGTAGTCGTATGGATTGACTCCATGATGCGGGACATATATTGGGTTGTTGTAGACCCATTTGTGGGCATTTCCCTCATGTTGGTGATAAAGGCAGTGGTGTACGGGGCGATTATCGGGCTTGCGCTGATTCTGCTCCTGAGCCGCCGCTTGAAGGGCAACTATGACGGCAGTACCGCCTTCGCTCCAAGGGCGCCCGCCAGCGCCTGGTGACTCGGCTCGCATCGACTTCAAACTCAGCATAGGAGGAACCGTATCGCCATGATGGACGTTGCAGGCTTTCGCCAGATTAACGAATTGGTGGAGAAGGAGGCGCGGTTCGTCCACGCACTCCAGGCCGAGATCCGGAAGACGATTGTCGGCCAGGACCGGCTCGTGGAGCGTACTCTCGTCGGGCTTCTGGCCGACGGGCACATTCTGCTGGAGGGGGTTCCCGGTCTTGCCAAGACCCTCCTCGTAAAGACGATTGGCCAGGCGATTCAGGCCGGGTTCTCACGGATCCAGTTCACCCCCGACCTTCTGCCGTCGGATCTTATCGGTACCCGGATTTACAACCCTCGCACCGGTGAGTTCAGCGTTCAGAAGGGGCCGGTCTTCTCGAACCTCGTCCTCGCCGACGAGGTGAACAGGGCGCCGGCGAAGGTTCAGAGCGCCCTGCTGGAGGCTATGCAGGAGAAGCAGGTCACCATCGGCGATGAGACGTTCCCGCTGGAGGCTCCCTTTCTCGTCCTGGCGACGCAGAACCCGATAGAGCAGGAGGGCACCTACCCGCTGCCGGAGGCCCAGGTCGACAGGTTCATGATGAAGCTGGTCGTCGACTATCCGAAGTTTTCCGAGGAGCGGGAGATGATCGGCCGGTTCACAGTGGGAGCGGTGGCCGAGGCGCAGCCGGTCGTGGACTCGGAGTACATCCTGAGCGCACGGGACATCGTGAGGAAGGTGCACGTCGACGATAAGATACAGGACTACGCGCTCAATATCGTGGTGGCGACGCGCACCCCTGCGATCGCGGGGCTTGACGACCTGGGGAACCTTATATCCTACGGGGCCTCGCCCCGCGCGGGCCTCTTCCTGATCGCCGCCGCCCGGGCGTATGCCTTCCTCAAGGGTCGCGGATACGTCACCCCCGACGACATCAAGCAGGTCGCGCCGGACGTTCTTCGGCACCGAGTGTTGACGACCTTCGAGGCCCAGGCCCAGGAGGTCACGTCCGAGCAGATCGTCCAGCGCATCCTCGACAGCGTGGAGATCCCCTGACATGCTGACCGACGAACTGATCGCCAGGGTCAGGAGAATCGAGGTCACGACTCGCCAACTGGTCGAGGACGGCCTCGCGGGCGAGTACCACTCGGTGTTCAAGGGCCGGGGCATGGAGTTCGACGAGGTGCGCCAATACATACCCGGCGACGACGTGCGAGCCATCGACTGGAACGTCACCGCCCGCACGGGAGAGCCGTACGTCAAGAGCTACGTCGAGGAGCGGGAGCTGACGGTCATGCTCGCGGTGGACGTGAGCAGGTCCGGAGACTTCGGTACGCGGAACCGGTTCAAGCGGGAGCTGGCGGTGGAGCTGGCGGCGGTCATGTCCATCGCCGCCACCAACAACAACGACAAGGTTGGGTTGCTGCTTTTCACCGACAGGGTGGAGCTGCTGGTCCCTCCCATGAAGGGACGGAGCCACGTCCTGCGAATGCTGCGGGACCTGCTGGCTTATGAACCGGAGGGAACCGGCACGGACATCCGGCTGGCGTTGGACACAATCCACGTGCTCCTCAAGCGCCGCAGCATCGTGTTCCTGGTTTCTGACTTTCTCGCCGACCCCGGATCGTACAGGCAGGCGATGCTGGTCACGAACCGGCGGCACGACGTGGTGGCGTTCGACATCGGCGACCCGCTGGAGCGCGAGATGGCGGACGTCGGCATCGTGGCCTTTGAGGACGCCGAGAGCGGACATCAACGTTGGGTAGACACGGGTGACGAACGGTGGAGACGGGAGTTTTCGGAGAGGGTGGCAAGGCTGGACGCGGAGAAGAGCGACGTGTTGGCCGCAGCGGGCGTGGATCGCGTAAGGGTGACGACCGAACGAGACTATATCGCCGAGGTCGGAGCGTTCTTCAGGAACCGGCGGCTGAGGCCGTAGCGATAAGAGGAGGATGGCGTATTTGGCCGATCAGGCGGGTCGAATTGGGCGCTGCGCAGCAGGAGGTCTGGGTCCAAGGGCCTGGGTCGTGTGGGCGGTCGCCGCCGTCCTGGTCGCCATGGCGCCCGGCGCAGCCCTCGCGCAGGACGGACCTGATTCCGGCGTCCGCGCCTCCCTCACCGCCGACCGCGCCGCTCTGACCGTGGGCGACCCGGTGACGTTGACCCTGGAAATCACTCACCCGCCGGACCATGTCGTGCTCGTTCCCCGTCTGGGCCCCGAATGGGGCTCTTTCGATGTCGTATCGCAGACCACGGCGCAGACGGAATCCAACGCGGACGGCACGGAGACTACGCGCCAGCGGATCGAGGTCACGCTCTTCGCGCCCGGCACATTCGAGACGCCGGACCTGTCGATATCCATCCGCGGCCCGGACGGCGGCGTCGAGCGGGTGTTCCCCCTGCCGGTGCGGTTGACCGTGAACTCGGTGCTGTCCGGCACCGATGAAACGCTGAAGGATATCCGCTCGCCCGCTGACCTCTCGCCGCCGCTATGGAGGCAGCCGACCGCGCTGGCCGTTGCCGGGCTGGCGGCGCTGGTCGCGTTGCTCCCGACGGCGTACTTCCTCCGTCGCCGCCTCCGCAGAGGAGGGCCGGGGCCGTCTACGACGGCCGACACCCGGATGCCCTGGGAAGCGGCCCTCCAGGAGATTGACCACATCAAGGAGCTCAACCTACCCGGAGACGGCAGCTTCAAGGAACACTACGCGATGATCGCCGGAGTCACCCAAGCCTACATACGCAAGATGTACCTGGAGAGCCCGGACCGTCGGGACGCGACGGAGATGACCACCGCAGAGTTCGAAAACGCCGTAGGGCAGTCATCGCTCGACCGCAGGAACGCCCGCCTGGTCATCGACCTGCTCTACGAGGCGGACCTGGTGAGGTTCTCGAGCTACGCGCCCGGTGAGTCCCATGCGTACGAGGCTCTGCGTCGGGTACGGGACATAGTGGAGGGGACGAGACCGGCGCCGGAGGAGGCGGCTCGGCTGCAGGACGCCCGTTCCCAACGGGAGGCGACGACGTGAGCGACCTGACCTTCCAATCCCCGTGGCTGCTGCTCCTGCTGCCAGTGGCGGTTGCCCCGGCGGCGCTGCCGTATTTGTGGCGGTGGAGGATGGGACCCGTCGCCATGAGCTACGCGGACACGGGGCTCCTCCCCGGCGATAGGAGGTCCTTGCGCCTTCGGCTGATGCCCTTCGTGTCCAAGCTGAGATACCTGGGGCTGGCGTTGGTCGTCGTCGCCGCCGCGGGGCCGCAGCTGGCAGACGCGCGGGAGGTCATCCGGGGCGAGGGCGTGGACATCGCCATAGCCCTCGACGTATCCGGGAGCATGGGCGAGACGGACTTTGAACCGAACAGGCTGGGAGCCGCCAAGGAGATCATAGCCGACTTCATCGAGGACAGGAGGTATGACCGCATCGGTCTCGTGGTGTTCTCCCGCGAGGCGTTCATCCAGAGCCCGCCCACGCTGGACCATCCCGCCCTGGAGAGCCTGCTCAGGGACGTCCACCTTGCGGGCGAGATGAGGATCGAGGACGGTACGGCCATCGGCAGCGGAATGGCGACTGCGGCGAACATGCTCAAGGACTCCGGCGCCGAGAGCAAGCTCGTGACTCTGATAACGGACGGAGTGAACAACGCGGGGGAGCTCGACCCCATAACCGTCGCCACCGCCGCCGAGGCGGTCGGCATCAAGCTGTACACGATAGGAGTGGGAAGGGACGGAGGGGATGACCGGCAGCCCGGCTCGTCCGGCGCCGGGGCCGGAACGCAGGAGAATCCGCTGGATGAGGAGACGCTGAGAAGGATCGCTTCCATCACGAACGCCAACTACTACCGGGCCACAGATACGGAGGGGCTTCGGGGGATATATGCCGAGATCAACTCCCTGGAGAAGTCGGACGTGGAGATACTGAACTTCATACGCCACAGGGAAATTCTGGCCTGGTTCCTCGTGCCGGCCCTTGTGTTGCTGGCGCTGGAGCTCGTCCTTTCGAACACTCTATTCAGAAAGCTGCCCTGAGCACATGACCTTCGAATCACCACAGTTCCTGTTCGCTCTGGCCGCGCTGCCCGCCCTGATGGTGTTCATGTGGCGGGTCCATGTGCGCCGGGCCGTCTCCGTGCTGCGCCTCGGCGATCCGGCCCTCGTCGAGCGGTTGAGCGAAGGAGCGAACGGGGGCATGAGCCTTGTCCGGCTCGTCCTCTGGTTCGTCGGAGTAACGCTGATAGTGGTTGCGCTGGCGCGTCCCCAGTGGGGGAGCGAGGTCGAAATCGTCGAGCAGCGTGGGGTGCAGGTGATGGTGGCCCTGGACGTGTCCCGCAGCATGCTCTCACAGGACGTGCAGCCAACCCGCCTCGACCGCGCCAAGCTGGAGATATCCGACCTGATATCGCGGCTGAGGGGTGACACGGTCGGCATAGTCCTGTTCTCAGGGGCCAGCTTCGTCCAGTTCCCCCTGACCGCCGACTACGCCACCGCCCGTACCTACCTGAACAGCGCCAGCCCCAGGGCGATCAGCCGCCAAGGAACCGTGATCGGCGAGGCGATTGAGACGGCGATGGGCGGCTTCAACGATCAGCGGGTGAGTCAGAAAGTCATCGTTGTCATGACGGACGGCGAGAACCACGAGGGCGATCCCGTTGAGGCCGCCCGGCAGGCCGCGGAGGAGGGGGCGGTCGTTTACACCGTCGGTTTCGGGTCGCCGGAGGGAAGTCCCGTCGCCGTCTACGATGAACAGGGAGAGGTGATCGGATTCCGGCAGGACGCCGAGGGCAGCCCCATCGTCTCTCGGCTGGACGAGGAGGCGCTGCAACGCATAGCGGAGGTTGGCGGGGGTCGGTACTTCAGGGCCGGCGATCCCGGCGCCATGGGCCAACTGCTCGTAGAGATCGAGTCCTTTCAGGACGAGAGCCTTCAGAGCGAGCTCAGCGAGAGGAGAGTCGAGCGGTTCCAGTTGTTCCTGCTCGCCGGCGCATTGTCCCTCTTCTTGACCGGAGTCTTGACGGACCGCCTTCTACTCACGTCCCGGAGACGGCTAGCGAGGGAGGGAAACATGTGGGGCCGTGAAACGCTCATCGCCCTGCCAGCGGTCGTCCTTTTGCTGTCGGCCTGCGGGCCTACCCCCGACCAGGTCAACAATGCGGGCCATGAGCCGTATCTGAACGCAGACTACGAAGCCGCCCTCGATGCGTACCAGGGAGCCCGGGAGCGCGCCCCGAAGCTGGGCGAGCCCCACTACAACGCGGGGAACACCCTCTACAGGATGGAGGAGTTCGACAGGGCGCTTCAGGGGTATGACGAGGCCCTCAAGCACGCCAGGGGTGAGCTGCGCTCGCAGGGGTTCTTCAACCGGGGCAACGCCGCCTTTCGGATGCAGCAGTACGCGCTGGCTGTCGAGGCATACAAGGAGGCGCTGCGCATGAATCCCGACGACGAAGACACCAAGCACAACCTGGAGCTGGCCCTGAAGCAGCTCCCACCGCAGGACCGTGACGACGAGCAGGACTCTTCCGAAGCCCCACCTCCGCAGGCTCAGCCGCCTCAGTCCTCACAGGACCAGACTCCGCCTCAAGACCAGTCTCCGCCACAGGAGCCACAGACCGAGCCCATGACCGAGGAACAGGCCCGGCAGGCCCTTGAAGCCGTGGGTGAAGCTGCTCAGACCCTCCAGGAACGAAGAGAGCAGACCCTGGTTTCTCCCGATTCTCAGACCGAGTTCGACTGGTAGGCCCCGTCCATGGAACTTGCCAAGGCAACGCAGCGGTCCCTGATAGTCGCGGCTCTTGCTGCGACGGCAATGGCGCTTGTCGTTCTGCCCGTTCGCGCCCAACAGCTGCCGTCCGACGAGCCGCTCTTGGTCACGGCGTCCGTCGACAACGACCGGCCCTACATCGGCCAGCAGGTTACCTACATCTCCAAGATATACCGGCGTTCGGACTCACCCTATACGCTTGACCGTTACGAGCCGCCGGGCTTTGGAGGATTCTGGAACGTCCGGGAGACCGAGCAAGACGAGTACAGCGAGACCATCGATTCCAGGGAGTACCGGGTCGTCGAGCTGAGAACCATCCTCTTTCCGAGCGTCGTAGGAACGTTGGAGATCGAGCCGGGCACGCTGTCAGCGTCCGATAGCCCGTCCAAGGCGCCCCTCGTCGTGGAGAGCGTGCCCGTCGCGGTAGACGTGCGCCCAACTCCCTCGGATGCCCCGGCGGGGTTCACCGGCGCGGTCGGCAGGTTCGGTATCTCCGCCGTGGTGGACGCTGCGTCAGTGCGGATGAACGAGTCCGTCCGGCTGACGGTGAAGGTTGAGGGAGAAGGGAACATCGACGCGCTCCCGGACCCGGCCTGGCCGGAGTTCCGGGGTTGGCGCGCGGTGGAGTCTCCGGCAACCGCCCACAGTGAGGTCAGCGACGGGCGGCTCGTCGGGAGCCGCACGTACGAGATCGTCCTGACGCCCGAAACGGCCGGTGAACTGGCGGTCCCGGAAATCTCGTACGCGTACTTCGATCCTGACCTCGAAGAGTATGTCCTGACCAGGACTTCGTCAATAGTCGTGACTATTGCCCAAGTGGAAGGGCCGTCAGACCCTTCATCCTCTGTTGGTGGAACGCAGGACGAACGGGACGCATCCGGCGTGAAGCCCATCAAGGCGGTCCCGCCTTCGCTCCGCTGGTCGGGTGGGGAGACGACGTTCAGCGTTGCGTTCTGGGCTGCCTGGGGCATTCCACTGCTGGCAATCGCCGGCGCGGCGGTCTGGCGGCGCAGGCGCGACGCAAGGGAAGCCGCCCTCGCGGACTCCCGCCGGCGGAATGCCTTGCCCAATGCCCAGGCGACGTTGCGGCGCGCTACGGCGTCCGGCGATGACCGCGCAGTCGCATGCGCCGACGCCGTGCTGACCTACCTCTCGGACAGGTTCGGGGAGCCCTTGACCGGACTCACGCGGGAGGCGCTTGGAGAACGCCTCCGGGATGCCGGGGTACCGGCGAAGTTGACCCAGCGGGTCGAGGACACCCTGGCTGCGGGAGAGGCGGCGAGGTACACGCCGGAGGCTTCGTCCCCGACGGACGATGCCATCGAACGCGCCTCCCAGCTCCTGACGGAACTCGATGGGGCTGTTGAGCCATGACCGGGCTAATCTGGCGCAGTCTCGCCCTGTTGGCCGCCGTAGGCGCTCTTGCGGTCGTCGCGGGCAGCGCATTCGCCCAGGAATGGTCGGCCGCCGACCTGATGGCGAAGGCGAACGAGAGATACGAACGGGGAGAGTACGAGGAGGCGGCCCAGCAGTACGAGGACCTGGTAGAGCGGGGATACAGGGACGCCGCCGTTTACTTCAACCTGGGCAACGCATACCTGGAGAGCGGTGACCTGGGGAGGGCGATCCTGAGCTACCTGCGCGCCCGCGAGATGTCTCCCCGCGACCCGGACGTCAAGGCCAACCTCGATGAGGCGCGCGGCATGACGGTGGATCGTCTCTCGACGGAGAGAGACTCCCTGGTCGAGAGCGTCTCCCACTTTGGGCGCAGCTGGGTCACGCCAGTCGAGGTCGGCATCGGCGCCCTCCTGCTCTGGATGGCTAGCGGGATGGCGATTAGCTCGCTCCTGGTGTGGCAGGACTTCCCCCTGAGACGCGCAGCCCGCGCCTCAACCGTCCTGCTGACCGTTGCCGCGACGGCGTCGCTCCTGCTTCTTGTGAGCATGCTGCACGCCAATCCCTACGACAACACCGGCGTCGTCACCGTCGCGTCCGTGGAGGTCTTGAGCGGACCGGGGCCGCAGTACGCGGACGAATTTACCCTCTACAGCGGCGCCCAGGTGCGCCTGGTGGACTCCAGGCACGGCTGGCTACAGGTCGCGCTCCCAGGGGTGAGCTGGAGGGCTGGCTCCCGGCCCACGCCATCGAGGCAGTGGGTCGTGGCGACGACAGGTAGAGGAATCGGCTCCTCCCGCCCTCTTCCCTTCCAAACCCAGCGATTGCTCTCCGCGCGCAGAGCGTCCATTGGGAGGAGAGGCTGATCTCGCTAACTGCGGAGTCTTGCTACCGCCTGAGCGCTGGAACTGGGACCGAGCATCCACCTCTGTTGCAGGCGCTTACGAAGAAAGTGTAGTTATCCGCGGATGGACTGCTTAGCTCGTGGAGATGTTCTACTGAGTAAACATCGACTACGTTCCGAGCAGCCAACTCGCAATTCACGCCGCGAACCGGGATGCCATCGTCCTGAATGCGGCACGTCCTATCAAAGGGGTGGTGACGATAGTAGACATGGTACCAATCAGCACCTTCGACGGGATCCCAGTTAACGCGGGTCGTGTTTTCGGCTTCTGAGTATATGGCTTCCACGTACGCGGGGCCTGCGGGTTTCGGGTAAGGCGTGGCCGTGGATTGAGGCGTGGCCGTAGGTTCGGGCGTGGGGGACGCGGCAGGCTCTCCGGCGGTGCCGCCACAGGCAAGTGCCGCCAACAGCGTCAGCACTATGGCTAACAGCCCCAGAGTTGACCGGCATGCCCTTGCTGTCGCCTGCAGGCTCATCACAGTCTTCCCCCTTTCCTCAACTCATGCGGCTGGTCGCTGTAGACAGAGTGTACCTGGCAGAGAGCCTGCCTTTGCCAAAGTCCGCATCTGCTATCGCCTGATCGCTGGAACTGGGTCCGAGCATCCGCCGCGGTTGCAGGCGCTTACGAAGAAGGTGTAACTGTCATCGATTCTTCCAATTCTAGAGAACCCTTCCGCTAGTTCTACTACGTAAGTATCGACTACATTCCTCGCGCCGAACTCACAATTCGCGATTGGATCTGTCGGGAAACCATCCCACGTAATGTTGCATCTGTTCAAGACAGAATTGCCCTCAAAGTACACGTGGTACCATTCAGCCCCTTCCACTGGATCCCAGGAGACGCGAGTCTTTCGCTCGCCAGTTAGGAATTCGGCTTCCACGTACGCGGGCCCTGCGAGTTTCGGGTAAGGCGTGGCCGTGGGTTCGGGCGTGGCCGTGGGTTCGGGTGTGGCCGTGGGTTCGGGCGTGGCTATGGGTTCGGGCGTGGTCGTGGGTTCAGGCGTAGCCGTGGGTTCGGACGTGGCCGTGGGTTCGGGCGTGGCCGTGGGTTCAGGCGTGGCCGTGGGTTCAGGCGTAGCCGTGGGTTCGGACGTGGCCGTGGGTTCGGGCGTGACCGTGGGTTCAGGCGTGGCCGTGGGTTCAGGCGTGGCCGTGGGTTCAGGCATGGGATGGACTGTCGGCGTCGGGTAAGGCGTGGACGTTGGATAGGGGGTGGATGTCGGCTCAGGCGTCGGATCGAAGGTTCTCGTTTCGGGGCGGTCGTCGGCGCCCGGGGACACGGCGGCGGTAGGCGTGGGAGTGAGGAGGTTCGCGGACACCATTGCGGGAGCGGGCGTGCTGGTCGGAGCAGGACTGCTCGTCAAGATACCGCAAGCCAGTACCGCTGGCAGTAGCAGCATGCACACTGCCAGCTTCAAGAATGGTCCTACGCTTTGATTGCCCATATCACCCCTTGAACAAGACTCTGATATTGAAATGGCTAATGTGTCACGTACTGAGATGTATTCGCAGTTCCTACATCGGCAACTATCCGGCCCTTACTGTGGGACGTGCACCGTCTCCGACCCTGTTGGAGCGCGTTCTACCGACAGGAAGTACCCTCCGCCCATATGGCTCTCGTCGGCCTGACCGACAGCAATCCAGTATTCGCCTCTCTTCGGCGCACGGTAGACCAGCCAGGAGTTTGTCCCGAACATACCGCCGCCACTGTCATCGTCGAATACGACCTGATCGTCCCGGGACCCCGGGAAGTTGACGATAAACAGAGTATCCACCAATAGGGAGTCGGCAAGAATCCCCACCGTCTCTCCTTCGTTCAAGTCTATTGAAAACCAGTCGATGTCGTAGGCATAGTCCAAGCTGGCGGCTATCGTCTGTCCCACCTCTATTGCCACCCCGTCATCCGGGTCATGGAAGGGCTGCAGTCGGATGGTGCTGCTCAACTCGAAGGTTCCGGAGTCACCCGAGGCCATCTCGGCCTGCACGAAGTAGACCCCGTCGACAGGGAGTTCCACGGCTCCCTGCTCGACGCCGCTAGAGTTATGGTCCACTCTCATCAACTGTCCGGTCGGCCCCGAGACTCTAAGCAGGCCGTCCCCCGGACCATCAAGTGCGACCGAGAGGGTAGTTCCAGCCGTCGCATCCAAGGCGAACACTCTGTTATCCCAGGGACTATCCAGCTGCACGTCGAACGTGAATGCGCCTCGGCCAGACGGATGCCTGCGGTCTCCCAGCCCGTATGGTGACCGGCCGCCAATGAGGTCGTCGATGATGTACGAGACGTCCGCAGAGGACGCCGCCAGCCCGAACTGGGCCTCGCTGAAGCTGAACCCGGATATCCCGATGACTCCGCCTCGGGAATTGACGAGCGCTCCTCCGCTCTGACCACCGGCGATGCTCGCGTCGGTTTGGACGTATGTCAACTCGGCCTGTTCCCACTCTCGGAGTCGGGAGAGGATGCCGCGAGTAATTGTTGCCTTCGGGAAGGCTTCCACCTCGGCAGGATATCCAACGAGGAACAGCTCCGCGCCTGGCGAAAGCGCCTCGCCGCTTTCCAACCTCAACGGCCTGGCCGCCGCGTCGACCGGTCCGAGCACGGCTATGTCAGTGATTGGGTCCCACCCGACAACCGGCGCCTGAAACTCACTTCCGTCCGGGAAGACGACCCAGGCATACTCATAAGGCCACACGACGTGGTAATTGGTGACAACGTAGCCACGCCCGGTCAGCACCCCGCTGCCCGTCCCCGCAGGGGTTTCGATAAACGGCATCGAAGGGGAGACGGCGGCGTACACCTCCGAGGCGGACATTTCCGCGTCGGGCGTGCTAGCGGCAACTTGGCCTGAGGGCCTGAAGCTGTCCAACATCACCTGGGCTTCCCTGCCGTACGAACCGACGCTTTCTTGGCAATAGCCAAGAGTGACCATCAATACGAAGGGTTCGTAACCTGGTGCCTGCGACAGGTATAGCCTAGCCGTACTTTGGGTGGGGCAATACTCTTGGGACCGGTGAAATTCATAGGATATCTCGTAATAGTCTACGCCAGCGGTTCGAACTTCCTCAGACACTGAAACTTCAAAGACGATCCAGGACCCTTCCCTGGCAGCCTCTTCCAATTGCGCTTGAGCGTCTTCTCCGTTTTCGGAGAGGCTCAGATTATTCTCGTTATGCCAAGCCACAATATCAACGAAGGCTTCGCCCTGGGATGTCTCGAAAGACACGCGGTCTTCCGTCTCTACCAACAGTGCGAAGCTCGGAGCAACTTCTATGCTGTATCCGTACTCCCTCGAGACGTATAGGTTTGGCGAGGGTGTAGGCGTGGGCGTTGCGGTCGGCTCAGGGATGGGCGTGGGTGTAGAAGTGGGAGTGTGGGTCGCGGTAGGGACAGGTGTAGGCGTGGGCGTTGCGGTCGGCTCATGGGTGGCTGTGGGTGTAGCAATGGGAGTGTTGGTCGCGGTAGGGACAGGCGTATGTGTTGGCTGCGGAGTGTGGGTCGCAGAGGGGATTGGCGTATAGGTCGGCGCAGGAGTATATGTCGGAGCGGGCGTGTATGTGGGCTGTGGCGTATGCGTTGGCGTGGGTTCCCGTGTCGGCGGCCGCGTGGGTGTGAGGATGTCGGCGGATGCCATCGCGGGAGCGGGCGTGCTGGTCGGAGCAGGACTGCTCGTCAAGATACCGCAAGCCAGCACCGCCGGCAGAACCAACGTGCATACCGCCAGCCTAAAGAACGCGGCAGATGCCCAGCCTGTACTCTTTCGACCACTCATGTATCGCTCCTACGCTCTATCCTGCTTCAACCACTTGGTCTGAGTACCTAAGAGCTCACATCAGGGGTTGGGGCAGGCCCATATCGATTCTCTCCTTTATCGCCCTCTAGTGACAGAAGAACCATGAATCCGATGAGACCGGCGTACAAGATCACCTTGACCGGAAATAGGACAAAGAAGTACCAGAGTCCGACCGCTAGGTCACTACCGCCGCAGTATTCCGGTAGGCTGAGAAGGTTCCCCAATAAATCAGTAGGCGCCAGTGCAAGAAGAAGGAACCCCGCGAATAAACCAGTAGGCGCCAGTGCAACGAGCAGCCACCATGCGCTTCTGCCGGTGTCGTGAAGGCGCCGAGTCGAAGCCGACAGGAGAGGGAGGGCGAAGATAGCGAACAACGCAAGCAGGAGAGCAGCGATCACATGATCGGTGCTACTGGCACATCCACCGCCGTCCTTGAGACGGGCTAGATATAGCACGCCGATCACGAACCCAACGAAGGGCGCGATCAGGGGCGCGGCTAAGACCCCCGTTACCAGTAACTGAGGCCGCGCAAACCGCCAGAATTCCGATCGCCCGGTTCGTCCTCTGAAGACCAAGCAATTCTTGATCCCAATAATGTAGTGGCTGATATCAGTCATCAGTGGCATGCCCTGCTACCGCGGCTCTATCTCAGACCGCAATGGCCATCTTGCCTCAACGGTCGGTATGAACTCGCCAGCACCGACGGAACAGCTGCTTCCAACCCCCGGTCGGTTGGGCGGCGGTCAGTGCCTCCTTCGGACCGGATAGGTACTAGCCCAGCGAAGCTGCTTTAGACTACCTCCACAGCGTCGATATCGTCCGGGCATCCCCCCGCCTCGCATCGGTCGATTCCCCGTCAGGCCCGGACTATGCTTGCAAAAGTTCGCCATGCACCCAGCAAACACTATAGGGATTTGCAAATGAATTGTGGGTAAACGCAATATACTTTTTGATAAACTAGCGGTAAATTATGGCCCAATCTGTTAGAATTGCCCCAAACAGGCCCTCTCCCGAGGAGGTGGAAAGGTGGAGAACGACCCCCGGACGGCCCCGGCAACCGAACCCCCGGACGACCGCCTCTCCCGGCTCAGCCGGGCAAGCCTGCGCATCAACGAGAGCCTGGACTTCGACGCGGCGCTGCGGGCCGTGATGGACGGAGCCCGCTCCCTGACTCACGCGCCCTTCGCCTCCATCATCACCCTGGACGATTCCGGGCAGGTGGAGAACCACCTGGTCTTGGGCTTCGAACCCGGCTACTTGGAGCGGCTGTGGCAGGCCCCACAGGGGCAGATGTTCTTCGAGTACCTGAATGCCCTGCCGGGACCGCTGAGGGTGGGACCGCTGGAGGAGTTCACCAAGTCCATCGGCCTTGAGGAGTTCCGTTCGCCCGTAGCCCTCACCGCATTCATGGCGGCCCCGATACTCCACCAGGGAATGCGCTCGGGCCACATCTACGTGGGGAGCGACGAGCTGGGCCGGGAGTTCACGAAGGAAGACGAGGAGACTCTGGTGATGTTCGCGTCCCAGGCTGCGCTGGTCATCGCCAACGCCCGCACGCACCGGGAGGAGCGGCGGGCCAGGGCCGACCTGGAGACGCTCATCGACACCTCGCCGGTGGGCGTGGTGGTCTTCGGTGCCCGAACCGGGGGGATGGCGTCCTTCAACCGGGAGGCCCGCAGGATCGTCGACGGCCTGCGCAGCCCCGGCCAGGGGCCGGAGGACCTGCTGGGGTTGATGACCGTGCGCCGCGCCGACGGGAGCGAGTTCTCCCTACAGGAGTTTCCCCTGGCCCGGGTCCTGGGCGACACCGAGACGGTGCGCGCCGAGGAGATCGTCATGGGCGTCCCCGACGGACGGAGCGTGACCGTCCTGCTCAACGCCACGCCCATTCGCTCCGGCGAGGGGGAGTTGGAGTCGGTGGTGGTCACCATGCAGGATATGACGGACGTGGAGGAGCAGGAACGGCTGCGGGCCGAGTTCCTGGCCATGGTGAGCCACGAGCTGCGCATGCCCCTAACCTCCGTCCTGGGCGCGGCCACCGCCCTCCAGAACGCGGCGGCTGACCTGGACCCGGCCGAGATGCGCCAGTTCCACCGCATCATCATCGACCGGGCCGGCCACATGCGGGAGCTCATCGGCGACCTGCTGGACGTGGCCCGCATCGAGACGGGGGTGCTACCGGTGGACCCGGAACCGGCGGAGGTTGCGGCCCTGGTGGACCGTGCCAGGAACGCCTTCACCAGCGCCGGCGGCAGGAACAACCTTGCCATCGACGTCGCGCCCGGCCTGCCCCTGGTGATGGCCGACCGGAGGCGCATCGTCCAGGTCATCGGCAACCTGCTCTCCAACGCGGCCAGGCACTCGCCCGAGGACTCGGTCATCCGGGTGAGCGCGGCGCGCTCCGGGGGCGAAGTCGAGGTCTCGGTGGCCGACCAGGGGCGGGGGATACCCGCCGGGGACCTGCCTCGCCTGTTCCGCAAGTTCTCCCGACGCGATGACCGCGATACGGAAGGCGACACCGGCCTTGGGCTGGCCATCTGCAAGGGGATAGTGGAGGCCCACGGAGGCCGCATCCATGCCGAGAGCGACGGGCCGGGCCTGGGGGCGCGGTTCGTATTCACCCTGCCCGTTGTCCGGGACGCCGGACCCGCTCCTCGCTCCGCCCGCTCCCAGGATGGAGGGCAGTCAGCGGGAACGGTCCTGGTGGTGGACGACGACCCCATGGTGCTCAGGTCGGTGCGGGACGCCCTATCCAACGCGGGCTTCCGGCCCGTGGTGACCGAAGACCCGGAGGAGGCGCTGGCGCTTATGGGGGAGCACAGCCCCCGGCTGGCCCTTCTGGACCTGATGCTGCCGGACCACGACGGGACGGAGTTGATGGGCGACCTGCTGGCGGTCTCCCGCATCCCGGTGATATTCCTGTCGGCCTACGGCAGGGACGAGACTGTGGCCCGGGTGCTGGAGCAGGGGGCCACGGACTACATCGTCAAGCCCTTCTCGCCGACGGAGCTGGTGGCCAGGGTGAGGGCGGCCCTGCGCCGGTTCGGGGAACCCCAGGTCCCGGCGCCGGAGGAGCCCTTCGTGCTGGGCGACCTGACCATCTATTACGCCCAGCGCAGGGTGACGGTCTCGGGGAATCCCGTGCCGGTGACGCCCACCGAGTTCGACCTGCTGGCGGAGCTTTCGATGGAGGCCGGGCGGGTGGTGCCCCATGACCGGTTGTTGAGGCGAGTGTGGAGTCCTGGAAAGCCGGGGAACCTGCGGGTGCTGCGCACCCACCTGATGAAGCTGCGCCGCAAGCTGGGCGACGCCGCCGAAAACCCCACCTACATCTTCGCCGAGCCCCGCGTCGGCTATCGGATGCCCAAGGGGGAGACGGGGGAACCGGAGAAGACGTAGGCCGAATCGACTCTCCACGAGCACCCAACTATTGCGTGTCGATTGTGTCCGAAGAGTTCATAACGTCCGTAGCCATCCAGTACACCGGCCCTGCCAGACGACGGCTGCGCTCCGCGTCCCTCCCGTGCTACCGTCGATGCATGGCCTTGTCAAACCGACACCTGCTCGACGCCCTCAGCCGGACGCCGTTCATCGACTCGGCGGATCTGGCGGGCATTCTGGGGGAGCCGCACGCCACCGTCCACCGCGCCCTGTCCGGCCTGCTGGCCGACGGCATCATCGGGCGCGTCAGCCACGGCACCGCCCACCTGCCGTCGAGCCAGCGGTACTTCATCACCGCCAACGGCATCAGGGAGACCGCTCGGGTGCTCGGCTTCGACACTCCCTCGGACTACGTGCGGGCCAACCCCATGTCCAGGGAATGGCTGACGCTGCTTATGCGCCGTATGGACGCCGTGGCCAGCGTCTACCGCATGGCCACTGCCCTCTCACCTGGCATCGACGGGCTACGGACCAGCGTGGAGTTCCACCGCAGGGGCCGCTTCGACGCCACCATCACGCTCCACGACGGCCGCAGCTTCGGCGTGGTGCGCCAGGGCCTCGCCCTGCGTCGGAGGTCTCTCTACGACCGGCTGAGGGCCATAGCGCAGTACGACTGCTCACGCCGCCCCGACACGGTTCTGTTCCTGGTGATCAGCGTGTGGGAGGAGAGGCTGACGGCGCGGTTCTGCGACGAGCGGAACATCCGGGACTGCTACGTCGCCGTGGAGTCCAGGGACGCGCTGGAGGGAGACCTTCGCCACTGGCGGTACACCGGGTGGGAGATCGGCAGCCGCTTCTTCTCGCTGGAGGGCGTGGTCTCCCGCACCAGCCCCGGCGGAGGGTCTGGCATCCAGTCGCCGGAGCGGAAGCGGACGTCGCTGCCCGACCCTGAGAAAATGGCCCAGGCTGCGCCGGCCTTCGGTCTCAGCCCCTCTGAGAAGCGGACGCTGGACATCATCACTGACCACCCCATGATCCCCCGTGACCACCTGGCCAAATGGCTCGGCGTCTCGGAGGGACGGGTCAGCCAGATGATGCGTAGCCTCGTCGATACTTGGGGCCTCGTGGAGCGTCGAGGAAAGCGTGGAGACGTTCGCTACACGCTGTCCGACGAGGGCATACGCTACGTCACCCACCGGGACCGGGCCGAGCTTCCAACGACGCGGGGCATCTGGAGCACGGAGCTCACCACCGACAACGAGGGCCGCAGGCGTCACGTGGGACACCGCATCGAGACGTGGGCGAGGCAGACGAGGCACGCAGACGGCATCACCTGGTTCCTCTCAAAGCTGGAAGCGGAGACCCGTGCCGACCCCGACAGCGAGCTCCGGTGGTCCGTCCCCACCGCACGTTCCGACCGCGCCTACAACTGGGGAGATTCCGCCATCGCCCCCGACGCAGTGGGGCACCTGGTGGCCCGGGGCCTCCACGTGCCCTTCTACTTCGAGCACGAGCTGCGCGCCCGTCACCCGCAGGGAGTCATGGCCCGCCTGAGACCCTACGAGAGATACTACTGGTCGCCGGAGCACAAGGACGACCAGCCGCCGTACCCCTACACCCTCTTCGTCGTGGACACCGAGGAGATCGAGGACACCTACGTGAGCACCGCATCCGGACCGGCTGATATGTCGCTGCCCATCCTCGTGTCCTGCATCCCCGTGCTGTCAACCACAGGCATACTCGGCCCGTCATGGCGTCCACTGTGGCAACCGGAGTCCCCGAGACTAACGCTGTCCGGCCTGAGCGCCTACCGATGGGACAGTCTCTATCACCGGATGCGCCCTGTCCTGTAGGAGTCCTGTAGGGGGTGACACGTAGATAGCGCTGACGCATCGCTATCTGCCCTCCAAGCCGTCTGGGGGTTGCAAAATGCAGTTGGCGGGGTGGTTTCCGGGGTCTGCGGACACCCAAATCACCCCTGTTTCAGCTACGAAACGGGCTGACGCATCGCCCTGACGTATCTCGACGTGTCATGTTTGAAAATGGGATGCCGTGCTAAAATAAGTCACCGGCCCGATGACAACCGGATTGCACTTTTGCAACCCTGACGTGTCAGCCTGTAGATGGAGAGTAGACGATGAACGAACCCGTCCGCTGGGTGACGAAAGCGGAAGCTGCGGAGGAGCTGGAGATCTCCCTGTCTACCCTCGACCGGATGATCAGGAAGGGAGAGGTCGAGGTCTCGCGTGAGGGCCGCCGCGTCTACGTGCGGATGGAGGGACCGGCGTATCCGAGCGACACGGAGCTGCTGCGCCGGGCCATCGCCAGGGAGGGGGAGCTTGAGCGGACGGTGCGGAAGATGGAGCAGCAGGCGTCCGAGTCGAAGCTGAGAGAGTCCGAGCTTGAGCGGGAGCGGGACGAGGCCAGGGAGTCCGTCTCAGCGAGCAGGCAGGCGTATGCGGAGATTGAGGAGGAGTACCGGAAGGACCAGATGGCCCACGGCGGGACGAGGCGGTTGGCTTTCCGGCTCGGCCTGGTCGTGGTCGTACTGCTGGTCGTCGTCGGCCTGCTCACGTGGCGGCTGGTGGCTTAGACCCCACGGCAGCCCGGCCGTGAACTGCTCACTCCGACGCGGCGACCGACACACCCCGCAGGGTGGCCCACTCTTGCATCGAGGGCCTCGCTCTTGCCGGAACATGCCCTTTCGCCAAAGTGTTCACCGGAGCTGCCTGACACACCCCGAAATCAGCCTCTTTGCGTAGCTGAGTGGCCCAGGATGTCCGCTTCTCCCCCAGGTCCCGATTCCGTGTACAGCCTCTCAACGTCGCTCGGCGGCCAACCGGATGGGCCAATGTGGGCCACTGCTCGCGCCGTTCAGAGACCCAGGAGACCGGCTTCAAGGCACTGAGCACCCGACCCCCGGACCCGCCAACCCTTGACGTGTCACCGTGCCACGGCCTGCGTCAGCACCCCTTCTGAAGGACTGAGAGCGCCGTTTCCGCCACGTCCTGCACCCTCACGTCCATCGCCTTCTGCGCCCTGTTTTCCGTTGCAGACGCCGATTTTACCGCCGGTCGTGCCCCCCACCATCCATTGAGTTTCGTTGGATTCGGCCTGAACGCACCCTTTCAACGAAGTGTTCACTTTTCTTCTCCTGTAGGGCGGGATTTACCCCTGTTCCAGCTACGAAATCGCCCCCTACGCTGTCTCGTCTCCAAACTCAATCTCCTGTACAGCCCCTTCACATGGTCGGCGCCCCTCCATTTCGGCGGAACCTGAAAGGTGCATCACGCATGATGCACCTCACGAGGGATACACGCCGCATCGCCGACCGAAGGCGCAACAGGATCGCCAGTGGGGTCCAGGTCATCGACACGGGCTTCGACCCCCTCGATTTCGGCCCGCCGGCCCACATGCAGATATGCAGCTGCCAGCTAGGGCCTTTGCAACCCGGGCCGCGTTCCAGCCGCTTGCAGAAATGCAACTCTCAGCTATGGCATTGCAGACCATGACCGGAACGCGCCCTTCAGTCGAAGTGTTCACTTTTCTTCACCTGTAGGGCGGGATTCCCCCTGTTTCAGCTACGAAACGACCCGACTTGCATTTTTGCAACCAGGGTCACTTCTCTGTACACCCCGGCGGCATTCCCCCAGGAGCTTCCCGACCGAGGCCCTGCAGGCCCCCTCATGTGAGCGGTCCCACAGGTAGTTATGCAGGGCTTCCCGACCGCTCACACTGGACGGCAGAGACCCGGACCACGACACGCCGAGCCACAGGGGGAGAGGGTGAGAAGCGCCAACGGACGGAGACCACCGACCAATCGCCGGGCGACGCCGGAGCGGGGATCGCCGACGTACTCCGCCGAGGAGCGGGAGACGGTCCAACGCGGGCTGCGCATCATCGCCCGGATGATCGCCCGCGCCCACCTGCGGAGGCAGGCGCTACGGGCCGAGACCGAGCCGGAGACGCCGAAGGACGGCGAGGCCGGGGAATGAACGCCTCACGGAACCGACGTCACGACTCTTCTGCCCCGCTCTCATCACGTTCCCAACCCCACCAGCGTTCCCTCGATTCCCGCGCCCCGTGAGGGGTGTGTGCGCGCGTGCCCTGCCCGGCCAGTGTTCACCCCGAAAATCGGCCTTGACCCCTTGCGTTCTAAGTAGCCTGTGGGCTACAATAGTGTCATGGTCGAGATTCGCCAGACCGAGGTTTACGCCCGTTGGTTCAGGCGTCTTCGGGACAGGCAGGCCAGGGTGAGAATCGACAACCGCATCAGGCGGCTGTCCCTGGGCAACCCCGGTGACGTGAGGCCGGTGGGAGAGGGAGTTTCGGAGGTTCGCATCGACTATGGACCCGGCTACCGGGTGTACTTCGCGCAGAGAGGCGAGTCTCTGGTCGTCCTTCTGGCCGGAGGCGACAAGGACAGCCAGGAGCGGGACATACGAAGGGCGCAGGAGCTGGCCAGAGGACTCTAGGAGGCAGCTATGGCAAAGACGCAGACGAGGCCGTGGGACCCGGCGGAGCACCTTGAGACCGAGGAGGACATGGCGGCATACCTGAACGTGGCGTTGGAAGAGGGCGACCTGAGCCTTATCATGGCGACCCTCGGTGACATCGCCCGCGCCCAGAAGATGGCGCTGGTGGCGGAGGAGACGGGACTGGCCAGGGAGAGCCTCTACAAGTCGCTGTCCGCCGAGGGCAACCCAGAGTTCGCCACCGTGCTGAAGGTGGTGCGCGCCCTGGGACTCAGACTTCAGGCCGCAACAGGGCCTGGAGCGAACGACGCAGCTTGAAGGCGTTGCAGAATTGGACGACACGACCGAGGGACGAACGATTGCACAGGAGGACTGCATGACCCAGCGGGATCGACAGACTGTACTCGACATACTCCGTGACAACATTCGAGACGACTACTCAGAAGCCAGGCACGATAGAAGGGTTCTGCCACGACAAGCCGTAGACAATGCATCACCGGAGTCGTTGCGTGCCTTTGCTGAGATCCATGAAGAGATCTCTCGCCTGGTCGATCCCAGCCACATCAGAACTAGGTACATAGGGATTGGAACGTCAACCGGAGGTTATGGCGTTTCCTACTATCGGAATCCGGTCATCAGTAAGGCGACCAACCGAACCAATACTGAGATTCAGGCGGTTTGTCTCCCGACGAAGCCCCAGTGGCAAGGTGTCCTTGAAGTCTATTTCAGTGGTCATGCCCAAGCACCAGTGGAGTCTACAGATATCCAGATTGTGGGTACTCGCGCAGGACAACCGGTCTTCCATGTGAGGAACGCCCCTACCCTCCGGTTCGTCATGCAGACAATAGACGCGTTCAGACGCAGTTCAATCCTAAATCAACGCCAGCCATCCCAAAGGAGGACAGCATGAAGCAGAAGCACCTACAGCCCCTAACGCCCGCAGCCCTGTACGCCAGGGTGTCCAGCGACCGGCAGGACGTGGACCTGTCCGTGTCCGCCCAGCTACGGGCGCTCAAGGAGTACGCCAAGGCCAACGGCTACTCCGTAGCCCGCGAGTACATCGACGAGGCCGAGAGCGGCCGCGTCGCCGACCGGCCCCAGTTCAGGGAGATGATCGAGGAGGGCAGCAAGCCCAAGGCCCCCTTCGAGGTCATCCTCGTATGGAAATTCAGCCGCTTCACCCGCAAGCGGGAGCACGCCGTGGCGTTCAAGTCCCAACTGCGGCGCAAGGGCATCCGCGTGGTGTCCATCACCGAGCAGGCCGAGGACAACGCCACCGGCAGGCTGCTTGAGGGCATCATCGAGAGCGTCGATGAATACTACAGCGAGAATCTGGCGCAGGAGGTCGTCCGGGGGATGAGGGAAGCCGCGTCACGGGGCTTCTTCCTCGGCTCCAACGCCCCCTTCGGCTACAGGAAGGTCAAGGTGCAGGACGGGGCGAAGGAGCGTCCCTCCCTGGAGGTTGACCCCGCCACGGCTCCGGTAGTGAAGGAGATATTCGAGAAGTCCCTGAGCGGCTACGGCCTCAAGGAGATATGCAAGACCCTGAACGACCGGGGCGTCACCAACAGGGGCAGGCGCTGGTACAAGGGCGGTCTCCACTACGTGCTGACCAACGAAGCCTACACGGGAACCGCCGTGTGGGGAAAGACTAGCAAGGACGGGCAGGCCCCCGACCCGGTGATAGTCGAAAACGCATGGCCCGCCCTGGTGTCCAGGGAGCTGTTCGAGGACGTGCAGCAGGCGATGCGGGAACGCGCCCCGAAGGTGCAGAGGCCCGCGAGGGTGGGAAGCCCCTACCTTCTTAGCGGGCTGCTCAAGTGCGGGGTGTGCGGCAGGCCCTATCGCGCCCAGGGAGCCAAGAGCGGCCAGTTCGCCTACTACATCTGCGGCACCCTGTTCACCGAGGGAGCGGGGACGTGCAGCGCCCGCTACCTGAACGCCCCCAAGCTGGAGACCTTCGTGGTGGAGAAGATACGGGATCGCATCCTCAACGAGGAGACCATCGTGGCGCTGGTGCAGCTTGTGGCCGAGGAGATCGACGCGATGGCCGGGGAGCTTGCCAGCCAACTGGAGGTGGTCGAGGCGGAGCTAGCCGACGTGCGGAAGCGCCTTGGGAAGCTCTACGAGGCCATTGAGACGAGCGAGTTGACCCTTGAGGTCCTGTCACCCCGCATCATGTCTCTGAGGCACCGCGAGGAGCAGCTGGAGGCTGCGAGAGAGGACGCCGAGACCCGGCTTGAGCAGCGCAGGGTTGTCCTGCCCGACACCGATGAGATAGTGGAGTATGCGGCGGACTTCCGGGCCTTTCTGAAGGACGGGACGATACCGGAGAAGAAGGTGCTCATCCGCAACTTCGTGGAGGACATCGAGGTAGAGGGAGACGAGGCCGTTCTGACGTACACCGTACCCATGCCAACGGACGGCGTGACCTCGGAATCGGCCTCGGTTCTTGATTTCGTCCAGTCCAGCCCACCGTGCCTTACTCGAACTCCCTGAGCCGCTTCTGCGTGAGTAGGATGACGAACGTTACGGCAATCATGCCGAACCCCAGGATGGCCACGGCCATCTGCCCGCCGAACGCCTCGATGGCCAGGCTCGCCGGCAGGACCCCCAGCGGCATCAGCCCGAAGTTCATCATGAACACGCTCATCACGCGGCCCCGGTACTGGTCCTCGACCACCTCCAGGATCAGCGTCTGGTTCAGCGTCCGGCGCGTGGCGTCTCCGAGCCCCATCAGCACCATGATGGCCGCCCCGGCCATGTAGTACGGGAAGGCCGACACCAGCAGCAGGCCGATGCCGGACATGAAGCTCCCGCCGATCAGCAGGAGCCCGCGCTTCCACTTGCCCAGGGACGCGATGAACACGGCCCCGGTCAACGAGCCCAGTCCCATGATGCTCACCAGCAGCCCCAGCTCCTCAGGGCCCCTGCCGTAGATCTCGACCACGAAGACGGGGATCAGGAACCTGAACGGCATGGCGAGCAGGGTCGTCGTCAGCCCCATGATGAGGAGGACCAGCACGAGGTGGTGGCTGGCTATGACACGAAGGCCGTCCCGGATGTCCGCCAGCATGGGGACGTTCGCCCGGACAGTGCTGCTCCCGTCGTAGCGGACCAACGTCGTCGACGCTATCGCCAGTACCCCCAGAGCCGTGATGACGACGTAGACCCCCTGCGCCTCGAAACGCGCGTACAGGAATCCTGCTACTGCGGGAGACACCAGCGTCATCGCGCTCATGCCCGCCGCGTTCAGCGCCAGGCCGTTCGTCAGGTTCTTCTGCCCGACGATCTCGGGGATGATCGCCTGCCGCGCCGGCATCATGAACGACCACATTCCACCCTGAAGCATCGACGCGGCCAGCAGGTGGGTCCAGTGGACGAGGCCCGTGGCGATCAGGACCGTGACCACCAGGGCGATGACCGCGTTGAGGGCTTGGCCGCCCTGGATGATCTTCTTCCGGTCGACCCGGTCGGCTATCGCCCCGCCCCACAACGACAGAAGCAGAATCGGAATCGCGGAGCCGCCGTTCACGATGCCGAGCAGCAGGGGCCGCTCGGTGAGATCGTATACGAGATAGCCGCGGGCGATCATCTGCATCTGTACGCCGCCCATCAGGCATATCATGCCTGCCCACAGGAGCAGGTAGTTGCGGTTGGCGAAGGAGGCGAAGGTGCCCCGTGAGAACCGGCGCGCGGCCCGCTCCCGAACGGCGGAGCTCCTGGCGCGCTGCTCCCGCGAACGTCCCCCGGCGTCGTCAGGCGTGTCCGGCGAGGGGGGTTCGTTGGGTTTCACCCCCGCAGTCTACCGACTGGCCGCGCCACTGGCAAACTCGGGGCGGCTCGCCTTCAACCGTCATTGGGGTGGGCCAGGGTCGCCCCGGGGAGACTGGCGAACTTGCCCTATCGAAGAGTCCTGAGCCGCCGCTCCTTCACAAGGACGACTGCGGAGAACAGGACGATCAGCACGCCAAGCCCCGCCAGCACCGGCTGCGGGCCCACGATGTCCGCGACGATACCCGCAGGGAGGACCGCGAACGGCATCAGCCCGAAGTTCATCATGAATATGCTCATCACCCGGCCCCGGTACCGGTCCTCGATCTGACCCATGATCAGTATCTGGTTCAGCGACCACACCCCGGCGGTGCCGAGCCCCGCGGCGGCGATCACTCCGACGGCCAGCCCGTAGATGGGTATGAGCCCGACGGCTACCATGACCATCCCGGACAGCGCCCCCGCGCCGATGAACAGCTTGCCGCGGCCCCCCTCCCGCAGCCCGGCGATTATCACCGTTCCCACCAGCGCCCCGACGCCGGACATGCTGACCAGCAGGCCCAGGGCCTCGGACTCCAGCTTGTAGACCTCGACGATGAGGACCGGCAGCAGGCTCTGCAGGGGGGCCGCGAAGAAGATGAACACGAACCCGACCATCAGCAGGAGACGGACCACCTCCTTGTTCCAGATGTATGACACACCCTGGGCGATGTCCGCCGCAACCGAGCCCCTGGGCCCGGCCTCTGGCTTGGTGTCCGCCTGGATCGACGTCGACAGGACAACCGCGATGAGCCCCAGGCCGGCGACTACGAGGTAGACGCCCTCGGGGCCGACGAACGCGTAGATCAGGCCCGCCGCAGCGGGGGCAGCCAGCGCGGGCGCGCTCATCCCGGCGGAGATCAGGGCGATGCCGTTGGCTATCCGGTTGCGCGGCAGGACGTGGGGCATCATCGCCTGCCGCGCCGGGCCCATGAACGACCATGCGACGCCCTGCATGAGGGCGGCCGCGGCCAGGTGCACCCACGTGACCGACTCCGTGATTATCGAAAAGGTCACGAAGACGGCCAGGCTCATCGAGCACGCTTGGCCCAGCTGGATCAGGCGCTTTGGGGGCACCCTGTCGGCGAAGGCGCCGCCCACGAGGGCGAGGCACAGCACGGGCACCGCAGCCATGCCGCTCACCAGGCCGAGGATCTTGGCCGAGCGGGTCATCTCGTACACCAGGTAGCCTTGGGCGATGCCCTGCATCTGGTAGCCTGCCACCATCGACATAGTGCTGAGCCAGAGCAGGGTGAAGTCCCTGCTCTGCGTCGCGCGCAGGGTGTACCGCCAGCCCGACGGCCTTCTCCGAACGGCGGGGTTAGGCTTGTTGGGGGCCACGCTCCTCATCCACGTGAGCGAGAGGGGTTTCGCAGTCATGGGACAACACTACGATGCGTCTCGCGTCCTTGCCAACCAGTTCGAATGCCCCGTTTCGACCGGATTGCATCGCCCTTAGAACGAAGAGGGGGCCCGGGCTGCGATCCACTCTCATTCGCCGGAGCGAAAGGTGTTCGCAGGTGTTCGACCCGGGCCCGCCGTTTGCGGCAATGGTACTATTGTCTACGGCTCCATCATAACACGACGGTCTACCTCTTCCCCGAGGTATCGCCGTTATTCCGGCGAAAGCAGGATTCCTGCGGCAGGAACCATCCCCCATCCAGGGGCTGGGTGCCAGCTGAGGCGGAGAGTACTCTGCATCGCGAGAACCGGCTGGTGGGAGCCATGAACGAAGCGAGGTAACGGGTGGGCAACACCTTTGGCCATATGTTCCGGGTGACGACGTGGGGTGAGTCCCACGGCGACGCTGTAGGCGTGGTCGTGGACGGCTGCCCGCCGGGCCTGGAGCTGTCAGTCGACGACATCCAGCCCGAGCTGGACAGGCGGCGGCCGGGTCAGAGCCGCATCGTCACCCAGCGCAAGGAGTCCGACAGGGCGGAGATACTCTCAGGCGTGTTCGAGGGGCGCACCCTGGGAACGCCGATACTCATCGGCGTATGGAACGAGGACGCCCGCGGCAAAGACTACGAGCATATGCGGACCAAGTTCCGCCCGTCCCACGCCGACTACTCCTACCAGGCCAAGTACGGCATTCGGAACTGGAAGGGTGGGGGACGGGCCAGCGCCCGGGAGACCATCGGGCGCGTCGCCGCGGCCGCGATAGCCGGCAAGCTGCTCGCCCGGGACTACGGCGTGGAGATCGTCGGCTACGTGAAACAGGTCCGGGACCTGAAAGCCGACATAGACCCCGACTCCGTGACGAGGGCCGACGTCGAGTCCAACATAGTCCGGTGCCCCGACGCCGACATGGCCCAGCGGATGATCGAGCAGATCGAGGCGGCCCGTAAGGACGGCGATACCCTCGGCGGCATCGTAGAGTGCGTGGCGCGAGGAGTCCCGCCGGGATGGGGCGAGCCCGTGTTCGACAAGCTGGAGGCGGACCTGGCCAGGGGCGTCATGTCGCTGCCAGCATGCAAGGGGTTCGAGATAGGATCCGGCTTCGGCGGCATCGTCATGACCGGCTCACAGCACAACGACCCCTTCTACAATGAGGGCGGCCGCATCAGGACGCGCACGAACCACTCCGGCGGCATACAGGGCGGCATATCGATTGGCGAGAACATAGTCATGCGGGCCGCATTCAAGCCGGTCGCCACCATCATGCGGTCTCAGGAAACCGTCGACGTGGACGGCAATCCCACCACCCTGGAGGGCCGGGGC
Source organism: Dehalococcoidia bacterium (assembly GCA_965204975.1). Classification (GTDB taxonomy): domain Bacteria; phylum Chloroflexota; class Dehalococcoidia; order Lucifugimonadales; family CAJWER01. Next base: position 3,004,789 of record OZ242024.1, read on the forward strand.
CGCCATGACCCCTGCGTGCTCCCACGCGCCGTGCCCATGGTCGAGGCGATGATGGCGCTGGTGCTGATCGACCACGCCCTCAGGCAGCGAGGCCAGGCCGGTATGGGGTGACCGCTTACTTGCCCCCTGCGGCGTAGGCCTCGTCGAGGAGGTCGGTCACGTAGCGCACCTGCACTTCGGGGCCGAACTGGGCCGCGCCTTGCTGGAGCTGGATCACGCAGCCGGGGTTCGCGGTGGCAAGCACGTCAGCTTTCGTAGCGCGGACATTGCCCATCTTCGACCTCAGGACGCGAAGCGAGAACTCGCGCTGCGTGATCGCATAGGTGCCCCCTGCACCACAGCACCTCGTAGAGTTGCCCATCTCCGTAAGCTCCAGCCCCGGAATCGAGCGCAGGAGCTTTCGGGGGGCTTCGGTGATGCGCTGGGCGTTGGCCAGGTGGCACGAGTCCTGGTACGTGACCCTGTACGGAAGGCTGCCCTCCGGCGGCACGAGCGGCAGGTCAGCTAGGAACTCGTGCACGTCCTTCACCATGCCCCCCACCGACGCCGCCCTTGCGGAGTAGGCCCCGTCGTCTTCCAGCAGGTGCCCGTACTCCTTCATCCTCGCGCCGCATCCCGCCGACGCGACCACGACGGCGTCCACCGGCTCGCCCAGGAACGCGTCCACGTTGCGCCGCGCTAGCTCCCGCGCCATATCCATGTCGCCCACGTGGGAGTGGATCGCGCCGCAGCAGGCTTGGCCCGCGCTCACGACCACCTCGCACCCGTTGCGCGCCAGCACCCGAGTCACCGCGTCCATCTGCGGCCCGTGTACAAGCGGCATTACGCAGCCGGACAGCAGCGCGACCCTTGCCCTCCGCTCACCGACGGCGGGGATGACCTGCCCCCTGGCCCTGAAGGCGCCAGGGGCGATGTCCGGCGTCGTGCCCTCCAGCTCGGCGAGGCTCTTCGACACCAGCCGCAGCGCGCCAGTCTTCCGGACGGCGGCCTGGAGGCCGAGCCCCTTGTACATCCGCATGGCCTTCACCACGAGGGCCAGCCGACCCTGGTGCGGAACTATGCCCCGCAGCAGCATGCCGGAAACGGCGCGGGCGAGCACGGACGGCTTACGCTGCCGCTCGACTTGCGCCATCGTCGCCTCGATGAGCCGCCCGTACGGCACCCCGGACGGGCAGACCGACTCGCAGGCGCGGCACTGGATGCACAGGTCCCAGTGCTCCGTGACCGTGGGGCCTATTGGGATCCGGCCCTCGTTGACGGCCTTCATCAGCGCGATGCGGCCCCTCGGAGACTCCGTCTCCAGCCCCGTCTCGACGTAAGTCGGGCAAGCCTGCAGGCAGAAGCCGCAGTGGACGCACTTGTACAGGTCGGACTCCGCGGGAGCGTCCGGCCCCGAGAACAACTTCAGCGGGTCCAGGTCGGTCGGGGGTGTCGTCATATGTTCCCCGCAGACCGGCCGGGGTTCAGTATCCCCCCGGGGTCGTACTGGCTCTTCAGGCCCCTCGACACGTGGTCCGGCCCGCCTGAGCCGCCCCAGACGTCGATTCCGGCCCTGGCGGCCAACGGTCCCTGCTCGACGACGAGGCGGCCGCCGGCCTGTGAGACGAGGGTGTGCATCCGGTCCAGTATGCCGGGTATGGGGGCGCGCACGCTGCCGTCTCCCAGCCACGAGGCCAGGACCGTGCCGTGGGCAGGGTGCGCCACGATTGCCGGATCGAGGCCGTCCGTATGGTCGATGCCCTCTATCCCCTCGATGAGGGGCGCGACGGCTGACGGTGTGACGTTAGCCCGGAAGCCGAGCATCGGCCGCGTCGCCCGGTCCCAACCGAAGTCGCCCAGCGCCTTCCACATGGGCGCGGCGTCATCGGCGTCCAGCACCTCTACCCCTGCGCTCCCTACGGCGGCGCGGCTCTCCCTCATCTGCCTGTCCAGCGTGCGAGGGCGTCCGCCGAGCCGCACTGCGAGCCACCACCTCGCTTGGGCGCCTGCGCTGCCGGGCCCCGGCGTTCCCATCCTTCGCTCGGCCTGCGCGTCGAACACAGCGAGCGCCAGGGGCATCAGGCCGCTTCGGAACAGGCCCAGCGCAGCGTCAAGGCATGGGCCCGACCCGTCGAAGTCGGCCAGCACGGTCGCCTCGCCTACAGGGAAAGGCGTGAGCTTGAGCGAGACCTCAGCTATCACTCCCAGAGTGCCCAGGGCGCCAATGTGCATCCTGGCCATCTCGAAACCGCTGACGTTCTTGACCACCTGCCCGCCGCTCTTCGTGACGGTCCCGTCCGCCTGGACGACCTTCATCCCGATCACGGTGTCCCGGATGCTTCCGTACTGCCACTTGAGCGGGCCGCTCGTGCCGACCGCCAGGGTTCCTCCCAGCGTGGCCGTGTCCGGCAGCGGCGGGTCGACGGCTAGGAATTGCCCATGCCGGCCCAGCGCCTCCTGGAGGGATGCGATGGTGATGCCGGCCTCGACCGTCGCTGTCAGGTCGCCGGGGGTGTGGTCCACTATCCGGTCCAGGCCGGTCACGTCGAGGGCCATGTCGTACCCGGTTGGAACGTTACCCAGCTCGATCCTCGTGCCGCCGCCCCAGATTACTACGGCGAACTCCCCCCGGCCTGCGAACCGCAGGGCATCGCTGACACCGTCCACGTCGTCGGGGCGGGCCTCGTACTGCGGTCTGATTCCCTCGAGCTCATACTCCCGGCCCACCTGCATACCGATTCCCTAGATGTACGCGCCCGCGCCGGTCAGGGCCACCGGAGCGGAGTGGGAGACGTGGGTGCGGTCCTTGCCGGTGGGGAAGACCTTGCCGGGGTTCAGCATGTCGTTCGCCCCGAAGGCCGGGCCCAGCCGGGCCATGGCATCCATATCGTCGTCGTTGAACATCAGCGGCATGTACTCCTGCTTCTCGATGCCGATGCCGTGCTCGCCTGACAGTGCGCCGCCCACATCCACGCACAGCTTCAGGATGTCGCCGCCGGCCGCCATCGCCCTGGAGAGCTCGTCGGGGTCCCGCTCGTCGAACAGGATCGACGGGTGCAGGTTGCCGTCCCCCGCGTGCAGCAGATTGGCGATGGGCAGCCTGTACTGGTCCGAAATCTCCTTGATGCTCGCCAGGACCTCCGGCAGCTTCGTCCTGGGAATGGTGCCGTCGACCAGGTAGTAGTTTGGCGCGAGCCTGCCCAGTGCGCCCAGGACGCCCTTACGACCCGCCCAGAGACGGGCCCGCTCGTCCGAGTCGGCCGCCGTTCTTATCTCCATCGGATTGTGGCTGCGGCAGATGCTCTCGACCTCCTCCGACTCCTCCTCCACGGTCTCCCGCAGCCCGTCCACCTCGACGAGGAGCACCGCTCCCGCTCCCTCAGGATAGCCCGCGTTGACGGCGGGCTCGACTGCCTGGATGCACAGGTGGTCCATCATCTCTATCGCCGCGGGGACGACTCCGGCGCCGATGATGCCGGACACCGCGGCGCTCGCCTGGCCGATCTCCTTGTACACCGCCAGGAGGGTGCGGATGGCCTCAGGCTGCTTTAGCAGGCGCACGATGATCTTCGTCGCCACGGCAAGCGTGCCCTCGGACCCGATGACTATGCCCCGCAGGTCGTAGCCGGGCGCTTCCCGAGTCCTGCCGCCCAGCCAGTGGACGGACCCGTCCGCCAGCACCACCTCCATGCCCAGGACGTGGTTCGTGGTCACGCCGTAGGCGAGGCAGTGGGGCCCGCCGGAGTTCTCAGCGATGTTGCCGCCGATGGTGCAGGCGGTCTGGCTCGACGGGTCGGGCGCATAGTAGAGGCCGTACTCGGACGCCGCCGCGGTCACGTCCACGTTGACCACGCCAGGCTCGACGACAGCCACGTGGTTGACGGGGTCGATCTCGATGATGCGCGTCATCCGAGTCAGCGGGAGGACTATGCCGCCCTCCTCGGCGACGGCTCCCCCGCTGAGCCCGGTGCCGGCGCCCCTAGCTACTATCGGAAGCCCGTACTTGTGGGCCGTCGCGAGCACACGCGAGACTTCCTCGGTGGTCGCCGGGAGTACGACGAGCTGGGGCATGGCCCTGTCTACGGACCCGTCGTACTCGAATACGATCAGGTCCTCGGGCCGGTGAATGACGTACATGTCGCCGACGATCTCCCGTAGCTCGGCGGCAGCACTTCGGATGTCTGTGAGCGAGGCGGTCATGGTGACTACATCATAGTCAACCCGCTATCAGACTGGCAACGAGGCGGCCTATGCTACAATCGCCGGAACGAATTTCCCCCTAGTCAGGAGGACCCATGCGACCCATCACTGAAATTGCGGACTGGATGGGCATCGACCCCGACCACGTCTCCCCCTATGGCAAGTACAAGGCCAAGCTCTCCCTCGACGCCATCCGGGAAGACGGCAACAAGGGCAAGATGATCCTCATCACGGCCATCACACCGACCAGGGCGGGGGAGGGCAAGACGACCACGACGGTCGGCCTCACCCAGGCGCTGGGCAGGCTCGGCTACAGGGCGGCGGCGACCCTGAGGGAGCCGTCTCTGGGGCCCATATTCGGCATCAAGGGCGGCGGCACGGGGGGAGGGGCTTCCCTAGTCGAGCCGCAGGACGAGGTGAACATTCACTTCACAGGCGATGCCCACGCCGTGTCGTCGGCCCACAACCTGCTGGCGGCCCTGACCGACAACGTCGCCCAGCGCGGCCAGATCGACGGCTTCCGCCCGGAGGACATCACATGGCGCAGGGTCACCGACATGGAGGACCGCGCCCTCCGCTCCATCATCGCCGGCCTCGGCGGTAAGAACAACGCCCCCGTGCGCGAGTCCGGTTTCGACATCGTCACCGCGTCCGAGATCATGGCAGTGCTGGCCCTTGCATCCGACCTTGAGGACCTGCGGGCCCGGCTGAAGCGGATCGTAGTCGGGGCGAAGGCTGACCGGTCTCCCGTGACCGCCGATGACGTCGACGCCGTCGGCTCCCTCATGTCGCTCCTGCGCCACTCCATACAGCCCAACCTGGTGCAGACGACCGAGGGCCAGCCCGTCGTGATCCATACGGGGCCCTTCGGCAACATCGCCCACGGGTGTAGCTCAGTGGTCGGCGACAGGCTTGCCCGCAGCTACGTGGACTACGTGCTGACGGAGGCCGGCTTCGGGGCCGACCTGGGCTTCGAGAAGTACATCGACATCAAGGCGCGCGCCAACGGTCTCGAGCCCAGTGCGGTGGTCATGGTGACCACCGTCCGGGCGATGAAGTCCCACGGCGGGGTCAAGTTCCGCGAGCTGGACGAGACGAACACCGAGGCGGTCGAGAAGGGCTGCGCGAACCTCGAGCACCTGATAGGCGTCGTGCGCTCCTACGGCCTGCCGGTCGTGGCTGCCATCAACGAGTTCCCGTCGGACACGCCGGAGGAGACGGCCATAGTCAAGGCCCGAGCGGAGGCCGCGGGAGCGCAGGCGGCCGTGCAGAGCAGCGTCTTCGCCGAGGGCGGCGCGGGGGGCACGGACCTGGCCGAGGCGGTCGTGGAGGCGGCGAAGGGCGAGCCGGCGATGACCTACCTGTTCCCGGAGGACGCGCCTGTCGAGGAGAAGGTCAAGACGCTCGCGACCAGGATTTACGGCGCGGACGACGTCAGGTGGGCGCCCGCGGCCCGCACGATGCTGCGGCGCTTCCGCAACAACGGCTGGGGCAACCTGCCGGTCTGCATGGCCAAGACCCACCTGTCCATATCCCACAACCCCAGGCTGATGGGGCGCCCGTCCGGGTACACCTTCGAGGTCTCGGACGTCCGTGCTTCCGTGGGCGCGGGCTTCATCTATCCGATCGCGGGTACGATGATGACCCTGCCGGGCCTTCCTGGGTCGCCGCGCCAGCTGGACGTGGACGCCGAGGGCAACATCCTGGGTCTGTAGGTGGGGAGGATTCACCGCAGAGGTCGCGGAGAGCGCAGAGGTGAAGAGGTAAGGGTTGAGGGGGCTTGGCCTCTCTCCCGAGAGGGAAGATTGAGATGGGGACTCTCGCGGTGCCGAAGAGCAAAGCTGTCCATGTCTCACCAACTCTGCACAGTTACAGTTAGGGATGGCTGAGTTCTTCAATGTCCTGCCTCCCGGCGAGGCGCTGCGCGTCCTGCTCGACCGGCTGGAGGCCCGGATCGAAACCGAGACGGTCCCTGCGGATGAGGCCCTGGGCCGGGTGACCGCCGCCGAGGTCGTGTCCGAGGCCGACCTGCCGGCATTTCCGCGCTCGACCATGGACGGCTACTCTGTCCGATCCGCCGACACCTTCGGCGCGACCGAGAGCCTGCCGGCGTTCCTCGACGTGGTTGGTGAAGTCGCTATGGGCGCTCCGCCTGCCGTGTCCCTGGATACCGGGCAGGCAGCCAGGGCCTACACGGGGGGAATGCTGGCTGGCGGCGCGGACGCCGTGGTGATGGTCGAGCACACCCAGGCCATTGACGACCATAGTATCGAGGTGCTCAGACCCGTGGCGCCGGGCGAGAACGTGAACCAGGTGGGCGAGGACATCCGCGCCGGCGGAGTGGTCCTGCCCGCTGGGCATGAGGTGAGGCCGCAGGACGTCGGCGGGCTCGTGACGCTGGGCATCGACCTGGTCCCGGTCGCCCGGCGGCCCAGGATCGCCGTGGTGTCGACCGGCGACGAGCTGGTGCCGCCCGAGTCTACGCCCGGCCCCGGCCAGGTCCGCGACGTGAACACCTACACGCTGTCCGCGCTAATAGAGAGGGCCGGTGGCGTGCCGGTGAGTGCGGGACTGGTGCCCGACGACTTCGGGGAGCAGCGTGCAGCCGGTGTTGAGGGGCTTGCCCGAGCGGACATGCTCGTCTTCTCGGCGGGCAGCTCGGTCAGCGCTCGCGACCTGACCGCCCAGGTCTTCGACAGCCTGGGCGAGCCCGGGGTGCTCGTTCACGGCATATCGTTCAAGCCCGGCAAGCCGACCATACTGGCCGTGCTGGACGGCAAGCCGGCCATCGGACTGCCCGGCAACCCCGTCTCGGCGGCGGTCGTATTCGACATGATCGCCGCGCCGGTGGTCCGGGCACTCATGGGTGCGAAGCCCAGGCGGTGGCGTCCCTCTATCCGCGCGACCCTGGCCAGGGACGTGCCGTCGCAGACGGGCCGCCAGGACACGGTGCAGGTCGCCCTGTCCGAGGTGGACGGCGTGGTGGCCGCTGAGCCTGTGTTCGGCAGCTCGAATCTCGTCTACACGATGGTCCGCGCCGATGGGCACGTTTCCGTTCCCATCGACGCGGGCGGCCTGTACGCAGGCGAGGAAGTGGCGGTTACGCTCTACTAGAAGCGGCCGTCCAGGTCCATGCTGTCGAGCAGCTCCACGACCTCCGGCGACGACTTCAGCATGCTGAGGGCCTGCCTCTCTATCTGGCGCGTCCTCTCCCTCGTGACGCCGAGCAGCTGCCCGACCTCCTCGAGGGTCCTGGGCCTGTCGTCGATCAGCCCGAACCTCAGGTGGAGGACGTAGCCCATCCGCGGCGGCAGCTCGGCGACCGCATCCAGTACCTTCTCGCGCGTGATCTGCCGTATCGCAAGCTCCTCGGGCGGCACGGCCGACTTGTCATGGTAGAAGTCCTCCAGCGCCGACGACTCCTCGTCGTCGACCGGCGCGTCGAGTGACAGCGTGTGCCGCCGCCGCCGCTGTAGGTCCTCCACGTCACTCATTCCCACTTCCAGGGCCTCCGCAAGCTCCTCGATGGTCGGCTCACGGCCGAGGTCGGCCGTCAGCGCCCGCTCCATCTTGTTCATGCGCTGCACGCGCTCGACGACGTGCACCGGCAGGCGGATCGTCCGGCTCTGGTCCGCGAGGCCGCGGGTCATCGCCTGCATGATCCACCAGTAGGCGTACGTGCTGAACTTGTAGCCCCTGTGGGGGTCGAACTTCTCGACCGCCCTCATGAGCCCGAGGTTGCCCTCCTGGACGAGGTCGAGCAGAGGCAGTCCCCTGCCGCCGTACTTCTTCGCCACGCTCACTACGAGGCGGAGGTTCGAGTTGACCAGGCGCTCCATCGCGGCTGCGCCCTCGCGCTCGACCTCCGCCCACCGGCGCGAGAGGTCGAGCCTGGAGTCCTCGAGAAGCGACTCCAGGTCATCGCTGCCTGCGTCATCCAGGCCCACCCGCTCGACCACGGACGCCGGCATCAGGCTGAGCAGCCTCGATGCGGCGGCCAGCCCGGCCGCGGCTTCCTCTTCGGAGACGCCCGCGCGCTCGGCGACCCCTGCCTTTGTGCCGTTCTGCAGTGGCCGGTCGATTACCTTTCGCACCTCGGGCGCGACGCCGACCTCACGTGCCTCGCCCAGCGTATCCGCGAGAGCTTCAATCTTGCCGGAGTGCTGGGCGAGATCCCGGAGCACTATCGCCCCAAGCTCCGCCGGCATGGGCGGCCGTCCGCGCTCGTCCTCGAAGCTGGACCTGAGCTCCTTCAGGAGCATCCAGGCCCCCGCGGCGCATCCCAGCTCGACCTCCTCGTCCTTGGTGAGCAGGGGATGCTGGCTCGCGCTCTGCAGGTAGACGCGCATCGCGTCCGCGCCCTCGTGCAGCGCGAGGTCCTGGCCCTCGTCACCCATAAGGGTGTCGGGGAGGGTATCCGCGACCATTGTCTGTTCTTCTGTTGCTATTGCCATTCTTGCTTTTCACCCCCGTTGGTAATACAACGCTCGAGGGATGGGTTTGGTCACTATTACTACGCACGGCGGGCCCGGTTGGACGCATCCGAAGCATCCTCGCCCTCGGCGGCATAGGCTTGAAGATTAGATGCTCAGACGATCAAGAACGGCGCGTGAACAGTCCCGCTGCGGACCCTCTCGCCAGCGCCGCCGCCGGGTCCACCACCGGCGGCCCGTCGAACGTCAGGGTCACCCCGGCCCTTTGCCCCGGCGCCACCCGGAGGCTCCTCTCGCCGTCCAGCGCTATCGTGCAGGACACGAGTCCGATCTTCACCGGCTCGCCAGGCTGGAGCCGGGCCCAACTGTGGACCGGGACATCCTCGACCATGCCCGGCGCTACCGGCGCCGACACCGTGACGCCCGGCTCCCCGATACTCACGTGCAGGCCGTGTCCGTCGCTCATCCTGACCGGCTCCAGCCTCGCGCCGATGGCCGACAGCCCGATGCCGTCGGGCTCGGCCCGCGCCAGGAAGACCTCGTGTACCGTCGACATGTCCCAGATCGCCCTCGCTCCCGCGAACGGCACTGCGCTGACCGCAACGTCGACCAGCGCGGGCTCGCAATCCGAGCCGTCGACGCTGACCTGCAGCAGCTTGGCCCGCGTCGTGACGGCCCCCGCGTCGATCTTGCCTGACGCGACGACCCCGGCCGCCAGCCCTGCGACGGTGCCCTCGACCATGTACGGGAAGACGTTGTTCGTGCCGGTGGATATGGGCACCAGCGGCACGTCGCCCGATCCCTTCGCGACCGCTCTGTTGGTGCCGTCGCCTCCCAGGGTCACGATGCACGAGACGCCCATGCCGGCCATCTCCCTAGCCGCCCGCGTCGAGTCCTCTTCCCGGCCGTCTATTGGCATTTCCAGCATCACCGTCTCAAGGTCGTGCTGCGATCCGCTTGCCGCCCCATGGCACAACATGCCCGTGTCCGGCATCATCACCACGCGCTCCACCGCCGCGCCGGCGAGCCCGGCCAGCACCCGCCGGAGGATGTTCACCTTCTCACTGTTCGGTACGAACCGGCCGTGGGCCACCAGCCGCCTAATGTCCTTGCCGGCCGCCGGATTCGCGATGATTCCTACTGTCGACATGTCGCTGCAACCACTCCCGTCACGAGCAAGACAGTTATTATAGCACCAATGTTCGCCGCCAAGTCAAGCTTTTGCGAACCCAGGTAACTGTTCAGACTTGGTGTGACATGGCCGGCGTTGCCCTTCGGCAGGGCGAGAGCCCCCATCCCCCGTATCGGGGTACGGGGCAGGCTCCCGTGTCGGAGCACGGGACATGCCTTCGTCAAGTCCTTCGACAAGCTCAGGACAGGCTCAATTTTCCCCTCGGGGGGAAGAGGGACCGCCGCGCCGCCCCGCCGGGGAGCCCCCTCATCCTAGCCTTCTCCCGCGAGGGGAGAAGGGACCGGCCAAGGGAAGGGGGAGCGCCGCCCTCGCGCCGGGGAGGGCGGGTTTCAAACCCGCCCCTACGGGAGAAACCACTGCCCCCGAATTTGCTGAATTTTGTTCCAAACTGTTCCAGAGTGTTCTACGTCGCAGCCAGGGGACCATGTACCGGGTCTTGTGTGAAGGTCTTCATGGGGAGATAATAGCACGGGCGTTCGTGCTGGTCAAATGGCAGGGGGGGATTAACTGCAGAGGGGGATGATTGGGAGGGGGAGCCCCCCGCGCCGCCCCTGGGTGGGGGACGGTTCCTGGGGCAGGAATCCGGCTCGGGGGCCGGAACGACGATTGGGAAGGGATGTGGGATGTGGAGCGGCGATGGACGGATGTGGAGCGGCGATGGACGGATGTGGAGCAGCGATGGACGGATGTGGAGCAGGGATGGACGGATGTGGAACGGCGGTGGTGGGATGTGGAGCGTGGATGGACGGAAGTGGAGCGGCGATGGACGGATGTGGAGCGTGGATGGACGGAAGTGGAGCGGCGATGGACGGATGTGGAGCGTGGATGGACGGAAGTGGAGCGGCGATGGACGGATGTGGAGCGGCGATGGACGGATGTGGAACAGGGGCCGGGGAGGAATTGTGAAGGGGGAGGGGGAGCCGGCTACGCCGCCGGGGAGTCACCCTCGCCCCTTCGACAAGCTCAGGACAGGCCCAGTCCAACGCGCTCCCGAGTGTCAATCAATACATCATTGCGTCGCCTGGGGCGATTTTGCCCTATGCTATGGTGGCCCTAATCCAGCGGAGGCATGTGATGGCCGAGGAAGTGATACGCGCGAACAGGTTCGAGGTGGTGGACGGCGAGGGACAGCCCAGGGTGGTACTGGGGACGCAGGGTGAGACGTCGGGGCTGGTGCTCCTGGACGGCAACGGCCAGAGCGTCGCCGAGCTGGCGGTCGGCGACGACACGGGCGCAACCTCGCTCTCGCTGTACGACCTGCGCGGCTCGGTGAGGGCATCCCTGGACCTGGACCCGGAGGGCTCGCCGACGGTGAGCCTGTACGACATGGCCGGCGAGCCGCGCCTCTCGCTGGGAGTGGACGAGGGCAACGCCCCGGTCATCGACCTGACCGGCCCCTACGGGGAGGCGCGAGTATCGGTCGAGGTGGACGAGGATGGCCTGCCGAGCCTCGTCCTCATGGACGGCGACGGCAAGGACCGCGTCTCGATTCGAGTGGACAGGCGGGGCACACCCTACCTGGAGCTATTCGACGCCTACGGCAGGCCCATCCGCGAGGACGAGTAGGGGCCGCTGTTGACGCGCGCGCGGCGCGTTTCCGATAATGGCTTGGTGGGCATGTGCCCCTCTCGCCCTATGCCGAAGTGGCGGAACGGTAGACGCGGCGGTCTCAAAAACCGTTGGGAGTTATATCCCGTGCCGGTTCGAATCCGGCCTTCGGCACCACCCCTGGTCTTTTGAGCGGTTAGGGAGTACAGGTGAAAGACGAAGACAAGAGAGAACTGGCAGGGGTCCTGTTTGGGAACCACGTTCTACTCTCCATGGTGTTTCTGGGGATAGCTATTGCAGCGACCGTTTTGGGTATTCTTGTCCCAGGAGTACTATGGGTCTTATGGGTACCATTGTTTCTAGTAGGTGCGTTTGTAAGCGGCACGACCCTAGGAGCGAGGTTGGGGCTGATTCCCTTGGTCGCCACAGTCTTGGCGATTCTCGGATTCGGACTCGACACATTGGTCATGTCCAGTGGATTGATCTCAGCTCTACTGAAAGCTGTGGCGATCTTCATTCTGTTCTCGTTCAGTGGAACCCAGGGTTGGTTCTACATGGCGCGCAGACTTGACGAAGCGGCCCGGTCTGCTGCTGACCATTGGCGGGAGGTTATCGAGCAAGAACTGGATGACAATACTTGGTCCGGCGGCGAGCCAAAGCGGGACTGACGCTCAGCGACGAGGAGCGCCGACCTCCCTATGCCGCCCACCAAGAACGGCACTTTGTACGAATTCGGCCCTCGGCACCCCCCTAAGCCATGAATCTAGCCTGCGGAGTTGATTCGCCGGCCGTACTTGGTTTGATGGTCAATGCCTGTTGCCTTCGAAGGGATCTTGGAGATCGACGCCGAGCTGTGAGAAGTCGCTCACGTTCCGGGTGACCACGGTCATCCGATGCACTGTGGCCGTGGCTGCAATCATGGCGTCTTCAGTCATAGTGTCCGACCTTCTGTGCATGAGCCGGGCCCACTCCCGGAAGGTGTGCGCGTCCATCGGCAGCACACCATAGGAAGCCAGGACTTTGTCCAGCCAAACCTCCAGCTCCTCTGCCTTGGCCTCGTCCTGATCACGGGTGATCTCGATCCCCGCCTGAATCTCTCCAATCGTAACGGCGGACACGAAGAGATGCTCCGCCGGCACATCGGCGATCCACTCCAGAACGGCGCTGTGTGGACGAGGGCGACGCAGCTCCGAAACCACGTTGGTATCGAGGAGGTACATCGGTCTACTCCACGACTGAGGGCGCCCGCCGGCGATGCTGTCTGCGCGACGGCGTGAGCTCCTCGGTCCGCGCCTCAGAGGCGAGGAGCAGCTCTTTCAGGTCCGGCCTGGTCAGCCGCTCCAGCCTCCGCCACTGCTCGATGGGAAGGAGCACGGCGGTCTCTACTCCGCGCTTGGTCACGATCTGCGGCCCTTCGGCAATAGCGGTATCGAGGAGCTCGCTGAACCTTGACTTGGCATCCTGAACCGGCCACTTCATGCTCATGGTTTCACCCCGGGCTGCTACTGTCCTGACTAGCTATCAGACTAGGTTCCATCGTCATCAGTGTCAAGGTGCAGATGTTTGATTGCCGCCTTGGGCGGGCGCGGGGTAAAATGGGGCTTCACTACATTGCGGAGGGATGGCCGAGTGGTTTATGGCGCTGGTCTTGAAAACCGGTATGGGAGCAATCTCATCGTGGGTTCGAATCCCACTCCCTCCGCCACTCCAATGCCAATTGGGTGTGATGCGGCCATATGTGTGTGCGTCCGGGGAGTGGATTCCCGCTTTCGCGGGAATGACGGATTAATGGCCTTGGGCCACAGTCGTTGAAGGTCCACGAGTACCAGGCCAAGCGCATACTCGCCGATGGCGGCGTGCCCGTACCGAGGGGCGGCCCGGCCACATCTCCCGAAGAGGCCCGGGCTGTCGCCGAGGAGCTGGGCGGCAGGGCCGTGGTCAAGGCCCAGGTCCATGCTGGTGGCCGGGGGAAGGCCGGCGGCATCAAGGTGGTCTCGTCGCCGGACGAGGCCGCCGAGGCGGCCGCTGCCATGCTGGGCACCCGGCTCGTGACTTTCCAGACCGGCCCCGAGGGCGTGCCCGTCGACGCCGTGCTGGTGGAGGAGCCCATAGACATCGACCGCGAGCTGTACGTAGGCATCGTGACCGACGGTGCGGCGCGCGGCCCCGTGGTGATGGTCAGCGAGGCCGGCGGCATGGACATCGAGGAGGTGGCCGAGACCACGCCCGACAAGATCATCAGGGTCCCGGTCGACCCGGGCCTTGGGCTCCAGCCCTACCAGGGGCGCAAGATCGCCTACGGGCTGGGCATGGGGCCCGCACAGGTGAGGCCCGTCTCCTCGATGATGGAGGCGCTCTACGGCATATTCCGCGACGGCGACTGCTCGCTGGTCGAGATCAACCCCCTGGCCGTCACGGGCGACGGCCGGGTGCTCGCCGCCGATGCCAAGATCGACTTCGACGACGACGCGCTGTTCCGCCACTCGGGCCTGGGCAAGTTGCACGACCCGGCGCAGGACGACCCGCTGGAGGCGCAGGCGGCCGAGTACGGCATCAGCTACGTCAAGCTGGACGGCGGCGTGGGCTGCATGGTGAACGGCGCGGGGCTGGCGATGGCGACCATGGACGTGATCGGCCAGACGGGGGCGGGGCCCGCGAACTTCCTGGACGTGGGAGGCGGCGCCGACGAGGAGAAGGTTGCCCGGGCTTTGCACATCATCCTCTCGGACCCCGGCGTGAAGGCGGTGCTCATAAACATTTTCGGGGGCATACTCCGGTGCGACGTGGTCGCCAGGGGGATGCTCCAGGCAGCCGCCGAGAACGCGCAGATGGACAGCACCCCCATGGTCGTCCGGATGCTCGGGACCAACGCGGAAGAGGGCCGCGCCATCCTGTCGGAGTCCGACCTGGAGGTCAGGCTCGTCGACGACCTGGCGGGGGCCGCGCGCGCAGTGGACGAGGTCCTTGCCCCATGAGTATTCTCGCCGACTCGAACACGCGACTCCTGGTGCAGGGGATAACCGGCAGGGAGGGCAGCTTCCACGCCGGCCGCTGCAGGGAGTACGGCACCAACCTGGTCGCCGGAGTCACGCCCGGCAAGGGCGGCGGCCTCTTCGAGGACGCGGTGCCCATCTTCAACACGGTCGAGGAGGCCGTGTCGGAGACCGGGGCGAACATGTCCCTCATATTCGTCCCGCCGCCCTTCGCCGCCGACGCCATCGTGGAGTCCGTCGACGCCGGCATCCCCGTCGTCGTCTGCATCACCGAGGGCATACCCGTCTCGGACTCGGTCGGCGTCGTCCACTACATCAGGGACAAGGACGTGACCGTGATCGGCCCCAACTGCCCCGGCCTCATATCCCCCGGCCACGCCTGCAAGGTGGGCATCATGCCCGGCGCGATCCACAAGCCGGGCCGGGTGGGAGTAGTGTCGCGGAGCGGCACGCTGACGTACGAGGCCGTGGGCCAGCTAACCGGGCTGGGCATCGGCCAGTCGACCTGCGTGGGCATCGGCGGCGACCCTGTCTCGGGCACGTCGTTCGTCGACGTGCTGGGCATGTTCGAGGACGACCCGGACACGGACGCGGTGGTGCTGATAGGGGAGATAGGCGGTTCGCGCGAGCAGGAGGCGGCCGAGTTCATCGCCAGCGACTTCAGCAAGCCGGTCGCGGCGCTAATAGTCGGGCGCAGCGCACCCCCGGGCCGGCGCATGGGCCACGCGGGCGCGATCATCACCGGCCGGGCCGCCCGCGCCTCCGAGAAGATCGCGGCGCTAGAGAAGGCGGGGGCGGCTATCGTGCCTACGCCGGCGGATATTGGGACGACGGTGCGGGAGATGGTGACGGCGGGCTAGCCCTTCGCGGCGCCGGGTGGGTTCAGCTCTTGGAGCCTACTGATGCAGCATCATCCGCGCCATGGTTGTTATGCCGACTCCCTGTGCGGCGGCGGCCAGCTTCAGCTTTGAAAGGTCGTCGTCGCTCAGCCGGAGCGACAGCATTGCCGACAGAGGCCTCCTCACATGGATGTCTTCGGACACCTCGCTGGAGTTCTCTTCAGTGATGTCGTGCGTGGCCCAGTATTCGGCAGCTTTCTCCCTGCGGCTCGTCTTGTTCGTGGTAGTCATCCTCTCCCCCTTCTGGCTCATTTGAAGTCCGAGCTAACGAGGCCCAGATCAGCGATCACTCTCGACCGTAACCCCGCGGACGCGCGCACTCCCAAGCAGATTCAATACCAATGCGGCGTGAGGGCATATAGGGGCGGAAAGAGTGGTCCAGCTTGCTACTCATAGCCTCCGTCTGTGTCAGCGACCGGGGACTGGATTCCGGCTCAAGGCCGGAATGACGGATCACCGCACTGCGTTACGAACAATTCACGCCGCAGTTAGACGAAATGGTACGACGTGGCTCACCTGCCAACTCTCTCCGGCAACCCTACACAACCACTACGTCGTTTTCCAGGATGCCGATGCCCTGGATCTCGATGGACACCTCGTCGCCTTCCTCCAGCGTGATCTCCGGTGGAGGCACTATGGCTGTGCCGGTTAGCACGGTGGTCATGTTGGGCACGGTGTTGTGCCTCAGGAGCCAGGCGGCTAGCTCGTCGCAGCTTCGCGCCATCGACGAGGTGGAAGTCTCGCCTTCGAAGATGGCCTTGCCGTCGCGGCGTATCTCGCACCGGATGTGGAGGTTGTCGGCAGAGCCCAGCGCCTCGGCTGTGACGAAGCACGGGCCTATCGCGCAGCACCGGTCGTACATCTTGGCCTGGGGCAGGTAGAGCGGGTTCTCGCCCTCGATGGACCGGCTGCTGACGTCGTTGCCGATGGTGTAGCCGATGATCTCGCCCTTGTACAGCACGAAGGCCAGCTCCGGCTCGGGCACATTCCACTCCGAGTCCTCCCGGACGCCTATGGCCTCGAACGGCCCGACGCACCTGTCCGGCGTCGCCTTCATGAATATCTCAGGCCGGTCCGCCGCGTAGACCCGCGAGTAAATGTCCGGCGTCTTGCTTTCGCGCCGGCGCTCCATCTCGCTCGTCTTGTAGGTCACGCCGGCCGCCCAGACCTCTGGGGGGTCGAATGGCCGGTCCAGGTACGGGCCGGCGGCCCCGCGCTCCCTCGAACCCTCCATGACGGCGTCGAGGTCCAGGACATCGCCGTCCCCTGCCTCGACGAGGTTCCGGGCAACCTCGTCTATCGTGATGCCCGACAGGGACGACGCCAGGGCGAGGTCCTCGATGTCGGCCAGGTCGGGGTCTATGGAAGTCAGGTCGACGAGGCCCTCGGGCGTCTCGACGGCCAGCGCCAGGTTGGCGTCTTCGTGCAGCAAGCGATAGAACCGCATCTTGTCCTCCGGAATCGGGCTGGGATACTTGGCCCGGTGTCGGCTCGAAATGGTAGGCGGCGGGTCGCTCCGTGTCTATCCTTGTTACTCTGGCCTTTTGAGACTGCGGGCCTTCCCACTATGTACACCGAGTCAGCGCACCGAACGCGAGTCCCGTTCAGGAAATACGCGAGTCTCCTGTGGGCCTACCTGCGGCCCCAGAAGGCTCTCGCGGCGACGGTTGCCGTGCTGCTGCTGGGCAATATCGGGCTCCAGCTCCTGGGTCCGCAGATACTGCGCTATTTCATCGACGAGGCCCTGGGAGGCAGCCCGGTGGGTCACCTCGTATGGATTGCCCTGCTGTTCACGGCCGTCGCCCTGTTCCAGCAGGCGGTCAACGTGGTCACCACATACACGAGCGGCCGGGTCGGCTGGACGGCGACGAACGCCCTGCGCGGCGACCTGGCCCGCCACTGCATGAAGCTCGACATGTCATTCCACAACCGGCGGACGCCCGGCGAGATGATCGAGCGCATCGACGGCGACGCGGAGGAGCTTGGCGGCTTCTTCTCCACGTTCGTCATACACATCCTGGGCAGCATCATCCTGCTGGCCGGCATCCTGGTGCTGCTGTTCCGCGAGGAGTGGCGGGCCGGGCTGGTGCTGACCGTCTTTGCCTTCCTGGTGCTCGCAGCCCTGTACAGCCTGCGCAACCTAACCGTGGACCGGTTCCGGGCGGTGAGGGAGGCGAGCGCGCAGACCTTCGGCTTCATCGAGGAGAGGCTGGCGGGCAGGGAGGACATACGCACCAGCGCCGCGCGGCCGTACGTCATGCTAGGGTTCCACAGCAGGATCAGGGACTGGTTCCGCAAGAACCTGATCGCGTCGCTGATGATCAGCCTGGTCCTCAACACGACCTGGTTCTCGTTCGCCGTCGGGAACGCCGTCGCCCTTGGAGTCGGCGCGTGGCTGTTCCTGAACGACCTTGCGACGATAGGCACCGTGTACCTCGTCGTCCACTACACGAGGATGCTGCTGGAGCCCATGGAGCGGTTCACCCAGCAGCTCAACAACCTGCAGCGGGCGACCGCCAGCGTGATCCGCATAACCGACCTGCTGGAGACGAGGCCGAGCGTCCTCGACGGGCCCGGCGTCAGCTTCCCCGACGGGGCGCTGCCGGTGCGATTCGAGGACGTCTCCTTCTCCTATAACCCCGGCGAGCCCGTGCTGCAGGATATTTCGTTCGAGCTTGCGCCCGGGCGAGCGCTCGGGCTTGTCGGGCGCACAGGCAGCGGCAAGTCGACCATCACCCGGCTCCTGTTCCGACTGTACGACCCGGACGGCGGCCGGGTGCTCCTGGGCGGGGAGGACGTGCGGGACGCCCGCGTCGGGCAGCTGCGCGGCCAGGTCGGTGTGGTCACCCAGGACGTGCGCCTGTTCGAGGGCACCGTGCGGGACAACCTGACTCTGCTCGACGACACCATCCCCGACGAGCGGATGATCGAGGTGGTGAGGGAGCTTGGACTTGGAGACTGGTACGAGGACCTGCCGCACGGGCTCGATACCGTGGTGCGGTCGGAGGGGGCGGGCATGTCCGCGGGCGAGGCCCAGCTCCTGGCGTTCGCGCGGGTCTTCCTGCGCGATCCCCGAGTGGTAGTGCTCGACGAGGCGTCGTCGAGGATCGACCCGGGCACCGAGCGGCTTATAGAGCGCGCTGTGGACAGGCTGGTGGAGGGCCGCACCGTCATCGTGATCGCCCACCGGCTCACCACGCTGGACCGTTGCGATGAGGTGATGGTGCTGGAGCAGGGCCGCATCGTCGAGCATGGAGAGCGCGAGCGCCTTGCCACGGCGCCGGGCTCCAGGTTCCACCAGATGCTGACGGCCGATGCGGGGGAGATGCTGGCATGAGCGCGTGGCGTTCCCTGCTCCGCATATTCTGGGCGTTCAAGTGGCCCCTGCTCGCCGAGCTGCTCGCGGTCATATTCTGGATGGTCGTGCTGGAGAACGCGGTAGGGCTGATCCAGCGGGAGATATTCGATCAGCTCACGGGCGAGGCGAGCGTCGGATTCGGGATATGGGAGCTGTGCGCGATCCTGGTCGCCATCGGGGTGGTCGTCTTCACGCTGTTCGTCGGCGGGGTGGTGCTGCACGACTACAGCTACTTCAACGTTGCCGCGCTGCTCCAGCGCAACGCCTTCTCCTACCTGATGGAGCTGCCGGCGCACCGCTCGCTGCCTAGCTCTCCCGGCGAGGCCGTCAGCCGGTTCAGGGACGACGCCGACTACGTGGCAGAGTACATTTCCCAGTTCAAGTTTTTCGTGGCCCACATGGTCTTCCTGCCCACGGCGCTCTTCATCATGGCGCGCATCGACGCCCTCATGACCTTCGGCGTATTCGTCCCGATATTCCTGGTAGTGATCGTGGTGAATGTGGTGAGGCATCGCATACAACAGTATCGGAAGGAGAGCAGGGAGGCGGCAGGGGACGTCACCGGGTTTATAGGTGAGATGTTCGGCGCGGCGGAAGCGATCAAGGTCGCGAACGCCGAGGACCGCGTGCTGGGCCGGTTCGACGACCTGAACGCCGAGCGGAAGCGCACTACCCTCAAGGACGTCCTGCTCAGCGAGAGCCTCAACGCCGTCTTCTCCAACATCCAGAACATCGGCACGGGCTTCGTCCTGATTGCTGCGGCGCGCTCCCTCGGGACCGAGAGCTTCTCGGTCGGTGACCTGTCGCTGTTCGTCTTCTACCTGGGCTGGACCCAGTGGATGGCGGCCGAGGTGGGCCGGACGCTGATGCGGTACCGGCAGGTCGGCGTATCGCTGGACCGGCTCCGGGAGCTGATGCCGGACGCGGAGCCTGTCGAACTCGTGCGGAGGCGCCGCAGCTACCTGTTCGGGCGGATGCCTGACGTGCCGTTCGAACCCAAGACCGAGGCTGACCGCTTCGAGTCCCTGGAGGTCGAAGGGCTGACCTACGAGCACCCGGGGTCTGGCCGCGGCGTGAGCGGCGTTGACCTGCGGCTGCCTCGAGGGGGGTTCGTCGTCGTCACCGGGCGCATCGGGTCGGGCAAGTCCACGCTGCTGCGGGCGATCATGGGGTCGCTGCCGGTGCAGGCGGGGGAGATCAGGTGGAACGGGGGCGTGGTGCGCGACCCCGGCGAATTCCTCGTCCCGCCGCGCTGCGCATACGTCTCCCAGGTGCCGCGCCTGTTCAGCGAGGAGCTGCGGTCCAACATACTGCTGGGCCTGCCGGAGCTTGGGGTGGACCTGCCGGGCGCCATCTGGACGGCTGCCATGGAGCGCGATATCGAGGAGCTGGACGACGGGCTCGACACCGTCGTGGGTCCCCGCGGGGTGCGGCTCTCAGGCGGCCAGGTGCAGAGGTCGGCCGCCGCCCGCATGTTCGTCAGGGCCCCCGACATGCTGGTGATCGACGACGTATCTAGCGCCCTGGACGTGAACACCGAGCGGAGGCTGTGGCGCCGCATCCTGGAGCTGGACGCCGCGGTCCTGGTGGTGTCCCACCGTCGCGCTGCCTACCGGCTCGCCGACCACATAGTCGTGCTGAAGGACGGCCGGGTCGATGCCGAAGGGCCGCTGGACCGCCTGCTGGAGACCTCCGAGGAGATGCAGCGCCTCTGGGAGGGCGACCTGGGCCTGGACACCTAGGTAGCCCGGACAGGGAGAAGCGGCGCACGCTCGCCCTGAGCCTGTCGAAGGGCAGTGCTCCGCCGGGCGATTTGCAGACGACCGAATCTCGTGTTGACACTCCTGCGGGGACGGCCCTATACTCTCGCTAGCCACTGAGGGACGGCCATATGCCCGCACACGTATCCGGCATCGCCTGCGTCGGGGCGGCACGCTAGATGGAGCCGCTCAGGCCAGCCAACCCTCCCGCCATACCCTGCCCGAACCTTCTTCCGAAGCCTCTCCTGATCACCCCCGGGACATCCCTTGCCCCTTTGACGTGTGTCCTGAACGAGGCGAAGTCGTGACCGCCTTCGTATTCGTGACGGGCGGCGTCGTCAGCTCTGTGGGCAAGGGCATAGCCGTCGCGTCGCTGGGACGGATCCTCAAGAGCCGCGGGCTGTCGGTCTCTGTGCTCAAGCTGGACCCGTACCTGAACGTGGACCCCGGCACCATGTCGCCCTATCAGCACGGCGAGGTCTTCGTCACGGACGATGGCTGCGAGACGGACCTGGATCTCGGGCATTACGAGCGTTTCATCGACGTCGATCTGACGGAGTTGTCGAATGTGACGGCGGGACAGATATACAGCGATGTCATATCCCGCGAGCGGCGGGGGGAGTTCCTGGGCGGGACCATCCAGGCCGTGCCCCACGTAACCGACGCCATCAAGAAGCGCATCCTGCAGCTGGCCGGGGAGAGCGGAGCCGACGTGATCGTCACCGAGGTAGGCGGCACCGTGGGCGACATCGAAGGGCTGCCCTTCCTGGAGGCGATCCGGCAGATGCGCAACGAGGTCGGACGCGACAACGTCTTCTACATCCACGTCACCTACCTTCCTTATATAGGGCCAACCGGGGAGCTGAAGACCAAGCCCACTCAGCACAGCGTCAGGGAGCTTCGCAGCATAGGCATCCAGCCCGACGCCATCGTCTGCAGGAGCGATCATCTGGTCGAGGAGGACATCAAGGACAAGATCGCCGTCCACTGCGACGTGCTCAGGAAGGGAGTAATCGCGCTGCCGACCGTCGACAGCGTCTACGAGGTCCCCCTGATTCTCGAGGACGAAGGGCTCGGCAACTTGATGATCGAAACCCTCCGCCTCCCAAACGGACACGGGGACCTAGTAGACTGGAGCGGCATGGTTGACAAGATGCAGGGGCTCGACGACGTGCTCACCATAGCCGTTGTGGGTAAGTACGTGGAGCTGCCCGACTCGTACCTCTCGGTGCGCGAGGCCCTGACCCATGCCGGGCTTGCCAACGGGTGCGTGGTAGACCTGCGCTGGGTGCCTTCCGAGGAGATCGAGCGCTGCGGGCCGTCCGAGTTCCTCGACGACGTAGTTGGCATCGTAGTCCCGGGCGGGTTTGGGGAGCGGGGAGTGCAGGGCATGATTGAGACCGTCGAGTACGCCCGCGTCAACCAGGTGCCCTATCTGGGTCTCTGCCTGGGGATGCAGGTGATGGTCATCGAGGCGGCCCGCACCCTCATGGGCCTCGACGATGCCAACTCCACCGAGTTCGATCCCAGGACGACCAACCCTGTGATCGACCTGATGCCCGACCAGCGGAGCGTGGAAGAAAAGGGCGGGACCATGCGGCTCGGGGCCTATCCGTGCCAGCTGGCGCCGGACTCGATAGCGTCCCGCGCCTACGGGACAGACGGGATAATCAATGAGCGCCACCGCCACAGGTATGAGGTGAATAACGCCTACAGGGAGGGGTTCGAAGAGGTCGGCATGTGGCCGACGGGCCTATCGCCCGACGGCAGGCTCGTAGAGATCATGGAGTACGAAGGGCCTTCTTTCATGGTCGGCGTGCAGTTCCACCCCGAGTTCCGCTCCCGGCCTGACAGGCCCCATCCCCTCTTCAGCCAGTTCGTACGGGCCGTCACGGGGACTCTCAGGGAGGGCAGCCAGCACACGATGCCCCTCGAGGAGCGTTGACCTGCCCGTCATGGAGAAGGCTCGTGCCTACCTGGCCGACGACGACCTCCTGCAGGCCTCGGAGAAGGGTTGGGGAGCGGCTGCCCAGGCAGTCAAGGCCATCGCCGAAGCCCGCGGCTGGCGACATAGAGCGCATGCCGACCTCTACCGCGCGATCGACCGCCTGTCCCAGGAGACCGGCAGCCGCGAGCTGGTGGACCTCTTCGGGGCGGCCGGCAACCTCCACATCAACTTCTACGAAGGCTGGCTGACCCGCGGGATGGTGGACCAGTACCTTGCGCGCGTCGAGGAGCTGCTGGACAAGCTCCGCGCGCTTCCAGCCTGACTTCCCCGGTCATCACCACGGGCGCGTGAATCGCAGCTCAGTTGTCCTCAGAGGTATGGACTAGCGTCGCGACGCTGTGCTATGCTGGTACCAGACGTAGACGATCCTCCTTCTCCAACACCTCCAGCGTATTCGCAGTTGTCTGGCGTTTACGGGCAAAGCGTTCCCAACCGTCACCCGCAGCTAATGCGACCCAGGAGCCTTCTCCGAATCAGCTGAGGGAGCCAATATAGCTGGCGAGTCAGCGCCGACACTGACAGCAGGCGGTCTTTCACGGCCGCAGGGAAGCATCGATCATCGCTGTCGCAGGCATCTGAATGCAGGCTAGGTGTATTTCCGGAAGGTCTCACATCCGCCAATCCTAAGGAGAAGAACACTGCCAGAATCAACATCCTACCGAAGGCGCCGGTCGCGGCAGGCCGAAGAAGACCGCAACGCGGTCATCGCGGAGCACAACGGCAATGCCTCGGCGACAGGAATCCTGTCCAAGACGAACGACGGATACGGCTTCCTGAAGAGCACCAACGGGCATCGCTCCAAGACCAACGACGTCTACGTCTCCCAGTCCCAGATCCGCAGATTCGGTCTGCGCCCGGGCGACGAGGTGTCGGGACAGGTGCGGCTGCCCAAGGAGGGCGAGAGGTATCTCAGCCTGGTCCGAGTGGAGGAGATCAACGGGATAGAGCCCGACAAGGCGCGGGAGCGTCCCCACTTCGAGAATCTGACCCCTATATTCCCCACCGAGAGGATGATCCTGGAGACCACCCGGACCCAGCTTTCCACCAGGCTGATTGACCTGGTCTCCCCCATCGGCCGCGGCCAGAGAGGGATGATCGTATCGCCTCCCAAGGCCGGCAAGACCACCATACTCAAGCAGATCGCCAACGGCATCTCCGAGAACGAGCCCGACGTGCAGCTCATGGCCGCTCTCATCGGCGAGCGCCCGGAGGAGGTCACGGACATGACCCGCTCGATCCAGGGCGAGGTCTACAGCTCCACCTTCGACGAGCCGGTCGAGAACCACTGCCACGTGGCCGAGCTCGTGCTCGAGAGGGCCAAGCGCATGGTGGAGACGGGGCGCCACGTCGTCGTGCTGCTGGACAGCCTCACCAGGCTCACGAGGGCGTACAACGTGGCCATGCCCTCCAGCGGCAGGACTCTCTCGGGCGGCGTCGACCCGGTCGCTCTGTACCCGCCCAGGCGTTTCTTTGGCGCGGCCCGCAACACAGAGGACGCGGGCAGCCTCACCATCATCGCCGCCTGCCTGGTGGACACGGGCAGCCGCATGGACGACGTGATCTACGAGGAATTCAAGGGCACCGGCAACATGGAGGTCACCTTAGACCGGAAGCTCGCGGAGAGGCGCCTCTTCCCTGCCATCGACATCCCCAGGTCCAGCACCCGGCGCGAGGAGCTCCTCCTGGACCCGGACACCCTCAGGCAGGTCTGGCTGCTGCGGCGCATGGTCAGCATCATAGCCTCCGATGCCATGGGCTCGGCCGAGGCTACCGAGAAGGTCATAGAGAGACTGCGCAAGACCAAGGACAACGAGGCGTTCCTGTCGACCCTCGGCAAAGAGGGCTGAACGGGCTCGCACGCATGCGCGGATGGCCGTGTTGTCGGGCGTCTGGAGGGGCCAATTTTCAGTCCCGCCGGGCCGCGAATCACACTTCCCTTTCCCATTGACACAAACTTTGAACGTGGTATATAGTTACAGCCAGCCCAAGAGAGAGTCCCAAGGCCCGGTTGTACGTATGGAGCAAGGCCGAAATCTACTTGACAAGGCGAAGTGCCTAGTGTACAACTCTAGCGGCCCTGTAGATTCTGCGAGATAGAGAGGCATCGATGGCGTGCTCACGAGCCGCGCCGAGAGCGAGCCCCGAGGGCTCCCGGGAACCGGAGGTTCTCGGGTCTACGTTTGTGTACGAGCCGAAAACATACCTGAATCCAGCGAAAAGCGGATATAACAAGGGGGTAGACAGTGAAGCATCCAGTTAGGTTCTTGACCGTAATGGCGGCCCTGGGGCTGCTCGTGGCCGTCTTCGCGGCGTCGGGGACCATTTCGGTCCAAGCCGTCGACGACGGCGAAGTGGGTTGGGTCTCCGACTCAGGGGCCGGCATAGATTTCGTCACGGCGGACGTTGATGCGGAATTCCACATCAACGACGACGCTCTCGCGACGACTAAGGCGGGCTCCGCTGTCGTGATGAACGTCTCCTCCGGCACCAAGTACATCAACTTGGCAACGGGGATGGCCGGCGCCGACAGCAACACTGCCACGTCCACGACAATCGACTTCGGCGACACTACGGACTACACCGGCGCGGACACCCCCTTGGTGACGGACGGTCTCCCGACCAAGGTCAATGGGAGTGTCTTCGTGACAACCGAGGCAGACGGTGGGATCACCCTGCTGGAGGCTGTCTCCGGCGACGTGATGGTGGAGTTCCAGTACCAGACCGTCGACGACTACGCCGGCAACCTGAGGGACGCTGTCGACGGACAGGCGTCCGACGGCCCGTCGGGTTCGCAGAGGGCCAAGGTGACGAGCACCTCCGACCCCCAGGGTGAGTGGGTCACGATCACCGAAAGTGGCGCGACCACCAACATGTTCTCCGGCATGGTCTCGCTCAGCAGCAGCGCATCGTCGTCGGGTACGGCCGGCGTGTGCACCGAAGCTAGGGTGTCCCTCGATGCGGATGGTGGTGTTTGCGAGGATCGTGGGGCTGGAGACTATGCCGACGGCGGCGTCTGGGTCCAGGACAGCGACACCGTCACCGTCACCTACTACGACAGCAGCTTGGCCGTCGTAGCGACCGACTCGGTTACGGTAGACACTGTCAGCCCCGAGGTTTCGAACATATCGCCGGCAGACGGCACCTTCACAAGGGTAGCCAACCCGACGATCAGCTTTGACGTGACCGACACGGGTTCCGGGATAGACATACAGGACCTGGAAAAGATCACGTTGACCATCAACGGTCAAGAAGCATCCGGGGTCTCCTTCCTCAGCATCGACGATGGAGTCCGGGCGATATACGCCAGGCCTACTGCCGAGTGGACCGGTTACGCCGTGGACACTGGCGACCTGGTTGCTTTCCCGATAACCATTTCGGCCACTGACGGTGCGAACAACACGACGACCATAGGCGGCGACGGAGACTACACGATAGACATCGACCTCAAGCGCCCCAGGGTAAGGATGGCCGATGCCACGTCCAAGACTACTGTGGTGGTCACGTTCGACGAGTCCCTGGATTCGGGCAGCGTGGACGCTGACGGAAGCGACTTCGAGGTAACGGGCGCGGCAGTGACGGGCGCAGCGAGGATGGCTGACGACGAGGACACGCCAGACGACGAGACGAGGATCGTCGAGGTGACGGTGTCCGATCTCGAGCCGGACGCGAAGCCTGTCGTATCGGTTGTTGGGACTGTCACTGACCATGCGGGCAACTCAGTCGACACGGCTGATGACGCAGCAAGCAAGGTGACCGCGTCCGACAGCATTGGCGCGACGATCACGAGCCTGGACATAGACAGCGACCTGGTGGGCGAGGATGGCGAGGTTGCGATTTCGCTGAGCTTCGACGAGAAGCTGGCCACCTCAGGCGTGAAGGTTACCATTCATGGCCCGTCCGGCGGCGCGGCTACCGTTTCCAGGCCCAATCCGCTTGCGGCTAGCACCACCTTCTCGGTTGGAGAGTCCGCGACCGGCATGTATGGAGTGTCCGTACAGGTCACGGATCTCGGGGACAACACGACGAACAACCTGATGGCGGCAACCGAAACCACCACGGGCTCCGGAGATCTGATCACACTGAACAATGGTCCCATTGGAGACGCGAACTTTGACGGCGTGGTCGATGGCGGCGACATAACACTCGGTGACGACAGCGTGTCGGTGGCCAGCGTGGACGCCAGCGCGCGGACGGTCGTTCTGAGCAGTTCTTATGAGGGAGATCTGGAGGTTTCCTACCACTACACGGCGGCGACCTTCCAGGTGGACGTGGATGCGCCTTCGGTGAGCATCGAGCCCTCCGATGGGAGCACTGTGAAGGACCAGTCCCCGTTCATCAGGCTGGTATTCGACGATGATGAGTACCCCGGTGACACCAACACCAGTGTGACGCTGGACTCGGCGATGCTGACGATGCCTGACGGCACGGACAAGGACGTGACCGCGATGTTCCAGGCGGGCACTGCCGACAACATCGAGTTCATCTGGGCTGCCTCTGATCTTGCTCTTGGCGGGTACACGCTGAGCCTGAGCGCCACCGACGCGGCGGGCAACACGCTGGAGACGTCGAGCGAGTTCACGGTTGCCAAGAGGACTGCATCGATCTCTCTGAGGCCGGGCTGGAACCTGATCTCGATACCTGGTTCACTGGCGCCGGACAAGAGGGGCGTAAACGACGTGTTCACGAACGGCGCGATCGACATCGTCCTGACCTACGACGCGAAGAAGCGGAACTGGTTCAGGGCCACGCGGCAGGCTGACGGTACACTCGGACAGCCTGGCAGCTCGCTGGAGTTGTCCACGGTAACGTCGATGACGGCATACTGGGTGCATTCGACCGGTGTGGTCAGCCAGGCAGTTGACCTGCTCGGTGCGAGCTCGCAGGAGCCTCCGGTATCTATCGACCTGGTTGCAGGCTGGAACCTGATTCCGGTTCGCACGACTGAGGTGGGCAGCGATCCTGTGGACGCAGACTCCTACCTGAGCGGCCTGAACTGGACGAGGGCCTACGGCTACAACAACACCACGCAGGTGTTCGAGTCGATCCTACCTGGGTCGGATGCCACGCTGGCCGAGAACAACGGCTACTGGCTCTACCTGAGGGAGGCCGGAGTCCTGGTACCGTAAGGGACACAACATAGTGGGGCGGGGCTCGATGCCCCGTCCCTGACAAACCGAACTAAGAGAGTAGAACTCCCTCCCCGGTCGAACCGGGGAGGGAGTTTCTTTTTGTGGCTTGATCAATTGACAGAGCGGGGGGATCAAACGTCACCTGAAACCCTCCCCCATCAAGGGAAGGGAGAAGGGAGAGGAGGTGATGGTTGGAGGACCGGGGTGAGGAAGGTGTCGCGACGGGGTTACGGGGGAACCGGGGGTGGGTAGCCCGTTGAGGGGGCTGGCAGGCGAAAGCGGAGTGGGGAGTGCGCCGACTAGAAGACGCGGTCGAGGTGTGGGCTTGGAGTGAGGCCCGGTATCCGGCCCCTCCTGGCTACGGGTCGCCCGTCGATCTCGTGGATGTCGGCCCGGAAGGGGTTTGGAGCTGCCGCGGCGATGTAGGACCCGATTCCGAAGTAGTCGACGGGGGTGTCTATGTCGATCATCGCGCGGATGCTCTCCGGGGTGACGCCGCCGCTCACCATTATCTCGACGTGTCTGAAGCCTGCAACGTCGAGCCTGGCCCTGACTTCCTTGACGAGGTCGGGTGAGACGCCGCCTCGTTCAGGGGCCGTGTCGAGCCTGACGCCCCTGAGGCCGTCGCCAAGGCTGCGGGCGGCGTTGATGGCGTCCTCCGACTCGTCTCTCAGGGTGTCGACGAGGGCGACGCGCGGTACCTCCTGGGGCATGTGCCTGTCGAAGGCCTCGATGGCCTGGACAGCGTCCCCGATGATGAGGTTGAGGGAGTGGGGCATATTTCCGGCGGGCGTGACGTTGGCCATCCGCGCGCCCTGGATCGTCGAGCAGGAGACGCATCCCCCCTGGACGCTCGCGTAGTCCATGTGCGGGGCGACGTTGGGGTGGATGTTCCTGGCGCCGGTCGCGATGACCGGCGTCTCGCCGGCGGCATTGGCGCACTCCCGCGCCGCCGTGGCCCATCCGGTGGAGGATGCGAGCATCCCGGTGATCGCCGTCTCGTAGAGGCCGATCGAACCGTAGGGCGCCTTGACGCGGAGGACTACCTCCCTGGGCTCGATCGTCGAGCCCTCGGAGAGCGCCCAGACTTCGGCGCCCATCTGTGGGAGGATCCTCGACAGGAGCTGCCTGGCCTCGGTTATGCCGCAGAGGACGCCGTCCCTCTCGGGCGCGAACTCCATGGTAACGACAGGGTTGATGTTCTCGTTGCGTAGGATCGTGATGGTGCGCTGCAGGTAGACGTCGGCGGTGTCGCCCACAAGGACTGGACGCCTGACCTCGAATTCCTTGTTGACCATGGGCTGGCGTAGTACCTCAGTCGGGTTGGTGTGCGCCTACTGTACTAGAAGACGGCCGGTGGCGCCGCGTGGGCCGTCCTGGGCTCCATCAGGCTTCCTGGGGGTGCAGGACCGAGACGCCCAGGATCCTCTCCATGTGTTCGAGCGCGTGGTCGTGGGCTTCCGCATCGAAGGTGGCGACGCAGTCGCCGGGCACCTCCACAGTGTAATCCCTGTTACGTGCGTCGGCGGCTGTGTGCATCACGCAGATGTCCGTGCACACCCCGCAGATTATGACCTTGTCCGGCTGCAGCTCGGCCAGCCGCTCACCGAGGTCCGTCTCGAAGAAGCTGCTGTAGCGGCGCTTGGGGATGACCTCGCCGCCGTATCCGGCCAGCTCTTCTATGAGCCGGGGCTCGTCGGTGCCCCTGACGCAGTGCACGGGGAACATCTGGAATTCCAGATCGTCCGGGTCATGGGTGTCGCACATGAAGATCAGCGCGGAGCCGTCCGCGAGCTCACGCTCGATCAGGCTCCTGATGTTGGGGATCAACTCCCTGTAGGTCGGGTTGTAGAGGTTGTGGCCCTCTTCCAGGAAGCCGACCACCATGTCGACGACGATTACTGCGTTGGGCATCGGCATCAACTCCCGATAGCTATGTTAGTGTGCACCCCCATCAATTGCAAATGCAGTTCAACCGGCCTCATCGAGGCCGCGGTAGCTGTGGTCGAGCCCCGATTCCAGTATGCGCACCACCCGGAAGCCGGACGGGTCGTCGCCCAATGGAACGCCGACCGGCCCCGATACGATCATGTCGAATGAGCCCGCGGAGGCTGCGTTGTTCCTGTGCCAGTGGCCAGCAAACATCGCCTCGACACCGTGCTCGGCGAACAGGTCGAGTATGACTGCGCGCCTCTCCATGGGGATGGTCATCGCCGAGTCGGCGTCGTCGGCGCCGGACCCGAACAGTGGATGGTGTCCGAACGCTACGGTTCTCATCCCACTCGACCCCGCGAGGTCCGAGCGCAGGAAGTCGAGCTGGGCCTCCCACTCTCCGGGAGCCAGGGAGGGGTCGAACGCAATGCCCGAATTGAAGACGATGAAGTGGACGCCGCCGTGGTCGAACGAGTAGTTGTCGGCCCCGAAGCGCTCGCGGTACAGCGCAAGCAGGTCCGGCGTGGGTTCGTTGCCGACGTCGCAGTTGCCGGGCGCGAGGTGTACGGGGATGTCGTCGTCGATCAGGCCCAGGAAACGCCTGAACTCGGCCACGAGGTCGTCGTCGCACGGGTCCTGCACCAGGTCGCCCGTGATCACCACGAACGCGGGCCTGAGGCTGTTGGCCGCGGCTGCGGCCTTCTCGCAGTTGGCCGTCTCGAAGGCGAACCCATCCGTCTCGTCGAACAGGGGCGGGTGGAGGCCCCGCTCGGCCATCTCGGCCCGCTTGGGGTTGCCTGCGCCTGCCAGCGTAGCCGACATTCCGATTTGCGTGTCCGACATCTGGATGAAGAAGAATCCCATTGCCTCACCTCCTGGCGGATATGGTGACTATAGGACAAATTGACCCGTAGTGCACCATCACATAGAATCGCCGTCATGTCATCGCCGGGCCCAGGCTTCGAGAGGACGACCCTCGACAACGGACTGCGGGTCGTCACCAGCTCGATGAGCCACACTCGCTCCGTGACCCTGAGCGTATATGTCGGGGTCGGGTCCCGTTACGAGCCCGACGACCGGGCCGGCATCTCCCACCTGGTAGAGCACCTTGTCTTCAAGGGCACAGAGAGGCGTCCGCGTGCCATCGACATCAGCGGCGGGGTGGAGGGCGTGGGCGGCGTTCTGAACGCCTCGACCGAGCATGAGATGACCGTGTACTGGAGCAAGGTCGCACTGCCGTACCTCGAAGAGACTCTCGACCTCCTGTTGGACATGGTGCGGAACTCGGTGTACGACCCGGAGGAGCTGGAGCGAGAGGTGCACGTGGTCCTCGAGGAGCAGAAGATGGTCAACGACCAGCCGTCAGGCAGGGTCGATGCGCTGATGGAGGAGCTCCTGTGGCCGGGCCACCCGCTTGGGCGCGACATAGCGGGCACGAGCGAGTCGGTGTCCGGCATCACGAGAGAGATGGTGATGGAGCACGTGGGCCGCTTCTACACGCCGGACAATATCGTGGTCAGCGTTGCGGGGAATGTCGAGCACGGTCACATCGTCGAGCTAGCTGAATCGATGACGCGGGGCTGGCGTCCGGGCAAGACCGGGAGCTGGGAGCCCTTTTCAGGCTGCGGGCCTCAGAGCCGGGTCCGGGTCGAGACGCGCAGGACGGAGCAGTCACACCTGGCCATAGGCCTGCCCGGGGTGGCCCTGGGTCATCCCGACCGTTACGCCGTCGAGATGCTGAGCGTCGCGCTTGGAGAGGGTATGAGCAGCAGGCTCTTCGTCGAGGTCCGGGAAAAGCGGGGCCTCGCCTACGACATCCACAGCAGCACCGCCCACTTTCAGGACTGCGGCGCACTGGTGATGCTTGCGGGAGTCGACCCGCACACCCTCCACGGGGCGGTCCGCACGATCATCGATGTCGCAGCGGGCATGGCGGAGACACTGACCGAGGACGAGGTCGAGCGGGCCCGGCGGATGCACACCGGCGTGCTGGCCCTCTCAATGGAGGACACAAGGGTCGTGTCGGCCTGGATGGGCGCCCAGGAGCTGCTCTTCGGCCGCATCCTCGACGTGGACGCAGTGGTAGAGCGCGTGAACGAGGTCGGCCTCGAAGACGTTCGCCGCGCCGCCCGCGACCTGTTCCGCACAGAGCGCCTCCGAATGGCTGTGGTAGGCCCGCACCGTGGCTCCGCCCGCCTCCAGCGCGCCCTGAGGTTCTGAGCCTAGCGCCTGCGCCGCGAGTTCCTCAGAGGGCGGAGAAAGAACCGTTCGCCTATAGCTCTATAGCTCCGGTAGGTCGGCCGAGGCCCCTTCGTCCAGCTCCACGTCCAGCGACAACAGCATCTTGCTCAGCATCGAGTAGTAGCCCACCAGCACTATCAGGTCGATCGTCTGCGCAGGGCCGAGCAGGTGCTCGACGGCCCGAAAGGTCGCGTCGCCTAGGGAGCCGCTGCGGACTAGCTCCCTGGCCGCCTGGACGAACACGCCCTCCTTGGGAGGCAGCCCCATGGGCGCCCTGCCGCTCCGGATGGCCTCGATCACCTCGTCCCGGACGCCTGCCTCGCGGGCGATCGGCTCGTGGTGCGCCCACTCGTACGCCGTGTTGTTCTCTCGCGCCGTCGCAAGGATCGCCGTCTCCCGTATCGCCGGGTCAAGGGGCGAGCGGTACCGTATGTACGCGCCGAGATTCGCGACGGCCTCCGCCGCGTCGACGCTGTTCAGCAGCGTGCGGAAGACGTTGAGCACGCTCCCGCGCGTCCCCGCTATCCCGTCGTACACGTGCCGCCTGTCCTCCGGGATGTCGTCCCGCGTCACCAGTGGTACCTTTGCCATGCTGTCTCCTTTTACGCGAGCTCTCTCGCCCTGACCTCGGCCGCTACCGATCGAGCGAGGCTCGACAGCTCATCGCTGATTCCGACTTCGTACTCTACCGCCGGCCTCAGCGCCCTGAGCTCGTTGGGGATGCGTTCGAACTCTCCGGCAAATCTCGTCCTCGTTTCCTCGAGAGGCTCCCTTTCGGTCACCCTGCGCCCCCCGGCCATTGCTTCGCGGAGCATGGGAGATCCACCCGACGGAGGCTGTTCGCTCGCGAGGGCGATGAGGTCGCGCTCGTAGCGGCCATGCCGGTCGAGGAAGCGGTACACCTGCTTGGGGGATGGCAGCGTGGCCTTGTCCGTGCTGAGCTTGAGGGTCGGCCGCCCGTCGTACTCCACCAGCTTGTACGTGCAGTCCGACCACGGGGCGTCCTGGGATACGCCGACCTTGGTGCCGACGCCGAACCCGTCGATCGGGGCTCCCTCACGCAGCAGCCGGTCTACCTCGTGTTCGTCCAGCCCCCCGCTGGCGAAGATTCGGACTCCCAAATGCCCGGCCCGGTCGAGGATATCCCTTGACTCC
Source organism: Dehalococcoidia bacterium (assembly GCA_965204975.1). Lineage (GTDB taxonomy): Bacteria > Chloroflexota > Dehalococcoidia > Lucifugimonadales > CAJWER01. The sequence continues at coordinate 3,037,616 of OZ242024.1, forward strand.
CTGGCCAGCTCCAGCAGGTCGCCGCTGTCGAGCCGAATGGCCTGGAGCGAGCGGCCCTCGGACGCCATTGCCGATGCAACAGCGGCGGCTTTTTCGACTCCACCGGGGGTGTCGTACGTATCGACCAGGAAGGTGCTGGTGCCGGGAAAGGAGCGCGCGTAGGCGCGGAATGCTTCCTCCTCGGACTGGAACGCCTCGATGAAGGAGTGGGCCATAGTGCCGAATACGGGTATGTCGTACATCTTCCCCGCAAGCACGTTGCTGGTGCCGGCGAACCCCACCATGTAGGCCGCGCGGGCCAGCTTGTTCGACGCCTCCGCGCCCTGGGTCCGGCGGGCCGCGAAGTCCACGAGCGCCCGACCCCTCGCGGCGTGCACCACCCTCGACGCCTTGGTAGCCAGGATCGTCTGGAGGTTGACCAGGTTCAGCAGGCACGTCTCGACGATCTGCGCCTCGATTATGGGCGCCGTGACCTCCATAACGGGCTCGCCCGCGAAGAAGATCGAGCCCTCGCTCATTGCCCGCACTTCGCCCGTGAAGCGCAGCCCGGCGAGGTGGCGCAGGAAGCCGTCGTCGAACAGGTCCAGGCTCGCCAGGTATCCGAGGTCGTCCTTGGTGAACCGGAGGCCCTCCAGGTAGTCCAGGGCGTCGTCCACCCCGCCGAGCACGAAATAGGCCCGGTCGGGCTGGTAGCTGCGGAAGTAGAGGCTGAAGGTTGCGGTGCCGGTGGTGCCGCTCTGCAGGTAGGCCTGCGCCATCGTCAGCTGGTACAGGTCCGTGAAGAGCGCCGGGTGGCTCATCGGCTACGCCGTGCTGTTGCGCCTGACCTTCTCGAGCATCACCGGCGGCAGGGGGAATACCCAGCCCCTGTTGGATATGATGGCGCTCGCCAGCGTCGTCGGGATGGCTACGATGATCTCCGGCTCGACCGAGAACGCGCCGTCGAAGCCCCCTATGGCGCTCCTGGCGTGCACTCCCGCGAATCCGCCGGGGTCGATGCCGTCCTCGGCATAGTCGCCCATGCCCCCGCCGAATACGGACTGCCACCTGAACGAGAAGCCGTTTGTGACCGGCGGCCCCGCGCTGGCCACGCCCCCACCGGGGGAGACGACCATGCCCAGGGCCTTCACGGTGTACAGGACGTCGTTCAGGTCGCCCTCGCCCCCGCAAACCAGCGCCCAGTGGAGCCGCGTGATGATGGTGTCCGCCGCATCCTGCGCGCCCATTCTCCCGTGCTCGATGGCGTCCGGGTCGTCGCTCATAGGGTCCGTCCCGCCCGGCACCCCCGAGAGGTACACGAGCCCGCTGTCGTGGAACACGACGCCTGCGATGCCCTGTCCCGCCAGCGAGGTGACGTTCTCGTCAGCCGTGCCCAGGTCTATGCCCAGCTCGCTGATGCGGTCGTACACGTCGAAGTCTCGCCGCAGCTCGTCGGGAATCGGTGCCGCGTCGTAGTGATAGCCCATCGTGTCATGTCTCCTGTCGGCCGAATGTGAGATGTCCGGGTCGGCTATCGATGTTACCAGAGAATGCGCCTTCCGACACGACCCGGGCAACGAGCCTCACGCTATAGAGTCTCGCGCCTCCACTATCGCCCTGAGCTTGGCTTCCGCGACGTGGGCGGATGCGACAGGGTTGTCAGCAAAGGTCGCGAATCCGCAGTCCGGCGTCAGCAGCACCCTGTCCTGCCCGAACAGGTCGATGGCACGCGCTATGCGCTCCCGGACAGCCTCTGCCGGCTCCACCGCGCTCGTCTTCGGGTTGACGACGCCCACGCCGATTCTCATGTCGTCCGGGAGACTGCGAAGCACGGCGGCGTCGCCGGCGCGGGGCGTGGCGAGCTCCAGGAGCAGGGTTCCCACGTCGACCCTCTGCAGCACGTCGAGGAGCGGCTGGTATCCGCCCGCCAGGACCGCGGACTCGTCGCTGGTCCAGTTGCCCCGGCATACGTGCAGGGCCAGCCGTTCCCGGGGAAGGCCGCGGACCACCTCGTGCAGGAGGGCGGCCGCGAAGTCGAGCTCCGGCCCGGGCTCCAGCCTCTCGCTCAGCGCTCCGCACATGAAGCTGTGCCCCGACCTCTGCCCGCCCAGGACTACCTCCGTGAGCACGGGTTCGTCGAGCTGCACCAGCGCCGCCCCTGAGGCAAGCAGGAAGTGCGCCTCCTCTCGCAGCACCCGGACGACGTCCTGCGCGAGCTCTTCTCGGGTCTCGTACGGGCGGTCGGTGAGGCAGTCGAGCCACATCGTCCTGGTGAGCAGGTACGGGCCCGGCAGGGCAGCCTTTACCGGCCTGTCGGTGCACGTGCGTGCGAACTCGATCTCATGCACCGCCAGCGGGCTGCTCCTCCCGAGCTTCCCGTAGGCCACCGGGTGCCGTACCTCTCCGGCGGGGACGTCGAGGGCCCGGAGCTCGCTCTCGAACTTCGCCGGGTCGTCGACCATCGCCGTCAGGTCGCTCAGGGGGATGAGCTGGCAGTTGTCGAGCAGTCCGCCCACGAAGCTGGCGTAGCTGTCCCTTCGCTGCTCGCCGTCGGTCAACACGTCGACTCCTGCCCGGACCTGGGCGTCGATGCTCAGCCTGACGGCGTCGTCCGCGGCCGACCCGAATTCCCGGTCGTCGAGCCGTCCCTCGAGGTGATCGTGCATAGTCCGTAGCATCCAGCTCGGCCTGGGCCAGCTGCCTATGCCCATGACCGAGAGGGGCGCAATGTCCGGGGCGGGGGCGGGACGAGGCAGGGACTCCGGTATCGACACCTCCACGCGGCGCTGCTGTGCGAAGTGTGGAGCGGGCCTGAGATCGCGTCTGCTCTCGGACAGGGGCCCCTTGCTGACGATGTAGCTTCGACGGTCGCCGGCCTTGGTCCACGAGACAAGCTCGTTGCCGGTCAGCCGGCACCAGGCGGGCAGCTCCACCTCCACCGTCGAATCTGTGGACAGTATCTCGAGCAGGCTGCCGGGCTCCAGCGGGTCTATGTTCCTGCGGATGAGGAGCAGCAGCCCGCCGCCGCAGTCCAGGTCGCCCCCGTCGAAGCTGGCGTCAGGCTCGTGGGCGTGACGCTCTACCGGGTCCATCTAAACTGCCTGGGTAACGTCCCTGTACCTGGGAAATACAGAAAAGTCTCTCAGTAGGTGATGCTAGGGGTGCCGTCCGAGAGGAACTCGACCAGCTTCGCGCCGCCCACCACGATGGCGCCATCGACAAGGTTGTTCTCGTCGAGCCCACGCTTCTTGAAGCAGGGTGCACATACGTAGATCGTCCCGCCGCCCTCCGCGAAGACGTCCATCAGCTCTCTGAGGGGCATGAAGCCATCCTCGTGGACATCGTCCGCATAGCCTTTCTCTCCCAATCGCACGCCCTCGGTGCTGAGGAAGACCATGGTCTCCTTCTCGGAACCGAGGGCGGCGTTGGCGACCACGAAGGCCACAGTCGCCTTGTCGGTGTTGTCCTTGGCGCAAGTGAGACTGACGCAAAACTTCCCAGCCATGTGTGTCCTCTCCACGGATTGGCGCTCAGGCGCGCTGCTGTTCGATCCAGTAGTCGGGGTGTTGGGCGCGGAGCAGCCGGCGGCCGGTCAATCTGCACCACGCGGGCAGGTCCTCGGGAGCTCCCAAGTCGCGGGCCGTCAGCCTCAGGACTTCTCCCGGCTCCAGCTTCCGCATTCGCGACCTGAGCAGTATCAGGATCTCCCCGCAGCCCATATCGCCAGCGTCCCATTCATCCGCGACAGCCAGGCCGAGTGCCGGATCGAGGTCCGGCGAAGCCGGGTTTGGGACGACGGGTGAAGCCATGTCCGAATCAGTGTATCACAGGCAAATATGAGCAGAGGAGCGGCGGTGTTCGACCTGCTCGCCTGAACGGGGCGTCAAGGCCCAATCTCAGGCAAATACAGTAGGATTTGATACTCTTGGGGGTTGACGTAACGCCCGGAGTCTGTAGAATGATTTCGCCCTTAGCCAAACTGCGGCAAAGCTAAGGTCGCACTGATACTAAGTGTCTTTAGAGCGGCAACTCCCATGACAACACTACTGACATCACGCCCGGACATTATGGCGATCCTGGAAGACAGGGGATACCGGGCGACGGCCCCCAGGCGCGCCATCATCAGGATCCTCGAGGGGAAGCAGGAGGGGTTCACGGCCGAGGAGATCGGCTCTGAACTGCCCGGAGTCGGAAGGGCAACAGTATTCCGGACCCTCAAGCTGCTCCTGGAGGCCGGCGTCATCTGCAGGCTGAACCTCATGGACGGCGCACCAAAGTACAGCCTGTCCCGCGTCGAGCACCACCACCACACGGTCTGCGTCAGGTGCGGCAACGTCGGAGAGTTCCGAGCAGCGACGGTGGAGCGGCTCATGAGGGCCATAGGCAGCGATATCCCGGGCAACATCGTAGGACACAGCATCGAGCTGTACATCGTCTGCGAACGCTGCATCGACACCGAGCCCAGCTAGCCCTTCATCCGCACCAACTGAGAGCGGGCCGGTGAATTAAGTGCGACTGAATATCAAGACAGAGACGGCGACAGATACCTGCTGTCATTCGGCAAACACCAAGGAGGCGGGCATGAGGGACGCTTTGAGTACGGGAAACAACATGCGGACGGCATTGGGAGTAGCCCTACTGGCTCTGGCGTTGCTCTTCGCGATGGTCGCCTGCTCGGACGATTCGGGCAGTGATCCGTCGGCCGCGTCAACAGCCTCGGAGCCGACGCAGGCGCCCTCGACCGCGGGCACGGAGACCAAGCAGACTCCCCCAACCGCGGTCCCGCAGGAGACCGAGGCAACTGAGTTGAGCGTCGTTACCACGACCAACATCATGGCCGACTGGGTCAGCAACGTTGGCGGAGACAACGTTGAAGTCTTCAGCCTCGTCCCTATTGGGGCTGACCCACACACATTCCAGCCCGGCGCCAAGGACGTGGCCCGGATAGCCGAAGCCGACCTGGTCCTGAGTGTAGGCCTCAGCCTGGAGGGCGAGTGGCTCCACGACCTCCTCGAGAGCGCCGCACGGGACGAGTCTTCCATCATCGAGATGGGCGAAATCGTCGATCCCATAGAGTTCGCCGAGGGGCATGCCCACGAGGTGGAGCTGTTGGAGGCGATCAGCCACGTCGTGCACGAAGTCGAGGACGGCGAGATAAGCCCTGAAGAGGGTATCGAGGAGCTCAAGGAGCTGCTCGCGGAAGGCGAAGAAGAGGAGGAAGGCGAACACGAGGGCGAGGAAGAGCTGCCCGAGATGGTGCACGAATTGATCGAGAAGGTCGAAGAGGGAGGGATGTCAGCCGCCGACGCAATAGAGGCCATCGAGGAGCTTACGGAAGAGGGCGAGGACGAGCACATGGACCACGGCCACGGCCTTGAAGACCCCCACTTCTGGTTCGACCCGATCCGGGTGAAGATCGTCGTCACCGACATAGCTGCCCGGCTCTCCGTGCTCGACCCGGAGAGCGGAAGCACCTACTTTGCCAACGCCACCGCCTATAACGCGAAGCTCGACGAGCTCCACTCCTGGACGGAAGAGCAGGTCGAGGCGGTGGCTGAGGAACGCAGGCTGCTTGTGACCTCCCACGACAGCTTCGGGTACTTCGCGAACCTCTACCACTTCGAGGTGGTCGGCGTTGTCCTGTCGACCACAACCGACGTGGAGCCGTCGGCGGGTGACCTGGCGGAGCTTGTACACGAGGTGGAGGAGATGAACGTCCCCGCAGTGTTCGGTGAGACGACGGTGAGCGAGCGCCTGGCAAAGGCGGTTGCCACGGAGTCAGGCGCGGAGCTGGTCCGGCTCTACTCCGGCTCGCTCGGGCCGGAGGGCAGCGGCGCGGCGACGTACATCGAAATGGTGCGCACCAACGTAGACCGCATAGTCGAGGCCCTGAAGTGACGGCGGCGGAGACAGGGTAGAGGTAAGGTCGGGGGGCGCGGAGTCGCGACTGGCCGGCCGTTGGGTCCGGTTGGCGTGGCGCCGCGGCCCTGGGTTGAGAACAATCTCTTGTTCTCGAGAAAGGGAGGCGTCCGATGGTTCAGACCATGAAACCGCTGATCGTCGCGCTGCCCGCTGCACTCGCCCTGGTGGCTATCTTGTCCCTCCTGGCCTACCGGTCCGTACAGGATGGGCCGTCCAACGTTGGAGCGAAGGCCTCCGCCGTCCTCGTCTCCCAGGACGGCGGAGCTGTGGGCTCCGTAACCCTGACGCAGGCGGCTACCGGGGTGCTGGTAGCTGCCAGGGTGGAGGGACTCGCCCCAGGCGGTCATGCGTTCATCATCCACTCTGTAGGTGCGTGCACGCCCGATTTCGACGCGGCAGGCGACCATTTCGATCCCGAGGGCGTCGGCGAACATGGCTTCATACATCCCAACTGGCGCGGCTCGTCCGGCCGAACCCATGGCGGCGATCTTCCAAACATCTATGCGGCCGCGGACGGCTCCGCCCGCGCCGACTTCTTTACCGGCGGGGTCACGCTGGACACCGGCAAGGAGCACTCACTTTTCGATTCCGACGGCTCCTCGATCATCGTGCATGAGAAGCCGGACACCTACGGTGAGGGGGAGCATGACACGGGCAGGCGCATAGCTTGCGGCGTGATCCGGCCCGACCAGTAGCTCGGCGCTGGCGGGAGATGCCGTGCCATAGGATTTCTGGTAGTATCGGGCGCGGAATCTGGCCTGGCCAGACCTGAGAACCGGAGACCGCAAGAGTGAGTTCCGAGCCGGGCATCATAGTCAAGGACGCATCCGTCGAGCGCGGCGGGCACCTGGCGCTCACGGGTATCACCTTCGAGGTCGGCCCGGCGACACTGATGGGAATCCTCGGGCCGAACGGCGCTGGCAAGAGCACCCTCTTCGACGCCATCGTGGGCATGCTTCCCATTGCAGAAGGCTCGCTGGCGGTACGCGGGGCCGACCGAAAGGGAGCGCTGGCGTACGTGCCCCAGCGGGACAGCATCAACTGGCACTTCCCCGCCACCGTCCACGACGTGGTGATGATGGGGCGAGGCAACAACATCAGGTGGTTCCGCCGCCCTGGCAAGGTCGACCGGGAGATGGTCCGGGAGAGCCTCGAGCGGGTCGACATGTGGGACAGGCGCTCGTCCAGCATAACCCAGCTCTCGGGTGGGCAGCGGCAGAGGGTGTTCATAGCCCGCGCGCTGGCGCAGGAAGCCAGCATAATCCTCATGGACGAGGCTTTCAGCGGCGTAGATGTCGCCGCCCAGGAGGGCATCGTCGGGGTCCTCCAGTCCCTGCGGGACGAGGGCAGGATTGTGATCATCTCCACCCACGACCTGACCAACATCGCGGAACGCTTCGACCGCATTCTTTGCATCAACCACCACATGTGCGCTTACGGCCCGCCCGAGGAGGCATTCACCCCTGAGGTGCTGGAAGAGATGTACGGCTCCCACGGGCTCGAGTTTGCCCACCATCACGTCGATCCCCACGACCACGATGAACACCACGCCCACGCCCACGCCCGCGAGGACCCCCATTGATGGAGGACTTCGTGGGCCTCTTCAGAGACCCACTCCAATTCAGCTTCGTGCAGCGGGCCCTAGTCGTATCGGTGCTGGTAGGGATCATGTGTCCCGTGATTGGGGCCTACGTGGTCGCCCGGGGCCGCGCCTTCATGGGAGACGCCCTTGCCCACTCTATCCTGCCCGGCATGGGGGTTGGGCTCCTGGTGACCGGCAGCGCTCTGATCATCGCCGTCCCGGCCGGGGTGGCTATCGCCCTGTTGATGGGCTACATCAGCAGGCGCACGGGCAGCAGCGAAGACACGTCCATAGGCATCGTATTCGCTGGCATGTTCGCCCTGGGTCTCGTGATGCTTTCGAGCCCGCTCTATATCAATACCTTCCTGAGGATAAGGGACAGGCAGGCGCCCAATATCGAGGACCTCCTCATAGGCGAGATACTGGGCGTCAACACCGGCGAGATGTACATCTCGCTGGCATTGGCAGTGCTGGTGCTTGCCGGGCTTTACCTGTTCCACCGGCCCCTCGTCTACACGACCTTCGACCCTGTGGGAGCCGCGGTTGTGGGAATCAGGACGCGCTTGATTGAGTACGTCCTCCTCGCGCTCCTTGCCCTCGTCATCGTCATAGGCATCCAGGCGGCTGGTATAGTCCTGGTCATGGCGATGCTCATCACCCCTGCGGCGACGGGCTTCCTGCTCGCCAAGAGGTTCGTGGACGTAATGATCATCGGCGCGGTGATCGGTGTCGTGTCAGCCTGTGTCGGCATGTTCCTCTCCTTCCACGCCAACATGCCCACCGGTCCCATCATGGCCCTGGTGGCGACGGCCGTCTTCGGCCTGGCTGCTGTGTTGAAGAGGGAACCGGTAGTGCGTTCGTCATGACTCGCTTCCGGGCCGGTGTGGACATAGGCGGCACCTTCACCGATGTAGTTCTCCTTGGAGATGACGGCGTAGTGAAGGTCGTTAAGGTCGCCAGCACCCCCGACGACTACAGCCGGGCGGTCATCCAGGGCCTTGCCCGGGGCATCGACGAACTGGGCATTGGCCCGGAAGACGTCTATGAGCTCGGCCACGGCTTCACCGTAGCCACCAACGCCATCCTCGAGGGCAAGGGCGAGCCGACGGCCCTCGTGACGACCGCAGGGTTCCGCGACGTCCTTGAATTGACCCGAATACGCACGCCGCGCCTCTACGACCTCTACTACCAGAAGCCCCGTCCGCTCGTCGAGCGCCGCCTGAGGCTGGAGGTCAGGGAGAGGGTCAGCTTCGAGGGCGAGGTCCTCATCCCGCTGGACGAGGACGACCTCGACGCCGTAGTCGCCAGGGTTGGCTCGGAGGGCATCCGCTCGGTTGCCGTCTCGCTGCTCCACTCGTATGCGAACCCCGACCACGAGCGGCGCATCGCCGACGCATTCAGGCGCGCCCTGCCGGATGTGAACCTGTCCGTCTCCAGCGAGCTTCTGCCAGAGATGCGTGAGTACGAGCGGACCAGCACCACGGTCATCAACGGCTACGTGCGGCCCGTCGTCGAGGAGTACCTGCGGAGGCTGGGCGAAGGGCTCCGCGCCATGGGCTTCGGCGTCCCGGTGACGGTCATGCAGTCGAACGGCGGCCTCATCCCACTGAGTGTCGCCACCGAGAAGCCGATGTACTGTATCGAGTCGGGCCCGGCGGCGGGCGTCGTTGGAGCCTTCCACCTGGGCAAGCGGCTGGACGAGCCCAACCTCATGACCTTCGACATGGGCGGCACCACCGCCAAGGCCTCGATCATCGAGGGTGGCGAGATGCTCCTCGCGCCCGAGTACGAGGTGGGCGGCGGCATGAACGCCGGGCACCGCCTGCTGCGCGGCTCCGGCTACATCCTGCGGGTGCCGGCCATCGACATCGCCGAGGTCAGCGCGGGCGGCGGCAGCGTCGCCTGGGTCGACCGAGCGGGCGGTCTGCAGGCCGGGCCGCACAGCGCCGGCGCAGTTCCGGGTCCCGTCTGCTACGGCGGGGGCGGCGAGGAGCCGACCGTCACCGATGCCAACGTGGTCCTGGGCTACCTCAACCCAGAGTACCTGCTCGGCGGTGCATTCCCCATCGACGCGGGCAGGGCGATGGCCGCCATCGAGGACAGGGTTGCGGGGCCAGCGGGCATGACCGGCATACAGGCGGCGTGGGGCATACACGTGCTCGTCAACTCGAACATGGGCCGCGCCCTCAGGGCAGTCTCCAGCGAACGCGGGCGGGACCCGCGCCGGTTCAGCCTGATGGCCTTCGGTGGCGGCGGCCCGATCCACGCCGCCGGGCTGGCCGAGACCCTCGGCATATCGCGCATCATCGTGCCCCCGTCGCCGGGCGTATTCAGCGCGTTCGGGCTGCTGTTCGCCGACGTGGAGCACCACTTCGTCCGCACCCACTTCAAGCGCCTAGCGGACGTCGACCTCGACGAGGCGAACGCCATCCTGGACGAGCTCGAGGCCGAGGGTCGTCGCCTGCTGATGGCTGAGGGCTTCGACGGGCCGCTCCAGCACATACAGGCCCAGCTCGACGTGAAGTACGCCGGTCAGACCTCGGACCTGACCATCAACATGCCCGTAGCCCGCTTCAGCGAGGAGTCCCTACCGGCCATCACCGAGGTCTTCATGCGCGAGCACGACAGGACGTACGGCTACCGGGTCGAAGAGCCCCTGCAGCTAGTCGGCATCCGCGTCATCGCCAGGGGCACGTCCAAGCGTCCGCGCGTGCCCGACAGCGTCTCGCTCGACGGCTCGGCATCGAGCGCCCCCGCCGACCGCAGAATCTACTTCGGCACTGAAACGGGCTGGACCGAGACGCCGGTTGTCGACCGCCCTGCCCTGGGCGGCGGCCCGACCCCCGGCCCGCTCATAGTCGAGGAGTACGACTCCACCACCATAGTCCCGCCGAAGTGGACCGCGTCACTCGACCCCATGTCCAACATAGTCCTCGAGCGCGGGGCCTAATCTCAGGCAACTCCCCCGAGGGCCGTAGGTTCCCCTTGGCCCTGTTCATGTCGATGGGCGGGCACATGTTGCGGCCGCCTACGGTACTGGTCAGGCTTGGCTGTCCGCCGGATCGAAGCTGATCCTCAGCCGTGTGCCAGTTCCCCGGGCGAACTTCTCCAGCGTCCTGGTGGACAGGTGAACGCGGCCACTCTCGAGCCTGGCAACGACCGATTGGGTCGTCTTCATGCGCTCGGCGAGCTGTGCCTGGGTGAGTCCGGCTTCAGTTCGAGCCTCGATTAGCGAACGCGCCAACTCAAACTCGCCTCCAAGCTCTTCATAGGCGGTCCGGTAGTCCGGGTCCCTGCTCCACCTGTCGTGCAAGTCATTTATCTTGCTCAGTTTATGAATGTGTCCTTTGGCTAGATTTGTTAGTCAACTATCCTCTTGGCGCGCTGTAGCGCCAGATCAATCTCCCTGCGAGGCGTTTTCTGCGTTTTCTTGGTGAAGACCCTAAGCACCACGACCCGCTTATCACGGACGGTCACGTACAGCGCACGCGATGTCCCATCCTTGCCCCTCATCCGCATTTCCCAGAGCCGGCCCCTCAAATGCCTGACATGCGAAGAGCCGACGCGATCCAGTCCGACCGCCGAAATCAACTCGCTGATGCGCACGAATCGGGCGCGCATATCGGCGGGCAGGTCATCGAGTTCTTTGTCCACGGCTTCATTCAGGGTCTCAACTGTCCAGTTAATCTTGAGTCCCCTTGGGCCCGGCTGCTGAAATGTACTCTTGGTTCATCTTCGACCTCCTTTGTGTCGTTCTTCCATTATCTCTAATTATAGCATATTTGATATATACGTAAGCAGCCGAGAGAGGGCTGGCGATCGCATCACTTGCTCTCTTAGAAAACGGATGCCCCAACGGCGCGTCGCGCCGTTGGGGCATCTCCAAGGCCGGTGTTAGGAAGAGGTGTCCACCTTCTGGGCCGGGTCGGCGGCGACTGCGTTATGGGACAGGCCTGTTGAGTTGCCCGCGATGTCGTAGATCCCGCCTCCGTTGAGTCTCAGGCTGTTGGCGTCGATGCCCACGCCGTCCGCGTCCGCGTCTCCCTGCTGCACGGTATAGTCGAAGACCAGCGCGTTGCTGAAGGTGCGGTCCCCCACGGGCCTGACCGTCGCTTGGCGCGGTACGCCGCCAACATCGAACACCAGGTGCACGTCTCCAATTGCGGTCACCCTCTCGCTGAAGACGACCTCGACGCTGATGGTCTCGCCAATGCCGTATGTCGCTCCGCCGGTCGGACTGGACGTGAAGCCAATAGACGAAATGGCAGGTGCCTCAGTATCGACCTTGTGGTCCGGCTGGTGTCCTGTGCCAAGATACCAGGGATTCCGCTCGACATCCGTGTCCTTGGCCCTGATGGCGCCGGACCCGCCGAACCCGTAAGTCTCCGTGCCCATGAACAGTCCAACGCCCTTGGGAGACGTGTCGCCTGGGCGGACGGTGTAGCCGAACACGAGCGTGTCGGTGCCGGACCCCCTGATGTAGCCCGCGCGTCTCGTCACCTCATCCCACCTGCTGGGGTCGTACTCGAGGTACAGGTCGATGGTTACGTCGCCCTCTACCACCACGTCGGTGTCGAAGGTCATGGAGACCTCGATGACCTGGTTGGCGCGGTAGGCTTCCCATCCGTCCCCCGGCGAGGAGACTATCAGGGAGCTCTGCACGTAGGGCCGCCCGTCGACCTTCTGGCGCCAGCCGCCCTCGACTCCCGCGTGAGTGTAGTTGATTGGGACATCGGTGCCCGCGGCGTAGATGCTGCCGCTGAAGCCGTATGCCGCGGTGCGGTCGCCGGCCACCGCGGCTGCGCCCACCGCGATTCCGTCCATGTCGAAGTCTTCCGGCTTCACCGTGTACCTGAAGACGAGCGACCGGCTGCCGGAGCCGCTGTGGTAGCCCGCGCCCCGCCAGGTGCTGGCTGCGCCATCGCCGAGGAACAGGGCGAGCATGGCGCCCTCCGCTACGTCCACGTTGGCGTCCATCTCCACCGCGATGTCGATGCTGTCGCCTGCGCGATAGGCGTACTTGTCGACGGGAGATGAGCTGATGCTCACGTTGAGGATCTCAGGGGCGTCGTCGTCCGCTATCGTAACCACGCAACCGTGCCAGACGCCTCCGTCCCAGAAGCCGATTTCGAAGGTCTCGTCGTGTTCGGGGAGCGTGTCCTCCTTCGTGACGATGGGGGCCCACAGGGTGCTGTCGCCGCCTGATGAGCCCGACTCGACCGTGAACCCGTGATACTCCTCGTAGTCATCGGAACCGGCAGTGTGGTACTGGTGGTCTGTGAAGAAGGTCGCCCGCTTGATCCCGTAACCTGAACGGCGAGCGCCTATCTGACCGGAGTTGCCTTCGGAGATCGGATCGGGACAGACTGCGTACATGCCGTCGTGGTCTGCGTATACCGGGTGCTGTGAAGCGAGTACGAGGACCGCAATAGCCATCAATGCGGCTGCCGACGTGGCAGTCATGGCGATGGAACCCGGAACGGACAGGCGAGAACGGGGCTTCTGTTGTATGTACTTCATCTGAGACCTCCTTGAAGAGCTGCTCTGCTGCGGCTGAGAATGAGCCTCAGTGTCGGCCGCACCTAAGGTTGGTGACCATCACGCGAGAAGCGGTAAGGTCGGGTGGCGATGAAGCGACTGTGTCCTTGCCATTCTGGTCCTCCTCTATGGAGCCCTCGGGCCCCTTCTACGAGCTCATTGCAGTGAGGACGCGTTCACCTTCTGGCTGGAGTCGGCGGCAACGGCTTCATGGGAGAGCCCCGCCGAGTTGCCGGCGATGTCGTGGATGCCGCCGCCGTTGAGTCTCAGGCTGTTGGCGTCGATGCCCACGCCGTCCGTGTCCGTGTCGCCCTCCTGCACCGTGTATTCGAAGGTCAGAGAGCTGTCGTAGGCGCCTTCCGCCACCGCCCCGAGGGTCGCAGTGCGTATCTCTCCGCCAACATCGAGCTCCAGGTGCACATCTCCGCTGATCGTTACGTCCTCGTCGAATACGACCTCGATGCTGATGGTTGCGTCAACGCTGTAAGTCTCTCCATCTGTCGGAGTAGACGTGATGCTGACCGACGAAATTCCTGGCGGGTCCGTATCCACCTTGTGTTCCGGCTGGGGCCCCGTGCCGAGATACCAGGGGTTCCGATCGACGTCCGTGCCCTTGGCCCTGATGGCGCCGGAGCCGCCGAAGCCATAGGTCTCCGTACCCATGAACAGCCCCACTCCCTCTGGGGACGTGTCGCCTGGGCGGACTGTGTAACCGAACACGAGGGTGTCGGTGCCGGACCCCCTGATGTAGCCCGCCCGTCTGGTTACCTCGTCCCACCTGCCGGGATCGTACTCGAGGTACAGATCGATGGTTACGTCGCCCTCCACCACCACGTCGGTATCGAAAGTCATGGACACCTCTATGGCCTGGTTGGCGCGGTATGCTTCCCATCCATCGGGCGGGGTGGAGATCATCCGGGCGCTCTGTACGTATGGCCGACCGTCGACTTTCTGGCGCCATCCGCCTTTGACTCCGGGGTGCGTGTAGTCGATCGGCACGTCGGTCCCCGCGTAGTAGATGCTGCCCGTGAACCCGGAGGCTGGGGTGTGATCATCGTTGACGGAAGCGGAGCTCACGCTGATTCCGTCCAAGTCGAGGTCTTCCGGCTTGACCCGGTATCTGAAGACGAGCGAGTGGCTCCCGGAGCCACTGAGGTACTGGGCGCCCCTCCAGGTGCTGTCGCTCCCGTCGCCGAGGAACAGGCTCAACATGGTGCCTTCTGCCACATCCGCCTTGGCGCTCAGCTCCACTGCGATGTCGATGGAGTCCCCGGCGCGGTAGGCGTACCCGTCTACAGGCTGCGAGATAATCTCGACCCGGGTGATCTCCGGGGCGTCGTCGTCTTCGATCGTGACCACGCACTGGCGCCACCCATCGTCGCTCATGAAGCCGGCGGCAAAGGTCTCGTCGTGTTCGGGCAGGGAGTCTTCGGTGGTGTTGAGCGGGACGCGCAGCGTTTTCTGGCCCGACTTCGTCTTGAACTTCACGCCGTGATACTCCTCGAAGTCCTCAGGTCCGGCGGAGTAGTGGCCGTGATGCGTGAATATGACTGCGGACACGACCCTGTAGCCGTCCCGCTTGATGCGCATATTCCCCGATTCACCCTCGCGAATCGGACCGGGGCATTTGACTTCCAAGCTGTTGTGGTCGGCGTGAACCGGGCGCGGCGAAATGAGTGCGAGTGTAGCCACAGCCATCATTGCGACTGCCGCAGTGGCGGTCATGGCGATGGAAGCCAGTCTAATAGGCGAGAACCGGGAAATCGGCCTTCGGGTCCGCATCGGATACCTCCTTGCAGTGCTCCTCCACCGCCCTCCCATTGCGATACTTGGTCTCGTATAGCGTCGGACCAACAGAGCTGGTTCGAGGGTTGGGCAGCGGCTCCAGGAACGGTGTCGCTAAAGGTATGTATGGATGGATAAGGAACGAGGAGACGCTGCATCTCGCATCTCAGGATCTCCTCTTTGCGGACAGATCCTTGGCGTCTGTGCTATGGCCTCAGCTTTTGTTCCCATTGCTTGCCATCCTGTGCGGCCGGCTCTATGCCATTTAAAACGACCTGGGCAGGCCTTGGGTTATAGGAGGGAGGGTGTTCGAGGCGCCCCGAGATCCGGAGGAGCCGGGTCTGCCCGACTCTCCCTGGACCCGGGTAGACGCGAGGGAATTGGGCACGTTCTTCGCGTGTATAATTGCCCTGCATTAGCCGCCCTGAGCTTGTCGAAGGGCAGTTCTCACCGAGATCGCGTAGCCTGAGGAATTCGACCTAGCCCAAAATGGGCTTGGCGGAGAAATCCGGATGAAGTACGACACCATCGTAGTCGGGGCCGGTTCGGCCGGCGCGATAGTCGCAACCCGGCTCTCCGAAGACCCGGGCCGGTCGGTCCTGCTGCTGGAAGCCGGGCCGGACTACCCCGATATCGACCAGATGCCCGACGAGATCAGGCTGGGCCACGGCGGCGACAGGAACATCTGGGCGCGGGCCTTCGGCGCGGACAGCAAGTTCAGCTGGAACTACGTCGGCAGGCCCACCGAGGAGTCCGAGCCCATGCTGGTGCCCCGGGGCAGGATCGTCGGCGGCTCCAGCGCCGTCAACGCCCAGATATTCCTCCGCGGCGTGCCGGAGGACTACGACGGGTGGGCCTCGGCGGGCAACGACGAGTGGGGATTCAGGGACCTGCATCCGCGGACCCACACGTGCAGCCCGACCTCGACTACAACTACCTGCGCGAGCCGTTCGACCGCCAGCGCCTGCGAGAGGCGGCTCACATCTGCATCGAGCTGGCGGCGCGCGACGAGTACCGCGACATCATCGAGGAGAGGGTCACCCCAACCGACGCCGACCTACAGTCCGACGACACGCTGGACGAGTGGCTGAAGCGGCACATCAACACCAGCCACCACATATCGGGCACCTGCAAGATGGGGCCCGACTCGGACCCCCTGTCCGTCGTCGACCAGCACGGCAGGGTCAAGGGCATCGACGGGCTGCGCGTGGCCGACGCGTCGATAATGCCCGACTGCATCCGAGCCAACACCAACGTCACAACAATGGTCATAGGCGAACGCATAGCCGACTACATCAAGCAGGGTCACTGATTCCTTTGAGCATCCGTCATTCCGGCGGAAGCCGAAATTCAGGGGCCGGGCGGCAGCTTGGCTTGCGTAGCAGTAGACGGCTGTTCGACGGCGGTCAAAGGCTCTTACAGCCCGCTCCCTGCCTCCCCAGGAACAGGTTCCCGTACCTGTCCACCACAGCCCGGTAGCCGGGGTGAATCACCGTAGTCGAGTCGACCTCCTCCACGATAGCCGGGCCGCTGATCTCGAAGTCCGGCCCCAGCCCGTACCTGTCGTACACGGCGCAGTCCACATGCCCCCCGCTCTCGGCAAAGTAGACGGCCCGCCGTGTCTTCAGGGCGGCGGCCGGGTCCCCGCCGTTGCCGGGTATCTCCCTCGCCCGTGGCCTTGAAATGCTCCCGATGGCGCTCAGCCGCAGCGCAACGAACTCGACCGGCTCCCCATCGGCCTTGAACCCATAGGCGCGCTCGTGCTCTTGATGGAAGCGGCCGATGACGCCTGCCAGCTTCTCGGGCGACGGCCCGCCGTCGGGCAGCGGTATGGTCAGCTCGTAGCTCTGGCCAACATAGCGCATGTCGGCCTGGTACAGGAAGGCCGTCTCGCCAGCCGCAACGCCTTCCCGTGACAGGGCCGCCGCGCCCTCCGCCTTCATACGCCTGAAGCTATTCGCGGCGGCCTCGAAGTCCAGCCTGTCGGCCCGCTGGACCAGCGCCACCGAGTAGTCGTGCTTGATGTCGGTCACGAGCAGGCCCATGGCCGAGGTCGTCCCCGGGCTCGGGGGCACCAGCACAGTCGGGATTTCGAGCTCGGCGGCCAGCCGGTTGGCATGGACGGGCCCGGCGCCCCCGAAGGCCACCAGCATGAAGTCCCTGGGGTCGTGGCCGCGCTGGACGGAGACCTGGCGCAGCGCGCCGACCATGGCGCTGTTGGCGATCTCCACGATGCCCAAGGCTACCTCCATCACGCCCATGCCCAGGGGATCGGCGCACCGGGTCTCGATGGCGCGCCGTGCTCCCTCGACATCCAGCTCCATTTCGCCGCCCAGGAAGTAGCCGGGCGACAGCCTGCCCAGCACCAGGTTGGCGTCGGTGATGGTGGGTTCGGTCCCGCCCTGGCCGTAGCAGACCGGCCCCGGGTCGGCACCCGCGCTCTGCGGACCGACCCGCAGGATGCCGCCCGAGTCGATCCACGCTATCGAGCCGCCGCCCGCGCCGATCTCCACTAGGTCGATGACCGGCGTGCGTATCGGATAGCCCGACCCCCTCGCGCCGTGCTCCGTGGCCCCGGCCGTGCCGCCCACCTCGTAGTCCTTGGTAACGCGCGGCGTGCCGCTCTCGATGAGGCCGGCCTTGGCGGTGGTGCCGCCCATGTCGAACGAGATGACGTTCCCGTGCCCCAGCGAGCTCCCAAGATGGCTGGCCGCGATCACGCCGGCCGCCGGCCCCGACTCGACCATGAACACGGGCCTCTCGATGGCCGCGTCGAAGGTCAGGACCCCGCCGCTGCTCTGCATGACCAGCAGCTCTCCGGTTATGCCGGACCCGCGTACCCGCTCCTGGATGTTCCCCAGGTAACGGGAGACCACGGGCCGGATGGCGGCGTTGATCACCGTCGTGCTGGCCCGGAAGTACTCCCGGAACTCCGGCGCGACCTCCGACGAGAGCGACACCGGCACGGACGGCAGCGCCTCGCTCAGGACCTCGCCGATACGTCGCTCGTGGTCAGGGTTGACGTAGGAGTGCAGGAGGCACACAGCGACGGACTCCACGCCCTCGTCGTGCAGCCGTTCGGCCACCTGCCGCACTGCGTCCTCGTCCAGGGGCGCCAGCACGCCGCCGCGGAAGTCGAGGCGTTCGGGTATGCCGTAGCACAGGTACCGCGGCACCAGCGGCCGCAGCTTCTCGAACTGCAGGTCGTACAGCACGGGGCGGATCCCCGTCTGTATCTCCAGCAGGTCTCGAAAGCCCTCCGTCGTTACGAACGCCGTCCGCGCCAGGTTGCCCTCGATGATCGCGTTGGTGGCAACCGTGGTGCCGTGGACGAGATACCTGACCGCATCGGGAGCGACGTCGCTCTGCCCGAGCATCCGGTCGACGACCCTGAGGAACCCCTGCGAGGGATCGCTGGGCGTGGAGGGCACCTTGCCGGTCCGCACCTCGCCGGTCGACTCGTCGAGCAGGATGGCGTCGGTGAACGTCCCTCCGACGTCCACCCCGAGGCGGTACTGGCCGGTCACCGCCCGTGCTCCTGGTCTGCCGTGGAGTTCGAGCGGAGACTGGCGGTCGCCTCCACGTCCACGGTCCACGTATCCGTGTCCACGGCGACGCGATAGACCTCCCGCGCACGCTCCGGGCTTACCTTGCCGTTACGTACATCGTTCAGCACGGTGGCCGGGTCGCGCTCCTCCGGCGGGCCGTAGCCGCCTCCACCGCAGGTGCGATAGCTCACCACGTCGCCCTCCTGGAGTTGGACCGTGATCTTGGAGCCAAGCTCGGTCGCGTCGGAGCCGGGGTTGAGCACGTAGTGCGCCCTCTCGCCGGGGAGCCCGCCGAACAGGCCGTGGGGCCCCCAGCGCTCGCGGTCGGCCAGGATGGTGAAGGACGCCTCGTGGTCTGGAAAAAAGTAGTCACGGCGCAGTCCCAGGCCGCCGCGGTGCCTGCCCGGCCCCTCGGAGTCCTCCACCAGCTCGTAGCGGGTGATGCGGACCGGGTAGTTGAGCTCGGTCTCCTCCACAGGCGCATTCGCCGTGTTCTTCCCGTGGGGCTGCACCGCGTCGGGCCCGTCCCTCGACGCCCGGCCGCCGTACCCTCCCGCTATCGTCTCGAGGAAGCAGTACGTCTCGTCCCTGTAGGGGTCCGTGCCGCCGAACCCCGAGTGGCAGATCATCGCCTCCGTGCCCGCGGGTACCCTGTCGGGGATGGCCTGGGCGAGGGCCTTGAAGATGACGTCGACCAGCCGCAGCTGCGTCTCCCAGCCTCCCACCACCGGATACGGCTCCGTGCAGTTGACCACGGTGCCCTCCGGAGTGACCATCCGCACGTTGCGGTAGAACCCGGCGTTCACGGGAACGTCGGGGTCGATGAGGCACTTGAGGACGAAGGCCGCGCCCGAGTGTGTCTGGGCGTAGGTCGAATTGACCGGCGCTGGGCGCTGCGGGTCCGAGCCTGAAAAGTCGAACAGCACCCCTTCCTCGTCGATGGTCACACTGGCCGCCAGCGTCACCGGGTCTTCCGTGTAGCCGTCGCTGTCCAGGCAGCCCTCGGCGGCGTACACACCCTTGGGCAGCGTCGACAGCTCGGTGCGCGTGCGCCGGTCCGTGTACTCGATCAGCTCGTCGACGTAGCGCCGGACCGTGTCCACGCCCATGCGGTTCAGCAGTGCGTTCATGCGGCGTATGCCGGTGTTGTTGGCCGCGATCTGGGCGCGGAAGTCCCCCGCCGTCTCTCGCTTCGCCCGCACCTGCGCAAGCACCAGGTCGAAGACATCGGGGTCGATCTCCCCGCCTTCCACAAGCTTGACAGGGGGGATGATGATCCCCTCCTGGTAGATCTCGCGGAACGCGCCGATGCTGGCCGGAGCGCCCCCGCCCACGTCCACGTGGTGGGCCAGGCATGCAACGTAGCCCACGGCCTCGCCGCCGTGGTAGACCGGCGATATGAGCGTAATGTCGTTCAGGTGCACCCCGCCCTCGTAGGGCAGGTTCACCAGGATCCCGTCGCCCTCGCCCAGCCTCTCCGGCCCGTACCGGGTCAGCGCCCTCGGCACAGTCTCCACCAGCGACCCCAGATGGTTGGGCTGGCTGAAAGACTGGGCCACCGTCCGCGCCTCCAAGTCGAACACTGCACACGAGAAATCATGCCGCGTCTTGATATTAGTCGAATACGCGCTTCGCCTAAGCGCCGAAGCCATCTCCTCCGTCGCCTCGACCAAGGCATTCCGAATCACCTCGAACCTGATCGGGTCTATCTGCGTCGGGGCACTCACCTGTGCAATTCTCCTAAGAGTATTCGACGGCGCATAGGATATGAGAATCGAAGAGGCAAATGCCACAGCCAGACACGGCCGTTCGCAGCCGAGAGGGGGCTAGCCTCTTCCGTCACCTGGAAGAAGTGTTGAGAAGGAGGTACTCCCCCAGAGTCGAGGGTACCCAGCCTTGCAGCGCGGTGCTCAGTATGATTTCATGTATCAGCCATACATACCGAGGAAGTCATGAGAGTATCCGAAAGAGGTCAGATCACTATACCCAAGGCGCTGCGGGAACGCTTTGGGCTCCATCACAACGTCGAGATCGAGATCGACCCCACCGACCGCGGCCTCCTTATCAGAAAGAGGACCACTGTCGAACACCCCGTTGACCGGGTGTACGGGATACTCGGCAAGGACGCACTCGGCAAGGGCGTGAGTGTCGACGAATACATTGAAGAGATTCGTGGAAGGTGATCACCGCTGTCGACACTAGTGTGCTGTTGGATGTATTCATCCCGGACGATGAGCACGGGCCACAGTCGAGGAGGTGGCTGAGGGCGGCCTACGACGCAGGCGCCATCATAGTCTCCGACCTCGTATACGCGGAGCTGGTCCCTTCCTTCGCCGACCGGGACTCTTTGGACCGTGCGCTGCAGGATTTGGGGGCTGCCCAGTCATCAGTAGACTCGGCTATGGCCTATGAGGCAGGCCTCCGATGGAAGCGTTACCGCCAGGCAGGCGGGCCCCGGAAGCGCATCATCACCGATTTCCTCATAGGTGCTCACGCCGTGTTGGCGGCGGACGCCTTTCTCACACGAGACCGCGGGTTCTTTTCCACCTACTTCCCCGAGCTGAAGAGCCCGGATTTACTTTGAGTCCTCCGCCAAGGCTCAACGACCATCGGTGACGTTGACCCCGCGCCGGCTTGAAACTACACTGCGTTCGCCCCGCAGCAACCCGTGAATGGGCTGCGGGAGACAGCGACTCAGGGCACAGGCGGCACGCACATGGAGACCGGAGAAGGGCTCGACCCGATAACCCGCGACGTCATCAGGAACTACCTGTACAGCGCCGCGGACACGATGGCCGTCACGGTCGTGAGGACGGCCCGCTCGGCGGTCGTGAAGGACGGCATGGACTTCTCGACGGCCATATTCAACGCCGAGGGAGACCAGGTGGCCCAGGGCCTCACCCTGCCCCTTCACATGGGCGCGATGCAGCCCGCCCTCGATGCCGTCCGCAACTACTTCGGCGACGACGTGAAGCCCGGCGACGTGTTCATCAACAACGATCCGTACGAGGGCGGCAGCCATCTGCCCGACATCTTCCTCTTCAAGCCCGTCTTCTACAACGAGGCCCTGGTCGCCTGGACCTCGGTAATCGCCCACCAGACCGACATCGGCGGGCGGGTCGCCGGCGGCAACGCCTGCGATAACACCGAGATATACCAGGAGGGCCTGCGCCTGCCCCCCATCAAGCTCTTCGAGGAGGGCGTGAGGAGCGACGCGATCTGGCGCATCCTGAGCAAGAACGTGCGCGTGCCCGACATGGTCCAGGGCGACGTGCTCGCCCAAGTCGCGGCGGTGGAGCAGGGTGAGCGCGACGTGCTCCGGCTCCTCGACGAGTACGGCATTGAGGACCTGAAGGCCTACATGACCGACATCATCGACTACACCGAGCGCCTCACGAGGGCGGAGATCGAGGCGCTGCCAGACGGCACCTGGGAGTTCTCGGATTACGTGGACGATGACGGCTTCTCGCCCGAGCCCATCGAGATCAGGGTGAAAGTGACCATCCAGGGCGAGGAGATGCTGGTCGACTTCACCGGCACGTCGCCCCAGGCCAAGGGCTCCATCAACCCCAACCTGCCCTTCACGAAGTCGGCCGTCTACGCCGTATTCAAGAGCCTGACCAACCCAGACATCACCGCAAACGCCGGCTTCTTCCGCCCCTTCGACGTGGTCGCCCCGCCCGGCTGCTACGTGAATCCCCAGCACCCCGCGCCCGTAGCGGCGCGCGGTCTCGGCGGATTCAGGGTCGCCCATGCCGTCTTCGGAGCAATGTCCAAGGCTTTG
This sequence comes from Dehalococcoidia bacterium, assembly GCA_965204975.1. Classification (GTDB taxonomy): domain Bacteria; phylum Chloroflexota; class Dehalococcoidia; order Lucifugimonadales; family CAJWER01. The sequence goes on from OZ242024.1 coordinate 3,059,754, forward strand.
CCGGGCCAGGTCCCCGCGGCGTGGGGCGGCGGCGAGGTGGGCATCAGCTTCGGCGGCTACGACGACAACGGCAAGGCCTTCGTATTCGTGGAGTTCGACAACGACGGCCCCAGGGGCGGCAATCCCTTCGCCGACGGCGCCGACGGCGCGTCGGCCCCCATCCACAACATGTCCAACACCCCCATAGAGTCGATCGAGGCGTACCACCCGCTCCTGGTGCGCCGCTACGGGTTCATCCCCGACACGGCCGGCGCGGGCAGGTACCGCGGCGGCCTGGGCATGGTCCGCGAATTCGAGCTGCTGCACGACGAGGCCACGCTGCAGATCCGCTCCGACCGCGCCCGGTTCCTGCCCTGGGGCACCCAGGGCGGCTCGCCCGGCAGCCGTTCCTTCAACGTCCTGAACCCGGATACCGACGCCGAGGTTCTGCCCTCCAAGTTCCTGCGCACCCTGCACAGGGGCGACGTGTACCGCCTCATCCAGCCCGGCGGCGGGGGCTACGGCGACCCGCTGCAACGCGACCCCGAAGCCGTGCTCGCCGACGTAACCCAGCACAAGGTCACGCCCGACCACGCGCGCGAGTCCTACGGCGTCGTGCTCACACCTGCGGCCGACGCAGTGGACGTGGCCGCGACGGCCGCGCTGCGCGAGCGAATGAGCGCCGAGCGCGGCCCGCTGCCCATCGAGCCGGAGGTCCTGCCGTCCGAGCAGGTCTACCCCGCCGCCCAGCCGCCGCGCCTGTAAAGTTAGCTAAGGAGAATCGAGAACATGGTCACGCCTGAGCTAGGTAGACTCGAACAGGTAGATTTGAGAGAGGTTTGGACTATAGAGGACAGGAACTTTACGCCGTGGCTGTGTCAGGATGCCAATCTGAAGCTGCTCGGAGACACGATTGGGCTACAGTTGGAGTTGGAGGCTCGGGAGAAGTCGGTAGGTTCGTTCAGCGCCGACGTTCTTTGTAAGGACATGGCAAGCGACACATGGGTACTCATCGAGAACCAATTGGAGCGAACTGACCACACGCACCTTGGGCAGTTGCTGACCTACGCAGCAGGGCTTAACGCCACAACAATCGTATGGATCTCGCGTAAGCTAACAGAGGAGCACCGCGCCGCGCTCGACTGGCTGAATGAGATTACTAACGAGAGATTTAGCTTCTTTGGACTGGAGATCGAAGTCTGGCAGATTGGCAAGTCCGACAAGGCACCCAAGTTCAACGTCGTTTCGAAGCCCAACGACTGGTCGCGGACGGTTTCCGCCGCCGCGAGCCAACTGGAACTCACTGAAACACAAAGATTGCAGCTCGATTTCTGGGCTCAGTTTAGGAGGTTCGTGGACGACCATGGAGCTCCCTTGGGGATTCCAGATCCTGCCCCTGGAAGCGAAATGTGGATCGGTGACTCCCTTGCACGTGGGTTCTCGTTGAGAGCAATTGCATCTACGTGGAACTCGGGGTCGAATTCTTACGAAAGCAACGAGCTACGAGTTGAGCTCGTGATGGATACCGAAGACGCGGGTCGACACTTTGATGCCTTGCAGGATAGGAGTGAGAGGATCGAGAGTGACCTGGGTGCATTGACGTGGCACAGTACTCCGAATGTGCGAACGCGCCGGGTGTACGCAAGAAGGGATGCCAACCTAAGTGACCGGGAGCGCTGGCCAGAATACTCTCAGTGGCTGATGGACAACCTGAAGGCCTTTGACGAGACCTTCAGGCCGACTATTCGGGACTTGTGGCCTGTGGCTTAGGGTATCAATTAGCCCGAACCAGGAGCAGCACATGCGTAACATAGTCGTCTTCTCCGGCAACGCCCACCCCGAGCTTGCGGAGGAGATCTGCAGCTACGTGGACGTGCCGCTGAGCCCGGCTACCTTCACACGCTTCAGCAACGACTGCCTCCAGGTCCAGCTCAACGCGAACTGCCGGGAGGCCGACGTATTCGTGATCCAGCCCCTCGTGCCGCCGGTGCACGATCACCTGATGGAGCTGCTCCAGATGCTCGACGCCGCCCGGGGCGCGTCTGCGTCCCGCGTGACCGCCGTCATCCCCTACAACGCCTATGCCCGCTCCGACCAGAAGGACGCGCCCCGTATATCGATCGCGGGCAGGCTCACCGCCGACCTGCTCGTCACAGCCGGCGCGGACCGCATCCTCACTATGACCCTACACGCGCCCCAAGTGCACGGCTTCTTCAGCGTGCCCGTAGACCACCTGAACGCCCTCAACATCCTCGCCAGCCACTTCCGCAACCGCAGCCTCGACGACACCGTGGTCGTCTCACCCGACTTCGGGCGGGCGAAGGACGCGGCCCACTTCGGGCGCCTGCTCGGCGTACCCGTGGCCGCCGGCAACAAGAAGCGCATCAGCGACACCGAGGTCGTGATAGACACGGTAGTCGGGGACGTGGACGGCAAGCGGGCCATTGTCCTCGACGACGAGGTCGCGACGGGCGGCAGCATCATGGAGCTGCTGGAGCGGCTGAGGGAGCGCGGCGTCACGCAGGTCTCCCTTGCGTGCACCCACGGGCTCTTCACCGGGTCCGCCGCGGAGAGGTTCCGGGCCCAGGCCGATGTTGCCGAGGTCGTGACCACTGACACCGTCCCCCGTCGCCACGGCGAGATACCCAACCTGCGCGTAATGTCGGTCGCACCCCTCCTGGGCGAGGCCATCCGGCGGATCCACCTCGGCGAGTCGGTAAGCAGCCTGTTCACCAGCCCCGAGTGGACCGGGACCGCCGTCGAGCAGCAGACCGGGGCGTAGGCAGCCGCCCGGCGATGCCTGTCGCCTGGATATGTTAGACTTTTCGTCACCATGACTGAACTCGCCGTAATTACCATACTGGCTGGCGTCCTGGCTGTAGGAGTTGCGTTGGCGGCGCTGACCTTTGCGTTGCTCAACCGCTTGGAGACCCATGTCGACGACCGCTTTGGCCGCGTCGAAGGCCGGCTCGATGAGCTCGCCGAGCGCGTCGCCAGGCTGGAAGGGGAGCAGGCCGGCCCGGAAGGACAGAGTGGTACGGGTCGCGCCTCTGCGTTCGAGCGATCTCCTACCTACTTTCGCGACTAACGGCTCCGGTCTCTTCCGCGAGCCCTTCCACGGCCTGCTGAGGTATGCACATGCATATCGACCTACCACCTGACAGCTACAGACCGGCGCCTCCTGCCCGCGAGATAGTCGAGCGGTACGGCATCGCCGTCGTCGGCTGCGGAAACATCGCCACGGGCGCGCACCTGCCCGCATACCGCGACTTCGGCTACCGCCTGGTTGCCGCCTGCGACCTGGTGGAGGAGAAGGCGCAGCGGGCGGCTGACGAGTACGGCATCCCCTTCGTTACCACGAACGTCGACGAGGTCCTGGACCGAGCCGACGTGGATGTCGTCGATCTCGCCGTCGTGCCGGCCGACCGGCTGCCCCTGGTCGAGAAGATTGCGGAGGTGGGCAAGCACATCCTCTCCCAGAAGCCCCTCGCGCCGACCCTGGAGGAGGCCGAGGAGATCGTCGCAGTCTGCGAGCAGGCGGGCGTGGTTCTCATGGTGAACCAGCAGGCCCGCTGGGCGCCCTACCACCGGGCCCTGAAGGCTGTGATCGACACCGGTGTGCTGGGCCACGTCTTCAGCGTCACCCACCTGCACCGCCAGCACCAGGACGGGCCCGGCTCTCCGTCCGTGACATTCCCCGACTTCACCATCATCGACAACGGCATCCACTACGTCGACCTGACTCGCTTCTTCACGGGCCGCACTCCGTCCAGGGTCCGCGCGGTCACGACCCGCGTCCCGGGCCAGCTCGCCCGCGACCCGATGGTCTACTCGATCCTGTGCGAGTACGAGCCGGACGACCTGATGGCGACGCTGCACTTCAACAACATCGCCAGCGCGCTCCACCACTCGCCCTACCTGTGGATCGTCGACGGGAGCGAGGCCGTGGCGTCTGTCGCCAGGCACGGCCCCATCAAGGGAGGGCGGGTCGAGCTTACCATCGCCTCCGGCAGAGACCGGGACAAGAGGGAGACGTTCGACATCCACGGGTCCTGGCACCCGGAGGCGTGGGGCGGCTCGATGGGCGAGATGCTCACGGCCCTCGCTGAGGGGCGGCAGCCCGAGACCCACGGCGCGGACAACCTCGACTCCATCCGCGTGACCGACGCCGCAGTCAGCTCGTCCAAGTACGGCTTCACGGTCGACCTTAATCCCCCGGACTTGGAGAGCGACGGCGCGTGAGCCACTTCGACGTCGGTATCGAGACACAGGAAGTCGCGGGTTCGCCGACGCCTAAGCTGCGCCGAGTCGCCGTGCGGTGGAAGGACCGCGCCATACTCGACCTCACCCAGGGGACCTTCCGCAACTACATCTTTCCCCTCTACTCGCCGTCCGGAGTTCCCTTGACTTCCGAGACGCCCAGCGACCACCCGCACCACAACTCCGTCGTCGTCAGCGCGGACGCCGTGGTAGCGAAGCTACCCCCGCAGATCACGACCCTGTCGAACGAGATCGAGGAGGCCACCTACAACCTCTACGTGAACGAGATATTCCAGGGCAGGGCGCCCGGCCGCATTTGGGCGACCGGCGTCGAGGCGGAGGAGCGTGGGCCCGACCGGCTGAGGCTAGTGCAGTCCCTCCAGTGGCAGGGGCCCGTCGAGTGGGGAGCGCCGCCCGACATCGGCAGGCGCGTCATCGCCGAGGAGACCCGCACCATCGACATACGGCCCGGCGACGTGTCCAACGTCGTCGACGTCCGCTCCCAGCTTCGCCCCACCCGGTGGGACCTCACCATCGGCCCCGCGCGCCACGCCTACTTCACCGTGCGGGTCGAGGACAGCCTGAGGCCGGATGGCGGCGCGACCATGCTCGACTCACTGGGGCGCGTTGGCGCTGACTCGATCTCCGGCGGCACCGCGGACTGGGTCGACATCTCCGGCGAGGCCGCCCACGGCAGGACGGCCGGGCTCACCGTAATGCTGGACCGGTCACTCGACGGCGCGCCCCTCTACTGCGCCGGATACGGCACCATCACCATCAACCCCTTCATGCGGGCCAAGGGCGTCCTCGACCGCGGCCAGGAGCTCGACCTCGCCATACGCCTGCTCGCCCACGACAGCGGCCCCGAGGAAGCAGGCGTCGCCGCCGCCTTCGCCGAGTACCGGCAGATCCAACCTCGTCCCCCCGAGGGGGAAGATTGAGATGGGGGCTCTCTCCGTGCCCACGAGCAAGCTGCCCATCTCCCAACTGGCGCCCCCACCATGATTGACCTCGTGATTAGCGGCGGCACCGTCGTAGACGGCACCGGCGCCCCCGGAATCCCCGCCGACGTCGGCGTGGAGGACGGCAGGATCGCCGCGATAGGCGACCTGCGGGACGCTGAGCCGGGGCGCCGCCTCGACGCGACCGGCATGATCGTCGCCCCCGGCTTCATCGACATCCACAGCCACTCCGACTACACCCTGCTCGTCGACCCCCGCGCCCAGAGCGCCGTCGCCCAGGGCGTCACCACCGAGCTGGTCGGCAACTGCGGCCACGGATGCGCGCCCATCACCGAGCCCGACCGCTTCACCTCCAACATCTACGGCTACGACCCGGTCGTACAGATCGACTGGTCGACCATGCCCGAGTACCTCGACAGGCTCGAGGCCGCCGGGCCGGCCGTCAACGTGGCGACCCTCGTGCCCAACGGTAACCTCAGGCTTGCCGCGATGTCCGACCCCGGCGCTGCCGCCACGCCCGACGAGGTGCGGCGCATGGGCATGATGCTGGAGGAGGGCCTGGAGGCGGGCGCGTACGGCTTCTCGAACGGGCTGGAGTACGCGCTGGAGAGCGCCGCGTCGGAGGACGAGACCGCCGAGCTGTGTCGCATCGTGGCGCGGGCGGGGGCCCTCTACGCGACCCACGAGCGCAACAAGGACCTACACGCTGCCGAGGCCATCGAGGAGGGCATACGGGTCGCCCGGGCCAGCGGGGCGCGGCTCCAGGTATCCCACATCATCCCGCGCAGGGGCAGCCCGCCAGGCTCCATAGAGCGCGTGGTCGAGCTGGTCGAGGACGCGCGAAGCTCCGGCATCGACGCGGCATTCGACGCCCACACGCGCCTGCACGGCATCCTGAACGCCAGCGCCGCCCTGCCGGCCTGGGCGCTGGAGGGTTCGCCCGACGATCTGCGCGCCCGCCTGCGCGACCCCGAGACGCGCGGGCGAATGAAGGCGCACAGGAGCATCGTCACCAACCTGCAGGTGGTCGGCTGGGACCGGCTCTACCTGTTCACGAGTTGGGCGCGCCCCGGGTCCGTGGGCAGGAGCTTTGCCGAGCTCGCGCCACGGGGCGGCGACCCCTTCGACGCGTTGCTCGACGTCATCCTCGCCGAGGCCGAGGACCCCCACCGCTCGCTCATCATCTCCCACGCCTACGAGGAGGACTGGCTGCGCCAGACCTTCCGGCACCCGCTCTGCACCCTGGAGTCCGACGCCACCGCGCTCTGCACCGACGGCCCCCTGGCCGACACGCTGTTCCTGGGCGCGTACACGTGGGCGGCCTGGTTCTACAGGCGCTTCGTGCGCGAGACGGGCGACCTCACCGTCGAGCAGGCTGTGCACAAGCTCACCGCCGCCCCAGCCGCCCGCATCGGCCTGACCGACAGGGGCACCCTCACGCCAGGCAACGCCGCCGACATAGTCGTGTTCGACCCAGCCGCCTACCGCGAGACCGGCACCCTCGAAGACCCCAACCACCTAGCCCAGGGTGTCCAGCACGTAGTAGTGAACGGCGGCGTCTCCATCCAAAACGGCGCCTTCACCCCCCACCGCACCGGCCAGGTCCTACGCCGAGTGTAGGGCCCATACATGCGGCGGACGCCCATGGCTGTCTAATCGAGCCAGCGACGATACCCGGATAGTCGTTCGCCCTGAGCCTGTCGAAGGGTCGATGCCGTCGATGCCGGCGGCAGGTTCTCGAAGGTCTTCCGGGATGAGACCGGTGACGGCACAAGGATCGAGCGGTTCCTCGCCGGTGTCGTCAGTCGCAAGGTGGCCGGCTCTACCCTGGACGACCTCCGGAGCGCGCGGGATCTGCTCGACGACACGGATTACCACGACGACTTCGTCCCGTGCGAGTCGCCCGGCTGCTCCGTCGACTGGAAGGACTCCATCCTGGACCCGGAGTACGTGTCCCAGGCCCTCGACGACGGACACGCGGAGTGTGACCGCACCGGCTAATTCCTCGATATGGCGCCCGCCCACCTGCGTAAGTCAATGCCCAGGCCCTATACTAGGACGCCTGAAACCTCAGGAGGTAGAGTCTTGCGGGAAGACATTATGACCGTTCTTGGCCGGGGCGAGTTGCTGTTGATGGACGGCGGGACCGGGTCCGAGCTGCAGCGGCGAGGCGTGCAGGTTGCCCGTGGCGCGGGTCCTCCCGGCGACATCGGCCCCTGGTCAGCGCGGGCCCTTGGCGAGGCACCCGACCTAGTGCGGGAGGTCCACGAGGACTACCTGAATGTCGGCGCTGACATCATCATCACCAACTCCTTCTGGACCAACCCGACGCGGATGGGGCTGGACGGCATCGGCGACAGGTGGGCGGAGTACACGAAGCTCGCGGGCGACATCGCGATCCAGGCCCGCGACGCCGTCAACCCCGACGCCTACGTCGCGGGCGGCATCGCCCCTTCGAGCCCGGGCCACTCCGGGATATTCGAGGAGCTGCGGGGGCAGGCGGAGATCCTGGCCGACTCGGGCATAGACGCCATCCTGCCTGAGTACGTGGGCTCGGTCGATGACTGCATCGCCGCCGTGGACGCGTGTTCGGAGGTCGGCCTGCCGCTCTTCCTGGGAGTCAAGCACGTCAACAATTACCTGGCCGACCCGGCAGCCCTGGTCGCCGGGCTGGGGGACCGCAGGGTCGACGCCATACTCGCCATGTGCACCGAACCCGGGTACACCTCGGACAGGATGCCGGCCCTCAGGGACGCCTTCGATGGGGCAATCGGCGCCTACGCGAACATCGGCTACAAGGAGGCTCCCCCCGAGGACGCGCAGAACAGGGCCATTGACTGGGGCGAGAACACCCCTGAAAGGTACGCCGAGTACGGCCGGGAGTGGATCGGCATGGGCGGCCAGATCATCGGGGGCTGCTGCGCGTCCGGGCCGGAGCACGTTGAGGCGCTCCGCCCCGTCGTCAAGGGCTGATTTCCTCCAGCGGGCCGTCGCCGGCCGCGACCGAGACGTCGGCCTCCACGTCCGACGGGCTGCCGTCGCTCTGCGCCAGCCGTCCGATGGGGATGGCGGGCATGGTGCGGATGTGGGCGCCGGCCCTCACGCCCAGCTCGAGTGAGAAGCGGGCCGCGCCGTCGTTGTCCGGGGACTCGACTATTACCACGAAGTCGTACTCGCCGAGTACGGCGTACATGCCGAGCACCATCGTGTCGTCGGTCTCGACCTCGGACGTTATCCTGTGCAGGCTCTCGGCATCGGCGAGGAGCTTCTCCCTGCCTTCAGGTGTGAGGGTCAGCGTGAGGATGTAGGATGGCATAGAGCACCTCCGTTTCGCTGGGCGGGTCGCTTCGTGTCCACATTGTACTCCCATGAGGCGCGCAAAGATGCAGCCCCGACCCCGGGGTTGTATGCCTGCGTGCTCCTCGTGTCAGCCGCGACCCTGCTCTTCGAGATCGCCCTGACCCGCATCTTTGCGGTGACGCAGGGCTACCACTTCGCATTCCTGGCGATCAGCCTCGCCCTTCTGGGGTTCGGGGCGAGCGGCACCGCGCTGGCCCTCGTACCGGGGCTGGCGTCGCGGGACATCAGGCCCTTAGTCGCCGGCGCTGCGCTGCTCTTCGCCGTCACCTCGACAGGCGGCCTGTACGTGACCAACGTCCTGCCCTTCGACGCGTACACGCTGCTGTGGGAGCCCAGCCAGCTCGCCTACCTGGCGATCTACTACCTGGCCCTCGCGGTGCCGTTCTTCTTCGCCGGCTCGATAGTCGGGGCCTGCCTCGCGAAGCACCCGTCCCGCGCCGGGGTGCTTTACGGCGCAAACCTGGTCGGCGCCGGGATCGGCTGCCTGCTGTCCGTAGTCTTCCCGCTCGTGGTAGGCGCGGCGGGTTCGGTCGTCGTGGCCGGGGTCATCGCCCTGGCCGGCGCGGCTGCGATGGCCGGGCGCGAGCTGAGGCGGCCCGCATGGTTGTTCCCAGGGGTGCTCGGCGTGGCGGCGGTCGCGGCCGCCGTGCTGCTCGGCGTCACCGAGCTGAGGCTGTCGCCGTACAAGGCGGTCAGCCAGGCCCTGCGGCACGAGGGCGCCGCAAAAGCATGGAGCAAGTGGAACGCCTTCTCGCTCGTGGAGGTGATCGAGAGCGGCAGCATCCACGCCGCGCCTGGACTCAGCTTCGCGTACCAGGGCAGCCTCCCCCCGCAGACGGCCCTGGCGGTCGACGGCGACAACCTGAGCCCCATGAGCGCGGTCCCACCCGACAGCGCAGACTTCACCGGGTACATGCCGACCTCGCTCGTCTACCGGCTGGCGGATGGTTCGAGTGCGCTGTTGATCGAGCCGGGCGGCGGGCTCGACGTGCTTACCGCGCTGCGCAACGGCGCAGACTCCGTGACAGCGGTGATCTCGAACCCGTTGGTCGTCGAGGCTGTGGGCGAGAGGTTCGCGGACCATGCGGCCGGCGTGCTCGGCAGGCCGGGTGTGACGGTCGTCGGCGAGGGCGCCAGGAGCTACCTGAGCCGCACGGACGAGCGGTTCGACATAATCCAGGTGAGCCTCGCCGACTCCTTCAGGCCGGTGCTCGCGGGCGCGTACGGCGTGTCGGAGAACTACCTGTACACCGTCGAGGCCTTCGAGAGCTACTACCGCAGTCTCGCTCCCGGCGGCTTCATGTCGGTCACGCGCTGGGCCCAGACGCCGCCGAGCGAGGGCGTCAGGGTCGTCTCGGTCGCAGTCGAGGCCCTGGAGCGGCAGGGCGTGGAGCCGGCCGACCACGTGGCCGTCATACGCAGCCTGCAGACGATCACGCTGATCGTGAAGCGCGGCCCCCTCGACGATTCGGACATCGACGTGGCGCGTGGATTCGCCGACGCCCTCCAGTACGACCTCGTCTACCACCCCGGCATAGCAGCGTCTGACCTGAACAGGTTCAGCGTGCATCCGACGCCCGCATACCACGATGCGGTCGCGACCATCCTGGACGCCGATGGGCGCGAGGAGTTCTACGCCGGCTACAGCCACGACATCTCGCCCGTCAACGACGACCGCCCCTTCTATTTCCACCTGTTCAGGTGGTCCCAGACGCCGGAGATACTGGGGAGCCTCGGCAGGACGTTCCAGCCCTTCGGCGGCGCAGGGTTCCTGATAGTGCTGGGCAGCCTGGTGGTGGCCGTAGTCGCAGCCGGGGCGTTCATCCTGCTGCCACTCCTCTTCCGCCACAATCGACCGGGCCGTCTGGAGACCAGCGAGGGCCAGCCCGTCATTCCGGCCTTGAGCCGGATTCCTGCCCCAGGAACCGTCCCCCATCTATCCCCGGCCAGGTTGTGGCCGTTCCTGTACTTCGCGGGGCTGGGCCTGGGGTTCCTGTGGGTCGAAATACCCCTGCTGCAGAGGTTCATCCTGTACCTCGACCAGCCCACCTATGCCTTTGCGACGGTGCTGTTCGGCGTGCTGGTCTGGTCGGGAGTCGGCAGCCTGGCGTCCGACCGCCTGTCCGTGCCGATGTCCGCCGCGGTCTCGGTCGTGGCGGGCCTGTCGGTGCTCTACGCCTTCGGCCTGCCCGCGCTGTTCGATGCGACGCTGGGCATGCCGCTGGCGGGCAGGCTCGCCCTGAGCGTAGTGCTGCTGGCCCCACTGGGGATTGCGATGGGGGTGCCGTTCCCCCGCGCCATCCGTGCCCTGGGCGAACAGGCCCCCGCGCTCGTCCCCTGGGCATGGGCCGTCAACGGCTCCACGTCCGTAGTCAGCGCTATCTTGGCAACAGTGCTCGCCCTGTCGTTCGGCTTCACCTCGGTCATACTCGGCGGCGCAGCCGCGTATTTGGCCGCAGCCGCAGCCGCGCAAGTGTGGCAGGGCAGGACCCGCAGTCGCTCTACCTGAGCCTCGCGAGGAAGCTCGACGAGGTTGAGGCGTGCTGCTGTAGAATCCCCAGGGATGGCGGTCACGGACGGCGGGTAACAGGAGCGTCTCGGATGGCAACGATGAAAGCCGGGCTGTACGACGGCAAGAAGATGAGACTGGCGGAGGCGCCCAGGCCGGAGCTAGGCCCGGGCGAGGTAGTCGCGCGGGTCCGCTGCACGGGGATCTGCGGGTCCGACCTGCTCTTCTACGCCCGGAACACGACGCCCGATACGACTCACATCGGCCACGAGGTCGCCGGCGAGGTGGTCGAGGTCGGAGAGGGTGTCGACCCGGACCTGGTCGGCCGGCGGGTGGCCATCGAGAATATCGGCCAAGGCAACGCCTGCGGCCGCTGTTGGTTCTGCCGCTCGGGCCAGTTCGTGCAGTGCACCGACCGCGATCCGCCGCGCGGCGGCGGCTACGCCGAGTTCATAGGAAGGCGCGCCGATGGATGCTACCCGATCCCCGACAGCATGTCCTGGGAGGCCGCTGGACTCGTGGAGCCGCTCGCGGTATCCGTACACGGCGTCCGCAGAGGGCAGATGGCCGGAGGGGAGACGGTGCTCGTTCTGGGTGCTGGCAACATCGGGCTGACCGCGGTGGCTGCGGCCGGCGCGATGGGCGCCGGCAAGGTGCTGGTGACCGCCCGCCATCCGCATCAGGCGGAGATGGCCATGAGCCTGGGGGCCGACGAGGCGCTGCCGTCCGAGGCCGACGACCTGGCGGACCGGGTCGAGGCCGCCACCGACGGCAGGGGCGCCGACCTCACGCTGGAGAGCGTCGGCGGCTACGCGGGCACGACGCTCGACCAGGCGATCCGGCTAACGCGGACCCAGGGGCGCATCGTGGTTCTGGGCGGATTCCTGGAACCGGTCACCATCGACCTGCTCGCGCCGCTGCAAAAGGAGCAGTCGATCATCTTCTCGTCGTGCTACAGCCTCCTGGACGGCAAGCACGACTACGAGATCGCCATCGACCTGCTCGCTTCAGGCAGAGTGGTCCTCGATCCCATGGTGACCCACCGCTTCCCGTTGGAGCGCATCGGGGAAGCCTTCGAGACTGCTTACGACAAGACCAGCGGCTCGGTCAAGGTCCAGATCCATCAGCAGGCGGACTGACTCCAGCTTCAACCGTCGCTGGCGAATCGGGGCATGACCTTTGTGGCGAAGGTCTCGAGGTTCCGCAGGGTCTTGCCCAGCGGCATCCCCATGTGCGTGAACTCGACAAGCAGGTAGTCCAGGTTGCACACCTCCTGCAGCTCCTGCACCCTCTCCACCACGTTCTCCGGTGAGCCCACGAGCAGGGTGCGCGGCTCCAGGAACTCCCAGTCGAGCTCCACCTCAGGGGCCAGCACCTCACCCGGATTGGTGAAGACCTGCCTGCCGCGAAAGGGGTCGTTGAAGATAAACGCGGACATGATCCCCTCTTCCGCATCCCGCCGCGCCTCCTCCATCGAAGGGGCGACGTACGTGGAGCGCATGACGGCCTGGTCCTCTCCCAGGGCGAAGGGCCTTCCCTCCATCTCGCTCCTGACCTGGGCGTAGAGCTCCATTCGCTGCCTGATCCTGAGAGGTGGGGGCTGCCAGTAGCAGGCCTTCAGTCCAAGCTCGGCGGCGGTCGTGACCGAGCGGTCGGTGGAGACGGTCATCCACAGCGGCGGGTGCGGCTCCTGGAAGGGCCTGGGCGTCACCCGCAGCTTCGTTACCCTGTCCCCGTCCTGCCAGGCGGGGTCCGACGGATACTTCGGATGCGAGAAGACCGTTTCGTCGACGGGGAAGGTGTAGTTCTCCCCCTTATGCGAAAAATACTCGTTGGTCCATATCTCCCGCACTATCTCCACCGTCTCCTGGAACAGCACCCTGTTCTCCCTGTCTTTGCGTGGGTCGGCGTAGGGATGGAACTGCGGGCCCTCGTAGGGCCAGATGCCCCTGCCGAATCCGACCTCCACGCGCCCCCCGGTCATGTTGTCCAGCATGGCGAGGTCCTCCGCCAGACGTATCGGGTGCCACCACGGGGCTATGTTCGCCATCTGTCCGATGCGAATCCTGGACGTTCGCGCCGCGAGGTCCGCGCCGAGCAGGACCGGGTTCGGCAGATCGCCCACTCCATAGGGCCCGAAGTGGTGCTCTCCAAGCCACATGGCCTCGAAGCCAAGCTCTTCTGCCAGGATGGTCTGCTGCCTGAGATTGTCGATGAACTCCCCTGCCGTGCGAGCCTCCCCGGCAGACCCCGCCACAGTGGTGAACGCCGCGAATTTCATGCCCCAACCTCCTCCCCTCCTGGTTGAGGGGGCGGCTTTGCTGCTCCAAACGGGCCCTGTTACGCTGTGGGCCACGATACTACAAGGAGCGTCGCCGTGCCATCAGGCAGCAACCGGGGCCCGGTCCAGACCGTGCTGGGCCCCGTGCATCCATCGGAGCTGGGTGCGACCACAACCCATGAGCACCTCTACCTGGACTTCTCGTTCATGTATCGCCCGGCCCAGGACTCGCCTGCTCCGGAGCTGGCGGACGCGCCCATTACCCTGGAGAACCTTGGCTGGATACGGCGCAACTACTACAGCAACCGCTTCAACCTGCAGCTCACAGACGTGGACACGGCCATTGGCGAGCTAAGGAAGTACAGGGAAGTTGGCGGTGGGGCGATTGTGGACGCGACCACGGCGCAGATCGGCCGTAGTCCGGATGCGCTGGCCCGGATATCCCGCGAGTCGGGCGTCCACGTCATCATGGGTGCGGGCTTCTACGTGGACGCGGTCCATCCTAAAGGCATGGACAATCGAACCGAGGAGGACCTGGCGCGGGAGATCATCGGCGACATCGTCGATGGAGTAGACAGCACCGGTATCAGGGCGGGCATCATCGGGGAGGTCGGCTGCACGTGGCCGCTGGCGCCGAACGAGCGCATGTCCCTGTCGGCGGCTGCGATCGCCCAGGGAGAGACGGGCGCTGCGATATCGGTCCATCCAGGGCGGCATCCGGATGCACCGCTGGAGATACTGGAGCTGCTTGCGAACGACGGAGCGGACTTGTCCCGTGTGATCATGGGACACCTGGACAGGACCGTGTTCGAGTTCGACGCGGTCCTGAGCATAGCCGCGTCGGGCTGCTATCTGGAGTGGGACCTGTTCGGCAACGAGGGGTCGTACTACCCTCTCGCCGAACTCGACATGCCCAGCGACGCCCAGAGGCTGGACTTCATAAAGCGCGCCGCTGACGCCGGCTATTCCGACAGGATTGTGATCGGCCAGGACATCGCCACCAAGCACCGACTGGCGAAGTACGGCGGGCACGGCTACGGCCACATTCTCGAGAACATCGTCCCCAAGATGCGCCGCAAGGGCTTTTCGCAAGATGTGATTCGAGCCATAACTGTGGACAACGCGGCCAGGATACTCGCTTTCGAGTAGTAGCGAGGGCAGTCTGCCTCAGCCTCATTGGCGGTCGAGGCCGTGGATGCCCCGGTAGTCGCTTGTCGGAGGCGACTGCCAGCCTTCCAGAAGCTCCGGGCGAGGCTCGTAGATCTCGACGCCGAGGGGATGGCAGGTGTCGATGGGGTCGCCCTCATCTTCTCCCCAGACCTGTACCGACAGATCGCCGTGAGGACAGGTGGAGATAGCGCACAGCAGGTCTATCTCGGCGAAGAACTCGAAATAGTCCCCTCGTTTCGCGGGTGACGGCTTCACGAAGTAGCGGTCGTCCTTCGTGAGCCCGGTCACCTGGAATATGTTGAGCACGTCGTGGACGTCGCTCTCGTCGAGGTGATACGGAGCGATCGCCCGCACCAGGTTCGAGTGGCAGCAGAAGTCGAAGTCCTCGCCGTTCAGCAGCTTATGTACGTACGGATCGCAGCGCGTACCCAGCAGGTCGTGGCATCCCGCGCCGTCCTCGTCCAGCGGATAGTCCACCGAGTCGCCGGTGATGGTAAACATGGGCCGCAGGTACGGCAGGCACGACCAGAGCCGGTCGAACGTGGTGACGTGGGCCCGGTGCAGCTGCTTGGTGCGGGCCGCCCAGAACCGTTCACGCGGATTGTTCAGGTTCCACGCGTTGAAATCGGCCACCTGCGCCCCTTCCACCACCACGATGCGGCATATCTGCCCCGCCAGCACCGGCCAGGCCCTGCCCGAGCGGACCGGCACGACGAACCCATCAACCAAGTTCCGCGTATCCGTGTCTTGCCCCAGTCGCCCGTAGAACTCCCGGTCCACGTCGATAGGGCTGCCGGCCTTGGGCTGGTATATGACTCTGGGAGCTGGCAAGGTCACCCTCGGTGGTGGGATCGGGCCGTTGGGACTTAGCGGCGCTTCTTCATCACGTCTGGTCAGCCCAGGTGGACGATCTCGACGTCCCCCCAGTGCCGGTCAAGGTACTCGGCGACTAGGCGGCGATGGCAGTGGTCCGGTACATTCTCGCTGCACAGCAGGCAGGAGTTGGCGATAGTCCTCCTTATCCCCTTCTTGTGGATCCGGCGCTCGTCCATGAGGGCCAGGAACTCGCGCTCGTAAGTCTGCCAGTCCTGATGCTCGTTGCGGTATGCGTCCAGTATCTCCTTGGTGGGCGCCAGCTCCGGCATGTGAACGTACTTCATGCGGCAGATCTTGTGGAGGAAGTACTCCAGGTCGTCTCTCTTGGCGAAGCCCGCCAACTGGGAGACGTTGTTGAGGCGGACGTCGACGAGGCGTTTCGCGCCCGACTCCTTCAGGATCTCAAAGAAGTCCGATGCGGATATCTTCGTGAACCCGATCGTATACACTCTCAATGCATGCTCCCCAGATCTTCTCTGCCCGCTGGCGGCCCCTGTACCGAATAGGCTACCTTCCCCTCCTGGAGCGTCAGCGCATCGGCAATCACGTCGTCCCTCGTGCGGAACAGGTCGCCGTGGTGCGGCAGCTTGAAGATGTCCATCAGCCGGTCCATCGCGGCGGAGTGATTCTCCAGCCTGCCGTCGGCGAGGATGTGCTCCACGCCGATGCCGCGCTCCTGTAGGACCCTGGCGATCAACAGCGTGCGGTGGCAATCCAGCGGCTCCTTCTCGCTGCACATCACGGCGACGCGGCGCTGGTCGGCCGCCCACACGATCCGCCTGATGCCGTCATCGAACAGGTCCGTGTTCGCCAGGCGATCATAGCTCACGCGCCCATCCACGTCGTAGCACGAGCGGTCCACCGGCCTGCCGCCAAGCTCTCCGCCCATGAACACGTACCCGATCCCGGCTCCCTCGAGAGCGCCATTGAGAGCGTCATAGTTGAACTGAGGCGTGTAGCGACTCGACGGTGAGGAGCGAACGTCAACCACTTCATCCACACGGTGCTTCCGCAGCAGCGCGAGGAATTCCCCCAGCGAGTGGTTGGAGTGGCCGACGGTGTACACGGGGTGCTGGACTGAGCTCAATGGCGTTTGACTCGTCACGGTTCGATGATCGCGGCAATGAGCTTGTAAGCGTAGCCTTCATAAGGTTCGCCAAGGCTCACCGCAATGAAGCACCCACCAAGCCCATATGTCCCATGTCTCGGATACAGTTGCTCGTAGATTGGATCTGTAACCCTCAGCCGGTAGGTCGCTCCATTGTAACTAAAGTGACCTTGCATGCGGCGGGTGAAGTCGCCGTAGTCGGCCCCCGGTGCGGACACCGATAGCTCCAGTCGATCTATCCAGACCAGGCGCAGCGAACTATCGAGGGAGCTGGCATACGAGAGCGGTATCCGGTCGTTCGTTCCGTGAACGGTGCTGTGTCCATTGACCCACAGAGTCTGGTGCGCGTCCGTGTATTGGGACAGGCTGGATGTGCCTATGCGATCAACCCGAACCCACCTGCGGCTCGGATCGAGCAGCCAGTTCTCCCGCTGGTAGCCCTTGGGCTTGGAGCTGAGAACCGGCACGTCGATGACATCGAGGACGCTAGGTTCGCTGCCATCCTCGTACTGCCGTTCGTATTGCGAAACTTCCTCGTCTTCCCGGGCGCTTACCGGCCTGACCCATCCGCCCATGCGCCCGTCCTGCAGGAGCTCCTTGCCGGCAACACAGCGGCCGTTCCTCTTGCGAGAGTTGGCGAGGCAGACGACGCGCTTGGTAGGACTAACGGCTGTCAAGATCCTGCTCCGTCAATGTATGCCGGCCAATATCATATCGGGTGAGCCCCCGTGGGGCCGGTACCTACTGGCGCTCCCTGGTGAATGGGACGAACCTCACTGCGCCCTGGTTGAGCCTGATGTACTCGTCGCCGTTGCGCTCGATGAGCCAGAGCGTCTGGACTGCGCCCGGCGGTCCGACGGGGATGACCATCTTGCCGCCGTCGGCGAGCTGCTGGAGCAGGGGCGGCGGCACGTGGTCTGGCGCGGCGGTGACGATGATGCCGTCGAAGGGCGCCTCCTCCTCCCAGCCGAAGTAGCCGTCGCCCTGCCTGAGGTTGATGTCGCCATAACCGAGCCTTTCGAGCTTGGCCGCGACCTCGGTGGCCAGCGACGGGATGATCTCGATGCTGTAGACGTGGTCGGTGATCTCGGCCAGCACAGCGCCCTGGTAGCCTGACCCCGTGCCTATCTCCAGTACGCGGTCGCCCGGCTCCAGGTCCAGCAGGTCGGTCATCAGGGCGACGATGTACGGCTGCGAGATAGTCTGGCCGGCGTTGATGGCCAGCGCCCTCTCCAGGTACGCCCGTTCCCGGTCGCGGGGGAGCACGAACTCCTCGCGGCGGACGGTGCTCATCGCCTTCAGCACCCGCGAGTCGGTGATGTCGTCGTCATCCGCGTAGGCGGCGACCATGGCGAAGCGACGGACCGTGAATTCGTCGTCGGGCGCAGGCGTCGGGGGAGCCTGGGTCTCTTCGGTCGTGCTGGACGAGCAGGCGACTGTGCCCAGCGTCACGGCGATGAACAGGGCCGCCAGCGCGAGGCGCAGCAAGGCCTGCCACCCTTGGGGGAGAGGGTTGGGGTGAAGGTGGAACGCCGGTACCTGCCAACCTGCTCCCATGTTCAAGGGAATCCTGGATTCCGGCTTTCGCCGGAATGACGAGGATATGCGAAGGTCCAGCACGGCGTGGTCAGGTCCTCTGGCGCCAGTCCGCGCCCAGCCTGTCGAACCGCTGGTAGAGGTCGGCGACGGCCTCCTCGGCGATGGGCATGTCGTTCTCGACGAGCTTCACGTTGGAGACGACGTGGTCGGGGTTGTGGGTGCCGACGATGATCGTGTCGATCTCCGGTCTGGCGAGCACGAACCCCATGGCGAGAGTGAAGGGCGCATCGGGCGCGCCCTCGACGGGGCCCTCCTCAATCATGGCGAGATAGCGGTCGAAGTACTCGTCGCCGTAGGAGTGCTGGCTCTCGTCCTTGCCCCAGACCCCGTTGGCGACCGGGCGCTTGATGATCAGGCCGACCCCGTTGGCCTCGACGGCGTCCAGCAGCCCCTTGGTGCGGGCGTGCTGCTCCACGAGGTTGTAGCTGGTCTGGAGGGTGGCGAACCGGCCGCTCTCGACGGCCCACATCGCCTCCTCGTTGTCGCCGCTGTGGCCGATGAAGCGGGTCTTGCCGGCGTCCCTGGCCCGATCGAGGGCCTCGATCACCTCGCCCTTCTCCAGCTCATCCATGGGGCAGGTGTGTATCTGCACCAGGTCGACGTAGTCCGTCCTGAGCCGCTTGAGGCTGCGGTCGATGCTCTCCTCGATCACAGAGGCGGTCCAGGGCTCGCCGGACGCGCCGCCAGTGACGTGGCCGGCCTTGGTCGCCAGGTAGTACTCGCTGCGCCTTCCCGAGACGGTGCGGCCCATCATCTCCTCGGTCTCGCCATAGCACGCGGCCGTGTCGAGGAAGTTGATGCCGTTGTCGAGGGCGTTGTTGAGCACCCTGCTCGTCGCCTCCACGTCGCTGTATGCGTAGTCGTGGCGGGGTATCTCGGCCAGCCCGAGCCCCAGCACGCTGACCTTCATCCCTGTCCTGCCCAGCTCCCTCATTTCCATAAGGGTATCCTCCTTGCTTGCTGCGATTCAGTCGGCCTCGTCGGTTGTTCCCGCGACGGGGGTAGGTCGCCTCCAACCTGTCATTCCGATCGAAGGGAGGAATCTAAGATCTCTGAGGGCGCATCATGGTTCCGGGTCACCTGCTCGCACTCCATTGAGACCATCTTAGATTCCTCGCTCCGCTTCGCTGCGTTCGGAATGACAGAGGTTACGGCTGCGTTCGGAATGACCGACGCCCGGGTTGGGTACCTCCCAAGTCTATGGCATCGGTCCCCGCGTCCACGACTCCATCTCCTGGCGCAGCTCGGGGTCCATGCCCCGTTCCAGGGCGGCGACGGCGTTGTCGATGTGCTCCGCGTTGCGCGCGCCTATGAGTACGGCGGTGACGTCCGGGTGGGTGATGGCCCAAGCCATCGCGAGCTGGATCGACGGGATGCCCAGCTCGGCCTCCTTCTCCTTCAGCAGGTCGAGTATGCGGAA
Source organism: Dehalococcoidia bacterium (assembly GCA_965204975.1). Taxonomy (GTDB): domain Bacteria; phylum Chloroflexota; class Dehalococcoidia; order Lucifugimonadales; family CAJWER01. The sequence goes on from OZ242024.1 coordinate 3,079,278, forward strand.
GTTGCGGTCGGAAAAGTACTGGTCGGCGTGGCCGGGCATGATGTGGTACCTGCTGCCCTGGGGCCACTTGGCGGGGTCGCGGTCGTACTTCCCTGTCAGGAATCCAGCGGCCAGGGGGCTGTAGGCCGTGACGGCGGCGCCCTCCCGGCGCGCCAGGGGGAGCAGGTCGTCCTCGATGTCCGGCGCGGCGAGACTGTAAGGCAGTTGCAGCACCTCGAATCTGGGCCAGCCGTGCCGGTCGCTCGCCGCCAGCGCCTCCTCGACCTGCGCCGCGGAGTGGTTGGACGCGCCGATCGTCCGCGCGAGGCCCGCCGACACCTGCTCGGCAAGCGCGCCAAGGGTCTCGTCGACGGGGGTGTCGTCGTAGTGTCTGTGGAGCTTGTATATGTCGACGTAGTCGGTCTGGAAGTGGTCGAGGCTTTGAGCGAGGGTGGCGGCGATGTTCTCGGCGCTTCCGCCGGAGCCGACCTTGGTGCAGAGGGTGATCTCGTCCCTGCAGCCGCGCGCGGCCATCCATCGCCCGATGATCTTCTCGGACGAGAACATCTCCAGGGTCGTCTCGCGCTGGTCGTCCGTGCCGTAGACGCGCTTGCGCGTCTCAAAGGACTGGCCGCCGCCGTACAGGTCGCCCGTGTCGAAGAAGGTGACGCCCCGTTCGACGGCGTAGTCCATTACGCGCCAGGAGGTCTCCTCGTCCACCTCCCGGCCCCAGTTGCCGCCCCCCAGCCCAACGGCGCTCACGGAGACTCCGGACTCGCCTACGGGTAGGTTCTGCATCGCTCTTCCCCAGCGGTGGTGTCGGCGCTAAGGATAATTGAGACTGACCTTCCAGTCCATCCCCCGCGTAGCTCAAGAGCCGTCTTCGAATCGATGGCCTGGAAAACTTGAATATATTAAGGATAGTATTGACTTTAATGATGTGGAACTGTATCCTGAGGCATCATAGTTGAACCTTGGGTGAACAGATGGCTGTGAATGACTGGAAGGATCTGACCGACCTTACGCAGGGGCAGCGGATCGTGGTGGAGCGCGTGCGGCTGCGGGAGAGCGGGGTCGCCATCGAGGGGGAGTTCGAGCCCCCAGACCTGGCGCGCCTGTCGGCCGAGGACCAGGTGTTCGTGATGACGTTCGTGCAGGTCCACGGGTCGATCAAGGAGATGGAGCGCATATTCGGGATCAGCTACCCGACGGTCAAGAACCGGCTCAATCGCATCTCGGGCCAGCTGGCGCTGGTCGAGGTAGTGGCTCCGGAGTCGGGACCTGCAGAGCCTCCGGCGCCGGATCCCCGGTCGACTGGCGTGCTGGACATGCTGGAGTCGGGCGAGATCGATGTCGAGGAAGCGTTGAGGAGGCTCTCGTGATGATGCTGCCGCCCGCATTACTGAGGGTCCGAGTCCAGAGCGCCGAGAGCCGTCGTCGGCTTTGGATACCCGTCTTCCTGCTGTGGCCGTTCGGGGTTCTCGCTATGGCGCTGGCGATGCCGGTCTGTGCATTGGTTGCGGCTCTCTACTGGCGCAGGGGGCTGGGCCGCCCGATCCTGCTCGTTGTCCCGTGGCTGCTGTACCTGGCATGCGCCCTGCGCGGGCTGCGACTGGATGTTGTCGGGGGCGGCAGCCGGGTGTTCATTTCCATCGACTAGGCAAGGAGGACGGCGATGAGCGACGAGCGGAGAAGGGTGCTGGACATGCTCGCGGAGGAGAAGATAAGCGTGGAGGATGCCGAGCGTCTACTGAGGGCGCTCAACAGCGGCAGCTACATCGAGGACCGGGTTCAGGAAGTCATCGAAGATGGCGTGGAGGCTGCCGGTCGGCTCGGCGAAACCCTGGCCGGCGAGATTGGGCTTGGAGACCGCAAGCAGGTAACCGTCGTCCTAGACGAGGAGAATGAGGCCCACACTCACGACGACACATTCGAGGTGGGGGACACCCCGCGCCTCGATGTCCGCAGCTCCACTGGCCTGGTGAGCGTCAGCGCCGGTGAGCCCGGGTCGATTCGCGTGCTGGCAAGCCTGAAGGACCCTCGTAAGGTCGAGTACAGCGCGGTGCAGGAGGGCGACACGATCAGGGTCGAGGCCAAGCCCAGGGGACGTTCCAGCGGGTTCCTGGCAGGCCTCTTTGGTCAGCAGCACGAGATCAACATCGAGGCGGTTGTGCCAGCTGCGACCAGTGTCGACCTGGGAACCAGCAACGGGCTCATTGAGCTGAGCGGAATTGAGGGCGGAGGGGTCGTGAAGACCTCAAATGCGCGCATACAGGTCGAGAGGTCCAAGGGTGCCCTGGACGCAGAGACCATCAATGGCCGCATAGCCGTCGAAGGCTTCGAAGGCTCGGCAGAACTTGCCACCACAAACGGCAGGGTCTCCATAAGGAAGGGACGCGGTCAGTTCGCCGTGACGACTTCGAATGGGAGGATAGACTTCGAGGGCAGCATGGAGCCCGGAGGCAAGAACCGCCTGATCACAACGAACGGCCGCATTGATGTGGTACTGGAGAGCGAACCGAGCCTGAAGGTGAAGGCATCGACCGTGAACGGGCGGGCCAAGTGTGAGGTACCGGGCTTTGTGGCTTCGGCGGACAAGCTTCACCATGGCCCCCGCCGGCATGGCCGCCGGACTCAGGAACTTGAGGGGGCCGTGGGAGCAGGCGAGGCGGAGCTGGTTGCGAAGACCGTCAATGGCTCAATAACGGTCCAGTAGCCCGGACATCTTCGAACGGAGGAGTGACAATGAGCGAAAACACTAGACGCGTGCTGGAGATGCTTGCGGAGGGCAAGGTCTCGGTCGAGGAGGCGGAGCGGCTGATAGGGCTCGTCGATGGGGATTCCGCCGCGGTGAGGGCCCCACAGGAGGTGCTGGCCCCCCGCAAGGGCCCGGCCAGGTACCTCAGGGTCGTCGTAGATTCGAACGGCTCGGCGGAGCATGTCGACGTCCGCGTGCCGCTGGCGCTGATCAAGGCCGGCGTCAAGCTCCATACGCTGGTCCCAGGTCAGGCTGCAGATGGGATCAGCGAGGCCCTCAAGAATCACGGAATCGACGCTGACGTCCGCAACCTTCGGGCCGAGGACGTGGAGCAGCTTATCGATGCCCTCAGCGAGCTCGAAGTGCACGTCCAGGACGGGGCCAACAACGTCCGCGTCTACTGCGAATAGCTACCTTCGCGTGTCGTTCGAGTCTTGCCGGAGTGGTGCGCCATCAACGATCGGTTGAACTGGGTTGCTGCTTTCTTGCAGACAGGAGGCAAGTGCATGCTTGGAGGTCTTCGGAGCAAGCTGTTCCTGATAACCGCAGGCCATCGTCGTCTGTTCCGCAATCCCTCCTTCGTGCTACTGTGGAGCGGGCAGTCCGTCTCATACTTCGGCGACGCCTTCTTCAACCTGGCCGTGATGTGGGTCGTTTGGTCGGAGACCCAGTCGACCCTTCAGACAGCCATCATCCAGGCCGTATGGCACATCCCCGACGTCATATTCGCTCCGCTGGCCGGGGCACTCGCCGACCGTTGGGACCGCAAGGCCATCATGGTGACCACCAATGTCGCCGCCGCAGCGGTGGTGGGCGCCGTGGTCCTGATAGTGGTTGTGGTCGGTCACCTGCCCCCGGTCGTCGCATTCGTCGCCATCTTCAAGCTGAACGGCCTGACCACCTTCATGAACCCGGCCCGCGCCTCGCTCATGCCATCCGTAGTGGGGCGCGACCTGCTCACGACGGCACAAGGCCTGTTCTCGACTGCGAGGGAGACGGCGTCCCTGTTCGGCAGCGCGGCCGCTGGGCTATTGCTTGCGGTTGCGGGTGCCGTGTGGGCGCTGATCGTCGACGCCGCGTCGTTCGCCTTCGTGGCTTTGTGTATCGCCATCGCCCGCCTGCCGGGCAGGGCCGACTCGTCCCCCGCCTCGAGCGAGTCCCGGCCCCGGCTCTCCCCAGTGTCCGTCGCCCGGGAGCTGCGCGAAGGGTGGCGTACTGCCATGGGACTGCCTGCGGTGCGGGCGCTGCTCTGGCTCGGCGTCCTGATCAACGTCGCGTCATTCATAGGACCGCTGTGGCCGGCCCTAGTGCAGCAGCGGCTGGGCGGTGGGGCCGCATCCTTTGGCGTTATCCTCGCGGTCTCCGCGGCCGCAGGCATAGTGGGCGGGCTGGTTGCGGGACCGCTGGAGCGGCGATTCGGCGCGGGCCGCATTCTGGCATCCGGCTGGACACTGTCGGGCATTTGCGGCCTCGGAATAGCGGCGTCGACCTGGCTCCCTGTCACGATCGTGCTTGTGTTCATGGAGACAATAGGAATGGTTGCCAGCATGGTCGCCAGCGGCGCAATCATGATTACGGCCGTGCCCGAGGAGTTTCGCGGCCGTATCTTCGGATTGGTCCGCAGCCTCTCTGTCGTCCTGCTGCCCGCGAGCGCCCTCGCTGGCGGCTGGATCGCTGAGTTCGTGGAGATTTGGATCATGTTCGCCGCCGCCGGATCCCTGACCCTTGCTCTGGCGATGGTGGCCTGGGCTAATTCCCACGTCAGGACCGCGCGTATCTGAATCATCCGTGAATTATGATACTGGTTGGATACGAGGCAACCCAACGCACCGTGCTGGTATTCAGACCAGCGGGCACTGTTGGGAAGGGGCACATAAGAGGTCTGGCTTGTGGTTGTGACTGAGACATCTGTTGGCCCGGTGCTGGAGGTTGGGGGGCTCAGCAAGCGGTACCGGGACGGGACGTGGGCGAACCGGGACATTTCGTTCGAGGTGGAGCCGGGCGAGCTTGTGGGCATCCTGGGGCCGAATGGCGCGGGCAAGACGACGTTGGTGCGCCAGATCACGACCGAGCTGGTGCCGACGTCGGGTACCGTTCGGGTCCGCGGGCGCGATGCGGTGTCGGACCCGGACTCGGTGACGCCGATGCTGGGGGTGGTGCCCCAGGAGGCTAACCTCTACTGGGGGCTCACGGTCTTCCATCACTTGCGGCTCTTCGGAAGGCTGCGCGGGCTGTCCCGCAGGGACGCCCTAGACAGGACTGACCGCGTCATAGAGTCTCTGCGGCTAGAGGAGCACAGGGACCGGCCCATCGAGGCGCTGTCGGGCGGCCTCAAGCGGCGGGTGATGGTGGGGATCGCGGCGCTGGCCCGCCCGTCGCTGATGGTGCTGGACGAGCCCACGACGGGCCTGGACCCGGAGTCGCGACGGGACGTCTGGAGCTTCATCCGGCAGTACAGGTCGGAGGGCACGACCGTGCTGCTGACGACGCACTACATGGAGGAGGCCGAGACGCTGGCCGACCGGGTGGCCATCATCCACGAGGGGCGGCTGCTGGCGCTGGACACGGTGGACGGCCTGCGGGCCGCACACGGGCTGGAGTTCAAGGTGACGTTCAGCCGTACCGACGGGGCGGCCGAGCCTGAGACGATATACGGTGCCGATGACGAGGCCCTGGTGGAGGAGGTGCGGGCGATGGGGATCCGGCAGTACGCGGTCTCGAGGGCGAGCCTGGAGGACGTGTATCTTGCGCTGACGGGCTCGAAGGAGCGGCTGGATGTCGAAGGCTAGCCAGGGGCCGGCGGCGTTGTCGGCACCGTTGCGGACGGGCGGGGTGGTGAAGTTCCTGTCGGACGTGGCGGTGGTGGCCGAGATCAAGCTGAGGATGTCGGCGCGTGTGTGGCACTGGCAGCTATTTGCGGTGCTGGCCATGCCGCTGCCGCTGTTCATCCTGACGTCGACATTCGTACCGGACGATCCCGCGGCGCTGCGTCGGATCATCGCGGGGACGCTGTTGTTCGGAGTCGCGTTTTCGATAGGCTTGCTCACCGGGAACCAGTTCGCCTACGAGCGCTTCGGGCGGGTACAGAAGCTCTACGTGATGATGCCGGTGGCGAAGACGGCGTATGTCCTGGGCTCGCTCGCCCACCTCTCGGTAGTGGGCGTCGTGTCCGTAGTAGTCTTGTTCGGGTTCGCGATGACGCGGGGCATAGACGTGCAGATAGCCTGGACGATCTTCCCCATGCTGGTCCTTGCGGTGCTGGTCGTAATGGGGCTCGTCCTGTTCATTGTGAGCTTCGCGCCGAGCCTGGACACGGCGAACATGTCGGCGAGCACTGTGGGCCTCTTGCTGGCCGTGATGTCGCCCGTCTACTACACGATGGAGCAGGCGCCGCTGCTGATCCGGTGGTTCGGATACGTGTCGCCGCTCAGGTACGCGGCCGACGGTATTTCGGCGTCACTGTCGGGGAGCACGGACGTACTCTTCGAGATGGCGATCCTGGCCGGATTCGCCCTCGTCGCGATGGCGCTGGGCCTATGGAAGCTGCCCTGGCGGGAGACGTAGCGGGTCGCGGCGTGGCGTCGGGGAGGGCGGGTTTCAAACCCGCCCCTACATCACACACACCTGTTCGTCTTCGGGCGGACACGTGGGTCCGCTCCTATTGGGCTAGGTCAACCGTTTGGCCGGTGTTGACTGGGGGGATGGGTTGTGCTGGAATGGGGCTGTAAGCCCACTCAAGGAGGGTGACCATGACTGGGTATATCGCCAGGCGACTGCTCCTTGCATTTGTCACCATCTGGGCCATCAGCATCCTGTCGTTCATCATCATCGAGCTGCCCGAAGGGGACGCTGTCGACAAGTGGATGGACTGGGCCATGAGCCAGGGCGACACGTCCCACGACCCGGAGCTGGCGCAGTACTACCGCGAGTACCTGGGACTCGACCAGCCGCAGTACGTCCGCTACATGAAGTGGGTGTGGAACCTGCTCAGGGGCGACCTGGGGTACACGTTCGGGAGTGGGTACTACGCCAGCGGTGAGAAGCCCATCAAGTCGATCATTGGCGACCGGATATGGATCACGATCGTGCTCACGGGCTTCACCATCATCGTGACGTGGAGCTTTGCGATACCGGTGGGCATATATGCCGCGGTGAGGCAGCACAGCGTGGGCGACTACGTGTTCACGGTGCTGGGATTCACGGGTCTGGCTGTTCCGGACTTCCTGCTGGGGCTCGTGCTGATGTACATCGGATTCGCATATTTCAACCAGAATGTCGGCGGGCTCTTCTCTGCGGACTACGTCAATGCGCCGTGGAGCCTGGCCAAGGCGTACGACCTGTTCCAGCACCTGTGGATTCCGGCAGTGGTGCTTGGCACGTCGGGGACGGCCGGGCTGATCAGGGTGATGCGGAACAACCTGCTGGACGAGCTCGGCAAGCCCTACGTGGTGACGGCGCGGGCGAAGGGCGTGAGGGCCTGGAGGCTCGTGCTGAAGTACCCCGTGCGGGTGGCGATCAACCCGATGGTAAGCACGGTGGGCTACCTGCTGCCCTCGCTGGTGGGCGGCAGCGTGATCGTGTCGGTGGTGCTCAGCCTGCCGACGGTGGGTCCGATCCTGCTGCGGGCGATTCAGCAGCAGGACCCGTACCTGGCAGGCTTCCTGGTGCTGCTGCTGGGGATCCTGACGGTCATCGGCACGCTCATCTCGGACATCCTGCTGGCGGTGGTGGACCCCAGGATCAAGTTCTCGGGGCTGTAGGGGAGTCACCCTCACCCCAGCCCTCTCCCGTCAAGGGAGAGGGGGCAGGACATCTCGCCCTCGTGCCGACAGGCTCAGGGCGAACGATTCTCGCCTGCCCATCGCCTGGACTTGGACCCACCTGGCCTTACTAGGCGATTTCGAGGGGCTGGTCCACTATCTCGCCGGATTCGTGGATCAGGTAGGCGTTGAGCTGCGGGTTGTCGTGGTCCTGGAGCGAGACGAGGATGTAGTGGACGTCGTGGTAGCCGCTCTGCTGGGCCATGCGCACGTCGGTCTGGGAGGGGTACGCGGGCGAGTGGGTGTGCGAGTGGTAGAAGGCGACGAACTCCATGCCGTTTCGCTCTGAGTCGAGGTCGGCGTCGAGGAACTCCTGGGGGTCCATCATGTAGCGGTAGGGGCTCTTGACTGTGTTGGTGATGCGGTAGAGCTTGCCGGCCGTGCCGTCTGCTCCGGCCAGTATGCCGCAGCACTCGTCGGGGTCCTCCTCGAAGGCGTGGGCGACGATTTCGTCGGCCAGGGCCCTGGTAATCTTCACTGGGCCTCCAGGCGGTGCTCGGACAGGGCGCGGGCGGCGTCGGCGACTATCTCGGACGCGTACTCCAGGTTCATCAAGCTGGTGTTTATCACAAGGTGGTAGAGGTGGGGGTCGTCGGGGTCTTCGATGCCGAAGAAGCGGCGGAAGTAGTGCACCCTCGCCTCGTCCCGGTCGGCGACCACCTGCTCGGCCTGCTCGCGGTCGATCCGATCGCGCTCCATTATCCTCGCGGTCCGGTCGTCGAGGTCGGCCACGGCGCCGACTCTCAGGACGTGGGGCTCATCCCTGAGGATGATGGCCGCCGCGCGTCCTACGAACACGACGTTGCCGGACGAGGCCATCTCCTCGATCACGTCGTGGATCGCCTCGATGTACGCCTCGTCCTCGACCTCGTGGCCGCGGGTCGCGGGTTGCGGCGGTATCTCCTCGAACTCCTCGGTCAGGAAGGCCATCGAGCCCGGGCCGAAGTAGGGGTCTCCGCTGACCCCGGTGGCCGCCGACCTCTCGAGGATGCGGTGCAGGAAGCCGGAGAAGCGGTCGGCCCTGGTGGGCGCGCGCTCCTCGCGCTGGTGCAGGGCCTCGACGGTTGCGCCAACCTTGGGGGCCGCGCGGGTGAGTATCAGCCGGTCCACGTAATCGGCGTCCAGCTTCTCGGCCACGATGGGGCCGAGGAGCCTCCCGCCTCCGCCGGTCAGGCCGCCAATAGCTACGACAGTCATAGGTCATTCTCCTCACTTGAGCCGGTAAGGTGAAAGGGTAAATATAGCATGTCGCCAGGGGGGAGACTAACCGCAGAGGACACAGAGGGCGCAGAGGTGAAGAGTCTTGGGAGAGGAGCCAGGGCTTAAGGTTGCGGGTTCAGAGCACTAGCTGGGAGAAGAGGTCGTAGCCGCGCAGCCTGTCCCTGCCGCGGAGGCCCTCCAGCTCGATGAGGAAGGCGAGGCCCGCGACTTCGGCCCCGGCGCGCTCGGCGAGGCGCACGGCTGCGGACACTGTGCCGCCGGTCGCCAGGACGTCATCGACGATGAGGGCTCTCTGGCCCGGCAGGATGGCGTCGGCGTGCATTTCGATGGCATCCTCGCCGTATTCCAGCGCGTAGGTGATGGAGAGGGTGTCCCATGGCAGCTTGCCGGGCTTCCTCAGAGGGACCAGGGGCTTCCCGAGTTTGACGGCGAGGGGTGCGGCGAATAGGAAGCCGCGCGCCTCGATGCTCGCGATTACGTCGATGGGCTCGTCGGCGTATCGCTCGGCGAAGCGGTCGACGGCCACGCCGAACGCCGCTGGGTCCCCCAGCAGGGGCGTGATGTCCTTGAAGAGGATGCCGGGCTTCGGGAAGTCGGGTACGTCCCTGATGTACTTGGCAAGATCCATTGGCTGCTCGCGGGGATTATATTACACGGGGTGTGTGACGATGACGTGGTGGCGGCCTATGCCGTCTATGGTGCGTGAGCCGCTGAATGCTAGGAGGCGGTCGAGCTCAGCGCGTATGATCTCGAGGGCCAGCGATACGCCTTCCTCGCCGCCGTATGCGAGGCCCCAGTGGACGACGCGTCCGACGAATACTGCGTGTGCGCCCAGCGCCAGGGCCCTGAAGACGTCGAGGCCGGAGCGCACCCCGGAGTCGAAGTAGACCTCGACGCTGTCGCCCACCGCGCCGGCCACCTCCGGCAGTATCTCGATGCTTGCCCTGCCCCCGTCGAACTGCCGTCCGCCGTGGTTGGAGACGACGATGCCGTCCGCGCCGTGGTCGACGCAGAGCCGGGCGTCCTCGACGTTGCGGATGCCCTTGATCACAAGTGGAAGGCCGCCGGAGAGCGAGCGCAGCCAGTCGAGCCTGTCCCAGGTGATGTTGGGCGGTACCCACCGGGGCGCGCCGTGCTCGTCAGTCAGGTCATTGTGGCCCTCGAGGCTGCCGAACATCTTGCCTTCCAGGGTGCCCTCGCTGCTCTGCAGCCGCCTGTTGACCTCGAAGGGGCCTAGGGCATCGACGGTGAGCATCACGGCGGAGTAGCCGGCGGGCTTCAGCTTGCGCAGGAAGAGCTCGCTGATGCCGTCGCTGTAGTGGATGTGCTGGAACCAAATCGGGCCCGACGCGGCCTCGGCGACCTCCTCGATGGTGTGGCCCGAGCCAACGGGCAGTGCCATCAGCGTCCCGGCGGCGCCGGCGGCTCGGGCGGTCGCGATCTCGCCGTCGGGGTGCGAGAAGCACTGTCCCCCGGCGGGCGCGCACATCACGGGGAAGCTGATCCGCTGGCCGAGGACGGTCGTCGAGAGGTCGCGGCCTGTGATGTCCATGAGGAGCCGGGGATTGACGGCGATCTCGTCGAGCTTGCGGCGGTTGCGGTCGAGAGTCCAGTTGCCGTACGCGCCCCGGCGGACGAACCGGACGAGGTCGGGGGACATGACCTGCTCGGCAAGCTCCTGCAGCTCGGCAATGGTGGTTGGTGGTGAGGACACGGCGCGCCTCCGGCCTTATGAGGAGAGAACGGGGAGATTGTGGCATCCTGAGCGGCTCCTGCATAGCGGGGATGTCTGAATCAGGACTCCCAGTATTAGGGCTGACGGCGTGTCCGGGTGGGTTGTGGGATATAATGTGCGGCGCAAATCCATGGGTGAGGTCAGAGTGGCATGATCGCGATTTTCGTTAGCATCAGGGTAAAGCCCGGCATGAGGGACCGGTTCGTCGAGGCCACCCTGGGAGACGGGGCCGGGTCGGTGAGGGACGAGCCGGGATGCTTCCGTTTCGATATCCTCACGGACGACAATGATCCCGATCTGGTGCACCTGTACGAGGTGTACGCGGACCAGGCGGCCATCGAGAAGCACAGGACGATGCCGCACTACACGGAGTGGGCGGAGAAGGTCGTGGACTGGCGCGTCGGGGACGCGGACCGGATTACCATGACCACGGCGTTTCCTTCGGACGACGGCTGGAGGCGGCAGAAGCCCCATTTGGTTGATTAGCGGGGCGGGGTTCGCAGGGCGAGCGGCCCGGGCCAGTTGCTGTGGCGGAGCACTGCCCTTCGACAGGCTCAGGGCGAACGCTCTTCCCCGGGCGGGAACCATCCCACCCACGCCCTCCATGTTCCCCCCTCGCGGGACCGACGGTTGCTGAAGTGCCTCAGTAGCGGAGCATCCTCAAGCGGAGTGTGGAATGGATAGATTCGAGACGGGACAGAGTGCGGAGACCGAGACGGAGGTAACGGAGCCGCTGACCATCAACCGGATGGGGCGGCCAGGTGCGGAGGTGCTGTCTACGCCGTCGCTGCTGAAGCTGATGGAGGAGTGCTGCATCGAGGCGTCCGACCCGTACCTGCCGGAGGGCAGCACGACTGTCGGGTACGCGGTGGACGGGCTGAGACACGTTGCACCCACGGCCATAGGGGGCGTGGTGACGGTGAAGGCGGTACTGACCGAGGTGGACCGTAACAGGCTGACGTACGAGATCGAGGCACACGAGGGCGACACTCAGATAGGGGTGGCGACCCACAAGCGGGCGGTGATATCCACGGGCGGGTAGCGCCGGCGGGTGTTCAGCGCCCGTGGGACATGGCCTGCTTGTCTCTCGGCGAGGACGCCGGCCCCATCTCAGTATTCACCCTCAGGAGACACTTGCGGAACCCTGGCGTCTGTCATTGCTATGGAAATGACGCCAGGCCACCCGTCATATATTCCCGAGCCCCGAGGGACCTGGGCCGGGGTCGGCCTCGATCATGCCAGGACACGACGCCATTTCAGGGAGGAAGGCCCCATTTGGGTGTCATTGTCCGGCCCCTTGGCGTTTGCTATACTTGGGGCCGCTCGTGGAGGATGCCCTACTTAAGGTTGTCCCTGGGAGCAGTATTCGCAAGTTTAGGGTGGGGACCCCAGCCGCAAAAATGGCGGGGACCTAAAGAAAGGAGTGGGCCAGTGAAGTGGATCGATTATGCCAGGCCTGAGAGCCTGGACGAGGCGGTCAATCTGCTAGCCGACGGGGGTGGCAAGGCGCGTCCCCTGGCTGGAGGCACAGACTTGATCGTGATGTTGAGGGCCGCTGCCGAGCGTGTCGGCAACCCGGACCTTGTTGTGGACGTGAAGAACGTCCCTGAGCTCAACCAGATCTGCTACGACGACGATGACGGGTTGACCCTGGGGGCAGCGGTCGAGTGCTACAGGGTCTACTCGGACGAGACGATTGCCTGCAAGTACCCGGGGCTGACCGACGCGGCAACGCTCATCGGCGGTATCCAGATACAGGGCAGGGCGTCGGTCGGGGGAAACCTGTGCAACGCCGCGCCTAGCGGGGACTCGATTCCCGCGCTCATCGCGCTGGGAGCGACCGCGAACGTGGCGGGGCCCAACGGCTCCCGCCAGGTGGCGGCGGAGGACTTCTGCACGGGTCCGGGCAGGAATGTGCTGGAGCCGGGCGAGATTCTGGTGTCGATCAGCATACCTGCGCCCAAGGCGGGCTCAGGCGCGCGCTACATCCGGTTCATACCGCGGAACGAAATGGACATCGCGGTTGCCGGCGCCGGCGTGTCGGTGGAGATCGAGGATGGGACGTTTACGTCGGCCCGTGTGGCCCTGGCGTCCGTTGCGCCCACGCCGCTGTTCGTGCAGGAGGCTGGCGACTCGCTTGCGGGCAAGCCCGTCAACGACGAGAGCATCGCCGAGGCGGCGAGCATTGCAAGTGCGGCTGCCAAGCCGATCACGGACATGCGAGGCACCGCGGAGTACAGGACCCACCTGTGCGAGGTGCTCACGCGCCGCGCGCTGAACACGGCTGTCGAGAGAGCGAAGGGAGGCGAGTAGATGCCCGGCAAGACACACGTACAGACAAAGATCAACGGCGAGGACGTAGAGTTCCTTTGCGAGCCCCGGCAGAGCCTGCTGGAGTGCCTGCGCGACATCGTGGGGCTGACCGGCTCGAAGGAGGGCTGCAACGACGGCAACTGCGGCGCGTGCACTGTGAGCCTGGACGGGCGGATCGTGACGTCGTGCCTGGTGCTCGGCGTTGAGGCCGACGGCGCCGAGGTGAACACGATAGAGGGGGTCGCGAGCCCTGAAGGGCTGCACCCGATCCAGCAGGCGTTCCTGGAGAACGCGGCCCTGCAGTGCGGCATTTGCACGCCTGGCTTCATCGTGGCGACGAAGGCCCTGCTCGAGCAGGAGCCGACGCCGTCCGAGCATCGCATTAGGTTCTGGCTGGCCGGAAACCTGTGCCGCTGCACGGGCTACGACAAGATCGTGCGCGCCGTTATGGACGCGTCCGACAGGATGGCCGCCGTATCGTAGGGTTCACCGGCCTGTGATGGCACTTGCCGTCATTCCCGCAACGACGGGAATCCAGCCCGGGCAACTCTAGGTCCGACGGCATCGACAACTTGAACGGAGGTGCAGCTTTGACGACGACACAAGAACCACCGAAGCAGTACAAGGTTATTGGCACGCGTCCCATCCGTCACGACGGCGCCGACAAGGTGACCGGCCGGGCGAAGTACGGGGCCGACTACCAGACCGCCGGGCTGCTGTACGGCAAGATACTGAGGACCCCGCACGCCCACGCCAACATCCGGTCGATCGACACGAGTGCGGCCGCGGCATACCCGGGCGTCCGAGCGGTCATGACAGGCGCTGACCTGCCTGAGACGAAGAACGAGGACGGCGAGCGCAAGATCACCCTGGGCGAGCTGGGGACCGACCTGAAGTACCTGCGCGAGGGCATCATGGCCCGGAGCAAAGTCGTCTTCAAGGGCCAGCCCGTGGCGGCGGTCGCCGCCGTGAATCAGCACGTGGCCGAAGAGGCCGCCAAGCTCATCGAGGTGGACTACGAGGTCCTTCCCCCCGTGACCGACGTGCGGGAGGCGATGAAGGAAGCGGCCCCGCTGCTACACGACGACGTCGAGACCGAGGAGCTGGGCGAGAAGACTGGAAAGGCCAGCAACGTTGCCCAGCACTTCCAGCACCGGCTGGGCGACCCGGACAAGGGGTTCGCCGAGGCGGACGTGGTGGTCGAGCGCGAGTTCGACACGGCCACGGTGCACCAGGGCTACCTGGAGCCTCACAACTGCACGGTGCACTGGAACGACGACGGGCGCGTGCTGATCTGGAACAGCACGCAGGGCCCGTTCAACATTCGCGACGCTACCGCGCAGGTGCTGGAGGTGGAGCTGTCCCAGGTGAAGCTGACGCCGATGGAGATCGGCGGCGGATTCGGGGGCAAGTTCGAGCCCTACGGCGAGCCTATCGCCGCTGTGCTCTCGAAGATGTCCCACGCCCCGGTCAAGATCGTGATGACCCGTACCGAGGAGTTCGAGTCGACCGGCCCGACCCCCGGCTCGTACATCAAGGTCAAGATGGGCGCCAAGAACGATGGGACGATAGTCGCGGCCACGGCGCACCTGGCCTACGAGGCGGGGGGATTCCCCGGCTCGCCGGTGGGCGCGGCGGCGGAGTGCGTATTCGCTCCGTACAACATCGCCAACGTGCAGGTCGACGGCTACGACGTCGTCGTGAACAAGCCGAAGACGGCCGCGTACAGAGCGCCCGGTGCGACGAACGCGGAGTTCGCTAGCGAGACGGTCGTGGATGAGCTGGCAGAAAAGCTGGGTATCGACCCTATCGAGATGCGGCTCAAGAATGCGGCTGAGGAAGGGACGAGGAAGGCGGACGGCACGGCCTTCGGCAATATCGGATGCGTCGAGGTGCTGGAGGCGCTCAGGGACCATCCACACTACACCGCGCCCATCGAGGGCGAAAACCGGGGACGCGGCGTGGCCATCGGCTACTGGATGAACGCGGGCCTGCAGTCTGCCGTCAACCTCGCCGTCAACAACGACGGCACGGTAGCCCTCACCGAGGGGTCGCCGGACATCGGCGGCACGCGAACATCGATCTCGATGCAGGCGGCCGAGGTGCTGGGCATTCCGGCCGAGGACTTCATACCGTCGGTCGTGGACACGGACTCTATCGGCTGGACCTTCGGGACCGGCGGGAGCCGCACGACGTTCGCCACCGGCATGGCTGCGTACAAGGCTGCGCAGGACGTGAAGGCGCAGATGATCGAGCGCGCGGCGCTGATTTGGGACGTGGACGCCGACTCGCTGGAGATGGAGGACGGCGTCGTCCAGTCGAAGACCGACTCAGAGCTCAGGATGACTTTCAAGGAGCTGGCGGCCGAGCTGAACGGCACCGGCGGTCCCATCGCCGGGCGCGGCGTGGTCAACCCCACGGGTCAGGGCGGCGCGTTTGCCGGGCTGATAGTCGACGTGGAGGTGGACAAGGAGACAGGCAAGATCGAAGTCCTTCGGGCGACCATCGCGCAGGACGTGGGCAAAGCCATCCACCCGAGCTACGTCGAGGGCCAGATGCAGGGCGGGACCGTCCAGGGCATCGGCTGGGCGCTGAACGAAGAGTACTACATGGAAGACGACGGACGGATGGCCAACAGCACGTTCCTGGACTACAGGGTGCCGCTGGCCCTGGATCTTCCGATGATCGACACGGTGATCGTCGAGAAGCCCAGCCCGGCCCATCCATTCGGCGTCAGGGGTGTGGGTGAGGTCAACATCGTGCCCCCGCCTGCGGCGCTGGCTAACGCGGCGTACAGGGCGGCGGGAATCCGCATGAACGTCCTTCCCATGAGCCCGCCGAACGTCATGAAGACGATCTGGGACCAGGACTAGGGCAGATTATGGCTACGGTCTTCATTCCTTCTCTGCTCCAGGAGCTGACCGGCGGCAAGGAGCGGGTGGAGGTGCACGGCGAAACCGTGCGTCAGATCGTAAACAACCTGGACGAGATGCACCCCGGCATCAAGGATCGGCTCGTCGACGGTTACAAGATCAAGCCGAACATCTCGGTAGCGATAGACGGCGAGGTCTCGGCTCTGGGAATGCTGGACAAGGTCGGAGAGAACAGCGAGGTGCACTTCATCCCCGCCATCGGCGGCGGGGGTGAAGTGCGTACCCTGGGCGGTGAAGCGTGGTAGAGCACGCTTCTAGATGAGGGAGTCGATATGGAGCATATCGCCTCGTTGGAAGACAGCCTACTTCCTCCTGTTCAGCATCCAGAGCCTGGCGGGCACGGGTCTGCTATCTTGGTATGAGATAGCCCAACGGACAGAGGACAGTGCAGTCGAGACCGTCCTCGCCATCATATCGGGCATGGCCGAGGTTGGCGTAGCGGCCGCGGTAGCTACCGTTGTTACAACGGAGGTGGCACAGAACATTATGGTTACGGGAGAGTATCTGCGACAGAAGCTCGTCAAGCCGCTCATAGAGAAGCAACGCGCAGAGGGCCGCGCGGAGGAACGCGCTGCATGGGAAGCTTGGAATCGCCGTCGCTTGGATGCGGACTCCAACGGGGAGCCCTTCGATGAGCCTCCGCCGTCGCTCGGCCAGGACTCTTCGAACGGCAGTTGAGCGGCCGGGAAACAGGAGTGAATGTGGTGAGCACGGATAACGGACTGCACGGTGTCATCGTCCCGATCCTCACGCCTCTGAACGGCGACGAGACAGTGGACACGGCATCGCTGCGCCGTCTGGTCAACTACCTGTTCGAGGGCGGCGTGCACGGCATATGGGCCGCCGGGACGACCGGGGAGTTTGCGGCCCTCGACGACGATCAGAAGCTGCTGGCCATCGAGACGGTGGTCGATGAGGTGGCCGGCCGCCTGCCGGTGATAGGGAATATCTCTGCGCCGAGCACGAACCTGACGGTGAGGCTGGCGCGGGCGGTCCAGGAATGGGGCCTGGCGGGCATCGCCGCGACCCCGCCGTACTACTACCCGTGCGCGCAGGACGAGGTACTCTCGCACTTCCGGTACATCAAGGAGCAGTCGGGCGTGCCGCTGTGGGTGTACAACATCCCGGTGACGGTCAAGACGGTGGTGGAGCCTCAGACGATGGCGACACTGGCCGGCGAGGGCACGGTGGTCGGGGTGAAGGACAGCTCCGGCGCCGGAGAGGCATTCGCGCAGCTCAGGGCGCTTTGCGACCAGGGAGGGATTGCGATGTACCGCTTCCTGGGATCGGTCTTCCGTGTGACCACCGCGTCGGCGGTCGGCGCTCACGGCGTTATTCCGGGCATCGCCAATCTGGCGCCGGGTGTAGTTGCGAAGGCGTGGGAGGCGGGCGAGGCCGGCGACGTCGAGACGGCGCGGGCCTACCAGGCGAAGGTGATGGCGGCGTCGAAGATGATGCATCTCGCCAGGGGTGGCGGCCCCAATGCATCGAGCTTCTCCGGCATGAAGTCGGCGCTCAAGCATATGGGGGTTATCGACAGCGACACGGTGACAAGGCCGCTGCGGCCGCTCACAGAGGACGAGAAGAGAGAGATACCGGCGATCCTGCGCGAGGTTGGCATCTAGCCCTCGACAGGCCTAGGACGAAATGGACGCCCGGCAGAGGCGTTTCTGGTATAGTTGAACCGGCACTTGGCGGCGTATTGGGCGCGACCCTGCGGCGCAAGAGATCCCGGTCCCCCCGCGAGGAGCAGCAGGATGGCTACTGAAGAGTTCGGGTTCTCCAGGTTTTCGCAGAACGCCTTTTACCGCACCCAGAACGCCCACCTCGTGGACATGGCGGGCGTGGGCTCCGGACAGCGGATCATAGACCTGGCTTGTGGAGACGGCGGCGTCACAAAGCTGATTGTGGACCGCCTCAAGGGCGCACGGGACTCGATGGTCATCGGCATCGACCATTCGGCGGAGATGCTCAGGGTAGCGATGGACAACCTGAACTGCCGGAGGGCCGAGGCAGTCCAGTTCGTCCAGTCGCAGGTCGAGCACGTGTCCGAGACCGTCAAGGAGTCCGCCGACACGGTGTTCTTCTGCAACGCCATACACTACGTGCCCGACAAGGGCGAGCTTCTGACCGAGATCGGCAAGGTACTGAAGCCGGGCGGTCAGCTCGCTTTCAACACGGCCTTCTTCGACGGCGCGCACCCGCCAGAGACGGTGGTCTTCGCGCGCAAGTGGATGATGAGGTCGCTCAGGATACTCCGGAGCGAGTACGGGCTGACGCCGGACAGGGCTGCCAAGGTGGAGTCGCGCAAGCAGCTCACGCCTGAGGAGTACCGGGCGCTGGTCGAGGGTCACGGCTTCCGCATCGAGCGGGAGGAGATCGAGACGGTGCAGGTGCCCCTGGACGGCTGGCGGGACATCAGCGGGTTCAGCGACTTCATCGCGGGCGTCATGCCGGGCGTGCCTATGGACAAGGCCAGCCAGGCCCTGCAGACGGGCTGCGAGCGGGTCTTCGAGGACCTGAACGTCGACGCGATGCCGCGCAACTGGCTCCGGATACTCGCGGTCAGGGAAGGCGCGCCGGCAGCTCCTCGAAGCGTCTAGCTCTCATCCGTCATACCGGCGAAAGCCGGTATCCAGTCCCTTGACCTACGCCATACGTCTCGCAACTGGGGGAATCGGGCCTACATAGCTGAGTTCGGGTCCTCCCTTGAGGCAATTCTCAGGAACGCCGCCCGACTGGGGCGGCGATTTTCGTCTACAATAGAAGCGCAGCAATCGCAGGATCGGAGAGGGAAAATGGCAACTCGCGTCGGCATCAACGGCTTCGGCAGGATCGGGCGGCAGGTGACGCGCGCAATCATCGAGCGGCACCCCGGCAAGCTGACGGTCGCGGCGGTCAACGACCTGGGCGACCCGGCGACGAACGCGCACCTGTTCAAGTACGACACGAACTACGGCGCGTACCCGGGCGAGGTCGGCTCGACCGATGACAGCCTGCTGATCGACGGCAGCGAAGTGAAGGTGCTGGCGGAGCGCAACCCGGCCGATCTGCCGTGGGGCGACCTCGGCGTCGACATTGTAGTCGAGTCGACGGGGTTCTTCACCGACGCGTCCGCTGCCGGCGGCCACCGCGCGGGCGGCGCGAAGAAGGTCATCATCTCCGCGCCCGCGATGGGCGAGGACGCGACGCTGGTGCTGGGCGTAAACGAGGACGTGTACGACCCTGCCAGTCACAACGTGGTCTCCAACGCCTCGTGCACGACGAACTGCATCGCGACGATGACGAAGGTCCTGAACGATAGCTTCGGCGTCGAGCACGGCCTGATGACGACGATCCACTCCTACACGGGCGACCAGAACATCTTGGACCGTGTGCACGAGGACCCGAGGCGGGCCAGGGCGGCTGCGCTCAACATCATCCCGACCACGACCGGAGCGGCCAAGGCTGTCGGGCTGGTGCTGCCCGAGCTGAACGGGAAGATACACGGCATGGCCTTCAGGGTGCCGACGCCGACGGGGTCGGTGACGGACTTCGTCGCGAACGTGCGGAAGACGGCGTCCGTCGACGACATCAACGACGCCTACAGGGAGGCGGCCTCCAACAGCATGTCGGGCATCGTCCAGTACTCGGACGAGCCCCTGGTGAGCAGCGACTACATCGGCAACCCACACAGCTCAATCATCGACGGCCTGTCGACCATGTCGATGGACGACAACATGGTCAAGGTGGTGGGCTGGTACGACAACGAGTGGGGCTACAGCTGCCGCACGGCCGACCTGGCCGCGTTCATCGCGGACAGGGGATTGTAGGGGGCGGGGACTCCGGAGGGTTTCCGGAGGGTTGGGTCGCATGCGCCTGCAAGCACCTTAGAATCCTCCCTGCGGTCGGATTGACGCGTTGGGGCGGGCTGCGCACGGGACACCTCTTCGCGGGACGATGGAAGGCTGTTCGCCTCGCTGGCGATCTATTCATGGGGTGAATGATTACCATTCACCCCAGGGATACGATCTGATACACGGCTTACCGCTTAATTGCAGACTGGCGTTTGTGGACCCTCTAAGCTGACTGGCGGAGCACTGCCCTTCGAAGTTGCTCAGGACAGGCTCAGGGCGAACGGTGGAGAGCCCGTGCCTGCAGGCTGTTAGGCGTTGGAGGCTGCCGCGATTGGCGACAGGGTGCCGTTGGTGACTGCGAACCGTGTCATGGCCGGGAGGCGGGCCGGGTCGATTACGGATGGGTCGGCGGTGGTGATGAAGGCCTGCCGGCAGCATGCGGCCTGGTCGAGGACATGTGCGCGGCGTCCTGCGTCGAGCTCTGAGAGGACGTCGTCGAGGAGCAGTATGGGCGGGCGTTCTCCGGTGAGCCGTAGGTTTGCGGCCTCGGCGAGCTTCATGGCTAGGACGGCGGTGCGTCCCTGGCCCCTGGAGGCGTACTGGCCCGCGGGCATCTCGCCTATCTTCACCAGCAGGTCGTCCCTGTGCGGCCCGGTCACGGTATGGCCCTGGGCGACTTCCCGGCCGAGCCTCTGCTCCAGGATGCTCCCGATAGCCTCGGCGCAGTCTTCGGGCGCTGGAGTGCCGGGCACGTCCACGCTGGGGGCGTACACCAGCTCGCAGTGCTCGCCGCCCCCGGACATCGATCCGTATAGCTCCTCGGCGACGGGCGAAAGGGCCGTGACCGTCTTCGCACGCGCGGCCATCATGTAACCGCCCGTCTCGGCCGCTTGGCCGCTCCAGAACTCAAGCTCGTCGGGCTTCGCCCGGCGCTCCGCTATCGCCTTGAGGACCTGGTTGCGCTGGGCGATTACGCGCTGGTAGCGCTGGGCCGCCCTCAGGTACCGCCGGTCGAGCTGGGACAGCATGATGTCGAGGTACCGGCGGCGGACCGATGGAGAGCCGAAGACGAGGTCGAGGTCCTGGGCGGTGAAGAGGACCGCGGGAAGCTCCCCTACGAGGTCGGACGCCCGCCTGGGGGCACCGTTGACCCTGACGTACTTCTGCACGTGCCCAACCGGCGGAGACTCTTCCCGCGTCTGCTCCGAGCCGTCGGCCGTCGGCGAGCTCCTGAAGTCGACCTGCACCCTCGTGGTCCCGGAGTCGTGCTCGACGGCCGCGGCCACGTGGGTGTAGGTGTCGGTGGTCGACGGAGGTTGCCAGCGGACCAGCTCGCGCTCGGTCGTCGCGCGCAGAGACTTGCCTATTGCCAGTAGGTAGAGGGCCTCGACGAGGTTGCTCTTACCGTGACCGTTCTCGCCCTCGACCAGGACCATGCCGGGCGCGAGGTCGAGATCGAGGCGTTCGTAGTTGCGGAAGTTCTCCAGTCTGAGGTGGCTGACGTAGATCTCGGGCCTCGCAGGAGGTTGCTGGGAAACCGGGCCGATTCTACCATAGGGGTGTGCCGCAGCCCGGTCAGAGCGAACCGGCAGCCCGGAGCCCAGCATCGAATCTATTGGAATGCATATGAACGAGACATCCATACGTGAGGACGGGCGCGAGATCAGGCGCGGGCTTCAGGTGGGCGTTGTCTCCGGGCTCGCGGCGATAACGTGCTGCGTGTCCCCGGTGGTGCTGGTGCTTCTGGGGGTAGCGACGGCCGCCGAGGCGGTGACGCTGGGCGATACCCTGTACTACGAGTATGGGTGGTTCTTCAGGGCGGGCGGCTTCGTTCTGGCGGCCGCCGCGGTCATACTCTACCTGCGGGGCAGGCGGGCCTGCTCGATCCGGGGGGCGTACACGTACCGCCGGATGCTCATTACACTGGTGGCCACGGGCGCGGCAACCTACGCCGGTCTGTTCTGGTTCACGAAGTACCTGGGCATCTGGTTCGGCTAGATGGCGGCCCATGGCCCAGGCCGCGCCGGCGCAGTCCGCACCGTCCTTGCCGCGAGCACCCTCTCGGCCCTGCTGGTCGCGGCGGCGGCGTGCGGCGGGGACCCTGCAGGGCCGGCTCCGGACGCGACGGCCAGCGTGCCCGCTCCCCGGGCGACCGCACCTGCGGCTACTCCCGAGCCTAGCCCTCCGACGCCGGCGCCAAGCCCGACCCCGCAGCCTGGCGCGCCGTACACGCCCAGGGTTGCCCCGCCGCCGGTCGACCGGGACATCGCGAGCGTGGACCTCGACGACGTGGTGTTCGACACATTCCAGGGCGGCTACTTCCCGCTGTCGGAGGCGAGCGACCGGGCAGTTGAGGGCCTGCGGGACGCGATCAAGCCGATCTACGAGCCGGTGTACGAACGCCGGGAGGGCGGCGAGTGGCTCCTGGACGGCGACTACGTGATCGGGTACGCCGCCGGGGACGAGGCGTATGCCTACCCGCTGAAGATCCTCAACTACCACGAGATCGTCCACGACCTGGTCGACGGCGTCCCAATCCTGGTCTCGTACTGTCCGCTATGTGCGAGCGCGGTGGTGTACGACAGGAGGCTGGACGACCGGGTGCTCGTGTTCGGCAACACGAGCGCGCTGTACGAGTCGGACATGGTGATGTACGACCACCAGACGGGCTCGTACTGGTTCCAGGTTGCGGGCGAGGCGATTGTGGGCGAACTGACCGGCAGGCGGCTCGATCCGCTGCCGTCGATCACAATCTCGTGGGGCGAGTGGAAGGCGCTGCACCCGGACACGCTGGTGCTGAGCAGGGACCTGGGCCTGATTTCGGGCGGCGGCGGCAGGTACGAGACCGACCGGTTCGCAGACTACCCTGAGAGGCTGGACACTGTGGGGCCGCCGTTCCCCGTCAGCGCCGAGAAGATGGACCTGCGGCTCCGGGCGTCGGACAAGGTGCTGGCCGTGGAGGTGGGTGACAGCCGCAAGGCCTACTATCTCGTACCGGAGAGGTCGTGGCTGGTCAACGACACGGTCGGCGGCAGGAACATAGTCGTGCTGGTCCGGGGACGCGAGGGTCCGGGAGCGCGGGCCTTCTTCAGCGACGTCGACGGGACGAGGTTGCACTTGAAGCCCGATGGCGGCGTCATGGTGGATAATGAGACGGGAAGCCGCTGGGACGACACGGGCCTGGCGATTTCCGGCCGCCTGGAGGGCACGCGACTGGAAGCCGTGCCTTCCCGCACCAGCTTCTGGTTCTCGCTGGTGGGGGCTTTCCCAGGCATAGAATTGCTGGTGCCCGGCAACGACGGGAGCTGAGGAGGATGGACTTGCCCGAGAGCGACAAAGTCCACGCAGTGGTCACAGGGTACGCCGAGGAGCTGCTCGACTCGCCGCGGGCGCACCTGGTACTGGAGCTCTCGCAGGACAGCGATGGACTGAAGCTCGCCTACAGGGACGGGCTGCTGGTGGAGTGCCGCCTGACGCGCCAGGGCATGGCGGCAGGGGCGTACATGGCCAGGGCGCTGGGGGTCAGGATCCCCGCGCTGGGCGAGACGGTGAAGGCCCGGGTTTCCACGGGGGTGCTGTTCCGGGCGATGTCGATAGCGAGCCTGGACTTCGACGAGGAGGCGTCGATGATCATGCTGGCGCGCCTGCTGGACGAGGCGGAGATGCAGCGCGGGGGCGTGTCGGAGATCTAGGGGCTCCCTGCGCGGCGCCGGCCGCCTGGGTGGTGGTTCGTTTGATTGGATTGGGCGGGCCGCCGTATAATCTTTCGGTCTCAGATAGGGCCTACATGCCATGACTGTTGACTATTCGACCCTGGCGGTTGGCCAGGAAGTCTCGAACAGGTCGATCAGCCTCGACGCCGGCACCGTATCGAAGTACGTTGGGGCGGTGGACGACGCGACCGCCCGGCCCGGGGCCCCGGGGGATGGGAAGGCGCCTCCCATGGCGGTTGCCGCGCTGGGACTGCGAGGAGTGCTGGACGACCTGGGCATTCCCAGCGGAGCGCTCCACGCGGGGCAAGAGCTCTCCTTCTCTGGGCCGGTGGACGTGGATGCCTCGCTGAGGTGCAAGGCGACAGTGGCGCGCAACTCCGTCAGGCGGGGCTCGCGCTTCGTGGACATAGCGCTGTCCGTCGTTGACGAGGAGGACGGAGAGGTGATGTCGGGGACTACGACCCTCATCATGCCGGGAGAGGCCGGCTGATGTGGAAAGAGGGCGCGGTACTCGATCCCGTCGAGAAGCCCATCACGCAGGAGCGGGTGAACGACTATGCGGAGGCTTCGGGCGACTTCAACCCGATACACCTGGACCGCGAGTTCGCCGCCGGGACCCGGTTCGGACGGACGATCGCCCACGGGATGCTCGTTGCGGCCTCCATCTCGGAGATGATGACGTCGAACTTCAGGCTCGACTGGCACGCGTCCGGCAGGATGAAGCTGAGATTCAAGGCCCCCGTGTTCCCGGGCGACACGGCCACGGCGTTCGGGGAGGTCAAGGCGGTGAGCGATGCCGAGTCTGACAGGGAGGTTGTGTGTACAGTGGGTGTGCGCAGACAGACCGGAGAAGAGGCGATCAGCGGAGAGGCGAGGGTAACCGTGAGGCATGAGTCATGACGGCCGGTCCGGTGAGGATTGCGGTCGATGCGATGGGAGGCGACTACGCCCCCGGCGAGGTGGTGGCCGGAGTAGTGGCGGCGGTCCGTGAGGGCGGCTTGCAGGTGGGGCTCGTAGGCGATCCAGAGGTCGTCGGAGCGGAGCTGGCGCGCCATGATGCGGGGCGGCTCCCGATTATGGTGGTGCCGTCGGAGGGCGTGATCGAGGAGGGAGAGCAGGCCGCGCTGGCCCTTCGCCGGAAGCCCAGGGCGTCGATCCTGGTGGCGACGGGCCTGGTGAAGAAGGGCATGGCCGACGGCTGCGTGACGATGGGGTCGACGGGAGCTGCAATGGCCGCCGCGGCGGTCGTGCTGGGCATGCTGGAGGGAATCGAGAGGCCGGCGTTGGGCGGGCCGATCATCGGTCTCGCGCCGCGGATGGTGGTGGCAGACGTAGGCACCAATGTGGACTGCCGTCCGGCGCAGCTGCTGAATTTCGCAGTGCTCGGAGGCGTGTTCGCCAGCCTGTTCTGGGACATCGAAGTGCCGCGCGTCGCCCTGCTTAGCGTGGGAGGAGAGGTCGGCAAGGGCAACCGCCAGGTCCGCGAGACATCCGAGTTGTTCGAGAGTACGCTGCCCAACTTCATCGGCAATGTCGAGGCCAACGAGCTGCTGATGGGCAAGGCAGACGTAGTGGTGGCAGACGGCTTCGCTGGCAATATTGTAATGAAGCTGACGGAAGGACTCGGCGCAGGTGTAGCTGAGTTGGTCGCCGAGCGCCTGAAAGGCAGGCTTCCGGACGACGAGGTGCGGGAGCTGGCCCGGGAGATCTACGAAGTCAACAATGTCGTAGAGGTGCATGGGGGCGGGCCCCTGCTTGGCGTAAAGGGCATCAGCGTCGTGGGCCACGGGCGCGGCAAGGCAGGCTCCGTGCAGCGCGCCATCGGCACTGCGCGCAGGTCCATAGAGGTGGATCTGATAGACAGGCAGGCCGCGCAGCTAAAGAAGATACGGGACGCCGCGTCTGAGGGCGTCTGAGAAGGGGTCGAATGGACGATCGAAGCATCGAAGGCAAGACAGCGCTGGTAACCGGCGCATCCAAGGGGCTGGGACGCTCCATCGCCCTGCGGTTGGCCGAGTTGGGCGCACGGGTAGCCGTGAACTACAACTCGTCGCCGGACGCGGCTGCCGAGGTCGTGGGGGCCATCGAGGGCATGGGAGGTGAGGCCTTCCCTGTGAAGGCGGACGTTTCGCAGCTGGACGAGGTCAAGGCGATGGTCGGTGAGGTGGAGGGGGCATACGGCCCCGTCGCCATCCTGGTCAACAACGCGGGCATCATCAACGACCAGCTCCTGATGCGAATGTCCGACGAGGCTTGGCACAGGGTCATCGACATCAACCTGCACGGCACGTTCTACTGCACGCGGGCGGTGCTGCGCAACATGGTCCGGAGTCGCTGGGGACGCATCATCAACATAGGCTCCGTAGTCGGCGAGCGGGGCAACCCCGGCCAGACGAATTACACGGCTTCCAAGGCGGCGATGATCGGCTTCACCAAGGCCCTGTCGAAAGAGGTCGCGACGCGTAGCATCACCGTCAACATCATCAACCCGGGTTACGTGGAGACTGAGACGACGGCGGTGCTCACCGACCAGCAGCGCGCGCACTGGCTCAGCGTAATCCCGCAGGGACATTTCGGCGAGACGGACGACATTGCTCACATGGTCGCTTTCCTGGCGCAGGAGAGGGCGAAGTACGTGACCGGGCAGGTGATCTGCGTCGACGGCGGCATGGCCGTCTGACCGGCCTATCCCGTCATGGCCTCACCGGCAACATCAGGGTCTCTGTCGGGCAGGGTTGCGCTGGTCACCGGGGCGTCCCGGGGCATCGGGAAGGCTGTGGCGCTGGAGCTGGCTGGCCGCGGCGCTGACATCGCCTTCAACTACTTCCGCAGCCACGAGGCCGCGGCGGCGGCGGAGCAAGAGATACGCGACCTGGGTGTGGAGTGCCTGCGTGTCAGGGCCCACCTGGGCGACCCGGCCAAGATAGTCGAGCTGTTCTCGGGTGTCGCGGAGTCGTTCGGACGG
The DNA here is from genome assembly GCA_965204975.1 of Dehalococcoidia bacterium. Classification (GTDB taxonomy): domain Bacteria; phylum Chloroflexota; class Dehalococcoidia; order Lucifugimonadales; family CAJWER01. The sequence goes on from OZ242024.1 coordinate 3,105,551, forward strand.
CTCGACATCCTGGTCAACAACGCCGCGTCGGGCGTTCAGCGCAGCCTGGAGGAGCTCGAGGAGAAGCACTGGGACTGGACCATGGCCGTCAACGCCAGGGCGCCCTGGCTGTGCGCCAAGGAGGCGGTGAAGCTGATGGGTGACGGCGGCCACATCGTCAACATCACGAGCGAGGGATCCCGCTCGGTGCTGCCGTACTACTTCTCGGTGGGTACGTCGAAGGCCGCGCTCGAGGCTGCGACGCGCTACATGGCGGTGGAGCTCGCGCCACGGGGCATAGTGGTGAACGCGGTCTCGGGCGGGTACGTGGAGACGGACGCGCTGGAGCACTTCCCCAACCGCGACGAGATGCTGGCGTCGGGGCAGCGCAGCCCGGCCGGCAGGATGGTGACGTCCGAGGACATCGCCCGCGTGGTCGCGTTCCTGTGCACGGAGGACGCGTCGATGATCCGCGGGCAGGTGATCGTCGTGGACGGCGGCGCGACGCTCGGTCCTCCGGCGTAGCAGTTGCTCAGGGGTGACGACTGCCCCCTGCCGGCGTCGTTGGGACGCATCGAGGAGCCGAGGCCAAACCGCTCATGGATAGGGTGAAGATTCCCACGCCCGGAACCCCCTTGAGCCACGTAGTTCTGGTAGACTTAGGCCATGAAGATAGAGTTGAAGAGGGGGGGCTAGGACATGAGCCGAAGCACGTATGAATTTATAACTGGGTTTAAGTTCATGGCAGCGGTGCTGGTCCTGGTAGCCATGGCTGTCGTGCTCTTGTGGGGAGCCACCGCGCGGGCTCACGGCGTCCACCCAGGCTCGTGCGATCTGCCGGGCTTTTCGCCTGAGCTCCACGAGCATCGGGACTGGCTCGACGAGATTACGGGTGGCAATGTGCCGTATCTCTGCATCCCTGCTCCGGCAACACCTACGCCGGCGCCAACGCCAACTCCAACTCCGACGCCTGAACCGACTCCTGAACCCACTTCGATATTTGAACTGTGGCAGACGGAGATAGCGAGGTACTGCCTGATAAGGACGCTAAACTTCGAGATCATTGGGCACGAGGGCGACTGCAGCGTCTTCTACGGTCTACCGTTCTTAGAGTAGCAGTGGCATTGACAGGCGGGCGAAGCGAAGAGGTGTCGGTCCCCTGACTCCGAGGGTAGCTTCTGCAAGCGACCACTTTCGACGGTCGTCTGTCGGAGAAACGCCTAGCTTTAGCCTGAGGTTGGGCGCGCGGCCAGCCTATGATGTGCTGGCCATGTCCACTTGGGCACCGGATTCCGAAGTCAATTGCGTACCGGTGCCGGCCAGAGCCTTCCTGACGTAACCGAGCCCGGCCCCGTCTGCGGTGCGTGGGTCCCGGATGGCGGACGTGACGAGCCCGGCCTGCTTTCCGTCCAGCATCAGCCTCGCACCGGCGCTTACCCCGGCGCCTGAGGGCCATGACAGGCGAACGAGGCGTTTCTGCACCTTGTCGTAGGTCGTGAGCCGTGCGATGACCTCCTGGCCTATGTAGCAGCCCTTGGTATAGCTGACCATGTGCTGCAGCCCGGCCTCGAGGGGGTTGTATGACTCGCTCAGCTCCCGTCCAAGTGCGGGGACACCCTGCTCGATGCGGGCCAGCTCCACGGCCTCGCTCCCGACCGGGCATGCGCCCGCTTCCACCAGGGCATGCTTCAGCGCCCGGGCGTCTGCACCTGGCGTGATGAGGTCGAATGCCGGTATGGCGCCCAGGTCACGGCGTATTGCGGAAGCGGGAATGCCGTCGATGTCGAGCTCGGCCGCTTCATTCTCGGCGGGCGTCTTGCCAGGCCCGGCGAGGGAGGCCAGCAGCTCTGGTGCCTTGGGACCCATGAGGGAGACTGCCTCGGTTGCCGCAGTGATGTCCTCGACCTGGGTGTCCTCGATGATGGTGTAGAAGTCGATCCACCCGGCAACCCTGGCTTCGTTGCCGCCGCCGGTCAGGAGCAGGAGGTGGTCGGGACGCCTGAGGACGAAGGTCACGTCGACGATGCGCCCCTTGTTGGACGTGAGAACTGTGTGGACGCCGGACCCGTAAGGCAGGTCGAGCAGCGCGTTGGTGGAGAGGCGGTTCAGGAGGTCGAGGGAGTCTTCGCCGGTGCAGCGGAGACGGCCGAACGGTCGGTCAACGAGAGCGACGCCCTTCGCCAGGGCGTCGTACTGTGCGAGGAGGTCGTCGGCTGCCAGGGGCCGCCCGTCAGACCCCGAAGGAGGTGCCGCAGCCGCAGCTTGTCCTCGCGTTCGGGTTGTTGAAGACAAAGCCCTTGCCGTTGAGGCCACCGGAGTACTCCAGGATTGTGCCGGCCAGGAATACGTAGGACTTGCGGTCCACCCCGAGCTTGAGCCCGTGTTCCTCGACGATCTTGTCGTCGTCAGGAAACTCGTCGACGAGATCGAGAACGTAGGTCAACCCGGAGCAGCCCCCGCCCTTTACGCCCACGCGAAGGTTGGAGTCGGGCTTGCCCGACATCTTGGCGAAGTGCCTCACGTGCTCGGCGGCCTCGGGGCTGATGCTGATCGTGAGCGGCTTGGGCTTCTCTCTGGCGACGACCACGTCAACGCTCCTTTTGGTAGCTTGTTTCAATTCTAAGGCGGGAGGTACCGGCAGTCAACGCCGGGCACCGGTTCGTAGCGTGCAGTCTATGTGGGCAGGGACAGTGTGGGTTTCAACCCTTAGGTGGAAGGCGGTGCTGATGAGCCGGTTCGTCAGCCTGCGGCTGGGCCGTCGGCCATTACCAACTGGGCGACTTGCTTGCCCATGCGCACGCTGTAGTTGGTGCCGCGGTCCTGTGGGTAGACCTGGGTGGTGTTGGCCAGGTACACGCCCTCGAGCGGCGTCCTGTGGCCGGGCATGACCTTCGAGTAGTGGGTGCCGATGACCGGCTGCGCCGCGTTGACCTTCTGGTGGTAGCTGTCAACCACCCACGAAGGGTCGAAGTCGGGGTTGACCTTGCGGAGGTGGGGGACGCACTCGGCCAACAGCTCCTCGTGGCTCAGGCCGTAGAGGCGGTCGGTCCGCTCCAGGTAATTGGACAGGTAGACGAGGTGCTGTCCGCCGTAGTGCTCGGGCGGAATCAGGTTCGTGTGCTCTATCACGCCGACGAAGGGCATTGACCGGTCGGCGACGTTGAGCCAGTAGATGTGCGATAGCGGCCTGTCCAGCACCAGGATGAGCAGCACCGCCGCGAGGTACTTCGTGCTCTCGAGCCTATTCCTGTACTCGCCGGAAAGGTCGGGCGCGAGACTCAGGAACATGTACGAGTGGGTGGTGGCGATAACCGCGTCGAACTCCTCGCTGCCACGCTCTCCGTCCGGCCTCTCGTACTCCAGGGTAGGGCGGCTACTCCCGGACACTATGCGTGTGACGGGCGTGGACAGGTGGACCTCGTTGCCGTGGGCCTCGATCTTCTCGGCCAGCACGTCGAAGAACTCGCCGAAGCTGCCGATGGGATAGCCGAGGCTCTCGCGGGCCAGTCCCTCCTCGCGTGAGGCGAACCGGGTCGCTATCTTGCCCCAGATCCAGGGCATCCCGATCTCGCGGTAGTAGTTCTCGCCGAACTTGCCGCGTAGCATCGGCCCCCAGAAACCCTCGAAGCCACTCCTGCCCGCCCACTTGCGGAGCCAGTCGACCGCCGTGACTGCCTCGAGCTTTCGCCAGTCCCTTATGCGCTGCAGGGCGAGCGTCGCCAGGCCGAGGCGGATTCGGTCGACGAGGCTCAAGGGCTTGAAACGGAGCAGGTCCATGGGCGTGACGAAGTTGTAGATGCGGCCGTCGTAGAGGGTGCCAACGCTGGAGTCGATCCACGTCATGCGGTCGCCGAGGCCGACCTCCTCGTTCAGGTCGATGATGTCGGTGTCGCTGGTGAAGAGGTGGTGGTAGCCGCGCTCGAGCCTCGCGCCGCCCACGTCGAAGGTCGACGCCTGGCCGCCCATGAATGGAGCGCGCTCGTACACTACGACCCGGTGGCCCTGCTTGCCTAGCTCGTAGGCCGCTGCGAGGCCGGCCGCGCCGGCTCCGATTATGCCGACCTTCACTCCAGGCTCCCCTGCTGACCCGCCGGCAGGCTCCGTCCGCCCCGCCAGAGGTTGCGGAGCGAGAGGCCGTCGGCGACCAGGATGGCCTGTCCGAGGGCGATGACGGGCAGGAGGAGTATCGCGTGCACGACCGCCGCGTATGCGCCGGCAACGGAGCGGTCGATCACTGCGAGGGGCAGAAGGACGAGAGTCTCGCGGGCGATGAGCTCGAACAGGCCTATGCCGCCGGGACTCGACGGCACGGCTGCGCCTATGTTTGCGAGGGCCATGGCGAGTACTACGGCAACCGCCATCTCGGCCTCGTTGCCGTAGACGAGATGGAAGTCGAAGGAGTAGCCGGCGACGAAGAACAGGGCGCCCTCGAAGAGCCAGACCGGCACGGAGAGGACGAACAGGACCAGCACGGAGGAGGGGCTCCGCAGGGCCTGCAGGGCATGGATGAACTTCTCCACCAGGCCCCGTGTGCGCGACCTTGCGGCCTCGGGCAGGAGACGCACTCCGGCCCCCGCTGCCGCTGCGGCGCGCTCGGGCCAGTATGCGACCGCCACCAGCAGGGCGAACATTGCCGCAAACGGCACGCTGAGCACCGCTGCCAGGAGGGGCCACGGCACGCTCGACCTGTCGCCGAACCCCTCCGCGACTGCGTTCAGCGGCACGAAGACGGCTATCACGGCCACGAACACTATGAGCGTGAGGGCGTCCATGAGCCGCTCCACCAGGATGGTCGCGAGCGCCGCCGTCTTGCTCACGCCCTCACGCTCCCCGACGTAGTAGCTGCGAACGACCTCGCCGATGCGCAGCGGCAGGATGTTGTTGGCCATGTACCCAACGACCACCACGGGGTAGAGCCTTCGGAACGGGACGTCCCGCATGTGGCGCATGAGCATCTGCCAGCGAGCGGACCGGAACAGCAGGGAGACTTGGTAGAGAAGCACCGCCGGGATGACGTACCAGTAGTTCGCTCCGGCGAGGGCGTCGACGAGCCGGTCCCAGTCCGTGGTGAGGAAGAACAGGGCCAGGGCTGCCGCTCCCAGGCCCAGCCCGAACCAGAACCTCTTGCCGATCCTCAACCCGCCTTCACCTGTCGACCGGGGCGCAGGATGGCGAAGGAGCTTGTGTAGCCGTGTATGAACGTCGAGCCGCCCACGGGGCCGATCTCCCCGTTGCAGAAGAAGCCTGTCAGGGGCATCGGGTTCACCTTCTCCCTGAACATGTCCGTGTCGTGGTCGGGCCGGCCATACAGGTACGAGCCGCGCCCCAGACACGAGAAGAGCAGCGCGCCGGTCTCCTCATAGAGGGGCTCTTCTGCGGCGTACCGGGACAACATCGATTCCAGGTCGAGGGCCGACGTTTCCGCGTCCCTCAGGTGGAACTGGACCGTCTGCCCCTCCCTGAGCAGCTCCGATACCGCCAGGATACCCTGCTTGTGGTCGGCCCCCACGAGGTTGCGGATCAGGAAGTCCCCCAGCTGCGGGTCCTCGTTGAGCGGGTCCATCACGACGCCGAGGAACAGGGAGTGCCGTGCGAGCTTCTGGTCTCTCTCGTTGAGCCCTCGGAACATTGCTCCCAGCACTTCGAGGGGCTTCTGGCCGTCGAGCTCGTGCAGGATGTTGCGGTCGCATGCCGTCACCTGCATCGGCTCGCCGATGGGCCTGCAACCCTGGGCGACTATGGTGTCGAAGGTGATGTTGCCGTGGAGCGCGACGCCCACCGCCCCCGAGGAGTGGACCTGGCTCCCTGTGTAGAGCGCGTTCTTGCCCGGCCCCGAGGCGCCGCTTGCCATGCCTCCAACCTTCGCCGATGAGGGGAAGGCGTAATCGAGGCCTTCGACGAGCCGCTCGGCCGAGATGGTGAACGGGTCGGTGAGCAGGATGAAGCCTGGCTCGGACGACCTCCGCACCCCTACCAGCTCCTCCCAGGCTTCGGGCGGCGCGTCGCCGTCGGGGATGTCCTCCTCCTCAATGTGGAATGGGACCACCTCCGCGCCCGGCAGCAGTGCGGTTGTGACCGCCAGTCCGGGGTTGTGCTCGACCTCGCGCCCCGCGCCGATGACCCCCGCGGCGGAGCAGCCGATGGTCGGTGCAGCACCGAGGCGGCGCTCCAGCAGGCCGGGGAGGCGTTCGTGGCCGGCGGCGTGGTGGGCAGATACGAACACTATGGTGAGGTCGGCGTCGCTGTACACGTCCTCCGCGCACTCGACGACTGCGTCCTCCAGCGTAGGGTCCTGAGAAACGGCCGAGCTCCACTTCATCGGTCTATGAGTCCCACTCGTCGTCGGGCGGCGCCTCGTAGCCCAGCCCCTCGAGGGACTTCGTGAGGGTTGGCAGCCAGTCGCGGGTCGGAGCCTCGGCGGGCGCGCGGATCTCCAGGGTCCCGTCGTCCAGGGTTTCAACTCCCCCCATGCCCTGCTTGTCCAGCGGGACGCTGATCGACTCCCGGTCGATCCCGAAGAGGTCGGTTACCTCGTATATCGCCATCATGTCATCCATGCCGATGATATTGTCAGCCATGAGCCTTGTCTGTGCGTGCACGGTCGCTAGAATCAATTATTGCATCGTGCCACGGACTCGGCAAATCTGGCCGAAAGGTTCTGAACGGCAGCGCCGTATGCGGGGAGAGAATAGACGCATGATCAGGACCTTCATAGCTGTCGATCTGCCTGAGGACGTGGAGCGTGCGCTGGGCGCGGCGGCGCAGAGTCTCAGGGCCGCACGCATCGAGGGGCTCCGCGCCGTTCGACCTGAGGGCATCCATCTCACGCTGAAGTTCCTTGGGGACGTGCCCGAGACCAGGGTCGACGAGATTGGAAACGCGGTGTCGGAAGCGATAGCCGGGCGCCGGCAGCTCGAGGTCTCGACCGGAGGCCCAGGTGCGTTCCCGAACACGCGCAGGCCGCAGGTGCTGTGGGTTGGAATCGCGGGGCGGCTCGAACCGTTGATGCGGCTGCAGGCTGAAGTGGACGCCGCGCTGGGGGCACTGGGTTTCCCCACGGAAACGAGGCCGTTCCACCCCCATCTGACGCTTGCCCGGCTCGACCGCAGGATGCCAGTCTCAGCGAAACGCGCGTCCCTGGCTGCTCTCGAATCGGCCGGGCCCCCTGCAGGGATGCGCATCGCAGTGCGCTCGGTGTCGCTGGTGCAGAGCATCCTGGGGCGCGGCGGGGCCAGGTATGTGCGGCTTGCAACGGTGCCGTTAGCGGCGGGTCTCAGTTAGTGGTATACTGCGCGCCGTCTTCGCACAGGTTGCATGTGAGGTGGAACGGAGGTGTTAGATGTGCAAGGATAGCTGGCCGGCGTGCCGTCAGTGTGATACTGGGAACCTGCTGCCGCTGTCTGATTTTGGGGGACAGGGTGCGCCTGTACACTACAAGGCGTGGGTGTGCAGCAAGCCAAACTGCGGATTCAACATCAAGATACGCAATGGCGACGTTTACCTGAACGAGCCGATAGCCAGCGGGGCCGACCACTCGCCCCGCATGAGGTAGCCTTCTCACGAGGGCCGACCACCCGGCGGCGGACCCGCCGCCTATGTGAACATGCTGGAGTCCATGGCGGAGGCGCTAGATGAAGAGAGTGCTGATAACCGGCATGAGCGGCCTGATCGGCGGGCTCCTCAGAACTCATCTGGAGGAGCGCGGCGGCTACGAGCTGGCTGCTCTGAACCGCAGGCCCGTCGACGGCGTGGAGTGCTTCCAGGCCGACATATCGGACCTGGACGCGATAGCCCCGGCGTTCGAGGGCAGGGACGTCGTAGTCCACCTTGCGGCGCACCTGGGCGAGGAGCCGCTCGACTCGCTGGTAGCGGCAAACATCGTCGGCGTGCGCAACGTGTACGAGGCGGCGAGGCTCGCCGGAGTGCCGAGGGTCGTGTTCGCGTCGTCGGGCGCGACCATCAAGTCGTGGGAGGACTTCCCACCCTACGATGCCATCCGCGACGGGCGCCATGAAGAGCTGGCCGATGGTTGGCCGATGGTCACCCACGAGATGGTGCGGCCAAGGGGCCTGTACGGCGCCTCCAAGGTCTGGGGCGAGGCGGTCGGCAGGCACTACGCGGACGCCTACGGCCTGTCGGTCATCTGCATCCGCATAGGCTCGGTCGGAGACAGGGACCACCCGGATACCGCCAGGCCGAGCGCAACGTACCTGAGCCACAGGGACGTGGCCGACATACTGCGCCGGGCCATCGACGCGCCCGACAGCATCGGGTACGAGATCGTATTCGCGACCTCGAACAATCGCTACGGCTACCGCGACCTGGAACATGCCCGCGAGGTCCTGGGTTTCGTGCCCCAGGACACCGACGACGCAGCCTTCTCCTGACTCCCGGCGCCGGTGAGTCCGGGCTGCCTGATCAGTAAGTGTCCGGACTCGTCGGGAGGCGGCTTTTCTGCCTCTGGTAGGGGTTTCGCCGAATTCTGTTCCAAACTGTTCCACGTCGTTCCACTTCCATCTTTTGCCGTTCCTGGGGCTGTTGGTCTAGGGGCCTTCCATGCAGGTATAATAGCACTTGTGTTCTGTGGCGTCAAATGGCCGCAGGGAAGAGGGGGACTTAACCGCAGAGGGCGCGGAGGTCGCGGAGGGAAGAGGGGGACTTAACCACAGAGGGCACAGAGGTCACGGAGGGGAGAGGGGGATGATGGGTGATAGGGATGTGGAGCGGGGATGGGGACGGTCTGAACTGTGATTTTTGTGATGGGGATGATGGGGATGATTGGGAGGGGGAGACCCCGCCCGTCCGCCCCTCTGGGTCCCCCTGCCTTCGCAGGGGCAGGCTCTGCCTGCGCAGGGACGACGGAGTGGGAGGGGATGGACGGATGTGGAGCGGGTATGGACGGATGTGGAGCGGGGATGGACGGATGTGGAGCGGCGATGGACGGATGTGGAACAGGGATGGTGGGATGTGGAGCGGGGATGGTGGGATGTGGAGCGGCGATGGACGGATGTGGAGCGGGTATGGACGGATGTGGAGCGGGGATGGACGGATGTGGAGCAGGGATGGTGGGATGTGGAGCGGCGATGGACGGATGTGGAGCGGGTATGGTGGGATGTGGAGCAGGGGCCGGGGAGGAATTGTGACGGGTGAAGGGGGAGGGGGAGCCGGCTACGCCGCCGGGGAGTCACCCTCACCTCAGTCCTCTCCCGTCGAGGGAGAGGAGGGGAAGGACCCCTCGCGCTGGCGTAGGGCAAGACTGCCCATGTCTCACCAACTCTGAACAGCTACCCTGAGCATCGCGAGATGTTCTAAAGCCGGCTTTGATATACAATTCCCCACACGAACGAACGTCCCGACGACCCCAAGGCCAGGTAAGCGGGGAGACCATCTGATGACGCAGACAAACAAGACTGGGAATATCAGGCAGTTTGTGTTATCCACCCTGATTACATTGGGGGCTCTGATAATTGGGGTTATCTCGTACGGGGTTCTCTACGGTCTGTTGGTCGAGTGTCGAGTAGCAGAAGTTGCTGGACAGGGACTCACGAATCTCTGTGATGCCGAGCAATCTGACAGGGTCTCTATGCTGGCAATTGTGATTGCTCTGGCAGTAACATGGCTTGCTTCCTATTTCGGGCTTCTCTACCACAAGAAAGCAACAGAAAAAGAAGTCGCCGTTCTGCAGCAGGTTGCACCCCCTCCTCCCTCGACCACCAGGACTACGACTGAAAGCGATGTAAAGCCGTCAAAGCCCTCAGCGCCCCCTGCTTCTCGTACAAGCTATAGGGATGTGCTGAGTAACGATGACGAATAAGAGCGCAGCAATCGACAGCGGAACAGGAACAAAGGAGATGCATCATGGCCTATGCAGCGGACATTAGCCGAAACAACCCGGGTTGCTTCCTCTTCCTGGTGGACCAATCAGCCTCTATGGGAGATTCGCTCGGCGGAGATACCAACGAAACCAAGATGGACGGAGCGGCCAATGCCCTAAACCGCGTTCTCGATGCCATATCCCAACGTTGTTCCCAGGGCATGGACGTACGCGACTACTTCCATGTCGGCATCATCACGTACACCACCGACAGCGCGGGAAACGCCCAGCTGGAGACGCCCCTTCCCGGTACAACGCCGGAGGAGCCCTTCCTGTCCATCAGCGAAGTGGTGGACGCCGCAGAGGTTGAGGAGATGCAGGTCAAGGAGTCCGACGGCGCCGGCGGCATAGTGGAAGTCACAAGGAAATTTCCCGTGTGGCTCCGTCCCAAAGCCGGATATGGCACGCCCATGTGCGCAGCGCTAACCGCTGCCTCCGAGGCGCTCTCGAACTGGACGGCCCAGCACGAGGACTCATACCCTCCCATGCTGATCAACATCACCGACGGCGAGGCCGGCGATGGGGACCCGGTGGCATGGTCTCAGCACATAATGGAGCTGCAAACCAACGACGGCAACGTGCTTGTCTACAACGTGCATCTTTCGGAGATGTCCGCTGCTCCGTCCGAGTACCCGTCCGACGAGAATGAGGTAAGCATGGACGAGTATGCGAGGCAGATGTTCCGCATGTCTTCAGTCTTCCCTGATTCGGTCGTGGAGATGGCCTCTGGAATGGGCCTGCCGGTGACCCAGGGTTCTCGGGGATATGTCTACAACGCCGACATGGTGTCCCTCGTGCAGTTCCTGGACATCGGCACCCGGGCCGCTTCCGACCTGCGATAAACATGCGCCTTCGACCTCCCAGGAAGTTTTGGCTGCCCAAGGCAGGCAACCGGCCCCAGGAGTATGAAGACGCCGAGCGGGTGGTGTACCCGCAGCACGTGGGCGTGTCCGGGCGTCATACCGCAAGAGTGTCCGTCTCCGATGGCGCCAGCGAGTCCGCCTTTGCCCGAGAGTGGGCGAACATCCTCACGGATGCCTTTGTCGACCGTCCGCCCGACCTGTGCGACCTGACCGAGGGTTCCCTGCGCGACTGGCTGGCCCCGGCGCAAGAGGAGTGGCGGCGCGTCGTTCCGTGGGACCGCATTCCCTGGCATGGAGAGGCGAAAGCACGGGCCGGGGCCTTCGCGACCATGCTGGGCCTGGCCGTCGGGTCAGCGCCGGGCGACTCCCAGCGGCTCTCGTGGCAGGCCGTAGCCGTGGGGGATTCTTGTCTCTTCGTCGTCCGTGACGATCGGCTGTGGCTCTCTTTCCCACTGGAGGACGCCGCCGAGTTCGACAACAACCCCGCCCTGGTATGTAGCAACCCCGACAGCACGGGGGGCCTCTGGGAAGGCGTGCAGCGACACAGCGGCGAATGCCGGACTGGGGACTTGTTCGTTCTGGCTTCGGATGCACTCGCCTGCTGGTTCCTCGCCATGAACGCCGCCGGAAAGAAGCCCTGGGAGGCGCTCCTGGCGTTGGACTCGTCAGCGTGGGAAGCGTGGGTTGGAGAGCAGCGGAGCGGCGGGCTCATGCGGAACGACGACACCACTTTGGTCGCAATAGAGATCGTCTAGCGCCTTGAGGTGAGGCGAAGCCGTGCCATGGCCCGGGATAACCGACTATAGCGAGGCGGTCCAGAATCCCCGGTTGTGCTTCAAGGGCACCGACCTCGAAACCGGAGTGGTGGCAGTCAACCCACGCGGGATGCCCCTGGTCTTCTCCGGCGCATTCGCCTGCGTCTACCAGGTATCCGTAGGCGGTCGCAACTATGCGGTACGCTGCTTCACCCGCGAGGTGAAGGACCAGCAGACGCGCTACAACCAGCTAAGCGAATACCTGATCAGCGTCCTTCCCCCGTCGTTCGTGCACTTCGAGTACGTGGAGCGTGGGATCAGCCGGAAGGGCAGCTGGTATCCCATCGTCAAGATGGACTGGGTCGAAGGCGAGTCGCTGAGCAGTTTCGTAGGTTCCAGGCTCGACGACCCGGGCATGCTGCATCGCCTCGCCGCCCAGTGGCGCGGAGGGCCGGCCGCCAGTCTCCGCGGGCTGCGCATCGCCCACAACGACCTGCAGCACGGCAACGTCATGGTGCAGGGGGACGGGGGCATTCGCCTAGTGGACTACGACGGAGTATTCCTGCCCCAGTTTCGCGGGGAGCGCAGCCCCGAGCTGGGACACAAGAACTTCCAGCATCCCAAGAGGACCCCGGAAGACTATGACGACTACGTGGACAACTTTCCCTCCCTGGTCGTCTACCTCAGCCTGCTTGCCATTGCCTCAGATCCCGGCCTGTGGAACGACTACTACAACGACGACAACCTGATATTCACCAGGAACGACTACGACGACCCCGGGAAGTCACCCCTCTTCGACCGGCTGAAGAAGTCCCCGGACCAGGCCGTGGCGAAACTGGGCGTACGCCTGGAGGAGTGCTGCGCACTCCCTGTGAAGGACGTGCCGGACCTGGAGGACATTCTGCAAGGCGTCCCACCCAGCCCGGCTCCGATCCCGCCGCCAACACCGCCAAAGCCGCCGCTAACGCCAACCTCGCCTGCCAGATCTCCCAGGCCACGGACTACATCAATCTCGCCGACTAAGCCGTCTGCCAAGCCAACGCCGCCCAAGCCGCCGCCAACACCAACCCCGTTGGCCGCGCTGCCACTCCCAACCGGCTGGCTGGCCCGGATTATGCTATTTGAAACGTGGGTCAGGCTGATGCTGGCTGGCATCACCGTGATGTTCGCCGGATGGCTCACTCAGACGGGCGTTGGGTGGCTCCTCGTAATCGCTGGAATCATCGTGCTCCTGGTCTTCTGGGCGAGGAAGGACAGGAGGTTGCTGATAGCAGGGAGTGTCATCCTCGTAGCCGGCATCGTCACGAACATGGTCAGTGCCGTGTGGGTATGGGTGGTCGTCCTTGGGGCGGGAGTAGCTATAGTCGGGGGGGTCATCGGCATCGTGAAGATGACGAGACCGTTCACGAGAGCTGCAATCGCTGCGGTGATCCTCATGGTAGCTCTGGGGGCGTTTGCCGCGACCGGCTACGACCTGACGACACCCGTAGTGGCCCTGCTGGGCACACCAACGCCGGCGCCAACCAGTATCCCCCTCCCGACGCCGTCGCCCACCGGCACGCCTGCTCCGACTCCCACGATTGCTCCGACTGCTCTACCTACGGCCGCCACGACACCGCCTACACCTACTATCCCACCAAAGCCCCCCATCTTCCAGAAAGACGGGTCGGTCTATGACCATAAGTGGAATGACCAGACGCAGGCGTGGGAGCCCTTCGAGGCCATAGCAGCACCGACGCCAACTCAAACTCCTGCGGCCACTGTGACACCGACTGCCACTCCGACGCCGACGCCCTTCCCAACACGAACAGCGACGCCGGTGCCTACGAACACGCCAACTCAAACTCCTACGGCCACTCCGCCACCGACGCCACTGCCAACACGAACACCGACGCCGGTGCCTACGAACACGCCGACGCCTACCGTCACACCTACGAGCACTCCGATTCCTACAAGCACGCCTATTCCGACGAGCACACCTACAGCCACGCCAACTCACACTCCCACGGCCACGGCGACGCCAACGGCTACTCCGACCCCTCTGCCTGGTGGAGAGTTAGCGGTGTCTGCCTTTGCGCTGACCGTAGGTGAGTCGGTTAGAGTGACTGTGAGGGAATTGCGGTCAGTGAAGTGGTACTACCTGAAAGTGACTGATCATGTTGGGGTGGATGCTTGCGGCAATACCACCTCTATCGAGTTCTCACAGCCTATGACCGTGATCATTCGGGGTTGTCTACCCGGGGAGGCCGAGGTGGCCCTGCTGGACTCCTCGACTCACGCTCAGCTGGCTGTAGTGCAGTTGACTGTGCACGCGCCTCCACCGGCGATCACCATCACGACGAAGGGCAAGGAGGTTGAGGGGCTGGAAGAGTTGATCCTGCGGGCTGAGGGTTCGAACTTTGAGACAGTCCGGTGGTCGGGGCCTGGAAGGTTTACGTCTCCGGACAGTCTGAATACGGTCTGGTATGCACCGCCCGCTCAGTACGTGAACTGGACGATAGAGGTCACATTGACCGCTACGAACTCGGCAGGTGTCTCGACTAAGGCTACCATCAGCTTTATGGTCAGGGCACTGCCGCGCTTACCGACGCCCATACCGACCCCGGCTGCCCATACGCTGCCCGTAGAAACGCCTTTCCTCGAACAGATCAGAAGAGATCTCCTCATTATCACGTGGAAGGCTCCTTGTCAGAATTGCGGACTAATTGCTTGGAACTTGGAGATCAGGATGACATACGCGGGAAGCGTAGGCCCTTGGGATGTACAAGAGACGCAGGACACGACAAGGCTGATGAACGCGCTACCAGGCGTTACGTATGAGGCCAGGGTTCGCGCCAAGTACGTATCAGGGGCCTCAGAGTGGTCACCTATAGGGAGGCTGACCGTCCCGGAGGCATCTCCGAGTCCTACCCCTACATCCGAATAGACGAAGCCATTCTCATGTCACACACCAGCACTCCGCCGGTGAACGAGCTGGACGAAGGGCCCTCCGCAGTTTCCCACGCGCCTCCGCTGGAAGGCTTCATCGGTAAAGAAGACCCGGAGTACCTGTCGCGCCAGCTGATCACGTATATCGGGAACAAGCGGGCCCTGCTCGGGCAGATCGGTGGCGCGGTCGACGAGGTGAAGCGCCGCCTCGGCAGGGACAGGCTCAGGATACTCGACGCCTTCAGCGGCTCGGGTGTCGTCTCCCGGTACTTCAAGGCCCATGCCGAGCTTCTGATAAGCAACGATCTCCAGGGGTACGCCGCGGTGACCGGGCGTTGCTACCTGCGGAACCGCAGGACCGTCGATCTCGCTGAGCTGGCGGCGACCGTCGCCGAGCTGAACGAACGTGTGGACACGGAGCCGCTGCCGCGCGGGTTCATCGAGGAGCTGTACGCGCCGAAGGACGAGTCGCGCATCACCGGGGACGACCGCGTCTTCTATACGAGGAGGAACGCGCGCCGGCTCGACAACTACCGCCGGCTGATCGACACCGTGCCGCCCGGCATGCGGGACATGCTGCTGGGGCCGTTGCTGAGCCGCGCGTCCGTCCACGCGAACACGGCGGGCGTATTCAAGGGGTTCTACAAGGACCGCGAGACGGGTGTGGGGCGGTTCGGGGGCAGCGGGGCCGACGCGCTGGTGCGGATCATGGGCGAGATCAGGCTGGACGTGCCGGTGCTGAGCAGATTCGAGTGCGAATGCGACGTGCTGCAGGAGGATGCGAACTCAGTCGCGCGGCGGCTGAAGGGCCTCGACCTGGTGTACGTCGACCCGCCGTACAACCAGCACCCGTACGGGTCGAACTACTTCATGCTGGACCTGCTGGTGCGCTACGAGCGCCCTGGGCGCGTAAGCCGCGTATCAGGTATTCCGCCCGACTGGCAGCGGTCCGGGTACAACGTGCGGGCGAGGTCGCTTCCGCTGCTGAGGGACCTGCTGGAGACGGTCGACGCGCCTTTCCTGTTGGTGTCGTTCAACGACGAGGGTTTCATATCTGTGGACGAGATGCTCGAGATGCTGGACGGGATGGGGTCGGTCGACGTCATGGAGACGCGGTACAACGCGTTCAGGGGCAGCCGGAATTTCGACAACCGGCCGATACACGTGACCGAGCAGCTCTTCCTGGTCGAGCGTGGGTGATGGGGGCCTCGGCGGGATCGCGGCGAAGTTGTCTAGCCTGGTTTTCTGAAGGCGGGCATTACGTCCGCGGCGAACCACGATAGCTGCTCGACGACCACGCTCTCGGGCGTGCTGACGACGGGGCCGACGTTGACCATCTCCAGGCCGGGGTAGCGTTCCTGCACGTCCATGAGGCGCTCTGTGATCAGCTCCGGCGGGCCGCACAGCCACGAGCCGGCGTCGATGGCGTCGCGCAGCGTGGGCAGCCCGGCGCCCCTTGCCGTGGCTGGGTCGGCTAGGGCGGCGATCTGCTCGTCGGTGACGTTGCGCACGAACCCGAGTGGCGCGAACATCTTGAGGTGCTCCTCGAAGAAGGGCGTGGCCTCCGCGATGGCCTTCTCCTCGGTGTCGGCGATGTGGGTCGACAGGCTGATCGCCAGGTCGGAGCCGAGCTCCACGTCGCGTCCGGCCCGGGCCAGGGTGTCGCGCCAGGTGTGGACGAGGGCGTCGCTCGCGCCTCCCTGGGCCGCGCCGCCGCCGATCACGCCCTTGATGCCGTGCTTCGCCATGAGGTCGAGCCCCCGGGGCGAGCCGCTGACGATGGGCTGCCAGCACTCGACCGGGAGGTTCGCGGGCCTGGGGACGAGGGTGATGTCCTCGAGCTCGTAGCCGCGGTAGGGGACCCTGGGCGGGATGTCGTAGTGCTCGCCGTGGTGCGAGAATGCGGGCTCGTGGAACGCCTTGAACAGGACCTCCACCTGCTCCTCGAACAGGGCGCGGTTTGCGTCGCCGTCCGTCATGGGCGCGCCGAAGACCTCGACCTCGCGGGTGTGGTAGCCGCGTCCGATGCCGAACAGCACGCGGCCGCCCGTCAGGATGTCGACGGTCGCGTAGTCCTCCGCCAGCCTCAGCGGGTGCCACATGGGGGTGATGTTGAAGCCGCAGCCGAACTTGAGCCGCTCGGTCCGGTGCGCCAGGTGGAGGGCGAGCATCAGTATGTTGGGGATGCACTCGTACCCCTCGCGCTGGAAGTGGTGCTCGGCCAGCCAGAAGACGTCGAATCCGCCCTCGTCCATCGTGCGGGCTATCGACCCGGCCTTGTCGAACACCGTCGCCAGGTGCTCGTCGGGCAGCCACCGGTCGTTCACGGGCGTGCCGCCGAGCCCGATATCCTCGAGATCGACGTAGCCGGCATAGAGGTGACCGAACTTCTGAATCATGGCAGCACCTGGCATGTGGGGGATGTGACAATTCTAGGGCTGCTCGCAGGCCTGTCAATGTCTGACTCTTGCCCAGGTGTACTGTGATGCCGTACACTCCAATAGATGATAGTTCGCTCTGTTAGGCACAGGGGATTGCGTCGACTGATTGAGGACGATAACCCCCGATTCTTGAGGCACGAGCTAGTTGACCGAGTACGCAAGGTATTGACGGTATTGATGCTTGCCGAGGATATGGAGAGCTTCAAGTCATACGCTCCGCCAGGTTGGCGCGTACATAGATTGTCAGGATACCGGAGGGACGAGTGGAGCGTTTCCGTATCTGGCAATTGGCGAGTTACATTCATAGAAGACGACGGTCACGTCGACCGCTTGAATCTGGAGGACTACCACTGATGAGTAACATCGGCATGGAAGTGAATATGTCCCCTTCGCACCCGGGCGACTTCATCCGCACGGAGGTCATCGAAGAGCTCGGTCTGAGCGTGACGAAAGCGGCCGAGATCCTGGGGGTCCGACGGGCGACACTCTCGGACCTGCTGAACGGAAACGCGGCTCTGTCGGCGGAGATGGCACTCAGGGTGGAGAAGGCCTTCGACGTAAGCATGGATATGTTGCTGCGTATGCAGGCCTGGTACGACGCTTCCCAAATGCGTGCCCGTGCCGATGAGATCGAGGTCCGGCGCTATCAGCCCGCATGATGTCCCGTACGTCAGCCCCCGACCTTCGACTCTACTAAGTTGAAGCTGCGGCTTGAGCCCTTGGCTATAGCTATCGACGGGCCTGTCGCGTCGGGGAAGACGGCTGTGGGCAGGGCCGTGGCGGAGCTGCTGGGCTGGCCGTTCCTGGATACCGGCGCGATGTACCGCGCGGTTACCCGCAGCGCCTTGCGGCTTGGCATCGACGTGGAGGACGAGAGCGCGCTGGCGGTGCTGGCCGCGGGGATGTCGATGCGACTCGAGGCGGGCGAGGACGGCGTGTACAGGCTGTGGGCAGACGGCGAGGACGTCACCGACGAGCTGCGCACGCCCGAGATCGACCGTAACGTCTCGGCGGTGTCGAAGGTCCCAGCCGTAAGGCGGACGCTGGTCGAGCAGCAGAGAGCGATTGCCGCAGAGGCTCCCGTGGTGATGGCCGGGCGCGACATCGGGACTGTGGTGCTGAGGGACGCGCCGGTCAAGGCGTTCCTGACGGCGTCCATCGAGGAGCGGGCGAGGCGCAGGACGCTGGAGGACCCGGCGGCGGACTTCGAGCGGACACGGCTGGCTCTGGAGCGGCGCGACGCCATCGACTCCGGGCGCGAGGACTCGCCCCTCATGCCGGCGGAGGACGCAGTCGTGATCGATACGGACGGCCTGGACGTGGAGGAGATCGCCCGGCGCATAGTCGTGCTGACAGGACTGGGCCGACCTTGAGCACTGGGCCGGGCCAGGCGGCCGTCGAGGCCGAGGCCAGCGAGGCAAGACCCTCCAGCCCCCGATTCCACGAGCTGGACGCGCTGCGCGCCTTCGCCATGCTGCTGGGCATAGTCCTGCACACGGCGCTCTTCTTCATGCCGGACGCGTGGTCGCAGGCGTACTCCGCCGAGGGCTACCCGGCCGAGGTCTCGGGCATCTACACGCTCCTGTTCTTCGCCATCCACGGGTTCAGGATGCCGGTGTTCTTCCTGCTCAGCGGCTTCTTCACCGCCCTGCTGTGGCAGAGGAGGGGGCTGAAGCAGCTGGCGGAGCAGCGCCTTCAGCGCATAGGCCTGCCCCTGGCCATCGGCGCGTTCACCGTCATTCCCGCCACGACTACGGTGTTCATCTGGGCCTTCGACGCTATGGAGGAGGTGGGATACTCGATCACCTGGTGGCCGTTCATATGGCTGAGCACCTGGAGCCATCTCTGGTTCCTGTGGTTCATCCTGTGGCTGTGCGGCGGGTTCATGCTCGCGGCGAAGTCGGGCGTGAAGTTCAACCATCCGGTCGTGTGGTGGCTGGCGATTCCGCTGACGCTCATGCCACAGCTGCTCATGCACGAACCCACCTTCGGCCCCGATACGTCGGACAAGCTGCTTCCGAATCCGGTCGTGCTGGGCTACTACGCGCTGTTCTTCGTGTTCGGCGCGTTCATGTACCAGCGCCGCATCCAGACCAGCGTATGGTGGACGCTTGCGCTTCTGCCCGCGCTGACGGTCGTCTTATTCGGCGGGCTGGACCTGCTCTTCGAAAGCAAGGCAGAGTGGGCGAAGCCGGTGGCGGGGGCGCTCCAGGCTGCCTTCGCGTGGCTGATGTGCTTCGGGCTGATGGGCCTGTTCCGCCTCATAGCCTCGGGAGAACGATTCTGGGTGCGCTACCTGTCCGACGCCTCCTACTGGCTCTACCTGTGGCACCTGCCGCTCATAGTCGTTGGGTTCGAGCTTATCGCCCCCTGGCGAGCCGGGTCTCACCTGAAGTTCGTGCTGCTGAATGTCGCGGTGACCGTCGTGCTGCTGGTGGTGTACCAGCTTGGCGTTCGCTATACTCCGATTGGCACGATGCTGAACGGCAGACGCACTCGCCGGTCGGAAGCGCCGGCCTGACGGCAAGCTTCATTGCATATGGCAGACGAGCATACCCGCAGTTTTCACCCTCACCCCAGCCCTCTCCCGTCAAGGGAGAGGGGGTGCATGCGCGGCAGCCACCCTCACCCCAGCCCTCTCCCGTCAAGGGAGAGGGGGTGCATGCGCGGCAGTCACCCTCATCCCGGCCCTCTGCCGTCGAGGGAGAGGGGGTACATGCGCGGCTGATGGACCTTCTTTACCACGCCTGCACCGTTGCGCAGAAGGGGACCCTCCACGCGTTTGCTGACTGGAAGGTGACTGGGCGTGAGAACGTGCCGTCGATTGGGCCGCTGATCGTGGTGGCGAACCACCAGAGCAACTTCGACCCGCCGCTGCTGTCGCCCAGTATCCCCAGGCGAATTCGCTTCCTGGCGAAGGACAGCATATTCAAGGGCCCGGCCATCGCCAACTGGTTCCTACGCGAGTACGGCGCATTCCCGCTGAAGCGGACCGGCATCGACGTTGGGGCGCATCGCTGGGCGCTCGACCAGCTCAGAAGGGACCAGGTCATCGCCGTCTTCCCGGAGGGCACACGCAGCCGCGGCGGGATGAAGCGGGCGCGCCCCGGGGTCGTGCGGCTCGCGCTGACGACGCAGGCACAGATTCTGCCCGTGGGGATCACTGGCACGGAGCGGCTGGGGACGTGGATGCGGGTGTTCAACCCGACCGGGCGGATCACGGTCACCATCGGGAGGCCGTTCACGCTGCCGGTGATCGAGGGCAAGCCCAGTGCGGCCGTTGTGGAGTCCATGGCCGACATGATCATGCACCGGGTGGCGGAGCTGCTTCCGCCGTCGTACAGGGGTGTCTACGGGGAACCTGAGGCGGGTTAGGAGTGATCAATGGGTGTCGCCGTCTGGCTTGACATGGATACGACCTGAATTAGAATAGAAGTGGGTAAAGGAGGCGACCGATGGACTTGTCCGGCACCGTTTCAATCGACACCCATATACAATTCTTGCCAAATGAAGGCGATGCGCTCAGAGCTTTTGTGGCCCCTCCGGGCGTCGTCGTCTACGGAAAATCCAAGGGCGAGGTGATTGACAAAGCAGATGAAGTGACTCGATTTATGTTGCACTCTATTCTGACGAGAGATGACCCGTTAGGTAGTTTGCGCTCATATCTTGACCACCATGGCGTTAGGTATAGCTTGGAATCAGATACAGGGGCGGAGAACGGTGAATCAACGGAGGAAGTAGTTGTTCAACGGGGATACCCAGTCGTCGCCTGATGGAGGTTGCACTCACAGCGGTTGAATTGTATCTCGTGAGCTTGGGCCTGATGACTAGCGAACGCTATGACGGTATGGATGATTCCGAGTATGTCTACTATTCGGACTCAGCGGACCCCACCCGCAGAGTTACTGTGCAGCACTATCAAGGGACCGTTCTGCGGGAAGATTTGGAACTGTCTTTTCGATACGGCGGTATTGACATCGGCGACTTCGACCGATGGCTAAGAGATAAGAGCGAATAGCGCGGCTAAACACTTCTACCGCTTGGAGTAGGACTGCTCCTTCGAGGGGCCCAAGGCGAGCGGGTGGCTTAGCAGTCCTAGATGGCGTCGGCAAGGACCTCGACTAGGTGCTTGGCTTTGGCGCCGGTGCCGTCGGCGATCTGCTGGCGGCAGGAGACGCCCTCGCTGACGACGGTGACGCCGTCGCCTGCCGCGCGAATCGGGCCGAAGAGGCCCTGCTCGCCTATGCTCATCGAGATGTCGTAGTGCTCCTTTTCCATGCCGAATGAGCCGGCCATGCCGCAGCAGCCGGACTCTATCTCCTCGGCGTCGCACCCCGGGATCGAGCGGAGCACATCCATGGCAGTGCCCGTGCCCACCAGGGCCTTCTGGTGGCAGTGGCCGTGGAAGAGCACCTTGCCCTGCTCCTGTGAGGGCCGCAGGTCAGCGCCGTCGGCCATCGCCTCGGCGACCAGCTCTTCGATCAGCATGGCGGCGTCGGCAATCGCCGATACACGGGCGTCGTCCTCCAGCAGGTCGCGGTACTCGTCGCGGAAGGTGAGGAGGCAGCTAGGCTCCAGGCCGACGACCCTGGCGCCCTGCGCCACGTATGAATGGACGGCATCTACGTTTGCCGCGGCGCTGGCCCGCGCCCGGTCGATCATGCCGGCCGATAGCATGGGGCGCCCGCAGCAGGCCATGTTGGGGACTACGACCGAGTAGCCCAGCCGCTCCAGCACCTTGACGGCGGCGCGGCCCAGCTCGGGGTGGTTGTAGTTCGTGAAGGTGTCTGGGAGCAGGACCACTGTGCCCCGGGCGTGTTCGAGACTCGCCGCTGCGGCTGTGTGCTGCCCGTTGCGTGCGCGGAACCACTGCTCGAATGTCTGGGACGCGAACGATGGGAGTGTGCGCCTGCGGTCGATGCCGGCGTAGCGGTCGAGCAGCTCCTTGCCGCCGTCGGACTCCATGAGCCAGTTCGAGAGGGGCGCCATGAACGAGCCGGCCTTGCCCAGGGCGGCGACGCTGCCGAAGATCCGGTTCCGCAGGGGGTAACCGTTCGCCTTGTGGTAGCGGTCGAGGAACTCGTACTTGAGCTTGGCCATGTCCACGTTCGAGGGGCACTCTGCCTTGCATCCCTTGCACCCCAGGCAGAGGTCCAGCACGTCGTACAGGCGGCGGCTGGTGAGGGAATCGACGGGCAGCGCGCCGGAGAGGGCCGCGCGCAGTGCGTTGGCGCGTCCCCGCGTCGAGTGCTCCTCGTCCCTGGTGACCATGTACGACGGGCACATCGTCCCGGACGTCACCTTGCGGCACGCGCCCTGCCCGTTGCACATCTCCACAGCGCCGGCGAAGCTGCCCTCGGCGGAGTACCCGAGTCCAGTCCTGAGCCGGAGGGGTCTGTAGTCGGGCGTGTAGCGCAGGTCGTTCGTCATAGGGGGCGAGTCGACTATCTTGCCCGGGTTCATGATGCCCTGGGGATCGAATGCAGCCTTCACGCTGCGGAAGGCCTCGTATATCCGTGGGCCGAACATCTTCTCGTTCCAGACGCTCCTGACGAGGCCGTCGCCGTGCTCCCCGCTCATCGCCCCGCCGAACTCCAGCACCAGGTCGCTGATCGCCGTCGAGATGGACTCCATCCGCCCGATGTCCTCGTCATGCTTGAGGTCGATGAGGGGCCTGATGTGGAGGCAGCCGACGCTGGCGTGGCCGTAGTATCCGGCCGTGGTGCCGTGCTCTCGCACGATCTCGTCGAACCTTCGAACGTACTCCGGCAGGTGCTCGGGTGCGACAGCCGTGTCCTCGACGAAGGGCAGGGGCTTGGCGTCGCCGGTGACGTTCATCATCAGACCCAGCCCGGCCTTCCGGACATTCCACACGCGGGCCTGCTGGGCCGGATCAGTCATCCTGCGGACGGCGTATCCCAGCCCACCAGCGGCCATGCGCCGCTCGATGCCGTCGAGCTTCGACTCGACCTCCGCCTCCGAGTCGCCGTAGAACTCGGCGAGGAGGAGTGCGCCGGGCTCTCCCTCAACGAAGTCCATCATGCGGGAGTAGGCCAGGTTGCTGCGGGCCTGCTTGACGATCATCTCGTCTACGAGCTCGACTGCGGCGGGCTCCAGCTCCAGGGCGGCGACCGTCGCCTCCATGGACTCGTTCACGTCGCGGAAGTGGAGCACGGCGAGGCCCTTGCAGCGGGGCAGGGGCACGACCTTGAGCTTCGCCTCGGTGATGGTCACGAGGGTGCCCTCGGAGCCGATTACGAACCGGGCGGAGTCGAAGCCATTGTCCCCAACCAGCTCGTCCAGGTTGTAGCCTGAGACGCGGCGCTGGATATTTGGGTACCGGGCGAGAATCTCCTCGCGGTCCGCCTCGCCGATCTCGGCCAGGCGGCGGTATATCCCCCCCTCGAGGCCTTCGGCGCGCGCCCTGGCCTCGACTTCTTCGCGGGCGAGCGGGCCCAGTCTGGTGCGGGAGCCGTCCGACAGCACGACTTCTAGCTCAGCCACGTTGTCGACGGTCTTGCCCCACAGGATGGAGTGCGCGCCGCATGAGTTGTTGCCCAGCGCCCCGCCGACGTTGCCGCGGTTGCTGGTGCTGGGGTCGGGGGCGAACTGCACGCCGTGCGGCGCCAGGTGCTGATTCAGCTCGTCGAGGATGATGCCGGGCTCGGTGCGTACCCACCCCTGCCCGGCGTCGATCTCGAGCACGCGGCGCATGTACTTCGAGAAGTCGAGCACGACGGCCCTGCCCACCGCCTGTCCGGCAAGGCTCGTGCCGCCACCGCGGGGGAGAACGGGGACGCCGTGGCGTGCGGCGGTCTCGACGACCGCGATGACGTCGTCCTCGCTCCGTGGCAAGACGACGCCGATGGGCTCTATCTGGTAGATGCTGGCGTCGGTGCTGTAGAGGGCCCGCGTCATGCGGTCGAAGCGGACTTCGCCCTCTACCAGCCTCTCCAGGTCTTCGACGAGGGCCCGGGTGTCCGCAGACGCGGCGTCGTCAGCCATCCTGGGCCTGTTCTGCAGGGGATCTCAGGCCCGATTCACCACCCTTGAAGGAAAACGCGAGAATGGGAGGGGCGAGAGCTGTGGTCACAATGGTCATGAATATGGCCACGCCATACAGGTCGGAGTCCAGGACGCCGTTGCTGACGCCTATGCCGGCCATGATCAGCGCCACCTCGCCCCGGGGGAGCATTCCCACGCCTACGCGCCAGCTTCCCCGCCGGTTGAACCCAACGAGCAGCGCCGGGAGCCCGCTGCCCGCGACCTTGCCTACCACGGCCAGTGCGGTGAGCAGTACTCCGAAGCCGATTACCCCGCCCATGGCGCTCAGGTCCACCAGCATGCCCATCACGACGAAGAAGATGGGCACGAGGGCGGCGTAGACTGCCATCAGGGGCTTTTCGAGATTGTGGGCGAGGTCGGTGTCCGAGAGCGCCAGACCGATGGAGAACGCACCTATGATCATCGCCAGCCCGAAGCTCTCCGCCAGCCCTGCAGCCAGCAGCGCAAGGGCGAGAGACAGGGCAACGGGCGCGCCGCTGACCTTCAGGCTCTGCAGTAACCTAGCGATGTGCTTGGAGGCGAGAATCCCGATGCCGGTGAGGGCCAGCCAGAAACCTATGGTCTTGAATGCGATGAAGCCAATGGATCCAACCGAGACGTCTCCCGTGTTGGCCAAGGCCACCACGACGGTGAGTATCAGGATGCCGACGACGTCGTCGAGGACCGCCGCCCCCAGGATTGTAACGCCTTCCGGTGTTCCCAGCCGTCTCAGGTCGCTCATCACCCTCACGGTGATTCCTATGGAGGTCGCCGTCATTACCGCGCCAATGAAGAGCGCCTTCACGTCGCCGAAACTTTCCGCATAGCCGAAAACTACGGTCAGCACGTCGCCGAATACGAAGGGGAGAATCACTCCTCCTATGGCGACGAGCGTCGCCGGCCTTGCGTAGCGCAGGAACTGGCGGAGGTCAGTCTCCAGTCCGGCGATGAAGAGCAGGACTATGGAGCCCACCTGTGCGATGGCCCAGAGGGGCTCCGGTATGTGTGCGATCGGGTTCAGGTCTTCTTCGTGGGACAGGGCTGGTACGTGTTCGAACAGGGCTCCGACGAATGGGAAGTCGACGCCGCCCAGGGCGAATGGTCCTATGACGATGCCCGCCGCCAGCTCTCCGAGGACTGCGGGCATTTTCAGGAACCGCTCGAAGAGCTCCCCTGCCAGCTTGGCGGCGATGAGGATCGCCGCAAGCTGGATGACGAGGCGCATTATCTGTTCGGCACTGTGGTCCATACTCTAGTCGCGCGGTCTATCGCGAGGCCCTACCGGTCCGCCTACCCGAAACCCCAACACGCAAGAAGCCCGCCGGAGGCGGGCCCCCTTACCTGCTTCCCAATCATCATCTTACGAGGAGGATACCTTCACTATGCGGTACTTGGTAGTGCCTCTGGGCGTCTTAACTTCGACATTTTGGCCGGCGGCCTTGCCCATTATCGCCTTTCCCAGGGGGGACACGTCTGAAATCTTGCCTTCAGCGGGAGATGCCTCCATGGCGCTCACTACGGTGTAGGTCTTTTCTCCCCGGGAGTCCTTCAGGACAACCTTTGCGCCCATACCGACGGTGCTGCCGTTCTTGCCGGCGTCGTCGGAGATGCGGGCGTCCTTGAGGATAGCCTCTATCGCCCGGATCCTCGACTCGTTGAGTCCGTGGCGCTCGCGGGCGGCCTCGAGGGGCGCGTTCTCCCGCACGTCCTTGTCGGCCGCGGCTCTCCTGATCTCCGAGGCGAGCAGTCCTCTCTCCGCTTTCCGCTGCTCCATCTCGTCTACAAGGGCCGCGTGGCCCTCGCGTGTGACCTCGACTGCCTTCGGGCCGTCCCCGCCCTGGTTCCTGACGGACCTCTTGCCCTTGCGAATCCTCAGGTGTTGTGCCAGGTTCTGGTCTGTCAGGTCCTTCTTCTTGGCGTACGACAGGAATTTCCTGACGCTCTGGAGCCGCTCGACCGCCTGCGCTCCTGACCCCATCGTCTGCTCGCCGAACTCGCCGATCTCCGACGGTTGTATGGCGTCCACCGGGCGGTCTTCTCCGCCCATCCAGCGGACGAATCCAACCAGGTGCTGCTGCGTGTTGCTGTCCTTTGCCCTCAGGCTCTTTACGTAAAGCTCAACGGCGTCCATCAACGTCAGTGGGTTAGCATTCGCCAATAGGGTCTTCTCCATCTCGGGGCCTGCCTGGGCATGGCCTTTCGTGCCCCCTAATGGTAGTTGTCCCCGAAGCCGGGTGTCAACGCGGGTGTTCCTGGGAGGCCGGCGAACCCAGACCACTCCAGCAGCTGAGGCGTTCAGACCGGGTCGGCTGCGCCTTCCAGCGCCGCGGCGGCCCTCAGCACTGTCTCCTCGTCCAGGTGGCGGCCCGCGATCTGCACGCCAATCGGGAGGCCGTCGGAGCTGCGTCCGAAGGGGACGGAGACCGCGGGCGAGCCGGTGAGGTCAAAGGGGATCGTCGCCCTGAGGGCATTGCGCCCGGCGACCTGCTGGCCGTCGACGTCGAGCCTGGCGGAGTCGTGGGGATGGGCGGGCAGGGGCGTGGTGGGACAGATGAGCAGGTCGTAGGCCCCAAACAGCTCCGCCGTGTCCTGCCGCAGTAGCTCGCAGCTCGCCACTGCGGCCTGGTATTCCTCCATCGACGGCGCGGGGGCGGAGAGTCGCCTCACGATGGTCGGCGCAAGCAGGTCCTCCTTGCCGTCCACTATCGGCATGATCCAATGCCGGCCCTCCGCGGCGTATATCGCGTCGGAGATGGCCTGGCCGGACAGCTCGTCCCACGAGTCCAGCGAGACCTCCTCGACACGGTGCCCCATGGCCTCGAACGCCTTTGCCGCGCGCTCGACGGTCGCCTGCACCTCGGCGGCGACGGGGGCGAAGGGGCCCTCGGCGCACCAGCCTATCCGCAGCTCTCCCAGCGGCCCGTTCACGTCGATGTCGGGCGGCGGCACGCGAAGGGCATACGGGTCTGCGCCGTCAGCGCCCGCAAGAATGCGGAGCGCCAGGGCCGAGTCCCGGACCGTCCTGGTCAGCGGGCCTACGTGCATGTAGCGCAGCAGCACGTTGGGCCAGTGGCCGGTCAGCGGGATGCGGCCGTGAGTGGCTTTCAGTCCGACGAGGCCGCAGTGGCTCGCGGGCTGCCGGATCGATCCGCCCACATCGCTGCCGATGCCGAGAGGCGACATTCCGCTGGACACGGCTGCCGCCTCGCCGCCGCTGGAGCCGCCGGTTGTGCGGCTCACGTCCCACGGGTTGTTGGTCGTGCCGAAGATTCGGTTGCCCGTCTCCCACCAGAGGGCGAACTCGGGCAGGTTGGTCTTTGCCATCATCACCCCGCCGGCGTCCAGGAGGCGCGTGACGACCGTCGCGTCCCTGTCCGGCACGTTGTCGGCGAAGATGAGCGAGCCGCCGGTGGTCCTGATTCCAGCCGTGTCGACGCAGTCCTTGACGGTGAAGGGAACGCCGTGCAGCGGGCCCCACGACTCGCCGCGCATTGTGGCGGACTCGGCCTGTCGGGCACGCTCCATGGCCCCGTCGATCATGGTCACGACGGCGTTGAGCCCGGGGTTGAGGGCGTCGATTCGCTCCAGGCAGGCGGTCAGCACCTCGACCGGCGAGAATTGCCTCTCACGGATGCCCTCCGCCAGCCCGACTGCGTCGAGTGTCAGCAGGTCGTCGCTCATGCGGGGCCTATTATAGCAAGTCGATTCGTGAAAACAGGCGTGTGCTACACTGCATGTTATGTCGCAGGACATTGGAGGAGGCGATATTGACTTTGACAGCGAGTGCCAAGAATCAACTCTTAGGCGATGCCTGCGCAATGATCGATGAGATGGGCGGCCCGAAGGTCTTGGTTGAGGAGATGCGCGAGTATCACGAAATCGTTCTGCGCATGAGGAGGGAGCGCGCCGCCCTGACGGAAGAGCATCCCGACAAGTGGGTGGCGATGGGTAAGAGCGGGGTCCTGGCCATTGGCGATTCCATGGACGACGTGCTGTATGAAGTCGAGAGCCGTGGGATACGCGGCGGTGACATCGTAATCGAATTTCTCGACACGGACCCTCCCCTGTTGATTCTATGATTGTTGGTGAATTCGACGAATTAGGACGGCCCTACGTCGAAAGCCTCCTCATCATCCCGCGCCTGCAAGTCGATGAGAGAATTCTCTTTCTGTTGGACACGGGGGCCGATAGAACGTGTCTGCATCCGCAAGACGCCAACAGAGTACGCATACCCTTCAGGCGGCTTGGGAACATGATGAGTTCCAGGGGCGTAGGCGGCAGTTCGTCGTACTTCAGTGAACCGGCGACTCTCTCTTTTGGTGATCAGTCTTACACAAGACTCTATGCGGTAGGATTGCTCATTGCGGAGCCACACGGGGGCAACAGGGGCCTGCCGTCCCTGCTAGGCCGAGATGTCATCAATCACTGGTACATGCAGTACGACCCCATGAATTCCAAGCTTGAATTCACTGTCCGTCACGCCGATTACACCCTGGACGCGAACTGATTAGCCGGCTTCGAGATCCGTCCAGTTAGCCGTACCTGGGGTGCCAGCCCTTTACCCAGGTGGTCATCTTCTCGGGCGTGATCCTGAGCATGTAGCGAGGGTTGTCGATGGTCGATTCCAGGTAGGCCAGGCCGGGCTCGCCCGCGTACCTGACGACCATCTCCCTGGCGATCTCCAGCATCTTCCCGGTCATCTTCACCGGGCCCTCGACGATCTCGGCAGTGCCCTCGATGAGGACTCGCGGGTGGTCGGGGTCCACGTCGTCGGCGCACGACACGGCCACGCGGGGCTCGTTCTTGACGTACTCCATGAAGCGGGACTTCTCGCGCGGGATGATGTACATCGCGCCGTCCTCCCAGTACTCCCAGACGGGCACTACGTAGGGGGCCCCGTCGGGCTTCACGGTCGCCAGCCTGGCGATTATGGGACCGGCAAGCAGCTCGTCGACCTGTTCGCGCGTCAGTCCGGGCATGTCACTCCTCCGTGTTGCGCTCTGGTATCCTAGAGCGGGGGGATGGGAGCGTCCGGCATTCTATCACGGCCACCGGGTTGAGCAGGGCCTTCACGGAAATCGGAGGTAAGCAATGCGAATGCCAGCATGGGGCAACAAGCTACTCGTAGGCATCGCCCTCGTGGTAGGCATCCACGTCTACGGCTGGGGCATGCACATGGTCTTGGAAAGGGTCGCCTTTGAGGGTCACGGCGGGGCCATGACCGACGATGACCCAGAACACGAGTGGTCGGTTGGAGGAGATTGGCCATCCGACGGTAACGACACACTGTACGTCACATTTACGGTGGCTGACGACGGTAGCCGCTACATAGGCTTCGGAAACGTAGATCTCAACAACCTTGGGCCCATCACATTCGACGGAACAAACGCCATTCCCTCCTTCGACGACGACGGATTCGAAGGAGGCTCGCAGCACTGACCAAGAGCTTGCAGCAGCGATGGCGCTCCTGGCGCTCTGGCGCTTCTAGCGAGCAGGCTGTTTCAGGGACTCTACGAGCTTCACGATGTCGCGGCTCAGCTCCGCGTTGCTGATGGCGGAGTCGCAGCCGAGGGCGACGGCCTCTTTGAGGGCCTCCTCGTCGGCGTGGTTGCCGAAGGCGATGATCCTGGGCCTGCCTGCTTCGCCCGCCAGCCGCTCCACAACGGCCTGCCATTCGGCGTCGTCACCGGCGAGATCGACCAGGACGAGGGCGGTCCGGCCCTCTCCGTGGGCGTCGTGGAAGCGCTCGGCCGACTGGGCCTGCATCACCTCGTACCCCTGGGGCGCGGCGGCGTTGTAGACCCTGGGCAGGAAGAAGAGGTCCTGCGACACCAGTATGATCTTGTCGCCGTTGCCGTTCATATCCGTGACTACTTCCTGTTTCATGTGATTAGCCGATTGCCCGAAGAACACCCTCACCCCAGCCCTCTCCCGTCAAGGGAGAGGGGGCACTACTCCGCGTAGGCTTCCGATGGGCCGAGGTCGGGGTCCTCGAAGGAGGGGCCCCTGTAGAAGTTCTTGCCGAGCAGGTACTTGGTCTCCAGCTCCACGTCCCGAAGCTGGAACGGCACGGACACGTCGGGGTCGCGGCGCTTCAGCGTCACCTTGATGGTATTCTCGCCCTGCGCCGGCCAGTGGTCGGGGCCAAGCCTGTAGATGTACCAGTAGCCGAACACCCGGTACCTGGGCCCGTTCATCCGGTACATGTGGTTGATCTTCCTCAACATCGAGTCGGGCAGCACCCGGCCGTTCAGACTGACGCCGATGTCGTCCTGCTCCGTCGCGCCGGTGACCCGGACCCGCAGCAGCACCTCATGGACGCGGCCGGACTTGTCCCAGCGACGCAGGTCGTCGGAAATGGGCAGCGTGATGGACGCGGTCCCGCCCTCTTCAAGCTCGGCGGGGAGCTGCGGCGCTGGGTCCACGCCGTCCGTGGGTACGGAGTGCCTGTCCATCTCAGTCGGGACGTAGTAGTGCTTGTCCTTCGGGGCCATGACCTCCGGGTAGGGGACCTCGCGCAGCTTCTCGTAGAAGGTAGCGTCGTAGGGCCAGTTTCCGAACCAGTGGGCCAGGTAGATGCCGTCGATACCCTGGGCCCAGTAGTTGCCGGCAGTTGCCCTCATCACCTCGATGGGCGCCTGTCCGAGCCTGTCTGATCCCATGCGGCTGTGTATCGACGCGTGGACGCGGCAGTCCGTCCCGTCGACCGCCTCGACTAGGGGCGTCATGTCCAGGGTCGGGTCGAGGGCCTCGGAGCCGGAGCTCGTCTGGCCGATGAGCACGTCGACGATGCCCTCACTGGCCCATCCAGCGGGGTCCATCCCCACGGCCTGGCACGCCTCGACGCTGGCGGGAATCCTGATGGCAAGCTCGCGGTCCGCGCCGCTTGCCTTGACGGCGTCGTAGACCTCCCACACCCACGCCGTCATCACCTCCCGGCCCTTCCCGACGTCGTCCGGGTGGAAGTAGTAGGGCTGGTAGTTGAGCTGCAGCTCGAAGCCGTCTACGTCGTACCGCTCGAGGGTCTCTCTGACAATGGCCAGGCGCTCTGCGCGCACCTCGTCGTGCATGAAGTCGAGGCACTCGGCGCCAGGAAAGTCGCCGTCGAGCCCGCCCCTTGCGCCGATCTCCAGGTGCTTGTTGTCGAGGCGGAAGTCGGACGTGCGGACGTCCACGCCTCGCACTCCGCTCCCCTGCTGGACCAGCAGGGTCGGGTAGATGAGCTTGCCCATGGCGCGGGCGCGGTCAATGAGGACCTGGAGGGGGTCGTTGCCCTCGTCGATAAGCTTCTTTGCGTTCTGGTGGGCCCTGCGGAAGACCAGGTGAGGCCACTTGACGATGTTGTGGCCCCAGAGCTCCCCGATCTTGGAGTCGTGGAGGAAAGTGCGGCCGTCTCCCAAACAGAGCATGATCGCCTCGATGGGAGTGCCGACCAGCTCGTCGACGCCCGCCTCGTATTCGACCCTCTCGATGGGCGGCTCGTACATGTAGATGAGCGGGTGCCGCCCATCGTGGTAGAACATGATCTTCGGCTTGGCCATGGGAGCCTCCAGATTCGGTGTTATGACAGTCGGGGCGGGTAGAAGGTCCGGTCGACGACGATCTCGACGTCTTCGACAACGAGGGGGCTGACTATGCCGTCGGCCCGGCCGTCCAGGGTGATCTCCAGGGTATTCTTCCCCCTGCGTGGACGCACCCCGGAGAGATCGAACTCGAGCCACTGCCCCACGTACGGCGCTACGCCGTCGGCTGAGCTTCGGGTGAGCTTCTCGCCTGACAGGGACTGGCCGTTGAGGTGGAATGAGAGCCTGTCGGCAAACACGATGTCCTTGATGTTCACGCGGAGGGCAACCCCCGCGATACGGTCTGAGTCCGCTTCGCAGTCGTCGGCCAGGTAGAAGGGCACCGGGTGGCGGACACCGGCATCGCTCGCCTCGAGTTGCAGGGGAAGGGGACACGCGATGCCGTGGAGCTCCATGTAGTTGCTCGTGCGGCGGACGACATAGTGCTTGTTGCCCTGCGTCGCCAGGTCTGCGTCTCCGAGCTCGGTGAGGATGCTGCGCTCGGTGTCGCCGAGCGGCCAGTCGAGGAACCAGGTGTACATGCCGTCCGCGCCCCTGTCCCAGTAGCTGGCGGTGGCGGCGCGCATCATTTCGGGTGTGGCGTGCTGCCTGCCCATGCGGACGCGGGAGTCGTCGGTGTGGTAGGGCGATATCATGGGGTAGACGGCGATGTCGTTGCGGTGGGCGGCCTCTATGAGCCAGTCGATGGGCATGTCGGCGTCGACGACGTTGTGTCCGTAGACCATTGGCACGACGAAGTCCACCAGGCGCTCGTCCAGCCACGTCGAGACGTCCAACCCTGCGGCCGCGTTTGCCTCGAGGGTGGGGTAGACCCTTGCGCCGATCTCGGCTGCGCCTCCCTCGCGTCCGCGGGCCATCGCCGCGACATCACGCAACCAGCCGGTCATTACGGGCGTGTATTCGGGCACGTCGTCGGGCTGGAAGTAGAAGGAGGCGCCTCCCGGCGGCGCGGCGAAGTCGAGCTCCAGGCCGTCGGTCGCGTAGTCGTTGGCGAGCTCCTCCAGGACGGCGAAGACGTGGTCGCGGACCTCCTTGTTGACGTAGCCGCGGCCGCCGGTCTTGGTGTCCAGGGCCGGGTCGATGCCGCCGTAGCGGCCGAGCCGGACGCTGGCGAGGAAGTCCATGCCCTTCTCGTGGGCGCGGTCGATGAGCACCGTGAGGGGGTCGAGCCCGCGGTCGATGAGGCTCTGCATGTTGTTCCACACGCGCCAGTATGCGGCCTGGTCGAACGGCTGGATGTCTGCGCCGAACCTCATGCCGACCCTGGAGGGGTAGAAGAGGCCGTCGCCGCGCTCGACTCCGTAGCTGAAGGTGTCCACGGCTGTGCCGGCCGCCTCGTCGACAGGACGCCACGCGTCCTCCATCGTCATCGGCGGCTCGAATACGAACAGGTAGTAGTGCCTGGCGTCGTTGAAGTAGATCGTGCGCTGCTTCATCACAACTCCATTCTCACTGCGCTTAAGGTCTGGCCGTCCAGGTCGAAGTCCGGCGCCGGCCCGGCATTGCGGAATCCGAGCGCCTCCAGCCGGGCTATGCGGTCCTCGTCCTCCGTGCAGGCCGTCGCGTAGACCGGCGATGCGCCACCGGCCTGACCCCAGTCGATGGCCGCGCGGAGCAGGTCGTCCCATGCGCCGTCCGAGGCGCCGTGGGTGAATCCGTCGACGCTGTATCCCCGGGAGTCGTCCAGCTGGGCCGTCGAAAGGCCGACGATGCGTTGCTGGGCGTCCCGGGCGGCGAACCACGTGCCGCGGCCATTGTCTCTCAGCGCCTGGTACTTGGGGTAGAGGCCCATGCAGGAGCGGACCATGGCGTATCTTGCGGAGAAGATGCCGGTGTTCGCGTCGAGGACCCTCCAGTCATGGGGCGTGACTATAAGGGGGATCATCGGGACTCGCACGCCGGGGGCGCCCTCCTCGGCGACCGCGGGACTGGGGTTGCCGAAGTAGTCGACCAGGTAGGCCTCGGGCGGGCGATCGTCGGTAATGAGGGCCCACACGATCGAGGAGGCCAGCTTGCGCCAGCCCAGCCGGTGGTATATCCGCGCCGCGTCAGGGTTCACCGTGCCCAGGAAGAGGGCCTTGCCGCCCGACTCGGCGAAGTCCTCGACCGACCGGCGGCACAGGTCGGTCGCGAGGCCGCGCCCCCTGGCCTCGGGCAGGGTCGCCACCTCGCCGAAGCCGCCCAGCTCGGGCAGGGCGTTGCAGGTGGTGACCATGGTGGTGCTGATGGCCCGGCCGCGCTCTTCGACGAGGTAGAGCTGGCTGGTGTTGTGGTCGGCCTCGCTGCCCAGGAACACGGCGGGCTCGATGTCGGGAGCGTCGCCGAATATGTCATGCCAGAACGCCTGCAAGCGGTCGTTCAGGCCTTCGTCTATTGGGATCCTGAGTCTCTCGTAATCTGCGGTCATGGCTGCCTCGCCGCACAGTATAGTCCATGATGACTGCCAGCGTAGTCCCGTCCCTGCACCCGTCATGCCGGCTCCACTTCGCGGGTCAGCGGGATTAGGCATCAATAGAGACATCATATGATGTAGAATATGGTGTGACTGCAGAGAGGGAAGTCGAATGAGGACCACGCTGAACCTAGAGGATGGGATCCTGGAAGAGGCCAGGCGGCTCACCGGTATCGAAGGCAGGGCCGCACTGGTGAATGAGGGCTTGCGTGCGCTAGTCGAGCGGGAGAGCGCCAGGAGGCTGGCGGCCCTTGGAGGGAGCGCTCCTGGGTTGCGGCGCGTGCCGAGGAGAAGGATGGACCCGGCGTGATCCTGGCCGACACGTCGATCTGGATCGATCACCTGCGCGTTGGGGAGCCAGCCCTGGTGTCGTTGCTGAACGACAACCAGGTACTGGTTCATCCAATGGTCATAGGTGAGCTGGCCTGCGGAAATCTCCCCAACCGGGATGCCGTGCTGGGCTTGCTCGGCGGGTTGCCTGCGATATCTGCGGCCACGGATGAGGAGCTACTGTTCTTCATCGAGCGGCGTCGTGTGATGGGGCGGGGGATAGGGTACGTCGACGCGCATCTCCTGGCGGCCACGGCGCTTGCGCCGTCGGTCCAGCTCTGGACGAGAGACCGAAGGCTCCTGGCAATGGCCGGGGAGCTGGACATTGCCTACGAACTGCCGCATGAGCTGTAGACTGCTCATTGTCTGTGGGTGGCTGAGGGCCGACCCCGCGAGATCCCTCGCTGGCGCTCGGGACGACATCGTGAGTGCCAGATGATGTCATGTGACGACCGTTCGGCGGTGGGTCGAGGAAATAGAAGAGGGCCCGCGATCACTCGCGGGCCCTCTTTGCTAGTCGCTTGTTGTGACTAGGTCCGGTCTACTGCTCCGACATCTGGCCGATGTTGTCCTCACCGTTCTCGAAGAAGTAGAGCTCGCCGTAGAAGCCCACGGTGTCGGCGATGTGCGTCTCAGGGGCGTTGAAGAAGTTGTTCCTTACGAGGACGATGCCTCGGGAAGCACCCGTGTGAGCCGCAACGCTGAGCATGAACTTCTGCTCGCCGTGGATCCTGTGAATCTCCTTGCCAATCTCGATGCGTCCGGGGGAGTACTGCTCCAGTGCACGGCCCTTGTGCCAGTTGTCGTGCAGCCAGGCAATGGTCCCGGTCGGGTCGGCGGGATAGGTGTCCGCAGGAGCCTCGGGCTTCCAGTCGGAGCTTACCTCGCAGTCGCATCGCGGCTGGTAGCCGCCCTCTGTAGGAACAGCGCCGTCAGGACCACGTCCCATGCTGCGGGGCAGGTCGGAGATGTCCGGCGAGAAGGCCGGGCCGCCGCCGGTCGCGCAGCAGCGCGTCCAGCCGGAGAACCACGGGTTCGCACCGTAGTAGCCGAAGTGCGCCTTCAGCATCGCGAAGTATTCCTTGCCCGGGTAGCTGAGAGTCCAGGGAGCGTTCATGGGCTTGTTCTTGATCTCGATGCCCACGTCCGCGAAGTAGTCCGTCTCCAGCTCCATGATGTCGGCCGTGGGGCCGAGCTCGGACAGGTGCGAGAAGGAGAGGCGCTCACCGGAGCCGTCGCTGCGAAGCCTGAAGCCCTCGGAGTCGCGTGCGGTCAGGCCGAGGCCGTCGAGAATCTCGTTGGCCTTGTCGGGATCGTACTCGGTGTTGTGGAACGCCCACTGGTCGCCCGGGTAGTACGGGGTAGCCGGATGGGCAACCCAGTTCTTGACCGTGCCGATGCCGAGCAGGATCGTGTCGTTGATGGCCTCGCGGTCGAGGGCAGTCGACAAGGCCTGCCGGAAGTCGGAGGTCCTGAGCCACTTGCCGATCTCGGGATCGGTGTTGTAGGTCTGGATTACGCTGGTGGTGAAGTCACCAGGACCGACCTGCGGCCAGATCTTCAGGTGATAGTCACCCTTGTCCTGGTTGGAGCGGTAGAGAGGAATCTCGGGGATCTGGTAGCCCCTTGCGGACAGGTCGGTCTCACCGGCCATGCCGCGGAAGACGCCAACCTCTCGGCTCTCGACCCTAACGTCCATGTAGCCGTCCACGTAGGGAAGCTGGTTCCCATGGGGGTCGACCTCGAAGAAGTAGGGGTTTGCGATCCAGGTGTTGAGCGTGTCGGAGTGGGACTCAAGGACGAAGGGGCTCATCAGCGGCTTGCCGAGATGGGTGCTCTCGTTGTTCTTCAGGCCCCAGAAGCGCGGCCAGTCGCCGGCCTCTTCCTTGTCGATCATGGCCTTCAACTCGCCCGCGTCCGCGTAGTCCTCGTGGAACTGCTTCATGTAGTGGGCTGCAGTGTAGAAGCAGAAGTAGAAGGACGTGCAGCGGGAGCCAGGCCTAACCTCGCCCTCCATGAGGATGAAGTCAGGGGAGTCCCAGGTCAGCGTCCAGTTAAGGTCGTCGACGACCGCGAACTCGACGATCTCGCCGGTCACGGAGTCGAGCCACTGGGTCTGCGGGGTCTCATGAAGCACCTTGTTCAGGTTCACGTCTTCCCAGGCGAACCTGATGTCCTCCATGGTCATCGGGGTGCCGTCGGACCACTTCAGCCCCTTGCGGAGGGTGAAGGTGTACACGAGGCCGTCCTCGCTGACCGAGTGGAAGCCGACGTGAGGCAGCTTCACGAACTCGTCCGAGTTCTTTTTGTGCCAGTAGAGGCGGTTGCTAGGACCGCTGCCCTGGCTGGTGATGCGCCACGTGCCGCCATACTGGCCGATGCCATGAGGCGGCTGGACGATCTTGTACTGTTCAGGCAGCCGCTCCTCGACAGGCGGGAGCTGGCCGGCCTTCACCATCTCGGCGAACTTGGGGTTCTCGCCGAACTGAGAGGGGGCCGGGCCCGTATAAACGAAGTCCCAGTATACGCCAGGAACCTGCGGCTCAGGCACGTACTGGTAACCCTCGACAGCTGCCGATACGGGCGCATCGCGCTCGACAATCGTCTTGGTAGTACCCACCTCCGCGACCTTGACGGCCTGGGACGGGTCCTGAACGGCTGCCGCTGCCGCCGCGGCCGCCTTGGGGGCATCCGGCGCTGCTGCCGCTCCGCCTCCGGTGGCTGCTGCTGCCGCGGGCGCTGCTGCCTGTGGCGCCTGTGGCGCTGCGGGTGCGGCCGTCGTGGTTGGCTCCTCGGCGGCGCCGCAGGCCAAGGCTGCGAGCAGAAGCACTGCAGCAGTGGCAAGCACTACTCCTTTCCAACTAACCAGGTTCAGTTTCATGGGAACTCCTTTCCCTTCACTAAAGGAATCGCGGAATCGGCGCGATTATAGAGTGGCCGTCTTCAGCATGTCAAGGCCTTGGGAACCGATGCAAGATTTCGTACCCCTTGTCATCACAGTCCTATCCTGGACGGATATTCCGGCACACCGCCTACACCGGGCCTGGCCCTGAACAGTGCGCCCGCGGAGGCGCCGTTCTGTTCCTTGTCCTCTCCACCGGCCGTAGTGATGTACATGTCGGAGTAGTCGTCCCCTCCGAATATGGCGCTCGTCACCCTGGGGGTCGGGAGTCCCACGCGCCCGATCTCCTCGCCCTCCGGCGAGTAGCGGACTACGCACGATCCCTCCCAGCGCGCGGACCATACACACCCCTCGGCGTCCACCGTCATCCCGTCCGGGAAACCCACCTCCTTGGTGCTGTCTACGAAGACCCGCCTGTTGCGGATTTGCCCCGTTTCCTGGTCGTAGTCGAATATGTGGACCTGGTCGTCGGTAGTGTCCGTGTAGTAGAGCCCCTTCCTGTCAGGGGTCAGGCCCATGCCGTTCGAGATGCCGATGTCCCGCGCGACCGGCGTTATCGACAGGTCGGCCTCCAGCCTGTAGAGCGTCCCAAGCCGCTCGGCGCCCCTCGAAGAGTCCTGGGGCATGGTGCCGCAGAAGACCCGGCCCTTCACGTCCGCGAAGACGTCGTTGAACCTGTTCTCCTCCTCGCCGGGCAGCCCATCTATGAGGTAGTCGAGCTTCCCGTCTTTCCAAGTTGCGATCGCGCCCCTAGCCATGAAGAGGAGCAGGGAGCCGTCGGCCTGGATGGTGAACCCGCCCACCAGGTCGCCATCGTAGAACTGCTCGTGGCTGCCGGTGGCCGGGTCGTACCTGAACATGCGGCCTGTGGGGATGTCGGCCCAGTAGAGCCGGCCCTCATCAGCGTGCCATAGAGGTCCCTCGCCCACTACGCAGGCGTAGTCTGCAATCAGCTCGACTTCCATTCTTTCCTCCTTAATCCCAATTGTCTCTTGCCCGCTGGCGGGCACGCCAACGCGCCTCACTCTTGCAGCGCAGTCTTGTCGTCGCCCCACCACCGGCGGAGCCGGTCGGCGACCTCTTTCTCGTAGCCCTGGTCCGTGGGGTTGTAGTACCTGCGGCCCTGGAGGCTCTCCGGCAGGTTTTGCATGGGGGCGAAGTGGTCCTCGTAGTCGTGGGAGTACTTGTACCCCTTGCCGTAGCCGAGGCCGCGCATCAGTCCCGTCGGCGCATTGCGGAGGTGCAGGGGCACCGGGTCGTTGCGGGTCGTCTGCACGTCCTCGATGGCTTTTCCTATGGCCTGGTAGGCCGCATTGCTCTTGGAGGCCGTTGCGAGGTAGACGGTCGCCTCGGCGAGGGGTATCCGGCCCTCGGGCATGCCGATGAAGTGGACCGCCTGCTGGGCCGCCACGGCCATGGAGAGGGCCCGGGGATCGGCAAGCCCGACGTCCTCCGCGGCGAGGACGACCAGCCTTCGGGCGATGAACAGTGGGTCCTCGCCTGCCTCGACCATTCTCGCCAGCCAGTAGACGGCAGCGTCCGGGTCCGAGCCCCGCACCGACTTGATGAAGGCGGAGATGGTGTCGTAGTGGGCGTCGCCTTCGCGGTCGTAGATCAGGTGCTGGCGCTGCATGGCGTCCTCGACCTGGTCGCTGGTGATCCGGCGCACGCCGGAGCCGTTCGCCTCCGCGGCGCTCACCGCCAGCTCCAGTGCGTTCAGGGCCGACCTGGCGTCACCGCTCGACAGGGTGACCAGGGCCGCGATCGCGTCGTCGTCGAGCTCCGGCGACATCGATCCAAGACCGCGCTCCGTGTCGGCAGCGGCACGGCGCACTAGGGTCTCCACTTCCTCGTCGGCGAGCTGGTGCAGGGTGAAGACGCGGGACCGGGACAGCAGTGGGGCGTTCACCTCGAACGATGGGTTCTCGGTGGTCGCGCCTATGAGGATGACTGCGCCGCTCTCGACGTGGGGCAGGATGACGTCCTGCTGGGCCTTGTTGAACCTGTGAATCTCGTCGATGAAGAGGATGGTGCGCCGGCCATGCATGCCAAGGCGCTCCTGGGCCGCGGCCACCTCGCGGCGGAGGTCGGCTACGCCTGAGCCGACGGCGCTGATGGGGCTGAAATGGCTGCGCGTCGCCGTGGCCACCAGGTTAGCCAGGGTGGTCTTGCCGGAGCCGGGAGGGCCCCACAGGATGATCGAGGGTATGCGGTCGGACTCTATGGCCCTTCGCAGGACGCGCCCGGGCCCGATTACGTGCTCCTGGCCCACCAGCTCTTCGAACGTCCGGGGCCGCATCCTGGCAGCCAGGGGCGCGTTCCGCTCCAGCTGCCGGCCGGCCTCGTGTTCGAACAGGGTCATAACGCGGCCTTTACGCCTCGCACGAGATCGCCGTCCTGTTCCGGGAGCACGGTGCGGGGGTCGAGCAGCACCTCGTCGTCCTCGATGCGGCCTATCACGGGCGGTGAGGCCGTCCGCAGCCGGGCTGCCAGGGCGTCCGCTCCGCCGTGGGCGCTTCCGTCGAGTGCGAGCACCGTCGTGGGCAGGGTCTCGCCCGGCAGGCTGCCCCCGCCGATAGTGGAGAGCCCCGGGCGCGTCCTGCCGCCCAGGTCCGAGGCCCATGATTCCGCTCTTGCGGCTGTCTCGTCCTGCGTGGCGGAGACCATGCGCCAGATGGGCACCTCGCGCTCGGCCTCGCCCCGGACGTAGTGGAGCAGCGTCGCACTGAGCGCTGCCATGCTGAGCTTGTCGATCCTGACCGCCCTGGCGAGGGGGTGTCTGCTCACCAGCGCTACCATCTCTTCGGTGCCCGCGACGATCCCTGCCTGGGGGCCGCCCAGCAGCTTGTCGCCGCTTACGAAGGCGAGAGAGACGCCCGAAGCGATGCTGGTCTGGGGCATCGGTTCGTGGGCCAGCCCGTACCTGGTTGTGTCTAGCAGGCAGCCGCTGCCCAGGTCGTGGAGCACGGGGACCCCGTGCCGGCGGCCCACCTCGACCAGGTCCGACAACTCAGGGGCGTGGGTGAAGCCCGACACCTTGAAGTTGCTGGCGTGGACGGCGAGTATCGCTCCGGTATTCTCGGTGATGGCCGCCTCGTAGTCTCGGGCGTAGGTCCGGTTGGTGGTGCCCACCTCGACCAGCTCCGCGCCGCTCTGGCGGAGCACGTCGGGGATCCTGAATCCGCCGCCGATCTCGACGGCCTCGCCCCTCGACACGATGACCTGCTTGCCAGCGGCGACGGCGGCGAGCCCCAGCATGACGGCGGAGGCGTTGTTGTTCACGGCAATCGCCCCGCCGGCCCCCGTTAGCCTGCAGACCAGCCGCGACAGGTGCGACTGGCGCCCGCCGCGCCTCCCGGTATCGAGGTCGAGCTCCAGGTCGCTGTAGCTACCCGCGGCCCTTCGCACGGCCTCCATCGCCTCCCGGCTCAGAGGCGCGCGGCCGAGGTTCGTGTGGAGGACCACACCCGTCGCATTGATGACTGGGAGCGGGCGGCTCTGCCACTCCGAGGCCGCCCGCCGCTCGATTGCTGCGACCAGCTCGTCCAGTCCGGGAGGCTGCGCCCCGCCCTTCACGGCTTCCCTGCTCTCGGCCACTTCGCCGCGAACTAGGTCCACCATGGCCTCCCGGGAGCCGGACTCACCGAGGCGGCGCACCCTTTCGTCAGACAACAGGCTGTCCACGCTGGGGAGGCCGCGCAGCGCTTCTTTCAGGGAACGGTTTCCGTCTGCGTTCATGGGCGTGATTATAAACCAAGGTTCTTCGTATTGAGGATGGTGGGAGCTGATATGGCGGCAGCAGATGCTCTGTCGAGGCTGTATGATGAGCGCCATCACAGACGACGCCCTTATTCAAGGAGACAGAATTTGAAGAAGTACCGTGTCGGAATCATCGGGCTGGGGCGCATGGGGTCGACCATTGACGAGGAGTTCGGCGAGCTGGAGACGTGGCGCAGCCCGACGGCCATCGCCGCCGCCTGTGCGGAGAGCGAGCGGCTGGAGGTTGTGGCGGGTTCGGACCTGCTGCCGGAGAAGCGCAGCGCCTTCACCGAGAAGTGGGGAGTCGGAGCGGTCTATGAAGACTGCATGGAGATGATAGACAAGGAAGAGCCGGACCTGGTGGCCATCTGCACGGTTGCGACCACGGCCCTCAAGCCGGCCCGCGAAGCGCCGCACAAGGGCTTTAGGGGAGACGCCCACGCCGACCTGACCGTCGCCGTGGCGGACGCGGGCGTTCCGATGATCTTTTGCGAGAAGGCGATGGCTTCCTCCATGGAGAAGGCCGATGCCGCCCGGGATGCTTGCAACAGGAACGGCGCGCACTACAACTCGGGCCTGCTGAGGCGGTTCAACAACCAGAACCACATGATACGCAGCAGGATCGAGGCAGGCGACATCGGCGAGGTGCGGGGCGCGGTGCACATGACATCGTCCAGCCTGCTGCACGGCCACATCCACTCGATCGACACGCTCTCGTACCTGCTCGGGGACCCCGCCGCAGTCGCCGTGCGCGGCAGCCTGCTGCCGAGGGACACGGTGATCGAGGACAACTGGCTCGGACACGACCCGCGGGCCGTCTACGACATCGAGTACGAGGACGGGCTGTCCGCCTCGTCGGTGCCGTTCCAGGGCAAGTGGGAGTTCGAGGTGATGGGCTCGGAGGGCTCGATCAGGTCGCTGAACGACGGCCAGGAGGTGCTGCTACGCACGAAGGGCGGCAGGGGAGAGTGGTGGGACATCGCGCCCGACCCCACTGTCGCGCCGGAGAGCAGCGTGGTCTACCTGCTAGAGGACCTCGTCGAGGCGCACGAGTCTGGCCGCCCTGCGTTGGGCAACGTGGATATCACGCACCAGACTACCGAGACAACCCTTGCCATCGCGGAGAGCCACGTGAAGGGCGGGGCATGGGTGGATCTGCCCATGCAGCAGAGGGACCTGTACGTGTTCCACGTGTAGGAGGGTGTGCGAGAAGCCCCTTCTCCCCTGGCGGGAGCCCCCTCCTTAAAGGGGCCGCCCCCCTCACCCTAACCCTCTCCCAAGCTGGGGAGAGGGAATTGGGAAGGCGTCTAACCCTCGCCCTGGGGCGGCAGGCGCATCTGCTCGCCGTAGGCCGTTCTGATCTTGGTGATCCTGAGCTCGGCGGAGGCGAGCTTCTCGTTGCAGGTGCGGGCCAGCTTCATACCCTCCTCGTAGAGGCGCGTCGCCTCGTCGAGGGGCAGGTCGTCGGCCTCGAGGGCCCTGACCGTCTCGTCCAGCCTGGCTAGGGCCTGCTCGAAGGTCAGCTTGGTGGCGGGTAGTTCGGACACAGGTTAGGGGCTGAGGCTGAACGGGGGATACCGGTCGGTCATGAGCGCGAATGCGTAGGCGTTCACCCTCACGCTCCACCGTGCGATGCCCAGATTCACATCGAAGAGCGCTCGGGGGTAACGTCCCG
This sequence comes from Dehalococcoidia bacterium, assembly GCA_965204975.1. Taxonomy (GTDB): domain Bacteria; phylum Chloroflexota; class Dehalococcoidia; order Lucifugimonadales; family CAJWER01. The sequence goes on from OZ242024.1 coordinate 3,148,136, forward strand.
TGAACAGAATGGCGACCCAGGCGATGATCGTCAGCACCAGCGAGACCAGGCCCAACACCATGAGTACGATGAAGTGGGGTATGGCCAGGAGCCACTTGACCAGCGGCAGGAACCTGTTCAGGTCCTCGGGGTACTCGATGTCGAGGTGCACGGACTGATCGTCCTCGGTGGACGGGTAATCGTCCTGCATCAGTCCGAAGTACGCGTTGATCCTCGCCTGAAAGCGTTTCACCTGGAGGTTCCAGTCAAACCACCACCTGGGGAACTTCCCGGCAAAGAGGAGCATCAGCAACGGCGCCAGGAACTTCGGGGCGCCCAGGACCGCCGATAGGATGATGACAGGGATTACGAGGATGATCCTGAAGAACGCGGTGAGCCTGTTGCTGGACTCCGGGTAGTCTATGGACAGCTGCACCGGGTAGTCGGAAGCCTGTGCCATGGGACACCTCCAGATCGGTAAGCCGGCGGTCAGTGCGAGCGGCGCCCGCCCCTTGCCTGGCTCCCGGTTTCGTCGGGCTGGATCTCCAGGACCTCGGCGTCGAACGCCCCCCGCGCCAGCGTGACGTTCACCCGGTCGGCTGGCGCAAGCGTGGACGCGTCTCCCATGATCTCACCCGTGCCGGGCGCCCTCACTATAGCATAGCCCCTTCGCAGTGTGTCCGAGGGGCTCAGGGACCTGAGTCGCATCTCCAGGGCTCCGGTCCGCTCGGCCCTTACGCTCATCTCGCGGACTAGTCGTGCGTAGGCGCCTTCGAGCAGGCGGTCCACCTGCTGCCTGAGCGCGTCCACGTCGGGGCGGTCCCTCAGGCACCGCGACCGCAGGTGGGAGACCTGCTGCCGGGCCGAGTCCAGCCTGCCCGACAGGCGGGCCGTCATGCGCTGCCGGTATGAGCCGATGCCCGCGCTCAGCTCGCGCGCGTCGGGGACGGCCAGCTCCGCCGCCGCTGACGGGGTCGGCGCCCTGAGGTCCGCTGTAAGGTCGACTATGGTGTGGTCGGTCTCGTGGCCGACGGCGCTGATGACCGGGGCGTGGCTGGCGAACACGGCGCGGGCCACGCCCTCGTCGTTGAATGGCAGCAGGTCTTCGAAGGACCCGCCGCCGCGCGCCAGTATCACCACGTCGACATTCCCCGCCGCATCGAGCGCCGAGAGCGCGTCTCGCACCGTCGCCGTGGCCTGGGGCCCCTGCACAGCGGCAGGAGCCAGGACGAGCTCGGCCAGGGGGTAGCGCCTCTCTACGACGGTGCGGATGTCGTGCCATACGGAGCCGCTCGGCGAGGTCACGACTCCCACGCGCCCCGGGAACTGGGGGACCCTGCGCTTCCGCGAAGCGTCGAACAGGCCCTCCCTCTGCAACCGGGCCTTTAGCTCGGCAAGCCGAAGCTCCTGCTCGCCCATGCCCTCCGGCCTGACCTGGTCGACGACGAGCTGGACGTCGCCGCGCTGTTCGTAGACCCCGATCCGCCCGTGGGCTATGACGGCTGCGCCGTCGGACAGGAGCTCGGCCCCATATGACTTGCCCGCGAACATGGCGCAGCGAATTGAGGCGCGGGCGTCGCGCAGCGTGTAGTAGCAGTTCCCCGAGCCGGGCCGGGCGATGTTGGCGACCTCGCCCTGGACCCAGACGTCGTTGAGGAAGTAGTCGTTCTCGAGCATATCCCGCAGGTAGGCGGTTACCTGCGAGACGTGGTAGACGGGCACGTCAGACCCTCGACAGGTACTCGCCGGACCGCGTGTCTACCTTGATAGTGTCGCCTGTGTTGACGAACAGGGGCGCCTGCACGACGAGGCCCGTCACCAGCGTGACCGGCTTGTTGGCGCCCTGGGCGGTGTCCCCCTTGTGCCCCGGGGGCGCCTCGGTGACCTCCAGGTCGACGGTGATGGGTATCTCGATGGCGATGGGGTTGTCCTCGTAAAAGACGATGTCCGCCGTCATCTGCTCGACCAGGTATGGGAGCGAGTCCTCGATCTGCTCGGACGCCAGGGGAAACTGCTCGTAGGTGTCGTTGTCCATGAAGTAGTAGAGGCCGTCGTCCTCGTAGATGTACTGGGCCGTCCGGCGTTCGACCGCCGCCGGGGTGAACTTCACGTCGAAGCCCTGGAAGGACTTGTCGACGACCTTGCCCGTGCGCAGCGACCTGAACCGGACCTGCATGACCGGCGCGCGCTGCTGCATCTTGTGCGACTTGTACTCGACTACCGCGTAGGGCTCCCCGTCCAGCTCGATGGGCAGCCCCTTTCTCAACTCTCCATAAGTGATCGTCATGCCGCTTAGTCTTCTCCCTGTCTGATGTTGTCGTATTCCATTATGCAGCAGGCGTCAGCCTCCGGTCACGTCGATCTGTACGGCTTCGAGCGCGAGGGGATGATCTCCACGGGAGACGAGGCGGGCTTGGACGGTGTTCTCGCCCGGTCCCAGCACTCCCTGGTCGATGTCGTATTCGACGGAGACGCCCTCCTCCTCCCGTTCCACGACCTTGGCCGGGTACTCGACCCAGAAAGTTGTGGGAATCACCTTCCTGCGCCATCCATCGGTCGTCCTGGCGCTGCCGGCTGGCAAGAGCTTGCCGTTCAGCTCGACGTCGAGCCTTTCTCCCTGCTCGGGCAGCCGGTCCAGCCGGAGCCGCAGGCGCGCGCCGCCCTTGCCGGCGCCCTCGTTGGAGGCGAGCTCCAGGGTCAGCTTTGGGCCGCACCACTCGTCGCCGTTCTGCGAAGGGGCCAGATGCACGGGAAGCTGGGAGACGGGGCTCGCGTACTTGAAGGCGGTGCTGTGGCCTCCACCTCCCTCGTAGGACCTGGGGCGGAAGATCTCGTAGCGCCTGTCGAGGGCCGCGAGCGCCGCGGGGTCCGTAAGCTCCCGGGCGGTCCTGCGGTTCCACGCGGGCGGCATCGTAAAGAAGTTATAGAGGTAGACCCCGGCGGCGCCGACCTCGCTCCAGAGTGCCGCCAGCGACCTCATGCTTCGCTCGTCCGCCGTGACCGTACCCTCGATGCAGCCATAGACGAGGCAGTTCGTGCCGGACGCCGCTTCGGTGAACTCTCGGATGGGCGTCTCGAAGGGGATGAAGCCTCCTCCCACGACCACGATGTCGACGAGACCTCCGGCGATCCACTCGCCGGCGTCGAGCCCGATTCTCGCTGAGTCGTATAGGGTCGGCGGCACCCTGACGGCCAGCGGCAGCTTCCTGCCCCGGCTTTCACCTGCCTCGTCGAGCATCCCGCGCGCCCGTGCCACGAGGTCGGTCATCAGGTAGCGGCTGCCGTAGGCCTCGTCCGGGCGGAAGAAGGCCGGGTGGCGCATGAAGTCCAGCTCCACCCCGTCGACGTCGAATCGCTCGACCACCTCCTCGACGATGGACAGCCTATGCTCCCGCACCTCCGGGAAGGTGAAGTCGAGGCCGGTCTTGATGCCCCACTCGATGGTGCCTTCGGGTATCGACTCGCCCGGTCTCCCGATCAACAGGTCCGGGCGCTCCCTGCGGAACCGGCCGTAGCCGGGGTGGTCCAGGTCCATGTCGTAGTGGCTGTTCATGCGGACTCTCGGGAAGAAGGGGAGCCCGGCCTCGCGGGTCTGCCGGGTCAGGATGGTCATGGGCCCGCCGTCCTCGGCAATGAGCGCCTGGATGTTCTCGGCGATTCGGGGCATCACGCCGGGGGTGGGAGAGTGGACGAAGGAGCGCAGGCCGTCGTCGAACGAGGTGCGACCCTGCCCGAAGATCTCGCCGCGCTCGGTCTCGTACTGGTACACCTCGTGGTCGCCCAGGCTCCACCCGAACGCGCCCCCCAGGCCCGAGTAGCCGTCGACCACCCTGGCCTGGACGTCGGCCGCCGTCACCGGGGGCTCGGTCGCGCTCAGTATCCAGCCGTCGTCCGTGAATATGATGGCCGGTGCGGTGCTCTCGCTCATCCGGTCCTCCTCTTTCCTTTGATTCCTAGACCTCTGCGCTCTCTGTGCGCTCTGTGGTGAAGCTCCTGGTTTGACACGCCATCGTAGCGGGCCTAGACTTGCCGGGCGGTCCATGCATGGGAGGCCTCATGGCGTTCAACCTCCTTATATATACCACCGAGGGCCCAGGCGTCCCCAGCGTTCACGAGACCCATCGCTGGCCCGAGAGGCTGAAGGAGCTCGTTCCGGGGATCCAGGTCAACGTAGCCGGCTCCGTGGGCGAGGCGCTGGAGCTGGTCGGCGAGGCCGACGCCGCTTACGGCAACATCACCCCGGAGCTGTTCGCCAGGGCCGAGAGGCTTCGTTGGGTCGCATGCCCCCAGGCGGGTCCCGCTGCGGGATACTACCACCCCGCGCTGATTGAGAGCGACGTGGTGGTCACGAACGTGCGAGGCATATACAACGACCACATCAGCGCGCACATCATGGCGCTGCTGCTCTCCTTTTCGAGGGCGCTGCCTACCTACCACCGCGCCCAGCAGGGACGAGAGTGGACTTCCGAGCAGGGCCACGTCTACCTGCCGGAGTCGACGGTCGCGGTTGTGGGCGTCGGCGGCATAGGCGCCGAGACGGGCCGGCTCTGTTCCGAGTTCGGCATGACGGTGATCGGCGTCGACGCGCGCCTGGACGAGGCCCCGCCGGGGGTGTCGGAGCTTCACCCTGCCTCCTCGCTGCACGATGTACTGCCACGCGCCGACTTCGTGGTGCTGACGGTGCCAGAGACCCCAGAGACCCAGGGCATGTTCGGTCCGGCGGAGTTCGGGCTCATGAAGTCGACGGCCTACTTCATCAACATCGGCCGGGGAGCTACGGTCCGGCTCGACGCTCTCGACGACGCCTTGAGGGGCGGGGGGATAGCCGGCGCGGCCCTGGACGTGTTCGAGATCGAGCCCCTTCCGGCCGATCATCCGCTGTGGGACGCGCCCAACATGCTGATAACGCCTCACGTCGCGGCGGCCTCGGGGCCGAACCTGGACGAGAGGCGCACCGAGCTGTTCCTGGACAACTGTGTAAGGTTCGACGAGGGACGACCGCTGAGGAACGAGGTGGACAAGGAGAAGTGGTTCTAGGGAGCGCCCCCGGCGGGACTCGAACCCGCGCACCCGGCTCCGGAGGCCGGTGCTCTATCCGCTGAGCTACAGGGGCACGAAACTACAATACAGGACGCCGGCGCCGCCGTCTATCGGCGGGGCCCTCCGTCAATCCGGCTGAGGCCGGAATCGAGGGTGTGACGGGCGCGGTACAGGCTCGGGATAAGGAGAGGCCATCATGGTCGGATACATAATAAGGCGGCTCCTTCTGGCGGCGTTCACCATATGGACCATCACCATACTGTCCTTCGTCGTGATCCAGCTCCCGGAGGGCGACACGGTCTCGAAGAAGCTGGACAGCCTTATGCAGAATGGGGACCCGGTTGCCCTGGACATGGCGGACGACCTCAGGGAGTATTTCGGGCTCAACAGCCCGATGCACATCCGCTATCTCAAGTGGATGTCGAACATGCTCCGCGGGGACCTTGGCATCTCCTACCGGTTCTACTGCGGCGGTCCCAGGGAGAAGCTGGTCAAGGAGCTGATAGGCGAGAGGATCCAGATGACGATCGTGCTCACAGGCTTCACGATCCTCGTCACGTGGACGTTCGCCGTTCCGGTGGGCATATACTCGGCCGTCCGCCAGCACTCGGTCGGGGACTACTTCTTCACGTTCATCGGGTTCAGCGGCCTCGCGGTGCCGGACTTCCTGCTGGGGCTCGTGCTGATGTACGTGGCCTTTGCCTACTTCGGCCAGAGCGTCGGAGGCCTGATCTCGACGGAGTACCAGGACGCGCCCTGGAGTGTAGGGAAGGCCCTGGACGTTCTGCAGCACCTGTGGGTGCCGGCCGTGGTGCTCGGCACCTCGGGCACGGCCAGCCTGATCAGGATCATGCGGAACAACTTGCTGGACGAGCTAAGCAAGCCATACGTGGTGACGGCGCGGGCCAAGGGCATGGCGCCCTGGAGGCTGATCATGAAGTACCCGGTCAGGGTCGCGATCAACCCGCTCGTCAGCACGGTGGGCTACTTGCTTCCGGCCCTGGTCAGCGGGAGCGTGATCGTGTCGGTTGTGCTGAGCCTGCCGACGCTGGGGCCCGTGCTGCTGGAGTCGATGATCCAGGAGGACGTCTACACGGCGGGGTTCATCGTGCTGATGCTGGGCGTGCTGACGATCATAGGGACTTTGCTGTCCGACATCCTGCTGGCGGTGGTCGATCCGAGGATCAAGTACAGCTAGGAAGACTCATGCGGCGAAATCCCCTGCCAATTGAGGGTGTCCAAGGAATGCACAGGACTTGACAATGTATAATCCCCAACATATGATTAGGGTCGCCTGAGGGCAGGTATGTTTGTCCTACGGGTAATTGTGTGTTGCGAGCCCACGCTAGAGGTGCGGACTGTTGCAACATAGAGGATTCTTCAGAGAGGGGTCTCAATGAGGAAACATCGTACTCCAGCTGGGTTTGTACTGTCGATTGTGATTGCTTTGGCTTCAGCGGTATTGCTGGTGGCCTGCACGGGCCCGCAGGGCCCTCCGGGTGAGCCTGGTCTTCCTGGCCTCCCCGGCAACCCCGGTAACCCGGGTGAGCCTGGCCCACAGGGCGCTCCGGGTGAGCCTGGTCTCCCTGGCCTCCCCGGCAACCCCGGTAACCCGGGTCTGCAGGGTGTGCAGGGTATTCAGGGTCCGGCGGGTCCGGCGGCCGTGTCACCCGAGGCAGGGTTGTCGGTCAGCTCGGGGGCCGTCTATCTCGACCAGGCCGTGACGGTGTCGGGTTCAGGTTTCCTGAAGTACGAGCCGGCCATCGTATTCATCGACTTGGGTGACGGCGTGGAGCCGACTCTTGGGTTCGTCGATTCGAATCGGGGTGGCGCGTGGAGCCTGACCATCAGGCCACTGGGCAGCGAGTCCAGCGTGGCCAGGAACTCGAACGAGATCCTGAGCCAGGGCGTGGTGACGGTAAAGGCGCAGGGAGCTGACGGCAGCACCGCGAGCACGTCCCTCCACGTGATGGGCGCCGAGACTCCGGTTGTCGAGCCGGGCCCCACGCCCGGAGAGTCTCCTAACCTGACGGCCGGCACGATGTGGATCAAGGGTTCGATCGACATCATTGCGTCGGGCTTCAACCCGAACGAGAAGGTTACGTTGCTTGCTTGGGTCGGCGTTGGTGAGGGCGTCCGCGCAGGTGTCGTAGTGCCTGGCGCCGGCGACATCGAGAAGCGCGCGATCAAGCAGGGCGCGGCGAACGACAAGGGTGTCGTGAGGATTGCGCTCGACCTCGCGTGCCAGGACCCCGATGACGAGAACGAGGACGGCGACTTCCGTTGCCTCCTGGGACTTGGGGACTACACGATAGAGGCCGTTGGATTCGATACCACCCAGGCCACCGCAGTCCTGTCCATCTCCAAGGACAAGCAGGCGAGAGACTACGAGTAGAAGCCGCGGGCTGACACTCTAATAGCAGACCGAAGAGAGGGGCCCCGCCAGCCGGCGGGGCCCCTTTTGTCATATCATGGAGTCAGGCCACCCTCCGTACAACCGCGCCTGGCGGGGCGGACGAGGTGAGGGGTTGGTGGCGAAGACCTGGGGTTCTGGTCAGTGAGGGCTCGATTGTGAAGAGCTGGCAACTGAAATGATCTGGATAATCTCGCTCGTATTGATCGCCGCGGTCATTGGCCTCGTCGCTGTCATCATCGGCAGCAGGCTGCCCAAGGAACAGAGGGTGACGAGGGTGACCTATCTCAACCGCTCCCCCGCTGAGGTGTGGCGGACGATGACCGACTTTTCGGCGCAGGTGGAATGGCGGACTGACCTTAAGGCGGTCGACCGGCTCGCACCTCGTGGAGGAAGGGACCGCTGGAGAGAGATCGACCAGGGCGGGCAGAGCATCACGCTCGAAACCGTGGAGTCGATTCCCCACCGCAGGCTGGTGCGGCGGATCGTGGAGGACGGTGTCGGGGTGGGCGATTGGACGATGGAGATCGCGGAGGTCGGCGAGGTGTCTTCGCTTTCAGTTACCGAAGCGGCTCAGATAGACAACGCTATGTTGAGGTTCATGTCCGCCCTGGGAACGGGCCAGCGGTCTGCAATAGACAGGTACCTGATGGCGCTGGGCAAGAGGCTTGGGGTGGATGTGACGATAGTGGACGCCTGAGGCAGCCTTGCTGCGGCCGCCGCTCTCAGTGGCGGTCACGTTGGGGGGAGGCACGGACCATGCGCCGCAGGCGCGGCTGGGGGTCAGGCACTACACCCGGGCGAACCCCCCAGGGGAATGCCGAATGCTACGCCCGGGCGACGGCGAGGCAGGTGACCGTCCGCACGATGCCGTCGATAGTGTGAACCTGCCTGGAGACTATGTCTCCCACGGCGTTGAGGTCCCTGGCGCTGATCACCGCGATGATGTCGTAGGGGCCGGTGACAGGATCTACGGTCTCGAAGCCGTCCAGGTCGCGGAGCTCCCTGGCAACGTCGCGCGACTTCCCAACAGCCGTCTCGATAAGAATGTATGCCTTCGTGTCCATCTAGTTCCTCCCGGGAGGCATCGGATGTCCGGTCCCGGCCCGTGCCGGGAGCCTTGGTTTCAAGCGTACAGCAGATTCTAAGTCCGCCCCCTATGCGTGTCAAACGGGGGAGGGGCCTTTTCGACGCCAGGGCAGGTACGGGGTGCTGCGATCTGCGGGCCGGCCAGAACCCTGGCCTATGCCCGGACGCGGCTCCCCTTGGAGTCATACGGGGCGGTCAACCGTGCCCTGGCTGTGAAGCGCTGTGCCAGGACCTCGATCTCGTAGGTGCCGGAGCGGACGTAGCGCGGCGTGACGGGCTCCTCGCTTTCCACGTACCCCATGCCCACGGAGCTTCCGACCGTGTGACCGAACGCGCCCGAAGTCGTGCGCCCTACCAGCTTCCCATCGCGGTAGATGGGCTCGTCGCCCAGGAGCAGCGGCTCGGGGTCGTTGAGAACGAAGACGGCGAGCCGCTTCGTCAGGCCACTGGCCTGCTGCTCGAGCAGGGCGTCCCTGCCGATGAACCCACCGGGCTTGTCCATGGCGACGGCAAAGCCCAGTCCGGCCTCGAGGGGGGTGTCCAGGTCCACGATGTCGTGGCCCCAGGCGCGGTAGGCCTTCTCGACGCGGAGGGACTCCATTGCGTGGAACCCGGCAAGCCTGAGCCCGTGCTCATCGCCGTGGGCCATGATCATGTCGAATACCCCCGCTGCGAACTCGGTAGGCATGTACAGTTCCCAGCCTAGCTCGCCCACGTAGGTAATTCGCGTCGCCCGCACGGGGGCGTAGCCTATCGTGATCTCGCGGGAACTGAGGAACGGCATTGCGTCGTTCGAGACGTCACTGTCCGTGACTTCGGAGAGCAGGTCCCGGGAGCGTGGGCCCATCAGACCCAGGACGGTGTAGGCCGACGTAACGTCAACCAGGCTGGCGCCGGCTCCCGCGGGGATGTGGGACTCGACCCAGCCGTAGTCCCTCGCTGAGACCGCCCCGCCGGTTACGATCATGTAGCTGTCCTCGGAGATGCGAGTGACCGTCAGGTCCGCCTCGATGCCGCCTCGCTCGTTCAGCATTGCCGTGTAGACCACGCGGCCGGGCGGCACGTCCACGTCGTTTGCGCACAGCTGCTGGAGCACGCCGGAGGCGTCGGAGCCCTGCAGCATGAACTTGGCGAAGGAGGTCTGGTCGAAGAGGCCTACGGACTCCCGCACGGCCCGGTGCTCGGCGGCCGAGTAGTCGAACCAGTTCTGGCGCCCGTACGAGTACTCGTACCTGGGCTCGACTCCATCGGGGGCGAACCAGTAGGGGCGCTCCCACCCGCCTGCCTCCCCGAAGCACGCTCCACGTGCGGCGAGGCGGTCGTGCAGGGGCGACTTGCGGGCCATCCGCGCCGTCTCCATCTGCTTATGGGGCCAGTGCATGCCGTACAGGGTGCCGACCGACTCCACGGTCCGGTCGTAGAGGTACTTGCGGCCGTTCTGGTACTGGTGGAAGCGCCTGGGGTCGACTTCCCACATGTCCATCGTGGGATGGCCCTCGACCATCCACTCGGCGACGGCGTGTCCCGAGCCGGGTCCCGCCGCGATGCCCGTGGAGTTCAGGCCCGTGCACAGGAAGAGGTTGCCCAACTCCGGCGCCTCGCCCAGGATGTACCGGTTGTCGGGCGTGAAGCTCTCGGCGCTGACGTAGAAGCGGTCTATGCCGGCCTCGTCCATCTGCGGCACCCTGTAGATCGCGTTCTCCCAGAAGACCTTGAAGTGCTCCCAGTCGGGCTCGACGAGGCTGAAGTTGTAGCCATCGTGGGGGCCGTCGGGCCAAGGCTTGGCTGCGGACTCGAAGCCGCCCATCAGGATTGCGCCCTTCTCCTCCTGGTCTCTGCGGAAGTAGATCTGCTCGTCGGGGTCGCGGAGAGATTTCGCATCGTGGGGCAGTCCCATAGGATGGGTCACCAGGTACATGTGCTCGGCGGCCATGAGCGGCACGTTCACGCCAACGTCGAGTCCGAGGTCCCTCGACCACATCCCGGCGGCTATGACGACGTAGTCGCAGGCAATGTCGCCCATGTCGGTCGATACGCCGGTCACCCGGCCGCGGTCGTGGAGGATGCCGGTGACGGGGATGTTCTCGAAGAGCGACGCGCCGGCCATCTCAGCGCCGCGGGCCAGGGCCGCCGCCGCCAGATGGGGCACCATCTGAGCGTCGCGGGGGATGTAGAGGCCGCCGACGAGGTCGTCGATCCTCATCATGGGCCACATCTCGCCGGCCTCCCCCGGACTGATCGGCTCGATCTCGATGCCGTAGGACCTGCCCAGCGAGGCTATCTTCCTGAACTCGTCCATTCGCCCCTGGGTGCGCGCCACCGAGATGCTGCCGGTGCGGTTGAACCCCGTCTCGACGCCCGTCTCTTCGGTGATGCGGTCGTAGAGATCGATGCTGTAGCGGGCGATGTCGATCAGGGTCCTGGAGTTGCGGAGCTGGGTGACGAGCCCGGCGGCGTGCCAGGTGGTGCCGCCGGAGATGTTCTTGCGCTCCAGCAACACCACGTCCTTCCAGCCCATCTTGGCCAGGTGGTACGCCGTGCTGCACCCGGCAATGCCGCCGCCGATGATGACCGCGCGGGCGTGCGTGGGAAGTTTCGAGTTTCTGGTTTCTGGTTTCGAGTTCAAGGCAGTTGGGATATTGTGATGATGTAGGCGGGCTATTGCAAGGGGCGGCCGACCGTGTCGTACACACTTACCTTAGAGGAGTCGCGGACATTCCCGTTGTCAGCGCTATTTGCGCAAGGCAGTCGAAGGATGTTATGTGTTAGGTGTCGGTATACACGGGCTAAGGAGACGATGGAATGGCGGACCAAGGGTACTGGCTGTTCAAGTCCGAGCCGTCGGCGTACTCGTTCTCGGACCTGATGGGCGAGGAGGAGCGAACGGCGGAGTGGGACGGCGTGCGCAACTACCAGGCGAGGAATTTCCTGAGGGACCAGGTGAAGGTGGGCGACCGCGTCTTCTTCTACCACTCGAACGCGAAGCCGATTGCAGTCGTCGGCACGGCGACCGTCGTGCGGGACGGGTACCCGGACTTCACGGCGTGGGACCCGGACTCGGACCACCCCGACCCGAAGAGCACGCCCGAGAAGCCGATCTGGTTCATGGTGGACATCAGGGGCGACGAGGCGCTGCCGAACCCGGTGACGCTGAAGAGGCTCAGGGCGGAGCCCGGCCTTGCGGAGTGCTCGCTGTTCAAGCGGCCCCGAATCTCGGTCCACCCGCTCACGGAGGCGGAGTGGGAGATAATTCTCGACATGGCCCAGAAGGCTGAGGATTGAGCCTACGCGGCGCACTCCTCGGAGTGGTCCCGCTCGTCGGTCTCCTTATAGTCCTGATCTCGTGCTCGTCCGAAGTCGAGCACGCCCAGGCCTGTACCGAGGACGGGCGCGTCCTCGAAGTGGGCTTCTACGCTTTCTTCGCCCCTGTCAGCTACAGCGCCGACGTGGACCCCGACTCCCCGGGGTTCGGCACTCACCTCGGTTACGAGGCAGACCTGCTGACCGCCCTCGAAGCGATGGATGGCGCCGGGTTGTCCTTCTCCCGTAAGCCCATCGCGATATGGGACGACATCTGGCTGAAGTCCGCCCGGCCTGAGTACGACATCGTGGGAGGCGGCATCACCATCCTCGAGTCCCGCACACGGGACTCGGACGGCGAGAAGGTCGTCGCCTTTACGTCGGGCCACGTCGATTTCCGACAATCGCTTCTGGTGCGTGCCCAAGATGCGGAGCGATTCGCTACCCACGACAGCCTGACAAGCGACGTACGCGTAGGCGCCCTTGCCGGTACGACCGGAGAGGCGCGCCTGCTCGTACTGACGGGCTTGGCAGATGCCAACGGTGTGCTGGCGGCCGGAACGCGCGTCGAGACCCGGCGCGGCGAGGTTACCGCCGACGGCAGCGCGGGCTATACCATCACCGCCGCGAACGAGTCATCGATCCTCCAGGACAGGCGACGCATCTACCCGCCCACCAAGACCATGCCCCAGGTAGTCTACCTCGGGGACGAGGCTGGAGAAGTGGAGCTCATCGACGCGCTTTCAGATGGGAGCGTCGACGCGGTCGCCAGGGGAGAGGTCGGCAACAGCGATGCCGCCCATGAGTCCGGAGGAGTCTTCGTGGTTACCGCTCGGGACTCCAGAGCCGAGCATGGAGGCTTCACCCTTGCGGTGGAAGATGCGGAACTACTCTCCTGTATCGACGAGAAGATCGACTACCTGACGGACGACAGGCGCATCGGCTATGCTGAGTGGAGGGAGGACCCCGCGGTATTCATACGCCGCGCGGAGGCGTGGTCCGGCGAGTAGGCCGGGCGACTCGTCACAGGATGAGCGCCGGCTCCAGCTCCTTCAGCCTCCTGCGCCGCGCTTCGAAGTCAGGCATGACCCGGTGAACGTGCTGCCAGAAGCTCGGGGAGTGGTTGGCCTCGAGGAGGTGGCATAGCTCGTGGACGGCCACGTAGTCGATGAGGGCCTGGGGGACCATTGCCAGGCGCAGGTTGAAGCGCAGGCTGCCCTTGGATGAGCAGCTTCCCCACCGCGTCTTCTGGTCGCCGATGGAGATGCGCGCCGGCGAAACCCCGACCTCAGGCTGCCAGCGCGCCACGGACTCCCGCAGCAGACCGGCCGCCCGCTCTCTGTACCAGCCCAGGAGGGCTTGCTCGATGGCGGCGGTCCGGTCCTCCTCTGAGAGCCGGACCGGGCACGCTACCATGAGGGCGTCGGCTTCGAGGCTCACAGAGGGTGCCTGGTCGGCCGTGAGCTGCACCACCAGCGGGACCTCGCGGCCGAGGTAGTGGAGCTTCTCGCCTGTGGTGAATCGTCGTGGCTGGGGTTCCGGGCGTTCCTCTGCGAGCTTCCTGAGTATCCAGCCGGCCCGCTTCCTGACGATGGCCTCGATCTCGGCGTTGGGTGTCCGCGCCGGCACGAGCACGCGGACGCCGTTGCCGGGGTCGATGGTGATGGTGAGCGTCTTCTTCCTGCGGCGGCTTCGTACGACCGTGTAGCGGATCGTCGAATCGCCGTGACTGATGGAGCGGGGGCGCGTCATGTGTGTGCTTAAGTCACGGGTGAGGGCGCTGGATCGGTGGCCCGTTGGGCTGTCCCCATCTATCCGGACTGGCGGAGCACTGCCCCCGTATCGGGTACGTGGCAGGCTCTTCGACAGGCTCAGGGCGAACGAACTTGCTAAGGTTCCGCGCCCCATTTGGGGATGCTGTGGAGCTTCCGAGGACCCGCGAGGATTCTCTGTCGGGACCTTTGAGGGAGTTGCAGGGCCCGATTGCTAGGCGGCGGCGTCCATGAGGCTGGCCTTGGACCGGCCGGCGATCTGGGCGAAGGCCTCGGGGTCGTTGAGTGCGAGGTCGGCGAGGACCTTGCGGTTGACCTGCACGTCCGCGAGTCTCAGCCCGTGCATGAACTGGCTGTAGGAGAGGCCGTTGGCTCGTGCGGCGGCGTTGATCCTGATGGTCCAGAGGCGCCTCATATCGCCCTTCTTCTTCCTGCGATGGGCGTAGGAGTACTTGAGGGCGTGGATGAGGGACTCTCTCGCGCGGCTGTACAGGGTGTGGCGAACGCCCTGGTGTCCACGCGTCTGCTTCAGCACCTTCTTGTGTCGACGGCGTCGTGTAGTACCGCTCTTGATCCTGGTCACGGGTTGCTCCTGGGTCCTGAATGTAGGCGGGTAATGCTGTGGGAGGGAAGGGCCTAGCCGGGCAGTCCGTAAGGGAGAAGCTTTCGCACGCGCTTCTCGTCGCTAGGGGACACCTCCAGCTTCTGCGAGTAGAGGCGCCTTACGTTGGAGGGCTTCTTGCGGCGAAGGTGGCTCCGATGCCCCTTCATGCGACGCAGCTTTCCCGTTCCTGTGATACGGAATCGACGGGCGGATCCCTTGTGTGTCTTAAGCTTGGGCACTTGCCGGCTCCGGAGTCTTCGTCTGCTTGGGCTGGGGCTGCTTCTTCTTTGCCGGGCTGACTATCATGGACAGGAAGCGGCCCTCGAAACCCGGCATCTTTTCTACTTTAGCATCTTCCTTGAGGTCTTCGGCAACCTTTCTCAGGACCTGCATGCCGATTTCAGGGTGGGTGATCTCTCTTCCCCTGAACATCACGGAGACCTTCACCTTGGCCCCTTCGCCGAGCAGCCGCCTCACGACCCGCGTCTTCGCTTCCCTGTCGTGGTCGCCGATGCGGGTCTTGAACCTGACCTCTTTCAGCTCGTTCGTCGCGCCCCTGGACTTGTTATCCCTGCGCGCCTCGCGCTCTCGCCGGGTGACCTCGTACCGGAACTTCCCGTAGTCCATGATGCGGCACACGGGAGGCCGGGCCGAGGGAGCGACCTCCACTAGGTCCAGGCTGCGCTCCTCAGCGAGCCTGAGTGCTTCCCGGGTTGGCATTACTCCCAACTGGGAGCCCCTCTCGTCTATGAGAAGCACCTCGGGAATCCTGATTCTGTCGTTGATCCGATACTCCTTGGCTATGCGACTACCCTCATCCTTATGGAACTCGACCCAAGGTCGGAGAATGCAAGTGAATATAGCACACGGCGGGCGCCCGCAACAATAGCGGCGGAAGCCAATTTTACGCCAGTCATTGCCTTGATTCGACGTCCGTGAGAATCCTGGCGACGGTATCCTCTACGGACATCGCCCTGAGGTTCTCCCCCGACCTCAGACGAACGGACGCGCCGCCCGATTCCACCTCGCGGTCACCGACCACGAGCATGTAGGGGACTTTCTGGACCTGGGCGTTGCGGATCTTGGCGTTCATGCGGTCGTTGCCGTCGTCGACGGCGGCGCGGATTTTGGACCCCTCGAGCTGCTTCCTGAGCTGCTCGGCGTACTCGTTGTGGCGGTCGGCGATGGGGATGACTATCGCCTGGACCGGCGCGAGCCACACGGGGAAGGCCCCGGCGTAGTGCTCGATCAGGACACCCATGAAACGCTCCATCGTGCCGAGCAGCGCGCGGTGGACCATGTAGGGCCGATGCTCCTGTCCGTCGTCGCCGATGTACGTCAGGCCGAACCGTTGGGGCAGGTTGAAGTCGAACTGCACGGTCGTGATCTGCCACTGGCGCCCGATGGCGTCGCGGATGTGGATGTCGATCTTGGGCCCGTAGAAGGCGCCGCCGCCCTCGTCGACCTCGTAGTCGATGCCCCGGGCGACGAGGGTCGAGCGCAGCGATTCAGTGGCCAGCTCCCACTGCTCAGCGTCCCCCACCGCCTTCTCGGGCCTCGTCGAGAGCATTACGTCGTACTCGCTGAACCCGAAGCTGCTGAGCAGGAAGAACGTCAGGTCGAGGACTCCGTTCACCTCGTCTACGACCTGGTCCGGCCTGCAGAAGATGTGGGCGTCGTCCTGGGTCATGCCGCGGACGCGCAGCAGGCCCTGTACGACGCCGCCTCGCTCGTACCGGTACACCGTGCCCAGCTCGCCTATTCGCATGGGCAGGTCGCGGTAGCTTCGGATGTCGTTCCGGTAGTACATGATGTGGAATGGGCAGTTCATGGGCTTGAGGTAGTACTCCTGCCCGTCCATCTCCACAGGGGCGTACATGTTCTCGCTGTAGAAGCCCAGGTGGCCGCTCGTCTCCCACAGGCTGGCGCGCCCGATGTGGGGCGTGTATACGAGGTCGTAGCCCGCCGCGTAGTGTTCGCGCTTCCAGAAGTCCTCGATCAGGCTGCGCACCCTTCCGCCCTTGGGGTGCCACACGATCAGGCCCGGGCCCGTCTGATCGTGGATGGAGAAGAGGTCCAGGTCCCTGCCCACCGTGCGATGGTCGCGCCGGCGCGCCTCTTCGAGCCGGTGCAGGTGCTCGTCGAGGGCCTCCTGCGACTCGAAGGCCGTGCCGTAGATGCGCTGCAAGGACTCGCGGTTCTCGTCGCCGCGCCAGTAGGCGCCCGCCACGCTCAGGAGCCTGAAGGCGGGGATCCTGCCCGTCGAGTCGACGTGAGGGCCCGCGCAGAGGTCCTCGAAGTCGCCGTGCTTGTACGTGGTGATCGGCTCGTCTTCCGGGATCTCGTCGATTATCTCCAGCTTCAGTGGCTCGTCGGCGTTCATGTCGAGCGCCCGGTTCCTTGGGTACTCGTGCAGCTCGAACGGGTGATCCTCGGCGATCGTCTCGCGCATTGCGTCCTCGATTGCGGCGAGGTCGTCGTTCGAGAACGGCTCGCTAGAGAGGAAGTCGTAGTAGAAGCCGTCCTCCGTCGGGGGGCCGATTGCCAGCTTGGTATCGGGGAACATCCGCGTCACCACGTCGGCCATGACGTGGGCGGCGGAGTGCCTGATGCGCTCTCTAAGTTCTGCTATGTCCTGCTCTATGACCATTTCGATATCTCTCCTTGGGGATTGGTGGCGGCCTACGCAAGAAAGCCCCCCGCACGCGGTGCCGCGTGAAGCGCGGGAGGCTTCGTAGTCAGGCGATTATCTGTTGCTTGCCGGCCTATCCGGTCCCCAAGCGTATCTCCCTGTAGCTGGTGTGGGCACAATCTTACCCAGCGGTGTGTAGACCGGTCAAGGTTTCCCGCACTCAGGCTCCGCGGTCTTCTCAATATCGACAGGTGATGGGAGCGCCTTTGGGGTCTCCTTGACATCTGGCGCTCTAACCTCGTATCCGAGCATGCTTCGGAGGGGATGGATTCCCGCCTTCGCGGGAATGACGACCTGGACCTGCCTAGAAATGGAAGGCGCACCAGGGCTCTATCGCACTGGCGAACATCGCGTCAGCCTTCGACAGCGACCCGTCGATGAGCTCATCGGCCCTGCCTGCCCTGCTCAACAGGGTAAAAGGAACGGCGCCGAGGTACGCGGCTACCAGGTCTCCAGTTGCCAGCGCGAGGTGGGGCGACCTGGAGGTCCGAGAACAGGTCGCGCCGCCGGGTCCCGCTTCCAGCTCGTAGCGCCCCTCGTTCCAGGGGCAGAATGGGTCCATCACCTCGATGACCAGGGAGCCGGGCGCGCTGTAGGTCCGGGCGGCGAGGGCTGCGGGCACGTCGACCAGGCGTATCCAGAGGCCGTCGTGGGTGTTGCGGGACAGGCGCCTGGGGTCGGCAAGCAGCCACGGCAGCGGATCGTTGGGGGGCTGGGCGTGGGCTTTAAGGCTCCACGTGAGGTCGATGTCGAGGCAGAAGCGCCAGAGGGAGGCGTGGGCGGACGGAGTGGTCCAGATCACCCCGCCAGCGTCGACCTCGACCTGGCCCTCGTCTATGGTGTAGCGTGCGTAGCCCTGTGGAGTCCCGTTCTCCTCGTACAGGACGTGGAAGAAACCGGCGTCGTCCTGCTGTCCCAGCCGGCTCCTGGCTATCCGCTGCCATCGGTGCGGGGTGGGCGGGATTGAGCCCGGGCGGTCCCTCAAGGCTCTTGCCAGGATGGGCGGGCAGATGTCCGGGACGGCGTCCGGCTCGATGAAGGATAGCTGGCCCGTGTGCTCGAAGGGTTTCGCATACGCGGAGTGCCGGGTGTCGATGGACCAGTCCTCCTCGAACGCGCCGATGCCGTAGCCGTACCGGCCGTAGATGATACTCTCGGTGGCGTAGAGGGCGGCGAAGGGCTCGCCGCGCTCGTGTACGTCCTCCAACTGGCGGCGCATCATCATCCGCATGATCCCGCGTCGCCGGTGGGTGGGAAGGACGGCCACGTCGTCCACGCCCGCGGTCGCCGCGTCGCCGCCGGGGATGTTCATGCGGCAGGAGAAGGCGTGGGTGGTACCGACGATCTTGCCGCCGTCGAACACGGCGAGGGAGCGGTCCTGGTCAGGCTTGGCCGGCTCCGCGGTCGCCTCGCTCCAATGCCACGCGAACCCGCGGGCGGCGGCGGTCATGAACGCCGCGTACTCGTCGGGTTCGATTACACGGATTTCAAGGTCCAAGGGCTGTGCTCCGCTGCTGTGTGGCCTGGTCGGTCGAGGGCATACCAGGCTCCGCGCAATGCGCCGCCCTGCAAGTATAGCCGAATCACGGTCAGGGAACGGATGCCGCGCGGCCCGGCGCCTGTCGTTGCTGCGCGTCGCTCAAATGTTGTATGGGTCAGGCCCAACCCCCGTTCGAGCCTGTTGCTGCAACGGGGGAGGGTGGGTCTGAGACCCACCCCTACGGGCCAACGGTTCGAAGGACCGGACTGGTCTAGACGGTCCTGATTACGCCTACGACGCGGCCTCGGACGGAGACGTTCTCGGCGGGCACCTGGAACGGCTGCATGGTCGAGTTGGCGGGGTGCAGAGTAACTGTGCCGTTGGACATTTCGAAGTGCTTCAGCGTCACCTCTTCCCTGTCCTCCAGGAAAGCCGCGACCATGTCGCCGTTATTGACGTTGTCTGCAGGCTCCATGATGACCAGGTCGCCGTCCGCGACCAGGGCGTCGATCATCGACTCGCCCTTGACGCGCAGGCCAAAGACCTCGGTCTTGCCGCTGGTCATGAAGGATGGGACCTCAACGGTGTCGAGGGCTTCCTGCTGCCAGGCGGACGAGGGGGGTATGTGCAGGGGGTCGCCCGCGGCGATGCTGCTGAGGATGGGCACGGGAATCAGGTTGTCGCGCTTGGGGGCGGACTCGCCGATCAGCTCTATGCTCCGCGAGACCTCGGCGGTGCGCTTGAGGTGCCCCTCGCGCTGGAGGATCCGGAGATTGTAGTCCACGACCGACGTGGAGCTGACCTCGCATCCGGCCTGGATGTCCCTCACGGTTGGAGGGTAGTGGTGCTCTTCGATGAATTCCGCGATGAAAGCGAGTATGCGCTTCTGGCGGTCGGACAGCTTCTTGGACCTGGTACGTGGCATTGACCGACTCCTCAGGGGAAAGTACTTATGTGCGAAACAAATGTACCATCTGATCGGGCTGCCTGTCAATAGGCCGCTGAAAAACTTCCCGGACTTCGGCGACTCAGTCCTTTAGAAAGTCCCGAACCACCCGGCCCCAATTCTCCGTCATGTCGGCCTCGACGTAGTATGCGCCGAGATACTCGGTTGGGGTGAAGTCCGACAGGTCGTAGATGGGCGAGGGGCTGAATTCCACGACGCCGTCGCCCGACCGGCAGACGTGGACGACCCTGTCGGAGGCGACGTCCGCGCCGTCGATTAGCTGCATAACGTCGAGGCCGTTGCCATCGGCGCGGGGTATCACCTTCAGGCGCCACGCGTGGCCGGCAGCGGGCATCTCGCCGGGCTCGGCCTCCCGGTGCATGGTGGAGCGAATGCTCATGATCGACGTGCCGGCGACGTAGGTATTGGTGTACATGACCCGCTCGGCGAAGCCGATCTCGAAGTCGGCCCAGACCTTCGGTGTGCCGTATATCTCCCGGCCCGCGGGGATGCTCGACTTGGAGTTGAGGAAGGCAACCGGGGCGAACCAGCCCTCCTCGCCCTCGTACCTGCAGCTGACAGACAGCACGCTCTCGTCGAATGCGCCGTAGTTCGCCGACCAGGGGACCGTCAGCCCGGTCGCCATGCAGACAGGGTCGTCCGGCAGGTCGAAGCACTCGGGGAGGACCCGGTCGATGGCCGACTCGGCGGCGCGGAAGTAGACGGTCTGGGACTTCATGTTCCGGTAGCGGGCGGGAGGCATCGGGAAGTAGGGCGAGAACGCCGGCATGGACTTGATGGTGTCTAGCGGAACTGTCATGGTGCGTGTCTTCCTTCCCCGTGTCGCGGGGTCGATGATAGACCAATCCGATGGGCTTCTCAATTGGAGGCGGGTGGCGACCTGTGGGTCGTTGACCCGGATGGAGGCCCGACACTAAACTTCGTCTGCCCGCAGTTTGGTGGTCTGCCTGACGGACCGCGCAGGACCGGAACCGGAGTGGAAGAGAAGCTCAGCGCGCCCCGCTTGTGGGCTACCATCGTCGTCTTGCTGCTGCTGGGAATACCCGGGGCCGTGCTGCGTTTCTCGGGCATAGACGTGGAACCGGTCATTGCCGCTGCGGTCTTTGGATTGGGCATCGTCGCCGGGGCGTTCCTGCTCTCCTGGGCGGCCGAGGTTGCCGCGATGGACGTGTCGGCGTCGCTGGCGATCGCTGTGCTGGCGCTTATCGCCGTCCTCCCCGAATACACCATCGAGGCGGTGCTCGCGTGGGATGCCGGGTCGTCGTTCGACACCGCTACCGGGGCCGTGACCGCCGAGACCTCGCGGGTTGCCGCCAACGTCACCGGGTCGAACAGGCTGCTGATCGGTCTCGGGTGGTCGGCGGTCATCCTGGTCTACTGGGTCAAGCGCCGGCGCGTGCTGGACATGCGCGGCGAGATGGGGCTGGAGATGACCATGCTCACGATCGCCACTGCCGCGACGGCCGTCATTTTCTTCGTGGACCAGGTCCACATCCTGCTGGCAGGGGGCCTGATAGCCCTGTTTGTCGCCTATCTCTGGCTCAGCTCCACCAGGGAGGTCGAGGAGCCCGATCTCGTAGGAGCAGCGGCCCTGATCGGCTCCCTTCCAACGATGCGGCGCCGGGCGATGGTCGTATTCCTTTTCGTGTTCGCGGCTGGCGTCATTCTCGTAGCCGCGGAGCCCTTCGTCGACAGCCTGGTCGAGACCGGGCAGAGCTTCGGGATCGACGAGTTCATCCTGATCCAGTGGATCGCGCCGCTGGCCTCGGAAGCGCCGGAGATCATCGTGGCGGTGTTGTTCACCCTCAGGGCGAACCCGGTGGCAGGACTGACGACGCTGATCTCGTCGGGGGTGAACCAGCTCACGCTGCTGGTGGGGAGCATGGCGCTGCTGTTCAGCGCTTCGGCAGGCGAGGTCCTAAGCTTCCCTCTGGACGACAGGCAGGGCATCGAGTTCCTGCTGACGACGGCGGTGTCTGTCGCCGGGCTGATGCTGATCGCCAAGCGGGTGATTAGCTGGCATGCGGGTGCACTACTCCTGGCGCTGTTCGCGGCGCACCTGTTCTTCGCGGAGCCGGAGGCGCGGCTGCGCTTCTCGTTCGTCTACTTCGGGATCGCGCTCGGACTTGCGGCGATGGACTGGCGCAGGGTGAAGCTGTTGTTCCGTGAAGGGCCGCGGGAGCTCGAATAGTGTCGACGCTCCGTACGGCGTTTTCCCGGCGAGTATCAGTTGGGTGTCCTCCTGGGAACGCGCGGGGTCTGGAATGCGATACAATCAGCGCGAGGAGCGAGGACGATGAGCGACACCGCCAACACTTCGACAGCCACGCAGACCCTGCGCGGATTCATGGATTCGGCGTGGGGCTCGTCTGGCGACCTGGCCGGGCTCGACTCGGTGGTCGGCGCTATTGCGGACGGCGCGCGCCAGGTGCAGGCAGAGGTGCAGGCGGCGGCCATCCAGGGGGCGCTGGGAGCGACCGGCGAGACCAACGTCCACGGCGAGATGGTCCAACAGCTTGACAGCGCGGGCTCGGACATATTCGTCGATGTTCTCAGGCAGAGCGGGAGCGTCGCGGCGATTGGCAGCGAGGAGATCGAGGGCGTCGAGGTGATCGGCGACGACGATTCCCGCCGGTACGTTGTGCAGATGGACCCGGTCGACGGCTCGTCGAACATCGACGTGGCGGTTACGATCGGCTCGATATTCGGCATATGGAAGCGCGGCGCAGATGAGCCGGTGACGGAATCACTGCTGCTGCGCCCCGGGCGAGAGCAGGTCGCCGCGGCGTACGTGGTGTACGGCTCCAGCACGGTGATGGTCGTGGCCACACCGGGAGACGTGAACGGCTTCACGCTGGACGGGTCGGGCGAGTTCCTGCTCACCCACCCCGGGATCACGATCCCCGACGAGTGCGAGTACTACAGCACTAACGAGGGGAACTTCGGGAAGCTCGACGCGGTCACGCAGGCTGCGGTTGCGAGTCTCCGGGGCAGCCACTCGCTGAGGTACGTGGGCTCGCTGGTGGCCGACTTCCACCGGAACCTGCTCAAGGGCGGCATATTCCTCTATCCAGGGGACGTGAAGAGCCCCGAGGGTAAGCTGCGGCTGATGTACGAGGCCAACCCGCTCGGGTACGTGGCCGAGCAGGCGGGCGGCGCGGCGTATTCCGCGTCGGAGCCGATCCTAGACATCGAGCCACAGGCGCGCCACCAGAGGATTCCGCTGATCCTGGGCAGCAGGCGCGAGGTCGAGGAGACCGTATCGATAATCAAAGGCGGCTGACCCCGTCATGCCGAGCAAATGAGGCCACACAAGAGGGGACTGGATGGGGAATGGTTCCTGCGAGCAGGAATCCGGCTCAAGGCCGGAATGACGGACGGGGGCGCGCATCACGCCCAATTCGCGGTGTAGTCAGGATGAGTCGATAGAAGGAGGCGAGGTTGGACATCCAGAAACTCAACGAGACGGCGCAGGCCATGGTCGCCCCAGGCAAGGGGATCCTGGCGGCGGACGAGAGCTCCGGCACCATCAAGAAGCGGTTCGACAGCATCGGTGTGGAGTCTACGGAGCAGAACCGGCGGGACTACCGCGAGATGCTGTTCAGGACCGCGGGCGCGAACGAGTACATCAGCGGCATCATCCTCTACGACGAGACGCTGCGCCAGGAGGGCGGAGACGGCACGCCGCTGGTGGACGTGATCCGCGACCAGGACATGATCCCAGGCATCAAGGTGGACAAGAGCGGCCACCCGCTCCCGGGCGCACCGGGCGAGCAGATGACGGAGGGGCTGGACGGGCTGCGCGAGAGGCTGGAGGAGTACGCGGAGCTTGGGGCCAGGTTCACCAAGTGGCGGGCCATCTACGCCATCGGCCCCGGAATGCCGAGCCGCTACTGCTCGGAGGTCAACGCCCACGCCCTCGCTCGCTACGCTGCCTTGAGCCAGGAGGCCGGCCTCGTGCCGATGGTCGAGCCTGAGGTACTGATGGACGGGGACCACGACATCGACGCCTGCTTCGAGGCGACGGAGATGGCGCTGCGCGAGGTGTACTATCAGCTCGGGACGCACCGGGTCGCGCTGGAGGGCACCGTGCTGAAGACGAACATGGTCCTCTCGGGCAAGGACGCGGACGACCGGGCCGGCGCCGGCGAGGTAGCCGAGAAGACGGTGGAGTGCCTGAAGCGGACCGTCCCCGCGGCGGTGCCAGGCATCGCCTTCCTGTCGGGCGGGCAGGGCGACGAGGAGGCCACGGTCAACCTGGATGCCATCAACAGGCTTGCCAACGACGAGGGCGCGCCTTGGGAGCTGACGTTCTCGTACGGGCGCGGTTTGCAGGCTGCGCCCCTCAAGGCATGGGGCGGCGACAGCGCGAACCTAGAGGCGGTCCAGCAGGCCTACTTCGAGCGGGCCTGCCAGACGGCGTACGCCCGGCAGGGGGCCTACGACCCTGACTGGACGCCGTAGGGGGATGTCAGAAATGGGGCCAGGGTGATTGGGGTCAGCCATGGACAACGGCAGCAAGCGCGAGTGGGAGGAGCGGACGCTCGGCCCGGTGAAGGCGCGGTTCGGGGAGAGGCGCGAGAGCTTCGAGTCGGACTCCGGCTTCGAGATCGACACCGTCTACACGCCCGAGGACGTTGGCGAGGCTGATCCCGCCGACAAGATGGGGATGCCGGGCGAGTACCCGTTCACGCGGGGCGTGCAGCCGAATACCTATCGGGGCCGGCTGTGGACCATGCGGCAGTACGCCGGCCTCACGTCGCCCGCCGAGTCGAATCGTCGATACCGCTACCTGCTGGAGCAGGGGCAGACGGGCCTGAGCGTCGCCTTCGACCTGCCGACGCAGATGGGCTACGACTCGGACCATCCCCTCGCGGTCGGCGAGGTGGGCAGAGCGGGCGTCCCCATCAGCAGCCTGGCGGACATGGAGAGGCTCTTCGACGGCATCCCCCTCGACGGCGTCAGCACGTCCATGACCATCAACGCCACGGCGTCGATACTGCTGGCGCTCTATGTCGCGACAGCGAAGAAGCAGGGTGCGGACCCGTCCAGACTGGACGGCACGCTACAGAACGACATCCTGAAGGAGTACATCGCGCGGGGCACGTACATCTACCCGCCCAAGCCGTCGATGCGGCTCGTCACAGACGTGTTCGGGTACTGCAGCCGCCATGCGCCGCGCTGGAACACGATCAGCATCAGCGGGTACCACATGCGCGAGGCGGGGGCGACGGCTGTACAGGAGCTGGCCTTCACGTTCGCGAACGCCATTGCGTACGTTCAGGCGGCGGTCGACTCGGGCCTGGACGTGGACGACTTCGCGGGCAGGCTGTCGTTCTTCTTCGTGTCGCAGAGCAACCTGCTGGAGGAGGCAGCGAAGTTTCGCGCGGCTCGCAGGATGTGGGCGCGGATCATGCGCGAGAGGTTCGGCGCGTCGAAGCCCCGGTCGTGGATGCTGAGGTTCCACACGCAGACGGCCGGCGTGTCGCTGACGGCCCAGCAGCCCGAGAACAACGTGGTCAGGACCACTATCCAGGCCCTGGCGGCGGTCCTGGGCGGCACCCAGTCGCTGCACGTCAACTCGAAGGACGAGGCGCTGGCCCTGCCGACGGAGGATGCGGTGCAGCTCTCGCTCAGGACCCAGCAGATACTGGCGCACGAGAGCGGCGTCACGGACACGGTGGACCCGCTGGCGGGATCCTACTACGTCGAGAGCCTCACCGACCGGCTGGAGGAGGAGGCCTCGGACTACATCGCCGAGATCGACCGGCTGGGCGGCGCCGTGACGGCGCTGGAGAGCGGCTACCAGATGCGGGAGATCCACGAGAGCGCGTACAGGTTCCAGCGGCGCGTCGAGAACAGGGACAGGATCGTCGTGGGGGTGAACGAGTACCGCACCGACGAGCCGCCCATCGAGAAGTTGCAGACCATCGACCCCGAGGAGACGAGGCGCCAAATCGACGGCGTGGTGAGGGTGCGCCGGGAGCGGGACGGAGACGCGGCCCGAGCCGCCCTCGAACGGCTGGACGATACGGCGAGGAGCAGCGAGAACACCGTCGAGGCGATCATCGAGTGTGTCGAGGCGTACGCCACGGTAGGGGAGATCGCCGACGTGTTCCGCGGGGTGTTCGGCGAGCAGCGGGAGCTGGGCGGCGTTTAGGCAGGGATAGCGGCGCCACCGCCCAGGCGGGCGCTGACTGGTCCGATAGAAGCGGCTGTGAGCTGCCCGAAATGGTAATCGCGCCTCTGTGGTATATTGCCTGTGTACCGCAATAGCCTAGGGTAAGAACCCAATGACCACTCCAGTCATCACATATCGGAGCGCCGGGCTTGAACTATTGGCCCAGGCCCGTGCCGAACTCGATGCCGGCGACCTGCGCCAAGCCTCGGAGAAAGGCTGGGGCGCCGCTGCCCAGACTGTCAAGGCCGCCGCCCAACAGCGCGGCTGGCCTCACAACTACCATGCCGCCCTGTTCACGGCCGTCAGGGACCTCTCCAATGAGGCTAGAGACCCGGAGATACACGGCCTGTTCGCCAGCCCCAACTTGCTCCATGTCAACTTCTACGAGGGCGCTTTCGATGCCGACATCGTCAGGTACCACCTCGATCGCACCGAGCAGTTCATAGCCAGGGTGGACCGCCTCCTGGGTACATGAGCCTTCGGCAAAACCCTGGCGTAGAACGAGGCGGGAGGGATGCCCTCCGGGCTACGAATATCGGCAGCCTGAGTTGCGGCATTCAGCGCATCATCCAGTGATCTGAAGCAGAGGCGCGGGTCGGGCAAATCGGAGGGAACCATGACGAAGATGCTGCGGCTGGAGAAGCTGGACGGTGTGGGGAACGTGCAGATGATGGAGGCGGACGTGCCTTCGCCGGGCTCGGGCGAGGTGCTGCTGAAGGTACGCCGCAGCCTCATCAGCCGGGGCTCCGAGCTGTTCCGGCGCTATGTCATGCCGGGACCTATACCGCCGCACATGATGGGCTACTCGGACGCGGGAGACGTGGTCGAGGTCGGGCCGGGCGTGGTGGATGTGAAGCCCGGCGACAGATCGAACGTGGGCGGGCCGCACGCGCAGTATGTGGTAGGCGCGCACGGCCACATCCCGCAAGATCTGGACTACGAGTCGGCGACGTTCATCGGCCTAACGACCAGCGCCGTCATGTGGGCCCGCTCGACCCCCATCGAGCCCGGCGACGACGTTGTCGTGCTGGGGCAGGGGATAGTCGGCAACCTGTACATGCAGGCCGTCCGCGAGCGCAATCCGGGCCGGGTCATAACGGTGGACGCGGCGGCGATGCGCTGCGCCATCTCTGAGGATAGCGGCGCGGACGTGGTCATCAACGTGTCCGAGACCGACTCGGTCGAGGCAGTGATGGACCTGACGGGCGGGAAGGGTGCGGACGTGGTCGTCGAGTGCGTGGGCGGCAACGCCGGCCTCAAGTCCTTCGAGCAGGCGCAGCGGATGATGAAACGCGACGGCGTGCTGCACCTGATCGCCAAGTACCAGGGCGCGAAGGAGGCCGGAGACGGCCTGCTGCCCCTCGACTCCGGCATATTCATGGACAAGCTGCTGATAGCGGGGATGAGGCTGTCGGGCGAGCGGACATCTCACCGGGAGGACGCGGCCCAGATGCTGGTCGACGGCCGGGTCAGGGTCGGCCCGATGGTGACACACAGGCTGCCGTGGGAGCAGACGGCGGAGGCCTATCACATGCTGTTCGAGAAGCCGGAGGAGGCGCTGGCGGTTATTCTCGAATGGGACTGAGGCCCGGCCAACTTCAGGCCTTGAACTTGCTGAGCACTGCCCCTTCGGCAAGCTCAGGGCAGGCTCTTCGACAGGCTCAGGGCGAACGGTCTTGGTCAGTTCTCGCCAGTAAGAATTCGTCGCCTTGTTGGGGTGCTATCGTCTTACCAGCTTAGGGCGTAGCAGGCTCGCCTGGGGTCTGCGCCGGTGCTGAGGACTCCGGAGCCGGGGTCTCGGCGCGAGACGGTTGCGCCCATGCCGCAGACGCCGGCTCTTGCGACTTCGTGGCCCATGCGCGTCAGCGCGCCGACCGTCTCCGCCGGGAAGCCGGCCTCCAGCGACAGCCTGCCCGGGTAGTAGACGTGGGGATAGAAGGAGTCAGGGGCGCTGTCGCTGGCGAACCTGGGGGCCTCGATGGCCTCCTGGGGGTTCATGCCGAATACCAGCGTGTTCAGGATGAGCTGCAGGTTGCCCTGGGCCTGGTGGTCGCCGCCCGGACAGCCGAACGTCATCACAGGCACCCCGTCCCTGGACGCGATGTAGTTGACCAGTGTGGTGCGGGGGCGCTTGCCCGGCACGACGATGTTGGGGTGACCCTCGGTGAGGTTGAACATCTCGATGCGCGTGCTGATGGCGAAGCCCAGCTCCGGGAAGAACACCGACTTGCCGAACGATCCGCCGCTGGGAGTGGCGCACGCCAGGCTGCCGTCCCGGTCGATGACCGAGATGTGGGTCGTGCCGCCCTCGCCGCCCGGGACGGCCCCGACCGGCTCCGTGGGCGCGGCCGCCTGGCTCGCCGGCGCCGTCATAGTCGAGTGGGCCCACGGGTCGCCCGGTCCGGGCATGGCCTGAGCCGCCCGCGCGCCGTCGATCAGCGCGGCCCTCTGGGCGGCGTACTCCTTCGACAGCAGCCCGTCGACCGGAACTGTCGTGTAGTCGGGGTCGCCGTAGTGGGCCTGCCGGTCGGCCATAGCCAGCTTCAGGGCCTCGGCGACGGTGTGAATGTAGGCCGGGGTGTTGTGGCCCAGAGATTGCAGATCGACCCGTTCGAGCATGTTCAGGGCCTGCAGCAGGACGGCGGCCTGGGACCAGGTCCCCTGGCAGGATATCTCGTATCCGGCGAAGGTGGTCTTGAGAGGCTCCTCGAACTGGGACTCGTAGCCGGCCAGGTCCTCGTAGTCGAGGACGCCCCCGACTCTTGACGAGCACCCGGCGATAAGGCGGGCGACGCCTCCGCGGTAGAACTCGTCGCTGGCAGCGCGAAGGCCGTCCGCGCGCGTGCCCGTCGACGCGGCCTCGGCTGCCGCCATCGCCTTCAGCGTGTTCGCCAGACCGGGCTGCACCAGGAGCGAACCCTCCTGCGGCAGGCTGCCGTTGTCGTAGAAGATCTCGGAGCCGCCTGGCGGGAAGAGGTCGAACTGCTTCCGGGTGGACTCCGCTCCAAGGGCGTCGATCATGTACTGGTAGTGGGGGAATCCGCGCTCGGCGTACTCGATGGCAGGCGCGACGGCCTCGGCAAAGCTCTTCGTGCCGTACCTGTCCAGCATCGATATGGTGGCGTGGGCCACGCCGGGCACGGTGAAGGCCAGCGGGGCGTCCCGGCCGGGGCCGGTTGGAATGGCGTCGAGGCCGCGGGAGCGGTAGAAGTCCACGGTCGCGCCGGCCGGGGCGGTGCCCTGGCCGCTCAGGGACTTCAGGTCGCCCGACCGGGCGTCGTAGAGCATGAAGACACTCTCGGCGCCGAGCGAGTAGGAAGCTATCGGCTCGACCACGGCTGCCGCGATCACTCCGGCTGCGAGGGCGTCGAAGGCGTTGCCGCCGGAGAGCAGCATCCGCATTCCCGCCATTGATGTCAGCGGGTGGCCGCTGGAGATGACGCCCTGCGTCCCGGATACCACCGGGCGGGTGCCGTGCGGCCTCTCGGCGGCGTCGGTATCGGCTCGCTTGACGGTCTTCGGTTCTGCCATCTACAACTCCCTGCCCGTGTGTCAGCTGTCCTTGAGCATTCCGTTCAGGAAGATGCGCAGGAAGGCCTCGTTGACCGGGTTGATGATCCGCCGGACCTCGTTTCCCTCGCGGTCGATCAGGAAGGTCGTGGGGAATTGCGTCACCTTGTAGTCCACTGTCAGATCGCCCGCGAGGTCGATGCCCAGGGGATAGGTGATGCCGAAAGCCTCCGCGAACTTCTCAACGTCGGCCTTCTCGTCATAGATGGCCGCGCCGAGGAACACAACCCCCCGGTCCTTGTATTCTTCCCATGTGCGCTGGAGGGCCGGCATCTCTGCCCTGCACGGCGGGCACCACGTGCCCCAGAAGTTGAGCAGCACGACCTGTCCCTGGTATCCGGACAGGGTGACGGTCTCGCCGTCGATCAGCTCGATCTCGAAGTCGGGGGCCGGCTCTCCGCTGCCGCGGTCGAGCTTCCGGACCTCCCTGCTGGGAGTCGGAGGCGTGTCTATGGAGGCCTTGAAGGCGGTAGGGGTTGGCGTGGGATCGGCTGTAGGCTCAGGGGTGGGAGGCTCCGGAGAGGGCTCAGGAGCTGCAGTCGGCTCGGGGATTGGAGAGGCTTCCTCCGCCGTATCGGCCGGCTCAGGCGTGGCAAGGGCTTCGGGCCCGGCTCCAGGGGTCGAGCAACCAACTGCTGCGAGCAAGCACAGCCCAATCACGGAAAGCCGCAGAGTCGATGCCATAGCGACATTATAGCCCACGCCGGGAGGGCACCGCGTGTGGACGGACTGCCCTGGTCCTACCCAGGTGGTCCGGCAGGGCCTCCGGTGATCCGTCCGGCAACTACGTAGTAGGCGATCCCGCCTATAGCGGCCAGAGCAACCACGGCAACCGCCACCGCGAAGACGATCACACCCGACTCATCGCCCGCCCTCGCCGGTGTTGCGGTTGGGACCGCTGTCGGCGGGGAGATCGTCGGTAAGGGCGTGCTGGTGGGTGGTAGTGGAGTGGGCGTACCGGTAGGCACAGGAGTGCTCGTGTTCGTGGGTACAGGCGTAGGCGTGCTGGTGGGCGGCAGTGGAGTGGGCGTACTGGTGGGCACAGGCGTAGGCGTGCTGGTGGGCGGCACGGGCGTGGGTGTGCTCGTAGGCGGTACCGGCGTGGGCGTACTGGTGGGCACCGGCGTGGGCGTGCTCGTTGGCGTGGCGGTGGGAGTGCTGGTGGGTACCGGCGTGGGTGTGGGCGTCATGGTCGGCGTAGGTGTAGGAGTGGGAACGCCAAGGAAAACGAGGGTGTGGTTCTGGGCGATCCTGCCGCTCTCGTACACTTCCTTCTTCGATGCCTCGACGCCGTTGAGCAGGAAGGTGATCTCCTTGTCGAGCAGATCCACGTCGTTCGGAGCTATGACCAGGTTCAGGTAGCTGTTGCCGCTGATGACCGCGGGGATGGACCTGTAGTCCCCGACGCGGGCGATTAGCACCGCGTCCTGGGATACGGTGCCCCCGGGGACCACGATGGGACCCGAGAATACGGCGGGCAGGGTCGGCCTAGGGGTCGGGGTACTCGTCGGCGCCGGCGTGGGCGTGGGAGTTGGCGTAGGCGGCGGCGTGGGCAGGCGGGGGAAGGTGAGCCTTATGGTCTCCCCGCCCAGCGGAACGAGCTTGACCGTCTGGTTCGACGGGACTTCCCCGTCGAGGTAAAAGGTGGCGCTGCGGCCCAGCTGATTCGAGTGCTGGAGCTCGATGGTCAGGCCTGTGAACCGCCCTCCCACTATCGGCACAGGCTCGGCTTCGTAGCCCCCTTCTGTGCGAGCCGTCAACGTCAGGCCGTCCGGCGGGGTGCTTCCGGCGACGAGCACCGTCCCTGCGTATACGATGGGAATGGGCGGTACTCCGTCTGGCAGTGGTGGCTGCGAGGTGGGTGTCGGGTCGTGCGCGAGCGAAGGCGCCGGCTGCATGGCGGCGAACACAATGCTGAGCACCACGGCTGAGGCTACGGCTGCCCATACCTTCATGCCATGGCCTCCATCCCTATTCGGGAGGGTGGGGAGCCACCCTCCCGAGATGTTCCGGCAGGCCTCATCCCATGTCGTTGAGGCCTAGTAGCGGGCTCGCCTCGTTCCTAAGGTGTAGGCTGCGGCCGCCACTGCAGTGAGCAGGACTATCAATACGATCGCGCCTATGATGATTATCCCCGTGTTACTGCCGTCTGACGGCGGTACCGGCGTAGGCGCGACGACAACCGGTGTGGGCGGCGGCACTGTCGGCACCGGTGTGGGTGGCGGCGGCGCGACCGTCGGCACCGGTGTGGCCGTAGGCGGCGGCGTTGCGGTAGGCGGCACCGGCGTAGGCGTGCTTGTAGGCGGCACCGGTGTGGGCGTGCTTGTAGGCGGCACGGGCGTGGGCGTGCTTGTAGGCGTCGGCGTTGCGGTAGGCGGCACCGGCGTCGGCGTTGCGGTAGGCGGCACCGGTGTGGGCGTGCTTGTAGGCGCCGGCGTGGGAGTAGGCGGCACCGGTGTGGGCGTGCTCGTAGGCGTAGGTGTCGGCGCTGCCAGGCCCACGAATACCAGCGGGAAGTTCTGATCGATCTTGCCGCTCACGTAGGTGTCGGTCTCTTCAGCCGGGTGGCCGTTGAGGAGGAAGGTTATCGGCATGCCCAGCAGAGTGGCATCGCCGGGGGCTACTACCAGGTTTATGTAGTTGCTTCCAGAGATTACGGCGGGGAAGGACTTGTAGGCGCCGATCTGGGCGATGAGGCTCGCGTCGTCCGGTACTATACCCCCCGCGATGACTACAAGGCCCGAGTAGACCGCAGGACTCGCGGCCACGGGCGTGGGAGTGATGGTGGGCGTCGCCGTGGGTTCAGGCGTAGGCGTAGGTGTAGGCTCGGGCAGCATGGGGAAGGTGAGGTGTATGGTCTCATCGAGGTCTGCGCCGCTGCGGAACCCAGGCTGGAACGTCGCAGTCTGGTCGGCCTGGATCAACCCGTCCAGGAAGAAGGTAATCGTCGCGCCAACGGTGTTCACATCCTGGGGACCCACTCCAAGGCCAATGAACTCCCCTCCCCTAATCTCCGTGGGTTCAGACTCGTATCGCGTGTCTATCCTCGCTATGATCGTGTGTCCGTCGGGCGGGACCTGACCAGCAACGCTCACCGTCCCTTTGAAGAAGTGGGGTATGGGCGGAGGCGACTGGGCGAAGACATTACCTTCGAAGCCGGAGAAAAGCGCAGCCGTGGAAGCGGCAAGCACTACCAGGACTAGCACCTGAATTCGTCGTATCAAGATACCCCTCCAATATTCCACCGTCGGGGGCGGTGAAGCTACCCTTGCTACCATCATAAACAGGGGGTCTAAGCGAGTCTAGCACTTTTGAACAACTGTTTGACGGAGTATCCGGGTTCGCGAGTGCTGCCCGCACTTCGGGCCTGCCCATAGCAAATCCCCGGGGCTTCCGGCTGCATCTAACCATGAACTAGACGCACTGGTCTCCGCCCTGTAATCTTCTTCGGAGACATGGAGGTAGACTTGAACCGCATTTACGTGGCGGGCGCGCTGCTGGCAGCCCTGGCGTTGCTCATACTGGGGACAGCCTGTGGATCTGAGCCCGCAGAGCCGACGGCCGCTCCCGTTCCGACCGACACGGCCGTGGCCCAGCCGACGGCCCAGCAGGCGCCGACCGCCGCGCCGGCCACCGCCGTCCCGCCGACGGAGACTCCCGCCCCACAGATCGGCGAGTCCAATCTTGAGGTGGGCAACGCCGTGGGCAACCTGGCCCCCGACTTCAAGTTCAGGCTCGTGGACGGAAGCGAGCTGACCTCCGCACAGCTGAGGGAAGAGGGGCGGCCCGTACTGTTGTACTTTCTCACGACCTGGTGACCGACCTGCCGCGCCGAGTTACGGCGCCTGACCAGCATCTATCCCGAGTTCGCCGATAGGGTGGAGTTCTACGGGATTGGCATCGACCCTTCGGAGACGCCCGACGAGCTGGAGGACCTGAAAGCCCGGGAGGGCTACGCGTACGAGATCGGTTACCCGGTAGGCAACATCGTCGCCGACCTGCGCATCCTCAAGCAGTCGTCCAAGGTGGCTATAGACGGCACTGGGGTGATCACGTACCGAGCCGGGTTTGGCGGCGGGGATGTCGACGAATGGGCCAAGATGCTGAGCGATCTGGCCGACACACGGACAGCGCCCGTGTCCGCTCCAGCCCCCGCGGCTGTTCCGACGCAGCCCGCGCAGGTCGCCGCCGCGGCGCCCACGAGCGCGCCCACGTCGACGCCCGTTCCGCAGC
This sequence comes from Dehalococcoidia bacterium, assembly GCA_965204975.1. GTDB lineage: Bacteria > Chloroflexota > Dehalococcoidia > Lucifugimonadales > CAJWER01. The sequence goes on from OZ242024.1 coordinate 3,181,456, forward strand.
CTACGGACACGCCAGTGCCCACTGCGACACCTGTTCCGCAGCCTACAGACACGCCGGAGCCGACTGCGACACCTGTTCCGCAGCCTACGGACACGCCAGTGCCGGCGCCTGCGGCTACGTCAACGGCGACAGTGGTGCTGGGTTCATCCACCCAGAGCACCGCAACGCCGGTCCCGCAGCCTACCGACACCCCAACACCGGAGCCGACTGCGACGCCCACGGCTGCGCCCACCAGCACGCCGACGCCTGTGCCCACCAACACGCCGACGCCAGAGCCCACCGCAACACCGACGCCGGAGCCTACCCCGACACCCGCGCCGCAGGCGGACGTGGGGAACAAGGTCGGCAACCTGTCGCCTGAGTTTGCGTTGAGGCTCGTGGACGGGACCGAGATCACGGCGACCGAGCTGAGGATGGAGGGGAGGCCGGTGTTCCTCTACTTCCTCACCGGCTGGTGACCTGTCTGCCGCTCCGAGTTACGGAGCCTGGCAAGTGTCTACCCCGAGTTCGAGGGCAAGGTTGACTTCTACGGAATCGGCATTGATCCGTTAGAAACTCTGAGTGAGCTCGAGGCCTACAGGCAGAGGAACGAGTTCGTGTACCAGTCTGCCGCACCGATTGGCAGGATCGTGCCCGACTTCGGGATTACGGTGCAGTCCTCCAAGGTAGCGATGGACGGCAGCGGCATCATTGTCTATCGCGCAGGCAAGGGCGGGGGCAACGCAGCCACGTGGCGGCAGGTGTTCGCCGACCTGGCGGCAGGCCGGTAGCCCCGCCAGCTACCAGGCGGGGACCGGCCCACTGTCCAGCCTAGCTGTCCTGCGGCTTGATGGTCAGGACGGGCACGCTGGACCCGCGGATGACCTCTTCGGTCACGCTGCCCATCAGCAGGCGCCCGATTCCGCTGCGGGCGTGGGTGGACATGGCAATCAGATCGCAGCCCTGATCGCCGGCAGTCTTGAGTATCGCCTCCGCCGGGGTGCCGAACGTGACCGCCGTGGAGGCCTCCACGCCAGCGTCGCCGAGCTGGCGGACGAACACCCGCAGGCGCTGCTGGGCGTCGTCCGCGGCCTTCTCGTCGAGCTGGGCGCGGTACGGGCCGCCTTCCACCGACGGCTCCATCGCTGTGGCGGCAGGGACGGTGCCGTAACGCCCTGCCTCGGCCGTGCCCTCCGAGCTCTGGCGAACGGCCGTGGGTACGTCGCCCGGGGTCTCGACGCCCAGTACCGTCAGCAGCACGACTCTCGCCTCCGTACTCAGCGCGAGGTCGGTGACGATGGGGACTATACCCTGGGACACATCCGTCTTGTCCAGTGGAACCAGTATCTTCGTGAACATGGCATCCTCCTGGCAGCCGGTTGCTGCATGGAGCCATTATAGCCCCTATAATCCAGCCATGTATTCGACCCATCGATCACACACCGCCGTTCAGAACTCAACGCCTTACGGCAAGGTCCAGACCGTCCGGGGCCCGGTCGACCCCGGAGACCTGGGGACGACCCTGATGCACGAGCATCTCTTCCTCGACCTGAGGAAGACTCATCTGCCCCACGTCGTGGGCGTGGACCTGCCCGGGCGCTCGGAGCCTATTCTCACCAGCGACGACTTCCCCGCGACGGAGCTTGCCCGGTGGGAGGCGAAGGTGGATGTGGGCAACATCCGCGCCGCGAAGGACGCGGAGCCCATCGCGGACAACTACATCCTGGCCGACGAGGGAGTCGCGGTCGCCGAGGTCATGGAGTTCAGGAACAACGGCGGCCGCACGATAGTGGACGTTACGAGCATAGGCCTGAAGCGCGACCCGGAGGCCCTGCTCCGGGTGTCCGAGGCGACGGGCCTTCATATCGTCATGGGCACCGGCTACTACCAGCGGGTCTACCATCCCCTGGACATGGACCAGCGCTCTGTCGAGGACCTGACGGAGGTCATAGTCACCGACGTGACCGAGGGAGTGAACGGCACGGGCATCAGGTCGGGAATCATAGGGGAGATAGGAGTAAACGGCGGCCCCATCAGACCCAACGAGGAGAAGAGCATCCGCGCGGCCGGGCTGGCGTCGGTGATAACCGGCGCGCCCATCTCGCTGCACAGGGGCGGGGTAGGAGGTGAGCGTCACCAGACGCTGGACATCCTCGAAGAGGTGGGGGTCGACCTGGAGCGCGTCATTCTCGGCCACTCCGACGAGATAGCCGACGACATGGACCTGATGCTCGAGCTGCTGGAGCGCGGACCCTACATCCAGCTCGACCTGATCGGCCGAGACGAGGTCGTCAGGAGCATCGACGTGCTGGGACCCGAAGAGGGTCTGGGCCCAAGCGTAACAGTCCGGGACGCGGAGGCCATCCCCAGGCTAATCGAGGCTGGTTACGAGGACAAGGTCCTCCTGTCCCACGACGTGTGCTGGAAGACGCACCTCAAGAGGTACGGCGGATTCGGGTACTCGTTCATCCTGGAGCGGTTCATCCCGCACCTGCTGAACACGGGCGTCGAGGAGTCCAGCATCGAGAAGATGACGGTGACCAACCCCGCTCGGATCCTGGCTTTCGTGGAACCGGGGGCGTAGCCGCTTGACATTCAGAGTCTCCGGTGCGATAACGCTTTGAATGGACGAGAATTCATCAGGCGTGCCAAACGCTATGCAAGGAAAGCGGGCGAGGAGTGCTACTTCGATCCGAGCCACGGCAAAGGTAGCCATGGAACGCTCTACATCGGCGCCCGCCGGGCGACTGTCATGCGAGGCGAATTGAAGCCCAGCACGTTTCGGAACATGTTGAAGCAGTTGGACATCGACAAGGAGAACTTCTGATGCGCTTCACCTATCCATGCGTCCTCACTCCAGAAGAAGATGACGGCGGATTCAACGTTACATTTCCCGACGTTCCCGAAGCTCTGACATGTGGTGACGACCGGGCCGAGGCGCTGGAGATGGCAGAGGATGCCTTGGTCGTCGCGTTGTGCGCATACGTGGACAACAACGAGACTCTCCCTGTTCCAAGCGAAGCTAAGGATGGTCAAGTAATGGTCGCAGTCCCACCCATCGTTGCGGCCAAATTGGCGCTCTACACCGCCATGCGAAAGCAGGCAATCACTGCGGAAGAGCTCGCTGATCGTCTGGGCTTGAGCGGGGATGCAGTCCGCAAAGTAATGGATCCTGATTACGGCTCTCATCTCACCCAGGTGGAGAAGGCGCTCAGAGCAGTTGGGCGCAGCCTAGTGGTCGAGGACAGGGCGGCCTAGCCCTTTTCCCCAGTGTCTTCACTCGCGCCTGACGGCGGCGACCGGTACATGGAGGCGAACCGCCGGAGCTGGGACGCGCGGACGCCTACCCACTTCGGGTCGCGTTTCTACGACGTGGACGGCTTCAGGGCCGGGGCGTCCTCGCTGCGCTCCATCGAGACTGATGAGATGGGCGATGTGGACGGCAAGAGCCTGCTTCACCTGCAGTGCCACTTCGGGATGGACACGATGTCCTGGGCGAGACTGGGCGCCGCGGCCACCGGGGTCGACTTCTCCGAGGAGGCGATTGCGCGCGCCCGGTCGCTGAGCGAGGATCTCGGCATCGACGCGGAGTTCGTCGTCTCGAACGTCTACGACCTGCCGGATGTCCTGGAGGGCCGCTTCGACGTGGTGTTCACTTCATATGGCGTGCTGACCTGGCTGCCAGACCTGGAGCGGTGGGCCGAAGTGATCGCCCACTTCCTGGAGCCGGGCGGCTTCCTCTACATCGTGGACGCGCACCCATTCGGCAGCGTCTTCTACGATGAGGAGGACGCGGTCGACCTGCGGCCCTTCTACCCGTACTCCAGCCGGAGGGCTGGACCCATAGCTGTCGAGCCTGAGCCCACCTACACGGACGGGTCCGACGAGGAGTACGGGCCGACCTTCCAGTGGGGTCACAGCGTGGGCGACATACTCAATTCGCTGATCTCGGCGGGGCTGGTGATCGAGTTCTTCCACGAGTTCCATACTTCCGCGTACCAGGCCCTGCCCATGATGGAGCAGGGTGAGGACGGCTGGTGGAGGCTGCCGGAGGGCGGGGAGTCGGTCCCGTTTCTGTTCTCGCTGAAGGCAACTAAGCCCGGCTAGGGACTCCAGGCCAGTCCAATAGTAGCCCGCGCTACGTGAGCACTTCCCCCGTATCGGTACGGGGCAGGGTATTCGACAAGCTTTCAAGTAACTGCCCCATGCGGGGGAGGGGAGCCCCGCCCGGCCGCCCCTCTGGATTCCGGCTCAAGGCCGGAATGACGGAGTGGGGACGCGGTCCCAGTTCACTGACACCCCCGGCACGGCCCATGCACGGGCATAACGCTGCTCAGGGCGAACGTGTTAGCAACGGCTATCTCATCCCGGTAGGATGTCTGGGATGCCCGCCTCGCGGACAAGGCTGATGAACGCTGGTACGTCCTGGTCGATGGCTTCGCGCAGTGACTCGGTCTCGCGGGCTACTCGCGCCGACAGGTGGTCGAACACCTCGTAGGAGCTCTTCGTAGGGGTGGAGTCGGCGCTCTCGACGACGCTGACGAGCGTGGCCAGGGCCTCGGCGAGCTTGGGGAGCGGCGTGCCCATCTGGCCGCGCTCGGTCGTCTGCCAAGTGGCGACGAGCCTGCTCTCGATTCCGTCCAGCCGCTCGACGATGGCGCTGCCTGCGTCGGCAACGCCGCCGGCTTCCCCGGTCGTCTCGGCGCGGTCGATCCACTCGCTCACCTGTCGCCTCACCCGGCGCAGCTCGTCGATTCTGTCGTTGGTCTCGGAGATTCGCTCCCTGAGCCTGAGCAGCAGGTCGAGCTGTTTGTCCAGGTCGGCGTCCGACGCCTCCGAACGCGGGTCCTTCACTATCGTGAGTGAGCGTTCGAGGGTGCGCCCGGCGGCCTCCAGCCTGACCGTGTAGGTTCCCGGCACCGCGGACGGTCCGGCTGGGTTGGGCCCGGCGACCAGGCGTTCAGCGTCGTCGCCGGGAGCCTCGTGAGGACCCTCGTGGCGCATGTCCCACACGAACCGGTTCATGCCCGCATCAGACGGCAGACCGGTGAACCGCCTGATCTCCCGGCCCTCCGGGTTCAGGATAGTGATCGCCGCGCCGTCCTCCGACCGCTCGTGCAGGTGGTAGGTGATCACAGCCCCATCGGGCGGGTTGTGTCCGGCGTCGAGGAAGCGGCGCTCGGTGCCTCCGTCGGGACTCTCGACATCCTCGAAGGTCGCTGCGGCGCCTATGGCGATCCAGTAGTTCTTGCCCGGCCCCATCCTGAACGGGTCGAGCTTGCCGAGCATCCTCAGCGCGCGTACGGCCGGTCTGGGCTCGAACAGGTGGACGGGCTCGCTCGTCGCCCCGTCCGTCATCCGATGGAGCGGCGAGAGGTCGTCGAGTATCCAGAACGACCTGCCGTGGGTCGCGGCCACCAGGTCGCCGTCCTTGACCAGCAGGTCGTGTATGGGCGTGACGGGCAGATTCCGCTGGAGGGACTGCCACGACGCGCCCGCGTCCGGCGACACGTACACGCCCGTCTCGGTGCCGGCGTAGAGCAGGCCCGGCCGCGCCGGGTCTTCCCTGACGACGCGCACGAACTCGCCTTCGGGAATCCCTGCGGCTATGGAGTCCCAGGTTTTCCCGCCGTCGCGGGTCCGGTACAGGTAGGCGGAGTAGTCGTCGAGCTTGTAGTTCCAGGCCGCGAGCCAGGCGGTGTCCGGGTCGTGCGGGGACAGGTCGATCATGCTGACGGTCGCCCACTCCGGCAGACCCGGTGGGGTGATGTCGCCCCAGGTCACGCCGGAGTCCCGCGAAATGTGGGCGAGGCCGTCGTCTGAGCCCGCCCAGAACTCGCCTGGCGTGTGTGGCGACTCGGCGAAGGAGAATACGGTGCAGTAGACTTCCGCGCCCGACACGTCGCGGCTGATGGGGCCGCCGCCGGGCTCGCCCTTGCTGGGGTCGTTGCGGGTCAGATCGGGCGAGACCGCCTCCCAGGTCGTGCCCTCGTCGGTGGAGCGGAAGACCCTGTTGCCCGCAGCGTAGAGCACGTTGGGGTCGTGGGGCGAGATGACGATGGGGAAGGTCCACTGGAAGCGGTAGCGCATGTCCCGCGCGCCCAGGCCGTACGACATCTCCGGCCACACGGTGATGATGCGCGACTCGCTGGTGGCGTGGTTGTACCTGAGGAGCGCGCCCCCTCCGCCCGGTGCGCTGCCGATCGCGCCGGAGTAGACGATGTCGGGGTTGTCTGGGCGCACGGCGATGTAGCCGCTTTCCGAGGGGCCCACGGGGTAGCTGTCGGAGAATGGGATCGCGCCCTTGGGCGAGCTGCTCGGCGTGCTGATGGCGCTGTTGTCCTGCTGGGTTGCGTAGACCCGGTACGGGTGCCGGGTGTCGACGGCGGCGTGGTAGAACTGGGAGGTCGGCTGGTTGTATATGGTCGACCACGTCTCGCCGCCGTCGAAGGAGACGCACGCGCCGCCGTCGTTGCCCTCGATCATGCGCTGGGGGTCGCGCGGGTCGATCCACAGGTCGTGGTTGTCGCTGTGAGGCGTAGTCATCATCGTGAAGTTGCGGCCGCCGTCGTCCGACCTGAAGGCCTGGATCGGCAGGGTCCACATGGTGTTCTCGTTGGTGGGGTGGGCGAAGATGTGGTGGTGGTAGAAGGGACGCTGTCTGACGATGGGGCTGTCGTTGACGCGCTCCCAGGTGTCGCCGCCGTCGTCCGAGAGCAGCAGCGCGCCGTCCTCATGCTCGACGATGGCCCAGACGCGACCCGACCGGGCGGGAGAGGCAGCCACGCCAATACGGCCCTTGATCCCGTCGGGCATGCCTGGCCTGTCGGTCAGGTCCGTCCACGTGTCGCCGCCGTCTGTGGAGCGCCACAGGCCGCTCTCGGGCCCGGCGCCGACGAGGCTCCAGGGCGTACGAAGCACCTGCCATATTGCCGCGTACAGGATGCGCGGGTTGTTGGGGTCCATCGACAGGTCGATAGCGCCGGCCCGCTCGCTCTTGAACAGGACGCGCTCCCACGAGCCGCCGCCGTCGGTGGAGCGGAAGACGCCGCGCTGCGCGTTTGGCCCGAAGGCGTGCCCGAGCGCGGCCACGTAGAGCCGGTCGGGGTCGCGCGGGTCGACCCGCACCCGGCCGATGTGCCGCGTGTCCTCGAGCCCGATGTTCGTCCAGGTCGCGCCGGAGTCGGTCGAGCGGTACACGCCGTCGCCGTGGGAGACGTTGCTGCGGATGCTGGCCTCGCCCGTGCCTGCGTACACGACCGCCGGGTCTGCGTCGGTGACGGCGAGCGCGCCAATTGCGGAGGTGCGGAAGAAGCCGTCGGACACGTTGCGCCAGTATGTGCCGCCGTCGGTCGACTTCCAGACCCCGCCCGCGCATGCGCCGAAGTAAAAGGTCTGCCTCTGCTCGGGGTCGCCCGCCACGGCCGGGACGCGCCCGCCTCTGTGCGGGCCAATCGACCGCCACCGGAGGGTGCGAAGGTGCTCAGGACGCAGTTCGAAGCTCAAAGGGGCCTCCTTGCCGGGAGAGACATTTGATTGGGCCATTTTGGAGGGATGGGATAAGGGAGCGCAAGAGCGCGGCACTTCCAGGGCTGCCACCTCCGTCGTCTCTGCGAAGACCCTGTTCCCGAGCAACGGGGGCGGGAACCCATCCTCCGCCAGCCCCACACCCCCTGGATTCCGGCTTTCGCCGGAATGACGATTGTTCCGTGCTCAGTCCCGAGGCGTGTCCGAGCCTCGGCGGTTGGCCAGCGACCTGGGGTTGAGCTGGAATAGGGGCTCGTCGCCCTGGAAGAAGCGCTCCAGCTCGTCGACCATTAGGGTGAAGAAGCGCTGGTTGCTCGCCAGCGTCACGCCCGCGATGTGGGGGCTCAGGAAGGTGTTGGGGAGCCCGATGATCTCGCTGTCGGGCGGGATCGGCTCCGGGTCGAACACGTCCAGCCCTGCGACGATGTCCCCGCGCTTCAGGCGGGCGATGAGTGCGTCGCTGTCGACGATAGCCCCGCGCGACACGTTCACGAACACCGAGTTGGACGGGACCATGTCCAGCTCGCGTTGGCCGATCATCCCCTCCGTCGCGGGTGTGATTGGAGCTAGGCATACGATTACGTCGGACTTCGAGAGCACGTTCTCCAGCGAGGTCTTCACGACGCCGATCGCGTCGGGCATCTCGCTGGCCAGATAGGGGTCGTAGACGCGGATGTCCACCTCGAACGGCTGCAGGAATTTGACCAGCCTGCGCCCAATGTGGCCGCACCCGATCAGCCCGACCCGCTTGCCGGTCAGCTCGCCGTGGAGGTACCCGAAGTCCTCGTAGTCGGTCGTGGGCGCCTCGCCGGCCAGGATGCTCCTGTAGCGCGCCCCCGCGTTGCGGAGCGAGATGAGGACCATGGCGAGGGCCCACTCGGCGACGGGGTATGAGGAGCCGTGGGTCGTGTCGACGGTGCGAATGCCGCGCTCCCAGGCCGCCTCCACGTCGATGCGGTGGGCGAACCGGTCGCCCTCAAGCTCGCCGATGACCCTGAGTTTTGGGGCGGCGTCCATGACCTCGGCGCTGATCAGCGGCGACCCGTTGGAGACGACGATGGCGTCGACGCCGCCGACGCTATCGAGCAGCCGGCGGATGGCGTCGGAGTCCTCGTTCGAACCGTAGGCGGCGCCGCCCTCCAGGTGCAGCCACTCCCATTCCGCAATCGCGGCGAGCCGGTCGAGGTCCGCGGGCAGGAGGCTCAAGTCGCGCATCCGCTGGTCGCCTACGATCAATACCTTGGGCCGGGAGTCTGTCATGGCGTTCTCCTCTGGGAGCGGGCGATCGTGGATGGCTCGCGCTGGTGGTGGCCTCATTATAGGGCCGTCTCTGCAGTCGGCGTCGACGGACCCCGCCCCAGGTCCTTCGTCGGGGACTCCTCAGGACGACAGTTGCGCACTTAGCGAGCTTCCCCCTCAACCCAACCTTCTCCCGCCAGGGGAGAAGGTGCAAGAATCGCGGTCAGCTTCGCGTTTAGCGCGCTCCTATGGTAAGGTGGCGGCGCCCTGACCTCGAAGGAGATGCGCAGCAACATGGAAGACTTGCGTTCGCTGGCTGAGGCGGCCGGTGCGCTGCTGAAGGAGCGCGGAGAGACGGTAGCAGTGACGGAGTCGTCCGCGGGCGGGCTGGTGTCCGCCGCTCTGCTGGCGGCGCCGGGCGCGTCCGCGTACTTCGTGGGCGGCGCGGTGGTCTACACCAGGACGGCCCAGCAGGGCCTGCTGGGCGTGCCCGGCGAGGCGATGGAGGGCCTGCGGGCCAGCACCGAGGAGTACGCGCTGCTGAACGCCCGCACCGCGCGGGAGCTGCTCGGCACCACCTGGGGCCTTGCGGAGACGGGCGCGAGCGGTCCGACGGGGAACCGGTACGGGGACAGCCCGGGCCACTCGTGCATCGCGGTGGCCGGGCCGGTCGAGGCGTCGATCACACTGGAGACGGGGTCCGCCGATCGCGAGGGAAACATGTGGACGTTCGCCAGGACGGCGCTCGACCTGCTGGAGCGGTGCGCCAAGGAGGCCGGATAGATCCAGTCGCCCGCGCCTCGTCATTCCCGCGGAGGCGGGAATCCAGGGTGGGGGGCTCCCGTCTGCACGGGAACGACAACTAAGCTGCTACAAGCCTATGACCAGGAGATGCTACAGATGAGCTCGAACGGACGGGTGGCTATCGTTACGGGAGGCGGGACGGGGATCGGCAGGCACTCGGCGCTGGCGCTGCTGCGGGACGGATACTCCGTCGCCATAGCGGGCCGGCGGGCGGAGCCGCTGGCGGAGACGGTTGAGCTAGCCGGCGACGGCGCGCCCATCCTGGCCGTGCAGACGGACGTCGGTAACCCCGAGTCGGTCGGCGCGCTGTTCGCCAGGACGAAGGAGGCGTTTGGCCGCCTGGACGTGCTGTTCAACAACGCCGGTTTCGGGGCGGCCAGGGTGCCCATGGAGGACCTGCCCTTCGAGGACTGGCAGTCGGTGGTCGACACGAACCTGACAGGGACGTTCCTCTGCACCCAGGAGGCGATCAGGATCATGAAGGCGCAGAAGCCGATGGGCGGGCGGATCATCAACAACGGGTCGATCTCGGCCCACGTGCCGCGCCCCGACTCGGCCGCCTACACGGCGACCAAGCACGCGGTGACCGGCCTGACCAAGTCGACATCGCTGGACGGGCGCAAGTACAACATCGCGTGCGGCCAGATCGACATCGGCAACGCGGCCACGGACATGACGGCCCGGATGCCGTCCGGCACGGCGCAGGCCGACGGCTCGATGAAGGTGGAGCCGACGTTCGACGTCGAGCACGTCGCGTCCACGGTCGTGTACATGTCGAACCTGCCGCTGAACACAAACGTCCAGTTCGTCACGATAATGGCGACTGACATGCCCTACATAGGGAGGGGATAACTGCTATCAACGACCTCACCATAATTGGCGGAAAGCAAGCTGAGCTACAGGAGAATTGTTCTGGAGCGAACGAGGTCGAGGCTCGGCCGGTCCTTAGCCTCTTTTCCGGTGCTGGAGGGCTTGATCTAGGGTTCAAGCAAGGAGGCTTCAGATCGGGGCTCGCTGTTGATATGGACCCGGCTGCCATCGAAACCTACCGGTGGAACCAACCGGACACTCACGTCGCCCCTCTGGACATAGCGCAGATTAGCCCGGACTATCTGGTGGATCTTTGGAGTAGCGTCAACGAGGGTGAAGGACCCGCCGGCATAATCGGCGGTCCACCATGCCAGGCATTCTCGGTTTCAAATGTGCGCCAGAAGAGGAGAGACCCGAGGAGTAGACTTCTCACCAACTACGTTAAGGTAATAGAGACGTTCACACGTCGCCTTGGGCTGGACTTCTTCGTATTTGAGAACGTGCTCGGCCTCACCCAAGGGAGACATCGGTGGCGCTACCTGCAATTCAAGCTACTTTGCAAGAAAGCCGGCTACAACGTCAGGGAGAGGGTCGTCAATGCCGGGAGCTTCGGGATTCCACAGAATCGCAAGAGAATCATAGTCATTGGCATTAGTCGTGAACGATACCCCGATCTTGTACTAGATCCACCGGAAGGGGACAAGCACCCTGAGCCTACCAAGTCTGCACTTGAGGGTCTACCAGAACCGGTCTTCTGCCGCAGGTACTTGGATGCATCGGAGGTACCTCATCACCCGAACCATATTGCCATGGTTCCAAGGTCAAACAAGTTTACCAACGGCATGCTAAAGCCGGGAGACCATCGTGGGAGGAGCTTCAGGGTCCTGAGTTGGGACAAGCCCAGCTACACAGTGGCGTACGGCCATCGCGAGGTGCATGTACATCCGAACATGCACCGGCGCCTCTCGATTTACGAAGCGATGCGCCTTCAAGGGTTTCCCCATTCCTATGAACTTAAGGGAACATTCAGCCAGCAGGTGCAGCTCATTTCAGATGCCCTACCCCCTCCTCTCGGAAAGGGGGTCGCGTTAGCCATCTCAAGGGGTCTGGGCTACACGCCGCAATTCAAAACTCCAGACGCGCGTGCCAATGGCTGAAAGGCCTGGGATGCCCATTTGCAATACGGCTCGTCAAATTGAGACGTGTTTGGCGATCCCGTCCGGCTTTTTTGCAAACTGGTTCAAGATGCGTGGTCGTTCGTTTCCCTGGCGTAAAGAAGGAGTCACCCCGTTCGGGATTCTCGTGGCAGAAGTGCTCTTGAAACAGACACGGGCTGAGATGGTTGCTGAGGTGTGGCCCGCGCTGTGTAGGAAATACCCGAACGCTTACAGCTTTGAATCAGCAAGCCCGGAAATGCTCTACCATCGCGTATCATGCCTTGGATTCGGCCACCAGAGAGTCACAGCGCTGCGCCAAGTCTCGGTAGCCATAACCAAAGCAGGGGGCTTACCCACCCAGCCCGCAGAGCTGATGAAGCTCCCGTATGTTGGCATGTACTCCGCTCATGCCGTCGCGTGCTTCGCATTTGGTCATCGTGTGCCAGTGGTGGACTTGGGCATCGTTCGCGTCCTCTCGCGACTGGCGGGTATCAGACGGCCAAGCGACATCAGGAGGGCTCCGGAGATTTGGGAGATTGCGCAGACCCTCTTGCCCGACAACGAGGTCAAGGAGCACAACTACGGATTGCTGGACTTCGCCGCGGAAATCTGCAAGGCTAGGTTACCTCGCTGTCACGAGTGCCCGATAGCGTCCAGTTGCTCCTACGCTAGGCACCAGGCGCCCATCGGCGATCCCTGCTCAGAAGGAGCGGCCTGATGCCAACTTGGAGACCAGACAGCCTTCGTCATGTTCGCCCTTCCCCGTCGGCTCAGTTGCACGCGGGTCCGAATGTCAGGGGAGTGAAGGGCCCTCGATGTTTGGCTGCGTGGATCTTGGCTCCTTGGGGCCAAGCACTAGAGGGCCATTACGTCGTCAACAGGGGGCAACAATGACCTCTCCGCACGGGCCTGGACTCGAGACGGACGCCGAGCTTACTGCCAACATCAAGGTCAGCTCCAACAAGTCCCCCTATAGTACCGTCCTCCGAACAGACGAACGGGTCCTTGCCCGTGTCACTGACGGCATTTACAGACAGCCGGGGTCAGCGATACGAGAGCTTGTGTCGAACGCCTACGACGCCGATGCGAAGCAGGTAGTCATCAAGACTGATCGCCCCCGGTTCCGCACGCTATCTATCGAGGACGACGGCATGGGCATGACGCCGGCCGCCCTCGCCCACATGCTCCACCACATCGGGGGCAGCGCGAAGCGGTCACGTGAAGGAGCCGAGCTGGGAATAGCGAGAGCCACGGATCCAACTCGGAGCCCGGCAGGGCGTCGACTTATTGGAAAGATAGGGATTGGCCTCTTCTCAGTCGCACAGCTGACGCATCGCTTTCAGATCATAACGAAGACAGCCGGTGATCCATTCCGGACGATTGCATTAGTGGTCCTCCGCCAATACTCGGACGAGGGTTCTCCTAATCCGAACGAAGCAGAGGAGTACGATGCAGGTCTGGTCACGATTTGGCGCGAGCCTGCTGCCGACCTTGCCTCGCACGGGACGACGATTGTCCTCACTGACATTCGCCCGCCAACTCGGGACACGCTCCAGAGCCGTGACCTGTGGGCGGTCGTCGACTCCGACCCCTCCATGGTGCGTGGTGAAGCTCGGAATGTCGAGCCTCCCAACTTCCACATTGGGCGTGTGCTACCTGATGACGACGACATTCTCAAAAGTAGTGACGATGCCTACGACAGTCTCCCGTGGTCTAGTGCAGATCCACCAAGGACCGCATTTGAGAAGCTGGTCCAAGCTGTGTGGCGGCACGTAGATACAGGAACACCCAATCCCCAGCTAGAGGGTATCTTTGACTATTACCTTCGGATGGTCTGGCATCTGAGCCTAGCTATTCCCGCTCCGTACGTCTTTGGTAACCCATTCGATCTCCCACTTCAAGACAATCTCTACACTTACGAAGTGCCACAGGCTGACAGAGTGGCACCCGAGGCGTTCGATCTTCTTGACGACGAGACGGTAAGCATGAAGAAGTCGATCGGTTCTTCCTCCGCCGTCGGGAGCGACTTCACCGTGCTTGTCGACGATCTGCGGCTCGCTCGTCCTCTTGTGTTCACGGACCTACCTGAGACGAGCCACGCTGTCAAGAAGCCGATCCTTGCAGTCGGGCGATGCCGGGAGCAGTTCGAAGGCGTGCCGTCCGAATTCACCGGCGGCCCGCTGGAGTTCGAGGCATATCTCATGTGGGCGCCAAAGATCGCTCCTACCGAGCATCAAGGAGTTCTCGTGCGCGTTCACGGGTCGAGCGGAACTCTGTTTGACCCGACGTTCCTCAGGTATCAGGTATCCGAGCAGACTCGGCTGAGGCAGATCTCGTGTGAGATATTCGTCTCTGAGGGTCTGGAAGCGGCGCTGAACATCGATCGCGAGTCGTTCAACTATGCCCATCCACACGTCGTGTATATCACTAAGTGGCTCCATGCGGCCCTTAGGCGCGTGGCGACAGTTCAGAAACGAATCGCGGCTGAAATCCGTGAAGCTACCCGGAAAGCCGCTGCGGCCGGGGAAGAGGAAGTTCTGCGGAGAATCGCAGCCCGGGTCTGGCAGGAGGAGTCCGACGATCCAGGCGCGGAACCACCTGCGGTCGAATTCGAACACGATGCCGATGAGCCGAAGTCGGTTGAACCAGGAGGATACCAGTTCAGGCGCGAACCGGTGTTTGGCGAGGGCGGCGGCCGTCGCACGCTCCAAAACAAATCGAACGAGCGGAAGCTGCGCGCGATGGTCCAGGTCATCGCCGCGTACGGAATCCTCGAGAGTCTTACGGACCAGCAACAGGAACGGCTACTCGCCGGGATGCGGCAGATCCTAGAGGCATCCGAAAAGTGACCGAGCAATTGGACGAGCAAGACAATCTCGCCTCAGGAATGTTCAGCGACCTCGAATACGTCGCACCGCAGCCGCAGCCGAAGGAATTCAAGCCCTGGCACAAGCCACGCAAGCAATTCGTCCGCCGCGAGCAATGGTTGGCGTTGCTCGAACGCCTCTACGAGAATCGGCTGCCCGGAGACCCGCTGCGTTACTTGGGCTTGCCCGGAACAGACCTAATCGATCTGAGGTACCTGCACGAGCAGATTTGTCGTGACAACAAACGCCCGCTGCGCTTCCTTGGATTCAACAGGGAAGCGCATCCCGACAGTCCCGCACAGGTTGAGCTGAACATCTCGCTTGATGAAGTAGGGCGGTTGCCACACGTCGACAAGCAGTCCGCCGTGCTTTCCGATGACTTTCGACTCGTCGGCGATGAGAAATCTGTAGCGTGGTTGCGCACTCAGCAACTCGGCCCGTTCGACGTTGTCAACATCGACCTCTGCGACGGGCTAGCATCCGACCCACCGCAGAACGACGGATCAATCTACAGCGCACTGGCGCAGCTGATGGCTCTTCAAGCTCGAAACTCCAAACCGTGGCTACTCCTCATCACAACGAGAATAGAGCGCGGAATGTTTGACGCACGGGCCGAACAGCTAATCATCGGCCACTTCCGCGATAATGTGGCGAATTGCGAGGGATTCGCCGAAGCTTGCCAGGAGTTCTTGGAATCGGATGTGGAATCCATTGATCCTGCGACGTGCAGCGAAGTCGATCTCCTCAATCTCATGACCATCGCCATCGGCAAATGGCTTTCCAAGCTGGTGCAGGCTCAATTACCCAGTCGAGTTGAGCTTGCAAGCACACACGGATACCGAGTCAGTCCGCTTGCCCACCACGAGGACTTGGTCTCGCTCGCCCTTCGTTTTGAGCCGGTTATTGAGGCGTCGGACAACGCGCTCTCACCGACCGCGCCAGCCCCGGTAGATGAGTGCGCGATCGCGAAGGCGATCTTGAGGCGTGCAAACCGCCGTCTAGATGTCGACGATATCCTCGAAAAGCAGCCTGATATGAAGGAAGAATTGATTGGCGAGACGAAACTCTTGCTGTCCAGTGCCCGCTACCAAGTGGAGGACTATTGCCAGTGGCTGACATCGCATGTCGGTACAGACGGCCGGTGAAACCTAACTGCCGCCCGCGCATTGGAGCGTATAGTGCAGCTTTAACTCGTCGACTCCTATATCCCCAAAGCCGCGAAGCACGCGGCCATTATGCTGTCGGAGTCGATTTCATACTCGCGGTAGAGGTCGTCGGGGTTGCCGGACTGGCCGAACCGGGTGACGCCCAGCGAGTATGTGGGCACGTTGAGGGCTGCTCCGAGCCAGGCGAGTGTGTGGGTGTGGCCGTCGACGGTGACGATGGGGGCGCGGCGCTCCTGTACGACCGGGACGCCCTGCAGGGAATAGCGCGGGAGCTAGCCTGCGGGACGGGCTGTCGTCTGGATGTGCTCACGGAGCGCTCCGTTGATGTCCGTCTGGTATCCCCGGCCGTCGCGAGCGCTGGCCTTGAACTAGGCGATGATGTCCGCGTCGATCCTCAGCGTAACCTGTTGCTTCACAGGCCGGTAGAAGACCCCGCGCCTGGCGTCGGACCAGTCGAGAATCTCAGGGGCGTCGGTTGTGTCGATCTGGTCCTCCGGCAGAGCCTCCAACGCCCGTATCTGCTCCTGAACGTCGGGTGGCAGCTCAGTAAATTCCTTCTTCATGAGCTTCCCTCTCAAACTGTCTCGAACTGCAAGGCTGAGAGATTCAGGTTGGACGAGCGCTTGGAGAGATGGAGCATCTCCACCCCTACGACTTCGTTCGATTCGTTGTAGTCGAGCACGACGCCGGGCGACACTTCCTCGGACTCGACTATAGGGGAGTCGTCAATGCGGAGGTAGAGAGCGTCGGCTTCCTTGTCCACGTTTAGCTTCATAGCTCACCTCTCATTCTTCGATCAAAGAACACGCTCACCACGCGCCACGGCGCGACGCGGGTGTTGACGGCGACGCGCAGCACTCGGCCGCCACGTTCAGGTATGGGGCGGAAAAACCTTTCGACCTCGGGGTCGTTTGGGTCCGAAGTGCGAAGGGCCGGTTCTGCCACTGCCGATTCCACCCACTCTCTCGGAATCATGCGTTCACCGATCGCGTGGACGGCGTGCCTGGTGTAATCCAGTGTCAGCGGTCCCAAGACGCCCGTTCCCGTGCGGTGCAGTCGTCAACTTCTTTCGCGGTCTTGAAGAGACGATACCCCGGCCCCACTTAAACCCTATATCCCTAGGGCCGCAAAGCACGCGGCCATTATGCTGTCGGAGTCTATTTCGTACTCGCGGTAGAGGTCGTCGGGGTTGCCGGACTGGCCGAAGCGGGTGACGCCCAGCGGGTAGGTGGGCACGTTGAGGGCTGCGCCGAGCCAGGCGAGGGTGTGGGGGTGGCCGTCGACGACGGTGACGATGGGTGCGCGGCGCTCCTGGCCGTCCAGGACGCCCTGCAGGAAGGGCGATTCGACCGGCTTGCCGCGGACGGCCGCGTGGGTCGTCTCCTGGTATTCGGCGTAGAGCGGGCCGGGCCCGGTCACGTTGATGACGCTGGCGTATATGCCCTCGTCCAGGAGCTTGCTGCTGGCCTCCACGGCCTCGGGGACAATCGCGCCTGAGGCGAAGATGTTGACGTTGTTCACTCCCGCCTCGTACCCGTCGTCCCTGCGCCGGTCCACCAGCCGGTACGCGCCGCGGATGACCTGCCTGCGCAGGGCCTCCCGGGTATCGGCGTCCTTCGGCAGGGTGAAGAGGCCCTGGTCGGTGTTCTTGGTGGTGAGCCTGAGGTAGGTCGACTCCTTCCGGGTGCGTATGTTCTCGAGCGCCGAGAGGAGTATCCACTCCAGCTCCTGGCCGAAGCAGGGCTCGTAGAAGCCTAGCTCGGGCATCTCCACACCTATGGACGGTGTGACCTCCGACTGGTGGGAGCCGCCCTCGGGGCTGAGGGTCACCCCCGACGGCGTTCCGACGACGATGAACCGCCCGCCGGCGTAGACGCTGTACGCGAAGGCGTCGAGGCCCCGCCTGACGAAGGGGTCGTAGAGGGTGCCGATGGGGAAGAGCATCTCGCTCGTCATCTCGTGGGTCAGGCCGAACTGGCCCAGGGCCATGAAGAGGTTGTTCTCGGAGATGCCGAGCTCGATGTGGCGGCCCTCCTCGGACTCCTCCCACCTGATGGAGCTGCCCTCCAGGTCCTCCGGGAACTCCTCGTGGGGCCGCTTGGCCCACACGCCCGCCCTGTTGATCCAGCCGCCCAGGTTGGTGGAGCTGGCGACGTCGGGGCTGACGGTCACGACGCGCTCATGGAGGCGCTCGGTGCTCCTCGAGATCTCGGTGAGGACCAGCCCGAATATCTGCTGGGTGGACATGCGGCCGTTGTAGGAGCGGCCGAACTCCGTGGGTATGTCGATCTGCGGCGGCGCGCCGTTGCTGCCCTTCCTGAGCTGGAGGTCGAAACCCTTGTTCAGGCACAGGCGGCCGGCCGGCGTGTCGGAGGGAAGCCGCGACGCGGTCTCCTCCTCGGGGATGCCGAGGCTCTCACGGAGCTGTGTCATCTGCCGCGGGTTCAGGGTCGCCGAGTGGTTCTGGGGGTGGCCGATGGTCGGCAGCTTCCATCCCTTCAGGGTGTAGGCGAAGAGGACGTTCGGGCCGCTCTCCAGGTCAAGCTCGTCGAAGGCCTCGCGCAACACGTCGAAGTCGTGCCCGCCGAGGTCGTGGAAGATATCGCTCAGCTCGTCGTCGTCCCACCTGCCCAGCAGCTCGGCGAGGTCGCCGGGGTGGGTGCTCGTGCGTGGCAGCCACTCGCGCAGCGTGGGAGGGTCGACGCGCAGGAGCCGCTGGTAGAGGTCGTTGGACATGTCGTCGATTGCGCCGCGGAGCAGCTCGCCGTTGGGCTCGTCGAAGGCGGCTTGCAGCTTGCGTCCGTACTTGGCGTCGACCACCTTCCAGCCGTTCGCCTCGAACATCTCGCGCCATACCTTGACGCGTATGCCGGGGACTATACGGTCGAGGCTCTGGCGGTTCAGGTCGACGACCCACAGGACGTTCCTGGTGTCGGCGAGGGACGGGTCGGCGATGGCCTCCCACACGACGCCCTCGTCCAGCTCGGCGTCGCCGATGAGGCTGATGAACTTGCGGCCGGGCCCGCTGTTGGGGTCGAGGTGGTCGCGCACGTACTCCTCGGCCAGCCATGCCCAGTTCGGCGCCACTGCGCCGAGGCCAACGGAGCCGGTCGAGAAGTCGACGCCGTCGGGATCCTTGGTGCGGCTGGGGTAGGCCTGGAGTCCGTGGAAGCCGCGGAGGGCCTTGAGGTACTCGGGGTCCAGGTTGCCCAGCAGGTACTGTATGGCGTGGTAGACGGGCGACGAGTGTGGCTTGACCGAGATGCGGTCGCCGGCGCGCATGTACTCGAAGAACATGTACGTCATCACGGTGACGACGGAGGCGCTGGATGCCTGGTGTCCGCCGACCTTCAGGCCGCTCGGATTCGGGCGCTCGTTGTTGGCGTAGTCGACCATGTGGCATGCGAGCCACAGGACGCGGTCCTGTATCTCCTCGAGCAGCGAGTTGTCGGTGCGGGATATGCCCGCGGCTGGTGCGAGATTCGTAGTCAAGTCACTTCTCCGGGAGGGTTCGGCCGGGTTGCTTCCCGGCCAGTTCAAAGTATAACACCCTGGCTTCCCGGAGTAGCCGGAGGATCAGTCCCAATGCAGTGGGCGCGACTTGCTTGCGCATGTCCCTTCCGAGCATGTTGCTTGCCATTCCGAGGGCAGCGAGGAATCCAAGGTGTCTGCCTACATACGACCTGGTCTTGCGTGCGGCGGCTTTAGATTCCTCACTGCGTTCGGAATGACAGATGGGCTGTGCTACGTTTCGGAATGACAGATGGGGCGTGGCTCGGAGCCGGACTTTCCTTGACACGGTTTCGGCGTCGTTGCTACCCTTCTCATGCCTCTAGCCTTACCGGCGAGGGGCCGGAAGAAGCCCGCATCCCCTCCGCCGGAGGCCCGCTGAGTGTCCCACGCCAAGTCCCTAGAGTGCCGCGAGTGTCGCAGGGTCTACCCCATCGAGCCCTCGAACGCCTGCGAGTTCTGTTTCGGCCCGCTGGAAGTCCGCTACGACTACGACTCCATGGCGCGGGCCGTCTCCCGCGAGTCGATCGCCGACGGTCCCCTCTCGATGTGGCGCTACCACGACTTCCTTCCGGTGAGGGCCGAGGAGGCCGTGGACATGGGCACGGGCTTCACGCCCCTGCTGCCGGCCAGGAACCTGGGCCGGAAGCTGGGGCTGGACAACCTGTACATCAAGAACGACAGCGTAAATCCGACCTTCTCGTTCAAGGACAGGCCCGTGGCGGTCACGACCGCCAAGGCGTTGGAGTTCGAGTTCGAGGTGCTGGCCTGCGTGTCTACGGGGAACCTGATGGGATCCGTGGCAGGGCACGGGGCCAAGGCGGGGATGAAGACGGTCGTGTTCTTCCCGGGCAACCTGGAGAACGGCAAGATCACGGGCGCGGCCGTATACGGACCGACGCTAGTGGCGGTGGACGGCACCTACGACCAGGTGAACCGGCTGTGCAGCGAGCTGGCAGACAACCTGCGATGGGCATTCGTGAATATCAACATGCGTCCCTTCTATGCCGAGGGGAGCAAGACTCTCGGGTACGAGGTGGCCGAGCAGCTTGGGTGGAAGGCGCCCGACCACTGCGTCGTGCCAGCCGCTTCGGGCGAGCTGCACACCAAGATATGGAAGGGCCTGACCGAGATGGCCGACGTTGGCCTGATCGATCAGCCGGCGACCAGGATGCACCTGGCCCAACCCGAGGGCTGCCGGCCCATCGTGTCCGCGTTCGAGAACGGCGCTTCAGTCGTCGCGCCGCAGAAGCCCGACACCATCGCCAAGTCCCTGGCGATTGGGGACCCGGCGGCGGGCGTGTACTCGCTGCAGGTATTGGGGGAGACCGGGGGCACGGCGGCGGCCGCGCCCGAGGACGAGGTCGCGGAGTGCATCCAGCTCCTTGCCGAGACGGAGGGCATCTTCACGGAGACGGCAGGCGGCGTCGTCATCTCAGGGCTGCGCAAGCTCGCCGAGTCGGGCAAGATAGGCAAAGACGAGGTCACTGTGGCCTTCATCACCGGCAACGGATTCAAGACGCAGGAGGTCGTCGAGCACCTGGTCGACCGGGTGGAGATCGACCCCACGTACACGTCGTTCGAGGCCGCGGGGATCGACCGCTGACTGCGGACCCCACGCTCGCCCAGAACCCACGAAGATCGGAGGACCGTCAATCATGAGCGTCAACGTCAGGATACCAGCGCCCCTGAGGCGGCTTACGAACGGGCAGGACAAGGTGAGCGGCGACGGCGCGACGGTCGCCGAGGTCATTGCGGACCTCGACGGGCAGTACCCGGGGATCAGCGAGCGGCTCTGCGACGAGTCGGGCGAACTGCGCAACTTCGTGAACCTGTACGTAAACGGCGAGGACGTCCGGTTCCTGGACGGCCTCGGCACCGCTACCAGTGCGGGCGACGAGGTGAGCATCGTGCCTGCGGTGGCGGGCGGCTAGCTCTCGCCCGCCCCCAACTTCATTCCCGCCCTTCATCCGGGCTCTGACTGAACCGGCGGCCCTAGGCCGACGCACCTAGTGGTCTCTTGCGGTGTGGTCGTAGCGGCCTACTATATCGCCATTGGCGTCGACGACGTTGGCGTGGGGGAACTTGACGGTGGTGGTGCAGGCGTGGCCCGGGGCGGCCAGTATGTAGTCGCCGACGTCCAGCTTCTCGCCGTTTAGCTTCACGACGCCGTGCTCTTCGCTCTGGGCGGTCAGCTCGGCCTTCGGATGGCCCACTACCGTGAAACGGTTGGGTATCGGCTGGTCGGGTGATGCGACCTTGGAGCCCACGTCGGTGGTGACCGTGTCCATCTCGGGGTCGCGGTCGACGACCTGGCCCAGCACGACGGCTGCGATCTTGAATGGCAGCTCGGCCATGGTGGCGTTGCGCGAGTCCCAGTAGACCCAGGTGCCGGGCGATACCCTGACGTTCTCCTCGCCCAGGTACAGGTGGAACGACCATGAGCCGCCGGCCACGTTATCGACTATCTCGATGCCTTGGGCGGTGACACGGTCCCACACCTCGCGCATGTACTCGATGCTCTTGTCGACCAGGGCCTTGCGCTCGTCGTATTCGGGCTTGTAGAGGGTGTGGCCGTCAAACACGTGCACGCCCAGCACGCTGATGCAGGGAGTCCGCGCCGCCTGAACGTAGAAGTCCGCAGCCTCCGCGCCAGGCTGCACTCCCGTGCGGCGCATGCCTGTATCGAGGTCGACGTAGACTTCTAAGGTCATGCCCTCGCGCTGCATCACGGTCGAGAGGCCTTCGAGATGCTCGGTGGTGCTGACTATGGCCTTGATTGCGGAGCCGGGGTTGTCCTTCTTTAGCCTCGCGAGTCGCTCGATCTTCTTCGGCTGGATGAGCGGGTAGGCGAAGATCAGCTCGTCGACGCCGTGCTCGACCAGGAGCTCGGCCTCGCGCAGGGTCGCGCACTTGTAGGAGCGCATCCCGGCGTCCATCTGGCGCTCCAGGACTGCCGCGGACTTGTGGGTCTTGGCGTGGGGCACGATGCGGTCGACGGAGCCGCAGACGCGAATCACGGCGTCGATGTTGTAGCCCACCATGTCCTCGTAGACGAGGAACTCGGGGGTCTCAATGTCGTGGGGGTCGTTCAGGCGGTACTCGCCGACCTGCATCGTAGTCTCCGCGCGGCAGCGTTGAAGGTGCGGCGAGTATAGCAACGGCCAGATTCGGGGGTCAATCACACCGGCTGCGGCCCGAAACCTGTGCTCGACGAAGGCCAAGGCATCGCTCATGGAGTACATGGGCGGTCTGCTGTAAGCCAGGCTGGCTACGGGAGCGCATCAGCAGCATCATCAGACGACCACGACGTGAAACGCGTCCGGGTGGATTCCGGCCCGGATGTATCCCCGTCACAAGGCGAGTGGGACCGTTTTCGAGCTCAGTATAAGGTGATCGCGCGTGAGCAGGGGGACATCGTGCACCACGCTGGTGGCTGCGATGATCTCATCAGCCGGGTCTCCGCGGAAGTCCAGGCGTGTAGAAGCCCGGGCAACCGCGAGGTCGATCGGCCAGACATGCAGGCGGTTCAGGGTGCGCACGACCTCGCGGTCGTCGAGATCCAAATCGATCCTGCCTAGCTGAACGAGCTTGGCCAGTTCCCAAAACACAATGCTCGAAACGGACCAGCGGCTGGCGGTCAGCAGATTTCGCTCCCCCGGTCGAAGCTCGCCGTTGAAGGCAAAGACGAGGATGTGGGTGTCAAGATTGAGCATCTGCATACCAGCGGAGGCCGGTCGTGAACAGATCGCCCTTGATCTCGATCTTGTGCCGTAGGCTTCCTATCAGGTCGGCACCATCACTGTCGTAGGGCAGGACTCGAGCCACAGGTTTGCCGTGCTTCGTGATGACCAAACCATCGGCGTCCAGTCCGTCCAGCAGTGACAGGCACTGTTCCTTGAACTTCGCTGCCCCTATCTCCTTCATGCTCGCCTCCATGTAGTGGACATAATATATGACCAGTCGTTTAGTGTCCATATCGTCTAGCATGCTGCGCCCGTGGTCCGGTCTCGTCCCGCCTGTGTGTGCTAGGATGCGCCCGCAACTGAACAGGAGATGTCTCTGATGGCTGAAGGCGTGGGTCGGCTGGAGGGAAAGGTGGCGATCGTGACGGGGGCCGGCTCCAGCGGGCCGGGGTATGGGACGGGGAAGGCCACGTCGGTACTGTTTGCGCGGGAGGGGGCACGGGTGCTGCTGGTGGACCGGGACGCCGGCCGGGCCGAGGAGACGTCGGCGCTCATCGCGGAGGAGGGCGGCGAGGCTTCGGTGTTCGAGGCGGACGTGACGAGCTCCGACGACTGCCGGGCGATGGTCGAGGCGGCGGTCGAGCGGTACGGCAGGCTGGACGTGCTCATGAACAACGTCGCGGTCATCAAGACGGGCACGGTCGTCGACGTGGACGAGGAGGACTGGGACACGGCGATGGACGTGAACCTGAAGGGGATGATGCTGGCGTCCAGGCACGCGATCCCGGCGATGATCGAGACGGGCGGCGGCTCCATCGTCAACATCTCGTCCATCGAGGCGGTGCGGCCGGGCAGCTTTGCCGCGCTCACACCCTATTCGGTGTCGAAGGGCGGGGTGGTGACGCTGACGCTGACGATGGCGGTGCAGCACGGGCGCGACAATATCCGCGCCAACTGCATCCTGCCGGGCTACATCTACACGCCGATGGTCGCGCCGCACCTGTCCGAGGAGGGGCGGAGCCAGCGGGCGATGGTCGCGCCGCTCGGCACGGAGGGCACGGCGTGGGACATAGCCCAGGCGGCGCTGTTCCTGTCGAGCGACGATTCGCGCTGGGTCACGGGCGTGCTGCTGCCGGTCGACGCGGGGTTGCTGGCGGCGTCGCCGCTGTCGGTGGTGCCGTACCTGGCGGGGTAGGGCCGGGGATGGGTTCCCGCCTGCGCGGGAACGACGGTTGTTACATCTGGCCCTCTGTTGGGATGGGGGGCTCTACGTAGTTGACGGTGAGCTCGATTTGCTGGAGGAGGCGGTCCTCGACGCGGGGTGCGAAGCGCTTGTCCATGGTGAGCTCGAAGGTGTTGGGGCCCTGCTGGGCGAGGTCGAGGGGCAGGTGGAAGTGGTACCAGTAGTAGGTGTCGATGCGCTCGGGCAGGCCCGCGCGGAAGGCCTGGTATGGTACCGCGCCGCCGTAGTAGGTCGAGACCTCGGCGTGGTCTAGGTCCAGCTCCTGGCCGTTGAACCTGAAGGTGAAGCGGTCGTCGGGGCCGGTCTGGACAATGCGGACGCCGAACACCACCGACTTCAGCTCGCCGTCGTCGCGGGCTGAGTCCAGGTCGTCGCCCACGTAGACGGGGATGCTGGCGGTCATGCCCTCGGTCATCGTGACGGGCAGGGGGCGGTCGAGGGGCGCCGAGTCGACCGTGTCGATGCCGGGCGCGAACATGTAGTGCTTGGTCTTGCGCTCGTAGATGTCGGGGTCGCCCATCTCGCGCAGCACCATGTACTGGTCGCGTGAGTGGGGCCACTTCAGGTCCTCGAGGTACAGGCCGTCGGCGCCGCGGGCGTGGAGGTTGGAGGCGGTCGCGCGGAACATCTCTATGGTCTGCTCTGGGTGGCGGTCGTCGTAGGGGGTGCGGCCGGCGGGCGAGTAGACCCACGTGTCGCCGGCCTTGGCCGCGTCGACCAGCCAGTCGAATGAGTACTGGGAGTCGGTGAGCTTGTCGTGGGGGCCGCCCAGGTAGGGGACGACGAAGTCGAGCAGGCCCTCGGCCAGCCACGAGCGGACGTCCATGCCGGCGGACAGGTTGCCCTCCTCGGTGGGGTGTACGCGCATTGCGAGGGCGAGGCGGCGGCCCCACTTGGACTCGCCTGCGTGGTCGAGGAGGCGGCGCACGTCGCGGATGAATTCGGTGAGGATGGGGATGTTGGCGCGGGCCTCGGAGGGCTTGAAGAAGACGCGGAGGTGGCTGTCCTTCAGGCAGTCGTCGAGCTCGATGCCGTCGGGGCCGTAGTTCATCACGACCTCCTCCAGCACGTCGAGGCGCTCCTGGCGCACCTCGGGGTGTGCGTAGTCGGAGCAGGTGGCGATCTTGGGCTCGTCCGGGTCCTCCTCGCCGATCATCACCTCGGGGTGGTCCCACTTCAGCTTGCCGAGCCAGTAGAGCTTGTCCGACTCGAGATACGAGGGGTCGTTGAGCTTGAGGCTGCAGAGGACCTGGAGGTCCTTCTCGTGGGCCCTGTCGATCACGACCTTGAGGGGGTCGATGCCCTCGCGGAGGGCGTGCTCGAGGTTCTCGCCGGCGCGCCACCACATGACGCCGTTGTTGTGGCGCTCGACGCGCTCGCCCCACTTCAGGCCGACCTTGGTGTCGTGCCAGAAGGTCTGGCCGGAGGCGAGGCCGACGGACAGGGTGTCGACGCCGGTGCCCAGCACCTCGTCCACGGGCTGGCGGAACCGGTAGCGGCTCATGGGCGGGTCGAACCGGTACATGAGGTAGTGGCGGAGGTCGTTGTAGTAGACGAGGCTGGGTTTACGCATGGCGGGCTCCCTTCCGTGTCATATGGAGGTCGACCTAGATGGTACCAGCAACCCCAACCGTAGTTCCTGCAAAGTCAGAGCAACACCGTCTTAGCCGAATTCTGTTCCAAATTGTTTCATGTCGTTCCACTTCTATCTTTTGCCGTTCCTGGGGCTGTTGGTCTAGGAGCCTTCCATGCAGGTATAATAGCACTGGTGTTCTGGCGGGTCAAGCGGCCGCATGACCTCATTATTTTGGTTACCGAGCCGGGGAATGCACCTCAAAATTGCGGTTACCCAACACGGGGAGGTAACCGTGAACCGAGTGAGCATTCGAGAGTACTGCGAACGACAACAGGATAGATACCACGAGGCCGACAGGGCCGAGAAGGGAAGGATCCTGGACGAGGTGGTAGCAGTCACCGGCTACCATCGGAAGTCGGCCGTCCGACTTCTATCCGGTCGAACTCGAAAGGGAAGAGGCGGTCGAGTGGGTAGGCCGATCGAGTACGGTCCAGAGGTGGCTGCCGCCGTCAGGGTGGTACACGAGGCTGCCGGCGGCATCGGAGCCAGGAGGCTTCACCCGTTCGTGGGAGAGATGGCATCACGGCTGGCCGCTTTCGGAGAGCTGGAGATCGAACCCGCCACGGAGGAACTGCTCACGCGCGCCAGTGCGGCGACGCTGGAGCGGCTTCTGGTCGCGACCCAAGTCCCCGTTAGAAGGCCGCAAAGCCTGACCAAGCCCGGTACCCTGCTCCGGAGCCGCATCGCCGTGCGTACCTTCAGGGACTGGGACGATGCGAGTCCGGGCTTCGTCGAGGTGGACACGGTGGCACACTGCGGGCCGACGGTCGAGGGGTTCCACCTGTGGACGGTCACGGCGGTCGATGTGGCCACTGGGTGGGTGGAGATGGATGTGGTCTGGGGCAAGACCCAGGAGCGTGTGGGAGCTGCGATACGCAGGATACATCGCAGGCTGCCCGTCCCTCTGCTGGGGTTGGACAGCGACAATGGGTCTGAGTTCATAAACAAAGGGCTCTACTCCTACTGCGAGGACAACGGGATCACCTTCACCAGGAGCAGGCCCTACCGCAAGAACGACAGCGCCCACGTCGAGCAGAAGAACGGCGCGGTGGTGAGACGGCTGACCGGACACGCACGATACTCCTCGTCCGCGGCCTTCAAACAGCTCACCTCGATCTACTCACTGGCCAGGCTTCACGTGAACTTCTTCCAGCCGGTCCGAAGGCTCACTGCGAAGAGTCGAGACGGGTCCAGGGTCGTGCGACACCACGACCAGGGCGCGACCCCGTACGAGAGGATGCTCAACAGCGGAGCGGTCTCACGGACTCGGCAGATGTTGCTGCAGAAGTTGTACCTGTCACTGAACCCACTCTGGCTGAGCCGACAGATCGATGCCGAGACCGACAAGCTGCTAGGCCTGGCGTGGAGGCAGGGCGAGCCGCTATCCTGGAACACCGCTGGTAACCGCAATTATGAGGTCAATTCCCTCGCCCGGTAACCACTAATTTTGAGGTCGCACGGTTGTGCTGGTGAGCACTGGCCTTCGACAGGCTCAGGCCGAACGTACCATCAAGTAGCTGCGCGGCAGGGCGAGAGGGCAGGAATCCGGCTCGGGGGCCGGAATGACGAGAGCGACTCTGTTTTGACTTTGGAAAGGCCCTGGTCGCAAGTCCACCGCTGTGCGGCCCACTCAGGGTCCCGCTCGAACAGCAGCGCGGCACTCTCGCCGTGCTGTGATAGCAAGGCTTGTCGCCGTCTGCGGGGACGACGGAGCCGGGGAGGGCGGGTTTGGAACCCGCCCCTACCTGTATCTGCGGCTCTTCGGCAGGGCAAGCTCTTCGACCCCCGAATCGGGGTACGGGCAGGCTCCGTGTGTGCGGTAACGACGAAGCCGGGGGATGGGTTCCTGCCCCGTATCGAGTACGGGGCAGGCTCTGCGCGGGAACGACGGAGGTGGGGGGTGCTCGTGGTGGGGCTAGTCGGCTGACTCGTGGGTGTGGAATTGGTTGGCGAGTACGCTGTTGACTCCGTTGAGGCGCGCCTGCTCGAGCTCCAGGTCGGAGACTCGCCGGCCGTGCTCCTTGATCTCCGCGGACAGCCTGTCGGCCACGGCGTCGATCTTGGCGTCGAGCCTGTCGATCCTAGCGTCGGAGCGGCCGGACTGCCATATGAAGACGGCAGTCGCTAGGAAGATGGAGACTACGATCGCCGACGTTCCGATGTATTCGCCGAGCTCCAAAGTGGTGCGCCCCTTTGTGAGGAGTGGGGTCATCATACCATAAGGCGAACGATTCTTCAGTCTCAGTCGTTGTGGAGGGGGACGGCCAAGGCATGGCGCCGTCTGCACGGGGACTACGGAGCCGGGGAGGGTGGGTTTGAACCCGCCCCTACCTGTATCTGCGGCTCTTCGGCAGGGCAAGCTCTTCGACCCCCGAATCGGGGTACGGGCAGGCTCCGTGTGCGCGGTAACGACGAAGCCGGGGGATGGGTTCCCGCCCCGTATCGAGTACGGGGCAGGCTCTGCGCGGGAACGACGGAGGTGGGGGGTGCTCGTGGGGGGCTAGTCGGCTGACTCGTGGGTGTGGAATTGGTTGGCGAGTACGCTGTTGACTCCGTTGAGGCGGGCCTGCTCGAGCTCCAGGTCGGAGACGCGCCTGCCGTGCGCCCTGATCTCACCGCTCTGCTCCCTGATCTCCGCGGACAGCCTCTCGCCCACGGCCTCGATCTTGGAGTCGAGCCTGTCGATCCTGGCGTCGGAGCGGCCGGACTGCCATATGAAGACGGCAGTCGCTAGGAAGATGGAGACTACGATCGCCGACGTTCCGATGTATTCGCCGAGCTCCAAAGTGGTGCGCCTCCTTGTGAGGAGTGGGGTCATCATACCATAGGGCGAACGATTCTTCAGTCTACGGCGTTGGGGAGGGGGACGGCCAAGGCATGGCGCCGTCTGCACGGGGACTACGGAGCCGGGGAGGGCGGGTTTCAAACCCGCCCCTACCTGTATCTGCGGCTCTTCGGCAGGGTGAGGGGCCTCATCCCATTCGGCAAGCCCTTCGTCAAGCTTAGGAGAGCCTCAGGACAGGCTCAAACTTCCCTCTCGGGGGAGCCCCTTGCGTAACGTGCCTCAACTTGTCATTCCGACCGCAGGGAGGAATCTAAGGTGCCCGCGGTCGAGTCATTGGGCCCTGTGCAGCTACGATGCCAGTCCTTATGGCAATGACCTTAGATTCCTCACTCCGCTTCGCTACGTTCGGAATGACAGCAAAGTTGGCTAGGTTCGGAATAGCAGCAGGGTGAGCTACGTTCGGAATGACATACTCCAAGGTTGTGCAAAGGTCTCCTCGGGGCAGAGGCCGAGCCCTCTGCGGCTTACGCGCCTGTTGCGTTAGTGGGCTGGGGTTGGCGGCGGCGGTTGCGTTTTCGGGAGCGGCGCCTGGGGCGGCTGCGCCAGTCGGGGTGGATGCGCTTCATCTCGGCCTCGATGAGGCGGAAGTCCTTCTGGGGCAGGAGGTGGAGGGTGTCCATGAATGCGAGGGGCCAGCGTTCGACGGGCCACCGCTTCAGGTAGTCGAGCCTGGGCGCGAGGTCCAGGGCGTTGATGTACTGCTCCTCGGCCATGACGATCTGGGGTCTGAGCTTAACCCTGTAGGGGTAGACCTCGCGGCCGCGGTCGGCGGGTCTCCAGATGGGCGTGGGGTCCTCATAGTACCTGGAGGTGACGGCGGCGATGGCGGTCCACTTCTTTATGCCGCTGACGTAGAAGAGGATGCTGTCGTCGGGCTCCATGCGCTGGGCGCGGCGGCGCTGCCTGCCCTTCAGGCCGTGGACGGTGAAGCCGAGATCGCGGGTGATCTCGAAGTCCTCGGGCCTCTGCACGACCATCCAGAAGTTCTTTGCCATGGGGGTATTCTATCACTAGGGAATTTCACCGCAGAGAGCGCTGAGGGCGCGGAGAAGAGGGAGAGGGTTTACCACAGAGGACACAGAGGGCACAGAGGGTTAGGATTACGGGGGAGAATGGGGTGCTTTCGCGTATAATCTGGGCTTGCTGTGGGCCGTTTGCGGAGGAGGAGCGCTATGGCTGGGAAGGTGAGGATGGATTTTGGATATAACCCGCCTACGGGGGAGCGGGGGCTGGAGACGATACGGCCGCGGGACTACATGGCTGACCTGCACCGGTCGCTGGACGTGGCGTCGCAGGGCTTTTCGAGCCTGTGGATCTCGGATCACATCAACTACGGCAGCGAGTTCAGGATGGAGTGCTGGACGCTGCTGACGTGGATAGCGGCGCGGTACCCGGGGCCGAAGCTGGGCACGATCGTGATGTCGAACTCGTTCCGCAGCCCGTCGATGATGGCGAAGATGGGGGCGACGCTGCAGCACCTGAGCTACGGCAGGTTCATCCTGGGGTACGGGGCGGGCTGGCACGAGGGCGAGTACAGGGCCTTTGGGTTCGATTACCCTAGCCCTGGCGTGCGCATCGACATGCTGGAGGAGGGCGTGCAGGTGATCAGGCGTCTGTGGAACGACGCGCCGGCTGACTTCGACGGGCGGTTCTACAGGGTCGAGAACGCCCACTGCGAGCCGCTGCCGGACCCGCCGCCGCCCATCATGATCGGCGGTGCGGGCGAGCGGAAGACGCTGCGGGTGGTGGCGAGGCACGCGGACTGGTGGAACGACCTGGCGAGGCCGGCTGAGGAGACGCGGCGCAAGCTGGACGTCCTGCGAGGGCACTGCGAGGCTGAGGGCCGGGACTACGACGCGATCCGCAAGACCTTCACGTCGCGCATATTCATCGACCGGGACCGGGCGCGGGCCCGGAGGGCGGCCGGGGACTGGCTGGCGAGCGACCAGCCGCCGATCGTGGGGGACCCGCAGGAGGTGACGGACAGGCTGTACGAGTGGGCGGAGATGGGGTTCGACCTGTGCATCGCGGTGTTTCCGAGGTTCCAGGAATTGGACGATATGGGGTTGTTCGTGGATGAGGTGATGCCTAATTTTGCGTAGGGCGAGTCGTCAAGTCTGTCTTGGCTGAGCACTGTCCTTCGACAAGCTCAGGACGAACGAATTGCCCACGCATGACCTGTT
This sequence comes from Dehalococcoidia bacterium, assembly GCA_965204975.1. GTDB lineage: Bacteria > Chloroflexota > Dehalococcoidia > Lucifugimonadales > CAJWER01. Next base: position 3,212,108 of record OZ242024.1, read on the forward strand.
TGTGTCAGGGGTGAGGGGAGGGCGGGTTCCAAACCCGCCCCTACGTACGAACGAGGGGACAAATGATCGAGCCTAATCCTAGCCTCCGTGATGACGCGCCTATACAGGTTACGTCGGCGCGGGTGATGTTTCCGGATGATGCGCCGGTGCACCGGAAGTGCGCGAGCCTCGCGAGGCTGGAGAGCGGGCGGCTGTTGCTCTCGTTCTCGCTGAACGAGGGGTACGACGAGCTGGAGAGCAGCGTGCTGCTGACCGAGTCCACGGACGCGGGGGAGACGTGGTCGGAGCCGCGGGTGGTCTACGAGGAGCCGGGCTGGACGTGCATCAACATGGGCGGGCTGGTGCGGTTCTCCGACGACATGGTGAGGCTGATCATCGGGCGGGTGAAGATCGACCGGGCCCTCGGGGGCGACGAGCCGTTCTACGATTGGTACACGGGGTTCATGGACTCGCGGGACGGCGGGCGGACGTGGACGGAGCCGGGCGAGGAGGTGAAGCTGTTCCCGCTGTGGACGGAGGTGTACGGGCAGAGCAACCCGCACGCGCTGCCGGACGGGCGCTTCCTGCTGGCGGCGATCGGCACGATGGGCAGGGACGAGCAGTGGCACTCGGGCGTGTCCATCGTCGACCCGAACGACGGGTACTCGTTCACGCAGCCGGTCATCATCGCCAACGACCCGGAGCGCAACTACAGCGACACGGACGTGGTCCGGCTCGCCGACGGGCGGCTGCTGGCGGTGGTGCGGGAGCACAACATCAGGCGCAGCGTCTACTCGCACTCCGAGGACGACGGGCGGACGTGGACGCCGCTGCGGTACACGGGGTTCATGGGCTCGAACATCAAGCTGCAGCGGCTCAGGTCGGGCGCGGTGGTCTGCCTGTACCGGGACGAGGAGCCGTCGCGCAGGGGTGTGAGCGCCAGCGTCACGGAGGATGGGGGCGAGACGTGGCGGTTCGTGGGGCAGCTCTACGCGTCGCACATGGACCCGAACCACGTGCCGAGCCTGCTGTGCGGCTATCCCGACCTGGCGTACCTGGACGAGAGGCGGATGATCGGCGTGCTGCACACGTATCCGGACGATGCGGACCGGATGTATTTGCACCAGCTCGAGCTGGTGGATGTGAGCTGACTAGGGAGGCGGACACTCTCACCCCTTCGACAATCTCCTGACGCTAGGCACGGCGAGGGCGGGTTTCAAACCCGCCCCTACGGGGAGTCACCCTCACCCCAGCCCTCTCCCGTCAAGGGCGAGGGGGTTTCCCTCCTGACGAGTGACTTGACAATGTAAGCACGGTTGTTCTACGGTTGATGCAGGGACGGACCCGACGGCGGTCTGTCCCTTTTGCTTTTTCGGGATGGGTGGGGTGCCGCAAGCATGCGCGTGCACGGCCCTTCGACCCTTCGACAAGCTCAGGGCGAACGATGTTGATATTTGGGGAGGTGGATGTGGAGGTGGACGAGGAAGCTGGAGACGACGGGGAGTCGAGCGGAGAGAAGGGGGAGTCGAGCGGAGAGAAGGGGGAGCCCAAGCCAGGGCAAGTAGAGCCTAAGCCGGGGAAGAGGGAGCCGGGTCGAGAGCCCAGGAAGGGGGAGCCCAACCCGGGGAAGGAGGAGCCCAGCGCAGGGCCAGGGAAGGAGGATAAGCCGAGGGTCGAGGCGGTGGAGTTTGTGCGGGAGGTGCTGGGAGAGGAGCCGTACGGGAAGCAGGTGGAGATACTGGAGGCGGTGCACCGGCACAGGCGGGTGTCGGTGGTGGGGTGCAACGGATCGGGCAAGGACTGGACGGCGGCGCGGGTGGTGCTGTGGTGGGTGAACGCGTTCAGGCCGGCGAAGGCCATCGTGACGGGCCCGACGACGCGGCAGGTGAGTGAGATCGTGTGGCGGGAGATGCAGTGGGCCTACGCCTGGGCGCCCCAGGGCAAGCTGAAGGGGAAGATGTTCAGGACGTCGCGGTACGAGGTGGACGCGGAGACGTTTGCGCTGGGTTTCGCGACGGACTCGCCGTATAACCTGCAGGGCTTCCACTCGCCGAACCTGCTGGTGGTGGTCACTGAGGCCCACGCGGTGGACGAGAGGGACATGGACGCGATCCGGCGGCTGCATCCCAGGCGGCTGCTCCTGGTGGGGAACGCGTACGTGTCGCCTGGGACGTTCTACGACTCGCACCACTCGAAGCGGCACCTGTACGAAGCGATCAGGATCAGTGCGGAGGATACGCCGAACTTCACGCAGGATGAGGACTACATCCCCGGCATGATGACGCGGCAGGACGTGGCCGACCGCGAGGCTGAGTGGGGCAGGGACGACCCCAGGTTCCTGAGCACGGTCCTGGCGAAGTTCCCGGAGAACCAGGACGACATCGTGGTGCCGCTCGAGTGGGCTCGGGCGGCCGCGGAGCGGAGCCTGGAGCCGGACGGGCCGGTGATACTGGCGTGCGACGTGGCGCGGTTCGGCGGTGACAAGACGGTGGTGGTGAGGCGGCAGGGGGCGCAAGCCCGGATCGTCCGCAAGATCAAGGGGCAGGACACGATGGAGATTGCCGATTACCTGAAGGGGTACTGCGATGGCGAGAAGGTGGACTTCGTGGTCGTGGACGAGACGGGCGTCGGCGGAGGCGTGGTGGACCGGCTGAGGCAGCTCCGGCTGCGGGGGCCGAAGCTGGTGCCGTTCCTGGCGGGGGCCTCGGCGTCGAATCCGAGGTACCACGCGAACCGGGGTGCTGAGGTGTGGTGGGTCATGCGGAACAGGTACCAGGAGGGCGACCTTGACACGGACGACGACGCGGACCTGATCGAGCAGGTTTCGACGCGCAAGTTCTTCCGTGAGGGTGAGCGGATCAAGCTGGACGACAAGTACAAGCTGCGGCGGTCGCCCGACGAGGCGGACGCGCTGGCGATGACGTTCGCGGTGCGGACGGGGAGGGTGAGGATCTGGGTATAGGAGGGAGGGGGGATTTACCACAGAGGGCACAGAGAGCACAGAGATAGGGAGTTATGGGGAGAGGGGGAGTTCACCGCGGAGGGCGCGGAGGGCGCAGAGATAGGGGAGTTATGGGGAGAGGGGGATTTCAAGACAAGCTGAGTTGGCGGAGCACTGCCCCCGTATCGGGTACGGGGCAGGCTCCCGTGTCGGGGCACGGGACATGCCTTCGGCGGGCTCAGGGCGGGCGTGTTCCCTTGGGCAGTGCTGACATCCCGGGTCATTTCGAGGGCAGCGAGGAATCTGATGCGTCCGCCCAAGGATTACGTTGTCTTGCAAGCAGCGTCCTTAGATTCCTCACTACGCTTCGCTACGTTTGGAATGACAGTGTTGTGGTGGGCTCCGCTGGGGTTCGGAATGACGGTGTTGTGGTGGGCTTCGTCGGGTTCGGAATCACTATGGCCTTGCGAAGGCTACATAAGGGGATGAAATTGGCAGCCTGAATTGGGACGACAGTCTTGACTGTTAGGGGCCGGGGAGGGCGGGTTTCAAACCCGCCCCTACAGGATGGGAGGAGATGATGGTGCTGGATAGGGTTGTGAGGATGTTGGAGAGGGTGCGGGGGCCGAGGGGTGGAGGGAGGATCGCGTCGCCTGGGGGCGGGGGATGGGAGGGGCTGGATACGGGGTGGAGCTGGACGCCGGAGTCGTACGGCGGGTATTACCCGAAGTCGGCGCTGGTGTACTCGGCGATCAAGCTGAGGCAGGAGTCGGTGGCGCGGGTGCCGCTGGTGGTGTACCGGGGGGACGGGGAGCGTGCGGCGGGGGCTGAGCATCCGGCGCAGCGGCTGCTCGACCGTCCCAATCCCTTCTGGACTCGGGGCGAGCTTTGGCGTGCGACGGAGACGTACCTGGGGCTGTGGGGGTCGGCGTTCTGGGGGCTGGAGCGGGACGCGGGCGGCAGGGTCGTGGAGATATGGCCGCTGCGGCCGGACCGGATGCGCGTTGTGCCGGACGAGGAGAGCTACGTGCGCGGGTTCGTTTACATGGCCGGCGGTCAGCAGGCGGCGTCGTACCTGCCCGAGGACGTGGTGTGGATGCGGTACTTCAACCCGCTCGACGAGTACGCGGGGCTGTCGCCGATGGCGCCGCTGCGGCTGTCGGCGGACATGGGGCTGGACTCGCTGAGGGCGAGCCGGAGCGTGCTGCTGAACGACAGCACGCCGGGCATATTCATCGAGTCGCCGGACACGCCGTCGGACATGGACGTGGAGGAGTTCTACGAGCGGTGGGATGCCCGGTTCCAGGGCGTGGACAAGGCGCGCCGCCCGGCGTTGCTGAGCGGTGGGATGACCGTACGGAACCTGGGGTTCAGCCCCCGGGAGATGGAGTACTTCAGGAACATGCGGTGGAGCCTGGAGGACGTGTCGCGGGTGTACGGCGTGCCCAAGCCGATGCTGGCGGACCTGGAGCAGGCGACGTTCTCGAACTTCAACACGGCGCGGCGGGTGTTCTGGGAGGACACGATAGTGCCGCAGCTCGGGTTCTACGAGGAGGCGCTGAACGCGGGGCTGATGCCGGGCCTTGGCGACGGGACGCTGAGGGCCAGGTTCGACCTAGGCGAGGTGGAGGCGCTGCGGGAGGCGGAGAACGACAAGGCGAAGCGGCGCATCGGTTACGTAAAGGCGGGGATCATGACGGCGGAGGAGGTGCGTGAGGAGATGGGGCTGGGGAGGTGAGAATTGCGAATTGAGAAGGGTGAATGGTGAATGGGGAGTTATGATCATGACTGGTCGACTCAACAGGTTGTGGTTGACTTCTCCAGGGGACGAGTCCGGGGAGCGACGCGCCCGACTTCGATTGTGTCGGCCCTATTGAGAGCCTGGGCAAGGTCGTATGCCGCCTGCATCTGGACCCAGGTAGCTGCGCCGCCACCGAACACCATGTCGAGACGTATGGCCATCTCGGGGGAGACTCCGGAGCGGCCGTTGACGACGTTGGACAGCTGTTTGCGGCTCACGCCCAGCTTCAGCGCCGCCTGGGTTACGGTGAGCCCCAAGGGTTCGAGGCAGTCGTGACGGACGGAGAGGCCCGGGTGCGGCGGGTTCTTCATTGGCATCGTGTTGCCTCCTAGTGGTAGTCGACCAGGTCCAGGTCGTGTGCGTTGCCGGATTCGAATCGGAAGATCAGCCTCCAGTTCCGGGACACGGTGACTGACCAGAAGTCTGATAGGTCGCCGCTCAGGCGGTGCAGCCTGTAGCCCGGCAGGTCCATGTTCCGCGGCTCAGCTGCCACATCGAGCCTGGCCAGGATACGCTCGACCTTCGCTACGTACTCAGGTGGGATGCGCCGCGGGTCGTCGTTCTCGTAGAGGCGCTCCAGCCCCTTGTGCCTGAAGTTGTATATCACGTGTGGGGATTGTAACCTGTAACTGCCCAGGTGACAACAGTTGCTCGCCCCCAATTTGACGTAAGGGGAACTAACGTGCTAGTGTAGTTGGTGCGCGGGGATCACACACCCCCGTGTGACGATCAGGACGAAGGGCGGAATCGCCCCCGATTCGAGGCCGACTGACGGCTTCGGGTTGGGGGCTTTTGTTTGGGTGACGAGTCCGGGCTCTGAGCCCTTCGGCAAGCGTAGCAGAGTAAGGGCCGGGGACTGGGTTCCGGCTCGGGGGCCGGAACGACGGAGGACAAGCCCTTCGGCAAGCGCAGGAGAGCAAGGGCCGGGGACTGGGTTCCGGGTCGGGGGCCGGAACGACCCTTCGGCAAGCGCAGCAGAGTAAGGGCCGGGGACTGGGTTCCGGCTCGGGGGCCGGAACGACGGAGGTTCGGGAAGGAGGATGGATTTGCGTTCGGCATTCTTGGACATAGTTGAGAGGCGTGAGCTGGGAGGCGGGCGGTACGTGGTGACTATCGCGGCGAACGAGAGGGTGCGGCGTCCGCCGGACCTGGACCTGGCCGGGATGTCGACCGAGGCGTACATGCGGAATCCGGTGGTGATGTGGGCGCACGACGTGGTGGGGAGGTCGCCGTCGGGGGGTCTGCCGGTGGGTAGGACGCTGGGGCTGAGCAAGGGCGTCGACGGCCGGCTGGTCGCGGAGTTCGAGTTCCTGGCTGAGGATCCGTTCGCCCAGCGAGTGAAGAACGCATGGGACAAGGGGTTCCTGCGGGCGGCGTCGGTGAGCTGGGTGCCGGTGGAGAGCGAGTCGGACGAGGCAGGGCGGCGGCGGGACGTGACTTCGGAGCTGGTGGAGTGGTCGCTGGTGCCGGTGCCGGCCGACCCGGACGCGCTGCGGGAGTCCTACAGGCGGCTGATGTCCCAGGCGCTGGAGGTGGATGAAGAGGGGGAGGACGAGTGGCGTGAGGACATCGGGCTGCTGGTCGACGAGGTGAAGGAGGGCCTGGGAATGGTGAATTGAGAATTGACAATGGTGAATTGGGGACCGGGGACTGGATGGGGGACGGTTCCTGCGGGCAGGAAACCGGCTTTCGCCGGAATGACGGATTGGAGGAGGAAGTATGACGACGACTGAGATGGAGGCGATCAGGAAGGAGCTTTCGGGGATCAATGAGTTCGTGCGGGAGCGGTTCGATCCGGTCTCGGAGGACGTGGGGCTGCTCAAGGAGGAGGCCGAGCGGCTGCGCGGCGAGGTCTCGCGCCTGCAGGAGCGGGAGCGGGGGCCAAGGCGCAGGGCACTGGCCGGGCAGGCCGGGCAGGAGCCGGTCGTGCAGGAGGGACCGTACACGGGGATGGACGCGCTGGACCTGGGTCTGCTGAGGCGGATCGCGCGGTCGCAGCGGCGCGAGTCGTTCGGTCCCGGCTGGGTGGAGCGGATGGAAGAGGCGAAGAGGTCGCTCGCCGCAGGCGCCACGTCTGCGGTCGTGCAGGAGTCGCACGAGGCGGCCGACGAGCGCCTGAGCCGGCTGCACAGGGTCGGCCCCCGCGCGACGGGCCAGCACGAGACGTTCAGCCAGCCGGTGCTGCGGTCTCTCACCCGCGCGGCGATGGACAGCACGACGGCCGGCTCGGGCGACGAGCTGGTGGCGACGCTGGAGGCGCGGGAGCTGTGGATGGACGTGAACCTGCGGACGCTCATCGCGCCGCTCATAGCGACCATCGCGATGCCCTCGACGCCGTTCGAGCTTCCGAAGCAGCTGGGCGACGTGAATTTCTACCCGGGGACCGAGAACATGGCGGCGGCCGAGACGGCCCTGGGCACGGGCCGCGCGACGCTGGAGGCCCACGAGCTGGTCGGCCACGTGCCGTACTCGTTCACGCTGGAGGAGGACGCGGTGGTGGCGCTGCTGCCGGAGATCAGGGCTGGGCTGGTGCGGAACGTGGCCGAGGTCCTGGACGACGTGATCCTGAACGCCGACGAGTCCGAGGTCAACAACATCAACGCGGACGGTGCGACGATCTCGAAGTCGGACGCGGGGAAGGCCCACTGGCTTCTCGGCTACGACGGGATCCTTCACCTGCCGCTGGTCGACAACGCCAGCCAGGGCAACCTGCACGCCGACGGGGTCTCGGACGAGATGTTCAACGAGATCAGGGCCAAGCTGGGCAAGTACGGGGCGCGGCCGTCGGAGCTGGTGTGGGTCATGGACGTGAACACGTTCATCCGGGCCCAGTCGATCAGCCAGTTCCGGACGATGGACAAGCTCGGCCCCAACGCGACGCTGCTGACGGGGATGCTGGGGGCAGTGGAGGGCATACCGGTGATCGTGTCGGAGCAGATGCGGTCCGCGGACTCCGACGGCAAGGTCACGGATGCAGGGAACGTGAGGCAGGCGGGCCGCCTGCTGATCTTCAACCGGACGCAGTGGATGCAGGGATTCCGGCGTAGGGTCTCCATCGACGTAGACAGGGACACGCAGAAGCGGCAGACGGTCGTCACGGTGAGTCTGAGGCACGCTCTCACGGAGCGCTCGGGCGCGAGGTCGACGGCGACGCATACCGCCCTGCAGTACAACATCACGGGAGTGTAGCGAAACGGTGGCGCCGTTCGGGTCCTCGACCCGGGCGGTCGCCGCCCTTCGCCGGAGGAGCTATGCCGAATTCATATGTGACGCTGGACGTGCTGAAGGGTCCCTCGGCGCTGAATATCACGGGGTCGAGCGAGGACGGCCGCCTGCTGGCGATGGCCGAGGCGGCGAGCCGGCTGGTCGACCGGTACTGCAACCGCCGCTTCTATGTTGCCAGGGCGACACGGCGGTTCGACGGGAAGGGCGGCACGAGGCTGCTGCTGCCTGACCTGGCGAGGGTCGATGACGGCGGCGTGCGGACGGACGACGGGCGCGACGGGACCTTTGGAACGGCGTGGGATGCGGGCGACTACGTGCTGCTGCCCCGGAATGCGGACCCGGAGGGAAGCGGCGATGACTCGAGGCCGTACACGTCGATCGAGGTATCGGGCAGCGGACGCAGGCAGGCCTGGCCCGCGGGCCGGGGCACGGTGCAGATAGCGGGCGAGTGGGGATGGCAGCGCCGGCTGCGGCGCCGGGGCGAGACGAGGGGTGTGGTTGCGGACGGGGCTGCGGGGGAGGTCAGGGTGTCGGACGAGCCGGGTGTGCCGGCGGGTCACACGCTGCTCATCGACGAGGAGCAGCTCTACGTCCGGGAGGCGGGCGACGGGACGCTGGAGGTGGACAGGGGAGTGAACGGCACCGAGGCGTCGGAGCACGATGCGGAGACGCCGGTGTACGTGTTCGAGTATCCGGGCCCGGTCGTCGAGGCGACGCTGCTGCAGACGGCCCGGCTGTGGAGGCTCGCGAGCGGCGGGGGCGAATCGGTGGGACGCGCGGTGCTGGACGCGGACGTGCGGGCGCTGCTGGGGTCGTACCGGAAGCCGGCGCTGGGGGTGGGCGCGTGATGGCATAGCCAGAGGGCAGCATCCTCGCCTCCCTGGGAGCCGGTGCGGGCAGTGACCCATTCAGGTATGCTGTGACTGTTGCTATGGCAACTCTTGGATTGGGTTATTCATCCCGCTAAGGGTACATAAGCTATAGTCTGGAAGTGGTGCATAGGTACAGGATGGATGAAACCACCACCATCTAGCCGAATTCCATTGCTGTTCGGAGCCTTGGCCGGCGCGCTGGTGCTGCTGGGTGGCATGTTAGTGCTGGCCACTACTACCTACGCTCAGAGTGGTCAGGGCACGTGCTCCACGGGTGTTGCGGTGCCCGATCCGGCCAGCAACCCGGGGCTGGTGTCGGACTGCGAGGCGCTGCTGGCGTCGCGGGACGCGCTGGCTGGAGATGCGACGCTGGACTGGTCGGCGGATACGCCGATCCCGGAGTGGGAGGGCGTGACGGTCGGCGGGACGCCCCCGCGAGTTACGGGACTAGTGCTCGACCGCCTGGGGCTGAGCGGGCGGGTACCGGTGGAGCTGGGAAACCTATCCCAACTCGAGAGGTTGGTTCTTACGGACAACGACCTGGCAGGTGCGATACCGGCGGAACTGGGAAACCTATCCAATTTGGAGGAATTGGGCCTCACGGGCAACGTTTTGACTGATGCGATACCGGTGGAACTGGGAAATCTATCCCAACTGCGGGAATTGGATCTCTACAGCAACAGATTGACCGGAGAGATTCCGGTGGAACTGGGGAACCTCGATAACCTGGTCGAACTGAGGCTTGGACATAACCGCCTGACGGGAAGGATACCGGCGGAACTGGGCAATCTCGCTAGTCTGGAGCGGCTGGACATCAGCAATACCAGAATGCTGACAGGCGGGATACCGTCCGAATTAGGGAGCCTCGGCAACCTTCAGCACGTGGACCTCTCCTTCAACAGGTTGACAGGAAAGATACCCGCCGAATTGGGGAATCTCGACGAGCTGGTGGAATTGAACCTTGGCGAGAACCAGTTGACGGGCGAGATACCGGTCGAGCTGGCAAGCCTTGACAACCTGGAATCGTTGTACCTCTTCCAAAATGAGCTAACTGGGGAGATACCGGCTGAGCTGGGAGACCTGCACGGCCTGCGAGTTCTTCAGCTCGGTCACAATGACCTGGCTGGAGGAATTCCGACCTGGCTCGGATCACTCTCCAACCTGGAGACGCTGCACATCGGCGGCAACCCGTTCGATCGGGACGAGATCCCGAGGGAGCTGGGCAACCTATCGAGACTAAGAGAACTGACCTTGGTCGAAACCCAGCGGACCGGTGAGATTCCTTCGTGGTTAGGCAGCCTCACCAACTTGCAAAACCTGAACCTTGGCGACAACCAGCTTACTGGGGAGATACCTGCTGAAATAGCTAATCTGGAGAATCTGGAAGGACTGGTGCTGTGGGGTAACAGGCTGAACGGAGAGATACCGCTCTGGCTGACGACGCTTTCCAAGCTTGATGAGCTGAACCTCTCAGGAAACCAACTGACAGGGGAGATACCGGCGGATCTGGGTGCTCTCACACGTTTGAGAATCCTGGACCTCAGCGACAACGACCTGGCGGGAGAGATACCGGCTGAGCTGGGCAACCTGTCGGACGTGTGGTGGCTCTATCTGTACAACAACCGACTGACCGGCCCGATACCTCCTGAACTAGGCAACCTCTCCAACGTACGCTGGCTCAATCTGTCACGGAACCAGTTGACCGGTCCGATTCCGCCCGAGCTGGCCAACATCCCGCATCTGAGGGGATTGAAGCTCGAACACAACCAGTTGACCGGCCCGATTCCGCCCGAGTTTGGCAGCATCCAGTTCCTGCTATGGCTGGAGCTCAACGATAACCAGCTGTCGGGCTCGATTCCTCCCGCAATCGCAGACCTGTCCTACTTAGTGAGGCTGTACCTCGCTGGGAACGAGCTGACAGGTTGCGTGCCCGAAGGCCTGCGAATTGTACAGGAGAACGACTTTCGCAAGCTGGGTCTGCCGTTCTGCGTCACTTTGAGTGGCCTGGCCATCAGTCCCGGTGAGCTGTCGCCGGCGTTCGACCCGTACCACACGACCTACGCGGCTACCATGGTGGAGGAGCGGGTCACCGTGACCGCGGCTCTGAACGCCGGCACGACGGTGGAGGTCCTGGACGATAGCAATGTCGACATTCCCGACGCGGACGGCGCGGCGGACGGGCACCAGGTCGGCCTCGACCTGGGCGTCAACACCATCCGCATCAGGGTCACCTCCGGTGATGGCCTGGCGACGCGGACCTACAGCCTGGAGATTACGCGGGCCACTGTGCCGGGTGCGCCGACCATCGACGCGGTTACTCCCGGCGGCGGGTACCTGTCGGTTTCGTGGGCCGCCCCTGCTGAGACCGGCTATGCAGAAGTCACATCCTACGACGTGCGCCATATCGGGAGCGCCGCAGCCGACAAGGCCGATGCGAGCTGGACGATGGTCGAGGGGGCATGGACCTCTGCAACAGGCGGCCCGCTGGAGTACGCAGTCACGGGCGTGGAAGCCGGTATTGAATACGACCTGCAGGTGCGGGCTGTCAACGTCGCGGGAGCGGGCCCATGGTCCGCGACGGTGACCGGTACGCCTGAGACGCCGAGTGTGTGCGTGAGCGGCGGGGCGGTGTCGAATGCGGCGAATACGGGGCTGGTGTCGGACTGCGAGGCGCTGCTGGCGTCTCGGGATGCGCTGGCGGGGACGGCGACGCTGAACTGGTCGGCGGAGACGCCGATCACGGAATGGGACGGCATTCGCGGACGCGAGGGCAGGTACCCGGCGCTGGAGGGGGGCCCCGCGCGAGTGGCGAGGCTATACCTACATGGCAGGGGGCTGAACGGGACGATCCCGGCTGAATTGGGCGAGGTGAGCGACCTGAAGTGGCTGTACCTCCACCGGAACGAGCTGACGGGCGAGGTCCCCGCGGCGCTGAACGGGCTGACGAAGCTCCAGTGGCTCTACCTGTACGACAACGAATTGAGCAGCATATCGGAGGACTTCGGCGCCGGCATGACCGGGTTGCGCCGGCTGTTCCTGCACCGGAATGCGCTGAGTGGGGAGATTCCAACGGGCTTGGGCAGCATCCCGAACCTGGACTGGCTGACGCTTTACAGAAACGAGCTCACGGGTGAGATTCCTGTCGAGCTGGGCGGACTGACGAAGCTGAGGCGGTTGTACCTGCATGAGAACGGGCTTACCGGTGCGATACCTGCCGAGCTGGCTGGCATGTCGAGCCTCACCCATATGCTGTTATATCGCAACGAGCTGACGGGTCAGGTGCCGCCGGAGCTTGGCGCAATGAGCAACCTGCAATGGCTGTCGCTGTACGGCAACGACCTGTCGGGTTCGATCCCGGCCGCCCTGGGCGGGCTGTCGAACCTGGACCGGCTGTACCTGCACGGCAACGGTTTGACGGGGAGCATCCCTGCCGAGCTGGGTGGCCTGTCGTCGCTGACGAATCTGTGGCTGAGCGGGAACGAGCTGAGTGGGTCAATTCCAGCCGAGCTGGACGGCCTTGCCAACTTGGTGCGATGGCGCCTTGCCGGCAACGGGTTTACGGGCTGCGTGCCCGCGGGGCTGGCGGCTGTGCCCGACAGCGACTTCGACGAGCTTGGCCTAGGGGTCTGCAGCGCTCCCTGAGTGGGCGGCTGCGGCCCCTTATCCGGCGTTGATTCTTGCTACGAGGTCGCGGACGCGGGCGTCCATGTCTGCGAGGCCTGACATGAGGAAGCCCATGTCTGCGCCGACGGTGGCGATCTTGCCTCCACGCTCGAGCCAGTATTCCGCTATCTCGTAGGTCGAGGTGAACATGCCCCAGGGCACGCCGTGCTCGTTGCACTTGTCGAGGATGTGCTGGATCATGGCCGTGTGCTCGTCGTTCCACTCCGAGGGGAGTATGCCCATTGTGAGGCCCAGGTCGCCGGGGCCGACCATGATGCCGTCGACGCCCTCGACCGTGAGTATCTCGTCAATGTTCTCGACGGACTTGACGGACTCGATCTGGGGCCATACGAGGGTCTCGTCGTTGGCCACCCTGGAGTAGCCGGGCGAGCCGCCGAACTTGTCCGCGCGCAGGGAGCTTCCCCAGCTCCTGTTGCCCCGAGGCGGGTACTTGGCCGCCTCCACAGCCCGCTCCACGTCGGCGGCGGACTCGGTGAGGGGTACGATGACGCCGTCCGCCCCGATGTCCAGGGCCTGGTTGATCATCCACGGCTCGTTGAACAGCACGCGGACGACGACGTCCTTGTGCCCCATCGAAGTGACCATGCGGCTCAGCATCGTCTGGTCGATGGCGCTGTGCTGGGTGTCGATAAGCACGAAGTCGAAGCCGGACTCGGCCACTGCCTTGTTTGCGGCCCGCACGTCGAGGCCCGCCAGCGTTCCCACGATCGCCTGTCCCGCCGCCAGCTTTCGTCGAATGGTGTTCGCCAATTCCATTAACCTCCGTTGCCTGGCTGCGCTATCTTACGCCAAGTCGTCATGATGGGGCCACATGTGAGTGGCCCGGTCTTGCGGCGAGGGGAGGGCGGGTTTCAAACCCGCCCCTACAGCCGGGCGATTCACTACGTACGCCTGGGGAAACGCGTCACTGGAGCCAGAAGGCGTAGAGGCGGGCCTGGCGCATGGTGAACCTGAGGCGGACCGGCTGCTCGAAGCTCGGCGGCGTGCCGTTTTCCCATCGCAGCTCGGCGCGGACGTGGTCGCCGGTGACGGGCACGGCCGTAGCCCTGTCGAAGCCGGCGGCGATCCGGAAGTTGTCGGGGCCGATGGGCGGGCCAGCGGGCTCGGGCGGCGCGGTGCTGTCGGCGTCCAGGACCTCGGCCCGGATCTCGCCCCAGGCGGCGTCGACGTTGATGAACAGGCGCTCGCCGCGCCAGAGGAAGGGCCTGGTCACGACTTTGCCCACCTCGGGTGCGTCTAGGGATACGAAGCCGTCGAGGCGCAGCGTCGCCAGGTTCATCGCGCCGATGTCCTCGAAGACGGCGGGGTCGATCTTGAGCCTGAAGAGCTCCCTGTTCCTGTCGTAGATCTCATACAGGTGCCTGTAGCCCGGCATCCGGTAGCCGTTGTAGTAGACCCAGATCTCGTCGCCGCGCACGATGGGCGCACCACAGATGCTGATCTGGCTCGTATCGTAGGCTGCGCCGTCCCACGGCTGCACGGGCAGGAACAACTCCCTGTCAGCGACGCGCTCCCAGTTGTAGAGATCGCGCGAGACTGCCAGCTCGGCCTGGTTGATCCGCGTGAAGTTCATGTGGGGGGCGGGTATCGCGCCGAAAGGGTTGAAGAGGTTGGGGAAGCCGACGTACAGCCCCTCGTAGGGCATGACGGGCATCAGGTAGACCTCGGCGATGTAGTCCTCGTCGTCGACGATGGGCGGGGTGAAGTAGGCCGGGTCCTCGACGATCTTGCGGACGCGCCGGCGGCAGTTCTCCCAGTCGACGTCGTCGGAGTGGAGGACGAGCCGCGGCTCGGAGAAGTGGTCGAAGTCCTTGCTGGTGGTGACCCATACCGAGCGCCCCCACTGCGTTGCGAGCTTGACGGTGGCGACGAACTGCTCGGTGTAGGGGTCGTAGAAGAACTTGGAGGTGTCCTTGCTGGGTATGGGCGGCGTGTCGAGCATGGTCCAGTCGAAGCCGTCGGGCGATACGCCGAGGTGCCTGTTGTTTGCGCCGAACAGGCCCTTGTAGCGCCGGCCCGGGTCGGGGTCACGGTCGTCGCGTAGTATGTGGTAGAGGCCGAGGCCCGCCTGGGCGTCGAGCGTGCCGGACTTGTCGGACGGGTCGAGGGCGATGTTGTTCTTCTTCGAGCCCTGCCACTCATAGAAGCCGAGGTCGGGCTTGTCCCAGTGGACGCCGTCGGCGGAGGTGGCGTAGTGGTTGAAGTAGGCGTCGGTCTCGCCGTAGTGGCCGTTGTACCACCACTCCCACAGGTCTTTCTCGGGGTTCCAGATCGGGACGGACCACGCGGCGACGCGGATCTGTCCCATCTCTCGGTCGCGCCGTAGGACCGCGCCCTTGCGGTCGGGCTGGTGCAGTGTGCGCTCGATGGCGTAGAGGCGCTCGATGGCATGGTCGTCGATGAAGAGCTGCTTGTGAGACTTGGGGTCGATCAGGTCGTGGGTCATGGGTAGCCTCCCGCGGGACGGTTCGGGGGATTCTACATGATGGTAGGGTGGAGACGCGCCCGTCAGTCGACCACTGGGTAATCTGGAGGGCCCCAGTCGATCTGCGGGTTGGCCATCATCAGGCCAATGAACAGGGGCACCAGGAATGCGAGTATCCTGGCGCCGTCGCGTACCTGTGAGCGGTTCACGGAGCTCCGCCAGGTTGCGCCACCGTGGAAGAGCTGGATGCGTAGGACGTAGAGCCTGTCAAAGAGTGTGCTGAGGACAAACTCAGTGTCGCGTCCGGCGAGCGCAGAGTGCACGGCGCGCCTGCTGTTCTCGAATGTGTACTCCCAGTTGTGGTAGCCAAGGCCTGCATGGTGGTTCCAGAATGCCTGGAACACAAACTTGTTGTTGAGAAGCACCCTTATTGAGTCGGAGAACCTGTGCCAGATGGCGTCGTAGATGGTGTTGTCGGAGTCGAGCGACAGTAAGGTGTCGAAGTACCCTGCGAATAGTTGACGCTCCGACGATTCCGGGTCGCGCGGCCTGTCTCTAGCGTAGGCGGCGTTGAAGGCGATCCAGTAGAAGATGAAGGCTGCGTCGTCGTCGGAATCCCTCTCCTGCTCCGCGCGCTTCAACCAACTCATTGAGCGACGCATACGTAGGGACAGGTCCGGTGGCAGGGCATTCCGGACACGCTCCCACTCCGCGTTCAGGGTATTGTGGGTCACGTCCTGGTTATGCTCGGCGTTCATTGGCGTGCACCTAGTCGGCAGGACATCTAGGCTGGCGCGTACTGAGAAGCCAGATTCTAGCATGTCCGGTCTACGGAGGAGCTTGGGGGATATTGTAGTCACTATGTAGTCTTGTATGTAACCTCAATTGTGCATATAATTTCGCGGAATCAATCTGTGGAGGACTACTATTGGAGCTTGCCCTTCGAGAAGCAAAGGCACGGTTTTCCGAACTAGTGGTGGCCGCTCAGAGGGGCGAGCGGGTGGTCATCACGAAGCACGGGGAGCCGACGGTAGAGCTCGTTCGGTACCGGAAGAGCGGCGGGATCGATTTCGACAAGCTGGATTCGGCGAGCGAGCGGCTTGGAGTCGAGAGAGACGAAGCGGGCTGGCCAGCCGAATTCGACGACCCTGCCCTAAGCCGGCAGGTCCTAGGACTGGAATAGAGCGGCCACCGTGCGCGTTCTCCTAGACACGAGCTACCTCTACAACCTGATGGCGTCGCGAGACCGGCTCTCGGACACTGAGCGGTTCATCCTCACGAACCAGGCCATACAGATCTACGTGAGCGCCGTTTCAATATGGGAGATACGCCTGAAGCTTCGGTCGCGCGGCCGATTTGGCGAGCACGGCGTCCCCTTTGCGCCGGACGACGTGGTCGAGGTGCTCGGGGAGCAGGACGTGACCTTCCTACCCATGACCATCGGTCACGCGGCACGGCAGCTCGAGACGCCCATCCCCCACAGGGACCCCTTCGACGAGATGCTGCTGGTCCAGGCCCAAGAGGAGGGCCTCAAGCTCCTAACCGTGGATCGCCAGTTGGTGGACCACCCGCTTGCAATGACGCCGTAGCCCATGGGAGGCCGCGTCACTCCAGGGAGCCGGTGTGGTTACGCGGGCCGGGCCTGGATGAGCCCCTTTGCGATGTCCCTTGCGTGGTCGAGCGTCTCGGCGAAGTGGTCTTCCGGCACGTGCTGGAGGACGTTTAGCGCGTGCAGGTTGTCGGCCGGATGGCCGGAGAGACCCATGATGATGCACTCCGTGTCCTCGGCAATCGCGGTGTCGATCATCTGCTCGACTACGAGGGCGGCGCTGTCGTCCATGTAGACGGTGTCGGAGAAGTCCAGGATCACGACCTCGTGGTCCCGGATGTCGACGCTGATGGTGTTGATGAGCTTGATGGAGGAGGCTACCGAGAAGCTGCCCCTGAGGGCGACCAGTCCGACGCGGGCGGAGAACTCGTCGATCTCTCCCATGTCGTCGTATTTGGCGAAGAAGGCCTGGTCCAGCAGGGGCACCGAGACGACGCTGTCGAGCTCGAGCCGCTCGAACTGGCGGGCGCTGGCCATGCCAGCGGCGATCATGCCAATTGCGACGGCGGTGACGAGGTCGAGGAAGACCGTGAGTCCCATGGTTATCAGCATGACGATGAGGTGTTCCCGCTGAACGCGATGGATGCGGGTCAGGAAACGCCAGTCGATGATGTCCCAGCCCACCTTCATCAGTATCCCGGCCAGGACTGCGTGGGGGATGGCCTCGACGTATCTCCCCAGTCCAAGTACGAGGGCCAACAGTATGCCTGCCCGTATCGCTCCTGAGACCTGGGTGCTCCCGCCTGCCCGTATGTTCACCACCGTGCCCAGGGTCGCGCCCGCTCCCGGAAGCCCCCAGACGAGCCCGGCGGCTATGTTGCCGATTCCCTGGCCCACCAGCTCCCTGTTGGGGTTGTGGCGGGTGCGGGTCATCGAGTCGGCCACGAGGGACGTGAGCAGGCTGTCTATGGAGCCGAGCAGGGCGATGATCAGCGCCGGCTGAACGGCATTCACGAATGCGCTGACTGTCAGCTCGGGCAGCTGTACTTCCGGCAGACCTGTCGGCACGTCGCCGATTATCGGCACATCAGTCAACCAAAGGACACCCAGCAGCGTTCCAATTGCCAGCGCGCCCAGGGTGGGTGGGAGGTACTTGCTGAGCTGCCTAGGCCAAACCACACCGACGACAAGGGTGATGAGGGCAATGCCAAGCGCGCTTATGTTGACGTCGGTCAGTGCGTCCGGCAAGGCGCGAACCGATCCCACCGGTCCGCCCGTTGCGACGGAGTGGCCCAGGAAAGGCAGGACCTGCAGCAGGATGATGATGATTCCGATTCCGGACATGAATCCGGAGATCACCGAGTAGGGGGTGAAGGCGACGAACCGCCCTATCCTGAGCACGCCGAGACCGATCTGCAGCAGCCCGGCCAGGAGGACGATCGTGAACGCCCCGGCCAGGTTGTCCGCATGGGCGGCGACTATGACGGCCATGACGACGGCCATCGGGCCGGTGGGGCCGGAGATCTGGGAGCGGGTCCCCCCGAACACGGCCGCGAAGAAGCCGACGGCGATCGCACCGTATATTCCCGCGAGCGCGCCGAGTCCCGACGCCACTCCGAATGCCAGGGCAACCGGGAGGCCCACGACCGCCGATGTGACGCCGCCAAAGACATCGCCACGAAAGGTCTGGAGGTCGTAGCTCAGGCTGGGAACGAACCTACCTAGGCCCTGCGACGTGCTCACCTCCGCTCCTGTGGGCACGCCGCTCATGTGGCGATGCCCTGTGTGGGCGTAGCGGACCCGCGGAGCCTTCTGTCAGTGAGTCGCTGCGGCCCTGGTCGAGCGCGTGGATTATACAGAATCCGGGACAAGTTTTGGGCGATGGAACGGCAGATTCAGGGACGATTCTCCCTATTCTCCGTGACCGCAGCCGGTGTGCTATTATGCCGCTTCCGAGTAGTGGTAGGTGTCCGGGGCGAAGGTAAACCAGCGATGGCTGCCGATTCCAACTCCGTCAGATTCGATCCGGACCAGCCGCTCATGCTCAGGGACGGGACCATTACCTACGTGGACGTCTTCCGTCCCGACCGTCCTGGCAAGCTGCCCGCGCTGCTCCAGCGCACGCCATATAGCAAGAGCACGCCCCACAGCCGGGGCTATTCGCTGGACGCCGTACGCGCCGCGATGGCCGGGTATGCCGTGGTTATACAGGACGTCCGGGGACGTTACACGTCGGACGGCGAGTTCTACCCGTTCGTGGACGAGGTGGACGACGGGTACGACTCGGTGGAATGGGTGGCCGGACAGCCGTGGTGCAACGGCAGGGTGGGGATGTACGGATCGTCGTATGTGGGTGCCACACAGTGGCTCGCGGCAAGGTCCAAGCCCCCGTCGCTCCAGGCGATAGCGCCGGGCGTGACGGCATCGAACTATCACGACGGCTGGGCGTGGCGCGGCGGTGCGTTCGAGCTGGGGTTCAACCTCTACTGGACGATGAGCTCCCTGGTTGCGGAGAACTGGCGCAACCTGTCGACCCGGCTCTACCTCTCGCCGAAGCAGTACGAGATGCTGGTCGAGGCGAAGGACAGCGTGATGGACAGCTTCCTGAATCTCCCTCTGAACGACCACCCCGAGCTTAGGGGAGACATGGCGCCGTACTACTTCGACTGGCTGGACCACCCCGAGTACGACGAGTACTGGAGGGGGATCTCGATCGAGGAGGTACACTCCGAGATCGCCGTTCCGGCGTTCAACTACGGCGGGTGGTACGACATATTCCTTGGCGGCACGATCCGCAATTTCACGGGGATGCGGCAGGGCGCAGCCACGGAGGTGGCGAGGGACGGCCAGAGGCTGGTGATCGGTCCCTGGGTCCATTCGGGCCTCGGAGACAGCGTTGCGGGTGAGCGGAGCTTCGGCAGCGTGGCTTCGTCGGCCTACGGGATCGATCTGCAGGGCCAGCTGCTCAGGTTCTTCGATCACTGGCTGATGGACGAGGACAACGGCGTGCGGGAAGACCGGCCCGTGACCATTTTCGTCATGGGCGAGAACGCGTGGAGGGAGGAGGACGAGTGGCCGCTGTCCAGGGCCGAGGAGGCGCCGTTCTATATCCACAGCAACGGCAAGGCCAACTCGCTCTGGGGCGACGGCCGGCTGGAGCGGGATGCCCCCAGCGGAGGCGAACCCCCCGACGTCTACGTCTACAACCCCCTGGACCCTGTGCCGACCAGGGGAGGCCCGGTCATTTGCGATGCGGGCGTCGTACCCGCCGGGGCATACGACCAGCGGCTGGTCGAGTCGAGGCACGACGTGCTGGTTTACACGACCCAGCCGCTGGATGAGCCGCTGGAGGTGACGGGGCCGGTTACCGCGACCGTCTACGCGTCAAGCTCGGCTCCCGACACGGACTTCACCGCGAAGCTGGTCGACGTGGGTCCGGACGGCTACGCAAGGAACGTTGCTGAGGGGATCGTCCGGGCGAGGTCCAGGGAGGCCGGGTTGCAGTCGAGCAACATACAACCGGGCGCCGTCTACAGGTACGACATCGACATGTGGGCCACGAGCAACGTATTCATGCAGGGACACAGGGTGCGCCTGGAGGTGTCCAGCAGCAACTTCCCGAAGTACGACCGCAACGCGAACACCGGAGAGCCGATCGGGAGCGACCTGGCTGTCGTCTCGGCGCTGCAGACCGTTCACCACAGGCCGGAATACCCGTCGCACGTCACGCTGCCCATAGTTCCACGGGACTGACGGGGTGCGCTCAAGCCGCGATGTAGCTATGCGCAGCCGTGGTATCATCAGACGAGAAGCGCCAGCAGGGATGATCGATTGACGACTGCAGTGCGGCACAGGCAAATCAGCGACATGTTCCTCGACCACGCTGTGGACGAGTACAACAAGGGCGACATGCTGCAAGCATCAGAGAAGGCCTGGGGAGCGGTAGCGCACCACGTCAAATCTGTTGCCAAGGACAGGGGTTGGCCCAACAACTCTCACCAACAGATCAGGCAGATCACGTATGCGCTTACAAGGCTCACCGACGACCCTGAGCAGAGTCGCCGGATGTTCTCGACGCTCGAGGCCCTTCACACCAACTTCTACGAAGAGAGGTATCCGGAAGACTATGTGTGGGGAGGCATATCGGACGCCCGGGCACTGATAGGCGCTCTGAAGAGAGCCGAGCCACGCTTCCCAGATCGACTGTCGGGAGTGCCCCGTCAGCGTAGCTAGCGGGAGCGAAGAAGCAAAACAGCCCACCTTAGGCTTCTCTTGATGAGAGGTGAAAGCGGCCCTTGGGGTCGGCGACTGCGCGGTCGCCGGTGAGGTACCACCCCCCGCGGAAGCGGTCGTTGTATCGCGGCTCGTCGTGCCAGTAGCGGGAGAACATGGACGGCCAGCCCGGACGGATGGCGAGCCGGCCCTCAGCCCCAGCGTCGAGGGGCACTGAGTCCGGGCCCAGGACGGCCATCTCGATTCCCGGCATGGGCGAGCCGATGGAGCCCGGCACGGGGTCGGAGCCCGGCGGGTTGGCGCAGACGACCGAGCCTGTCTCCGTCTCCATGTAGCTGTCGTGGACTGGGACTCCGAGCGCGCGGCTGGCATTGGAGGCCAGCTCTACGCTGAGAGCTTCGCCGCAGGAGACGACGTGCCTGAGCGAACCGGCGACTTCCTCGGCGTGTGCCAGGTCTTCGAGGAACGTGGGCGTGGTGAACATGGCCGTGATGCCGTGTTCGCGGAGGAGACGCAGCGAGGGCCCGGAGTCGAGCGGGTCCTCATGCACTACCTGGGTGATGCCGTTGGACCAGGGCGCCGCAATCCCGTAGGCCGCCCCGCCAAGCTGGTGAGGAGCGGCGGTGCACCAGTAAACATCGTCCCCGTGCAGGTCCAGGACATCCCGCCCGGTGGCATGCTGCTGCACCACGGCCTGGTGGCGGTGAACTACGACCTTGGGCTTGCCCGATACCCCGGCGGTGAAGTGAACGGTCGCGTCGTCCAGCTGGCTCGTGCGAGCTGTGCGGTACTCATTGGGCGCTTTCGCCATCTCCTCCTCGTACACGAGGTCGGCGATGTCCGGCGGGCCCGGGTCGCGCCTGTTCTTGTTCACTATTACGATGTGCTGGAGATCGAATAGCTCGTAGACGATGGCGCCCATCCGGCGGCGGAGGCCGGGCCGGGTGACGAGGATCTTCGCGGAGGTCACTGCCATGCGGTCGCGCACCTGCTCCGGCCCCAGGCCGGGGGAGAGGAATCCCGCGACCGCGCCGGACTTGAGCGCGCCGAGAAAGGCGAAGTAGAGCTCCGGGATTCGCTCCAGATATATGAGCACGCGGTCGCCCCGCACGACGCCCAGGCTGTCGAGCACGTTGGAGAACCTGTCCGACATTGCCTTGATGTGCCGGAAGGTGTAGCGCTCGACCTCGCCGGCCCGGCCGACCCAGACGAGCGCGGTCCTGTTGCCCAGCCGCCCGCGTGCGTGGCGGTCGACAGTCTCGTGGGCGGCGTTCAGCCACCCGCCCGGCAGCCAGGCCATGCTGTCGTACGCCCTGTTCCAGGGGGAGCCCGCGCTTTCGTTCATCCCCATCGTGGGGGCCATTATACGGAAGAGGGCAGTCGGCGCCGTCCACATGGACACAGGGCCGCATGCTGGATACCATATTCTGGTCGATGGAACGAAAACACAACGCTGGCGGAGAGATATGGCTGAACAGGAACAGGAAGAGAGAACGCTGGAGAGGGCCATGGTGGTGGTGGCCCACGCCGACGACGCGGAGTTCGGCTGCTCCGGCACGGTGGCAAAGTGGTGCGCCGAGGGTGTCGAGGTGGTCTACGTGGTCTGCACGGACGGGAGCAAGGGCACGGGGGACCGGACGATCACGTCGGAGGAGCTGTCGGCGATACGGACGAGAGAGCAGATAGCGGCGGGCAAGGTGCTCGGCCTGAAGGACGTGGTGTTCCTGGGGTACCCGGACGCGTACCTGGAGCCGACACTGGAGCTGAGGCGCGACATTGCCCGGGAGATCCGGCGCCACAGGCCGGACGTGGTGATATGCATGTACCCAATGCGAAGCCTGGACGGCGGAGGCTGGGGCGTGGGCCATCCGGACCACATCGCGTCCGGCGAGGCGACCCTGGCGGCCATCTTCCCAACAGCGCGGGACCACCTGACTTTCCCTGAGCTTCTCGAGGAGGGCCTGGAGCCGCACAATGTCTCGGAGGCGTGGATCATGGGCCACCCGGATCCGGACCTCTGGGTGGACGTAACGGGGCACATGGATACGTCGATCAAGGCCCTCGCGGAGCACGAGTCCCAGATCGGCGGCAGCAGCATCGAGGAGATCGGCGAGAGGATGAAGATGTGGCGCAGGGAGCGCGCGAAGGGCCACGGGATGGAGCACGCGGAGTCGTTCCGGCGCATCTCGTTCCAGCGGCGGCTGCGTCTGATGCCGCCGTCCGCGACGAAGCCATAGAGGTTTCGGTCGTTCCTGCGAAGGCAGGAACCTAGAGGGGTGGAGTGGAGCGGCGCCACACAGTCCAGAAATCGGTGTAAGGCCAACGTCCGGGGATGGATTCCCGCCTTCGCGGGAATGACGGTTACGTCGCCCCCGACAGGAGCAGGGAGCCGGTTACGAGGCCCCAGTCCTGTGAAACGGCGATGGACCGGCCCTCGATGAAGAAGTCGCGTTCTATGCCCATGTCGGGATAGCTTACGCGCACTCGGTCGGAGATAGCCCGCTGGAGCAGGAGCGCCAGGTTGTCTCCTGAGCCGTTGTTGACGGCGAGCCTGAGGACCGTCCTGGCGCTCTTTGCCCGGCCGATCCTGCTGCGGATCGTGGCCAGGGCCGCGTCCGAATCGCGCGTCCACCTGGCGTCGATGGACCTGATGCGGTCGCCGTACAGGCTACGGCTGTCCGCGTCTTCAACGCGGAGGATGACCGGGTCGTCGTAGGTGATGGCGTTCAACGTGCGGAGCTGGAGCAGCGTCAGGTATCCGGGTGTCGATCCGAACGCGACGCGCACCAGGGTGCCCTTGCCGTTGTAGGTTGCCGTGTCCGGGTACGACACCGAGATCTCGCGGGTGATGTCGTCGCCGGAGCCGTCCTGCCGGGTGTTGGCCCTGTAGTCCAGGTTCGGGATTGGCCTGAGCTGCCCTCCGAGGGTGTCGTAACCGGCCGCCTCCGCCAGGAAGTCCTGGGTCTCGAGGGCTCGGAACGAGGGTTTCTCGGCAAGCGTCCACGCCGCGCGCAGTCCATGGTTCGTAAAGCCCCTGATCCGCATGAAGACCATGTTCTCGACGTTGTCCGCGCCGTCGTCCCACGCGAGGTCTGAGAAGTAAGGACCTGCGCCTCCGCTCGCGCCGGTCACCGCAGCCAATCGACGTCCGTGGGCGCCTGAATCCCGGTGGTCCCTGGCCTCCAGTCTCCAGCGGCCGTGCCCGTCCACGTACACAAGGCCGTCCTCCTCGTCCTGCAGCCTGTGTATCTCATCGAGTGCCCTCACGCCCCAGATGGCAGGGCTGAAGGTGTCGGGCACCAGCACGGACCCGCCTTCGATCTTGCGGCGGGCGGCGTCGACGCCAGCGTAGTCGAGGATATGGTGCAGGATGTCGCCGGCCGACTGGGGGAGCTGTGCGGTCGCGTAGGTGTACAGCGTGATCGTGCCGAGCCGCTCCATCTCGTCGAAGGCTCTCACGTGGCAGTACTGCGCCCCGCGCCCGGGCCTGGGCTGTATCGCGTCGATCCGTCCGTGAAATAGAGACACCCAGCCGCCGAATCCGCGCAAGAGGTGGTCCGCGGCGCCCTCGCAGAACAGGCCGTGGCCGGCAGCCAGGGAGTTGAACGACGAGACAGCCTCGAGCACGGCGCGGTCGTCCACGAAGACGGTTATCGCGTCGCCGTGCGCGACCACCTGCAGGAACTTCTCGTCGCCCTCGTCCCAGGCGTAGGGCGCGGCAGCGAGGAGGGTGTCGGGCGACCCCGAGGGGGCCTCTCCCACTTCGATTGTCTCGCCGGTGACGCGGACGTACAGGTATCCGTCCGCGGACTGCCTCAGGCACAGCCCGCCGCGGCGCGGCGATGAGCCCCTGGTGAACCAGCAGCCGAAGGACACGTCGGGCGAGTCGAAGTCGATGGTCGCCGTGCGGGTCGTGCCCTGGGACCCGGCGGCGCGGACGCCGCTGCCCGCCGGGGCTATCTCGAAGGCTCCGCCGTTCTCCGCCCATGAGAAGCCGGGGCCAGTGCCGGGAGTCCGGGATTCGAGCCGGTCGCCTGGCGTGCCCGACAGCGAGTCGAAGGGGTAGGCGGCCCTGACCCATACCCGCCTCCCGGGCACGAGGGTGCCGGAGAGAGGCGAGGCCGCGTTGGGCGGGCTGTACCGGTGGGTGTCGTTCCTGAGCTCCAGGTCGAGCCGCGCGGACTCCATGTAGCCCGATGCGAGATCACGGAAGTGCTCGAGGGTCAGGCCGAGCACGTCTCGGGTTACGTCCTCGCTCGGGTCCGAGAATGCGCCGTCGTCGTTCCAGTCGACCGATACGAGCCACTTGGCCTGCATGATTTGGTTGCTCCTTCTCTTTGCCGAAAACTGGATTCCGGCTTTCGCCGGAATGACGGTACTGTGCCCCCTCAATGCCGTTCCCTAGCTAGACGTCGATTCCGCGCCTGGCGTCCTCGATGATCAGCCGCTTGATCTCCCTGGCAAGGAGCCTCAAGCGACGCTCGTCGTCCAGGAAGTCGACCCCGCCGTTGAGATTGGCGAGACGCCCCCTTGCGCCGGCAGCAGGGTTCGGATCCCCTCGTTCTCCGTGCCGCGCACGGGAGGCGCGATGCGCGAACGACGGCCCGGCGAGGCCGGCGACGTCGCGCTCCAGGGAGGAACGGAGGTCGGTGAGCGCCGCTTCGTCCACAGGCCTATTCGCCATTGGCCGCAGCCGGGAAGTCGAGCGCGCCCCCGTGCTCACGGACGCTGCGTACGGACAGGTAAGCCATCATCGCCTCCACAGCGTCGGCGGGCGTTTCCTGCAGGGTGTGCCAGCTCCACCCGGTGAGCGCCATGACGCGGGCCTCCTCGAACTCGTCGGGCACCCTACCGGCGGCCATTTCGGTGAAGAGCCGCTCGGTCCGCTCGCGCTGCTCGTCCAGGTCCCACAGCTCGGCCAGCGCACTCCGAACCGAGGCGAATGCCGCGGCGAGATCGCCGGCGTCGATCCGCTCCAGCGAGGACGTCTCCACGGGCAGGCCGAAGCTCCAGCCCTTCGTAAGCGAGACGAGCACCTCGTCGGCGAGCCCGTCCTGGGCACCGGCTCCCTGCCGGGAACGCATCCAGCTGCGCAAGTGCCGCCAGCGAGGCCTCGTTTCTATATCCCACCATCCGCCCGAAGGCAGTCGTACGTGCATCTCTTTCCTCCGCTTTGGTTTGGTGCGTACTTCCGATCGTGACTAGAAGCTGTCCCGGTTTACCGTGCCGTCGACCTGGAGGGCGGCGGTCCACCCGACCCTGCTGCCGACGCGGCTGCGGAGCCGGTACGAGACAACCCAGCATGAGCCGGAGTACCTCACCGATCCCGCGAAAGCGCCCCTGGGGCCGTATTCGAAGGGGACCGCCGCTGGGTGAGAGCGGAGCGGGCCCAGCACGGAGTCGGGGCCGCCGGGCTCACTGTCGTCGAAGATGCCCGACAGCAGCACCGCGACGTCCTCGATGCCCGGGATGAACCTTGCGCCCGAGTCGCCCAGGGCGGTGACCTCGTTCAGGGTCCGGTCGCCCGGCAGGCCGCGCACGTCTGTTATGAAGGGCGACAGGTCGCGGCTGGCGCCGCCCGCGTCGAAGATCAGGAACCTGGATACCCTGGAGTCGAAGTAGGCCAATGCCGCATCCTCCCGTCTTGGTGATGGGCCGGCCGCGAAAAAGAAGAAGGGACAGCCCTCGCGGGGTCTGTCCCTCAGTGGGATTATAGAACTAAGGTGCGCCGATTGTCAAAGGGCAATTTCAACGCTACTTTGGCTTGGTCCCTGCCTCCGCAGGGACGACGGCAGCCCCGCGCCGAGTCCCCCTCCGGGGAGGGCGGGTGTCAAACCCGCCCCTACGGGAGAGACCACGGCCCCGCCCGGGAGGAGCCCCCTTCTGTGTCTTCCCCCTCGGGGGGAAGAGGGGAGCGGCGCCCTCGATGCTGAACGCTTACCCGAATTTGCCGAGTTTTGTTCCAAACTGTTCCAGGGTGTTCTACGTCGCAGCCAGGGGACCATGTACCGGGTCTTGTGTGGAGGTCTTCATGGGGAGACAATAGCACGGGCGTTCGTGCTAGTCAAATGGCGGGGGATTTAACCGCAGAGGTCGCGGAGGTCGCGGAGGGAAGAGGGGGATT
This sequence comes from Dehalococcoidia bacterium, assembly GCA_965204975.1. Taxonomy (GTDB): domain Bacteria; phylum Chloroflexota; class Dehalococcoidia; order Lucifugimonadales; family CAJWER01. Next base: position 3,238,941 of record OZ242024.1, read on the forward strand.
TAAACCACAGAGGGCACAGAGGTCACGGAGGGGAGAGGGGGATGATGGGGAGTGTCTGAACTGTGATTCTTGTGATGGAGATGATGGGGATGATTGGGAGGGGGAGCCCCCGCGCCGCCCCTGGGTGAGGGACGGTTCCTGGGGCAGGAATCCGGCTCGGGGGCCGGAACGACGATTGGGAGGGAGAGAGAGGGGGGGATGATGGGGGGTGGTGGGATGTGGAGCGGCGATGGACGGATGTGGAGCGGCGATGGACGGATGTGGAGCGGGGATGGACGGATGTGGAGCGGGGATGGACGGATGTGGAGCGGGGATGGACGGATGTGGAGCGGCGATGGACGGATGTGGAGCGGGGATGGACGGATGTGGAGCGGGGACGGACGGATGTGGAGCGGGGATGGACGGATGTGGAGCGGGGATGGTGGGATGTGGAGCGGGGATGGTGGGATGTGGAGCGGGGATGGTGGGATGTGGAGCAGGGATGGTGGGATGTGGAGCGGCGATGGACGGATGTGGAGCAGGGGTGGCAGGGAGGAATTGTGAAGGGTGAAGGGGGAGGGGGAGCCGGCTACGCCGCCGGGGAGTCACCCTCACCTCAGTCCTCTCCCGTCGAGGGAGAGGAGGGGGAGCCCCGCTCAGCCCCAAGGGCGAGTCGTACGAAACTCACGAAGACTGAACACTTGCTGGCTTGGCACCTCACCCGCACTGCAGAGCTGGTAGGGAAGCTCGCGGCGCTCGACGCCTGAACGGTCACTGGAAGTTGATTCTTCTTTCGGGACCTACCCGTTTGGTCGTGCCACCTACGCGGAAGTGTGCCGTGCCCGCGCCGTACTGGAAGTCCGAGTTCAGGATTTCGCCGTTGATCGATGAATATACAGGGGAGCCATAGGCAGGCTTGATGCCACCGGCAACCGGCCGCTGCATCGTGACGTACCACTCCGGTATGTCGATGGGCCGGATGGGACTGCCGTAGATTTCGAGAGTAGTGTACACGGATGCCCTGATGGCGGTCTTCCCGTTGTCGTCGTACGGGAACTTCAATGAGCCCGCCCAAACGGTCGTGTCGGCGGTGTAGTCGGTGAGCCAAACGCCGTACCATTCACCATCTTCGTCGGCCCCGTCGGGGGCTATCCATATGCGATAGTCGCCGATGCCCCATTCGTAGGCCGCTCGGACACCGATAAAGTCCCCTTCGTGGCCGGAGGACTGCATCCAGCTGCCCTCTGCGGGTCTGGCCCATGCAAGGTCGCGCTCGCCCCAGCGGGAGAAGATCAGGCCCTTGCCGCGCCCGCTCCTCCGGTTGGGATCATACACGTCCGTTTGCAGGCCGAAGTAGAACCCGTGCTCCCCTACATCGCCGCTGCATACCATCAAATAGAGACCGTTCCTTTCGGAGAAGTTGCCCGGATCGGAGTGGATGGTGAGATCGAACACGACCTCGCGGAGCTTCCTGTCGCGCTGGGCCCAGTCCCACCAGATGGAGACCATGTGCTCCGGGGACTTGGCGACCTCGTAGAGATCGGCTCGCCCCGGTATCCGGGTGGGAGTCGGTGTGGGGGTGATGGTCGGGGTTGGAGTGGGCGTTGCGGTTGGGGTTCGAGTTGCTGTTGGCGCCGGCGTAGGTGTATGGGGCGGCGTTTCCGTTGGTGTCGGAGCGGCTTCTGCCGTCGGTACGGCTGCCTTCGGCGCGGGTGTGGTCGGCGCCTGGTCAGCACAGGATATGGCCACTGCCGTCAACGCTGTCATCACGGCCAGTGTGGTTCGCATAAGTCATGCGCCCTCACGTGGCGTTGGTACTCACTGCCAAGCGGAGTATCCGTGTAGAAGCACCGGCCGAGCTTCCTCGAACAGCGCTTCAGGTATGAACCATTTGGTCACGACACTGGCATCGATGGTCAGCCTCACCTCTCGCGGTCGTCTCGCAAGAGGTCTACGCTGTCTGTCTGGGGCACGTCGGGGGTAGAGCGGGCGATGTGAAGCGTCTGCTCGCGAAACTGGGCGATTCGAGCGCTCATGTCGACCCTCTGGGTGAGTATGTAGCGGATTTCGGCCTCCAGCGATCGGTGGTTCGCCCGTGCCTGCTTCTGCAATGTCTCGATCACGCCGTCGCCGAGATTACGAATCGTTAGAGTCCCCATCAGGTTCTCCTGAGGCCGGGATGCAGTCACCATGCTAGCACACGGTAGTGACGCGGCTCAGAGCAGGTGGTCGATGAGGAGGGTGGCGAGGCCCAGGAAGAGCAGCAGGCCGAGGACGTCGGTGAAGGTGGTGATGAAGACGGCGGCTGAGACTGCGGGGTCCATCTTCAGCTTGCGGAGGATCAGTGGGACGCCCGCGCCGGTGAGGCCGGCTATGATCATGTTGCCGACCATGGCGGCCGCGAGGATGATGCCGAGGGTTGGATCGCCCTTCCAGGCGTAGGCCGCCGCGCCGACGACCGCGCCGAGGAGGACGCCCTGGGCGAGGGCGAGGGCCAGCTCCCTGACCAGCAGCCTGAGGACGCGCCTGCCGGGCAGCTCGCCGAGGGCCATGCTGCGGACCACGAGCGTCAGGGTCTGCATGCCGCTCATGCCCGCCTGGCCGGGGATGATGGGGAGGAATATGGCCAGGGTTACGACACGGGCGACGGTCGACTCGAAGACACCTATGACCAGTGCCGCGAGGAAGACGGTCACGAGGTTGAGTCCCAGCCAGGGCATCCTTCGGCCCATCGACCGGAGCAGGGGGCGCTGCACCGACTCGCCCTCGACGGCGGCGATGCGGTACATGTCCTCGGTCGCTTCTTCGACCACGACGTCGAGGATGTCGGCGGCATGGATGGCGCCGAGCAGGCGTCTCTCGGAATCCACTACCGGGATGAGATCGAAGTCGTACTGCCTGGCGAGGGCCGCGCATTCCTCCTGATCGGTCTCGGGCGTGACGGAGACGACGTGCGGGTCCATGATGTCGGAGACTTTGATGCTTGGCCTGGCCAGGGCCAGGTTCACGACGTCGACCCTGCCCACCAGGATGCGGCCCCGGTCGATGACGGGCATGGTCGGCGGCGACTCTGCCTGGGCGCGGAGGCGGAGGATGTCGAGGGCGTTTGCGGCAGTGGTGCCCGCCATCACGTAGGGGGGCTCGGGGTCCATGACCCCGCCGGCCGACTCGTCCGGGTATTCGAGCAGCGGCGCAACGGCGTCGGACTCGACCATCTCCTCCAGGGTGGGATTGAGCCGGTGGTCGGGTATGTTCTGGAGCACGTCGGCCGCTACGTCGGGGTCGGTCTCGTCCAGCACGCCGGCGAGGTGCGCTGTGTCGAGCTGCTCCGAGACCTGGGCCGCCTCGTCCTGGGTCAGGTGCTCGAATATGCCGGCGGTGCCCTCCGGCGGTAGCTCGTCGAGGATCTCCTGCCTGGAGTCGCTGGGCAGATCGACCAGCACGTCGCCCTGGTCGGCGGGGTGGAGGGCGTCCAAGAGCTGCAGGGCATCGCTGACTCGCTCCTGCTCGAGGAGGCGGCGCACCTGGTCGATGAGGTCGTCGGTCCTGTCGTCCCTCTCGGCCGCGGTGTGAGCGGCGGCGGGGTCGAGGTCACCCTGGCGCACTGGACATGGGCCTTCCGCGATGTTGGGCTGTGACTGACGGGCAGTCACAGTCAAGACTGTCGTCCCAATTCAGGATGCTAATTTCATCACTTTGGTGTGGGCTTCGCAAGGCCATAGTGATTCCGAGCGCGGCGAGGAATCCAAGGCAACTGCGCTACACACGACGTGTCCTGGGACAGCAGCTTTAGATTCCTCACTTCGCTGCGCTACGTTCGGAATGACAGATGGGCTGCGCTACGTTTGGAATGACAGGTGAGCCCTAAGGGGCCAAGTAGAGACTACTTAGCAATCTGGGACAGATTCTTGAATTCGGCATCCGGGCGTGTAGACTTGTCCGGTCGCCCGCTTTGGGATGCGGGCCTGGGGGTATGAAATGGCAGCAGATTCGATCGACAGGATCATCGACGCCCACATCCACGTGTGGCCGGCGGACAAGGAGCGGTATCCGCTCTCGCCCGGGTTCGAGGAGGCCGACCTGTGGATACCGTCGTACGAGGCGAAGGACCACCTGGCGATGGCAGGACCGCACGGCATCGGGCGGATCAACTTCGTGCAGATGACGTGGTACGGGACCGACCACAGCTATATCCTCGACCTGATAGCCGCCGAGCCGGACCGTTTTGTCGGGACGGGGATCGTTCCGGCGGTGACGGACATAGACGTGGGCAGCCCGGCCCGGCAGATGTCGGCGCTGGCGCGGGGAGGCGTGTACGCGTTCAGGGTGCGCGGCGGGAGCGCGAGGCCGGGCCTGCTCGCGGCGGGTTCCAGGTGGCTCGACCATCCCGGCTACCATGAGATGTTCGAGACGGGGGCGAAGGAGAAGCTGGCGATCAGCTTCCTGATGGACCCCGTGGACATCCCGGAGGTGGACAGGATGTGCGGGCTGTACCCGGACACTCCCGTGATCGTCGACCATCTCTGCCGGATAGGAGCCGACGGCGAGTTCCGCGAGGAGGACATAGCGGCGTTCTGCGGCCTAGCCAAGCACTGCAGTGTTCTGGTCAAGGTGGGGCCGTTCAATCACCTGGGATCCAAGGTCAAGCCGTACCTAGACGTGCTGCCGCTGGTGCAGCGGACCATCGACGCCTTCGGGCCGGAGCGGTGCATGTGGGAGAGCGACAGCCCCGCGCTGCGGCCGGGCAACTACGACGCGGACCCTCCGGCGGACTTCGAGGCGGGCCTGGCGTTGATACGCGACCACGCCGGGCTGAGCCCGTCGGACAGGGACCACCTGCTGTTCGGGACCGCCGAGCGGTTCTTCTTCGAGGGGCGGGCGCGTCCGGAAAAGAGATGAACCACAGAGGACACTGAGGGCACAGAGAGTAGGGATTAGGGGGAGGGACAAGCTGCGGAGGGCGCTCTTCGGCAGGCTCCGGACAGGCGAAGGGCGAAGAGGACAGGAGCTACGGGGCAAAGGAAGGATATTGGGGTCTATGAGCAGGGATACAGCGGATGTGGTGATCGTTGGCGGAGGGCTGGTGGGAGCGGCGACGGCGTACTTCCTGTCGGGCGAGGGCGTCGATTGCGTGGTGGTAGAGCGGGACGGCATTGCCAGCCACGCATCGGGCTACTCATATGCCGCGCTGGGCACGTTCGACGAGGCGGGCATGGACGGCACACACTTCGACGTGGCGTCCATGGGCATGCGGCTGCACTACGAGCTTGCCGAGTCTCTGCTCGACGAGACGGGGGTGAACGTGGAGTTCCGGGAGCGGCCGTCTCTGACACTGGCATTCGACGAGGACGAGGTCGTCGCGGCACAGTCGCCGGAGGGCTTCGAGCGCGACCGGCGGTCGTGGGAGGTTGACACGCAGGGCTACGACGTGCGGTGGCTGACGACGGAGGATGCGCTGCGCGTCGAGCCGCGCATCAACCCGGCGGCGCTGGGCGCTGTCTATACGGAGGGCACCTGCGACGTCAACGCTCAGCGCCTGACACTGGCGCTGGCGATGGGCGCGGAGCAGCGGGGCGCTCGCATCGTGAAGGCGAATGTCACGGGGCTGTCCAGAGATGGCGACCGGGTCCGGGGTGTGACGCTGGAGGATGGCGAGATCGGGTGCGACAGGGTGGTGGTGGCGACCGGGCCCTGGAGCGAGGCCGCCTCGGACTGGCTGGGCGTGCCGATCCGGATGCAGCCGTGGAAGGGGCAGATACTGCGCCTGCGCCTGCCGGGGCCGCCGATACGCGCGTCCGTGGGCGGCGGCGACCACTTCGCATCGACCAAGCCCGACGGCCTGACATGGGTCGGCCCGACGTTCGAGGACGCGGGCATCGATGAGACGACGGCGGACTGGGCCCGCGACGAGATCATGGCCGCCGTGGTCAACAACGTGCCGTCGCTGGCCGAGGGCGAGGTCGTGATGCACACGGCCTGCGTCCGACCCCTGTCGGCGGACAGGAAGCTGGTGCTGGGGGAGGCGCCGGGTACCGAGGGCGCGTATATGGCCACAGGAGGGGGACGGCTCGGCCTGATGCTTGGGCCGGGAATGGCGAAGCTGACGGCGGACCTGGTGGCCAAGGGGACGACAGCGATACCGCTCGACGAGTTCGACCCCGGCCGGTTCGCTGCTGCGAGTGCGTGACCTGAGGCGGGCTGTCACGCCGGGGCCCTACAACGGGGGATCCCCCTCATCCCAGCCTTCTCCCGCCAGGGGAGAAGGAGCGGGAAGGCGCCAGGGGAGAAGGAGCAGGAAGGCTCAGCCCTCGATTTCGCCGAGGAGTTGCTTGACGTACTCCAGCGAGCGGCGGTCGTTGGTCAGGTGGTCGCCCTGCGTCATTCCCTCCACGGCGAGGTAGCCGTCGAATCCGGCGTCGTGCATGGCCGATATGGCGAACCGGTAGTCGATCTCGCCGTCGGGCAGGGGGACGCGGATGAAGATTGCGTGCTCGTTCTCGGGTATGTGGACGCGCTGCAGGTTCTTGCAGTGCCAGTACTTCGACCTGGGGGCCAGGGCCACGATGGCGTCCTCGGTCGACTCCTCGGGGATGTCGTAGCACCAGTAGACGTTGCCGAGGTCCGGGTTGGCGAACACGTGGGGGCTGTCGATCAGGTCGAGCATGTGGAGGGTCGCCCAACTGTTGTCGGTGATGGACTGCTGGTGCACCTCGATGGAGACGTCGATACCCAGGCCGCCGGCGCGTGCGCCGACCTCTCTGAGCGCGGCGGCCGTCCTCTTGAAGTCATCGGAGGAGGCCATGCGGCTTCCACCCTGGGAGATGGGTTCGCCGACGAACGCGCCGGCCATGTCGGGATTCCTTGGCGGCGTGGACGTGGTGGCATTGACGACGACCGCGCCCAGCCACGAGGCGACGTCGACGGTCTTGTCCAGCATGAGCCTGTTGTGGGCAGCGACGTTGGGCTGCGATACGCCCCCTCCGCCCCTGACGGCGACGCAAGGCGTGCCGTAGTCCTCGAGCTCACGGCGCAGCTCAGCTACGGGGCCCTCCTCGGCGTCCGGCCCTCCGACCATGTCGACGCCGAGCTCGACGGCCTCGAAGCCGATCTCCCTGATCTTGCCGAAGAGGCGAGCGCGAACGTCGCGGTCAGGCAGGCCGCGGGGGTTGCCCCTGTAGGGGTAGTAGATGCTGCGGCGGAAGGCGTATGCGATTTTCACTGGGGATGCTCCTTAACCTGGCTACTGTTCCGATACCTCGATGCGATGTAGCTGGGGCACGGCTGCTGCTACAGGAGGCTCGAAGTGAAGCTCCAAGGCCTCGCGCAGGTTGGCCAGCGCTTCATCTGAGGTTCTGCCCTGACTAGCTACGTCGACATCGAGCGCCTGCGCTACGTACCAGTCTCCTTCTTGCCATACTCTCGTCATGAATGTCTGCTTTGTGGCTTCGGTGAGTGCGTTCCGTCCCTCAACTCTTTATGGCTATACCCTATTCGAGAACAGGGTGCAGGCATCGCGCTACAGAGAGGCTGCGCGAGCCTGGCTGATGCTCATCTTCATTGGAAGTGCCAAGGACCAGACTCTCATTACGTTTACTCTCTACTCAGATGCACCCAAGAGATAACTAACTGTAAGCCCTTTGTCTCTCAACCAATCCTTGACTGCTCCGTCGTTGTCCAACCGGATTTGATCAATCTCACTGTCTGCTGGCTCATCCCACATCTTCCAGTCTACTAGGCGGGAAGTAACGAACTTCACCCTTTTCAGTTCATTCTCTCCAAAGTCGTTACAGAATACTTTAACTTTCTCATCCTCGTCATAGATTTCTAGCTTTGTGCAGATTGCATCCTTTAGCAACGCTGACCATGCCTTCATGAATCTGGAGCGGATGAGACGGACCAACTTGCGTTGCCCTTCATCGTCTGTATCGGCCTTCGGATTCCATTGAGATAGTGCCAATCCATCAAGCATATTCATTAGATCCACCATGTTTTGCAGCTCGGCACCACGCTTATAGGAGTCGGTCGCCATGTTTTCATCCATGGGTTCACGGTAGAGGAAGGATGTGAACAGTGAATTGGTCAATGCGTTTATGGTTAACGGATTCTCGTTAGTGGGATAGTTGGTTTCAGATACAAGCCGGGCTAGCCGATTGTCCTTGTCTTCAAGGATAGAATTGTACAGGAAGTTCCTGAAGCGTTTGTTCACCTCGCCTTTTGTTAGGTTGTCATTGGAACGGATATAGTTTACGAATCCTGCCTCGCTCTTGTGACCTCCTTCTTCAAGGTTCTTGTATGTCTCGAAGTCTGCTCCGAATTGAGTTCCGAGTTTCAGGACCATTATTGAAGAGAAGAAACGTGTCTGAGCGAATCTGTCATGAGCGGATATGTTCGTCTGATTTAGCAAACGAATCTCTGGATCCACATACACCTTGCATTCCAGATACTTATGCCCGTTCCACAGGAGAGCAGCAGCCTTGTGCTGTCCGTCAAACAATTTGATTCGATTCTCGTCGATTCTTCCCAAGGACGGCTGAAGGACGGGATTTGCCTGAAAGTGTCTGAACAGGTTGAAAACCTTGTCAAAGATCAAATATCGAGGTTGCAATCCTGCTGCCTGATCGCTATCGTCGTCGCTGTCAAGTATGTCTATTGGAAGCCTTGCATAGAAGTACTTCCAATGTGTAATTGGACAGTCATACGTTTGAAAGACTTGGGTTATGCTTGAAGATTCGATTCTAATCGCTTCGCCAGCCTCTTCCTTGTGGGCGACTATAGGCAAACCATAGTCTGGGATGCTGCCCATTGAGCGGAGATGCTCTAGTAGATGTCCAAGAGTAAGTCTGTCACCGCTAGTGAAGAACTCCTGAAGTTTCAGGCGAGTGCGGAAGTCAAAGAGAGACAAAGTTCCCTTAGCACGGTTATGCTGAGGGCACATTGGAGCGATGTTGTTGATTTCGGATGCCCCGCCTGAGGCAAAGGAACGGATATGGTCGAAGTGCACAGACTCGTCATCAGGAATAGCATGGCCATTGGCAAAACATGCACGGCCGTGTTGTTCAATGACGCGTTGCTTCTCTTCGTCATTCAACTGTCGCCTAAGCGTGATGGCCATTTCTTATAGCCCTTCTGTCTACGTACAGTCTACTACTATACGCCATGATGTCTACGAACGCTACTTCCTCAGATCGAACGCCTTTGTTGCCATGTCTGCTATGTAGCGGCTGATGGTTAGGGCGGAGGTTGCGCCGGGGGATGGGGCGTTGAGGACGTGGATGGCGGTCGGTGTCTGGGATATGGCGAAGTCCTGGACCAGGTTGCCCTTCCTGTCGATGGCCTGGGCCCGGACGCCTGCGCCGGGTGACGTGAGGTCCTCCATGCGTGTGTCGGGCACGAGGGTCTGGAGCGACTTGAGGAACGAGCCCTTGCGCATGGAGCGGTGCTGCTCGCTGATGCCCGACCTCCAGTAGGTGGCGGACATCCTCCAGAAGCCGGGGTAGGTCAGCGTGCCCAGCGCCTCGCCCAAGTGGAAGCTGGTCTTGCGGTAGCCCTCGCGGGCCAGGGCGAGGACCGCGTTCGGGCCCGCCTCGACGGAGCCGTCGATTCGCCTGGTGAAGTGGACGCCCAGGAACGGGAGCTTCGGGTTTGGCACGGGGTAGATGAGGCCGCGCACCAGGTCCCGGCGCTCCGGGCGAATCGAAAAGTACTCGCCCCTGAAGGGGACGATGCGCAGGCCGGGCTCGACGCCCATCATCCGGGCCACCCGGTCGGCGTGCAGGCCGGCGCAGTTGATGATGCGGCGGGCGGCGATCTCGCCCCGCGTCGTTTCGACGTGTGCGCCGTCCGCGCGCTCGTCTATGCTCAGCACCTCCGCGCCCGTCAGGAGGTCGCCGCCGTTCTCGCCGAGCTCGGCCGCGAAGGCGTTCGCCACCGCGCCGAAGTCGATGATGCCGGTGTTCGGCGAGTGGATTGCCTCGACGCCGGCTGCGTGGGGCTCCAGCTCTCGGAGGCGCTCCGGGCCGACCATCTCCAGGCCCTGTGCGCCGTTGGCGGTGCCCCTCTCGTAGAGGTCCTTGAGGCGTGGGCGCTCCTCGTCGTCGACGGCGACGATGACCTTGCCGCACATCCGGTACGGAATTCCCCGATCGTCGCAGAACTCGCGCAGCAGCCTCCCGCCGGTGGAGCAGAAGTTGGCCTTCTGCGAGCCCGGGGCGTAGTAGATGCCGGCGTGGATTACGCCGCTGTTGTGGCCCGTCTGGTGCCGGGCGACCTCGGGCTCCTTTTCGACCAGGACGAAGCGGCGGCCGGGGTAGCTTCGGGCCAGCGTCATCGCCGTCGCGAGGCCGATGATCCCGCCGCCGATCACGGCGACGTCGTAGTTGGTCGAGCTTATGGACCGCACGTCACCCCTATCTGCCAGGACTGCCGTCCACGATACCCTTGCTGCGAAGTATCTCTATATACGCGTCTCGACCTAATCTACAACTGATGGCGTCCCGCAACTGGCTGTCGCTCAGTTTCAGTTGTTGCCGAATGCTATGGAACATCGGAAGGTCGCCGGTGGCCTTCCTGGAGCGCCGTGTCCGAACGACGACCTTCCCATCGACTATCAGCCATGCGAGAAGGTCTCTGCTATTCCTCGTCTCGAACCCGAACTTCTTGACCAGACGATCAAACTCGTGGGCGGCTAGCGGCATCAGCCTTGTGGACCTTCCGGGAGAGTGTGCTCCAAACCGCTGCCAAGTCCGATCCTAGCCGTCTCTGCTCAGCTTCAAGGGTGAAATAGAGTTCCACGACGGCCGCCTGAAGGTCTGCCACAGCTCCAGCCAGATTGTCACCGAACCCAAACTCGTTTATCTCCGGGGCCTCGGCGACGTACTTCCCTCCCTCTACCATAGGTATGACCTCTATGGGCTCCACAACACGCAGACGTGCATCGCGCAGCCTGTCCAATGTGAGCCTGGCCGGAACTTCCGTGTTGCCCATGTCGCCGAGGGATTCCACATCCTGCGGACTATGTGACACGACATCCACTACTCTACTGGGACTCTCCATTGTCGGGCCTCCCCTTTCCTCGGCTCTCCTCACTTGAATGGCGAGTACGTGCCGACAATATAAGGGCGTGAATGTATGATGGCAACCATGATAACCCACCGCAGGGTCGACGTTGAGCGCGACAAGGACGTGCTGCTGGAGCTTCACAGTCATGCCAACTACGCCTCCTCCAGCCCGTGGGTGAGGTCGCTCGTTTCGTTCGAGGAGTACCGCGATGACTGGCTTACCACGGGGCAGACCAAGGAGTTCCTGGGCAACCTGGCCAAGGCGATGGAAGACCCGCGTACGGTTGCCGAGCTGTGGGAGGTCGACGGTGAGCCAGCGGGGCTGGTCTGCGTCAGGTTCACCGACACGGGATGGCGGGACTTCACCCGCGCGGACGTGTACGACCTTGCGGTCGCGCCAGTGTTCCGGAGCATGGGCATCGGGTCGCGCATGATGGCATTCGCAGAGGAGGCGGCGCGGTCGAGCGGGGCACACGCGCTCTACGTGGGAACCGGCTGGGGGAACGGGCCGGCGCGGGCTCTGTATGAGAAGAGGGGATTCCGGGAGCAGGAGGCGCAGTACGAGATGCTATTCCGCGTCCCAGACCCGCCTGGTGCCGCCGGGCCGGACCCGTAGCGGCTCGTGGTATCCTCGATACGGTGTGGTTGCCACCGGCAGCACATCCGCCAACACGAAGGAGATTACCGTGACGATCATTCTCTGCTATGAGGACAGCTACCTGAGGGAGTTCGAGGCGAGCGTAGTCGGGGTGGCCGACAAGGGCGTGGTGCTCGACCGCACGGCTTTCTATCCCGGCGGCGGCGGGCAGCCTCCCGACACGGGCGTGCTCAGGGCCGGCGGGCGCGAGCATCGGGTCCGCAAGCTGTCGAGGTCGGGCGGGGCGCTCGTCCACGAGATCGAGGGCGGAGACTTCCCACAGGAGGGCGAGGCCGTTCACGGCGAGATCGACTGGGAGCGCAGGTACCAGCTCATGCGGACGCACACCGCGCTGCATATCCTGTGCGGCGTGGTGTGGCGGGACTATGGCGCGCTCGTCACCGGGGGCGACATGAAGCCTCTGACGGCGCGCATGGACTTCGAGCTGGAGAGCATGTCGGCCGAATTTGCCACCGAGGTCGAGGAACGCATAAACGCCGAGGTCGAGGCTGCAAGGGATGTCGAGATCCGCACGCTGCCGCGCGAGGAGGCGTTCCAGATTCCCGACCTGATACGCACTAAGATCAACCTGCTGCCGGCGGCGATCACGGAGGTCCGGACCGTGGACATAACGGGGCTGGACCTCCAGGCCGACGGGGGCACCCACGTCGCCAACACGAGCGAGGTGGGCAGGATCAGGGTCACGGGCCGGGAGAGCAAGGGGCGCATCAACAAGCGGCTGAGGATAGCGGTCGATTAGATCTCTGCGCCTTCCGAATCCCTTGCGTCAAAAGGTTTGCCTGGCAAACTATAATGCTGTATGCTGGTTTGCAACGCAAACTATGTCCAGGAGCACAGGTAGATCACCTAGTGGCAGCGCCGGCCGCAGGCAAGGCGAGGGCGGGTTTCAAACCCGCCCCTACGGGAACCCGGCCAAACCCGGAATACTATTACTTGTAAGTCTGCAAGGCAGGGTGTAGAATGTGCGGCGTTCATTCCGGGGATGCACTGTGCTTCATTACGGAAGAGGCGAGCATGAAAGGGGACTGAATGAGCGACTTCATCATTTCTGCCGAGGGTGTCGAGAAGACCTACGATACGGGAGCTGTCCAGGTGAACGCGCTGAGGGGCGTCGACCTGAACGTGGAGCGAGGCGAGATCGTCTCTATCATGGGTCCCAGCGGGTGCGGCAAGACGACGCTGCTCAACTGCCTGTCGGGCCTGGACGACGTGGACGGGGGCCGTGTGCTCATCGACGGGATCGTCCTGAACGACCTGCCGGACGATGAGAGGAGCGAGTACCGGGCCCGCCGGATGGGCTTCGTGTTCCAGATGTACAACCTGCTTCCGGTGCTGTCGGCGGTGGAGAATGTCGAGATGCCCCTCCTGGTATCGGGCATACCGGCATCCGAGTCCCGAAACCGCGCCCTGGAGATGCTGGACATGGTGGGCCTGGCGGACTGGGCGCAGCACGCGCCGGGCGAGCTGTCGGGAGGGCAGAGGCAGAGGGTGACCATAGCGCGGGCCCTGGTGAACTCCCCGGCAATCGTCTGGGCGGACGAGCCGACCGGGGACCTGGACAGCGAAAACGCGGCGGAGATCGTGTCGCTGATCCAAGAGCTGAACCGGGCGAACGGCCAGACGTTCATCGTCGTGACCCACGCGATCGAGGTGGGGGAAAAGGCCAGGCGGATCGTGCGGATGCGCGACGGGTCGATCGAGGACTACGGCCTCGGCGCTGGGACAGGGTCGAGTGACACCGGACAGGAGGCTGCGGGGTAATGGAGGAGCTATTCGGCCTGTCCATGACGACCCTGATGTACGTCCTGCTGGGCGTGGTCCTGGCTTCCATGGCTGTCCTTGGGTTCCTGGCGGCACGGAACAGGATCATACTGAAGATGGGCCTGCGTCCCATCCCGCGCCGGCCCGGCCAGACCGCCCTGATCATCATGGGGGTGATGCTGAGCACCGTGATCATGGCCGCGGCCTTTGGAACGGGGGACACGCTCAGCTATTCGATCCGCAACGGCGCGGTGGAGTGGCTGGGCGAGATCGACGAGCTGGTCGTGCCGACGAGGGCCGGGGAGGACGCCCAGTTTGGTGCGGCGTACGTCACCGAGGAGCGGTTCCGGGAGCTCCTCGTCCACATGTCAGCCAACGACAAGATTGACGGCATCATGCCCCAGATCGCCGAGAACGTCTCCGTTCAGAACACGAGGACGGGGCTTAGCGAGGGACGCATGAACCTGGTAGGCATCGACCCGGCCATGCTGGGCGGGTTCGAGGGCCTTCGCTTCGAGGATGGGGGGGAGGCGCGGCTGGAGGACCTTGGGGCCGACGAAGTGTACGTCTCCGAGCCCAGCATGGACGAGATCGAGGTCCAGGCGGGGGACGAGATCGAGGTATTCCTGGAGGGGCGCAGTGAACGGCTAAAGGTAGCCGGAATCGTCAGCAGCGGCGGTTTCGCAGGGATCGAGCCGACGTTGCTTGCACCTCTACGCAAGGCCCAGGAGATGCTGGACCGGCCGGCCCAGATCAACACCATCGTCATATCGAACCGGGGTGATGCGCGCACTGGCGTCGATCTGAGCGAGGACGTTACGAAGGACCTGCGGGTGCTGTTCAACAACCCGGAGGTCGCGAGCCAGCTCAAGGAGCTGTTCGGCCGGGAAGATGTAATCGGGGCGGTAGACGCGAAGGTTGCTGCCCTCGAATTGGAGGCAAGCGACGGCACGAGCGACGAGCTGGACGACCTGAGAGGACTCGCTGCCGAGCTGCGGAAGCCCGAGCTTACGGACGATCTGAGCGCCCTGCTGGCGGACCCTGAGGTGACGCAGGCTGTCGTAGAACAGATGGAGGAGTCCGAGCTGGACTCGGCGGCGACCGAGGCATATTCGCTGCTGGCGGAACTGGCAGAGTTCCGTGTTGTTGAGGTCAAGAAGGACATCATCGATGCCTCGGAACAGGCGGGCACCGGGGTGACGTCCATCTTCATCCTCTTCAGCTCGTTTTCCATCATGGTGGGGATCCTGCTGATCTTCCTGATATTCGTAATGCTGGCCTCGGCGCGGAAGTCTGAGATGGGGATGGCGCGGGCCGTCGGGGCCAAGCGGCGTCACCTGGTGATGATGTTCGCCTTCGAGGGCACGGCGTACGCGATAGTATCAGCGGCCATCGGCGTGGTGCTGGGGCTGGGCGTGAGTATGCTGATGGTGACGGTGTTGAACCAAATATTCGCCGGACTGGAGGAGAACTTCACCCTCACGATCCACTTCGAGCCTCGAAGCGTGGTGGTCGCGTACTGCCTGGGCATGGCGATTACCTTCGCGACCGTCGTGGTGTCGGCGTACAGGGTGAGCCGACTCAACATCGTAGTAGCAATCCGCGGCCTGCCGGAGTCGATCATCCCCAAGGGCGAGGCGCCGTTCAGGGAGCGGCTGTTCGGCCTGCTGAGGTCGATCGTGCTGCCGGTGTACCACCTGGTCTCGGCGTTCAGGTCGCTGTTCAGGCGCAGGGTGAGGGAATCTGCGAGGGGCCTTGGGCTCTTCGCATTGACGGCCCTGCCTCCAGTGTGGCTAACGGCCATCGCATTCGGCCTCCTGAGGTTCATCCAGCCTTACCTGCTGAAGGGCTGGCTGGTGCTGATCGGGGGCGTCGTCCTGACGTATTTCGGGGCCGTCGTGTGGGAGAGGTGGTCGTGGTTCGGCGCCGGAGTGTCCCTTACGATCGTCGGGCTTGGCCTGATGTTGAGATGGTGGCTTGGGCGCACGGAGATGCGGCCCGAGACGGTCGACAGAATTGCCTACACCGCCGCGGGCATCGTGATGCTCGTCTACTGGGCGCTGCCGGAATCCGTGGTCAGACCCCTGGTTGGTGACCTGGAAGGGGACTTCGACATAATGTTCGTCTCCGGCGTCGCCATGGTCGGGGCCGCAGTCTGGGCGGTGATGTACAACTCCGACCTGCTGGTACGCGGGTTGTCGGCGGTCACGTCCCGCTTCGGGCGCATCAGGCCTGCGCTGGTAACGGCGGTGGCCTACCCGATGAGCTCCAAGTTCCGGACGGGGCTGACCCTGGCGATGTTCGCCCTGGTGATATTCACGCTGGTCATAATGTCGGTACTGACCGAGGTGTTCACCACGCAGTTCGAGGAGCCTCGCAAGGTATACATGGGATTCGACGCGGGCGGGTCGATCAACTTCAACACGCCGGTCGAGGACATACACGCGGCGATAGACTCGGCTGAGGGCGTGTCGGCATCGGACTTCGGGGCGGTGGGCGGCGTAACCAACGTGCCGGTCGAGATGAGGCCGAGCGGGGGAGAGGGCGGACGCTGGCGCTCGCGCACGGCGATGCTGCTGGACGACGGCTTCCTGTCGACGGCCGGCATCGAGTTGAAGCTCGTCGCGGAAGGGTACGGCCCCACCACGGAGGACGTGCTGACGCAGATGAGGGAGGACCCGTCACTGGCCCTCGCTGGCGGGTGGCTGGTGCCTAACAACGCGGCGGACATCGCCCGCGAACCGGACGCCGAGCGTCTGCTCGGGGACCTGCACTACGATTTGTCGAGCATGGAGGCGGTAGACCTGGACGTGCGGGAGCCGTTCACGGGCGTCGAGGTCTCGATCACCGTGATCGGGCTGGTGGACAGGGTCCACGCCGACGCCTTCAGGATCATGGGCTCCAAGAGCCTGATCGACGGAGTCGCCCCGTTCCCCATCCCGGTGACTGAGTACCGCTTCCGGGTGTCGGACGGTGTGGATGCGAAGGCCGTGTCGAACGCACTGGAAGCGGCCCTGCTAGAGAATGGGATGCAGGCGGAGGTGTTCGAGGAGACCATCGACGAGCAGAACGCGGCCGGACAGGCTTTCTTCAGGCTGTTCACGGGCTTCATGGCCCTGGGGCTCCTGGTGGGCGTGGCAGCGCTGGGCGTGGTGAGCACGCGGGCGGTGGTCGAGCGTCGCCAGCATATCGGCATGCTGCGGGCTATCGGCTACAAGCGGCGCATGATCGCGCTGAGCTTCCTGCTGGAGTCGTCATTCATCTCGGTGCTGGGGTCCATAATCGGGCTGGCACTGGGACTGCTGCTGTCGTTCAACGCGGTAACCAGCATCCGGTCCGAGGCGGGTATCGATGGGCTCAGCTTCTCGGTCCCGTGGATGCAGCTGGGGGTCATCCTGGCGCTCACCTTCGGATTCTCGCTGCTGACGACCTTCCTGCCTGCCCGGCAGGCTTCGAAGGTATACCCGGCGGAGGCGCTGAGGTACGAGTAAGAGGCCAACCAGGACTTCGCCAGGCGACGGGGTTGGCCGGTCCCTGCTGAGGCGGGGACCGGGTTCGACCCAGACAACCCCGCGCCTGGTGTCGCCCGCGGCTCAGACGGTGGGCTAGGCGCTGCCCTCGACCTGGACCGTCACGATGTCCACGCCGTGGAATTTCTGGTGGCGCACAGCGGAGGCGTAGGACCGCAGTAGCCGGAGTGAGAGATCGTCGAAGGCTGCTATGTGGGCTTCGTCGGTCAGATAGGCGAGCTGGTCCTCGACGTTCTCCTTTCGAGTCGTGGCAACGAACTCCAGCTCCACCATCGTCATCTCCGGCCGCGCGTTGACGATCAGCCGGGCGCGCTCCGAGCCATCGTCCTCCAGATCCAGCAGGCTGGCGAGAGTCTCTTCGCCGGCGGCGCGCAACCGCAGCGTGGAGGCTTCGTCCCATGCCAGCCTGGTTGCCAGCCCCGAAAGGAACTCATCGATCGCGGGCAGCGAGGCCATGTCCAGCGTGACCTCGAGTCGCGACCGGCGCATGTTGATCGCTTCGAGCAGGAACGTCATGCCGACCGCGACCACTGCGCCGATTGTGACTCCATTGCCGAGCAGGCCGCCCAGCTCATCGCCAAGGAGGTCGCTCATGACGGGGTGATTGTGGAGGCCCAGGCCCAGCGCGCTGGCGAGCGCGACCACCAGCACCCGCCTGGGATCGAGGCCGTCGCGCAGGATGGTCTGCCACCCGCTGACGAAGAGCATTCCCATGGCCAGCATCAGGTAAGCGCCGAGCACGGGCCCTGGAATCATAAGAAGAAGGGCGGCGAACTTGGAGAAGAAAGCCAGCGCTATTGTTACGACCGCCACGCCGATGCCGACCCGGCGGGCAGCCACGCCGGTCAGGTTGATCAGCGAAAGGCTGAATGAGGAGTAGCTCATAGGGGGCAGCGTGCTGGTGAATCCTGCGAGCAGCATGCCGATGCCGTTGACGCTCACCATGCCCTGGACCTGGCGAAAGTCGATCGCCCGCGGCCTTCTCCAGGAGCCCTGCTGGATGGCGATGCCGTCGCTGATCGTCTTGATCCCGAGGACAAGTGTGAGGATCGCGAAAGACGGCAGGAGCGCCCAGAACTCCTTGCCGGGCCGGAGGTCGAGGCTCAATGGCGGCAAATCGGGAATGCCGAACCAGGGGGAGCTAACGATCCTGTCCGCGTCGATCAGACCGAATCCAGCAGCAACCGCGCATCCGGCCAGGATGCTGATGAACGGCCCGGCAATGCGCCAGCGTCCACCGGCGCGCAGCGTCACGATCACGGAGACGAGCAGCGTAACGCCGGCGACCGCCGGGCCGGAGACCCCCGGCGCGCCGACCGGCAGGTCCTGAACGCTGTCGAACGCGATTGGCAGCACGCTGACGGCGATCAGCATGGTCACCGTTCCCGTGACGACCGGCGTGAAGACTCGACGCAGGGCCGGCAGCCACCACGCGAGGGCGACCTGTGCCACACTGCAGACGACCAGCAGGCTCATGAACGTCGATGGCCCGGCCGCGGCGACAGTCGCCACCATGATCGCGATAAACAGCGCCGCGGGGGAGGTGAGGACAACATGGCCCGCACCGAACCGCCAGACCTGGAACGTCTGCAGCGTCGTGACTGCCGCGCTGATCAGCAGGGCGGCAAAGACGCTCCACGTCAAGTAGCTGTCGTCGAGCCCGGAGGAGCGGACCGCCACCGCCACGTTCAGCACCGTTGGAGCAAGCACGAGCGCGGCGCCCTGGAACCCGACCGCCAACGCTACCGACGGGGAGCACGCCTCATCGGGCTCGAATCTTATGGACCGGTCGGCGCTGTCGGCAGCCAATTGGCTGGCCTACCTCTCTAGCCGGGCAGAACTGCTGCGAGCGATCTCCGCCCTGACATCGCTCGCGATGAGGCCCGTCGAAGCACCTTTGAGACTATCCGGCCTAGACCTCGGCGGCTTCCTGACTCTTCTCCGACAGGGACTCTGGGGGATCGAGGGGCAGCTCGACGATCATCTCGGTGAACTCGCCGGGCTCCGTCTCCACCCGGATGCTGCCGCCGTGTTCCCGCACGATGTCGCTGGACATTGCGAGGCCGAGCCCCGTGCCCTGGCCGGTGGGCTTGGTTGTGAAGAAGGGATTGAAGATCTTCTCGACGACCTCATCCGGCATGCCGTTGCCGTTGTCCCTGATGCGGATGGTCACGTGCTCGTCGTTGCGTTCTGTCTTGAGAGTGAGAGTCGGGAAGTACGTCTCGGTCATGCCGCGCCGCTTTTCGTCGGTCGCGTAGCAGGCGTTGCCCACCATGTTCAGGAACACCCTGCCCAGGTCCTGCGGGATCACCTCCAGCTCGCCCACCTCGGGTCCGAACTCCCGCTCGATGGTGAGGTTGAAGTCGGGGTCGGTGGCCCTCGCACTGTGGTACGCCAGACCCGTGTATTCGTCCAGGAGGCCGTTGATGTCGATGGACTGGGTTTCCCCCGAGCCGCGCCCCATCATGAGCATGTCGTGGACGATGCGGTTGGCCCGCTCGCCGTGTGAGCGGATGCGCTCGAGGTTGGATGACAGGTCCTCGGAGATCTCCTGCAGGAGGCCGTACTGTTCTTCGTCGACCTTGCCTTCGACCTCCTCCATGACCTCCTTGAACTCGACCAGCAACTCTTCCGAGACCTCGGAGAAGTTCTTGACGAAGTTCAGCGGGTTCTTTATTTCGTGGGCCACTCCCGCGGTCAGCTCGCCGAGCGCCGCGAGCTTCTCGCGCATGACAATCTGGTCCTGGGCCTTCTGCAGGTCCTGCAGGACGACCTCGAGCTGGCCGTTCTTTTCCTGGAGCTCTTCGGCGAGCTTTTCGACAAGATTCAGGCGCTGCACCTCCAGGGCGTGGCGGCGGAAGACCTCGAGCGCGGCGGCCATGTCCGCAACCTCGTCGCGTCCTCCGATCTCCACCCTGGCCTCGAGGTCGCCGCCCGCCATGCGGCGCATCCAGTCCGACAGCAACTGGAGGCGGCGCAGGATTATGCGGCCGACGAAGCCCCAGGCAATCAGGAGTGCACCGGTTATGCTGACCGCCGTGATCGCGAGCAGCAGGGTGCGGCCCGTAAGGATCGCCTGTGTGGATGCCTGTGTGGCTTCGTCGGCTCCGCTCCTGGCGGCGCTTACGAGGCCGTTTACTTCGGTGAGAAGGTCGACGGAGATGTCGCGGTTCCTACCCAGGTTCTGCTCCTGGGCCTCTATGATGCGGAGTCTTCGGACGAGCAGGTCGAAGCCGTTTTCGTCTCCGGTGCCGAGCTCGAAGAGCTGCAAGATGAACGGCTCCACCTCTTCGTGAAGAGGAGACTCCCGGAGGGCCGACATATTTCGCTCGATGCTTCCCTTGGCGGACTCGAAGCGTTCCCTCAGGGGTTCGATGAGAGGAGCATCGGACACGGCAAATGCGCTCTCCAGCAACTGAATTGCGGTGATGGTGCCGACGTGCAGTCCTTCCAGGTACCGGTATTGCGCCAGCTCGCTGTTCGAGAAGTGCTCCCCGCGATCCGCCTGAGGGTCCACCAGGCTCGAGTACCCGGTCATCGTGTAGAAGAACTGGTCGTCGACGGCTGGGACCAGGGTTTCGTCCATCCGGATGCGCAGGTCCGTGAGATCCCCTCTCAACTCCTCCCGTTCCCTCGTCAGCACGAACAGCTCGACCATGCCGTCCTCGATGGAGTGGATGCTGTCGATCAGGGTGTCGACGTTGGCACGTATCCGTTCGAAGCGGGCAGTGCTCTCGGCCGACAGGGCGTCCGATGCGCTTCCAGAGTCCGGCCCCATGAAGAAGGACCTTCTGGCATCGCTCTGGACGCCCAGCAGGTCCAGCTGCCCCTCCAGAGATGCATAGGCCTCTTCGATGCTTGCCGAGACGCTGAAGAGGTCCTGCGGCGTCGCCGCGGCCGTCAAGCGCGGTGCGGCAGCAACGAGAGTGGCACTGTGCTGGGCGACTCCAAAGGCCGCGACCACCTCGGGGATGCTCTCTTCGTTGACCTGGCTCTGAGAAGATCCCACACTGTTGAACGAGAACCAACCTACGAGGCTCGCGGCCACCGTCATCAGGACGGCCCCCCCGATACCGAAGTAGAGCTGGGTGGAAATGCGATAGCGAAGATCGAGAAGGGACGGCAGCCTGGAGCCGATAGAGCTGATTGTTGTCATTGACCACCCTCTCTATTCAGCCTTTCGACGGGCTGGTACTCGCCGTCCGGGCCGATGACGGTGAGGAAGACCGAGTCGGACCCCTGGTTGTCGTTAGCGTCGTCGTAACGGAGCATGAACCCGTCGATGTCAATGTCGCCGGAGCCGTAAATCTCTTCCAGGAAGCAGACTCGGTCGACATCGCGACCGCAATTCTCGAGGCCGGCAATGGCAAGCCTCCCGGCCAGATAGCCCTCCAGAGAGACGAAACCTGGGACTATTCCTGGGACGAAGGAACTGAGCGCGTTCAGGTAGGCTTCCACGACGGGCAGGGAGTCGTCCGTTGGGAAGGGCACCACCTGGGTGACGTATACTCCGGCGCCTTGCGGACCCAGCTCCCGAGCCAGGGCGTTGCTGCCGACGAATGAGACAGTCATGAATATGGGGTCGAGCCCAGTGTGGCGCGCCCACTTTATGAAGGCGGCAACCGGCTGGTATGCCCCGATCATTATGATGGCCTGGGGATCTCCCCCTTGCAGGTCGAGCAGGGCCGCCTTCACGGCGGTCGTGTTGCGGGGATAGAGCCCGATGGACGCAGCCTTCATTTCCCTCCGCTCGAGCGCAAGGGTCGCGCCCCGGTACCCCGCTCTTCCGAAAGAGTCGTCCTGGTACAACACCCCGATGCGCTCTATGCCCAGGTCCTGGGTGAGCCGGGCGACCATCTCCTCGGTCTCCTGGTAGTAGGAGGCGCGGAGGTTCAGGATGTTGTCCCAGCTGTCGTCCCTCAGGAACTCGGCGCCCGTGAACGGCGCGATGAAGGGTACGCCGACCTCGGCGGCGACGGGCGTGGCCGAGCGCGAAGTAGGCGTTCCCACTTCGCCTATCAGGGCGAAGACGTTCTCCTCCTCTATCAGGCGACCTGTGTTTGTTGCGGCGGCCTCAGGCTCGTAGCCGTCGTCCAAGGAAACCAGCTCGATGGTCCTGCCGTGGACTCCGCCGGCGTCGTTGGCCTCCTTGAAGGCTGCCAGGATGCCGGCTTGCATTCCTTTGCCCAGCGCCTCGGCGGGACCGCTCAGTGCCGCCGACTGGCCGAACACGATTCTGTCTTCGTAAATGCCGTGGGAAGACGGCGACGAAGGGACTGCCCCGGCCGTGCTCTGAGACGCCGCAGTTGGCTCGGGAGTGCTCTGTGCTACGTTCGTATTATCACTGCAGGAGATCGAGGCCGCCAGTAGTGCGACGGCCGAAAGGGCTGCAGCCACGAGGGCCTTAGGCGCGGGTAATTCCATACGCCCGAACAAGAGGGGGACTGTTCCCCTGGCCTTCACCCGTCTCTGCGAGCCACCAGTGTCAGGTGGTTCTTGCCGTCTTCTCGCTCATAGGTCACCTCGTCCATCATCGTGCGTACAAGGTGTACGCCGAGTCCCCCGATTGGACGGTCTTCGAGTGGAGCATCGACGTCCGGCTTCTTGGCGTCCGTGAGCGGATCGAACGGGATTCCGTCGTCAGTAATCTCTATGGTGAGGGCATCATCGTCCGAGACGAGGACTACCTCGAGATCGTGTTCGTCCTTGCCGTCATCGAAGCCGTAGTCGATGATGTTGAGCACCAGCTCTTCGAGCACCAGGTGCACCCGGAAGAGAAGGTCGTTGGACCAGCCCTCCTTGTGCCCAAGGTCGTCCACGGCGTCGGTGATGCGCCCCAACTCGTCATGACTGCGCTCTATGTTCAGGGTCAGCTTTGCGCTCATGATGCTCTACGGTGGAAGGTCACGCAGGTGATATCGTCTGACTGGTCCGTGTCTCCTGCGAAGGCGTGAACGGCCTCGAAGACGGCCTCAGTTGCGGACTCGGAGTCGGTCGGGGGAGCCGACTCGAAGACCTGGCTCAGGCGCTCGATCCCGAACTCCTCGCCCTCTTCGTTCATAGCCTCCGTAACACCGTCGGTGTAGAAGAATACGGTGTCGCCGGGTGAGAGAGTGGCTGAAGTCTGTTGGTATTGGATGCCCGGGATGATGCCGAGGGCTATCCCTCCCGTGAGGGGCAGGAGCTCCGAGCTGCCGTCGGCATGGACAATGAGCGGGGGGTTGTGCCCGCCGTTGGCATAAGTGACCTTGTGGGTTACCGGGTCGTACATGGCATACACGACCGTGACGAACATGGCGGTGTCGTTTTCTTCGTTGAGGAGGTCGTTAACCTCGCCCAGCACGTCTCCGGGGGTCTCGCTTCCTATGGCTGCCCCTTTGAGGAGCGTCCGGCTCGACATCATGAAGAGTGCGGCGGGCACGCCTTTGTCGGAAACGTCTGCCACGGCGATCCCTACACGCCCATACTCGAGGCGAAGGATGTCGAAGAAGTCGCCTCCCACGTTGCGTGCGGGCTCCATGTTGGCGGCTATCTGGTAGTCGTCGCTATTCGGGAACTCGGTGGGGAGTATGGACTGCTGAATACTGCTGGCGACGTCAAGCTCGTTCTGCAGCGCCACCAGCTTGTCCCTGGATGAGAGCGCCTCACGCCACTCATAGAGGTTGCGCATCGTCCGGTCGATGGTGATCGTAAGGTCCTCGAAGTCGACCGGCTTAGTGACGAAGTCGAAGGCGCCGCGGTTCATCGCCGTGCGAATATTCTGCATGTCGCCGTAGGCGGAGATGATTACGGAGCGAATGTTGGGGTCGACCTGCGGGATCTGCTCCAGAAGGGCCAGGCCGTCCATCCTGGGCATGTTGATGTCGGAGAGCACGAGGTCGATGTCGCCGTCCTCGCGCAGCTTTTCCAGGGCCTCTATGCCGTTGCCTGCGAAGACAAAGCTATAGTCGCCCGCCCTGATCCTCCGTCGCATTCGCTGCAACATCAGGGGTTCTAGGTCGGGCTCGTCGTCGACTACCAGAATCTTGCAGGGCTGCTTCTTCAACTAGGCGCTCTTGCTAGCTGGGCAGGTCCGATGCGAGCTTGGGAAGGGGACGCAGTCAGATACCGTCTGCGATGCCCAGCACGACATCAGCCACCAAATGAGGCTAGGGCGTCGGCCTCTGAGTCGTGGATTGAGACGATCTGGTCGATGCCGCTTATCTCGAACACCTCGCGGATCGGTCCCCTGGCCGAGCAGAGGGCGAACTGCGCCTCCTGCCCTCGGAGAGCCTTGGCTGTCTGCAGGATCACCCTCAGGCCCGCGCTGCTGATGTACGAGAGTTCGCTGAGATCCAGCAGAACGGCCTGGTCTGAGTCTTCAATTGCGCCTTCCAGGGCTTCCAGGAACAGGCGGGCGTTGGCGCCGTCGATGCGCCCCTCGGTGGCTGCGGTTAGAGTTCCGCCTTCCCGTCGTGCCTGTATAGTCAGGTTGTCGGTCTCGGCAACGGTCCAGCTGGTCAACGCTCCGCCCTCCTGTCCAGTGTTGGATTCCATGAACCTCTCCCTCTTTGCGTGTCTCTACCCAAAGCCTACCCTAAGTACTCGAGTGTGTGACTGCTTACTATATCGCGAGTACGTTCAACGCACAAGCCTAGTATTCATGGATTCTGCTTCCTGAATGCCTGGGCGCCCTAGGCCGCTCCCAGCTCCCGGGTCAGGTTTTCGAGCATGTCGTCGACCATGGCGCCGAGGCCGTACCGTGGGGACCATCCCCACTCCTCCCTTGCGGCGGTGTCGTCCAGCTTGTCGGGCCAGGAGTCCGCAATGCCCTGTCGCAGCTCGTCGATTTCATAGCTGATCTCAAAACCCGGCCTGCGCTTCCTGATCTCCTCGGCGAGCTCGTACGGAGTGAAGCTCATCGCATTCACGTTGAAGTCAGCGTGGTGCAATAGCCGGCCTGAGTCAGCCTCCGCAACACCGATCAGGGCGGAAATGGCGTCCGGCATGTACATCATGGGAAGACGTGTGTCCGGCCCCAGCCAGCATGTGTAGCGGTCTTCACGCACCGCGCCATAGAATATTGCAACTGCGTAGTCGGTTGTCCCCGACGTGGGCTCGACCTTCCAGCTGATGATGCCCGGCAGCCTTACCCCCCGGACCTCGAGGCCCAGCTTGGTCGAGTAGTAGTTGCCCATGAGCTCGCCGAAGACCTTCGATATGCCGTACACCGTATTCGGTTTCTGGACCGTGTCGTTGGGTGTGTTCTCGTGCGGTGTCTCAGGGCCGAAAGCGGCGATGGAGCTGGGGACGACGACCATGTCGAGGTTGTTGGCCACCGCAGCCTCCAGGATGTTGTTCAGGCCGTTGAAGTTGACCTGGTAGGCCTCGCGGCGGTTGCGTTCCGCCAGGGCGGACAGCATGGAGGCCATGTGAAATACCGTGTCTACCCGGTACTTCTTCAGGGCGCCATCGACCTCCCCATAGTCCGTCACGTCGACGTAGCCGGTCGGGCCCGCCTTCAACTCCTCCGGGAGGGGAGTGGTGTGCCCTGTCGCAACGACGTTCTCAGTGCCGTACTTGGCTCTCAGGGCCGGGACGAGCTCGGTCCCGATCTGGCCGCCTGCGCCCGTCACAAGGATTCTCTTCATCTAACTCTCCGCCGCGGGTTGTCTTGGCAGAAACAACGCCGTTGAGTCTACCACGAGAGCAGGGCGGCCCGGCGGGTCTGTCCGCCGACCCTGAGGCTATTCCGGATCACATCTCGCCCAGTCTGAGTATGCGGTGAAGAGAGATGTGATGGATCAGCCACAGGAGCCCCAAGGTTATGATAGCGAATACCAGCACCATCGCGCCGTAGGTGATGGCCAGGGTGTTCCAGTCGACCTCCATGACAAAGGGCGGAATGACGCGCGTCCCCCAGTCGTCGTGGCCCAGGAACGGCATGATGACGGCCCCGAGGCGGCCGCCCATCCACATTCCGAGCGCCATGCCCACGGCGACGACCAGGATCTGCTCCAACCAGACCATCGCCAGCATCTGGCGTCCCGACAGCCCCACGGTGCGGAGCAGGGCAAACTGGAGCTGCCTGTTGCGGAACGAGACGTACGCGTGGATGGCGAATCCGAGGCAGCTGAGGAGCAGGACGGCGGAGAAGGCGAGGAACAGCAGGGCTCGCCAGCCCGCCTCCACCAGGGGGTCCACCTGGGCCTCGTCGAGCCTGAGGGACCGGTCGAAGACGATGCTGCTGGTCACGTTCCGGGCATTGCCGAGGGCCTTCACCAGCTCGGCCCGCTCTTCGCCGGTCGTGGATGACGACATCCACATCTCGTTGGGTAGGAGCTCGCGGCTATACGCCGCCATGTTCGCATAGCGGGTCAGCGAGTTCAGATCGGCAACAAGGTACCTCTCGTCCTGGCCGGTCATGGTTGGGAAGAGGTCCACAGTTGCGGCCAGGCGAACCGGGACACGGAAGCCTCCGACCGAGACCTCGAACTCTTCCCCCTCGTCCCTTCCCGTCGCCCTCGCAAATGACGAGCTGGCCAGGACCGGCACGTGCTCGCTTTCCGCCCCGCGGAACACGCCCCTGGCGGTGCCGGCCGAGCCCTCGGACCAGGAGAACAGCGCGGCTTCCGAACCGTTGAACGTCGCGTCCGAGACCCGCAGGGTGTCGGAGCCGGCGTCGGGGGATGCCCGCATGACGGTCCAGCCCTCCGTCTCGCCGAATCCCTCCAGCACGGTCTTGCCCGTCCAGGCATCGATCGCCCAGACCTCGTCGATGAGTATCGAGCCCGCCTGGAGTCTCCTGTCGCCTGTCTCCTCGATGCGCAGGGAAACGAGGTTCAACGGGCGGCTGAGCTGCATAGACTGGCGAACTCCGAACTGGAGGCTCACCTCCATGTCGACCCATTGGTCTGAGTCCAGCGTGCCCAGGGTGTACGTGGTGAACTGGCCCTGGGCGTTCTGGAGCCTTGCCGTGAAGCGCACGCTGGGATGGGGGCGGTTGGCCTTGACGCGGGCGCCGATGAGATAGGCCTCGTCGGGCAGGAGGATGCCGGTGGGCTGGCCCTGTGCGGGGAGTTCGGCGATGAGCTCGGCAATGGGCCTGTCGGCGAAGTCGTCCCTGAACCAGGCTACGTCCTGCAGCGTTTCGGGGTCCACTGCGAGCATCTCGTAGCTGGTGCCGAAGGTCTTGCCCATTTCGCTGCCCCGCTCCCGCAGGACCGGGGAGAGCGCGTCGACGTCCGTAAACCGCTCGTATGGAGTTATGACAGCCCTGTGCCGCTGCGGAATGGTCCGGTTGAGGCCGTACCGCCGCGTGTAGTCCCACCTGGTACGGTACACGGGCCTGACGCCCTGCACCCGGATGTCGCTCCCCGTGGCGTAGAGAATCCGCTCTTCGAAGCTCCGCTCCAGGGTTGCGCCGAAGCTGGAGGCGAAGATCCCCAGGCCGGCGGTGAGGATAAGCAGCAGCGAGAGTCTTGCGTAGTGGGTCGGATTCCTGGCCATCTGCCAGACCCCCATGGCAAGACCTGCCGGGAGCAGCCGGGAGAGCGTCCGGCTAGCCAATGACATGACAAGAGGGAATAGCCTCAGGAGCGCCATGCCCGCGGCAACCAGCATCAGCCCGGGCAGGGCGAGCAGCAGCTGGTCCACCGCCACGTCGCCCAGGACCTCCTTGGCGACGACGGAGCCCTGCTGGCCGAGCTGCCTGAAGAGGTAGATGCTAACTATCACCAGCAGTACGTCGATGTAATAGCGCTGGAAGACCGGCGTGGTGGCGGGCCTTGCGGCGCTCTGGCGCTGCCGCGTGACATTCATTCGAGAGGCCTGCACGGCCGGCGTCATCACAGCCGCAAAGCTGAGTAAGCCTCCCAGGGCGCTCATCAGGTAGGCGGGCATGGACAGGGTTACCTCGAGCCTCTCACCGCCGGTGAGGTCGGAGAAGGCCGGGGTCAGGCCGAGGAAGCTAGTGACGGCGGCCGCCAGGAGAGGGCCTGCCGCGATTGCCAGGACGACGATGGTGAGTCCCTCCAGCGCAAACACCGCCAGCATCTGGGAGGGGGTTGCGCCCCTGCTGCGCAACAGGGCTACCTCGCTGCGCCTCTCCTCGATGGCAAGCGCCGACAGGGTCACCACGTAGTAGAGAATGACGAGGCTGATGAATATCATCACGACGTACATCGGCAGCTTGCTGAAGAAGAGCTTGCGGTCGTACTCCTTCAGGGCCCCCACCAGGGCCGTCTTCTGCGAGTAGCTGGACGTGATCGCGGTGAGCTGGCTGGTCAGTGCCTCCAGGCTGTCCAACACGGACCATGTGTTCCGCGCGGTAACCCTGTCGTTGTCAACGTCGAGCAGCCAGGCGTAGGTGGAGGAGAGGCGGCTGAACGAAGGTCCCAGTGCCTCGAGGTATGCAGCCTCGGAGAGGTAGAAGGCCGCGGTGCGGAAGCTGCTGCCCGTCGACGCGTCGAGGACCTTCTCCTCCAGGTACCAAACGTCGTCGTCGAAGTCTTTCTTGTCGAAGATGCCCGAGATTACGACGGAGACCACCGGCGTCGCGTCGGACCAGAACGGAATGGCAGACATGCTGTCGCCCACGTCGAGGCCGAACATGATCGCCACGTCCCGCTGCACCAGGGCCTCGATCCTTGGGGTTTCCCCCGGGGCGCTGAGCAGGCCGTCCCCGGGAAGACGGCCGCCGGGGTGTATCGTTACGTAGTCCTCCAGCGACCGGACGAACGCAAAGTAGCTGCGCGAGTTGTACTTGCCCGCTTCGTCCTCCTTGCCGGGCTGCGTCAGGAACATGGTGGGGGTCTTGCCGGCGTGAATCGAGCCCTGCACTATGTGGCCGACGCGGCTGTTGACGTACCTGTTCACCAGGCCGGACATGAGGCTGTGCTCCGA
This sequence comes from Dehalococcoidia bacterium, assembly GCA_965204975.1. GTDB lineage: Bacteria > Chloroflexota > Dehalococcoidia > Lucifugimonadales > CAJWER01. The sequence goes on from OZ242024.1 coordinate 3,267,809, forward strand.
CCTGGTCGTGGGACCGCGGTCGCCCGTGATCAGGATGTCGAGCTCCTGGTCCTCGTGCTGGGCGAGGGTCTCGTTCAGGGCAAGGTCGCGAAGGGCGTCGAAGTATATGATCGTCCCAGAGATGATGGTCGATGCAAGGAGCACTCCGAGCAGGACGGAGAGCAGCACGCGCCAGTGCGCCAGGCTTCGCTTGGCAACGAGCTGCCACGCTGACAGGAGTCTGCCGGCGAGGGAGGTCAACGTTCATCCTCCCGGGCAGTCGAGCCTGGATGCCTGCCTTCTTCGCCTGGCCGGAGGCCTGGATCCGGACCGCTCCTCATTCCCGCCGACGTGAACGCCCGCAATGAGTCTCCAAACTCGCGGCGCTGCCACCGGCGGACATCCTCGCACTCCAGCTCGGAAGGAAGGCTGTCCGGCTTTGCGGCCAGGCGTCCCAGGCTGGCCGCGGGCCAGATCAGAGGAGGGTCGAGTCCAAGCTTTGCGGCCTGGTCGGAGCGCCAGCCCTTCAGGAGGCGAAGCCGGTCACGCGCCCTGGCCCTCTCCTTTGGGCTGAGTCTCTCGCCTTCCGCCCGGCGCTGCCTGGGACGACGGACAGGCGGCGACCCCAGCCCCTCTTTTATCGCGCGTCGGACTTTGGAAACGGCCGGCCCGCGCCCGTATCTCCCGATGCCCTTCACTTTCGATATGTCGGCCTGGGGGTCCGCCGCCAGCGAAGCGAGCACAGCATCGGAGAGGACTTTGAAGGGAGGCCGGTCGAGCATCAGCGCCTCGTTCTCGCGGAAGGAGTGAAGAGACCGGAGGACGGCAAGGCCTCGCCCGTCCAGATCGCGGCTGCCCTTGACGGAGAGGAAGCCCCATTCTTCATCGGGCGGAGTATGGCGGACTCGGGCGAGCCGATCGGTCTCCTCGCGCACCCACTCGGTCCTGCCCAGCCTGGCGAGCTTGCCGTCGAGGACCCCCTTTAGACGGGCGAGGTGGGCGACATCCTGCGCTGCGTACCGGAGCATTTCGTCGGTGAGCGGCCGGCGAGACCAGTCGGCGCGCTGGAGCTTTTTTTCCTTGCTCACTTCGACGTCGAGGTGTTCCTTAAGGATGGCCGCCAGGCCCAGCTTCTCGGACCCCACAAAGGCGGCTGCGATGCTGGTGTCGAAGAGGCCCCGGATGTGGAACCCCCAGTCACGATCGAGGCTGCGGATGTCGTAATCGGCGGAGTGGAAGATCTTGCCCACAGACGGGTCGGCCAGGAGCTTGCCCAGAGGCGCCGGGTCGTCGATGGAGAGCGGGTCGATGACATGCACGGCGTCGTCCGTCGCAAGCTGCACGAGGCAGATGCGCTCGGGGTAACGGAAGAAGCCGTTGGACTCCAGGTCAGTGGCAACGAGCGGCTTCCGCATTGCAGATTCGACGATGGATGCGAGCCGGGGCCCGGCCGTCACGACCTCTACGGCGCTTCCGTTTCCGGGCAAGCTCCGGCCTCCAACAGGTTTGGCGTCCATACAGTATCAGTCACGTTCTTGATTCTACGCCCCAGGGCCGTCCCGCGAAAGGGCAGAGCACGCTCCCATGCGTCCGGGCCCCAGGTATGCAAGGACCCCACCAAGAGTCATTCACGCTCACCTGAACTTACGGCGGCGGTGCAGGATGGGATTGGTGGTGACCTGGGCCATTGTGCTGATAACATGCCCCAAATCCCGGTTAGGACAAGCCAATGACAAGACCTTCGTCGAGTGGAGACAGCGTCGTGGTGCTGTACCTGGGGGGCAGGCTCCCTTCGTGGGACGGCCTCACCGGAGAGGAGCAGGATGAATACTCACGCGTTCACGTCGATCTCATGCTGTCGGTGGCGCGCGAACATGGCCTGATGGGCCTGGAAGGATTCAAGCTGATCGCCCCCGTGGGGGACTGGTTGCGGTTCTGGGCCATCGAGTTCCCGACCTTCGAGGGCGCGGAGGCGTGGATCGCCGCCGAGATGGAGCCTCCCTATGGCCGCTACGGCTACTACGAGTACCACCTTGCGCGAAGGGTGCGGGGAGAGGGTCCGGCACGGGCGGTCGCGGAGCCCCTGGCCGGTGCGCCCTCGGAGGCGCCGGTCCTGGAGGCGGACACGGACAGCTTCGTGGTGGTGGCGTTCGACCGGTGGCTGCCCGGCGCTGACATCGTGCCTACAGGCGAGCGCGGGGATGCGGAGCACGACGAGCTGATGAGCTCGGTCGCACAGGAACACAGACTGATACGAACTGACGTCTACCAGCTTATCGCGGCACAGTCCTCGTGGCACCGGGCGTGGGTCGTCGAATTCCCTGAGCTTGGGGGCGCGGAAGCATGGATCGAAGCGGACTCGCGCCCACCCAACAGCCGCTACAGGTCCAGGATATACCACCTGGCGCGAAAGTGGGCGCCGGAGTACTTTGCTCGTTGGGTCGTAGGAAGATAGCAAGCGATGACCGAAATCGGCGCCGTCCGCGGTTTCCTCAGTCACTATGAGACCTTGTTCTGAGACTGCCGGGGGGCCTTGTTTGAGACTGGTTGATAGTCTCACTGGTGTGATAGTAACGTCTCGCTGGTGTGATAGTAACGTGAGTCGAACTCATCGTAGAGATGACCCAATCTTCATGACAGAAGGCACAACTCCTGCATCAATAGAAACCACTTTTGCGGTTGCGGTCTGGCCGGGGGTGATATAAGGTTATTCGGACATTTGGGCGGGTCATCTGAAACATCAGCCCTAGGTGAGAGGAGAGAGGTGTCATGAGAGTCTTGAGTGCGAAGTGGGCTGTCCTAGTGAGTCTGATCGCGGCCCTCTCGTTGGCCGCGGCAGCTTGTGGAGGCGGCGAGGATGAAGCATTCAGAATAGGCGTGATGGAGTCCCTGACAGGACCTGGAGAGACCTACGGCACGGTGGCCAACCAGGCCAAGCAACTGGCGGTGGACGAGATCAACGCCGCGGGAGGAATCGACGGGCGCATGATCGAGTTGGTGGTAGAGGACTCGAAGTGCAACGCACAGGACGCGATCACGGCGTACAACAAGCTGACCGACGTGGAGGGAGTGAAGATCATCCTCGGCACCTCGTGCAGCGGCGCGATGCTGGGAGCCGCGCCACTGGCGGAGGAGGATGGGGTTATCCTCTTCTCCGGTCTCGCGACGAACCCTGACATAGCCGAGGCCGGCGACTACATCTTCCGCACCTCGATGAGCGACGCTCAGCTGGGCATCGACACCGGCAACCTGCTGTGGGCCGACGGTATCCGCACGCTTGCCACGATCAACGAGTCGACCGACTACGCCGAGGGCGTGAGGCGCGAATCGGTAGCGCAGTTCGAGAAGCGAGGCGGCACGGTCGTAGGGGAGGAGCGCTACCCCACCGACACGACCGACTTCAGGAGCCAGCTTACCAAGCTGTTCAACGAGAGCCCTGATGCGCTTCACATAGCCGCCCAGGCGGAGTTTTCCGGCGGCACCATCGTGAAGCAGGCCCGCGAGCTGGGGTTCGAAGGGCCGATCTACTCCGATGTCGTCGTTGTCGGCGCGACCGCGCTGGAGATCGCAGGGGACGCCGCCACCGGACTGAAGGCGGTTACCGCTGACCTCGATCCCGCCAACAACAAGGCCCAGGAGGTCCTCAGGAACTTCAGGGAGAAGTACGACTACGTCACACTGCCCTGGTACCTCGGCTCGGCGTACGACGACGTCTACATCACCGCCGAGTGTCTGAAGGAGACGGGCGACGACCAGGATGCTGACGGGTTCAGGGACTGCATGTACGGGATCACCTGGAGCGGCGCAATCGGCGACAGCTACAGTTTCGACGCCAAGGGCGAGGTCGTGGGCCTCTCCAACCTCGTCGTACAGGTCCTGCCGACAGCCGAAAGGAACGAGGATAACCAGGGATACAAGGTCCTGGGCGGCGCTCCGACGCAGTAGGCTTGCCCCATTTGGGAGCGATCGGACTCGGAATACCCGTGCCCGCCGACTTCAACGGCGGGCACGGGTCGTACCGCACGAGCCGACGGACTGAGGTTGTATAGGTGGAACGCCTGCTAGCATTTCGCGACCGCCAGGAGAGGGTACTGGCGGTCGCGCTGGCTGTTGGGGCAGCGGCGTACCTCGTTTGGAAGATCACCGAGTCCCCCGACCAGGCGGTGCAGTTCGCCTTCAACGGGCTGTCGGTCGGGGCTGTCTACGCCCTCCTTGCGGTGGGATTCACGCTCGTCTACAGCACCGTCTGGTTCTTCGACCTGTACTACGGGGCCGCGGCGGCGATGGGCGCCTACGGCGTCTTCTACCTCAGGTCGAAGGAGGCCCTGGGCGGGCTGTACCACGTACAGAACCTCTACATGAACGCCCTCTTCGCAGCCGTCGTAGCGGGCGTGGTCGCCTGGGCTCTCCACGAGAGTCTATTCAACCGGCTCCGCACGCGCTTCGACTCCAAAGTCCTGCGAGTGGTGGGAGGCCTGCTCGCCGCCGCTGCGGGGGTGTACACGGGGATTGTACTAACCTTTACTGACCACCTTCACGTCATGCTGAGCCCCGCGGTGGGATCCGTGGCCGCGCTTGCCGCGGGTTGGGCGGTGTACCGGGCCCTCCGGCCTGTACTTTCGGAAGCGTGGCGGACCCCGCTCCTGGCGGTTGCCGCTGTCGCAGGAGCTGCGGTCGGGTCCTACAGCGGCATCTTCATTGCGAACGCACCGGAATCGAAGCTATACCTCAGCTGGGCGGTGTCGTGCCTGCTGGCCGGCGCTGTGGGTCTCGCCTTCTACAGGGGCCTGTACGTGTACATGCGCGAGAGGGCCAGGTCGCCGCTGATCATGCTCGTCGCATCGCTTGGCATCCTGCTGGCGATCACGGCGGCAACCTCCATCGTGTTCGAGAGCGCGCCTCGTCCCCTGCCGGAGGCTTTCGGCAGCGCCCCATGGGAGATCCTGGGAGGCACCATCAAGGGGTTCAACCTGTTCACCATCGGCGTGGCCGTGGCGGGATTCGTGGGGCTGCTGCTGCTGCTGAAGAAGACGGCGTTCGGCAAGGCGGTCAGGGCCATAGGAGACGACGAAGAGGTGTCGAAGGTTGTCGGCATCAACACGACCGTCGTCATTGCAATCGTCTTCTTCATCGGAGCGGCCTTCGCGGCGGCGGCGGGGCTTCTGAGCGGCCATGACACGGCTATCCAGCCCAGGATGGGCCTTCTGTTGCTGCTCAAGGGCTGGATCGCCTCAGTGGTGGGAGGCATAGGCAATCTGTACGGCGCTATCGTAGGCGGGTTTGCACTCGGCATGATCGAGCAGTTCGGCATCTGGGACCTGGCAGGGGAGTGGAAGGACGTGATCTCCTTCGTTGTCCTCATACTCTTCCTCTCCTTCTGGCCCAGGGGTCTCCTACCGAGGAAGTAGGACAGCTCCTATGGAATCAGGCATAGTTGCCGGTGTCGTCAGGGCGGCGCGCGAGCCGCGGGTGGTCCTGAGGCTCGCCAACGGCAATGTGGAGCTGTGGGCGAACCTGGTCGTCATAACCTGGGCCGTGGTGTTTGCCATTTGGCAGGGCGTCGGATTCGCGATCACCCTGGGGACCGTCTTCGCGATCTGGGCCATCCTGGCGGTAAGCCTGAACCTCGTGGTGGGGTTCACGGGGCTGCTGTCCGTGGGCCACATCGGCTTCTTCGGCATCGGCGCGTACACGGTGGCGATACTCACTTCCGACACCAATTACGAGCAGCTGCGCACCGATGCGATTCCAACCTTTGGATGGCCTTTCTTCGCCGCGCTCCCGGTCGGCGTGGTCCTGGCCGGAGTGACGGCCATAGCGGTGGGCGTCGTCTTCAACCGCTTCCGGGACGACATCTTCGTACTGGTCTCGTTCGGGTTCGCCATCATCGCCTTCAACATGTTCCTGAACGCGCGCCCCATAACCAGGGGAGCATTCGGCATTCGCCACGTTGAAAAACCGGCGATCGGAGCGCTGTCGTTCGACGACGATCTCGCCTTCCTGGCGCTCGCGCTGGCATTTCTTGCCGTCGTCGTGCTGATCTCCTGGCTCATCGTGACCTCGTCGTTCGGGCGGGTGCTGAAGGCCATTCGAGAGGACGAGCAGGCAATCGAGGTCTTCGGTTACCAGGCGACGCACTACAAGCTGGCGGTCTGGGTCGTCTCCGCCATGATGGCGGCCCTGGCGGGCGGCCTGTTCGCAAGCTGGGCCACTTTCATAGACCCCAACTCCTTCATCCTGCTGGAGTCGATGCTGCTCGTCTCCATAGTCATCCTGGGCGGGCTTGCCACGATCTGGGGGTCGCTGCTAGGGGCTATGGCGTTCGTGCTCCTGGAAGAGGGTATGCGGTTCCTGCCGTTCTTCCCCACCGAGTATGTGGGGCAGGCACGGCAGGTCGTACTGGGGATCCTGTTGGTCCTGCTCATGCTGTTCAGGCCCCAGGGGCTGGTTGGGAGATACAAACTGTGAGCCAACCACAGGCAGACCTCGACGAGGTATTCATCCTAAGGACGGAGGAGATCTCGAAGCACTTCGGCGCGGTCAGGGCCGTGGACCGCCTCTCCCTGTCCATCTTTCGCGAGTGGATAACGTGTATCGTCGGGCCGAACGGATCAGGGAAATCGACCCTGATGGACCTGCTCAGCGGTATGCTGCCCCTCGACGAGGGCATGGTGATAATCGACGGCACAGGCCTCCGGGTCCTCAGGCCGCACGAGGCCCCCGGGCGGGGGGTGACGAGGACGTTCCAGGATGTCAGGCTCTTCGACCAGATCAGCGTGTGGGACAACATCCTGGTGGTCCTGACCGAGCGCCGTGCCTTTCCGTCTCTCCTCGAACGGACAAAGCCCCACCACAAGGAGAAGGCCGAGAGTATCCTGAGGAGCGTCGGGATGTGGGAGAAGCGTGACGCAATGGCCATGGACCTCTCCTACGGCCAGCGGAAGCTCCTGGAGATCGGCCGGGCCATGGCGATGGACGTCAGCATTTACCTGTTCGATGAGCCCTTCGCCGGCCTCTTCCCCCAGATGCTGGAGAGGGTGAAGTCCATACTGAAGGAGATGCGGGAGCAGGGCAACACGGTCCTGTTCGTCTCCCACAACATGGACATCGTTCGCGAGTTGTCGGACCATCTCTTCGTACTGGACAGCGGCACGCTCCTCGCCACAGGGGAGGTCGAAGAGGTGCTGGCAAGGCCGGACGTGATAGACGCATACCTGGGACACTAGCAACTATGCCGCTACTGGAGCTGGTCGACGTATCCGTGCGCTACGGCGCTGTGTCCGCACTGGAGGACGTGTCCCTTGGCGTCAACGAGGGCGAGGTGGTGGCGGTGATGGGCCCCAACGGCGCCGGCAAGTCGACCGTACTCAAGGCGATCATGGGCCTTGCGCCCGTCGTGGAGGGGCAGGTCCACTGGCGCTCGGAGCCGCTGGCATCGGCGACCCACGAGATAGTCAAGGAAGGCATCGCCTTCGTACCCCAGGGCAGGCGGCTCTTCACACACCTGACCATCGAGGAGAACCTCGAGATGGGCTGCCTGTACCTGAACGACAGGGCCGAGAAGTTGCGTCGCATGGACTCGGTCATGGATCTGTTTCCGGTCCTGCACGAGAAGCGGCGCGACATGGCCAGCGCGATGTCAGGCGGACAGCAGCAGATGCTGGCCCTGGGCCGGGGGCTGATGGCCAATCCCGACGTGCTGCTGCTCGACGAGCCGACGCTCGGCCTTGCTCCCATCGTGGTCAAGGAGGTGTTCCGGATGGTGGCCCTCATCAGCGATAGGCTTGGGACCACCATCATGGTGGTGGAGCACAACATCAAGGGCGTGCTCGACATCGTGGACCGCGCCTACGTGCTGGACATGGGCCGCGTGGTATTCGAAGGCACCCCCGAAACGGTGCTTGAGACGAACATCCTGACCGAGGTCTTCCTAGGCAAGGTCAGCACGACTGCCGGGGAGTAGGCAGCCAGCCCCTTCCGCACAGTTTCCGGACGCTACCCTATGTCCGGGTAGTTCAGCGGCTGGCCGGTGGCTCCGGTTTCGTACCGGGTGATGTGCCACCTGCCGATGTTTGCGCCGAGCAGGATGTCCCTGTCCGGCCCGCAGAAGGCAATGTTCGTCGGCGCCGCGATCAGGGTCCCCTCGAAGTCCTCGGCGAGTACGTCGACCTCGCCGTCCGGGGTCACGCGGTAGATGATGTCCGGCCTGTACATCGATACGTACAGGTTGCCGTCCGTATCGAAGGCGAGGCCGTCGGGGACCGTCCTAGGGAACTCGGCCACCGTCTCATACTCTCCCGGGCTCCCGTCCGCCTCGATGCGGATGCGGTCGACGCGCGGAGGGTTGACGCTCATGGCGACGTAGAGATGCTCGCCATCCGGGCCCATGCACAGGCCGTTTGGGAATTCCCTGGGGCGCCTGTCCCAAACTTCCGTCTCGCCCCCCTGCCTGATGCGGTAGACCATGCCGTTGTCTTCATGCCAGTCTCCCGACTCGCACACGTACAGGTTCCCCTCGGCATCGAAGGCCGGGTAATTCGGGACCCGGAAGGGTTCGTCGGGCGTGCCGCTGGAGTAGACCGACACGTCGCCGCCGGGCGTGATCTTCATCACTGCGCCGTTGCCGATGTCGCACGCGTAGACGTTGTGATGTGCGTCCAAGGCCAGTCCCAGCAGGAATCCGCCGGTGTCGGCCACCTGCTCCAGCTCCTGTTTCTCGATGTCTATCCTGTAGAGCTGGCCCGCCTCGCCGCCCGCGTAGGCGTAGCCGTCCAGCCCCCAGGCGATGCCCTCCGGATGGTCGAGCCCCTCCACGAACACCGATACCTGCGTGTCATTGTCCAGAAGGCTCATGGCATTCTCCTCCGGGGCTGCGGGGCGCCAGGATTGCGGGTGGCTCCGCCTACCCGGGCTCCAGCATGAATCCGTTGTTCAGGAAGGCACCGTCGATCGGTATCGCGGCGCCGCTTATGTGGGCGGACCTGTCGCTGCACAGGAATAGCACGAGGTCCGCGACCTCCTCCGGATATGCCTCCCTGCCCGCGGGCATCCTCTTCCGGCGCTGTTCCTTCAGGGCCGGTTCGCGCTTGTACACCATCTCCGTCATAGGGGAGAGTACCATGCCCGGACAGACGGCGTTTACGTTTATCCCGTACTGGGCCCACTCCAGCGAGAGGACGCCGGCGAGCCCGATCAGCCCGGCCTTGGCGGGGCTGTACGCGCCGCGTTCCGGCACCGGGGCCGTGGCCGCGACCGACGACATGAAGACCACGCGCCCGCCTTCTCCCTGTCGCACCAGACGCCGTCCCACGGCCTTGCTGAACAGGAACCCTCCCGTCAGGTGCGTGTCGAGGACGCTGCTCCATTCCTGGGCCGAGAGCTCCAGCACCGGGGCCCTGATGTTGTTTCCGGCGCAGTGGACCAGGAAGTCAACCCTGCCGAAATGGTCTGCAGTCGTCTTCACGGCAGCCTCCACGGAGGGCTCCGAGGCCACCTGTGTCTCGATACCGATGGCCTGGCCGCCACGCTCCACAATCCCGGCGGCGGTCTCTTCGGCGCGGGTCCGGTCCATGTCTGCCACGGCCACCCCGACGCCCTCGTTCGCGAAGGCGCGGCTCACCGCCGAGCCGATGCCGCCCGCCCCGCCCGTCACAATGGCAACCTTGCCGTCCATCGCCACTCTCCTCCCGATCCTGGGCGCAGGATACGCCGCGCCCCGGTACCAGTCAATCGCGCCAGCCTTGCCTGCTGGGCTGTACAATAGTCGCCATGTCGCGCGCTATTCTCTTCGCCCGGCGGAATTGGCCCTGCAGCATGGGACCAGAGTCGCCGGGTTACTTTGTGAACAGGTCTGCCTCACCCCGTCAGCCCTGTCCCCACACCCTCGCCACCGCCAAAGCCGGCATGGCCAAGTGACGACCCGCGTCCCACTCCCCCGGACCTTCTGGGCCTTCAGGAACCCGAGCTACCGCTTCCTGTGGCCGGCCAACTTCATCGCCTACGCCTCCCGGTGGATGCAGATGACCCTGCTGGGGTGGTTCGTCCTCGTGGAAACCGACTCCCCCTGGCTCGTGGGCCTCGTCGGGTTCTTCGGCATGATCCCCATGTTCGTCCTGGGAATCGTAGGAGGCGTCCTGGCCGACTCGGTCGACCGGCGGCGGCTCCTGCTAAGGACCCAGGCGGCGACCTTCCTGTCGCTGCTCACCCTGTCTTCACTCATGGTCCTGGATTTGGCCGTCTACTGGCATGCCTACCCGGCGATACTCGTGATGGGTATCGCGTGGGCGCTGGACATGCCATCGAGGCGTTCGCTCATACACGACCTCCTGGGCAGAAGGCGAGTCACCAACGGCGTGGCCCTCGACTCCATGGGAATGAGCGCCAGCATGATGATCGGCCCCGCCACCGCCGGCGCCCTCATCGACAGGGTCGGCGTAACGGGCGGATACCTGGTGGTTACCGCCCTGGTACTGACTTCGATAGTCCTGCTGTCCCTGCTTAAGACCGGGCCTGCACGTTCGCAGCAGCAGCATGCGGGCATCGTGGCGAACCTTGTGGACGGCCTCCGCTACGTAGCCGGTCATTCGACTCTGAGAGCGATGGTGCTGATCACCGTCCTCGCGAACCTGCTGCTCTTCCCATATATGCACATGGTGCCCGTAATGGCGCGCGACGTGCTTGAAGTCGGGCCGTCTCTCATGGGGCTGCTGCAGGCTGCGCCGGGCATGGGGTCGTTCGCCGGGGCGATAGGGATAGCCTCCCTAACGCGGCTGAGCCATCACGGCCGGCTGATGCTGGCGGGGACGCTGACCGCATTTGCGGCGCTTCTGATCTTCTCGCAGTCAACGGTCTATGCCTTCTCGCTTCCGACTCTTCTGGTCATGGGCATAGGCGTTTCCGGGTTCGGCTCCATGCAGGCGGCCATGACGATGCTCCTGGCGCCCAATGAAATGAGGGGGAAGGCCCTGGGCGTGGTCAGCCTGGCGATAGGCTCGGCGCCATTCGGCGCTCTCATCGTGAGCTCGGTCGCCAACGAATACGGGCCCCCCACGGCCATCGCCGCCATTGCCGTGGCAGGCATGGTCTCGGTCGGCCTGGTGGGCCTGTTGATGCCAGCCATCCGGGCCCGGATTGCATAGAGACTCGTGATCGGGCAGCCGTTGACCGCCCGCACGGCGCCCCATATAATGACGTTGCGAGTCCCGTCGATGCCCAAGTCCACAGTCTGCTGGAGCTAGATGCGGATACCAGACGACCGCCCCCATGACGAGTGTGGCGTTGTCGGTGTGTATACCCCAGGCGAGCAGGCGGCCCGGGAAGCCTTCTTTGGGACCTACGCCCTCCAGCACCGCGGCCAGGAGAGCGTTGGCATCGCCAGCGCAGACGGCGACCAGATCCGGCGCCACACGGCGATGGGTCTCCTCGTACAGGGCTTCCAGGAGACCGACCTCCAGCGACTGACCGGCCACATCGCCATAGGCCACACGCGGTACTCGACCACGGGCAGCAACCTCATTCAGAATGCCCAGCCCATGATCGCCTATGGGCCCGGCATCCAGATCGCCGTCGGGCACAACGGGAACCTGGTGAATGCGGTGGAGCTCCGCGACGAGCTTGCGGGCTGGGGCATCGAGTTCCACACTTCCAGCGACACCGAGGTCCTGGCGAGCATCCTGGCCAATGCGCCCGCGGACAACTGGCCCGACCGCATCGCCTACGCGATGAGGCGGGTGCGAGGGGCCTATTCGATGGTGGGCCTGACTCGCAACTTCCTGCTGGCGATCAGAGACCAGCTTGGAGTGCGCCCCCTCTGCATCGGCAAGCTGAACGGAGACGGCTGGGTATTCGCCTCAGAGAGCTGTGCACTGGACCACATAGGCGCGGAGTTCGTCAGGGAAGTGGAGCCCGGAGAGGCGATCATCGTCGACGAAAACGGGCTCCGCACCGTGTACAAACGCGAGGCCAACGGCCGGAAGGCCTCGTGCGTCTTCGAGCACATCTACTTCGCGCGCCCGGACAGCGTCATCGACGGCAGGCTCATTTACGCCAGCCGCATGGCAATGGGAAGAGAGCTGGCAAGGGAGCACCCGATCGACGCGGACATGGTTATCGGCGTTCCCGACTCCGCAACCGCCGCCGCCGCCGGCTACTCCCAGGAGTCCGGTATCCCCTACGGCGACGGATTCGTCAAGAACCGGTACGTGGGCCGGACCTTCATACTCCCGGACCAGCGCCTGAGGGACCTCGGCGTTCGCACGAAGCTGAACCCACTGCCCGACATGATCAGGGGCAAGAGGCTCGTGGTGGTCGAGGACAGCATCGTTCGCGGCACCACGAGCGTTCCGGTGGTGAATCTGCTCAGGCGCGGGGGTGCTAAAGAGGTGCACCTCAGGATCTGCGCCCCGCCCATCGTGCACCCCTGCCAGCTTGGTATCGACATGCCCACCCGCCGAGAACTCATTGCGTCGAGCAAGAGCGTCGACGAGATATGCGCCATCCTGGGCGCGGACAGCCTCGGCTACCTGAGCCACGACGGCCTAGTGAGGGCCGTGGGCATTGCCGAAGACCGCATCTGCTCCGCATGCTTCACGGGCAACCACCCCTTCCCGGTCCAGCTCGAGATGGACAAGCTGGCCCTGGAGGTATAGCCGGCGCTCATGGCCGGGCCCGCTCCACACACCTACAGGGAGGCCGGCGTCGACAGGGACGCGGCCGCCGAGTTCATCAGGCGCGTCAAGCCCATCGCCGGGCGCACCCATGGCCCGGAGGTGCTGGCCGGCCCGGGCGGATTCGGCGCACTCTACGAGCTCGCCGGATACGACGACCTCGTGCTAGTCTCCAGCACGGATGGAGTTGGCACCAAGCTCAAGCTCGCCATTGCCCTGTCCCGCTACGACGCCATCGGCGAGGACCTGGTCAACGCCTGCGTCAACGATGTCATCGTCTCAGGGGCAAAGCCGCTCTTCTTCCTCGACTACATAGCAGTGGGCAGGCTCGATCCCGACGTACTGGAGGCCATAGCCGCCGGCATGGGCCGGGCCTGCGAGGTGTCCGGGTGCGCGTTGATAGGCGGCGAGACGGCGGAGCTTCCGGGCATGTACGACGAAGGCGACTTCGACCTGGCGGGTTTCGCGGTCGGCGCAGCCGAACGGAAGGACATCCTCGACCCTTCGACCGTGGTGGCGGGAGACGTGCTCGTTGGGATACCGTCCAATGGCCTCCATACCAACGGCTACTCGCTCGTCAGGGCCGCGCTGGGCCTGGACGACGACACCTCGCCGCTGCATGAGACGTACGGGGAGCTTGGAGGCACCCTCGGCGAGGCCCTGCTGGCGCCGCACACGGCCTACTGGCCCGCGGTCGAGGGACTGCGAGGACTCGTTAAGTCGATGGCCCATGTCACCGGCGGCGGTCTCGTCGAGAACGTGCCCCGTGCCCTGCCGCCGGGGGTTGGGGCGGCATTCGATACGTCGACGTGGTCGCCCCCGCCTGTCTTCCCGTTGCTGCAGGAGCTGTGTGAGGTCGACGTGGACGAGATGTACCGGGTATTCAACATGGGTCTGGGCATGGTGCTCGTGTGCGGGCCCGAGCAGGCGGACGCCGTTCTCTCGGCGACCCCTCAAGCAGGAATCGTCGGCGAAGTCACGCCCGCCACCGTGGACGGGCGGGTTACGCTGCAATACACGGGACTCTAGTGGCGATGGCGGGATTCAGCCGAAGATGGCGCGGCGCAGGGTGTCGTTCAGCCGTGTCTGCCAGCCAGGTCCATCCCTCCGGAAGTGCGTCGTTATGTCAGCGTCGAGCCGTATTGTGACGCGCTCTTTCGCTGCGGACTTTCGTTTACCGCGCGTCCTGCTCCAACGCTCCACGAACTCAGGATGCACCTCGCTTGCGGGGCGCATTTGCGAGAAGTCCTCTTTCGTGAGCTCCCATGTGTCCGGGTCAGCGGCAATGCCGGCTTGGATTGCGGCCTCTTCGCCGTACTCCGCAGCGATCTCTTCGAAGGTCATCCTTGTTCGGTCAGTCGGGTTGGTCATAGTCCCTCGCCTCTTGCCTGCTCGCCCTTCTCAGACTGATGACGCGCATAATGTCTCCACGCATTGTATAGACAACCACGTGAAGTCGGTCGCCTAGGTAGCTGGTGGCTATGAATCGCATCTCTCCGTGTCGTACGCTGGTGCTGGTGGAGACTCTGTGTTGTGCGTACGACCCGAAAGAGTTGTCAACATACTATACTTGGCACTCATCTCAGTGAAAGAGGGTCCTGCTTGTGAAGGCTCTTCTCAGCGTATCGAACAAGACGGGTCTTACAGACTTCGCGCGGGCGCTGCACGGCGCGGGGTTCGATCTGGTCAGCACCGGCGGCACGAGCGGCGCCCTGGCTGAGGCCGGACTGCCCGTGCAGGACGTCGCTGCGCTCACGGGCTTTCCGGAGATGCTGGACGGGCGCGTCAAGACACTGCACCCGAAGGTGCACGGCGGCATCCTGGCGCGCCGCGACCTCGACTCCCACACGGCGGAGCTGGATGCGCGCGGCATCGAGACGATCGACGTGGTCGTGGTGAACCTCTATCCGTTCGTCGAAACGGTAATGAAGCCGGACACGGCGCTGGAGGACGCGCTCGAGAACATCGACATAGGCGGGCCGACGCTGCTGAGGGCCGCGGCGAAGAACTTCCCCCACGTGGTCGTGGCGGTCGATCCGGCCGACTATGGCTGGCTCTCCGAGCGTCTCGAGGCCGGGGAGCCTGTAACGCAGGATGAGCGGCGGGCGCTCGCCCAGAAGGCGTTCCAGCACGTGGCCCTCTACGACACGGCGGTCTCCCACTACCTAAGGAGCGATACCGACGGTATGCCCGAGGCCGTCACCCTAGGATACGAGCGGAAGGCGTCGGTCCGGTACGGCGAGAACCCGCACCAGCAGGGAGCGGTCTACGCCGACCCCCTTGCGACCGGCGGAATCGTGCGGGCCGAGCAGCTTCTCGGCCCCGAGCTCTCGTACAACAACTACCTGGACGGCGAGGCTGCGTGGAGGGTCGTATCGGACTACCCCGAACCCGCCGCGGTGGTTGTGAAGCACAACAACCCTTGCGGGCTGGCCGTGGACGACGACCAGGCGGCCGCCTACCGCAAGGCCTACGAGGGCGATTCCATGTCGGCATACGGCGGCATCGTCGCCTTCAACAGGACACTCACGGCCGACGCGGCTAAGGCCATGCGCGGCGTCCTGTACCACGTCGTGATTGCGCCGGACTTCGAGCCCGGGGCGCTGGAGGTGCTGAAGCGGCGCAAGCAGGCCCGTGTGCTGCGTGTCGCTCCCGCGAGCGGCCCGGCGGAGAGTCTCGACGTACGGCGCGTTTCAGGCGGCGCGCTGCTCCAGACAGCGGACGACATCTCCGTCGACCCTTCGTCCTGGGTCGCCAAGACGAAGCGAGAGCCGACAGGGGAGGAGATGCTGGACCTGGCGTTCGCCTGGCGGGCCGCCGCCCACGTCAAGTCCAACTCAATCGTGCTGGCCAGGGCCTCGGCCCTCGTCGGCATGGGGGCGGGCCAGCCCAACAGGGTTACGAGCGTACACCTCGCGCTCCGCGTGGCGGGTGACAAGGCCAAGGGGTCGGTGCTGGCGTCCGACGCCTTTTTCCCATTCGCCGATGGGGTAGAGCTGGCTGCCGGGGGCGGCATCACGGCCGTGGCGCAGCCCGGCGGGTCCCTCCGCGACGATGACGTGATCGAGGCTGCGGACCGGCTTGGACTCGCCATGGTCTTCACGGGTTCCCGGCACTTCCGCCACTGAGGCGCACGTTGGCAGCATCGCTGGAGGTCGTCCTTCCCGTACTCAACGAGGAGCGCTCGCTACGCGGCAGCACCGTTCGGTTGCACGAATTCCTGGCGGCCAATCTCAATGAGTATGAGTGGCGGATCCTGATCGCCGACAACGGCTCCACGGACTCGACACCCGAAGTCGCGGCAGAGCTCACAAGCGACTATGAGCGTGTCGGATACATGAGGCTGGAGCAGCGGGGCCGGGGGCGCGCCCTCAAACGTGCGTGGCTGGAAAGCGGCGCAGACGTCGTCGCCTACATGGACATCGACCTGTCGACGGACCTGGAGGCTGCCCCGAGGCTCGTGGGTTCGGTTGCGTCAGGAGAGTACGCCGTCGCGATCGGGTCTAGGCTCAAGTCCGGGGCGGTGGTCATCGGCCGCTCCCCTCTACGTGAGTTCATATCCAGGGGGTACAGCCTGCTGTTCCGGAGCATGTTCTTCACTGGGTTCAGGGATGCCCAGTGCGGCTTCAAGGCCATCTCGCGGGGGGCGGCCCGCGACCTCCTGCCGCTCGTCCGGGACACGACGTGGTTCTTCGACACTGAGCTGCTGCTGCTCGCCGAGAATAACGGCTACGCCATCGACGAGATTCCCGTGCGGTGGACCGACGACCCAGACAGCCGCGTGAGGATTGTCAGGACGGCGTGGGGCGACCTCAGGGGGCTTCTCCGGCTCAGGTTCGGCGGGCTGCGCCGGGCCTCCAGGGAGCTGGCGGACAGGCGGACCTAGCCAGCCCCGACGAGCGCCTGGGGGTTGGTCTTCACGACCGTCGTCACGTCCTCGGGAGACATGCCCGCGTTGAGCAGCTCCGCTATGGCCATGCGCATTCCCTCGGCGGGCGGCGGGTTCATCCACTGGCCGAAGTCCGAGGTCACTACGCACCGCTCCGGGCCGAGCTCGCCGATCAGCGACGCCATCTCCGCAGGTGTGGTCCGGCCTCGCGACGGCATGCAGGACAGGAACGCGTGCTCGATGTAGGCCCCGAGTCTGGCCATCTCGGCCAGCTCTTCCGTCGTGGACCCGTGCGTGGGATGGGTGGCGATCAGCTGCGTGATGCCCATGTCCTTGGCCGCCCTGAAGAGCAGGATCGCCTCCGAGGGCGAGACGTGCCCCGAGGCGACGGCTATGTCGTGGCTCCTCGCGACCTCCAGGATTGTGAGCGCCTCGGGCACCAGCTGCCCACTGGTCGCTATCTCTATTCCTGACTGGCCGCTCTGCTGCATGGTGAAGTGGTGGGCGCTGAAGGTCGGCATCCATGCGACGCGGGCGCCCGTCCTGGCGGCGGCCTCTACGGCATGGACGTTTAACCCGCCCACCTCGTCGTTGAGCGCTACCGAGCCTACTACGGTCAGCCCGGGGTAAACACGGGTCAGCAGCTCGGCGACGGGCCCAGTGGGGTAGTAGTGGGACTTGAGGACGAATCCGCCCATCCCGGCCTCCTGGGCCCGGCGGGCCGTGTCCAGCGCATCGAGCCTGAGGCCGTCGTCCGGGTCGGGCCGAGCGTGGACGTGAAGGTCCCATGAGCCCCGCAGAATCTCGTCGATGATGTCAGTGCGGCCGCTGATGTGACGCCTCAGCCACCCGCGTACTCCGGGTCTCCCTTGTCGCGGAAGCCGTAGTACTCGCGCTCGGGCCCGTGGTAGTAGTGCAGTCTAAGCCCGCCCTGGATCTGGTCGATCTCCTCCAGGTCGCTGGGCGTGAGGGTCCAGTCGCCCGCCCTCGCGTTCATCCGGACCTGTTCGGGCGTGCGGATCCCGACGATGCTCGACGTCACGGCGGGGTGGGCAACGGGCCACGCCACGGCGAGCTGGGCCAGGTCGCGCCCGTGGTCCCTGGCCCATGCGTCCAGCTTCTGGGCGACTCCATAAGTCCGGGCGAACTTCTCGCCCTGGTATTCATCCCAATCGTGGCGCTGGTCGTCCTGGTCGAACCGGTGGCCTGGCCCATACTTCCCGGCAAGGAGGCCCTTTGCGAGCACCGAATGGGCTATTACGCCGATGCCGTGCTTCTCGCACTCGGGCAGCACGGCCTCCTCCACGTCTCTGAAGAGCATGTTGTACCTGGGCTGCGAGCTGTGCAGCCGGGTGTGGCCGGCCGCCTCGGCTGTCTGCTCGGCGGAGAAGTTCGAGATGCCGAAGTAGCGGACCTTCCCGGCGTCGTGGTGGCGGACGAACCTGTCGAGGGTCTCCTCTACAGGGTAAGCGGGCCATGGGCTGTGAATCTGGTACAGGTCGATATAGTCCGTGCCCAGCTTTCGCAGGCTGTTCTCCAGTGCCTCGTCGATCTGATCGGGCGAGTGGTCCGCACGGGAGAGCTTGGTCGCCAGGAAGACCTCGCCGCGCCTGCCCTCCAGGCCCTTGCCGAGCAGCTCCTCGGCGTTGGCGTATCCCTCGGCTGTGTCGATGAAAGTCAGGCCGGTGTCGAGGGCGGCGTGTATCGTCGATATAGCCTGGGACTCGGGGATCGCCCCGAAGCCGCCGCCTATCGGGAACGTCCCGAAGCACACGGCAGGTACGAGCGGTCCGTCTTTGCCAAGAGGAAGCTTCCGCATCGAGTCAGCTCAGGCCGTGACTGTGGTCACTGGCCCACAGGCTCACCCTTGAGGGCCTGCTCCCACCTGAAGTTGAGGATCATGACGTCCCAGATTTCGCCGAAGTCGAGGCTGTCCCGGTTCCCCCAGTCAACGCCCTCGGCTACGTCCTTGGTCATCCTGGTCTTGAAAGTGATGGCCCAAGAGAGAGCGGCGGGACCGATCGGGTGGCGTCCCAGGGCAGCGCCGTAGCCTGAAATCTCGACCAGCGACAGCATGTCGCACCCCGAGTTGAAGAGGACGTTGTACGTCTCCTTCATCCAGAGGTCGACACTTGCCTTCTTTTCGAATACCCCTCCGTGATCGTCGCCGTTGAACTCGATCACCAGGCGGATGCCCCTAGTCGGGCGGTGGTCCCGGGCAGTCGGGTCTATTGGGGTGCCTCCCAGCTCGGTAATCCTGGGTTTCTTCTCCTCGTACGCCGTCTCGCCGCTGAACATCGTCTTGGCCATCGACACAAGAGTGGCCTTCTGGTCGTCGATCGAAGCGCCTGAAGCGCAGCCGTCCAGGCCGGTGAACTGGTCGAACGGGAAGACTGAAGCCGCCGCCGCGGCCGCCTCTTCGGGAGACAACTCCTCGACCGTATCCTGGGCAGCCTCGGGCTCAGGCGTCGCAGTGGGCTCTTCGGCCTTGGGCGCTGCGGTCGGAGCCGCGGTTGCTGCCGCCTGGGGCGCCGCCGTCGGGGCAGCGGTGGGCGCTGCCGGCGCCGCCTTGGGTGCGGCCGTGGGCTCAGCTTCCGGCTCGGAGTCGCCCGAACAGGCCGCGAGCATGGCCGCTGCGAGCAGCAGCGTGATGGCGAGCAGCGCCCTTTCCTTCGGTCGTGTCATTGTCGCTATCATCCTAGCCTCCGCTGTTCCTAACCGCCCCAGGAGTCCGGCGGGCACCCGCGCCGCAGCCTACCCGGTTTCTACTGGGTCCTGTATTCCACGAGGGGTGGCGGCATTGTAGCAGGTAATCGCGCGTGCCTGTCGCAGCCGGCCCAGAGGGATGCAGAGTGCCGGTCCCGCCTCGGCCTCACGTGCCGCCCGGTAGCGTGCCCGGCTATTTGATTGTAGAATGATGCCGCTCCCTATCGATCTGGCAGAGGGAACGTCGACGGGAGCAATACGCCGGGTAGGCTATGTAGCATGAAGAAACCAATTGCTTTCATCACACTTTCGCTCGCCATCCTCTCTGTCGGCATCCTGGCCGCGTGCGGATCGGGCGATGACGAGACCGCTGAGACGACCGGAATCGCCAGCACCGCGGCGGAAAAGACCGCGGTCGCCGCGCCGGCGGACACGCCGGTCACGAGGCGAACTCCCGCACCTGCACCCGCACCAAAGGAGCCCGCATTGAAGCAGTACGACAGCTATCCCGCCATGACGATTGATCCAGACAAGTCCTACACCGCCACCTTCGAGCTGGCGAAGGGAGGCGAGTTCGAGGTCGAGCTCTACGCCAAGGAGGCGCCCAAGACCGTCAACAGCTTTGTCTTCCTGGCGCGGGACGGCTTCTATGACGGCGTGACCTTCCACCGCGTCATACAGGACTTCATGGCCCAGGGCGGCGATCCGACCGGCACGGGCACAGGAGGCCCCGGCTATAACTTCGAAAACGAGGTGAGCCTCGAGCGCAGGCACAACACCCCTGGCACACTCTCGATGGCAAACTCAGGCGGCGCGGCCTCGAACGGCAGCCAGTTCTTCATCACGTTCATACCCACGCCCTTCCTCGACGGATACGAGGCGGATGGCACCCCGAAGGACTGCTCCCAGAGGGGCGTATCCTGCCATACCGTCTTCGGCAGGGTCGTGGATGGCATGGATGTCGTCAACTCCATATCCCTGCGAGACCCGCAAACCGCGAGAACGCCGGGCGACGCCATCAAGACAATCACGATTACCGAGGAGTAGCGCACGCTGTTTCAGCCAGGTCCTTTCGACGCAAAGAGGACCGCCCGAGCCGGGCGGTCCTCTTGTCTATCGGTCCCCGGTTGTCGGGTCTACGGAGGTCAGTCGGCGCTGGCCGCCTCTGGCACGATGCCTCCCTCCGCCAGTCCGGGAGCCGTCGTCAGGAAGGTGTAGAGCTTCCCGCGGGCGCCGATCCACGTCCTGTTCTGGACCACAGCCTGGTCGATCAGCGGCTGATTGTTTACACGCACCGTAGACTGGCTGGCCCTGTCCTTGTGGACATGGATGTCGGCTCCGGAGAACCTGAAGGCCACGCCTTCAAGCCCGGGTATCCCCAGCTCTGCGCCGCTGACGTAGCTCCGTCGGAATATGGCGGCAAACGGGTTCCGCCTGACGGCCGAGAAGTCAGCCAGGCGCTCGTCCCTGTCACCGTAGATGTACCCGTATGGGCGCGTCTGCGTCAGGAAGTAGATTCCCACTCCTGCGGCCGTCAGCAGGGGCACGAGAAGCAGCGCGATCCACTGGAGTGCCCCCGCGTCTGTCTCCGGGATGTCGGGGACTGAGGCTGCGGGCTGCGCCGCCGGTTCGACGGCTGCGGGCTGCACTGCCGGCTCAGCGACCACGGGCTGCACAGCCGGCACAACGACCACGGGCTGCACAGCAGGCTCAACGGCCACGGGCTGCACGGCGATAGGCTTCTCGGCCGGCACTACCTCTATTGGCGCCTGTTGACCATCGGACCTCAGCACGATCATGTCCGAAAGCTTGGAGAACATGGCGCCGCCGAACTCCGCCGTAAGCTGAAGGGCGACGGAGTACGTGCCCGGCTCCGACACGGTCAGGTATATGTCATAGTCCCAGGCCGGCCCGTCGCCGAACAGGCTCCTCGAGACGACCTCGACCTCCGCCTCCGTACCTGGGGCGGCGTTGACGACTGGAATCAGCGCTTCGGCGGGCACCGCATAGGGTGCGCTGTCGATGTGGACAAGCACGTCCGCGATGTGTGTCCGCTCTCCAGGCACCAGCTCACCCATTTCCAAGCTGTCCACCAGGACGCTGGGATATGCCTCGGCCCGGAAGTTCGAGAAGGACGTCAGGCTGTGGTTGAAGTTAGCCCAGTAGAGCTCCATCTCCACGTCGTATTCTCCGGCCGCTGACAATGCGTCCAACTGAATCGTGTAGATGCCGTCGCCGGCGACCTGGTCAGGACCGGCGCCGTCGTCCAGCAGTTCGCGCTCGAACTTCGAACCGTCAGGCGCCAGGAAGCTTGCTATGACCTGGGCATCCTCCAGCTTGACCAGCCGTTCATCATCGGCGACGTAGGCCGCGATGGTTGCCGGCTCCCTCAGGGGGACGGTGCTGGGGGTCTGAAGGACGACCCTGTAGGCATTGTTGGCATGGTCCCATACGGAGACATTGCCGTCGATGCCGCTGCCGTCGATCTTCCAGTGTCCCGGCAGTGGGTCCTCGATCTCCCAAATGATCACGTTGGGCGACTCCTGCACCCTGTACGTGGTCCGCTGTTCCGATATGGCGAATCCGGTCGGATCGCTGAGCTGGAAGGAGCCGTGCCTGGAGTCCCTGAATATGAACATGGAGGCCTTGCTTGTTCCCGGAGCAACACTGACTATTGAGCTCATAGTCTCGTGGGGCTGCAGGGTCCTGCTGCCTACTTCGGACAGCGTGCCGCGTGCCTGCTGGCCGAGCACGACGTGGGCGGCGGCGGTAAGACCAACGTGGGTGGTCAGGTCCACCATGTGGCCTCCGGAGGCCGACGAGACCTGGTCGAGGAAGCTCCGTGTCGGATTGGAGGCTCCCGGCAGGCTCACCCCACTGATGTTCCAGCCTTGGTCCGCCATCCTTGCCACGATGGGCTTGATGCTGGAAGAGAGGCTGTCGAAGTCGTTGTGGGGCGAGTCTCCCACCAGCAGGTAGACGTCGGACCCCTCCGCCGCACGCGCCTCTGAGAGGGCTGAATGGGTCTCGCTCAGGACCTTCTGAAGCCCGTCAGACCGTATGGTGACCGGCCACCGAAGGACCGCGTCGAACTCGGCACGTGCCTGGTTGTAAGCAGCGTCCGTGGGCAGGTGCGGCCCGACGAACTGCGTGGAGTCGTCGGTGACCATCAGCATGAACAGCTCGTCGCTCTGAAGCGTGTCGAGCAGGGTCACGAAGGAGATGGCCAGGTCCGCTGCGTCTTCCGACGAACGGGCCGAGAAGCCATCGACTATGACCGTAGTAATCGGTCGAGAGAAGCTCACGTCGGCCGACACTTCCCGGGCCACAGCCCACTGCGTGCCGGCGAGGAGAACCAACGCCAAGATGAGGATTGCCGAGCGCCTTGCTTTTTCCATGAGAAACCTCCACATGCTGACAGGCTAGCCCTATCCTGGAAAAATAGTCAACTATGTTCTATCCAAAGTTTTGACTTTGTTCAAAATCGGGGCCAGGCCCGCTGATGGTTGTCCGCCTGCTCCCGCACCTTCCGGAAATTCCTCCTCCCGTCAAGGGTACTCACATTGAAACCGAGCCATCGTTGCTATAGAGTACGAAAGGTTTCGAATGCCATACTCCAGCTAGCTGTTGTCACCTGTGGAGTGACAGGCGAACTGGTGTGAGTTGACGAGGTTGGGTCTTTGCTGTTCTTGGCTGCGCTGAAGCGAATCGAGAGACACATCGTTGGCAGGACCCTGGCCGGGCTCCTCGCCCTGATCCCCCTCATAGTCACTATCGTCATCATCCTCGTCATCATTGGGCGGACCGACGAGGCGGTCGATCCCTTCGTAGCCGGCGGGCCCCTGGACTTCCCCGGCTTTGGGTTGCTGGCGCTGATAGCAATCTGCTATGTGATCGGTGTGGCGATCGCCACGATGCCCGGGCGGAAGATAATGGAGTTCAAGAGCGTGGTCCTGAACCACATCCCCATCGTCAGCACCATTTACGGCGTCTCCGAAAAGGCCATGCGGGCGCTCACGTCACAGCAGCACTTCAGCCGCGTCGTCTTTATTGAGTGGCCCCGGGAAGGCTCCGTCGCAATCGGGTTTGTCACCGGCTCCCTCAACGCCCCCGATCGAGAAGAGCCCATAGTCATCGTGTACATTCCGACAGTGCCCAACCCTACTTCAGGCAACATAGCCTTCATGCCTGAGGGAGAGATACTGGAGACCGACCTGACCGTCGAGGACGCCATGAAGCTGGTCTTTTCGGGGGGCATCGTGCTTCCTGAAGAGATGGCCCTCATCGGGTCCGGTCTCAAGAACAGGGACGGCTCCAAGTTCGTTGGCCGGTTCATGGGAAGCAGCTCAGGCTAGTTCGGGACAGGAGCGGCGAGACAGCCGAGTGATGCAGGCGTCGGATATCGATCCCCTCAATAGAGTTGGTTCCGGCCCACTTGCGCATGTTTCGGTACTTGATCTGACGGTCAACGTCCCCGGTCCTTTCTGTTCAACCATCCTTGGAGACCTGGGCGCACGCGTCATCAAGGTTGAGCCTCCCGGCGGGGACCCTCTACGCCACAGCCCCGGCATCTGGGCGAGCATCAACCACGGCAAGGAGAGCATCGCCCTAGACCTGAAGACGGGTGGCGGACAGCAGGTCCTGCGCGGCCTGGCCGCACGGGCCGACATACTCCTGGAGGGATGGCGGCCCGGTGTGTCCGCGCGGCTTGGGGCGGACTACGCGACCCTGTCCGGGGACAATGCCGGGCTGGTGTACTGCTCAATATCCGGGTTCGGCCAGGACGGGCCGTGGCGGGACAGGCCCGGGCACGACGTCAACTACCTGGCCCTCAGCGGGTACATGGGCCTGCAGGAGGAGGTCGAAGGGCGTCCCTGGCCTCCGGCCGTCCTGTTCTCCGACCTCGTGTCTGGGCTCTATGCTGCCATCATGACGCTGGCCGCCCTTGCGGGCCGGAGTGTTTCGGGAAAGGGGGAGTACATAGACCTCTCCATGACGGACGCGGCCCTGGCGCTCATGGGGCTCGAGGTCGGCAGGTCCAACGACCCCGAGGAGGGAGGCCTGAGCCCCAACGTTACCTTTATCCCACACTACGGGCTTTTCCCTTGCGCCGATGGACGCTGGCTCAGCCTGGGGATCGTCCATGAGGACCACTTCTGGGACAGTTTCTGCCGGGTGGCAGGACTGGATAGCATGGTTGGCATGGACCTGGAACAGAGGCTTGGAGAAGCGGACTCGATCCGGACCGCGCTCGTCCGGGTTTTCCCAACCAGGTCATCGACGGACTGGGAGGAGGTCCTGCTGGACGCGGACGTGCCGGCCGCTGCAGTAGCCGGCCTCGCCGGGGTGCTGGACACGCCCCACTTCAAGGAAAGAGGCATGTTCGCCGCCGTCGGCGGGAACACCTTCCTGGGCCAGCCGGCGCGACTCTCTTCGGGCACGATCGGCCCGTCGAAGCCACCGCCGGGCCTCGGAGAGCAGTCTGACGACATACTGGCCGGGCTGGGATACACTCCTGGTCGGATCGAGGACCTGAGGACGGCCGGAGTCCTCGGGACTGTGGATCGAACAGCAGGGCTATGAGCTACGACTACCAGGTCGGCGATTATGCCGAAACGTACCGCACATTCCGCCAGACCGTGCCCGAGACCTACAACTGGGCCTATGAGGTCTTCGACGAGTGGGGCAGGGACCCAAACAAGGTCGCCATGGTCTGGGTTGGGCAGGACGGCGAGTCTCGTGAGGCCACGTTCCGCGAGATGGGCGAGAGGTCGAAGCGCATCGGCAATGCCCTCGTGGGGCTGGGCGTAAGGCCCGGCGGGCGCATCTTCACGATGCTCCCGAGGGTGGTCGAGTGGTGGGAGATCATGCTCGGCTGCATGAGGGCACGCATCGTGCCGGTGCCGGGAACGACGCTGCTCACGCCGAAGGACATCACCTACAGGATCAACGTCTCCGAGTCGACGGTCGCCATCACCGACCCGGAAAACGTCGACAAGATCGAGTCCGTCCGAGCCGACTGCCCCACGCTGGAGAAGGTCATCGTCGTGGGGGGCAAGGGCCCCTGGCTGGAATACGAGGACCTCATCTCGTCAGCCTCCTCCAGCCTCCCCCACCCGGGCAACCCCGCCTCGGAGCCTCTCGTCATCTACTTTACGTCCGGCACGACTGGCCACCCCAAGATGGTGATGAACACCCACTCCACCTATCCCATCGGGCACGTCGCCACGGGGAAGTTCTGGCTCGACAACCGGCCCACGGACCTTCACTGGACCCTCGCCGACACCGGCTGGGCCCAGGCGTCCTGGACGTGCTTCTTCGCCCCGTGGAACATGGGAGCGGCCATCTTCATCTGGGACCACAGGGGCCGGTTCGACGCCGCGGGCACTCTGCGGATGTTCGAGGACTACCCCATCACGACCTTCTTTGCGCCTCCCACCGCCTACCGAATGATGGTGCAGGAGGACCTGGGCAAGTTCAGGCCCAGGGCGCTCAGGCACGTCGTGGGGGCAGGGGAGGCCGTCAACCCGGAGGTCATCGACGAGTGGCGCGAGCAGACCGGCCTCCACATCTGGGAGGGTTACGGACAGACCGAGACGACGCTCCTGGCGGCCACCTTCCCTGGCATGGAGTACAGGCCCGGTTCGATGGGTGTGACGGGGCCGGGTTACTATATGGCTATCGTCGACGAGGACGGAGTCGAGCTTCCGGACGGCGCCGAGGGCAACATGGCCGTCCGCACCGAGCCCGAGTGGCCGGTGGGCCTCTTCCCCGGCTACTGGCGCAACCCCGAGGCCAACGCCAGCGCATTTCGCAACGGATGGTACTACACGGGCGACCTGGCGACCCGCGACGACGACGGCTACTTCTGGTTCGTGGGCCGGGCAGACGACGTGATCATCAGCGCCTCGTACCGCATAGGGCCCTTCGAGGTGGAGTCGGCCCTCGTAGAGCACGACGCGGTCGCCGAGGCGGCCGTGGTAGGCAAGCCCGATCCCATGCGCAGCGAGATCGTGAAGGCTTTCGTGGTACTGGCGCAGGGCAGCAGCCCGTCCGAGGAGCTGGTCACCGAGTTGCAGGACCACGTCAAGCGTGTTACCGCACCCTATAAGTACCCGCGCGAGGTGGAGTTCGTCACCGACCTGCCCAAGACGATCAGCGGCAAGATAAGGCGAAACGAGCTGCGACGTATGGAGATCGATCGGCCTCGATAGGCCGTTGCGGGCAGATTCTGGGTCGAGAGGCAGACTAGAGCACAATGGAATACTTCCGTGACGAGCATGAGCTGTTCCGCTCGGCTGTCCGGCGCTTCGTGGAAGAGGAGATCGTCCCGAACGTGGACGAGTGGGAGGAGCGGGGCGAGATCCCCCGCAGCCTCTTTCGCCATCTGGGCGAACTTGGCTTCCTTGGCGTCGAGTACCCGCCCGAGTTCGGCGGCGGCGGCGCGGACTTCTGGATGACCGTGGTCCTGGCCGAGGAGATGGCCCGCTGCCGCGCCGGGGGCGTGGCCTTCAGCGTCATCGTCCACACGGACATGTCCTCGCCGTGGCTGGCCAGGCTGGGCACCACCGAACAGAAGTCGCGCTACCTGCCTGCCATCACCAGTGGCGAGAAGGTGTGCGCACTCGCCATCACCGAACCGGGCGCCGGGTCCGACATGGCCGGTATATCCACAAGGGCGGAGCGCGACGGCGACGACTGGGTGCTGAACGGCTCCAAGACGTTCACGACGAACGGCGTCTACGGCGACTTGTATTTTGTGTCGGCCCGGACGGGCAGGGAGGGGCCCCGGCACCGCCAGCTTTCCCAGCTGCTGGTCGAGCGGGACACCCCGGGGCTGACCGTGACAAAGAAGTTGGACAAGACCGGAATGCTGTCGTCCGACACGGCGGAGATAGTATTCGAGGACGCGCGCGTTCCAGCGTCGAACCTGCTGGGCGAGGAGAACCGCGGCTTCCACCAGTTGGCCTCCGGCCTACAGCGCGAGCGGCTCCTGGCAGCCGTGCTCAGCATATCCGCCTCGGCGCAGGCTCTGGAGGATACGGGCGCGCACCTGCGGCAACGCGTCGCATTCGACCGGCCCCTGTCCGATCTGCAGGCCCTTCGCCACCGGTTCGCGGACGCCCTGGCGCGGCTCGAAGCAGCGCGCCGGCTTACCTACCATGCGGCGTCCATGTTCGCGCGAGGCGAGGAGGCGGAGGTCGAGGTTTCTATGGCCAAACTCCATGCAACCGAGGTGGCCAACATGGTCGCCTACGAGGCGGTGCAGATGCACGGGGGCTACGGGTACATCAGGGAGACGCCTGTCGAGAGGTTCGCCCGGGACTACAGGCTCTGGACTATCGCCGCCGGCTCCTCCGAGATCATGCGCGAGATCATATCCAGGCGTACACTTGGGAATCCGCTGTGAAGGGTGTGTCCTTTAGTCCCCTAATGAATCCAATAGTGCCCTAATGCATCTAAGCCCCTAGTACATCGTGCATGTCTGAGGCGTGTCGGGAGCCGGAATGGTGATATTCAGTCCCATTTCGGCGAGAAATGCGAGAGAATGCTCGCTTGGGCCAGAATAAGTAGCCGGGTTTAGTTGTCACTAGGAAAGAGCACTGCTAACATTGTTGAGTCTTAGACGAATCTTGGAATTCGAGGGAGGTTCATGATGAGACAAGTGGCGAAGTTTGTCGTAGTAATAGGGGCGATGCTGGCATTGCTTGCCGCAGTGGCCTGCTCCGACGGCGACGGCGTGTCGCAGGCGGACTACGACGCAGTTAAGGCCGACCTTGCCAAGGCGCAGGCGGACTTGCAGGCGGCGCAGGGCGAGACCATGTCGGGCGATATGGTCTCCAAGGCGGACTACGACGCGCTCCAGAAGAAGTTGGATGATGCCATGGCGATGCCCTCGGGCGGCGAGATGATGGGCAGCCGCCTGGACACGGTCAAGCAGCGAGGCAGCGTCATCTGCGCCAGCCGTAACGACGTGCCGGGCTATGGCTCCCTCGACGCGAGCGGCAACAATGTTGGGTTCGACATCGATCTCTGCCGCGCCCTTGCTACGGCGGTGCTGGGTGACCCCAACGCCATCGAGATCCGGCTGATCACGGCCGCAGAGCGCGGTCCCACGATCCAGTCGGGTGAGGTGGACATGCTCGTGCGCACGGTCACATGGACCACTTCGCGCGATGCCTCCTGGGGCAACTACGCCCAGACCATGTTCTACGACGGCCAGGGCTTCATGGTCCCGGCGGACCTCGGCGTGACGAGCGCCTATGAGCTCGGAGGCGCGGCGGTCTGTGTGACTGCGGGCACCACCACCGAGCTGAACATGGCCGACTTCTTCAGGCAGAACAACCTGGAGTACAACCCGAAGGTCTTCGAGGACACCGACGTCGTTCTCGAGTCCTACAAGAGCGGCTCCTGCGACGTGTTCACCAACGACCGCTCGCAGCTTGCAGCACTCCGCAGCGCTCTGCCCAATCCCGGGGACCACGTCATCCTGCCGGAGACCATCTCCGAGGAGCCCCTTGGTCCGGTCGTGCCCCACGGTGACGAGCAGTGGTTCGACATCGTGAAGACCGTGATGAGCGCACTCATCTACGCCGAGGCATACGGCATCAACTCGGGTAACGTGGACGCAATGGCTGCTGGGGACAACGTGAAGGCAAAGCGCCTGCTGGGTACCGAGGGTTCCTTGGGCCAGGAGGAGCTTGGTCTGGACCAGAACTTTGGTCAGGCGGTCATCAAGGCCGTCGGCAACTACGGCGAGATATATGAGCGTAACCTCGGCGCGGGCGGTATCGACCTGCCCCGCGAGGGCGGACGGAACGCGCTCTGGTCCGACGCTCCATGCCAGGACTGCCCGAAGGGCGGCCAGATCTACGCCGCGCCCCTGAGATAGCTACCGAAAGTCGGTCCCTCCACAACTCAATAGTGGAGGGACCGGCTTTGCACAATGCAGGATCTTGTAGACCGACAAAGTATCGCGGTCATAGGGCTGCTATTGGCCTTGGCCGCGATACTCGGCTGTTCGGATGACACTCCTGATGCGGACGCCCCAGCCGGCGATGCGGTACAGGAGACATCCGGCGGCTCGCGCTTGGAAACGGTCCGCGAGCGTGGCCGTCTCGCCTGCGCCGCTGTCACTGACACGCCAGGCTTCGGATTCATCGACGAAGCGGGCAATGCAGCGGGGTTTGATATCGACCTCTGCCGCGCCGTAGCCGCCGCCGTGCTGGGTGACGCGGACGCCATCGACTTGCGCATGCTCGCCGCCTCGGAGCGGGGGCCCATACTCCAGTCGGGTGAGGTGGACATGCTGGTCTTCGTCACCACCTGGACGACCTCCAGGGACACCTACTGGGGCAACTTCGTCCAGACGATGTTCTACGACGGCCAGGGCTTCATGGTGCATTCAAGCCTGGGAGTCGACAGCTCCTACGACCTCGGCGGGGCGACGGTGTGCGTCACCAGCGGCACCACGACCGAGCTGAACATGGCGGACTTCTTCAGGCAGAACGACCTGGAGTACGACGCCAGGGTGTTCGAGGAGGCGCCTGTTGCCTTGGAGTCCTACGCCAGCGGAGCCTGCGATGCGTTCACGAGCGACCGCTCTGCCCTCACGGCCCTGCGCAGCACCCTCGCCAGTCCACAGGACCACGTCATCCTGCCCGAGACCATCTCCGAGGAGCCCCTTGGCCCCGTCGTCCCTCACGGCGACGAGCAGTGGTTCGACATCGTCAAGGCGGTTATGGGCATCCTCATCTATGCCGAGGCGTACGGCGTCCACTCGGGCAACGTGGACGCCATGGCCGGCAGCGACAACGTGAAGGTCAAGCGCCTGCTCGGCACGGAAGGCTCCTTCGGCCAGGAGGGGCTCGGACTCGACGATACCGTGGCCCAAACGGTCATCGAGGCCGTGGGCAACTACGGGGAGATATACGACCGCCACCTGGGGCCGGGCGGTATCGACCTGCCGCGCGAGGGGAGCCGGAACGCGCTCTGGGCCGACGCTCCCTGCTCGGACTGCCCTAAGGGCGGACAGATCTACGCTGCCCCGCTACGTTAGGTAGGCGGTAGGCGCGAGCCCGCGCTGGCCTCCTCAGCCCCCCTGGATGGGGGAAATCGGGCTGGTTTCGTAACAATGACGGTTGTGCCTTGTGGGTCGTGCCTGCTTGTGGCATGATGGGCGCCACGATGACTCAGTCGCTTACTCAGTCGCTCACCTACCAGGGCATCCCCATATGGCGGCACGCCCGAATCCTGGGATGGGCCGCCCAGATCGTTTCGGCCATCATCGTTATCGCGGCCGTTGCGTTCTTCATCTACAACCTTACGTCCGCCATGGAGGACCGGGACATCCCCCGCGGCTGGTCGTTCCTCTCCAGGGAGTACTCGACGCCCATTAGCGAGTCGGTCCTTCCCTATGAAGAGAGCGACACCTTTGCGTACGCGTTCCTGGTGGCCGCGACGAACACGTTGAGCCTGTCCATAGTGGGCGTGGTATTCGCCACGGCCCTGGGGATATTCATCGGCTCGGCGCAGCTTGCGGGCAACTGGATACTGAGCCGGGCGGCCAAGATCTACGTGGAGTTCTTCCGCAACGTGCCCCTGATCGTCCAGCTCTTCTTCTTCTACATATTGATCCTGGGGCTGCCGCCAGTGCGGGAGGGCTTCGTCTGGTTCGACGCGATCTTCCTGAGCAACTCGGGGTTCTCGTTCCCCTGGCTCAAGGGGCAGGACACTGTGTGGACCTGGGGGATATTCGTCCTTGTTGGCGTCGTTGCTGCGATAGTAGTGCATCGATTTGCCACGCGTCGCGAGCTACGCACCGGGCGCTCCTCTTACCCCGTGATTTGGGGCGCCGTCGCAGCCGTTGTGATCGGCGCAATCGGGTGGTTCGTTGTTGGAGAAGCGCCCCTGGTTATCGATGTGCCCGAACCGCAGGGGCGCTTCGGGCACCTCAAGGGAGGCGCAAACCAGTCGAGTGAGCTGGTGGCGCTGTTCATTGGGCTGGTTATCTATACGTCGTCGTTCATCGCCGAGATAGTGAGAGGCGGGCTCCAATCCGTGTCGAAAGGGCAGGGCGAAGCATCCCGCTCGCTGGGTCTCAACACTATGGAGACCCTCAGATATGTCACATTCCCGCAGGCCCTCCGGGTCATCGTGCCGCCGCTCATCAGCCAGTACCTGAACCTGACCAAGAACAGCAGTCTCGCTATCGCCATCGGCTATGCGGACCTGACGAGCGTCGCCAAGACAATGACCCAGACTGCCCCGGCCGTGTCGATCTTCCTCATCATCATGGCCGTATACCTGCTCTACAGCCTGGGCTATTCGCTGATAGGAAACCTCTACAACCGCCACATCCAGTTCACGGGAGGGTAGGGCCCTTTGGCCATTGCGGCAGAAAATACGGATTCCCTTGCGCCGCCCCGCTCCGAGACTGGATGGATCGGCTGGGCCAGGATCAATCTGTTCGGCAGCTGGGCCAGCTCGATCGTCACGGTCGTCACCGTGCCGCTGGCCCTATGGGCATGCTGGGCGGGGTTGAGCTGGCTCTTCACGACGGCGGACTGGACCCTCGTCACGAGCCGTCCCCAGCAGTACTTCATCGGCATATACCCCACCGAGCACGCCTGGCGGCCGCTGGTTGGCTGGCTGATGGTGTCCGTGCTGTTCGGCCTGGCGGCGGGCATGTGGAGGGGCGCGGCCGAGCGCATTGGGATCGGCTATGGCGTCATCGCGCTGGTAGCCGGCCTCCTGCCCTACGGGATGATGCACGAGGGCGTGAATATGCCCCTGGACATACGCCTGCTGGTCCTGGGCAACCTGCCGGTCCTCGCGGTCTCGTACTGGCTCGGGACCACCGAGACGGTGGGACGACCGCGCTGGCTTGTGGTTGGCGGCCTGCTGGCATATGCCCTGTCACTTTTACTGCTGACTGGAATTCCGGGTGTCATGGAGCCCGTCTCGCCCAGGCTCTGGGGCGGGCTGATGCTCAACCTGATCCTGTCGGTCTCGGGCATAGTGCTGTCCTTCCCCATCGGCATCGCACTGGCCCTCGGGCGCCGCAGCAACCTGCCCGTGGTGAAGCTGCTGTGCGTCGTGTTCATCGAGGTATTCCGCGGTGTCCCGCTCATAACCCTGCTGTTCGTGTCCCAGGTCCTGGTGCCGTTGGCGCTGCCGGAGAACTTCCCAGTCAACTCGGTCACACGCGCCGCAATCGTCATAACCCTGTTCTCGTCGGCGTACATGGCCGAGAACATTCGCGGCGGCCTCCAGGGGCTGCCCCCCGGCCAGGGGGAGGCGGCCAGGGCGCTCGGGCTTCCAGGCTGGCAGGTGACCGTGCTGATACTGCTGCCCCAGGCCGTCCGCAACGTGATACCGGCCATAGTCGGGCAGTTCATCGCCCTCTTCAAGGACACGAGCCTCGTATACATCGTCGGGATGCTCGACATACTCGAGATAGGACGGGCGATAGTCCAGGGCAACGTCGAGTTCGCGGACAACGGGCGCGAGCTGTACATTTTCGTAGCGGTGGTCTTCTGGCTGATCACATACACCATGTCGTACGCCAGCCGGAGCCTTGAGAGGCACCTGGGCATCGGTGAGCGTTAAGCGAGGGAGTCTAGGAATGGAAAACCAGGGTTTGGACGCAGCCATGGCCGTCGACGGGCAGTCGAACGGCGCAGAAGACATCATCACCTGCCGCGACGTCCACAAGTGGTTCGGAAGCTTCCACGCGTTGAAGGGAGTGACCACGTCGGTGGGCCGGGGCGAGGTGGTGGTGATCATCGGCCCTTCCGGGTCCGGCAAGTCCACCTTCATCCGCACAATCAACCGGCTGGAGAAGCACCAGCGGGGCGACATCATCGTAGACGGCTTCGAGATGACCGACGACATCCGGAACATCGACGCGATCAGGCGTGAAGTCGGCATGGTGTTCCAGCAGTTCAACCTCTTCCCCCACCTGAGCGTGAAGCGCAACATCACCCTGGCCCCGACCAAGGTGCGCAAACTCCCGATGGAGGAGGCGGAAGACATCGCCATGGAGCTGCTCGAGCGTGTGGGCATCCCTGAGCAGGCGGACAAGTACCCCGGCGAGCTGTCGGGCGGACAGCAGCAGCGAGTGGCCATCGCCCGCGCCCTCGCCATGCAGCCCAAGATCATGCTGTTCGACGAGCCCACCTCGGCGCTGGACCCCGAGATGATCAAGGAGGTCCTCGAGGTGATGCGCGAGCTGGCGGCGTCCCAGATGACTATAGTCGCCGTAACCCACGAGCTGGGATTCGCCCGCGAGGTCGCCGACCGGATAGTGATGTTCGACGAGGGGATTATCGTCGAGGACCAGCCGCCCGACGACTTCTTCAACAACCCCCGCCACGAACGCGTCAAGCGCTTCCTGTCCCAGATACTAAGCCACTGAGTACGACGGGCGTATGGGTACGTCCAGCACGCCACGGGCCACGACTCGGTTCATTGGAGCAGGCGGGGATCGTTCGCCCTTAGCCTGTCGAAGGGGAGTGCTTCGCCAATCGCGCTCTTGAGAAGAGGCCTAGGCTCCCGGACTCGGTTCCCTCTCTTTGCCAACATCGCCGTGCCAGAGACGCTTCATCTCCTCGCTCGTGTCCATGATCTCGTCGAGCTTGCCCCGGGCCACAACGCGCCCCGCACTGAGCACCACTATCTGGTCGGCCCTGCGGTAGGCCGCCCGCCTGTGGGAGACGACGAGGCTCGTCGTGTCAGGCAGCCTAAACAGGCGCTCCCACAGCTGCTGCTCGGTCTCGGCGTCGAGGGCGCTCGACAGGTCGTCGAAGATCAGCAGGTCGGGCTCGCGAACGAACATCCTGGCCGCTGCGGTGCGCTGCACCTGGCCGCCAGATAGCCTAACCCCGCGCGGCCCGATCACGGTGTCCAGCCCGTGCCTGAGCGTCGCGATGTCGGGCTCCAGCACGGCCAGCCTGGCGGCCTCGTCCAGTGCTTCGGGCCGGGTCTCTAGGCCCAGCAGGACGTTCTCCCGCAGGGTCTCGCTGAACAACACGGGGACCTGGGGCGTGTAGGCGCACCGCGGCGGCACCATGAACTCGTGCGGGGCCTCGACCGGCTCCCCGTTCCAGAGGACCTCTCCCCTGTCGGCCGGCAGCAGGCCCAGCACCGTCTCCAACAGCGTCGTCTTACCCGATCCGATCCTGCCGGTGATGACCGTCATCGTTCCGCGCTCCAGGCTCAGATCGACGTCGTGAATGCCTCTGCCCGTGCTCGGGTAGGCATAGCTCAAGCCTTGGACTTCGAAGCGGCTGAGTTGAGCCGAGCCTGTGGAGATGCCGGGATTGGGCAGGTCCGCCGCCGCGCCGACGGGCGCCCTGGACACGAGCTTCTCTCCCTCGCCCTCGGCGACTAGCTCCAGGAGGCGGTCGAGGGAGACCTGCGAACGTCTGAGCTCCGCCAGCATCCTGCCGGCGCCTGCTGGAAAGGTGCCCAGCGCGTGGCCCATTGAGTAGCTTACGAAGAGCACGAAGTCTCCCACAGAAATCTCTCCGGTCACGAGCAGCCCCGCGGACACGATCATCACCGTGCCCACCGACACCCGTACCGACATGCCGGCCACCAGTCGGTTCATCAAGTCGAGCAGAATCTCACGGACATACCAGTGGCGGCGCCGGTCCGCCAGTACGTCCATGCGGCGCGCTACCAGATGCTGCGTCGACGCGACCTGGATGGCCAGCACGGCTCCCAGCATCTCCGTGACGAAGCCGGTCACCGCCCCGCTGGCCTCCCGAGACGCCTGGCGGGTGGAGTGGAAGTACCCCCTGAAGAACCGGGTCGCTATTGCCATGACCGCGATGGGCGCGAGGGTGAACAGGGTGAGCTGGAGATTGATGCTCGCCATGACGTAGAGGGCCACGCCGAGAGCTACCGAGATGCCCAGGAACCAGGTCAGGAGGTAGACAGGCCGTAGCGCATCCGACACGTCGGTAGTGAAGCGGTCGATGATATCGCCGGTACTCGGCCTGTCCACGGCGGTGGGCCTTCCCATGATGGCCCTGAAGAGGTTCACCCTGACGAAGGCCCAGAGTGAGCTGTCCAACCAGACGTCCGTCAGCCAGGCACTCCGCTCGACTATCACCGAAGCTACCTGGGCGGCCGCGAACAGGGCCACCAGGCCCCAGATGCCGCTCCCGATCTCCGCGTCTCCCGCGAAGACGTCGAACATCTCGCGAAGGACCAGGCCGCCGAGCAGCGGTACCGAGTTGGCTCCTATGGCCAGCAGCGACGATGCTGCGAAGAGCGTAGGGTTCCGGAGTATCAGCCTGATTATGAACCGCCCCAGACTCATGCCAGTACCTCTTCGAGTCCGGACCGGAGCAGCTCCCTGAACCGCGACCCGGCATCTGCTTCCAGGGCCGACCGTTCCCCATGCTCCTGCACCCGTCCCGAGTCGATTATCAGGACGTCGTCCACGCGGCGAATCGTGCCCAGGCGGTGGGCGATTATGATCCCGGTGCGCCCCTCCAGCAGCCTCCAGACAGCCTTGCTCACCAGTGCGTCGGTGGCGGGGTCGAGTCGCGACGAAGCCTCGTCCAGTATCACCAGGTCAGGGTCCTTGAGAAACACGCGGGCCAGGGCGACGAGCTGCGCCTCGCCCGCCGAGAGCTGCCGGCCGCCGCCGGCCAGCTCGGTGTCCAGCCCGTCGGACAGGGACTCCACCCACTGGTCCAGTCCGAGCTCGCCAAGGGCTCGAAGCACGGTCGAGTCCTCCACCGCATCGTCGAAGAGGGTGATGTTGTCCCTCAGCGATCCCAGGAATAGCTGCACGTCCTGCGTGACCATGCCGAGATGCCTCCGGAGCGAGTCGAGCCCCATGTCGCCCACCGGAACGCCGCCAATGCGAACGGCCCCCTCCTGCGCTTCGTACAGCCGGAATACCAGCCTGGATATGGTCGTCTTGCCGCTCCCGGTGCGCCCCAGCAGGCCGAGCACCCTTCCGGGCCGCAGGTCGAACGACACGTCGTTCAGGACCCAGTTGTCCCCGTGATAGGCGAACCGGACGTCGTCGAACTCGACCGACAGCGGGCCTGTGGGCGGGTCCCTGCGGCCCTCGTCGCGTATGGATGGCTGTACGTCAACGATGTCCCGCACCCTCTGGATGCTGGCGCCGACCATGGTCAGGTCGTCGATCTCACGCGAGACCTGCTGGATGTCACCGCGCAGCCTCAGCGCATACAGCATGACCATCATCACTGTGCCTGCGGAGATCGCGTCGCCAAGTACGAGGTATGCTCCCAGTCCGACAATTGCGGAAAGACCGAGACCGTAGGCCAGGTCCGATACGCCACCCGCTACCCTGGAGAACATGTTGGCCCGGAGCTCGGCCCCGAACTCAGCCTTGACCAGCCGGTCGAACCGTTCTACTTCGTATGGTCCCGCACCGCTCGTCTGGATGTCCTTGATTCCGTCAATCCGCTCGCCGATGTAGCTGGACACGTCCGCCGACGATTCGCGGCTGGCGAGCCACCGGGAAGCAGAGAGTCGCTGCCCGTAGGCATGTATGACGAGGTTGGCGGCCACGAAGACCGCGATGCCCAGCCCAAGCCGCCAGTCCTCGACCCACAGCACGGCGGTCACGCCAAAGACCATCAGGAAGCCAAAGAGCAGGTGCACAGTGAGCTGAGAGAAGAACTCCGCCAGCCTCTCCGCGTCGCCGTCTATCCGCTCCAGTAGCTCGCCTGGCGGGTGGGCATGGTGGAACGTCAGGTCCAGCCGCAGCACGTGCAGGACCAGGTCCGACCTCAGGCGATTGGTGGCGCGCCATCCCAGGTCGCCACCGACGTACCAGGACGCGGAAAGTATCGTCATGTATACGATCCCGATTACCAGGTAGGCCGCGCCTGCCGCGTACAGCGGACCGGCGTCGCCTCCCTGCTGCGCGGCGTCTACGAAGTCCCTGACTATCTGGGGATGCACGAGCTGGAGAGCTAGCGCGGACCCAAGCAGGACTGCCAGCAGCAAGACCCTCGGCCACAGCGGCACCATGTACTTGGCCAGGAGGCCGACGTAGATTCGAATGGGTAACAGACTGCGCAGCATGGGTACGGACCTGCCTCCACGAGCAGGCTGGAGAGGAGCGACGGCCGGTTCGTAAGCTCTGAGGGCGCGTGGCGAACGGGTAAACGGCTATCGTATTACTGTTGCGCCGCTCCCAGCAAGATTTGACTTGTCTGTGTAAGTGTTCAGAGTTGAGGAGAGGCGGCTCCCCCTCTTCCCCCATTTGGGGCTGACAGGGGTAGGTATTTGACCATCGCTCCCTCTCCATTGACGAGAAAGCAACCCCGGCGCTGTCATTCTGAGCGGAGCGTAGCGGAGTCGAAGAATCTAAAGTGTCTGTCCCATGTAGAGCTGGCATAGAGAATCCTTACGCCGTCTTCACTCTTGGCCACGAGATAAGCGCGACACTGGCTGCCTGGTCTTGCGGTCATGGACTTTAGATTCCTCGCTGCGCTCGGAATGACAGGGAGACGGGGCTACTGGACTTCTGACTGAATAGTAGCAACGACGAATCCTAAAAATGATAAGACTTCCTTTGTATCCCAGTGTCCTATAGAGTTATATTCAGCATCTATTCGTCTCCTTATAGAGTCGACGTCACGTCCTGCATATTTGAGGTCCTCCATAATACTCTCGTAGATACCAAAATAACGACCACGGCAGATACTAATCTTATTCTTGATCTCATTAGTGGCCTGTTCTCTCTGCATTCCAGCGTCAACCGGGGTAAACAGCCACTGGATTGGATTACTCGGTGGTCTGTGCTTTCTCTCAATCTCCGAGTACTGTTCAATCAAATTGGCGAACTGATGTACAGTTCGCGTAAATTCATATACTTTATTTTGTAGGGGTGCAGTTCCAAGAGATGCGGTAGGTAAATTGGACTGCGTTCTGGCTAACGACGTATTGTTGGGATTAACTTCCATGTCGGTCTCCCTCGCCAGTGTGTCGACGAACTGACGGTACTTGCTCGTCTCTTCCTCCAACTCGGCGGCCTTCCTTGCTCCATTCCCAGGTAGTAGTCAACGCCGATCAGGTCGTTGACGGGGACGTTGGCCCCGCGGAGAGCTTTCTCTTCTTCCACTTCGGTGTCCATCAGGTGCATTGTCTCCATATTGTACATCCCATTGGTCCATATCTACAAATTCGGCGTCGTGTGCCAGACGCCCTGGATTCCAGCCTGCGTCGTTACGGGGTGATACTCTTGACGGCAGAACTGGCGATTTTCAGAACGGAAGCAGCAAATTGACCTCACGTAGTCGATGGGCAAAAGAGGGCCCGCCCGAGGAGGCGTACGGGCGCGTCACGAACCCGGAGCGCTTTGCACCGCTGCACGACGCCGCCCTGGAGATGATTGGGCGACTGGAGACCGACTTCGACGTAGAGCGCGCCGAGGGTTACGGACTGGACGAGGACCTGGAGAGCAAGAGAGGTCTCGCCCGTCCGTCCGTCAATCTCATTCCCACGGACCCGGAGGCCGCGCCGATCATGGTGGTATTCACGGACTTCCCCGGGCTCTTCGTGAGATTTGGACGGTGGACGGAAGAGATCTTTCCCGTTTGCGGCTGCGACGCATGCGGAGGGAATGCCGAGGAATGGATTGAAAGGCTGACCGAGAGTATCTACAGTCTCACGACCAGTGGACTCCGCGAGACAGTCCAGGCTCCCTGGGGATTGTTCGGAGGCGACGGCAGCCGGGAGTCGGAGTGGCGGGGGCCATCAAACTATGGACGCTCCTGGTCCAGGATAGACCACAAGCTCGCGCGCCGGATGTCCGGCGGACGCCGCCGCCTGGTGCTGGACTGGAAGCCGTGGCCTCGAAGGGCGACGCCTGCCTCTCCTTGACTGTTCCATAGCCAAGCCTAATAATTGATCCGTGCTGCTACTCCCTCCATGCCATACCTATGTGTCCCATGAGTGACAAGCCTACCGTTCAGCAGGTCGAGGACGTTATGGTCGCGGCGGGCCGCGAGCTCGAGGCTGCGGCTGACGAGGTCGGCGTCGATCAGTGGCGTGTGGCATACCTAGGACGAAGCGGGCAGCTCACGCGCCTTCTGCGGGGGCTGGGCTCCCTCGACCACGAGGAAAGGCGGGCCGTCGGCGCGGCCGCAAACCGGGCGAAGGGCCAACTGGAGCAGGACATGGAGACACGGCTGCGCTCTCTGCGTGCTGTTTCCATGGCCGATCAACTCGATCAGGAGAGGATCGACGTCACTCTGCCAGGTTGGCCTGCTCCCCAGGGGGGGCTCCACCCCGTCACCCAGACCATCCGAGAGATCACGGAGGTCTTCGCCTCGATGGGGTTCGGGGTCGAGGAGGGTCCTGAGGTCGAGTGGGACCGGTACAACTTCGACATGCTCAACATACCGAAGGACCATCCCGCCCGCGACATGTGGGACACGCTCTGGGTCGACCACGTGGACGATGAGGGCAACCGCCCCATGCTGCTGAGGACCCACACCTCGCCCATGCAGGCCCGGATCATGGAGACCACGCAGCCGCCCGTGCGTGTAGTCGTGCCGGGCAAGGCCTTCAGGTACGAGGCCACGGATGCGACCCACGAGTGGCATTTCCACCAGGTCGAAGGGCTCGCCGTCGACGAGGGCATCACCTTCGCCGATCTGAAGGGCACGCTGTTCGAGTTCGCGAAGCGGATGTTCGGGGAGGAACGTCGGGTTCGCTTCCGGTGCGACTTCTTCCCGTTCGTCGAACCCGGCGTGGACATGGCGATAGACTGCTTCAGGTGCGACGACAGCTGCCGCATCTGCAGTGGCGGCTGGATAGAGATCCTTGGCGCAGGGATGGTGCATCCGTCGGTGCTGGAGAGCGTCGGGTACGACTCCCAGAGGTACACCGGTTTCGCCTTCGGGATGGGCGTGGAGCGCATTTGTATGCTGCGGCACGGCATCAGCGACATACGTCTCTTTTACGGCAACGACGTCAGGTTCCTGCGCCAATTCTGAAGAAACTGCACTGATGGAGAACTGCCCCTTCGACCCTTCGATAAAGCTCAGGAGAGCCAGGCTCAGGACTGGCCCTTCGACCCTTCGACGGGGCTCAGGACAGGCAGGTTCAGGGCGAACGCCCTTGGGGGCTCTATAGATGCTCGTACCCCTATCATGGCTGAAACGTTATGTCCCGGTAGACCTCCCTGCGGGTGAGCTTGCCCACAGGCTCACCATGGCCGGGCTGGAGATCGGCGCCGTCGAGGAGACCGGAGCCGACTGGGACCGGGACAAGGTGCTGGTCGGCCACGTCCTGGAGGTGAACCGTCACCCGAACGCCGACCGGCTCTCGCTGCCCACCGTGGACCTCGGCAACGGCGAGACGGCCACGGTCGTGTGCGGCGCTCCCAATGTCGCTGCCGGGCAGAAGATCGCCTTTGCCCGCGAGGGTGCGATGCTCCGCAGCAACAGGACCGGCAAGGTCGAGCCCCTCAAGGCGGCGAAGATCAGGGGCGTGCTGTCGTCGGGCATGGTCTGCTCGGAGCGGGAGCTGGGCCTTGGCGAAGACCACGACGGCATCCTCGTACTGGGCGACGACCTGACCGTGGGCACGCCCCTGGTGGACGTGCTCGGCGACGCGATCCTCGACGCCGAGGTAACCCCTAACAGGCCGGACTGCCTGTCTATTCTCGGCGTGGCGCGGGAGGTCGGGGCCATCACCGGCGCGCAGGTCTCGGAGCCAGACGACGCATTTGCGGAGGATAGTTCACCCATAGCCGACAGGGTGACGGTCGAGATCGAGGACCCGGAACTCTGCCCGCGGTACACGGCCGGGCTGGTGGCGGGTGTGAGAGTAGGGCCGTCCCCTGAGTGGCTGCAAAGCGCCTTGGCGAAGGCCGGCCAGCGGACAATCAACAACATCGTCGACATTACGAACTTCGTGATGCTGGAGTACGGCCAGCCGATGCACGCGTTCGACTTCGACAAGGTCGCGGACGGCACGATCATCGTGAGGCAGGCGCGGCGCGGCGAGAGGCTCGCCACCCTGGACGACGAGACCCACGACCTCCGTCCGCCGATGCTGGCCATCGCCGACCCGTCGGGCCCGGTCGCCCTGGCCGGAGTCGTCGGCGGGGTCGATTCGAGCGTGACCGAGGCCACCACATCTGTGCTGCTGGAGTCGGCTAACTTCGATCCGTCGAACACCCATCGAACGAAGCGGGCGCTGGGCAACGGCACCGAGGCGTCCTACAGGTTCGAGCGCGGCATACGCGCAGACCTCGCCCCAAGGGCCCTCAGGCGGGCCATCAGGCTCATCCTGGACGTTGCCGGCGGGACTGCCGCGGCAGGCATAATCGATGTCTTCCCGGGACGCTCCGAGGCGCTGGAGTTGCAGGTCACCGGGACCCGCCTGCGCAAGGTCCTAGGCGTAGACCTGCCAGTGGGCAAGGTGAAGGGTGTGCTGGAGTCGCTGGGATTCAAGGTCCGCGACGGGGAGGGTGATGAGCTCGTCGTGACGGCGCCATACTGGCGCTCGGACATCAGGATCGAGGACGACGTGATTGAGGAGGTGGCGCGCATCGTGGGGTACGACGACATACCCACGACGGCGATGGCGACTCCGATTCCCCATCACAGCCCCAAGCCCTTCGAGGACCTGAGGGAGCGCGTCCGCGATGCCTTGGCGGCGGCGGGAATGCAGGAGGTGCTGACCTACTCGCTGACCGACCGAGAGACTCTCGACAAGGTCCACGGCCTAGACGACATAGGCGACCCGCTGGAGCTGGCGAACCCCATGAGCAGGGAGCTCCAGGTTCTGCGCACGAGCCTGCGCGGGAACATGCTGAAGACCCTGAGGACCAACCGCCGGATGTCCCGGAGCGAGGGGCTGAGGCTGTTTGAGATAGGGCGCGTCTTCATCCCGAAGGAGGAGGCCAAAGAGCGCGACCTGCCTGACGAGAGACAGATGGTAGTCGGCGCAATGTCCGGCCCCCGCTTCCCTGCCTCGTGGCTCGCCCAGCAGGTAGACATGGACTTCTTCGACGCCAAGGGGGCCCTCGAGGCGATGCTGGCGGAAACCGGCATCGAGGCCGTGTTCGAGCCCGGAGGGGACGCGACAATGCACCCGGGCAAGACTGCCCGCCTGCTGGTGGAAGGGAAGCAGGTGGGAGTGGTCGGCGAGGTACACCCCTCGGCCCTGCAGGGTTTCGACCTGGAGGATGAAACGGTCGCCATGTTCGAGATCGACCTGCAGGCGCTTTTCGAGGCCGCCTCGGCCGGTCCGGCCGCCTACACCCCGGTCAGCCGCTTCCCCCAGGCGGAGCGCGACGTTGCGCTGATCGTCGACGAGGGAGCGTCCTCCGCGAGCATCCAGCAGATAATCGACCGCCACAAGCTGGTGGCGGCGAGCCGACCATTCGATACCTACACCGGCGAGGGGGTGCCGGACGGGAAGAAGTCCGTGGCGTACAGGATCGTCTTCCAGTCCGAACGCGCCACGCTCACGTCGGAAGCAATAGACCGCGCCCAGGGCGACATCCTCCGCCAGCTCCAACGCCAACTCGGCGCGGAGCTGAGGACTTAACAGCGCCTGTCCGGCGCAGCATGACTCGGGGGAAAAATGGTAGAGCACGTTCACCGACATAAGCACGAGTCGATGCTCAGTGTCGAGGAGGCGCGAGAGCGCGTCCTCGGCTATTTTGACGTGCTCGAGCCCGAGACGAGGCCGATCCTGGAGGCGGACGGGCAGGTGCTGGCCGAGG
Source organism: Dehalococcoidia bacterium (assembly GCA_965204975.1). Classification (GTDB taxonomy): domain Bacteria; phylum Chloroflexota; class Dehalococcoidia; order Lucifugimonadales; family CAJWER01. The sequence goes on from OZ242024.1 coordinate 3,310,794, forward strand.
ATGTCGAGGCACATCTCGACATTCCACCGCTGGACAACTCGGCCATGGACGGGTACGCCCTCAGGACCGAAGATATCCGGGGAGCGTCCGAAGCCTCCGCGGTCAGCCTCCGGGTGACTGGGTCGGTTGCCGCGGGCCAGCTTCCATCCGGCAGCGTCGAGCCGGGCACCGCGATCAGGATCATGACCGGCGCGCCCATCCCGAATGGCGCCGATGCCGTCGTGCCTTTCGAGGACACCGACGAGGTCGACCGGCGCGCGTCAGGACGCACCCTGTCGGAGATAGGTATACGCGAGGAGGTCCCCCCCACGGCTAACGTCCGTCCCTCCGGTCAGGACGTGAGGGCGGGGGAGCGGGTCCTCGAGAGCGGGACAGTGCTGCGGTTGGGGGAGATTGGTGTGCTGGCCGCACTGGGCCACAGCAACGTCCGCGTCATCAGGCGTCCCGTGGCCGCGATACTGGCGACCGGCGACGAGCTGGTAGACGTGGGCGAAGAGTTGCGGGCGGGGAGCATATACGACGTAAACAGCTACAGCGTGGCCGCGGCCGTTCAGCGTGCCGGCGGCGTGCCCCGGTTGCTGGGCATCGCGCGGGACAACCTGGACGACCTGGATGCCAAGCTGCAGGCCGGCATGGAGGCGGATATACTCATTACCTCGGCCGGCGTGTCCAAGGGCGACTATGACATCGTGAAGGACGTGCTGGCGCGGAGGGGCGAGATCGAACTATGGTCGGTCCGCATGAGACCTGCCAAGCCCCTGGCATTCGGCGTGCTCGACGGCCCTGGCGGCAGGCGAGTCCCTCACCTGGGCCTTCCGGGCAATCCCGTGAGTGCCCTGGTGGGATTCGAGCAGATCGGCCGCCCGGCCATCCTGAAGATGTTGGGGAAGACCCGCTTCGCACGCCCCACTCTGCGCGCCACGCTTGAGGAGCCCATACACAACTTCGACGGGCGCCGCGTCTACGCCAGGGCCATCGTCACGAGGAGGGACGGCGCCTACTACGCGAGATTGACGGGGCACCAGAATTCCAACATATTGACATCGATGTCGCGGGCAAACGGCTTGGCCATATGCCCGGAGGACGTTGCCGTGAAGGAGGCCGGTGAGGAAGTCGACGTGCAGATGGTCGACTGGCCTGAGGATGTCTTTTAGCCTATGCCGCTCTCACTCGATGGGAGAGGCTGGAGCCTGCCCTGAGCTTGTCGAAGGGGTGAGGTTGATTGCAGCAAACCAAGCAGCAGAGGGACCTGTAGCCAATGGATGAAGAGAAGCAGACCGAGCGCCGTTACAAGTTGGACGTCGAGAACACTCACGGGAGCAGTGCGTCGCTGTCGGCCCTGGTGGCTGCCAGGAAGTGCTACTTGCACAGGCCGACCGGCAACGAATACTCCGCATTGGGCATGAGCCCGGCCGAGCACATACGGGAAGTGCAGGGTTGCTGTGCGGACGCAGCCGACTACCTGCTGCCCGACACGCCAATCAAGGACGCGGTGTTCAGGGTCTGCGTAGCGCGCGGGAATAAGCCCCTGACCGCTCAGGACATCAGCGACGACCTGAGCGAGAGGTGGGCGGCAAGCGCTTACCCTCGCGACCTGTCGGCGGGGGTCTTGGAGAAAGTACTGGACAGCGCCGCCAACTACTTCATCCAGGAAGTTACGGAGCCCAGGGCCGACGTCCGGCTAATCCGCCGCCAGCCCGCGGAGTAAGCCTCGACTGGGCCAAGGGCCGGCTCAATCTGCCTGGACACTGGGAGGCTGCTCTAAGGTGTCGTCCTGAGCCACGCGAAGGACCTGGGGTAGGGTCGGCCTAGCCCACTTGTCGACTTCGACAGCGCCGAACGCCTCACTCCCCGAGCGCGACATTCGCGGGCCGACGTACGCTTCAGCAGCCCGCTACGCCGGCAGCGGTATCGTGCAGACTCTGCGCGTCTCCGCGCAGCAGAACCAGATCTCGCCCTCGTGCAGGGTCATTCCGTGGACCTCGGGCGCGGGCACGTCGATCTCGCCCGTCACGACCCCGCTCGCCGGGTCGAGCCGGTGAATCTTGCACATCTGGGTGTCGGCGCACCACAGCTCCCCGTCGGTTACGAAAATGCCGTGGGGCCGCACGCCGGGCGTGGGGATCGAGCGCAGGACCTCCATCGTGTCCGCGTCGACCAGGTAGAGCCTCTTCGCGGGCGGTACTGCGACCCACATCGTCCCGTCGGCCAGCCACTCCAGCCCATGTGCGCCGGTCACGTGCGTCCGGCCCGGCTCTCCGAACCCAACGACGCCCTTGCCGGGCGTGTCGTAGTGTTCGACGGTTGCGCCGTCCGGGGCCAGCTTGAAGATCCTGGCGTTATAGGTCGAGGCGACCCAGACGTAGCCCCCGCCCTCGGTCACGCCGCTCGACCTGTCGGTCTCCGTGGGCAGCCGCGCAAGCACCGAGCCGTCCTCGTACGCCAGCTTGTACAGGTGGTTGTCGCGCTGGTCGATCAGCCAGAGCCCGTCGCCGGCAGCCTGCAGCCCGTTGGGCTGAGGCCCCGGCGCGAGCCATCTGTCCGTGATTGCCGTCACGCTACTTGCCGCTCACCGTGACGCCGGCCATGTCCTCGATGAAGTTGGCGATGGCCGAGTGGTCGGCGTCGGCCTTGCCGTCGTTGATCAGCGCACCGAGCATCTGCTGGACCAGGCTTGTCACCGGCAGCGGGACTCCCAGGTCCTTGCCTGTGAGTAGCGCGTTGTGCAGGTCCTTCTGGTGCAGGCGAATCCTGAAACCGGGCTGGAAGTTGCCCTCTATCATCATAGGGGCCTTGGCGTCCATCACAGTGCTGCCCGCAAGCCCGCCCCTAATCGCCTCGTAGACGGTGTTGGGGTCGAGCCCGGCCTTCTTTGCCAGCACCAGGGCCTCGGCGACTGCCTCGATGTTTGCCGCCACGACGATCTGGTTCGCCAGCTTCGTGGTGTTGCCCGCGCCGTAGTCGCCGCAAAGAACGATGCTTGCGCCCAGGACCTCGAACAGGTGCTTGTGACGGTCGAACACCTCCTGCTTCCCGCCCACCATGATGGCCAGCGTGCCGTCGATGGCCTTGGGCTCGCCCCCGCTCACCGGCGCGTCAAGAAACTCGACCCCCGCCGCCTCGCACGCCGCGGCGATCTTCTGCGACGACGCCGGGGCTATGGAGCTCATGTCCAGCACGGCCGACCCGGAGGACGCCCCTTCCAGCACGCCCCCTTCGCCCATTATCGCCGCCTCGGAGTCGGCCGAGTCGGGCACCATCGTGATCACCACGGGCGTCCTCTCGGCGACCTCCCTCACGCTGCCCGCACCCTGTGCGCCGTCAGTAACGATCTCCTCGACGGCGCTGCCGACCACGTCATATACGGTCAGCGAGTATCCGGCCTTCATCAGGTTCCTCGCCATGGGGCGGCCCATGATCCCCAGGCCTACGAGTCCAACATCCTTGTCTCCCACGTGATTCTCCTTTCGGTCCAATCGGCGTTTGCGACTGTTGTTGCGGGCGGTTCGCTGCGCCCCGCTGAATTATTGAAGAGCGCAGCCGCAGCGTCAAGGAGGGACGGCATACGCCGGCGGGCTCGCGTCCGGGCCGCTACCAGATCGCCAGCATAATCCCAATGATCGAGTACGAGATCACCGGATACCCAGTGTTGATCAGCAGCAGGCGCACGCTGCGGTCCTCGAAGCTGTAGGTGGTGGCGTACGAGGTGGCAATGAACCCAATGGCCGCCAGCAGGCCGAGGGTCAGGCCGCCGCCCACGGTGTCAGCGCCGGTCAGCTGCGTCAAGACTGCCAGGCAAGACGTGAACACCAGCGCGCATACGATGGCGACAACGTACGGGTAGTACTGCCTGGGAGTCCCCCGTATCGCCTCCTGGTCCTCTTCCGTGAAGCCGACCTCTGCCATCCAGGGCTTGCCCAGGCCGCCGTACCAGGCCGCGCCCAATACCTGGTTGATGACCACCCCCGCGATGATTGCTAGGTAGTTCAGGCTGCCAAGGTCGATGCTGTTCATGGGTATCCTCCCGGCTGAGTTAGGAAGTGCGCCCGGCGAGTGGCGGTCCGCCATGCCCGGTTCGCAGTACAGTCTAATGGACTCCTGGGAGGCGTGCACAAGAGGCACGCGGCCTTGTCCGCATGTGGCCCCGGTGCTACAATCGAACGGGTAGAGCTACGCTCTTCCCCTCATGCGCTCCGCAGTAGCTCAGTGGTAGAGCGGTCGGCTGTTAACCGATTGGTCGCAGGTTCGAATCCTGCCTGCGGAGCCACCCCTCCCATGGATACTCAGAAGGATTATGTCCTTCACATCCGAGCCGCTCTGAAACGCCCAGCAGCGCAAGGCAACTCATCGAAGCCCCGGTAGGGGCGCGGTGTCGCCTGTACGCTCTTGCCAGGCTTGGAGACGCTCGGCAAGATCTCGGACCCGGTCGCGCTGGTTCGGGTCGTAGATGCGATTGGTCATCTCGAAGGGATCGGCGTTCAGGTCGTAGAGCTCGGCACGGTCGCCGGGCACCAGGTTCAGCTTCCAGCCGTCGCCGGAGACGATGGTCCGTCCTGGCGCAAGGCTGATCTCCCGAAGCCGCTCCCGGGGCAGCAAATCACTGTCCCATCCGATCGTCCGGTTGTTTGGCCCGTTCCACTGGATCACGACGTCGTTCTCCTCCAGGGTCCGATCTCCCATAAGCACCGGCGTCAGGCTCTCACCTTCTAGCTCAGGAGGAATCGGCTGATCCAGCAGGTCCAGCAAGGTAGGCACCAGGTCGATCTGGCTCACCGGACCACTGATGAGCTCCTGTTCGTTACTCAGCCATGGGACGTGGATGAGTAGGGGCACCTTCGCCGATTCCTCGTACATGATGGTCTTGTGCAGCATGTAATGGTCGCCCTGCATGTCACCGTGCTCGCTGGTGAAGACGACGATCGTGTTCTCAGCCTGGCCGCTCTCCTCCAGCGCTTCCAGGATCATCCCTACTCCCTGGTCGACGAGCGTGACGCTTCCGAAGTAGCGTGCACGGACCTCGCGCCAGGCGGCCTCCGTGCTGAAGTCCAGCGGGTCGCTCACGTTCCCGTGTTCGGCGGCGCCGGCATAGTACTCCGCCCTTGTCCGGTGGAGGTAGGACGCGCTCTCCGCCGGCTTCTTCAGGAACGCGGGTCCAGTCGCCAGGTTGTCGCGCGGATACAGGTCGTCTGGGGTCTCGCCGTACTCGTGCGGGTCCAGGAAGTTGACGTAGAGGACGAAGGGCCGGTCCCCGTTCTCCGCAATGAATCGGGACGCCTCTCGACCCAGCCACGTCGACTTTCCGTGCTCCATCGGCAGCCTGGCCGCCATCGGCCGGCTGAAGACCGGGGCGCCGCCTACCTCCTCGTCGGGCTCGTAGCCTTGGGACCGCAGATAGTGGTAGTACTCGCTGGACCGCTCCTGGTACTTCTCGTCAGTGGACCACTTGCGGTAGGTATCCTCCATGCTCCCCCACCGCTCGAAGCCGTGCTGGGGCGCCATCTCGTCTCCGAGGTGCCACTTGCCGAAGTAGCCGCACCGGTAGTCCGGCGGCACCATCTCGGCAATGGTCTTCGTCTCAGGCTTGAGCGGGATGTTGTTCTCGGTGCAGCCGTTGGTGTGAGGGTAGAGCCCGGTCATAATTGAGGAGCGGGCGGGTGTGCACACCGGCTGGGTCACGTAGGGCCGCTCGAAGACGAAGCTGCGCCGGGCCAGGCCATTGAGGTGAGGCGCCTGGATGACGGTGTTGCCGTAGCACTCCAGGGTGTCGGCCCGCTGCTCATCGGTTAACAGGAACAGTAGGTTGCGTTTCCGATCCACGTGCGCTCCTCCTTAGTAACTGTTCAGAGTTGGTCAGATGGCAAGCCCGTCGCGTGTAGGTAGGGGCGGCTCGCCGAGTCGCCCTTGCACGTTGGGCCGCGAGCGAATCGGCGCCGGGACATCCTTCTCATCAATACTGAACAGTTACCCTCCTTCCTGCCGCACCAGCCCACGGGCTGGCGCGAGAAAACTTGCGGCACCTGGGAGGCGACCGCTCGGGCGAGCCGCGCAGCCGGTCCGCGGCGACTCGTGGGCGCACAGGCCCCAGGCCTTGTCCGGCCCTGACAACGGAATCGGCCGCGCCATCGTATCACGGCACAAACGGGCATGAGCATGCGTCGGATGTTGACCACTTCTCGCTTCGAGTGCTAGCCTGTTGCGCCACCGTCGCAGGCGTCTCAAGTAGTTTGGAATGGACATCGTGACCGCTGACCGTGACTCCGGGTCCAGTCGACCCGCAACAGATGAATAGCCGGTAGCCGGAGCGGAGGCAGAGATGACGCAGGAGCGAGTTGCATACGTAAACGGCGAGATCGTGCCGGAGAGCGAGGCCTCGATCTCGATCAGCGACCGCGGGTTCATCATGGGCGACGCCGTGTTCGACACGACCCGCACGTTCGGGCACGAGATCTTCAGGCTGGACGAGCACCTCGACAGGCTGTACGAGTCGCTGAAGTGGATGCGCATCGACCCGCAGATGACGCAGGCCGAGATGGCCGGCCTGACCATGGACGTGCTCGAACGCAACCTCCCGACGGTCGACGAGCGTGACGACATCTGGGTGACGCAGCGGGTCACGCGCGGTCTGCGACTGGCCGGCGGAGACATCCAGAGCTCCGCCGACCGTCCCGGGATCGTCATCGAGTGCTTCCCTATACCGTTCAGGGAGCGGGCCCACTACTACCGGGACGGGATGCCGATCGTCACGCCGTCGGTGCGGCGCACGCCTCCCGACTCGATGAGTCCACGGGCGAAGACGCACAACTACATCAACCTGATCCAGGCCGACATGGAGGCGCGGGCGCAGGACCCGAACGCCTACGCCTTGCTGCTCGACGTGAACGGCAACCTGTGCGAGGGCAACGGCAGCAACATCTTCGTCGTCAAGGACGGCGCGGTCCGCACGCCAAAGAGCCAGTTCGTGCTCGGCGGCATCAGCCGGCAGACCACGATGGACCTGGCCCACGAGCTTGGCGTCGAGCTTGCCGAGGACGACATCGATGTGTTCGATGCCTACACGGCGGACGAGATATTCGTGACCTCGACCAGCCTGTGCATATGCCCGGTCTCGACCTTCAACGGCGCAACCGTCGGCGACGGGGCCACGCCCGGCCCGGTGACCGACCGCCTGCAGAGGGCTTACAGCGGCCTCGTAGGCATCGACATAGTGACCCAGTACACCCGCTGGCTGTAGGGACGGGTTTCAAACCCGCCCCTTTCCCCTCTGGTTCAGGAAGCCGCTTCGAGGCTGTATGTGTCGCTGAGCACTGCCCTTCGACAGGCTCAGGGCGAACGTGCTTCCCCTTGCCCACCTTGGGAAGAGCCCCGAGGACAGCCGCGGCTAACTTGGCGCTACCCCAGGCTGTCTCTAGCAGTCAGTTCATCGACGCGTCGTTTGCGGCCTGGATCATGGCGTGGATGTACCCGTAGCAGTAGGCGAACCCGACCTGCTGCGCCTCGTCCCCGTCGATGTCCGGTACGTGGTCGGGCATGAGCATGTACGGGTAGCCGACCTCCCTGTAGGTGCGGACGGCCCTCAGCATGTCCACGTCCCCCTCGTCGGGGAAGACCTCCACGAAGTCCAGCACGCCGCCCTTGATGTTGCGGAAGTGGACGTTGAAGATCTTGTTGCGGCTGCCGAAGTAGCGGATCAAGTCGTAGATCTCATCGCCCGGTCGCTCCAGCATCTCGGAGATCGTGCCCTGGCAGAAGTTCAGGCCGTGGTACGGACTCTCGTGCATTGAGACGAACCTCTTGATCCCGTCCACTGTGCCCATGACCCGCGCCACGCCCCGGTACTCGTAGTCCTTGATGCCCGGGTCCTGCGGGTGGCAGGCAAGCTGCACCTTGTACTCGTTCGCGACAGGCACGACGCGGGCCAGGAAGTGGTCGATCCGCTCCCACATCGTGTCGGCGTCCGCCGCGCCGCCCTCGAACTCCGGCAGCGACTGGTCCAGGTCGGCGTACTTGAAGGCCGACAGCGTCGCGCCGCCCCTGCCAGGCCGGGAGGCCGTTCTCAGGTTACCCAGGACGGTGACGTTGTAGAGCAGCGCCCTCAGGCCCGCCTCGGACGCCATGCGGATGAGCTCGCAATAGCCGTCCAACTCGCGCTCCCTCTCGTCGCTGGGGCCCAGGAACAGGTGTGGCATACCGCTTTCGAAAGCAACCCTGGAGCTGGGCGGAGAGTGCATGGTCTCCACGGTAATCCCATGCTTCGCATACTGCTCACGAATCGACGTGAGGAGATCGACGGTCCACTCGGACCAATGCTCCACGGGAGTCACGTCGACGTGCTCCACGCCAAGCTGCGCGAGCTGGCGTATGTCAGTTTCGTGCCGCGCCTTGAACTGTGTGCCGACGTACATGTCGAGTCCTCCTCCTCCGGTCGGTGCCGAGCATAGGTTTGGCGGGTCAGCGTGTCAACTCAATTCAGACATCAGTAAGTCTTGAGAACGCGTGATCTGGCTGTGGGAGAGGTTTTCGCCGAATTCTGTTCCAAATTGTTTCATGTCGTTCTACTACTATCTTTGCCGTACCTGGGACTGTTGGTACTGGAGCCCTCCATGCAAGGTATAATAGCACTGGTGTTCTGGCGGGTCAAGCGATCGCATGTCCTCATTGTCTTGGCTGCCGAGCCGGGGGGGATTTAACCGCAGAGGGCGCGGAGGTCGCGGAGGGAAGAGGGGGATTTAACCACAGAGGGCACAGAGGTCACGGAGGGGAGAGGGGGATGATGGGGGATGGGGATGTGGAACGGGATGGTGGGATGTGGAGCGGTGATGGTGGGATGTGGAACGGTGATGGTGGGATGTGGAACGGGATGGACGGATGTGGAGCGTGGATGGACGGATGTGGAGCGTGGATGGACGGATGTGGAGCGTGGATGGACGGATGTGGAGCGTGGATGGACGGATGTGGAGCGTGGATGGACGGATGTGGAGCGGTGATGGTGGGATGTGGGCGACGGGATCCCCCTCATCCCTTCGGCAGGCTCAGGGCAGGCTTCGCCTTCTCCCGCAAGGGGAGAAGGGGCCAGAGCCCCGCTCCAGCCGAAGGGCGAGCAGGCGTTCACCCTCGCGGACGGGTCAAGGATGATACGGAAGAAAGGCGTTGCGTTGTCTGAACAGCTACAGACATCACCATCCCAAGTGCGAATGGGGACCGGGCAACTTGTTGACCGCAGCATAGCCTTGGCGTAGGCTCCCGCCAGGGGGAACATGCCGCAGCACTACCTTGGAATAGATGTCGGCACGACCGCAGTGAAGGCGCTGGTGGTGGATGAGTCCGGCGCGGTCGCTGGGGAAGCAGAATCGCCCCTTGAAGTATCGGTCCCGAAGCCCGGTTGGTCGGAGCAAGACCCGGCCGGCTGGTGGCGGGGAACCATCGAGGCGGTCCGGGCCGCGTGCGCAGGGGCGGATGTCCGAAACGTCGAGGCCATCGGGCTGTCGGGCCAGATGCACAGCTCGGTGCTTCTGGATGGGGCGGACAGAGTGCTGAGGCCGGCGATACTGTGGAACGATGTCCGCACCTCGGCCCAGTGCCGCTCCATTACCGACACCGTAGGCAGACCGGGACTGCGCCGGCTGGTGGGCAATCCTGCCCTCGAGGGCTTCACCGCCCCCAAGCTCCTGTGGGTGCGCGACCAGGAGCCCCGCCTGTTCGGTCAGGCGCGCACTGTGCTGCTGCCGAAGGACTACGTGCGCCTGCTCATGACCGGCGAGAAGGCCACCGAGCCCTCGGACGCCGCCGGCACGCTGCTGTTCGACGTGCGGCGAGGGCGCTGGTCCGAGGAGATGATCTCAGTCCTGCAGCTCGATCCGGCGATGCTGCCGCCGGTACTTGGCTCGGCCGGCGTGACCGGCATGCTAACGCCGGGTGCAGCGAAAGCGCTTGGCCTGAGGCGCGGCACGCCGGTGGTCGGCGGAGGGGCCGACAACGCCGCCGCGGCGGTCGGTTCCGGCGTGGTAGAGCAGGGGACTTTGCAGACCTCCATCGGCACCTCGGGTACGGTGGTCGCGCCCATCGAGCGCCCCCGTGTCGATCCCGGGATGCGCATACACTCGTTCAACCACGCCGTGCAGGACACCTGGTACCTGATGGGCGTGGTGCTGTCGGCCGGCGCGGCCCTGGCGTGGTTCAGGCGCGCCATGGCGGGGCGAGAGGGGACGGCGCCCGCATACGACGAGCTGATAGCCGAGGCGGCAGGTACGCCGCCGGGCGCGGATGGGCTGACGTTTCTGCCGTACCTGACAGGGGAGCGCACTCCTCACGCCGACTCTAATGCGCGGGGGGTCTTCGCGGGCATGCACGCCGGGCACGAGCGCGGGCACATGGTGCGTGCGGTGCTGGAGGGCGTGACGTTCGCGCTGCGAGACTCGCTGGAGCTGATGCGGCGTCTGCGGGTCGATGCCGAGGAGGCCGTGGCTGTCGGCGGCGGCGCGCGAAGCTCGATCTGGCGGCAGATGCAGGCCGACGTACTCGGAGCCCCGGTGGTTACGGTGGGGCCGTCAGGAGGCGCGCCGTACGGCGCAGCGGTGCTTGCGGCGGCCGGATCGGGCGGGTTCGCGTCGGTCAAGGAGGCGTGCCGGGCGTGGATTCGACCGCTCGACAGGGTCGAGCCCGACCCGGAAACCGCCGAGGCGTACGGCCTGGCCTACGAACGCTATCGGACGCTCTACCCGAGGCTGAAGCGATACTTCGCCGAGCAGGCCCAGGGCTCGCCGGCGGGATGACACGAGGGTTCAGGTCCAGATCAGGGTGCGGTTACCACACCTCCTGGAGCAGGCGGAGCCAGTTGCCTCCCAGTATCTTGGCGATGTCGTCGGTCCCGTAGCCGCGCTGGTGCAGGGCGGTTGCGAGGTTGGGCATCTCGTCGGGCGTTTCGAGGCCTTTGGGGTAGAGCTGGACCTCGTTGAAATTGACGGCAGGGTCCGTGAAGGTCGCGGGGTACTTGGTGCCCTGCTGCGACCCGATGTACCTCCAGAACTGCTGCGGCTGGTCCTGGGTGAAGTCGGTCCCTATGCCCACGTGGTCGATGCCGATTAGCTCGACCATGTGGTCGATGGCGTCGACGTAGTCCTCGAGGGTGGAGGCCTCCCGCGTGCGCAGAAACGACGTGATCGCGGTCGCTCCCACGACGCCGCCCCTCTCGGCCAGCAGCTTCAGCGCCTCGTCGGCCTTGTTCCTGGGCACGTCGTAGTAGGACTTGGCATTGGCGTGTGTGACGGCCACCGGCTTGTCGGAGCGCTCGATGGTCTCCAGCGTCGTCGTCTCACCGACGTGTGAGAGGTCGATGAGGATCCCGACCCTGTTCATCTCGCGCACGGCGTCCAGCCCGAAGTTGCTGAGGCCGTCGTCGCGGCGCTCGTAGCAGCCGCTGCCCAGGAGATTGCGCTCGTGGTAGGTGGCCTGAATGATGCCCACGCCGAGCTGCTTGAAGATGGCGAAGCGGGCCAGGTCGTTCTCCACGGGGGACGCGTTCTGGAAGCCGAGGATGACGCCTACCCGCCCCTCGCGCTTTGCCCGCGTGATGTCGTCGACGGTGCGCACCTGGAGGAGGGTGTCCCGGTACTGGTCGAATCGCCCGGCCCAAGAGGCGACGTAGACGAGGGTCTCCTGGAAGTTCTCCCAGGTCGCGATGGTTGCGTTGATGGCGGTGGTGCCGCCGCTGGACAGGCTCTCGAACACGGCAGGGCTGTCCCAGTTGCTTACGTTCAGGCCGTCTATTACCACCGAGTCGTCGTAGATGCGCCGGGCCTCGTCGATATTCGTCATGTCTGCCTCCATGTTTCTGCGTCGGAACCTTGGTGTTGTGGATGCGCTATTGTGCGTCTGCCGGTCTCGCGTATCCCCTGTCGCTCGCCGGCCCTCCGGCCTCGGGCGTTGCAAACCGGCTGCCGATGCGGAAGCGGTCTCCGAGTGGGTTGTGGGTGTCCTCCAGCGCGTCGGCGACCACCGTGCCGATTGAGCCACCGAACTTGAACCCGTGGCCGCTCCCGCCGCCCGCCACCAGGACTCGCGAGCTTCCGGGCGTCCAGTCGACGATGAAGTGGTCGTCGGGAGTGGTGGCGTACAGGCACGAGCGCGCTCCGACGACCCTTCCCCTGGCGAGATCCGGAATCCGGCGCTCGAGGAATGCCACGGCCCGCTTCTCGAACTCGGGGGTCCCGGAGCGGTCCATGTCCGGGTCGACGGTGTCTCCGGGAGGATCGATGGCCGCCTTCGCGTATCCTTCGCGCAGCAATGGGAAGCCATACCAGCCCTCGCGGTCGGGGTTGATGGACCACACCGGCGTCACGCCGGCAGCGAACTGCGCTGGATCGGGAGGCTCTATGAAGACCATCTGCTGGTGGGTTACCCGGACCTGGCGGCCGATCTCCGGGAGCAGTCGGCCGATCCAGACCCCCACCGCGATGACGACGCGATCGAAACCGGCGCGCTGGCCATCACCCAGGGCTAAGTCGACGCGCCCGGCCCGCTCCTCCACGCCCACGACGGGCGACTCCTCGCGGACGATGACGCCCTCCTCGCGGGCCAGACTGCACATGACGGAGACGGCGCGGGCGCTCTCGATGTATCCGGTCCAGGGGTCGTGCACGCAGATCTCGTGGTCGGCGAGGCGAAACTGGGGGAACCGCGTGCGGGCCTCGGGTGCGGTGAGGACCCTAATGTCCGCACCCCGGCTGCGCAGGAAGTCGACGCTGGCTTGCATGGGTGAGCCTGGCTCTATGGCTTCCAGTACGTAGGCGCCGCCAACCGTGTGGTAGAAGGTCGTGCCGGACCGCTCCTCCCACTTTCGCCACTGCTTCGAGGCGCGCTCCACCAGCTCCACGTAGGTCTCGTTGTCCCCTGCGTACCAGGTGCGCCGGATCGCCTTGGAGACGTCCGTCGAGCTGGCGGCCTCGTATGGCACCGTGCCCCGGTCGAATATGGTGACCGCGTGGCCGCGCGCTCGGAGCTCGATGGCAGAGGCAAGGCCGAAGACGCCCGCACCGACTACACCGATATTCATGGCGTCATCATACTCCTGCCGCGCCCGACGTGCACTGGGGTCCGAGGTCATGTCTGCGGCTGCTCTCACCGATGCGCCGAACACGCGACAAGTAGGGTCCATAGCTACTTGTTCTTGACACCCCGGTAGCTACAAACTAATATTCATGCAGCGGAGCCCGACGTGGGGGTCGGCTCCTTTGAAAATCGAATAGGAAGGTGAGTAGCAATGGAGCTAACCATTGTCGCTGTACTCGCCGTCCTGATCGGGTTAGGTTTAGGCGCTGGCGCAGGGTTTCTTGGCCGAAAACTGGTGAGCAGGAACAAGCTCACCGCCGCAGAGCAGGAAGTCTCACGAATACTGGAGGGAGCCGAAGAGGAACAGAGAAGGCTGATACTCGAGGGCAAGGAGCAAGCTCTCAAGGTGCAGTCGGAGAGGGATGCTGAGTTTCGTGAGCGAAGATCAGAGATCAACCGGTCCGAGAAGCGCCTCTCGAGACACGAGGAGAACCTTGACAGACGTGCCACAAACCTGGAGCGCCGCGAGCGCAAACTTACCGAGAAGGAACAGGCGGTCGATGCAATCCGCACCGAGCTCGATGGGATCAAGGACAGGGAGGTCGAACGCCTAGAAGCGCTATCCGACCTCTCCATGGGGGAGGCGCGTTCCGAGTTGATGGAACGAGCTTCCGTGGAAGTCGAACACGAGTTGGCGGTCTTCTACAGGGATGCCGAGGAGCGCGCCCGGGAAGAGGCCAGCGAGAAGGCCCGCAACATCCTCTCCGAGGCGATTCAGAGGCTTGCCTCGGACGTGGTTTCCGAAGTTTCGCTATCGTCCGTGGCCCTGCCGAACGACGACATGAAGGGCAGGGTGATCGGCAAAGAGGGCCGGAACATCCGGGCCATCGAGAAGGCCACAGGCGTCGATCTGATCATCGACGACACTCCCGAGGCCATCACGCTCTCGTGTTTCGACCCGATCCGCAGGGAGGTGGCCCGACTATCCATCGTCAAGCTGATAGCGGACGGGCGCATCCACCCGGCCCGCATCGAGGAGACGGTCGCGAGGACGGAGAAGGAGCTGACGGAGACCCTCCGGAAGGCCGGCGAAGAGGCCGCAATGGACGTCGGCGTCCGCGGGTTGAACGCCGAGCTGATACGCCTCCTCGGCCGGCTCAAGTACCGGTACAGCTATGGCGAAAACGTCCTCCAGCACAGTATCGAGGTAGGGCATCTGTCCGGACTCATCGCGGCGGAGATAGGGGCGAACGTCAGGGCCGCAAAGACGGGCGGCCTGCTGCACGACATCGGCAAGGCCATGACCCACGAGGTGGAGGGTCCGCACGCGGAGATCGGGGCGGACGTGGCCACGCGCAACAGGATACCCAAGCACATCTGCACGGCCATTGCCGAGCACCACGACGACGAGCACAGCAGCCCTGAGTCGTTCATAGTGGCGGCGGCCGACGCGATCAGCGCGGCGAGGCCCGGCTCGCGCCGCGACACTGCGGAGCACTACATCCAGCGCCTGGAGGCGCTGGAGGATGTGGGCAGGGCGTTCGACGGCGTCGAGAAGTGCTTCGCGATCCAGGCCGGACGAGAGATCAGGATCATGGTCAAGCCCCAGTCAGTGGACGACGTGGCAGCCACGAAGATGGCGCGCGACGTGACGAAGAAGATCGAGGACACACTGACCTACCCCGGCCAGATCAAGGTCACGGTAATCCGCGAGTCCCGCTCCGTCGAGTACGCAAGGTAAACGGGACCACCCCGGCGACCCGTGGCAAGCGGCTGGCGTTCATGGGAGGAGGCGGCGGACTCGATTCGCCGCCTCCTGTATCTCTGCCCCGGCGCGATCCTGTAGATGGTCCAGGCAGACCTCCACCTGCACACGACCTTCTCGGACGGCAATCTCACGCCGACCCAGATTGTGGACTTGTGCGCCGCCCAGGGCATGAGTTATGCGGCGATCACCGACCACGACTCCACGGAGGGGGTTGGCGAGGCGCTCGAGGCCGCACGGCGTCATCAGGACCTCGAACTGATCGTTGGCGTTGAGCTGAGCACCGACGTGCCCGAGAGCGAGATACACCTGCTGGGGTACTTCGTAGACCACGAGGACGCCGGTTTCCAGCGTACGCTGAGCGCATTCCGCGACGGCAGGGAGGGCCGGGCACGCCGGATGGTGGAGCGGCTCGACGAGCTGGGAGCGCCGGTGTCGTGGGAAAGGGTAGAGGAGCTGTCCGGCGGTGGGGCGATCGGCAGGCCTCACATAGCCCAGGCCATGGTCGAGGCGGGCTACGTCGCTTATCCGAGAGACGCATTCGACAGGTACCTGGGCCGCAATGGCCCCGCGTACGTGGAGCGGGCCCGTCTGACACCGGCAGAGGCCGTACGATTACTAGTGTCGAACGGCGCGGTCCCCGTGATGGCCCACCCCACCTTCTCGGTCCCTCGCATGGACGACGAGGGCATTTCGGAGCTGAACCGGATGCTCGTCGACCTCAGGGCCGAAGGGCTTGTGGGCATGGAGGTCTACTACGGGCTGTACGAGCCAGACGTGGTTGCCCTGTTGAAGTCGATGGCGGACGAACTGGGCCTGATCCCGTGCGGCGGCAGCGATTACCACGCATCGGGCAACCCCGGCGAGGCGAGGCCGGGCGACGTGGGCCCACCGGCGTCGTCGGTAGAGGCGCTGAGGGCGGTCAGGGCCGACCTGGCCCGAGCCTGAGGGACCGGCGGTGCGCGCATGACAGGGCTGGCACTGGTCGCGGCGGCTTACCTGGTAGGCTCAGTACCTTCGGCATTCCTCCTGGCACGCTACCTCAGGAACATCGACATCCGGGACTACGGGTCCGGAAACGTTGGCGCGTCCAACGTCATGGAGCACGTGGGACTGCGTACGGGGATCGCCCTTGGCGTGTTCGATACGCTGTTCAAGGGCACAATGCCCGTGCTGGCCGCCAATCTCCTGGGGCAGAGCCTGCTCGTCCAGGCCGCGGTCGCGGTCGCGTCCATCGCGGGCCACAACTGGTCGGTCTACCTGAAGTTCACGGGGGGCCGGGGTATATCCATAGGCATCGGCGTGCTGCTGGGGATGGGTCTCTGGGTGGAGCTGGGCGTCGGGCTGCTCCTCATAGGGCTCATAGGCCGGGTCGTGATGAAGGACACGGGCATATGGTCGCTCGTCTCCTTCCTTGCGCTGCCGGTAACCGCTATTCTCGTAGGAAGGGACCCCGAGGCGGTCTACATGCTCGGGGCGATGGCGGTGATGCTCGTGGTCAAGCGACTGGTCGGCAACTGGGAGTGGCCCTCGACTGATCGGTACGGGCCGGGGCGCGTCCTGCTGCACCGCTTCCTGTGGGACCGGGACGTGCCCAGGCAGGAGGCATGGACCGGCCGCATGCCCGATCCTGAGCAGGCCGGCGGCGGTGCTGCGGGAGATCCCGCGACTCCATCCGGGACAGGAGACAGGGGGTAGGCGCATGGCCGGGGAAAGAGCGCCATTGTATTGCCCCGAGCATACGGAGACGCCTACGAACCTCCGGTGCAGCCGCTGCGACAAGCTTGTCTGTCCCGAGTGCATGGTGCAGGCCCCGGTGGGCATCCGCTGCCAGGAGCACGGCCGGCCTACGAAGCTGCCCACGTACGACGTCTCGACTGGATTCATCATGCGCGGGGTTGCCGCAGGCGTTGGCATCGGCGTCCTTGGGGGGATCGTCCTTGGGGTTGCCGGCGCGTTTACGAACCTGCTCTATTTCCCCTACGTGTTCACGCTGGCCATGGTGGGAGTGGGCTACCTGGTGGGCGAGGGCATAAGCAGGGCCACGAACAGGAAACGGGGCCAGCCGCTCATAGTTGTGGCGGTGGTCGGGGTCGTGCTGGCCTTCGTCGTCGTCGTGGCGTTCTCCGGGCTGCAGTTGGGGATCTTCGACCTGATCGGGCTCGGCATCGCCATCTTCCTTGCCGTCCAACGGGTGCGGTGACGCCGGCAATTGGTTGACAGAATTCGTAGCAATAGGGTAGAATTTATGCAGATAACACTACTACAAGGGTCGAAAAACGGAATGGACAAACTGGACTCCAAGATCATCGAACTACTGCAGACGGACGGAAGGGCATCGAACGCTTCCATAGCGCGCCACGTTGGCGTGAGCGAGGGCACGGTCAGGCGCCGGCTCAAGAGGCTGGTCGAGGACGAATACATCCAGGTCGTGGCGCTTCCCGACGCGACGAAGCTGGGCTACGAGTCCCAAGCGCTGGTCGGGATCCAGGTCGAGCCGGACAAGGTCGACAAGGTCGCGGACTGCCTCTACGAGCTGACCGAGATAAGCTGGGTGGCTGTCACGACCGGCTCGTACGACGTCTTTGCGTGGGCGACGCTGCCGTCGGCCGAGGAGCTGGGCACCTTCCTGCGCACGCGGGTGGGCGTGATTCCGGGCGTGCGCCGTACCGAGACCTTCGTCAATTTGGACAAGAAGCGGGGCCACGCAATCGCGGTGTAGTCGAAACGCCGGGATGAGCGAGTCACCCGTTGAGGCCCCCTCTGGAATAAGGGGGCCTTCTTAGTGCAACATAGGGCGCCGGGAGAGAACAGATGCTTAGGACCATCCACTGCGGCGATGTGAGAATCGAGCACGCGGGCGAAGGGGTAACCCTCAGCGGCTGGGTGCATAATCGCAGGGATCACGGCGGGCTGATCTTCATCGACCTGAGGGACCGGTACGGGCTCGTGCAGGTCGTCTTCAACCCGGAGCTGGCGCCGGAGGCCCACGCAGCCGCAGAGAGGTTCCGCAGCGAGTGGGTCGTACAGGTGCGCGGCACCGTCAACGCCCGCCCGGAGGGGACGGTGAACCCGGGACTTGCCACCGGCGAGATCGAGGTTGCCGCCACCGAGGCCGTGGTGTTCAACGAGTCAAAGACGCCGCCGTTTGAGGTCGCCGACGGCGCGGACGTGGACGAGCTGCTGCGCCTGAAGTACCGGTACGTCGACCTGCGCCGCCCCAGCATGCAGGAGACCATCGCGCTGCGTCACAGGGTCGTGAAGTACATACGCGACTTCCTTGACGAGCGCGGCTTCCTGGAGATCGAGACGCCGATCCTGATCAAGAGCACGCCGGAGGGGGCGAGGGACTACCTGGTGCCCAGCCGGCTCTACCCGGGGCAGTTCTACGCACTCCCGCAGTCGCCGCAGCAGCTAAAGCAGCTCCTGATGGTCTCGGGAATGGACAAGTACTTCCAGATCGCCCGGTGCTTCCGGGACGAGGACCCGAGGGCAGACAGGCAGCCGGAACACACGCAGCTCGACCTGGAGATGAGCTTCGTGGAGCGGGACGACGTGCTGGACCTGATCGAAGAGCTATACACGACGATGATCGAGGAGCTCGTGCCGGGCAAGCGCCTGCTCAAGCCCTTCCCCCGCCTGAGCTACCAGGAGGCGATGGACCGCTACGCGACCGACAAGCCGGACCTGCGATTCGGGCTGGAGATGGCGGACCTGACGGACCTGGCCGCGAAGAGCGAGTTCCGCGTGTTCTCGTCCGTAGCCTCAGGCGGCGGCATAGTAAAGGGGTTCAGTGTGCCGGGCGCCGGAGGGTACGGGCGGAGGCAGCTCGACGATCTGGTCGAGTTCACGAAGACCCGCGGCGCGCAGGGACTGGTCTACATCGCCCTGGACGAGTCGGCATCGCTCGAAGATCTGACCGGCGACGACTACAGGTCGCCCGCCGCCCGATTCCTGGCGATCGACGAGGTACGCGAGATCGCCTCCCGGACCGGATCAGGCCCGGGCGACCTGGTGCTCATCGTGGCAGGCCCGGCCAAGTCCACGAACATCGCCCTCAGCGCCCTACGGGAAGAGATGGCCAGGCGTCACGAGCTTGCGGACCCGGACGTGCTCCATTTCGCGTTCGTCGTCGACTTTCCGCTATTCGAGTGGAACGAGAACGAGGGGCGCTGGGACGCCATGCACCACGCCTTCTCGATGCCGAACGAAGACACGGTCCAGTACCTGGAGAGCGACCCGGGGAGGGTCATCGCGAACCTATACGACCTGGTGTGCAACGGCGTGGAGCTGGCCAGCGGCAGCATCAGGGTGCACCAGCGGGAGCTGCAGGAGCGCATATTTGCGGTGCTGGGGTACACCGAGGAGCAGGTGGGCCAGCGGTTCAAGCAGCTCCTCGACGCGTTCGAGTACGGCGCTCCGCCGCACGGGGGGATAGCCCCGGGCATCGACAGGCTCATCATGGTGCTGCTGGGCATCGACAACATCCGGGACGTCATAGCGTTCCCGAAGACGCAGAACGCCATCGATCCGCTGTTCGAGGCGCCCGACGTAGTGGAGGCGGAGCAGCTCAAGGAGCTCCACATCGAGATGACCGAGTAGGAGTGCGGCCCCGCTGCAACCGGCGGGGACCATTGCCGGAAGGAGGCCCCGGACCATGCCTGTCGTGCAGCACGATGTTCTTGAGCGAATCGCATTCGACGTGTTCTCGGCCGCCGGAATGCCGGAGGACGAGGCGGGGATCGTCGCAGGTCATATAGTCGCGGCGAACCTGCTCGGCCACGACTCGCACGGCGTCTGGTACATCTCCAGGTACGGCGACATGGCTCTGGAAGGCCATGTGAAGTGGGCCAGGCATGAGGTACTCAGGGAGAGCCCGCTGTTCCGCCTCGTTGACGGGCACGGCGCACACGGGATAGTTGCCCTGACCAAGGCCGCCGACATCGCCTTCGAGAAGGCTGAGGCATCGAGCATAGGCATGGCCGGCGTCAGGAACGTCACGCACATGGGGCGCCTGGGGGCGTACCCGACCCAGATCGCCGAGCGAGGGATGATAGGCATGGTCTGGACGAACACGGGAGGCCTTGCCGTCGCGCCCTTTGGAAGCGCGGAGAAGCGCCTGAGGCTCGCCCCGGTCGCCTACGCGATACCACGCAGGAGCGGCGATCCCTTCATGCTCGACATGACCTTCAGCGTCGTTGCGGGCGGGAAGATCGAGCAGAAGATCGTGCGCGGCGAGTCCATTCCCGAGGGCTGGATCGTATCCGGAGACGGCGAGTACGTTACGGACGGAGCGCGTTACCATGCCGGGGAGGCGTCCATCCTGGCGCTCGGCGGGCTGCAGTTCGGACACAAGGGACACGGCCTGGGGATGATGATGGAGATGATCGTCGGACCGCTGACCATGGCTGGGTGCACGGACGGCGAGGGCCGGGGCGGCGGGGCGCTCGTCACGGCCATAGACATCGCGGCCTTTACCGACGTGGACGAGTACCTGGACGAGGTGGAGGCGTTCGCGGAGTACGTCTCGTCCGCCGCGCCCCTGCCGGGCGTCGACCGCGTGTACGCGCCGGGGCAGCTGGAGGAGCGGACGAAGGAGCGGCTGCTGGCGGAGGGCATCGACGTGCCCGAGCCCACGTGGGCCGAGATAACGGAGATAGCCGGGCGTCTGGGCGTGTCCGTGCCGGCGGTCTCATGAGCCAGGCGGAAGGATCGCAGTGGCCTAGCGAAGGCTATAGCAGGGAGTCTCCCTGTTGCGGCAACGTCGACCGGAGTTCAAGGGTAGTGGGGACTGGATACCGGCTTTCGCCGGTATGACGGTGTGGGTGCCACTTGCATCACAGGTACTGGCGGGCAGTAAGTGATTGACGAGACGAAGCTGAGGGCCGCGGTGACCTCGATGCTGGAGGCTATCGGCGAGGACCCGGGCCGGGAGGGGCTTGCGGACACGCCGCGCCGTGTCGCGGAGATGTATGCCGAGTTCTTCGGCGGACTCGGCCAGGACCCTGAGGAGGTCCTGGCGACGGGGTTCGAGGAGGGGCACCACGAGATGGTCGTCATCTCCGGGGTGTCGTTCTTCTCTATCTGCGAGCACCACTTTCTGCCCTTCTTCGGGACGGCCGACATTGGCTACGTGCCCAGGGGCAGGGTAGCCGGAGCGAGCAAGCTGGCAAGGGCGCTGGACATCGTCGCCCGGCGGCCCCAGATGCAGGAGCGGCTGACCTCACAGCTGGCGGACGCGCTCACCGGGGCACTGGACCCGGAGGGCGCCGGCGTGGTCGTCTCAGCCGAGCACCTCTGCATGACACTGCGGGGCGCGAGGAAGCCGGGGAGCCGGATTGTGACGTCTGCGCTGCGCGGCTCATTCAGGGCGGACGAGGCGGTGCGGCGGGAGTTCGACAGCCTCAGAGACGGTGCTTCTTGCTCGTAGCCAGGTTCCCGACCATCGATGAGGCGGAGCCCGCGTGGGAGCGGGTCCTGGGCGTGAGCGATGCCGCTACTCTCTTTCTCACCCCATGGTGGCAGAAGACTTGGCGGAGGCACTTCGGGGGCGACGCGGAGCTTGCCGTCTACGTTGCGAGCGATGGGGAGCGCCCGATTGGGGTGGCGCCCCTCGTGCGCTCGGACGGCGTGCTGGAGCTGCTGGGGGCTACGGACCTGTTCGACTACCGCGACTTCATCGTCGAGCGCGGCAGGGAGGAGGACTTCTGCGCCGCACTTCTCGGTCAACTCTCGGAGCTGGAGTGGCACACCCTGAGGCTTGAGTCGGTCCGGGAGAGCTCGGCGACTCTCCGAGCCCTTGGCGGCGCGGCCGAGTCTGCCGGTATGTCGGTCGAGATCGAGTTGGAGGACGTAGCCCCGGTGGCAGCCCTTCCCGCGACCTGGGAGGAGTTCGTGTCGGGCCTGTCGAAGAAGGACAGGCACGAGCTGAGGCGCAAGATCCGGCGTCTCCACGGGGCCGGAGAGGTGACTCGGTCCGTGTGCTCCTCCCCCGAGCAGGTCCCTGGAATGATGGCGGGGTTCCTGCGGCTCCACAGGGCGAGCAGCCCCGACAAGGCCGAGTTCATGACGGCGGAGCGGGAGGCGTTCTTCCTGGACGTCGTCGCAGAGGCTGCGCGTCGGGGGAGGCTCAGGCTGGAAGAGATCGCACTGGACGGGCAGATTGTGGCCTCGTGCCTAGGCTTCGACTACCCAGGCACATTCCTGCTGTATAATAGCGGGTACGACCCAGAGAATTCCAAGCTGAGCGTCGGGATAGTCAGCAAGGCGCTTGCCATCAAAGGCGCCATCGAGTCAGGTGACAGCGTTTTCGACTTCCTGAGAGGCTCCGAGGACTACAAGTACAGGCTTGGGGGACAGGACCGTCAGGTCCACCGCGTGACAGTCAGGCGTTGAGTGCCCGAACCGGGATCCTGCGCCCGATGAGACCTGGGCCGATACTGCAACCGCAATAGGGAACACGAAGAGCACATGTACAGCCTGGCCCTGTTGAGCGTCCACGGCTGTCCGTTTGCCCGGCTGGGCGAGCGCGACACCGGCGGCATGAACGTATACCTGCTCCAGGTAGCCCGAGAGCTGGGCAAGAGAGGCCACAGGGCCGACGTGTACACCCGGGTACACGATCCCAACGACCCTGAAATAGTCGAGCTGGGCGAGAACGCCAGGGTGATCCACGTCCAGGCTGGGCCCCACGGCGAGACCAAGCAGAGCCTTCACCGGCACATCCCGCAGTTCCTGGAGGGCCTGGAGGCATTTCGGGAGCGCGAGGGGATAGCCTACGACCTGGTGCATTCCCACTACTGGCTCTCGTGTCTTGCAGCGATCGACCTGAGCCGGAACTGGGGCGTCCCACACATCGCCACCTTCCACACGCTGGCGCGCGCCAAGCAGGAAGCCAGGCCGGGTGAGCAGGAGTCGCAGCTCCGGATCGAGTCCGAGCGGGAGGCCATGATGAGCGCCGACTCGATGGTCGTGTCGACCGAACGGGAGCGGAGTGACATCGCCCGCCTCTACGGAGTACCTGCCGGCAAGGTGGACGTGGTCCCGGCCGGCGTCGACCTCCAGATGTTCAGGCCCCTTGGCAGAGCGGAATCGCGAAGGCGCCTGGGACTGAGCGATGAACGGGTCATACTCGCTGTTGCCCAGAGGATCGAGCCGCTAAAGGGCCTGGACGTGATCGTCGAGGCTCTGCCGCTGATGGATGTCGGCGGCGAGGCCCGTTTCATCATCGTCGGCGGGGACGAGAATTCAGGCCCGGAGATAGACCGGCTTCGGGGCGTGGCGGCCCGTATGGGCGTAGAAGACAGGTTGACGTTTGCAGGCGCGGTCAGCCAGGAAGAGCTGCCGGCATACTACAGCGCGGCGGACGTGTGCGTCCTGCCGTCGTACTACGAGAGCTTTGGGCTGGCGGCTCTCGAGTCCCTGGCCTGCGGCACACCGGTGGTCGCGTCGAGAGTGGGCGGCCCCCTGTCCTTCATAGTCGACGGCGTGAACGGGCACCTCGTACCCGAGCGCAGCCCGGAAGCGTATGCCCGCTGCCTGGATGTCGTGATGTTGGAGGGTCCTGAGATGGCAGAGGCGGCGAGGAGCACCGCGACCGAATTGGGCTGGGACTCGGTAGCCGACGGGCTGCTGGCCCACTACGCCTCGATGATCGAGGAGCGTCGGATGGCTGGGGAACTGGCTGCGGTTATGGCCAGGTAGGAGCCGCCGGGCAGGCTGGGCGGCTGGTCGACCGGCGAGTTGGTGCCGTCTCCGCGGGCGTCGTCGAGGGGACCCCGCCCCAGGTCCTTCGTCGGGGACTTCTCAGGACGACAGTTGGCGGGCTACGGGAACGTCCAGCCGATTAGCTTGGTCGGCGTGACGGTGATGAGGACGAAGTCCATGTCGCGGTAGGTCTGCTCGGCGTACCGTGCGCCCTCTTCCTCGCCCTGGTAGTTGATGGACATGTCCCAGAGGACCTGCCGGTCCCATTCCTCGGAGAGGTCCACTGTCCCATTGACCTGCACAAACCCGTGCGGCTCGGTCTCCCTGGGAATCGAGATTCCGACGCGCGGGTCGCCCCGAAGATTCCTGACCTTGACGCTGGATGGCTCCGAGAGGATGAGCAGCTTCTCGCCGTCGTAGAGGTGCCATACGGGCGCAACGTGGGGGGAGCCGTCCGGCCGCAGGGTTGCCAGGTTCGAGAGGAGGGGGAGCTTCAGGTATTCGTCGATTTCACCGGCGTTCATCTTGGGCATCAGGCTGACTCCGCTATCGAGGTTGTCTCCGCAGCTTCCCACAGGGGCAGGCTGGGGTCTTCAGTCGAGGCTTGGGTCGAATCGGAAGGAAGCCTGGGCCCCACGGCGGCGAAGACCGCGTCGGCGACCTCTTGTATTGGGTCGGAGGCATCGATCAGGACGATCCTTGCAGGGTCCTGCTGGGCTATCTTGATGTAGCCGCGGCGCACCCGCTCGTGGAATTGTACGGACTCCTCTTTGAACCGTCGCGTCCCCTCTCCGTCGAGGCGCTTCACCGGGTCAACCCCGTGCTCCTCGATGGACATTGCCAGCTGCGACGTGCCGACGCGGCTGAGGGTATCTGCTACGGGGCCGTCCAGCAGTATCGTGATGTCGGGAGTGAGGCCGCCCGTCGCGAGCCGGTTGACGCGGGCTACCTCGTCTAGATCGAGCCGGCGTCCGTAGCCCTGGTACGCCGTGGTGGAATCGATGTAGCGGTCCGCGATGACCACGGTGCGGTGCTCCTCCAGGAGGGGGCGCAGCGTCTCGGTGACCAGCGCCGAACGGGCAGCGGCGAAGAGGAAGAGTTCGCCCTCAGCCGTAAGGCCCTTGTTGTTCTCATCCTTGAGCCAGCTGCGAAGGTAGTCACCCAGCCTTGTCGAGCCCGGCTCCTTCACGAGAATGACCCTGTATCCGGCGTCCGCGAGCCGCGCCTCCAGCAGCCCGGCCTGGGTGGTCTTGCCGGTGCCGTCGCAGCCTTCGAACGAAATGAAGAGTGACAAGAGCGCCTTCTCCGGGAGTCAGCGCCGGTACAGTACCACACGCCGCGAGGGCTCGCGGCCGGAGCTGCTGGAAGCCAGGCCCCGCTGCTCGGCAAACTGGTGCTGCAAGCGACGGATATAGGCGACCTGGGGGCTCAGGTCGGCCCTGTGCTCTCCGCCGTCGAGCCGGCTGGCCGCTTCCTCAGCCTCTTTAACGGCGTCGCTGATGGCGTCCTGCGACACCTTCCTGGCGGGGCCGCGGTCCAGCGCCCTCAGGAACTGGTGGATCTGGGCGGCGGTGTTTTTTCGGAGGACGTAGACCGGCCTGCCGAGGCTCTCGGCCTCGTTCAGTGCCTGCGTTCTGCGCCTGTAGAAGTTCTTGGTCGTCAGCAGGATGTCTGCGGTCGAGATGTCGCCGACGACCTCCACCGAGACCTTCGCAGTCCTGACGGCCTGTCGGAGCTTGTCCTTGTTCACGCCGTAGGGGAGGATCCGTGTGACCGTCCCGGGCCGGGAGCTCGAAGGGTCCCCGCCAGGCTCGTCCGACCCCTCACGGACCACGCGCACCGGACCGGACGGCTCCAACGCAGGCCTCCTGCCGTTCTCGCCGAGAGTCGTCGGTTCCACGTACTCCTTGCGGCTCTCCACGCCACCCGCCTCGCCCAGCGTTCTCCGTTCGACCGTGACAGGGTAGCCCCTGAGCATCCTGTCGACCGAGTCGGCAACGTCCGTGTGAATGGTAACGTCGCTCCAGCCCTGGATCTGAACGAGCGCGTCGAAGGTGGGCGGGGCCCTTCTCTCGAGAACGGTCTTCTGGGTGCGCCGCCGCTTGGCCTCCTCGTCGCCGAGGGTGACGGAATCAATGCCCCCGATCAGGTCGCACAGGGTCGGGTTCATGATCAGGTTCTCCAGGGTATTGCCGTGGGCGGTAGCCACGAGCTGCACGCCGCGCTCGGCTATGGTCCGCGAGGCCTCCGCCTCCAGCTCGGTGCCGATCTCGTCGATGACGATGACCTCGGGCATGTGGTTCTCGACGGCCTCGATCATGACGGCATGCTGCTGTGAAGGGGAGGGGACCTGCATGCGCCTGGCCCCGCCTATCCCAGCGTGGGGGATGTCGCCGTCACCGGCGATCTCGTTGGACGTGTCGACCACCACCACGCGCTTGCCCGCGTCGTCCGCAAGGACGCGGGCTACCTCGCGCAGCATGGTCGTCTTGCCGACGCCGGGCCTGCCGAGCAGCAGGATGCTGTTGCCGGTCAGCACGAGGTCGTCGATGATCTTGATGGTGCCGTAGACGGCGCGTCCCACGCGGACGGTCAGGCCCACGACCTTGCCAGTCCGGTTCCTGATGGCCGAGATGCGGTGAAGCGTGCGCTCGATGCCTGCCCTGTTGTCGGCGCCGAAAGTGCCGATGCGCTGCACGACGTACTGGATGTCTTCCTCGGTCACCTCGCGGGACGAAAGTGTGGTCGTCTCGGTGAGGAATCTCGCCTGGGGCTCCCTGCCGAGATCGAGCACCACTTCGAGCAGCTCGCCAGGGCGCGCGTTGTCGCCGAAGGGCTCCGCGATGTGCGGCGGCAGCTTCTCGATAATGATGTCGAGGTCGCTGTCGATCCACTCCTGCATGTTTAGGGTTGCTCCTCCCTGGGGTACTAGGCCGAGCCCTCGACGATCCTCCTGAAGAGGTCGTGGACCCGGTCGTCGTCGGTAAGCTCAGGATGAAAGGCGGTTGCCATTAATGCGCCCTGCCGGACGGCGACGGGCCTGCCGTCGGGCAACTCGGCGAGCACCTGTACGGCCTCGCCGGCCTTGTTGACCACAGGCGCCCTGATGAATACGCACCGAAAGGGCGGGCCGTCTACGTGCTCGATCTCCAGGTCCGCCTCGAAGCTGTCCACCTGGCTGCCGAAGGCGTTCCGGCTGACGTCGATGTCCATCAGGTGCAGGGGCTCCGGGCGCCTGTCCGTGAGGCTGTTCGCCAGTACGATCATGCCCGCGCAGGTGCCCCAGACCGGAAGGCCGTCCCTGACCTTGTCGGCCAGCACCGAGCGGAAGCCGTAGATGTCGATGAGCTGGACGATAGTCGTGCTCTCGCCGCCTGGAATGATCAGGCCGTCAAGCCCGTCCAGCTCGCTCGGCAGCCTGATTTCGGGCGCATCGACCCCAAGGCGGCCAAGGACGTGCCTGTGCTCCAGGAAATCGCCCTGGATGGCAAGCACCCCTATTTTCGGCACTCTACCAGCCCCGGACCGCCAACTGCTCATCCTCGGGCATCGTCCGCACGTCCAGCCCTGGCATGGCGTCGCCAAGACCCGTGGACACTTCGGCGACGATGTCGGGGTCGTTGAAGTGGGTCGTGGCCTTCACGATGGCCTCGGCCATGCGGTCCGGCTGCGAGGACTTGAATATCCCCGAGCCGACGAAGACGCCGTCCACGCCGAGCTGCATCATCAGGGCGGCATCGGACGGGGTCGCGATACCGCCGGCCGCGAAGTTGACGACCGGAAGGGTGCCCGTGTCGTGGACTTCCTTGACCAGCTCGTAGGGGGCCTGCATGTCGCGGGCCGCGGCCATCAACTCATCGTTGTTCATGCCCTGGATGCGGCGCATTTCGCCGATCACGGATCGGGCGTGGCGGACCGCCTCGACGACGTTGCCGGTGCCGGCTTCGCCCTTGGTGCGGATCATGGCCGCGCCTTCGCCGATCCTGCGCAGGGCCTCGCCGAGGTTCCGGCAGCCGCACACGAAGGGGACCTTGAAGGCGTGCTTGTCCACGTGGTGGTTCTCGTCGGCGGGGGTCAGCACCTCGGACTCGTCGATGTAGTCGATCTTGAGGGCCTCGAGCACCTGGGCCTCTACGAAGTGGCCGATGCGGCACTTGGCCATGACGGGGATGGTGACCGCTTCCTTGATCTCGACGATCTTGGTGGGGTCGGCCATCCGCGCGACGCCGCCGGCCTTTCGAATGTCGGAAGGGACGCGCTCCAGGGCCATGACCGCACAGGCTCCGGCATCCTCGGCGATCTTGGCCTGTTCAGCCGTCACCACGTCCATGATGACGCCGCCCTTGAGCATCTTGGCCAGGCCTGTCTTGAGCTGCCACGTACCGGTTTCGACAATGGTGTCCGTCGCCATCTGCAAGTCTCCGTTGGGGATTTCGTAAAGTCGCTTGCATTATACTCCCGGCCTTGGCCCGCTGGCAATTTGCGCGCCGCATCTAAGGGGACTCTCACCGCGGAGAGCGCGGAGAACGCAGAGGGAGGGATTTTCACCACAGAGGGCTCAGAGGGGGGAGATTATTGGGGAACAGGGAGCGTCCGCCACAGGTGCTTCGGTGGAATCAGGGGCGATGTGGTGGGGTACGCAGTCATCTCTTGGGAGTTGCCTGGGACGCCGAAAGGTGGCATTGTCCATAGGGGAGAATCTGCAATCGCCGGACGAACGT
Organism: Dehalococcoidia bacterium; assembly: GCA_965204975.1. Classification (GTDB taxonomy): domain Bacteria; phylum Chloroflexota; class Dehalococcoidia; order Lucifugimonadales; family CAJWER01. Next base: position 3,339,030 of record OZ242024.1, read on the forward strand.
CGACTCTTGCCATGACCAGGAAAGCGCTCGCGTGGGTCGTTGTGTCGGCGTGCGTCGTGGTGCTGGCATGTGGGGAGGGAGAGCCTTCAGCGCTCCCAACAGCGGCGATTCAGCCGGCCGAGCAGCCTGGCCCCACGCCGGCGCCCACGCCATCCGAGCCGGCCGCGCCATCGCCAACTGCGGCGCGAACGACAACGCCGCAGCCGACAGCCACTACGCCCGCGTCGTTGCCCAGGCCCACGCCGGTTCCAGGGCCCGGCAGCCTGCCGGAGCTGGAGGTCGAGCCCGCCTTCCCAGGCGTGGAGCTGGGACGCATGGTGCACCTGACCTACCCGCCCGGTGGAGGCGACAGGCTGTACCTGGTGCTGCAGCCGGGGCTGATCGTCTCGTTCGAGAACCGGCAGGACGTGGAGGCGCTGGCGGTCTTCCTGAACATTACGGAGCGAGTCAGCGACCGGGGGAACGAGGAGGGGCTGCTTGGGCTCGCCTTCGACCCCGAGTACGAGTCGAACGGCTACTTCTACGTCTACTACTCGGCGGCCAACCCCAGGCGCTCGGTAATCTCCAGGTTCTCGGCCGAGTCCGGCAGGGGCGACGATTCGAGCGAGAAGCAGATCATGGTCATCCCGCAGCCGTATAGCAATCACAACGGCGGGCACCTGGTATTCGGGCCGGACGGGTATCTCTACATAGGGGTAGGCGACGGAGGGAGCGCAAACGACCCCCAGGGGCACGGGCAGGACAGGACGACGCTGCTCGGGACGATTCTGCGGATCGACGTGTCGACGTTGGACTCCGAGGGGCGCTACACGGTGCCGCCGGGCAACCCGTTCGTGGGCGAGGGAGGCGGGGTGAGGGAGGAGATCTGGGCGTACGGGCTGCGGAACCCGTGGCGGTTCAATTTCGACCTGGTTACCGGCGACCTGTGGGCCGCCGACGTGGGGCAGAACGCGTGGGAGGAGGTCGACATCATACGGCCTGGGCTCAACTACGGCTGGAACATCATGGAGGGGGCGCACTGCTTCGACGGGGGCAGGAGCCTGAGCAGCCTCCTGCGCCGGGGATCGGGCGAGTGCGACCGCGAGGGCCTGGAGCTGCCTGTGGTCGAGTACGGCCGGGACGGCGGGTGCTCGATCACCGGCGGGTACGTGTACCGGGGCGCGAGGCTGCCGTCGCTGGCGGGCGCGTACGTGTACGGCGACTTCTGCAGCGGCAAGATATGGGCTGTGCGGATGGAGGACGGGGCGGTGACGGAGCACCGCCTGCTCGTCCACTCGGGCCTAATGCTCGCGGCGTTCGGCGAGGGGCCGGAAGGTGAGTTGTACATGCTGTCGTTCGACGAGCAGATCTACCGGTTCAAGGCGCCGTAAGAGCTACGTCGTTGGGGGTTTAGGTCGTTCGTCCTGAGCTTGTCGAAGGGCAGTGCTCCGCCTGGGAGGGTGCCCTTGCAATGGCCTCCTGGCGCCATCCGGGCCATTCGGTCTGCTATAATCAAGTGTCTGCGGAGAGGTGGCCGAGCGGTTTAAGGCGCCGGTCTCGAAAACCGGTATGGGAGCAATCTCATCGTGGGTTCGAATCCCACCCTCTCCGCCAGCGGAGAGATGCCAGAGTGGCCGATTGGGCGCGACTGGAAATCGCGTGTCGCTGCAAGGCGACCGTGGGTTCGAATCCCACTCTCTCCGCCACCTACCTCTTTCTCATGCCTGATGGTGGTCACTTGGGCTCCCAGACGATCTTCGTCCGGGGCTAGGGACTCCAGCCCGCCGGGCCAGACGTCGAGTCGGCACGGCGAACATCGCGTCGCCGAATCCGGCGGTGATCTCGCCGTCATGTGCCACCACCCCGGCCAACTTTGCACCGCGTTCAATTGCAACCTTATGGTGCGTCTGATTGCAAGGCTACAGTGCGTCCAATTGCAATGTTGTGGTGCGTCCGATCGTAAGGATTATGGCGACGTCCGGCTGTGTGCCACCCTCCGGCCGAGGGTAGGCAGCACATTGGGTCACTGGGCCAGGAGCTCTGCCAGGCGCCTGTTCTTCTCCATCAGTGGCGGATTCAGCGTAAGCGGATTGTTCTAGGTACCGTGTTCGCTGCTCTGCTTCGAAAATGCCAGGAGATTCCGTAGTAATGGTGTGTTCGGCTTGTCATACGCCGCCCTCGGCCTTAGAATCGTGGGATAGATTGCACACTGGAGGGCGTCATGAGCGATGACACTAGGCTGATAGCCCACCTTATGCGCCGTGCGGGCTTCGGCGCGACCCGTGAAGAGATCGAAGCGTACGCTGCGAAGGGGTACGACGCAGCCGTCGAGGAACTGCTCGACCCGCCCGACGCGAGCTGGATGGGCGACTACATGGCGCGGCGGTTCCATCACGAGCAGTCGGGCATGATGGGGCCGTGGGGCAGCGGCGACAACTGGCTGTACCGGATGATCTCCACGAATGCGCCGCTCACTGAGAAGACGGCGCTCTTCTGGCACGGCATCTTCGCCACGGGCTACCCGAAGGTCATCCACGGCAAGATGCTGTCGGACCAGATCAAGATGTTCCGCCGGTACGGGCTCGGCAACTTCAGGACTCTCCTGGTCGAGCTGGCGAGGGACCCGGCGATGATTGTGTGGCTGGACAACTACGACAACCACGGTGACGCCATCAACGAGAACTTCGGCCGCGAGCTGCTGGAGCTCTTCTCGATGGGCGTCGGCAGCTACACGGAGGAGGACATCAAGGAGTGCTCGCGCGCATTTACCGGCTGGACGATAGGCAACACGGAGTACATGGTGCTGCGCTCCGAGCGGGACTCTGACTGGCCCTACGGGCGCATATCGTGGCACTTCCAGTACAACGCGGACGATCACGACGAGGGCGAGAAGGAGTTCCTGGGCAGGAAGGGCAACTTCAATGGCGAGGACATCATCGACATCATCTGCGAGGAGGAGTCGACGGCGCGGTTCATCGCGCGGCACATGTACCACTTCTTCGTGGCGGACGAGCCGCCGGTGCCCTCGTGGCCCTACACGCCGCCCCGCGACCCGGAGGCCATCGACACGCTGGTGAAGGCGTACTTCGACAGCGGCTACGACATCAAGGCGATGCTCAGGGCGCTCTTCACGTCCGACTTCTTCAAGGCCGAGGACATCAGGTACGAGAAGGTGAAGAGCCCGGCGGAGTTCGTCGCCGGGGTGCTGCGGCTCACGGGCGAGTTCGACCGGCCCAGGCGGGAGATCATGGACAGGGCCAGGCAAATGGTCTACATGGGCCAGCACCTGAACAACCCGCCCAGCGTCGAGGGCTGGCACCAGGGTGTCGAGTGGCTCGACACGGGGACACTGGTGGAGCGGATCAACTTCGCGTCCGAGCAGGTCGGCGACCTGGACAAGCCTGGCGTGAAGACCATGGTAGATAGCATCGCCTCCAGGAACGGCGAGGCGATCGAGTCCCAGCGGCTCGTCGACCTCTGCCTGGAGCAGATGGGCGACATCCAGGTCTCGGACGCCTCCCGCGAGATCCTGGTCGACTTCGCGGAGCAGGCCGACCGCTCGCCGGAGGCGATTGCGGGAGTGTTGAGGCTGTCGACCGCGACCGACGAGTTCCAGCGATCATAGGCGGCAGGGGTTAGGGCAATGGTCCAGGTCAAGAGCACGAGGGCCGGGTTGATCGAGTACGACATGACGGTGGGCATGACGGCCATGGAGGGCCGCGGCTTCTACTATCCGAGCGACCTGGCGGTCGGCAGAGACGGCCGATTCTACGTCGTCAACCGCTCGCTGGAGAGCGTCGACAGGGGCGTCCGCGTCACCATGTGCGACATCGACAGCGAGTACTACGGCATCTTCGGCACCTACGGCGAGGGCGACGGGCAGTTCGTATGGGCGAGCTGCGCCGCCATCGACAGCCAGGACCGCGTCTACGTCACGGACGAGTACCTGAGCCGTGTTTCGGTCTTCGACCCGGACGGCAAATTCCTGAGTAAATGGGGCGAGGGCGAGCTGGATGGGGCGTCGGGCATAGCCATAGACGGCGATGACGTCGTCTACGTCTCCGACACCCACAACGGGCGCGTCCAGAAGTTCACCTCCGACGGGCGGCACCTGCTCAGCATCGGAAGCGGCGAGCTGGACCTGCCGTGGGGGCTGACCGTTGCGCCGTCGGCGGACGTGTACGTGGCGGACTGGGGGAACGACCGCATCGCTCGGTTCTCGCCCTCGGGCGAGCTGACGGGCTCGTACGGCAGCACAGGGCGGGGGGACGGCGAGCTTATGAGGCCCGCCAGCGTTGCCGTGGACGACGACGGCTACATGTACATCGCGGACTGGGGGAACGAGCGCATACAGGTGCTGGACCCCGACGGGGCGTTCGTCATGAAGAATCGAGGGGAGGCAACGCTGTCCAAATGGGCGGCGAACTTCCTTACCATCAACAGAGAGGAAGGGGAGGCCCGCTCACGCGCGGACCTGGAGCCGGAGATCGAGCTGTTCGATCCCGACGATCCTCACGAGGAGTCGTCGAAGATCGAGAAGCTATTCTGGGCCCCCGTATCGGTGAAGTTCGACTCGTCGGGCCGGCTGCTCGTCTTGGAGAGCAACCGCCACAGGATCCAGGTGTTCCGCAAGGCCGCCTGAGAGCAACACGAAGGAGCGCACAATGGGCAGCAACGGCAGCAACGGCAAGAACGGTAGCCATCGCTCGGTCGTAATCCTGCAGCTATCGGGAGGAAACGACGCCCTCAACTCGGTGATCCCCTACGGCAACGGCCTCTACTACGACTTCAGGCCGCACGTCCACATCGACGCGGACAATGTGCTCGCGCTCGACGACGAGCTGGGCCTGAACCCGGCGATGACGGCGATGAAGGGGCTGTGGGACGAGGGCAAGCTGGCCATCATCAACGGCATCGGCTACCCGAACCCGAACCGCTCGCACTTCCGCTCCATGGATGTGTGGCACACCGCGGAAAGCGAAAAGATCGGCGAGGAGGGGTGGCTCGGCAGGGCCATCCGTGATATCGACCCCAACGGCGAGAACGTGCTCACGGGCGTGAACTTTGGCCGCGGCCTGCCCAGGGCGCTCTATGCCAAGGGAGTACCCGTCGCGTCCGTCGGGAACCTGGAGACGTACGGGCTCTTCCCGGACATCGAGGACGAGAAGCTGCGGTCCTACGCGCTCGACTCCTTCTCCAGGATGTACGGCGCTCAGGCGGGGGACAACGTCTCCGAGTTCATCAAGCAGACCGGGTCGGACGCCCTGAAGGGCGCGGACATACTCCGCACCGCCCCGGGGCAGTACTCGTCGAGCGTCGAGTACGCGGACAACCCCATCGCGCAGAGCATGAAGTCCATCGCGCAGGTGATGACGGCAGACCTGGGCACGCGTGTCTACTACACGCAGCACGGCAGCTTCGACACGCATGCGGGCGAGCTGAGGAGCCACACGCTGCTCTGGGACGAGGTCTCCAACGCTGTCGGCGACTTCATGGACGACCTGGAGGAGCACGGGCTGGCCGACGACACGGTCGTGCTGCTGTTCTCCGAGTTCGGCCGGCGGATCAGGGACAACGGCGCGGGGACGGACCACGGCTCTGGCGGCGTGGCCTTCGTGGTGGGCGGCCAGGTGCAGGGCGGGCTGTACGGCGAGTACCCGTCGCTGGACGAGGACAAGCAGCTGGAAGGCGACCTGCACTTCAACAACGACTTCCGCAGCACCTACTCGACCATAGCCGACCGGTGGCTGGGGCTCGACCCCGTGCCCATCACCAACGGGACGTACGAGCAGCACGAGTTCCTGGCGAAGTGAGGAACACCTAGGGACTTGACCCTCTCAGCGGGTTCGGCGTGACGACGGCCCGGGACAAGCTCACACTTGCCAGGAGCCACCTAGAAAACGTGCTGGCGGCCAGGGACGAGCCGACTGACTGGAAGGACCTGTCGGTGTACGGTTTCCACTGCGTAGAGGCGGCGGTGGATGCCGCTCTGATGCACCTTGAGCTGCCAACATCGAGGAGTCATTGGAAGAGGGAAGGTGCGGCGAGAGGACTCCATGACGAGTGGGGCCTGCCCGACGTTTCGGAGCTCCTTCATGATCTCAACGACGCCCGCAAGTCGCGGCTCTACGGAGACATCCCAGACCCCGGCTTGGATGCCGAGCACGTTGCGTCAAGAATCGAGGAATACGTAAGTGCGGTGGAGGCGCTACTCACAGGACCTCCGTAGGACTTGTCTGCGATGAGAACATCGCCGGTACGCGAGCAAAGGAAGCACGAAGCTCTCGCAATGGCCGTTCTCCGGTGGCCGACCGAGAGGTCGAGGGAGTGGACGCTTGCCTTCCTGGGACAAGCTCATGAGTGTCCTGGGATCACGGCCATAGTTGCAGTGGGGTCCGCAGTCCGAGCAGGTGTGCAGAGCACTGACCTCGACCTGATCGTCATCAGCGAGGATAGGGCGGACTTCAGGAAGACGTTTGGGACGCCTCCAGAAGTCGACATCCGCGTCTACGGTCCCTCCGGTGTTGAGGCCTCTCTCCAGGCTGGCCATGACATGCTTGGCTGGGCGGTGAAGTTTGGCAAGGCGCTGTTCCAGCGCGATGGCTATTGGGATGAGGTAGTTCGCCGATGGCGGGACAGACTGCCCTTCCCAGACATCGACTCCGCGTATGCCAGGGCATCGGACTCTTACCGATGGCTTGCCGAATTTCATAATGTAGGCGACGCGGATGCGGCATATGAGCATGCAATTTCCTACTTGACACACCTAGCTCGGGGGGCCCTTGTTGAACAGGGAGTCTACCCGGCTTCCAGGCCGGAACTGCCGGGGCAGTTACAGGATGCCTTTGCAGGTGCGCCTCCCGTAGCCGGGTGGCTCGAGCGCCTGCTCGACGGTCAACCAACCCCGCAGGAGATGGACGACCTGATCGAAAGCCGACTGCATGAACGTCGGCTTGTCGCTGCGACCAAGCCGGGGTGAGCCTGCTCGTCCTCTAGACCGCCGGGCCGTCTCTGCCGATTTCGTGGCACCCAGCGACTCATGACGTCAGAAATCGTTGCGGCCTTGGTTTGGCGGTCGTTACCCTAGGAGTTTCCCCTTTGGAGGATGAACCCGGATGCTGCGCATCCTTTGGCGGATAGTCAAGTACGCCCTCAGGCATAAGCTGCTGGTCACCGTCGCGTATGGTGCGATGGCCGGGAGCATCGTCGCGCTGCTGATCATCCCGAGACTTGTCGGCAGCGCTATCGACACGGCGCTGGAGAGCGGCTCCCGTACGGAGCTGCTCCTGCTGGCGGGGGCTATCGTGGTCATGGCCGGGGTCCAGGGCGTGCTGCGATACATCGACGAGTATACCTCGGAGATCGTGGTGCAGCGTGTCGGCCGGGAGATCAGGACCGACATATTCCAGAAGCTGCAGAGCCTCAGCTACGGCTTCCACGACCGGCAGCGTACGGGCGACCTGATGGCCAGGGCAACGGCGGACGTGGACTCGGTCAGGGTCTTCCCGATATGGGGGCTGGGCGAGTTCGGCTTCATGGTCGTCCTGGTGGGCACGGCCTCCATCCTCATGCTCACGATGAACCTGTTGCTGGGCCTGGCGACCATGGGTTTCATGGCAGTCGTCATATGGCGGTCGGCCGCCGACGTGCCTGTAATGGTGGGTCTGCACAGGCAGGGGCAGGAGGCGATCGGCCGCATGGCGACGGTTGTGCAGGAGGCCCTCACTGGCATCAGGGTTGTGAAGGCCTTTGGGGGCCAGGAGCTGGAGAGGGCCAAGTTCCAGGATCCCGCCACGGATGCCAGGGACTATGGCACAGCGGCAACGAAGAAGTCCGTGACCCGTACGTCCTTCAGCGCGTTAGTCATGAACGCCTCCATCATCACCGTCCTGTCCCTGGGCGCTTACGAGGTCTTGGCAGGCCGTCTCACGCCTGGCGAGATGGCGTCGTTCCTGCTGTACCTGGGCTTCCTGGCCAGGCCCATACGGTTCGCGGGGTTCGCGGTCGTGTCGGCCTCGAGCGCCCGTGCATCGGGCGAGCGCGTCTTCGACATACTCGACGCGGAGTCACCGGTCGAGGAGCGCAGCGGCGCAGAAGCCATGCCGAGGGCGGACGGCCACGTGCGTTTCGAGGGCGTCTCCTTCAGCTACGACGACAGGGTCCCGGCCCTACACGACATCGACTTCGAGGTGCGGCCGGGGCAGATGGTCGCGCTCCTGGGGGCGGCAGGCTCGGGCAAGACCTCCCTCGCGCATCTGGTCCCACGCTTCTACGAAGTGACCGGGGGACGCGTCCTGGTAGACGGCCATGACGTCAGGGACGTAACCCTGGCATCGCTGCGGGGCAACGTGGGGATCGTGCTGCAGGAGTCGTTCGCGTTTGCTTCGACCATCAGGGACAACATCGGGTACGGGCTGGACGATCCGGAGCTCGAGGACATTGTCGCGGCCTCCAAGGTGGCCCAGTTGCACGACTTCGTGGATGGGCTGCCGGACGGGTACGAAACGTGGGTCGGGGAGCGCGGCATAACGTTGTCGGGCGGCCAGCGCCAGCGGCTCGGCATAGCCAGGACGCTGCTCACCGACCCGCCCATCCTGATCCTGGACGACTCGACGTCCAGCGTGGACGTGGGGACCGAGTACAGGCTCCAGCAGGCCCTGTCCCGGGTGATCGAGGGTAGGACGACGTTCGTGATAGCGCACCGGCTGTCCACCGTGCGGCGCGCCGACCTGGTGCTGGTCCTCGATGGCGGGCGGATCGTCGAGCGCGGCACCCATGAGGAGCTACTGGCCCTTGGTGGGTACTACCGCCGCATCCACGACCTTCAGCTCGCGCCCGCGGGCGACGCGTCCGCGCGGGCGGGAGGGTAGTCGTGGCTGAGGGACAGACCGTGGAAGACCGCAGGTCCGAGTACATCCGCCTCGACGACTCGGCAGAGGTTGGCCGGTTCGAGACGGTCAGGACCGTTCTGAGGCTGCTCGGCCTGCTGCGGGCGTACAAGCGGCACGCCGCCGTAGCGATGGCCATCGATGCGGTGCACATCTTCTCGCTCGTCGCCATACCGTGGGTGATCAGACTGCTGATCGACGACTACGTCACCGAGGGCCGACCCGTGTCCGACATGGTGCCCGCCCTGGCCCTGCTCGCCGGGCTGGCGCTGGTGCAGTATGTTTCACAGCGTGCGAGCAGCCTGATGCTGGGCGCGCTGGGCCACCGGCTGCTGTACGACATGCGGTCGGCGATATTCGACCAACTCCTGCGGCTGTCGATGACCTTCTACGACCGCAACCAGGTCGGGCGGGTCATGTCGCGGGCACAGAGCGACGTCCAGCAGATCCAGGGCGTGATGAATATCGGCTGGCTGGCCATATCGGAGACGTTCATCCTGGCCGGCGTCGCGGTCGGCATGCTGGCGATGGACCTTCGCCTCGGCGTATTGTCGCTGCTCACGGTGGTACTGATATTCCCGGTCGTGGTCTTCTGGCAGAAGTTCGCGCGTGCCGCCTACGTCAGGGCTCGCCAGACCATGGCCGACGTGAACGCGAAGCTGCAGGAGAACCTGACAGCGGTGCGTGTAGTCCAGAGCCTTGGCCGGGAGCAGGCGAATCTACAGAGCTTCGACGAGGCTAACCGGGCGAGCGAGAAGGCCAACATCGAGGCGACGAAGTTCGGCGCGGCGCTCATGCCGTCGGTCGAAGCCCTCAACGCCATAGGCCTGGCGCTGGTGGTGTCGATAGGGGGCATGCTGGCACTCGGTGGTTCCCTGGAAGTTGGCGTGCTGGTGGCCTTCACGCTGTACATCACCCGCTTCTTCGAGCCGGTCGAGAGGCTGACGAGCCAGTACAACGTGCTGCAGCGCGCTGTCGTCTCCACCATGCGCATCTTCGAGATCATGGACATACGGCCGCTGCTGCAGGACAGGCCCGGCGCCCCGGCGCTGCCGCCCGCGAAGGGCGCGATACGGTACGAGGGCGTGGACTTCCACTACTTCGAGGACACGCCGGTGCTTCGCGGCGTAGACCTGCGGATCGAGCCCGGCGAGACCGTTGCGCTGATCGGTCCGACGGGCGCGGGCAAGACGACGCTGGTCTCGCTGCTCATGCGCTTCTACGACGTGAAGGCGGGCAGGATCACGTTGGACGGCCACGACCTGCGCGACGTAACGCTGGAGTCGGTGTCGGGGCAGATGGGCGTAGTGCTGCAGGAGCCGCACTTGTTCGCGGGCACGGTTGCCGAGAACATCAGGTACTGCCATACGGACGCGCCGGACGAGGCGATGTTCAGGGCCGCCCGCGCCGTGGGCATCCACGACTTCATCATGGGGCTGGAGAAGGGGTACGACACCGAGATCGAAGAGGGCGGAAGCAACCTGAGCGTGGGCCAGCGGCAGCTCATGAGCTTCGCCCGCGCGCTGGTAGCCGACCCCCGTGTACTCATCCTCGACGAGGCCACAGCCAGCATTGACACGGAGAGCGAGGTGCTGGTGCAGAGGGCGCTGAAGGAGCTGCTGAGGGACCGCACCGCCGTGGTCATCGCGCACCGGCTGTCGACTATACGGGACGCGGACCGCATCGTGGCGCTGGAGGACGGCAGGGTAGTGGAGCAGGGGACGCATGCGGAGCTGTCGGCGAACGCCGGTCTGTATGCCAGGCTGCTCTCCTACAGCGACGCGTCGGGTGAGGGGCAGTAGTCCCGGCCGACGCTGGGGACGGGCGCGCTACGACAAGGGCCTTAGATTCCTCGCGGGGCCTCGGAATGACAGTCCGGAGACTCTTTCGCGGGTCTTCGGCAGACCACGTCGGAACACCTGAAGCTTCCTAACCGGCGCATTGGAGTTCCTGGGCGCATCTGCCATAATTGGCTAGCTGCCTACGAGGTGACGCCATGCTGGCCTACATTGCGAGGAGAATCGTGCTGGGGATCCTCACGATCTGGGCGATTTCGTTCCTGGCGTTCTTCATCAGCCAGCTGCCGCCCGGCGATGCAGTCGAGCGCCACATGGACAAGATCATGAAGGGCGGCTTCGAGTCGAGCGAGATCGACACCAAGCAGGCCGAGGTGCTCAGGAAGTATCTCGGACTCGACAGGCCGATGCTCGTGCGGTACGCCCTGTGGATCGGCAACCTGGCGAAGGGCGACCTGGGGCTGTCGTTCCAGGTGTGGGGCGGCGGCGAGTCGGAGCAGCGCCCCGTGAGGATGATAGTCGGCGACCGGATCTGGACGACGGTGATCCTGACCTCCTTCACGATAGTCGTGACGTGGACGTTTGCCATCCCAGTTGGAATCTACTCGGCGGTGCGCCAGCACTCGATAGGCGACTACCTGTTCACGTTCATCGGCTTCAGCGGGCTGGCGGTGCCAGACTTCCTGCTCGGGCTGGTGCTGATGTACGTGTTCTACGCCTACCTCGGCCAGAGCGTCGGCGGGCTCTTCTCGGGCGACTACGCGAACGAGCCGTGGAGCTGGGGCAAGGTGCTGGACATGGTCAACCACCTCTGGGTGCCGGCCATAGTGCTGGGCACGTCGGGCACCGCGGGCCTGATCCGCGTGATGCGCAACAACCTGCTCGACGAGCTGAGCAAGCCCTACGTGGTCACGGCGAGGGCCAAGGGCGTGCCGTCGTGGAGGGCGGTCCTGAAGTATCCGGTCAGGGTCGCCGCCAACCCACTGGTGAGCACCATCGGCTACCTGCTGCCGTCGCTGGTGAGCGGCAGCGTCATCGTCTCAGTCGTGCTTAGCCTGCCGACCCTCGGGCCCATATTCCTGGAGGCGATACTGCAGGAGGACGTGTACATGTCCGGCTTCATCGTCCTGCTGCTGGGCACGCTGACGGTGGTCGGCACGCTGCTGTCCGACATCCTGCTGGCGGTAACGGACCCCAGGATCAGGTTCGGCCAGGGCTAGAAGGCTATTGAGGGGTTAGCAGCGGTAATGTCCGCGCCGACAGGCCCAGGCGGCCCGGTGAGACCTTGACAGCCTCTATGACGTACCCTAGCATGGAGTTGTTGCGGTTAAGGAGGGTAGCGGAGTCGAACCGCAATGCTGGGGCTAGCCAGCACTCCGGGAGTGACGAGTCCCGGTCCTGTCCAACAGGCAATACCCTCCGAAATTAGGCCTCCCGTGCGGCTATGCGACCGGGAGGCCTTCTCATTGTAACTCCGATAGGAAGGTGAATTACCTCAGCAGGAGTCCGGCTCGGGGCCGGAATGCCGAGAGCAACTCACGACAACGGTAGGGGCCTCGCAGTGCCGCTACCGGCCTACGGCGTAGCTGTCGCGGCGGGCGTCGGCGCCGGCTGACAGGGTGCCCCGCTCGTGGTCGACTACGATTGCGGACATCGCGCCCGCGGAGGGCGACCAGTCGTTCAGGGTCCGTACGTCGTGGCCCATCGCGGCGAGATCGGCGGCGGTCGCTGGGTCGATTCTGCCCTCCAGGTCAAGCCTGGCCGGGTGGTAGGTGTGCGGCCAGAAGGAGTTGGGGAAGTTCCACGGCGCGAACCGGGGCTCCTCGATGGCCTGCTGCGGGTCCATGCCGAACTCGACGACGTTGAGGAATAGCTGGACCATCGACGTGCACTGGGTGTCGCCGCCGGGCGTGCCGAAGGGCATGAACAGCTTCCCGTCCCTGAAGGCTATGGCCGGGTTCGGCGTGAGACGGGGGCGCTTCCAGGGCTGGAGGCTCGACGGGTGGTCGGGGTCGAGCCAGGACTGGGAGCCTCGCGATGACATCTGGATACCGAGGCCCGGCACGATGGGGCTGCCCGCCAGTGGGTCGCTTGGCGTCGCGGAGAATGCGTTGCCCCACCGGTCGACCGTGCAGACGTAGCTCGTGTCCTGTATCCGCCTCCCGGACGCGGAGACAGCGCCGGCCGGGACGGCCGCGCCGCGAGGGTCACCCTGGTACGGCCAGGGGTTGCCGGGCGCGGGCATCTCAGGGAACGCGGCAGCAGGGTCGGCGTCCGCCCGGCGCGAGCGCGTGTAGCCCTTCGACAGCAGGCCATCGATGGGCACGTCGACGTGGTCGGGGTCGCCGTAGTAGGCGTGGCGGTCCGAGTAGGCCAGGTTGAGGGCCTGGGAGACCAGGTGGACGTACTCCGTCGAGTTGTGCCCCATCGCGGCCAGGTCGTCGTCCTCGATCATCTGCAGGGTCTGGGCGACGACGGGGCCCTGGCACCACGGCCCACAGGTGTAGATGGTGTAGTCGCGGAACCGGCCGGCCTCGGGCGGCTCGACCTTGACCGAGAAGTCGGCCAGGTCCTGCAGGGTGACGAGTCCGCCCTGCTCCTCGGAGAAGGCGGCCATCTCCTCGGCGATGTCGCCCTTGTAGAACCTGTCGCGCGCCGTCCGGATCGCCGCCTCCCGGCCCAGGTGCGACGCGCCTCTCTCGGCCTCGATCAGCCTCCTGAACGTGCGCGCCAGATCGGTCTGGATGAGAAGCTCGCCTACGCTGGGCGGCTGCCCGTCTGGCAGGTAGACCTCTCGCGTGGACGGCCACATGGCGACGCCGCCCTCGTGGTCCTCCTCGTTCGTCTGCAGGCCCTCGTGGAGGTACTCGGACACGGGGAAGCCATTTTCCGCCAGCTCCAGCGCGGGCGTGACGACGTGCTCGAAGGTCATCGTGCCGTACTTCTCGAGGGCGGTCAGCCAGGCGTCCGCGGCGGCGGGCATCACCGTGCGCAGTATCCCGGTCGGGATCTCGCCGCCGGCGTGCTCGTTGAAGTAGTCGATGCTCGCGGCGCGGGGCCATCGCCCGAGCCCGCTGATGGTCACGACTTCGTCCGACGCCGCGTCGTAGATCGCGATGGGTGCGACGCCGCCGAAGTTGGTGGCGTGGGGCAGGGTGACGTTGATGGCTATGCCGGAGGCGACGCCGGCGTCGACCGCGTTGCCGCCGTCCTCGAGAATGCGGTAACCGGCGGCGGCCGCAAGGTAGTGGCCCGCCGACACCATGTGCGTCGTGCCCAGGATCGGCGAACGGTACGAAGTAAGTCCTCTGGCCATCGCTCTACCTCGCGTAAGGGATGGATTGCGCAGTCTGCATTATATATGGCGCGGCTGGCAGCTAGTGAATGGCGCAGGACAGACCGAGATGCAAAGGCCGGGGAGCTGGATACCGGCTTTCGCCGGTATGACGGGTGTGGTGGAATTCCGGTTACTGGTCGAAGAGCTTGATCCTGGGGTCCACGAGCGCCAGCAGGATGTCGGAGATCAGCGTGCCGAGGATGGTGAGCACGCCGAGGGCCAGCACGATCAGCCCGGCAAGCTGCACGTCTTGGATCAGGATCGCGCCGAGTAGCACCGGGCCTAGCGTCGGCAGGCTGAGCACCACCGACACGATTACGCTGCCGCTGACGAGGGTGGGCAGCAGGTAGCCTACCGTGCTGACCAGCGGGTTGGCCGCGACGCGGACCGGGTACTTCAGCACCAGCTTCCAGGGAGGCACGCCCTTGGCCCGGGCGGTGACGACGTATGGCTTGCCCAGCTCGTCGAGCAGGTTGTTGCGCATCACGCGGATCAGGCCCGCGGTGCCCGACGTGCCGAGCACGACGGCGGGAATCCACAGGTGCTGCACCATGTCCCACGCCCTGGCGGCGCTCCACGGGGCGGCCGCGTAGTCCGCCGAGAAGAGGCCGCCCACGTTCTGGCCGAAGTAGGCGAAGGCGATGTACATGAGCACCAGCCCGAGGAGGAAGTCGGGGACCGCCAGGCCGCTGAAGCCGACGAAGGTGAAGACGTAGTCGCCCACAGAGTGCTGACGCACCGCCGAGTAGATGCCGATAGGAATGGCCATCGTCCACGTGAACAGGATTGTGAATCCGGTCAGGGCCACGGTCGTCCACAGCCGGTCGCCGATCACCTCTCTCACCGGCTTCTGGCCGTGGTCCACGTACACGCCCGGGTTGTATGAGCGGCCGAAATCGCCCTGGGTCATGTTCCACAGCCACATGAAATACCTGACGTGCATCGGCCTGTCCAGTCCGAGGTAGCTCCGCAGCTCGGCCGCCATCTCAGGGCGGAAGTCGGAGGCCGCGTCGTTGCCCATCATCCGGTCGAGGAGCTTCGAGGCCGCGTCCCCCTCGGGAAGCTGGATGATGACGAAGGCCAGCACCGAGATGATCCACGTAGTGAGGAGGGCCAGCAGGAGCCGCCGGGCTATGTACGCGAGCATCGGTCCAACCCCCTCAACCCCGTGTCAAGCTATGCCACCCAGCGCGTCGCGGCGGTGTGGGTGATGCCGTCCGACTCGGTGATGTAGTACGCCGTGAGGATGCTGTCATCGGAAAGCTGGACGGAGACTGGGTAACCGACGTCGGCCCCCCAGCCGTGTCCGCCCCTAACGCTGAGGCTGCTGGGGTAGCCGCCGTCGTCACGCAGCACTACCACGCGGTCCAGGTCCCATGTCCGGCCGCCGTCCTCGCTGAGCACCGCGCGGACTCCGCCCGGCTCACGCCGGTATCCGAACGCACACAAGATGCGGCCGTCCCTGAGCCTGAGCAGGTGGGCCGGGTATCCCCAGATGGCGGTCTCCAGCGGGTCGGTCCACGTCACGCCGCCGTCGTCCGACCACCTCTCCAGCAGGTTCGACGTCCTCCCGTCCACCCTCTGGAGTGCGAGCACACGGCCTGGCTCCGTCTC
Source organism: Dehalococcoidia bacterium (assembly GCA_965204975.1). Taxonomy (GTDB): domain Bacteria; phylum Chloroflexota; class Dehalococcoidia; order Lucifugimonadales; family CAJWER01. Next base: position 3,354,644 of record OZ242024.1, read on the forward strand.
GACCATGGCGGTCTCGTTCACGTACACCGACAGCAGGTGCCCTCCCATGGCGTGCAGCCGCCACGTGTCTCCTTGGTCGGTGGAGCGCCACACGTAGTTGTAGTGGTCCCCCCGCGTGTCGGTAGTGTAGACGTGGTACAGGATGGCGCCGTCCTCCATGAAGGTCGGCGGCCGGTTGCCGCTGACCTGGGCCATGCCCGGGACGACCCACTCACGCCTAGACCAGCTCTTGCCCTGGTCGTACGACCGCGCGACGAACAGCTTGTAGCCGCCCACCGAAATCATACCGGCGCCCGGTGGGTGCTCTCTTATCTTGAGTCCCAGCGCCTCCGCCTCGCCTCTACGCTCCTCCGGCCAGTACTCAGCGCCCACCGAGCCGGCGCACAGGTAGGTCCCGTCCGGCTGCACCAGCTCCAGGCGCTCCATCTTCTCTCGCGGCTGGTTGCCGGGCCAGTTGTATGGGATGGCCGGGTCGTCGGTCTGCGACCACGTGTCGCCCTCGTCCCTGGACTCGAAGGCCACCCAGCCGCCCACCGGCTCGTGGTAAGCGTGCGTCTGTACGCGGGCGGCCGCGACCAGCCGTCCGTCGGGCAGGATGGTCATGTTGGGCATGCCCGAGTAGTGCCCCTCGCGCTTGAAGATTACGCTTGTACGCATTGGCGCCTCCTTCCCGCATCCCAGCGGGTGACGGCTGTGTGGGTGATCCCGTCTGACTCAGTTATGTAGTAGGCCGTCAGGTTGCTGTCGTCTGGGAGCTGGACGGAAGCTAAGTCTGCGTAGTCTATCGCATCAGCCGGACGGTTAGCGTCTGCTCGCCCGCTTCCAGGTCGAAGAGGAGCACCAGGTGGTGCTCGCCGCTGGAGTTGCCGGCCAGGAGGTGCTGGTCGGCGGTGGTCTCGATCCGCCACGCTGCCGGCTCATAGTCGTCGGGTATCTCCCACAGGGCGAGCGCGTAGCCGGGAAACGCGGCTTCCGATTCCACCGCCAGGTCGGTCGACAGTCCGTCGCGGGTCCGAGTCCACACAGGCGGGTCGACGCGCACGTCGGGCGTGACGGAGTGGGTGATGCTGCTGCCCTGAGGGCGGACGTCCTGGTTGGTGTAGTCGAAGTACCAGACGGGCAGGGGGCACGCGCGCTCGAAGCGCACCTGCCGGTGCTGGTCCTCCACGAGGATGTACTCGGTGGAGAGCGGGTCCTTGAATACGTCGATCGATGCATCGGGTGTTTGGGGCAGCAGGTGCGCGACGGGACCGGAGCGGGATGCCACGCGCAGCTCTGAGCTTCGAGTCTCCCAGGGCAGCCGGTCCTGCGTGACGCCGACTCCATGGTTGTTCCACCCGACGAGCCAGTGACGGTCATACTCTAGGTGGTCGGTCGAGCTGACGAACACGGTGGTCGGCGTGACGGGGAAGTGGCGGCGGTAGTAGTCCGCGATGTCCAGCGACCGGGCAAATGCGAGGGGATGCTCCTTCGTGAGCCGGAACGCGAGCAGGTCCTGGAGGCGTTCCGCCCACTCGAACTCGGGCTGACCCCGCTCGTATACGCCGGCGTGTAGGGGATACAGGAAGACGGGATGCCCGCTCAGCCGGCTCGAGTTTGCGGCCTCGGCTACACCCTGCCGGATGCAGCGCTCCGTATCGTCCCAGCGGCCCTCGGACATCTCGCGGTGCCAGATGGAGGGCCCGAGGAAGTGCCACCCGCCGCAGAAGTCCCACTGATGGGCGACGACATCGCCGCCGCGACCCTGGTCGACCTTGCGGCAGTCGGCCGGCGATGCGAAGTAGGGGAACTCCGGCATGCCGAGCCATGGTGCGGCGTTGGCCTCTTCCAGGCCGCAGTGGTCGTTGACCCCAAGGCGGGCGAAGGTCCTTGTGTAGCCCGTGTCCAGCGCGTGGCGCATGCTGACCCGCGCGGAGCGGACCGCGTTCCGGTCGGGCAGCAGGTTTCCCGCGATTCTCAGGAGGCCCCCGTAGTATTCGACCCGCCCCTCCACGTCCATGTCGGGCGTATCGGGCAGGTGCGGAATGACGGCGTCGCCGTAGAGGCGATGGTGGGCAAGCAGGGCCCGGAAGACCGGGTCTCCGGCGTCGAACCGGCCCGATTCGCCGGCGTACGACATGCGCGACTTGTCGACGCGCACCACGGGCAGGCGATAGTCGAGCGGGATGCCCGTCGCGTGGAGGTTGGGGCGCGGGTCCAGCTCGGCGCTGGTGCTGAACCGCACGACCGCCCAGTGGTCCTCGATGACCGCGAAGTAGCGGTAGAGCGTCTCGCCGCCCGCCCGCCAGCGCGCCAGGTAGCTTCCCGGCTGCTCCGGGCAGTAGGCCGCCGCCCCCCGGTTACCGGTGAACTCGAGCGGCAGGACGCGGGGCTCGATTCCATCCAGCCACGACAGGTCGCCATCGGCCGAGAACGCCTCGCCCGGTTCGGCCCGCTCCAGGTAGCGCTCGAAGATAACGAGGTCTTCGGAGTCTGTGCCGTCAGGGAGAAAGAAATCGAAGTCGATGGCCTCTCCCAGCCTGAGCAGCCGGCTGGAAGTGACCCATTGAGGGAGGCGCCGATGGTGTTCGCCCAGGTTCATGGTCGCTGCTGCCGTCACCCCGCAGACCCGGGCGGCCCATTTAGTTGGTCCAGCCGAGACAGTCTCTCGATGGGGGAGCGTCAGTATTGTAGAGTATGAGGTCTGGCCGAAGGGGTGTCGTCTCCCACTGAAGATGCCTCCTGCCAACCGGAAGTGAGGACCCAGTGCTCAGGTCGCCCATTGCGTACATGTCACTGCTTGGCAGGTACCTGCTGCCCAACACGAGCAGAGTGGTGCTCCTCGCGGTCCTGCTGTTGTCCGGCATCGCCCTGAACGTTGCCAACCCCCAGTTCATTCGCCACTTCATAGACCTGGCGAAGGAGCAGGGAGACCTGGGACAGCTGTACGTCGCCGCAGCCCTGTTCCTGGGAGTGGGACTGGCGCTCCACGTCGTGACGGCCCTGACGGAGTTCCTGGGCGAGGACGTGGCATGGAGAGCGACCAACAGGCTCAGGTCGGACGTAGTGCTGCACGTGCTGAGGCTGGACATGGGCTTTCACAACGCCCGTACCCCCGGCGAGCTGATAGAGCGCATCGATGGCGACATCGAGCGCCTCTCGAACTTCTTCTCCGAGATGGTCGTCTCGATACTTGGAGGGGTACTGCTGTCGGCGGGCATCCTCGTGGTGCTCTGGGTGGAGGACTGGCGTCTCGGGCTGTCGATGTCGCTCTTTGCGGTTGTCTACCTGGCGGTCTATGTCAGGTTGCAGCGGATCGTGACGCCGCTGTGGCATGGGGAGCGGGATACGTCCGCAGACCTGTTCGGATTCATAGGCGAGCGGCTGTCGGCCGTCCCCGACATCCAGAAGAGCGGCGCAGTGCCATACGTCATGCTTCGCTACTTCGAGGTAAAGCGCCGGCACCTCGATGCCTGGCTGAAGGCCCTGAAATTCGCCTACATAAGGAGGGGCGCGGCGGACTCCATGATCGCGGTCGGCCTGGCCGCGGCCATGGCGCTGGCGGTGTACCTGTTCCAGGCCGGGGACTTCTCGATAGGCACCGTCTACCTGGTGGTCCACTACTTCAACCTCCTGCGCGACCCGCTCATGCGGGTGTCGAGGGAGGTGGAGGACCTGCATCGCGCCCTTGTGAGCATAGACCGCGTCAGGGAGCTTCTCGACACCCGGTCCGCCATCCAGGACGGCCAGGACGGCGCGGTCCCGGAGGGCGGGCTGTCCGTGGAGTTCGAGGGCGTCTCCTTCGGATACAAGCCTGAGCTGCCCGTCCTGCGCGACATCTCGTTCGCCCTGGAGCCCGGCGAGGTCCTCGGGTTGCTGGGCCGTACCGGCAGCGGGAAGACGAGCCTGTCCCGCCTCCTCTTCCGGCTGTACGACCCCCAGGACGGGAGCATTCGCTTGGGCGGGGTCGACATCAGCAGCGTCCGGACGGGCGACGTGCGGGGACGGGTGGGGCTCGTGAGCCAGGAGGTGCAGGTATTCGAGGCTTCGCTTCGTGACAACCTGACGCTATTCGACCGCTCCATAGGCGACGATCTAATCGTCGAGACCCTCCAGTCGCTGGGGCTCGAGGGCTGGTTCAGCTCCCTGCCCGACGGGCTCGACACTCGCCTGTCGTCGGCAGGAGGGATGTCGGCCGGGGAGGAGCAGCTTCTCGCATTCGCCAGGGTCTTCCTCAGCGACCCCGACGTAGTGATCCTCGACGAGGCTTCATCGCGCCTCGACCCCGCGACCGAGGAGCTGATAGACAGGGCTGTACAGAATTTATTGAGGGGGCGGACCGCCATCGTCATCGCCCACCGCCTTGCGACCGTCCAGCGGGTGGACAAGATACTGGTATTGGAGGACGGGCGGATCGCGGAGCATGGCAATCGAGGGGCTCTCGCCGCCGACCCGGAGTCGCGCTTCGCTGCGCTGCTGAGGGCCGGACTCGAGGAGGCCCCCGCATGAGTACGTGGCGAGCGATTTGGGGGCTCCTGGCCTTCAATCCCTGGGGCAGTGCGTTGATCTTCGGGCTGACTCTGCTGAACACGAACACGCCTCTCCTGACAGGGCTCCTTCTGAGGGAGTTCTTCGACGCCCTGTCAGGGGAGGCCCGCCTGCCGGCCGACGTGTGGACAATCGTGGCCCTCTTCCTGGCGGTCAGCGTAACCGTGCAGGTTGTGCTGCACGGGTCGTACATCCTGCAGGGGCGGTTCGGCGCCAACCTCTTCAGGGCCATACTCCAGGGCAACCTCTTCGGGAAGATTCTGGAGTCGCCGCCGTTCCGCGAGGCCCCAAGCGTGGGAGACACGGTCAACCGATTCAGGGACGACGTCGAAGGCCTGTCCCGGACGACGTTGAGGTCCGTGTCCATGGTGCCGTTCCTCAGCTCGATCGTCACTGCCCTGGTGGTCATGGCCCTGATAAGCCCCATGCTCACCGTCGTCGCGTTCCTGCCCGCAGCCTTCGCCATGCTGGGGACCAGGCTGGTGGGTCAGCGAGTCCAGGACTACCGGCGCGCCAGGCGCGAGGCGACCAGCCGGGTGACTGGACTGCTCGGCGAGCTCATGGGCGCCGTGCAGGCTGTCCAGATAGCCGGCGCCGAGCGGCGCGCGGTCGGCCACTTCGACACACTGAGCGACGGCCGGCGCAGGGCGGCCATCAGAGACAGGGCGCTCGAGTCCGTGGTGGGGTCGATTAACGGCTCGACCCTGATGCTGGCGACGGGAGCCATACTTATCGTGGCGGCGGAGATGATGCGCTCCGGCTCGTTCACGGTGGGTGACTTTGCCCTTTTCGTGGCGTACGTCGGAGGCTCCAGGTTCGAGTCGCTGCGCAGCTGGCTGGGCAGCTTCATAGTCAGCCTGAAGCAGAACCAAGTCCACCTGGAGAGAGTCGGCGCGCTCGTTCCGGGAGAATCGAAGTCCTGGCTCGTGCAGCGCCGCGAGCTGTACCTGAGCGGGCCGTTTCCGCAGGTGCCCCAAGTCGAGAGGACAGAGCCCGACCGACTCGAGAGTCTTAGCCTGAGTGGTCTCACCTATCGCCATCCCGAGACCGGCCGCGGCGTCGAAGACGTCAGCCTGGAGCTGCCCAGGGGCTCCTTCACCGTGGTGACCGGTCGCATCGGCTCCGGCAAGACCACGCTGCTCGAGGTGGCCCTCGGCCTGCTTCCGGCAAGCGCCGGCGAGATGCGCTGGAACGGCCGTGTCGTGGATGATCCCAGAACCTTCATGGTGCCGCCTCGGTGCGCCTACACTCCGCAGGTGCCTCGCCTGTATAGCGATACGCTGCGCGACAACATCCTGATGGGGATACGCGAGGACCCGGACGACCTGGAAACGGCGATACGGCTGTCGGTAATGGGGCCAGACGTCAGGTCACTCGAGAAGGGACTGGACACGGTGGTCGGGCCGCGCGGTGTGAAGCTCTCCGGCGGCCAGGTCCAGCGGACAGCCGCCGCCCGGATGTTCGTGCGCAAGCCCGAGCTCCTCGTATTCGACGACCTCTCCAGCGCCCTCGACGCGGAGACCGAGCAGCTGCTGTGGGACAGGCTGTTTACCCTGCGCGATGCGACCAGCCTGGTCGTGTCGCACCGCCGGGCGGCCTACAGACGCGCGGACCGGATCGTGGTACTCAAGGAGGGCCGCGTCCTGGCGCAGGGCAGGCTGGACGAGCTGCTGGAGACGACCGAGGAGATGCGGCGGCTCTGGCGCGGCGACATCGACGACCGGAGCTCTCTTCCTGGCTAATAGGCCAGGGCGGTCCCGAAGACCGGCGCGGACCTGTGGCTAATCGTGGAGTCAGCCGGGCCCGGAGTCGAGTGCGGGAAGCCCCGGCCCCGGCAGGTCTACCACTCGTCGGGGGGACCGGCGGCGACGTAGGCATCGGTCCTTGCGTCCAGCTCCAAGGTGGTGACGAGCCCTCGGTCGAGCGCGAGGCCCTCCAGGGCCCTTAGCCAGCGCTCGTAGTAGGCGGTCTGATGTCCGTGGCCCTCGTCGTGGGCCGTCTCCTCGACGAGCCTGTCCCGGAAGTCGGTCCAGTCGTAGACGCCGCCCTCGTTCATGGCGACGGCCAGGCCGAAGGCCCGGCCCTCCCAGGGCGCCTCGAAGACGAGCTCGCCGTTCTTCCTGGGCAGCGCCGCTTCGCCCGTCATGCTTGAAATCCCGAGGTCAGGCTGTGTGTTCATTGCCCTCTCCGTGCTAGCCAGTCTGACCGGCGGCGGCGGGCGATTTTGCCACCGCCACACCGATCATCGAGTCCCGGGTGACGAGATCGGCCAGCTCCTCTTCCGTCAGGCCGTCCGTTCCGTCGGGCCGCTCCGGCAGCACCATGTAGCGCAGGGTCGCGGTGCTGTCCCACACGCGGACCTCCTTCGACTCGGCGACCTCCAGTCCGAACTCCTTCAGCACCACGCGGGGCTCGACCACGACTCGGGACCGGTAGGCGGGGTCCTTGTACCAGCTGGGAGCCAGACCGAGCACCGGCCACGGGTAGCAGGAGCAGAGAGTGCACACGACGACGTTGTGCAACTCGGGAGTGCTCTCCAGCACCACTATCTCTGCGCCCTCCGCGCCGCCGAAGCCGAGCTCGGCGATCGCGTCCGTGCCGTTCTCCAGGAGACGACGCTTGTACTCAGGGTCGACCCATGCCCTGGCGACTACCTTTGCGCCGTTCAGGGGACCGATGTCCTGCTCGTAAGTGCGCACGACCTCGTCGATGGCGTCGGTGGTGACGAGGCCCTTCTCGATGAGAAGCGACTCGAGCGCCCGCGCCCGCACCGAGGGGTATGGCTCAGGGTGTGGATGGTGATCGCCGTCGTGGTCTCCGCTCACTTTTCGCTCCCTCCTGTTGCGGTTTCAGTGGCAGGCTCGAGGTAGCCTTCCCACATGTCTATGTACAGGGTCGTCTCCGGCTCTGCCGACGCTCCCCAGAGCTCGGCGCCCTCGAACCGGACGCTGTAGAGCTGCTGCGCGGGCGCGTCCTCGTGCTCGCGGACCGGCGGCTCGTCCGGCAGGTCGTAGGCCGCGTAGACCGCCGCCACCGTCCCACGCTTACCCTGTGCATAACCGGGCAGCCGGGTGTGCCCGCCGTGCTCGATCCGGCGCGTCCGCACGGGGTCTCCCACGGCGAACTCAGGCGGGCGGCCGGTCTGCCTGCGGAGCTGGCGCTGCCGGTACATTGTTGCCCGGACGCGGTCGGTCAGCTCCGGATCTGCGACGCGAGTAGCAAGGGCTTCCGGGTTGTCGCGAAAGTGGGCGGTCTTCGCCTCCAGCTCCTCCTGGCTGAGCACGCCCCGCTCGACCAGCCCGTGCTCCAGCGCCGCCATCAGCCGCTGGTAGTAGCCGGCCAGGTACACCTCCGGGTCGAGGCCCTCCAGGTTGCTGCGCTTGAAGCCGCCCTGGATCGAGACCACGAGCCCGAACACCCGGCCCTCCCACTCGTCGTGGAAGACCGGCTCGTTCTCCTCGGGCTCGACGGGGCCGTAGCCCCGCACCCCGCCCATATCGTGTACCCCGCCTGCCGCCATCGGCTGCTCGGCTCCACCCTCACACCGTTTTCGCGCCGCGAGTCCTGGCCCTACGGCTGCCCCATTCTAACCTAACGGCAGTATCATGTCGTACTGCTGGGGAGGAGACTCTCGCTGGGGGGCGTTTGGAATGATTGCCGGTCACGTGCGCCTGGACCGCGTCGAGTTCGGCTCCGTGGTGGTTACGCCACGGACTGAGTGGACGTTTGCTCGCTTCCGGGACGCGTCGGGAGCGTCGGCCGACGTGGAGATCACGGCCGGGGATCCGACAGCGGACGTGGCCAGGCTGGTCGCGGAGGCGGCGACATCCCTACGGGGCGCCTCCATTGCCGGCGAGGCGGACGTTCCGCGCCTGCTGGGACTGGACGAGCGCCGGCTTGGTCGCGACTTCGCGATGGCTACCGCGGTTAGCGCCCTGCGTACCGGCGTCTTGATCATCCAGGCGGTGCATGACGGAGTAGAGCTGACCGAGGCCCTGGGCGGCGAACCGCAGGCCAGTGTGCCGCTGTACGCGAACATCAACAGGGGGCTGTTCGGTACGCCGCGCACCCCGGCAGACTTCGCGAGGGCCGCCGAACGCGCCGTGCGCGAGGGCTTCCAGGCCGTCAAGTGCGCCCCGTTTGACGAGATGAGCCCCGGCGATAGGGTCGCCCAGGCGCGGCCCGGCATCGGGCGCGTTGCGGCAGTTCGGGATGCGGTGGGCTCTGGCGTGACCCTGCTGGTCGACTGCCACAGCCGCTTCGACGTCGAGACGGCGGCGATGGTGGCTGACGAGCTGGCCGGACTTGGCGTGGGCTGGTTCGAGGAGCCCGTCCCGCCACTGGAGGACCCCGCTGGGATGGCACGTATCGCGGCGCGCGTGCCGATGGCCGTGGCCGGAGGCGAGAAGGGGTACGGCGAGGAGCTGTTCGCGGACCTCATCGGGCGGGGGGCGGTCAGCGTCATCATGCCCGACGTGAAGCACTGCGGCGGCGTTGCCGTTGCCGCCCGGGCGGGCAGGGCGGCGATCGGTGCCGGGGGCGGTGTGTCGCTCCACAGCCCGTCAGGGCCGGTGTCGCTCCTGGCGAGCGGGCATGTCACCGCGTCCATGCCCGGCGCGTTGCCGCTGGAGCACGCTGTCTACGAGGCTGACTGGCGGGCGGACCTGCTCTCGCCTCCGGAGCGGGTCGAGGACGGCCGCCTACACCTCACGGGAGCGCCCGGGCTGGGCGCGGAGCTGAGGTGGGACCTGCTGCGGCAGAGGGGCCGAGTGTGGTCGCTGGACTGAAGGCCTGTGTTGCAACGTGAAGTGGCGCGTACGACAATTGCGCGAGCGACGCCGGCACGGCGAGCGGCATAGTGACTCACAAGGAGGCGACATGGCGTTCGATCCGACCGTGAGGGCGGCCATTATCGGGTGCGGCGCTGCGGGCCGCGCCCGCATAAGGACGATCCTGGCGGACTTCCGCAACACCAGCATCGACGTTGTGAGCGAGCCGTCGCCGGAGGCTTACGGTGAAGCGGCGGCCATCTTCGAGGAGGCGGGCCGGCCGGCCCCGCCCAACGTCCCCGGCCTGGACCGCCTGCTAGGTGAGCACGCCAACAAACTCGACGCCGCGTTCATCGTTACGCCCCACGCGCTGCACTTCAGCCAGGCCAGGGCATGTCTGGAGGCCGGCCTGGACGTGCTGCTGGAGAAGCCGATGGTGATGAACGTGCAGGAGGCCATCGATCTCATAGAAACACGGGACCGGACCGGGCGAACGCTGGTAGTCTCCTTCCAGGGCAGCCTCTCTCCGCACATCCGCAAGGCGGTGAAGATGCTCCGCTCGGGTGATCTGGGAGCCGTCCAGACGATCTCAGGCGTCATATGGCAGAACTGGGGCGGCGATTTCAGGGACGGGTGGCGGTGGGACCCAAGGGTCTCCGGCGGCGGGTTCATGTTCGACAGCGGCGCCCACATGCTGAACACCGTGTCCGACCTCGCGGGCGAGGACTTCACCGACGTCTGGGCGCTCTTCAAGAACGACGGCGCGCCGGTGGATATCAACGCCGCGATCATGGGCCGCCTGGAGTCCGGCGTCCTGGTTACGATCCACGCGTGCGGACAGACAGCTCACTCCTGCGCGTCGGACATCAGGGTGTTCTGCACAAAGGCGGCGCTGCGTACCGGGGCCTGGGGGGAGTCGCTCGAGATCCTCCACGCCCAGCCGCCCAATTGGCAGGAGACGGGCATCAGCCGCGACCAGGGCTGGGAGATCGTCCCGGTGCGGGAGTCGCGCGGAGTGTGGGAGGAGTTCCTCGCAGCCCGCGACGGCCGCATCGTCAACCCCTCTCCCGCGGAGCTGGGGCTGCGTATGGCCCACCTGTGGGACGCCATCCGGGAATCGGCCGCCCGGGATGGAGAGCCGGTCCGGCTGAAGGCTAGGCAAGCATCCGCGAGCTAGGAGAACTGAAATGGCTGAGCTGCCGCGAGTAACGGTCTGGAACGAGTACCGCCACGAGAGGGAGGAAGAGGACATAGCGGCCATCTACCCGCGGGGGATGCACGCGCCCATCGTCGACTACCTGTCGGCCAGGGGCTTCCCCGTCCGTGTGGCCACCATGGACGAGCCCGAGCACGGCCTGACCGACGAGGTGCTGGCCGAGACCGACGTGCTGACCTGGTGGGGGCACAAGGCGCACAGGGATGTCAGCGACGCCGTGGTCGACCGCGTCTACCAGCGGGTGCTGGACGGCATGGGGCTCATCCCCCTGCACTCCGCCCACTTCTCCAAGATATTCACGAAGCTGATGGGCACGAGCTGCGGCCTGTACTGGCGCAGCATCGGGGAGAAGGAGCGCCTGTGGGTCGTCAGCCCCGGGCATCCCATCGCCGAAGGACTGGGCGAGTACTTCGAGATTCCCCGCGCGGAGTCATACGGCGAGCCTTTCGACATCCCGGAGCCGGACTCACTGGTGTTCATAAGCTGGTTCGCGGGCGGCGAGGTGTTCCGGAGCGGCTGCTGCTACAAGCGGGGCCGCGGCAAGATATTCTACTTCCGGCCCGGCGACCAGGCGTACCCCATCTACCACCAGGAGGAGGTGCTGCGCGTCATCGCCAATGCGGCGGTGTGGGCCGCGCCCGACAGCGGGGTGGACGACAGGCCCAACCGCACGACCATCAAGGGCATCAACCGCCCGGAGCCCCTGGAAGACCTTAGCTGACGCCGTATCGCATCTCACCCAGCGGCCGAGGGTGGCGCGGGAAGGAGGACCCCATGAGCAGGCTGGACAGAAAACTCAGGATGGGCATGGTGGGAGGCGGCAGGGACGCCTTCATAGGTCAGGTCCACCGCATAGCGGCGCAGATGGACAACAAGATCGAGCTGGTCTGCGGAGCCTTCAGCAGCACGCCGGAGAAGTCCAGGCTCAGCGGGCAGGACCTCCTGCTGCCCCCTGATCGGGTCTACGGCACGTACCAGGAGATGCTCGCGGCGGAGGCCGCGCTGCCTGGGGATACCAGGATGGACTTCGTCGCAATCGTCACGCCCAACAGCACGCACTTCCCCGTCGCCTCAGCCGCGCTAACCGCAGGCTTTCACGTCGTCTGCGACAAGCCCATGACGATGGACATGGCGCAGGCCAGGGAGTTGGAGCGCAAGGTCGCCGGGACCGGCAAGCTCTTCTGCCTCACCCACAACTACACCGGCTACCCGATGGTCAAGGAGGCGCGGGAGCTTGTCTCGTCAGGCGACCTGGGCGCGGTCAGGCGAATCGTCGTCGAGTATCCGCAGGGCTGGCTGGCCACCAGGCTAGAGGCCGACGGGGTGAAGCAGGCGGTCTGGCGCACCGATCCCGCGCTGGCCGGAGCCTCCTCGTGCATGGGCGACATCGGCACGCACTGCGAGAACCTGGCCGAGTACATGACGGGTCTGCGCATCACGGAGATGTGCGCCGACCTCACCACCTTCGTCGGCGGACGCGGTCTCGACGACGACGGCAGCGTCCTGCTGAGATTCGACGGGGGAGCGCGGGGCGTGCTGTGGGCGAGCCAGGTCGCGGTGGGCGAGGAGAACGGCCTGCGCATACGCATCTACGGCGAGAAGGGAGGACTGGCGTGGCTGCAGGTGGAGCCGAACACGCTGGTCGTCCACCGCATCGACAGGCCCACCGAGATCAGGAGGGCGGCGACGGCTTTCGTGGGCGCAGCGGCCACGGCCAACGTCCGCCTCCCGGCCGGGCACCCGGAGGGCTATATCGAAGGATTCGCCAACATCTACAATAGCTTCGCCGGCGCGCTGGCTACGGTTGTTGCCGGCGGCGAAGTGGACGAGTCGACCGTCGATTACCCCAACGTCCACGACGGCGTCAGGGGGATGGCCTTCCTGGAGGCGGTCGTGGAGAGCGGCAGCAGCGACCGGAAATGGGTCCCGATGCCAGTCTAGGAGACCATTGCGCAACCCAGGCACATGGTCATTCCGAACGTAGCGGAGCGTAGTGAGGAATCTAGGATCCCGGTCAGGAGAACTGGCGTCGAACGCTGCACAGGCCCAATTGTGCGACCGCAAACGCCTTAGATTCCTCCCCGCGGTCGGAATGACAGTTGAAGCGGTCGGAACGACAGATTGAAGCGGTCCGAATGAGGTTGAGGCACGTCTTGTGTCTTCATGGCGGCATCGTCAGAGCCGGATGTAGAGGAGGATGAGATGACACGACCAGTGACCCTGTTCACCGGACAGTTCGCGGACATACCCCTGGCGGAGCTGGCCCCCAAGGCTGTGGGGTGGGGCTACGACGGCCTGGAGCTGGCGTGCTGGGGAGACCACCTCGACGTCGACCGCGCCGCCCGGGACGAGGGCTACGCCCAGGGCAGGCTGGAGCTCCTGGCCGAGCACGGCCTGAAGGTCTTCGCAATCAGCAACCACCTGGCCGGTCAGCTCGTGTGCGACCCCAACGACGACGCACGCTCGGATACCTTTGCCCCGGAGCGCTACCACGGCGACGCGGAGGCCAAGCGCTCGTGGGCCGTGGAGGCCATGATTAACACGGCAAGGGCGGCGCAGAACATGGGCCTGGACGTGGTCAACGGCTTTACCGGTTCGTCCATCTGGCACATGATCTACAGCTTTCCGCCCGTCAGCGAGGCGATGATCGACGAGGGGTTCGGCTACTTCGCCGAGATGTGGGATCCTATCCTGGACGAGTTCGACAAGTGCGGCGTCAGGTTCGGGCTGGAGGTGCACCCGACGGAGATCGCCTTCGACATAGTCACCTCCCACCGCGCCCTCGAGGCCGTAGGCCACAGGGACGCCTTCGGCTTCAACTTCGACCCCAGCCACCTGCACTGGCAGATGGTGAGCCCGGCAAAGTTCCTGCGCACGTTCCCAGATCGCATCTTCCACACCCACATGAAGGACGCCGCCGTCACGTTGGACGGCGAGTCGGGCATACTCTCGTCCCATCTGAACTTCGGCGAGCCGGGGCGCGGCTGGGACTTCCGCACGCCCGGGCGCGGACAGATCGACTTCGAGGACATCATCCGCACGCTCAACGTCATCGGGTACGAGGGGCCGCTGTCGGTCGAGTGGGAAGACGCTGCGATGGACCGGGAGTTCGGCGCCGCCGAGGGGTGCAGGTTCGTCAAGTCCAAGCAGTTCCCGCCGTCCGACCGGGTCTTCGACGAGGCCTTCGGGGAGTAGCCTGCCGCCTCCCGCAGTCCCCATCGCCCCCTGCCTGGGGCGGCGGAGACCGGTGCGGGCGCATTAGCCGGCGGCCGTGGCCCTCATGCGATCCGGCGGTAGCTCGGATATGCTGCGGTAAAGACCAGCGTGAATGCGACGAGCAGCAGCCCGCTGAGCGTCAGCGCAAATGGGGTGCTCGTCAACTCCGCCAAGATGCCGAACGGCACGCCGCTCAGGGGCATCACACCGAAGCTCATCATGGCTATGCTCATCATCCTTCCGCGCATCTCCTGGGAGGAGTAGATCTGTATGAGCGTCATGTTCAGCGACATGAACACCGAGTTCAGCAGCCCGACCAGCATCAGCAGGGGAATTGCGGCGAGGTAGCTCGACGTCTGGGCGAACGACGCCAGGGCAATGCCCCACAGGAGGCAGAACAGCAGCAGGAACGCGCCGCGCCGGCTGAAGTTGCGCATGGAGGCAAGGATCAGGGTCCCGACTAGCGCGCCGATGCCCATGAGCATCATGAGCACGCCCAGGTCCTCTGAGCCTATGTCGAGGGCCTCGCGCCCCCATGCCGGCAGGAGCGCGTAGTAGGAGTATCCGAAGAGGGCCGGGATGAAGGACATGAGGATGAGGCCCCGCCGGGTCGGGTCCTGGGCCACGTACGATAGGCCCGCCCCAATGTCGCCCGTCACCCCCTTGCCCGAGCGCGAACTCGGCCTCGAACCGGCGTGCACCATCGCCATCGACAGGGCCGAGAAGACATACACGAGCGAGACCAGGTAGAAGACCGCCCACGTGTCGATGAAGAGAATCAGGAACCCCGCGGCGGCTGGGCCTATCACGCGGGTGAGGTTCATGCTGGAGTTGTTCACCGACACGGCGTTCATCAGCCGGCTCTCAGGCACGATGTCCGAGATGATCGCCTGGCGGCTGGGCATGTTGAACGCCATCATCGACCCGTTGACCAGGCCGATGGCCATCACCTGCCAGAAGTCGATGATACCTGCCAGGTCCAGGGTGGCCATCAGGAACGTCATGGCGGCGTTCCCGCTCTGGCTGATGATCACCAGGCGCCGCCGCGGGATGCGGTCGGCCATCACCCCCCCAAACAGGGATACGACAGTGATCGGCGCGGTAAACGACACTATCGACAGGCTCAGGGCAAGGGGTGAGTCGTTCATCAACTCGACCACCAGCCAGGACTGGGTGATGAGGTTCATGTTCATCGCCATGAAGGAGGCGAACGAACCGAGGAAGACCCAGCGGAAGTCCCGGTACGCGAGGGTCTCGACGATTGGCATGCGCCCGAGGCGGGAGAGGGGCCTGGAGCCGGACCGGGCGGGAGCGGCGCCGGCGTCGACGTCCGGAGACGTTTCTTCGGTCAGTCCCGTCTTCAAGGGAGAGTGGAGCCCCCGGTCGCGTATAGGCGCTCGGTTCAGCCTACATGCGGGAGAAGGAGGCGGTCAAGGACGAGTCCTCCTACCCTTGGCGGGTCACGGCGGTCTTCATCCGCCCGCCGGTCTTGCCTCAAATCGTGCAGGCGGTGATTGACAATATCGCACTGCATTGGCTATGCTAATTTGTTGACTTAGTGCAACCTAATAACAGGAGAGTTGATTGACTAACCGGGAATCCGCCATACGTAACAGGGCCTGGATCGCGCCCCTATTCTTGATGCTCGCATTGGCCTTAGTGATGACCGCATGTTCAGACTCGGACCCTAGTGAGGATGCTACGGTGGAGCCTCGTGCGGCGGCGACGCCCACTGAGAGACCTCCGACGCCCGCGCCTACCCAGGCGCCCACCGCTGCCCCAGCGCCTACGCCCACCCCCATGCCGACACCCGTCCCCACCGCGGCGCCCACGTCGACGCCCGAGCCCATGGGGGGCGCGTATCCCCTGCAAGTTGTGGACATGATCGGAAGACCCGTTGAGATTCCGGCCAAGCCGGAGCGGATCGTGAGCATCAGCCCGACGGCAACTGAGATGCTGTACATAGCCGGCGGAACGGCCGTCGCGCGCGATTCCAGCTCCACGTTCCCGGATGAGGTCGTCGAGCTTCCGGAGCTGGGCGGCGCCTACTCGCCGAGCTTCGAAGCGATCGCTGCGCAGGGAGCAGACCTGATCCTGATAGAAGCCCTGACACAGGCCCGCTTCCTCGAGCCCCTGTCGCAGCTGGGTGCGCCCGTAGTGGCCGTTCGCGCAACCTCCCTCGACGACGTTGCCATGGGCATAAGGCTCATCGGGCAGATCGTGGAGAGCGATGAGACAGCCGAGCAGGCGGCACATGACATTTCGGCGAGAGTTTCGTCGTCCCTCGAAGGTATGAGCGGCGGCAAGAGCGCCCTGATCCTGATCTCCGACGCCGACAGGAACCTGTACGCCGCCAAACCGCAGTCGTATCCCGGCGCAATAGCATCCATGCTGCAGCTGTCGAATCCGGCTGCCGAGCTGCCCGACAGCGGGACTTTCCCGGGTTTCGCCGGCATATCCGCAGAGCAGGTGCTCACCATGGACCCGGACTACGTGTTCACCATAACACCGGCGCCGGAACCCGTGCCGCGACTGTCGGCAATGCTGCCTCGCATACCCGGTTTCTCCGGCCTGCAGGCCGTTTCGAGCGGACAGATGCATGAGATCGACCACGTGATCTTCCTGCGCAATCCCGGGCCCCGCATTGCGGAGGCAGTCGAGGCTATGGCTGCGCTCGTAGGAGGCGCTCCATAGTCCGGTCTCCCGCCCTTGTGCTGGCGGGTCTCGCCATCGCCCTCCTGGCGGGCTGCATCGTAGGAATCGCCTTCGGCGCCGCCGACCTGGAGGCCGCCGCGCTCGTGAAGGCGCTCTTCACCGATGGCGGAGACCCCCGGGCCGAGGTGATTGTGCGCTCTCTTCGCGTACCCAGGGTCGTTGCTGCACTCGTGGTGGGCGCGTGTCTCGGGGCCGCGGGAGCGCTGCTCCAGGGCGCCACCCGCAATCCCCTGGGAGACCCCCAGCTATTTGGACTGGGCGGTGGGGCGGCCATCGTCCAGGCCCTGGCCCTGGCCGGAGTCCTGGGAACGGGTCCGTGGGGGCTGACCTCGCTTTCGGTGGCGGCGGCCGTGGTCGGCGGCCTTCTCATATCCCTGCTGGCCTCGCGTGAGAGCCTGACACCGGCTCGCCTCGCCCTCGTTGGCGTATCGATAGGGGCCCTGACCCTGGCAGTTGCCGCCGCCATCCTGACCCACGCTCGGGTCTTCAGCCTGCAGGCGCTGGCCCTGTTCAGCGGCAGCTTGGCCAACCGTAGCTGGGCCGACGTCATGCCGGTCCTCCCGTACCTTGCTCTCGGGATCGTACTGGCTGTCGTGGCTGCGGGCCGGCTGAACATGCTGGTGCTGGGCGACCGGCTTGCCGGGCAGCTGGGGGCGAATCCCAGGAGCACGCGGCTGGCGGCCGTGGTCTCCGCCGGCGTGCTGGCCGGCGCCGGGGTATCCCTGGCCGGCGTGGTCGGTTTCGTGGGCCTGCTCACCCCTCATGTCGTAAGGCTGATGGTGGGCAACGACGCCCGCACTGTCATGGCTGTCTCCATCCCAACCGGGGCACTGGTAGTGCTCTATTCGGACCAAGTCTCGAGGCTGGCCTTCATGCCGGCGGAGATACCTGTTGGACTGGTGACCACGGTGCTGGGTGCGCCGTTGATGATATGGGTGGCCAGGAGGCTTCAGTGAAGCGGCAGGACCCCACGGAATGAATGCCAGGCTGGAATTGAGCGGCGTGTCCTTCTCATACGGGGAAGAGGCCGTACTGAAGGGGCTATCGGTCTCCGTCGCCGTGGGGGAATTCGTTTGCCTGCTGGGGCCCAACGGGGCGGGCAAGACTACCCTAGCGGAGTTGATCTCAGGAGGGCTGTCGCCGATGGAGGGCCGGGTCTACCTGGATGGCGGAGATGCGTCCCGCAAGGCGGCCGAGGTCAGGCGGCACGTTGCCTACCTGCCGCAGGACCTCCAGGACCCACCCTTCGTGACCGTCAGGGAGCTTGTCTCCCTGGGCCGGTTCAACCCAGCCCGCAGCCTCGGATGGAGACTTGGTGCGAACGACAGGAAGGCTGTCCAGGAGTGCATCGCCAGTTGCCTCGCGGAGCCCTTTGCCGACCGGCCCTTTGCCCAGCTCTCGGGAGGCCAGAAGCAGCGTGTGTGGCTCGCCTTTTGCCTGGCACAGCAGCGAGACTTCCTCCTCCTGGACGAGTCCCTGCACAAGATCGACTACTCGACCAGAGACCTCTTCTTCAGAATGCTCACCGACCTGGCAGAGGGCGGGAAGGGCGTGGTGCTCATCACCCACGATCTTCAGATGGCCGCGCGCCATGCCCGGAGGGTGCTGGTCCTGCGGGAAGGTGAGCTGGTGTACGATGGGCCGCCGGACCAGACGATCTACTCGCTCATGGAGCGATAGCTGCCCAGGCACAGTCCTCTGCTCCCACATGGGGGCCCTGGACGAATCACATGGTTGGAGCCGGGCATCCGACGTCCAGGTGTCACCGGGACTCAGGCTCGGGGCGAGGCTCGTCGATGAGCCGGCCCAAGATGGCGCCGACGGCCAGGTCGTCGGCCTGGCCGAACGCGTTGAGGCGGATGCGCCCGGCCCTGTCGATCAGAACGAGGCTCGGCGTGCCCCGAAGCTCGTACCGCCCCATCGTGACGGGAAGGGTAACCCCGGGCGTGTGGGCGTCGACGCCCACGGGAAAGGTGATGCGGTACTCGTACAGGAACGCCTCGAGCGACACGGGGGTCATGGCCTCGTGGTGCTCGAACACGCAGTGGAGCCCCAGGACGGTGACTTTGTCGCCGAAGGTCTGCTGTATGCGCTTGGCCTGCGGCAGCCCGTGGGAGACGCAGCCCGGGCACAGCATCTGGAACGCCTCGATCACCACAACCTGGCCCCTGAGATCGGCGAGGGTCGGACTGTCGGCAGTGTTGAACCACTGGGTGACGGCCAGCTCCGGAGCGTCGGGGTATGTCGATTGAATGTTCAACGGAGAGCGTTCTCCTCCATATCCACCCGGAATGAATAGGTCGCATCGGGGGCGTTCGGGACAAGGTGCCAAGGCTCCACCGGGAGCCAGGAATGAGGGAAGCGGTGGTAGCGCGTACGGGATTCGAACCCGTGATCTCCGCCTTGAGAGGGCGGTGTCCTAGGCCGCTAGACGAACGCGCCACGGTTTCGGCCAATGGTGGCTGGGGATCGAGGATTCGAACCTCGGCTTACAGATCCAGAGTCTGTCGTCCTACCACTAGACGAATCCCCAGAGTAGCCGTATTCTAACATTGGGGCGCGAAAAGTGGCAAGGTGGACTCGCCCGTGCCTCCCGCATCTTGTCCCAGTCAGATCCAGCACGGGTGCTCCCATGACCGGTCCACAGCGGACGATTCCCCTGTTCCCGCTCAACGTGGTGCTGTTCCCGGGCGGCTTCCTGCCCCTGCACATCTTCGAGGAGCGCTACAAGCTGATGATCCAGCGCTGCCTCGACGACGAGTCCGAGTTCGGCGTGGTCCTCATCAGGTCCGGCGTCGAGGTGGGAGGCAATGCGGAGCCCCACTCCGTCGGCACGGCGGCCCATATCGTGAACGTCAAGAAGGAAGACGACGGCCGGATGAACATCATGGTCGCCGGCAGGGAGCGTTTCCGAATCGACTCGGTTCTGCTCAGGCAGCCCTACATGGAGGCTGTCGTGGAGGTCCTCGACGACGACAGCCCCGGGTCGCCGGAGGCTGACCTGGTCTCGGACGTGCGCCAAGCCGTGGAGGAGCAGATAAGGCTGCTGCACGGCCTTCGCGGCGGCTGGGTCCGGGAGCCGAACACGCCGGAGGACCCCGTCGAGCTGTCCTGGCTGGTGTGCACCCTCCTGCAGGCGGACAACGACGTGAAGCAGGCGCTGCTCGAGGAGTCGTCGACCTCGGCCAGGCTGCGCGCCCAGCTCCCCCTGCTCAGGAGCAACGCCGCCGTGCTCAGGGAGCGAATCGCGGAGCGCCTGGGCGGGTAGGTTGCGTACCTAGCCCAGGTACCCGGCCCGGTCGAAGACCTCGGCCAGCCGCGCGACGCCCTCGCCTATCTCCTCGGGCGTGTTGTACCCGTAGCACAGCCTTGCCATGTTCTTGCCGGACACGCCGTCGGGGGCGAAGTTCACGCCCGGGTGGTAGCCGACATCCGCGTCGAAGGCGGCCTGCTGCGTGGCCGCCGTGTCTGCATCCTCGCGAAGCCGGAGCCACACGTAGAGCGCGCCGTCGGGGCGGCTCCAGGTGGCGGCTGAGCCCATGTTCTCCCCCAGGGCCGCCAGCATCGCGTCGCGCTTCGCCCGCAGTATGTGGTTGACGTCCGAAACGTGGTCTTCCAGGCCTGAGTGCGCGTACCTGTGGACGGCCAGCGCGGCGAACTGGTTCACGCCGCCGCCGCTCTTGGCCCCCAGCGCGACGTCCAGAACTTGGCGTGGCGCTGTCATGTAGCCAAGTCTCATGCCGGGCGCGATGATCTTCGAGAACGAGCCGACGTACATGACGAGCCCGGAGTCGTCCAGCGAGTGGATCGACTGCACGTCCTCGCCCTCGAACCGCAGGTCGACGTAGCAGTCGTCCTCCAGTATCGGCACGCCGTGCCTCTGCGCGACCTGCACGAGGGCCTTCCGACGCTCCAGCGCCATCGTCCACCCCTGCGGGTTCTGGAAGGTGGGGATCGTGTAGACCATCTTGGGGCGCTTCCCCTTCGAGGACGCAAGCTCAATGGTCTCCTCCAGGGCGTCTGGGTCGAGCCCGTCCTCGTCGCACGCCACGCCGCGAACGTCCGCCCCGAACCGGCGCAGGGTGTTCAGTGTGCCGCTGTAGAAGTAGTCCTCGGTCAGCACCACGTCGCCCGGCTCGACCAGGGTCTCGATGATCATGTGCAGCGGCTGGCTGGAGCCGTCCGCCAGGACTATGTCGTCCGGCGTCACGTCGATGCTGCGCGTGCGCATGAGCTTGCCGGCCACGTATTCGCGCAGGGGCGGGTAGCCCTGCACGTGAGGGTAGACGGCCAGGTCGCGGCCCTCGTCCTCCAGCGCCGACCGAAGTGATTCGGCCAGGTCGCCGAGCGGCAGCGAGTCGGGGTCCGGGTAGGCCACCGCAAAGTCGTACTTGCCTCGCTGCACCGCCGCGCCGGGCTTGGGCGCGGGCGCGCGGCTGGACATGAGCCCGGCGAAACTGAATCCGTCACCATCCGTCATCGTTCACTCCTGTGATGGGCTTGCCCGAAAGCTCGATAGAGAGTACCCCAAACCCGGCGTGCTTGCACGTTGCGACGGGTCTCCCGTCTCATCAAGTGTGAGCAGCTAGGTGGACTGCCCTCCGTCCGGGTGGGAGAAATGGGCGAGGGCATGCCGCAACGTGTCTTTGCCCGGGCAGGAGTCGTTGCTACGAGACCCGCTGGGCCTGCAGGCGCTCCTCGTCGATCTCCACGCCTACGCCGGGTCCGTCGGGTACGATGACGTGGCCGTCTTCGTACCTGACCTTCTCCTTCACGACCTGCTCGTAGTAGACGAGCGGGCCCGAGGGGTAGATTGGGAGGTCCAGGTTCCTCATGGAGGCGGCCACATGGGTCCGGGCGGCCGTGCCTATGGACAGCTCCACCGTGCTGCCGATCAGGGTCTTGATGCCGAACAGCTCTGCCAGCGCAAAGGTGTTGACGCAGAAGTCGAACCCGGCGTAGCCCAGCCCCGTGTTGAACACGTCGATGGCGTCGTGCTTCGCCAGCCGCTCGGCGACCTCCGCGCTGGCGATGTGCTCGCCGAGCGGCACTTCCACGGCCTCCTTCACTGCCAGGAAGTCCTCGACCGCGGCGTCGTGCCGTTTGCTGACGGGCGACTCCACCAGGTTCGGCTCGAACTCCGCCAGCCGGTCGATCGCCTCGATCGCCACGTCGACGTCCAGACGTCCGCTCGCGTCAAGTGCGTTGATACTCACGTCCCGGCGCCTGAGCTCGGTCAGCAGCCGGTGGTCGAGGTCGATATCCGCGCCGAAGTAGTAGCGCACCATGTTGTGGCCGAGTCCCTGCAGCCACTCGACGCGCGCTACGTTCGCGTCCACGTCCGCGTCGGTCTGGCAGCGGGCCAGGGGGTACGAGAACGGGACACGGTCCCGCAGCTTGCCCCCGAACAGCACGTAGAGAGGGACATCCAGCGCCTTCGCCGCTGCGTCGTGCACGGCGATGTCTATCCCGCACATGACCTGGTGGTCCCAGGTGCAGTTCTCCATGTCGAGCGAAATCGCCGCCCTGTCGAATGGGCTCCTGCCGAGCAGGAGCGGCTCGAGCCTGGCCTGGAGCCGCTCCACGGCCGCCGCATCGCTCGCAAAGTCGATGTCCGACATCTCGCCGAGTCCGACCACGTCCGTGTCCGTGTGCAGCCTGACGATGACGTGATACGAGACTGCCTTGTCGGGGTCGGCAGGGCAGGTCCTGCCCATCTCGCGGGTCGAGAAGACGGGAGTGAGCTCCAGGCCGGTGATCTTCATGCGTCAGCCTCCGTGTGCATGCGCCGGGCTCAGCCGTAGCGCTCCCGGCCCTCCCGGATCATCGATACGATCTCGTCGGTAGTCACGCCAAGGTCTACGCCTTCGACGTCGAGCGGCGACGCATCCGATGACTCGGGCCTGAGGACGAACAGCTGGCCGTCCCTCCGCCGGATCCTGACGGCCCCTTCCTGCTGTGCCACGTCCAGCACCGACGCGAGACTCTGGCGTGCTTCGGAGTAGGTGTAGACTTTCATTGGTCTATCTCCAGGACGCGCACGCCCACCAACGGGGCGGCGGCCGCAAGTTTGGTGTCCAGGGTGATGAGCGGCGACCTCAGCGTCAACGCACATGCCAGGACGTAGGCATCACAATTGTACGCCTAAGCGGTCAAGCACGTCTTGCTAACGAGACCATCAGGCGAAGCCAGCCTCACCAGGGCCAACGGGCCACAGGTCGGTAGCGGGACCTGCGGGGCGAGGCTACTTGTAGTCGCCGTACCCGTCGGACCTGATGCAGGCCACGTAGTGACCCGGGCTGACCTCTCGAAGCTCGGGCATGCCGAGCGTGCAGTCGTCGATCATCTCCGGGCAGCGCGTGTGGAAGACGCAGCCCTCGGGCGGGTTCATCGGGCTGGGCACGTCGCCCGTGAGGACTATGCGCTCCCGCTGCGCCTCCAGGGCCGGGTCGGGGATGGGCACCGCGGATAGCAGGGCCTTCGTGTACGGGTGCTGCGGGTTCTCGTGAAGCTCGTCCCTGTCGGCGATCTCGACGATGTGGCCGAGGTACATGACGGCCACACGGTCGCTGATGTGCCGCACTACGGACAGGTCGTGAGCGATGAACAGGTACGTGAGTCCGAACTGGTCTTGGAGCTCTTCCAGCAGGTTGATGACCTGCGCCTGGATGGACACGTCCAGCGCCGACACGGGCTCGTCGCACACGATGAAGCTGGGGTTGACGGCCAGGGCCCGGGCTATGCCGATCCTCTGGCGCTGGCCTCCGCTGAACTCGTGCGGGTAACGGTCGGCCATGTATGGGTTGAGGCCGACCACCGTGAGCAGCTCGGCAATCCGGTCGTTGTACTCGCCCTTGTTGGAGGTCAGCTTGTGGATGACCAGGGGCTCGCCGATGATGTCGCCGCAGGTCATGCGGGGGTTCAGGGAGCCGTAGGGGTCCTGGAAGATGATCTGCATCTTGCGGCGGAACGGGATCATCTCCTTGGTGCTCAGGTCGTTGAGGCGCTGCCCCTCGAAGAGCACGTCGCCCCCCGTGGGCTGGTAGAGCTGGAGTATGCACCGTCCGGCCGTGGTCTTACCGCAGCCGCTCTCGCCCACCAGGCCGAGCGTCTCACCCTTCTTGATGGAGAAGGTCACGCCGTCGACCGCCTTGATGTCGGCCACTTTGCGCTGGAAGATGATCCCCGAGGTTACGGGGAAGTACATCTGGAGGTTCCTGACCTCCAGGATGTCGGTGCCGTTGCTCTGCACGGCCGCATCTTGGGTTTCTGTCTGGACCAAGGGACTCTCCTTAACTGGCCTTCAGGCCTATC
Organism: Dehalococcoidia bacterium; assembly: GCA_965204975.1. Classification (GTDB taxonomy): domain Bacteria; phylum Chloroflexota; class Dehalococcoidia; order Lucifugimonadales; family CAJWER01. The sequence goes on from OZ242024.1 coordinate 3,378,401, forward strand.
TCGTCGAGCTCGCCGGACCGCCAGCAGGCCGACAGGTGTGCTCCCTCCACGGTTTCAAGTGGGGGGATCTCGTGCAGGCAGCGGTCGATGACGTACCGGCAACGAGGGGCGAAGCTGCATCGCTCGGGCAGCTCGATCAGGTCGGGCGGCAGGCCCTCGATGGGCACCAGCTTCGAGCCGCGCTCCTCGTCGAGCCTGGGCACCGAGTTCAGCAGTCCCAGGGTGTAGGGATGGCGCGGGTCGGCGTAGATCTCACGGGCCGTGCCCTTCTCGATGATCTTGCCGGCGTACATGACGTTCACCCGCTGGGCGTACCGGGCTACTACCCCAAGGTTGTGCGTGATGATGATGAGCGCGGTCCCCAGCTCCTTGCACAGGGACTGCATCAGCTCGAGAATCTGGGCCTGGATTGTCACGTCGAGCGCCGTGGTGGGCTCGTCCGCGATGATCAGCCGGGGGTTGCAGCTGATGGCCATGGCGATCATCACGCGCTGCCTCATGCCCCCGCTCATCTGGTGCGGGTAGCCCTTCACCCGTCTCCCCGGGTCGGGGATGCCGACCATCTCGAGGAGCTCTGCCGACCTGGTCTTCGCCTCGTTCTTCGTCATGCTGAGGTGCAGCTCCAGCGTTTCGGTGAGCTGCCGCTCGATGGTCAGCACCGGGTTCAGGGAGGTCATGGGCTCCTGGAACACCATCGAGATCTGGTTCCCGCGCACCTTCCGCATGTTGGCGTCGCTTAGCTGCAGGAGGTTCTCGCCCTCGAAGATGACCTCTCCTCGCTCTATCCTGCCGGGCGGGTCGGCGATCAGACCCATGACCGAGAGTGCGCTGACGCTCTTTCCACAGCCGCTCTCTCCAACGATGCCAAGGGTCTCACCCTCTTCGACTTCGTAGCTTATGCCGTCGACTGCCTTCACGATCCCGTCGTGGGTGTAAAAGTAGGTCGCGAGGTCCTTGATTTCCAAGACGTTGGCCATTTAGAACAGTCCTCCCTGGATCGGCTGGGCTATCCGCCCAGCGACACCTCTAGGTCCAGCAGCTCCGAGCGGAGCTTGACCACGTTGATGTCTTCGGGAACGTCGAAGCCAATGGCCGTCTCCACCGTGTCGCCCGGCTCGACGAACTTCCGCGTGTCCACGATTCCGGCATCGAATCCCACCGCGTACGGCACTTCGAACCCGTGCGAGTAGTAGTTCGCCGGGGACCAGGCGCGGCCTTGGTCGTCGACCAGCATGAAGCTGCCGTTCACGTGAGTGCTGGGCTGGAGCCCTCCCTCGGTATCGTTCTTGACGGTGTAGTAGACCACGAGGTACGTGCCCTCTCGGGAATCAAAGAATGCGGCGGAAGCTCCGCCTGCCAGGGCCCTGGCCGCGTTCCCTATCTCGGTCTCAGTGGCAATGGATGAAAAGGTCAGCACGGCGCTTCCCTGCAGGGCCGGCTCACCAATGGGTCCCTTCATGAGGCCGGCGTCAAGCGTTACCGATTCACCAAGGCCGGCCTGTTTGCCAAGGGCAGCCTGTCCTCCCTCGATCTCCGTATAGCCAACAGTGCCCCCGGGCACTTCCTCCGTGACGAAGTCGGGCCCCTCGTCCTCATCCCCACCACCGCACGCAACGATGGCCAGCAGTGCGGCAGTGAACACCGCAACCCTTAGGAATCTGCGCATTTCAATCTCCATCATAGCAAAACGCACCGCAACCGCAGGTGCGGTGTGTGTCCGCAAGGAATCTAGCATATGACGCGTCAAACCGCAAATCGGCGGCGTCCCAAAGGCTGCCTCCGAAGAGGCACGACGACAGCGCCAGATCCACCACCCACGCGGTGGACCCCATATCTATCGGGTGACACCCTGTAGGGGCGGGTTTGAGACCCGCCCTCGCCTTGCCTGAGGCCAGCGCTGCCCGCGTGGACACAGTATATGCCCTCAGCTACAATGCCCGTAAACCCGCCAAGCTGGAGTGAGGACGGAAGATGGCTATCGTGCCGGTGAGAGTGTGGCTCGCGGCGGCTGCGGTGATCGTGCTGCTAGCGGCTGCCGTGGCGTGGAGCGCGCGGAGCAGCCATCCGGGAGGGCCCGACGCCGCCAGGGTGGTCGAGGCCGCACCCCGTCAGGCGGCCGCTGCGCCCGAGGTAACGGCCAGCTCTACGGCGAACAGCCAGGCCGGCATCGAACGGGCAGCTTCGTCAGGCGCTTCCATAGTCAAGCCTGCAGAGAAGCCCGTTGAGGCTGCCGCGAAAGCCCCGGACGCGCCCGCCGGCGATGCCGCTCCGGACTCCGCCTTGAAGCAGGCCGCGCAGGAGCAGGACCTGCGGGGCGGGCTGCGCATAGGCGGCCATGCCAGGCTCATGGACTCGTTCATCGGGGTGGTCGACGTGGACGAGTCGGACGTGGCCAAGACGATAAACGTCCACATCCTGCAGGACGAGGACTTCAACTACTACTTCGACCTGGACTCCCAGACGGTGCCGGCCGGCGAGAGGGTCATGTTCGTCGTGAACAACACCCACTTCACGCCGGACGAATGCTGGTGACACAACTTCGCCCTCGCGGTCAGCGAGGACCGGAAGAGCAGGCAGGAGGGGGACCTCCTGGCCGACATCAAGCTCCTCGCGGGCGACATCAAGATAGTAGTTGTGACCGTGCCGGCGGACGAGCCATCCCTCTACATGTTCAGCAGGGTGTGGGAGGACCAGGGCATGGCGGAGACGCTCAGCATAGAGGAGTAGGGCCTGCCCCTTGACCTGGGCTGGCAAGCATCCCGTAACCACCCGGTAGCCCTGAAGGTTGACTATGCTCTGGGGGTTGACTATCCTACCTGCAGAACGGATATTGGCTGGGAGCCTGGGAAACCCGGCTGAGAGGCCCCGTGCAAAGGGGCGACCGCCAGTACCTGATCTGGGTAATGCCAGCGCAGGGACATGCCAAGTCCAAAATGAGAAGCCGCTGGCACGGGGCCGGCGGCTTTGTGCTTTTGGTGCACAGGCCGGATCCCCGAACGGGAGAGTGTAATGGACGCCCCTCTGGTCATTGCGGGCAAGGAATTCCAGTCCAGGCTGATGGTGGGCACGGGCCGCCATCGCTCGATGGAGGAGATGGTCTCGTCCATCGAGGCGTCCGGCGCGGAGATCATTACCGTCGCCATACGGCGGCTCGACCTGGACAACCCCGCGGAGAAGAACATCCTCGACTACTTCGACTGGACCCGCTATACCGTGCTACCCAACACCGCCGGGTGCAAGACGGCTGAGGAGGCGGTCTTCACCGCTCGGCTGGCCAGGGAGGTGACCGGCTCCGACTGGATCAAGCTGGAGGTCATCCCCGATGCCCGGCTGCTGCCCGACCCGGTGGGCACGTACGAGGCGGCGGTCCAGCTAATCGACGAGGGCTTCGTGGTGTTGCCCTACATCCATGCCGACCCCATCCTGGCGGTGAGACTCGAGGAGATTGGGTGCGCCACGGTAATGCCCCTCGGCTCCGCCATCGGCACCGGACAGGGCATCCTGACCATCGACGAGATACGGCTAATAATCGAGTCGGCCTCCGTCCCGGTGGTCGTCGACGCGGGTCTCGCCGTGCCCTCGGAGGCCGCACAGGCCATCGAGGAGGGCGCGGATGCCGTGCTGGTGAACACGGGCATCGCCCAGGCCAGGGACGCGACGCTGATGGGCGAGGCCTTCAAGCTGGGCGTGGAGGCGGGCCGCAAGGCCTTCGTGGCCGGGCGTATCGCGCGCCGGCGGGAGGCCGTAGCCAGCAGCCCGACGACCGGCGTGGCCTCGTCGCAGACCTCTTCCTGAGGCGGGCCAAGTGAAGCTCCCCGCTCCGCCCATCCTCTGCCTAGTGACGGACAGGCGCCGTTGCGGCGGGCGGTCCCTCGAAGAGGTCGTAGATGCGGCCGTGTCAGGCGGCGTAGACATCGTCCAGCTTCGCGAGAAGGACATGCCGGCGGGCCCGCTTCTCGATCTCGGGCTCAGGATTCGAGGCATCACGGCCTCCAGGGCCGGTCTCTTCGTGAACGACCGCATGGACGTCGCCCTCGCCTGCGATGCGGACGGCGTGCAGCTTGGCGAAGACAGCATCCCTGTCGAAGCAGCCCGCGACTTGGTCGGCGGCGACCTCCTCATCGGCAGGTCGGTGCACGGCGTCGATTCCGCCATCGACGCCGGCCGTGCCGGGGCCGATCTGCTCGTCTTCGGTGCGGTCTTCGCCACTGCTACTCACCCTGGCCGGTCGCCCAGCGGCGTTGGCCCCCTCGCCGAGCTGTCGCGGCACAATACCGCTCCAGTGCTCGGCATAGGAGGAATTACTCCCGACAACGTCGGACAGGTCGTGGAGGCCGGCGCGTCCGGAGCGGCGGTCATCACGGCCATAACCGAGAGTCCCGATCCCCAGGAGGCGGCAAGGGCGCTGAAACAGGTGATGACCGATGTATGGCAACGGGCCCGCTCGGCGGAAGGCGTGTTGGCATGAGGGTACGCGTCAACGGCAAAGACCGGGACCTGCCCGAGTCCGTCAACCTACGCGAATACGTCGCCTCCCTCGGCGTGAACATGGCCGCCATCGCGGTTGCGGTCAACGGCGAGGTGGTGAAGCGCGACGACCTGGCCTCCGTGGAGCTTGCCGAGGGCGATACGGTCGAGATAGTCAGGGCCGTCGGCGGCGGCTGACGCCGTAGCAGCCGCTACGGCATCAGCAGCTTCGTCGAACGCAGTCCGGGCGGACCCTCGAAGTCGACGTCGCCCACGGGCGCCAGCCGACCTATCCCGATCCCCACGATCGCCCCTGCCTCGAACGCCGCGCCGGTCACCCACTGTTCCACCTTTGCGTTGACCTCGTCGACCGGGATTGAGATAAGGTACTCGAAGAGGGCCATTGCGGAGCCGGCGTCGAGCCTACCATTCGTCAGGAGCTCCGTCCTCAGGGACTCCAGCTCGGCCTCCTTCATGAGCGCCGCCCACTGGACCAGGATGGCCAGCCGGTGCTCGCTCGAAGCGGCATCCCGAAGCACTGCGTACACCTGCTCCGCGACGTATGCCCTGTAGGGCCCGATGTCGGGGTAGGTGAGCAGGTCCAGCCCCGTGAATTCCTCGAGCTTGAGCCAGAAGGCCCGCTGGAACTGGTGCGCCTGTGCCTCGCGAAGCCCCTGCAGGGGCAGCGAGGGCGCCTCCTCGGTCTGGCCCGGGTTCACTAAGTCCTGCACTGCGTGTCCCAGCTCGTGCGCCAGCGAGTTGATCGCGGCGTCCACGCCCTGGCCGGCGTCGACCACAACCGCTACTTCGCCCAGTCTCCTGGTCTTGAGGCCCAGCGAGTGTTCCTTCATCATTTCGCGGCTCCGGACCAACGCCGCGTAGTCCGACTCCGCCGTGACCGCGAAGCTCCGCACGAAGTCCTCGTCCACCCAGGCGGTGTACTCCTCGCTGGGTAGCAACTCCACGGTGAGGCGCTCGTCCCTCATGCTGCGCCCTGTGAGCAGGAAGTAGCCGGCCTCGGCGACCCTGAGCACGTCTTCACGCCGGTCCGGGCCCCCCGGCTCGAAGGCGGGCTGCCCGATGCCGATCAGCTCCCGCAGGTCTCGCAGCATCCAGCGGAGCTCGTCGTCGGAATAGGTCATCGGCTGAGGCGGGGACGACGGCTCCCCCTGCCACGTGACGGCCTTCTCGAACGTGTTGTCCGTCTCGTCGGTCTCCTCGATGGCGTTCTCCGGGTCTATGACCAGCTTCAGGACGTGCCGGCCTGGAGTGGGCTCCACGGCATCTGTCAGGCCCGCCCAGTCCAGCAGGGTCTCGCCGCCCGACTGTGAATCGGGTGAGAACCTGAACGACCTCACCTTCTGCTCGTCGAAGTACAGGTCGACGGAGAACGGCTGAGACGGCTCGACCGTGCTCAGGTTGGCGACCGCGAGATCGATGTAGGCCGTCCTCCCGAGGACAGGTGCCGCGTCCAGGGACGTCCCGCGCTCCTGGGACACCACTATGGGCCCGTCCCACCCGAATCGCCATCCGGGCACGAGGTTCGGGAGGGCGGGAGGTGTCGGGTAGGCCGCCGCTGCCTGTGTGTCCGCCTCCCTGGGGGGTGGCTCGCCCTGCATCCAGGTCACGCGCCTCTCGAACACGTTGTTCGTCTCGTCCGACTCTTCGACGAGGTCTGTCGGGTCGATTACCAGCCTGAGCGTGTGCGCCCCAGGCGCTATGGAGATCCTCTCGCGGAGGTCCTCGACCCGCAGTCTCCTGGTCACGTCGTCCACCAGCAGACCCGGGCTGACGCTCACGTCCACTAGCACGTCGTCGAGATACAGGTGCGCCCAGATGCTGAGTCCGGTGCTCGCCGCGCCCGAGTTGGTGAACGCGGCCAGCACGCGCGCCGGCGCGTCGATGGACAGCGGGCCGTCGATGCCGTCCACGCCATAGGAGTTCGCCGTGACGGGTCCCGCCCAGCCTGCCGGAGTGTAGGGCGCCAGGTCGGGCAGCCGGTCCCTCGCCGGAGCCGATGGCATGGCCGTGTCCGGCGGCAGCCACTCCACCTGCGTCTCGACCCGGTTGTCGGTCTCGTCCGACTCCTCCACCAGGTCCGTGGCGTCGACGACCAGGGTCAGGGTGTGCGTGCCGGGGTCAATGTCGACCAGCCTGTGCAGATCCGGCCAGTCGCTGATGTCGATGTAGCCGCCCGCCGGAAGCAGGTCGCTGGTCCACCGCCACACCGTGACGCCGTCGAACAGCAGGTCGACGAAGAACCGGCCGTCGACCCGCGTGCCTGACGTGTCCGCAACAGCCCACGAGACGAACGACTCCCCGCCGGCGCGCAGCCCCGATCCGTCATCATCATCCGCGCTGCCGGAGACTACCAGCGGTGCGTCCCAGCCCTGCGGTGCGTATGGGGCAAGGTTTGGCGCTGGCCTTGGGGTCGCTGTTGCCGTGGGGCTTGGAGGAGGCTCAGGGGTCGCAGTGGGGTCCGGCGCCGGGGTGCTCGTGGGCAGGGGCGTGGCGGCCGGACTCGGCGCAGGCACGGCCGTGGGCGACGGAGCGGCGGCGGCTGCGACCGCACTCGCGGGCGAGCCCCGGAGCGCCGCCTCGTCGGACGGCTGACCACAGGCGGCCAGGGCTGCCGCAACCAGCAAGCCCAGCCCCGCCGCGGCCCATCGCTTCATACCCAGGGGCTGAGTCCCCACCCGGGCGGCCCACTTCCGGGCGCTTAGCCGTCGCTCAGCGCCTCCGTCCAAGCCCATCCACGATGCAGTACCCATACCTACAGGATACCGGACAGGAGGCGTAGGCGGCTCACGGGGCTAGGGTTCTAGCTTTGAAAATGCCTTGAGCGAGGTGGTGCCCCCAACGGAATTCGAATCCGTGTTTCCGGCTTGAAAGGCCGACGTCCTAGTCCTCTAGACGATGGGGGCGGGTGCCGGTCTTCTCACCCTACAGGGGCGACCGGCGATGGCGCCTCTACGAATATCGTAGCAATTCCAATTCTATCCCCGAACCGGCCTTCAACGCAAACAAGAGGAGCAAGGTGCGTGTCATTCCGGACGTAGCTCGGAATGACAGGATGTGCGCTCGGGAAGGCCCGCCTTGTCTCACCTTGCCAGTTCGAAGGTCGGTTCGCCGGGCCGGCCCACGTTGATGTTGAACAGGCGCCAGCCGGGGTGCTCGTACTTGTATCTGAACGTGAACGGCACCTGTCCGCCCTCGGCGTCGAAACGGCCGTTCACCACGAGCAGGACCCCCTCCGACGTGCGGTCGAGCCATGGCGGATCGACGAACTCGGGCTCGACGCCCTGGACTCCCGACAGGTCGACTTCCTCGTCCAGGAAGTGCTGGAAGGCGGCCTCGAATTTCCAGAACGAGATCGCCGTCCTGGTCGTCCACATCGTGTCGTAGAAGCGGAGCAGGTCCCGGTCGCGCACTGCCAGGTCGAAGTTCAGCATGGTGTCGCGGACGACCTGCTTGAGCGTGGCCTCCTTCGGTACCTGCTGGAACCACGCCCCGGGTCCCACGTCGTGCCTGCCCGGGCCCGTCAGCGTCTGGACGCGCCACCCGCCTTCCTCGTCGACGACCTCCATCCTGAAGGGGAGCGCACGGCCTGACTCGGTCGCCAGGGTGCCCACATACATGTTGAACCCGTTATGGTCGAGCGTCCTGTCCTGCCACGAATCCAGCTCGTGGCCCACTATCGACACGACGTCGATGACATCCGCGAACACCTCTGGGCTCTGCTCTTCGCGGAACCTGGACGACGTGAGCCGGTATGCCTCCGTGACCCTGCCCTCGCCCAACGCCCTAAGGTACCGGTCAGCCAGGTCCGCGGAGTCGGCTGTCGACACGAATACGTACAGGAAATGGCCGCCGGTGCAGGATGCGATTGCCGCTATGACTGCCAGGGCCGCCAGTACGAGGAATCGCTTGATCGCTCGGCTTCGCTCCTCGTCGGTCTGGAGGGCCGGATGTGCTGCGGAGCTCATGGCGTCACGGATACAGCGCCAGCTGGCGAAGTCCCTCGTCCTCCGCCATGCCGAACATCAGGTTCATGTTCTGCACCGCCTGGCCTGCCGCGCCCTTCACCAGGTTGTCGATGCAGCCGACGGCTATGAGCCGTCCCGTTCGCGTGTCCACCGTCGGGTATACGATGCAGTCGTTGTTGCCCAGGGTGTGCTTGGTCTCCGGCGGGCCGGCCGCGACGTGGGCGAATGGCGCGTCGGCGTAGAAGCTCTCGTATGCCTCCCGCACGGCGGTCTCCAGCCCATCTCCCGGCACGCCGGGCTTGAGTGGCGCGTAGCACGTCGCGAGTATCCCGCGAGTCATCGGCACCAAGTGGGGAACGAAGGTGACCCTCGGCTCGGCTGACGGGTCGATCCGCCTCATCTCCTGGCTGATCTCCGGCATGTGCCGGTGCCCGCCCATCGAGTAGGCCTTCAGGTTCTCGTTCACCTCCGAGTAGAGGAAGTCGACGGACACCTTGCGCCCCGCGCCCGACACGCCCGACTTCGCGTCGACGATCACGTCGGCCTCGATGAGCCCAGCCTTCAATGCAGGCGCGATTGCCAGTATCGCCGCCGTCGGGTAGCATCCCGGGTTCGCCACCAGCTTCGCCCCGGCTATGTCCTCGCGGCCCAGCTCGGGGAGGCCGTAGACCGCATCCTCGACCAGCTCAGGGTATGGGTGGTCGACCTGGTACCAGTCGGCGTACTCTGACATGTCCTTGAGCCTGAAGTCGGCGCTGATGTCCACCGCCCGAACGCCGTTCGACAGCATCGGCCCGAGCCGCTCCGCGCTCGCGGCGTGGGGCAGCGCCGAGAATACGACGTCCACGCTCCCGGTCAGGTCCTCGGTGATAGTGGCGTCGATCGCGGCGAGGTGCGGGAATACCTCGCTGAGCCTCTTGCCCGCGGCGCTTCGCCCGGTGACCGAGGCAATCTCGACTTCAGGATGGCGCGCGAGTATGCGCGCAAGCTCCACGCCCGCGTACCCCGTAACGTTTATGATCCCGGCCTTGATCATGGCGCTCCCAATGTCCCCTCTGAAGAGGGCTATCGTCGATTATAGCACTGGGTGTGATGGTAGCCCGCTAGCGCGACTTGCGGGCCATCTCCCGCTCCAGCTTCGGGCGGGCGCGGCAGCCCCAGGCCAGCACGCACTCTCCGCATCGTGGCCGCTGGGCCTTGCAGACCTGCCGGCCGTGGCGTATCAGGTACATGTGGAACGGGAACACGTCCTCGGGCGCGACCATCGGCTCCAGGATGTCGTGGGCCTTGTCGGCGTTGACTTTCTCCCCAATCAGGCCGAGGCGCTTCGAGACGCGGAAGATGTGCGTGTCGACCGGCATTGCGGGCAGCCCGAAGGAGAAGCAGAGGATGATCGCCGCGGTCTTGGGGCCTATCCCGTTGAGCCTCGTGAGCCACGCCTTGGCCTCGGGCAGCGGCATCTCCGCCAGGAACGACAGGTCGAACGAACCCACCTCGTCCCGGACCTGCAGCAGGATGGACTTGATGCGCGGGGCCTTCTGCGCCGCCAGCCCGCCCATCCGTATCGCCTCTTCGATCTCCTCCACCGGGGCATCCGCTATCGCGTCCAGCGAGTCGAAGGTCGACATCAGGTTCGCGAACGCCCGCTCGGAGTTCAGGTCCGACGTGTGCTGCGAGAGGATCGTCAGTACGAGCTCAGGCGCGGCCTCGAACCTGGGAGTCCACTCGCACGGCCCGTAAACCGGACCCAGGAGGGCCATGACGTCGCCGGCGGAGACGCGCCTGCGCCTGGGTCGGGAACGGGGTTTCGAGTCCACTCTTATGGGGCTCCCACTGTCGTCGCGGAGAGCGTAGCAACGTGCCGGGCTACTTGACAAGCACCGGGAGGCTCGCTTACTTTCGCCAGCGGCGCGAGTATCAATAAGTGTACGGCGCAGGACTATCGGGCCGGGGTCAGGGTGACGGGACAGCAGTGAGCATCACGGAGTATCTAAATACCCTTGCCGAAGACGGCGATGCCCTGAAGTACTCGGGGCTTCTCCAGCTTTCGGACCTCTCGTCGGACGAGTCGGACGAGTTCGAAGACGCATGGCCCGCGATCTCGGCGGAGGTAAGGCGGGACATCCTGGGCAAGCTCACCGAGCTGGCCGAGGACAACCTCGAGCTTGACTTCACAGCTGCGTTCCGGTCCTGCCTGGCGGACCGGGACGAAAGCGTGCGTGAGCTGGCGGCCAGGGGGCTGTGGGAGTGCGAGGACAGGAAGATAATCCGCCCCCTCGTCGGCCTCGTGAAGGGAGACCCCTCGGCCGGGGTCAGGGCCGCCGCCTGCACAACCCTCGGCAGATTCACTGCAATGGCACAGGACGGGAAGCTGAGCTCCAGGGACGAGGAGTCCATTCGCTCGGCGCTCGTGGCGACTATCAACAGCCCTGACGAGGAGCTGGAGGTCAGACGCCGGGCCGTGGAGGCGGTTGCAAGCCTGCCGGACCCCGCCGTGGAGGAGATCATCAAAGAGGCGTATGTGAGCGGTGTGCCCGAGCTGAAGCAGTCCTCGATCTACGCCATGGGCCGCTCGTCGAATGCCGTGTGGCTCCCCATTGCCCTGAGGGAGATGGAAGACCCATCGCCCGCGATCCGCTTCGAAGCCGCCAACGCGGCCGGCCTGCTGGGCGACGAAAAGGTCGCGCCGCACCTGATCTCACTCCTGCGCGACGACGATCTGTCCGTCCGGCTTGCCGCGATAGCGTCCCTGGGCTCGGTGGGCGGTGCGCTTGCCAGCCAGGCGCTGATGAAGTGCGTGGAATCGGGAGACGAGGCGATTGTCGAGGCGGCGGACGAGGCCCTCCAGGAGATCGAGTTCGATGAAGACCCCCTGTCCATGACCTTCGACGTGTAGGACGGCGTCCCCCGTCAGGCGATGGGTACCTCGACCCTTCGCCCGGATGCAGCCGACAGGTACGCCGAGTAGCTCACCGCCACCACGTCTCGTCCGAGCACGCTGTCCGAAATGGGCTCGCGGCCCGAGACCGCGCACTCGCAGAAGTCCTGCATCTCGTGCGGGAAGCCGTTCATCCAGTCCTCGTCCGGATTGCTGAACTGCCAGCCCGCCTTGGTCTCGACCTTTTCGCGTATGTACTCGTCCCCGAAAGTCTCGTTGTCCGGCGCATAGGCCAGGAGGGCGTCGTTCGGGTTGATGTTCACCTTGATTGCCGCCCGCGCCGCGTAGACCGTGAGCAGGTTCTGGATCCCGCCCAGCACGATGTCCGCGGAGTTGATCTGGGCTATCGACCCGTCCTCGAAGCCCACGACCATCATCCCCCAGTCCTCGCAGTCCTGCCACCCCGTGCGTATGGTGTGCTCGGCCTCGCTTTCGAACGCCTCGGTCTTGGTCAGGTTCGCGACGGCCGCCACGACCCACTCGGGGCGGATCCGCCGGCCCAGGCGGCGCTTGCCCTCCTCGTACTTCAGGTGCAGGGCGGCTCCCAGCGAGTGGCAGCCCTTGTTGTACAGGCTGCCGCCGCCGCTCGTGCCCCAGACCATCGCGTAGGGCGAGTGCGTGCCGCTGTGGGACTCCTCGCCCACTATTCGCAGGATGGGCGTGTCGGCGGCGTCGAGCAGCCGCCTGGCCTTCTGCACGCCGGGCGCGTATATGAGGTTCTCCGCGTACATTATCGTGCGGCCAGAGTCCTGCTCGGCCTGTATCATCCGGTCGGCGCTCTCCAGGCCGTCCTTCAGGCATTGCTTCCAGCCCTCGTCGTCCTGGCCGGGCACGAACGCGCCGGTGAAGGGCTTCTCGATGACCGCGTGCTTGCCTGCATTCAGCGTTCGGACGACCATGTCCTCGTGGAACTTGTTGGGCACGCACGCGTCCACCATGTCCACGTCCGGGTCGTCCAGGGCCTCGTCCAGACTCTCGTAGACCTTCTCGTATCCGTGCTTCTTCGCGAAGTCGCCGCGCCCCTCGGGCCGGGGGCCGTAGACCCCGACGAGGCGCGCCTCCACGCCTATGACTCGCTTGTACGCCTCGGTATGAAAGTCCGCCGCGAAGCCGTTCCCGATCATCGCGATCCCGACGCTCTGCTTACTGGTCCCCATGGTGGCCTCCGGTAGTTCTGCTTGTGCGGGGCAGAATGCTACCACCTCCCGCGACAGCCTGTCGACGCTCGCGAGCTCTTGCCCCTCTTCCCTGGGAGGCGCGTGGCGGTAGGGGCGGACTCACGTGTCCGTCCGCCGGAGGGCTGAGCCTGTCGAAAGGGTGAGGGGGTGCACCCAACGGCGCGTCCAGACCGGTCCCTCGTCCATTCTGAGCAACCGGAAGGGTTGTATAATGCCGTGCCTGGAGGATATGACCGGGCATGGGAGGGGAACAAGTGACACGACGGGCCCTGATCACTGGCATTACCGGACAGGACGGGTCGTACATGGCCGAGCTGCTGCTCGGCAAAGGCTATGAGGTGCACGGCCTCGTACGGCGCGCCAGCACCGTGAACACATCCAGGATCGACCACATATACGTCGAGCCCCACGAGCCCGGCGCCAGGCTCTTCCTGCACCACTCCGACCTCACCAGCTCGGATATGCTCACCGGCCTGCTCCGCGAGGTGGAGCCGGTCGAGGTCTACCATCTGGGCGCGCAGTCCCACGTCGGCGTCTCCTTTGAGGAGGCGGAGCACACCGGCGACGTAACCGGTCTCGGCACGACCCGCGTGCTGGAGGCGGTGCGCAGCAGCGGCATCGAGACCCGGTTCTACCAGGCGTCGAGCTCCGAGATGTTCGGCAACGCGCCGCCGCCCCAGAGCGAGCTTACGCCCTTCCAGCCCCGGAGCCCCTACGCCTGCGCCAAGCTCTACGCATACTGGATGACCTCCGTATACAGGGACGCCTACGGCCTCTTCGCCTGCAACGGCATCCTCTTCAACCACGAGTCGCCGCGCCGGGGCGAGACCTTCGTCACGCGAAAGATCACCATGGCCCTTGCAAGGATTCTGGCGGGCAAGCAGGACAAGCTCCACCTGGGCAACCTCGAGGCCAAGAGGGACTGGGGCTACGCCCCCGACTACGTCCAGGCCATGTGGCTGATGCTCCAGCAGGACGAGCCGGGCGACTACGTGATTGGCACCGGGATCACCCACTCGGTGAGGGAGTTCCTCGAGGCTGCGTTCGACTACGTGGAGCTGGACTGGCGGGAATACGTGGAGTTCGACCCGCGCTACACCCGCCCCAGCGAGGTCACACATCTCATCGCCGACGCCTCCAAGGCCAGGGAGACGCTGGACTGGGAGCCGACGGTGACGTTTGAAGAGCTGGTGAGGATCATGGTCGACGCAGACATCGCCCAGCTCTCAGAGGGCAACCAGCAGTAGCGCACAGGACCAGACCCTCGAAGGGGCTGGGCACCAACCAGACTGGGAGGACATAGCGTGAAGACCTACAGGGCTGCCGTCATAGGCTGTGGACGGATGGGCGGGTTCATCGACAACGAGGTGGCAGGTGAGCCGGGGGTGGTATTCCCCTACTCACACGGCGGCGGTTTCGTTGCCTCTGACAGGACCGAGCTTGTCGCCTGCTCGGACTTCCGCACCGACCTGATGGACGCATTCGTCCGCCAGTTCGGCGTGCCAGCCGGGAGCCAGTACACGGACTTCCGCGAGATGGTCGCATCGGAGAACCTCGACATCGTCAGTGTTGCAACCCACGTCGAGCACCACGCCGAGGTGGTCATAGCCCTGGCGGAGGCGGGCGTGAAGGCCATCTTCTGCGAGAAGGGCCTCGCTCCTTCGCTGGGCGAGGCGAACGCCATGGCCGAGGCCTGCAACCGCAACGGCGCGATACTCAACATGGGCGCCCAGAGGCGCTACCACCCCGGCTTCCGGAAGATGAAGGAGATCATCGACAGCGGCGAGCTCGGGCCGGTCCAGAACCTCGTGATGACCTACGGGGCAGGGCTGTTCGACCACGGCTGTCACGTCATGGACCTGCTCACGTATCTCATAGGCGATCCCCACGCGGTCTGGGTGCAGGGGAACGCCCCGGTCTCCGAGACCGTTCGCGACGGCAATGTATACAGCGACGACCCGGGAGGCGACGGCGTCATCCTGTTCGAAAACGGCGTCACCGCCTACCTGTTGAACAGCGGCCGCTACGAGTACCTGGTCAACTGCGAGGGCGGTGCCGTCGGCACCATCAACGACACCCTCGGCTTCTTCCTGCGCAAGGCGGACGGCCCGCGGACTCTCGAGGAGGTCCTGTTCCCAGACTTCGAGTCGAGCAGCCCCACCGTCAATCTCATCGACGACCTTGCGCGCGCCCTTGACACGGGCGACCCGCCGAGCGGCGGCATGGAGTCCGCGCGTCACGGCGTCGAGATCATGGTCGCGATACTGGAGTCGCACCTCAGGGGCGGCGAGCGCATCACCATGCCGCTGGAGCAGAGCGACCTGCGCATGCACCGCACGAACCGCGATCCCTGGGAGAAGGGCCCCCGCTGGCGCGAACCCAAGCTCAGCGTGTGACCCGCCAATCACAACTCACCGGAGAACAGACATTGGCCACAACCTCGATTCGGCTACAGAGCAGCGACGAATTCCCCGGCGGGCCCGTCTCCGCCTGCGTGGAGCTACCGCCCGGCGCCGGCGGGTTGACGCTCGTGGACGAGTCGTCGGGCTCGCGCAGGGCGGCTCAGGTCGACGGGCCGGGCCGCGTAACCTGGATCGAGAATGCACTCGCGGCTGGCGAGTCCAGGAGCTACACTGTCGAGAGTGGCGCTGCTGATGGAGGCGGCGTAGAGCTGGCCGACTCGGGCGGAAGCCTGGACATAAGCGTTGGTGGCGAGACGTTCACCAGCTACCGCTACGGCCCCGAGTGGTTCCGGCCATACTTCCACCCGGTGCTCGGACCCCACGGCCTTGGTGTGACCCGCGGCTTCCCGATGGTCGCGGACGTGCCCGGCGAGACGTCCGACCACCCGCACCACAAGGGCATCTGGAGCGCCTACGGCGAGGCCGCCCACGTCGACAATTGGGCTGAAGCCGAGACGTCGGGACGCACCCTGCACCGGGGCTTCGAGTCGGTCGAGTCGGGCCCCGTGTTCGGGCGGTTCGTCGCGCTTGGCGACTGGGTCGGCCACGACGGCGGCGACCCCGTGTTGGCCGAGAGGCGGACCATCACAGTCTACGCGACAGCCCCGCACAGGCTGGTTGACTACGACCTGGCGCTCACCGCCATCGGCTCGGACGCGCTGTTCGGCGACACGAAGGAGGGCGGCTTCATCTCACTGCGCGTCGCCACCTCGATGGACGTGAGCGCGGAGGGCCGGCTCGAGAATTCCAGGGGTGGCGTCGGCGAATCGGAGGTGTGGGGCAAGCGGGCGGAGTGGTGCGACTACTCAGGCCCCGTTGAGGGCAGGACGGCGGGCGTGGCCTTCCTCGAGAACCCCGCCAGCTTCGGCCATCCCACCTACTGGCACGCCCGGGACTACGGCTTGATGTCAGCCAACCCCTTCGGCCTGTCCGAGTTCCTGGGCGAGGGCCACTGCGGCGACTACACCCTGCCGGCAGGCGAGACCATCACCTTCAGCTACCGCGTCTACATCCACAACGGCAACGCCGCCACAGGCCAGGTCGCCGCAATGTACAGCGCCTACACGAATCCGCCTAGCGCCGAGTCGTCCTGAGCAACGGTAGGTCGCTCGACCTGAGCCCGCCTCTTCTGAAGGGCGGCTAGCAGATCGTTCGCCCTGATCCTGCCGAGGGCAGTGCTCAGCCAATACTCGGGTTCGCCACTCCGTCGTTCCTGCTCAGGGCAGGATTCCTGCCCCACGAACCGTCCCCCACCCAGAGGGCGGTTGGGCAGGGCTCCCTTCCCCGGACTGGTGGGAGGAGTTACTTGAAAGCCTGCCCGAAGCACCGGGCCCAGGTTGGCCCCGTCACCACACCGACCAGCCGCCGTCAACTATCAGGTTCTGGCCGGTGATCCATTGTCCCGCATCCGACGCCAGCAGTGCCACGGCGCCCTTCAGGTCCTCCGGCTCGCCGCCGCGGTTCATGGGGATGTTGTCGGCGCATCTCTGCACGAACTCCGGCCTCGCGTCCGGCTTGGGGATCTGGCCGGGGCTGATGCAGTTCGCCCGCACTCCGTACTCGCCCAGCTCCCCGGCGAGGTTGCGCGTGAAGTTGATGATCGCGCCCTTCGACGCCTGATAGGCGGGCCCGCCGCGGCCGAACCCCAGCCCCTCGTAGAACCGCTTGTCCGACGTCAGCGAGCCGTGTATCGACCCGATCGTGATGATCGCGCCCGACCGCTGCTTCACCATCACCTTCGCGGCCGACTGCGCGCTCAGGTAAGTCCCCCTGACGTTCAGATCGAGCGTCGCCGTGAACTCGTCCACCGACCCGTTCGGTATGTGTGTCGCGGGAGCCGCACCGCCACCGGCGTTGCAGACCATCACGTCGAGCCTGCCCGCAGACTCGACGACCGACTCCACCAGGGCGTCGACCTGCTCCTCGACGGTCACGTCGCAGCCGCGGCCCGTTACGTCCAGCCCCTCGTCGCGCAGCTCCGACGCCACCTGCAGGCACAGCTCCTCCCGCCTGCTGGCGATCACGACCGAAGCTCCAAGCTCGGCCAGGGACGTCGCCATAGCCCGGCCCAAATGCGTGCCGCCCCCGGTCACAATTGCGGTCCGCCCGCTCATGTCGAAGGCATCCTGGATTCTCATCTCACATCATCCTTCCTTGAGTGCTCCTTCTCTCAGGAACACGCGCGTGGTCTCGGCCAGGTCTGCGGGGTTGCGGCGCATCGTTCGGCGTTGGGCCATCATCGTGGCTCCTGGGCACACCGGGTAAACCCTATGGCGGCTACCAGCCGACAGCCGGTGAGGTCGATTCGGTTCCTGGGAGCGCACGGCTCCCGCTAGAACGATCAACCGATCCCTTTGTAGCCGACCGTGACGATTGCTCCTATGACCGAGACGGGGGTGATTCGCTCTCCGTCCGTCAGCTTCTCGACGGCCGCCCACTCATCCGGCCTCTGCGACAGGTCGATCTCTTCGTATTCCACTTCCAGGTCTGCAAGCTCATCCTTCAGAGCGTTCGAATAGTCGCAGTCTGGGTGGGTGTACACCTTCATCACTTCGGCCAATGCTAAACCCCCTGGGACGCGGAGCGCCGCGCCGCCCATTCTAGCCGAGCGGTCTGGCAACCGCAAAGCAGGGACCAAGGCGCGGGAGCGGCCATGTGTCCGGACCGTCTTCCGTTCACAGGGATCCCCACCGGCTGTGCTACATTGTCGGCACTAGGGCATGGGGGGCGGCTGCGATGAACATCATCTGGATAGTTGCCGATTCCTTCCGCAGGGACCACATAGGCTCATACGGCAACCCCACGATTCGAACTCCCTCCCTCGACGCGCTGGCGGCTGATTCGGTCAGGTTCGACGGCCACTACTCCGCCGGGTTTCCGACCATGCCCACCCGGGCGGACCACCAGACGGGACGCTGGACGATGTCCTTCATGGGGTGGGAGGCCCTGCCCGCCGGTGTGACCACCCTGGCGGAGATACTGGCCGGCCACGGCCTCCACACGGCAGCTTCCGTGGACACGCCCTACTACCTCAGGGATGGGATGAACTACGACCGAGGCTTCCAGACCTTCTTCATGAATAGCGGGCAAGACACCCTGTGGTCGTTGATTCCGGAGCCCGGCTATCACAACGAGGCATTGGATATCCGGGACAGATGGCACTATGAGTCGGACAGGAATGCGCCGAAGACATTCATGACCGCCATCCAGTGGCTGGAGCGCCACTACAAGGAGGACTTCTTCCTGTACGTGGACACGTGGGACCCCCACGAACCCTGGGATGCCCCGTCCTACTACACCGAGCACTACCTGCCTGGGTACGATGGCGAGCTTGTGCTCCCGCTCTACGGCAACTGGCACGACGTGCCGGGCTATACGGAAGCTCAGCTGCACAAAGGGCACGCCACCTACTGCGGCGAGGTAACGATGGTCGATACCTGGGTGGGGTTCCTGCTCAAGTCCGTCGAGAACATGGGCCTCATGGACAGGACGGCCATTATCTTCACGACGGACCACGGCTTCTACTTTGGGGAGCATGGCGGTCTGTTCGGCAAGATGAGCTCCGACAAGTACCCGGACGGCACGCTTCGGCCATATGACGAACCGGGTTCGCAGTGGAGCTACTCTCCGCTCTTCGAGGAGATCGTCCATCTGCCTCTTCTCATCCGCGCTCCCGGGGTGTCTCCCGGCGTATATGGCGGATTGAGCTCCGCAATCGACGTGATGCCGACAGTGCTCGATCTGCTGGGCCTGGACATCCCGGACTTCGTCCAGGGCCGTTCACTTGCGCCTGCCCTGGGCGACGCCGCACGATCAGGACGCGACTACGTGGTCAGCAGCATCCCATTCGCCAATCCGGGCGACGCGGTCCAGTCAGTGGACAACTTCCTCCGCGATCTCAAGGACCCTCCGGTCACGACCGTCACCGCGGGTCACTGGAGCCTGCTGTACAGCCCTGCCCCGGGAGTGTCCCAGCTATACGATCTCGCATCCGATCCCCAACAGCTAGACAACGTGATAGAGAGCCACACGGACGTGGCCAGGGACGTCCATCAGCTCCTGGTCGAGTTCATGCGCGAAAACGAGGTGCCCGACCGCCTGCTGAAACCAAGACTGGAGCTGCGTCTCTAGGCGCAACTGCATGCGAAAGAGATACGACCACATCATCGTCGGCGCGGGTTCGGCAGGCGCCGTCCTGGCGGCCCGCCTTTCGGAAGACCACAGCCGCTCGGTCCTGCTTCTCGAGGCGGGAGCAGACTACCCCTCACAGGAGCGCATGCCGGACTTTGTGAAGTACGCCCACGGGGCCGGCACGACCCTCGAGGACAGCGGGCACATATGGAATTATCGCGCGAGGGCCACCGACCAGGCTCAAATTGACATCCCTCGCGGCAGGGTCACCGGAGGCTCCAGCGCCGTCAACGACGCCCAGCTCCTGCGGGCAATGCCGGAGGACTTTGACCGTTGGGCGGAGTGGGGAAACACCGAGTGGCGGTACGAGAAGATGCTCCCCTTCATGCGAAAGCTGGAGGCGGACCAGGACTTCCAGGATGATCTGCACGGCTCGGACGGCCCCATCACCTGCCGCAGGTTTCGGCCCGACGAGTGGGGCCCGCAACAGCACGCCTTCTACAGTGCATGCCGGGACGCCGGGTTCCCCGACTGCCCGGACCACAATCAGCCCGGCTCCACCGGCGTGGGTCCCCTGGCATTCAACCTGGACGGGCGCGTGCGAGTGAGCACGGCAATCGGCTACCTCGACGCGGCCCGCTATCGGCCGGGGTTGGCCGTCAGGTCGAACTGCCTCGTCCTGGGCATCGTCTTCAAAGGGCGGCGAGCTGAAGGGCTGCGGGTGGTGGGCGGTGGTGAGGTGTTCTATGTGTATGGCGATGAGATAGTCCTCTGCGCTGGCGCAATAGGCACCCCGCACATCCTCATGCTGTCTGGCATCGGTCCCGCAGACCGGCTGCGGCAATTCGACATTCCGGTGATCCAGGACCTGCCGGGGGTCGGGCGGAATCTTCGGGACCACCCCGACGTGCCGGTTGCCTGGCGTACGCGGGAGGGATTCCCACTGGACGTTGACCAGGTCGCCACCGGCACCGTCACCCTGCGTTTCACGGCATCAAGCTCTCCATTCGAGAACGACCTGGTCATATACATGGGCAACTACGCGGCGCAGAGGCCTATGAGGGGCCTGGACCACGTGGAGCCGGTGGGCGTGGGCGTAAGCTTGTGTCTCTACCTGGCCCTAAGCCAGGGCGAGCTGCGCCTCCAGTCCAGCGACCCCAGGCAGCCGCCGTACCTCGACTTCAACCTGCTGGACGACCCCTTCGACAGGAAGCGACTTCGCGAAGCCATCAGGCTCTGTGCCGACCTGTTCAGGCACAAGGCCTTCGATGGCATTGTCGAGGACCGCGTCGCACCGTCCGACGACGTCCTGCGCAGCGACGTAGCCCTGGACTCCTGGATGAGGCGCGAGGTGATCACCGCGCACCACGTCTCGAGCACGTGCAAGATGGGGCCTCCAGGCGACCCTCAGGCCGTTGTGGACCAGTACGGGAAGGTCCACGGCGTCGAGGGACTACGCGCCATCGACGCCTCGATCATGCCGGACACGGTACGGGCGAACCTGAATCACACGGTGATCGCCATGGCGGAACGCGCGGTCGACTTCATCAGGACAAGCTAGCCCGGCGACGGATGAAGGGGTCCTCCGTCGTTGCCGATGACGCGAGGGCAAACCGAAGTGGAGCTCCCCAGGCTGCGCTGTTTGCCCTCGACAACGCTTGACACGCTCTCGGGGTGGCAACTAGCATCGAATGTGAGGGCGTGCCACAGCGCTTGCCCCACTTCATCGGACCAGGAATATGCTACGTAACGAGAACGACTGGCGCAGGGCTGCCGAGCAGAG
The DNA here is from genome assembly GCA_965204975.1 of Dehalococcoidia bacterium. Taxonomy (GTDB): domain Bacteria; phylum Chloroflexota; class Dehalococcoidia; order Lucifugimonadales; family CAJWER01. The sequence continues at coordinate 3,399,346 of OZ242024.1, forward strand.
TTGGGTAGTCAGGTTCCCTAAGCAGCGCCTGCACACCTTCGGCTCCACCAACATAGCCTACTACGTGGTGACCGAGCCCATATACCAGGAGCTGCAGGAGTCGAAGCACGAGGGTGTGGTGCGCACGGGGCGGGTAATCGCTGAGCGGCCAGCCATCGTCACTCCCACCTACGCCATGAGCCTCGACGGGTTCAGCTCCGAGGCGCACGAGTATTTTTCACATATATCCCGCGAGGCCGGGCCGAACAGCCCGGGGATTCTCTACCAGTACCGGCACTCATCGGACAAGATGGACATCGTCGGGGGACTGCCCAGCGAGATCGCGCACAGGATCGCCGGCGACCTGGACAAGCGCAAAGAGGACATGTCGGTCGTGATGGTCGGCGTCGACGAGGCGTGGGACGTTGCGCTCCTCAAGTTCATTTACGAGTTCACGTCTTCATCCCTGGCGGGCAACGTGCAGGAGATGGCGGGCCGGGGGATGCTGGAGCCCCAGGAGGGCTTCGGCGGCGTTCCGCGAGCGGCCATCGACGCCATCGAGAGGATGTTCGTTGAGGTGGGCCAGGGCGCGAATCCTGAGATACTGAAGCGCGAGCTGGACAGGTGGGGGCTTTTCGACTTCTTCGAAGAGAGGTTCCTGAACCTCTTCAGGAAGGTATAGGGTCCCCGGGCACGCTCGGAGCCGACGCTACCATCCCACATTCACCATCAAATGGGCAGCGTCGCCCCAGGGCAAGGCGAGGGCGGGTTTGAAACCCGCCCCTACAGGGTGACACTTGATGGATGCGGCGCCCGCTGCGTCGGGGGAGGATTACAGGGCCAGGCGGGCTACTTGTACTCCTCGCGGGGCGGGGAAAAGATGTCGAGCACGATGACCGGTCCGCCGATGGCGATGGCGCTGTGCATCACTCCCCCGGGGATGACGTAGGAGTCGCCGGGCCTGAGCTCCCGCGTCTCGTCGCCTATGGTCATCTCCATCACGCCTTCGAGAAGCATGCCGGCCTGCTCGTGGGGGTGATCGTGCAGGGGTACCTCGGCGCCGGGCTCGATCGAGACGCGGCTCAGCATGATCCTCTCACCCCAGACGGCCTGTAGGGTCACGCCGTCCACGAGGTCCTTGCTGTCCAGCTGCTCCAGGTCGTAGAAGTGGGACACGTCAGTCCTCCTGTCAGCTCGCGGCGTACTCGGCCAGGGCGCGGTTGTGGGGCACGAGAAGGCAGGCGGTGATGAAGTCGTTGCCGGGGGTGGGCACTCCGACCTCCTTGCCCATCCGCGAGACGGCGCCGTTCAGCACCTCGATCTCCAGCCTTCCGTTCTTCCGAATGTCCGTGAACATCGACGAGACCGGATCGTCCCCCACGTCGCGGAACTCGTCCAGCGTGGCCTCGACGATGCCCTCCTCCAGGTCGATCCCCCGGGCCCTCGCCACGGCAAAGGTCTCGCCCATCACGGTGCGCGTCATGGCTGCCGCTTGGGGCGTGTCGAATATTTCAGGGAAGAAGGTCCTGGTGCAGCAGATCATGCCGCTCCAGCCGGTGATGTACACCAGCTTCTCCCACAGTGCCTTCTCCACGTTGTTCGAGAGCTCGATGGGCACTCCTGCGTCTGCGAAGGCCGCCCGTATGCGCTCGGCCCGGTCCGTAATCCGCCCGTCCTGCTCCCCGAATACTATGAGCGGCGACTTGCCCGTCTCGGTCACGAAGCCCGGCCCCCTCTTGTTGCCGTCGATATAGGTCGCGCCCAGGAGTATCCTGTCCGCTCCGAAGGCAGCGCCGAGCTGGTCGCCACTGCCGATACCGTTCTGCAGCGTGAGTACCGCCGTATCCGGGCCGACCGCGGGCCGGATCAGCTCGATGGCCGTCTCGTTGTCGTAGCCCTTCACACAGAAGAGGACGAGATCGGGGGTGTGTTCTTCTCCGGGGCGGTCCGTGACGCCCGGCCGGGCCGTGAAGTTGCCCGAGTTCAGGCTCTCGACGCGCAGCCCATCCCGGGATATGGCCTCGAGATGGTCGCCTCGGGCCACGAGTGTGACGTCGTGCCCGTCCCTGGAGAGCACGCCTCCATAGTACCCGCCGACCCCTCCGGGCCCCATTACCAGCACTTTCATGAGATTCTCCTGTAGCTTGGGTTGCCGGTGATATAATCCGGCCACCCCAGATTGCAGAGGTTAGATATGATCGAAGTGGGCCAACAGGCCCCGGACTTCACGCTGACCGACCACAACAAGCGGGAGGTCTCGCTGAGCGACTTCCGGGGCAGGAAGAACGTCGTTCTCTCCTTCTTCGTCTTCGCCTTCACCGACAACTGAACGAGCCAGATCGCCGAGTTTCGAGAGTATAACTCGAAATTCATGGCGAGAGACACCCAGGTGCTGGGTGTTAGCTGCGACCCAAGGCCGAGCCTGGCCGCCTACAACGTCTCGCTGGGACCATCGACTTCGTATCCGGTCAGACTGCTTAGCGACTTTCACCCCCACGGCGAGATGACCAGGGCGTACGGCCTCTTCAACGAAGAGTTGGGCGCCTCTCTCCGCGCCGTCGTCATCGTGGACAAGAGCGGTATCGTAAGGTTCGCCCGGACTTACGAGAGCGTGAGGCTACCCGGCCCGACGGGTCAGGGCACGACCGAGTCCGACCTGGACGTTGCCGACGTGCTGGCCGAGGTGGATAGGATCGCAGACGAGGGGGAATCGGCGTGAGATCCACATTCTGTCTTGCAGTGGTGCTCTAGCTTGTTCCGTGCCGGCGAACCCTGCATGATCGTCGACAAGCGGGGCAGGCTGTACCTCATCACCCTGGAGGAGGCGGCCCACTTCAGCACCCACCTGGGGGACGTCCTACACGACGACATCATCGGGAGCGACGAGGGGCTGCGGGCATCGACTTCGAGGGGCCACATCGTCCTCGCGCTGAAGCCTACCGCGGCCGACTACACGCGGCTCATGCCGAGAATCGCGACCGTGGTCTATCCCAAGGATATGGGCGCGATCCTGACCCTCGGCGACATATACCCCGGCCTGAGCATCCTCGAAGCGGGGTCGGGCTCGGGCGCGATCACCCTGCTGCTGGCACGGGCGGTGGGCAGGGAGGGCAGGGTAGTCTCATACGACGTGCGGAAGGATATGCTGGAGCGCGCCAGGGCAAACGTCGCGGCGGCTCTGCCCGACTGCCCGCAGCTGACCTTCAAGCTGGGCGACGTGTCGGAAGAGATCGAAGAGAGGGAACTCGACCGGGTCGTGCTCGACCTGCCCGAGCCCTGGAACGTCGTTCCCCATGCCGGAGACGCGCTCGCTCCGGGGGGCATATTCGTCAGCTTCGTGCCGACCGTGCACCAGTTCCAGGATCTCACACTGGCGCTGCGTGCCGACCGGCGGTTCGAACTCATCGAGACGGTGGAGGTGCTCGTCAGGCCCTGGTCTGCCGGGGGGCGCAGCGTGCGTCCCGCGCAGAGGATGGTGGCGCACACCGGCTTCATCACCACCGCCCGGAAGTGCGAGCCTCGCCCGCAAACCCAGGCTCAGGAGGACTGAGCGCCCGGCCCTTCCGCCGGCTCCGTCCAGCCGTGTTGCCAGGCCGTGTGGGCATACCGCCCCTCCATCAGGGGCATGTGCTCGCGGCTGAGCAGAGGCGGGGCGCCGGGTGCGCCGTCGTCGTGGGGCATAATTGCCTCGATGTCGTCGATACCAGTGTCTTTCTCCTGGACGAGTACCCTGAAGCTGCCGAGGCCCGACGGGTCTACCAGGTTGCGCATGGCCATGGTGTTGGCCTGCTTCTCCTGCGGACCCAGCTCCATCGTCCTGATTGCACGTACCCACGACCCTAGGCCAAGCCTTCCCAGGTAGGCGGCCTGCGTCACGAGCCCGATGGTCTCGAGCCCGGCTCGCCGCCCCTCGTACGCAATGGACGAGAAGTCTCCGTGACTGGTGATGTCCTGCAGGCCTATGTGCGCGAATGGCCCTGATCCGGGCGAATGGCCCCGGTACGTCTGGAGGGTCCCTGACATCCGCCTGGTGGAATAGAGGTCGGTGTCGATGCCGCCGTAGTCGATGGTCACTACGAAGCCGCGTTCCAGGGCTTCGCCGACCTCCGCCATCCATGGTCCTATGGCAAGGTTGATCTCACCGCAGTAGCCCGGCGGGAGCCTGTGCGGCAGCCGGTCGAGGCGCGCGGCCAGCTCGGGTGTCGAGGGCTCGCCGGGGATCTCCACGAACCCGCCGTCCCTCTCAGTCACGTACAGCTCCAGGATGCCGTTATCCACGAGGAACCGGTGTACAGGGAAGGCATCGACCAGCTCGTTCGAGACGAAGCATCCACGCACGCCTCTCATCGGTATTCGGTCCGTTCTAACCAGGTCATGGGACTGCGGCGCACCGGAGGTTGCCAGGCAGCCGGTCCCCGGCGCCTGAAGGGTCCGGTCGACCGCGACGTACCGGACGGCTCTCGCGAAACCGGGGTCGAGCCGGCCGGCGTGTGCGGTGATGTCGGCAGCAAGTCGTCCGTTTCCTGCGCCCATCTCGACCACGTCGAAGCGGGCGGGACTCCCGAGCAGATCCCACATGCGCCGGAGTTGGACGACCAGCAGCGCCCCGAATGCGGGATGGGCCGTCGGACTGGTGTAGAAGTCGCCGCGCGGGCCCACCGCCCCGCCACGGCTGTAGTAGCCCCCAGTCGGGTGGTAAAGGGCAATGTCCATGAAGTCGGCGAAGGTGATCCTGCCGTGCTGGGAAATGCGGGCCCGGATCTCGACTTCTGCGGCCGTGGTCATCGGGGAGGAGGCAGGGTCCACGCGCCCCTTGCCGCCTTGGCGCTTGGGCAGCTTATGCGAGAGTTCGGTGGGAGGAACGCCGTTGAGGCCTCGGGATCCCTGTGTGTTTGCTGCTGGGGGTCGTCCTGCAGGTCTACGCCCGGGACTGTTTCGCCCTTCGGGCCTGCCCTCCCGACCTGTCCCAGCCGGAGATTGGCATGGAGTTCTTGAACTCGCTCTTTTGGCCGCAGTTCATGCATACGCCCCGGCTGGTCGGGCCGTTGGGGCTGTCGATAAGCCACTCGTGGCGGCTGCAGTCCGATGCTGGCTCCCCGTTATTCGTCACGTCCATCCCTCTCCAGCCGGGCCTGCCCCTCGACTGAGCTTCCGGCTTGGTCTCATTGCCGTTGGTCCATCGGAACGTAATCCAGATCCTTTTGACCGCTGTAGAAGAGCCTTGGGCGGAGAATGTCCCTGGAGGCGTATTGCTCGAGGAGGTGAAGGGTCCATCCCGGGAACCTGCCGATTGCGAAGAGCGGCACAAACAGGTCCTCCGGAATATTGAGCAGGGAGTAGATGGCCCCGGACCAGAGGTCGACGTTGGGGTTGATGCCCAGCTTGGCGCGCCTGCGCATGGCGTGGCTGTTTGCCACGGCCTCTATGATTGCGAACCACTTGGGCTGACCCTTGCGCTCCCCGAGGGCCTTTGCATCGGCCCTGAGGTGGACGGAGCGGGGATCGATGTCCTGGTAGACCGGGTGGCCAAACCCAGGGATTCTGCCCCTGTTGCCGATCACGGATTCGACGTATGCCTCGGCGTTGTCCTCGCTGCCGACGTCGTGGGCCATGCGAATCACGGCTTCCGCGGCGCCCCCATGCTTCGGCCCCTTGAGGACGGCCACCGCTGAGGTCATCGCGGAGTAGAAGTCTGCGCCGGTGGAAGCAGCCACCCGTCCGGCAAACGTGGACGCGTTGCTCCCGTGCTCCGCATGAAGCAGCAGGTCCTTGTCGATCAGCCGCGCGTCCTCAGGGTCCGGATGCTCGCCAAATAGCAGGTGCAGGAAGCTGGCTGCATGCGTGAGGCTCGTATCCGGCTCAACCGGGTCGAGCCCGTTCCTGATGCGGTGGTGTGCCGCGACCATGGACGGCGCGGCCGCAACCATCCTGATGCCCTTCTCGAGGACGCCTTCAGGCGACTTGTCCTCTACGTCGGGGTCGGACACGCTCATCGCCGAAACGGCTGCACGGAGCGCGTCCATGGGATGGGCGTCCCGGTAGATCGCGATGGTGTCGATGACCTGCTGAGGGAGGCCGCGCAGGGAAGCTAACTTCGAGGTCAGCTCGTCGCACTGGGAACGAGTCGGCAGGGAGCCGTAGAGGAGGAGGTATGTCGTCTCTTCGAAGGTGGAGCGCTGGGCGAGATCGTGGATGTTGTAGCCGCGGTAAAGTAGCTTGCCGGGCTTGGGGACGATGAGGCTCGACTCGGTCCTGTCGTAGTAGCCGCTTCTCAGGCCCTTGTTGAGCTCTACTTTGTTCTCAGTCACCATCCCAGCAGGTCTCCCGGCACACGGCGAGTTAGAGTCTCTGTTGGCAGGGCAACCGGAAAGCCTTGCGCTCACCGGGCCCGCGGCGAGCGGCACCTCAAAATCGTAGCTAATCTTAGCACTCAGGGTGCCGGAGTGTCAATATCCCGGCACCCTTGGCGGGCCTGATGGCATGGCCGTTGTTTGATTCACATGGAGCCCGCTCAGGGGTATACTGCCAACGAAATGCCAAGCGCACGTCAAAAGCCGGAGGACCTTTCTGGGGTCTCTGACGTAGTGATTCTCAGGCTGCCCATGTACGTGAGGGCCCTGTCCCAGCTTCTCGACGCCGGCAACGACGTTGTGGACTCGAAGACCCTGGGCAGGCTCATTCGCATAGCCCCGGCCCAGGTGCGGAAGGACCTCAGCTATCTCGGGAAGTTCGGAAAACAGGGGCAGGGATACAGCGTCCCCTATCTCCGGGACGAGCTTCGCCGGATCCTGGGGCTGGACAGGCGCTGGACCGCATGCCTGGTCGGAGTCGGGAATCTCGGACAGGCGATAATCGACTACCCGGGATTCGTCCCCGAAGGCTTCAGGATCGTAGCCGCATTCGACAGCGACGCCGATTTGGTAGGCAAGAGCGTGGGAGGCATACCCATAGGGCCGATGTCGGAGCTGGACGAGTCGGTCAATGCATCAGACATCACCATCGGCATTGTGGCGGTCCCGGCCTCCCAGGCACAGTCGGTCATCGACAGGCTGGTACAGGCGGGTGTGCAGGGCATCCTGAACTACGCCCCAGTGGCCCCCCATGTGCCGGACGGGGTCATCCTCCGCAATATCGACCCGGTGCTGTCCCTGCAGTCCATGACTTACTACCTCCTGCAGGGCTCCGGGCCCGACTAGCCGGCACAGCTTGGTGCAGTCCCTCGTCAGGCTGGCGTCCGTGCTGCTTGTCGCCGTCTTTGTGCTGATGATCGCCGCCCAGCAGGTCTCGGCCAACGGGCGCGTACTCGGCTTCGACAGGCAGCAGGCCGGGCCCTACAGGATATCGCTGGGCACCATTCCCAACACCCCTGTGGTGGGCAACATCCATCTCACCGTGACGGTGGAAGAGTCCGCTACGGACGAGTACGTCCTCGACGCCAGCGTGGCGGTGGTCGGGAAGGGGCCGGGCGACAGCCCAATAGAGCTGGGTCCGTTGGCTGCGGACAGGAATCTCCGGGAGCCCACGTACTACGAAGTCAATACGGCTGTCGACGAGGTGGGGCAGTGGGCCTTCACCGTCCTGGTCGAGGCCGCCCCGGGTGCGGCGGAAGCTACTTTCACTCTGGAAGTGGTGGAGGCCAGTCCCCTTGGAGGCATAGCGATACTGTTGGTTCTCCTGGGTCTCGTAACTGTGCTGGGGCTGTCGGTCCGGGCGTATTTTCAGCAGCGGAAACGTGGTGAACCTTCACGGTAGACCCTCACCGTCGGCTATAATTCAGCCATGAAACTTGCGTCCATACGACGTCTTGTCGCTCGGCTGGGCTGGGCCGCTGCCGCAGCCACTATCGCTCTGCTGCCCGGAGTTGGGCCCATGCTGGACCATCACTATGCCGGCAGGCAGCCCGGCCACGGTCACGTGTACATGGGTGCGCTGTTTCCCGACCACCTGCACGACCACGAGGTCTCCCACGACCACTCTCACCACGAGGCCTCCGCCACGGGAGGCGAGGAGGACCGCGGAGGACTTCTCGTAATCGCATCGTACAGCGGCGCCGTGAACGGCCACGCCTGCGTGTCCGGCTCGGCATCGCAGTCTGCACTTTCGTTCCCCGACCCGGACGAGACCCCGCATTCCTACTACTCGGGACAGGACGGCGTTCTGCTACAGCAGAGCTTCGTAGCGCCTCCCACACAACCGCCCAGGACATAGCTTGTCTTCCCAGCAAACTGCGGCGGTCGCTCGAGCGGACGTTGGTCCGCTTGACTACGTGTCTACCGCCCTAGTAATTGCATTATGGAAAGGAGCTAGCTATGAATCTGCCTGTAAGGAAAGCCGCGTTACTTGCTCTTGCCGCGCTGGCGGCAAGCCTGGCATCCGCGGCGGCAATTTCCGCCCACGATCATAGGTCTGTAGGCGATTACCAGTTCACTGTCGGGTTTGCCGTCGAGCCGGCGATCGAAGGGGTAGGGAATGGGGTCCAGCTGAGAGTGGAGAAAGGCGACGCTCACGGGCACGGCTCCGACGCGGGCCATCACGGAGGAATGAGCTCTGATGGAGGCGCCACCGCGGCCCACGACCACGGCGACCTTGTGCCTGTGGAGGGCGTGGAGCAGACCCTCCAGGTCGAGGTGACTCATATCGGGAGCGGAGTCTCTAGGTCGATGCGGCTGACCGCAGTCTCCGGTCAGCCCGGCTACTACACGGCCGCGATGATCCCGACTGCGCCGGGGCATTACCGGTTCCGGTTCTTCGGCGCCGTCGAGGGGCATACAGTCGACGAGACTTTCGAGTCCGGTCCAAATACCTTCAGCACCGTAAACCCGGCCGGCGACCTCCAATTCCCGGAGAGGCAGGCGACGGTGCGAGAGATAGAGGGAGCCGCTCGCGGCGCCCAGTCCTCGGCTGAAGGTGCGCAGGACGCAGCCATCGACGCCTCCGACAGCGCCTCTGCAGCCAGGATGCTCGGTATCGTCGGCATTGTCCTGGGCGTGCTGGGCATAGGCACCGGTGCGGCAGGCCTCGCGGTCGGTCTGCGGAGAAGATAGGCAATGTCCGGCGCCAGGGTCGGCGCGGCCGCTGTCGTAGCTGCGGCTTTCATGTTGGCGGTAGCCTGGCATGGGGACGCTGCTCACGCCCACGCGAACCTCGACTCCGCCGACCCTGCGCCGGACTCGGTGCTGGAGGAGGCTCCGACCAGGGTCGTTATCAGTTTCACCGAGCCGCTGGAGCCGTCCTTCAGCGAGATACGAGTCCTGGACTCGTCCGGCGCAAGGGTCGACAACGGCGACAGCGCCGTCGATGCCAACAATCCTGTCGTCATGTCCGTCTCCCTACCGCCACTGGAGGATGGGACGTATACCGTTGGGTGGAAGAACGTCTCTACGGTCGACGGCCACCGTGTTCGCGGCTCCTTCATATTCTCGGTTGGTGCGCCGAGCGAAGAGATGGCGGTCGTTGACGGACACGAGGCGCTGTTCCATTCGCCAGTCGAGCCGTTCGTGGGGTGGGCGCTGTTCCTGGGGGTGCTGCTGCTGGTCGGCGCTTTCAGTTTCGAGCTGCTGGTAGTCGGCCCGGTCCTCGGGAGCAGACCTTCCGGCGACCGGCTGCGGCGGCTCTGGGCGCTTCACTCCACCAGGCTACGGGCCGCGGCGCTGGGTCTGCTGGTGCTGGCCTCTGCCGTCCAGCTTGCACTTCAGGCCTCCGCGATACACGAAGATACGATTCTCTCGGCATTTCCTGGGCCGATGGTTACCGTCCTGGCGGAGACCGACTGGGGTCGGCTGTGGATCTGGCGCGCAGGGCTGGCCGCGGCCATAGCCGGACTAATGGTTGCCCAGGCAAGGTGGCCCGGCCGGGAACCTGGGTTGGCGGTGCTCTCTCTCTGTCTCGGAGTTGGCCTGCTGGCGACGCTGAGCCTGACGAGCCACGCGGCAGCTACGGCTGGCATCCGTGCGTGGGCGCTTGCGAACGACCTGCTGCACATGGTGGCGGCGTCCGTGTGGGTCGGCGGTCTGGCGGCGCTCCTGCTCCTGGCAGCGACCGCACTGACCACGCTTGCGGGCCCGCAGAGCCGCAGAGTGCTTGCAGCGGCAGTGCCGCGGTTCTCCGTACTGGCTGCCCTCAGTGTCGCAACCCTCGTTGTAACGGGCTTATACAGCGCGTGGGCGCAGGTCACAATCGTAGAGGCACTGGCCACTCCGTACGGTGCCGCACTCCTGGCCAAGATAGCCTTGGTCATGGGGCTCCTGCTCCTTGGCGCCGTCAACCTGTTGTGGATTAGGCCCCGCCTGGCCCTGAACGACTCGGCCGCAAGGTGGCTGCGCCGCCTCGTGGCTGCGGAAATTGTAATAGCCGTCCTCGTCGTGCTGGTCGTGGGCTTCCTGACTGCACTCGAACCCGCGCGCCAGGTCGCATCGCGGGAGGGCCTCGGCGTCCCAGACTCCATCGAGTTCACGGCGAGTGCCGAAGGCGCGCACATAGCCCTCAGGATCGAACCGGGGGCCGTCGGGTTGAATCGCTTCGAGGTGTCCCTCGCAGACCGCCTGGGCGAGCCAATAGACAACGCGTCGGACGTCAGTGTCAGGATCAGCTACCTAGACGACGATCTCGGCGAGAATATACTCCAGGCGGCTCCGGTTGGTGGTGGAACTTACGTCGCGGAGGAAGGGCGGTTCAGCATAGCAGGGGCATGGCAGGCGGAGCTGGTCGTCAGGCGCCCGGACGCCTTCGACGCCCGCACGGGCTTCAGGTTCGAGGTCGAGGCTGGTGGGAGCAGCGCCATCGCCCCCTCGCCGGGGACGGGACAGGTGCTGCTCGGCGTCGGTCTCGTCCTGCTGGGAGTGCTCTTCCTGGCGACGGGCATGCCGCTGGGGGGCCTGTTCACCCTGCGGGGAGCCGGCGTGATGACCCCTGGAGTCCTGGGACTGGTGGCTGGCGCGGCGATGTTGTTCGGCAGCGAGTTGGTCGGCTCGCCCGGAACGCCCTCACGGAACCCCTTTCCGCCCGACGCCGAATCGCTGCGCATAGGGGCGAAGGTCTATGAGGACACGTGCCAGGCCTGCCACGGCGAGACGGGCCTCGGCGACGGCCCTGCCGGACTGGCCTTGGACCCGCCGCCGGGCAACCTGCTAGTACACGTCCCGCTGCACTCCGATTCCGAGCTGTTCGGCTTCGTCGACGCGGGAATCCCCGGGACCGCAATGGCTGCCTTGGGCGAGAGACTATCGGACGACGAGATATGGCACGTGATCAACTACATCAGGACGTTCGAGGAGCAGCCGTGAGGACTAGGAACGTTCGTTGTGGCGTCGGCTGGCGGGGTCGTACAATCGCTCTAACAGCATGAGAATCCTCCGCCTCGCCATGGTATTGGGCTGCGTGGGCGTTGCGGCCGGGCTGACGGTCGGGGTGGCTCACGCCCACGGGTTCGGCGAACGCTACGATCTGCCGCTGCCGCTCAACCTGTTCGTGGTCGGGGCGGCGGCAACCGTCGCGGCATCGTTCGTCGTGTTGTCGCTATTCGTACGGGGGGGCTCCGGCCGGGTCTCGTACCCCCGTCTCGATCTACTGCGTGTACCTCTGGTGGGCCCGGTCCTATCTAGCCGGGTGCTAATCGCCGTCCTGCGCATCCTGGGGGTGGCCGTCCTCCTGCTCCTTGCCGCAGCCGGGTTCATTGGGACGAACCGCGCCCTCGACAACATTTCGCCGACGTTCGTCTGGATCATCTTCTGGGTCGGCATGGGCTACGTGGCTGCGTTGCTCGGCAATCTCTGGGCGGTAGTCAACCCGTGGCGGACCGTGTTCGAGTGGGCCGAGAGGGTTGCGGGCTCCCCGAGCGGGCCGATGTATCTGTACCCGCAGGGGTGGGACAGGTGGCCGGCGGCAGCCCTGTTCTTGGTGTTCGTGTGGCTGGAGAACGTCTACCCCAGCGCGGCGGCGCCCCTGAACCTCTCGATACTCATAGTGCTCTACTCGCTCGTCACCTGGGCGGGCATGCTGCTGTTCGGTAAGCACGTCTGGCTCCGCAACGGCGAGCTCTACTCCGTGCTGTTCGCCTTCTTCGCACGCTTTTCGCCGACCGAGATGCGCGTGCCGGAGAGCCGCGTCTGCCGGTCGTGCAGCTCCGGCTGCGAGCCCCACGAGGGCGACTGCGTGGACTGCCTGGAGTGCTTCCAGGTTGCAGGCGGCACGGGGGTCGAGAGAGAAGTAAACCTGCGCCCGTATGCGGTTGGGCTGACGCTGCCGGGCAGGCTGTCGACTGCCGGAGCCGCATTCGTCGTGCTCATGCTGGCGAGCGTCACCTTCGACGGCCTCTCAGAGACGCAGTTGTGGCGCAGCGTGCAAAACGCCTTCTACTCGACGGCGGGCTCCCTCGGCACAGACCCCCTCGGCGTAATCGACACGGTCGGCATTGTAGCTGTGGTCGCCGGGTTCGCCGTAGTGTACCTCGCCTTCTCGTGGGGCATCCGGCAGGCGTCGGGCGAGGACCTAGGCGTCGTCGCAATCGCCAGGGTGTTCGTGCTGTCGCTGGTCCCGATCGCCCTTGCCTACAACCTGGCGCACTTCATCGGCTACCTGCTGATCCAGGGCCAGCTAATCATTCCGCTGGCCTCGGACCCCTTCGGGCGGGGCTGGAATCTCTTGGGCACTGCCGGCTACCGGCTGGACCTGGAGATAATCGGGGCCCAGGCCGTCTGGTACATATCCGTGGCGGCCATAGTGCTGGGCCACGTCGCGTCGGTCTACGTGGCCCACGTCGTGTCCCTGGGCAGGCCCGTGGGCCGTGCCGCGGCGCTCAGGGGGCAGTACGCCATGCTGGCCCTGATGGTCATCTACACCGCCAGCAGCCTGTGGATAATCGCCCAGCCCATCGTGGAGCAGTAGCCTTCTTTGCCCAGTCCACCGGCAGAATTGCTGCCGGATTCGCGTCGGAATCTGGGCTGCTGGCTTGAATAAGCCTTAACATCCTGCTACCTTCGCGGGACACTTCGGCCCACCTCGATTCTGCTAGGAATTCGGCCCTGGCGGCGGGGGCCGGAACACATGAAAGGCAGGGGACATGAAGACTTACAAGGCGGCGCTGATCGGTTGCAGTAGGATGGGCGCATTCATCGACAACGAGGTGCCGGCGGGCAGGTACCCGTACTCCCACGCGGCGGGATACGAGGCGTGCGACCGGACTGAGCTGGTGGCATGCTCCGACCTCAGGCCCGAGGTCATGGCCCAGGTGGGCGAGCGCTACGGCGTCCCGCCCGAGGGCCAGTTCACCGACTACCGGGAGATGATGGAGCGGGTGCAGCCGGACATCGTCAGCGTAGCCACCCAGCCGGAGCCCCGTGCGGAGATCGTCACCTATGTGGCCAACAACGGCGGGAAGGCCATATATGCCGAGAAGGCGATGGCCGCCTCCATGGCCGACGCCGACGCGATGGTGGAGGCTTGCGAGAGCAACGGGGTCTTCTTCAATCTTGGCACGAACCGCCGGTGGGACCGGGGGTTCGACGTGATGAAGGAGATCATCGACAGCGGCAGGCTGGGGCGCCTCAGGGCGCTGACCATATACAACACCAGCGCGCTCTTCAACGGCGCTAGCCACTCCTTCGACCTGATCATGCGGCTCAACAGCGACCATCCTGCGCTGTGGGTGCAGGGGCTGCTCCGGGACGCCGACCACGCCATCGGCGACGGGAAGATATCGATAGACCCGATTGGCGAGGGGATCATTGAGTTCCAGAACGGCGTGACGGGCTACGCTCTCAATGCGGGCAGCAGGCGGGCGGAGTGGGAGGCCGTGTGCGAGGACGGAGTCTTGACCGCGCTGGACAACGGCGATCAGTGGCAGCTTCGTGAGAGAGGCGAGGCAGACCACCGGGGGCGCGCCAGGCTGGTCGATGGGGATTTCCCCGACTACGAGTGGAAGAGCTCGACGCTCTCGCTGGTTGAGGACCTTGTCCACTCCCTGGACACGGGGGAGCCGTCCCGCTGCGGCGCCCGGGTCGCGCGCGCCAGCACTGAGCTCATATTCGCCGTCATCGAGTCGCACCTGAGGGGTGGCGCGCGGGTGGACCTGCCCCTCGAGGGCAGCACGATCCGCCTGGAGCGCGGTATACCCGCGAAGCAGCCGCGCTTCGAGCGACAGGACTAGTATCGCAACCGTCATTCCGGCGAAAGCCGGAATCCAGATGGGCGGGGACGGCTTGGAGAGCGTTGTTCTCGCCCGAAGACCGAAAGGACAGACAGCGGAGGGCAAATCCCATGAAGACTTACACGGCGGCGGTGATAGGCTGCAGCAGGATGGGCGCGTTCATCGACAACGAGGTTGTGGGAGCGCCGGGCCACGTGCCGCCTTATGCTCACACGGCCGTCTTCTACGCGTGCCCGAGGACCGACCTGGTGGCCTGCTCGGACATCAGGCCGGAGGTGATGGAGGAGGTCGGCAACCAGTTCGACATCCCCAAGGAGCGCCAATATACCGACTACAAGGAGCTGATCGACAGGGAGCAGCCAGACATCGTCAGCGTCGCCACGCAGCCTGAGCACCGGGCCGAGATCGTGATCTACGCCGTCGAGAACGGCGCGAAGGCGATTTACGCGGAGAAGGCCCTGTCGGCGTCGATGGCCGAGGCCGACGCCATCCTGGAGGCGTGCGAGCGCAACGGCGCTGTGCTGAACCTGGGGACGCAGCGGCGGTGGCACCCCGGCTTCGTGAAGATGCGCGAGGTGATCGAGAGCGGCCGCATCGGTGACCTGAAGACCGTCGTGTTCAGCGGGAGCAGCCTTTTCAACGGCGCGAGCCACCACTACGACAACCTGCTCTACCTCAACGGCGACGCCCGGGCGACCTGGGTCCAGATGAGCCTGGCGGAGGGCACCTGGGAGATAGACGGGGACAGGCTCACTGAGGACCCCGTGTCCCACGGCGTTATCCAGTTCGAGAACGACGTCACGGCCTACGCGGTCCTTAGTCCCCACGAGATCGAATGGGAGGCAAGCTGCGAGAGGGGCACGCTGACGGCCTGGGCAGGGTCCAAGTACCGGATCCGCGAACAGGGCCCGCCGGGTTACCGGGGTTCGCCCACGATGGTCGCGGGGCGGTTCCCGCGCTTCAGGCCGCAGAGCGCCAACCTGAGGCTGGTGGAGGACCTGGTGAACTCGCTGGACACGGGCGAGCCTCCCAAGGGCGGGGCGAGGGCGGCCCACGCGGGCACGGAGCTCATCTTTGCCAGCATCGAGTCGCACCTCCGGGGAGGCGCTCGGGTCGAGCTGCCGCTGAAGGGCAACAACACCTACCTGCTGCGCGACCGCGATCCAAGGCAGCCGAGGTTCAAGGCGTAAGGCCAAGCCCGGGCCGTCGTGTTACAATTCCAGAGGCGGCCCGACCAAGCCAACGTAGCTCAGAGGTAGAGCAGCGGTTTCGTAAACCGCAGGTCGACGGTTCGAATCCGTCCGTTGGCTCCATTCGGACGGCATGGGGATATAGCTCAACTGGGAGAGCGCGGCGTTCGCAATGCCGAGGTTGGGGGTTCGAGTCCCCCTATCTCCACCACCACCCCTCTTTCTCCGACGTTCCCAAGCTGTCCCCCATTGTCTCATTAATGCCTGAATCCGTAGTTAATACAGGTATCAACAACCCTCTTGGGACCGCCCTGAGGATTCTTGGTCGGCATCCATAATTCTCTTGCGTTCCCACACAAATGGTGGTAATAATTGTGGGAACAGATTGAGGAGGGTAAATGGCGTGAAGCTATCGGCTACAAGGGTGAAGGCGCTCAGGGACTCCGGCCGCTACTCGGACGGTGACGGCCTACACCTGTTCATAGGAAAGAGCGGCAGCAAGAGCGGGGTGCAACGGATAAGGATTGACGGTCGGCGGCGCGATATAGGTCTGGGTGGGTATCCTGCTGTATCCCTAGCACAGGCGAGGAAGCGCGCATCCGACAACCGATCCGCAGTTGCGGACGGAAAGGATCCCGTAGCGGACAAGCGTAGACCCAAGACGCCCACACTCGAGGAAGCCGCCTACACAGTCCACAAGGCGAACAGGCCCCGTTGGCGAAACGAAAAGCATGCCTCCTCCTGGATTCAGACACTCGAACGTCATGCCTTCCCAAAGATAGGAAACCAGCGTATCGACAGAATTGGCCGCGCTGATGTGTTGGCGGTTCTGACACCCATCTGGACGAGCCGCCCCGAGACAGCCCGGCGCGTGCGTCAGCGGATGCGAACGATATTCAGGTGGGCGATGGCGAACGAGCTGATCGAGGCAAACCCGGCAGGGGAGGCCATCGACGGAGCCCTGCCGTCAATGCCCAAGGTCAGGGCACATCTCCGTGCGCTTCCCTATCATGAGGTGGGATCTGCGTTGAGTACCGTCGATGCGTCCCAGACGTCACCCGCTACGAAACACTGTCTGAAGTTCCTGGTCCTCACGGCGGCGCGGTCCGGCGAGGCGAGGGGGGCCACTTGGGACGAGGTTGATATCGAAGGTGCGATGTGGACGATACCCGGCTCACGCATGAAGGCGGGCTTAGAGCATCGGGTGCCTCTGAGCGCCCAGGCCCTCGATGTGTTGCTGCTTGCACGTGAACTCGAAGACGGTTCCGGGCTGTGCTTCCCGTCCCCTCTGCGGCCCGGTCGGATACTGAGCGACATGACCCTGACCAAGGTGCTTCGTAAAGCCCGCCTTGCTGACAGGGCGACCGTGCACGGGTTCCGAACGTCCTTCAAGACGTGGACCATGGAACAGACGGACACGCCCTGGGCGGTCGGTGAGGCGGCCCTGGCGCATCAGCTTGGCGGCAGCGTCGAGCAGGCATATGCCCGGTCCGACCTGTTCGACCGACGGCGTGTGCTCATGCAGCAGTGGGCTGGCTACCTTACTGCCTAGCCTGGGCACATCAGCCGAGCGACTCCTGGGCGTTGGTGTCGTAGCCGAGTTCGCTCGCCGCCACAGGTCGGGAGTCTATTCAGAGGGTGATGTCAACCGCGGCACTTATTGACTGCCATCCTAGCCGCATCGTCGCTGTCAACCTATCTCATACTCAACTGGTTGAGGCGTTGAACGCCTACATGTGTAGTGAACGGAGTTCTCCAACAGTCCTCACCACTCTCGCAATCATCGCTTTGGTGTTCGCAGCCACAAGACTGCATCCAAGCCCGAAGGAGATTGGCCCCACATTCGAAGTGGAGCCATACTATACGTCGGAATCCCCTGAGGCGTTCTTGGCGGGCGCTAATCAGTGACGAAGTTCTTCGGTACCCGTGGAAGTCGAGCTGGGCCTATGGTCACTTAAGCCTCGTCCTGTCGTCGATTCCCGACTTGGGCCCCATATGTTACTGGCTTGGAGGAAGGACGGAAACAGAAACGGTCCCGTCGATCTCTACACCGCTGTCGACCCCAACATCGAGTTGCCCGCGGGAAGAAGTGCTGTGAGCGGCTGACGGATCTACGTACTCCGAAGACGCCCCAGTTCAGCCCAGAGACATGCCACCTCCCGGCTGGTTAGAGATAAGCACATCTCAGGACCCTCGTTCGCTGTGCTAACGTGTCGCCAGTCAGAAAGAACGTCCGCTTGATTGTTGGGCAACTATGACCTATAACTTGGCCGAATGCGAATACCGAATTGCCACAATAGCTTGCACGTCCAATGAATGAGGTCTCCAGTTCAACGCTCAGTTGGTTGGACAGCAGCGAGCACGAACGCCGGACGGTTCTTCAACTCGTCTCCGCACTGAACGAGCCCGGAACTCTTGACGAACTGGGGATCGGAAGCATCCGTGACACGTTTTCGGACGAGCTCTTCCCGGGCACCAGCACGATCCAGACCAGAGCACGGTACTTTCTCTTCGTCCCTTGGATCATGCAGATGGTAGAGGCGAGTTCAACTTCAAATCACGCCAATCATGCTCGCCGGTTACAACTACAACTCCGCAACGCCCTTGTCGAGAGCCATGCCTCGGACCCGGGGGTGATCGGGCGGGAAGCGGGGGCCGCCTTGCAACGATGGCCTCACGACATATATTGGCTGGGCACGGCCAGTTGGGGGATCCGCAGGTACCCGGGGTCCATACCTTCCTACTTCGACTCGCTAGGGCGGCCGTCCCCGTGGATCCTTGCCGGCCGTACGCTGGAGGAGCCGGTAGAGGGGCGCCGGGACGAGGCATCCGAAGGGGTCGCCGGGAACTGGGCCAACGTACCTGGACGGCCTTTCGACTTTCCGTGGAAGGCTTCATTCACGCTTTCCCATGAGGAGGGGGAGTACCTTCGAGAGCGAGTCGAGCTCTCCCACAGTCAGAGCTATCTGGCCCACATACTCCGGCACGGTCGGACTGAGGAGTTGAGGATTGGGGATTTACCCTGGGACCACCCCGTGGCGGAGAGCGCGCCAGTGTCAGTGCTTGCCTGGCTGAGAGACGCCCAGCGGTTCAGTCTTGTCCACCAGGGCGGTGTTCTCCTGTTTGACCTCATGCTTGCTGAGTTGCTGGATGACGAGGCACGCAGGGACGACTACTCGGACCGGCTCGCCATGTGGTCAGGCGACATAGGCGCGGTTGGAACTGAACTTCGCAGCTGGGACCGCGCCTCGATGTGGCGTCGGCTGTATGAGGCCAATCCGAGACTGCGCCCTAGGACCAGGGAGTTCGCCGACCGGTGGTTTGAGCTGGTATCGACGTCGGGAAACGGTCCCATCCAGGATCGGCTGGAGGCTCGACGGCTTGTGCGTGAGCGGGAGCGAGCGCTGAAGGGTGGGCGGGCGCGCCTTTCCTACGCGGAGGCGCGCGACCGGAAGCGTGGCTATCCCTTCGCCGGTCCTCTTGAGTTCCGCTGGACGCAGGTGAAGAGGATCGGCGCCGACATACTGAGCGCATTGGAGCGTAGCTGATGCTCGAACCCGGCCGGCGAAGGCTGTTTCTGGACACGCTTCGCCCTCCCGATGGCTACACTCTCAGCCGCGCGGTCGGCACGACATTCACCCTGGACCTGATGGCGCTGTTGTCGGTGCCACTTGCATTCACCTTCCGGGACGCCCAGGACGGCGACGGTCAGCTGTCCACCGAGCCGCTTTCGCTTCTCGAGAGCGCACGCAGGTACGCGGGGCGCATCGTCGTGTTCAGCCAGGGCGGCTATACCGGGGTGCCGCGAGACGTTCAGCCTGTTCTCGCATTCATAGAGGAGTCGGTGGTCGCCGTCTTTCCACCGGACCGGAGAGAAGGGTGGGCCATATTCCATCCCAAGGTGTGGGTGCTGCGCTACGAGCCGCGCGAGGGTTCGGAAGGCCGTCCCGTGAGGTACCGTCTGGTCACTCAGTCGCGCAACCTGACTTTCGACTCGTCGTGGGACGTGTCGCTCGTGCTCGACGGCGTGTTAAACGATAGCCGTGTCAACGCCTATTCGATCAATCGCCCGATCGCCGACTTCCTACAGCGCCTCCCCTCGCTTGCCCCGGGCCCGGTTGCAGGGTTCCACCAGCAGAGCGTAGATCTGCTCTCCGACGAGCTGCTTAGGGTGCAATGGAGTCCGCCGGAGGGGCTCAAGTTGCGCCGGTTCCTGCCCTTCGGCCTGCGCCGGTCCAATCCCCCGTTTCCTGACCTCGATCACCGTCGGCTGTTGATAATCTCGCCCTTCTTGGACGGTGAGTTACTGAGGTCGGTCACGAGAATAAGAAGACGCTCAGTGCTGGTGAGCCGTAGGGAGTCATTGCTGACTGCTTCGCAGGATGCGTTGAGGTCATTCGAGAATGTCTACGCCTTCAGGTCCGCCCTTGAGCCTGAGCCTGATGACACCGACGAGTCTCTCCCGCCGCTGGCCGGGCTGCACGCGAAGGTCTTCGTGATCGAGGACGGCTGGAACGCGCGAGTGGCGGTTGGGTCGGCGAACTCGACGGATGCGGCGCTCGGCAGGCAACCACGCAACGTCGAGTTCATGGTCGAACTCGAGGGCAGGAAAAACCGTTTCGGCATTGACGCGCTACTGAGGGGGAATCGGGATGGCGAGTCGGGCGCCTTCGGCAGCCTAATTGAAGAATTCGATGTGAGTGAGGCGGGAACCGTGGTCGAGGATGAGTCCCAGGTGCGTCTCGACCGATTGCTCGACAACGCCGTACAGACTTTGGCGCGTGTGGATGTCGACGGTACGGTGGCAAACTCGGACAGCGGCCGGTACAGCTTGCGGCTAGAGCTGCCTAGAGTGCCCGATCTCGGTCCGGCGGTTACGGAGGTCAGGTGCTGGCCTGCGACGCTAACCGCCGACGATGGACTGCCGCTTGGGGACGGTACCGAGTTTGAAGGGCTTTCGCTGTCCGAACTCTCGGCGTTCCTGGCAATTGAGGTCAGAGCGTCCCTCGAAGGAAAGACGGAATCGAGGCGGTTCGCGCGCGTCATCCGGCTATATGGGCTCCCCGAAGACCGACTACCCCGGCTGATCGCCGCCTTGCTGCGCGACAAGCGCAGGTTCATGCAGTTGCTCTGGCTGCTCCTGTCGCCGGACCAGGAGGTATCCGTGGCGGACCTGGACGCCGCCCTCTCGAGTGGAGACTCCGAGTCGTCGTGGGGAGTCGCGCTTCCGGGTCTGATGGAGCGCATGCTGGAGACACTGGGCAGCAATCCGCGCAGACTGGACGACGTGAACTCGCTGATAGAGGAGCTAGGCAGCACCGAGGCGGGCGCCGAGCTGCTGGGAGGGGAGTTCGAAGCCGTATGGGACGCGCTCTGGACCGCGAGGAGACGACTGAAGTGACTGCGAAGGGGCCTGAGGCGTACACGGAGAAGGTCCTCAGCGGGCTGAAGGACTTCCAGCGCCGGACGGCCGAGTACGCCTTCGGCAGGCTGTACGGCTCTGAGGACAGCACACGCCGTTTCTTGATCGCCGACGAGGTCGGGCTGGGAAAGACGCTTGTCGCCGCAGGCGTCGTCGCCCAGACCATCGACCACCTGCGGACCCAGGGCGTTCCACGAATTGACGTCATCTACATCTGCTCCAACCAGGCGATTGCGCGCCAGAATGTGGACAGGATCAAGAACCGGCTCTCCATCGATACTCGGCCGCTCGCCCAGCGAATCACCCTGCTGCCGTATCGCCTCGACACCCTCGACCAGTCCGTGAACCTTATCGCGCTCACGCCGGGCACCTCTTTCGGATCGGCCAGCGCCGAGGGAGTCGCCGAGGAGAGGATCATTCTGTTTCGTATGCTCACACGGGCGTGGGGCGACCTGGGGCAGGACGCCCGAAGGGTGTTCCAGGGAGGGCTCGCCTCGGTCGCCCGTTTCAGGGAGTACGAGTCCTGGTACCCAGACCGTCCCATCGACGACAGCATAGTGGGACAGTTCCAGAAACAGGTTGGAGGTACCGGCTCCGAGCTCCATCGTGAGTTCATGGAAGTGCGTGATCACTTAGCCGCCGGTGTGGACCCTGAGGCGTGGCGAGTCAGAAGCCGGTTCGTATCCAAGGTCAGGAGGCTCTTGGCCCACTCTTGCCTGGACGCATTGGAACCTGACTTGGTGGTGCTGGACGAGTTCCAGCGCTTCAGGGAATTGCTAAACCCCAGGACGACCAGCGGCGAGCTGGCGCAGCGCCTGTTCGAGTACGAGGACGAAAACACTGAGGTGCGGACTCTGCTCCTTTCGGCGACCCCTTACAAGATGTACACCTTGAGCCACGAGACTGACGATGACCACTACAGGGACTTTCTTCGGACCGTCCAGTTCCTGCAGGGCCCGGATGGTTCGGTTGCCCCGCTCGAGGAGTCGTTGCGACAGTTCCGCTTGGCACTGCCACTCGCGGCGTCCGCAGACGAAGCCGGCTCTGAAGCTCTGTCCCAACTTTCTCAACACCGCGACAGCGTCCAGAGCGAGCTGCTGCGGGTGATGTCGAGGACCGAGCGCCGCGGAAGGGCGTCCGGTGGAGACCCGATGCTGGAGATTGCCGAGACGGCGGTCGACCTCAGCGTCGAGGACGTCGAAGCGTACCTTGGCGCCCGCGAAGTGGCGGCCGCGGTCAACGCCCCGGGAGTGATGGAATACTGGAAGTCGACGCCCTACCTGCTATCTTTCATGGACAACTACCGGCTGTCGGACAGGCTCAGGGCGGCAGTAGAGGCCGAATCGAACGGCGCCGCCGCCCAACTGGTCAGTCGTGGAACCGGCCTGCAAGTGGACCGCTGGGCAATGGAAGAGCGGCGAGACATTGGTGGGGGCAATGGTCGGATGCGAGAGCTACTCTCAGGTCTCGAGGACGGGCATCTGTTCGAGCTCCTCTGGCTACCGCCATCGCTTCCACTATATACCCTGGGAAGCGACTTTGAGAGGGCCCGCTCGTCAACCAAACGCCTCGTCTTCTCGGCATGGACCATGGTGCCGCGCGCCATCGCGGCCATGACCAGCTACAGCGCCGAGCGCCGGTACGTGCCGGACGCCGAGCGGGCGCGGCGGTACGAGGCCCAGCTCCTGGGTATCGCGGTCAACTCGTACTCGCTCTTTTCGCTTCTGACCCCTTCGTCCGCGCTTGCCGACGCGGGGGACCCGCTGCACTACGAGCCGGGTGATGCTCCTGGCCTTCTGAGCGGCGTGCGGGAACGACTGCGACCCGCAATCGAGGAGTTGACTAGGGACGCTCCCGTCGAGGGACCCCCGCAGGAGATCTGGTACGCCGTGGCACCGCTGCTGCTTTCTGGGGAGTCACCGGACTCGCTGCAGTGGCTTCATGGCCCTCCGGCAATTGGTGGCGACGATGAATCCGGTGAATCGACCCTGTGGAAGACACTCGCGGAGCGTGTGATGTCCGGTCTGTCCGATCCGTCCAGCCTGGGACGCCCTCCCGGGGACCTCCTGGATGTCATGGCCGCTCTGGCTACGGGATCGCCGGCCAATGCGACCCTGAGGGCGCTGTCCCGAATCACGTCGACTTCCCCAACCGACGATGAGCTGAAGGAGCAGTCGATGAGGGCGGCTCACGCCTTCAGATCTCTCTTTCGCACACCAACAGCCGAGGGACTCTTGCGAAACGTCTACGTTCCCGGCGTGCCCGGTGGGGAGAGGCAGTACTGGCGACGAGTCCTCTCCTACGTGCTGGAGGGTGGGCTCGCCGCTGTTCTGGATGAGTTCTTCCACGTCATACGAGAATCTAAGGGCGGAGGTCGCGGCACCGCCTCCCTCGTGGAAGAACTCTGCCAGGCCATCCAGATCGCCGCCCGTCCCCTCGCCATCTCAGAGTGGGAGTCCACCCCTGATGGTGTGGTGCGGCGGCCACTTGCGATGCGCCAGCACTTCGCGCGGCGCTACGTCAGCGACAGTGGTAATGCCGCGGATCAGCAGGCGGGCCTGCACCTCGACGATGTCCGCGCCTCGTTCAACTCGCCCTTCTGGCCCTTCGTGCTGGGCACGACCTCGATCGGGCAGGAGGGTCTGGACTTCCACTGGTACTGCCACGCCGTCGTCCACTGGAATCTCCCGCCCAATCCGGTCGACCTCGAACAGCGCGAAGGGCGTGTGCACCGCTACCACGGTCATGCCATCAGGAAGAACATCGCCCAGAGGGTCGGGGCACTGGCGATTGAGCAGACTCGAACTGCGCTCGCGCGGGGCGAACGACTCAGCCCGTGGGAACTAGCATACCAACTTGCCGACGAGGAGTACGAGAGAGACGGGGGACTTGTTCCGCACTGGGTGTTCACGGAGGGACGTGCCCGTATCCAGCGTCACTCACCGGTGCTGCCAATGTCGAGGGACGCGGACCGGGTGGACGTGCTTCGAAGGTCGCTGGCGGTCTATCGGATGGTGTTCGGCCAGCCGCGCCAGGACGACCTCATGGAGTTCATTCTGCGGGAGGTCACCGACGAGCGAATGGAGAGCCTCGTCTCAGCCTTGACGGTGGATCTGAACCCTCCTGTGGGAGCGCCAAGAGGGGACTTCAGCGCCCTTTAGGAAATGCGAAGACTCTACCCCAGGAGTTGCGAAAGGTAGCGAGGCAGTACCGAGCCGAGCTCGCTCACCGCTACTGGCCGGGAGTCTATCCAGGCGGCGATGTCGCTCTCCTTCCACCTGACGGCGGTAGAGCCGACCTTCACTGGACGCGGGAAATCGCCCTGCTGCATTAGCCGGTAGATCGAGGCACGGCTCATGCCCGTGATCCTCTCAACGTCTCGACGCCTCAGCAGTCTGTCATGCATCGTGTTCTCCTCCCCGTGCTCTGGAATCTTGATTGCGCTCGTGCAATCGAGTGTGGAGAGTCCGACAGCCCATTCCAACGGCATATAGCGGGTGTCGCGCGCGACAGCGGTGTCACGCATGACATCCGTTATGACGCATGGGAATCCGGGGGCCGTTCGTGGTGTCATGGGGCTGTACAGGAAAAGTCGTTAGTTCCCTCGGAGAGAAGTTGGTCGGCTGCAAAGCTGGGCCGGCGCAAAAGGCCCCCTACAGGGCAATCGTAGGAAGCAATTCGGTTCCGGTGCAGGTTCCGGCCAGGCGGGACAGCCTCAGCTACGGAAGTTCCCTCGGAGGGAAGTCGGAAGTCGAGTGAAGGGTTCCCACCCCCGGATACGAAAGTTCCCTCGGAGGGAATCGAGAGGAGAGTGCGTTATGAATCACGAAGATTTGGCTGCGAAGGACGGGCTCAGCCTGGAGAGCGTTCACGAGGTGAGGCTCGAGGCTCTGCTGCACGACCTGCTGAAGAGGGAGGGCAGGCTCAGGGCGGTCCGGAACGCTGGGGGTCAAGACGGTGGCCCGGAGCATCGATTCGGGGCGGCTGTCGGTGCACGCGAGAGGTCCTCATGACACGGCTGCTGGAACAGGGTGAGCCTGACGCAGGAGATTCACGTCCTCATCCGTGGGGATGGCCTCGGCCTTGGCGATGAGCGGAAATCAGCCCTCGTCTACCACAAATCCAATTGCAATACAGTGTCCTGCAAGGCATTACCTTCGACGACTCTTCCATCCACAATGAGAAGTTGGGCATTGCCGACTGGAGAAGGCGATTGATCGTTGCGGAGCCAAGAACACGACCATCGAACGGCACGGCGCAAGCCGGACCGCAGCTTGAGAGAGCGGTCCTGGACTACGTGCGCTCCCACTCCCGGCTGCATGGACGACGCAAGACAGCCGAGGCTCTCGGCGTGTCCCGCCACACCCTCTGGCGCTTCCTCGAACGGGGCCAGCTGGGGCGCGCAGTGCCCTCCGCCGTCCTGAGCAAGGTCGGCGACAGCCTCAGAGCGATTGATGCGGCCACGCTCGAGATCATCATCGACCTGGAGGGCCTGCGGCCGGACCCCTGCGCTGCGGCCTCTGCGCCAGGGCCTCGAGAAGACGCTCCTGCTGCTGTGCGCCACGCCCCTGGCCACCGTGGACGAGCTGTCCCGGTTCGGGCGGACTCCGGCCTCCACACTCCGAGACCGGCTGAAGAAGCTGACCGAGCGGGGCCTCGTGGACTCCGTGCCTCACCACCTGAGCGCTTTGGGTTCTCGGCCGCAGCGCCGGTACTTCCCCACGGAGAACGGTGTGACCGCCTCAGGCGCAGCCACGAAAGGCAGGGATCACATGTTGCGGGCCTACCCTGTGTCGAAGCAGTGGTTCCGGCTGCTGGCCGAGCGGCTGGACGCCGTGGCTGTGCTCCACCACGTCGCCGCCATGGTGGCAGACGCCGACCCGCACGATGACCCGGTGCGCGTGGACCACTACCGCCACGGCCCCTACGACATGCTGATCACTCTGTCGGAGGGGCGGACCATCGGCGTGGTCCGCCAGGGGCCTGCGCTGCCCACGTCCAGGCTCCGCTATCGCCTCAGAAGCATCGAGCGGCTGAGCGACAGCGATCGGCCCTTCGTTACCCTGGTGTTGACCCACGCAGACCAGGCCACCCGCAGGGCCGTCCGATCCCTGGGCGACCCGTCGGAGCACCTCAGGACCTTCGTGGTGACGGAAGAGGAGTTCCTGGCGGGAGACCACACGGGAGTCGCCTGGCAGCAGTGTGGAAGGGGACTGGACAACGACCCTCCCGTGCTCATAGCCGCTGACTCATCCCTGCCGGGCATCCTGGCCTTGGCGGAGCGGTTGCTGGACACAATCTACTCCTTCCTGGGCAAGAGCCCGAAGCCGGATCCCGCCGGCCTTTATCCCTCCAACCTGCAGGCCTCGATGCCGGAGCCCACCGAACAGCTCGCGTCATCCCTTTCGGTTCAATTGACCCGCGCCGAGAAGGATGCTCTCGACCTGCTGGCCGCCTGGCCCCTTTGCACCCGGGAGCAGCTTGCGGGGCTGATGGGAGGCGTCACCCTGCGCCGTGTCAACCAGGTGCTACGTTTCTTGATCCAGCGCGGCCTCGTGCGATCCGATGAGCCCCTGCACATGCTCACCGACGAGGGACTGACGTACCTGGCCCGCAGGGACCGTGCCGCCGTGGGACTGACCCTCGACCGCTGGAGCGCCGAGCCTCTGTACCTGAACGCCGACATCTACGCGGGAACTGCGGTGCGAGCCCTGGCCTCTCAGCTGCGTCACCATGCCGGCGTCGTAGACTTCGCCGCGGGCCTGTCCGCCGAGGTCGCCCGCTCCCCTGACCACGACCTGTGGGACCTGCTGCCCACGTCCCGCTCCAGCATCGGCTACCACTATGACTGGACCACCTACGTCATCTATCCCGATGCCTCCTTCACCCTGGAGTACCAAGGCCGGTGGCTTCCGTACCTGCTGGAGTTCGAGCGCCGGGCCACGACGCCGAAACGCGCCCGTGTCCGCCTGAAGTCCTACCGTCGTTACTTCGGCAGTGGTTGGGCGAAGCGAGACCACGAGGGCCGCCTGCCCCGGGTGCTCTTCGTCTTCGAGTCTCATGACAACGAGACCGTCTTTCTGGACGTCGCCGACAGGGTGAAGGGAGTCCCCATCATCACCTCCAACGTCGAGACCCTCGCCGAGCATGGCATCCTGGGCGACTCGTGGATTCTTCCGCCTCCTCACTCCCTCGACAGGAGGCCTCTGTGGTCCCTGGACTCGGTGGCATAATGTCCAATACGCCGTTCCGGTCACTTCCTGTAGGGGGTGTCCCAGCATAGCTGCTGGGACCATTGTCCGGGCGTGACACGTCACCCAAAGCCCCTTGTGCCCCCATGAGTGCAATATGTTGCAGAAATGACACGTCAGGGGAGATCCCGTGCATGCCACTTCTCCACCGTACTTCAGCCTTGGACTCATAGCGACACCAGCCTCACCGACGATCTCGACGACCAGCTCATAAGAGCTGCCGAAGCATGTTCCCACCACCAGCTCCAGTTCGTGTCTACGACTTCCTGTAGGGGGACAGAAGGGCAATATACTACCTAGCGTGTCAGCCCCCAACAGGTCGAAACGTGATAATTGTTGCAGTGCCCAGGACCCGCGGCGACTCCATCTTGATAGGGACCGGAGCGCCCATCGTAATGCCCCGAAAGACGTTCCACATGTAGTGTCTTTCGAGGCGTTACCCGGAGGGGGCCTCCTGTGGTGTCATTACCGTGTACAGAGAATCCGACTTTTTTCTGAGAGGGAGTAACTGGACGGGAACGGCGTGTTGCAGGCGCTCAGGCCTCCTCCCTACAGGAGCAATCTGAGCACCTGAAGTTGACAGCCGGTTCCAGTGAGGGGGTACATCGGCCGTAGCTGGAAAGTACATTTTGTACCCCTGCCGCAAATGAGGCGGGGTACATCGGCCGTAGCTGAGAAGTACATTTTGTACCCCTGGGAACATGGGTTCGCGGCGAGGAGGCCGTAGCTGACCTCGTCGCCGCGAAAGGCGAGACTGGCCGGGAGTAGTCTCGACCAGGGTTGATGGTAGAGATACTGCAATTGGGACGGCGGAGAAGGGTCTAGAGCTGAAACGGCGAG
This sequence comes from Dehalococcoidia bacterium, assembly GCA_965204975.1. Classification (GTDB taxonomy): domain Bacteria; phylum Chloroflexota; class Dehalococcoidia; order Lucifugimonadales; family CAJWER01. Next base: position 3,427,171 of record OZ242024.1, read on the forward strand.
TGAGTGACCTTGAGCGAGTGAGTGACCTTGAAGGGTAGCGCCGGGTCGGTGATCTACCTCGTAATGTCGTGCTCTCTCCAGTCGGGCACATGGGCTGTCATGAGCGCCTTGAAGAGCTTCCCATGGTTCGGCACCCGCAGGTGGAGCAACTCATGGGCGATTACGAAGTCCTGGAACTCCGCCTCCCGGTCGGCCAAGTCCAAGGCCAGCGTAAGCGTGCCCGTCGTCGAGCAGGAGCCCCACTTCCTCGTCATGCGCTGGATGCGTAGCCTTGGCGCCTCCACGTCCAGGCGCTGTATCCAATATGCAACTCGTAGGGTCAGGGCGTCCCGCCTGTCGTCACGCCTCGGCATCGGCGTCCCCGCTCAGCAGTATCGCCAAGGTATGGTCCACGATCCGGCCTCTCTCACGGCCCTCCACCCTCAACAACGGGTTGTACAGCGAAGTCCTAAGCCGCCGTTGCTCGTCCGCGTTCACCGCGGCGTTGGGAAAGCGTTCCGCAAGCGCCTGGGCCTCTTCTGCGAACTCCGTCCCGCTTACCCCAGCAGCTTCGAGTGCAGCGTCGTCCTTCAGCGTCCAGTACACGCCGAAAGCTCTTGGCGGCAATGTACTGTCCCTCGCGGCGGCGACGGCAGCATCCTTCTCTTTGGCCAGTGCCTCGAGCACGTCCAATGCCACGAGTCCGGTTGTCGTGCGCGCTTCGAGGTCCTTCAACACGGACTCTGCGCGTTCCTTGAGGGGCCGCAGCACGGACTCCAGCCCCGGTTCGCTCTCTACCTCCGCCTGGAGGCCGCGCACCAAGTTGAACACCTTGGCCTCGTCGGAGCCGGACTCCTCCCGCAGAGCAGTGAGGGTGCGCAAATCGAAGGTCACGGACTTGGTCAGGTTGCCCAGGCCATGCATCGCAGCCGACTCTTCCACGAGCCGCCGGGTCTTGTGGGCAAGCTCTGCGACGAAGTCGGGGCTGTCGGTGTAGGCGTTGCGGACTACGGCGTAGAGTTGGGTGAGGCGCCTGAAGGTGTCGATGTGGTCGCGCAGCTCAGCGGATGGCGAGAGTATCTCCCACAGCGCCTCAATGTCCTTGTAGGCCGAGAAGAACCCCTTGCGGGCATCGGGATCGAGAAAGCGCGTGTACACAATCTGCTCCAGGCGTTGGTCTGCGCCTCCTCCTGCGGGGGCATAGACTGCTTGCGTCTCGGCCACTCGGCCGCCGTCCTCGCCGTCGAGATAGACCGCCTTTGCCTCGGCAATCTTGTCCTGGAAGTCGTGCATCAGCAGATCGAGATCCTCGATCACGCCGCTCACGTCGGACGAATCGAACTGCAGCGCCTTCCTCAGCTCGCGCAGCACGCCCACGAAATCCACGACAAGTCCGATGGGCTTGCTGTGGCCTTCCCCGTCCACATACGGCCGGTTCACCCGTGCGATGGCTTGGAGCAGCACGTGGTCGCGCATCGGCTTATCCAGGTACATGCAGTACAGCAATGGAGCGTCGAAGCCGGTCAGCAGCTTGTCGGTGACGATGAGCAGCTTCGGGTCTTCGCTCGCCTTCTTGAACATCAGGCGGGCGTCCTTCTCCCGCTCCTCCGAAAGCTGAAGCTTGGCCACGAGGGGCCTCTCCACGATGTCGTTTGCATTCTCCGAGTACACGGGCACGGTCCATTCGGGCAGCAGCAGCTTGTCCAGTGCCTGCTTGTACTTGGCGCAGGCTTCCCGGTTTACGCCCACCAGGAAAGCCTTGTAGCCCAGAGGCAGCACGTTCTCCTGGAAGTGCTGAGCGACGAACGCCGCGACCTCCTCTATCCTGTCGTCGGCTGTAAGGAAGGTGCGCAAGCCCACGGCCCTGTCCAGCACGCGGTTGAGTTCGTCGACGTCGGTCACGTCCTCCATTTCGGCCAGGGCGAAGAACTCCCGGTCGAGCTGGCCCGCGGGCACGGTCATCTCGCTCGGCGCCATCATGTGCCGGATCGGCAGCGTCGTCTCATCCTTGATGGACTCAGCGATCGAGTACTTGTCCAGGTAGCCCTGCTCGTCGTCGACTCCGAATATCTTGAAGGTGCCCTCGCCGTGCTCCGTCCGGGCTATGGGCGTGCCGGTGAAGCCGACAATGGTCGAGTTGGGCAGCGCGGCCATGAGGTAGGTGCCAAGCTCCCTGGCCACGGAACGGTGGGCCTCGTCGATGAACACGTAGATGTTGTCGCGGGCATTGGCGTCCTTCTCGATGCCCTCGAACTTGTGGATCATCGAGAGGATCAGCCCTCTCCTATCGGTAGCGAGCAGTTCCCGCAGTTCTTCCTTCGAGCCGGCGCGCCACACGGGGATGTCCTGCTGCTGCATCTCGCCCAGCAGCCGCTCGACCCAGCCCGCAAGCTGGCCCTCCAACTCCGTGCGGTCCACCACGACGACCACTGTCGGGTTGCCGAACTCCTCCCTGGCTTCCAGCACCAGGCGGGCGGCGGTTAGCAGCGTAAAGGTCTTGCCCGCTCCCTGAGTGTGCCAGACGAGGCCTCGGCGCTTCACCGGCTCGGCGCACCGCTCGACAATGCGGTCCACGGCGCGGCGTTGGTGCTGCCTCAGCACGGTCTTTCGCGTCTCACCGTCCTCGACGTAGAAGAGGACCCAGTCGCGCAGTGTGCGCAGGAAGTCCGTCGGCTCGAAGAAGGACTGGACGGCGAAGCGGTAGCTCTCTTCCTGGGTCTCCTTCCATCGCGCCATGAAGCGGCGCGACAGGTTCCAGGTGACGCCGTACCAATATTCGAGCAGGTGGGTCACGTTGAAGAGCTGCGCCGCGCCCATCAACTCGGGCGTCTCGATCTCGTAGCGGCGCAGCTGTGTGATGCCCCGCTCGATGGCGTCGGCGTCCGTGGGGTTCTTGTGCTCGACGATAGCTACCGGCACGCCGTTGACCACGAACATCACGTCGGCGCGGTTGCCCTTGCGGGCCGGCGGCTTGAGCCGCCACTCCCAGGTCACGTGCAGGACGTTGGCCGACGTGTCATCGAAGTCGACAAGCCTGACCTGGCGGTGCCGCTGCTCGGCCTCGTCGTACCACTGCCGCTCGCCCCGCAGCCAGGCCAGCATCCGGCGGTTGCCTTCGATGGTAGGCGGGAGTGCCAGGAGGTTCTCGACCACTGAGCGGATGGCGCTGTCTGTCATCCAGGGGTTGAATCGACTGAGCGCCCCTTCGACCTCGCTGCGAAACAGCAGCCCCGCCTCGCCCCCTCTCATGGCCAGGGCGTTCCTGGGGGACAGCGGAGTCCAGCCGACTTCCGCCGCGTGGCGGACCATCGGGAACTGGACGCTGCCCGCTTCGGTTACGTTGAGCTCAGTCATGGCTGGCTCTTGACGCCCTGGGAGTGGATGGCCCGTCGATAACACCCCCTATAGACCCTCATAAGCCCCCTATAGGCCTCCATCGCGCCCCTTATCTCGCACCATCGCGCCCCTATCTCGCCCTTATCGCGCCCCTATCGCGCACCTGTCTCGTACCATCGCGCCCTATATCGCGCCCCCTATCTCGCACCATCGCGCACCTATCTCGCACCCTCCACGCGTCTCCAGCGTGTCAACGGCCCACGAGCCGTGGACACGACCAGTCCCCTGTCTCTCAGATCCTCCAGTGTCGTTCGCACCTGGCGCTCGCTGACACCGGAACCTAGACGGGCGTGAATCTCGCGTCGAGTCAAACCATCCTTCGCGCTGCCCAGCAGGATTAGGACCTCCTGAAGCCGGGAGCGGCTGTGCCGAAATCTCACGGTGACGGCTCCCCCGTCATCGTCTATCTCCGGGACCGGGAGCCCCGCCTCGCTCGCCATGTCCGCCATCTTCAGCGTCCCGCTACCCCACTCCTCGATGATCCCGCGACGGTAGAAGGTGCGGGCGATCAACGGGTTCCACGGCCGCGACTCGTGCGGTGCGAACAGCTTCTCCGGCGTCAGGCCGAAGTGCAGGGGACCGGAGGAGGTAATCTCCAGGCGGTCGTCGTAGACCGCTATGCCAACCGAGCCGCCGCCAATGGAGTAGTCTCGGTGGCACAGGGCGTTCGCCAAGGCCTCACGCGTGGCCAGAGGCGGATACAGGGGCTCGTCGATCCGCTCGAAGCGGTCCTGCTCGAACCGTCCGGCGATGGGCACGGTGTCTCGCAGGAAGCGCTCCGCGTTTGTAAGAAGAGTGAAGGCGTTTCCGTTGAACTGGCGATTGTCCAAGAACTCCATCCGGTCGGTCCCACGAAAGCGTGCGACCCGCAGCAGGCATTGCGGCATCTCGAATTCCAGCCGCTCCGGGCTGCCGAACAGCACCGCTGCCGCCCGAAGCAGCACGCCGTCACGGAGAAGGCCGAGTCCGCGCAGCAGGTCGGACGTGTCTCCGCCTACAGGCTCTTCGAGTCGCCCGCGCCGGACAGCCTCTGCAACAGTCCGTCGAATCTCCGCTTCTTCGAGGTCGTCGACAGACCACCCTGCGGCAGGCTGGTTCTCCCAGCGCTGCTCGCTGTGCATCCGCTCGAAGAGCATCTGGTTGTACTCGTCTGCGGACATTGCCAACGTTGTGTTCCCGACTCTGCGGTAGGCTGCGCCTCGGTAGCTGTATGGCCTCGATGCCCCCTGGCCGATGCCGACCACAATCACTTCACGGTCGCCCTCTACGGGAACCCGTTCCACGGTAGGAAGCGCCGGGGGATTGATTCGTTGAAGCTCGGCGCTCAACTCCTCGATAGTGCGTTCACTGACCTGCTGCCCGGCCACGACTCCACTAGGCGTCACGCCAAACAGCACCTGCCCGCCGTGCTGGTTAAGGTAGGCACACACTGTCATGGCCGCCTCCCGGCGCGTTCCGGTCGTCTCTTTTAGCTCTAACGTCTCGGACTCACCGGATGCGGCTAGGGCTGTGATGTGCTCAGGTGTCATTAGATGCCCCTGCATCAAGTAACTTGGCGAGTGGCCTTATACGTTGCTTCAGCTTCTCGGCGAGACTATCATCTTCGCGGACACGAGCTACAACCATGCGCTCATAGTTCGCACTGCTGCCACACTCAAGGGTCTTGGCGATCCTATGGAAGACATCACTCCCTCTGAGTGGATACCGGGCGACTAGCCCATCCCAGTCTCCCGATTTGACGAGACCGTTGAAGGAGTTCAATTCGCTCTGGTAGGGATTATCTATTGGTTCACTGATTGTCAGCTGTGCATCGGCTGCCTTGATCACTTTCCAATCTGGCAGTTGGGTCATGATTCGGTTGTACACTAGTCTTTCGCTACGTCTTGCGGCCATTCTTCCGGGAAGATCTCGGTCTGCACTAATCGCGTCCAAAGCACTTTGCTTAACTGCTTTAAGCATCGCCTTGGGATCACAACCCAAAGACTCTGCCTGTCTGCAAGCTACAGCTTCCATGGCGTCCGAGCAGTAATACAGCGATTCTACTGAACACACGTCCAGAGCAAATGCGTTGTCTTGGGCAAGCTCGTTGACCTCGCACTGGGAGCGGTCGTCTCTATCTATCAGCCCGATTGCCTCTACGTGGTGATGCTCGTTGGAGCCGTGCAGGCCCTTGACGGCTCGAATGACCTCATCACAGCTTCCCTTCGGTATCACTGACAGCTCTGGGAACAAGGCCCCATACAATGGCAGGTCAAGGCTGTTGGGCGCTCCCTCCACAAATAGGATTCTCCGCCTTGCTCCCAACACGTTCCGTTTAAGGTCTTCTGGCAGATTGGCACCGTGTTCCAGAACCGCGGCATCCCATGCGCTAGCATGGTTGCCATTCCACAAGCAGGAACGCAAGATGATGACATTGGCGGCTTGATTGGCGATAGGCAGAGCAATCTCATGGGTTGAGATCACGAAAGCGCAATCTTGACGCTGACCGAACAAGGCGGATAGAAACGGTTCAATTATGGAGCGATGCAAGTGGCGTTCCGGTTCGTCGATCAAGAACGTAGTCCCCGGATCAGCCACAAGAACATTAGCTGCCATTATCGCTGCGGCTCTTTCGCCGTCCGACATTTGAGCCATGCTATAGTTCAGATCACTGCCCTCACGCTGCGCCAGAATTTCTTCATCATTGGAGTTCATAAGCGAAACCTTGAGATTTCCTAAGCTGAGCAATTCGTTGAGCTGTCCAAAGAGAGACTTGGACTTTGAGGCGAATGCAGTCGCCTTTTGCGAGTTCTTTGCGTCGACGTATTGACCAATAGTACGGTAACGAGTGTTGTCTTTGGCCACCAAGTCAAAGAGGACAGCCGACTGCCGTTCGGCAGGGCTTTGCTCCTTCCATCGGGCATCTTCTTGCCTGTCCCAGTGCATCCTGTTTTGTTCGAACTGTTTGCGGCTTTGTGCGGTGAAGTCCAGGTTCCCAGATGGAAGCCAAGTTTGCCTGTGAGCGGCAATACGTTTGAACGCTGAGACACCTACCGATGAAACCCAATGCTGGAATAGCGCAGATTTGCCTGTGCCGTTGGGTCCAACAACATACAGCTGCTTGCCCAGCTCAATAGATACAGTCAAAGGCCCACCAGAAATCCGAGGAATGACTAGTTCCATTTGCTCACCTTGATTCCCTGCAAGTCTATCTCCACCGATGTTTTCCCATCATTAGCCTGTGCAACAGCACCTTAAACAGCTCTTCGAAAGTCCGCTCGCTGACTGCTGCCCAGCCAGGACCCCACATAGGGGCACACCGAAAAGCGCCTGACCGCCGCTCTGGTTCGGAAGGGCACACACCGTGATGGACCCCTCTCCGCGCGTTCCAGTCGTTGCCTCGAACTCTCGCGTGTCGGACTCGCCATTCGGTGTTAGAGTCTCTATGTCATCAAGAATCATGGGAAATCTACAAGCTCCTACTAAGCGAGGCAATCCCTTGTGTCTTCGAGTAAGCTCCCCGCCAACCCTTGAATGCAGTCCGGATAGTGGCGGACAGTCGTCTCTGTGAGAACCAAGCGTTGGCCGGGTTGGTGGGAGGTATCACCGCTATTCGCAATATAGTTCTGATCTACAATTCCCTGGGTGTGGGCGAGAAGGTGACGTTGTTGAAAGGCACGCCTTAACGACTTCATCTCGGCAGACGAAAGGTGGGTAGAGTACCACTTGCCTGTGGCGTTGTACCACAGATTGCTACCCTCGGCGATGTTCTGGAATGCGTTTCGCCTCGGCTTAGGTGCAGACACCAATTGGGAGTAGAGAGCCCCAGCGTTCCGCTGAAATGCGGTCACGGCGTTCTGTAACCCGTGCTCTACGAGGGACCGCGCCGCACTCTCGCCGACATCGCGATCGGTAACGGCAGCTCGTACCGATGGGAGAGCATCTAGGGCACCACGAATACCGGCTATAGCTAGGTTGAATACCGCCTCGGCATCGTTGTGGCCACATGCGGGACAAGAGAACGCTGCTCCAATTACGGCGTACCGACATCTGCATTGGGAGCACTCTATCCTGAGTCGCATCGGTTCGGCTGCTGTGGGAGGCAAAGGCACATGACTTGGGCGTCCTTCCACAGTCATAGTAAAGCCTATGAAGCTATTGTGCGGCTGTCGACGATTCCAGCAATCAGCATCGCGGCGTATGGCTCGGCCAAGCCGCTGGTTGACGTGTGCGATGGCTACTTCCTTGAAGTGCTCAGACTGTTTCTGTGTGTTCCAATCGTCTGATCCAGCCGAGCGTCCGCAGAAGGGACAGACTGCTCTCTCATGAACTTCGTCACGCCAATCTTCTAGATGTACCTTAAACGCGAACAGGCATTCTTCTGCATGGCATCGCCTGTCAAAATACCCGTCTTCGTCGGCCTGAATCGACACCGGTATTTGATGAGTCCCCTCAAGATATCGTAGCTCCCGAATCATTTCCTCAAACACACCCATAAGCCTCCGACAAATCTAGCTCCCCCACCCGAACCTCACCGGTCATCAACTTGTGCAGCAGCGCCTTGAACAACTCCTCAAATGCAGCGCGCCTCCTCCGGTGCAGGTCTATCTTGCGGTCAATGGCATCGAGGACGGCGACGATCTCGCGTTGCTCGCCTGTGGAGGGCAGCGGAAACAGGACCGTACGGAGCTTTGTCGCGTTGATGTTCGCTTGTCCGACGGCGCGGCTCGCGAGCTTCTTGATCTCTTCCTGCGTTTTCGGCCAGTTCATGAAGTAATTGAGGAACTCTGGGATGCATCGGTTAGGATCAACCACGAGACGTACGAGATAGGATGCAAAGACAGCGGGTCTATCATCTTCGACAATTGCCACGCGCCCTACCAGTTCAATGCTGTTTGTGCGATTAAATAGCAGATCGCCGGGTCTTAACCGGAACTTGTCATAGCTCTCCGGATCCAGATCGACGAACTGAATATCTCGGTAATGCACCATTCCGTCTTCCTGGCAGTTCATTCGTAGTATCGGATAAGCGCCGGACGTCCCACCGCGCATCGATAGACCGTACTGTGTGGACACGGCCACGTCGTCGATTGTCGTAATCTCCCAACTTTCCGGCATCGGCCCGATCTCCGTCTCCTTCTGCGCCTCGCCCCGCAGGCCACGGGTGAACAGGGTTCGCATCGCGGCGCGCTTGAGGTCTGCGAGTGTTCGAAGCTGTTCGTCCTGAAGTGAGAGCGCATCGTCGACGCGTCTGAGCGTATGTGCAATACTGCGCTGTTCATGCAATGAGGGTGTCGGAATCTCTGTTTCCTTAAGTGCTCTGAAATGTCTGTTGTATCCACGACTCGGCAGATCAATAGCTTGGCAGGCGTAGTAGAAGAACAGTGGGTCAATTCCCAGCCTGGGTTTCAGTACCTGTGTTCCGTCGGCCCCACGTACGAACGGGAAATCCACGTACTTGAACGCGCGGGTGTGATCTCCGAAGACTACAACTGGCAGGTCAGTAGAGATTAGCCCGCCATCGTCGTCAGTCCACCCAGCAATCAGATTCTGTCCTTGGTCAACTATCGGAAACCTGCCTGAGGATTTGTAGTCTCGTAAGAGAACCTTGGGCATCTTGCGCAAGGCAAGAGACTCCAAGCAATTTGCCACAGTTGCCCTTGACCACTCAGTCATCTCTGCCTGCCTCCGTAAGAGGTGCCAGCATATCCATGAGATGGTTCGAGAGTTCCACATCCTGATTGTTCAAGTCACGAAGTTCATCGATCATGGATGTGATTGATCGAAGCTGGGTTTCTTCAGCCTGCCCTACCCATCGGCTTGGGCTGAGGTTGTAGTCAGCTTCGACCGCCTGCTCCCGGGTGATGACGGCGACCTCACCTTCCACCGGCTCGCCCTTGAGGAAGGCCGACGCTATTGGGCGGATGTCCTCCTGGGGAATAAAGTTCTTGGGGCGGCCCTTACCTACCCGACGGCTCGCGTTGACGAGCACGATCTTGTCCTTGCGAGCCTCCGGCTTTCGCTTGGACAGCACGACAATGATGCCGGCGGCGCTGGTGTTGTAGAAGAGGTTGTCCGGGAGCAGGATTACGCCGTCTATCAGGTCCCGCTCCACGAACCACCTGCGGATGTTGCGCTCCCTGTCCTCGTTCTTGCTGCCGGAGCCGCGCGTCACCGCGCCTGTGTCCAGCACCACCGCCGCCCTCCCGCGCTCGTTCAGGCAGGACAAGGTGTGCTGGAGCCACGCCCAGTCACCCTTGCCAGTGGTGACACCTCCGGCCGTGCGGAAGCGGTCAAAGGGGTCGTTCTCGAAGATATCCTGGTTGAAGTCCTGATTCCACATTGGGTTGGCGACCACGACGTCGTGGCCGGTGATGCGGCCAGCGGCGTCCTTAAACGTCGGGTTGATCATGGTGTCGCCGCGCTCTACTTGGATCTCCATGTCGTGGATGATGGCGTTCATGTGGGCAACGGCGTAGCTGTCGGCCTGGAGCTCCTGGCCGTAGAGCCTGAGAGGAACGCGGCTGGTGGGATCGGTCTCGCGGGCGACGAGCTGGAGCTTGATGAGCAGTCCCGCCGAGCCACAGGCGTAGTCGTGGCACGTCTCGCCGGGCCTGGGACGCATAATTTGGGCCATGAGGAAGCCGACCTCGGTGGGGGTGAAGAACTCGCCCGCGCTCTGGCCGGAGCCCTCGGCGAACTTCCTGAGAAGGTACTCGTAGGCTCGGCCCAGGAAGTCGGGCTGCACGTCGGCCAGGCCTAGGCGGCAGCGGGGAGCGGAGAAGGTCTCGACGACGGCGGCGAGCCGGGCCGGGTTGAGCTCTCGCTCACCGTTGCGCTCTGATGCAAAGTCCACGAGGTCGATGACGCCGGAGAGAGTGGGGTTGTAGAGCACGATAGCTCGCACGGCACTGGTCAGATGCTCGCCGACGTCACGGGGTCGCGTGCTGCGTCCTCGGTCGTCGAGGGGCCAGTCGTGGGCCTCGCGACCGTTGACCACGCTCCACCGGGCCTCGGGCGGCAGGTAGAAGCGCAACAGGTCGTGATCACTCTCCGCGATTTCCTGCGCGATTGCCCGGTCCCCAAACTCCTCGGCCAAGCGGTTGATCTCATCGTCGAACACGTCGGAGAGGCGCTTGAGGAAGAGCAGCGGCAGCAGGTAGTCCTTGAACTTGGCCGCGTCCTTTGCGCCTCTGATCGAGCAGGCCGCATCCCACAGCATCTGCTCCATCTCCTGCATGTCCATGGGTCCGGACGGGGGAGTGGCCGCCTGCCTTCGACGGGACCGTCTGCGAGTTACGCTGGCTGCAGACTCCGCCTCGTCTACCCCAGGCGCATCGGTATCGACGCCTGCCTCAGCAGCAAGGGAGGCGATGGCCGTCCGTGCCGCCTTCTGGGGCATGGTTCCGCCGCCCTCCCAGCGGTTCACCGTAGCGAATGACACGCCAAGCCGCTCGGCAAGCTGCTCCTGCGTCAGGTCCAGGCTTGCACGGATGGCTTGAAGGGTTGGGCTGATGGACTGTCTATTTGTTATATTTGCCATGTTTGCAGTATAGTTGTCTGTGGTCAAAGGGTCAATGGTGGTATCCAATGTCCTTGAACGACAGGACAATCACTTCAGTTGTCCGCCGATGGCTGCGCCGGGTCTCTAATGGGATCTTGTGGACCATCCGGGCAATCCTGAGGTGTAGTCTCTACGAGCGGAGAGCTAAGTTATGAGCCTCGCCCAGTTCGAATCCGGAGATTAGTCCCGTTCCACCAAGGCGTCTCGTACCGCGTCCGGTATCTCCGTTCAGCGGGCGTTTTGGTGTGTCTACTTGGCCCCCGTGGTGCTGGCCACATTTGCTTGGCTTAGAACCGCGTCTAGAGAGTGCAGAGCTTTCGTGCGATTCAAGTACGGGTGTGCGAATTGGTTGCGGTAGCTGCGTAGGCAGCCGTAACAACTCGAATCGCAGCCGCAAGTGCCGGCGAGTCTCTCCCGGGCCGCTTTCAGCATTCGCCCAAACACGCGCGCTTCCCCTAACTCCGCGACCAGGCCAGCGCCGCCCGGTACGTTGTCGTACAGCACAATCGCGGCCTCGTTCGGCGCGTCGCTGGCGGTAATCGTCACATTCAGGTCCATGTCGGGCACGTCCATCGTGTCCGCCGCGCCCAGCAAAACGGCGTAGGCAAGGGAATAGGCCTCCCATTGGTCGGTGAGTTGAGGGAAGCGTATCAGCACAACGTCGGTCACGAGCTCGTGTCCAAGCGAGAACCGCTCCAGAGTACCGCTGCATCCAGACTCTTCCGGCGTCTTGTGCGCCCCCTTAGGTTGGGTCATATGTCTTCCACAAGTTCGACAGATGTAGAAACCGGACTTATCCTTACCCTCACACAGGACTACCAAGCTCCCAGGTCGCGCCTCCGTTACCCTGATACCCCCCAGCATCTCCGTTTCTGGAGGATTACTACCGAACCCTGGGAAGAAGGGGCGGGTCGTGTAGAGACGCTGCGGCCTTCTGCGCGGCTCTTTGGGCTTCTCGAACAGGGGGGTGACGAAGCCAAATGCCGGCTGCAGATACTTCTTGGGGTGCTCGGCCTCGTTGGACTGGTCAAAGGTTCGCGCGTCATCGTACATGTAGCTCTTGATGAGGAACTGCTTGCCGGGGATCGTCTTTACTCCGCAGGACTCCCATTCTTTCTTGTTGGCCACAACCTTCCCGCCGGGGGCGTACTCGGCGATTGCCTGGGACAGGTCGCGCTGCAGGGAGACGCCATTCGAGTCCCCCCGCCGTGGGCGCGTATCCAACTCCACCACGTCGACCGGGAATCCATACTTCGGGATGATGGCTTTGCGAGACAGGAACTCCAGCGTGCTCTCGTTGGCGATCGTATTCCTGCGATCGGTCAACTGCCCGATCTTCCAGCCTGCGGTGCCGGGCGTCTGGCTAAGCTGGGAGACCTCTGCTTGAATACGCAGATAGTCCGCGCATACTCCCGCCTGTGCTACAGCGAAGCGGCTGTCCGGCCCCGTGATGGTTTCGATCCACCCGCCATCACTGAGGCCTATTTTGTCGTGCGTTTCCGACGGTACGACCCGGCACAACGACTCCTCCAACGTCCTATTGCCCTCACAGAATCGCCTCAGTTCGGAGACGGCGTTGGGATCCTCCCAATCGCCGATGAGCGTGCTCACGTTGTGGAACCTGTGCAGGTTCTGCTGGTGACGGAAGAAGGCCGATAAGGCCGTCGCCGCCACATGCCTGATGATGATCTTCTCGTTGGTCATCCGCAGGCGCGGCGGCTGAATGGCACCCTTGATGACGCGCCCCTCTGGATCGTCGTAGTGGTACAGATCGTGCGGGTTGCGTCGGCAGTACGTCAGAACAAGGCCAGGCTCGTCCCGACGTCCGGCGCGCCCCGCACGTTGAGTGTAGTTGAATGGCTCGGGTGGAACATTGCGCAGGAAGACGATCTCAAGATCGCCAAGATCGACACCGATCTCGAATGTGGTGGAGGAGCTGAGCAAGTGGATGCGATCGGCTTTGAATTGGTCCTGCCGCCTCCTGGCCTCGTCGCTGTCTATCTGGGCGGTGTGCTCCTCCGCCCGCAGCTCTGCTGGCAAGTCTGCCCGATACAGTATGCGGTAGTGATTCTGGTCCAGACGCTCTTGGTCTGCCACCTTCAGACCGCCGGGGCACTTGTTTCGGGGACAAATTCCGCGTACGTCGTGAGCGGTAACGCTAGCGCAGATGCCACACTCGAAAACCTCGCCGGGCTCGGCGAGCTTGAGTCGCAGATACCGGGGGTTGAGGCGAAACTCGCCACTCCCGTTGGCGCGCAAGAGTATGTGGTCGTCCTCCGATCGGGCACTGCGGTCATGATCACGGATCGCGTCCCACAAGGCTTTCATGAGCTTCACCGCAGCTTCCGTCTTCTCTTTCTCGGAAAGCCCGCTACGGGCAAGCATCCCGCCGAGGAAATGCTGAACGACTGCCGAGCGGCTGCCGCCCCATTCAGAAACGTTCTTACGCCGTTGCGGTCTTGTCCGGCTGAACGCCACTTGCGCCCGTTCGGGCGACACGTGGTCCCAATGCGGGGAGGCCGGGTGGTCAGGCAGGGCCAGCGCATACCGTAGGCGCAGACCATCCAAGAGGTATCGCAACAGTTGGCGCGCCTCATCGTTGTCGAGGTTCCAAGGCGGCACCAGCATCGAGGGTGGAGGCTGGAAGCTGTCGGGGAGCTTGACCGTCCACTTGGCCAGCCCGACGCCCCCAAGCGAGAGCCGTCTCTCGTCGGTCACGGCCTCGCGCAGAATCGCTGTCAACACGCGGCGGGTCTTTTCTTCCCGTGAGTCAGCCACCCTGAACAGCCCGGCTTTGTCCCATTGTCTGGACAAGCGGTTCTGCAGGTCGTCGATGGACAGGCCTTCGGGATCGATCCGGCCTTCCTTCAATGCGCGCAGTATTAGATTACGGTCGCGCAGCTTCTCGTACGAGTCTTGAGCATACCAGGCAAAGAACGCGGCCTCCTGGCGGCTGTCCGCGAATGCCAGCACCTTGCGCCCATCCTCTGGTAACAACTCGTGCAGGGCCGTGGCTATCACGGCGTTGGGGCCGTCTGACCCGTGTACGATCTCCTGTACCGGATCCCCGATCCCGCCGCGCTGGTAGTCGCAGGTCTCGCACTTCTTGAGCTGGTCGCGATTGTCTATGTGGGACTCGCACTTCTTGACGCTGATCGCTGCTCCACACATGCAGTAGAGGCCAGACTCGGAGAGCCTTCCGCAGATACGGCAGAGGATATGTGAGCTCTTGGTGCCGGCCTCCATCGGGAGGAAGTAGTCCACACCAAAGTCCTCCTGGCTGGGGTCTCGACTCGCCTCGACCAAGTAACCGTTGGATTCCCGACCGACGTAGTAGTGCTGTCCGCACTCACGGCACAACGCAATCTCCAATGGCTGCGCGCTCAGGCCGTCTTCCGTTTCCCCTTGCTTGCGGTTGAGGACTACGTTGTCCTTCCCTCTCTCGTGGACTAGGAAGGCCCCTTCGAGAGCGCGCATGAAGACGTGGTAACGGCGCAGGTCCGCTTTCGCCCCCTTTTCTTGGGGCTCATGTTCTCCGAAGACGACGCTCGGCGTGGAAAAAGGCTCGCCGAAGAGATGCTCGGCGAATTCTCCGACCAGTCGCCGGTCCTCTTCGCCCTCGCCCGACGCGATGGTTGCGCTGGTAGCGATGCACCGGAACGGGCCTTCCCTGCCGCCGTCGCGCAGCCGCTGCTTCAGGCGCCGGACCAGCATCCCCATCTCCATGCCCCTGGCGCCCCTGTATTGGTGCGCCTCGTCCAGCACGATGAACTTCCAGTGTCGGCCTTTGCCGTCATCGAACAGCGGACTGTCCTCAGGACGAATGAGCAGGTACTCTAGCATGGAGTAGTTCGTCAGCAGGATATGCGGCGGGTTGGCTCGCATCTCCTCACGGAACACCATCTCCCCGGGCAGCCGTTCCTCCTCACGCTCGGCAGCGTTGCGCCAACGATCGCTCTTGTTCTCAGGAGTCTGGCCGATGTACTGACCGAAGGTTGGCGCAAAGCCGGAGTTACCCTCCTCAAGTTGTCTACAGATCTCCCCAAGCCGCCGTCGCTGGTCGTTGGCAAGGGCGTTCATTGGGTACAGCACCATGGCCCGCACACCCGGTTCTTGCAACTGCCCGTCGAGGTGCTGCCGGTACAGGTCGAACAGGATCGGGTAGAGGAAGCTCTCGGTCTTGCCGCTTGCGGTGCCGGTAGCCACCACGACGTTCAACTCTTCGGCGAACGTGGCGCGAACAGCTCGTTCTTGGTGCGCGTACAGTGGGCGGTCGAGGAGCGCCTGCATCAGATCGGCGCTCCGGGCGGGGAAGAATTCCTCTGCCAACTCCCGGCCGGACGCTCCCGTGCGAAACTTCCGCTTTGGTTCGGGGAACGGTCCCTTCAGGAGGTCGTAGCTCCGCAGCGCGGAATCGAAGGACGCCCGCAGCCCCGGCTCCTTGAAGTAGAACGACGTCTTCAGATAGCTCTCGTAACGGCCACGAATGAGGCTACGCCATCGGGCGATGTCTGTGTGGTCGGGCATACCTTTTGACCTCGTTTAGGTGTCGATGGTGGCACTATTTCCGCTGCGACCATCCCCTTCTACTGCGATAGCCACGAGCGCGCCGCCTCCGCCGACTGCGGTTCTTCTGAACCGCTGGTGCGTAGTTAGGGTCGGCGTCGAGAATACTCTCGATGACTCTCGGGGAGAGATCGAGCTCACTGGTGGGCCACCGTTTGTTTAGTTCGTCGCTGATCTGTTGTGCAGTTAGGGGCCGATCATATTCGGACAAGACCACCCGGAACACCGCATCCTTGAGAAACCTGCCGGACCTTAGGTAGTCGGCCGTTGAGGCGCAGCACTCTCGTACATCCTTAATGTGCTTCCCCACGCTCGTGTGAGAAGCGGAACGCTCATTCTCCGTCAGCTGATGCTCGGGGCACTTAGTGCGCACGATCAGGGTGAACAACGCCGCACCCCGTCTGGCAATGTCTAGGTGGTATCGGCGCAGAGGGTTCTTCACCACAAGCGGTTCCTTTGGAACTTGGGGCAGCTCCAAGACAGGGTTTTCTCTGGAATACGCGGTCTCGCCGGACTCCTCCGACTCTTTGGCTCTCTTCGTCCTGGCCGAACCCTGCCGTCTCTCCGGATCGCATCGCGCCTCCGATCCCGTCGTCTCTGTTTGATCTCGTAGCGATTCTGGCCTTGGAGGGGGAGCGTCGGGAATGACGTGAATCAACTCTATGTCATCTCCGCCGCATCGAATCTTCAGACTGACTTTCCTTGTTAGCGGCCCTTCGATCTCTTCGTAATCGACAAACGCATTCAGAGGCAGGGATACATGGTGTAAGCCACGCTCAGCTCTTTCAGCGCGGAACGACTGGTTCAGATCTTTGCCGGTGCCGAACCCTGCATGCACGTTCCTGACGGAGGATGGCACTCGGATCTCTACCTCGGTCTCAGCGTAACTTTGCTTTCTGAATTCATCGCGTGACATGCTGATCGCCTTGTCGCTCCAACCACCCTGGTTATTGTTGGGGCGAACCATTCGCCACCAGATGCGAGGTAGCCTGATCACCACGTCCGGACCCCGGCCTGCGCCCAACGTCCACATCGTTTCGTCGCCATCCGGGTGCGGAGCGAGTGTAGCGACTCCGTCAGCGGCTACAGTCACGTGGGGTTTGTCAGTCTTCGCTCTGGCCTGAATAGAGACTCCATCGGCGACGACGAATTGCAGCGCAGTTGGCGAGTGGCCGCGCGACGATGGGGCCAGCAGCATGTCCTGCGAGTACGATTCCTCGTTGACTCGTATCTCGTGCAAGTCCGCACAGTATCGAAACTCACCGCTGTCCACCAAACTGACGGATTCGTCATACACGCGGACATAGAATCTGCCTTGCCGTTTGCCGAGGACGTCTCCAAGTGTTCTGTCAGCGGGATTGAAGTTCTCACCTGGCCAGGCGTTAGTTGCCTCACTTCCCACCCTCGCCCAGATAATGCCCTCGGCCGGCTTCAGTGCCGGTGCATCGCCAACGAACAGGTCACCATCCTCAGAGTCGTCATGAAGGCGCTTACCTTCTAACGTTAACCCTGTCCGGGTTAGGGGCATTGGATACTCCTCGAAGCCTCCTGTTTCGTCGTCTTGGGCTACGAAGAAGAAATGGGCTGTGTAGTCCGTATCTGTACAGCTCTCCGGGCTAACCGGAGCACTGCCCGTGCGAGTCCACTTGCAAGGAGCGACAACCACAAAGTGGCCCCGTGTAATGCCGCCAATTCTGCGGCCATCCCCTTGCCACTCGCTACTCAGCTTGAAGATCAGGGGAGCATCACCAACCAGCGATATCTCATCGCTAGCACTATGGTCATACTCAATAACGAGACTGTCAGAGAAGGATGGCAGTCGGTATTCGCTGTTCTCGGCAGTTAGCTCATTGTCCCTATGGCGAACCCGCGCGACGTTGCACTCTCGGGGGACGGACAGGATCATATCCCACTGCCAAGAGCTGGTAGATCTGCGACAGATCAACTCCGGCTTGGGCTTGAAGGTCCTTCGTCCACCGGAAGGTTCGTTGGGAGGACTTGTGGGTGTTGTGCGTCGCCCACGAATGTTGCGCGGCCTTCTGCCCTGGTTCCGCTTATGCTCGGCTGACTCTGTAGGGTCTTGGCTCTTGTCTTTTCTTAGTCCTCCTTCAGCTAGCTCGTCCGCCTCCGTAGGTTCAATGCTGTTGTCATCAATTGATTCGTCTGTCTCCGAAGGCTCAGACCCGTCATTCAGTGATTGGCCCAGTTCCGCAGGCTCAGGCCCGCCATCGTCCGGTGACTCGTCCGGCTCTGAAGTCTCAGGCTCGTCGCCTGCCAGTTCGTCCGGCTCCGTAGGCTCAGACCTGTCATTCGGTGATTGGTCCAGCTCCTCAGTCTCAGGCCCGCCATCGTCCGGTGACTCGTCCGGCTCTGAAAGCTCAGGCTCGTCGCCTGCTGGTTCGTCCGGCTCGTCCGGCTCGTCCGGCTCAGCCCCGTCATTCGGTGATTGGTCCAGCTCCTCAGTCTCAGGCCCGCCATCGTCCGGTGACTCGTCCGGCTCTGAAAGCTCAGGCTCGTCGCCTGCTAGTTCGTCCGGCTCGGCGGCCTCAGACCCGTCACTCAGCGATTGGTCCAGTTTCGCAGTCTCAGGCCCGCCATCGTCCGGTGACTCGTCCGGCTCTGAGGGCTCAGGCTCGTCGTCTGCTGGTTCGTCCGGCTCCGTAGCCTCAGACCCATCATTCAGTGATTGGTCCGGCTCCGCCGTCTCAGGCTCGCCATCATCCGGTGACTGGCCCACCTGCGTTTGCTCAGGGACGACATCGGATGACTCGTTTGGCTCCGCTTCACCAGGAGGTCCAGATCCACGAAATCCGGTAATCCGGTGCCAGACCGACATGAACCACTCTGATAAGTTCACTCCGATTGACCTTCTCGCAAGAAGTCATGGGCGATTGTACAGGAAGTAGGGGAAGTGAGACTGAGAGACACTACAGCGCCAAGGTGAACTCAATTCGAAGGTTCTTGATTTTATCAAGTCTGGTACACCTGATCTTACTGTACACCGAACTTTCGAGCTGGTGGTCTCAGTACAGTAGGTTACGGGATACCCTTCTGGTTCGAGTCGAGCGTGGTGTAGGTGGAACTTCAGACTCTCACGCGACGGGCTCGGTGGTTCTGAAACACCCGGCGAATACTTGATGGGGTCGATGCAGCGAGTGGGTACCATAGTGCGGTGATGTATACTGACAGCCAATAGGGACTTCGCAACGATTCGCGACCATAGCCAGCGAGGGAGCGTCGATAATGGGGCAATACAGCCTGAAGTACGGAACGACCGGCAGTCCTGTCCAGTACGATCAAGGCGAGCCGCGGTGTTACACGGACGAGTGGAAGCGTACGAGTCCCGACTACGTGGTGTACCTGCCGCAGGAGTTCATCGGGATCGACACGGACAATGTCCACTTCCTGGTGACGCAGACGAATGCGGGGACCCTGCTGGGGGTGTGGACGCAGGCGACCTATGAGGCGGCGGACAACTCGTCCGTGGTGTGCGCCCGGAGCGAGGATGGGGGCGAGACCTGGGGCACACCTGTCGAGATAGATGGCCCGAACGACGCCCGTTACAACATGGCCTTCTTCGGATTTCCGGTGGTCAGCCGTGCGGGGCGCATCTACATCTTCTACATCAAGAAGACGCTGGGCACCTGGGAGGTCGACTCGACGCGGGGCTTCATGCGCTGCCGGTACTCGGACGACGACGGCGTCACGTGGTCGTCGCCGCCGGTCGACATCCCCGTGATCCGACGAGAAGCTGACGACCCCGACCCGGCCATGCCGCCGAAGTGGAAGGTGTGGACCAACACGGTCCGCGACTCGTCGGGAGTCCTCGCCATACCCGTCGAGCGGTATACGAACGTGAGGATGCCGCTCGAGAGCGCACACTGGATCGACCTCATCCGGTTCACGAATATCGACGATGGGCCCGAGCCCGAAGACCTGGAGCTGACGTGGCTGCCGGAGGAGCCCATCACTCCCCTGCCCCTGCACGGCATCGAGCCGTCCATAGTCTTGCTGCCGAACGGGCGGCTGTTCATGGCGCTGCGGACCGGCGCGGGCAGCGTCTGGTACACGGTGTCCGAAGACCCCGAGGGCAGGAGCTGGCGGCGTCCTGAGCCGATGCTCTACCAGGACGGCGGCGAGCGCGTCCTGAATCCTGGGAGCCCGTGCCCGCTGTTCCACCTCGCCGACGGGCGCTACCTGCTCCAGTACCACAACAACGACGGGAGCGCCAGCGGCGGCCCGCAGCCCATGTGGTCGCGTCCCTACAGCTTCTCGCGCAGGTCAATGTTCATCGCGGTGGGTGAGTATAGACCGGACGCGCACCAGCCGATCTGGTTCAGCCAGGGCAAGAGGATAGCGGACACGGACGGGGTGTCGGCGGGAGTGCAAAACCGTCTGGACTGCGGCACCTACGGGAGTCTCACGGACATAGAGGGCAGGAGGATACTCTGGTACCCGGACCGTAAGCACTTCCTGCTGGGTAAGGAGGTCGGCCACGACCTCCTAGCCGACATGCATGTTCCCAGGGGCTAGTAGAATACGCGAGGCCGCTACTCGGGCTCGGTGATCACCAGGTGCTGGTTCACGTCGACGCCGGACAGCGTCTGGAGCTTGCCGCTGGGCCACCTGACTGTGACCGAGTCGATGCTCGAGGACCTCCCCAGCCCGAAGTGGGCGGGCAGCATGTTCTGTCCCATGGAACTGGAGCCAGCCGAAACCTCTCTCACCTGGTGCACGTCCCCTGTGACGACGGTAATCCGGGCCCCGATGCCGTCGCGGTTGCTGTCGGTGCCAACGGTCTCCACGGTCAGCCAGTTGTTGCCCCACCGGCATGAGTTCTCGAACAGCCGGGCGTTGCCGTCCAGGTTGGCGACGTAGAAGTCGAGACACCCGTCGCGATTGAAGTCCAGATACGAGCCGCCCCGGCCTATTTTGTCGTCGTCGATCCCGCTCCCGGCAGACACGTCTTCGAAGGTGCCGTCGCCCTCGTTGCGCAGCAGCACGTTGCGCTGCTCCTCGGGATTTGCGCCAACGTCCTTGCCGCCCAGGAATCCGCTGACGATGTAAAGGTCCTCGTACCCGTCATTGTCATAGTCGAAGAAGGCCGTTCCCCACGCGACCCGCAGCTTTCGCCCGATCATCCCGACCCGGACGTCCGCCTCACTGCTGACGTCCGCGAAGGTCAAACCGTCGGCGTTGTTGCGCAACAGCACGTTGTCCTTGATGTTGGTGACGAACAGGTCGAGGGCCCCGTCGCGGTCGTAGTCTCCGACGGCCACGCCCATCCCATAGATCGCCACGTCCGCCCTGGAGTCCCAGGACACGTCCTCGAAGTTCCATCGTCCCCCGGGCGCCGACCCGTCGTTTCGCCACAGGACGTTGGGCTGCACCTCGACGCCGAAGTCGTTGACCACGTACAGGTCCGGGTCGCCGTCGTTGTCGTAGTCGAACCATGCGGGCTGGAATCCTGCCCCCCAGACGTTGCCGAGCATGGCGCCGAAGTCCTCGCGGGGGCCGGACGTGTCGCCGAGAAGGTCGGTCACGTCCTCGAATGAACCCTCGCCGACGTTTCTGTACAGGACCAGCCCGCCCACGGCCATGGCGTAATCCTTCTCCCTGAAGAGGTCGGGGTTCCACTCGTGGAGGTGGCGCACGATGACGAGGTCCAGCAGGCCGTCCCTGTCATAGTCGCCCCACGCGCAGCCCATGGAGCGGTAGTAGGTGTCGCCGTCGTAAACGCCGGCCGCCCCGGTTGCATCGTCGAACCTGCCGTCGCCTCGGTTGCGGAAGAGCCTGCTCGGGCCGTAGTTGGTGGCGAACAGGTCCGTGTCGCCATCGTTGTCGTAGTCCGCCGCGCAACCGCCGTTACCTTCACCCCCGGGATCGGCCACTCCTGCGGCTGTGGCAACCTCGGAAAATGTGCCGTCGCCATCGTTGCGGTAGAGCGCGTTGGGCCCGATGGAGTTGGACGCGTAGATGTCCTGGAGGCCGTCGTTGTCGAAGTCGAATACGACCGTTCCACCGCCGAGGGGCATGTAGCGGTTGGGTTTATTGTGGCGGAAGGCAACTCCGGCCGCGTCGCTCACCTCGGTGAACGGGGCAGTGTCCGTGCCGCAGGCGGACAGGAGGCACAGGACTGCTCCGAACAATGCCAGGGCCGGACGACGCATGTGGGCCATGTTCCGGGGCCTCGCGGACCTTCTACGAGAAACTGTGCCAGCACTGCCGGGAGCATACACCATACCGCTTTGTGTCGATAGTGAAGCCGATGAAGTCCCGATAGTCACTATCAAGTGGGCGAGCCTAGTCTGATTCCTTCGCTTGACCGCCTGATGACGCTCCGATAGACTCACGTCGACTCGAGGCCGTGTGCGATCGCCTAGATGGCGTGGTGAGGCAATGAAGGAACCCAGGGGAAGCTGGACCGGGGCGGTCGGCGGAGAGGCCAAGACTGCGGCCCAGCACGACCTCCGGTACGGCAGCGGGCTACTAGACGATGAGAGCCGCAAGTGGCCAGCCTACTTTGCGGTGACCTCGCCCAGCGCCTACGGCGCAGCGAAGCCGTTCCTGGAGCGCGAGCCAGAGGGCTACGGTTACGCCCGACTGCTCGACTGGACGCATCTGCAGGAGATCACCGACACGGTGCCGGACAACGTCGAACTCATCGTGGGACTGGGCGGAGGCGTTGCGGTCGACGCGTCTAAGTATGTGGCCCTGAAGAAGGCGTTGCCCCTTGTACTGGTCCCGACCATCGTGTCGACTGGGGCCATCATCCACAGCTTTTTCGCCAAGTGGGAGGGCCACAAGACCGTCGGCTCGGTCGATGGGTGGCCGTGGCTCGACTTCGACCACGTGCTGATCGACTACGACCTAGTGCTGGAGGCCCCCTACTACCTGAACACGGCGGGCCTGGGAGATGTGCTCTGCAGCTACTCGGCCTTCTGCGAGTGGCGCCGCAACTCCAGGCTAGGAGTCGGCGAGCGCTACGACGAGTCGGCGCTGTCGGTGACGGCCGACCACTTCCACCACATAGTCACGGAGTTCCCCAAGACCCTTGACGGGGCCGGCGAGCTTACGGCCGACAGCGTCTACCTGATCATGGAGGCGGTCCGGAACAGGGACGAGAGGAACGTCCGGCACCCAGCGGCAACGGCCGCCGACCACCCCCTGTGGCTGGCGGCGGAGGAGATCAACGACAGGACGTGGGTGCACGGTGAGTTCGTGGCGCTGGGCGGGGTCGTGATTGCGTGGTACTGCGAGGAGGACGCCGCGACGCTCATCCGGTGGCTCGACACCTGCAAGGTGAGGTGGCGGCCTGATGCCATGGACGTTTCGCGCGAGGAGCTCCGCAGGACACTCGAACACGCCCCCGCCTTCATGTCAGACGGCTCTCGCGGCAACGACGTGGACTCCATCCTCCGGCACGAGCCGCTGACCGGCGCGACCTTCGACGCTCTCTGGGCCTTCCTCCAGCAGGCGTAGCGGTCCCGCCAACCTCGGCCTGGAAGCCTGATCGGGGCAACGGCGCATGCTGAGCCGGAGCTCCGAGATGTTCGGCGACGCCATCGAGCTCGTGGTCTCGTGGGACGAGAACACGGACCTGACGGCGCTGGCGGGCAGCCCCGTCAGGCTCAAGTTCGTCTTGCATGTCGCGGCCTGTACTCGATCCGGTTCCGCGAGCACAGTGCCGCTTAGAGACCACCTCAAGACCCCTGAGAATTGTCCTTCGACAGGCTCAGGACGAACGATCTTCCCTCTAGGTGGTGTACTTCTCCTTGGGGACCCTGTAGTCGGAGCTGTAGGCCATGTTCGGCGGGAGAGGCATCAGGCCGCCGACTATCTCGCCCCGCCTGCCCATGCCGACCTCGGGACCTTGCTGGTGTCCTTCCATCTCTTGCTCGGTTATAGGCAGGTAGTAAAGGACCTGCGGCAAGAAGCGCTGGAAGGACTCGGCGTATGCGACGTATGCGGACTGGCCGTATGCTCCGTCTGAGGTTTCGGATCGCTTTCTCGAGTATGGGCCGCCGTAGAACTGGCTTGATATCCTGTCGAGCGCCTTCACCTTCTTCTCGATCACGTCCGTGATGTCGATGTAGAGGTCGGTCCTGGAGGTACCGGCGTACTCCAGGCTGTTGTTGCCCACGTAGGCAGTCGGGTTCATGAAGTATAGGACCGGCACCGGGTGGCGCTCCTGCCTGCCGCGCCCGGTCCCCTGGGCAAGCTGCCATGCGTACATCGTGCACTGGCCGATGCTGCCGTGCATCTTCAGGCCGCCGCTCTCGAATGGGTGATGGCTGATCAGGATGTCGGGCTTCACCTCGCGGATGACGTCCGCGATGGCCTCGATCTTCTCCTGGGTGACCAGGATGTCGTCATCCTCGAATCCCAGGTCGCGTACGTCGTCGAAGCCCATGATGCGGCAGGCGGCGCGGACCTCCTCCAGCTTTTCCTCGGTGGCCTGGCGTACTGCCGCCTCGACGTCGAAGTCCGCGCCCAGGTGCCGCTTCTTCTCGGCCAGCTCCCAGTGGTGCGACCGGACGCCAGTCGTCGTTACCACGGCGGTCACGTTGTCGCCCCTTTCCACGTGGTGCGCGAGGGTGCCCCCTGCCTGGTCGAAGCTGTCGGCGGGATGCGCGGCTACTATGAGGATGTTGAGCGGTCGGCTTGGCATGGTCTTTCCTCCCGGCCGAAGCAGTGTTGGGCCCAACGGCCCTTCTCGTCGGCATTCGGCAGTTATCTTCTCACAAACGGCAGATACCGCACAGGGGGCATTGAATCAGGTCGATAGCTGTCCGGTTCGCCGGTGATCGCTGCGTTGCGCGCGTTCCTACCCGTGCGTATAATCGCGCCTGTAGACCCCCTGGCCCTCGATCCATTCCCCGGAGCGGAGGTGCCCGCCATGAGGCGTTTGGCCACAGTCAGCCTGCTGGTCCTGACCGCTGTGCTCTTGTCCGCCTGCGGTGGATCTTCGGAAGAGAGCTCGGATGCGAGCGAGGCAGTCAAGCCAGGAGAGTCTCCCGAGGACGCGATCGCCAGGTTGTCAGAGGCGATCGAAGCGGACGACCGGGACATACGCGCGCTAAACAGCCGGGGCCGCATCTACTACGGGCTGGGACAGTTCGACAAGGCAGAGGAGGACTTCGGAGAGGCTGTCTTCTGGCAGCAGCACGCCGTCAGCCAGGGAAACTCCAAGATTACCGACCAGGCGTACGCCGAGCTATTCAGGGATCTGGGTCTCGCCCGGATCAAGACGGGCGACTTCGATGGGGCCATCGACGCATTCGCGAACGGTATCGCAGCCGACAGGCGGAACCCGCAGCTCTTCTACGATCGCGGCTTTGTCGAGTTCACACGGGGCAACTACCGGGCAGCCATTCTCGACGACGGTTTCGACATCGCGATCAAGCTCAACGCCGAGTTCACCGAGGCCTATGTGAAGCGGGGTATAGCATACGCCCTACTGGGTGACGATGAGGACTCCCAGCAAGACATCGACAAGGCGGTCTCGCTGGGAGCCGACCGCGAATCGATCCAGGACGAGCTCGACCGGCTGAAGGCAAGCCAGCAGTAGGAGAAGTTCCCACGGCGGCACGCCCCCTCTTCTCCGGGAGGCAGATCATGGGCAGATACAACCTGAATTACGGTTCGATCGGGGCGCCAATCGAGCGGGACCCGGGTGAGCCGCCCTGCTACACGGACGAGTGGAAGCGGAGCAACCCGGACTACGTCGTCTATCTGCCCCAGGAATTCATCGGCCACGACACGGACAACGTGCACTTCCTGGTCGTGGCCACGACGAAGGGCAACCTGATCGGCACGTGGTGCCAGGGGACGTACGAGGCGGCCGACAATTCCTGCGTGGTCATGGCCCGCAGCGAGGACGGGGGCGAGACCTGGAGCGCGCCCTACGAGATCGACGGGCCCAACGAGGCCAGGTACAAGTGCGCCTTCTACGGATTTCCCATCATCAGCGACTCGGGGCGCATCTACATCTTCTACATCAAGCGCCAGGAGCACTGCGACATGGGCAGCAACTCCCACGGGGTGATCCTGTGCCGTTACTCGGACGACGAGGGATTGACCTGGGCGGAGCCAGAGGTGATACCGATCAACCGGAGGCCCTGGGACGACCCCGATCCGAAGGTGCCGCCCAACTGGATCGGGTGGGTGAACGCCATCCGCGACTCGAAGGGCCGATGGCTGTGGGCCTTCGGCCGCTGGAATCCCCACCGCGACGACTACCCCAAGGACCGGGCCTTCCTGGAGTTCATGCGCTTCAACAACATCGACGAGGGCCCGGACCCCAGGGACGTCGACATTACGTGGCTGCCCGACGAGCCGGTCGCGGGCCTGCCAAAGGGCGGGATGGAGCCGTGCCCGGCGCTGCTGCCGGACGGCCGGCTCTTCATGGTCCTCAGGACCAGCGTCGGCTCGGTCTACTACACGGTATCGGAGGATGACGGCGCGACGTGGAGGACGGTGGAGCCCATGCGGTACAGGGACGGCGGCGAGCGCGTCCTGAACCCTGGCAGCCCGCCGCCACTGTTCGCGCTGAAGGACGGGCGCTACCTACAGCAGACGCACAACAACGACGGCTCCGCCAGCACAGGGCCTCAGCCGATGTGGGGCCGGCCGTACGCCTTCAATCGCAGGTCGATGTTCTTCCTGCTGGGCGAGTACAGGCCGAGCGCACGGCAACCCATATGGTTCAGCCAGCCCAAGCTGTTCGCCGACAGCGACGGCGTGTCGGCCGGGGTGCAGAACCGGACGGAGACGGGGACTTACGACAGCCTGACCGAGCTCGACGGCAAGCGCATCGTCTGGTATCCAGACCGCAAGCACTTCCTGCTGGGCAAGGACGTCACCGACGAGTGGCTGTCCGACATGGGAGTGCCCGCCGAGTAGCCGGCGGGTCAGTCGAGGAAGTCCTTGTCCTCGTCGGCGAGGCGTTTCCTCGTCTTCGCGACGTTTAGGCTCACTCCAAGCCCTGGCGCGTCCCACACGTCGATAAAGCTGTCTTTCACGATGGGGTCCGGCAGGCCCTCGACCAGGTCGTACCACCACTCTGGACTGCCCGTGGGGTACTCGAACGCGATGTAGTTCCGCGGCAGTGAGGCCGCTAGGTGCACGTGTGCGGCCAGCCCTATGAGGCCGTCGGCAATACCGTGCGGCGCCATCAGGATGCCGTGGAGGTCCGCGTACTCCGCAATCCACTTCATCTCGGCGATGCCCCCAACGTCGAGGGGGTCAGGGCCGATGACGCTCACGGCCCGCCTCTCGATCAGCTCCTGGAAGCCCTGCCTCAGGTAGATCTGCTCGCCCGTGTGAATCGGGGTAGAGGTGCTTGTGGTCACCTCGCGGTACAGGTCGGGCTGAACATAGGGCGTGTAGTCGCCGGTGATCATGTCTTCGAGCCACATCAGATTGAGGGGCTCGACGGCCTTCGCGAGCCTGATTGCGTCGGGCACTGTAAAGCCGGGTCCGCAGTCCAGCGCGAGCCCCACCTCGTCGCCCAGGACGTCCTTCATGGCTTCGACGCAGGCGACTATGTGGCTCAACCCACGCTCCGTCAGCAGGCCGCCCTCGAGGAACCTGATGCCCTGGGCGCGCTCGCCATAGAAGAAGTCCGGGACTGTGTCGGCCATGTCGCTGTGGAACGCGATGCCCTGCTTGATGATCGAGAAGCCTTCCGGGGACTCCTTCATCCGCCGCATGTTCTCGGCGTAGTGCTCGGGCGACTGGCCGTCCATCGGGAACCTGACGCCGCCGTTGTAGACGCGCACCCTGTCGCGCACCTTGCCGCCCAGCAGCTTGTAGACGGGGACGCCGGCCGCCTTCCCGGCGATGTCCCACAGGGCCACCTCGATGGCGCTGACGGCCGCGCCCCACGGCTTGAAGCTGCCGAGCCTGCGAATCCTGCTCATGACCCGCTCGACGTCGGTGGGATCCTGGCCCTGAATGTACTCCCGGTAGTAGAGGACGTGGGGCTTCAGGTGGGGCTTCGCCCACTCGGCCTGCCCCAAACCGTCGATGCCCTCGTCGGTCGTCACGCGAACGATGGGGCTGCCCCCGATGATGGTGCACTTCAGATCTGTGATCTTCACTTGTCCTGCCTCACTGCCGGATCTGCCCAGGCATCCTACCGGAACTGGAAGGAGTAGAGCTTGGCGTTCTTGAAGTATATTCGCAGCTTGATCGGCAAGCCCTGGAGCGTTGCCAGGTCGGATCTGCCGTTCCAAGAGACCACGTGGTCGTGGCTGCTCGTAGTCAGAGGGTCGGCGTCGTCAAACCCATAGCCCTCCAGCGGCTCGTGGTTGGCGCTCAGAAGCTGCACGCGGACCTCGCATGGACCCGCAGAGCTGCCTCCCTGGGCCGCCGACCTGATGTTCATGTGCAGCTCCGACCCGGTAAAGCCGAACGACCGGGTGATCACCTGGCTGAACGCAGCACGCCACGCCTGGTCGGATGTCCTCTCACTGCGCTCCTTGTACAGGGCCTCCACGTGGACCGTGGAGGTGTCCATGCCGACATCCGCCGGCACTCCCTTATTGCCGTCGAGCGACACGAACCCGTCGATGGGGGTGACAGCAAGGCCCATCGCGCCCATGGCCTTGTCCCCGATCTCCAGCGCGGTTTCGGGCGACCGCCAGTTTATGCCGTGGTAGAAGGTGTATATCTGGTCGCCCACCACTATCGGAACCCCGGCGTAGATGGAGTTGGAGTCGAACGAGACCCTCGTGTCACCCCGCTGGATGAAGGGCTGCCGGTAGTTGCGCTGGTAGTGGATCCCGTCCCGGCTGAAGACGATCTCTGGATGGTGGGTAACGTTGGTCGTGTGGAATATCCAGAGCATGCCCACGTACCAGTTCTCGTAGGTGATGGCGGGCATCGCGTAGAACTCCGTGTCAGGGGCGTCGTCATCGTCCGGCACGAGGATGGTCTCGGGCTCGGTCCAGTGAATGAGATCGGGGCTCTCGGACCGGCCGATCAGCCGCTTGCCGATTGCGCTGCGTCGGTGGAGAGAGTTCTCCATGTGCACGGCGTAGACTTCGCGGATGGCGTCCCACCCCATGAACATGGTTGGTCCCCAGCGGCCGTACCTAGGCCTGGTGTCGACGACCGGGTTGTCTTCGTACGGCGTCCACTCGAGCGCGTCCGGGGAGTAGAACAGGTCGATGGTCATGCCGGGCGTCTGGGTCGAGCCCCAGCGCTTGAACCCCTTGAAGCGCCTCGACGGGTCGGTCTCATGCTCGTCGTAGAAGAGGAAGTGCATGTACTTGTCGGGGGGCACGATGTTGTTCTTCGTCGAGCCGTCGAATTCGAACATGCGGAGGTCCGGCCTGTGCCAGTTGATCCCATCCCCGGAGACGGCGAGACACGCGTGGCTCTGCCCCTCGACCGTCTCGAGCTGACCGTCGACCATCTGAGGCCTAGCGTCCATGGTCTCGTAGAACATCTTGAATATGCCCTCTTCACGATCGAAGAAGGTGCCGCGGGAGAGCGCCCCTCCATGCCTGACACCGTTGCCTTCCCAGGGGCGCTCCGGCCTGAGGACCGGGTTGTCGTCGACCTTCTGGGCAGGGTTCAGCACCTGCTTGGTGTCGGTCAGGCTCTCGATCAGGTAGTCGTCGATGAAAAGCTGCTTGGTCGATCCGATCTCTATCAGCGCCATTTCAGTCTGCCTCCACCATTAGTCTGGGAAAATGGGGCCGCTTTTCGTCGGAATTCGAGCTTCTTTGTCGCGTACCTTACCACGTCCAAACCCACCCTGCCCTAAACCCTGGACCTAGTCGAGTCAAACCAACCCCTTAGCCCCAGCCCCAGCAGGTTGAACCCCAGTATCGCGGCCATGAACGCCAGGGCCGGGAACAGCGGCATCCAGGGCCGGTAGAAAAGCTCTATGCGGCTCCCTGCCAGCATGGCGGCCCATTCCGGGACTGCGGCAACCCGCGTTTCCTGGGGTATGAGCCGGACCGGGTCCTCGCCCATGAACACGCCAAGGAACCCCAGCTCCGCCAGGAGAAGCATCGCCGCACCGACCTCGATCGCCGCTGCGTGGAGCAGGTGGGGCGCCAGGACAGGGGCGAGGTGCCTGCGGACCATGTGAGCGGGCGTGGAGCCAAGAACGAGCGCCCCCTCGAAGAAGGGCTGGCTCCTGGCCCACCGGACATAGCCGTTCAGGGTGTTGGCCCACTCGGCCCAGCCCGTTAGGCCCATCCCGAGCAGGAAGACGGGGAACCCGAGCTTGGGGTTTGCGGAGACGACGAAGATGTAGGCGAAGAGCAGGCTGGGTATGGAGCCCGAGAGGGTGGTGAACGAGAGTATCTGCTGTCCGAGAGCCCCGCGCCTCCAACCCGCGACGATGCCCAGGAAGCCGCCGATGAGCAGCCGAAGCAGTGTGACGGCGGCCACCACAACAAGCGTGTTCCTCGCGCCGTAGATGAGCAGGCTCAGGATGTCGCGCGACCTCGGATCGGAGCCCAGGGGGTACTGCGCGTTGGGAGCGAACGGCGCACCTTCAAC
Organism: Dehalococcoidia bacterium; assembly: GCA_965204975.1. GTDB lineage: Bacteria > Chloroflexota > Dehalococcoidia > Lucifugimonadales > CAJWER01. The sequence goes on from OZ242024.1 coordinate 3,457,178, forward strand.
GACGCCATCGACGAGCTGGAGTATGCCGAGCCTCTCGTCGGGGCCGTATGGCGCAAACATGCCCGGCGCCAGGGCACACAGGGCCAGCACAACGACTATGAGCACGCCACAGAGCAGCGACGTGTTGGAGAGGAGACGCAAGCCCATCCTTACGGAGCGCACACGGCGCCCCTCGCGCGCCAGAGGATCCGCGGAGGAGTCCGCACTGACCCGCGCAAGCCTCACGATCCACTCGCCCCACTGCCTGGCGACGAAGCTCAGGACCAGGAGGGCAACGACGCACCCGGTGAGCGGCCATCCATAATGCAGCCACCATACCTGCACGGGCGGGTGATCCGGCGGGACCCATTGAGCCAAGTTCGGCTTACCCCCTTGCCCTCACGACACCACTGCCTCCTGCTCTGCGCTCCTGGGATCGACCCTGCGGATTACGGCCTTCACAAGCGTGTTCAGGATTACCACGGTTACGGCAATAGCCACGAGGATGTAGCTGGCCCTCACGGCATCGTGCCCGTCGACGGCTTCCAGCAGCTTGAATCCGAGCCCTCGCCACGCGAAGAGCCACTCGACCACGAGCATCGAGCTCAGCGAATAGAAGAACGTCGAATTCAACCCCGTAAGGAGCGGGGCTGCGACGTTGGGCAGCACGTGCCTAAGCAGAACGACCATGGGCAGGAGTCCCTTGGCGTAGGCGGTGCGCACGTAGTCGCCTCGCAAGACTTCCTCCACGGCTGCGGACGAGAGCTGGGCCATCTGCGCGAGTGGGCGTACGGCGAGGACGATGGCCGGCGCGAGGAGTCTCCGGGGATCGAATACGTCGACGCCGGTGCCGATCAGCACGAATCGCACGTCGGTGAGGGGGTGAATGTACTGGACGAAGAGGAGGAGGAGGAGTATCGCCAGAAGGAAGCTCGGCGTAAGTGTCCCCAGAAAGCTGGCGATCGACAGGAGGTTCGACAGCGCCGACCCACGTTGCAGCCCGGCAAAGACTCCCAGCAGCAGGCCTCCGGAGACTCCCACTGCGATGGCGGAGGCCATCAGGATGAAGCTGTTGAAATAGGCCTCGCCGACGACCTTCAGGGTATCCGTGTCTCCGAAGAACCCCAGCAGAAAGCCCCCGTAGTCGCCAACGAACTCGACAAGGGCCGGTATGATCGACCGGTTAAGGGCCAGGAAGCTCAGCAGGGAGACGACCAGGACGACGAGGAGCAGGCGGTAGAAGAGTAATGCGAGAGTCTGCAATCTAGTGTCCCATCAGTCTCAGCATCGAGATCAATGTGTGCCCGTACGAGACCTTCCTACGTTTTGGCGCTCAGCGATAGTCCACATCCTACCGACAGTAAGGGAGTCGGCGCGGGCAAGCCGACACACCCGGGGAAGGTCCTATCTTCGGATGGCCCTGGGATTCAGCGCGTCGTTGACCCCGTCGCCCAGGAAGTTGAAGCCGAACACCGAGATGGCCAGCACGAGACCCGGCCCAAGGATGAGGTATGGGTGCGTGAATACGCGCTGTAGGTTCTGAGCGATCATAGTACCCCAGCTTGCCCCTGGTGGCTGGACCCCGAGGCCCAGGAAGCTCAGCGACGACTCGGACAGCATTATGCCGCCGATGCTCAGTGTCACGGATACGACGACCGGCTGGATGGCGTTGGGCACCAGGTGCTTGCGGATGATCTGCCACGGCGACAGGCCAAGGGCGACCTCGGCGCGGATGAAGTCCAGCTCCCGCAGGGTGAGTACCTGGCCTCGTATGAGCCGAGCGTACCCGGACCAGTTCACCATGGCCAGCGCACCGAACACCAGGAGGTAGTCGAGTATTACGGCGTTGTCCAGGAATCCCCATCCCGTCCTCGTCTGGAGCTGGGCGAGCCACTCGGCCACAGGGCGCCTAAGGGTGACCGCCAGCAGCGCGGCTATCAGGAGGTCGGGCAGGCCGTACAGGGTATCGACGATGCGCATAATCAGGTCGTCGACCCAGCCCCCCGTGTAGGCGGCGATGGAGCCGAAGAGTGTGCCCATGCTGACGCTTATGACGAGGGTGACCATTGCTACGAGCACAGCGGTTCTGGCGCCGTGCAGGAGCCGGCTGAACTGGTCCCGGCCTATGGTGTCGGTGCCCATCCAGTAGTCGCGGCTAGGCGGCTCTAGCTGGCGCTCGAGATTGATCTTAGTGAAGCTCTTGGGCGCCAGGAATGGCCCGAACGCCGCTATGAAGAGCACCATGCAAGCTATGCAGGCCCCGATAAGCGCCGCCCTGTTGCGCACCAGGCGAGCCAGGGCGTCCTTCCAGAGACTGCGCTGCTCGACGGCTTCGAACTGCTCGTCACCCCCGAACGCCGTCGGGCCGGTGCTCTCGCTCACAGTGCTCCCTCACTAGTGCGGCAAGTCATGGAGGTCACTCGAGCCTGACCCGCGGGTCTAATGCAACATAGATCAGGTCCACCACCAGGTTAGCGGTAATGGTGAGGGTGGAGCCTATGACTGCGCCGGCCATGATGACCGGAAAGTCCCGTCCCTGGAAGCCGCTCAGCGTATAGAACCCGAAACCTGGAATGGCAAAGACGAGCTCGACGAAGGCCACTCCCGTCACGAGTCCCGCCACGATGAGCCCGGTAGCGGTCGCAACTGGTGTGAAGGCGTTCTTGACGATGTGACGCGCTATAACCCGGCGCTCGACGAGACCCTTGGCCCGCGCGGTGCGGACATATGTCTGGCCCATCACCTCCAGCACTCCGCTCCGCATCTGGCGTACGACGGTGAGCATCGGTCCCAGGGCCATTAGGCACACAGGCATGATGATCTTCGTGTTCCAGAAGCCGTCCCAGCCGACGGGGGTATCCATGACGTCCAGCCACAGGACGAAGACGATCATCAACAGGGGTCCCAGTACGAACACGGGCGTCGACTGGCCGGCTATGGTGCTTCCGACTACTACGTAGTCGACCCAGGTGTTCTGCTTTACAGCGGCAAGTATTCCGAGCGGCACACCCAGCGCCAACAGCAGGACGGCCGCTGCCCCACCCAGCTGAGCGGATATGGTGAGCGACGCCCTTATCTGCCGCCCTACGTCAATGCGGTCCAGGATGGACTTGCCGAAGTCACCGCGGGGCAGACCGTCGATATAGTCGAAGAATTGCACCCAGAATGGACGGTCGAGGCCGTGTATCTTGCGGAGCCGCTCTATGGCCGCAGGATCAGGCTCTCCGATCTCCTCGCCGTAGAACGTCCTGAGCGGATCCCCAGGGCCGTAGAAGCCGAGGGCGAACGTCGCCAGTAGGATGACGAACAGGACGGGGATCGAGAACAGGATGCGCCGGAACGAGTACTTTAACATTGGCTGAACGTCCCAGAGTCATACGGCAACCGGCAGGGGCGGGTTTGAATGCCGCCCCTACCGTGCCGTCGAGGTCCTGCAAACTCTATAGGACTGTCGGGCCTAGCGATAGTACTCGGGGTTCGTCCTGTCGCGCGTGATGATCTGCCAGTAGGGCATGCCGATGAAGAAGACTCCGTTCTGTCCCACGTGGTCCCAGTTGCGCAACCAAGGCTGGACCATGATGCCGATCGTGCTGCCCAGCCTGCCCTCTCCGGCAATCGGCATGACCGGATAGCTGTCGAGCCACTCGTTCTCGATAGCCTGGTATGCGGCACAGCGGCCGGGATCGTCGAGAGACAGCGACCGCGCGACTCCCCATAGCTCCCGCAGCTTGTCGGCGTTGGTACCGTGCATGACGCCGGTCTGCAGAGGAGCATCCGGATGGGTCAAGAACGCAAGCGCCGTGTCGGGGTCCGCGATAACGGCGCCCGCGCTCCGGCGGTAGATGCCGACCTCTTCGCCCTCCGCCTGGCCGGACTCGCGCACCTCGATGTTCAGGGTGATCCCAAGGTTCTCCTTGAGCTGTTCCTGTATGGCCTCCGCGGATGAGACGATTATCGGACGGAATACCGAGACCGTCATGGGCGGCAGGGCGTCGGCAGAGCCATAGCTGGAAGCGGCGAGCGCCTCCTTGGCCAGCTCGGGATCGTATGCCCACCCCTCATGCTTGTACCCGCACGGGAAGCCGTCGTGCATGATCTCCGTCGCCACGAAGCTGGCGGGCCAGAGCGCCTCGGTGATGGTCTTGTGGTCCGCGCCGTGCAGGAACGCCTTGCGAACGTTGATGTCGTCGAACGGCGGCTTCGCCTGGTCGAAAGCGAAGAACCACATGCCCGCGGATGGCGCCTTTCGGAACAGCATGTCCCTGTTCAGGTCGTGGGTGGGCAGGAGAATGTCGGCGATGTCGCCGAACGGGAAGGCGGCGTCCACCTCGCTATTACGGAACTGGATCTCCTGTACCTGCCGGTCGGGCACGTGCCTTATGTGGTAGGTGACCGTGGGCATCGGCGGGTCCGTCTTCCACCAGTTGGGCGCGGGTGTGACGTCCACGTCCCTGGTCTCCGGATCGTAGTTGACCTGGTAGGGCCCAACGCCGATGGGGTGCTCGGCCCAGTTCTCGTCAGTCTGCGACTGAATGTGGCCCTTGTGTACACCCATCCAGCTTGTTGACATCTCGAGCGGCCACAGCTGGTTCGGCCTGACAAGGTCGACTCGCAGGGTATGGTCGTCGATGATGACCAGGCCTTCCGCAGTCGTCGCGTCGCCGGTGACCACCGCGCCGCCACCCACAATGTCCTTCATGTACGTGATGATGCCACCCCATGGGGCCTGTTCCTCGGGCGACGCGCTGAACTCCCACGATGCCTTGACGTCCGCAGTCGTTACGGGTGTGCCGTCGTGGAACACCGCATCCGGGTCGAAGTGAAGGATATAAGAAGTGGCGTCGGCGTTCTTGTCATATGCCACGGCCAGGGCGGCCTGGGGTTGCAGATCGTGACCCGTGATGAAGGGCGACATGAACGCCCACTGGTTCCACGACCGGCCGTAACCGCTGCCCATCCTGCCCGGTATGATGTGCCTGATTGTTCCTGCCCAGGGTACCGTGACCGACTGGTCTTGGGCCAACGTCATCCCCGGGCGCAGAGGCCTGGGACTCTTCACGTCCTCCTCGAAGGAGAATTTGGAGACGACCGTCCTGGTGTAGCCATCCATTACGGGCGGGAGCTCGATCATCCGCTCCATAGACTCCATGGCACCCATCATGGCGGCGTCCGTGGCCTCCTTGGCTGCCATAGCCGCGCCCTCAGCAGCCGTGGCGGCGCCGCTGGCGGCCTTCGACGCCTCATCGGCAGCCATCGCGGCACCGCTGGCGGCCTTCGACGCCTCCTCCGCAGCCCTCTGGGCCTGCATAGCCGCCGCCTCGGTGGCCATCATGGACGCATCGACGATCTTCTGGACGTCCGCTGCGGTCAACTGTGCAGACGCTGCCTCCATCACCGCACTCTCGATGGACTTGGTGAGCTCGTCCCTCGTAGGCACGCCGGCAGTGGAAGCCCCGACGGCCGCCTCGACGAGCTTGGAGATCTCTTCGGCGCTCACGCCCTCAGGCACTGAGTCCGAGACCGCCTGCTGTACCAGACCCCGAATTGCGTTGATGTCAAGTTCCAGCTCCGGAGCCGGCATGGCCGAGATCGAGGCATCGACTATCCTCTGTACCTCGGCAGCGGTGAGCTGCCCTGCCGTCGCGGACTGGACCGCCGCTTCCACGTCAGCCCGCGTAACCCCGGGTTGTGCCGAAGCTGAAACGGCCGCTTCGACCATCTTCTGTATCTCCATGGCGCTCGTACCCTCGGGCACCGCATCGGCAACGGCCCTGGACACGGAAGCGTTCACGGAGTCGCTGACAAGCTTTGCGATCTCCTCGGCAGACGGCCCAGCCGGAGCTGCAGGCTCTTCACTGGCACATGCAATCAGTACCATGAGGACTACCGAAACCGCAGCCAGTGAGACGATTTTCGCCGCTCTCCTACCAACTAACATAGCGAATCCTCCCTATTTTGCCCAATCCTCTACCGTCTATATCCGCCTGTGAGCCGAATCTATCGTATGTCGCCAGACATGTCAACACTCGGTCGCAACGTGGTCCAACTCAAGAAGAGGCGCCCAACCGCGCCGGCGTTGTTGTGACCTACCTCTCCAGGCGCAGAGAGGGGCCTGCGAGATCCATCACTAGAGAACAGCCGTGGGCCATGCACGGACTGCTTATTGGAGAATTCCGGCGAAATCGACAAAGAGAGAGCAAGCCCCCGTGCCATTGGCTGGCCCATAGCACACCCGGGGAAGTCGCCTGGCTGTCTCTTTGTTAGGACGCTCCGGAGGTCGTCGAATCCTTCCAGGGCGACAGTACCCGTCTATGGCCTGCTCATACCTATCACCAGGAGAACCAGACCCAGATAGCTCGGGGGCACTGCAATCTCGGTAACGCACCCCCGACAATTCCCGGATTTCGTATCTGACTAGTGGTAGTGTGAACGCGCCCCATCGTGGTTACCTGAGACCACTGGCTGTCCCCTCGGTCTGGCTATCGCCCTTCGGCATCCGGTAGCCGAATCCGGGCTCGGTGAAGATGTACGAGGGGTCGTTGGCGTCTTCGCCCAGCTTGCGACGGAGCTTGCCCACAATGGTGCGCATCGGACGTACATCGCCGCCGCGCGTCCCCCTCCCCATACACTACAGCATCGCGATGCCCGAGGACGGGTAGCTCAAGGGGAGGGCCGCAGGAGAATTGGCCCTCCCCAGCCCGGTTCGTCACACAGTAAGGCCTGGTACCCCTGCCCGGACTCGACCGAGCTTCCAAGGAACATGGTTGTGGTAACGATTGTGGGAATAGGCGGCGAAACGCCGGTATTTCGTAGCTAAATCTGAGTCCCCCTATCACCACCACCCCTCTTTCTCCGATGTTCCCAAGCTGCCCCTCTTGGTCTCAATAAGGCCTGTATACGTAGCTATAACTGGTATCAACAACCCCCTTGGGAGCGCCCATAGACCAGATGACCGCCCAGCATGAGTGAAATGCCGTAGTTCCCGTGGCTTCTCTACATAGCCAGGAAACTCTCTTACTTGGTCTCTAGGTCGCTCTCGACTATCTCGACATGCTGGTTGGCAGGCACGCCGACAATGGTCTGGGTGCTGCCGCTGGGCCACCTTATGGTGAGCGAGTCCACAGTGTCAGCCGCGCCAAGTCCAAAGTGGACCCCTGGCATGTTTTGGCCCATCTGGCTGCTTCCAGCGGACACTTCTCTGATCTGAACCGAGTCTCCGGCGGTCAGCGTTAACCTTGAGCCGATACCGTCCCTATTGCTGACAGTCCCTCGGACGTTAACAGTGAGCCAGTGGTTCCCGGAATCGCACCTGTTCTGGAGTAACCTGGACGCCTGGCCGTAGTTGGCAAGCACGAGGTCTAGGCACCCGTCATTGTCGTAGTCGAGGAACGCGGCTCCCCGTCCGACGCCGGGATCATCTGTCCCACTAGCCGAGGAGATGTCGAGGAATGTCCCGTTTCGTTCGTTTCTGAGCAGCAGGTTTGGTTGGTGCAGGGGATTCGCGGGCTGCAGGTCCTCCCCGAGATAGCCGCTGACGACGTACAGGTCCTCGTCCGCATCGTTGTCGTAGTCGAAGAAGAACGTTCCCCATGAAATCCTGATCTTCAGTCCAATCTTGCCCGTCCCCACGCCGGCGTCATCCGCGGCATTGGTGAAGCCCGTTCCATCTCCGTTGTTCCTGAGCAGGACGTTGTCGTTGATGTTCGTCATGAACATGTCCAGGGCGCCGTCGAGGTCGTAGTCGCCGACGGCCAGGCCCATGCCGTCCATCCTGGTCTGGGCGCCCAGGGCCATCGAGACATCGGTGAACTTCCATTCATCCCCCGGTCCAGCACCGTCGTTTCGCCACAAGACGTTCGGATGCACCTCTCTGCCCACGTCGTTTACGACGTACAGGTCCATGTCTCCGTCGTTGTCGAAGTCCAGCCACCCCGGCTGGAACCCGGCTCCGAATATGTTGCCAGCATTGCCGTCAATGGGCCTGACAGCGGTGTCGCCGAGCAGATGGGTGACGTTTATGAGGGTCCCATCCCGCTCATTGTGGTACAGGGAGAGGCCGGCAAGGCCCAGGTAGAACGACCTCGACGTGACGATATCCGCACTCTCGGACACGTGGCTCACTACGATCAGGTCAAGATGGCCGTCCCGGTCGTAATCGCCCCACGCGCATCCCGTGTACCTCTTCTCTATCTCGTGGTCCCCTATGGTTGATGCGGACACGTCTTCGAATGTCCCGTCGCCGTTGTTGCTGAAGAGCCTGCTGAGCCCGTAGTTGGTGACGTACAGGTCGCTGTCGCCATCGTTGTCGTAGTCTGCAGCGCAACCGCCGTTTCCTCTACCCTCAGGATCGTCCACGCCCGCGGCTGCGGCCATGTCTGTGAAGGTTCCGTCGCCATCGTTGCGATACAGCGCGTTGGGGCCGACCGAGTTCGAGATGTAGACGTCGTGGAAGCCGTCGTTGTCGTAGTCCAGGACGACCACGCCGCCTCCTATCGCGAAGAACTCTCCCGGGTAACTGCTGTGCTCGAAGTCTATCCCTGCCGCAAGGCTTCGATCGACGAAAAGGGTGTCGTCAGCTTCAACTCGCGGGTCGATAGCTGCCTCAACCCTCTCTATAGCCAGCCCGCCAATGTGCTCGGACGCCAGCAGATCGTAAGCCAGGAGACCCAGGCCTCCTACAACGCCGATTGCCCATGTGGAAGCCACCAGTGTTGCGATGGCGCGCCTCGGCATTGCGCCGGCCAGACCCCAGAAGGTAACCGGCCCTCCAGCGGCAGCGGTGAACAGCAGGGCGGCCGCAGGGGCGACCCCCATCCCGAGCAGGAGCAGCAACGCCACGAGGGGGATCTCGAACAGGAGCGGCACGTTTATCAGGATGCCAAGAGTGGCGGCCAGGAGTATGCCGGAAACGTCGTTTCCGAGATAGGTGGAAACCAGGTCAGGGTCGATGAACTGTATTACGAGACCGCTGGCGAATCCGGCGACGATCATGATCGGTCCCATGCGAACGAGGAATCCAAGGCTGGAGCGGGCCCAGTCGAGGAATGCTTCCCTGAGTACCGGCGGCCACGGCCTGTCGTCCCTCTCCGCCGGTATATCGACCTGCGGCTGCTCCGTATCCCGTCCTCCCAGTCGCTGGGCGGCGACCATCGCTACCAGGGGCCCCACGGCCAAGGCCGCGACTATGCTCAACAGGAGGCGGCTGAATCCCAAGAGCGGGGTGAATACGAAGGCAACCATTATCAGGGCAGGCAGGTTTAGAGTGGAGGACCCGTGGACCATCGAAATCGCTCCCTCGATGCCCACCCCTCTCCTTCGAAACGACGCGGCGACGGGTACGATGCACGCCGAGCACAGGTTCATGACAGGGCCGACGGCAAGGCCCTTCAGGGTCCGGCTGAGCCTGCTGCCGGACAGGACGGTGTCCCGTCGACTTCTGTCTGGGAAGAGGAACCCTTCAGTGAGGCCAGCTACGGTAAAGGCGAAGACCATGCCTAAGGCCACGAGCCGCAGATAGGTTGTGGAGAAAGACCACCATCTCGAAAGGAGGGTGGAGCCGTTCTCGGCCTCTATGCAGAACCCCTGAAAGCATTCGACGCGAGGCCCCATTACGGCGTCGAGGTCCTCGCGCACCGTGTCCAGCTTGGGGAAGCGATTCAGGGAAAGGAAGACGGCCAGAATCGCTACGAGGAGAACCAGCCCTACTAGTCTTTTCTTGCCAGTTGCGTCCACCTGCCCAACACCTCAACCGTCCCTAACCTATCCTAGGCCGCGTCAATAGTGCAAGGCCTCTGCTACGCGTTAGCGCCCATCGAACCGAATCCACGTCGAAACCATGACACTTGAACAGGTATAAGAGCGGATACCGAAATGCTATACTGCGTCGCCATGAGATGCCTCGCAAACTAGGGCAGAGGAGAGGTCAAATGAAGGCGCTGAAGGGTATCTTTCCGGCGACAGTAAGCCCATTCGCCGAAGACGGCAGATTCGACCCGCAGGCCATGCGCAGGATCGTCGCCTATCAGATCGATGCCGGCGTACACGGGTTGTACATATGCGGCGGCACAGGCGAGGGCCTGCTTATGACGGCGGAGGAGCGCCAGGAAGCCCTCGAAGTGGTCTTGGATGAAGTAGGCGGGCGGGCGGCCGTGATTAGCCACATAGGCGCCTTCAGCACGGAAGAGACGATCGCGCTGGCAAGGCACGCGAGCGGCACCAAGGCCGCCGCCGTCGCCGCTCTGCCGCCGGCGTGGTTCTACACGCTCGACGATGAGGCGCTGTTGCGCTACTACGGGGAGATCGCCAATGCCTCACAGCTGCCCCTGCTGGTATACAACATCCCGCAACGCACGGGCATCGCAATGACCGAAGGCCTGTTCGAGCGCCTTCTGAAGCTCGACAACGTAGTCGGCATGAAGGACTCGAGCGGCGACATATTCTCGCTCGGACACTTCCTGGCGATTGGAGACGACCCCGTGATATTCGAAGGTGATGATGCCGTCCTGCTCCCGGCGTTGCTGGCAGGGGCGACTGGAGGCATTGGGGGTTCATACAACGTGATGCCGGAGCTATTCGTCCAGCTCTGGGATGCGGTGCAGACCGGAGACGCCGATGCGGCGGCTAGGATACAGCTCCGCATCAACGAGAACATCAAGGCTCTGATGGTGGTGGACGCGATCGTAGCCGTCAAGCAGACCCTGTCGTGGATGGGCATGGGGAACGGGCAGCCCCGCACGCCCATCCGGCCCCTGACCGAGGACGAGACGGCGAAACTGCGTCGCTCCCTGGAGGGCGTGGGCTTCTTCGACCGGTCGTGACCGCTGAAGTACGCCGCATCCACGTCGTATTGCAGACAGCCGTCGCGCTGACTCCAGCTAGGGTTCGAACAGCTCCGTATCGGGATAGAAGTCGGTCCAGGCAAACCAGAAGACGTCGAAACTCGGGTAAGGCGTCAGCCTCCTCCCCTTCAATGGTCCCCCGATAGCGACGCCGTTCAGCTTGCTCCACACACTCCCTGTCTCAGCGTCGGTCATATCTCCAAAGCTGGACGCCTGGTCGAAGTTTAGGGTCACCCCGTCCAGGTTGCGATTGAGCACGCTGCTCGAGCGCGTTCTCGCATCCAGGGTCACTACTATGTCCGCGCCCTCGAAGGTGTCGTTCACAACGGAAACCTGAACCAGGGCGCTGTGTGGGTAGGCCCGTTGCTTTGTTTGCCCGGCGACCCCAATGACCAGGTCTTTGCTGCGCAGCCGGCCGTCGAAGTTCGACTGGCCCAGGAGGCCCGACCGCCCGTCGGAGTAATACGCCGCGTACTGATCAGAGACCGGCCCCGGCACGTCCAGCACGAGAGTGTCCGGGTACTCTTTCTCCCATGCGGCCCACGTGGTCAGCCGAGAGGGGAGCAGTTCCAGCCTGGCTCCGGCCAACGGCCCCTCTACGGCCTCGCCAAGGAACTGGCTCCAGAGCGAGTCCGTCTGCCGGTCGTACATGACGAGGGCGTTCAGTATGAGCTTCCCCGAAACCCCAAACGTGAGTGTCTTGCCCTCGACCTGTCGGGCATACACTATGCCCGTATAGCACAGGGGTCACCATGTGACGGCCACGGGAACGCCGCCCACCACATCGTTGACAATCTCGTGACTGCTGAGGAATGCGGTCGGATACGCCCGTTGCTCCCCATTAAGGGACAGGCCTAACACAAAGTCCTGTCCGCCTGTCAGCGGGGCGGCCTCGCCAGGCTGGACGAATTCGGGGTCGTCTATGGCCGGTATCGAGTCCTTGGACAGCACGTCGACAAGCTGCAAGGTGATGTCCCTGCCTTCGAGATGGATCTCCCTGGCGGCCCCAATCATTCCGGGCAGCCGCGGGGGAATCACCGCGTCCGTAACCGGTTGGCTTTGCTCGGCGGGGAATGCCGACGCGGTTTCGGGCGGAACCGCTGCCTGCGCCGCTTCGTGGCTGGGCTGTCCTACGTTCAAGCCACAACCGATCAAGACCGCCGGTATGAATGTTCCCAGCGCGAGACAATACGTGCGGCGATTCGTTCTAAGGTAATCCATGACAAAGCGTGCGACGAATGTTTGTTGGAAGTCTCGCCTCCAAGGACCGGTTTGCCCAGATTATATGATGCACGAATCACTGGGCGTGTATCTATTCAGACGACGGACCTGTACCGTTCCATTCTACGCAAGAAACATGCGCCATTGTCCGGCTTGGTTGTGATAAACTGCTCAAACGCTGGAAAATGGATGCGGAATTCGGAATGAGGACCACCCCAATTGCAAGGCTCCCGGAAATCTTCCCAAGAGGCGGAAAGTACCTACGAAAGACATCTGGGTCTGTCCTGTTCTCGAGCGACGTATGCATACTTTGGGGTACGGCCAGCGGAGCAACACTAGCGGGCTTGTGTTGGAGGCCACCGAGTAGACGTCCGGTGCGCCACCGGCGTCGCCAAGCTGGGAGACGGCCATGACCATCGAGCACTTCGTCGTGCATAGGGGCAGCGACTACCACGCCGCGTTCCCGGATATAACGCGACTGAAGAATGGGGACCTGGTCGTCGCCTTCCGGGAGGCTCGTGCGCGCCCGGGCACTGGTGAGGCGCGGGTGCCCGGGGAGCGGCTTACTCACAACCACCTAGATCGCGATTCTAGAATCTCCCTCGTTCGCTCCAAGGATGACGGCGCGACATGGGACCGGGACAGTTACGTTGTAATCGACTCTTCCGACGGCTCCCAGGACATCAACATGCCCGCGATCGCACAGTTGTCGTCCGGGGACGTGGTGGTGAGCAACCACCGCTGGTTCGTCAACCGGACCGAGCAGCAGGCGGCCGACCTGGGAGCGGACCGGTGGGTGCGTCCGCGCCACGACTCTGAACCGTTTCCTTTCGATCTCGCAGTCTCTGACAGCCTGTTCTTTACCCGTTCGTCCGACATGGGCTGGACCTGGGGTCAACCTGAGCCGGTGTGCATATCGGCCCTGGCCTACAGCACGCACGTCGGCAAGATGGGGATCGTCGAGCTGCCTGACGGCTCTCTGCTGGCACCGTTCGACGGGTGGACGGCAGCCGACGCAAGGCTCGCCGGGCCCGACAGGAGCATGGGGTCCCGGTTCTTCGTCGCCCGCTCGTACGATGATGGACGTACGTGGGGACAGCCCTCGACGGCTGCCCAGGACATCGACGGGCGCGTCGACTTCTGGGAGCCGGCGATGATACGCCTGCCAGACGGCAAGCTGCTGAGCATGGTGCGGACGTCGGGGGCCGACGGGTATTTCTACCAGGCTTTCTCCAACGATGACGGCTGGACGTGGGAAGAGGTACAGCGCACCCCTATCTGGGGGCAGCCGGCCCACCTGCTGCGACTCCGAAGCGGACGAATCCTGTGCAGCTACGGGTACCGCAGACAGCCTTTCGGAGCACGTGCGGTACTCAGCGAGGACGACGGCGAGACCTGGGACATGGACAACGAGATCGTCATTCGCGGAGATGGACTTCACAGGGACCTGGGCTACCCAGCGTCGATACAGCTCAACGACGACCGAATCCTCACGGTCTACTACTTCCACACTGAGGACGGCGTCCGCTACATCGGGGGAAGCATCTATTCCGAGGACTATAGGTGAGCGGCGTCTGAGTCGATATCGAGAGTGAAGGTCTGTCCAGGAGGATGAACGTGGCAAAGTATCGCGCAGGTGTCGTAGGTCTCGGACGTATGGGGAGTACATTCGACGACGAGATAGAGCGCGGGGGTATGGTCTTCCTGCCGTACTGCCACGGCCCCAGCTACTTCCATTCGCCGCTGGTCGATCTTGTTGCAGGGGCCGACCTCGATGCCGAGCAGCGGTCCCTGTTCGGCGAGCGTTGGGGAGTGGGCCCCGAGCATCTCTACGAAGACTACAACGAGATGATGGCGAAGGAGCGCCTGGACATCGTCAGCGTGTGCACGTCGTCCAGGCATCGCTCCCGCATCGTGCAGGACCTTGCGAGGGGCGGCGCGAGGGCCATCTGGGCCGAGAAGCCTATCTCGCCGAGCCTGGAAGAGGGGGACGAGATGGTGCGCGTCTGCCGCGAGGAGGGCGTGCAGCTGGCGATCAACTGTGGACGCTGCTGGAACCCGCTCATCAGCGAAGCGAAGAGCATCATCGATGCCGGGGACCTCGGTGCCCTTCTCCAGATCACGGTTTATGCCGAATGCGGCATGTCCTCGAACGGCAGCCACCTCATCGACCTCATCCGATACCTGGCAGGCGGCGAGGTGGAATGGGTCATGGGGGAGATCGAAGACGATGACGAGGTTGGCGACCATGAGGGCAGGGGAAACGGCTACCTGGCCTTCGACAATGGTGTCAGGAGCTTCATCCGGACCACCAACTGCGGACCGGCGTACTGGGAAGCAGATGTCATCGGAGAGCAGGGGAGAATCCGCTCGCTGGGCAACGCGCAGGAGATGGAGTTAATCCTCTCGGAGGACTACGACCCCGCCAGGCGGTCTATCAGGCCCATGTCGACACGTGTGGCGACCCCATTCTCGGCCAAGTACCCATTCCCGTTTCCGAAGAACACACAGGGCTCCGGGCTCACGACGGTCGAGGACCTGGTCGATTCCATCGAAACGGGCCAGCCACCCCGATGCAGCGGAGAGGATGGGCTGAAGGCGCTGGAAATAGCCATCGCCATACGAGAGTCCCATAGACGGGGCGGCGTCAAGGTCGCACTGCCCCTGGAGGACCGCAGCCTCAAGATGCTTGCCAGGGAGATGGAGGGGGACGACGTGCCTCGGCGGATCAGGGGCCTCAGGGCCCGCGCATAGTCGTCTCAGAGTTTGCATCGGACCCGCGAGGCTCTAGCAGAGGAGGCAGATTATGAGCTCGGTAGCCATAAACGTAGTCAGGCGGTTTACGGTAGCGTCTGGAGAGCCGCGTCACAGGGCCTTCAACGGCACGGTCAGGTTGTCGACCGGGGAGATTCTCATCTTCTACAGAGAGGGTTCGGACCACTGGGTCACGGACGACGGCGTGGTGAAGATGGTCCGGTCTTCAGACGACGGCGAGAGCTGGTCGGACCCGGAGACCGTCTTCTCGAGCTCAGAAATGAGCTGCGGAGCCCACCATGCTCCCGCGCAGCTGTCCGACGGCAGGCTCATCGTCCCAATGACCCTGATCAAGGACATCGCCAACAGAAAATTCGGTGGGCACTATAGGTCTGAGACGCATGTAATCAGCTCCTCGGACGGAGGGCGCTCCTGGACCGAGCCTACCCAGATCGGCCCGATGGAGGGATGGTACTGGCAGAACAACTACGGCCGGGTGCGCGAGCTGCCGGATGGCCGCGTGTTCATCCCGGGAGGAGGGCAGAAGCTGGGAGAAGAGCCGTGGTACAGCGGGTACTTCGTTTCTCACGACGGCGGTCACACGTTCCCGCACCGGGTCACCGTCGCGCATGGTCTTGCAGACGAGATAGACCTCGCTCCCCTGGGGGACGGGCGGTGGATCGCCATGGTGCGCGACCTGGAACCGCCGCACTACCTGCACCGGTCATACTCCGAGGACGACGGCCGGACCTGGAGCAGCCCCGTGAACTCCGGGATGCTGGGCCACTGTCCGAGCTTCCTGGTCATGCCATCGGGCACCCTTCTGCTGGGTCACCGGCAGCTCGACCGGTCCAGGCCCCACGGCTGCGGCCTGATTGCGTCGACGGACGGAGGTGAGAGCTGGGAGGACATGGGCAACATCTACGTAGCGCCGAACGACATCAGGGACTGCTCGTACCCCAGTATGGTGTTGCTGGATGACGGGCGGGTGTTCTGCTCCTACTACACCGAGTTCGTCGATGGGAACTGCGACATCGAGGGTGTGATATTCGAGGTCACCGAGTAAGCACCCAAGGCGGGCTCGTAGTCTCCAGACGAGGTCCTGCGGCTTTCACAAGCATTAGCAACGAGGAGACACATGAGCGTCATATTCGACAACCACGCCCACTGCTTCCCGCCCCTGGCCGAGGACCGGGGCATCAAGAGGAGGCGGCTCGCCGAGCACCAGCACCACGTGCGCTTTCACGGCCAGGGCATACGGAGGCTCAGCGATGGAGTAAGGGTCCCGGAGCAGCTGCTCGCAGGCGAGGGCGACGGAATCTCCTACCTGCCGGACGTCGACTTCCGAATTGGCCCCTTCGGCAGGCTGGAGTTCACCCACGGTGGCGAGGACTACTTTATCCAGTGGATGCCCCCGGTACTTCAGGACATGTCGTGCTCCCCTGAGCTGATGATCGCCCAGATGGACTACGTGGGCGTCGACCGAGCGGTCCTCCAGCACGATAGGATCTACGGGAAGCTGGACGAGTTTCTGGGCGACTGCGTGAAGCGCTACCCGGATCGCTTTGTCGCGCTGGCGCAGGTCGACGAGTGGGTGGGCGGCCGGGACGACCAGCTCGAGAGGCTCCGCCGGCAGGTCGAGGAGCTGGGCCATTCAGGGCTGTACTTCTCGACGGGCGGTTTCTTCCAGGACGACTTCAAGATCGGCTTGAACGACCCCAGCCTCGAACCACTCTGGGACCTGGTGAGAGAGCTGGGCATCACGGTCCACTGGTACGCCGCCAAGATAAGGCAGCCCCTCGACGAGGACTACCTCGATGAGCTGCGCGAGTTCATCACCTGGGCGGAGGCGCATCCCGGAATACCCTCGGTCCTGACGCACGGGCTCAACAACGTCCACTACGACGCGGGCAAGCCGGACCGGTTCAGCGTGCCGCCCGAGATATCGACGCTTCTGAAGTTCCCAGGCTGGCACATGGAGCTGATGCTGCACCTAATGGCCGGGGACCTGGAGTTTCCCCCTTACGAGGAGGGCCTGTCAGAGCTGGTGCGGTCCTTGGTCGAGGACGTGGGCGCTGACAGGCTCGTATGGGGGTCCGACATGCCCGCGTGCGAGCGGACCGTGACATTCAAGCAGTCGATGGTGCTGTTCCGTTCGCGCTGCGACTTCCTGACCGAAGAGCAGCTGGACGCGATCATGGGTGAGAACCTGGCCCGCCTCTACCCTCTGAGTGCCTAGCGACATGGAGCCTGAGGTCGCAGTGGACCTGCAGTGCCCGCTTGGGGAGGGTCCCCTGTGGCACCCGGTAGAGCAGCGGCTCTATTGGCTCGAATACGTCCGGGGGCGCCTGTACCGCTACGATCCGGCGTCCGGCAGCCACGAGAAGATATACGAGGGCCGCCCAGTGGCAGGCTTTACCTTCCAGGCTGACGGCGGCCTGCTCCTCTTGATGGGCGGGCCGAGCGCCGCTGTCTGGCGCGATGGCGACCTCCGCTACGTCGTAGAGGGCCTTCCTGGTGAGAGGGCCATGCATTTCAACGAGGCGTTGGCCGACCCGCGGGGCAGGGTGTTCAGCGGCACCGTGCCCGACGACCAGAGTCGCATGACTGAGAAGGCAGGTAAGCTGTATCGCCTTGATGTCGATGGGACTGTCACGGCCGTTGCCGACGGCATCGGCATCTCAAACGGACTGGCCTTTACCCCGGACGGAAGGCAGATGTACTACACGGACTCGTCCGAGAGAGTCATCTACCTGTTCGACTACGACGAGGACTCCGGGGAGATATCCAATAAGCGGGAGTTCGTAAGGACGAGTCCCGACGGCGGCTTTCCCGATGGCATGACGGTCGATGCCGAGGGCTACGTGTGGTCCGCCCGCTGGGATGAGTGGTCGCTCTACCGCCACGCGCCCGACAGTACCGTGGAGAGGCGCATTCGCTTCCCGGCCAAGCAGGTTTCGAGCGTAACCTTCGGCGGTGAGGACTACTCCGACATATATGTGACCACTGCGGGTGGCGACCACAGGAATGGGGAAGGGGCGCTGGCGGGCGCGCTATTTCGGCTGAACCTTGGGATCAGGGGCAGGCCGGAGCACCTTTCGCGCGTCCTCCTGCGGTAGGGGGCAGGATCATCGCCTGATCTGCCTGGGGTTCAGCGCGTCGTTGAGCCCGTCGCCAAGGAAATTGAACCCGAACACGGCGATTGCCAGCCATAGCCCGGGGACGGCAACCAGCCACGGGTGGATGCGCCAGAGCGCCAGGTTGCTGTTGATCATGTTGCCCCAACTGGCACCGGGGGGCTGGATGCCGAATCCCAGGAAGCTGAGGGACGACTCGGAGAGCATGACCGCGCCGACGCTGAGGCTGACCCCTACAATCACCGGGGCTATGGCATTCGGTATGAGATGCTTCCTGACGATCATCCAGCCGGATACTCCCAGGGCGATTTCGGCCCGGATGAAGTCCCGTTCGCGCAGCGACAGTATCTGGCCCCTGATGAGACGCGCGGTGCCAGGCCAGTTCACCATCGCCAGGGCCCCGAAGAGGATCAGGTAGTCTATGTATATCGTCTCGTCCAGCAGGGCCCAACCGGTGGCGGCGCGAAGCTTGGACATCTGCTCCACCACGGGGTTCCTGACCGTGGCAGAGATGAAGGCTGCGAGCAGGAGGTCCGGGAAGCTGAACAGGACGTCCGTGACTCGCATGAGAAAATCGTCGACTTTTCCCCCGACGTAGCCTGAAACCGCCCCTACGGTGATGCCGATGGCGTTGCTAATCACAATTGTCACCACCGCGACGAAGACTGCCGTTCTTGCGCCGTGAAGCAGGCGGCTGAACACGTCGCGTCCAACGAGGTCGGTCCCCAGGTAGTGGTCGCGGCTTGGCGTCTCGGCTATCCGGTTGATGTTCGTCTTGAGGTAGTCCTTCGGTGCGATCCAGCCGCCGAAAAGCGCTGCGAGGATGACGGCAATAGCAATGATCAGGCCCATCATCGCGGTCTTGTTCCTGATGAGCCGCTCGAAGGCGTCCAGCCACAGGCTGCGCTGCCTGATCTCCTCGAACTCGAGCGGTTCGTCCGCTATGCTTTGCTCTCTCACGGATTCAGACCTTCCAGGCTGGGATGTGGGCTCGTGAATTCCGGGGGCCGCGGCTGACCTCTATCCATACCTCACTCGCGGGTCCAGCAGTCCATAGCAGAGGTCCACCACCAGGTTGGCGACGATAATCAACGTTGCGGCGACCATGGTCGTGGCCAGGATCACCGGATAGTCCCGCGCACGGAAGGCCGCTATGCCCATGCCCGCAAACCCGGGAATGGCGAAGATCAGCTCAACGAACAGCGACCCCGTGACGAGGCCGCTCGAGATCAGCCCCAGGGACGTCACCACGGGCGTGAGAGCGTTCTTCATCATGTGGCCGGAGATGACCTTCCGCTCCTTCAGGCCCTTGGCCCTGGCCGTCCGCACGTAGTTCTCGCCTATGACCTCCAGCACACCGGTGCGGGTCTGCCGAACGACGATCAGCAGCGGCCCCAGCGCCATAAGCACCACCGGCATGATGGCATTGGTATGGAATATGCCCTTCCAGCCCACAGGCGTATCCATGATCCCCAGCCACAGCACAAATATGATCATCAGCATAGGCGCCAGGACGATGATGTGGACGGAGCGAACGGCGATCGAGAAGCTCACGATCCAGTAGTCGACCCAGGAGTTCTGCTTGACGGCGGCGAGCACTCCCATGGGAACTCCGACTACGATGAGCAAGAGTGTCGCCGCCGCCCCAATCTGGAACGTGACGGGAAATGTCCGCTTGACCTGGGGCCAGACCTCCTCAGTTCCCTGCGTCAGCGATTCACCCCAGTCTCCGCGCATGAGGCTCCATACGTAGTCTCCGAACTGGACCCAGAATGGGCGGTCCAAACCATAGAGGTGCCGGAGGCGCGCCAGGATGACCGGGTCGGTCTGGTACTGCTGCTGGTCGAACTGGATCTTTAGCGGATCGCCCGGGGCGAAGAATCCCAACGTGAAGGTGATGAGCAGGACTACGAATATGACGGGTATGGAAAGTAAGACCCGTCGCAGTACGTATACGAGCATTGTCACCTCCCGCGCAAGGCGGGCATAAGCTTCCTGGTTCTAGGCGAGGTCAAGGAGTCAGGGTTTGGCCGGGAAACGTGGGGCCCCCAGGTACAATACCTGAGAGCCCCACGAACCGGCCGTTTGTAATCGGTGTCCCGATGCGGCTCACTTGGGCCGAAGGCGCTATTCGTAGAGCGCCCTGTCCTTCACACCGACCCTCCAGTAGGGAAGGCCGGGCCACGTGTACGCCCAGGAAGGTTCGGGTCCAAGGATCCACGGCTGCATGAACCACACCCTGGGATCCGCAGTTACCCACGGCAGGTAGGCGTATGCGTCTACCAGGGTACGTTCCACTGCCTGCCAGTTGGTGCAGTAGTCGGCGTCGTCCAGAGCCGTCGTCTGGGCCTTCACGAGCTGCTCGGCCAGGATTGGGTCGTTCCAGGGAAGATGCTCATTGCCGTTGGCTCCCCTGTATATCTTGCTTCCGAAGTCGGCCAGCATCGTGCTGGGGTCCGGAATGCGCTTGCCGAGGGCGCCGAGCTGGAGCTCTACTGTCTCAGGCGGGTCCTGCCCCGGCTCCAGTCGGATGATGTTGAGGGTCATGCCCAGGTTCTCTTTCATCTGCTCCTGCAGGAACTCCCACATTCTGACGTATGTAGCGTATCCCGTCGGAACGGCAACCGTGATCGCCGGCACATTCTCGCCGGACCCATATCGCGAGTTTGCCAGGTGCTGCCTGGCCATCTCGGGATCATAGGCGTACTCCGTGCCGGGCTGATGGCAAGCCTCGCCCGGTGGTGTAATGCCTGCGGGGTACACGGTCAGGGGGCCCATAACGGCCGTCATCACCGACGAGATGTCCAGGCCGTGGGCAACGGCCTTGCGTACGTTGATGTCGTCGAAGGGCTCGTGGTCCTGGACGAAGCTGTACCACCAGAGGCCGAACCCGCCCATGTCGTGGAGGTCTCCGTGCCTTGCGTGGCTTGGGTCCCATATCGCCGGTATGTTCCCGGCGTCCGCGAACAGGAAGTCCGTCTCATTGTTCTCGTACCGGATCAGGCTGACCTGCCTGTCCGGGATCAGCGTCATGTAAATCCTCTTGATGTAGGGCTCCGGTCCCCACCAGTTGGCGGTGGCCGTGAAGGTCTCCGCGCCGTCCGCTACGTTGTAGGTTGCCTTGTACGGCCCGGCCCCGATGGGGGCTATCTTGAAGCCGTCGCGATCGGTCTCCGCCTGGTCGACCGAGAAGGCGCCGAACAGCCAGAGGGCCAGCTCGATGGGCCACGTTGGCCTCAGCTGGCTCATCTTCATCTCGAGTGTATGGTCGTCGATCGGCCTGAGCCCCGATGCTTCTGTGGCGTCACCGGCTATGAGCGCCTCCATGCCGTCTATGTACTTGGAATGGTTCAGGATCGCGCCCCACGCGAGCTGCTCCTCGGGCCGAGCCGAGAACTCCCACATGCGCTTCACCAGCTGGGCCGTAATCGGCGTGCCGTCCTGGAGAATGGCGTCGGGGTTGATGTGCAGCAGGTAAGTCAGACCGTCGTCGCTAACCGAGTACCCGGTAGCGAAGCCCTGCCTGAGGGCGTAGCCGGTCGACTTGTTGCCGAATCGGAAAGGCGGCGCGAACACCCACCTGCTCATTATGTAGTCGATGTTTCCCCAAACGTAGGGCGGCCGGACCTCGCCGCGAAGGCCGTAGTGGAGGGAGAACTCCAGCTCCTGCTCCTCCGCGAGCGGTATGTCCTGGGGTACGTCCGGTACCTCCTGGACGGGGAGTATGACCTTCTTAAACCCCGCGCGGTCTCCCGCCTGCAGCTGGGGCAGCGTAGCCACCGCCTTTGTGACGGCCTGGGCAGCTTCGAGGGAGGCCTGTTTCGCCGCCAACTCGACAGTCTCGGCCATGGCAGCGGAGACCGATGCGTCAACGATCTTCTGGACGTCGGCGGCGGTCAGCTGTCCCTGGGCTGCGTCCTGCACCGACTTGGCGATCGACGCCTCCAGCTCGCCCCGAGTCGGGACGTTTTGGGTGGCGCCGGTAACTGCGGCTTCGACCATCCTTGCGATCTCCGCAGGGCTGACCCCTTCAGGCACCGACCGCTCCACGGCCTGCTCAACCAGCGGCCTGATCTCGTCGGTGTTCAGCTGGGGCGCCGGCATGGCCGCTATTGCGGCATCTACGACCCTCTTCACGTCGTTCGCCGTCATCTGCCCGCCTGCCTGGGCCCTTATGGCCGCCTCTAGGTCGGCCTTGGAGACTCCAGGCCCTGACGCGACTGCCGCCTGGACCATCTGCTGGATCTCTCTTGCATCGGTCGCCTCTGGCACGGAAGCGGAGACCGCTTCCCTCACCATAGCCGCGATCTCAGATGCAGGGACAGGGGTTGGCGCGGGCTCTGCTGCACCGCAGGCGAGTGTGGCTCCGAGGAGAACGATAAGCATCGACAGTAGTGCTAGTCTAAGACCCTTTCGTGATAGGTTCATGTTAATCTCCTCGAAAATCGACGGCAAGAGCCGGAATTGCATCGCATACTACGCCTCGCCGCTGTCTATGTCAACATGCACCGCTCGCGTTCGCTATGTGAAGTCGGATCGACCGTCCAATTGCCGTTCTTGACGCGACCGTGGACACCTCAGCGGAAGTGATGCCGCGTATGGCGGGGAGCCGCTACTGAGCACATGAGGAGCGCCATGACCAGGAGAAGGAACACAATCACCTTCTCATTGCTCGTGAGATGGCCGAGCAGGTGCGGGAGGAGACGCGGGAGGAAGGGCGAACAATGAGCGAGCTGATCATTCGCTACGACATCCCGATGCCTGAAGACGGTTCGGTGGAGGGGAGAGTCACTGGGGAAGTGGCTCTCCACTGATCGGTTCGGTTATGTGCGGCCGCGCCCTGATACGTTCACGCCTCTGGGACCCGGAAGTGCAGATCTACCGCTCCAGCTATCCCTCCTATGGGCAGGTGCTCGCCGACCAGATTGCAGGTGCGGACGCCAAGCAGATCGACGACTCCGAGGATGAGGCCAACAGGGAAAGGCTGTACTGAAGACGGCTGACCTCAGGGTGAGCTTGCCCTCGCCGACCTCGGCCCAGGGACGTTGTCCTGGCTGCCTCCATTTCGGTGACATCTATCGTGAGGCAATAGCTCCGCTTGGGTAACGTTTTGCTTGAGGCAACGCGCGCCAGAATGATTGTCGCTGTTCAGCTCAGGGGCCGCAGGTCTCTGTGTTGTCGCCCATGTAGGTGACAGTGACCTTGCACGTGTTGACATCGAGCGTGCCTTGGGCTTCGTGATAGCGCACTCGGCCATAAACGTACTCGGTCGAATAGACCATGCAGATAGGCACTGCGTCCGGGTCACCAGCGCTCTCCCAGTGGGTTTCCCCACGAGGTTTGAATGTGCGACGACCGAGCGTTAACTCGGAGCGCACCTGGTCTTTGAACCCCTGATGGTGACCGTCTGATTCAGTGTTCAGGCAGGCCCGGACCCGCTCGTCGATGGTCTTCGGTTCGGAGGAAGATACAGCCTCCCCGACCTCCTCAATTCGCTCGGAGGAGGAGTCGGAGCCCCCACCCTCCTCTCCACAGGCGACTGTGACGAGAGCGACGGCGACGACGATGCTGATGATAGGAAGTAATCTCGGCATACGCGAACAATCATTCCCACGTGGAAGGGTCAACGCCGGAACGGCCAACGACGCAAGAAACCCCGGAGTTTCCTCATTCTCGGTACCTCCTGGAACGCATTGATATTCAAACTCCTATCGGGGTTCCCAGTAGGTGTACACCCGATCTAGCTCCTCATGCCAGAATCCCTCGCGGTCCCGCCCGGCAAAGGCGTGGATGCTCTCAGCGTACTTAAAGAAGCCGTCGCCGGGGATCGTGTTTTTCCCAGAATGGACAACAACCGCAGTCAGGATGGGCCTGTGCTTGCTTGTCTCATAATCTGAGATGCGCTCCAACGATGGCCCGACTTGGCGGCTGATGACGCCAGCCACAAGAGCTAGCTCATTGTAGGTAACCGTCCTACGCTCAGCGGCTACGTTTACCAGTGTCTTCCAGATAGCCCAGTCCTGTTCTGTCATGTCGCTACTCCTATCTGGTAGCCGTGGGTGCCCTCCCTGGGCCGAAGGACTTGGGTCAGCTTACCAGTCATCCCGCCGCATCCAAGCACAAGCCGACAGGGAGGGCGCGTAGGCCCAACCCTTCGGGTATCTCGTTGGTGAACTCGATCACCCATTCGTCACTGTGATTTCTGAACGAAGCGGATTGCCTTGGCAATATCTACCCCCGTCCGAGCCGCAACGCGGTGCGAGATGGCACTGGATCCTCGCCGTTGCCCACCGAACCACTTTAGAAGCTTGTAAATGACTTGTGGGTAAAGTGATCCTCTATTACGATAACGTATCGATAACGTTTTGCTTGAACCGCAAAAAATTGGCCGAAACAGGTCCATTCACGGAGGTGCTAGAACCTGCGGCGCAAGCTGGGCGAAGCCGCCGGCAGGCAAATGTCATTCCGAACGCAGTGAGGAATCTACGAATCTAGCCTGAGTACGGCTCTGCGTTTGCTAAGGATCCTAGTCTCTTCGTCGCTGCGCTCCCTCAAAGTGATAGCTAAGGTGTGAGGCGACACCTCCGGCTCATCAACTCTGAGCACTTGCCGCCGGCCGGAAGTGCTTCCCCAATCGCTTGCCGCTTGTCATAATTGCTGACAGCGGATTTCCCTTCGATGAGTCCGACCACAGGAACAAGTGCCATATGACACAGACACCGTATGCAGGCTCCTCGGAAAAACTAGCCTCTCCATCCACGGACGCGGCACGGAGCGCTTCCCGGACCGGGGAGCCGATTGCGATTGTAGGCATGGCCTGCCGGTTCCCCGGCGCATCGGACCTCGACGCCTTCTGGCAACTGCTGGAATCGGGCGGGAACGCGATAACCGAGGGCGAGCCCGGCTCCGGTGTAGGCCGCATCGGTCAGTTCTACCCCAAGTCGGCAGGCCAGTTCCCGGCGTGCCGGTACGCCGCCCTCGTGGACGACATCGACCTGTTCGACGCTGAGTTCTTCCGCATATCGCCCGTCGAGGCCCAGCTCCTGGACCCGCAGCAGCGCATGGTGCTGGAGACAACCTGGCAGGCGCTAGAGGATGCGCTGGTGGACCCGGAGCAGCTCAAGGGAAGCCGCACCGGGGTGTACCTGGGCATCAGCAACATGGACTACCGCTTCATCAACATGGATGCGAGTCAGACGGCCAACCCTGCCGCCAGCCTCTACTCCGTCGCGGGCACGTCGCTCAATACGGCCGCCGGTCGAGTTGCCTTTGCCCTTGGCCTGGAGGGGCCCGCCATGGCGGTGGACACTGCCTGCTCTTCGTCCCTACTGGCACTGCACCAGGCCACGGTCTCGCTGCAGAGGGATGAGGCTGACATGATCGTGGTTGGCGGCACCCAGGCCATATTCCTGGGCCGGCTGACGCAGCTGCGGGCAAACGCCGGTATGCTGTCGCCGGACGGCCAGTGCAAGGCCTTCGACGCCTCGGCCAACGGCTTCGTGCGCGGCGAGGGCTGTGGCATGGTGGTACTGAAGCGGCTCAGCGACGCCCAGGCGGACGGCGATCGCATCTGGGGAGTGGTGCTGGGCTCGGCGGTGAACCAGGACGGCACCAGCGCGGGGTTTACGGTGCCGAGCGAGGCTGCGCAGGCACGGGTGATCGAGGGCGCGCTGCTCCAGGCCGGGGTAGCGCCCCACGAGGTCGACTTCCTGGAGGCCCACGGAACGGGCACCGAGGTGGGCGACCCCATCGAGCTGAACGCCGCTGCTGAGGTCTACGGCAGGGGAAGGGACCCCGACAATCCGTTGCTGGTGGGCTCGGTGAAGACCAACGTAGGCCACCTGGAACCGGCGGCAGGGGTCGCCGGGCTAATCAAGGTCATGTTGTCGATGCAGCGCGGCGTCATTCCAAAGCACCTACACTTCAACAACCCGAATCCGCGCCTGGACTGGGAGCGGCTGCCGGTCAGGATCACGACTGAGAACACCCAGTGGCCGTCGGTCTCCCACAGGCCCCCCAGGGCCGGAATCAGCGCTTACGGCTGGTCCGGGACCAATGTCCACGCCGTGGTGGAAGGCTACCCGGCAGCAGCCAAGACCCTCACAGACAATGGTGGAATGGCGCGCCCGGCCGGGCCGGGTCGACCGGTCCCAGTTTCGCTGCCCGCTTTGCCGGAAGACGAGGCCCCCGGCGAGGAGGAGACCCGTCCTGCACGCGTCCTGCCGTTATCAGGCAAGTCGGATGCGGCCATGCGTGACTCGGCGCGGTCGTACCTGTCCTGGATGGATGAACAGAGCGGCCCGGCGTTTGCGGACGGCGGTGCCGGAGACGCCAGTCTCTCGGACATGGCGTGGACTGCAAGTGTCGCGCGCAGCCACTTCGAACATCGCAGCGGAGTGGTCTTCAGGGACGCTTCGTCGCTGCGGGAAGGGTTAGGGCAGGTCGCCGACTCTGCCGAGGGCGCCGGTGCGCAGACAGCGTCCAGGGTGGCCTTTGCCTACACCGGGCAGGGCAACCAGTGGGTGGGCATGGGGGAGTTGCTCTATCGCACGGAGCCCGTATTCCGCGCCGTCCTGGACCGCTGCGACCGGCTGATTCGAGAAGAACGAGCTTCATCCCTGCTGGACGTGATGTTCGGCCGGCCGGGCGCGGATGGCGACCTGGACGAGCCGCGGTGGACACAGCCCGCCATCTACGCGCTGGAGAGCGGTCTCACCGCCCTCTGGGCCAGCGTTGGAATCCGCCCCGATGCCGTAGTGGGTCACAGCCTGGGCGAGATCGCAGCGGCCCAGGCCGCAGGCGTCCTGTCCCTGGAGGACGGGCTTCGATTCGCTTCCGCCAGGGGCCGGATAATGGGCGATCTCCCCGGCAACGGCGCCATGGCCGCCATATTCGCTCCCGAGCCGGACGTGGCACGTGCCGTGTCCGAATGGAACGAGGCCCACCCCGGCGAGGACCTCTGCATAGGGGTGGACAACGGGACCCACCAGGTGATCAGCGGTCCGCAGGAAGCGGTGCACGCCCTCTCGGACCGCCTGGAGGCGGAAGGTGTGAACGTCAGGCGGCTCAGGCCAAGCCCTGCCTACCACAGCCCCCTGGTGGAACCGGGCCTCGATGAGCTGGAGTCGACCCTGTCCGGGATGTCTGTGTCCGGCGCTGCCATCCCGCTCGTCAGCAACCTGACGGGGCTGCCGGTTGAATCGATGATGGACGGTGCCTACTGGCGGCAGCACGCCAGGAGTCCAGTGGCCTTTCGTGGGTGCGTCGAGACCCTGGCGGGGCTGGGCGTTGACTCCGTAATAGAAATAGGCCCCCACGCTATCCTTGGCCCCCTGGTGTCCCTGAACTGGCCCGAGGACGCGGGCAGTGCAGCGTCCCCCGTGGTGCTGCAGAGCCTTCTCCGTCCCTCCTTCGACGGCTCGGAGCCGGAGCGGGCGGACGCCTTCGCCTATGCCGTCGCCGGTGCATATCGTGCCGGGCTGCCGGTGGACTTCGCAGGGATGTTCGCAGGGGAGGAGCGGCGGCGCATCTCCGTGCCCGGCTATCCGTTCCAGAGGCGGCGATTCTGGGTGGAGGGAGGCCAGAGACGCAGGTCCGGGGACGCCCACCCGCTGATAGGGGACAGGCACGAGTCCCCGCGCGGTGAGGTGATGTACGAAACGGAGATGTTCCCCTCGGACCCGTCCTGGCTGGTGGACCACCAGGTGTTCGGCAGAGTGGTCATGCCAGGGGCGGTCTATGGGGCCATGGCGGCAGCCGTGCCGCTGGCCGAGGGAGCGACCGGCTCGGTGGTCGAGGAGCTGCAGCTACACAACCCGCTCGTCTACCCCGAGTTTGCGCCGGACGGTGAAGAGGAAGAGCCGGTACGCCGCTTGCAGATGGTCATCGACGGCTCCCAGGACGGAGACGCGCAGAGCTTCGAAGTTTACAGTAAGGGCGAGGACGATGAGGAGTGGCTGCTCCACGCGGAGGGCCGGCTCTCTCCCAGGACGGGCCAGCCGGACATCGGCAACGGGCCAAACCTGGAGGCACTGAAGGACAACCTCGCACCGCAGGACCTGACAGCCTACTACCGGGACAAGGCCGCGACGGGGATCGTTTTCGGGCCATCCTTCCGCACCCTGGAGTCACTCTGGGGCGAGGGCAGCGAGGCGGTGGGCGAAATCGCGCTTCAGGACACCGGAGAGTCCAACGACCAAGGCATCCATCCGCTGCTTCTGGACGGCTGTTTCCAGGTCTTTTCGGCCACCCGCAGCCTCTCGGGCATCGGCGGCGACGCCACATATCTCCCGTTCGGATGGCAACGGCTATGGCTGGACGGGCCGCTGCCGGAGCGCGTGATTTGCCATGCGAGTCTTCGGGAGGTCGTCCAGCCCCAGGACGACCTCAATCTTACCCCTCGGGAGGAAGGGGGCGACCAGACTCCCGAGACCTTGACCGGCGACATGCGGCTATATTCCGTCGAGGGGGAATTGCTGGGCGAGTTGACCGGGTTCACCGTGAAGCGGGCCACCCGGGCCTCTCTCCTATCCGCTACAGAGGAGGTTGCGGACCTCCTCTACGAGGTAGCCTGGCAGGAACACCCCCTGGCAGGCGGGCTGCTATCCGCCAAAGCCCTGACCGGGCCCACGGCGGTCAGCGAAGGCATAAGCCCGTTTGCAGACTACCTGTCCGAGGAAGGGGTTGAAGTCGGAGACCGTGTGGCTCTGTTGAGCGATCTGGAGCGCCTGTCCCGCTCCTACTCCCTCGCGGCGCTGGAAAAGCTGGGCTGGCAGCGCCGCAGGGGTGAAGCGGTCGATCCCGACGCCCTTCGAGACCTCCTCCAGGTCGAACCGGAGCATACCAAGCTCGTGGGACGCATGCTCCGGCTGCTGAAGGACAGCGGACTGCTCAGTGAGACCGCCGGCAGAAAGGGCTACATCGTCGAAGTCGACGCAGGGGATCTCCTGCCCGACGAGGCGCTGGCCGACCCCGAAGCCTTTGCAGACAAGATGGTCGAAGTGTATCCCCACGGCCGCCACGAGTTGAACATCCTGCGGCGGAGCGGCATCGCACTTGCGGATGGGCTTCGCGGGATTGTCGATCCCCTGGACATCCTCTTCCGAAGCGAGGGCCCGGGGGTCACGGAGTACTACTTCGCCGCTCCCGCTTCTCGTGCTTCCAACCGGTTGCTGGGTGATGCCGTAGCCGAGGTGGTGAGGGACTGGACGGACGGGCGGCGCCTGCGTGTGCTCGAAGTCGGCGCGGGCACGGGATCGGCCACGTCGGTGGTGCTGCAGGAGCTCCCGCCGGGGTGCGACTACACGTTCACCGACATCTCCGCAGGTTTCTTCGCGGAGGCGGAGAACCGCTTTGCAGACTCCGAAATACCGATCGAATACCGGCCACTGGACATCGAAAAGGACCCGACGAGCCAGGGATTCGACCCCCATGCCTATGACCTGATCATCGCGGCAAACGTGCTTCACGCCACCCGCGACCTGGGTGAGACCCTCGCGCACTGCCTCGAGCTGCTTGCCCCCTCCGGCCAGCTGATGGGCCTCGAGAACATGCGTGGGCGCGGCTGGCAGGACATCACCTTTGGCCTGCTGGATGGCTGGTGGCGATTCGCCGACGACTACCGGCCCGCTCACGCCATGGCTCATCCATCGGTATGGCGCCAGGCACTGCTGGACTCGGGCTATGACGAGGTGAGCTTCCTCGGGATCGACGGGGCCGACGAAGGCGGTCCATTCGGCTCCAGCGTTCTTCTCGCGCAGGGCCCGGCGGAAGTTGCTGAACCTCCGGGGTTGTGGGTCATATGCGCCGATGCTGGCGGCGTGGGCTTGAAGCTGGCAAGAGACCTGGCGACTCGAAACCAGACCGTCGTGCTGGCAGAGCCGGCGGACGTGAGTGGGACGACGGCAAGGGAGGGGAACATAGTCGTCAGGGCCGTGGAGCCTGGCAGCCGGGAATCATGGCGGGCGCTCCTGGAAGAGCTCCCCAAAGACATCCAGCTCCAAGGCGTGCTGCACCTGGGCGCCCTCGATGGGCACGGGCCGCAGGCTTCCACTGATCAACTCCTGGAGGATGTGAGAGATGCGGGGAGCAGCGCCCTGGCGCTGGTGCAGGGCCTGCTGGATACCGACGTTGCTCCTGACAAAGGCCTCTGGTTCGTCACGTCAGGAGCACAGGCCCTGGAGCGCAACTACATGCGCGAGAGCGTTGGAGAGATGGCTGGGGCCGCCCTATGGGGCTTCGGCAGGGCGGTAGAGCGGGAAGCGGCAGTCCTTCGTCCGCGATTGCTGGATCTCGACCCAGCCTACCCAGCCCGGTTTAGCGATTTGGCCGATGAGCTGATGCACCCCGACCGCGAGACACAGGCCGCTTACAGGGATGGCAGCCGCCTGGCGGCCCGCCTTGTTCGAAGCGGTACTTCGAGGGCGCGACTGGACCTGCCCGAAGAGCCGGCCTGGCGTCTCATGCCCGGTGCGGAAGGAGCGCTGGAGGGACTGCACGCCGAACCCGCGCCCAGTCAGCCCCTGGAGCCGGGCCAGGTCCGGGTGGCGGTGGACGCTGTCGGCCTGAACTTCCTCGACGTGCTGCTCAGCATGGGCGTCGTGGACTCGGCCGCGCCCCTGTTGGGCGAGGAATTCTGCGGAGTAGTAGTGGAAGCGGCGCCGGACGTCACGGATGTCGCCGTGGGCGACCGTGTCGTCGGACTGGCCTTCGGTACCTTCGGCCCCGAGGTCGTAACGCATGCGGACCTCGTCGCGCGGGCGCCGGAGGGAATACCGGCGACGGCACTGACAACCATACCCTCGGCCTTCGTAAGCGCCGGGCTGAGCTTCGACATGGCGAATCTGAAGGCCGGCGACCGTGTGCTAGTCCACACTGCCTCGGGCGGGGTGGGACTGGCGGCGGTTCAGCTGGCGCAGGCGGCGGGCCTAGAGGTGTTCGCCACCGCAAGCTCCCCCAAGCAGGCTTATCTGAGGTCGCTGGGCATCGAGCACGTCTTCGACAGCCGGACAGCCGGCTTCGGTCAGGAGATACTGGAGGCCACTGGCGGCGCCGGCGTAAACATGGTGCTGAACAGCCTCACCGGCCCGGGGTTCATCGAGGCCAGCCTGTCCTGCCTGGCTGACGGAGGCAGCTTCGTGGAGATGGGCCGGCGGGACATCTGGACCGCCGAGGAGATGGCGGCTTCGCGGCCTGATGTCTCCTACTCCATCCTTGAGCTGGACTGGCTGAAGGTGAATGAACCGGCCCGTCCGGGCGCTGTGCTCCGCAACGTGATGAAGAGGATTTCGGACGGCGCACTGAAGCCGCTCGCCCATACCCGCTGGCCGATAACCGAGGCCGCCGCCGCCATGGACTTCATGCGGTCGGCCCGGCACATCGGGAAGAACGTGCTCGCAATGCCACCCGTGGCGGACGGCCGTGTGCGGTCCGATCGCACGTACCTGGTCACCGGAGGCCTGGGCGGAATCGGCGTCGTGGTGGCCGAATGGCTGGCAGACCGCGGCGCAGGCGTGATAGTGCTGAATGGGCGCAGGCGTCCCGACCCAGAGGCTCTCGAAGCCATCCAAGCCCTCAGGCAGCGGGGCGTCGACGTCCGGGTGGAGCTGGCCGACGTGACCCACCCCGCCGAGGTCGATGCCATGCTGGCCCGCATGGACGCTGACATGCCGTCCCTCGCCGGGGTCATCCACAGCGTGGGCGTGCTGTCTGACGGCGCGCTGGGCAACCAGACCTGGGAACGCTTCGAGCAGGTGCTGTGGCCAAAGATCATGGGCGCGTGGCACCTGCATCGGGCCACGGTGGACCGCGACCTGGACCTGTTCGTGCTGTTCTCCAGCGTAACCGGAGTCCTGGGCAAGTCGGGCCAGGCCAACCACTCCGCCGCCAACTCCTTCCTGGACCAGCTTGCAGGATACCGGCGCTCGCTGGGGCTGCCGGGCCAGTCCATTGCTTGGGGAGCGTGGTCCGGGCTGGGCGAAGCCGAGGAGCAGCGGGAGCGGATCGAGCGGCAATTGGAGACATCGGGGTCGGGCTGGATCGCGCCTGAACAGGGTCTCCAGGCCTTCGATCAACTCGTGCGGCAGGGCTTGACCGCCAGCATGGCGGCGGCGGTGGACTGGGAGGTATTCGCTGAGAACGTCGAGGAAAAGAGTCCATTCCTAGAGGAGCTTGTCTCCGAAGAGTCGGATGCGGACGCCGCGCATGGCGAGGCGGACGCCGATCTCCTGTCCCAGCTGGGCCGGAGGCCCGCCACCGACTGGGACTCGCTGCTCGTCTCCTTCCTCCAGGGCGAGGTCCAGGCGGTTCTGCGCTTGCCCAATGCGCCGGCAGCCACGGTCGGGTTCTTCGACCTGGGGATGGACTCGTTGATGGCGGTAGAGCTGCGGAATCGATTGAACCGGGCCCTCTCGGGCGAATACACGGTCTCCAACACGGCGGTGTTCGACTACCCCGACATCACGACCCTGGCGGGCCATCTGTCCGAAGAGCTCAGCCAGCTTGGCGATGTCGCAGATACTCCCTCGCCGCCCGCATCGCCCGAGCCGACCGTGCCGGAGCCGGGCGCTCCCGCGAGGAGCGCTGAAGATGGGATCGCGGTCGTCGGCATGGCGGGCAGATTCCCCAATGCGGACGATCTTGGGGAGTTCTGGGAGATGCTGGAAGCGGGCGCCGATACGATTACCGACGGTCGGCGGGACAATGGCTCGTGGAGCGGCGCCGTCGGGGACCCGGACGCCGAGGACGTGGTGAACCGGCGCGGCGCGTTCATCGACGGAATCGACTGGTTCGATTCGAGGTTCTTCCGCATTTCGCCAATCGAGGCACGGACGATGGACCCCCAGCAGAGGATGCTGCTCGAGACCACCTGGCAGGCGCTCGAGGACGCCGGGATCGACCCGGACCGGCTCCGGGGCAGCCGGACAGGCGTGTACGCGGGGGTTGGCCTCAGCGAATACAGGGACTTGATGGAGGCCGGGAACGTGGCGCACGGCTACCTCGGCACGAGCGGAAGCGGGGCCGTCGGCCGCATTTCGTTTGCGCTCGGCCTGGAGGGGCCGGCGATGCCCATCGACATGGCCTGCGCGTCGTCACTGGCCGCGGTGCACCAGGCGGTCGTAGGCCTGCGGACCGGCGAGGTGGACCTGGCTCTCGCAGGTGGCGTAAACGTCGTCCTGTCCCCCGCCGTTTCCGCCTTCATGATGGATATCGGAATGTTGTCTCCATCGGGGCATTGCAGTCCATTCGACGCCTCCGCCAACGGCTACGTCCGTGGAGAGGGCTGCGGAGTAGTGGTGCTGAAGCGCTTGAGCGAAGCGGAAGCCGACGGAGACCGCATATACGCCGTGATACGGGGGTCTGCGGTCAACCAGAACGGGGCCAGCGCGGGCCTGACCGTGCCTAACGGCCCGGCCCAGGAACGCGTGATGGAGGATGCGCTCGCCCAGGCGGGAGTCTCGCCGTCGGACGTCGACTTCCTGGAGGCGCACGCGGTAGGCTCGCAGATGGGCGACCCGATAGAGCTGAATGCGGCGGCTTCCGTCTACGGCAGGGGGCGCGACGGGGAGCGCCCCCTGCTGGTCGCAACCGTCAAGTCGAACATCGGACACCTGGAGTGGGCGGCTGGAGTCGCGGCCCTCATCAAGACGGTGCTCTCCATGAATAAGGGCGTGATCCCAGGTAGCCTGCACTTCCAGGATCCGAACCCCAACGTCGAGTGGGACCGGGTTCCGGTGCAGGTAGTCTCCGAGAAGGTGGACTGGCCCGCCGCCGGCGGCCGCCGGCCCCTGGCTGGTGTGAACGCGTTCGGCCTCTCGGGCACGAATGCACACGTCCTGGTCGAGGGTTACGACTCCCCATCGGATGGCCTCCCGGAGACCGGCGGCGCAAGCCTGCCTGCTGGCGCGCCGCAACAAGTGTCTGCGTCCCTGCCGGAGCCGGTTGACGGCTCCTCGCCGTCATCGCAAGGGCCCGGGGAGCGCTCCGCCCGGCTGCTGCCGCTTTCGGGCAAGTCCGATGATGCCCTTCGCGATCTGGCGAAACGCTACCTTGCATGGCTCGATGATGAAGAAGGCAGGACAACCGATGCCGCGCTTGCCGACATGGCCTGGACTGCCAGCGTGGGCCGCAGCCACTTCCCACACCGGGCCGGGCTGGTCTTCGCCGACGCGGAGGAGCTCCGGAGCGGCCTGAGTGCGCTGGCCCATGCCGCAACGGGTCCGGAAGTCGGCAACACGTCGACCGGTTCTAAAGAGACACCCGCCATGGTTTCCACGCTAACGAGTCCTCCGGACGAGAACGAATCGCCGGAGTCCGACGATGCTTTCATCAGGGCCGTGGCGGACGCCTACGAAAACGGGACGGACATCTCGTTGGAAGGGCTGTTTGCGGGTGAAGTCAGGCGTCGAATCTCCCTCCCGACCTATCCCTTCCAGCGCCGCCGCCACTGGGTGTAGTTGTCAAGCGCGCCTGCGACTACCGCATCGGTTGACACTGAATGGCGCCGATTCTAGACTCCGTGCGTCGCGGATGGGCGGACGTTTCCGCGACGGAAGGAAGGTGGATAGCATGCATCTGTTGGAGGTCATGAACCCCGTCGCAAGGCAGCGCGCGATGGAGAACATCGCGGACACAAGCCCCAGGCTCAGCCGGCTCGACGGCAAGACCATCGGACTGGTATGGAGCGGGACTCACGGCGGCGACGTTGCCCTCAACCGCGTCGGCGAGATGCTGGAAGAGCGCTTCGAAGACGTCGAGACGAGGTTCTACACGGGCGGCAACTACCCCAACCCGCCGCACATCCTCAAGCAGGCGGCTGACGAGTGCGACGCCGTCGTCGGGGCGACCGGCGACTGAGGGACGTGCGCGTCGTGGATGGTCCACGACATGATCGAGGTCGAGAGGATGGGGAAGCCCGCGGTGCCCATCATTTCCGGCCGGTTCGAGGGCGATGCCATTGCAAGCAGCCGCGCCTTTGGCATGCCCGCCCTGCGTTTCGTCATCGTGCCCCGCATCTACCGGAATCTGTCCCCGGCCGAGTCGATCAGCAATACTGAGCCCGCATTCGACGACCTGGTCGCCATGCTCACCGCAGACGGCGACGGTGCGGTCGACGATGGCCCGACGGAGCAGGCCTACCGCTTCGAGGGCGAGGACCGGTTTGACGCCGTCCAGCGAATGAATGACGACTTCCTGAGACGCGACTGGGCCGACGGCTTTCCGCTCCTGCCGCCCACACGCGGCGCGATCGACGAGTTGATAGACGGCGTTAGCTTGCCCGGCGACCACGTCGTGTGCGACATGCCGCCCGGCTTCGGGATCGCCACCGTCGAGAAGATCGCCGCAAACGCGGCAGCGGCCGGCGCAAGGCCGGAGCACATGCCGGTGATCGTCGCCGCCGTAAACGCCCTGTCCAGGATGGGGCCGCAGGGCGGCAAGTCGCTGTTGATGTCCACCAGCCCGCAGGCGCCGCTGCTCGTCGTCAACGGCCCGATTGCAGAGGAGTTGGGCTTCAACGCCCGTTCAGCGCTTGGCCCCGGCTTCGACAACAGGGTCAACATCGTGGTCGGGCGCGCCTTCTCCATGTGCATGAGGAACATAGGGCACTGGTACCCGAACAAGATGGACATGGACACCATCGGCACGACGCGGAAGTTCGTCCTGTGCATAGCTGAGAACGAAACGATGAGCCCATGGCAGCCCTACCACGTGGACAAGGGGTTCGATGCCGGTGAGAGCGCGGTGAGCGTATTCGTCACCAACGGCGAGCTCGACGTGCAGGACCAGGGTAACGACACGGCGGAGGGGCTGCTCAAGACGGTCGCCTACGGCGCGACGTTCGGTACGCGAGGCCTATGGGAGCGGCACTCGGAAGAGCGGCTGATACTGCTGCCGCCGGATGTCGCACGGCCGGTCGGCGCTCAGGGCTTCACAAAGCACGGCGCAAAGGAGTTCATCCACATGCACGCCAATGCCAGCCTGGGCAAGATGACCCAGTACGTGCCCCTGGAAGGCGAAGCGCGGGTGGCGGCCCACTGGAGATGGATGAGGGACCTGACCGAGCAGGAGCGCCTCGATATCACGATGCCTGTCCTGGACAACGCCGAGCAGTACGACATCCTCGTAGTCGGGGCGGACCGCGCCAAGACGCTGGTTATGCCCAGCGGGCCTAGTGCGGTGACCGTGGGCGTCGATCAGTTTCGCCCGTAGCGACTGCCGGGCAGCGCCAATTCCGATGCAGTCATTGCTCTCTTCTTTGGCATTATGACAACCGCTAACCTTGGATAGTCAACCTGGTGGGCGATGGAGGGCTCGAACCTCCGTCCGCCGTCGTTGCGCCGGGGGCATGGGCAGCTGTCAGCCGGGCCTGCGGCGGAGATACAACACTACCAACACCAGCAGTCCAACACCCATGAGATACCCGTTGTAGGCTTGCAGTTCGTCATCGTAGCTGGTGAGCAGGATCACCCCGCACATGATCACAAGGTTGAAGCAGATCAGCGTTGTCCGCGCCAGCCATCGCAGGGTAATGGCCTGGGAAATCGCGTACACGGCCGGCGTCAAAGCGCCGGCGAACGCGCCAATGTACAGCAGCAGCGTCAACGGCTGGGCGTTGAAGTAGAACAGGCCATTCTCGCTGAAACCGGGGTCGGATGGGAGTATGAAGGTTCGCACCACAAAGAGAAGGAGCAGATATGCGCCGCCAATTCCTATCGCAATGCGTTGGTTTCTGGGTAGCCAGCTATCGGTGGCGGCGCGCACGAAGAAGAGGAGTCCGGGCAAGAACGCCACCACGCCCAACGTTGTCCACGCCCCCAGGTCCGCCGGATGCGCCCAGACGATGAAGGCCCACACGACGAACGCCGCCCCAAGGCAGGCCAGACCCAGGCCGAAGTAGCGAAACACAGGCGCGCCGGCAACCGCGAACCGCCACCCCAGAAACGCCATGACGGCCGCTCCGGCAGCGAAGAACCCCACAACCTGGTAGTTGGGACTCAGTGATTCCATCGCCTGCGCCTCTCTCGAATGAGTAGCTGACGCCATGATACATGCTGGTGGGCTAAGGCGTACCGATTTGCGAACTTTTCGATGGGAGGTCCGTATCTAAGGGAGGGGCTAGGAAACCGCGATAAGGCCCTCACGAGCCTTCCGGCCCATCGGGTTGGAGGCTCTTTCATTGCTCGCCGATTGTACCATCGCCCCACCTGCATATGTGGGCGGGGCTGCCCCTGCCATCTACCCTCCGACCCCGCGATGACAGGGACAGGCGAGGCTGTTTCGTAGGGTCTTCCTCCTTTTCCTCTGGAATCAAAATGCAAGTGACCACAGTCCGGGCGCTCATGTCTATACCGCGAGCTGGCCCTCGGCGCGGGCGATGATGCTCCTGAACCGGTACGTCCGGGACGGGAAATGGCGGGTCGGCCGCATTTTCTTCACCGTTCATCCAGCCGGAGCCGAAGACAAGGCCGTCATGCCGTACCACCCATGAGTGCTTCTGATGCTCCCGGCCGCTCTCTGGGTTGAGCGTCACGTAGTCCACCCAGATGCCTTCCTCGAAGGCTCCCACCAGTTCGGGGCCGTACAAAGCGTCCTGCGGAGTCCCTCAGAAGGGTGGCATTTAGTCCCATGCTCTCCGGGTCGACCACGGATGAGGGGGTCTTCGTGACGCGTATCCAGTGGCTCCGCCGGCGTCCCACCCAGACCCTCTGGCGCCCTCGAAGACGACGTGCGATGATGCGGGGCAACCCACCCTGGAGGCTGCCATGAAGACCCAGCGACCGCTGTCCGACGACCAGATGGAGCAGTTCAGGACGTTCGGGTTCCTGGCATTCCCCGGCCTGCTCTCCGACTGCATCGACCGGATCATCGAGGAATTCGAGGCGATCTGGGCGGCCCACGGCGGCGGGCATCACGGCCGCGAGCACGACGGCACCGCCCGTTCCGCGATACTCCCATTCCCCGACAGGAGCGAGTATCTCAGCTCCCTCCTCGACGATCCACGAATACACGACATCGCGTCCAGCATATGCGGCGAGGACTTCAACTACACCAGCGGCGACGGCAACCTGTACGTCGGCGACACCCGCTGGCACTCCGACGGCTACGGCACCCGCCCCGTCCTCAGCATCAAGATGGCCTTCTACCTCGACCCGACCACGAAGGACGCGGGCGCTCTGCGCGTCATTCCCGGCAGCCACCGCGTCGGCGAACCGTTCGCCGATGCCTTGGAGAGCCATCTGCGAAACGGCGGCTTCGGCATCGACCCCAGCAAGGTCCCGGCCTGCGTGCTCGAGACCACCCCCGGCGACCTCCTGGTGTTCAACCACAGCATCAAGCACTCCTCATTTGGCGGTTCCGGGAGAAGGCGCATGTACACCATGAACTTCTCGGAGCGCTATCCCGAGGACAAGCTGCCCGAGCTGCGCGAGGTCCTCGGCCAGGAGGCGAGGTTCTGGATAGACCGCATCCACGGCGAGGCGATGATCCGGACCGCCAGCCCGGAGCGGATGGTCCACCTCCAGCAGGTCAGGGAGAATGACACCCACCTCGGCGAGCTTGCCCGCGAGCTCCGAAAGACCATGGAAGAGCCCTCCCGCGGGTAGCGCCTACGAGGCGACCCAGTCCACTGTTCCGCCAGAGTTGCGTGAGTCGCTGCGTTCAGTAGGGTAGCCAACAGGCCGCCAGACCTGACAGAATCGAGAACTTGGTAGTGGTATCCTGCCTAGGGATTCTAAGTTCGTAGAGTGTCGGACGGGGTGTCCCTCAAAGCAAGCGCCCCTTGGGTCCGTTGGTCAATCTACAAGGCGCGCCATACTGCACGGAGAAACTGAGCGAGGGCCCAATGACGGGGATGGACCAAGAGGCGACCTCAGCACGCTGGGACGCTTTATATCGTAACGGCATATACACCGAGGAGCCTCCTCTGCCATTCGTGAGTCGAATCCTTTCAGTGCTCAACGCTAGCTCGGTACGATCGAGCGCAGGGCTATACGTAGGTTGCGGGAATGGTCGCAACTACCTGCCGCTCGTGAACTCTGGACTCCGACTTTACGGCCTAGACCTTTCTGGTGAGTCACTTCGCCAGTTGTCTGCACGGGAGCCTGCTATAGCGGCACAGTTGATCAAAGCCGACTTCCGAGAGTATGGCCCAAGGCAGCCGTTCGGCTACATAGTCGCGATTCAAGTGTTCCAGCACGGGTTCGGTGTAGATGTGGACAAGTACTTTGCGAAAGTTAGTGCCGCGCTCTCGCCGGGTGGTCTCTTCTTTCTTCGCGTCAACGCCGCGTCGACCCAGATATATCAGCCTCACACCATCGTCGAGCGAAACACATTTGGTGGATTGACGGTCCTTTACGAAGGTGGGCCCAAGCGGGGTCTGCCTGTCCACTTTTATAGCCGGGACGAGTTGCTTCAACTTACTGGCAACGACTTCGAAGTCGTGGATCAACTCCGGGAGGACGTCACACAGAGGACGCCACCCGAATCTGGCTACTGGGTTCAGTGGGAAGGAATATGGAGGCGTCGCGGTCAATCACTGGGTCAGTTCACGGGGATGCGACGCGAGAGCGTGCCAACACCACAGAGCCACATATCTAGCCCGCCCTAGGCCAGTGAATTGACAAACGACAGAGATCCCGGCCCTTGGATCATCCTGCTGAACGGCACCTCCTGCTCGGGCAAGACGACGTTGTCTAGGGCACTCCAACAGAGGCTCTCGCTACCCCGGAGGCCTTTCCTGCACATTGAGGCCGACCGCTTCCTCCCTCATCATCCGCAAGACGGCGGACACGGCAGTCTTGCCGTCTCAATGCACCGGGCCCTCCATCGGGCCATAGCTAGCTTCGCCGATCAGGGCTTCGACCTCATCGTCGATGGCGTCCTGCCCTACGGCCGTCCCAACAGCGTAGCCGACGCCCTCTCTATCTTCCACCGCTATCGCTTCTGTTTCATTGGAGTCCATTGCGACCTCGACGTCCTAGAGCGGCGGGAGCGTCGGAGAGCCGACCGAACTGAAGGATGGGCCCGTACGCAGTACCAGGACCTTCACGACGGCATGGACTATGACATTGAGGTTGACACTACTACGATCGGAGCTGGTGAGAACGCGGATCGGATCGCCCAGTATTTGGTCCACAGGGACGCCGAGTTGGTCAGCAATACACAGGAGCTAGGAAGCAAGCTTCACAGGGGGCAGTCGAAAGTGAAGATACAGTTGCGTGAGGTCAACGAGGAGGACATCGCGACGATAGCCACGATGAATCGACGGTTGGTTGAGGACGAGCGAAGCAGGAATCCATTCTCCGAGACCCAATTTCGGCAACGGATTGCGGGCTGGCTTGCTGGCGACGAATGGGAGTTGGTTCTCTTTACCGACCCTACCGGCACCGCCGTCGGCTATGCTGTGTACAGACTTCAGAGGCACGATTACTATCGGACACGGCAGGTAGTCTATCTTCGCCAGTTCTTCATTGACCGGCCCTTCAGGGGGCAAGGGCTGGGCCGCGCGGCTTACCTGCAGCTTGAAAGTGAGCGATTTGGGAATCGGGAAGTATCTCTGGATGTCCTGACGACGAATCCAAGCGGCAGGCGATTCTGGGAGAGAATGGGATTCAGTGGGTACTACGTTTCGATGAAGAAGGGGTGACAGCACGATTCTCCGATGAGCGGCGCGTCGTGCGCTCACCCATAGTAAGACCCTGATGCGCGGGTATCGCTGGCGCTGATCAAGGCGCGGGTCAAGTTGCTGATCCGGAACACCCCGCCGATGCGATCAACGAGGCCCCGAAGAGCAAGGGCATAGATACGGACGTGAGCAAACTGCGGCCGGACAGCCGGGGATCAAGGTGCAACATGGACACGCTGCCGGTCGAGGTCAGGGACCTCAACAAGAGATACAAGAACGGGACTTGGGCCAACCGTGACATTAGCTTCACCGTTGGTGAGGGGGAGCTCTTGGGAATCCTGGGGCCGAACGGCGCGGGCAAGACGACACTGGTGCGCCAGATCACGACGGAGCTTCTGCCCACGTCAGGCGAGGTCCGGGTGATGGGCTATAGCGCCGTGTCGGCGCCGTCGAGAGTCAAGAGTCTGATGGGCACGATCCCCCAGGAGGCAGCCCTGTTTCATCACCTGTCTGTGCAGCACCATCTTCGAGCTTTCGGTAGGTTTCATGGCCTGACCAGGAAGGACTCTCGTGCCCGCGCTGACGAATTGATCGACGCGCTCCGCCTTGGCGACCACCGGGACAAGGACCCGCATGAGCTGTCAGGTGGCCTGCGGCGAAGAGTACTTGTCGGCATCGCGGTCATTGCGCGTCCACTGCTCCTGGTACTGGACGAGCCTACTGCCGGCCTCGACCCGCAGTCCAGGCGCGATCTGTGGTCCGTAGTCACCCAGTACAAGGCCGAGGGCACAGCCGTATTGCTGACTACCCACTACATGGAGGAGGCGGAGGAGCTGAGCGACCGCGTAGGCATCATCAAGGACGGCCGGATGCTGGCTATGGATACTGTCGACTCCCTCCGCAGTGCTCACGACCTGGAGTTCAAAGCGAGGTTTCACAGCATCGAAGGGCAACAGACGATCTACGGCGGGACGAGCCACGAGTTGAGCGAGCGGCTGAGCATGCAAGGCGTGGAGGAGTTCTCGATCTCCAGGGCCAGCCTGGAGGACGTGTACCTTGCACTAACCGGTGAGGGCATCGCCGATGAAACATCGACCTGAGTCCGCCGGCGTTCCCCTAGCGACGGACCTGCGGACGACGGGTCCGCTCAAGTTACTGGAGGATATATCCACCATAGTTGGGATCAAGACGCATAACAGCTCAAAGAACTGGGCCTGGCTCATTGTTGGTGCGCTGGTCTTCCCGCTGCCCTTGTTCTACATGCTGCACGCCTATGTCGGCGACGACTCCGGGGCGACAATCAGAATCATAGCTGGGACGCTTGTTTTCAGCGTCTCATTCTCCACAGCAAACCAGAGCGCTCAACAGTACCTGGCCGAGCGTTTCAGCGGCAACCTGAAGCTGATCATCACAGCGCCCGTTTCCAAGTTCGCCTACGTCGCCGGAACCCTAATACACTCTTCGGCGATCGGCGCTGGCTCCGTCGTTGCCATCCTTGTATTTGCGGTAGTCTCAGGGATCGACATAGATCCGACATGGACCTTCCTGCCTGTGATCCTGCTGGCCGTACTGTTCTTGTCGGGCCTCGCCATGTTCATTACCAGCTTCGCAACCTCCCTATCGGTCGGAGGCATGATGGCAAATGTGGTAGGGATCATCCTGGCGATGGTCTCTCCCGTCTTCTTCACCATGGAGCAGGCCCCGTTGCTACTCCGCTGGCTGGGATACGTGTCGCCCTTGAGGTACGCGGCCGATGGCTTGTCAGCCTCGCTAACAGGGCGGACCGACGTGTGGGTCGAAGTTGGTGTGCTCATGGCGTCCGCATTTGTGGCGATGGCCTTGGGACTCTGGAGGCTTCCCTGGAGGGAGAAGTAGCTCTCTGGCTACAACCAACATACAATGTGACTGACACCAGCCCATCAGATTCGCAGGATCGTTCGGTGCAGGATTACATGCCCATCGTTGCACTTCAAGAGAATCATGGCATGTCCGACGTACAGAATGAGACAACACTTAGAGCTCGGGGTGCGGGAAGTACCGGAGTGCAGCGGCAGGACCAAGGGGTACCGCAATGTTCCTAGCGCCCGTCGCGGTGCATCTCCTCCTCGTCGAGGACAGCAGACTCCTGATGCTCAGGCGGTACAACACGGGATACGAAGACGGCAACTACAGTGTGGTAGCTGGGCACATTGACGGTGGGGAAGACCTAAAGACGGCGATGATCCGAGAGGCGAGAGAAGAAGCAGGGATCGAGATATCTCGGTCCGCCCTGGAAATAGTGGGAGTGATACATTTCAAAGGAGATGCTGAGTACATCCACTTCTTCCTCAAGGCGTCAGCCTGGTCTGGTGAAGTCCGGAACATGGAGCCCAACAAGTGCGACGATCTCAGGTGGTTCGGCATGCGTGAACTTCCGGGCAATACGGTCCCATACGTCAGGCAGGCCATCGACAACTACAGCGACGGTACGTGGTTCGGCAGCTTTGGGTGGTAGCGAGCCGAAACAGGCGGACG
This sequence comes from Dehalococcoidia bacterium, assembly GCA_965204975.1. Taxonomy (GTDB): domain Bacteria; phylum Chloroflexota; class Dehalococcoidia; order Lucifugimonadales; family CAJWER01. The sequence goes on from OZ242024.1 coordinate 3,500,242, forward strand.
GAGTGCCCTCGGATCTGAGGGCTGCCGTTCAAGAAGCAGGGAATCCGATCGACCTCACCTTCAATGTTGTCATTCCGTACTGCTTGGTCTATCTCAAGAGTCGAGGCAGGGTTCTGCTGATCAGGAAGTCCAAGGGCCGGTCGCATGAGGGTGAGTGGATCGGACTGGGGGGCAAACTCGAGCCTGGTGAACCCCCCCTGTCATCGGCCGTTCGGGAGTTTCGTGAGGAGTCGGGGCTGACACTCGTTGATCCGAAGCTCAGGGGGACGTTCATTTGGATCGACGAAGTCCAGTGCGGGATCATCCATGTTGTCACAGGGACCCGGTGGAGTGGAACGCTGTCCCAGTCGGAAGAAGGTGAGCTTGGCTGGCACAGTATCCAGGGCATATCGACCCTGGGCGCTCTGGCCGGGCATCAGCGATTGTTTCTGGAACGGACACTGCTCGACGACGATTACTTCTACTCGGCAGTGATGGTCTACCACGACAACGAGATGGTAAATTACTTGGACCGCAATAACCCAGGAGGCGATCTGCCCTCCTAGAAAAGAGTTTAACGCAAGTGGTGACCAGGGCGATTGAGTTCGTCGGACGCTGCCAATCCAATAGCCTACTGACTGACACGTAAGAACAGGCCTGCAGCGCCCGAGAGGGAAGGGTGAGGTAGACCGGTTCTTATGACACGAATGCTCTTCGCCTGCACCTGACGGAGTGCGGATGGTGCGATGAAGCTCCATGCGGCAGAGAGTCCTCTGGCGATAACAGCCGTAGGAATGTCAGTTTCCGAAGCCAGCCGGATAATCGTCTCCCCAAGCGCCTCGCCGACCTGCTGCCAGACATCTAAGGCGGCGGAGTCGCTTGCGCAGGCCCGTCTATATGCGGTCTTGGGGTCTATGCCGTAGTAATTGGCGAAGTGGTGACCCGAGTGCATCCAGGCACCCGGCCATCCCAGCTCGTGTAGAAACGCATGACCGCGGCGGGGGAAGCCTTTGGGGTCAGTGAGCACATCCCCGCAGGACACAAGGCTAACCGCTGTGCCGGTCCCCAGCCCTATGGCTACGAAGCTATCGAACTGTCTACCCTCACCGAATTGAAATAGTCCGTGGGCAAGCAGGTTGGCGTCGGGCACTAGCTTCGCAGGGACGCCGTAGGTGTCCTCCAAGTGATGCTTGAGGGGGAAACGGTGCATCGAGGGGTATCCAGATAGTTCACTGTCGAGCACGCCTCTAGCCGCGATGAACCCGTGCCCCTATTGAAACTGGATGCTGCGGACAGTCCACGCCGACTCTCGGTGCCCTACGGGAGCCCCTCCCTCTTTGGATTGGGGTCGATTACTTCGACCGGATCTAATCGTCCCTTTGGGCCCCAAGATGACCCCAGTATGGAGCGGGGTCCCCCGGCAGCGTCGGCAGCAACCTGACCGCAAGGGTGCGGTGCGGTATGCGGCACCCCTTTGCCGGCAACTCGTCGGACGACGCCGAGATGTCAGCGTTAGACCTCTAAGGCGAGCTTGTCCATCTCAAGCTGCACGGGGATTGGCGAGTTGCCGGTGAAGCAGGCCATGCACGCTCTCGCTTCCGACGTTTCGACGGCGCTGGCCATACCGTCCACGCTTAGGTAACCGAGGGAGTCCGCACCCATGAACTCCCTCATGTCTTCCGCTGACCTGCTGTATGCGGCTAACTCCCTACGCGTAGGCATATCCACACCGAGGTTACAGGGGAAGCGGATCGGAGGCGAGAAGATGCGGAAGTGTATCTCTCTCGCTCCACTCTGGAGCGATCATTGGAATCTGAGGCGAGTTAGGGCCTGCTCACAGGTCAAGAACGAAGCTGACGTGAGGGTTCTCTCTGTTGTCTAACCTAGCAGTCTGCGGAAGAATGGGTGCCGGATCGACGTAATTGATTGAGCGGACGGTGACGGAGTCTTGGCGAAAGTGAACGTGGACTTGGGACCCTTGAAGGGCGGTTCGAGAAGTGATCTACACGGCTCGGAGGCCCCGTCGGTCATCTAGGATCAGCAGGTCGGGGAAGAGGAAGGTTGTTCTCGTCTTTTGCCTTGTTCAGTGAGAGGCAAATCATGCAGTACATTCATTATCCAATATCGGGAGTCGACTTTACGCGATAGCGAGTGATTCCATAGGGGGCACAGACCATTACAGACCCCGATTTGTGGCGCCAAGTCCTTGTGCGGTACCCGGGAAACCTTAGCGAGTCAAGGCGTCTAGCAGATAGGGCTTGGGCCCGTGTGGGACAGACCCCTCGCATAGGTCGCATTTGGGGTTTACTACAGTAATACCCTCTGAATCAAAGAACTCAGTCGCATCCAGGGCTCGTCGCCTAGCATCCTCGATTGACTGAGGGACACTTACGTAGCCTTTCTGCTCCATTCGCTTGAATACAGGGCAATTCTCGTAGTGCAGAGCTATTGCTGTTGCACTGTTATCCTTACCCGGCTCCGCATCGTAGGCATGATATATGTATCGCTTCATGACCTCTACCCTCCGCTAGGCCTTGTCACCGTTGCAGTATAGCACCCTAGGATACGGCGAGTGTATCAATCCGCATCTCTGTCTCCGCAGCCATAGTGCCGCACAACTCGAACCGGCACAGATTCCTGTACTTCCTTAACTGGCCGGAGAGTAAGGCAATGCGGCGTTCGTGTCGGAGAGGTTCAGACCCTTAAGGTCAGCCGTAAAGACCGTCATCTCGACCTCTCGGGCAGTCCACTCCCGCTTGGAGCATCCGGTTAGTAGTTCAGCGGTGTAGCGACACCACTCGATCCACGATTGCACGAAAGGCCACATTTGGATGCGGACATCATCGTTCTTCCATGTCCGGGCAATTGAGATGTCATGTGCGCCATTGTGCTCGTGTCCATGTTTCCTTGCCCATCTCACAACATGGCGATCTATCATCGGGAACCTAGTCGGACAGATGAATGCTGGAAATGTGGCAGCCGTCGCGACCATAGGGCTTGTGGGCTCATGTATCTTGCTCTTGAATCGAATGAACGAATCTCGGCTTGGACTGACGATGTACTCCATGCAAAGATCCCACAACTCTCCAGCGGTTGTCCCATCACGTCGGAACCTATCTATCACTTCTTGTGTCCTGGGATTTCTCCGCTGCGACTGCGAGTACATCTTCCAGAATACGACCTCGTACCACACCCCCAGATCGTGCTCGGCATTTTCCCTGAACCTCTTCTCGAAGGCCGCAGTCTCTGTCCGGTCGCCTTCGAGGGGGCTGTCAGCGAGTTGAAACCAACCTGGGTATTCATCCCTGCCCTCGAAGTCAGTCAAGTCAACCGGATAGCAATACGCATCCAGAGCAGCTTCCCAAGTCTTCCATGTCTCATCCATCATGTGATCCTCCCCGCTTAAGGAGTCCCGGGGAATCCGGTACGGACAGATCCCCTGAGAGACTGGGGTCCCGCTAATCTGTACTTTCCAGGCAATTCGTCATCCTCAACAGAGCAGTTCCAAGGGCCATTTTATCAGAGTCATATAATATGCCTGTAAGATTATCGGCCAGTTTCCCATTAGTTACCGTAAGGTGTGCTCATCGCGGCCGGCCCGTACTGGATACCGGATGTCCCGCTACCGTATTCTGGGCAACAAGAAAGGGCTACACACATGGGTGGGCGGGGGAGATCGCCGCTATTCGGACGACCTCCCCCGTATCAGTGCGGTCAGCGTACCGTACCGACCAACTCCCCCTCCCGCTCTTGCTCTAGGAAGCGCCCACTCGAACATCAAGAGGGTGGCGGGCTGGGGCTTGCGTTTGCGGCCCTTGGGCTTGACCGGCTCCTCGGCCATGAACTCAGCCCAGGAGAACAGCGACTGCTGTGGCTCCTCTGACTCACCGTGGTGGCCGTTTGTCCCGTTGCCATTCATAAGTTCTGCTCGTTATAGGCATGGGGATCCCCGTAGCCCAGCCGAAGATGCAGGTGATGGGCTAGGTCATAGCCGCTATTGCGGCGGGCCTTCAGCAGCCCGCTAATGCTAGCACCTTCTCCGGACTTTGGCTATGTCAGCCCGGCTCCTACTCCAACCCCTCCTATAGATGAGTGCACTTGCAAACTGCTGTTCCACGTCAGTCGTGTTTACGTATCCGGGGTTCTTGTAGTAGGCTCCTCAGTGAATACTCTTGCAGGGGAGAGCTATAGATGGTCAAGTTCGAGAAGATGTCGCAGACCAAGGCTGAGATGGACTCGGCGACCGGCAAGCGGGCTGAGATCATGGTCGAGTATCTCGGCTATCTAAACCAGTTGCAGGACGGGGAGGCCGGCATGCTGACGGTGAGTGGCTCGGACGAGAGTCCTACAGCCCTCCGCCGGCGGATCGGCAAGGCGGCACAGGCCGCTGGGAAGGAGATCGTCATCAAGCGGAAGGGTGACGCGATCTACTTCTGGCTCGGCTCTGGTGTGAGGCGACGAAGACGCACGCGAAAGGATGCCGCTCCCGGCGCATAACAGGGGGTCGAAGAAGGATGTCCGGCAGTTGACAGTTCCCGAATAGAGATCTCTGGCGAATCGAAGTGGTCGTTGGTCTGAGTCAGCGAAGGTGTGTCGTGTCCCCTCGTGTACCAGGCCTTACCATATACCGAACCGATTCGGGGAGAGCCAGTTCTCCAGTGACTCTCCCCTCCGCCGAACCGTCGTCAGGCATCGGGATGTTGTAGCGAATGATCGCTCTCCCGGGGCCGACTGAAATCTCCCTGACAAACGACTGGATGAAAGCCCGGCGCTCGGTTAACAGCCTCGCTCAGGTACGTGCTCATGTCTCCTGCGAACGCCGTGATAGTCTCCAGGTTGTCCACGGTCACCCTGCGTTCTGCGAGCGTTGCCTCCACCTCTCTCGCCGATTCCTGAAGCTCCCGCTCCCGGTGTTCGCGGATACGGGGTGCGATGTCCGAGACGTCGAGATCGGTCGTCTCGATGGCACGATAGAGCCGGTCGAGCCACCGCCGGACATCGGCCAACTCAGACTCAGTCGATTCGAGCCTCTTGCGGTGCTCGCGGGCGACGCCTTCCATATCATCGTCCACCAGTCTCACGAGGTCTCGGGCCTGTCTCGGTCTCCTCGGCTGAATATCTTCGGCAGTTTCATGGTTGTCTCCTCCCTCTCTATCGGTGTGATGGCCCCCATCAGTATGCATGTGCTATTCTATGGCGCAGCGACACGGAATGTAAGGGCTGATCGCAAGAAACTCGGCTATGATGATGCCACAGGGCGGACATCCCGGCACGTTGGAAAGGGAGTGTCCATGTGGAAAGGCAAAGAATGACGCTGGTAGAATTGACAGGCTCGGTAATGGTAGCCAAGGCAGATCACAGGAGTCGCGTAAAGGATGATCCAATGTAGAGGCGACGCATGCAGTCAGGCAACTTAGGCCGTACTCCCCTTCACGATGCGGCTCAGCGGGGCGATACTGAAACAGTGCAGGAGTTCATCTCTGCTGGCGCTGACATAAACGCTCGGGACCAAATTGGTTGGACACCTCTACTTTACGCAGTCCACCGTAACCGAATCGAAACGCTGCGGACGCTCATCTTTGCTGGTGCCGACATCAATGCTCGTGACGATATTGGCTGTACACCTCTGTTGTTTTCGGCTGTTTTGGGCTATACGGAAACTGCGCGGTTGCTGATCTCCGCCGGCGCGGATGTCAGCCTTAGCCACGAGAATGGTTTGACACCATTGCACAGGGTGGCTGCTAGTGGCAGCACCGAAATGTTGCAAGCGCTCATTTCTGCAGGTGCCGAGGTCAGTCCTCGCGACGATCACGGCTGGACACCATTGCACAGGGCGGCTGCTAGTGGCAGCACCGAAGTGTTGCAAGCGCTCATTTCTGCAGGTGCCGAGGTCAGTCCTCGTGACGACCACGGCTGGACACCATTGCACAGGGCGGCTGCTAGTGGCAGCACCGAGGCGGTGCAAGCGCTCATTTCTGCAGGTGCCGAGGTCAGTCCTCGCGATGAGAATGGCTGGGCACCACTGCACAAGGCGGTTGTTAACGACAGCACCGAAACGGTGCAGGCGCTTACTTTTGCAGGTGCCGAGGTCAGTCCTCGCGATGAGAGTGGCTGGACACCACTGCACAAGGCGGCTGTTAGTGGCAACACCGAAATGGTGCAAGCACTCATCTCCGTCGGAGCCGACATCAACGCTCGTGATGAGGCTGGCTACACTCCTCTGCACAGGGCAGTCTATAGGGACGAAGTCGCGATTGTGTGGGTGCTTACCTCCGCCGGCGCCGAGATCAACTCTTGTGACGAGCTTGGCCAGACACCCCTGCACTGGGCAGTTGGCCTGGGAAAGACTAGAATGGCTAAGGAGCTCATCTCTGCTGGCGCAGACATCAACGCTCATGACCAGAAGCGCTGGACGCCTTTGTACATTGCGGCCGTCTTGGGCAAGATCGAATTAGTGCAAGCTCTCATCTCAGCTGGTGCGGATGTCAACACTTGCGATGAGGCTGGCTACACTCCTCTGCATGGGGCAGCCTATAGGGACGAAGTCGAGATTGTGTGGGCGCTCCCCTCAGCTGGCGCTGACATTAACCCTAGTGACAAGCTTGGCCAAACACCTCTTCACGTAGCGGCATTTTGGGGCAAGACCAAAATGGTGCAGGAGCTCATCTCCGTCGGAGCCGACATCAACGCTCGTGACAAGAAGGGCCGCACGCCCTTGGACATTGCAGCTCGTATGGGCGAAACTGAAACGGTACAGGAGCTCATCTCTGCCGGAGCCGACATCAACGCTCGTGACAAGAAGGGCCAGAGCCCTCTGCAGTGGGCGGCTTATGGCGGCAAGACTGAAATAGTACAGGCACTCATCTCCGCCGGCGCTCAGAAATGACCTACTGAGATCAGAGATCACCCAGAACCAATCGGAGTGCTGGAGGTCAATCCAATACTGAAGAACACTTCAGGAAAGTGTCGACCTCGCTGTAAGTGGCGAGCTTGTCAACCGCCAACGGTGCCTTCCGGTCCTGTCCCCGGTTCCGACAATAGACTCAAACGGCAGGTCAGTGGGGACAGTGGCGGATGACTATCATGGGCAACATACGCGGCGAACTGTCAGTTGAGGAAGGGTGTGTCGTCCTTCGCACTAGCACCGGTTGCGTCTCGCTGACCGCTGCGGATATCTATTCGCTGGTCACTCATGAGCGCTCCGCACGCGTGGAGCTAAGTCGTCCCGCCTCAGAAACCGTGTCCAGCGTTGTCTTCATGTCGAGGCCGCTGAAGGTATTCATCTGGGCGCGCAACGCGCCGGAGGCAGGACTAGAGATAGACTCTGCGGTGACCGTGCGCGGTGAGCCAAGGGTGCTTCGAACGCTTGACGACGACCACGTGCTGATGGGTAAATTGTGGCATCCCTTGGATGCTGAGTCGCAGGAAGCGGCGAGAGACTGGTTCCAGCGACGTGCATTGGGAGAGACTGGGCTGGCGAACTATGCCGGCATCTACCGTGGGATCGACCCTTCTGTTCAGATACGAGACGACGTCGACATTGATCAACTGCGAGAATCAGCTTCTCGGGCCGATATCCCCGGGTGTCTTCGGACAACTCTCTACCCGTATCAGAAGGAAGGCTACCAGTGGCTGTCGGGGGCCGTCGAGGCAGGTCTGGGTTGCCTGCTGGCCGACGAGATGGGCCTAGGCAAGACAATTCAAGCCATTGCGTTACTGGAGGAGCGTTGCAGGCGGGGGCTGGGACCTTCCCTTGTAGTGATGCCCGTCACCCTGATCGAGAATTGGAGGCGCGAACTGCATCGCTTTGCACCAGCCCTGCGAGTGAATGTCCACCAGGGTCCGTCAAGAGCGCATTACGGGGGTGCATTCAATGCGGTTGACGTGGTCCTTGTGAGTTACGATACAGCCGCGCGAGACGTCGGCGTCTTTCTGGCTCGAGATTGGGACGTAATCGTAATGGACGAAGCACAGAACGTTAAGAATCCGGATACGCAAAGGGCTCAGCTGCTAAGGCAGCTTCCACGATACGCCGCCGTCATGATGACCGGGACGCCTATCGAGAATGGCACTATGGACCTGTGGTCGCTCGCTGATTTCGCGGTACCAGGATACCTGGGTACGCGCGAGCATTTTGTGGCTACGCTGGCGGAGCAACCAGATCTCCTCGCTCGCGCCATTAAGCCATTGCTCCTCCGTCGGGAAGTAATGGATGTTGCTGCAGATCTTCCTGAGCGCATTGACGCCGACGTGATGGTCGAGATGTTTGAAGAAGAGTCGTATGGCTATGAAGTACTGATTTCCAGCATGCGAGGCGCCAACCGTGGCGATGCCCTAGCCCTAATCACCAAGCTTCGCCAGTACACGGCACATCCGTCGCTCGCTTCTAATGTCACACCAGAAGACCCAATCGCCATGAGCGCGAAGCTCGCGCGTCTCACCGAAATGCTCGGCGAGATATTCGCTGCCAACAATAGAGTGTTAGTGTTCTCGGCCTTTCGCGCCATGTCTGATCTCATCAGCCGCGTGATCAGAGAACGTATGTACGTGCAGTCATGGGTGATCGATGGGCGAACTCCTGCCAAATCGAGACAGCAGATCGTTGACACGTTCAGCGAGCACCACGGACCTGCTGCACTGGTTCTCCACCCTGCAACTGGAGGTACCGGGTTGAATATCACGGCCGCCAATCATGTGATCCACTATACGCTCGAGTGGAATCCGGCTAAGGAGAGCCAAGCGACCGCCCGTTCGTTTCGTCGGGGCCAAGAGCTTCCAGTGTTCGTCCATCGGCTAATATACCCTGGTACAATAGATGAGGCCATCGCAGAGGTCCTTCTAAGCAAGCGTGATCTCGCAAGTGAAGTGGTTGGCCCCAGCGATAAGCTAGGCTTGGACCTGCTCGTCCGAGCACTAAATAGTCGGCCCGCCGACGGGCGGGTCAAAAGGAGATAGACGAAATGCCTGGCTCCATCGTATTGCCCCCCCAAGCCGCTCGTACTATCGAAGGTCTTCGGGACACTGGCTATGAACCATCGGACGCGCTAGAGGACATCGTAGATAATTCAATCGCGGCCGATGCGACGGAGGTCATTGTTCGAGTGTGGATGACTCCTGCTGGTGAGACTCTTGTCACTGTTTCTGACAACGGGCATGGAATGGACGAGGCGGGTCTCATAAACGCGATGACCTACGGTTCAGCGGCCCGGCAGAACCGAGCAAGTCTCGGTAAGTTCGGACTGGGGCTGAAGACAGCATCAACCGCGATGTGTCGCCAGCTCACCGTGGTTACACGTGGGATGGACAGCGACGAGCCACAAGCAGCATCCTGGGACCTTGACTTCGTTCAGGAGAGCAACGAGTGGCTGCTTCAGCGGCCGGATCCGACGCCGGAGCAGGTTGAACTCCTAGATGAAGCTGCTGCAGGCGGTTCGGGCACGCTTGTGATCTGGAGCAAGGTCGATCGGCTGACGAACGAGTTCGCGAATCCTGCGGGGAGGCCAGCACAAAACGCCCTCGCACGGCGAGTGGATGAATTTCGAACCTCATTGGCGTTGACATACCTGCGGTTCCTTCGTGGCGACCCTCCGCACCAGAAAATTCGGATTACGCTAAACGAGGAGGATGTCGAGCCGTGGGATCCATTTGCAGAAGGTTTTGGCACTGAAGTGTTACTTGATCAAATGATCCCCGTAACAATCCGCGACGCTGACGCCAAGACCAATAGTGCTTCGTTCAGACTGCGAGCCTTTGCTTTGCCTCCGAGGTCTGAGCTTACGAAGGACCAACAAGACAGCGCTAGGATTCTGACTGCTAACCAGGGATTCTACGTCTTCCGGGAGGGGAGGCTCCTGGCCCATGGGACATGGCTTGGGCTCAGAAGCGTAGAGCCGCACCTCAATCTGTCTCGCATCGAGTTCTCCTTTGGTCATGAACTCGACGATGCATTCCAGATAGACATCAAGAAATCGCGAATCCATCTTCAGCGTGACCTTCAGGACGGTCTGCGCCGTCTAGTGCAGCCCGCGATCGCTGAAGCAGAACAACGTTACCGCAAGAACCAGCGCAGTATTGCGGTTTCCAGCCAAGGAGACCTCCATTCACCAAGCAACAAGATCATCGGACGGAACAAAGACCGCTTGGTCACGGCAACTGTGACTCCGGAAGGGGAGGGACAAGCGACTGTCCAGAATTCCCGAGGTCTGACTAGCATCTCCATAAGTGTGGTCCCTGGCGACAAGCTGGGACCACACATTGTCGTGCAGGACAGCCTTGACGACGGCCTTCTGTGGACACCGACGATAGCGAGCGGTGAGCAGGCGGTAGCGATTAACGCCGGTCATCCATTCTATCGCCGAGTCTATCTGGCGAATCGCGACAATGGCACGGCAATCCAAGGTATGAACTTCCTGCTGTGGGGTCTCTGCGAAGCGGAGTGGGCTGTGATCACTGAAGACGAGAAGGAGCACATGGACGCTGTGCGTCGAGAGGTTAGCCGTGTGGCGCGCCTGCTCGCAACCGAACTGCCAGACGTTGAGGTGGACGACGAGTCCGCAACCGTCGGAACGGACACGTGACCACGTGTTCACGCGAGCAGCACTAACTCGCGCATTGGAGGAGGTTGTGAGCGTCCCCCACGACGTGAGTGTACTTACGCCACTGAGCTTCCGCATTCGGCCGGAAGGAATGCCGACAGACGAACCGGGATATTCCATAGTCGTTGAGCGCATCGCATTCAGGATGAGAGCGCAAGTCGTCCTGGATGCTCTTGGGGGACGCATACGCACCGCGATACTCGCAGGCATGGAAACGAACCCTGCAGTAGCAAACCGCACGAACGCAGCCATCCACGAAGCTGGCTGGCGCCCGGAGATCAGGATTTCGGACTATGACCTCTATATGGGTGCTGTAGGTCAAGCGATGGCCGCCGCCGAAGATGACGCGTTGCTTGCGTCCTGTGTGAGCGTCGCGGGAGCACTCAGCGAATTCGTACTGGCTCAGCTTGTGGTAACGCGGAAACTCGAGACCCGACCTGCGGCAAGACGTGAGACCAGCGAGTTGGTCGAGGAAAGCCCTGTCTGGGAATATGACCCTTCCGAAAGAGACCGAGCAACCCTGCAGCATCGGCTACTTGAGAACTGGCTAATCTCTCGTGTTCAGGAGGAAGGGCTCAACCCTATCGATGCCGTGCGCGGTCCACAATTCGACCTTGGATGGACCATCGATGAGACTCTCGTGATCTGCGAGGTGAAGACGACCGGGGGAGATGAGGTGAAGCAGTTGAGACTGGGGCTCGGGCAGTTGCTTCACTACCGGGCCCAGGTCACGAGAGACACCACAGGGAATATTCGAGCTGCCCTACTCGTCGAGTCGCAACCGCAAGATGCCGTGTGGCAAGAGCTTTGCGAGGACTTGGATGTCGTCTTGTTCTGGCCCTGCGATGGGCCACTGCCGACCGCTCTGACAGCTCAATAGTGACTCTCCGAGTCCAGAAGACGTTGAGTCCTAACGACATGGGTGATACGAGGAGTCACCAGGCCGGGATCCATGTTCCAAAGGGACTCGTGCCTTTCTTCCCCGCGCTCAACGAGTCAACATTGAATCCCCGATCAAACGTGCAGCTAGAGAATGAGCAGGGCTTAGTCCGCACATGTGCATACATCCACTACAACAATAGGGTGGTGAGTGACGGGACACGAGACGAGTATAGGATCACCAGGATTCGTTCATTCTTGACTGAATGCGGTGCCCGGACCGGTGATACTATTGAGTTCGATAGAACGGGCGAGAGTCAGTACCTTGTGAGGATAGTTGCCTCGGAGATTGAGCCCAGTGCAATAGTTGTTGATCTGGCTAGTGGCTGGCGGACGGTGCGAGCATGAGCCACGAAGAACCTCCTAGAGCCGATGAGTCCTTGTCTATGGGTCTACCCACCCCGCCGACTTTTCCGTGGAGGCAGATCGAGCAGGACGATGAAACAGAACGACTTTGGCGACAACTCTGCCTCTCGATTCTTGATGACATTCCCGCACAGGTTCTGGATTCAGCACGGGCAGCTGATCCCACCCAGCATGATCCTTCTCCGAACGTCCTCTCATTCGAAACACGAGAGACCGCTTCAGCCCTCCTTACCATGCTCAGTGTGGGCCAGAAGTACTGGGGCGTCGGCAAGACGGCCGGCGCAAACCTTGCGGAAATCGGTTCTTGGTCTGGAGACCTGGACATTAGCACGACGATTTCCGCGTTGAGTCACCTGACGCATCTCATCAGGGAGCGGTGTCCTGCCTTGGAGCCTGAACTCTTCCGTCACGCTACTAAACAGACTGCCAGCCGCGTTGAAGCGTGGCTGGCGTCCATCTCGTCCCGTGAAGCCGATGTGCTAGTAAGGCGCTATGGCCTCGACGGTCAGCCGAGAGCGACCTTTGAGGAGGCCGGAAAGTCGCTTGGTGTCTCTCGAGGGAGAGTTCAACAGATCGAGTCGCGTGCGCTCCGGTACTTGGGATCGGGGGTTGCAAACGAACTTCGGGCTGCCTCTCGAGCTGATTCGCGTCCAGATGCCCTCCGCAGAGCATTTCAGTCACTACCAACACGCCCGGGCAAGGACGTGCATCGTATTGATGACCTCTTGTACCTCGCCACTTTAGACGAAGCCTGGTGGCCCTGCGGAGTTGCCATGCTGTTCAAAGATGTTGCTGGGTCAACGGCGATGGCCGACACTCACTTTGTTCGACAGTGGATGAGACAGACGCCGGATGCGATCCAGCTTGACCAAGTAAACTTCATGAGACGACGATCTGAGAACAAGAGCCCATACATGACTACCGCGCGCAAGCTCTTGGCCATCCATGAAACCGTGCCAATTGGCGTGGTACATGAAGCAGTCATCGATACTTGGCGGAGTGAAATATGGGGGGAATGCATGCTCTCCATCGATTGGCTCGGAACATTCTTCAGGAGTTCAACGCTCACCACCGAAGGGAACCAGCTTGTCAGAAACGGGGCAGAAGTTTACTCAGACTCATTGAATAACTCTGAGAAGCAGCTGCTGGGGGCCCTGCTGGAACTAGGCGGCGTAGGTGATCTGGATGAACTCAGGCAGCGCTTGCCGGATCTTCGCAGGCAGAACTCTACCTTGAGCCAGACGCTCTATGGCCGCACCCCTGTTGTTCTGCGCGTTGGGCCTTCCATATTTGGGATTCGAGGTGAGTCCCATGACTCCGAACGGGTCGAGACCCTCAGGGATCGCGCCCTTCGGCATCGACACCCCTGGCTTAACAGGAGCGGGAGGAGCGGGTGGAATCAGGACATGAGGCGAAGCCTACAGTACCGAGTCCCAACTCGAGAGAGAAATCTAACTCGCATTCGACTTCCGAACGACATTGCTGAAGCGTACCTTGGCGACGGTGAGCGCGTCAGTGCACTGATCTGGCGAACACCGGACGGCATAGAGCACTCGGTAGGCGTTGATGTCACCTCAGGAGGCAATTATCTCACGGGTGTCCGCCAAGTGTTCGATCATCTCCACGCTTCAGGGGGGGACACGATCAGTGTGACGGTGCGTCCAGATGGGGTTTGGTCCCTCTCATTAGCTGAAGAAGCCCCTCCTGAGTCGGTCTTGATCAGGATGGAGCGAGGGTGGACGACGGTCTCCCTCTAGGACGCCGGCCTTTGGAGCCTGTGGGCGCATAGGGTGCGAAGTCAGCTAGGCTGCGTGTCTGATAGGTTTGGGGACATGGACACGTCAGCAGGTAGCCCAGTAGGAGAGCGACTGAGCCATTTTCAGACGATGCTACTACGGCTAAGCGATCGAACCGCAACTTTGCGGCCCTGCTTAACCTCAAGTCCCAGTACTCGGTTCGAGAACCTCGACTCACGATTGGAACCATCCTATACGTACAAGAGGGTGATGAGGACAAGTATTTTCTATGTCTGCAACCAAAGTGCGACAGCGTCCGGCTTAAGGAAAACACAGGATTCCCGCTGATTAATCTGACCCCCCTCGAAACTGTAAAGATCGATTCAGAGGGGATATCCCTGCGAGTCGTCTTACAGACTGGAGTGGATCAGTGGAAAGACTTGGGCATTAGTCCTAAACCCTCCGAACTGAGTATTCGTTTCTTTACGCCTGGGCAGTATCCACCTGGAGAAGTAGTTGGATCGGAAGGGCAGTCCGGGGAATTCTTCTTCAAGGACACAGAAGGTAAGCGCTACCTATGGCTTGCCCAGATGAAGGATGAGCACGCCCTAAGAGTTTCTAGTGAAGTTGCATCCGAGCTGGCGCGACCAGGTCCCAACGACGCAGAGTGGCTACGGAGAGCTTTCGGCTCCTCCAAGAGCCCCACGCCGTGATGGGCTCCCCAGAGAACTCGGGTGGCACACTCTGGTGACTGATTTGGCCGGGATTGCGTCTCTGGGGAGCCTGCCCACAGCGGTCGAAGTGTGTCCAGAGCCACTGGCACCATCCGGCGAAGCTGTGCCGATTCTGGACATCAAGCCGGCGGGATGCTATCATCGTGCAATAATTGAGGGAGAGTGTCAGATGACCTATCCTGACGCTGCCTATCAAGTTCTGAAGGCAAGTGGGCAGGCGATGCATCACCAGGACATCTACAGAGAGGTTGTTCGACGAGGCCTGTGGGTATCGAGGGCTACTACGTCGCAATCGGTGGAGAACTCAACATACGGCACCCTAATCAAGGCTGTTCAAGGTGGAGACACACGCCTTGGACGGGTTGGCAACGGTCCCTTGTTCTTCGCAAATTAGGACACTACTGCAGCTTTGCAATAACTGATAGGCATGACCACATTTGCCCGTCCAGTCGAGCAGTACACCGTATCTTGACCGAACGCCGATGGCGGCAAGGTTGTCAAGAATAGGGAAGCAGGCGGGCAAGCGCACTTGGGTCTCCGTGAGAGGACACCCGCGCAGGCGGCGGGCATGGTCGTTCCGTTCTCCACTTGGCAGCACGTGGCCCAGAAAGTCACTCCGATCAATGAAGCCGACCGCTGGCAAGGACTGGCAGATGCGGGACGATTATGTCAACTCCAGACCCACCGCCCGGAAGACGGAGCGGCGACGCAGTGATACGGGGTTTGGTGTCCGCAGGGCAGCCTCTAGGACAGGCTATCGTTCGCGAACGAGGAGGAAGCACACTATGGCCGAAACGGTCTCTATCTCTGGCTTGATCTTGGATATAGTTGGTGTGTTGCTGTTGCTCTTTACGACATCCCAGAAGCGCATCGAACTTGCCTTATGGGTAACTGCGGTTGATACTGATTGGATAACCGCTGATGAACAGATAGTCGCGCAGAACAGACGCGCAATGACTCTGTTCCAGCGGGTGTATCAGTTGGCGATCGCACTCATCGCATTGGGCTTCTCACTGCAAATCGTCGGACAAGCACTCTAGCATAGTACCCGTGCGGCGATACCGCATACGCTACAATGCAAAAGAACCTTCCAATTCACTCCTCAGTCTGGTAGAGCGGGCAGGTTCGCCCGACGTCCCCAAGCGGCCGGCAACCGTGACGCGTAATGGAAAACCCTTCATCCGTCCCAAGCCACCTCAGCGGCCAAGTATTCCCGTAGAACCATACGCACGCTAGGCCCTTTATCAACGGCGTAGCGATAGACTCCGCTTTGGACTTCTATCCAACCTCCTTCGCCCACCTCGCCGGTTTCAAGGAGTCGTAGCATCAATCTGCTGCCCACCTCCGGCCAGCCAGTGATACCCTCTGGATATTCGAACTGATTCAGCCGTTGTGGGGAGAACAGTTCACGCGGCAGAATGTTGACATCTGTTGGAGGCAGCTCAATGGCTTCCCCTAGTTCAAACAGCAGGTGCCCACGTGCGTTCTTCACAATGACCCGCTCAATTCGTTCGAGCTCCGGAGTCCATATGACCGTCGTATCTGCATTGTGGGTGACCTCCACATGCCGGGCAGTATCGATTCGACTGCGCAATCTTGGACTGCGAGCCAGAATTCGAGAAGCCGTTGGGAAATGCAGCGAGTCTGGTTCGGTCGATCCAGAGATTACTGATGCGAGGAATGCGGCGAAGTATTCCTCGTCCTTCGAGAATCCAGAGTTGCATTCTTGGCACATCCTCACGTCCGTGAGGTTCTCCGGATAGGGGGGATTCAAGAGTGCCTTGCTTGGGACGTGATCCCGACTATACCGTCCTCTGTGATCCTTCTTGGTGCACGGAATGCAGTCCATGCTGCTGAGCTGATCACTCAAGTGGTAGATCTGTTTCATGGCGGTTTCACCTTTTCGCCCCAATGGGCGCTCTGTGTCGCAGTTGGTGGTGAGGTTAGCGATCAGATCACTTCCGTCCCCAGCTGACACCCCTCCTCATGCAGACGCTGGAGGATTTCAATGGTGCGGACGCTCTGCTTTTCGGATGGCACCTTGGCTGGGATCGAGATCGCGACGTCCAGTATCCCCTGATCGGCTGCCGAAAGGAGTGCCCTGGACATCCCCCATACTTTGACTTCCCTCCAGAGAGCGGACCCAGCTTGGACCACGCGCGTCTGGGCCTCGATCCCGTTCAACAACCGTTGATCCTTGACTGCAGCCCTCTTCACCTCGCTTCGCTCAACAGAACTGACCAGTTCCGAATCCAGAGCTTCGGGCCATGTCACATGAAGAGTCATCACCCGATGCCAGCATGCCTGCTGCTTCGCCCACTCGGTAACATTTCGCATGCCTTCTGGCGGATCGACAATCACATCATGGACCGCCTTCGCACTGACCACCAACGCGTCCCGGAGTCCGGGTGACACTCCCTGTGCTTGCCAAA
This sequence comes from Dehalococcoidia bacterium, assembly GCA_965204975.1. Classification (GTDB taxonomy): domain Bacteria; phylum Chloroflexota; class Dehalococcoidia; order Lucifugimonadales; family CAJWER01. Next base: position 3,517,023 of record OZ242024.1, read on the forward strand.
CCCTCTCGAAGTTGATTGAGCCGTCACGCTGGGCCACATCAAAGGCGAGCTTCGATATGGCGTAGGCTACGACGTTCGCACGGTAGCCCCCCTGGTACCATGACTGCTCGGTGACAAGACGCTCGACTGCCCTGAACACGATTGCCTTGGCGATTGCCTCTCGGTAGTACATCTCGTTGAAATCGTTTGGGCGTTTGTTCCACTCTCCACCTATGAACGAGGCGAAGTCGGCGAAGTTCTTCTGTGCTCCCCTGCTGACGATGTCCGGTTTGTCGCGCCATACGTTCAGGAATTTGGCGAGGTCTGTCTTGGTGAACATCTGAGGCCTCGGGTATTCGAGGTCGAATCTCCTTCTCTCCGCCTGAGTCCGGCGACCGCGGGCATCCTGATACTGGCCACGTGCTCGCTCGTAGAACCACTTCGACTGCCGGAATGTTCCGTCTTTCGAGGGAGCATAGAGTCTCCTTGAGAACTCCTCCATCCTGATATGGAACGGGTGATTCGAGAAGAAGTCGGCCGCGCTCACGCGATTCTGAGTATTGGCGTACTCCGAAATCTTGGGGACAATCTCCAATGCCCTATCGGAGTTGACGATGGAGAGCTTCATCTGAACGAAGACTTGATCTAGGTCCACCTCCTTGTTTCTCAACGCCGCATGAATGGACGCTGTGGTTTGTCCACCATTGACGATCTGGAAGTTGCGCATACCCGTCAGCAGCAGGCCGCTGGTAGACTTCACGGTCTCGATGCTCTCCGCCGTGGCGGTGATGCCGTTGTTGTAGGCGAAGAACATCTCCGGATTGTTCGCGATGGTGTTCCGCAGCCCCCGATTGACCTTTCCGCGCGCCTGAAGGAACACGCGGACATTCTGTTCCAAGAGACGGGCGCCCCACCGGTCATATATCATCGCGAGCTGGCGGCCAGGGAAGACAGCCAGATAGGACTCATAGTCGGCCTGCTGCATGTGTGCAGGCAGCACAAGCAGCGGGCCACCAAATTCATCCAGGTTGACCATATAGTCCTCACGCTCATTCCCGGATGTTGTGAAGCGGTGTAGGCGCCCCAGATCCCACACGCTGTAGGTGATGGGCACCCCTCGGAGCTGACCGGCCTCTCTACCGTCCACTCTGGAGCTGAGTGTCCTGTTGGTGACCAAGAACAGTCTGACTCTCAACACTGAGGGCCATCGTGCCGCTATGAGGTCGGCCAAGCCGAATGCGGGTGCGGACTCCTCCATGCTGTTCCGATAACCCTGATCCAGCGCCCTGTCGAGAAAATTGGACAACCGCTTGAAGGTCGCGTCCATGTTGGTTGCCGTTAGCGTCGCGACCTCCTGTGACTGGCTGAAGTCGGTGATGATCAGGCTAAGCACCGCGTCGGAGTTGACAGGGTCCCCACCATAGCCGTCAACTCTGATGCCCCGAGGGGAGATGTGGTGAACTCGGTCCGCAGTCTCAATCTCGCCGGCGTCGATCAGCGATTCCGTGAGCACGTCGAAGAAGGCGTCCTCCGCAAACCTGCCCTCGGCATCCGCGCGGCTGTGGATCTCCTGAAAGAGCTCCTCATGGTATTCAGCAATGTCGATCGTCATCCGAACCTACCGACCTGTCAGGGCTTCGTACAGAGTGTTGACCAAGGTCGCGAAGGGCTCACAGTCGGCCAGTGAGACCGAGTAGCGTACATTTGAGACACCCGAACGGACCTCACCCGACGTGATACGGGGGAAATCACCGTAGACCAGGTAGATGCGGGTGGCGCCCTCCAGCCAGCGGTGACCGGAGTAGTCGTCCTCAGTCCTGTAGCCCGCCGCTGAGAGCCGTGTATCGAGAATTCCAGTTGACCCGGGATCGACGGAGTGGAGCCGTCCTCTAATCCGCTCAGCCACCTCGTGGAGGGTTACGCCCTGGTTGCCATCCATCGGAGCCTCATCCAGCTCCACCACATGCAGGAACAGGGAGTCGACTCCGCTCTCGTCCAGCTGACTCTCCGAGGTGATGGAGACGGAGGGCGTTGCACCACCGCGACGCGTCTTGGCCTCAATCGCAACTCTCGCAATCTCAAAGTCCTTGGGTGCGCCCAGTGGGCCTCGCCATGCCGTCACTGCAGATGAGGCATCCATGCGGGGCAGCAGCAGACGCTCCAGCACGAATAACTCTCCGAGCAGTCCCTTCTGTTCCTCAGGGGATAGAAGGGTGCCTCGACCACCCCTCAACAGATGGTGCCATCTCCATGTCCTCGACAGCGCGGCGGACACCGCCGCGGCTTCGGATTCCGTCTGCGTAGCAGCGGAGATGATGTCCTGGCATAAGGTCTGAAAGATGTCCCGCTGGTTCGAGTCCAGAAGCTTAAAAGCGAGGAGTTGCGTGCCTGACTCATCGGGCGGCGATAAGGTCACCTCAATGTCGCGCAGTCTGGGCAGTTGAGCGATCGGCGCCGAATCGGTGGCATGGCGCAGCGTGAGGAGAACCCTTCCATCCTCGCCCCGGGCCCAGTAGAAATTCCAGGGCAGGTTCGCGTCGACGCGACGTGCCGCGACCGAGTCGGCGATGCTGGGCGGTTCAATCTCCTCCCAAGGATCCCCCCTACCCATCATCGCCTCCCATCTCGTCCTCGTCGACGTCATCGCCGAAGTTCTCTCGCAGCCATGTGGTGTTGACAACGTACTCCACGCGGCGCTCCTCCCTATCCGTACCCGGAAAGCTGATACCCCATGCAGCCACCGGCTGATCTGGGGATACATCCAGTCCATTGGGCTGAACATCAATCAGATGAACCATCAGGAGGGGCCTGGTTCTCTCTCTTCTGTATGCCCAGTCCGGGTACTGGACTTTGCCGCCTTCGGCTGATCTGCCATTCCTTTCCAATTCTTTCCGGTATGCCTCCTCTGCTGATGCCCGCTGCTCAGTGGTGAGGCCCGTTCTCTCAATCCCTCTGGTCGAGACCCTCTGTCGGTTGCTGACCAGGAGTGTACTAGTATCGCTCCTTTTCCCGGCGGTCCTTCGCTGGCAGTTGATCACCCTTCCGAGCGAGTCGTCTCTTGTGTTGCCCTCACGTTCTCTCACGGCCGCAAAGAGGACATCCCATTCAGCAAGCTCGTCATCCTGACGTTCCTCAATGTATCGTTTGACCGGTCCCCCATCGGTTTTCAACGAGCCGGGGTGATTTCGAAACTCGGTGAGGAAGTCCAGGATTGGAGCCACCGGAACGCGCCTGAGGAGGAAGCCGAAGTCCACGCTCTCAGCAGCCTCTATGGGGAACCCACTCTGCCCGAGTCGATGGGCGAGCCTGCGAGCGGCGTTCCGGTTGGCCTCCAGGCTCTCGTCGTCTCTGTGCAGCGTATGCGTCTCGATCAGGCTGGATGCGAGACCGATGCTCACCACTATGGAGCACCCGGATCCCATCTTGTTTCGTGCTGTGACGATGAGTGAGTCGGGATGACTCCTGATCTTCAGACCAAACTCCTCGGGCGTCGCGTTGGATGCCTCCATGCTCCTCAATTCACTCCGCAGCTCCTCAATGGAGTCCGCAATGTGCTCGTACCAACCCTGTGCCGCATCCGGCATCCATATGCGGCACAGGTCCTGATAGTCCGGCCGGTACCCGAACCATCTCCCCATCTGCATCAACGTGTCGTACATCATGGAGTTGCGAAGGAAATAGCTGACCATGAGTCCTTCGAGCGTCAGCCCACGTGACAGCGAGAAGCCACCTACCGCTATGACATTGAGACCGTCCTGTCGATTTCCGGTGTAGTCCAGAGTGCCCGGGGACTGGCTGTTCACCTCGACCGCCCTGATTGGAGAGGCGGCCTCAAGCAGGCGACTCTGCACCTGCGCCCAGTCGAATTCTGTGTCGCGGAACTCGCGTTCCCAGACCGTGTGGAGTGCGCTGATCTCCGAGTCGAGAAGCGCTATATCAGGGGGCAGAGCTCCATTCACCCTGATGGAGCGTCGTATTCCATCGAGCAGTCCATGAATCTCAGTTCGGAGCTGGCGCTGTACGTTCACGAACCGGGACGCGTTCACCAGCATTGAGCAGTGCTGTCCCTCGTGTCCCCTGGCGAGCCGAACTGCTCGGCCCAGGATGAAGGTCCTCACGGCGTCGGCGAGAGATGGGGGGATGGAGGAGAGAACGATGCCAATCTCATGTTTGATGGGAAGGTGGTCCTCGTTGTCCTCGATGTTGCGGATGTACTGCTCTCCCGCCTCAAGGAAGACCGTGGTGGCTCCAAAGTAGTTCGATGGGGGATCAAGGCTCACGATGAAACTGCGGGGGAAGAGGTCCTCGCCGCGCATCTTGTCGTCGGTGTCGGGGTCGATGAAGATGTTGGCGAAGGGTGTGGCTGTGTATCCCACATAGCAACTTCTGTCGAACATGCTAAGGAGGTCACGAATCTGTCCATTGATTCTTGAGACCTCGCCGACCCCATGCCGGATGTTGATGGAGGCGTTGTCAGCCTCGTCGTCGATAAGCAGCATGGGTTCATCGATGCTCTCGCCGCCTCCCCGTGCACTGTGCTCCCTGAGCCACTCAAGCAGATTCTTCAGGGTGCTGCTGTTCTTCTTGATCACGAACACCGCGGGCTCGGTCAGGTTCTGGAGTGGAATCCCGACACCTGTCGCCGTCGCCTTATTGAAATCCCGTATGGTGTTGGTGAATGTGACAGGGCGCCTCGACTGGTCGAACCGACCAACTCCCACGTACATGTCATCCTGCCTGCTCAACAAACGCGCGCTGTCCCTGCCGACAAATCCTTCGTCAATACGTCGCTGCGTCTGGCTTCGCAGATTGTTGTGGACGCCCGCTATGACCACGATCAGCTTGTACCCCGCGTCCGCAGCCTTGCATATAAGCCCCGTATAATTGGCCGTCTTGCCTGATTGCACATGCCCTATAACCATTCCCCTTCTATCCCATGGTCCACTCCTTTGAGGGTCTTGCATCAGTCCAAGCACACGATCAGTAACGTCATCCAATGTGGTGATCGAGGCGGTGGGAAGGCCGTCCTGAATCAGGTGTTGGCGATAGCGATTCCAGTAGTACGAGTCTATCCGTGCCCTGGCGGCGTCCAACCAGGGTCGGTGACCACGTTCGATCAAAATGGGGCCGAGAGGTTGGGTGATGCTGACACGCTCTTCGAGACGTCTTGCAAGCCTCTCCGCGTCATCGTCGGTGACACTTCCGAACATGGGCAACTGGCGGAGATTCCCGATCAGGTCGCGGATGTTCTCTGCGGTTGGCCCCTGCTGATTTGCGAGAGCGGCGGACACCATGCTCTCGAGGTCCGATATCCGGTCATTCATGCTGCCACTTCCCGTTGCTGTCTTCTCTGAGAATCTGCTCCGTGCGCTCCCAATTCGAGCGGAAGGGCTCCGCAACTCTCATCATCGTGAGCACGTCCTCCACCAATTTCACCGTCCTGCTGAGATGAGCGAACGTCGTAACCGCCGCATAGCGCAGCGCCTGTTCCGACGTGGCATCGCCGACTACCGAGGTGGAGTCACCGCCGAGGTCCGCGAAAAGTGCATCCATGGGTAGCGACGCCCCCGCGACTTCGATCACTCTCAGGAGATCGCCCCGTGCTTCCGGGGGCAACTTGGACAGCAGGTCGAGGACCATGGGGTGCTCATCGTTGATTCTATAGGAGATCTGGTTCTTCTTCTGAATCCTGCTCCAAACCGGAATGCGGTTCTCCTCAATTAGCTTGCGTCCTTTGGTCCTGTACACCCTCTTTGATGCTGCTCCGAGGGGCTCGATGATGCGACGCAGGCGATCTCGAACCGGAGGTGGCAACTGCGCAGATGCCTTCTTGACATCGATCTTCCAGGCTCCGTCGAGGGAGTTCGGCATATCTATGCGGACGCGTGCCAGCTTCGTGAGCTCGGCTTGACGTGCCAGGCCAAACCAGGTGCCATGAATGATCAACCGCCGCTCCCTGTAGACGTAGAAGCCCTGGTTTCTGAGATATCCCTCCGGTCCTGCGTAGCGATCCCATTCCGTTGGCGTGACCTTGCCGTGGTGCGGAAGGGTGAAGGCTTGCACCAGAATGTCCTCATTGTCGACTCGAATCAGTTCTTCGGGAGCTGCGATCGTCGCCGGATGTCTGGAATGAAATGGATCAAACGGTTCTAGGGGCCGATTGTTCATCTCAATGCTGACCCGACGGCGCCCGGGTTCACCGGAGAGGAATCGATGGAATACCAGCTCCAGGTGGGACCGGGCCTCGTCCAACTGCCGCACAAAGTCGGCGACATTCCGTACGGAATCTCCGCTTTCCGTCCTGAAGCCGAGTTGTTCCCAGATCACGAGCGTCCCACTCGAACCGATGCGTTCCGTCCACGGGATGGATGCCAGGTCGTCAAGGACCTGGACTTGCCACCTGCCCGACTCGGCGATGTGATCCAGGTTCCACCGAGCACACGCGGTCATCCCATTGGTCTGGCTCACCACTGTGAGCACTCGACATTGGGAGAATGAGGCCGTCTTCAGGCCGAGACCAAACCTCCCGAGGTCGGATTTCGCCCTCTCCTCAAGGGGGCTCCGGCTTCCCAGTCGCATCGCCTCCAGAAGTTCTTCCTCGGTCAACCCCACCCCGTCATCCAGAATGCCGACCTTGGCCTCAGTCGTTTCCGTACCCGCAAATATCTGGATTGTCTCCGCCTGTGCCGCTATGCAGTTGTCCACGATGTCGGCAAGGGCCGTGCTCAGTGAGTAACCGATTGCACGTATGCTCTCGATGAGCGGGGAGGGCTTGGGCGGTACCTCAACGACTCGCACTTAGCTCGCCCCCGTTCCCGTCGCACAGGAGGATGCCGGTTTCATGGTGCTAGCAGCCGTACATCTCCAAGGAAGCTCTCCAGCGTCTGGAGGTGCGGCCGCACGGATCTCGGATACCTGTCATGTAGGGGCTTGGGTGCCACGAGTCGGATCCCGGCCCGGTCGATTTCCCGAAACTGGTTCTCAGATACACCTTGGTCAAGGGTGAGCAGGTGTTTCGTCTCGATTCGTTCGGCTTCCTCCAGAATCTGCCTCCAGCGGTCTTTCAGAGAAGTCTTCACGGCCAACATCCTGAGCTTTCGTGTGGGATAGGAAAGGTCGTGGTAGGCGTCGGCGTTCGGAAACAGGAAGTCGGGGCGCCTCCTCGACTCCGATACCGGCTGGTAGGAGAAGTTCTTCTCCTCCACCAAACTTTCCTCACGTAGGATGTGCCGGACGTGTAACTCCAGAGAGCGCCCCGCGCGAGCCTTGCGCCTCTGGAGTACGGACTGGGCATGGTCAAGGAAGGTGTCCATGCTCTGGTACCCCTCTGAGATGCGCGAAAACTCAACCGCCTGCTCGATGCTGCGAAAAAGCTCATATTCGCATCCATGCCGCCGGGTCAGACGCAAATCGACGTCTACAGCCGGCTCTGGACGCAGTTCCACGGTTTTTCTAACCATTTCAGCACCAGACGGGAAACGCTCCAGCCACTCCTGCGGGATGTCGTCTGGTTCGAGCCAGCATCGCGCGGGTCCCCTTTGGTCGAAGAACAGGTCCGGCCATGTATGGGGTTGCCCCGGCAGGACGGGACCAATGCGGTCCTCTATCCGGTCTTCCTCAACGGCGGTATCGCACACCCAAACGTGGCATACGGGATGTTCCGCGTTCTTCCGGTGAAAGGCAAATACCACAAGCGCTCCCGTCGCCTCGGGATCCAATAGCGGCGACGCGCTACCTCCGAGACCGGTTATCCGGGTCTCGTCCCGTGTGCCGTCGCGGTAGCGATTGTTATACCAAATGGCTGTCACGGTTCGTACGTCAGAGTGGCTATCAATCCTGAACTCGAACTCGACGCGAGGATTCTCTTTGCCGGAGCTCCCCAGGGACGGCATCACGTTGAAGGCGACCTGCTTCGGTATGTAGAACCCCGCTTGGTGGCCCCCCGTGGCCTGAGTGTCATTGGCAGACAGCCGCTTCACGTACCACAGAACGCCGTCCTGCTGGTGCTCATCGAGCCAGTCGCCGAGATCTTGTACCGGCATCATGTTCCCCGCGTATCGCTGTCGGCCTCAGCACCTTCGAGCCATGACACGACTTCCTCGACCACAGCGTCGGATGGGCGACCTTTCGCGCCCTTGAGAGCGCACTCCCACACCCGGAGTTGCCGCCAGCCCAAGTCGGCAATCTGTTCCCGTACCGATGCGTCGCGAGTGCGATTGGTCTCGATCTTGCAGCGCCACCACTCAGCTCGAGTGGATGGCCACTTGAACAAGTGGCAGTTGTGGCCGTGCCAGAAGCAACCGTGTACGAAAACCACGGCCCGCCTGGACCTGAACACCAAGTCCGGTTTACCAGGTAGGTGACCGGTGTGCAAGCGGTAGCGGTAGCCACGCGCATGGAGACCACGACGGATTATCATTTCCGGCTTAGTGTCGCGGCTACGGATGCCAGACATCATGCGGCTCCGGGTCGCCGAGTCAACGATGTCCGCCGTCACAGCATCAACTCCCATGCATATGGCTGACTACGAACTGGGCCACCGCATCGCCAACTGGAACCACGACGGCGTTCCCGAATTGGCGGTACGCCTGCGTATCAGAGACGGGAATGCTCCACTCTGCACCGCCGGGGGGATCGAAGCCCATCAGTCGAGCGCACTCGCGAGGCGTCAGGCGGCGCGGATTCCCTTCCCGCTCGACCAGAATCTCCGAGCCGTCCTTGTAGTACCGAGCCGAGAGAGTTCGTGCTACATCATCGGGACCCAAGAGTCCGAAGCCAAAGCCGTTGCCGCGCCTGCGGTGCTTCTCAGCATAATCCTGCAAGTATTGCCACAGGTGATCAGAGAGCACATACCGGTCACGGACGCGGCCGTTGCGGTCGGTGTATGGGGGCTCGGGCGGCTCGCTACCGTCTTCAGGGTGAAGGACATCGCGCATCGTGGGACCATCGCGTGCGTCGCGGATGTTCAGATCGTCGAGGTTCGCGGCGCTCCTGTCGCGGAAGCCGACAATAAAAATGCGTTCGCGGTTCTGGGGCACGTAGCCTTTCGCGTTAATCACCCGGGTCGTGACGTGGTAATCCAAGTCGTCCTCAAGCGTGGCGCGGATTACCCGGAAGGTATTGCCGCGATCATGATTGACCAAGTTCTTTACGTTCTCAAGCACGAAGGCTTCGGGACGGTGGTACGCGATAATCCGTGCTGTTTCAAAGAACAGGGTGCCCTGCGAGTCGCAACGGAAGCCGTGTGGCTGGCCGAGGGCGTTCTTCTTGCTCACGCCGGCGATTGAGAAAGGCTGACAGGGAAAACCGGCCAGTAGCAGATCGTGCTCGGGGATATGGGATTCGTCGACCTGATTGATGTCCCCTGCCATAACATGCGACGGGCCATCGTCAAAGTTCGCCTCATATGTCCGCTGAGCGTGCTTGTCCCACTCGCTTGTAAACACGCACTGCCCGCCGAGAGCGTCAAAGCCCCGACGTAAGCCTCCGATGCCAGCAAACAGGTCAATGAAGCGAAATTCCACGCTAGCCATCGGCTATCCCCTCTGTCTCATGCAGGCCATGCTATCAGCACCGCCAGCAATTGCCGTAGCTTGGTAACACGTGCAGACGCATGGAAGTCGGTAACTGCTCTCACCCGATTCGTAGCCGCTTCAGCTCGAGATGCAAAGGGGCGGGTTCGTGTCGCTGTTGAGTGGGAGGGTGTCATTGTCTTGTCAGGGGTTGACTCCTTAGCTATGTGTCGCCCTGATCGGAGCCGCGAGTGGTCAGAAGCAGAGGGAGCTGTCTGTCCTCGTGACGATAGCGACCAAGAAACTCCCCGACCGCATTGCGGACGAGCCAAGCCATAGATACGCGATGCCTCTTCGCCATCGTGGCGAGTTCGTCGTATTCGTGATTGTCCAGGGCCACTGAGAAACGGGTCTTGGCTTCCGTCATACGGTACTTCTTGCAAAGCTAAGGGGATTGTGCACCCACGTTCATTTTGGTGCATTATGGTTCATTGCGAACAAAAGGTCAATAGAAGGGTTGCGAACACCAAGGCGGACTTGAACGGGGTACGGTGGTGGCCTGCTTGCGGTTTCATGCCGTCGCAACAGCGTCGGCTTGACCGGCTCCTCGGCCATGAATTCGGCCCAGGAGCACAGCGATTGCTGCGGGTCGCCCTCCTCCTCGTGGTGGCCGCTGCCATTGCCGTTGGCGAGCACGTGTTCGTTGACTGAAGCTGAACCGTCGGCCCGACGCCGAACAGGTCGTCATGGCCGTTGCCGTTGGGGCGTGGTGTCCATTGCGGTATACGGCGACGGTCGTCGGCTCCATCTTCACGAGTTTCCAGCCATCGTCCACCAGCAACTCGCCCTCAAAGGCGAGGGAGCCTCCCAGCTTCTTCAACACCAGCTTCAGGGGGTCGGCATGCAGCGTGTTCCGGTTAGCTTACGTACACGACTCTCACCGGCTGGGTCTACCCGATGCGACACGACCGGCGCGACGCCTGCCAAGCTACACATACACTGTGGGAAGTCGATCAGGTGGAGGTCCGTCTGAACCACGCGCGGATGGCAGATCATCACGCGGATGGGACTGGCCACATGGTGCTAGCTGGCCTTCCTCGCCTCCAAGAGCGCCTGTCCCATCCGGCTCAACGGCTTGACTCTCTCGCACATCTTGGTTATGACTTCCCGGCGTTTGTCCGCCTCGCCATCATCGGCAACCTCATCTTCATAAAGGAGATCAAAGACCGCATCAGGGTATAGGTCTGGAGCCTCTCTCGCCAATACTTCGAGATACTTGATGTGGGCCTTGTCTATAGCATCTTCTACATTCACTACGGGATACAGGGGAAAATCGACTTGGTCGGGTATTCCCACCTGCCTCCCAGATACGGCTCCCCTATCGAAACTGAAGCAGTGTGCGAAATTCAACGTGTATAGGAGCTTTCTGATCATGTGCTCCGACACTCTCATGTCGTTCGCTCTCGAGTAGTCCAGCAGCGTCTCGCGTATCTCCTCAAAGGTCATTCCGCGGTCCCCGCGTTCGGCGAGGTCGCCCCAAATCAGCTTGATGAATTCCTTTCGAATTCGCCAGGGCATCAGCGGGATGCGGTGCTCCTGCAAAATGGTCCGGTAGCTCGCGGTTATCGTGGCCGGTGTGGAAAAGTCGTACTCCCGCTTTGCGTACACAGGCGCCGGCATAACCGGTGCGTTCGGCGACGCAACGGCCGCCAACGTGAAGTCCGAGCCCGGGACCTCTGTGACGCTGACGAATCCCGCTTTGTGCGCGTCTTGAGCCAGTTCCTTCAATGTAGTCTTGTAGCGCGCCAGGTCGAAGGCTGGCGAAAGCTGCTTCATCATCGCGTGCACTGATGCTCCGGTGGGAGTACGGCCCTCGCGATTGAGTGCTTCGACCGCCCTCCGCATGAGAGGATATGCCTCGCTTGGATCAGGCAGGGACACGGGCTCTGTGGTTTCTTCCGGCGCTGGCGGCACAATGTCGTCGTAGTACACATATGAGTTGCATGCCTCTGTCAGGACGCTGCTGACGCCGGCCTCGACGCCGATTCCCAATACATACACGCCGTATCTCTTCAGTTTCTGGACCAGCGGGACATAGTCGCGGTCTCCTCCTACGATTACGATGGTGTGGGGACGCACGGGTGAGAACACCATTTCCATGGCATCCACTGCCAGCTGGATGTCCGCAGTGTTCTTATTCTCTCTGCCGGTATGCCATGTCGGCAGCTGTACAAGCTCGATCGCGTTGGCCCTGAAATCCCCAAGGACGGGCTTGAGCAAGCTCGCCGTCCAGTCTGCGTACGCCTTTGACGACATGATCGTACCCTGCTGGCGCACCCTGTCGATGATCAGGTGGAGATGAAATGGTAAGCCAGAGTTCTGAGCTAGGATCAGCACGTTATCTACGTCTATGAAGATGGCGACTCGCTCATTGACCGCTTCCCGACTGTCTGCCTTCTCTACCATGATCCCCTCCTAGCTTGTAGCCTTGGGTTGCAGGTGATTCGTCCGTCAATCTCTGCTACCACCAAGCTGTGGAAAACCATCCTGTGGGATAGGATATACCACCAGTGATGCAATTGAGCCAGACTCATGCGTGGCTGATGTGACCCATAGGCGGCGATGCTGGCCTTTGTCGACTTGTGGAGGGGCGGGCGCGAACGACCATCCCCTAGACTATCAAGCCCGTGCCAGACGAAGCTTTGGAACTCCTTTCGCCTGAGGTACGTGCACTTCTCTGCCCTTTCTTCTTTCACGGTTCCTCTAAAACGAAAAAAGGGTCGCACACATTGACGAGGGGGAGGGACGCGGCTATGCAGCATCCTCCCCCCCCCCATATGTCGCGCTCCAGCCCTAGAACAACCTCAGCGTCTGTTGCTGCTGTTCGGTCTCCGCGTCGGCGGTCGCCTCCTGCGCCGTCCTCTGCTGGCGCCGGTTCCGCCGCCGTGCCGGGGGAGCGGGCCTCTCGTAGACCGGGTGCCTGGGCGTGTCCTCCCACCTGGCCTTCGCCCTTTCGGTCACCGCAGGGACCTCTCCGGCCAGACCGGACAGGTCATGGACCTCAAAGGTCTCGATGTGCGGGTCTGACGAGGGTTGCTGGACCCCGATGGTGGCCTTGCCTCCCTTGATGGACACGACCACCTTCATCTCCTCCAGCGGAGCAGCCTGCTCTCCGGCGTTGGCAGGACCCGGCGGGTCCTGTGTGGTCTCACCCTTGCATTGCTCCTCGTCGCCTGCCGCGGGAGCTTTGACCTCCGATTCGTCGGCGACTGGGGCGTTCGAGCGCGTTGATTCCTTTCCTGTATCGTCCGGCATGGGCCTCTCCTTTCCTTGTTTCTTCTGTGACGGCGTCCATGAGCGCAATTCGCTAGGCCGCGATCCCCGGCGACCGTCCCATGATCTCGCCGATGGTCTTCGGCTCCCAGTAGAGGTAGCGCTCGATGGCGGGAACGCCGCCGAGCACGGTGACCTCCGCCAGCTCTGTGAGATTGAAGTAGCCCCATTCGCGCTCGACCCCCTCGACGAGGCCGAAGCACTCTCCCGTCCGCGGGTCCCACTCCGTGATGTACCAGCGCCAGCCGTTATAGGGGCAAAACAACTTGGCCGGCGCGAGCACGTCGTCTGGGTCGGCGACGTTCTCGTTGGCGCGGAGGGCCGGGATAGTCTCCCCGAGCTCCCTCGTCATCAGCTCGTGCCTGCGCAGTCTGCTGTGGTTGTCCTGCCAGATCGTTGCGTTTCCGTTTGCCTCAGACATGATGTCTCCTTTCGTCGTTCCTCTCTGAGTGGACTTGATTGCGCCGATCACTCAGCGTCCGCCCCCACCAGCCGCTCCACTGCCTCGGGGGTGGCGTAGGTCGGGGTGACCGTCCCCTGGTCCATGTCCAGGTAGAGGCCCATCCACGGGCAGGTTCCCGCCACCATCCGGCGGACCACCTGTAGCACGAGGGACGCCATCACCTGGTTGATGGTCGGGTCCTGGTCGGTGAGGTCGAGGGCCGCGGCGCAGTCCACGTCGGGCGGCCTGGTCGAGACCGCCGTCAGCAGGTCGGGGCGCTGGAGCGTAGGTGCGGGCAGCAGATGGCAGGTCTCGTCCTTGAATGCCGGGTCGTCCCAGTCCACCCTGTCGGCCACGTTGCCTATCAGGACCTGCCCCCAGTTGGTGTCGTTGCCCGCGTCGATGAGCCACCGGTGCGGGCCTCCGTTGAGGCACTCGGCCATAGCCCTCCTTGCGGCGGCGTTGTCGGCGCAACCGATGATGAGGTCGGTCCCGTAGGTTGGAAGGCCTGGCCAGTGGTGCCCGTAGGAGCGGGAGTGGTCCGCCCGGAAGGGGTAGACCGAGTAGCCGACGGGCCGGTTGTAGGCGCGTGCCAGCCTGTCGGCCAGCGCCTCGCTCTTGAACTTGCCCACGTCCCCTTGCAGAAAGTTCTGGCGGAGCAGGTTGTGTGGCTCGACCCGGTCGTGGTCGACCAGGACGATGTTGGCGTCCCGCCCCTGGAAGAGCCGGCAGAGACCCTCGGCGACGAAGCCGCCCGTCCCGCCGCAGCCGACCACGGTTATCCAGGGGTTGTCGAGCAGGAATTCATTGTCCAGGTGATAGGGCATTCGATCACCTCCTTGTCTGTCCGGTTGATGTCAGGCGTTGGCTCCGGCTCTGCGCCCACCAGCCGGAGGCCGGGGTGCGGGCCGTCGAAGACCTGCGACCACTGCACCGGAGCGAAGTGGCCGTAGACGCCGACCCGGAGGCTCAGCTCGGGCCGGTCGGTGTCGAGGCGTCCGGCGACGCCGTAGATTCGGAACCCCTGCTCATCCCGGTCGTCGGTGACCGAGAAGAAGGCCCGTGAGGTCCCGTGGGAGTGGAACTCGGCCACCACCCCGGCGGGCGGCGTGTACTCGAGGGACGTGGCGGTCCCGGTCTGTGGGGGAACCACCAGCCGGTAGGCCCGCCCGTCCCAGCGCACGGCGAAGAACCGCTCGGTCTGCGGGTCGTCCATGAACCAGCACAGCCCCAGCCCGAACAGGCCTGCCGGTATGAGGCCGTGGGCAAGCTCCACCTTCTCTGCCACGGGCGCCAGGCCCCGCACCGGGGCGGAAGCCACTAGGACCCGCGCCGTCAGGTCCGCGCTCCGGGACTGGACGTAGACGCCGCCCGCTCCCAGAACGTAGTCGTAGCCGACGCCCTGAGCGCCGGTCAGTCCGGCAGGGTGATTGACCAGGTAGCCGACCGGCATCGGGCGGGCTTTAGCGGTAGCCGGGCCGTCTCCCCTCGGAGACCGCCATGGCGTGGGCCACCGTACACTGGGGAACAAGGTCTTCCATCGGGTACTCGGTCTTTCCATCCAGCTCCTCCCACAGGTCATGCAGGTTTTCGGGGTGCTTGATCGAGCGGCTCCGACTGTCTCCCGTGAGGGAGAAGAAGGACTGGAAGAAGGACTCGGGTATCAGCCCGACTTCCTCGGGGAACCGGTGGCTTCCGGGGCAGGCCCGCCCGTCGCTGAAGACGTTGAAGGCTGGTGCCCGGAAGAGCTGCTGCTCGGGATCTGACGGCCTGCCGTGTGCGGCGTAGACCCAGGGCGCGCGGCCCGGCGAGCAGACGAATAGCAGGCCCGGCATGGGAAGCCTGAGCCTGGCGGGTGGCTTGAACGCCTCCCGTTGCAGGGCCACGGACCAGACCTGCGGCGGCCGCCACAGGGCCACCGAGTGCCCGGTCTCCCCCTGGTTCCACCAGAGGGCATCCTGGGGCAGCAGCCCCGAGGAGAACCCCATGTGCCGGGTGAAGACGTTGGCGATCTCGTCCGCCGATACGGTCCTGACCCAGGCGGAGTCGTTCTCGAAGCCCCGCAGGAGAATGTTCTCGCCGTAGACCTCCAGCTGCATCCTGAGCTCGTCCCTGGGCGCGTCCACCGGACCCGGCAGGGACCACTCGGTCGCGTTTGCGTCACTCGTCATGGTTGTCCTCCTGTTCTTGTTGATCCTGTTCGGGCAGCCGCTCCAGGACGAAATCCAGCATCTCGGCGAAGCGGCCCGGCAGGTCGTCCTCCAGCCAGTCGGTCAGCCGGCTCACCGAGTCCATGAGGGCGCTGGCCTTACGCCACTCCTCCGCGCCCTCGGCGATGACCTCGTCCTCCCAGGGGTCGCAGAACCCGTCGAACGACCCATCGTCGTGGTTGTTGTCGAGGAAGAGGTTGCCGGTCTCGGCGAGGACCCAGGAGCAGGCCTGCGCCGCCCCCTCGAACCTCGCGCCCTTCAGCGCCCCGGTCAGGTCCTCCAGCGGTATGCCGCCCCTGGGCATCCTGAGCAGGGTCTCCTTCGGGATGCGCTCGGCGGCCGACTCCAGCCAGGCCGTCCGCAGCCCGTCGGGGCCGTCGTCGTAGAGGTCGGGCGGCCTGACCAGCAGTGCCATGGCCGAGACCCCGTCGCGGTAGCCGTTCCACATCTCGTGGAGGCCGTCGTATCCGAAGCCCATCAGGTCGAAGGGGATGCCCCGCCGCAGCCATGACCACGGCGGTTCCTCCCCTTCGGCGTCCGTCCAGAACTCGATTGCCGGCGTGTAGAGGGGGAAGTGCCGCTCCCCGAAAAGGTTGGCGAAGCGTTCCACCCTGGTGCGTACGTCGGGGGCCGAGAGCGCCGCCTCAGCCTCGTTGGGAAAGAGCCGGCGCACCAGGCCCACGAACCATGCGTAGTCATCGGCGTGTCCGATGAGCGTTATCAGCTCCCGCAGCGACGGCGGACGCCGCAGGAGTCTTTGCGAGAGACCGCTCAGGCTCGCTGGGGCCGTAGCTTCCATCTCAGCGCCTCCAGCAGCCGCCCGGTGGAGGCGGCGTAGTCCTGGGCCTGGGCGCAGGCCATCTCGACCTCCTTCTGCCTTGCGGCCGCGGCGTCCAGGTCGAAGGAGCCGTCGGGCCGTGTGAACTCCGCCGTGAGCTCGATGATGCGCAGGTCTGCGGGCGGGACCGATGCCAGCAGACCCGTCAGGGTTCGGTTGTCCATCGAATGCCCTCCTTACCGGGAGTGGGCGCCCTTGGTGCCGACGCGCCGCTGGAACTCGTAGATGGTGTCGTCGCCCCTAGTCGTCTCCTTGACCGAGGCGTTGGCGATCTCGCCGTAGAAGTCGCTCAAGGTAGCCTTCACCTGGTCGACGGTCATGTTGGGGTCGGGGTCCGGGAACTCGCGGTCGTCGTATACGAACACTCTTGCCATTGGTCTTTCTCCTTCCTTAATAGGTGTGTCGATTCCGTTGCCGTGTGCGGGGGAGGACGCCGCTCCGTTGGCGGCGAACCCTCTCCCCGTGAGCTGCGGTCTAGCGTCCCGCGCCGACCGTCTCCTGCTCCCTTTCCTGCTCCATCGCCCACTCGAACATGGACATGGAGGAGGGCTGGGGCTTCCCGTTGCGGCGCTTCGGCCTGACCGGCTCTGCCATGAACTCGGCCCAGGAGAATAGCGACCGCTGCGGCTCCTCGGCCTCGTCCCCGTATCCAGTACGGGGCAGGCTGTGGTGTCCGTTGCCGTTGTGACCGTTGACCGGGACAGGCGCGTGGCCGTTCCCGTTGGTTGCGTGGGCCGTGCCCGGTGCAAGCTCGACCGTCGACCCGAACAGATCGTCGTGTCCGTTGGCGTGGTGTCCGTTGGTCCCGTTGCCGTTGCCGCTGACCTCGATGGTCTCCGGCTCGATCTCGACGGCCTTCCAGCCGTCGTCCACCAGCAGCTCCTCTGCCGTGGCCTCGGCGTCCCTGGCCTGTGCGAAGACCTCCTCCACCGTCTCGTCGTCGGCGTCCTCCTCGTCGCCGCTCACCACCTTGCGGGCCAGGGCCATCATCAGGTCGTCCCCGTCATCGCCGTACGCCGCGAGGCCGTCCTCCGGGAGCTCCCCCTCGACGGCGAGGGAGCTCTGCAGCTTCTTCGCCACCAGCTTCAGTGCGTCGGCCTGCAGCGTGTTCCGGTAGGACATGAACACCACCTTGACCGGCTGGGTCTGCCCGATGCGCCACGAGCGGCGGGAAGCCTGCCGCATGACGTAGACCGAGTAGTCCGTTTCGTACCAACAAATTGTTGGAAATTCGATGAGGTCGAGGCCGGTCTGCACCAGCCTGGGATGGCAGATGAGCACGTCCAGTCCCTTCGCCACCCGGTCGGCCACCCACGCCTCCCGTTTGTCGGGAGCCACCGCGTCGGCCTTCATCACCGCCACCCTGAACCCGTGCCGGGTCAGGATTTCGTCCATGCGTCCGGTGATGTCCCGCGTCCCCGTGTGGGTGACGTACACCAGGACCCTGCGCCCGGCCAGCCGCTCGGCGGCCACCAGGTCCACCAGAGCCTTCTCCTTGGGGTACACCTTCTCCTCCGACAGGGGCGGCACCTGGACGATGATCTCGCCGCTCCGGGGGTCGAAGACCGTCTCGCCCCTGGTGCAGCCGTCCGGGTAGGCCAGGAGGGTTTGCAGGTAGGTGGCGAGCAGCCGCTTGGAGCCGCTCTTCAGCGCCCTGGCCAGGGCATCCTTCAGGTTCTTGAACACGTGGTCGTAGGCCCCGCGCTGGGTGAAGGGGTCCACCCCGTTGTCCTCGTTGTCCATCGAGGACAGGAGGATCTGCTCGTCGTAGTCCGGCAGCCCCGAGGCCACGTCGGAGAGTCGCAGGAAGACCGTGTTGCCGATGATGTGGAAGAGGGCCGAGGGCACGAGGCCCGGCCTCTCCCTGACCACCTTGCGGAACTTGCGGCGGCGGCTGTTGCGCCCGTCCTCCAGTGCGTCGTCGTCGTCCTTGCCGATGGTGTGTTCCTCGAAGCCGTACCGCTTGATCCACCGTCCCTCGTCGGAGCGCCCGAACTCCGTCCTGATCTCCGGGCTGAACCTGTAGAGGAGGTGGAAGATGGTCGAGGCGTAGCCGCCGAGGAGGGTCCCGGTCAGGCTGAGGGACTTGCCGCAGGCATCGGCGAGGACGCCGGCGGCGATGCCCTGGGCCGAGCCTCGCGCCTTAAACTCGTGGACCTCGTCGCCGATAAGCAGGTCGAAGAAGCCCTTCATGTGGTGCTTCACGTAGTCGCTGAGGGGGTAGCGGGCCGGGCCGGACCTGTCGGCCTGCCAGAGGGGTGTTCCGCACACCTCGCAGGTGCGCTTTCTGCGGTTCAGGTCCCTGTCGGTGAGCGGCACGCCGTCCTTGTCGACGACCTGTGCCGTGCAGGTTGGGCAGCAGGGGACCCGGAAGGGCTCCCCCGTCTCCTTCAACCGTATGAGCCTGCCCCCGGACGTGGCCCACCGGTAGATGACGGCGGCCTTCCAGCGGTAGGACAGCTTGGCCCGTTCACGGCTCATCACCGCGAAGAGGGGGCCGGAGCCTATGGAGAGCCTGAGCTTCTCCAGGTCGGTGATGGAGGTGACGATGACAGATTGGGCCAGGGGCACCGTCTCCTCCACCTCCCTCTTCCACTTCCGCACCAGATGGGGCGGGCAGATGACGAGCACTCTCCGGAAGCCCGCCATGTGCGCCGCGGCGGCCCCGATGAAGGTCTTGCCGGTGCCCATTTCCCCGACGACGGTAGTGCCGCGGTGGGCCTGGAGAGAGAGGGCTGCGCCCCTGATGGCGTCGGCCTGCGCCCCCAGGGGCCTGCGGAGCAGGCGGGGGAGAGCGCCGCCGTTCTCCGAGGGCCGGTAGAGCGGCGGGTAGGACTCCACCACCCTCTGCGCGATCGCGTCCTTGAACGTGTCTATGAATCCTGCCAGGTTCATCGTGGGTTCTCCTCGTTTCTCGAAGAGGCCCCACGGAACCCAGAGCGCCCGCCTCCGCCGTGAGCGGCCCGCTGGCCGTACCGGCGCGAGACGCACCACGCCCACAACTCCCCAAGGGGGCGCGTATGTGAGAGGGTGCCTGGGCAAAGCCCTGGGGAAGTGCCGTGAGGCACCCTTCGCAGTGTGCGTTCTCCTGGGATGTCATGTTCTCAGGTTGGCGAGGCGCTGTCGTTTCCCGCTGGGACGACAGGGCTCTAGTGGTGCGGCCAGGCGGTGCCGAGCCGTCTATGCTGCGATGTCGGTGATCTCGCCGTCGTCGAGGTCGAGGGCAACGACCGTCGTCTTGAGTCGCTCGCGGTGGACCTCCTTCTGGGGGGAGTCCTCCACCAGCTCCATCTCCTTGCCGGTGCGCCCCTTGACCAGGATGCGTCTGCCGTCCCCCTCGAGGACGAGGTTGTTGAGGAACCCCGCCGCTACGAGCATCGCTATGTGGCCCCGTCTGAGGGGCATCAGCGGGCGGGTGGGGGTGACCTGCGCGGGCCAGAGGGTGTCGGTGATCTCCGTGTTCGTCCACAGCCCCGACCTGCGTGCCTCCGATGCCGCGGCGACGGGGTCGACCGTCCGCGTGGCGAACAGGATGTCGCCCCTGGGTGTCGTGGCCGGGCTGAAGTCCGGGTAGGGCGGGGAGCGCAGCGGCTCCGGCTCGCCCATCGACCACTCCATGACCATGCTCTCGGCATGGGCGTCGGGAACGGGGTCCTTCTTGCGATAGCCGAACAGCACCACCTGGTCGAAGACCTCACGCTCCGGGTCGGGGAAGGCCCAGCACCGCATCTGGCCGTAGTGGGTGGACAGGTAGCGGGCCGAGACCCCGAGGCGCTGGCGGGGAACGATGAAGACGAGCAGGCCGTCCTCTGCCAGGTAGCGCGTCGTCTGGGTCAGGAAGGCATGTTCGACGCGCTTGTCTTCGGAGTCCCAATCGTATGGAGGGTTGAGCAGAAGCAGGCCGAATGCCCCGTTCGCTATGGACGTGGCGAACAGGTCCGAGGCGAGGGTGCGGTCGAGCCGCCTCTCGGCCTCCTCGGCCCGGTCGCGGTGCAGCTCGACGCCGTAGGTCTCGATGGAGACGGCGTTGGGCCGGTTGAGGCCGTCGGCGAGCCGGTGGAGGGCGTCCCCGGCCCCGCAGCAGGGGTCGAGGATGCGTAGTGTCTCCTTGTCCCGGTAGTAGTAGCCGTTGGGGGTGCGTATCAGGTCGGCGATCAGGTCCACCACCCGGTCGGGAGTCGGGTAGTATCCGCCCTTACTCTGTGCAGCCAGTCTCATGTCACTTCTCCTTTCCTGGTTACTCTTGGGTCTCCTGGCGCCGGACCCAGACGGACTGGGCCTTGCGCTCGCGCGTCTCGAAGTCCCACTCGTAGGTGCGGCCGTCGAAGGTGTCCTGGAGGGCGCCGTCCACGATGGCCGCCATGTGCCTGGCGGTGCCGACGACGCAGTCGCCATACTGGCGGTGCGCCTCCGTGAACGTGGGCCGCTCTCCCGCCGGGAGGCGGACCCTCCTGAAGCCGTATGCTTCGAGGACGCGGCGCTGGACGCGCCGGGCGGTGAGCTGTCCCCTGCGGCGGGGCTCTTTGCGGTTGCTCTCCCGTGTGGCGTAGGCGTTGCCGCTGGCGGCGTAGCCGTTGCGCTTCATGTGCTCGGCCATTGTGCGGTAGACGGCGCGGTAGTCCTCGCGGGCGCAGATGGCGATGGCGCGGACGACACAGTCGCCGGTCTCGCCCCGGTATCCCGCAGCCGCCCGTCCGCCATCGTCGTAGCGGTAGTCGATCATGACGTGGCGTCTCCCGCCGCAGTCTCCTCCGTGGGCAGCGTGAGCCTTCCCCACGCCACCGCTTTGGACAGGTCCTCGCGGAGCTTGTCGGCCTTTGGAGAGCACCGGTAGGCGGAGACGCCGACGCTCTGCAGGGGGACTATCTCGCCCTCTCTCAGTCCCCGCTCCCAGAGCCAACCGGCCCAGGAGCCGTGCAGGGGAAGCGGGCTGCGCTTGTCGAGGAAGCGGTGGTGGAGGGCCGGGGCCTCCTCCGCCGACTGCGCCAGCAGCAGGAACGAGTCCTTCTCGAATGCGTACTCCGCCTGCTTCGTGTATACCAGGGCGTGCCAGCCGCCGGACGCTGGCAGCCGGGCGATCTTCGTCGTCCACGTGCCCAGCGTCTCGTGTGGAATACGGCAGACCTGGTATCCGCCTTGGAGCGCCATCCCGTCCGCGCCCCTGATGATGTGGGCCACGTCGGGCGGCTGCTTTAGGAGCGAGGCCCAGATCGCCTTGAGCGCCGTCTGGGAGCCGACCATCGAGACGAACCAGAGGGTCTCAGCGTCCTCGTCGCGGGCGAATGCGTCCACCGTGGCGCTGAAGCCGCCTGCCGAGATGGTGAACAGGTCCTCGGGGTCTATGGTGTGAGTCGCGAGCATGGAGAGTCTCCTTTCGTCGTGGGATTGATTCGATGCGCGAGGAAGAGAGTCCCCGTGTGAGGCCCCGGTAGGGGTCGATTGCCGGTGAGTCAGGACGCGAAGCCGAGGCCCCGGTTCTTGAGGCTGACGTGCTGCTTGCCCCCGATCACGACGTGATCGAGAAGCTGGATGTCGAGCAGCTCCGCCGCCTGCTTCAGCTTCCGCGTTAGCAGCACGTCTTCCGGGCTGGGCGACGGATCCGTCGAGGGGTGGTTGTGGGCTACGATGATGCTCGGAACGGCCTCCACGACGGCGGGGCGGAACACCTCTGCCGTCCGCACCAACGCCGAGCTCACATTCCCCTGGTATATGACGCGCTGGCCCACGACGTTGTTCTTCGTGTCCAGCAGCAGCACGCGCAGCTGCTCCTGTGCGAGCTGCGACATCTCCGGTCCCAGTATGTCGTAGATGTCCTGGGCACAGCTGATGGAGGGGCGGTCCTCCGGGCCCTCGGGCTTGATGGCCACCTCGTAGCGGGCCGCCAGCTCTCCCAGCAGGCTCATGTTGTTGCGGAGCGCGTCCAGGACGGCCTGCCCCTCCGCGCTGGGCGAGGGGTCGTGGTCGTGGTTGACGTTCGGGGTTTCGGTCCGATTGGCGTTCTTCTTCCTGGTCATGTCGGTCTCCTTGCGTATCGGGTTACGGACGAGAGCGGGGCCGCCTCCTGTAGATGGAAGCGGCCCCGTGTCGCGCCCGGCTGATGCGGGCGACGAGATGCGGTTGCGGGTCGGTGCGTGCCTAGTCGAAGGGGGAGGCGTCGTCGCCGTGGTCGCTCTCCCCGTTGCCGCCGTCGAGGAACACCACCTCGGAGGCGTGGACCTCGGTGCGGTGCCGGCGCTGCCCGTCCTCGCTTTCCCACGAGTTCTGGACGAGGCGCCCCTCGACGTAGACCCTCTGCCCCTTGCCGACGTAGTTGTTGACGGCCTCTGCAAGCCCGGCCCAGCACGTCACGTCGTGCCAGTCCGTCTCCGGTTCGGCGTCCTTGCGGTAGCGGTCCGTAGCCAGCCGCAGCCTGGTGATGGCGGTGCCGCCCTGCGTGTACTTCATCTCCGGGTCCGTGCCCACTCTGCCCAGCAGCGTTACCTTGTTGATCGTCCTTGCCATTTTCCGTATCCTCCTGGTGGACCGGGTGCGTCCTTGCGCGCCCGTCTTTAGATGAAGGCGGGGCCGTCGCCTTTGGTGGGTGTGACGGCCCCGTCCTGCGCTCCCGACAGGGGAGCGTCTAGCTGACCCGCACGTACTCGGACTCGCTCTCGGTGACTATCCCGGCCCGTGTCTCGGGGTCGAGGGCCTCGTTGAGCTTGCGGTGATTTGTCGAGTACCGTGTCGTCCGCACGAGGCTGACCGTCTTTCCGTTGACGACCGCCTTCGCGTCGTCCTTCCGGCGCATCCACGCCTTCAGGGTGTCCAGGGCCTCACGCTTGGCCCGCTCAGGCTCTTTGATGGCTGCCTTTGCATCCGCGTAGGCCGCCACCGCGTCCCGTGCCGCCTCGTCGCTCACCTCCTCGGTCTCCTTGGCTTCGTCGGTCCCATCGTCTTCCGCCGCCCCCGGTAGGCATACGGCCAGGAACGGGCATGACCGGCACTGCCAGCTTGCGGCTGAGAAGTCGCGGTCCGGCAGAGAGTCGGGATCAGGCCCGTTCTCGCTGTGGTGGGCCGCAAGCTCGCCGAGCCATGCGCAGGCGTTGTCCAGGGCCCGCTCGATGCGGTCGGCGGGAATCACCTCGTAGTCCCATGTGCGGCTGCCGGTGTCCATCGTGGCGATCACCGCGTCGCGCGGCCATCCCTCGAACATCCCGTAGGTGTAGAAGGCGGTCTGGGCCACCGACTCCGGGTGGCTGCGCTCCGCTCCCAGGGTCCGCCACCGCTTGAACGCATCCGGTCCCCGCGTCTTGATCTCGACGACCATCTCGTCGCCGTAGGCGGGAGCCGGGGCTGCGTCCCCGAACAGCAGCATCTGTACCTGATCCGCGGCCTCGTCGTCGTCCAGCGGCATCCGCGCAGTACCGTCCGGGTGACCAGTCACCAGGATGTTCGGGCCGAGCCGCATGGACACCGGTTCGGGGTTGCGGGTGTCGGCGGGAGTCACCTCCCACCCGGCCCGCTCCATCGCCCGCGTCACCACCGGCTCGAGGGCGTTGCCCGCCTCCATCGCCGTCAGCGACTCTTCCGAAGGCGGGTTGGTCGGCTGGTATCCGGTAGCCGAGTACCAGAGGGCGCGGCGGCAGCCCAGGGCGGCCGAGGCCCGGATGACAAGCTCGCCGTCGTCGTTGATTTGCGCCGCCGGACGGGAGAAGACCCCCGCCCGGTCGTCAGTCGTCGTTACCATCGTCCTTGCCTCCTGATGTCCTGTAGATGAGAGTTCGTCCAGTGCCGCTCACGCGGCCTTCGCCTCGACCTCTTTCGCCTGCTCTGCGGTCCTCGCGTGGGACTTGAGGATGTGTGCGATCCCGTCGGCCAGCCCCAGGACCGGGACGCTCGTCCCGTCCGGGAGGACGTTGAAGAACGGCTGCATCTCGGCTATTCCCTGGCACTGCTCGATGATCTCGGCGAGCGGAGTTCCTCTCCGCAGGTGCAGTGAGATGAGGCGGCAGGCCAGCTCCGTCACGCCGTGCTGGAACGAGCCGCCCTTGCCAAGCCATCCGAACACCTCGAACGGCTCGCCGTCCTCATCCGTCGAGACGGTGACGTAGAGATTCCCCAGCTCGGTCTGGAGCTTCGTCGTCGTGCTGGGAAGGCTTCGTGGCCTGGGCCTTGTCGCGGTCATCGCCCTCCCCCTTTCGGCAGGCAGAGCGGGCGCGTCTGGTGACACTCGATGGCCTCCATCTTCCCGTACCACCTCACCTTCTCAGGGTCGTTGGCGAAGGCCTCGGCCTGCTCGCTGTTGTCGAACCGCTCGAATGGGTCCGACCCAAGCCCTCCCCAGTAGAGGAAGACGTGGAAGTGGAGGCCCGGCCGGTAGCAGTGGACGAAGCGACGCGCGGGAGCGTACCGCTCGAAGTACTCCACGACCTCCCAGGCCCTCTCCCTGTCGCTGTCGTCGCCGATGTCCAGCACCGTCTTGACGATGGGCTCCTCGCAGTCCTCTTCGGCGAACCCCGGGTTCCGCATCGTGCCCTGGACGTCTCGGGGGAGGGAGGCCCATCGCTGCGGGCTGAGCTTCAGCCCGCCATGGCTGGGCGTCCAGGCCCTCCAGACTCCCTCCGTCAGCTCCACGACATCCCGCGTCCGACCCCAGGGCGTGTAAATGGTCGTCGTCATTCGTCTCCTCCTTATCCTGTAATGGAGAGCGGGGCCGCCCCGAAGGAGCCGACCCCGCTCTCTAGTGCCGGTCTGTCCGGTCTTGCTATTCGGCCTGTTGCGCCTGCCGCATCTGGTTGAGCCTGTTGGCGGCGGCCTCGACCAGCGGCCTGAGCTCGTCGGCCGTCAGGTCGTCGATGCTCTTGCCCGTCCTATCCACCACGGCGGTTCGAACGCCGTCTTCGTCGAAGCCCTGCTCGGCGGCCATCTTGAAGATCCGATTGCGCAGCTTCTCGGCCTGTGACTCGCTGCGCCCGCCCTTCGACCCGGTCGAGGGTGAGCCCTGAGCCTGCCTAACGGGGTCCTTGGACCCCTCTTGGGACTCGCTGCGGTTCCTGGCTTGTGTCTGAGGCGACTGAGGCCCGTCGTTGGCCCGGGCCCTGGCGGGCGTCCGCTGGGGCTGAGCCGAGTCGCTTGACGGGGCCTGATCGCCGTAGAAGCCGTTGCCGAACTGGACGCCGAGGCTGCGGAACGCCCGCTTCATGCCGTCCGTCACGGCCCCCTTCATCGCCGTGTCGTGCCCTTCGAAGTTGTCCTCCGTGACGGGGTGGACGCCGACGTCGGTGCGGGGCAGCGCGCCGGCGACGGTGACCCGCACCGAGGCGCTGTAACCGAGCGAGGTCTTGACCTCGCCGGTCTGGGAGTCGACGGTCTCCACCTCTCGCGGTGTCACGTCGCCGACCAGTTCGTAGCCCCACCCTCCGAATCCGAAGATGCGGTTCGCCTGGTTGATGACGACGTGGCCTTCGAGGTAGTCGAAGGTCCTGCCGCCGCGCCCCCTGCGCTGGGAGACGAGCGACGAATCGAGGGGCTGGTCGAGCTTCTGGGTGACTGCGGGCGAGAGCCCGTCCCAGAGCAGAGCCAGCCCCCCACTCGATGCGGGGTCATGCGCGTCGATGACAGCGGCGTCGGGCTTCTGCCCGTTGCTGTTCCTGGCGACGATAGCGGTGTCCTTGTGGGCTCCGTTGGTGCTGTGTCCGTTGTTGTTGCCGTTAGACATCTCGTGTCTCCTTTCTTGTGTGTCGTTCCTGTAGCGAATGAGTGATGCGGGTTCCTCTGAAGGAAGCCGTGTGCGGGCGAGACCCCACGTCGAACGCGGGGCACGCTCGTCGTGCCGAGAGTTGGGGCTGGGGAAGTTGTGGGCCGCGAAGCCCGCAGAGGAGTGGCGGGGAGCCGCTAGCGGGCTGAGCGGGCTGCCTGCGAGAGCAGGCGGAGGAATAGGGCGTGGCCCTGGGGAAGGGCCGCAAGCTCGGCCACGTCGCCGATGCCCTGGGGAAGGGCGACGGGGGCGGCCCTGCGTCCGAGCAGGGCCAGGAGCCCGTCCGTCGCCTCGCGGCCAGCGTCGTCGTTGTCGAAGGCGAGGAAGACTCTGGGGCAGCCCCGGAGGGCCGGGGCGATCCGCTCAACGCCCTGGGTGCCCAGGGCGGCGCATGCGGGCAGGCCCCATCCGGCAAGGGCGAGCCAGTCGAAGAGTCCCTCAGTGACTATGGCCCGCGGTGGAGCGGGGCCGAGACGCCCCAGACCGAGCACCGGCTTGGGGCCTGGGAGGGCCTGGAAGCGGGGCCTTGCGTCCGGTTCCAGGGCCCGGCCCTTCAGCCAGCGGACGAGCCCGCCGGAGGCATCGGGAGCGACGACCATGCCGGCGAACCGCTCCGCTCCCCGCTCCATGAACAGCCCCGAGTCCCTGATGCGCTTCTCGGAGAAGCTGAGGGACTCGAGGGCCTGCCGCAGCCCGTTGCCCGGCGAGTAGCCGAGGCCGAGTCGGGCTGCGGCGACGGGGCCGACGCCCCGCGAGGCCAGGTATCTTTGCCCGTCAGGGTGACGGCGTAGTTGACCGGCGTAGAAGCGCGCCGCCGCCGTGAGGAGGGCCGGGTCCCGTGGAGGCAGCGCGGCGGACGCAGGACGCCGGGTTCGGGCTGGACGAACAGCAGCCCTGGGCGCAAGCCCCGGGCTGCCGTCCAGCCGACGGATCGCCTCCGGCAGCGTGAGGTTGTCCATGTGCCCTACGAAGTCCAGCACGTCGCCGCCGAGACCGCACCCGAAGCAGTAGAATCGCTCCGAGTCGGAGTACACCGTGAACGAGCCCTCCGACTCATCGTGGAATGGGCAGACTCCCTGTCTGACTCTGCCCCTTCCGTTCAGTCGCACCCCGAACGCCTCCACCGTGTCGGCCAGCGGATGCCGTGCCTTCAGCGCGGGGATGTCCACGTTGGCCGTGACCATCACGCACCCCCGGCCAGAGCCTGCCTCGTACTCGATACGAGGGGTCGGAGACCCCGGAGGCTTCGCCCCGAGACGACCTTGCCGGTCCGCCAGCGCATCCCCAGGACCGCCGCGACCTCCAGCGTCCCGTCGTCCCCCTGCGGGACCAGGGCGGCAGCCCGCCCCGTGCCCTGGCTGTAGAGCACCGGCCCCCGGTCTCCGAACCGCCGCTTCACCAGCTGCTTCCACTCGGAGAAGACCCACCGCGCCTGGTTCGTCTCCGTCTTCGCCATGTCCACGCCGGCGAGGGTCTCCAGGGCGCCGTCGACGTCCCCCGCCTGCCTGAGTCGCCGCGCCTCGTGTATCGCTCGCGCCGCGCTCCTCTCCGTCATCCCGTCGTCGTCCCCGAAGTTCAGCGCCGCCATGAGCCGGTCGACCAGCTCTTCGAGGCTGCGCGTGGGCTGCACCACGTCGTCCATCGTCCGATTGCTCACCAGTGTCGCCGTTGTCATAGTCCTCTCCTTTCGAGGTTCTTTTCCCTGCCATCCCGACCCGATTACCTATCTCAGCGTTAACCGCCTCTTATGAGCCGCGCGACGCGCCGCACCGCCAGCACCGCGATGCCGATGCCGAGGGCGTTCAGCACGAAGAGCTCTCCGTCTCCCGTGAGCGCCAGCGGCATGACCAACAGCAGGGCCACGACGACCGCGACCGACAACCTTCTTCGCCTCACTGCGAACCCAATGACTGTTCCGACAATCCCGACGACTGCTCCGACAATCCCGATGACTGCTCCGACAATTCCGACGACTCGTTTCAGAACGTGCATCTCCGAACCTCCTTCATTGCTGGCCCCGCGCGGCATCCGAAGCGCAGGGGATCCTGTGTTGCCAGACGTGTGCCGCAGTCCCGCTCGACGGATGCCATCGAACGGGTGCGTGGATTGCGTCGACCGCAACGGGGAAGTTACGGGACGTCGCGGGGGAAAATGGACGCAGCTCGGCCTGGGGACTAGGGGGAGACGCCAGGGGCTGCGACGGGGGAATGCGAGTCGACCGGGTGCCGAACGCAGAGCGAAAGAGTTGGGGGGGTGTGACGAGTCCTGCCAGCGCCGGTGCATCCAGGCTGGGGAGCTGCGTCGATGGAGAAGCGACCGGACCGCGAACGTCATCGCAGACCGGCGTGGTGAGGGGAGCGACACAGACCTACGGCGTCATCGCAGGCCAGCGTGCGTGGAAGCTGCGACCCAACCGCGTGAAGGTCGCGCCGCAGGCATGAGGAACCAGCCGGGGTGCTGGGCGCACTCCGGCCACGGTGGTGTCCGAGGGCCGAAGCGCAGAGGCGCATCGCCCAGGGTGTCCCGACTTCCGAACCGGCATCGGGGGAGCAACGGCTCAACCCCTCGACCGGCTCACGCAGCGGGAAGGCGCTTGTCCCTCCGGGGCGGACCATCAGGAGAGCGAGGCTCAATCCTTCCGGTCAGACCCCTGGGCGGCTGTTCGGAGAGCAAGGCTCAATCCTATGCAGCCGGTCCCGGATTCGGGGGACGGGAACCCTCCAGGTTTCTCGGCACGAAACGCTGGAAAAGCCAGAAACTGCGTCAATTATCGCTCGAACAACTGAGCGAATGGAAGGCCCAAAGCCCTGTTTCGGGCCAACGCAACCCGTATTGCTCGCACTGGTTTAGCGCCGGTTTCGCTAGGCTTTTGCAGCCCCCGAAAACCGGCCCCGGAGACGGCTCTCCGGGGCCTACTCCCGCCACAGCCAGTGGGCGATCCAGCCCAGCCGCTTCCGCCTGGCCAGGGCCTTTCGCGTGTCGGCCAGGGCCGTCCGCCGCCAGCTCGTCTGCCCGCTGCGCCCGAACCCTCTCAGAGGCTGCTTCTCAGGCGGCAGCGTCAGCCCGTGCTCCTCCAGCATCGCCAGCTCCAGGACGAGCAACCGCTCCCGCGTGGCGAGCCACGACAGGCTCTTTCCCTGATTCGGATGCCCGTCCCGCAGCTTCCGCCACTTCTTCACCAGGGGCCACGCTGCGCCGTAGATTTCCACGTCGTCGTCGGCAGGCTCCACGGTCACGATCTCCGGGTCGAACGGCTGCAACGTGTCCGGGTTCACCGGGCGCAACCGCACCGCGTGCGGGGCGGCCCAGGTCTCCGACCGGCCCGCCCCACCGCCATCCTTCCCATCCTGCGTCCGGCTCTCCATGTCGTCCTCCTTCTCATCCTGCTCATGGGTGTTTGCCTCGTCCTCATCACCAGTCTCCGCACGACCGCTTTCGCCCCTGCCTTCCGCACCCACACCCGGCGTCTCCACGCGGCCCTCCAACGCCGCCAACCGCTCCTCCATTGCACGGACCGCCTCCCGCAGCCGTGCGACCTCGGAGTCGTCCGCCCTCCTCAGCAGTAGCTCCAGGGCATCGCCCAAGCGCCCCGTGATCTCACCCGAATCCTCGGCCCTGGTCAGGGTCTTGTTGTTGACCCCCAGCAGCTCGGCAGCCTCCATCTTGCCCTCCTGCCGAATCAGGTCCCGCAGGAACCCACTCAGCCTGTGCCGCCGCGCCTTCTCCACGTCCCAGCCTTCGCCCACGCCGCCGTCCGAGGGCGTCTCGTCACCCATCGCCCCGTCGTCCGGTGTCTGCTCCCCCTCATTCACCTCAGCCTGTGTTCCGTTCATCTGCGTCTCGTTCATGGTCGAACCTCCTCTCCGTCATGTCCTGTAGGGGGCTGCCCTGTAGGGGTGTTCCACCCCCCGGTAAGGCTCCGCTCCCCAAATCGCTCGCTCCGATTTAGCAGGAATCCGCTCCTACGCCCCAATTCAGCCACTTCCCTTTTCGGAACTCTCACCGAAATCGGGTGAACCCACCCTTACCTCGAAGTGCTCGCAACAACCCCTGCGACTTCCCTCTTTTCCGCCTGTATCGGCTACCAATCCGCCCCCGACTTCCGGTTTGGGAACTGGCCCCAATCCCTGTACACGGGTATGACATCACATCCGGCCTCTCGAAGTGGAGGCCCCGTGAGGGGGGCACGCGGGCGTGCCCCCCTCACGGACCATGACATTTCCCCCCGCGACTCCTCAGACTCGATGGCAGGCATCACGACCCCATCGACGAGGAGGCGAAGACGTGAGAGCGCAAACGACCGTCCGACGGATCCCTGAGAGAGCCAGGAGGCTCATGCCCCTGGCCGCCGCGCTGCTCCTAGCGGCGCTGGTGGCCATTCCATCGAGTGGAGTCGCCCTTGCCCAGGGAACGGGTGACGGCATCGTCCTGGTCAACTACGACCGGGAGTTCGTAGAGCGCAAGAAGGGCGGCGAGTTCGTCGCCCGACCCGTCTTCGACCGCGAGATAGCGAACATCTTCTACGCCGTTCGCGACGCCGATACCGGCGACTGGATCAGCGCCATGTACCGGGTCAGGGGCGGCGAGAAGAGGCGCAGCGACGGCTGGGAGTATTCCTTCGAGTATCCGGCCCTCGACGAGCAGCCCGAGCTCGACCCCGACCGGGCCTATCTGCTGGTGATGCTGGCAGAGGCCGAGGACGGCAGGAGGGGCGACTTCTACGCAGTCGTTCCCGTCTACGAGCCGAGCAGGATCTGGGACAGGGTCCTGGCAGCGCTCAACCCCGCACGGTGGGCCAAGGCCATCGCCGGCTGGGTCATCGAGGGAGTCCACGGCACGCTCTGCGGAGTCGTGGAGCGTGCGTCGGGCGAGGACGCCGACAACTGCCGGAGGCAATCCGGCTGATGGCGGACATCCTCACGGGAACCCCTGAGCATCTCACCTACGGCCACGATCTGGTGCGCCAGGCTTGGATGGTCGTCTGGGCCGTCACGTCCGCCGCCTTGGTGATCATCCTGGGCTGGATGGGCCTCACCCTGATCGTGTCCGAGCACCTGGGCAGGTCCCAGGACGGGTGGCGAGAGATGGTGCCCCGGCTGGTCCTAGGCCTGGTGGCCGCCGCATCTTCCCTGTGGTGGTGCGCCCTGGTTCTGGACATGGCCGACGCCGTGTCCGGCTTCATAGCCGCCTCCCTCAACATCACCCCCGGAGACCTGCTCAGAGCGCCGCTGGAGACCCTTCTCACTGCGGTCCAGGCCGGAAGCGTCGGCATGGCGTTGCTCCTGGCCCTGCTCTATCTCGTCTACGGATTCTTCGTGCTGTACGTAATCGTGCAGATGGTTCTGCGCCTCGCGCTCATCGACATCCTGCTGGCCCTCGCGCCGATTGCGCTGGGGCTGTGGATATTGCCCCACACGGCGGGCTGGGGAAGACACTGGCTGCGGCTCTTCATGACCACGGTGTTCCAGCAGGCCATCCAGCTCATCGCATTGGCCCTGGGGTTCGGCTTCCTCAAAGAGTTCGCTGACATCGCCGCATTCGAGCCGGTGCAGGACCTGATCTGGAAGCTGCTGATGTCCCTGGCCTTCGTCTACATGGCGACCAAGGTGCCGTCGATGCTCGGAAACGCCGGGACGTTCGACGCGTGGCTCAGCACGCTCTACTTCGGCATGACGCTCCCCGCGTCGATCGTTCGGTCGGCCCGGAGCATCGGGGTCCTGGCCGGGGGAGCCGCCGGAGGATCAGCCGCAAGCGGCGTCAACTCGGCCGCCTCCACGTCCACCCCGTCCGCCGGAGGCAACACCGGCGGCGGGGGAGGGAATCCCAGGAGCGCGAGCCCATGAGGACAACGACGACCCATGCGGCGCGGGAACAGCCCGCGCCAACCGAGTACGCAAAGGAGGTGGGAGCGGTGTGCAGATAGGCAGGAGAAGACAGCGAGACCGATAGAGACGGACGGACAAGACCGGGCGGGAAACGCCCGGAGAACGAGAACAGGAGAAGAGCGAATGGAAGAACTGACTCAGACCATATCGAACCTGGTGGGAATCCTGCTGGGCATCGTCGGCGTCGTAGGCGTGGGCTTCTTCATCTACGGGGCCTACATGTACCTGACCGCCAGCGGTGCGCCGCACCAGATGGAGAGAGGCAAGAGCGCCATGATGACCGCCTTGGCGGGCATCGTCCTGGCGATGGTGGCCTACGGCGTCGTCGAGCTGGTGATGAACGCTGTCGTCGGGTCGCCGGTGGACGTCAGTGTGCCCGACCCGGCCACGGCCAAGCCCGCGGCCACGCCCACGCCGACCCCCGACGGTGGATAGGCGAAAGAACGGAAGGAGAAGAGAGCATGAGAGAACACGAGGTACCGACCCATGTGCAGGCCGAGGACAGGGTGTTGCTGTGGTTCACATTCCCGCAGATCGTGGCGATCACGGCGGTGTGCGCCCTGTCCTACGGCGCGTACCGCTACGCCCCGGTGGGGCCGTCCGAGGTGCGGATTGCGATTGCCGTCCTCTTCGGCCTAGCCGGGCTGATCGCCGTCGTCGGGAAGATAGGTGGTCGGCGGTTGCCGTTGGTGGCCGCCGACCTGCTCAAGTACAGGCTGGGGGCGCGGCTCTACGTTGGGCCTCCCTCCGATCTGGTCCGCCCCGAGCCGCCCGCGCCGGTCCAGCCGACCAGGAGCGGCCCCGGCCCGCTGAGCCTGATGACCAAGCGCGCCCGGCGCGGCCTGGGAAGGCTGCGCAAGAGCAGGAAGAAGCGCGAGGGCAAGGAACGCCGCAACGGGCGTATGCGCTGGTTCGCCAAGCGCAGGCAGAGGGACGGCGGCAACCCGAAGGGACGCGACCACAGGTCCGAGACCCTGGAGAGCTCCCGGCGGAGACCCCGGAGGGGGTTCCCTGCCCTCGCGATCGTCGCAGTCATGGCGGCGGCGGTCATGGCCGTCCCACAGCTCGTCCTAGCGGACGGCCACGAGCCGTGGCTGGACGAGATCGACTTCGAGCTGATGGAGCCGGTGGAGGGACGACGGATATTCGTCGAGGGCCTGACCGTCTCCGGAGACCGGGCCGCCGTGACCCTGAGAGCAGCCACCAACATAGACCTGCGAGCGAGGGCATACGGCGGCCCGGAGGGGACGTGGCTCTGGTTCTGGGGCTCGGCCACCCTGGCCGAGGGGGAGCGGGTCAGCTACTCGCTCCCCCTGCACGGCCCCGTGCCGTCCTTCACCTTCTCGTGGGAGGACGGCCTCGGCCAGGCCGGGGCGTTCACCGTCGATCACGAGTGGATACCGCACCCGCTGCCCGCAGTCGAGGGAGATCTGTGCGACCTGCGCATCACTTCCCTGGGCTGGGCTTCGGGAGCGGTGACTGGAGTGGTCGAATCGGAGTGCGAGTCCAGCGTCGAGGAGCCCGTCGAACTCCAGACGGTGGCCGGCCACGAGAGCGTCACCGAGACGGCGCTCATGGACGCCGGGGTGAAGGCCATCTCCGGGACCGTCGTTGCGGCCACCGGCGCTTCACAGACGAGCGTCCCCTTCGTCCCCGACGGTGAGACCTCTTTTTCCATTCCCGTTGGAGCTGGGGGAGCCGTCCACGCCGTGACGCTGGACGTGAGCCTTGAGGCGATCCTCAGCATTCCCATGCCCCCGTTGACCGTGCTCACTCACCACCCGGAGCGCACCGAGCGAGTCACCAGGACGGTGAGCCTGTGGAGGCCGGGGGACAGCGACTACGACAGCGAGACTGTCACCGTGACCCACGACGACGGCTCCACCTCGTCGGCCACCGCGACGGCCTATGCCCACGTCCCCGGGCGGACGATTCACCGGGACGTGACCACCGCCATCGTCCACCCCGAGCACGTGAAGGCCGAGGTGATGGAGCGGTCGCCCATCAGCCGGACCCGGAACGAGGCCCTTTCCCTAGCCTCCGCCGTCGGCTCTGACGAGCCGTTCGCGGTCCTGGTCCTGCCGGAGCCCGAGCCGGAGGACCCACCCGCCGAGCAGTCGCCCGCGGGCGGTATGCGCGAGTGGTTCGAGCGGCTGGGATGGAAGTGGCCATGGTGAGGCGCTTCCTGACCACAACGCTCCTGGCAGGGGCGGCGCTGGCCACCACCGGCGCGGTCCCTGCCGAGGAACAGGCCATGCTGGATGCCTTCGACCGGGTGCTGACGGCGATGGCCTACGCCGCCGCTGGCCTATGTGTCTTCGCCATCGTCTGGGCGGGCTTCGTCCTGATGGCCGAGGGCGCCGACGATCGGGGCGGTGGCAGGGCCAGGATCGCCGTGGCGCTGGCCGTCGCCGGCCTGGTGCTGGTGCTCCTGGCCAAGGCCGTCGCCACGCTGCTGAGAAACGGCCTCGTCCCGTTCCCCACCCCCTAGCAACGAACAAGGAGACCGAGTTGAAGAACCTGCTGAGACGACACAAGACCAACGAAATGGAGAGGCGGCCCGACGGCGCAGCCGCCCCGCAGGACATATCGACCGAAGACCAGGAACAGGCGCCCAAGCCGCCGCCCGGATTGCCCCTGTTCTTCATGGTTTCCCACCTCGAAGACGACGGCCCCGTCCGGCTGGACGGGGTGAAGCTGGGCGTGTGCGAGGTGATGGGCCTGGAGCTGGACGAGCCGAAGCTGGGGGCCTTCGCGGGCGCGCTCAACGCCTGTGACTTCCCCGTGCAGCTCCTCGTCCGCCAGCATCCGCCGGACCTGGACGGGCTGCGGGAGAAGCTGACAGAGGCCCAGCCGGAGAATCTTCCCCAGCAGACGAAAGCGGCGTCCGAGTCCCTCCAACGCCTCTTGACCGAGCTTGAGACCAGGGACGGCATCCTCGACCGGCGCTTCTACGCCATCACCGAGCACGCCCGTTTCGACGAGCTGCGGGGCCTGCTGGCCAGGGCCGGACTGTCGGTTCACCCCTTCAGCGGCCGCCGTCTGCGGATGTTGATGCTGGCCTCGGCCCTAGGCGGCACCCCCTCAGAGTTCGATGAGGTGACGCCGGTCGAGGTGGAGATGCTCCGCCGCGAGGTGCGCGTGGGAGACCGGCTGGTCCGTTCCCTCCACCTGGGCAAGTGGCCACGCTCCCTGGCCCCCGGCTTCCTCCAGGGGCTGATGGCGGCAGGAGCGCCAATGGACCTGTCCATCCATCTGGGACCGATACCGGCGGAGCAGGCGGCCCGGACACTGGAGTGGCAGAAGGTGCGCTTCGAATCCGCCCAGTCCCTCTCCTTCAAGCGAGGACGCACCATGTCGCCGGAGGCGGAGATCGCCCTTGAGGACGTGACCCGGCTCAGGGACGAGGTGCAGCGCGGCAGGGAGCGGCTCTTCCACTCCTCCCTGTCCGTGACCCTGCACGCGAAGGACGAGAACGCCCTGAAGGAGATGACCCAGCGGGCCAAGGGGCACTTCGCCGCCACCCTGGGCAAGCTGGATTCTTTGCCCTTCCGTCAACGGGAAGGGCTGTTGTCCACCCTGCCCCTGGCCCTCAACGCCGTGGCGGTGTGGCGGACTCTGGACACGTCGTCGCTGGTGCGGCTGTTCCCCTTCTCGCCCCCCGACCTGGACACCCGCTCAGGGACGCTCTACGGCATCGACATGCGGGCCTGCTCACCCGTCGTCTACGACCCCTGGGACGGGACTCACCTGAACGCGAACACCGCCGTCCTCGCACGCTCCGGCTCAGGCAAGAGCTTCGCAACCAAGCTGGGAGTTCTCAGGGGCCTGTGCCGGGGCGTCACCGCCTACGTCATCGACCCGGAGGGGGAGTACGCGGACATGGCGAGGGCGGCGGGCGGCAGGGTGCTCTCTCCCGGCGTGCCGGGCCAGGGTATGAACCCCTTCGTGATCGACACGGGAGACAACGAGGAGCTGCTGCAGCGCATCGGAAGCCTGCGCCGCCTCATCGAGGTGATGGTGGGTGAGCGGCTCTCCGCAGAGCGGCGGGCCGCCCTGGACCACGCCCTGGCAGGCTACTACGCCCAGGTCGGAGAGCGCACCGGCTTCCGCGATTTCTACCAGTACCTCGAAGGAGAGGCACAGGACCTGTCGCGGCTGCTGAGGCCCTTCGCCACCGGCAGCCTGCGCAACCTCCTCTCCGACGAGGGAGACGACCTGCTGGGCAACGAGGCCCTGGTCACAGTCTTCGACCTGCGCCTGCTGGAGCCCGAGCTTAGACCCGCCGCCGCGATGGTCTGCACGGAAACCGTGTGGGCGGCGGCGGCCCAGGACCCCAAGCCCCGCCTGCTGGTGGTCGACGAGGTGTGGAGCATCATGCAGCACCCCGAGGGCGCGGCCTTCATGGTTTCTATGGCCAAGCGTGCCCGCAAGCACCGGCTGGGTCTCCAGTTCATCACCCAGGACGTCCAGGATCTTCTGTCCGAGGACTCTTCGAGAGCGATCACCGGGCACAGCGGCAGAGCGCTCCTACAGAACGCCGCATTCAAGCTGGTGCTCCAGCAGGACGCGGCGGCCGTCGGCACCGTGGGCGACGCCTTCGACCTGCCCGAGGACCTCCAGCGATGGCTGCTGTCGTGCCCTCGTGGAGACGGACTTCTGATTGCCCGTGGACAGAAGTTCCCCGTCCGCATCGAGGCCACGCCGGAGGAGACCGAGGTGATCGAGTGGAGACCGGGCAGGCACTGAAGACGACCAGGACGCAGGGAGGAGCGGAAGGAAAGACGTGACGAGCGACGGATACGAGGGAACCGAGACGAACCGGAAGGACTACGAACCGGCCGACGACCCCGGTAGAGAAAGGAAGAGAACCATGAAGCTGAACCCGATACGCTGGCTGATGAACGACAATGACGACGACAGGACCCCCGTGCTGCTGGCGGTGACGCCGCCCAGGTCGGGGGAGCGGACCCTGCTGGGCGTGGAGAACCTCCTGGGCTCCATCGCGGTCCCCGAGCCCTTCTCCCTGGAGCTGGCGGGAGACGCCGCCGGCGTGATTCTCCTGGCCCGCTGCCTGCAGGACCGGGTGGTGCGCGGCCAGGTCGCCGCCCGCTACCCGCAGGCCCGCATCGAGCAGCTACACCCCGGCGAGGACCCCCTGTGGGTCCGCGACGGCGAGCAGGCGTGGTCGATCACCCTGCGGGCCGACGCTCCCGAGTATGTCCCGCTGAGGACATTCCGCGACGACGACCTGCTCGACCCCGGCTCCGATCCCCTCATGGCCGTGCTGGGGGCGCTCTCCAACCTGAACGAAGGGGAGCGGGTGGTGGCCCGCATGATGCTCAACTCCCTGGGACCCGACTGGTCGCAGCACCACCAGGAGAAGGCCCACAAGAGGCCGGTGGAGGACCGGCGCGATCCCTCATACACCTACCAGACCGGACCGCTCAAGATGGACGGTGTGACGATGGCCGTCCTGGGCGTCGGCGCGGTCGCCGCCCTGCGCGCCTACCTGTGGGTGCAGAGCGGGGAGACCTGGAAGGCCGTGCTCATGGGCCTCGGCGTGACCGCCGCGCTGGCGGCTGGCGGCTGGCTCTGGCACAGGTGGAAGAAGGCCCACAGCCGGGTGTACGACCCGAACCAGATAAAGGAGAAGGTCTCCCGCATCGCCTTCGACGGCGAGATACAGGTGACGGCCATCCTGCCCGGGAAGACCGGGCGGGAGCGGGTGAAGGAGCTGCTGGAGCCTATTGCGGCCGCCTACCGCCACTACGACAACCCGGCGGGGGCGAAGATGAAGGCCGGCCGCATCCGCCCCGCCGCGCCAGACCCGGAGATGCTGCATCCCACCGGCCCCGGACTCTTCGGCAGGCGCAGCGTCTTGGGCGTCCGCGAGGCGGCCTGCCTGTGGCACCCGCCGGGGGCAGGGGACGAGACGCCCCTGGTGGCCCGCGCCGGGGCCAGGGTGCTGCTGCCCACCGCCCGCAGCGTGAGCGGCGGCGCCCACGTCGGCGACACCGCCACGGGGACGCCCAGGAAGATCCACTTCCCCGCCGACCTGCTGCGCCGCCACCACCTCTACGTGGCCCGCACCCGCATGGGCAAGTCCACCCTCATGCAGCACATCGTCAGGCACAAGATGGCGGAGAAGGCGGCCGGCAGGGACGGCGACGCCATCGTCGTCGTCGATCCCCACGCCGACCTGGTGAGGGACCTGCTGCGGCACGTGCCGGAGTCCCTGGTGGACCGGGTGCGCCTCATCGACCTGGCCGACGAGCGGGGAGCGCCCGGCATAAACCTGCTCGACTCCCGCGTCTTCACCGACCGGGACCGCACCGCCGATTCCGTCGTGCGCATCGCCAAGGGGCTATGGGACCAGTGGGGGCCGAGGATGCAGTCGATCCTGGAGCAGACAGTCAAGACCCTCCACGAGGCCAACGAGAGCAGGGACGCCGGAGAGCAGTACACCATCCTCGACGGGCTGCGCATCCTCTCCGACACCGGCTTTCGCGACGACGTGCTGGCCGAGGTGAGCGACCCCTACCTGGTCGAGTGGTGGGGCAGGGACTTCTTCGGCTGGCGGCACGAGACCCGCGCCGACGCACTGGCCCCGGTACAGACCCGGCTGTCCTACTACTCATCCTCCAAGCGGGCGCGGGCCATCCTGGGACAGTCCCGCTCCACCATCGACATGCGCCGCGTCATTCGCGAGGGCGGCATCCTCTTCGTCTCCACCGCCCAGGGCGAGGCGGGAAGGGACGTGGCCGCCCTGGTGGGCGCGTCCCTCCTCAACCTCGTGGACGCGGTGATACGGGAGCAGGGAAGCCTGCCCTTGGAGAAACGCCGGGGGGCGCTGGTGGTGGTGGACGAGATGCAGTCCATGCCAGGGGTGGACTACGAGTCGATGCTCTCCGAGCTTGGCAAGTTCGGGGCCAGCTTCGTGCTGGCGACCCAGAGCCTAGCCAAGCTGGACGACCTCTCCCGCACCATGCGCGACACCGTCCTTGCCAACGTCGGCTGCCTCGCCGTTTTCCAGGTGGCGGGCAACGACGCAAGGCAGCTGACCTGGGAGCTGGGCAAGGAGCGGGTGACCGAGGACGACATCACGTCGCTGCCCGTCCACCAGTGCTACGTCAGGGCCACCGTGGGGACCGAGCGGATGGACGCCTTCTCCATGAGGGTCGCAAAGCCGGAGCCGGGAGACCCCGAAACGGCGGAGCGCATATGGGCCGGCGCCGAGAGCTACCTCACCCCGGCCAGGGACCTGGCCGAGAAGGACGCGGGTCTGCAGGAGCTGGTCGACAAGTACCGGGAGCAACTCAAGAACCTCAGGAAGGAGCAGCAGTCCCAGGAGGCCCAGGGCGGCGGCGAGCAACAGGTCAAGGAGCAGCCCAAGCGCAAGCAGCAGCGAACCAAGCGCGACCGGAACCCCAAGAATGACGCCCCGGAGACGGCGGACGGGACGGACGACGGGGAGCGCGAGGAATGAGGCCCGTGGACGCCGAGTTGCTCAGGCTGCTGGCGCACATGCCACTCCTCGACCGGCTGGAGATGGTCGCCGTCTCCGGCTGGTCCAGGGGAGGGGTGTACAGGGCGGTCCCCAGGCTGGAGGACGCGGGGCTGATCGCCTCCGTCCCCCACGGCACCGAGCTCATACCGCCGACCCGCAGGTTCCACCTCACCGCCGCAGGGCTGCGCCGCCTCGCCCTTGCGGAGAACGCGCCACTGGAGGGCCTACTCAGAGACCTGCCCGTCTCGGCCCGGTGGCGGCGCGTCCTCCTGGAGCGGCTCGACGCCGCGGCCGTCATCTATCGCCTGGCCTCCGCCATCGCCAACGCCGCCCATCCCATCCGCTTCCGCTGGTACCGCGCCATGCCGGTGGACGCCGTCGTCACCCTTCCCGGAGGCGGAACCGTCGGCATCGTCCGGCAGGGACCGACCACCGACCGCACGGGCTTTCCCAAGAGGCTCTGGCGACTCACCCGGGGACCGCAGCCCGGCTGCATCCTGCTCATCGCGCCCGACGAGGTGCGGCTGCGCCACTCCCGCAGCCGGCTCCCCCACACCCCGGCCACGGCGCTCTTCGCCCTGGAGCGTGAGGTGGTTGCGGTCTCTCCGGACGATCCCGTGTGGCGGCTTCGCTCCATCAACGCCGCCGTCAGCCTGCGGGACGCCATCGACCGGTTGACCCCCAGGGGCGCTGTCCCCAACGAGCGTCCCCTGGAGCGCGGCCTCCACCTGCCCCCGGACGTCGACGAGCACGAACCGGGAGGGGACGTTCCCGACTATCTGCTGCCCGCCCTGCTGAGGCCCACCGAGAAGCGCGCCCTCGACCTGCTCTGCGACTGGCCCTGGCTCTCCCTGCCGGACCTGGCCGGACTGCTGGGGGTCTCCCGTCCGCGGGCGTCCCAGGTAACCGCCGCCCTGGAGGGCTTCGGGCTGGTGCTCCGCTCACCCGTGTCGGGACGCAGGCTGGCCCTCACCGACGTTGGGCTGGCGATGCTGGCGCGCAGGGACCGCACCGCCGTGGGCGGGGCGAAGAAGCGGTGGAGCGCAGCCCCGGAGGACGCCGGGGACTGGCGCAACGTCTACGGCAGGCGCAGCAGGCAGCTCCTGCGCGACATCGAGCACACCACCGCCGTCCACGACTTCATGGCGGCCCTGGCGACCCAGGCCCGCGACCTGGAATGGGGGATCGACCAGCTCACCCCGCCCATCGGGGCCTCCCGCTACTTCCGGCACTTCGGCGTCAGGCGCTCCATCCACCCCGACGCCTTCGGCATCCTCCGGCGTGACGCCGCCGTCTGGCCCTTCTTCCTGGAGTATGAGCGCAGGGCCGTGCGCCCCGTCACGATGGCGGAGCGGCTGGCCCCATACCTGCGCTACTACTCCTCCAAACGGCCCATCGACGACCACGGCGCACGGCCCGCCGTCCTCGTGGTCTTCCACGAAGACCTGGCGGCCACCCACTTCCTGCGAGTCGCCCTCGAGGAGATGGTTCGGACGAGGACGCCCCTCCCCCTGCTGGTCTCCCACCGGGGCCTGATGGAGCGGGAGGGGCCGCTGGGACGGGCATGGCTCGCCCCCGGAGGCGGCTTCGAGCCGGTGCGACCGCTGAACCACAACCAACCCGGAGAAACTAGCCCATGAGAATCTACTACATCGACGAGTCCGAGGGTCCCCGCTACTACGTACGAACCGCCCTAGGCGTGGACGCCGAGCGGTGGAACGAACTCCACCGCCGCGTCATCGACTGGCGGCTCGAGCTCCGCGACCGCTACTCCGTCCCGGCGGAGCGGGAGCTTCACGCCTGCGACCTGCTGGCCGGACGGGGCAAGCTGGCCCGCGTGGGCAACGCCGACCGCAGACTATCCCCGGAGCGCGGGGCCGAAATCTTCCTCGACGGGCTGCGCGTCGTAGAGGACGCCGCCAGCACCATCGGCGGCGTGGAGGTCGTCAACGTCTGCCTGCACAAGCCCGACGTGAACGGCTACGAGCGGGCCAGCCTCGACCGCCTCCTCAACCGCATCAACACCTCCGTCGCAGCCGTCAACCGGCACGCCTTCCTCATCTTCGACGAAGGCCGCGAGGAGATGGTGGCGCGCCTCTACCGCAGGCTCAGGAGCCGCAATCCCGTGCCCAGCAGGTACGAGGCGTGGGAGGACGGTGGGCGCATGAAAGACATCCCGATAGAGAGGGTCATCGGAGGCCCCTCCTTCCGAAGCTCCCACTCCGACCACCTGCTACAGATGGCCGACCTCATCGCGCACGCCCTCCTCAAGCAGGAGGAGGAGCCGTCGCCCAGGGTCAAGCGCCTGGGTATCGTCCGGGCATTCGGGACCCTCGACCGCGCCCTCAACCGCAGGGCGTCCAGGCGAGATCCCCAGGGCGTCGTCAGACGGTGAAGAGAAGGACCTCTCTGGCGGTTTGACGACTATAGACCGTGACAAGTTTCTTGGAACGATACGAAACCGTGCTGCTGGACGTGTTGATGTTTGCATTCAATGCCCCAGTCCTTGTGCTGGACACGCTCAACTACTTTCCGATTAGGGAGTTGCACACCATCGGACTGCTCAGACACGATCTCGATGGGACTCCGGCTTGGAACAGCTGTCGGAGGGAACTGGAACAGGGAGGGGCTCGACTTCAGGTCTCCGCCCACTAACTGGGTTTCAACAGACTACGCCCCAGCTTCGTGCCGTAGGTCCGGTAGAGATGCATGAGCGGAGCTTTTCTGCCGACTGATGGTACTGACGACCTACAAAACCGAGCATGGGGCGAAGGCTCAACTCGGACTGTCCGTGGGAGCCGCACCCATTCACGTCATTCACTCCCCCGGGTCCTCCAACGGCTCCAGGTCTCTCGTCCCTATGGCAACCCGTCTGCCGTCCACTTCTACAAAGGCTGCTGAAAACCTCAGCAGGGTGCCGGTCTTGCCCATCTCATCACGCCAGGGATACTCCGGTGGCATTCGGACCTTCCCTCCCTCCCAGAGCCCCCTGGCCGTCGCCCTGGGGTCTGGTGCAGGCTCCGGCACGCGGTCCGGTTCGGGCTTCGCCCTCAGCTCCCGCCGCAATTCCAGACCTTCGACCTCTCCCTCAGCCGTCCGGATGGTCCGCTCCATCGCCCGGACGCGCCACACCCTGCCGGGTTCCAGCAGCCTCGCGACCGCAGCTTCGCTGACCACAACTTCCATCAACGAAGGGGCCTCACCTGAGGTCGGCCACACCCAACAGCGGCCCACCCACTCGACCCCGACGCGGCCGCCCTCGCCGAACTTGGTCTGCGCAATCAGGGCGCGGTCCGCCACGACTTCGAGCAACCTCTCCCAGGGCTCATCCGGGAGCGCCTCGGCAGGGGCTTCCGTCGCGTGCGGCTCTTCTGCGGGGCTGGCGTCCGGCGATCCGTCCGGGCTGTCCAGCGGCACCAGACCGCCAAGTCCCGTGCCGAGCCGTTTGCCGTCCACCTCGACCACCCCCAGGGTGAACCACAACAGCGTGCCGATCTTGTCCCGCTCGTCCCGCGTGCGCTCCCCGACTATGCGGACCTTCCCTCCCTCCCAGAGTCCCCTGGCCGTCGCCCTGAGCTCCGGTTCGGGCTCCGCCCTGAATCCCCTGAAGTCCATCCACACTTCCAGCCCGTCGACCTCACCCTCAGCCGTCTGGATGGTCCGTTCCATCGCACGGACGCGCCGCAGATGCCCAGGCTCCAACAGCTTGACGATCTCGCCGTCCCTGACCACCATGTCCCTGAGCGAAAGGGCCTCCCCCTCGGTCAGCCACGTCCAGCACCGCCCCACCCACTCCACTTCATCGCGGTCGTCCTCGCCGGGCCGGGGCCGCGCAACCAGGGCGCGGTCCACCACGACCTCGATGACCATTGCTCCGGTCTCTTCGGTTCCCCCAGCCGCCACGTCCCAGGTGGTCGTTCCCTCATTCGGAGAGGCTTCCCGGAGAACGTGGGCAAGGGCCTCCAGAACCCGCGCCTCCCGAATGGCGTTGTCGTCGACCGGCTTCGGCGGCTCTCCCGGCGCGACGCCTTCCCTTCGCCACTTGTAGTCCTTGAAGTAACAAGACTGCCGGCACCAGCCCAATATGCCGGACTGCCGCACGTGTTGCCGGCCGTAGATGCGGCCGCACACCCGACAGACCTTCTTCCTGTGCCTGGGCATTGCTGTAACCTCCCCAAGTCTTCGTCCCGGCCCTTCGGATGGATGGGATGTCAGCGAATGCTAGGGAGCCGAAACGGTGGGCGAGCGCCTTCACGCGTCTTTGAGGCTGCTCCCATTGTCCACCAATCGGGCGGGAGGGAGCAACGGGAGTCCAGGTCCC
The DNA here is from genome assembly GCA_965204975.1 of Dehalococcoidia bacterium. Classification (GTDB taxonomy): domain Bacteria; phylum Chloroflexota; class Dehalococcoidia; order Lucifugimonadales; family CAJWER01. The sequence goes on from OZ242024.1 coordinate 3,560,789, forward strand.
AGATTCCCCACCTAACATGCGATGAGGTGGCCTCGGGCAGTTGGGGCGGTGTTTGCGGGTCATGGCAGGCCTAGCAAAGGAGTGGTGAAAATACCCGAGACGGTCAAGGGAGGCAGATGGGGGGACCGGGATCGCCGACGTGCAGCTGTGGCACAAGCCCACCGTGACGGACGACGGCGACGAGCACCCGTTCGGCCCATCGGACATGAAGCAGCGGCTCATGGGCCTGGAGCGGCTCTACGGCCCTGTACGGCTTGCCTGAACCCGAGCGGCCCCTGCCCGTCCGCCGGCCCAAAGAGGCGCGCAGGTTCGCGTAGCGGCCGGGTGCCCGACCACACGTAACCGCGGCCACGGTGGCCGCGTCATGATGATTCCTATGTCGGCTCCCATCAGCTGCCGCGTGTGCGGCTGCACCGACGACAACGCTTGTGTAGACTTGTGGAGCAACCCGTGCTGGTGGGTCGAGGGCGACCTTTGCAGCGAGTGCGAGCAGCCGGACCCGGGCCCCGCAACGCGGAGCCTGTTCCTGCCAGACGGGACGGAGTTGAGGGTCCCGCAGATGGAGACGGCGGCATGACCGAGGTTAAGGCTCCAGCGGAACGCGGCGGGCCCGGGGGTCTGCATCTTCTGTGGCCTCTGGATTCGGGAAATGTGGTGGGCGCATATCTCTGGCAACACGCACTGAAGGAGGGATTGGTGATGAGCACGACATGGCAGACGAAGCGGGTGACTATAGCGCGCAGCGACCGGCAGGGCAACGACCTGGCGGTCGTCGCCGCCGACCAGACGCACAGGCACGAGAGCAGCACGCAGACAGGGGATATTCACTTCGACAGCCCCCGGCAACGTGGCGAGTTCGAGCAGGCCGTCAGGGCGTTGGAACGCGAGAGAGACGCGGCGGGATGAGTACCGCCGTCGCTGCCGAAAGGGTCTGTCAGTGCGGTGGTCTATGTCCGGTTTGCGACCCTGTCTGCCCAAACTGTGGCGGGGCCGTTCGGTTCTCTCAGGGTCCTTATCCTTGCCTCGACTGTGGTTGTCACGTTGGCGACTGCGGCGGGCCGGAGACTGACCACGAGATTGGCTCCTATGTCTGCACTCACATCGACGAGGATAGGGAGGTCACCTGATGGAGCTGCAACCGTCCCTGATTATCGAGCGGACCTGGTGGGAGTGGGCCTTCATAGTCGGCGTGCCGCTGGTGATCTGGCCTGCCATACCGTTGCTGACTTGGCGGTACTTGCCCACGTGGCGCCATAGATTCATCAGTCTCTGGGTCTTTTCGTGGGGGTCGTTCGCCTTATGGGTGGTAATGCCTCCGCCGCTGCCGTACACCTATGTCCTTGCGGTGGGCGCCCCGGTGTTGTCGTCGTTGTTGCTGCTGGTCATGCCGAAGAGAGGTGCGTGATGGATTGGTGTCGGATTGTGGGTTCAGGGCGGTGAGGGTCGGACACTGCTCCGTTCTAATTAGCCGTTCCGTTGTGTAATATATGGATACTCGCTATAGTCTCGCTACGTATCCGATGGAAAAGATGGGTTGGCATTGCGCCTCCATCTGGCGAACATCGGATGATGCACCGTAGCGAGTGCCAATCCCTATACCAGGTGGAGGCACCTAGGGAGGGCGAGGACAAAGGAGCAAATAGACCCGATGCAGCAGTCATTCACAGACCGGCAGGCATTTGAGTATGTATTGAAAGCGCTCGCAGGGGTTATTGCAAGGTCAGGCAATCAGAAATGGAGGGAGGACCTGCACACGACGCTCCATGTGATAGTGGGTCCGAGTGCCACTGACTTGAAGGATGCCGACTATGAGAAATATCAGGAGTTCTTTCTTCGGGCAGAGGGTTACATCGCTCGCTGTGTGGAGGAGGAGCGGCAGAGGCTAGGAACCAAATAACCTCTGCGGGGTAGCATGTTTGAGTTAGTAAGCGCTGGTATCATCTACTCAGTCGTCTGCGCCGTGCTGGCGGCATGGATGGCACACAGCAAGGACAGAGGGCAGTGGGAATGGTTCTTCCTCGGCATGGCGTATGGAATCTTCGCATTGATAGTCCTCGCCGTCCTGCGCAGGCCGTTCCGCTTATAGTATTCCCTTTACGAACCCCTGCCAATTAACGGCAGTACCTGCAACCGTCACGGATCTACGATAGCCGTTAGCCGTCTATGCTTATAGGGAATCTGGATTCCCTATTAAATCTCTCTCGCGTCAAAAGACATGGTAGTCGAATTACCCCTAGCCCCGACCCTCGGGGTGAGTCCATACCCAGATGAAGATGGACGTGAATATGAACATGATGGAGTAAAACAGAGCTACCATCATCCCTAACTCAGGAGACAGCCCCCTGGTGGTGGCGTGTGCCAGGAGTACCAGCACGGCGCCGATAGCGATTATTACTGCCACTGACTTGTCCAGCCTTCCTAGTGCAGTTACAATTCCCCCGAGGCCTCTGCCTGTCCATTCGTCCATGACCCACCTCCCTCTAATATTCTACTAGAAGGAGGCAGAGCCATGGGCTGTTACGAAACACCTGCCAGTTTGCACCAAGTTCTGACGAGATTCGTATTCTGCCGGAATCAGGCCGAAATTCAGTTCGTTTTGGGCCCCCGACCTGCTAATTAAGTGAGAGCAGTACCGAGGGTCGTGGGGTGGCTGTTCGTAGCGTTGGGCGTGATCCAGTTCGTGGCGCTGGTTGGTTGTGCGATGGACGTTGAGCGGGTGAGGGAGGATCTGAGGAGTCCTGTTCCCGTGGCGACGTTCGAGGCTCCGGCTGAGGAGGAGAGGGGGCCAGTTGTGCGAGTGGCTGGTTACTGTCAGATACGGCGCCTTGGAGTGAGTGTGGAATTTGACAGCGGGAAGGCTCTTCGTGCGGCCGAGAGAGCTCGTGCTCATGTCATCAGTGGGCAGCAGGTTACTGTGAAGACTGCCTCGGTTGTTGCTGCGGGGTGTGATGCGTGGGCTCATAGGGTGACCGTCATAGTGGTCCCCTTTGGAATGTGGCCTCCTCGGGAGATTGAGCGGATGGATGGTTTCCTGATCAGTACGAATCCCTTTTATGCGGTGGAGGAGTGGATCGTTGACGGTGAGAAGGTCGATGCTGTCCAGGGGGTATTCGAGACCTTCTTTGGGCTCAGGTTGTCGTGGGTGGAGGAAGGTCAATGAGCAGGGTTCGGGAGGCCCGGAAATACTACGTGTTCGAGAACCGAGGCGCGGGACCGGGTGAGGATACACGACGAGGTGTGTGCTCTCGTGGTCAAGCGGCGTGCGGGACCGCAGAACAAGTGGCACGGGCCGCTTTCGTCCCGATGTGAGGGCCGTAGATGGCTTTTGTGGTTCGCACTTGGGGCTACCCTGAGCGTCCCCGCTTTGCTGATCCTGTTGCACCTTCCCCCAACTGCCGAGCATCCGCTCGACAGGTTGCCGTTTGGGAAGATGCGGCCCGGCAGGCGAAACACGTCCACGCCATTCAAACGGGCGTCACGTTGATCTACGCGTTGGTTAAGGCGATTCTGCTTGTCACTACCCTGTGGGCATGGGCGAGGATGCCGGACGGCGGGCCGGACGTTGGTACTTGAACGGCAAGCCGGACCGCTCGAACGGGTCGGGCAGCGGGCGGAACTCCCGCAGGCGCTTGATGCCGTCTGCCAGGGCGACGAGGGCCTCTGGGCTCCGTATGATACATCGGGGGCCTTTCGACAGCACCTGTTGGTCAGACCCGAGCACATTGATCTGAGCGCCCTGGTTGCGCCGCCGGAGGTCCCTGAGCCACATGTGTGCGGCAAGGGGTAGCGTCAGGTACATGAGTCCCATGCGTAGCTATGGGTCTAATGCCAATACCCCCAAAGGAAACGGACCCCCGGGTCGCCGTATGCGGGAGCGGCGATGGGACCCTCCGGTTTGTAGCTTCCCGACCGCCTGCGGACGAGGCTGACGGTCCGGGGAAAACACAGGAAGGCCGGGCGGTACACACCGTCCGGCCTTCTTCTCGCTGGCAGGGAACCTGACACAGGCCCCGCACCGCCGTTGCTCTTCGTCAGCCGTCCACCTTGTAGGGCCAGGGCTGGGTATGGTCCATGAGCAACACCGCCACGCCGCCGTCCACCGAACTGGCCCACTCCATCATGGCCCGAAGCTCGTGGGCCGTGGGCGGCTCTCCGCACCGCCAGTCAGTCGCCCGGTCTTCGGGCAGCAGCCACCGGCGGGCGAACTCCTCCAGGGGAAGCCCGGACCTGTCCTCCAGTCGCCCCAGCCGCACGGGAAAGTCCTCGGGAAGGGGCGGGGCCGGAAAGCCTCTGCTGATAAACCTTCGGTCGTCGAAAGCCATACTTCTACCTCCTCTCTACTCCGGCGTTCCGTCGTCGCCGTACATGATCAGGTCGTAGCCGCCCCGAACCTCGCGGGCCAGCTCGATGATGGCCCAGAGGTAGCGCCCCGAAGGAGGCCCTCCGTTGCGCCACTTCGCCAGGCCGCGCTGCGTCACGCCGAGCCGCTCGGCGAACTCGCCCCATGGCAGCCCGGTCAGCTCCTTCAGCCGCTCCAGCCTCTCCCCGAAGTCCTCGGGAAAGGGCGGGGGCCGGTTGTTCAATGTCCGCTTCCGTTCCATAGTCGTCATGGTCCCTCCTCCTTTGATTTGACATCGCCTATGCGTTCCGTCTCATGGTCCTCACCGTCTCGGGGTCCAACCCTTTGGGCAGGTCCCGTTCGGGCTGCATCAGAATCCCATCCCGCAGCCCCATCAGGTCGGCGATGGTCATCAGCAGGAAGAGATGGGCGGTGTTGGGAGCCGCGCCCTTGTTCCGCCACTGCCTGAGCCGGTGGAGGCTGACGCCCAGCAGACGGGCCAACTCCTTCCAGCTCAGCCCGCTCTCCTCCTTGAACCGCTCAAGCCGCCCGGAGAAATCCGAGGGAAGGTCGTACTCGACGGGCCTGTGTACTCGCTGCTGCACTCCCATGCTCTACTCCTCTCCGCCGTCCCCTGCCGGGTCGAAATCGACGGCCAGGGGCGGCTGGTAGACACCGACCGGAGGGAGGACATGCACCCCGAAGAGGATGTACATCCCTCCGGGGATGCGTGACGCCAGCTTCACCAGGGCGTTCACTCCATCGCCGCTGGGCTTGGTGCCCTCCCGCCACCGCTGAAGCTGGCGGGGGTCAACGCCCAGGCACGCGGCCAAGATGTCCCATGAGAGGTCGGTGGCCTCCTTGAAGGCTCCCAGGCGCTTGGAGAAGTCCGGCCCGATGAGGCCGTCGTCGACGATGAGGTGGGACGGGAGCAGGCCGGCTCTCACTCGACATCCTCCAGGTAGAAGAGGTCGTCGAAGTCGGTGACGCCGAGGACGTCCATCATCCGCTTGCGGAAGGCCGCCGAGGGGCAGCGATGCCCATTCATGAGCTGGGACAGATAGCTCGACGAGGTGTCGAGCAGCCGCGCCAGGTCGTTCTGGGTCATGTTGAGCCGGTTGAGCAGCGCCCACACCTTCTGGGGATCGACCCTGACTCGCGATGGTTGCCTGCGCTTCACGCCGACCCCTCCTCCAGGAAGGACTCCCCGCCGTCGGCGGGCTGCCCGTTGGACGGGACGGAGCCGTTGCGGTACAGGTGTGGGTTGGCGAGGTAGTGGCGCGCGATGATGCGGGCCAGTATCCGCAGACCCTCCATCCGCTGCCGCTCCTGCTTGGCCGTAAGCCTTCGCTTCCTACTCACGCGTTCCGTCTCTCTCCCAGGGTCCGGCGCTGCCAAGAAGGTGTGGCCTTCGGGAGCGCCGGTGGTGTATACTGAGTCTAGGTTTAGAAGATTCGTTCTGTATGCATTAGTGTATCAATACAGAAGACGGCGAGGCAATGCCGAAACGATGCTATCAGAGCTTCTACAGACGACTCGTTGACAATTGCTCGCTGTGTTGTAACAATTGTTTGGCAAGACTTTAGCTATATTTGTCGCAGATGGGCCGTTCGCGGAATCGTACGTAGCTACGGACGCAAGGGAGACACCACATGGACGAGCTTGAAGGCGACCGGGACCTGGATGAGCGCCGCGAGATCGAGGGCGACGACGCCATAGGCCCGCTCCTCAGACGGCTGCGGGGAGACCTCAGCCTGCGTGACGTGACCAAGCGCGTAGGCGTCTCAAGCTCCTACCTCTCCGAGATAGAGCGGGGAAGCCGCAGGCCCGGCGTCAACATCATCCGCAAGCTGGCCGACCTCTACAACGTGGACGCCGAGGAGCTTATGAAGCGGGCCGGGCGCGACCCCCACATCGACCCCTTCAGCGACGAGGCCATGGAGGTGGAGCGGGCCTACCAGTACGTGCTGGCAGACCCCGTGTTCCGCGTGGGCACGAGGCCCGACGGCCCCATCACACTGAAGACCAAGCGCTTCATCGTCGAGATGTACGAGCGATTCGCCAACAAGAAGCTGCTGGAATGAACCGAACGAGAGAGGACTTCTGCATCAATCTGCTGGACGACGCCCTGGAACGGGGGCTCGACCCCGAGGGCGTCGCAGCCCGCTTCGTGCGCTACTTCAACGTGTCGGGCCACCTCACAGTCCCCGAGCTGACCGTCCTGCTCAGGGAGACGGGGTTCGGCACGGTGACGGGCAAGTGCAGGGAGAGCCTGGACGTGAAGGGCATCCACTTCAGCTCGCCGGGCGGCGGCTACGACATCCACTACCGGGACGACCTGTGGGAGGGGTCCAAGGAGCACACCGTGCTCCACGAAACCTACGAGATCATCGACGAGACCCTCTGCGACCTGTACTCGGGCTCCGCGCCGGTGCGGAGAGTGTGCCGGCAGGCAGACCGGTTCGCGGCCGCGGCGCTGATGCCGCCGGATATGTTCTCCCTGTTCGCCGAGTCGTCGGGGTTCGACGTCGTTGCGTTACAAGGGATGTACCAGCGCGCCTACTCCTCCATTGCCATCAGGCTGGCCGAGGTGATGCGCCACCAGCCCCTCATGGTTGTCCTGTACGAGCACAAGGAGAAAGGAGAGCCGCGCGAGTGGACCGCCGAGTCCAGTCCGAGAGTCTTCAGTGCGAAGGTGGTGGCGCGGACGCCGGGATTTCGGATCAGGATGCAGAAGAGGCCGCTCTCGATTCTGCGGGGGTTGCTGCCCCGCAGGGGCGCGCCACCTGCGCCGGGATCGGTGGCTGAGCGAGTGATTCAAACCGGCAGGCCCGTGTACGTGGAGCGGGTAAGCGGCTACGACCTGTGGCGGAACGACGATGTGACCGTGGCGGCAAGGCCGGTCATCTGGCATGGGCGGCGGCTGGCCAAGATAGCCGTCGTCGCCGTGCCGTACAGGGACCGCTCCGTCCTGGCTCCCCAACTGGGGCACGCCTCCTTCGAGCGCATCTCCCGCGCCCACCAGGTGCTCTAGCCGGTTGATGTGGGTTCCCCTGATGGTGTATAGTAAGACATTGCACTACAACAAGAGGCAAAAAGAGAGAGCATGACCACTTCCAGGCGTTCCAAGACCATCACCTTCTCCCTGCCCCCGGAGATGGAGGCACAGATTCGGAGTGTGATGAAGGAGGACGACCTCTCCGTGAGCGAGCTGCTCAGGCAGGCCATCCGCCTGTTCATGGAGGAGCGGGAGTGGCGCAGACGGGAGCGGCTGGAATGGCTGCGCTCCCGCCAGAACGAACAGGAAGAGATAGGGAGGAGAGACTGATGAACGACCGATTCGATCTGACACCGGCAGCCCTCTACGCCAGGGTCTCCAGCGACCGCCAGGACGTGGACCTGTCCGTGGCCGCCCAGCTGCGGGCGCTCAGGGACTACGCCGAGAAGAACGGCTACATGATCGTCCGCGAGTACGTGGACGAGGCCGAGAGCGGACGTATTGCCGCTCGGCCCCAGTTCCAGAAGATGCTGGACGAGGCCGAAAAGCCCGAGGCCCCTTTCAAGGAGATTCTGGTCTGGAAATTCAGCCGGTTCACCCGCAAGCGTGAGCACGCCGTCGCCTTCAAGTCGAAGCTCAGGCGCAAGGGCATCCGCGTGGTCTCCATCACCGAGCAGGCCGAGGACAACCCCACCGGCAGGCTCCTTGAGGCCATCATCGAGAGCGTCGATGAATTTTACTCGGAGAATCTGGCGCAGGAGGTCTCCAGGGGGTTGCGCGAGGCAGCGTCAAGGGGCTTCTGGATGTCGGCCTACGCACCCTACGGCTACAAGCGGGTACACGTGCAGGACGGGGCGAAGAAGCGCCCCAGGCTGGAGCTAGACCCGCCCGCAGACGCAATGGTCCGGCGCATCTTCGACATGGCACTCCAGGGCAGGAGCATCCTCGACATCACCAAGACCCTCAACGCCGAGGGCATCCCAACGGTCAACGGCAAGAAGTGGCAGAAGACCACCGTCCACGCCATGCTGGACAACGAAGCCTACACGGGGGCCGTGGTGTGGGGAATCAGCGCCAAGGACCGCCAGCCGCCCGTGCGGGTGGAGAACGCGCACCCCGCCATCATCAGCAAGCGGGAGTACATGCGGGTCAAGAAGCTACTCGGCTCCCGCGCCCCGAAGCAGGCGAACCCCAGGCGGGCGTCCAGCCCCTACCTGCTGAGCGGCATCCTCAAGTGCGAGACCTGTGGCAGAGCCATGTCCGCCTCCGAGGCCAAGAGCGGCAAGTACACCTACTACGTCTGCCAGTCCCTGATGAAGAGGGGCAGCGGCACGTGCAAGACCCCCAGGCTCAACTCCAAGAAGATCGAGAACACCATCGTCGATGAGCTTCGCGCCAACATCCTCACCGAGTCCAACATCAGAGACCTGGTAAAGCTCCTGGACGAGGAGATGGACGGAGCGGCCCGAGAGCACCGTCAGAAGCTGGAGAGCATCGAGGCGGAGCTTGAGGAGGTGAAGAAGCAGCTGGGCCGCGTCTGGCACTTCGTATCGAAGAGCGACAGCATCGACGTGGCCGCAGCCTCGGATCACATCGTGGAACTGCGGGAGCGCAAGGAGAACCTGGAGAGCGCCGCAGACGAGGCACGGGAAGTGCTGGCGGAGCGGCGGCAGTACCTGGACAGCGCCGACACCATCGCCACCTTCGCCGAGGAGATGAGCGAGTTTCTCAAGGACAGCGAGCTGACCGAGACCAAAGCCTTCGTCCACTCCTTCGTCAAGGAGATCGAGATCAAGCCCGGCAAGGCCGCCATCGTCTACTCGCTACCCACGCCGGAGGACAGCCCTATAGGGGGAGCGGACTTCGCTGAAGTCGCCCTCAATGGTGGAGTTCGCAAATCGGTACGTCATGGTGGGGAAGCCGGGACTCGAACCCGGACGCCTCTCGGCACATGATCCTAAATCATGCTCGTCTGCCAGTTCCGACACTTCCCCCAAGCACTACGCTGCTCAATTGTACAGCCCCGCGGCGGGGCCTCGCCAACATTCCCCGCCCGGCGCCCGTGTGCCGGCGGCGTAGGCGTGCCCGGGCTCTCCGGGCTGCGACCCTGGGCGTCCCATCCCTCCCCGTTCCACGTACGGCGATCAGGCGACTCGATGGTTGACACTCCCGAAATGCGGGTGCTAGATTCAAGGTAGGCGCCGATTCTGCTGGGTTAACTCTTGAGAAGCGCCCCACTGGCGGTGGACTGGATGCTTACCAAGCGGGCAACGAACATCCTTAATCTCATAGTCGACGACTACATCCACACGGGTGCGCCCATCGCCTCCCAGACCCTCGCTCGCACCCACGACCTCGGCGTTAGCTCGGCCACGATCAGGAACGACGTGGCCGGACTCGAACAGGAGGGGTACATAACGCGTCCGCACAGTTCGGCGGGCAGCGTCCCCTTGGACCCGGGCTACCGCACGTACGTCGAGACCATCGCCATGTCTCACACTACCGTCCCTTCAGAACGCAGGTCCATGAGGGACCGCTTTGTCGACGTGGAGAGAGAGATCGACGAGTGGACGGAGTTCGCCGCCGCGGTTTTGGCCGGACTGGTCGGCAGCGTAGCCATCGTCACGTTCCCGAGGGCCCCCGAGTCCCGCGTCAGGCAGGTCCGCCTGGTCCCCCTCCAGAACCTGCAGACCCTGCTCATCGTCGTGCTCAACGAGGCGAGGCTGAGGAGGCAGCTCATTCCGCTCGATCAGCCCCTCGACGATGGGGCGTTGGACACCACCGCAAACCGTGTTACAGACCTCGTCCGCGGCCTCTCCTGGGAGGAGATCGACTCGCAGGGAGAGGCCCTCACACCCCTGGAAGAGGACCTGCTGCAGGCTACGGTCGACATACTGCGCGAGGAGGACCGCGCGGGCAGGGTGGACCACTATGTGGACGGTCTCAGGAACCTGTTCGCCCAGCAGGAGTTCGCCGACAGGGACGCCCTGGCCGGCTTCGTAGAGGCGGTGGAGGATGGCAGTCTTGCACAGGCGACCCTGGGCCAGGCGCCCGATTCCCCCGTTGTCAGGGTCGTCATCGGGCACGAGAACAGCGACCACCTGCTGCAGCCCATGGGAGTCGTCATCAGCCGGTACGGGGTCCCAGGGCAGGTGACCGGCGCAATAGCGGCCGTGGGCCCCGTCCGGATGCACTACAAGAAGGCCGTCTCGGTCGTGGACACGATGGCCGATGTCATGAGCGAGCTGGTAGGAGGCGTGAGCGGCCGGTAACGCCTGCACTGCCGCCTCCAAATGACCACCCAGAAGAGAGACTACTACGAGGTACTGGGGCTCCCCCGAACAGCCTCGGACGAAGAGGTGCGAAAGGCCTTTAGGAAGCTCGCCCTCGAATACCATCCCGACCGGAACAGGAGCCCTGACGCCTCCGAGCGGTTCAAAGAGGTCAACGAGGCCTACCAGGTGCTGACAGACTCGGAGAAGCGGGCCAGGTACGACCGCCTGGGTCACGCCGGCGTGAACATGAACGGCGGCACCGGCTTCGAGGGATTCTCCGACTTCGGCGGCTTCGGAGACATATTCGAGGCCTTCTTCGGCGGCGGCGCGCGCACCAGGTCCACGGCCAGGCGCGGCGCGGACCTGCGGCTAACCCTGACGCTGGACTTCGAGGAAGCCGCGTTCGGCGTCGAGAAGGAGAGCGAGATCAGGCGCACCGAGGTGTGTAGCAGATGCATGGGCACCCGCAGCGAGCCCGGCAGCAGCCCTGTCACGTGCCTGAACTGCGGCGGTTCAGGTGAGGTCCGGCGAGCCGCCCAGAGCATCTTCGGCCAGTTCATGCAGGTCTCGACGTGCGGCCGATGCCGGGGCGAGGGTAGGGTAGTGAGCGATCCGTGCCACTCCTGTGGGGGCGCGGGCACCGAGGCGCGGAAGCGCAACATCGCCATCTCGGTACCGGCCGGCATAGAGACGGGCACGCAGATCCGGCTCTCGGGCGAAGGCGAGGCCGGTGTGGGCGGCGGCGGACCGGGCGACCTGTATGCCGCCATCCGCGTCAAACCCCACTCGCTGTTCGAGAGAAGCGGCAACGACGTCTTGGCTTCGCTCCACGTGAACATCGCCCAGGCGACCCTGGGTACCTCCGTGGACGTGCCGACGCTCGACGGCGAGCGCGAGTTGAAGGTCCCTGCCGGCGCGCAGACGGGCGACGTCCTGAGACTCGATGGACTGGGCATCCCCCACCTGGGAAGGGAGAAGCAGCGCGGCAGCCATCTCGTCACCGTGGTTGTGGACGTGCCGCGTTCCCTCACGGAGCGCCAGCGCGAGCTGATCGAGGAGCTGGGCGAGAGCCTGGGCGACGCCTCCAATGGCGGCGAGGGCCCGGACAAGAGCTGGTTCGACAAGTTCAAGGACTCCCTTGGCGGTACTGAATAGGGACGAGTCTCACATCCGCCCCGGTTGGCCGCGTGCCTGGTCCCTCCCGTGAGAAAGTGGCTGGAGATCAGCGTCCAGGCTCCCCGCGAGTTCGTGGAGCCGCTCACGTCCCTCTTCCTGAAGTACGGACATGCCGGAGTGGCCGTCGAGGAGCCGGGCGGTTTCAACCCCGACGAAGGCGAGTCCCCGCCGGACTCCGGACACGTCAGGGTGATGACGTACCTGCCCGTGGGGCCGACCACCAGGTCTCGCGAGGACGGCATCGACGTTGGCGTCAGGCTCATGGCCCAGCTCGGTCCTGTCTCCAGGCTCCAACGCCGCGAGGTCGACGAGACCGAGTGGCAGGACAGTTGGCGCGAACACTTCCACACCCTGCACGTCGGCTCGCGCACCGTCATAGTCCCTACCTGGCGCAGCTACGATCCCGAGGAGGGCGACGTGGTCATCGAGCTGGACCCGGGCATGGCCTTCGGAACGGGCCACCACCCGACTACGACCATGTGCCTGTCTGCCCTCGAAGGGCTGGTGAAGCCCGGGTGCTCCGTCCTGGACCTGGGCTGCGGCTCGGGCATTTTGTCGATCGCGGCGGCAAAGCTGGGCGCGTCTGAAGTACTTGCACTCGACATAGACGCAACCGCCGCGGAGACCGCAGCCGCGAACGTCCGCCAGAACGGCGTCGAAGCGGTGGTGTCCGTGGACGAGGGCACGCTGCCCCATGAGTCGCTCAGGCCCGGCGGCTACGATGTCGTTGTCGCAAACATATCCTCGACGGTGATCGGCAACCTCGCGGCTCACATCGCACGTGCGGTCAGGCGCGGGGGTTCGGTGGTGGCGTCGGGCGTGCTGGAACAGGCGAGGGAGGCCGTAGTGGAGCGCCTCGAAGAGGCAGGGCTCTCTCTGGACCGGGTCGATGTAGACGGCGACTGGGTCGCCCTCAGGTTAGTCAGGAGCGGATAGCGTCGGGATGTCCGGCGCCATGCCGGACCACTCGGGCGCAGGGTCCCGTCCCATCAGGTCCGCGATCGCCTGCCTGATCTCCAGCCCCTCGAACAGCACGTCGTGAGTGACCTGGGTTATGGGCATCTCCACCCCCAGCGACGCCGCCAGCCTCAGGGCGGCTCGTGTCGTGTCCACACCTTCCGCAACCTGGGTCATCGACCCGACGATCTCCTGGAGGGGCTTACCGCGCGCCAGCTCCACGCCCACGTGGTGGTTACGGCTCAGGGCGCTCGAGCACGTGGCTATCACGTCGCCGATGCCCGCCAGCCCGGCGAAGGTCATCAGGTCTGCCCCCGCTGCCACTCCCAGCCGGGCGATCTCGGCGATGCCCCGGGTCACGAACGTGGCCTTGGCGTTGTCGCCGATGTCCAGACCGTCGCAGACTCCCGCGCCCAGTGCGACTATGTTCTTCAGCGCACCGCCAAGCTCGACACCAACGATGTCGCTGTTGGTGTAGACGCGGAACAGGGGCGAGGTCAGCAGTGCCTGGACCCGGTCGGCAGCCTCCTGGCTGGCCGATGCTACGACTGTGGACGAGAGCTTTCCCGCCACGATCTCTCCGGCGAGGTTGGGCCCCGACATGGCGCAGAGATCGTTCCGCATGTGCGGAAGCTCCTCGGCCAGCACCTCGCTCATCCGCTTCCCGGACTCGATCTCCAGGCCCTTGGTCGCGCTGACGACCACGGCCGAAGGGGCTATCGCGTCCTTCACGGCGCGGGCGTTGGAGCGCATCGTCCGGGAGGGCACGGCTATGATTGCGAGCTCGGCCCCGCCCAGGGCTTCGTCGGGAGATGCCGTCACGCCGACGCTTGGGGGCAGCTCTACGCCGGGCAGAAGGAGGCGGTTCTCTCCCGTGCGTCGGATCTCATCTGCTTCGGCCGGAGTGCGTGCCCACAGCGTGGCGTCCACGCCCGCCCGCCCGGCGATTATTGCGAGGGTCGTGCCCCAGGTCGTAGTCCCTACTACGCCGATCTGGGCCATCGCAGGACCCTGCTCAGGCTGGACTTCTGCTCACCGGCGCCGTCGGGGGACGAGCCGAACCGCCGCTCCTCACCCCTGTACAGCCTGACGATGTTGTCCCTGTGCTTCGCTACTACGAGCACGCTGCCCACGATGCCGTACAGTGCGTAGACGTCGTGCGTCCCGCCGAGCAGTGCCATGGCTGCGAGAATCGCCGCGCCCGACACCGCGCCCACCAGCGACCCCAGCGAGGCGTACCGGCTCAGGGCGATAATGGTCACACCGATGATCCCGGCCACGATTCCCGACACCGGCTCCAGCGGGAAGAGGCCGGCCCATCCGGGCGACACTCCCTTGCCGCCCCTGAATCCCGCTAAGACCGGCCACATGTGCCCGGTTATTGCGCCCAGGCCAGCCGCGACTTCTACGCCGGGGATTCCCGTGATCAGCTTGGCTGCGACTATGGCGGCTGCCCCCTTCAGCATGTCGAGGAGCAGGACTAGAGCTGCCGCCGGCGCGCCGGCGGTTCGCAGCACGTTGGTCATTCCCGTGCTGCCGCTCCCGTGGTCGCGTACGTCCACGCCGCCGAAGACCCGTCCGAAGATCACCCCGAACGGAAGCGACCCAAGCAGGTAGCCAAACACGGCGAAGCCGACAATCTCGATCATCGCTCACCCCTGCTCTTGAAACGCATCCTGAGTGGAGCGCCCTCGAAGCCGTAAGCACTGCGAAGGGCGTTCTCCAGGTAGCGCCGGTAGGCGAAGTGTACCATGTCCGAGTTGTTCACGTAGAAGGTGAAGCTGGGCGGCTGCGTATTGTCCTGGGTGACCCCGTAGAACTTCAGCCTGCGCCTGCCGGTCGCGGGAGGGTGTGCAGCCACCGCGCTCAGGACAGTGCGTCGCAGATCGTAGCGCGGCAGCCCCATGCCCCACATGCGGTGCACCTCCGCCGCCTTGTCCAGCAGCCCCCCGATGCCCGTGCCCTCGAGCGCGGACGTGAAGCAGACCGGCACGTGTCTCACGAACTTGAACCGCTCGCGGACCTTGAGTACGGCCTCCTCTTGCGTCATTTCGAGACCGCTCGCCAGGTCCCACTTGTTGACAGCCAGCAGGATGCCCCGGTAGGCCTCGAGCACGTATCCGGCTATGTGGGCGTCCTGCGTGGTTGCCAGCTCCGCCGCGTCCATGACCACCACCGCGACCTCGGCCCGGTCTATGGCCCTGATCGTCCTGATGGCGCTGAACTGCTCGATTCCACGCTCGATCCTCCCCCTTCTGCGCAGCCCCGCCGTATCGATCAGGTGCACGGTACGCCCGTTGTACGTCACGAGGGTGTCCAGGGCGTCCCGGGTCGTGCCCGGGACATCGCTCACAATGGCCCGCTCCTCGCCCAGGATGGAGTTGAGCAGCATCGACTTGCCCACGTTCGTGCGGCCCACGATCGCAAGCCTGAAGTCCGCCTCCGGCTCCGGCGGGGCCTCTCCTTCGGGCAGGAGTTCGATCACTCGCGCCATCATGTCGTCGACGCCGCGGTTGTGGTACGCGCTGACCGGCGTCGGCTCGCCCAGCCCCAGGCGGAAGAACTCGGCGGCGTCCGCCTCGCGAAGCTCGTTGTCGGCCTTGTTCACCGCCAGCACGACCTGCCGCCCGGTCAGCCGCAGGACCCGGGCCACGTCCTCGTCGGGAGCCGTTATCCCGGCAGTCACGTCGGCCAGCATTACGACCACGTCCGCACCCTCGATGGCCACCTGTATCTGGTCGCGCACGCTCGACCAGAGCTCCGTTTCGGGGAACTCGTCCAGGCCGCCCGTGTCCACTAGGGTCAGGAGCCGCCCGCCCCACTCGACGTCGGATATGACCCGGTCGCGCGTCGTACCCGCGATGTCGGACACGATTGAGGGCCGGGTGTCGGTCAGCCTGTTGAACAACGTAGACTTGCCGACGTTCGGCTGCCCGACGATGGCAACGATAGGCTTGGAGGCGCCCGTCATTTGTTCACTCCACTCTGGGGCCTTTCGACCCGTCCGCAAACTGGGGAGAGCCCCGATTGGTACGAAGGGGTGGTGTCTACAGCCCCTTCAGGACCGGCCGTGGGATGGTACGTCGAACAGGTGAGAGAGCACCGCGTTCTGGGCATGCAGCCGGTTTTCGGCCTGGTCGAACACGACCGACTGCGGGTGGTCCAGCATTCCGGGCGTGATCTCCTCGCCCTCGTGGGCCGGCATGTCGTGCATGAAAATGGCGTCCGGCCCGGCGAGCGCCATCAGCTCAGGGCTGACCTTGTAGCCCTGGAACGCCCGCTGCCGCGCCTCAGTCTCGGCGTCCTGGCCCATGCTCACCCACACGTCGGTGTAGACAACGTCGGCGCCTTGGGCGGCATCCTCAGGCAGCTCCACCCAGTGCACGCCTCCGCCGCTGGCATCGGCCCGCCGCCCGGCCTCGTCCCAGATCCCGCTGTCCACCCGGTAGTCCGGCGGCGAGGCGATGACGAACTCCGCGCCTACTGATGCGCAGGCCAGCGCTAGGCTGGCGGCCACGTTATTGCCGTCGCCCACGTAGGCGACGCGCTGCCCGTCCAGCCGTCCCCTGTGCTCCAGGATGGTCAGCAGGTCGGCCATCGCCTGGCAGGGGTGCTCCACGTCGGACAAGGCGTTGATGATCGGGACCGTCGTGTGCTCCGCGAGGAGGGTCAGGCTCTCGTGGGCGTTGACTCGCGCTACCACTCCGTCCACCCAGCGGTCGAGCACGCGGGCAACGTCAGGGACGGGCTCCCTCTCGCCCAGCCCCACTTCCGGGCCGCCCAGGTGGAAGCAGTCGCCTCCCAGCCGCCTGATGCCCACCTCGAAGCTGACCCTCGTTCGAAGCGAGGGCTTCTCGAAGAGCATGGCGATGGTCTTGCCTTCCAGGGGTCGCTCGGCCGGGCCGCCCTTCATCTGCGCGGCCCGCTCGATCAGCTGCCCCACCTCATCGGAAGACAGGTCGACGATAGATAGGAAGTCCTTGCCGTCCACTCCGCACCTCCAGGCAGCGATAATACCGGAGCCGGTCGCGGAGCGGCAACAATTCCACTCCGCCCGAAGTCCTGCAGGGAACGGGTGTACTTCAGCGGGGATTGACCCGCCATCGAGAACTGTTTAGGATGCCGCAGTCCTTGCTTTGGCCCTGTGGGGAGCGGCGTTCCCCACGTGCCGCGCCGTGCCTCTATAATAGACTCGCACAGGCAACGAACCCCACTCCGGCTGGCGGAGTGGACTGTTGGAGGAGAAGCTCGATGGCGAAGTTCGATACACAAGACCTGCGTAATGTCGTGCTCCTGTCCCACGGAGGAGCCGGCAAGACCATGCTGGCGGAGGCGATGCTGTTCGCGTCAGGTGCGATCAACCGGCTTGGCAAGACCGACGACGGCAACACCACGTCGGACTACGAGCCCGAGGAACAGAAGAGGACCACCAGCGTGCAGACCGCGGTGCTCCCGTGCCCCTGGAAGGACCGAAAGATCAACGTCGTGGACACCCCAGGCTACGCCGACTATCGCGGCGAGGTGAGCTCCGCCATACGCGTCGCCGAGTCGGCCATCATCGTAGTGGACGCTACCTCCGGCGTCGAGGTGGGCACGCTGCAGATGTGGCAGATGGCCGACGAGCTCGAGCTGCCTCGCGCGGTCTTCGTCAACAAGATGGACAGGGAGAACGTCAGCTACGAGACCACCCTAGACGCCCTTGTGGAGGTGTTTGGGCGCAAGTGTCTTGCGGTCCAGGTCCCGAATGGGGCCGAGGCCAGCTTCAAGGGAGTCGTGGACCTCTTGGGGGACGGCAGCGGAGTGCCGGACGAGTTGAGCGGCGCGTACGAGGAGCTGCGGGAAAAGCTGATCGAGACGATAGCTGAGGCGGACGACGACCTGATGATGAAGTACCTGGAGGGCGAGGAGCTCACGGATGCCGAGATCTCCCAGGGACTGAAGCAGGGTATCGCCTCGGGCGACATAGTGCCGGTGATGTTCGGCGCGGCGGGTTCCGGCATCGGCGCCGAGGAGGTCATGGACCTGATCGCAGACGCCATGCCGTCTCCCGTGGACGGAAAGCCGGTGCAGGCCGCGGCGGGCGATAGTGAAGTCACCCTGGCGGCAGACGCCGCCGGCCCGCTGGCCGCCCAGGTCTTCAAGACCTCCGCGGACCCGTTCGTGGGCAAGCTCTCTTACCTCAGGGTCATCAGCGGCGAATTCAAGAGCGACCAGCAGGTATGGAACGCTACGCGAAGCGAGGCGGAGCGTGTCGGACAGGTCTACGTGCTGACCGGCAAGGAGCAGGAGGCGGTGCCCTCGCTTGCGCCGGGAGACATCGGTGCGGTGGCCAAGCTCTCTTCGGTCCTCACGGGCGACACGCTGACCGAGCGCAGCAACCCCATGACCCTGCCCGCCTACGTCTTCCCCACGCCTGTGTACCAGATGGCGGCCTACCCCAAGTCCAAGGCGGACGTGGACAAGATCACGACGGCGCTGGCGCGGATCACCGAAGAGGACCCGAGTCTCAGCGTTCAACGGCAGACGGAAACAGGCGAGCTCCTGCTGGGCGGCTTGGGCGACGTCCACGTCGAGGTGGCGGTCGAGAGGATGCAGCGCAAGTTCGGGGTGGAGCTGGAGCTGAAGACGCCGCGCGTCCCGTACATGGAGACGATCACCCGCCAGACCCAGGTCGAGTATCGCCACAAGAAGCAGTCCGGCGGTCACGGACAGTTTGGCCACGTCTACCTGGAATTGGAGCCCCTGGAGCGCGGCGGCGGCTTCGAGTTCGCGGAGAGGATCGTTGGCGGCGCGGTCCCGCGCGAGTACATCCCATCAGTCGAGAAGGGGTGCAGGCAGGCCCTGGTGGGAGGCGCGGTATCCGGTTTCCCCGTGGTCGATCTCAGGGCGACCCTGTACGACGGCAGCTTCCACTCCGTCGATTCGTCCGGTGTGAGCTTCGAGATCGCGGGCAGCCACGCCCTGTCTGACGGCATCAAGCTTGCTGGCCCAATAATCCTCGAGCCGGTCATGCGCGTCGACGTACGCGTGCCCGACTCCGACGCGGGCGAGGTCATGGGCGATCTGAACGGCAAGCGGGCGCGGATACTCGGCATGACGCCCCAGGGGGACGGCACCACGGTAGTGGAGGCCGAGGCGCCCCAGGCCGAGATGTTGCGCTACGCGACGGACCTGCGTTCGCAGACCCAGGGTAGGGGATCGTTCACCATCAGCTTCGACCACTACGACCCTGTGCCCGGCCATATCACCGAGCGCATAGTGCGGGAGGTCGAGCAGCAGAAGGAAGCCGACCGGTAGCAGGGAAGGTCCTGTGTCGGGGTGTGTCGCGGGTGGTGATATACCCTCCCGCGTCGCGTATCCGCTACGGGGTTGCCGACCAGATCGTGTGGTAGCTCTCGCCGGTGAGTACGGCGGCGACCTCCGACCTTTCGAGGGACCGGAGCTCGGCCAGCACGGTGGCGCAGTCCCTCACAGCCTCGTACTGCCCCTCGCTCTCGAACCGCGAGACGAGCCTGTCCCAAACGCCTAGGCTCACCAGGCTTGCGACCGACTTTGGCCACGGTATGACCGTCAGGTTATTCGCCTTGGGAAAGGCCGGCCGCATCTTGCGGAGCGCCCTGATCCGCTCCCTCGGCGACTCCACTATCGGACAGACGCAGACCAGCGGTCCCTCCCGCTCGCTGCGCCGGGTGTCCACCACCAGGGCCTTGTTGAATGTCTGGAACGACAGGGAGATCACCTCCCCGTTCTCCAGGCTGTACATCACTTCATCCAGGTCGAGCACGAAGTCGCCGTCCATCGTTCTCCTCGCGAGTCTTGTCAGGAGACCAGCTCTCTGACCGCCTCTATGAAGGCGGGCAGCACCTTCTGCCAGTCGCCCGCTACGCCGTAGGACGCCTCTCTGAAGATATTCGCGTCCGCGTCCCGGTTGATGACCACGATGTTCCTCGATCCGGAGCAACCCGCCATGTGCTGGCTGGCTCCTGAGATGCCCACGGTTAAGTACAGGTCGGGAGCTACCGACTTGCCGGTCAGGCCCACCTGCAGCGAGTGGTCGACCCACCCCGCGTCGCACGCCGCGCGTGACGCCCCGACGGCCCCGCCGAGCAGCTCTGCAAGCTCGCGCAGCCTGTCGAACGGCTCCGGGCCCCCCAGTCCTCTGCCTCCCGCAACCACGACGCCAGCATCCTCCAGCCGCACACCCTCCACGGCCTGGCTGACGCTCTCCACGTGGCGGACTCGCACGTCCGAGGGCTCCACCGCCACGTCGATTCGAACGACGTCGGCCGTCAGCGAAGGGTCTGGGGCCGGTGCCTCGTATGTGCGTCCACGCAGCACGACGAATCCTGGTCCACCACCGGTGAACGCGACTCGTGCCACGGCGTTGCCGCCGTAGACCGGCCGCTCGGCAACCACCGCTCCGCTGGCCTCGTCCCTTCCTACCGAAATGCAGTCCTGCGCGAGAGCCGCGCCGAGCCTGGAGGCGACCCTCGGCCCCACGTTCTGCCCGAGCGGCGTCTTGCCAACCAGCACCGTTTGAGGCTCGGCCTGTCTGCATACCTGCTCGAATCCGGCGACGTACGCGTCGATGGCCGGACCGTCCAGCACTGGGCTCTCGGCCAGCAGCACGGTATCGGCCCCCAGCGCGGCCGCATCCCGCGCGGCGCCGTCGAGGTCGTTGCCAAGCAGGGCAGCCCCGACGCTGCCACCGATAGCGCGCCCCGCCGCGATCAGCTCCCCTGTGACAGGCTCCAGCCCGCCATCCCCAACCTCGCCCAGCACCAGTACGTCAGCCAAGCACAAGCCTCCAGGTCGTCCCTCCGGCCTTCAGCCGGAGTCCATTCTTGACCTCTGCGTCCTCCGCGCCCTCTGCGGTTAGATCAGCCCCTCTTCCCGGAGCCTCAGGGCCAGGTTCCGGCCCGCGTCCGCCTCGTCCTCGCCCTCTATCATCTCCACCTGACCGCCGCTCTCCGGCACGTACAGGTCGACGATCCTGATCCCAGGTTCGAGCATATCAGGCTCAATCCCAAGGTCTTCCGCCGACCATGTCGTGGGCTTCTTCCGGCCCGCCGCCATGATTCCGCGAAGAGTCGGGTATCTCGGCTCCCCCAGCTCGTTGCTGACCGTCACCAGCGCTGGCATGTCGGCCTCGATTACGTCGTAGCCGTCCGTCGTCACGCTGTGCACCACGACGCCGTTTCCGACCACCTCGATGCCCTGAGCCACCGGCAGGCACGCCACGTCTAGGAGCTCCGCGAGCCCCAGCGGGACGTGCGCGTTGTCCCAGTCCGAGGCCTGGCGACCGCACAGCACAAGGTCGAATCGGCCGATCTTGCCTATGGCGCTGGCAAGCACTCGCACGGTCGCCCGGGCGTCCATGTCCGCGAACGCGTCGTCCTGGGCCAGCACCAGTTCGTCGGCCCCCATCGACAGGGGCTTCTTCATCACGTCCATCGCGAACTCAGCGCCGGCCGAGAGCACGGTGATCGTCCCCCCGGCCTGCTCCCTGATCTGGAGCGCCGCCTCGACCGCGTTCTCGTCGAAGCCGTTGACCACAGGAGATATGCCGGGCGCATCCCGCACCCGCTTCGTGTCGGGGTCGATCTGGAACGCCGACGGTGGGATCTCCGGATCCATCACCTGTTTGGCGCAGACGACAATGTCTACGGACAAGAGGGGACTCCTTGAGCAGGCCTGTGCCTCTCGGCCCAGGTCGTAGGGTATTATAGATAGCGTCGGCAGAGGGCCGTCAACACGGATTGGGTTCACATTTGGGCCGAGCCGGGGGAGTTCCGGCAGAAGGAGAGCGCTTCTTGAAGGCGGAACTGATCGACGGCAAGAAAATCGCTGCAGAGGTGCGGTCGGAGGTGGCCGCTGAGACGGCCGAGTTGAAGGCGGCCCACGGCGTCACGCCGGGCCTCGCCGTCGTCCTCGTGGGCGACGACCCCGCCTCGGCGGTCTACGTCAGAAGCAAGCAGCAGGCTGCCACCGCGGCTGGGATGACTGCCCGCGACGTGAGCATGCCCGGCTCCACGTCCCAGGCCGAGATCATCGACAAGGTGGCCGAGCTTGGCGAGGACGATGAGATTCACGGCCTGCTCGTCCAGCTCCCGCTGCCCGACCACGTCGACGTCGACGCCATCATAGAGGCGCTGAACCCCAACAAGGACGTCGACGGCCTGCACCCCGCAAACGTCGGCCTGCTCGTGCAGGGCAGGGAGCGCTTCGTGCCCGCCACCCCGGCTGGCATACACCAGATGCTACTGCGAACGGGACGCGACCCGGAGGGCAAGCACGTCGTCGTGTGCGGGCGGAGCGAGATCGTAGGCAAGCCGCTCTCGATCCTCCTAATGCAGCGCAAGCCCGCTGCCAATGCCACAGTCACCGTATGCCACACCAGGACGAAGGACCTCGCGTCGATGACACTCCAGGCCGACATCCTCGTCGCCGCAATGGGCCAGCCGCGGATCATCACCGCCGACATGGTCGCGCCCGGAGCCGTCGTGATTGACGTGGGTACCAACCGCGTCGATGCCCCGGAACGCAAGCGGGGCTACCGACTGGTGGGCGACGTCGACTTCGATGCAGTTTCCGAGAAGGCGTCCGCGATAACCCCTGTGCCGGGCGGCGTCGGCCCCATGACCATCGCCATGCTTCTGCGCAACACCCTCAACGCCGCCAGGTGGACGGTCGACCGAGACTGAAGACCAGCGACTTCGACTACGAGCTGCCGCCCGAGCTGATCGCCCAGGCGCCAATCGAGCCGCGCGACCACTCCAGGCTCATGGTCGTCGACCGGGCCGGCGGGCGCATATCCCACGCCCGCTTCTATGACCTGCCCGAGTACCTGGGGCCCGGCGACCTCCTCGTCTTCAACGACAGCCGCGTCATCCCCGCGCGGCTCTACGGCACGAGCGTCCCGTCGGGCGCGCGGATAGAGCTGCTGCTGCTAGAGCGCCTGGGGGGCGGCTCGTGGCGCTCGCTCGTCAAGCCCGGCAGGCGCATGCGGCAGGGCGCTGAGTTCCAGGTCGAGGGCGCGGGCCGCACCGTGACGGGCAGGGTTGCCGCCGTCAACGCTGACGGGTCCAGGGACGTGGCGCTCTCCGACGAGGACCATCTTGCGGAGATGGGCATCGTCCCGCTCCCGCCCTACATCCACGAGCCCCTCGCCGACCCCGAGCGCTACCAGACCGTCTACTCGCGGATCGAGGGCAGCGTCGCCGCACCGACAGCCGGCCTCCACTTCACCCCGGACCTGCTCAATAGGGTCCGCGATGTGGGCGCGGAGCTGGCCTTCGTCACCCTGCACGTCGGGTATGACTCGTTCAGGCCGGTGGAGTCCGAGGACATCGCTGCCCACGAAATGCACTCGGAGTACTGGCAGCTCGGACGGGAAGCCGCCGACGCGATAAACCGCGCCAGGGCAGAGGGCCGCCGGGTCATATCCGTAGGCACGACGGCGGTCAGGCTCCTCGAGCACGCCGCCGCCCTCCACGACTGCTCGGGTGATAACGTCGTGGAGACGGGGTCGGGCAGGGCAGACCTGTTCATCTATCCCGGCTATGAGTTCAAGGTCGTCGACGCCCTCGTCACCAACTTCCACCTGCCGCGCTCCACCCTGCTCATGCTCACCAGCGCCTTCGCCGGACGCGACCTCGTCCTCCGCGCCTACCGCGAAGCCGCCGACCTCCGCTACCGCTTCTACAGCTTCGGCGACGCCATGCTCATCCTCTAACGTGACGAGCCACGCAGAGGTCGCTCGCCCTGAGCGCCTTATGCCCGGTGCCCGGGCCGTGCCGGGACGGTCAGTAACTGCCGCGCAGCTAAGGTACGTTTGCCCTGAGCTTGTCGAAGGGCAGTGCTCCACGATTCACAGATGATCCCTTGGCTGGAAGTCTTCGACCCAACCGAAGTGTAACCGGCCTCGCAGTCAGCCCTACCGCTGCATGAGGTCGATCGTCGGCTTGCGGTGCGAGTGCACCGTGTACGTCAGCGAGCTCGACCCGCCTCCCTCGACGTTCGCCTCCACCTCCAGACCCATCGGCCCGTGCAGGTAGCTCAGGTCCTCGCCCTCCAGCCTGAAGGGCCGGTCGTGCCCGGGGTAGAAGACGTCCGACGCCGCCAGCATCTTCTCCACGCTCTCCGTCGCGTCGTTCACGTCCCAGAACACGTTGTATGGCAGCTTCCGCCGCACAGTCCCGCCGTCCGGCATCGCGTCGCCGGCCACGAGCGCCCTCTCGCCGTCGTGTTCGGCGACTATGCTGATGTGGCCCCGAGTATGCCCCGGCGTGTCGATGATCGAGACCCCGGGCGCGACCTCGTCCCCGTCCGAGATGGGGTCGACCCTGAGCTTGCGCAGCATGTCCGCAAAGTAGCTCGCCGACATCACGTCGTGCCGGTTCGGGTTCTGCGCGTAGTCGATCTCCCTCGGGTGCACCAGCACCCGTGAGTGGGTGAACAGGTCCGCGTTCTGGCAGTGGTCCCAGTGCAGGTGCGTCAGGATCAGTGTGTCGATGTCCTCGAAGCCGAGCCCCCGGCTCTCTAGCGCTTTCAGCAGCCATAGCCGCCGCGACGCCGGCCCCGTGTCGATCAGGATGCGCCGCCCGTCCGTCTCCACCAGCGACACCGTCGAGTACCCCACGTTCCCTTGGTCCGTCACCAGGGCAAACCCATACGTCAGCACATCGATCTTCGACATTGGCAATGCTCCACGAAGTCGTTCGCCCTGAGCCTGGCTCTCCTGGGTTCGTCGAAGGGTCGAAGGGCCGTGCTCGCCAGTTCGGATCGTAGGGGCGGGTTTGAAACCCGCCCTCCCCGGTCACTGCCGTAGCATGCCAGCTAGCCCCACTTGTGCGTTAGCTGCATCTAGGCGACTCGGCGCTATCTGCCCGACGTAAGGTACTGCGCCGGCTCCTCGTCCTTCGACGGCGGATTGTTCTCCACCAGCCAGGTCGACCGCGCCGCGTCATCGATCGTTCCCCCGATCTCCGCGGCCCGCTCCTCGCCCCAAAGCTCCACCGCCCGCCGCCTCAGCAGCGCGGCCATCTCCTCGTAGCCGTCCAGTTTGTCTTCTGCCACAGCAACTCTCCCCCGAAGCAGCCCTGAGACTAAGCCTAGTCCCCAATCCCCGTCAACCCGCACTTGGTCACTCTGCTGGAGATCGCGAGCGCCCCGTCCGGTGTGCCGCAGGGGCGGGTTGAAACCCGCCCTCTTCCCGCCGGTGCGTCAGGGAATCCGGATGCCGTGCGTGGGAAAAATGAGCTTCCGCACCGTGTCCACGCTCGCCTCGGCGAACCGCCGCGCGTCCTCCTGGTATGGCTCCACAGCCTCGGCGACCTCCGCCGGGTCGGACAGCGTCGCGACCCGCCACACCTCCGCGTACGACTGCGGAATCGTGTCGGGCAGGGGAGCGCCCAGCATCACCCCGTACGCCGACGCCCACGCGCGCGCCACCGCCTGCAGGTCGTAGCCTCCGCCGCCCAGTGCCAGCCACTTCGGCGCCTTGCCCGCAAAGCTGCTCACCGCCCGGCTGAACCCCTGCACCGTCAGCGCAAGGTGCGTGATCGGGTCGCGAAAGTGCGTGTCGATGCCTAGCTGCGTCACCAGCACGTCCGGCTGGAACGCCTCCAGCAGCGGCGGCACGATCTGGTCGAACGCCCACGCGTACACCTCGTCCGACGTGTACACGTACAGCGGCAGGTTCACCGAGTAGCCACGCCCGCTGCCCGTGCCCGTCTCCTGCGCGAACCCCGTGCCCGGGAACAGGAACGCGCCCGACTCGTGCACCGAGATCGTCAGCACCGCGTCCGTATCGTAGAAGGCGTGCTGCACTCCGTCGCCGTGGTGGCAGTCGATGTCCACGTACGCCACCTTCAGCCCCTTCTTTACCATCGCCTTGATCGCTACGACCGGGTCGTTGAACACGCAGAACCCGGCTGCATACCCGGGCATCGCATGGTGCAGCCCGCCGGATATGCTGATCGCCGCGTCCACCTCGTCCGAGAGAAGCAGGTCGACCGCCCGCATCGTCGCGCCCGTCGAGAGCAGCGCCGCCTCGTACATCCCCTCGAAGATCGGGTTGTCGCCCGGTCCGAGCCCGAACGCCAGCGGCGATACCGAGAAGTCGTTGCCGCTCACACGCCGCACGCAGTCGATGTACTCGGGCGTGTGGTAGAGCATCACCTCGTCCACGGTGGCGTCGCGCGGCTCGACCAGCAGTCCGCCCGGCTCTTCGAATGCCCGGTACGAGCTGAGCAGGTCGTACGTGTGCCGCAGCCTGACGGCCTTCAGGGGATGAGCATCGCTCAGGACGTGCCGTGTGAGCGCGTCGCTGTACACGAACGCAACGGGAGTCGACGGCTCGACCCGACTGGTCCCCGCCAGCGTTTCTTCGCCCAAGTCTTTGGCCTCTTTGCTCCCAGCCAGGCCTTTGCGCAACGGTCGCACCCGCGAAGACCTCGCCCCGTTCCGGACGCTGGAGGAGAACCCAGCCCGGATCATGGGTGGGGTTCCCCTCACCCTGGTCGCCGTGCCATGCGAGGACCCATCGAGAGGATAGATGGGCTCCCCGTTTAGCATACCGGCCCTACTGCCCGGGCCCCCGGAGCCACCGCCATATCCACGGCCACGCTGACGTCGCCACCGCAGCCGCCGCGGCCCCGGTCAGCAGCACCGAAGTGCCCACAGTACCCGGGTCCGGCCTCGGCGCGATGGGAGTGACCCCCAGCAGGTCGTTCCGCCATTCTTGGTCCAGCTCCTCGACCGACAGCCCATATGCGAGGGGCAGCGCTTCGTCGATCCGCTTCCCCATGTTCAGCGTGCCGAGCAGGACCGGAATCTGATCGGACCCGTACGTGTCGATCAGGTAGTCCACCACACTCCACGCCTGGGCGTAGAAGAGCGAAATGTCGTTCGCCCGCCCTGGCACTGAGCCCATGTTCTTCAGGCTAAGCAGGCGTCCGGCCCGCGCGGCGCTCCTCACGGTCGCGCTGCGGACGATCGACCGGTCCTCGAACTGCATCGCCAGCCCCTCGTTCAGCCACGCCGGCACCCTTGCCAGCGCCGAGCTGGCGGCCTGGTGCACCAGCAGGTGCGTCGCCTCGTGGATCATCGTGTCCGTGTCGAGCCCCTGCATCAGGAACAGGTCGTACTCGTCGAAGGCGAAGCCCGCGAAGTAGTGGCCCCGCTGCGACGCCTGGCTGATCAGGGGGAACGCGCGCCGGGCCTCCCGGGAGCCGTTCACGATCACCGCCTTCATACGGTGGACATCCTCGATGCCGAAGACTGGCTTGATCTCCTCGATCCGCGCGGCCACCTGCCGGGCCGCCTGGGCGACGCGCCGCTCTGATATGTCGTGATAGAGCACCGTGAGGCTGTCGATGGTTATGGACTCCCACCGGTAGCGCGGGTCCCTGTATTCGAACGACTGTGGCGTCGTGTCCACGGTGTTGCCGTTCACGTCCGAGATCTGGTAGTAGTACTCGATCTCGACCCCCGTGGGGATGTAGCTCGACCCCGACGTCTCCACGGTGAAGTCCGCCGACACCCGCAGGCCCGGCTCGAAGGCCGCATAGCCATACACCTGCACGGGGCGCCCAGCGACGCTGTAGAAGAGGCGCACCTCCGTGATCGTCGCGTCCCCCTCGGCCTGGAGCTGGAAGTTCAGCTTATCCGGGTAGTCGATGCTGTGGACGGCCGCAACCACCCGGATCGAGTCCTTGGGCACCGCAACGTCCGCCGCAGCCGCGCCGATTGCCAGCACCGCCAGCACCGCCGCCGCTATCACTGCCCCGAATATCTTAGCCTTCATCCAGTCTCTACTCTCCACTCCTATCCCGCTGACCTCTCTTATCCCTTCCCCCATTTGGGGGGAAGGTTAGGATGGGGTCTCTCTGCCCCGCTCCACGGCGCCCCGTCCACTATATGCCCGTGATCCTGAACGCCGCCCTCGCCTTGTACCGCCTGTTCAGGTTCAGGATCAGCGCCGTCATCCCCTCCACGTAGCCGGCATTCGCCAGCCCGCCCCCGTCCACGGCGCGAATCCCATCGATCCTGCCGCTCAGCTCCATGACCTGCGCCTTGGCATCTTCATCGCTGCTACATACTACAACGTCCGAGTCCACCCTCTTGTTAGGGTCGAGCAGGTCGTGGGCGCTGATTGTCTGGAACGCCGCCACGACCCTCGACTCGGGAAGCAGCGCCTCTAGTTCCAGCGCGGCCGACCCGTCCGGCACCGGCTCGATCGACGCCGTGCCCTTGCTGAACCGGAGCGGCACCGTAACCCCCACCACGACCTTGCCCGCGAGATGCCTGGCCAGAGGCTCGATAGTGTCCCTCTGCGCCGAATAGGGCACGACCACGAACACCATGTCGCCCCGTGCCGCGGCCTCCTCGTTCAGGCCGCCCTCGACGACTACGCCGGGCGCGAGCCCGGCCACCCCCTCAGCCGCCGCCATCGCCCGACCGGCGTCCCGCGACCCGATGATCACGTCCTCGCCCGCCAGCGCCAGCCGCACTGCCAGCCCCCGCCCCTCAGGCCCCGTCCCCCCCAGGAACCCGATCATGCCATCATCGTCATTCCGGCGAAAGCCGGAATCCAGGGGGATGGGGGTCGGGTTTGGACTACGAAGTTCAATGTAATGTGCGCTGTTTCGCTCTGAGAGTTAAGCTAGGGTCACTTGATGGGGAGGGTCAGTCCCTTCCTTAGGGTGCCCAAGGCTTGAGGTTGGCACAGACACGCCCACCTTCCTCCGGCAACCAACTTCGCCACATTCCATGTCTACGGAGCCTGCGGGCGCACCTCGTCGTCCACCGTCACCCCCATCGCGCCGTGCAGCTCCCATGGCCGGAACTGCTCCACGAACGCCTTCGCCTCCTCCATCGACCCGATGCCCTTCTGCGCCCGCCCGGGGTCGTATCCGAAGGTCTGGGCGAACGCGTCGAAGCCCCGCTTCGTCGCCCTCACACCGCCGACCTCCTGCTCCACCCCGTCCTCCATCTCCAGCACCAGCCGCTGCCCTTTCCTAACCTCACGCCAGTAAACCTGCATTTCCAAGAATCCTCCAGTAGACCGCCACCTCCAGCCCTGCCGAAGCGTGGTCAGCGCCTAGCCCAGCCTGCGCCGGTAATCTACGCGCATCCATTCTACCGCGCAACGTCGAGAACTTTTCCTCCTGCCGCCTCGTCTTGTGAGTCAAGTGGCCCGCCGATATAATCTCCCCCGCCATACCAACGAATGACTCTAGGAGGCGGCATGGGAGCCAAGATCGCGTTTCTCGCACCTGATGACGGGCAGATGGAGTACCTTCGCGCACTTGCGCCGGATGCCGACGTCGCCTGGGTCGACTCGAATCTGGGCACAGAAGAGCAGGCCGCTCTCATGCAGGACGCCGTTGTGATCTTCGGCGATGGGAAGGTCGAAGTGGCGGTGGCGCGCCGCTGCCCCAACCTGAAGCTCGTGCAGGTCTCCAGCGCTGGCACCGACAGGCTCGACGTGGCCGGCCTCGCCGCCCTCGGCATACCCGTGTCGAACGGCGGCGGCGGGAACGCCATCGCCGTTGCCGAGCACGCCATCGCCCTCATGCTCAGCGTCTACCGCAAGCTGAACGTCCAGATGGAGTCCGCCAAGGCCGGCAAGTGGGCCGAGGGCATCCGGGGGGAGTGGTGGGAGACCGCCCACGAGCTAACCGGCAAGACCGTCGGAATCATCGGCCTCGGCCACATCGGCCAGAACGTCGCTCAGCGTCTCGCGGGCTGGGAGTGCGAGCTCCTGTATGAGGACGCCGTCGACCGTCCCGCCGAACTCGAGGCCAGGCTAGGCGTCACCCGCGTGTCGAGGGACGACCTGCTCGCCCGCTCCGACGTCGTCACGCTGCACGTCCCTCTCCTCGACGCGACCCGCGGCATGATCAGCGATGCCGAGCTCGACGCCATGAAGGACTCGGCCATCCTCATCAACACCTGCCGGGGGCCCGTCGTCGACGAGGCGGCCCTGATTCGTGGAATGAGGGCCGGCAAGATAGCGGGCGCGGGCCTGGATGTGCTGGAAGAGGAGCCCACGCCGCCGGACAACCCGCTCCTCCAGATGGACCACGTCGTCGTAACGCCGCACTATGCGTCCTTCGCCCAGGAGGCCTCCGACCGGAGCCGCAAGTTCGCCCTCGATAACGCAATTCGCGTAGTCAACGGCGAACAGCCCCTCGCCGTAGTAGCCCCCGAATAGATGCTGGGTTGACATAGTGCACCCATATTGAGGATGAAACGCACGCCGTAGGGGCGGGTTTGAAACCCGCCCTCCCCACGAACCCGACATAAGGAACCACATATGAAGATCACCGCCGTCGAAGCCCTCCCGGTCGACCGCTACCTGTTCACCAAGGTCCACACCGACGCCGGTATCGTCGGCTACGGCGAGTCCGGCGCATGGGGCTTCCTCGAGGCCTCCGCCGCCGCCATCGACAAGTTCGGCCGGTACCTGGTCGGCAAGGACCCCCTGCTGATCGAGCACCACTGGCAGAACATGTACAGGACCAGCCACTTCCGCGGCGCGGCAATCATGGGCGCACTCAGCGCCGTCGACATCGCCCTTTGGGACATCGCGGGCAAGCACTTCGGCGTGCCCGCCTACCAGCTCATGGGCGGCCGGGTGCGCGACAGGGCCCGCGTCTACTACCACGTCATCGGCGACACTAGGGAGAAGCTCGTGCGGGGTGTCAGGGATGCCCGCGCGGACGGCTTCACCGCCGTCGGCCACCTCACGCCCTTCCTGGACGAGGAGCGAAGCGTCCCGTACTTCAAGACCCACGCCGACAAGATGGCCGATGCCATCGACGCGGTCGCCGCCTACAGGGAGGCCGCGGGCACCGAGGTAGACCTGTGCATCGAGATACACCGGCGGCTGACCCCCGCGGAGGCGATTACCCTGGCCAAGGGCATAGAACAGTTCCACCCCCTCTTCTACGAGGATCCCATACTGCCCGACAACTTTGAGGCCATGGCGCTGGTCGCCAGCAACGTCAACATACCCATCGCGACGGGCGAGCGTCTCCACACCATCCACGAGTTCCAGGCGCTGCTGCGGATGGGCGCGGTCCAATATGTGCGCCCCGACGTCTGCTTGGTGGGCGGCCTGACCCACAGCAAGAAGATCGCGTCCGTCGCCGAAGCCCACTACGTCGGCGTCGTCCCCCACAACCCCCTCAGCCCCATCAGCACTGCGGCCTGCCTCCAGCTCGCAGCCTGCATCCCCAACTTCACCATCCAGGAGTACCCAAAGGGCGAGCTCGAGTCCCCCAAGATCGACATGGTCAAAGAGCCGCTGAAGCAGGAGAACGGCTTCCTGATCATCCCCGACGCCCCCGGCATCGGCATCGAGCTTGCCGACGACGCACAGGAGAAGTGCCCGCCGGTCGCTCATGGCGAGATCGGCGCCCGCCTCCACATCGACGGCTCCGTCGTCGACCAGTAGAGGGCGGAAGAGCGGAGCCTATAATCATGGACCGCAAGTACTACATCTTCTTAGGCATATTCGTTGCCACGGTCGCCGTCTTCATTGTCGGCCTGGCCACCGGCGAGGCTACCCTCATAGCCCTGGCATTCGCAGGGTCGCTCGGTCTCTTCATAGCCCGCAGGTTCTTCATCCCCCGCCGCTAATCGTGGGAACCTCATATCGTCATACCGGGAAAAGCCGGATCCCTGTCCCAGGAACCGTCCCCCATCCAGCCACATGTCCCCGGCTGTCGTCCCGAGCCCCGAGGGACCTGGGGTGGGGTCGGACTCGGCCAAGCCTAGAGACAACGTTGTGTTCATGAAGATGCAGGTCGAGGGCCTGCCATCGTAACCGGCAATGCGCAAGCTCCTACGAAAACTCCTCCGCCTGCCTGGCAAGATTCTGGCCTCGCGATGGCGCAGCACGAAGAGGGCATGGGCCTCCGCCTGGCGCGAGCCGGTCCGAGGCCTCCGCTTCATATATCTCATCCTCGGCCTCGCCATTGCCTATCTCCTGGTCCCCTTCGTCTTAGGCCGCCTGGGCGCGATAGGCGCCGTCTCGTACCTCTTCTGCGTCGTGTTGGCAATGTTGAACGCCACCTTCTTCCGGGTCGTGAGGGTCCGGCGCAAGATCTATGTCCCCCTCGGTCTGGTCGCCCCAATAGCCATCCTCATGGGCGTGTCCGGCGCGGCCGCGATCAGGCCCATGCTCGGCGAAGCGAAGAACGCCGCCCTCGCCCAGGACTTCGTCGGGGCAATCGTCATCCTTGCTGTCTTCCTGCTCATGTGGCTCATATTCCGCCGCTGGCAAAGCGGCACCCTCTACTGAACGCCTGACCCCCCTATCCCTCGACGGGTGAGGCTCCTCCACTCCCTCGACGGGTGAGGCCCCCCACTCCCTCGACGGGTGAGCCCCCCCACAACTGTCATTCCGAACGGAGCGTAGCGAAGTGAGGAATCTAAAGTCCATGCCTCGGAACAGCCTCGCTGCGACCTGTCGAAAGAGTTCTCCGCCCAGCCGCAAACACCCACCAATCACCCTTTGTTAGAATGAAACCTGCCCTATGAGCTCTGAACACACAGATCGAGCCGCGCCTGAAGGCGCAGCCCTCGGCCTACCTGCGCTGTGGGCCGGGCTGCGCGGTATCCCCGCCGGAATCAGGGCAGGCCTCGTTGATGGGTCCATCAGCCTTACCGAGCTCGTCGCCTACCCCGTGCTCGTGGTCGCCGCCCTCGTCGCTCGACTCTGGGACCTCGGCTCCCGCGCCATGCACCACGACGAGAGCCTCCACGCCCTCTACTCCTACAACCTCGCCGTGGGCGACGGCTACCGCCACGACCCCATGATGCACGGCCCCTTCCAGATGGAGGCGACGGCGGGCATATTCCTGCTGCTCGGCGACAGCGACTTCACGGCCCGGCTCCTCTACGCCCTCGCCGGGACCGCGCTGGTGGCGCTGCCCTTCTTCCTGCGAAACCGGCTGGGTCGCACCGGGGCTCTCCTCGTCGCCGTCATGCTCGCCGCGTCACCCGCAATGTTCTACTTCAGCCGGTTCGCCCGCAACGACATCCTGGTAGCCGTCTGGACCCTCGGCCTCGTCATAGCCATGTGGCGCTACCTCGACGAGGGCAAGACCAGGTACCTCTTCTGGGTGTCCGGACTCCTTGCCCTCGCATTCGCGACCAAGGAGAGCGCATACGTCATCACGACGATCTTGGGCAGCTACCTGCTCGTAGAGATTCTGTCGAACAACTGGACCTCGATCACCGGGCTTGTCAGGGTGGGGGAGTCCAATCCGCTCCAGGCGCTGGGCCAGCTCGTGGGGGGCGCGTGGCAGACCCTGCAGCGCGGCCTCCGCTTTGAGAATCCGTCGCGCCAGGCCAGCCTCTTCGTGCTGCTCTTCACCCTGTCCCTGCCGCTGGGCGCGGCCTTAATCAGCTTCGTGCAGGACACACCCCTCCTGGACTGGACGGGGGTGGTCCTTACCAGTCCAATTGGCAGCCCTACCATAGGCGCGCCCTCTGACCGCGGGGGCATAGTGATCGCCGCGGTGACGATAGGCTTCCTTCTATGGGTGTCCACAATCGTCGGCTCGAAGTGGGCTGGCATGGTCTGGTGGAAGTGCGCCGCGATCTTCGGCGTCGTCTGGGTGCTGCTCTACTCCACCTTCTTCACCAACCCGCTCGGCATCGGCAGCGGCATCTGGCAGTCCCTCGGCTACTGGATAGTGCAGCAGGACGTCGCCAGGGGGAACCAGCCCCTCTACTACTACCTCGTCATAACCCCCCTCTACGAGTTCCTTCCCCTCGTGTTCGCCGTAGCGGGTGGAATCTTCTACTGGCGCAGGCGCGACCGGTTCGGACTCTTCCTCGTCTTCTGGTCGATAGCCACCTTCCTCCTCTACACGTACATCACCGAGAAGATGCCCTGGCTGCTCGTGAACCTCGCGCTGCCCCTGATAGTCCTCGCGGGCAAGTTCCTCGGCGACGTCGTCGAGGGAATCCAGTGGAGGCGTGTATGGAGGCGGGGGGGAGCGCTGATCGTCCCGGGCACTCTCCTGTTCGTCGCTGCCTTCTGGCTACTGGCATTCTCAGAACCTGTGGGGAGGGAGGGCTACCTGGGCCTGCTGGCGACTGTGGCAGCAATAGCCGGTCTCGCTGCCCTCGGCTACCTGGTTCTCCGGTGGGTCGGGGCCCGCAACTTTTGGTCCGTCGCCGCGGTGACCTTCGCCCTGCTCCTGCTGGCGCTTACGGTGAGGGCGACATGGCACGCCGCCTACCGCAACGGCGACACCCCCGTCGAGATGCTCGTCTACACCCAGACCTCCCCAGACCTCGCGAACGTCTACCGTCAGATCGTCAATAACCTGGACGAGACAGACGGCCCGACCACCATAACCATAGATGGGACGGGCGGCTTCAGCTGGCCCTGGGCCTGGTACCTCCGCGGCCGCTCGGGCGTCGGGTACGCGGGTTACTCGGAGCCGATCACCGAGGCCCCAGATGCCGAGATCCTTCTCCTGAACGCCGACAACAGGCCCAGGTCCGACGATGTCTTGGCCGACCAATACGGCACGGGGGTCCGCATCCCCCACAGGTGGTGGTTCCCAGAAAACTACCGCGGCCTGACCCTCGGAAAACTGGCCGGTGCAGCGGTAGACCGCGACTCCTGGCGCACGGTGATGGACTACTTCCTCTTCCGCGAGCTCAGCACGTCGCTCGGAAGCTCCGACGTAGTCGTCTACGTCTCCCCTGACGTCCCCATCCAGGTCCCAGAGCGACCCTAACGCGGAAACCCCGGTCGGATAGCGGCGTCGTGTGGGCAAGGTTGAAACCCCATGATGTCGTCCTGAGCAATGCCAAGGACCTGGGGCGGGGTCGGCTCAACGCCGCAGAGCTGCGACGAGTTCGAACCCGGGCGCCGGCTACGAAGATAACCCCAGCAGCCGCGCCGCGTTCCCACCCCTGATCGCCTCTTTCTCCTCCTCCGCCAGCTCCGCCCTCTCCATCTCCCGCAGCAGCCGGCTCGCCCTCAGCAGCGGATAGTCGCTCCCCAGCAGTACCCGCCCGGCCCCAACCAGCCTCGCGCCGGCCTCGAACACCCTGCGGTCGTACAGGAACGGCGACGCTGCCGTGTCGAAATAAACGTTCGCCAGCGCCTCCTCCACCTCCGGCATCAGAGCGTAGAAGGGAAGCCCGCCGCCCCAGTGCGCGCACACTATCGTCGCGTCCGGGAAGTTCTGGATGAACCGCCACAGCACCTCGGGCCGCGTCTCACCCTTGCCCTGGTACGTGTGGCCCACCGGCTCCGACGAGTGCGTCAACACGATCAGCCCCAGCGCCCGCGCCGCATCCATCAGCGGCCCCATCGTGCCCTCGTCGCCCAGGTCGTACCCCTGCGTGTCGGGGTGAAGCTCGCCGATGCCGACAAGGCCCAGGGATGCGCACCGCTCGGCCTCCCGAGCCGCCTCCTCGCCCCACGCTGGATTCACCCCGCCGAACCCGCTGAGCCTGTCGGGGTACCGCGAGACTGACTCGACGATATAGTCGTTCGCCTCGCGCGCGAGCCCGCGGTCCGTCCACCCGACCCCCATCACCACCGAGCGGTCGACCCCGTCGCGGCCCATCGCCGCGATCAGCTCCTCGGCCGTCGCCATCCGCGCCTTCGGGTCGGTAAACAGTTCCCCGAACGTCGCGTCTACCTCCGCATACCTCTCCCGCCCATCCCGAAGCCACTCCGGGTAAACGTGCGTATGAAAATCGACAACCAGGCTCATACCGGGTGCCGCTTTACCCCCTCTCCCTTGACGGGAGAGGGTTGGGGTGAGGGTGACGGACAACGGGCCGTGCCAACATTCCCGTCACCCCATGCGCTCGATGCTCAGCACCCCGGGATCCGTGCCGTTCAGCATCATGTCCACCGCACGCTCGCCCGCCGCGAGCCCCATCGAGTTGCCGTGCCCTGTGAACCCCACGCAGAAGTAGACGTTGGGCTTGTGCGGCAGGCTCCCCAGTATCGGCAGGCCGTCCTCAGTCATCCCGTGGATGCCCGCCCATCTGCGGCTAACCCCGGCCTCCGTGCCCTCCGGAAAGTGCCGCCGGATGAAGCTCGCGATGAAACGCTGGACGTTGTCCGTCACCTCGTCCGACCACGTGTGCTCCTGCTCCACGTGTTGCCAGCGGCCGCCGCCGACCAGCAGCCTACCGTCGGGAAGCTGACGGTAGTAGCACTCCTTGTAGTTCATGCACATCACGTCCAGCATCTTGGGCGCGGGCCCCGTCAGCAGCACCTGCCCCCGCGCCGGCGCCACGTACGGCAGGAAGAACGGGTCCACCAGCCCCGCGTAGCCGTTCACCGCCAGCATCACCTTCTCGCACTCGATGACGCGGCTCCGCGTCACAACCCTCATCCCCGCGCCGCTGCTCTCGATGGCGAGCACCTCGTCGTTCTCGTACAGGGCCGCGCCGTTCGTTCGCGCGAGGGCCTGGGTGAGCTGCGCGGGGTGCGTCGCGAAATCGTCCGGCTGCAGCATCGCCGGACCGAACCCCCGGTCGAGCGGATCGCGGTCGTAGTACTCGGTCGAAAAGCCGTCGTGCTCCAGCATCCCCGCGCTCAGCCGCAGGTCTTCATCGCCCTCCCGCGAGCCCCCGAAGTAGTACGTGCCGATCTCCTCGTGCTTCACCTCGTGCATCTGCGACAGTTCGCGCATCCGGCGCACATTCGCGTCCGTCATGCGCCATATCTCGAGCGCGGCGTCGCGGCCGAACCGCTCGGTCGTCTCGTTGTAGCTGTCCCGCATGCCCAGCAGCACCATGCCGGCGTTCCTGCCGCTGGCCCCCGACGCCGGGTAGTGCTTCTCGACCACGGCCGTGTCCCTGCCGGCGTCCGTCAGCAGTCCGGCCATGTACGACCCGATCAGCCCCGCGCCAACCACCACCACGTCATGGCTGACCCGCTCCTGTCCCCCCGCCGTCTCCTGCCAGTGCGAAACCGTCATGCCGCGTACCCCGGCGACTCTGGGCTATGTGGCAGTGGTGTGGTCATGTGACTCTGACTGTGAAGTCGGCGTGTCGAACGGTGCACTCAAGGCGTGACCTTGTGGGGTCGTACTCAATGTGCCAGTGGCGGCCCTCGACCAGTGGCCGCCCAAGTCCATCGAACTCGCCTACAATCACAAGATTAGTATGGGTGGATCCGTGTCTAGTAATTCGATCACACGGTCCGACCCGCGCAGGCCTTGGGCGTTGGCATCTTCTATTACCGAATCAATGGAATCGCCTATGGCCACTACGCCATCTTTCCCCATTGCCACCCACCTATTCGGGTGCTCTTCCATCAGGGAGGCACGCTCGTTTCGCATGCGGACGACGATTTCGTGATACTCCTGCATCCCCGCGACAATTGCCTTGGCGCCGCCCAGCCCCTCGACAATCTCCGTCACGTACTTCTCGTCCTTCAGGTCTTCCATAGTGATTGCTGTCTCAGGCACGATGTCCTCCCGATGACAATTCCGTATGCCTTGGGTTGTCGAACTGGCGCTCCTGCCAGGTCTGGGATCGCTTGATCAGCCGGTCACGAACACCGGCCCGGTCGAACTGGGACTCGATCCCTGTCCTGATCGCCTTTGACTTGGCCGATCGTTCTCCCAAGTAAGCCTCGACTTCCTCTCGCTGATCCAGGTAGTACCCGAGCACCGAGTACACGTCAGAAAGATCCACGCTCGGGTGCTGCTGCGCGATCTCCTCGGCTGTGGCTCCGCGCTTGAATGCTTCGACGACCGTATCGAGAGTGACTCGAGTCCCGCCAACGCGGGCAACACCGTCACCGTCGACGGCAAGGGGCACCAGCCTGGCAGATATTTCAAGGGTCATACGCTAATCTCCTATGGCCGATTCTACTGGCCTCCCATATCTATGGCAACCGAATCCCATCTCCCGTATCATGCCCCCATGAAAATCACCAGCATCACCGTACACCTCCTCCCGGCCGCCGGCGCAAGCCGGCTCTTCGACCTCGTCCTGCTCCCAGGCATGAGGCGCGACCGGTGGAAGCACGACCTCGCGTCCCAGGAGCCCGGCGTCATGCCCGTAATGCGCGTCGAGACCGACGAGGGCATCGTCGGCGCGTGTACCGCTGACGCCGGGGCCTCGGCCGACCTCACGTCCGCCTCCCTGGAGCAGCTCCGCTTCCTCACAGTGGGCAAGGATCCGCTGGACCGCGAGCGCCTCTACCAGGCCCTCCACACCGGCACCCGCTGGCTCTACCAGCCGCCAGGATGGCTCGGCTCGTTCGACAACTGCCTCTGGGACATCCTCGGCAAGGCCGCCGGCCTCCCCGTCTACTCCCTCCTTGGCCGCGTTCGCGAGAAAGCCCCCGTCTACATGAACATCCGCGGCGAGACGAAGGAGGAGGCAGCCGACGACTCCCGCAAGGCCGTCGCCGAAGGCTTCCCCGCCATCAAGGACCACTTCTACCACTCCGTGAACGAAAACCTGCAGTGGTTCGAGGCCGTCCGCGGCGCCGTAGGGCCTGACATCGAGATCATGCACGACGCCGTCGGGATCTACACCTTCGAGGAGGCCCTGCGCGTCGGACGGGCGCTCGAAAGCCTCGACTACCGCTGGTTCGAGGAGCCCCTGCCGGAGCGCCAGCACAACAAGATGAAGGCCCTCTGCGACGCCCTCGACGTCCCCATCCTTGCCCCCGAGATGATGATGAACGACGTCGACCTGCAGGCCCAGTGGCTTATCTCAGGCGCAACCGACATGATCCGCGCCAACGCCCGCCACGGCACCACCGCCATCCTCAAGCTCGCCCACCTCGCAGAGCTGCATGGCTCCAACATCGAGCTGAACGGCTACGGCGGCCTCTACGGCCTCGTCCACGCCCACCTCCTCGCGTCCATCTCCAACACCAGCTACTACGAGACCTTCGGCGAGTTCCGCGGGCACACCGAGCGGTCGTCCACCGAGATAGGCATGCTCAACCCCCTCGACGTTGTCGACGGCCACGTCGCCCCGCCGGACGGCCCCGGCTGGGGCGCAGAGTGGGACTGGACCTACTTCCACAAGCAGTCAGTCGGCGAGCTCTAGCCGCCAGCTCGTCACCGGTGAAAGCCGGTATCCAGTCC
The DNA here is from genome assembly GCA_965204975.1 of Dehalococcoidia bacterium. GTDB lineage: Bacteria > Chloroflexota > Dehalococcoidia > Lucifugimonadales > CAJWER01. Next base: position 3,599,651 of record OZ242024.1, read on the forward strand.
CGGTCTTGCAGGCTCCAGGCTACGCTGGATTGGCGGTGATGAGCGGAGCGGCGCTACCCAAAGGCCCCCGTGTCGAACACCAGCCTGATCCTCGCGATCCTGCCGCCCCGCGTCTCGAATACCTGGGCCATGGTAGTCTCGACGCCCGGCTTCGAGAACCTGTACACCAGGCAGGCCGACTCCCCGCTCTCGAACTCATCCAGCATCTCGTACGACAGCCCCGCCCGCGAGTCCCCACGCAGCGAATCGACGTACTCGTCGGCCGACTCGCACCGCAGGAACGGCCCCTCGAACACCAGGTCGTCGGCCAGGATGGGAAGAAGCTCCTCCGCGGCCCTACCCGAGTAGAACACCTCCATGTACCGTCTCGCCACTTCGAGCGCCCGGCTCGTAGGGGCGGGTTTGAAACCCGCCCTCTTCTCGATGGGCCTCACTACAGCTCCTTCTCGAAGTAGTGCCGGCTCGCGCCGCCCTCGTACCCCTTGCTCACGCCGAACTGCCTGTACCCCAGCTTGACATAGAACTCAGGAGCCTGGAACGACATCGTGTCGACCTGCACGCCCGTGCAACCCATCTCCCTGCCGCGCTCCTCGGCCCAGCGCATCAGGCGGCGCCCAAGTCCCCTCGATCGATAATCGGGATGGACCCACAACCGCCGCACGTGGATCTTCCGCCAGTACTCGGCGCCGTCGAGCCCAGCCACCAATCGCCCCGACTCCAGGTAGACGGCTCGCACAGGGACCGGCGCGCGGGAGGACGCGAAGTCGGCGCTGTGCTCCTCGAGGCCCCACTCTATCTTGGCCACCTGCTCGTCCGTCGCGCCGGCCACAAACTCAATGCCCAATTTCGCCGCTCCGTCGGGCCTCTTACCTCTTTCCCCCCGAGGGACTGTCACACGACCGCCATTGCCATGAAGAAAGCCTGCTGAGCCACACCGTAGGGGCGGGTTTGAAACCCGCCCTCCCCGGCTCCCGTCCTCCATACTTCAGTATATGATACGCAGCATGGGGAACCCCGCATTGGTCCTGATCTCCGGCGCACCGGCCACCGGCAAGACCCACCTGGCCCGGATGATCGCCGAGGCCCTGCCCGTCGTAGTCCTCGAAAAGGACTCCATAAAGGAGACCCTGTTCGATGCCCTGGGCGAAGACGACCGCGAATGGTCGAGGAAGCTGGGAAGAGCCGCCTTCGCCCTTCTGCGCTATCTGGTCGAGTCTCATTTGAAGGCTCGCCAGTCCGTCGTCGTGGAGGCTAACTTCCAACGTCAGTACGAGGGGTCGTGGGTTGCCCTGATGGTGGAGCGCTACGGCGCCCGTGTACTGGAGCTGTACTGCCACGCAGACCGCGAGACCGTGCTTTCCAGGGTAGCCCGCCGGGCCGGCACGGACGAGAGACACAGCGGGCACGGCCCCGGAGACGTTGCCGTCGCGGAGTTGCGCGAGAGCTACGACCGCTACTTCCCCATCACAGACGGCCCCGGCCTCCTCCTCATCGACACGACCGACTCCGAGGCCATAGACTACGGCGCCATCGTCGAACACGTCAGGTCTACTGTCGGCTGACCCACCTGTCTGCGCTCAGATTGCCAGTCGTATTTCGATGGTATGGGCGACCCACGTGTCCGCCCGCTTCACTGCTTACCGGCAGTTCCGTTGGCGCATATCCCGGACGAGTGCTAAACTTGGCCCACTCCATGGCAGGGGGTCTAGAATGGTTACTCACGTAGTACGTAACTCAGTACTGGTGGCGGTCCTGCTGGTCGCATGTATCGGCATAGTCGCCTGCGGCGGTTCGGATGAGCCCGACCTGCCCGACACCACTGCGGCATCCGTGGTCGCCTACCTGGACGAGGTCGACTATCAGGGTTCCTGGGAAACGTGGCCAGGCCTTCCGAAGCAATACCAGGGAGCGGACCCCCACGGGATGCTGCTCACCACCTACCTCAACTCGGCCGCCCTCGGAGTCGTGAAGGACGGCGGCACGACCATGCCCGACGGCGCAATCCTGGTGAAGGAGAACTTCACACCCGAGGGAGTCCTCGCCGCGACCACCATCATGTACAAGAAGGCCGGCTACGACCCTGATAACAACGACTGGTTCTGGGCCAAGGTGCTAGCCGACGGCACAGTCGAAAAGGAGGGCCAGGTCGAAGGCTGTCAGACCTGCCACGGCGCCGCAATAGAAAGCGACTACGTAATGACAGGCACCAACTGATTCCCCTCGACCTCGCAACAACCGTCATTCCCGCGAAGGCAGACCCTCAAGCTATCGTCGTTCCCGCGAAGGCGGGAACCCAGAGGCGTGGATGGGTGCGGTGGCTTCCTTTATCCAACCAACCGTAGCCTGCTCCGCCGTGTTCAAACTCTTACTCCAAACCAACATCCGGAGGACTCCGTGCACTACCAGGGCTCCCACCAGCAGTACGATGTAGTAGCCGAGAACAACGTCATGATCCCTGCCAGGGACGGCTTAGGCTTGGCCACCGACCTCTACTTCCCCGCGACGAACGGCAGCCGCGCCGGAGGCAAGTTCCCCGTAGTCCTCGTGCGCACTCCATACAACAAGGCCGCCCCGGGCGCCGTCCTCGACGCCAGGTACCTCGCAAGGCGCGGCTACGTGTGCGCCATGCAGGACGTGCGTGGCCGCTTCGAGTCCGAGGGCGAGTGGTACGCCTTCGCCAAGGAGGCCCCCGACGGCTACGACACCGTCGAGTGGCTGGGCACGCAGCCGTGGAGCACCGGCCGCGTGGGGACGATGGGCGACTCGTACGCCGGGAGCGACCAGGCAGCCCTCGCGACCCTGGACCCGCCCCACCTGTCGACCATGATCGTCGGGGTCGGCGCGTCCAACTACTACCACAGCTCCATGCGCCAGAATGGCGCGCTCGAGCAGCGATTCCTCGTCTACGTCTTCCGCATGGCCGCCACCAGCCAGGAGGCCGAGGCCGACGCCGGCCTGAAGGCCGAGATCGTAAAGGCCTACACGACCTACATGGACGAGCTCATCGCACAGTACCCCCTGCGGGAAGGGGCCACCGTGCTCAGGCGGCTGCCCTCGTACGAGCAGTGGGCCATCGACATACAGACCCACGGCGACTACGACGACTACTGGAAGCAGCGCGGCTACGCCATCTCCGAGTACTACGACGAGCATGCCGACGTGCCGACCCTGTACCTCGGCGGCTGGTACGACTCCTACGCCCGCAACACCTGCGAGTCCTACGTCGCCCTGAGCCGCATCAAGAAGTCCCCCCAGCACCTGCTCATGGGCCCGTGGACCCACGGCAAGTACGAGACCCCCTACTCGGGAGACCTCTATTTCGGCGTCGATGCCCAGGTCACCTACATGGACCTGAAGCTGGCCTGGTTCGACCAGCATCTCAAGGACCTGCACACTGAGACCTCCGACTGGCAGCCGGTCAGGATCTTCACGATGGGGCAGGGGAGCGACGACAGGGCCGTCCTGGGATCGCCGGGCGACGGCTCCGAGTACCCCGGCCGTGTCCATCACGGCGGGTACTGGCGCAGCGAGCCCGACTGGCCCCTGCCCGGCACGGCCTTCACGCCCTACTACCTCCACGCTGGTGGCTCCCTGTCTCCCGAAGATCCCGCGGAGGAGGAGTGCGGCTCGACCGGATACACCTTCGATCCCATGGACCCCGTGCCCACTCTTGGAGGAGGCATCTCCGCCGCCGACATGGTCATGGCCCCTGGAGCGTTCGACCAGCGGGGGCGCCCCGGCGTAATCGGCTGCCATGACACCCTGCCGCTCAACACCCGGCGCGACGTCCTCACCTTCCAGACCGGCGAGCTGACCTGCGACACCGAGATTACCGGCCCCATCGAGATGCGGCTCTGGGCCTCATCGTCGGCCCTCGACACCGACTTCACCGCCAAGCTCATCGACGTATACCCGCCCAGCGACAACTTCCCCGACGGCCTCGCCTTCAACATCACCGACTCCATCATCCGCGCCCGGTACAGCAACGGCTGGACTCGCCCCGAGGACCTGGAGCCGGGCAAACCCTACGAGTTCGTATTCCAGCTCTACCCGACGTCCAACATCTTCCGCAAGGGTCACCGCATCCGGCTCGACATCAGCAGCAGCAACTGGCCCCGCTTCGACGTCAATCCCAACACCGGCGGCCCCCTCGGCATCGACAGGGCCTACACCACCGCCACACAGACTATCTACCACGACCCAGCCCACCCCTCCCACATAGTCCTGCCGCTTCAACCGTGATGTTCCACATCATGTAACATGGAGCAATTCCAACGGAGGACAGGCTGGTATGAACAAGGCGTCGCAAGGTAGTTCAGATAAGCCAACCCTTTCCACAACCACCCGTAAGAAGCCGTCGCCTAAGGTCAAACAGGCAAGGAAAGAGGTCTTCCCCAGGAAGAAGCCGAAAGCTTCTCTAGTTGGTGCCAGCCACCCCGAATGACCACCCGGGAGACCACGACTGCTGTTGTTCCCCACCTGTACCTCGACACCAACGTAATCATGGACACGTTGTTCGACCGGCCTAGAGGCGACGACTCTATCGAGCTTGTGGAGTCGATCCGCAACCGAGGATGGCGTTGCTCCACATCCGTTCTTGCAGTAATGGAGCTGCTCGACGATCGTCAGGAGGAGAGATTCGTGGACGACCGTCGTCGAGCAGGCGAACAGTTCCGCTCGATATACCGCCAAATGCCGGGGCGTGTGATGGACAAAGCTGTGTTGAATCAGATCTACGACCAGGTGATGCGACGGCTCGAGATCCGATACCCCTTCATCGACTATCCGTATTTGACCGACCAGGGTTGGGAAGAAGCCGTACGGATAGCCGGTACGACCGACATTGATGCCGCTGATGCCATACATGTCGTGACCGCAAAGGAACAGGGATGCGATCTCTTTGTGACGAAGGACGGACCCTTGTCTGGACGTATACGTAACCAGCTCCCTGCATACATCAAGGTATCGTTGCCTCAGAACGTTGATGGTGTTGTGGGTGACATGGGCTTTTCCGTTCTCGAATAGGCTCTATTGTCAGCAACTGTACTCCTCACCCTGTGGCTTCCAAACAGTACGACCCAAACTTCTGGACCCCCGTGACCATCGAGGCCAACGGTCAGCCGGTCCTGTGCAACTTCGGCTGCGACGACCAGGTCCCCGCTGACGCCCCCCTCTGTGTAATCCCCACACAGGCCATAGCCGCTGTCCAGGACCCGGTCAACACCCTCGAAAAGCCCAACGTCATGACACCGTGGCTCGACCTGCTCACCGCAGCCGGTGCGAAGGTCCTCCTGATGCACGGGCGCTACTTCGACAAGTTCAGCGAGCTGGCGGAGGACCTGCATAACGGCGTCGACGACTTCGAGATGTGGCAGAGCCGCGCCGACGGCATCGTCGACCACGTGCTCGAACACGGCCTCGGCAGTCCCGGCCGCATCGTATTCATGGGTAGCTCGCGCCACGGATTCGCCGTCCTCTTCGCCACCGCGCGCAACCCGCGAATCGACGCGGCGGTCGTCATCGGCCCTGTCATCTCATGGCCCTGGCTGCGCGAATTCGAGGGCATGGACGACGAGCCCCTGATAAGGAAGCACGACCTCTACGACCTCGTCGACAGGCTCCCGCCCAGGCCCCTCCAGGTGCAGATGGGCTACGACGACAAGCGCATAGGCCAGCACCACAACGAGCGCCTCGCGTCCATGCTCACCGATGCCTACGAGTCAAGAGGCGCCCGGGAAAAACTCCTGCTAACTCCCATGGAAATCCCCGGCCACTCAGGCGGCCCTCCCATGCACGTCAACGAGACCGTCATCACCTTCCTGCGCACCCAAGGCCTCCTGCCGTGACCTGCATGGCGTTGTAGGGGCGGGTTTCAAACCGGCCCTCCCCGGTCGGAAATGAGGGCATGCTCATGACACGGGCACCCGACTCACCCCAGTTTGCTAGATCTCCCCCAGTGCCCATGTCCTGATCAGGTGATGCGCAATCGCGATCGGCTGTGGCACGGCAAGCGTCTCGCTCCGTCCTTCCAGCGCGTCCAACACCTCCCGCCGGTCGAACCACCGCACGTCGATCATCTCCTCGTCGTCGATGTCGATATCCGTCGTCGCGGCCTCGGCATGGCACCCGATCATCAGCGACGACGGGAAGGGCCATGGCTGCGACGAGTGGTACCTGACGTTCCTGACGGCGATGCCCGCCTCCTCCCGCACCTCGCGCGCCACCGCCTCCTCCACAGACTCGCCCTGGTCGATGAACCCTGCCAGCGCCGAGTACATCCGCATCCGCGACAGCCGCCCGCGTGACTGGCCCAGCAGGCAGCGCTCGCCGTCGTGGACGAGCATGATCGCCACCGGGTCCGTGCGCGGAAAGTGCTCGGCCCCGCAATCCGTGCACTTGCGGACGTGCCCGCCCCGGCCCATCGCCGTCCGGTGACCGCACACCGAGCAGAACCCGTGCCGGTTGTGCCAGTCCAACAGCGACCTCGCCTGAGCAACCATGCCCGTCTCGGGCCCGCTCAGGAACCCCGCCGCCGACCTCGCGTCGACGAACCGCAGCGAGTCGTCGTTCCTGAGCCGCGCCGCCGCGCCGCTCGTCGCCGGCACGAGCACCGCGAAATGCGCGACTCCATTTCGCTTGCCGAGGAACACAGGCTCGGCCCCGTCGACACCGAACGCCTGCACATCCTCATAGGTCAGCCACGTCAGATCTTCGCCGCCCTCGTCGGCCACCGGCACGTCCAGCTCCGGCATAACCAGGAACCTGCTGCCAGGGTCGACGACCCGCGCCGCCAGCCACCCTTCGTCCCGCCGCTCCCGGTCTCCCCGGTCCAGCGGATTCCCCGCAAAGACATGCGGCCCGTAAGTCATACTGAACCTCGAAGGACCCTCTTGATTGGGGTGTTTTGAGTGGCTCAGAGCGGCGCACCCAAGGATCGTTCGCCCTGAGCTTGTCGAAGGGCGGTGCTCCGCCGAGTCAAGTGAGATCTGCGTTAGTCGCGAAGTCTCAAAACCTGGATCGAGGTCACCATCAACCCAGCTTGAAGGGCGGCACCGCGCGGCCGCCCGCTGGCAGCCCCTGCGGTAGGTGCACGTTGAGCAGCATCGGCCTCCGCTCGCGCTCCACCGTCTCCAGTCCCTCAGCAATCGCAGCCTCGACGGCTGCCTCGTCTGTAACGTCGCGCGCCTCGACGCCGAAGCTCTCCGACAGCTTCACGATGTCGATGCCCTCCAGCGCGACCCCCGCGTAGTTCCCGGCGTCGCTCATCGCTCCGCCCGCTCGCTGGTACGAGTTGGCGACGATGCCGTACGCCCGGTTGTTGGGGATGACGAACAGCACAGGCACCCGGTGGTGCGCAGCCGACCACAGGCCCGAGTCCGCGTAGTAGACCGACCCGTCCCCCACAAGGCCGACCACCGGCCTGTCCGGCGCGCCCAGCTTCAGCCCGATGGTCCCGCCGATGCCGTACCCCTCCGAGCCGCCCGCCGGCCGCACGTAGACGTTACGTGTGGCGTCCTTCGCCTCGCGCGCCGCCTCAAGCGGCACCGCAAACTGCTCGATCATCACCATCCCGCCGCCCGCGTCCTCTAGCGCGTCGTCGAGAGCGTCGCCCAGCACCCACGACCGCACGAGGCCGTCCTGCGGCCCCCCGGAGTTCTCGACGGCCTGCCGCCGCCGCGCCCGCAGCGTGCGGGCCTGCTCGGCCGCCCACTCCCGGCGCTCGCCGAACTCCCCGTTGCGCTCCGCGGCCGCCTCCAGCATCAGCTCTACCGCGCGGGACTCGTCGGCCAGGACCGCCGTCTGCAGCCCCGGGATGTTCTTGAGGTTCCCGGAGTCGTGGCCGACCGCCAGGATGCGCCGCCGCCCGTTATACGCTTCGAAGTCCCCCGGCATGCCCCGGCTGTTCTGGCGGACGCCCACGCATACCACCACGTCAGGCTCCAGCCTTGCCGCTGCCTCCTCGTAGCTGCCGCAGTACAGCGGGTGCCGTATCGGCATCGCACGATAGTCCCCGGAGGCGGGTATGCCCAGATTCTCGGCGAGAGTTGCCACACCCTCTTCCGCGCCGCTCTTCCACACCCCGTCCCCGATGCACAGCAGCGGCCTCTCCGCCCCCGCCAGCGCGTCCACAATCTCCTCCACGTCCGCATCGGACGGGTAACCGGCCCTGCCGGCACTGGTGCGGCCCTCGATGATCTCCGCATCCACCGGCGCGTTGGAGAGTATCCGGTCGTACACCGCCAGGTGCACCGGCCCCACCGGCGGCGCGCCGGCCACCAGCAATGCCCGGTCGATGGCCTGCGGCAGTCCCTCAGGCTCGATCACCGTCCACGTCGACTTGCAGAACGGCGCGGCAATCGACGTCGGCCCGAACGAGTGGCTCAGGTCGAGCCCCACCTTGTCCCCGAAGCTGCCCGTGTCCCCCGCGAACGTGATCACCACAACCGGCAGGCTGCCGTTCCACACGTTGATCATCTGGCCCAGGCTCTGCGCCAGCCCCGCGCCCAGGTGGACCGACATGACCGCCGTGTCCATATTCGCCTGCGCGTAACCCCCGGCCATCGCGGCCACGGTGCCCTCGTGCAGGGACATGATCCCGTGGATGTCCGGGTGCGACCCCAGCGCATCGAAGAACAGCGCCTCCCGCGACCCCGGGTTGTTGAAGACGTACTTCACCCCCGACGCCGCCAGCTGCTCGACGATAATCTGCGATGCGCTTGCCCTGATCGCTCTCACTCTATCCCTCCAACTCCTCGCGCACCCCATACTCGTCGAACAGACCCTCGACCTGCCCCCACGTCGTGTCGTCGATGTACACCCCGTTCGCCAGGCGGTCCGCCCGGCTCACCGCTTCGATTTCGCCCGGGAACAGCACCTGCGTCGCGCCCTCCATCAGCGGCGTGTCCTTCACGTACGCCATCATCGCCTGCACCTCGGAGCGCACGTCGTCGATCGGTGCCAACCCGCCCACGTCCATGACCGCAATCGTCGAGCCCGTCCACGTGTTCGTCTCGCCGCTCGGCGTGGCGATGTGGCCCAGCATCCCGCCGAACAGCGCCACCATCACCGAGAGCGCGTATCCCTTGTGGCCGCCCTGTGTCCCGCCGACCGGCAGTATCGCGCCGCCCTCGTAGTAGGCGTTCGGGTCCCTGCTCGGCACGCCGTCCTTGTCCAGCACCCACGCGTCCGGCAGTTCGTCGCCCTTGTTCCGGTAGACTCGCAGCTTGCCCTCTGCCGCCATCGAGCTCGCGAAGTCCAGCAGCACGGGCGCGCCGTCTCGGTGGGGGAAGGCCATGGCTATGGGGTTCGTGCCCAGCCGCCGGGCCCGGCCCCCGAACGGCGCAACGTTGTTGCCGAACGTGCCCCCGGCGAAGCCCGTGAACATGATCGCCGCCATCCCTGCTCTTGCCGCCATCTCGGGGTACGTCCCTATGCGCCCCGTGTGGTCCAGGTTGCCCATCGTCGCCATGCTGATTCCGTGGTCGCGGGCCTTCTCGATGGCCATCTCCGTCGCACGCGTGGCCACCACCTGCCCGAACGTCGAGTGGCCGTCGATCAGGAGCAAGCTGCCTCGCTCGCGCACGACCTCCGGCTCCGCCTTGGGGTCCAGCTTCCCAGCCTTGATCCCCTCCAGGTACTGCGGAATCCGTATGAACCCGTGCGAATCGTGTCCGGCCAGGTTCGCCTCAGCCAGGTGGTTCGCCACGATCGACGCGTGCCCCGGCAGCGCGCCCCCGGCCTCCAGCATCACCTCCCCGATCCTCACAATCCTGTCCCTGCTCAATATCGGCATCTATTCGCTCCTACCGTGTTTCTTCTATAGCCATGCTGCAAGAAAGCCACCCGGCGCCACATCGTCATACCGGCGAAGGCCGGTATCCAGTCCCGGGCCTCGGGGACTCAAGGTTCCAACGCTCCCCCACAATCTCTACCTCTGTGCCCTCCGTGCCCTCTGTGGCTAGACTCTCCCCAGCGGCGCCAGCCCCAGCTCCCCGGTGATATGGTCGAACCACTCCACCACTTCGCTGTGCAGCGGTATCCCGTTGGCCCGGCGCTCGATCATCTCCTCGTGCTCCGACAGCCCCGCGTACATCACTCGGTCGTGCCCCGGCGCCGGACGCGTCGTCCTCAGCGTCTTCAGCGTCCCGTCCATCGTGTCCTTGAACTCGTCCACGTCCGTGAACGCGTCGATGTTGAACGCCGAGAAGAAGTGGCGCGACTGCTCTCCGCCCAGCATCGGCGGCTGGGCCCCGGACAGCAGGCTGCACATGATCTCCGCCATCATCCCGAAGCCGTATCCCTTGTGCGAGCCCTGCTCCCTGGTTCCGCCCAGCGGCAGCATCAGCATCTCGTCGATGTCCGGCGGGGCGACCGGCTCCTCATACGGCGTACCGTCTATGTCTGCAATCCACCCCGGCAGCAGCTTCGCACCCACCCTCTGGGCCAGCCTGATCTTGTTGCCCGCGATCGCGCTCGTAGCCGCGTCGTACAGATAGGGCGCCTCGTTCCGCGCCGGAGCCGCGATGGCGATGGGGTTCGTGCCCAGCCTGGCCTCCGCGGCGAACGTCGGCGCGATCTTCGCGCCCGCCGACGTCATCGTGATCCCGACCATGTCCTCCTCAGCCGCCAGCATCGCGTGATGGCCGATGGGCCCCGAGTGGCCGGCGTTGAACATCGCCACCGCGCCCATGCCCATCTCCCTGGCCTTGCCGATGGCGATCCTCATCGCCTTAGGGCCGAGGATGATCGCATGGCCTCCAGCCGCGTCCATAACGGCCGTCGTGGGGCTCTCGCGCACGATCTTCCAGTCCGCGTTCGCCTTCAGGGTGCCGTCGCCGTAGAGCGCCACGTACGCCCTCAGCATGTTCGACACGCCGTGCGTCTCCACGCCCCGCAGGTCCGCCGTCACAAGCACGTCGGCCCCGAGCGCCGCGTCCTCCACCGTCTCGCCCATCTTCTCGAATATGGCGGACACAGTCTCCCGGAGGGACCCCTCCGGCACGAGCACCTTGTCCGGCTCCGGCACCTTGAATCGCTCGAGCATTGCTACCCCCGTCCCCTGGGACGCCTCTGTGAGCAGGCCGAAAACCCGCCCGCGATTCTATCACGACGAAGGCGCACGTTCCCGCCAGTGCCAAAGGGCGGGGTCCATCGCTGTGGAGGACAGACGGCGCAGAACTGTCGTCCCGAGGAGTCCCCGACGAGGGACCTGGGGCGGGGTCCCCTCGACCTAGCGATCCCTTCGATCTCCCCTTGCCAGTCCTCTTGTCGAGCCAGGCCGCCTCCCAGCCGTGAGCTACGCCCCCTTGTAGTTCACCACCTGCGTCAGCCGGTTCTTGACCGACACCAGGTCCCTCTGGTCCTCCATCACCTGCTCGATGGGTTTGTACGCGTCCGGGTGCTCGTCAAGCAGCTTCTTCGCGCTGTTCGCGTTCCACGCTTTCCCTTCCATCATCTCCTTCAGCGACTCGGTCGTGAACGTCTTCCTCGCCCTGCCACGGCTGTACATCCGGCCCGCGCCGTGTGCGCTCGACTTGTACGAGTCTGCGTCGCCCTTGCCCTCCACGATGTACGTCGACGTGCCCATCGACCCCGGGATGATGCCCAGGTCGCCCCTGTCGGCCTTGATCGCTCCCTTCCGGGTGATCCACACCTCGCGCCCGAAGTGCTCCTCCAGCGCCGCGAAGTTGTGGTGGCAGTTGATCCTCTCCACCACCTCGAACTCCCCCGCGTGCCGCGCCAGGTCCGCGATCGCCGCGTCCATCATGAACACCCGGTTCGTCGCCGCGTACCGCTGTGCCCACTCCATCATCGCGATGTACCTCGTGAACGAGCCGCCCGTCAGCCGCGCCGTGTTCGCGTCCTCCAGCTCCTCCTCGTTCTCGGCCTTCGCCACCTCGATGAAGATCTCCGCGATGGCGTTGCCGATGCCCCTCGAACCCGAGTGCAGCACCACCCACACGGCCCCGGCCTCGTCCAGGCACACCTCCACGAAGTGATTGCCCGAACCCAGCGTGCCCAGCTGCTTCTTCCCTCTCGCAATCATCGACCGCGCGTCCCTCTTCCTGCCCCGCCCGCGCCGTCGTACCGGCGCCGAGTCGAACACCGACTCGTCAGGCACCGGGTCCGCGTCGAACCACTCCTCGGCCCTGCGGCTGGCCCGTGAGTGGTCGCCGCCCACGCCGGCCGGAATAGACCGCCCGAACATCCCCACCAGCGGGCGCAGGTCGTCTGGCAGCGCTGGAAGGTCCGTCCTGGCAGCGATCATGCCGCACCCGATGTCCACGCCCACCGCCGCGGGGATGATCGTGTCGGACCACGTAGGGATGACGCTCCCCACCGTCGCGCCGATGCCCAGGTGCGCGTCCGGCATCAGCGCCACGTGCCCCGCAACACCCGGCGCCCGCGACACCACCTCGGCCTGCTCCCGGGTCGCCTCGTCCAGGATGCTCGCCCAGCTCTTCACCTCACCCATCGCCGCACCTCGCCCTCCCAATACCACATGCGACAATTGTTGCACGCTATACCTGTCCATCCAAGGAATACGGAGATAGACCAGCCGGCAGTCGGGCCTCCGCCTGTAGCGTGGTGTCTTGACCTGCGGGGGGACTACCGGTAACGTGACTCATACACGACTCATTTGGTGAGTCATGGGAGGTACCTCGCATGAACCAACTTACAGTCAGGGGGTTCGACGACGAGTTGAGCGCCAAGCTGCGGCACCTTGCTCAACGCGAGGGTACCTCTCTGAACCAAGCTGCCCTTAAGCTGCTCAGAAAGGGTGCCGGACTAGCGGACGATGAGCAGGACACGAAAGCGATAGGGTCTTCATTGGACGACCTGTTCGGCACATGGAGCCAGGATGAAGCCGAAGCGTTCAATGATGCCCTTGAGGTCTTTGAAACCGTAGATGAGTCGGCCTGGAAGTGAGGATCCTACTGGACTCCAACGCCTACTCAGCGTTCATGCGCGGCAATCATGAGGTGAGGGAGCTAGTGCACGGTGCCGACGAGATACTTCTGTCTGCCATCGTCGTAGGCGAGCAATTGTTCGGCTTCCGTCGAGGGGCACGATTGGGGCAAAACCTTGCCGAGCTTCGCTCCTTCCTTGGGCGCCGCTACGTGTTATTCGTTCCTGTGGGGCCTGTGACGGCGGACAGGTACTCTAGGATAATGGCACTGCTTAAGACCAAGGGTCGCCCAATTCCCACCAACGATGTCTGGATTGCGGCTCACGCAATGGAAACGGGCGCCGACCTAGTGTCTGCCGACCAGCACTTCGAGCACGTCGACGGAATAGCCTGGGTTAGACTGGCCGCAGACTAAGGTCCCGTCACGGCCCCGTGTACAGCTCCGTCCCCGGGTGGAACTGGAACCACCCGAACCAGAACGACATGTGCGTCGGTATCCGCGCCAGCTTCTCCGACTCGTCCGCCGTACTTACGAGAAACTCCTCGGTCACCTGCCACGTGACTCCGTCCGCGTCTGCGACTAGCTGCGGATTGGCGAGGTGGCTGCCGCTCTCGTCTGGAACCAGCGCGAACGTATTCCCGCCGCTGTAGTACGCCCGCGCACCCTGGCTTGCGGCCGAGCCAAGCACCACGATCTGCTCCCCGCCGACGACGTCGTGCACGATGCGGTGCTCCCGCAGCGCCTCAGACGAGTACGCCTTGTAGCCGTCGTTCAGCTGGACTCCCAGCACCACGGCCTTGGTGTCGAGCTGGTCGTCCCTGTCCGGCACCGGGAACATCGTCTCCGGGTCGTTGAAATAGGCGTAGTAGATCGCCCGCTGGTCCTCTTCGGGGTAGTAGAACTCAGCCGGGTACAGCCCCGTGTCCTGCTGCAGCACCGTCGTATCGGGATGAAGCTCCAGCCACTCCTCCCATGTCGTCAGGATCACCGGGAAGAAGTCGAGCTTGATCCCCGAGTCCCAGAGCGGCCCGATCACCGGCTCGCCTGTTAGCTGGTTCCACAGCGAGTTGGTCAGCCGGTCGTACATCACCTTGTTGCTGCGGTACAGCATCCCGGACGTGCCGAATGTGGTTGTCTCTCCGTTGATCTTGCCGGAATACACTATTCCGGTGCCGCAGAGCGTTCAATAGGCAAGCGATATGGGTTCGCCCCCCAGCACGTCGTTCGCCATCTCGTGGGCGTTCACGATGCGCAGCGGATAAGCCCGGTGCTCCCCGTTGATCGAAACCCCGAATACCCGGTCGCTCGGCTGCAGGTACTCCTGCTCTCCCGCCGTGACCACCGGCGCGTTCTGGAGGTCCGGGATTCCGTCGGGCCTCACGCCTCCCCACGCGACCTCGAACAGGTTGATGCGCGAGCCCTCCTCTGCCGGACCCAGGAACTCCGCGAACCTGGGGTCGATCAGGCTCATCAGGCTGCTCTTCCACAACACGTAGCCGTCCGGAGGGGCGTACTCCTCCGCGTTCTTGCCCAGCCACTCCATCCACTCGTTCCACGACCCCTGCTCGCGCCTGAACTCCCTGCCCGTTATCTCCTGGATTGCCGTGCTCGCTTCTATCAGCAGCTCCTGGTTCGCGAAGAAGCGGAGCAGCTCGACCAGCAGCGGCACCATCGACTTGTCGTTGTTCGCGACGGCCAGCGAGATGGCGTCCAGCGTGTCGTCGGGGCTGTGGTCGCGACCCGAGAACAGCCGGAACATGTTCTCGGTGGAGTCATAGTCATCCGTCGGACCCAGCGCCGCCGTCGACGTGGCCGCAGACTGGCTCTGCGTGGGCGCAGCCGTCGGTTCCGGCGCCTCCGTGGGCGCGGGAGCTGCGGTTGCCGGTGGCGCCTCAGTCGGAGCCGGCGCGACCGTCGCGGCCTGCGTGGGCGCGGCAGTGGGAACGGGTGCCTCATCAGTACCCGAGCAGGCCACGGCGACCGCCGCCATCAACCCGACCGCCGCCGCGAGACCAAAGGACTTCCTATTCATGTATTGCACACCTTCCCATCCAACTCGCTCTGACCGGAACGCCAAGAGATACGTAGGGGCGGGTTTCAAACCCGCCCTCTTCCTTGCCGGTTGGTCGGCCGCTTAGGAACGTTCGCCCTGAGCCTGTCGAAGGGCAGTGCTCAGGTGACTCAGATGTTTCACGGATAGTCTCTAATATCCACTCTACACTATTTCTCCAGCCCTGTATCCGGGAAGAACGCGTACCACGACATCCACAACGCTATCTGCGCCGGTATCCTGGCCAGCTCCTGCCCGCTCTCCTCGTTGACCAGCGCCTCCTCGGTCACCTTCCACACCCCGCCATCCTCGTCGACCACCTCCGTCGGCGTCCCTGCCTCCTCGTCATCGCCAAGCGCCAGCGACAACGCCCCCCGCTCGTACACCCTCGCGGCCTCCGTCTCCGACGACGCCACGATCACGATAGCCGTCCCGCCGACCTCGTCATTGACGACCCTGCGCTCCTGCAGCACGCCTACCGTGTACGCCTTCGCCTCACCACCGGCCCGCACTCCCAGCACGCTCGCTTTCAGTGAAAGCTCATCGCTGCTTGGCCAAACGGGAAAAATCGTCTCGTCCGTGTTCAGGTACGTCTCCAGTGGCGAGCCCGGCGTCGACTCCGGAACGTAGGCCTCGGGAGGGTAGATCTCGTTCAGCACCGCCAGGACCGTCGTGTCGGGATGCAGCTCCGACCACTCCTTCCACGTCGTCACCACAGACGGGATAGGCTCTAGGGCGCTGCCGGGGTCGGCTAATGACCCCGCGACGGATCCGCCGGTGAAGTGGAGCCACAGCGTCTTGTTCTCCAGGTCGTACATCACAGGGTTGGTCTTGTATATCAGGCCCGACGTGCCGAACAGCGTCTTGACGCCTCCAACCTCTGCCGAGTAGATGACCCCGGACCCGCACAGCACGCACTGGGCGAGTACGATTGGCTGTCCCGCCAGCTTGTCGTTCACGATCTCGTGGACGTTCGTGATGCGAAGCGGGTACGCCCGGTGCTCTCCGTCGATCGATACCCCGAACACCCTGTCGCCGGAAAGCAGGTAGTCGGCTTCCTCTACCGTGACGACGTCCGGGTCCACCAGCGGCGGCGTCTGGTCCGGCGCGACGCCGCCCCATATCAGCTCCAGCAGGTCTATGTCCGGCTCTACCTTGCCGTCAGGCGGCAGGAACTCGCGGTACCGCTGGTCAATGCCGCTGGTCAGGAATACGCTCTTCCATGTCTTGTACTCTTCGGGGACGGGGTAGTCGGAGGAGTTCTCCCACAGCCAGATCATCCACTGGTTCCACGTCCACTCCTCTCCCTCAGGCGGCTGCTCCGTTAGCTGGTTCAAGGTCTCCAGCGCATCCTGCTGGAACTGCTGCGAGGGGAAGAACCGCAGCACCTCCAGGATTATCGGCACCTGCGTCGAGTCCTTGTGCGTCCGTGCCTTCTCGAGCCCTTCCAGCGCCACCTTCACAGGATGGTTGACACGCGAGAAGAATCGGTACATGTTCGACTCGGGCTTATACCCCGCCTCCGGGGTGCCCGACGTCTCGGCCGTAGGGCTGGGATCCGGAGCGCGGGGCAGGGGAGTGGGCGTAATGATCTCCGCCAGCTTCACGGTGTCAATGGACACCGGGGCCACCGTCGGCACCACCACAGGCGTCGGCTGCTCAGGCGCTCCCGTGCCCCCGCATGCAATAGCCAACGCCACCACCGCAACACACGCCGGTACGATGGCCCACCTACGAAAATGTCGAACAGTAAGAAACATCCCTACTCTATAGTACGTCCAGTCACCCGCTCAGGTTGCCTCCGTGAGGGGGTGCATTGCTACCGAGCGTGCGCAAAAGAAACCGTCTTTCCCGCGCAGAGCCTGCCCCGTATTCGATACGGGGCAGTCCCCGCCCATGTGACGAAGGCGGCGCGAGTTTCAGCCCCCAAGCTCCTCGCCCAACCTCCGTATCACAGTCTCCAGCTCCCGCTCGTCCACGCTCATTGGGTCCACACCCAGCTCGTCGGGGTTCCCCAGCGTGTGCAGGAAGATCGCCGGGTCCCCCGCGGCCATCCTTTCGAAGATCTCGCTCGGCGGCGGACCCGTCCACTCCGACGTGAACCGGAGCACCGCCGTCGGGATCAGGTAGTCGATCCGGTCGTGCCTCACCGACGCCTCCACCCCGGGGACCTCGATCAACGCGTCCACGACCCTCTGGCAGACCGCCGTATACCGCTCCGTCTCCGCCTCCTCGTCCTCTTCGACGAACATCCGCAGCGCCGCCACCAGCCCAACGATCTCCTCTTTCGCTACCTTCATGCCGCGTCCGATGAACTGGTTCGGGCTGGCGTTGGCCGCAGCCGCTTCTATCAGGTCCTTGCGCCCGGCCAGGATGCCCGTCCCCTGCGGCCCGCGCACCCCCTTGCCGCCGCTCAGGATCACCATGTCTGCGCCCTGCTTCAGCGCCGCGCTCAGGTTGGCGCGCGGCGGAAGGGTCGATGCCGCGTCCACGATCACCGGAATGCCGCGGGCGTGTGCGCTCTCCACCACATCAGGCAAGGTCAGCGCCTTGCGCGAGTAGAACGGGGCGAACAGGTACGCGACCGCCGCCGTCCGCTCGTTGTACGCCGCCTCGAGCTGCCACAGGTGGCACCGCCGACCCTCGCCGACGCCCACCAGCTTCGCCCCGGCCGCCCGGTACGCCTGGTCGTACGCGAACCGCTGGCAGTTCTGGATGATGATCTCGTTCTTCAATCCTGCCGTGTCCGGAAGCTGCGCCATCTTCGCCTGGTCCTTCCCCGCCATCACCGCCGCCGCCTGCAGCACCAGCCCGCCGGCCGACCCGCTCGAAACGAACGCCGCCTCGGCCCCCACGATCTCCGCGATGATCTCTCCCGCCCGCGCGTTCAGCTCGTGGACGTCCACCAGCACGCTAGCCGCGCTGTTCATCGCGTCCATGACCTCACGGCGCAGCTTCGTCCCGCCGTACGCCGTCGTCGTCCCGGACACATTGATCGCGGCCCGCACCCCAAGCGCCCGGTAGACCCCCGCCGGATCATTCACCTCAGTCATTGCCTCTCACCCGCATTCGATTTCCTCTAGGCCACTACGCCGCCCATCGCCACGCCGTCGGGGCGGACCCACGTGTCCGCCGCAGAGCAACATGCTCCCTTGCCGTAACACCTGCAGGGAGACCTTTCGAGTGTATACCACTCTGCATCCCGGGCCCAACACCCACCACTCCTCCATGCCCTACGCAGTGCACCTTTCCCTTCCCCCCATAACTCTCCCTCTCTGCGCCCTCCGCGCCCTCTGCGGTGAATCCCTTCCCATAACTCCCTCTGTGCGCCCTCCGCGCCCTCTGCGGTGGATACCCTCCCCTTCGCCAAATTGACACCCCCAATTCGCCAATGCGATAATCGAAAGACGGACTAACTATGCCAAAGAGAACATACCAACCCAAGAAACGGCGGCGTGCCCGCGTCCACGGCTTCCGCTCTCGAATGAGCAGTCGCGGCGGGCGGCGCGTCCTCAAACGGCGAATGTACAAGGGTCGCTCCCGGCTGGCCGTCTAAGGCCCCTGTTGTCCCACAGTCTCACCCAAGCACTGCCCCTGTCCCACGTCGTGGGGTGGAGATTCGCCTCGATGCTCAAAGAACGCCGGCTAACGCGCCCGCGTGACTTCGCGGCTCTCCGCTCGCACGGCCGGGCCTGGCCCAGCAGGCTCCTCGTGCTCGTCGCGCGGCCCAACTCACTCGAGACCAGCCGCGTCGGCATGTCCGTCAGCAAGCGCGTGGGCAATGCCGTCGTACGCAACCTTGTTAAGAGAAGGCTTCGGGAGGCCCTTCGACGCCTCGACCTGCGGGAGGGCTGGGACATCCTGCTGATCGCGAGAAACGGAGCCGGTGATGCGGACTTCCGTGCCCTCCAGCGTTCGCTGAAGTCCCTGTGCGATCGGGCACGCCTCGTCGCGCCGTCGTCAGAGGAGAAGAATGCGTAGCCTCGTTATCAAGGCCATAGAAATCTACCAGGTCGCCCTGTCGCCCTACTTCCGGGGCGCTTGCAGGCACTTCCCCAGCTGCTCCACCTACACCCGCGAAGCCGTGGCCCGCTACGGCGCTTCCAAGGGCCTGTGGCTGGGTCTCAGGAGGATCGGCCGCTGTCGTCCGCTCGGTACCTGGGGATACGACCCGGTCCCGTAAGCGACCGCCCTGTTCCTATGAACCTCTCACCAAACGCACGTACACGAGCCCGGCTGCTGCTCGCCCTCCTCACCGCTGGCCTCTTCCTGGCCGCCTGCACCCGCATAGGCATACCCGAGGGCTGGCCCACGGCCGTGGTGGACGGCGATACCATCTACGTCGGCACCATGGACGGCGACTTCAGGGCCATCGACCTGGACAGCGGCCTGACGGTTTGGAAGTTCGAGCTCAAGGGTGAGGAGGGGCGGCGGGCAGTATATGGCCCCCCTGCCCTCTACGATGGCAACGTCTACTTCGCGGGATACGACGGGATGCTCTACGCGCGCACCCAGGACAACGGTGAGATCTGGAGCAAGGAGATCGGAGACACATCGCCGCTTGTTGGCGGTCCCGCGGCTGCAGACGGTTTGGTGTTCGTAGGTTCATCCGACGGCAATCTCTACGCCTTCGACGCAGAAGACGGCTCGCCTGAGTGGGCCTTCCCGACCGGAAACAGGGTCTGGTCCACGCCCATCGCCCAAGACGGAGTCGTCTACTTCGGCTCCCTCGACCACTACGTCTACGCCCTTGACGGCGACGACGGCGAGGAAAGGTGGCGGTTCGACGCTCGCGGCGGCGTGACGGCACAACCACTGATTCACGACGGCAGACTCTACATTGGCTCATTCGCCAGCGTCTTCTACGCCCTGGACGCCGATACAGGCGCGGAGGTCTGGCGCTTCGATGGCGCGGACAGCTGGTTCTGGGGTGGGGCCGCCGCCGGTGAAGGCCAGGTCTTCGTCCCCTCCCTCGACGGTAGCGTGTACGCGCTGAACGCCGAGACGGGCGACCTCACATGGCGATTTGACGGCGCCAAGGGGCCGATTCTCGGTACTCCTTCGGGCGCTCCTGCCATACCACTTGGCGTTTCCGAGCCGGCCACCAGGCTGCAGCTCCTCCAACTATGTGACCGGGTGAAGCTCCAGAGGCCGCAGCTATGGGCCGTTTCCCCGGCTGCCTACGCGTCCAGAGATCCAGGGTTGTCGGGCGACCTGGAGGTCGGAGACTACCTGGACATCATCACTCCCGAGCCCAACGAGGATGGACTGATCCAGGTGCAGGTGTTCACCCACGACTCCCGCAAACTGGAAGGGACGGGTGACGAGGCCAACGTCTGGATCGAGTGGGAGCGTATTGAAGCCGCAGACAGCATCGAGTCCGTATTCGAATGTGAAGGTGGGGTAGCCCCGCCAGGCAATGTTGTTGCCGCTGTTGACGAGAGTGCGCAATCTTCTGGCGCGGCCCCGGACGTCTCCAAGTTCAAGCGTCTCGCAGTTGGGTCGGCTGATAATCGCGTTTGGCTGATCGACCTTGCCGATCCCTCCAACGTCAACTCTTGCGATGTCGGGAAGCCCATCAAGGCCTCCGTCACGGCTCACGGAGACATACTCATCGTCTCCTCCATCGACCACTCCATCCGGGCCCTGACCGTCACACCGAGCGGCGCGGATGAGAATTGGAACCACCGCACCGACCGCCCCAATCCTCTCGTCAGCGGAGAAGAGAAGGCATGTTAGCTACTTCGCGCGGGGCCGGACGCTAATATGGAAATCCTCGGCGAAATCTGGAACGGCGTAATCATACGCCCCATGATCAACAGCCTCGTGCTGTTGTACGCGGCCTTCTTCTCCAACTTCGGCGTCGCGATCATCATGTTCACGGTCATCATCCGCGCAGGGATGATCCCCCTCTCCATCAAGCAGAGCCGCTCCATGAAGGCCATGACCTCCGTGCAGCCCAAGATGAAGGAGTTGCAGGAGCGTTACAAGAACGACCGCCAGAAGCTCTCCCAGGAGACCATGAAGCTCTACCGGGAGCACGGCATAAACCCGGTCGGCTGCCTCGGTCCCCTCGTGGTGCAGATGCCGATCTTCCTCGGCCTCTTCTGGGCGCTCCGAGGCACACTCCCGTCGACCCCTGAGAGGCTGGCAGACCTGTCCCAGCACCTCTACGGTTGGCTGCCCATGGTCCACGAGGCAGTCCCCCTCGATGGCACTTTCCTGTTCCTCAACCTCGCCGAGTACTCCAGCGCCAACCCACTCCCGTTCCTGCTGCCCGTGCTGGTCGGCGTCTCCATGTTCGTCATGCAGAAGATGACCACCATGCCCTCGACGACCCCACAGCAGGAGTCGACCAACCGCATGATGCTCTGGCTCATGCCAGGCATGTTCGGCGTCTTCACCCTCAACTTCGAGGCCGGCCTCGCCCTCTACTGGATTGTCTCAAACATAGTGGGTATAGTGATTCAGGGGTTCGTAACCGGTTGGACGCCCCTCGTCGACCTCGCCAAATCTATCGTCAATCT